>NZ_CP118234.1:0-3239103 GCF_049262625.1 Akkermansia sp. JRP_AM1
GGACAATGCCGGAACGGCCCTGGAAGTCCGGAGAGCAGAGCGTCTCCGCTCAACTCTCCACTCTCAAACTTCAACTCTCCTTAGAAGTCATACCGGTAGCCTACGCTTCCGTTCACCGAGTTGGCTCCGTCACGGAAGTCCGCGTTCCCGTTGATGAAGACCGTTCCCTGCGTTCCTACCGGTACGCTCAGCCCCGCTCCGATTTGCAGCGCCGTCGTTCCAACCTTCGCTCCTCTGACCGTCTGCGTATAGCCGGGATTGGCCAGGAAGCCTACGCCCGTCTTGCCGCGGTGGTCGCCCATGTCCTGGGCCGCGTTCACCCGGAACTCAGCCAGCGCTTCTCGCCCGAAGATGTTGCTGCCAATGAGCCCCATCCAGCGGCCGCCCAGCGCAACCGTTCCCGTCGTCCATTCCTGCTTGCCTACGTTCAGGCCCGCGTTCCCCGCTCCCGTTTCCGTGTAGCCGTCCATTCTCGTGGTTACTACCGAGGCGTTGGCCAGGGGCTGCAGGATGCTGCTCTTGTCTTCATTGAGGTACACGTCGTAGGTCAGTTCATACATCGCTCCAAAGCCCCACCCGTTGGTGTTGCCCTGCGTCCTGTAGCTGCCTTCCCCGTAGTTGACCGTGCGGTTGAGCTTCGCGTCGTTCCACCCACCCGTCAGGATCAATGTGTGCGCCCAGCGCTTGCTCTGGTAGCGCCCGAAGAGGTTGGCGTAGTAGCTGTCCAGGTGGCCGTCCGCAGAGTCCGCCGCGCTGGCCGTCAGGTCGCCGTAGTTGGCCGTGAAGGCCGCTCCCATCGTGAAGTGGTCGCTGAGGTCCACGTCCATGCCCACGGTGCCGCCCCAGGTGGTGAGCTGGTAGCCGCTTTCATCTCCCTTGGTGTCCAGTTTGGCGTAGGAGCCCGTGCCTTCCATCCACATGTGGAAGTAGGGGAGGTCTTCGTTGACGTAGGCGGGGTTGACGCCCATGAGGGTGGTGCGGTTGCGGATCCATCCCATCTGGTCGCGCAGGGCGTCCTTCTGGGCCGTTCCCAGCGCGTTGACCGTGCTGCCTGCCGCGGCTGCCATGGAACGTGCCGCCCGGGAGGTGTTGCCGGACTGGATGTCGTTTCTGACGGCTTCCCTCAGGTCACCGAGCTGCGTGCCTTTCGGCGCGTTGCCGCGGTTGTTCCAGAGCAGGTTGGCCCCCGCTTCCGAGTTGGCCGTGTTGGCCGCGTCCATAAAGGCGTTCTCCGTCTTGACCATGCCCGTCACCACAATCTTGCCGCCTTCCGTCCGGATGCCGAATTCCTGGTAGTAGAAGTCAAAGTAGCCGGAGGCGTCCACCGTGGCTCCGTTGGCCGAAACCGTTCCGGCTCCCGTCGCGTCCACCAGCGTGAAGTTGAGGTTGGCCGTCGGGTCCGCCGGATTGTCGTAGTCCCCCAGGCTTCCCAGGGAAACGGTAGTTCCGTCCAGATTGACGTCTCCGGCCTGCACGGTGATGACCGGGCTGGAGAAGAGGTCGTCACGGTTGGTGTTGATGACCAGGTCCAGATGGGAGTTTTGCAGGTTGAGTCCGTTGGCGACGGTGAGCGTCGTGTTGACCGCTCCGGTTCCCTCCCCTACCGGACTCAGGCGCACATGGGCGCCGCTTGCCGCCGTGAGGCTCTTATAGGTAACGGAGCCGTTGCCGCCTTCCGCTCCCGTCAGTTCCAGCGTGCCCTTGGTGACGCTGAGGGCCTGCCCGATCGCGCCGTTCCCCTTCAGAACCTGCGTGCCGGTGCCGTTCATGGTGATGCTGCCTTCCCCGCTGAGGGTGCCTTCATACAAGGCATTCCCGGCGGTGGTGATTTCCAGGGCAGACCCGTTGTTCAGCGCGCCGGTTCCCGTCAGGCCGGAGATGGTGTTGGCCGCGTTGCCGAGTTCCAGCATTCCGCTGCCGTCCAGGTCCACCTGCACGCCGTCAAGCTTGGAGGTGCCGTTGAGCGCGAGGGAGGCGGTGTCCGCCACATGGAGCACGCCGGTTCCGGAAACGGTGCTGTTGGAAAGTTCGGAGCCGGCTCCCGTAAGCGTGAGCGTGCCGTTTTTACCGATGGCGAGGTTGCCGCCGTTGCCTTCATCCGTGAGCGTTCCCGCTTGCGTTTTTCCAGTGATGTCCAGGGAGGAAAGGTCTCCGGAGTTGGTGGAGTTGAGCCTGATGGAGCCCAGGTCCGCCGTGCCGGAGAGGATAAGGCTGCCGTCCTGCATGTCCAGCGTGCCGCTGGTGTTCAGGGTTCCGGCGAGTTCCAGGGAGCCTTCTCCCGTTTTGGTAATGTTGGCCGTGCCGCCGTTGATGGTTCCGGAGTACTTCGTATCGGGACCGGACGTATTCGGATCTGTTCCCAGCAGCTCGTTGTTCAGGATGACGGATGCCGTCTTGTCGTTCGTGCTGGTGATGTTGATGACGCCGGAGGCCGCGCCGGAGAGGTTGTTAATCGTCAGGCCGTCAGCCGTATCGTCCACGCCCGGGAGGTTGAGTGCGAGGTTGCCGTCCACGATGACCGCGCGGTACGGGTCGAGTTCGGAGTTGCTGGAGACGGTTTTGTCTTCACTGCCTACCGCGTAGATTTGCGTGGCGTCACCGGTGATGCCGATGGAGCCGCCGTTGATGCCCGTGACGGCAAAGCCGAGGGTTTCCAGCAGCGGGTTGAAGACGGCCGTGCCGTAGCCCAGCGCTCCGTTCGTGAGGTTGAGCCACGCGGTGCGGTCGCCCGCTCCCCAGCCCTGCATGGCATTGATGAGGTCGGCGGAGAGGGTGAGGGTGAGGGTTTCAATTTCCAGCTGGGTGCCGTCCGCGTCAAATTGGATCATGGAGGTGCTTCCGGCCAGGTCCTGTGTTTTGGAGACGTTGCCCGTTCCCACCACCAGGCTGGCACTGTCCAGGCTGGCGGCGCCGTTGAGGCCGCTGATGACCGTTCCGGCGTCCGTCATGCCGATGGTTTTAAGCGAGGAGCCGGAGAGGCCGCCCAGCGAGATGGAAGTGACGCCGGAGGCCGCGTTGACGGTAACGTTTTTGGTTCCTTTGTGGTTGTTTCCTCCCGTGAGGGTGCCTCCGGTGATGTTGAGCGCTCCCTTGTAGCCGTCCGCCGTGAGGGCGAGCGTGCCGGAGGTGAGCGTGACCGTACCCGTGTAGCCTGCGCTGGCGTTGCCGAGCGTGAGTGTGCCCGTGCCGGTTTTCAGGAGGCTGCCAGTGCCGCTGAGCGCGCCGTTGAGGGTGATGCTGCCGCCCGTAGTGTCCACGGTGGCGGTTTTGCCGGAGGCGGCGTTGAGGAGGACGCTGAGGGAGGCGCTCCAGTCCGCCGTGGAGTTGAGCGTGCCTTCTCCCAGGGTGAGAGTGCCGGAGGCGCCGGTGATGTCACCGCCCAGCGTGAGGGTTCCGTTGCCGGCCAGCGTGATGCCGGAGTTGGAGTCGTTTTCCAGGTTGATGCCGCCCAGGACGGCCGTGCCGCCGTTGATGTTGAGGTTGCCGGCCAGGGCTCCCTGGCCGTTGGCCCCGCCCAGCTTGACGCTGGTGCTGGTGAGGGTGACGCCCGTGTTGACGTTGACCGCGGAGGCTTGCGTGTTGCTTCCCATGGTGCCGCCGCCGATTTGAAGCGTGGCGATATCAAGGTCTTTCTTCAAGTCCAGCGTCACGCCGTACGTGACGTCAATGAGGTCGGCATTCAGCGTGCCGTTCACCGTGACGGTGCGGTTGGCCGTGGCCGCTCCGTAGCCGGAGAGGACGATGCTGCCTCCGGCATTGGAGAGCGTGCCGTTGAGCGCGTCATGGCCGTTGGCCGCCTTGACGAGCAGGGAGCCCCCGTCCGTCTTGGCGAGCGTGCCGCTGATGTTTTTGAGTACGCCGGAGAGGGCGATTTCATTGCCTCCGGAGAGCTTGAGGGTGGAGCCGCTGGCCACCGTCACGGTTCCGGAGAGAATCTTGGTATTGGCGATGTTCCCCAGCGCCACGGCTCCATTCCCGGAGATGTTCCAGTTGAGGGACAGGAAGCTGTCCTGCCCGGCCGTGTCCACCGTCAGCGTGGTGCCGGTTCCGGAGGCAGCCAGCTTGACCGCGTCCCCGGCGTTTTTCTGCACCATGGTCTGCGTCAGCGTCACGTTCCCGGAGGCCTGCAGGGTGCCGCCGCCGAAGATGATGGAACCCGTTCCCAGCGCTCCGTCTCCGTTGATGTCCACAATGCCCCCTTCCAGGGACGTGGAGCCTCCGTAGGTGTTCGTGTTGCGGATTTGCAGGGTGCCGTCCCCCTCTTGGTCAGGATGGTCGTGGCGCCCGTGATGTGCCCGTCTCCCTGGAAGGTGTAGGTGTTGTCCGCGCCGCTGTTGCTGACGACGATGGAGGAGGGAGCCACGTCTCCCGTAATCGTCACGGTTTTGTTGGCTGCCGTGTTGTCAAAGAGCAGGGGCTGCCCGTCCGTGGTCGCCGGCGCGGAGCCGCTTCCGCCGTAGGTCCAGTTGCTCACGTCGCCCGCGCTCCATGTTCCGGCGTCCGCCGTTCCGTTCCAGGTGAGCATGTTCGCGGAGGACTCAATCTTGAGCTGAAGCGTTTTGCCGTCCGCGGAAAGTCCCAGCGTGTAGGTCAGTTCCGGATGGGCGTCATTGATGAGATCTCCGATGTTGAAGGAGCCGAGCGTGAGCGTTCCGCTTCCCACCGTCAGCAGGGAATAGTCTCCCGCGTCGGTGAGCGTGTCGTAGTTGTTGAGGGTGACGTTGTGCGTTCCGGTGAGCGTCAGTCCGCCGGTGAGCGTCACCAGGGCGTTTCCTCCCGCCGTCAGTCCCGTCATGTCAAAGGTGAAGGAGGAGCCCGCAGCCATGGCCATGTCTCCGGTGACGTTGAGGCGCGAGTAGCTGCCCAGCGTCAGGCTGCCGATGGAGCCGCCGTTGCTGGTGATGGCGCCCGTGGAGAGCGCATCCGCCGTGCCGGCTTTCACGTTGACCGCGTTATTCACCGCATAATTGCCGATGTCCAGCGTCGCTCCGGAGGAGATGGAGACCGTGCTGGTCCCGAACGCCGTAGCGCTTCCCGCCGCCAGCGTTCCGGCTTCCGCATTGGTCGTGCCGGCATAGGTATTGGCGCCGCTGAGCGTCACCTTGCCCGGACCCTTCTGGGTGATGGAACCCGTTCCGCCGATGGCGTTGGCCACCGTCTGGTCCGCATCCACCGCATAGGTCAGGAAGGCGTCTCCATTGCCGCCGAGCGTCACCGCTCCGGAACCCAGGGAGCCGGCTCCCGTCAGCAGGATGGTCCCTTCCTTGATCAGGGTCTGGTTGGTATAATCGCTGGCCTTGGTCAGTTGAAGCACGCCGTTCCCCTGCTTTACGAGGTTGGCGCCGTTGCCTTCCTTGGCTACGATTACATCCAGCTTCAAATCTGCCGTATTAGTATCGTCCAGCGCAAAATTCCCGCGCGCTATGTCAAAGATGACCGTGCCGCCGCGGAGGGTCAGGGCATTCGCCTGACCGGTGGAGGGGGCTCCCTCCGCCACAGAGAAGACGCTCATTCCGGTAGCGGACTGCTGCGTCACAATGGTATTGGTGCCGCTGAACAAGTCGAAGCCGTTTAATCCCCCGCCGGGTATATTCAGAATGACCCGGCTGTTGTTGAACACCATTCTGGTATTGGCCATGGTCGTATTGCCGCCGCCGACATTCCAGGTGCCGTTGTTCAGGGTCAGCGTGCCGAAGTTCCCGCTATTATTGTAGCCGAACGGATCGCCCGCCGTAGTATTCAGCGTGCCGCCGTTCACCATCAGGTTGCCGTAAAGGATGGACTCTCCTCCGTTTCCATTCTTGCCGAGGTTCAGGACCGCGCCCTCGCCCACCGTGGTCAGCGCGGTTTTCGTCTGGGCGGTGGAAACCGTCAGGGCCGTTCCGGCTCCCGACACTTCCAGATTGATGCCGGAGCCGTTGGCCAGATTGGTTCCAAGCGTATTGGCGCCTCCGGAAGCAAAGGCGATCGTGCCTCCGTTAATCGTCGGCATCGTGGCTCCCAGAATATCCGCAATTCCGCCCGTTACGCCGATTTCCAGCCGTCCCGTCCTGTCCACGGTCACCGTTCCGGTCCCCAGGGCCATGTTCGCCTTCACGGCAACGGTTCCTTCCTTGATGTTGACCGCGCCGGAATAATCGTTATTGGAGCTGTTGAAGGTCACTTTTCCTTCACCCAGCTTGGTCATGGCGCCGTTTCCGGAAAGCTTGCCTCCGTTGTTGGTCAGCTCCAGGTCCTGCCCTGCCCCGTTGTTGAAATAAATGGCCTTGGCATTCACGTCCCCCGTCAGGGACGCCACTCCCGTGTGCGTACCGTCAAACAGGTAGGTTGTGGTGTTGTCCACGGCGCCGATCGGGTTGCCGTCCCAGACTACCACGCCGTCCGCCATGCTGACGGAAACGGTCACCGTCTTGTCCCCGGTGTTTACGTTGAAGGTTCCCTGGTACAGGCTGGCCAGCGCCCCGGTCAGGGTCATCGTCCCCGCATCCGCGAAGTTGCCGGCCGTCAGGTTGTCCCAGGAAACCAGCGTATAAGTCCCCGCGGTGATATTCCCGTTAATGTCCAGGCTGACGCCCGCATCCGCGCCCAGCGCCAGGTTGCTCACCGTCAGCGTCGCTCCGTCCGCGCTCAGGGCGCTTCCGTCAACGGCCAGTGAAGCGGCGTTCAGCGTTCCGGTCACGTTCTGCTTCCGCAGCGCCGTCACCTTGGCGGTGGAGGCGTTCAGCGTTCCGGCCAGCGCCGTATCCGCATTCAGGTAAAGGTTGGCTCCGGAAAGGTTCAGCATTCCGGAAAAACCGGAGACGTCCCCGCCCAGCGTCAGGGCTCCCGCATTGTTGCGGGTATTGACAGCCAGCGTGCCCGTTCCGCCCAGGCCGCCGAGCATCTGGAGGCTGTCCCCGCTCGCGATGGCCGCCGTTCCCGTGCCGGACGTTTCCACGGATACCTTGCCGTTGAGGTTCACGTTCACGGTGGCTCCGTTAAAAATGCTCAGCGCCGTGGCCGCATTCGTCCCTTTCAGGGTGATGTCCCCGTCCAGGGAAACTCCCCCCGTGACGGTATTGGAATTCAAGTTGCTGAACGTCACGGTGACGTTTTTCTCACTGCCGCCCAGCGTTACGTTGCCCTGCCCCCACGGGGTCAGGGTCTGGCCGGAGACGATGGAGGCGTCCCCGATATTGTACGTCAGATTGACCAGGTTGCCCGTTCCGGCTATTTCCGTATCCCCGTCATAGGAATTCTTCACCCAGCCCGTTTTAAAACCCCACCTGTTCCCCCGGCATCGGAAATGATTTTAAGGCCGCCCGTTCCGGTGATGGTGGATGAAACCGCGGTGGCATTTCCATAAATGGCTCCATTCAGGAAAGCAAATCCTCCTGCGGCATCCAGGACGATTTTCATGTCGAAATTCGCGCCGGCGGCATTTCCGTTCCTCAGATGCAGGGTGGAGCCGTTCCCCATGGTAAGAGTACCCGTCCCCGTCACCTTGGTTCTGGCGCCCGCTACGTCCATCACGGTATTTTCCCCCAGCGTAATGTTCAGGTTGGAGCTCCATGTTCCGGTTTCGTCCGCAAGCATCACGGTGCCCTGTTCCACAACCAGCGTTCCTCCTCCTGAAGCGTTGAAGGAATTAAGGCCCAGCGTTAACGTTCCCGTACCCGTCTTGGTGATGGTGCCGTTGATTCCCCCGTTCAGGGTGGAGTCCCCCGCGCCAATGACCAGGGAACCGGGGCCGCTGTTGGTCAATTTGCCTCCATAAGTGCCGGCCCCCAGCAGGAGGCTGCCGCTTCCCGTACGGGTGACGGTCCCCGTCCAGCCGGCCAGTGAAGCCCACGTTACGGCATTCCCGTTCGTGTCCACCAGAATGGAGTTGGAAGCCAGCGCATCCGTCTTGATCTGGCCGGAGACGTCTGCCGTAATGCCCGTGCCGTACTTGAGCGCGCCTCCATTAAAGATGATGCTGCCGGTGCCCAGCGCGGAGGCATGCTGCATTTCCACCGTGCCGCCGCCCAGCAGGACTTCTCCGGAAAAACCGGCGTTGTCCGTGGCGATGGACAAGGTTCCGCTGCCGGTCTTCTGCAGCTTGGAGCTTCCCACCAGGGAACCGGACCCCGTCCACGTGTAACCGGTTGCCTCAGCATTGACGACGATCAGGCCTGGATTCACCTGTCCGGCGATGTTCACGGTCTGCGGTGCATTGCCTGCTACGTCGCCGAAGATGACTCCGTTGCCGTTGGCAAAAGACAATCCCGCATTCCAGGGGGAATTCCCCGTTCCTCCCACCGTCCACGTATTGTCTCCGCCGCCCGTCCAGGTCAGCGACGTGACCTGCGCCACGACGAATTTCAGGGTATTGTCCGTCGTGCTCCAGTTGCCGATGTATTCGGTCCCCAGCAGAATGGTATTGGCCAGATCCCCGGTGATGCCGCCCGTGGCATTAATCAGATTGTACGTGCCCGCGCTCCAGCTCACGCTGTCGCTATTCTCCAGCAGCAGGCTGCCGTTCACCGTCAGGGCGCCGTTCAGGGCCAGCAGGGGATTGCCGTTCACCGTCATGTGAGTGGCGTCAATCCGCACGGCCGCTCCCAGGTTCAGGTTGCCGGTCATCGTATTCTGCCCCCCAAGGGACAGGACGCCGCCGGTCATGGACAGGCCGGCATTGCTGTCCACGGCGGAGACGTCCAGGCCCGCTCCCGCGGACAGGGAAAGCCCGCCGTACCCCGCGGAAATGCCGCCGATGGCCGCATTCCCCGTTACGGAAAGGTTCTTGTTCGTTCCCATTCCGGAGGCATGGCTGACAATGAGGGTGCCCCCTTTCAGTTCCACGCCGCCCGTGAAGGAAGAGGAATTGGCCAGGGTCAGCGTTCCGGAGCCGTCCTTGATCAAACGCCCGGTTCCACGGAATGCATTGTCACTGCCCGTGATCATGTTCCCTGCTCCGGTAATGGTCAGGGCGCCGTTCAGCTGGATATTATGAGTGTTGTCAGCAGTGATGGACATGGTGCTGCCGGCATTCACCACCTCCACGGCGCCGCCGCCCGCGGCGACTGTCAGGCCGTTCCCGAAGGTTCCGTCGCTTTCCTTGGTAATCTCCAGGCGCCCGTTGTTCAAGGTCCAGTACCCCGTATTGACGGCCATGGAACCCAGCCCCGCGCCGTCATAGGCATATTCTCCCACGCGCAGCACGCCGCCGTTGGTGACGGTTACCTTGTAGCGCGTATAATTATCCCCTTTCATGCTGAGGCTGGCTCCCGGAGAGCTCAAATCCAGCGTGGCGTTGTCAATGGTCAGGGTCCTGGTTCCGGAGCCATTCCCCGCTTTCACGGTAGCCGCCGTTTCAATCTTGAACACGCCGCCGCCGGTAATGGTAAGGCTGTTGTCCCCGACGTTGAACGCTCCCTCCGCCTGGGTAAGCGTCTTTCCGGCCTCAATGGTCAGCGTCAGGTCGTTGGCGCCGATGGTCGTAGCCTCATTCCAGGTAACGTCCGTATCAAACGTCTGGTTGGTCGTAATGGTGAGGGGATCAGCCTGAACAGAGGCGGACAACGCAGCGCAGCAGGCAAGAAGAGCGGACAACAAATTGAGGGGCAAATGCAGCTTCATAAAGAAAACAATTAATTATAAATATATTGAGAAAGACGTGGTCTTTTAGCAGAAATGAGACATGCTATTAGGTAGATGAAATATCGGATTTGAAATCCGGTGTCAATCTGGAAGTGCCGTTTCCAAAGCTTTAAATTATTTCCGTTATCTCCATTCTATTCCATGCCCTCATTCAAATTAGCCACATTATTCAAAAAACAAAACCAACAGAATTTAAAATAAACATCTGATCATAAACAAATTATTTCATTTCCACCACTCTCACGACTTCCCTGACGCCCTTCTTGTCCGGATTTCAAATCCGTTCATTTTCTTTCCCTGCATGCAGGGCCTTCAGGCAGCCGGGAAGCCATCCATGAAGGGCACAGTAAAAAACCTCCTAAGGATTTCATCATGAAACCGCTTGTTTCCGGAAATTCCGCCGCGGGAGCAGAAGCGTGAAATCCAGTCAGTCCCATGAAAAACAACATCCTTCCCATAAAAGGCATGCCGGAGCCAGGGACAATTCCGGGACCGGTCCGGAGGGAGCAAAAGCAGCGCGGGATGTATTCTTTCCTCCTTGCTCCCCGCCCGGCAAGTTGCTAGAATACGTCAAGCAAGTTTTTCCCCTTTTCCCATGGCCATTTTTGGTTCCTCCAATCTATCCGACTCCGGCGACCTGCTGATTTTCAACAAAGTATCTCATAAAACCCTGCTGATGTTCGAAAAGGAACTGGGCAGGGACCGCATGACGTACCTGGTGGAAGAAAGCCTCCCCGGATGCGGCCACCGCCGCCCATCTGGAATCCACCAAGGCGGACGGCATCCTGTTCCAGGCCGGCGGCAGCGATCCCATTGCCCTGCGTTCCGCCATCATGGAACGCATCAACGAGGGCAGAAGGGTAGTATTCCTGCCCGGTCCCGTAGCCCACGTGAAAGGCTCCATCAGCCACATTCCCCCACGGGTGATCAAGGCCCTGGAAGCACTCCATATTTCCCCCGTGCCGGTATGCACGGGCTTTTACACCAGCTCCGTGCTGGACGCGGAGGCGGATACGGACGCCCAGGCGGATATCCAGGTGCACATTCTCCCCAAGCTGGCTCCCGGGGCGGAAATGGCGGCGCGCCTCACCTCCGCGTGGCTGGAATGCTCCGCCCAGGCCTATGCCACGCTGCCGCAGCTGCACGGCTCCCTGTCCGCCCTGCTGTTCCGCAGCCTAAAGCTTCATTCCGACTGCCGGGTGATCGACGGCATTGACGATACCACGCTGACCTACGGCCAGCTTCTGGCCATCTCCGTGGCCTTTGCCAAACGGCTGAAAAAGATCACCACGAACCGCCGCGTAGGCATCATTCTGCCGCCCGGCAAGGGAGCGGCAATCGCCAACCTGGGCTGCCTGTTCGCCGGAAAAACGCCGGTGAATTTCAATTATTCCGCCTCGGAAGGGGCCTTTGCCAGCTCCGTGAAGCAATCCGGCGTGGACTGGTTCATCACGGCGGATACCTTCATGCGCAAGCTCCAGAACTTCCCGTGGCCCCCCCAGCGGGACCTGATCCTCATGGAGCGGGAGATTCCGCTGCTCAAGGGCTCCGCCAAACGCTGGGGCGTGGCCATCAAATTCCTTACAGCGGGGTTCATGATTAAAAAGCTGGGGCTGGATGCGCCCACGGGCGCGGATGAAGCCGTGCTGATGTTCACCTCCGGCTCCTCCGGAGAACCGAAAGGCGTGCCGCTGACCCACCACAACATCCTTTCCAACATCTCCCAGTGTTCCTCCCGCATCACGCTGGCGCCGCAAAGCAGATTCCTGGGCAGCCTCCCCGTATTCCACTGCTTCGGCATCACGATCGGGCTGTGGTACCCGATGATCGGCGGGTACGACATGGTCACCTACCCCTCCCCGCTGGAGGCCAAGCGCCTGGGCGCCCTCATCAAGCAGTACGGCATCAGCCTGGTGGTCACCACCCCCACCTTCCTGCGCGGTTTCATGAAGCGCTGCGAGCCGGACACCTTCAAAACCGTGCGCTACCTGATCGTAGGAGCGGAAAAATTGCCGGACGAGCTCTCCGCCGCCTTCCGGGAAAAGTTCGGCACCGTTCCGTGCGAAGGCTACGGCCTGACGGAAGCCTCCCCGGTCTGCTCCGTCAACTTCATTGACCCGGCCCCGTCCAACGCCGCCGGAGACTTCATTCCCGGCATGAAAAAGGGCTCCGTGGGCGCTCTGCTTCCCGGCATCGCCGTACGCATCACCAGCCCGCATACGGGCCGCGTGGTACCCGTGACGACCTCCGGCATGATCTGGCTGAAGGGGCCGAATATCTTCCCCGGCTACCTGGGCGGTCCGGAAGCCGACCGCGACATTTTCGTGGACGGCTGGCTGAAAACCGGAGACATCGGTTCTGCGGACGAATTCGGCTTCCTGAAAATTGAAGGCCGCATCTCCCGCTTCTCCAAGATAGGCGGGGAAATGGTGCCCCATGAAGCCCTGGAAGCCGCTATCATGAACATCTGGAACCTGGACCCGGCGGACGAGGAACGGCGGATAGCCGTCGTCACCATTCCGGACCCCGTGAAGGGGGAGGCCGTGGCCCTGCTCACCACCCTGGTGACGGACTACGTGCACCAGGCGCGCACCCTCATCAGGCACGGCCTGATTGACCAGGGGCTCCCGGCCCTGTGGTGCCCCAAGGAAATCATTCCCGTGGAGCACATTCCGGTGCTGCCCTCCGGCAAGCTGGACATCAAGCAATGCAGGATGCTGGCTTATGAAGCGCTGAACATTCCCTTTGAACCATAACCCATGGAATTCCCGGAGGAAACGCCTGCCGCTCCCAGGCCCATCACGGTCAAACAGCTCGTTTACCGCCTGAGGGATACGGTCAGCATTGCCGTGGGGACCCAGTGGGTGGTGGGAGAGCTCAGCAACGTCAAGCACCATACCAGCGGCCACGTTTACTTCACCCTGAAGGAACAGGGCGCGGAAATCTTCTGCGCCTTTTTCAAGGCTGCGGCTTCCAAATGCCCCGTACGGCTCCAGGAAGGGATGAAGGTCCATGTGCTGGGCAGCGCCACCGTGTACCCGGACCGGGGCCAGCTTCAACTGGTCATCAGGCAGGTGAAAGCCGCCGGCCAGGGAGACCTGCAGGCGCGCTTTCTGGAACTGAAGGAAAAACTCCAGCGGGAGGGGTTGTTTGACGCTGAACGCAAAAAGGGCATCCCCGCCTTTCCCCGCGCCATCGGCATCGTCACCTCCCCTACCGGCGCCGTCATCCAGGATATACGCCATGTGCTGGAACGCCGCGCCCCGTGGGTGAAAGCCTACCTGCTGCCCGTGCGCGTCCAGGGGGCGGGAGCGGAGCATGAAATAGCCGCTGCCGTGCGCGCCTGGTCCGCAGCCCCTCTCAACGGCCTGCCGCCCGTGGACGTGCTCATTGTGGGCCGCGGGGGCGGCTCCATAGAAGACCTGTGGAACTTCAATGAGGAAACGGTAGCGCGCGCGATTTACGAATGCACCGTTCCCGTGATTTCCGCGGTAGGCCACGATACGGACTTCACCATTGCGGACTTTGTGGCGGACCTGCGCGCGCCCACCCCGACCGCGGCCGCGGAGCTGGCTACGCCGGACGGTCCGGAATGGCTCCGCAAACTGGCTAGAATGGAACAGGCCCTGCACGCCTCCGCACGGCATTCCCTGTTGCGTTCCAAGCTGAAACTGGATGTTTACCTGCGGGGAAAACTGTTGGATGCGGATTCCCTGCTCTCCCCTTACGCCCAGCGCCTGGACGACATGGAAGAAACCCTGCTGAATGTCGCGGCCACGCGCATTTTTCAAAACACGCTCCATATCAACAAACTGGAACATCAATTACAAATGCGCCATCCCACCCACCGCAACAGGGAGCGCGCGCAGCTTCTGGCCTCCCTCCAGGCCGGACTGGCCCATGCGGCCGCCGTGCGCATGGCGGACTTCTCTTCACAACTGGCTCTTATTCAAGCCCGGCTGGAAGCTCACAGCCCGGAGCAAACGCTGCGCCGCGGATACGCCCTGGTGGAAAACCAGAATAAGCAGCTCATACGGCAAACGAACCAGGTACATGCAGGAGAAAAATTGAAAGTCCGTGTCTCCGACGGTTGTTTTTATGTCAGGGATGACACACCGCAATAGGCTGTCCACAAGAGCCTAGCATTGCATTTTTTGCACTCAATCTAACAAATTGTGTTTTTTCTGGATTTTACAGGAAGTGGAACCTATCCTAATAGAAGCCTGTCACTGCTCCTATTACCCGGTCCCATAACTTCTGTACATATGCCTTGTAAAAACATCACCCGCTACACTTACGAAACGACAGCCTTTCAAGGCTATCGGTTGGCGATCTGTAAGAACAAGCGCTTATTCACTCGTTATTTCTCCGATTCTCAATACGGGGGCGCTGATGCGGCGCTTCAGGAAGCGATGAGAGTGAGAGATAACATTTTCACACTTTTTGAACAGGGGAACCTTACGGTTAGCCAAATTTTCGCAAAATATACCGTGCGTTCCCGCCGTCAGTCCGCCGCTGACCGCCGTGAAAAAATGATCCACGGAAAAAGGGCTCTCGGCCACGTGCGGCAGAAAGCCAAAGTCCGCAGCTGAGGAATCTGCGGAAGCTGTTTTTTCAGCTTCCCCGGAGCCTTGAATCATACCGGAAACGTTGCATCCGGTACAGGTGGAGCATACTCCTATCACATCAAAAAGCCGTTCTCCGTCCGGAGAGCGGAAATACCGCAGCATGCGCGGCGGAGAAAGCGGCAATCTGTACCAAAGCGCCCCCTTTCCGCCATCCGCGCCCGGGAAAGCCAAGAGCGGCCCGGCAAAGCAATTCCGGCACTAATGCGGCTGTGCCGGATAAGCCGATCAAAGGCCTGCGGCACGCTGCCAAGGCATTCTTCCGCCGTCTGTCGCCCGCGGCGCTTCCCGCGGAGGGGGCGCGGGTCAGCCTGCTGAAAAGGGCTTCAATTATCTGCGGCGGCGGCGCGAAGCAGGCTTTTCCGGTTCTTCCACCGGGGCTTCCCCTATCTTCGCCAGCACCCGCCGGGCCTCCGTGGTCCGGTTCTGCTTGAGACACACGTCAGCCCAGCTCCGGTGAATTTTGTTGTAAAGGTCTCCGGACTGGATGGAGGCCAGATTATTCTGGAGCTTCGCCTTGTCTTCCGGACTCAGCGCATCCCATTCTTCAACCAGCTTTCCATACTGGGCTTCCGACAGGGACCACTGTTCTCTGCCCGCGCTTATCTCAGCCTGAAGATTCAGAATGACCGGCTGGAGGGCCTGGACAAACGTGGTGTTCTCACGGGCCACCTTCATCGCCTGGTCCAGATATTTCATCGCCTGGTCATAATCCCGCGCTTTCAGGAAGGCGGCGGCGATGTTCACGTCCTCATAAGCCCGTTTCACCAGGGCCTCCGCCTGGCCGTACTTCTCAAGCTGGGAACGCAGAGCCTCAATGTCCTGGCTTAGGCTGGAACCGCTCAGAATGCGCGGGGCATCCACGCCCAGGGTCATCGCTGTCCCTTCCGCACGGGACAGCAGGCGGGAAGCCTCCTTCAAATCCCCCATCTGCATCCTTACCCGCGCCAGGGCAAGCATCGTTTCCGGCGTGCAGTCCATCTCCGTTTCCGCGGCGCGAAAGCAGATCAGGGCGGCTTCCAACTGGTCAGCCATGGCTTTCAGCTCCGCCTGGGAATACTTACGGCGCGCATTGAGCGGCATATTCAGCTCGTTCAGGATGATTCGGCCCATATCCGGACTGGCGGTCAGGCGGAATTTGGTGAGCAGTTCCCGGGCAATGGCGCTTCCTGTGCCGCCGGGCTGCCCCGTAGTCTTGTCCGGCAGAGTATCCTGAAGCAGCAGAATCTTCACCATGCTCTTCACGTCCTCCGGCTTTTTCAGCATGCTCCTCATGACAGGGGAGGCGGCCTGCTTGCACAACGCGGAAAAACGCTCAAACCTGGCCTGGTCATACGCATAGTGGGCCAGCGGTTCCAGGCATGCCAGACGGACGGATACCTGCTCCTCCGGCGTATTTTTCAAAATCACTTCATAAAGCTTCTCCGCCGTGGCGTCATGCTTGCGGCCTGCAAACTCCCGCGCCCAGTTCAGGCTGACGCCCAGCAGGCGGTTCCTGTCCTCCGCCGGCATGGAGGCGGAATCGGCCAGCTTCTTTTCCAGCAGGGCCGCCAGCATCGGTTCGGACTCCTTCAGCATGCCGCGCCTGTCCATTTCCACCGCCAGCAGCCACGCAAAGGAATCCCGCGCTTCCGGGGAATTCATCCATTCCACCTGCTTGTCCACGGAGGAAGCCATCTGCGCCAGCTCCGCGTCGGAACCGTTCCAGGAGGCCAGCATGCCCTGCAAATGGCCCATGGCCTGCGTCTGGCTGTGCACCTCGTGAATGGTCGGCTTGAACCACCCTTCAATCGTGGGCCAGTACTGAATGTAGCCGAACCAGAGCCCCCCAGCAGCACCAGAAAGAGAACCGGCTTCCAATAAGACTTCTTCTTGCGTGAGGGGCGGTAGGGCTTGTTGGAAAAATGGCGCTCGGAACTCATGCAGGCATTGAGCCAAAAAGGCGGCACAAATCAAGCAAAATAAACACCTCGCAACGTCTTACGAGGACCGCCCGAAGCCTACCGCCGGGAGGATTTGGCGTTCCCGGACGGCCTGCGCCCGGGAGAGGCCATGCGCACGCGGGGAAAACCGGATTCCTTCCAGCAGGCATCCGCCTTTTCCTTCATTCCCAGTTCATCGTAACAGCGGCCAAGCTGCTTGTAATTCTCCGACCGCTGTTCCCCCTCCAGCATGGGGAGCACCGCTTCAAAAGTTTCCACGGCCTCCTTCCACTGCTCTCCGTCGCACAGGGCGTATGCCTTGCACAAATAGGACTGCACCAGCAGACTTCTGCGCTCCGGCCCCTCCCCGCATTTCAGCAGGGAATCCACTGCTCCGGCATAGGCGTGCAGGGCGCTTTCCCGGTCCCCCGCCATATCGCTGGCGAGCCCCAGGGAATAATAAACCCGGCCCAGGGACAGGACATCCGAGGCAAAGTGGGATTCCCGCAGTTGAAGGGCTTTTTGCAGGTTTTCTCTGGCCTTGTCCCCCTCCCCGGCATCCAGCCACGCTTTGCCTAGCCCTTCCAGGGACTGGGCGGAAATGACGGGGGAAGCCGCGCTGTTGGCAATCGCCTTCAGGAAATCCGCGCGGGCTTCCGGAGCGGCCTTGCGCATGATGTTCACCCACCCCCTCTGATCGTACAGCCCGGCCCAGAATGCATGGTCCGCCGGCAGCACGCCGCGAGCGGCGCCCTCCGCCTGGTAAAGATAAGCCAGGGCTTCCTCATAATTCCCCTGCTCCGTGGAAATGCGCGCCAGCCCGCGCAGGGCGTTAAGGCAGTCATTCAACAAGTAGGAGGCGTTCTCCGAACCGGTAAGGCCCTTTAAAAACAATTCCCGCGCCTCATCCTTCCTGCCGGCCTCCAGCATGGCTTCTCCCATGCTGATGCTCGCCAGGGCCAGGTCACCGGTCGTCTTGTCCGGCTGGGGGCACAGGGCCAGGGCCTTCTTGAAATAGGCGCGCGATTCCGGAATGCGCCCCGTGGCGCGCGCCAGCCGGCCCTGGGCGGCCATAAGCCTGGACCTGACCGGGAGGGCGTCCGTCCCCAGATGGGCGGCGGCGTCCACCGCGTGCTGGAGCAGCACGTTCGCCTCCTCATTCCTGTTCAGCATCTGGTCAATGGAACTCATGGTCTGGAGGGCCCGCACCAGCGGCTCGGCCATTCCCTCCTTCTCATACCCCTCCACGGCGGTTTTCAAATAACCGTAGGCCGGGGAATACTGGTGCTCCGCCAGAAGGGCCTTGGCCACGGCGTCCGCGCGGGGGGCCCACACCCGGTAGCGCCCGGAGGCATATCCGGCGTCAATCAATTCCCTGGCCGCAGGAAGGGCGCGGTCCACGCCGTCCCGGCTGATCAGCTCACGGGTGAGGCCCCAGGCCGTCTCCGTCCGCAACTCCGGATCCCTGATCCATGCCAGGCGTTCCTCCCGGTTGTCCAGAATGCCGGCCAAGCTCTCGCGTGAAGCGAAAACATCCGCCATGAAGCGGGATAAATTCTGCATGGCCTTTTCATCGCTCTTCTGCACCACCACCGGCGGTGTGGTCAGCATCCCTTCATCATAACCGATGCGGTACGCCATATGGTACGTCAGGAACTCCAGCAGCATCACGAGCGCGCACAAGCACAGGGCAATCAGCCACTTGGTGCGCGGAGACAGGGGTTTCAAAGGAGAAGGGGCCTGCATAACAAATGCATAACGTTACCCGGCGCTCCCTGAATTTCAAGCTTTTTGCATGGGGAGGAAATCTCCGCTGCACCTGAAGGCGAACAAACCAGCCGACGACAACCGTTTCCCCGCCAGTCCCCGGGACCGGCCCGGGAAAGCTTTTTCCTGCCTTTTTCCCACTTTCCGGCCCTTCTCTCCGCCTTCCGCCGGGCGCTTTTCTCCGGGCCATGCGCGGCAATTTACGTCAGCCGTTCCTGCGCTTCCGTTCGGACGCCCGGTACAACTGCCAGGCATTCCATAAATTATGCCACAGCACGTAAAACGTAGGCCCCAGCGCGGCGATGGGGCTGGCATACGTCAGCGCCAGGTAAATGGACAGCGTGGTATTCTTCTGCCCCAGGGCCTGGCTGCACTCCGCGGCACGGGTACGCCCCCCCAGCAAATGCCCCAGTCCAAAATTGATCCCGCACACCAGCAGGGAAACTGCGCCGATCTGTTCCAGCACGCGCTCCGAAATGCCGTCACGGGAGGAAATATCATAAGAGGCGTTCGCCGCGATCAAAACCAGAATCACCACCCAGATGCCGAAGGTGACGTCCTTCAGCTTCCGCGGCCACGCAATGGCCCGCGGATAAAAACGCCGCGCCGCCAGGGCCAGGACCAGCGGCAGCAGCATCACCAGGGAAATATTCTGGGCCACGTTCAGGTAAATCTCAAAGCCGCCCTGCCCCACGACCGCCGGCAGAATGAAAGGCAGCAGAGCGCAAATAATGCCGTTAAGCAGCAGGAGGGCCGTCAGCATGAACTCCACGCTGCCGCCCAGCAGCCCCATCACCACGGGAGCCGCCGTGGCCGTGGGCATGATGCCCACGAAGAAAGCGGCCTCCGCCAGGTATCCGTCTCCGAAAACGAGGCGGCACGCGCCCCACGCGGCCAGGGCGATCAGCAGGTTGGCCCCTACCAGGAGCCAGTGCGCGCGCTCCGGCTTCATCCGCTTGAAGCGGATGCCCAGGAACGTCACAAACAGCATCACGATCAGCATCCACTTGAACGTCCAGCTGTAGACGTGCAGACCGGGCATCATGTACCCCGCAATAAAAGCCGCCACGATGGCAAACGTGCGGATGAGGGATTTGAACATGGGGTACGGAGGCAGTAAAACGGTTATGAGGGCTGCCCGCACAAATGGATCAGCCCGTCCACCTGGCGGACAATCAGCTCAAACAAATCCTGCACGCTGCCCTTGGGAACCCGGTTGTTCTCCATCAGCTCCACAATCATCCGCAAACGGGTCAGCAGGCCGATCATGATGCTTTCAATAGCCAGCACCGTCCAGAAAACCTGGTAAGTGGAAGCGCCCGGAAACATGGTGCGGATGCAGTCATGCAACCGGCGGCGGATGGGGGAATACACCTCCTTGATATACTCCACCGCTATCTCCGGAGTCTGCACGTGGCAGATGCCCAGCAGGCGCAGGTAATGGGGGAAATTGCCCAGTTCTTCCAGCTTCACATGCAGGAGGCCGTGGAAGGAAGGGTAAACATAGGCGTGGGCCAGCGCCCGCACCGTGCCTTTCTCCATGGCCTCATTCATCATGGAAATCCGGAAATCCCGCGCCTGCGGCGCATACTTCATCATGACCGCCTTCCAAAGCCCTTCCTTGCCGCCAAAATAATAATTGGCGGAGGCGATGTTGACGGATGCCTGCTGGGAAATCATGCGCAAGGAAGTGCCTGTATAGCCGTGCTCGGCAAACAGGCACTCCGCCGCGTCCAGCAATCGTTCCTTGGTTCCTTGCTGTCGTTTCATGGGGGTGGGGGAAGTTTGGAATTACCGGTCAACGCGGGCGGCGCGGACCTGGAGGGAGTGGTTGTGGGCGTCCAGCCCCTCCACTCTGGCGAACTCCGCCACGTACGGGGCGGACTTGAGCACGGCGTCCCGGTTCATCCGCACCATGCTGGTGCGCCGCTGGAACTGGTCCGCCCGCAGGCCGGAAAACGACTTGCCGGCCCCGCCGGTCGGCAGGGTGTGGCTGGGACCTGCCAGGAAATCCCCGCAGGCCACCGTGGAAAGAGCGCCGGCATAAATGGCGCCCGCCGTGCGGATGCCGTCCAGTACGGCGTCTTCATCCCGCGTGACGAGCACCAGATGCTCCGGAGCGAAGGCGTTCACCAGGTCCACCCCCTCCTGGATGGAGGAAACCAGAAAACCGTAAGCGTGCTTGTCCAGCACCTCCCGGATGATGGAACCGCGGCTCAGCAGGGCGGCCTGGCGTTCCACCTCCGCTTCCACTTGTTCCAATAACGCCTCCGACGTGGTAACGAACACCACCACGCTGTCCGGACCGTGTTCCCCCTGCGCCAGCAGGTCGGCGGCCAGGAACTCCGCGTCTGCGGTCTCATCCGCCAGCACCATCACCTCACTGGGTCCGGGGAGCAGGTCGATGGCGACGGCTCCCACCAGCTGGCGCTTGGCCTCCACCACAAAACGGTTGCCGGGGCCGAAAATCTTCTCAACCGGCTTCACGCTCTCCGTTCCCAGCGCAAGGGCGGCAATCGCCTGCGCTCCGCCTATCTTGACAATCTCCGTAGCGCCGGAAGCCTTCAATGCATATAAAAGAGCGGGATTCACCCGCCCGTCCGGCCCGCAGGGCGTAGCGGCCACAATCTCCCGCACGCCGGCGGCCTGGGCAAAACCGCCCGTCATGATGGACGTGGACACCAGGGGAGCCTTCCCGCCTGGAATATAAATGCCCACGCGGTCATACGGAAGGAAGCGTTCCGCCACCTCCACACCCTGGGCGTTCACGCCGGACCAGTCCTGCCTGCGGCTGCGGTCTGAAAAATAATGGATGTTGGCCAGGGAGACGGCAATGGCCTCTTTCACGGAATCCTCCACGGCGGCTTCCGCCTCCGCCAGCTCCGCCTCCGTCACGAACAGGGAGGAAGGATCCAGATGCACCCTGTCAAACCTGGCGGCATAATCAAAAAGGGCCTCGTCCCCGCGCGCGGAAACGTCCTGGATAATAGCGTTCACGGTATCCCTTACGGAATCCTCCGGGAGAGCGCGGCGGTTCATCCGGCTCTTCATTTCGTCAAAGCAGGTGTCGGAAGGACGGTAAATTTTCATAAAAGATATAATACGGAAAAATGAGAAGGAAGTTTCACAATCTTTAAGCATGCAGTCAAGCCTTCTGTCCTCTTTGATTTCCAAAGGCACTCCATGAATCCCCCGAACAAAAAATCAAAAGACCAAACCATTCTCCCTTGACCGGCACAAAAAACAGGCATAGCTTTTCTTTCGCAAACATTTGGCCGAACGGCCCACTGTCATGAACATTCACGAATATCAAGCAAAACAACTCTTTGAGCGCTTTGGCGTGGCTACCCCCAAGGGCATTGCCGCCGCTACCGCCCAGGAAGCAGCACAAATAGCCCGGAACATGGGCCTCTCCCAATACGTAGTTAAGGCACAGGTACACGCTGGCGGCCGTGGCAAAGGCACCTTCAAAAACGGCTTCAAGGGCGGCGTGCACGTCGTTGACTCCGTGGAGGAAGTGGAAGACGTAGCCGGCAAGATGCTCAACCAGGTTCTGGTCACCAAGCAAACCGGGGAAACCGGCAAGCTGGTCAGCAAGATCATGGTGGCGGAAGCCGTGGACCTGAAGAAGGAATGCTACTTCGCCATTCTCCAGGACCGCGCCCGTGAATGCCCCGTCATCGTAGCCAGCACGGAAGGCGGCATGGACATTGAAGAAGTAGCCGCCACCCGTCCGGAAGCCATCATCCGCGAACACATTGACCCGGCCTTGGGCATCCTGCCCTTCCAGGCCCTCAAGATCGCCGTGGCCCTGGGCCTGACCGGCCCCCTGCTCCGCCAGGCCACCAAGCTCATCACCAACGTTTACAAGCTCTTCACCGCCCTGGACTGCTCCCTGGTGGAAATCAACCCCCTCGTGGTCACCACGGACGACCGCGTGTGCGCCCTGGACGCCAAATTCAACTTTGACGACAACGCCCTGTACCGCCACCCGGAAATCATGGAAATGCGGGATGAAACGGAAGAAGACCCCCGTGAAGTGGAAGCCGGCAAATATGACCTGAACTACATCGGCCTGGACGGCAACATCGGCTGCATGGTAAACGGCGCTGGGCTGGCCATGGCCACGATGGACATCATCAAATACTACGGCGGGGAACCCGCCAACTTCCTGGACGTGGGCGGCTCCGCCACGGAGGAAATGGTAACCAACGCGTTCCGCATCCTCACCAGCGACAAGAATGTGAAGGCACTTCTGGTCAACATCTTCGGCGGCATCATGCGCTGCGACGTCATCGCCCAGGGCATTGTGGCCGCGGCGAAAAACATTGACATGAAAATCCCGCTCGTCGTCCGCCTGGAAGGCACCAACGTGGAAATCGGCAAGAAAATCCTCGCAGACAGCGGCATCGCCATCATCCCTGCCGACAACCTGGACGAAGCTGCCCAGAAAGCGGTCGCAGCAGTCAAATAACCCTCACTATTTATTACGACAATGACATCTCTCATTGACAAGAACACCCGCCTGGTCGTGCAAGGCATCACCGGCAGCGCCGGCGCGTTCCACGCCAAAAACTGCATGGACTTCGGCACCAACGTGGTCGCCGGCGTGACCCCCGGCAAGGGCGGCCAGCTCTTTGAAGGCAAGGTCCCCGTCTTCGACACCGTGGCGGAAGCCAAAAAAGCCACGGACTGCAACGCCTCCATGATCTTTGTGCCGCCGCCCTTCGCCGCGGACGCCATTATGGAAGCCGCTGACGCTGGCGTGAAGCTCATCGTCTGCATCACGGAAGGCATCCCGGTGCAGGACATGCAGAAGGTGAAAGCCTTCCTGAAGGATAAAGACGTGACCCTCATCGGCCCGAACTGCCCCGGCATCGTCAACCCGGCCGCCAACTGCAAGATCGGCATCATGCCGGCCTACATCTTCAAGCCCGGCAGAATCGGCATCGTCTCCCGTTCCGGCACGCTCACCTATGAAGCCGTCTGGCAGGTCACCAACATGGGCCTGGGCCAGAGCATGTGCATCGGCATCGGCGGCGACCCCGTCCACGGCATGACCCAGCAGCAGGCCGTTCAATTCTTCACGGAAGACCCCAACACGGACGCCTTCATCATGATCGGTGAAATCGGCGGTTCCGAAGAGGAAGAAGCCGCTGAATGGATCAAGAACAACTGCAAAAAGCCCGTCGCCGCCTTCATCGCAGGAGCCACGGCTCCCAAGGGCCGCCGCATGGGCCACGCAGGCGCCATCGTGGCCGGAGGCAAAGGCACCGCCGCCGCCAAGCAGGAAGCCCTGAAGGAAGCCGGCATCGTGGTGGCCAAGACGCCCGCCCAGATGGGCGCCGCCCTGGCGGAAGCCATGAAAAACAAGGGAATGTAAGCCCTCATTTACACACTCCCAATCAAATCCTAAAGCGCCTCCTGTTCAGGAGGCGCTTTTCTTGGAAGGACACGGCATCAATCCCATGATGCTGATTGGACCTGGATATAAGAAGACAGACATCTTTCAGGTATCTAAACAGGAGAAGCTTTCTAGTAATGCACAGAAACATTCCTATTATGTATTTTCCATATTACAAATTCACTTATATAATAATTATAATAAATATCATTATTAAAAATTAAATCATTTTTCTTTACAAAAGATTCAATTTAAAATACGTATTTTAGCATATTTATGAAATATCTCTCTCATCTTGTTTGCTTTTTAGGAATTCTGTACAGTTGCAACAATTTATTAGCAAACGATAATAATGACGATCTTGAAGAAACGGAGCAAGAAGCTTCTGCTTCTCTTAGAATCAAATCTCAAACACAATTATGTTCAGCAGATTATTATATTAAGAAAGGATTAGATAAGGAAGAAGATTGAAAAAGAACAGATATCGGTATCGGAGAAAAAATCACATTTTTACTTGTTGGAAAACCTAAAGGCGACATCAAGGAACTTACTTGGAATATTAAAGGAAACGGCTTCGAAGAAACAAAGGCCGACTTATTAAAAGGATCACAAAAGATTAGTCTAATTGCAAAAAAATCATTAACAAAAGATACGAACGTTCAAATTGTTGCCCAAACCAGTGAAGGGAAGGAAGCAAAGATTTCAATTAATATCAAAGTTCCTACAAAGATAGAGGCAAAGAAATTTAGTGGAGAAATTGAAACAGAAGATGGCAACGATAAAGTTGATACCAAAAAAATTAAATTCCCGAAAGGAAAGTATGGTCTCATAGGATTCATTGAATTAACCTTATTGCCCACTAATGTAAGTTTTAAAAAAATTAACGCTGTTGAGCGAGACGGAGGTCTTGAATGGCCTGAGAGAGACAATAATTCAAAAAAACCGGTACTAGCATCAGCACATACAGGACACGGAGTTAATAAAATTGTTAGAATAAGAGATAAAAATAATCTTTATGACATGGTTGCTGAGACAGGAGATACAGTAGTTAACCTTAACGCAATTCGCAAGTCGGGAGTGAATCCACAAAATTTCTGGTGGATATGTAAAAAATATATTAATTTAAAAGAAGAAAATAAAGATACCATTTCATTAGGGAAAACAAACCAAATATTCAATATAGAAGCAATAAAAATGTCTATAACTATAACTATTGTAAAATTTGGATTAGAATTTAAAAGAAACTCTGATGAAGGTGAAATTTTATGAAAGTACTATCATTTATGTATATATCTATCATTAGTCTACTCATTTCGTTGTGTCCTATTGTTATGGCTGATTCTTCTCTGAAAAGTCCTGCCTGCTTAGATCAATTTAAACAACCATCTGCCACTATCCAGAAACTTTCGGATTTGCTAGAATATCAGCATTTTAAATCCTTTTATAAAAATGCCGAAAAACATACATTTACCTTCGGTTTAACGACGCAAAATAATATTAATACTGAATTGAGCGACAAAATATGGCATTGTTATCTTGTCGCCTCAGCTCCGTTATTTTCCTTTAAAACATATCAGAAAACCGAACCGGAAGTTGAGATTGATGAAATGGCCGATATCAATCAAAAATCCGAGATTTGTCTATTCCTCGATAAATATATAAGACTTATTAAGGATTCGAATGATATGAAAGAATCTTCTAAAAAACAGATTATCCATCATATATTTTTGCCTTATTATGCAAAAATATTAAAACAATTCAAAGAATCAAAAGAACATAATCCCTACAGAATCACGGAATATAAAGAAACAAACGGAGAATCTAAAAACTTAAAAGAAAATAAAACTATTTATATTGAATCTCAAGAACAAATTTCAGAGCTTTGGAATCTTCTCAACGAAGTTGCTGATGGTGAATCATTTATTAACTCTAGAAATCAAGTAATCGAAGACGAAACTAAAGACCTGGAAAAATCTTTTATGGAAATTCTTGTTTCCATCTTTCCTGGTAAATATTCCAAAGTCGAAGAGTTCCTTCTTCAAGCCGGCTATACCAAAGAGGAAATTCCTAATTTGATTGATTGCACCGTCGGCAGGAACAATAAAACTGACTTTCTCTACAAAGGAAAGCATCGCCTTGCACATGACCGGCTTCTTAAGAAAAAGAAATAACTTCTCTCTTTCCGAAACAATGCATTGCCGCAAGCACACAAAGAACATTCACAAACGGACATGAAATATCCGTCATCTTAGGACATTCCTACAAGCACAGTTTTAATGCAGCAATTGCCGCCACGGCAGTACATGTACTCAAGGAACAGGGCCACACCATCCGCTTTCATGACCTCTGCCGGGAGCACTCCAACCCCGTTCGGCCGGACATGGAACTGGTCAGCGACATCCCGGGAAAACGCCTGGACAGCTCTCCATCAGCCGGAAACCAGGGAAGTTGACGGCATTGTCATCATCCATCCTAACTGGTGGGGACAGCCCCGGCTTTTAAAGACTGCATCTTCGCTTTCTGCAGCGTGCATGTTTTTGAAAGAAAAATGTTCTGCATCCTTGTAGCCAGCACTCCGGACATCCGTGCCAAATGACTTGACGAAGTGCGGGAAACGGTATGCACCCTCTTTCCCCCTGAGAGAGAACCCCGGTAAGAGCCCGCTTCGTGCCAAGATGAGCGAGCATGGGAATTCATGAAAGCCACGGACTACTCCCCTACCGTAAACCCGGCGGGAAGGAAACTGGTTTCCCTTTAAAGCAATTACGGCCAAATTGATTTTCATACTCCCCCGTTAGGAAGGATTTCCCTTAAGGAAGTCCTTCCGGATATCGATCCTTGATAAGCTTTGGCAAAGGGAAAGATACAACGTAAATGCCGCCAAGGAGCAAATCCACATACCTCAGTGGATGGCACAACTCAATCTTGAGACGTGGCATGTAATACAGCACTTTTTCTCCTCGTCATTGCAAATGATCCCTCTCAGAGAAAAAAGCTTTTCTTTCCCTACGTCAAAAAAGTCAAGAAGATAAATAGGAATCTTTCCCTGATTTTTAAACATAAAACTGGCCAAAGCATCCGGAGACAGGGTCCTCCCACCGTTCTCCCTGCATGGAAAGTGCAATGGGGCTATCCGGAACAACCCTGTTTTTTCCGCTTGTCCCATACCACAGGAACGGTGTTCCGCTCCCGTAAGAGAGGACAAGGTAAAATGCCCACAATAAAAAAGAATGGTTTTCATAAAGAGGATACATTATCCATTTTTAATAAAAGCTTCACAGAGAAAATCAATCAATAAAAAACCATATTCGCTGCAGCAAATAATGGAAAGGGACAGCATCGCCATTTTTTAATCCTCCCCCATTAATAATTTCAGAACAATCAGGCTTCTTTCATGCTCACCTCATTCCCCGGCCTTGCCATTCATACGCTGGAAGAACTCCGGCAGAGATAGCTTGCTGAACTGTATCTCCATGCAACTCTCCCTTGCCAGTTTCTAAACCAGTGCAGCCAGGCATTTGACTAAAAGGCAAATGATCCTTTCTCTTCTCTGCAACACCTGCCAAAAAAGCAAAAAAGAGCCTGTATCGTTAAAATACAGACTCTTAAGAAGAAAAATGTTTTGGCGGAGCGGGAGGGATTCGAACCCTCGGTACCGGTTTTGCCAGTACGTTCCTTTAGCAAAGGAGTGCTTTCAGCCTCTCAGCCACCGCTCCGTCTTGGGTAATGTGTGGAAAAGAAACTACACACTTCCCAAAATGAAGTCAATACATAAATAGTACAGGCAGGAATTACTCCAGGCAGGCATATTGGCAGGTCAGTTCCTTTTCTTCACCGGGTTTCAGCGCCACCTCCCACTGGAATTTCCCGTCCGGATTCAAGAGACGGACAAACGTCCTCCCAACATAAAATCAACCGGAAGCCGTTTTTCACCTGCAAATATAACCCCGCAGGAACATTCAGCGGCCGGACCATGGGAAAACAAGGGCCATCAGTTCCCCCACGGCGGCGCGGACATGGTGCAAGCGGTCCGGAAAACCTTTTTAAACCTCGCAATGCTCTGCGATCACTTCCAGAAAATCATCCAGATACTTCGCGGCCTTCTGCTCCCCGATGCCGTGGACGTTCATGGCTCCCCGGCGGGTGGTGGGTTTCAGCCTGGCCAACCCTTCCAGGGTGGAATTGTGGAATACGGCATAAGCCGGAATTCCGGCTTCACGGGCCAGCTCATTCCTGAGCTCCTTCAATTTCAAAAACAAATCTTCGTCAAACTCGCCCAGGGCGGCCAAATCCCCCGTGGAGCGCACCCTAGTCTGTCCCGAGGGGGCAGAAGCTTTTCCTCTGCGGGCAAGAGGCCAAATCATGGAGGCCTCCTTCCGCCCCATCATCACTTCATTACCTTTCGGGCTCAGGGTAATCAGGGGGCGGTCCGCTTCTCCGCTCATTTTGGTCAGGCCCGCCATCTGCATGGCGCGGAACAGCTGGCGGATGTCGTCCTCGCTCCACCGGGAAAGGATGCCATACGTACTCAGCCGGGCCAGGGAAGTTTTTAAAATTTCCTGATTCTTCGCCCCCTTGAGCATCTGGATGATTTTCGTCCTGCCCCACCTTCCCTGCCAGGAACCGTCCGCCATGCGCACGGACGCGCGCGCAATCCCGCTCAGCGCCTGCCGGACAACCCTGGTTTCCTCCTCGCCCAACGATTGGCCTTCCTCCACCCCCAGCGTCAGGCACTGGTCGCAGCGGCCGCACGGGGCGCCATCCTCCTCCCCGAAGTAATTCAAAATCCACTGCTGGCGGCAGCCGGTGGAATAAGCGAACTCCGTTACCGCCTTCAGTTTTTCCCGGTCCCTTACCTCTTTTTCCCGCAGGGCCTGTTCGTCCAGAGGAATCTTCAAGCCGCTTACGGCGGGGTCCGTCACTCTGGTAAGCTTCACGCGCTGCCCCGGAACGTCATGGCGGCTGATCGCGCCATTGCGCATGAGAACGGACAGGGCGGCCCCCACCTGCATGGCATTCCGGCATTTGAGGCGTTCCCCCATCTCCTCCATGGACCACGCCACATCGTGGGTTTCCGCACTGCAATGCTTCCTTAACAACTCGTACAGTTCCACAATCAGCGGAACGCCCGGATTCACCCCCTCAATAAAAAACTCCTGGGTCCGCAAATCCGCGTGGTTGAACAAAAGCTCGCAATAGGCTTCATCCCCGTCGCGGCCGGCACGGCCAGCTTCCTGGTAATAGGCCTCCACACTGCCGGGAACCTCAAAATGGGCCACAAACCTGACGTCGGCACGGTCAATGCCCATGCCAAACGCATTCGTGGCAATGACGATGTCCGCATGGCGGTTCATGAAGGCGTTCTGAGCCTCTTCCCGCTGCTCATCCGTCATGCCCGCGTGGTAAGCCGTCACGTTCAGGCCAAGTTCGGAAAGAGCCTCATGGACCTGCTCCACCTTTTTGCGGGTGGAGCAATACATAATACCCGTCTTATGGCGCTTCACCAGCTCGTACAGCCTCTTGTACTTGTCCTTGTGCGTATCGCAAGCCGTAATGCGGAAATGCAGGTTTTCCCGCGCAAACCCCCGTACAATCGTCACCGGGTCGTCCAGCCTCAAATGTTCCAGAATATCCTCCCGCACGCGGGGAGTGGCCGTGGCGGTCAGAGCCGCTACCTGCGGGCGCCCCATCGCTTCAATAGCCCTGCCCAGCTTCAAATAATCCGGACGGAAATCATGCCCCCACTGGCTCAGGCAGTGAGCCTCATCCACGGCAACCATATTCACGTCCACCTCCGCCAGAGCACGCATGAACCCCTCATGGCCGAAACGCTCCGGAGCCACATACACCAGCTTGAACGCCCCGTCCTTCATGCCGGCCAGGCGTTCCCTTTGTTCAGGAAAGCTCAGGGAGCTGTTGATCATGGTGGCGGGAATCCCTCTGGCGGCAAGGGCGTCCACCTGGTCTTTCATCAGGGCGATCAACGGGCTGACCACCAGGCAGACCCCGTCCCGGCACAAGGCGGGAAGCTGGTAGCACAGGGATTTCCCTCCCCCGGTGGGCATCACCACCAGCACGTTGCGGCCTTCCATGATGGAAGCCACCACGCGGTCCTGTCCCTCCCTCAAACTGGAAAAGCCGAAGTACTCCTTCAATGCCTCCATCGGCGACCTGATCACCTTGAACTCGCTCATTTTCTCCGTTCAGTGTGCCACAGCCCATTCCGTGACGCAACGCCTTTCCCCTCTTTCTGCGCTCCGGAATCAACGGCCTGTCTTTGAAGGACTCCTCTCCCGGGAAGAGAAAAAATGAGATTTTTTTCTCAAATCATCTTACAAACATCTTGACTTTCCCGAAGAAAAACCTATATTCCTCTCACCGCTTACGCGGTACACGACGCAAGTCAAAGCGCCCGTAGCTCAATTGGATAGAGCGTCTGACTACGGATCAGAAGGTTTGGGGTTCGAATCCCTACGGGCGTGCCACTTGCATCACCACCGGTAAATAAAATAATTCCTGCCTGAACGCCATGGCGGGATTTTTTGTCTCTACCGGTAAATACATATGGGGGCGCCATGGTTTCGACTGGAAGTCTGAGGTGCTGGCTGCATGTGAAGGTTAATCGGCTGGCCTTCTAAAAAGCCGATTAAAAAAATAAATGCAGAGTCTAACGACCTTGCTCTGGCTGCCTAATTAGTTCAGCCGCGTCAGAACCTCAACGCCTGCTAGAGGGGACGACGAACATTCAGCAGGCTGGTGCAATGCGGGGTTGCCGCGCAACGCACGAGACTTCCACAGGCAACTAGCGAGCCTGCCTAGTTGGCGCATGACGAAGCGGCCGCGAAAGCAGCAATATGCGTCTGAACATGGAGATGCCGGCATCAACGGCCTTCAGGACACGGGTTCGACTCCCGTCGCCTCCACCATTTATTTTAATCGCAAGTGCTTGAAATACAGTACTTGCGATTTTTATTTATCCAAAACTTCAGTACAAACAGTAGTACACTGTAAATCATTTTGGAAACAATGTACTGCGGGAAATTGCCGTGCACTGCGGGTATAAAGAAGCCCTCTCCTGCGGTGGGCGGGAGAGGGCTTCGGTGAGAATGTTGTCCTGGGCGTAACGGTTAGTGTGAGTGTAGCCGTCCGCGTCCCGGTACACGGCTGTCATCGTGAACTTGTCCCACTCTCCGAGACATGGAAACTGTAGCTGTAACTATCTATCTGCAATCATGGTATCAGGCTTGATCTTGAGTATCCGGATCAATAAAATCCTCTATCGTCTCGGACTTGATCGCGTTATACTCGATGGCCGAAAATCCATAATACGCAGGGTTATAACCGTCCATGTATCGCTGCATAATGCGCGGAGCGCCTATGTCCACAGTTGTGGCGTTTGTACTGTTGTAGATGTCCAGGTGGCATGCGTTAAATCCTACCGAGTTGTAGGTATGTATGCCCCGCACATTGGCGATGCGTATGCAGCAGCGATTATCGTAGCCGCCTGTCATTAGCCACAACGTCCCATAATTGTCAGTATCCCAGCCACCGTCACGGTACTGGTGATACACCAGCCCGCTGATGGATGCGGGCACGGCTGTGTTGCCGTCAAGGGGTAATAATGCCCTCGTAGTCTTGACAAACTTCCTCCCCGCTGAACGGGAGTAATAAATCTCTCTGACTCTGACCCAGTACCCTCTGGACTCAGAATCTCTTGTGTCAGATATAGTCACATCCAGCACCTCGCCAAAGTGCTCAGCGCTAGTGTGCACCCTAGTGTAATCGTCAACGTCTCTATCCGTCCTCACCGACACCTGTCCGTCACCCATGCCTAGCGTTATCTTGATAGTGGCTTTATAGGCTGACATCCGGACTGGCAGGGTAAATCCGCCAAATTTGCTGTAATTGGCGCGGCCTATAAGAGAGTGATCCAGGCCCATATTGACAGATGACGACTGTCTGGCCGGCACGGTAACCCTCATGAGCTGCCCCGACACCCGCTCCGTCACGGCAGCATTATTGGTGGTGGTAGTAATCGCGGCATCAAGGTAAATCTGCAGGTTGTATGTCTCGGCCACGGCGGCAAGCCCGGCAGCATATATCCGGTTGACGGCCGCAGTATTAGTCACGGCTCCCGCGGCAAGCGGGATGTTGATGCCTCCGTTAGCATTAACCGCATCGGAAAATGTTCCGCCCTGAGCCGTTAGTCCTCCGTCCAGCGTCATATTGCCCGCTTCATCTGTCAGTTTGTCCTGCTTGCCGTTCCACGTTTCACGTTCTTTCGCTGTTATGTGGACTACGGCATCATCCTTGTGCACATTGAAGGAAGACGCGTCGGCTTTTGCAGAAAGAGCGGCAGCATCCGCCTTGGCGTTCCACGCGGCGCGTTCGTCTTCCGTCACATGGATGGCCTTGTTCCCGGTATGCTCGTCAAGGTCTTCCTGGGTGGCAATGAGAATCCCCTTGGCCTTGACCGTGGTTTGATTATTCCATGCAGTACGCTCTTCCTCTGTAACATGGGCAGTTCCATTCTCCACATGTTCATTCAGTTCATTCAGAGAAGCTATGAGGGTTCCGTTGATAGAAGTAATTTTATTCATGATTATTTCTTGTTGTTTGTTGCGAAGTGGCTGAACAACGCCACTGCCATCCCGTCCACCATCGTGAACTCCGAAATTCTGGCTGGTGAAAAACCCGCTCCCTTCCTGGGCGGTGGCTGCTTCCACGGTCAGAGCAACCGCATCCCTGGATTCCAGAGATATTTCCCTTTCCTCCAAAGGCGAGCTGATGATCTGATCCAGCCGCACTCGGACGTGAAGCTCCTTCCATTCATCGGATAAAACGGCAACGTGTGCTACCACTTCGTTGAAAGTTTCTACCTGTTCCTGGAAAATATCATCCTGTGAAAAGCGTCGAGACTGAACGAAGCCGTTCCTGTCCGGGAATACGGCCGTCAGGATAATCTTCCTATAGAAGTTGAAGTGTCCCTGCCCCTACCTCCCACGCGCCACGATTGCAGAGCCGGCGGATATGTTAGCCGTTAATGCAAGCATGGTAAGCGGAAAAACATTTGGGGCGCTTCCTTTTTACATGGGCCGCCTGGTTGCTTCATGGAGAAACCTAGCATCCTTCTTCCTGTTGAAGCACACCGGAGCAAGAACCAAATTTCCATTTGCCTGGTTTCCCTTTCCCTCTTTTTCCTCGTAGAAAGGCCCTTATAGGCCATATTAAAGCAAATCCAACTCGGCAACAGCCGCTTTACGTGCTCCGTCGGCACCCTTTTTAGCGCTGAATTTGACGAATCTAGCTTCAACGGGAACAAAATTGACCTCCTGTTCCACCGGGTTGTTGACGATATTGCCGAAACGGCCGGAAGCCACCGGCTTTCCCCATGTTTTGCCATCCCTGCTGAGGCGGATATCATACATTTCAATATGGCCCGGCCCTCCCTCCATCACAGGCGTATATATCAACCCGGCAATTTTCTGCACTTTTCCCGTATCAATAACAATGTCGCATCCCTGGGGAGGCAGTCCCACTTCCACATAAGTATCCGTTTTCCCGTCTTTCAGCCGCTCCAACTGGGCCGCGGGAAGGTTTTTCCCGGCAACGGTTATTTTCCATTCCTTCCTGTTCAGTTTCCGGACGCCTTCCACGTTGTCCTCCGTTGAGAAAGGAGCCAGGTAATACAACGAGAAATTGCTGAATGAAATGGATTTGCGGGAATCCAGGAAGCGTATCCTCAATTGATCAGCCTTCACCGCCTTCGGCAGCCTGATCATTTTACGGAATCCGATGGTGGTACTTTCAGCCAAGGGTTTCCACTGGCCGTCCAGCCACGCATCCACGGCAAAGCGCTCCACACGCTGGCCGTAATCACGAACATTTTCCTGTAGCTTGATGACGTTGAACTCCTGTTTTCCAGACAATCGGATTTCTACCTCCGCCCGGGTGGTGCCATCAGGAGTGGCCCAGCCTGTAAAGGGGCTGCCGTCAAACAAAAGCCCGGATTCCGGATTTCCGGCCCACCCGGAAAGAGCTTTCGCCCGGGCTCCCCTGGCCAAGTCATTTTTTTTCATCTTTCCAATCACCCTGCCAAATTGGATCATCCTCCTGGCATCCGCCTCCGGAATGATTCCTTCCTTATTGGGAGAGAGGTTGGGAAGAACGTTGGAGTTTTGTCCCACGGTTGAAAAGTAACAGTCCACCAGGTAATCAAGAGATTTGATGGTTTTGTCGTCGCGTTCATGGTAAAACCAGCCTCTCCGTATGGGGAGGCCTGCACGTGAAGGGTACCAGACGAGCCGCTTTTTCCCTGCCAGGCTATCAATGGAGCCCAGATTCCTGTCTTTAGCCCGAATCCCCACATCATTTCCGCCAAACAGGCGCGACGAGGCCGTAACCCCCTGGACGCACCATTCCGTTTCCCGTCCGCGTCCCATCTCGTTTCCTCCCCACCGGACATCTGGAGCCGCCCCGGAAAGCAGAACGTCCGGCTGCAATTCCCTGGCCTTTTTAAAGATCCTCTCCCAGTCGAAGGGAGTCTGTTTCCCATTGACTTTGCTATCCACCCCGGCTCCGTCAAACCATAGAAGATAAACAGGGCCGTAATTGGTCAGCAGCTCTTCCAGTTGTTTGACGTAGAAATCATTGTACTTTTCCGTCCCAAAGCTTTTTTCATGCATGTCCCACGGGGAAAGGTAGATGCAGAATTTCATGTCCAGTTCCCGGCAGGCCGCGGAAACTTCCCGAACCAGGTCTCCTTTTCCTCCCTTGTAGGGAGAACGGGAAATGTTGTGATCCGTCCATTTGGTGGGCCACATGCAGAATCCGTCATGATGCTTCGCTACAAAGATCACTCCCGTTACACCGGCATCCTTGAACGTTTTTACCCAGGAACGGGCGTCCAGCCGGGAAGGATTGAAAATTGCAGGCTCCTCCTTTCCGGTTCCCCATTCCGCTCCGGTAAACGTGTTCATGCCGAAATGGATGAAACCCAGCATTTCCCGCTGCTGGTAATCCAGTTGCCGGCCGGAGGGCCTTACCTTGACCGCCATCTCCACCAGCTCTCCGCGGGAAGCCTGTTCCGGAACCATGACGGACACGCCTTCCTTTCCTTTTCCACACGCGACAGCCGGGTACCCCAGCAAACCACAGAGCAACAGGGCGCGAAGTTGAATAAAGGCAGTCATTTTTTTAAATCAATAAGGGGTATTTTTAGCCGTATATTGATAATACTCTGTTAACAATAATATTCTTTCATCTCCCTCCGGGCCATTCCATCATCCGGGCTGAAATGGGCATGTCTTCTGGCATCCAGACGGCGGCGGTTCCGCACGGGGTTGCCGTCAAAGATTGCCCGGGAACGTGCAGGCATCATTACGCCGTTTGACGAGTGCCGGAGGCCCTTCGGAATTGGAATCTCAAATTGCCGTTCGAATAAAAACTCCACTCTGAATGAAGCCATGAAGCGGGCCGCCAGAAAAGGTTTGTCCATGGAAGAAGGGATATTGAGCGCGGCAAAGGAGAAATGGGAAAAGGGTTGTTAACAGAGGTTCATCTGAAAAGATAATGGCGGCTCAAGCATGGAGAAACCGTTTTCCCATATAAGCCACAGAAAAATCGGAAGACCTCTAAAGAGGGGGCTCATTGATGGAAGCGGACCGGGAAAAGGCGGCGGCAACTATCTCCTTTTCCTGCCCGTCAGTCACCGGCTTTCTCCGCTTTTGGGCAAAGATCAGGTATTCCCAGCCGGGGTAATGCCGGACCACCTGCCGATGAAGAAAGAATGCTCCCGCAAATACCAGGACCGCCGCAATCATGGGAGAAGGAAGTTCTTCAGGAAGGATTCTCGAGAGGAGCGGCATCAACCAGGGAAGGATCAGGCAATGGACGGCATAAATGAAGAAAAAGAGGGGAGCGCATGCCTGAGCGATTTTACGAAAGAACGTCTTTTCCGCCAGCAGAACGCACAGGGAGCCCAGTCCCAGAATCCCCGGAATCCAGCAGGGGATGGTGTGCAGGGTTTCCGTGGAGATGACGCCGCCATGGTTCATCCACGCTATTGCCGCCCACGCGGGAAGGGAAAAGTAACTTATTTTTTTCAGGAACAGCTTAATCTCGCCCAGCGTCAGGGAGGAAAGGCAGAACCCCAGCATGAAAAAAGCCAGGGAGTCCGCCCACGGAACCCGGGGAGGGTCGGAAAACAGCGCGTTGATCTCCGGAAACAGCACTACGGAGAAGAGAACGGCTATCGTCGCGGGAATCAGCAGCTTCCTTTTTCCCAGGGCAAATAAAAGCGAAGAGAGCAGGCTCAGCGCCATCACGTATTTCAGGAACCACAGGGGGCCGTCGTAGGGGAAGGTGGTTCCCACTCCCGTCAGTTTCCAGGGCAGGCTGCTCCAGTCCCACGTGCTTGAATGGCCCAGGCTTAAATAAATCCAATGCCTGAAGAACGCTTCCAGAAAAGCCGCGCCGTTCCATGCCAGATAAAATAAAACGTACCTGCACGGGGAATGACGCCAGTCGAACATTTTCCTGCGTCCCACAAAGTAGGCCGCCGCCATGAACAGAAAAGGCACCCGCTGGAAGAAGAGAGGGAATTCCGCTCCGCTTCCCCCAGCATGAAAAAGGACGATGAAGAACAGGCCAACCACCCTGCCCAGGTCAAGCCAGCATTCCCTCGGCGGCGTCCCGGGAACGGCCCCCGGACGGGTAGCCTGCGCCTTTTCCGGCTCCGTGTCCGGAGAGTATTCTTCAACCATGGACATTTTCATTCCGGCAAAAGAATCAGAAGGGGCTTTTGCAATACGGCTCCACAGCCCTCATGCCGTCATGAAGACGCACCGCCCCGTCCCTGTCCTCCTGGGAAGCGAACAGGTACAGGGCATATCCGCCGAACCCGCCTCCCAGGTATTTCTTCGCCAGCTCCTCCCCCAGTGCTGGAAGGGGGGCCATCCCCTCCTGGAGCTGCACGCTATGGTACAGCGCCACTCCGGCAGCCAGTTCATGAATGCTGCGCTCCATCACTCCGGCGCGGGCAATCAGGGAAGACTGGGCGATGCGGGCATAGTCCCTGCACCCGTCAGCCATTCCCGGCGTATCATGGTCATGCCCGGTGTGGAAGACCGCCATTTTCCCGGCCAGAAAGTCACCGGTGCTCTTGATGTCCAGCACGGGAACGGCGCCGGAACGCCAGACGCACAGCCCCGTTTCCGCAATCACGGCCGGATCCTGCCAGCCAACCCCCAGGGCAAGTTCCGACTGGACGGGGTCCCGGCCCTGCAGCATGGCCCAGGCTCCGCTGCCTCCCAGTCCGGACCGGAGTTCATAGGGCCAGTGGTCCAGGGATACAAACGGACTGATGGCGCAGTTGACAATGTACGCCCCCTGCCGCGCATGCCTGGGAACGTCCAGCCAGCCCCCCGCAAAGTCCACGCGCAGGGGAACGCTAAGCGGGGCCTTGATTCTGTTCACCAGCTGGGTGGTGGAAATCTGTTCGGAACAGGGAGGCGTTTTGGGAAGCACCACATACCGCGCTCCAATTCTTGCGCACAGTTCCCTTTTAAGGTCGCCGTAACAGTCATCTTCCGTAACAGCCAGGATATCGGGCCGTTCTTTCAGGAAAACGTGTTCAAAATCCATTCCCGGCTCCAGATGTTCTCCGCAGACCACCTTGTCCACCATACACAGGCTTTCCAGAATCACTTTTTTATGGTCGTCCGGGATGGATGGTTTTCTGCGCTTGCTTTTCCAGAGCACCTGCCCGGAGGCGAAGGAGACGATGAGGAAATCCCCCAGCGAACGCGCTTCACGGAAGAACTGGATATGCCCGGCATGAATGATGTCGTAAAAACCGGAGACGAATATTTTGGTAGCCATCGTTGAAATGTATTAAGGTGTGGATGTTGCTGTATGGAGAGGGGTAAGCATTAAACCGGAGCGGCGGGAACCGGTGCATGGGAGGAACCGGCCTCCCATTCCAGAGCTATTGTTTCCAATTCCCGGTTCCCTTCCACATAGTCCTCAAAGAGAACCGGATATTGCGGCAGAAGCAGCGGGAGGTCCTCCGGAACGTTAATTTGATGCCGTCTTCCCAGTTTTTTCCTTACCAGGGACTGGAGTTCGCAAAAAGCCATCGGCACCAGGCTGGCGTTGAAGGGCAGGTTCCAGAACCTCGCATCGTCGCTGACAATGATGAATTTCCTGCCTTCTTCCCTGCCCCAGTCAGCCAGCAGGTCATCCATGTTGCCGGGAAGCCGGCCGAAACATGAAACCAGCGTACAGGGAAGAGGGGGCGCTTTTCTTTCCCTTCCGGAGGCGGCAGCCGGCCTGGCCGCCTTTTGCCGTTGTTTTTCACGGATAAAAATCCAGGGCAGGACAGAGATTATTTTCCAGCAGCGTTTCATTTGCTTGCGGGGTTCATTAAAAATGCGGTAGAGAAATTCCAGCCTGCAGTCCACCATCCAGGCAGGGGCCCTTCTGATATGCCGCCCGGAGGCGAAGTTAAAGACGGCGCCCACGGCCACCATAACCCCCCGTTGAAGATGGGGGCACAGCCTGTTCATGAATATTTCCTGCTTGGGAGCGCCCAGGGAAACCCAGACGATGTCCGGCAGGTATTCATTGATTCTCCCGGCAATAGCCGCGTAGTCAAATTCATCCACAGGGCAGAACGGCAATTCCTCAAAAGGCATGTGCTTCACGCGGGGATCTTCCCGTTCCAGGGTCCGGCGAAGGGCATCCAGCGTCTCGCGGTTTCCTCCCAGGAACATCATTCTGTATTTTTTCATGCCGATGGCGTCGCTGAAAATCTGGGCGCCGCAGTATTGGGGCCTGTCCGCATGCAGCAGCCATTTCAGGTAGACGGGCACCCAGCCGCTGTCGCAAATGGTCAGGAGCGCTCCATTCAGCACATTCCTGTATTCCCGGTTGCGCTGTACCTCGGAAAGTACATGGCCGTCCGCCACGCAGATGTATCCGGCGCCCCCGGAACGGAGCACTTCGTCCATGCGCCGGAAAACGCGTTCACGGTCAAATTCGTATCTGATGTTGAAATAGGTCTCCATACGGTTTTCACTCATGGTCAATGTTGACGGGCCTTCAAAACTTCGCGGTAAATGCCGGCCATCCTTTCCGCCTTGCGGTTCCAGTCCAGTTCCCTCTGCCTGGCGTAAAACGCTTCATCCATATCCCGCAGGACCTCCCTGTGATGGAAAAAGAAACGGATGCGTTCCGCAAAGTCCCGGGCGGACCGTCCGGGACGGGTCAGGGGTATCTTGCATCCCACGGTTTCATCCACGATGGTTCCCATGCCGCAGGTATCAAAGCAGAGCACGGGCAGGCGGTTCATCAGGGCTTCCACAAGCACGGTTGAGGTTGCTTCCATGATGCTGGTAAAGAAAAAGAGGTCGCTTTCCCGCATGAGTGATTGAACCTTTTCATTGGAGACTGTGCCGTGCCACACGCATTGCCCCGCCACGCCCAGCCGTTCCGCAAGGTTCCGGTAGCCCCGCCCCCTCTCCCCTCCCCCGCAGATATGCAGCTTCAGCTCCGGCAAATCCCGGAGATGGGTGAGGGTTTGTAATGCCAGGGCCAACTGCTTGCTGGGTATCATGCGGCCTGCCCACAGCAGCCTGAATTGTCCGCCGTCCGTTGCCCTCCGCACTTTCTCCTTCGGCGCGGCGCAGCCGGTTTCGCTCATCAGCAGCGCTTCCCGGCGATGGTACCGTTCCATTTTCTCCCGCACTCCCTGAACGGAAGCCAGCACGGCGTCAGCGCGCTTCATGGCTTTCCGCACCCTGGGCTGGAACCTGGCCTGCACGGTATTGATCACGTTTTTCAATGCCGTCTTCCCCACCTGCCCCCAGCCGCTTTCCCGCAAGTAGGCCACCGGCGTATTTTCCATTCCCCCCACCGGTCCCCATATGTAGGGAATTCCCCCGATTTTCCACAGCATCCCCGGCTCCCGGAAGCCTATCATGTTCAACTGGTGAATGACGTCTATGCGGTTTTCCGCCATGATGCGCCGCGCCAGCGCAAGCGCCCGTTCCTGCCATTTTTTGTAATGGCGGTAAAAACGCCAGTCCCCCTGGTCCCAGCACATCCGGCGAATTTTTTCCGGTACGGGAAGATAATGGAACACGATGTTGCCGGCCTGGGGAAGGCGGGCGAGCTCCCGTTCTATGTTTTCCCTCCATTCCCCCTCCGTAATCACATGCACCTTGCAGTGCATGGCCAGGTGGATGACCCAGTTCCACCCCATGCCGGGTTCGCTGCCCCAGTCCGGGTTGACGGCATAAGCGTTAATCAGGATTTGCATCATGGCTTGTCTATTTGATGGAATTAAGGTAGTTCCGGTGCCTTTCCTCCTCTTCCGGGGCGGCAAAGCGGCGGCGGATGACCCGGGCAGGATTGCCGCCCACCACGGTCATGGGCGGCACGTCTCCGGTCACGACGGCGCCTGCCGCTACAATGGCCCCGTCCCCTACGCAAACGCCTCCCAGGATGACGGCGCCGTGCCCAATCCACACGTCGCTGCCGATGACCGTCATGCCGTCCTCCCAATTCCGGGAGAATCCCAGATGGCGCAACCGGGCCTGTTAAAGGAATGGTCCCTTTTTCCGATGAATGAAACGCGGGCGGCGCACAACACGCTGTTTCCAAAGCGTATATCGCAGGAGACATGGCAGTGTGGCCCCAATTGCACCCTGTTCCCGAAAATGATCCGTTTGTGAGGGGAATTCAGATGCACATGCCTTCCTATCCTGGTCATTCCCTCCACGGTGACCCAGCGTTGAAGCAGGCGGAACCGTATGAAACTGCGCACTCCGTTAGCCAGGGAACGCAGAAACAGGATGGGCCGGGACCTGCCCGGGGCGGCATTGGCGGAAGCATTCATCATACAATATGTTCCATGAGATGGTTGACGTATTCCCGGAATCCCGCAGGCATCAGGCATTCTTTCAGGCGCGGAGGGGACGGACTGCCGCCGCGGTCCAGGCAGGTTTTCCGGAGAAGAGAGGCCAGCCCCTTTTCATCTTCCGGATCGAACAATTCCCCGTTCCAGCCCCGGCGGATCAGGCAGGCGGAGCCGCAGCGCCCGGAAACCAGGCAGAAGCACCCGGCGGCCAGCGCATCATTGACAACCGCCCCAAACGGTTCCACCAGGCTGGGCAGGACAAAAACGTCGGCCAGATTGTACCAGGCCGCCAGGCGCTCGCCTTCCAGCCAGCCGGTAAAAATGGCGCTGACTTTCAGCCGGACGGCCAAATCCTGCAATTCCGGTCCCAGGCTTCCCGACCCCGCTATTACCAGAACGGCGTCCTCCGGAAGGGCCGCGGCCGCCCTGACCAGGCATTCCAGATTCTTCTCCGGGGCCAGGCGCCCCACATACAGGACCACCCGTTTTCCGTGCAGGCCGTATTCCCGCTGCATGGAATGGCTCATGGAAAGCGCTTCCCGGCATTGTTCCCGGAATGCCCGTTCATCCCTGACAATCGGAAAAAAGACGCCCTTTCCATAATGTTCCCGGTACCAGCGGCATGCCTCCCTGTCCGGGAGAATCACATCGTCCATCACCGGCATCGCCGCCTTCCGCGCCAGCGCATGCATGCGGGACAATTCATTTCCGCGGATCATGTCCATGCTGTCATCGCAAATGCTGACGATTTTGAATTTCCAGCGGCAGACCGCGCGCAGCAGGCATACCTCCAGAGCCAGAATGGAAAACTCCGGAACGATCACCAGATCGGGCTGTCCCTGCCGCAGAATGCGCGCAAGGCCGGAGGGAACGCGCCGCCCGGCCACGCGGACATGGTTCAGGTATTGGGGGCGGAACGCGCAGCGGGCTTCCATTTCCGGCCTGTTGTAGTGGTGGTCCGGAGAATTTTCATATTCGAAAAACACCTCCATCTCTCCAATCCGGGCCAGCGCATTGAAAAAATCAATGCGGTAAGGCGCCAGGTATTGATGAAAGACCATCAGTTTCCGTTTGTTGCCGTTCATGATTCAGTGCCTTTTCCTGTAATATTGCCACGCTTGCCTGAAGAAGCCGGAAACCGTCTTCCGGACGCCCGCATACCGCAGGGAAAACCGCAAGGGCCGTTGAATTGAGCCGCACAGCTCCAGCAGCTCCTCATCGGTACTCCGAAAAAGGCGGCTTAAACAGCATTTGAGGAAGGGGATTCCGTGGCGGCGGGAATGAAAGGGGATGACGTGCACTCCCCGGCAGCCGCCCAGAAGCTCCCTTTGCCTGCGGTCAATGGGAGAAAACAGGGAGTGGAAATAATAAACGGGGGTCTCCGCATGCAGAAAAGGGGCCAGGCGGTAAAAAGGCGCCCGTTCCGGGTCGTTCCCGTACCGTACCAGCAGGGGATTGATTCTGGCGGCGTCTTCCATTTCCGTTTCCGGCGCAAGGTCAAAATAGCCGTTGAAGGAGAAAACGCGTTCCGCATGCAGCAGGGAGCCGAAGAGAACGGCGGCATAGCCTCCCGAGGAACTGCCCACCATCGTTACCCGGCAGCCTTTCGTCTCGTTTTCAAGCCACTTCAGCACCTTTTCCGGAGAATTCAGGCGGCTGTTGATGCCGCCCAGGTACCATTGCTTGAAAACGTCCCGGATGAAGATGTGCCTTCCGCAGCCCGGAACCCTGGTTCCGAACCATTCAAACGTATTCCGCAGGGTGACCCGTTCATGGAACCGGGCGCGGTTGTTGGGAAAGTACAGGTCGTTGCTGCTGAAATAAACGGCGCACCGCGAATCATCCCCCTCCGGAGTGCGCTCCATGAGGTAATTGTCACGGGTCCTGTACGTCTCCAGCACCTCTTCGTCATCCGTCTGGAACACCCAGTCTATTTCGTTGCTGTCCATAAGAAGGGGAGAAAAACTCGTACATGCATGCAGATCATGGCCTTGCACGCGGCCAGCAGGCCGTCGTGCCTGCGGACGTAGTGGAAGTAATACCTGGGCTGGGCATTCCCCAGCGGGGAATACAAATTGCGGAGCCTGCCTGCCAGGGGCACCTTCCGGTCCGTCCAGGCTACGGCCTTGTCATGCCGTTCGCAGGTTCCCAGGCAGGCGGGGGCCACCCGCAGCTTTATTCCGCGTTCGCGCGCCGTACGGGAATAGTCGTAATCCCCCAGCGCGTGCAGGTAGAACCCGTCCAGAATGCCTATGCGCTCCACCACCCGCCGCGGCACCCACAGAATGTTCCCGTGGCATAATTCGCACTCCCTCAGGGTTCCATCCGGAATAACGGGCTTCCCGCCCGCCGTGCCTCCATAAGTCCACTCATCCGTGCCGGGATGGCAGGTGGAGCCGCAGATGACGGCGGCGTGTTCCATCCGGAGGGAGGCTTCCAATAGATGGCTTACGGCAAACGGATGAAGCACGGTATCATCATTCAGCCACAGGTAGAAATCCGCATCCTTCTTCAGGGCGTCCTCCCATGCCGTCCTCATTCCCCGGTTCCAGAACAGAGTTCCGTCCCCCGTGATGACGGAAACGGAGGGGTAAGCCTGCCGCACGGCGTCTCCGGTGCCGTCGGAGGAACCGTCATCCACCAAATGCACGGAGGCGTCCAGCTCCGCTTCCGGCAGTGCGGAGAACAGGGCGGCAAGGGAGCGGAACGTTTTTTCCCTGCGGTTGTGGCACGTCATCAGGACCGCAAGTTTTTTTCCGGAGGTATCATCAGTTTTCATGGAATGCGTATGGAGGGGAGAGGGTTGGAGGAACGGCGGCGGAAGATGCTTTCCACCCATTCGTGAAGCTCGCCGTCCGTCATGGCCCGGAAGCGGCTGGAATAGCACATGGCGATCATCATCCACAGGGAGATGTTCATGATATCCAGATTGAAGTTGGTATCCTCCAGCCATCCCCAGAGCCAGCGGAAGGCCACGAACACTCCCAGCAATTTCATCCAGCGGTTGTTGGAGCGGTAAATGGCCAGATAGGAGGCCTGCCAGTAAAATCCCGTGTAAAGGAAGAGCCCAACCACCCCCGTCCAGGCGAAAATATTGAGGAGGACGGGTTCGCACCAGGCGCGGCGCTTCTGGTCATGGTAGGACTGGCGCTCATCACTGGACATCTGGAAACTGGTTTCATACCCCTGCGCCGGGGTGCGCCCCAGCAAAATGCAGCCGTCCTTCAGGGAGGAAGAAGCCACCTCTTCAAAGACGATGCTGCGGGAATCCGCCAGCAGGTCGTCCTCCACGGAATTTCCCGGCGCTCCGGCGTAGGAGCCGACATCCAGGACATTGAAGACGCCGCCCAGCCCGAGGGCGAGAAAGAGGGAGGGAATTAAAACAGGGCGTGCCGCATCATCCTGTAAAAGCAGTCCTTGAGCAAATCCCTGCCGCAATAGACGGCCAGCAGGGACAGAGCCACCAGCGCCTTTAAAATCTGGCTCCTGGCTCCCATGCTGACGCACACCATCAGGCATGCCATGACCAGCACCACCAGCTTCCATTTCCGGGGCAGCAGGGGCAGCCACGGCACCAGCATCAGCAGGGGATTCAGCAGGGAGGCGTAAAAGTCCGGATTGAGGGTGAACATGAACAGGAAAAAAACGGGGATGAACACCTTGAACCAGACGGACAGGACCTGCCGCGTCACCTCCGGCAGGCTGAACACGTAAACCAGCACGGGGATGAAAAGCGTGGGGGCATTCGTCACCAGGGCCCGCGCGGACCAGTAGCCGTCCACGGCGAAGACGCCCCGCAGGCAGCAAATGAATACCCACAGGAAATAAATGGAAAAGAGGGGATAAACGGGGGCGTCCTCCCTCCGGAAATACTTCCGCATGATGACGAAGGACACCGACAGCAGGAGGGCGGAGGAAAGGGAAATGGCCTGTTCCGTACAAACCGGGTGAAGGACGGCGGCGGACGAGTACATGGCCAGCATGATCATGGCCTTCACCAGGATGATGAAGGGGAGCACGACCCGGATGCTTGAAGGAAGGCGGGATTTCCCATCAAGGGGCGGCCTTCCATTCGCCTGACATGAAAGGGCCGTATTACGCATGCGCGCTCCTTTCCATCACCTGGGAAGCTTTCCCCTCCTCCGCCCGGCGGATGCGGCGCGCCGGATTTCCCGCCCACACCTCATTGGAAGGGATGGAACGCGTTACCACGGAACGTGCTCCCACGACGGCGTTGTCCCCGATGGAAACGCCTTTCAAAATGAAGGTTCCGGCACCCAGGAAGACGTTGTTCCCAATCCTGACGGGAGCGGACCGGCGCAGAAGCCTGTCCTCCGCTCCCCGCCTGGCTTCCGGGTCCAACGCGTGGAAATCCGTATCCATGATGTGGACTCCGAATCCGGCCTTTACATCGTCTCCGATCGTCACCGACTGCGTGCAGATAATCACGGTATTGCTGATGCCCACCCGGTTGCCGATGCGCAGCACGCCGTCCCGGTCCACGGAAATCAGGCAGCGCTGGGAGGAACGGGAGACGCCGTGGGAGCCGTTCCGCATGGTAAATTCCCTTCCTATGCGGCACGGCACGGATCGGCGGCGGCTTCCCCTGGATATCCTGACGTCCGGAATGCCGAACGAACAGAGGCCGGGGCCGTAAACCGCGTTGCCGGCATACAGGAGCCACCTGGCATACCAATTGTGGAGGGGATGCAGGCAGACGGCCCAGCAGCGGAGCACGGCTTTCCTGGCAAGATAAATCAATTGCTGCATGCGGCCCCCTCCCTTCCCTTTCCTTCATGTTCCTCCGTCCCGTTCCCGGCCTCTCCGGCGATGCTGCCGTAGATGCGCTTCAGTTGTTCCGCATTCGCGGAACGGTCATGGCGCTCCAGAGAGGCCTGCCTTCCGCGGAAGGAAAGACGCCTGCACAAATCCATGTCCCCGAACAGGCGGCACACCAGCATGGCCAGCATTTCCGTCTCTTCAAACCGGTACAGGAAACCCGTTTCCCCGTCGGACACGGAATCCATCATCCCCCCGGCATAGGACGCGATGCAGGGAGTGCCCACCATCTGGGCTTCCCCCAGTGAATTGGACTCATTTTCAATCATGGAGGGGCAAACGAAGACATGCGCCTTCCGGAATTGGCTGCCCATCTGTTCCGCGTCCAGGCGTCCCAGCCAACGAAAACGGTCCCGGACTCCCAGCCGTTCCATCAGGTTTCCCAAATAACGGGCGTAGCCGTTCCTGCGCCACGCAGGGACTGACAGGATGTCCGGTCCGGCCACCTTCACCCTGGCGTCAGGATAATGCCGCAGGACCAGGGGAAGAGCCTCCACCACTTTGTGCAGCCCTTTCAGGGGGTAGTGGGACTGGCTGAGAAAAACCGTATGCTTTTCGCATGTTCCGGCATCCCATTCATGACGGTAAAAGGGTTCCCTGAGCGTGGGCTGGAGAACATGGTACCGTGCCGCGGGGTTCATGGCCCATGCGTGGGAACGGTCCCAGGCGGTACGCCCGATCACATGGCGCACCCTGCCGAACAGCTCCCGTTCGTATTTTCCGCGCGCCTTGATTTTCCGCTGCTGGGCAAAAAGCGTGTCGCGGCGCAGCAGATCGCGGAAGGTAACGGATTTCACGAGTTCCCGGATAGGAATGCCGCCCAGATAGAACCCGGCGCAGACGGAAGACAGCCCCTGGATGGAAACGGCCGTGCGTTCCGCCCCGCAAGCCTGCACCCAGGCCAGGGAGTGCGGATATTCGGAACCGTGGATATGGACCACGTCCGGGCCGAACATGTCCCTGATTTCCCGGAAACAGGGTTCCAGTTCCTTCCTGTACCCCCCATGTCCGCAGGGGCGGGAACCAGGTAATAGGTCATGGCCTCCCCGTCCAGGCGGCGCAGGGTGCGCCCCGGATAAAACATGACGGCGGCCAGCTTTAAATCCGGGGCGGCTTTCATCAGCTCCTGCGCTCCCGCGTACATCCAGCCTCCCAGAACCGGTTCCGGAAGCCCAAGCATCCGGCACGGTTCGGGAAACAGGATATTGGACAGCCAGAGCACGTTCATCCTTTTTTCCGGAGGGTTCATGTTCTTCACCAGTAGCACCCCCCCTCCACACGGCTGGCGTGGCCTACCGTCTCCTCTCTCCCCGGCCTAGCCCACGCGTCATTGAAAAGCCGGGAATAATCATATTTGGGAGCGCCGGGATCCGCCCCGTAGGCCGGGTCTTCCCAGCGCCTGCCCCGCAGGCCGAACAGCAGTTGAAGAGCCCCGCCGAGATGCACGGCCTGCCTGCCCCTCCTCTTGGCATGGGCCGCCAGATGAAAGCCGTAAGCCCCGCATCCGATGAGGCAGACATCGTAATCCCGGCGGTCCATCTCCCCCTCCATCCACGCCAGGGCTTCAAACCAGTCGGCAAAACGGTCCGGCCCCGCGCCCAGGCTCTGGACGGCGGCCAGCGTCTCCAGGGAAAAGGAAGGAAGGACCTCCGGGTTTTCAAAAATCCTTTCCCTGTTCCGTTCATATTGGAGCGTGATGCTTTCCGCGAAAGGATGGACCACCAGCACCTTCCTTCCCTCCAGGGCCCTGCTCCATGGCCGGGAAGACCAGTAAGGCTCCAGATTCAGCAGGCGCACGCGGGGAACGTCCCGGATCATGGGCATCACCTCCCGTTCATATGGAAGCCAGCTTCCCAGGATATCCAGTTCCTTCATGTCGCAGAGCATCAGCTCGCAGAAACGGGCCAGATACTCCGGCGCGGCCGGGAAAAAGCCGGACCACTCCCTCATCTGCCTCATGATGCTTTTATTCCACCACCACTGGTCCCTCCGGCCTGTGATGTAGTCCAGCGGATTCCTGCCCGCCTTCCCAATTTCCAGATAATTATGCAGGCAGGACATTTCCGTGCAGCCAAACCGCCCCACCATGGCGGGACGGCCGGAGCGGAGAAGGTCCTCAATCATCGCGGAAGCCGCGTCCGCGTCCAGTTCACAGGAAGGGGGGTTCAGTTTCTCCCTGCCGGAACAGCGGTCAAACATGCGGCGCAGCAAATGCAAACCCTGGTGCGTCAGTGAAATCATGGCATGGACAAGTTTAATTACCTCCGCAGGCATTCTCCTCCCGAAGGAAGCGGCGCTTCATGGACCGGAGCTCCAGCCGGCTGCGCCACGTCTTCCAGTTCCTGGCGGCATTCCTGATTCTCGCGGAGCAAGGGGGCTTTTCCTCCGGATCAAAAAAACCCCTCCTGGAAAAATCCATGGAGATGCCGTGCCGTTCAAACAGCTCCGCCACCGGCCCGTACCATTTGCCGTGGATGATGCCCGTGAAAATGTAGGGAATGATCTGGTACCCCTCCCGGGAAAACAGGGAGGGGTCCACCGTCAAAAACTCCATGCGGGAATACTTCGCCCTCCGGCTGCCGAAGCATTCGAACTTCCAGGCGGATTCTTCCTTCCTCAACAGGGAAAGCAGCGCCTCCCTGCGCCACAGGGAGCCCTGGCAGCACGCGTACCAGGGATAATCCGGGTCACTGGTGAAAAGGCCTTCATACCGCGAAGGCTCGCGGGCCGGAATTCCCTCCGGCGTCAACTGGATGCAGGGAATTTCCGGATGGGCGCGCATCTGCTCCGCATACCTTTCCACCGCCCCGCCGTCCACCGGCGCCGTCAGGAAGTAATCCTCCTGCATGTAAAGCACCGTATCCGTTTCCATGGCCTCCAGGGCCCATTTCAGGCATTCGCTCCACGTGGCCCTCCCGCGCCCCGGAATGGTGCGGCCTGCGCAGCTCCTCAGGGAAACGACGTTTTTTTCCGGACCGGAATAGGTCTTGTACTCCGTATTCAGGTAGACGCGGGCGGGGCAATCGGGCCAATAGAGGGACCAAAGCCTGAAAAAAGGCTCCCAGCAGTCTTCAAAGGAATCACAGGTATTGACGAGAATGGAATAGGATTTCATGGAATTATTTGGAAAACTGAATTTTCCTCCAGGCGCTTTTCAGGAAAAAAACAAGGGTGCCGCGCTCCCTGCCGTCCAGAGAAAAAAACCAGAGGAAAAGGAGGAAGACGACCAGGAGCGAGCAGGTGCGGAACAATACCGGAACGGGAGAAAGCGACGCATCAATCCGGGACAGGAGGATGCCCGCGGCAAACGTAGCCGCGCTGGGGACAAGGCACGGCGCCAGCACCTGGAAAGAAAAATCCCGCAGGCTGAGGCCAAGGCGCCGTACGCAGATGGAAAGGGCCAGCAGCCCCCCCGGCACGGTGACGAAGAGAATGGCGGCCACATACATCATGCAGGGAGGCGATCCCATGCGATAGAATCCCCAGGTAGCGCCCAGGAAAAGAATCCCGGAACCCGTTTTCACCAGCGTGTACAGGCGGATGTTCCCCTCCGCGTAAATGGCGGACCCCAGGCTGAGGAAAAGCTGTTCCAGCAAGGTTCTGGCAAGCTGGAGCCTGCAGAACAGGACCGCCCAGGCGGGGACGGAATGAAGCCAGAGGCCCAGGAGTCCCGGAGCCTCCAGAATCAGGGGAATGGCGAAAACCGCCATGAGCAGGTAGGCGAATTTGCAGCCGGACAGGGAGGCCCGCAGCATGAGGCCGCGGTTGCCCGCCCCCTCGCTTTTTGAAATGACCGGATTCAGGGCCTTCAGCATGGTCCCGGAAAAAGCCATGGTTTGCCCGTTGATCTGCTGGGCGACGGCCTGCGCCGCATTGAGGGCAACGCCGAAAAAGTGGTTCAGGACGATGCCGACGCCGTATTCCGACAGCATGCTGCTGGCGGAAACCGTGAAATTCCACCCGCAAAGCTGCCCATTTCCCGGAAAACGCCGCGTTTCCAGTAACGCCGCGGCGCAATCACGCACTCCGCATAGTTCCTGCGGCAATAAACAAGCATAGCCGTCATGGCAAGGATGGAAATCCCGGCCATCAACACCCCGTACAGAACCAGCTTGTCCGCCAGCACATGAACGACAAGCAGGGCCGCCCCCAGCTTCAGGAAAGATTCCAGAACGCCTATGACGGCGAAATACAGCATATTTTCATGGGCGTTCAGCATGGCTTCACAGGGAACGCCCAGAATGCCGAACACGGTGCTGGCGATCATGGCCCAGTAAACGCACCTGGCGGCAAAAACCCGGTCCTCCGGAATATTGAGAACATGCCCGAACAGGATGGGGGCCGCAGCGTACAGCAGGATTCCGACCATCACGGCAATGGCAAGATGGAGCACCACGCTGATATTAAACACGATTTTCTGCTTCTCCGGGTCCCCTTCCCCCTCCGCGTAGCTCATGAAGCGCTGGGTAGCCGCCGCCATGCTGGCGTTGAGAAAAGCCAGCATGGCAATCACGCCCGCCACCATGTTGAAAATGCCGAAGTCGTCCACTCCCAGGGCATTCAGGACCAGGCGCGTCGCGTACAGGGAAACGAACATGGTGACGCCCATTTTCATATACAGGAATCCTGTGTTCCTTATCACTCTGGAGACGGTGTTCATGAAACGGTGGAAGAAGAAAATACCGGGAAAAAGGCTATGGGGCTAATGCTGAAGAAAAGGGAGTGATCAACGCAGAGGACAGTTCAACGACGCTATCCGTCAGTTTCGGAATATTCGTTGTAGTAATGAAAACGGGAGTTTTTGAAATTCTCCGCATTGAGGATAATAGCTCCGGAACGGAATTCGCCCTTGTCCGCCAGCCCCTGGATGGCGGGGACGTACTGCTTCTCAATCATGCCGCATCTGATGACATAAAGGACCAGGTCCGCATGGCGCGCCATGAGGGAGGCATCCGCCACGGCCTCATACGGGCAGCCGTCCAGAATGATGCGGTCATACCGGGCGCGCCAGTACCGGAGCAGTTCTTCCAAACGGCCCCGGGTCAGCAGCGCGACGGGATTGGGGGAACGGGACCTGCCGTCACCAGGTCAAATCCCGGGAACCTTTTGCCGGATTGCAGGACGGAATCCGGAGAGGCCTGCGGATTCATCAGCAGGTGCACAAGGCCCCTGGTATTCTTCCCTCCGTAAAAGGCGGAAAGACTGGCCTTGCGGAGGTCTCCATCAATGAGAAGGACTTTTTTCCCGGTCTGGGCATACGCGGCGGCCAGGTTCAGGGCCGTAAACGTCTTCCCTTCCCCCGCCCTCGTGGACGTCAGGAACAGGACGCGGGGCGCTTCCTCCGGATTGGGCAGCAGCATAAGTTCCGCATTGTTGCGGAGGATGTGAAAGCATTCTTCCATGAAGGAACGGCCATTCGTGACGACCAGGGGCAGCTTTTTCCGCTCCTTTCCGGAAAGCAGGGGCAGTTCCCCTGCCAGCGGCAGGTCCGTCACTCCGGCAAGGTCCTTCTTATCCCGCACCTTCGTATTCAGGGCGTTCCCGGCCAGCAGGACCAAAAGGCTTGCAAAGGCGCCTCCGGCCATGCCGCCCATCGTCATCAGGGACAGTTTGGGCGCTACGGGAGCATTGGAGCCGAACGCAGGTTCCAGAATGCGGGCGCTTGGTTCCGTCGTGGCCAGAGCCAGGGCGTTTTCCTCCCTCTTTTTCAGCAGCATCAGGTAAAGTTCCTCCATGACCTTCTGCTCCCGGAGAAGAGGGACCAGGCCTTCATCCTTGGAGGCCATGTCCGACAAAAGCCGGTTGAGTTCATTCCGCTCCTTTTCCAGTTCACCCATCCTCACTTCCAGCGCGTTGCAGTAATTGGCGATGGAACGGCCAATGGATTCGCGCATCTCCTTCATGTTCTCCGCCAGCGAGGAAACCATGGGATTCTGCCTTCCCGCGCTGGCGAACAACTTTTTATGCTGGAGGAAATTGTCATTGAAAAGTTCGATCTGCTTGGCAATTCCCGCATCCTGAATGCCTATATTGGCGGGGATCATGTCCTGCTGGCGGCTCCGGTCCGCCAGCAGCCTGGCGAGCACCTTCACCTGGATCAACTCCGTCCTGGTGGAGAAAAGTTCCGTCCCTATTTCCTGCACCCTGTTGAACGTGGCATCCAGCGTCGTATCCATATCCTTGACGATCCGGCTGTTGCGCTTGTAGTCAATCACCTGCTTGTCCACGCCGCCGAGCTGGCCGCCAAGCTTTCCAATGCGCTTGACGATGAACTCCTCCGCCCGCGAGGCGGCCATTTGCTTCTCCCGCCTGGAATGGTCATTGTAAACCTCAATAAGATAATTCAGGGCGTCTTCCGCCTTTTGCGGATGGGAAAGCCTCAACGTCAGCTCCAGCAGGCTGCTTTCCTTGGAATCGGGCCGCGTTACGCTCAGCCGGCCCAGCATTCCGTCGGTGGCCTCCTTCACGGAAACGCGCTCCACGAAAATGGTCCTTCCCATGCTGCCTGAAGAAAAATAAGAAGTAGGGCATACATTCACCGTGGCGAAGGGAAGCTTCAGCGGAACGCCGAACTTTCCGTGCAGAACGTTTTCCCCGCTCTCCTTCGCCCGGTAAGACAGGGAAAATTCCCGGCCATTCAGCGGAGTAACCGCCAGGGAACAAGGCTGAAACGCCACCTCTTCACTGAACTCCGCCTTCAGGGGAGTCGTATGGTAAAGATCCACTTCCCGGATATTCCGCTTTTCCCAGTAGGAGACGTCGAGCCCCAGCCCCTTCACCACACGGCTCATCACCTCCGAGGACTTGACCACATAGCTCTCGTTCGCCAGGTTGGCCTCCCCGGCTTGAACCCCAGATCGGAAAGAATGATTTCCGAGACCTGGGCATTCTTCTGCTTGTCATCCCTCAGCATGATGCGGGCGGTCTTCTGGTACAGATACCCCTGCCGGGCGCAGATGAAATAAGCCAGCCCCGCGCCCAGCAGGGCGCACGCCAGAATCCAGGGCCAATACCTCCTGGCCGTGGAAAAAATGAACCGGAAGGAAAAAATATCGTTGTCCTCAGGCTGTATCACTGAAACGGGCATGGAAGGAAAACAGGATGAAGCGTCTTACAGGCTGATGGCGATGACGGCGATAAGCAGGGACAGGCCCGAAAGGCCCCAGGCGTAATACTGGGCGCTTTCGCTCCTCATGTTGATCTTGCGGTCTGACGGAGTGACATAAATAATATCATTCTGCCGGATATAGTAATAAGGAGAGGAGAAAATGGACTTGCTGCGCAGGTCCAGCTTGACGATCTTCCGGTCACGCTCCATTTCCCGGATCAGCACGATGTCCCGGTTGCCGTCGATATTCAAATCTCCCGCCCGGCTGATGGCGTCAAAAATGGTGACGCGCTGACCGTCCACCTGGTAGGAGCCGGGATTATTCACCTCTCCCAGAACGGAAAATTTGAAGTTCATGATCTGGACATTGACGGAAGCATCCTTGATGTAATCACTGTTGCGGAGCTTTGCGGAAATGTCGTGGGCAAGCTGGGAACACGTCTTCCGGGCGGCCTTCATCTTCCCGATGACCGGCAGGACAATATATCCCTCGTCGTCCACCAGGTACCCTTTGGGCCGCGAATTGCCGGTGTTGTTGGAGATGGAATTGCCCATTTCCGCCATGATGAAGGGGGTAGTCAGTTCCGGCTGCTTGCTGCTGACGGAAATATAAAGCTGATCGTCTTTTTGAATAGTCGTCTGGTATTTGGTGACTATATCCTGCCGGGTCTCACCCGTAATGTCCTGGATATAGAGAACCTCTTTCGGATTGACGCAGGAGGCCAGCAGCAGGGAGCAGACAGCCAGGGAGGCCAGCCGGAAAATTCCGGGAGAAAAAAGAGAGGGGCGGTTTATCATCATTAAGGTATAAGGTTATGGTTTTAAATGGATAAATAATCAGGATTCTTCCTGCTTGGACGGAAAAGGCATAGGCACGGAAAGATCGTTCCTGATGAGCATGCTGCCCGAGATATTCCTGAAAGCGTCCTCGCACTGCCGGACGTCCTTATGGGCCAGCAACCGGACAACGGTTTGGAAAACGATCCTGGCGTCCATGAACAGGGACACATTCCGGGCGTAAACGATGTCGTAGCACAACCGCCTGTAGAACGGGATTCCGTTCCTTCCGTATACCTGGGCCATGCCGGTCAATCCGGGCCGGACGGAACAGCGCGCCATGCGGCAGCGGCCGGGAAAAACATCCAGCTGATCCGGAATCCATGGCCGGGGGCCTACAATGGACATGTCTCCCTTGATAATGTTGACCAGCTGGGGCAGTTCATCCAGGGAATAGCGGCGTAAAAAAGTTCCCAGCGGAAAAGACCTCAAGTCATCCGGAAGCAGGAGCCCCTCCGAATCACGGGCATCCGTCAGGGTCTTGAATTTAAAAACCCTGAACAATTTCCCGCGGTACCCCACACGCGTCTGGAAAAAAAACGGAGACTTCCGCGTATGAACCAGGAGTATTATGGATATAACGGCCAGAAGAGGCGATACGATTATCAATGTCCATAAGGATATGGCAATATCCAATACGCGTTTTCCAAAAAACTTATACATGGCTCCGCGCGCAAACTACCGGATTTCAAATCCGGCATCTGACTTTCCGGAGAAAAACGCTCATCATCAATGATGATAAATAACTTGCATGATTCTAAAATTTCCTTTCACGCCGCCTTGCGGAAGCGCTGCCATTTATATATTCAACCACAAGTATCTGATCCGCATGAAAAAATATTAATTCGTCATTGACGACGGATTTGAAATCCGCACTTTTCATGAATGCAACAACAACAAAATGGAAAAGCGAAAAACGCCGCCATTCCTGAAAAATGAAACCGCTTTCCACGCTCACAGGAACAACCAGAATATTCCGGGTTCAAAATGCCGCAATTGAAGAGGACCGCAATGAAAAAACAGGAAAATTAAGGAAAAAGAAACCTGAATTTCCGAGGGCTGGAAAATTCTTTCGGAAAAGGAGGCATTCCGAAGAAATGCGCCTGGGGCATGCGCCAAAAAGCGCACATCTTCACGGACAATGAATTGCCGGCAACAGGCATCAAGACAAAAAACCGGTTCCTATGATGCCATAGGGCGGATGGCATTCCCTGCCGGAGTTGAACCGAGCCTTTGCCGTTGGAGAGACGGCCTTCCTGACCGCTAGAAGAAGGGAACGTTACAGCCGGAATAAAACAGCCCGCTTTTCGCAAGCCGCTGGGACTGGCATAGCACTTTCCCGGAAAGAGTCAATGATTTTGCCGTATATGTTCCCTTTTTTAATCAAACACGGGATTCCAGCAGGGATCGTCCGCCGCATCAAAGCACAGCAGCGCCTGTTCCGGCGTGTTCTTTTCCAAAGCCATGGGAGGCAGTTCATCCCGTCCGAACCAGCGGCTTTCAGACGTTTCCAGATTGGGCTGGAAGGAGCCGCCCTTTTCTTCACATAATACAAAGACCTTGCAAACCCCGTACGCATAGGGGGGAGGGTTGTGCCTGTTGCGGTCATGCAGGGCTATCAGCCGTACCGCTTCCACTTCCAGTCCGGCTTCTTCCCGCACTTCCTTGATCGTGTTATCCCGCACGGACTGGTTCACATCCACCCAGCCGCCCGGCATGGACCACAAGCCGGAACCTTTTTCTTTCACCAGCAATATTTTACCTTCCCGGAAAATAGCCGCGCGGGTATCCATTTTCGGCGTTTGAAATCCGGTCTCACTGCAAAACAGCCCCCGGACCGTACCCATATCCAGCCCGGATTTGGCGCTCATGATTTCCGCGGCGATTTCCCTCAACCGCTGGAAACGCTCCAGATCATAGGGGTCTTTCGCATACGTTATCCCCGCCTGGGCCATAAACTGAAGTTCCACCGCCCATTCCAGCCATTGCGGAGGCAGCGCATTACGGACCGTTTCACCAGCGTCATCCATGCGTCCACGTTACCACAAGGAGCTATCCCGGCGAACCTTATTTTCCATCCGGCCGCCTTCCGTGGCGGATTGTTCACTCAGGCCTTCTGGACCATTCCCCATCCCCATGGCAGATTTCCCCGCGTAACCGGCACGATTGATTCATCCAGTCTTAATGGACCAAGGTACGGGCACTCCCCAGGTTTGCCCTTCCGCATGAAAAAAGACGCCTCATGACGCTCCAGGCCGCATGAGGCGTTGATCATTTTTCCCCTTTTACTTCCGGCACTGCCACGGGTTCCCCCAGGAACCGGGGTTCACGCCCCCACAGCCACAAGTCCAGCATCATCCATACGCGCGCCGCGCGCTCCCTGAACCAGCTTTTAATGCGTGAACTGCGGTTGGGAACATCCGGGGCGCTGACGGCCCACGCGTCCATTTCCTCATGTGCAGCGATGGCCAGGGCGCGTTCATTGTGAAATTCCTGGGAAACGACAATCATGGTTGAAACGCCAAAGACCTCCTTCATCCTCACGACGGAATCCAGCGTCCGCAGCCCCGCAAAGTCACACACAATCCGGTCCTCCGGAACGCCGCGCTCCACCAGGGCCTGCTTCATCCATTCCGGTTCATTGTAGGCGTGGGAGCTATTGTCCCCGGAAACGACAAAAACCGTCGCCTTCCCGGCCCTCCAAAGTTCCGCCGCCGTATCCATTCTATTATAGAAATACCCGTTGGGGCCTCCCATGAACGCAGGGGAGCACCCCAGCACCAGGGCAGGCGCGCGAACGGGAACATCCGCGGAATGCTCAAAAACCCTGCCTCCGGAAGCGGAAGCTATGTACCACTCCGCTCCCGCCGACAACAAGGCCAGCGCCAGAAAGGCGCCTCCCGCCGCTTTCAAAATGAAAACGGCTATCCTGCCCTTCCTGTTCCAGCCACGGTCCAAATGCTTTCCCATCCAATAAACGGCTCCTGCCAGCATAGACGCTCTATTTCACTTTAAGCTTTGAATGTAAATAGTTCTTAACCGCAGGATCCACCGTTTTGATATCCAGCACCGTATCACCCCATTTATTTTTTGCCTTAATGTCCGCTCCGTGATCCACCAGAAATCCCGCCACGTCCAGATAACCGCCCTCCGCGGCATAGATCAGCGCGGTTTTTCCATGCCTGGTCTTTCCCTTTACCTTGGCTCCCTTTTTGACGAGGTACTTGACCATATCCAGGCATCCCCGCTCGGAAGCCTTCATCAAAATGGAGTGGCCTTCCTTGTCCGTGCCATTCAAATCCGCTCCTTTAGCCACCAGCATTTCCATTCCATCCATATTCCGGCCATCAGCGGCATACGCCAGCACATTCCGGCCTCCCTTGTCCCTGGCTTTCACGCTGGCTTTCCTGTCAATCAAGTAGGCAAGAATGTCATTGCGCCTGCACGTTGCGGCTCTCATCAGGGCGGTCGTGCCGAATTCCCGGTCCTTTTCATTGGCGTCATATTTGCATTCTTCCATCAAATACTTGACAATGTCCATATTGCCCCCTTCCACGGCTCTCATGAAAATGGAAATGCCGTACTGGTCCACAGCCTTGGGGTTGGCGCCTTTGGACAGCAGGTAATCAAAAATCTCCTTATCTCCCACATACGCCGCCCAGGCGAGTGGAGACCAGGTCATCGCGTCCCTGCCATTCACGTCGCTTCCCTTTTTCAAGCCTTCCAGCTGCAACCCGAGATTCACCCAGTTCTTCAGCCTGTTTTTTGACTTTAAGGGGTCGAGGGCCGCCTTCACTTCCTTTACCTTCTTTAAAGCGGCATCGTAAGAGTCAATTCCAGCGGCAGCGGCGTGAGAAATGGAAGCCGCACACAGGCAGGCGCCCACCGCCCAAACGGAGAGTTTGTTCAAATTCATGGTCATCATAGGGTGTGGGGATGGGTACCGGAAACCCGGCAGGGAGACCCCCGGAATGGGTTCCAATATAAAATGGAAAAACCTTTTGGTCAATAAGAGAAGGAATGGGCCAACACCGGACCTCTAACAAAAAATGGCTCCTACCCAAAATTCCATGTGCCCGGCTGTCCGGGACCCCGGACAGCGTCACTACACAATCCTGCAAGGGACGCTTGAACATAAATGCCCCGGGGCCTTTTACGGAAAACCAGATGATTTCATCGCAAAACAGGGAGAATACCCCACCCGGCAGTACTGGGGAGGCTCCTTTCAACACATTCTTCAGGTAACTATTGTTGACCGGAGATACAAGTAAAAGCGGTAATTTCCGTATGCTTGAAGACGGAAAAGGCCCGCCAGAAGCGAGCCTTTTATCTACATAATTTATTGTTATTCAGCGAAGTACCCCGACCGGACTCGAACCGGTACGTCCTTGCGGACAACAGATTTTAAGTCTGCAGCGTCTACCATTCCGCCACGAGGGCATTGACCGGACGGCACTCTACAGGAATGCCGCGGGGATTCAAGCACGAATCCCCTTCCGGTTTTTAAATCCCTAGCCGCAGACTTCCACAACCATGCTTATTTCCACCGCCACGTTGAGCGGCAGGGCGGACACGCCCACGGCCGTGCGGCTGTGGCGGCCGATTTCGCCAAAGGCTTCCACCAGCAGGTCGGACGCGCCGTTCAGCACCTTGGGATGGTCGTAGAAATCCGGGCCGGCATTCACAAATCCGTTCACGGCCACAATGCGGGAAACCTTTTCCAGGGAGCCCACGGCCTGCACGATGACGGCCAGGCGGTTCAGAACGGCGGCTCGCGCGGCGGCCTGCCCTTCTTCCACCGTCAAGTCCTGCCCTACCTTGCCGAAGTATTTGTCCTCCCCGTTCACGGAGATGCCGCCGGAGAGGTGAAGCAGGTTGCCCGTACGCACGCATTGCACGTAGGAACCCACGGGCGCGGGCGCATCGTAAATGGCGTAACCAAGATCGGAAAGGCGTTGACGTATTTTATCCATAATAGAGAATTTGACAAAGGTTGGATTGGAAGAATGCACCGGAAATATTTGCGTTTCCAGATGCATTTCATGACATTTTGAACAATTTTCGGCCTGTTTGCACGTAAAATGATTGCCATCTACCTCATTTAGTTGCTATTGAAACAACCCGTACATGATGACCGAAGAAACTCCTTCCACAGACCCCAAGCAGCAAATTCCGGACCTTTCCGGCTTGGCCGACTTCCAATTCGGTCCGGCCTGGGCGAGACCGGGAGCCCGTCAGGAACGTTCCGCGTCCTATCCGGAACGCAGGTCCGGCGACAGGCAGGGAGGCGACCGCCGTCCGCGGCGCGACAGCCGCGAAGGACGCCAGCCCCGGGGGAACGCCGTTTTGACGGTCAGAATGGTGAAAGAAGATTCAACCGGGAAGACCGCACCCGCGGTTCCTTCCGCCCGCGCCGCGACGGAGACCGCCGCGAACAGGCGCCCCGCCCGCCCATGGCGGAACCGGCCGAAGGCCTGCGCGTGGAGCTGCGCCCCGTGGATTCCGGCCTGGCCGCCCTGCACCAGGAGGTGCAGAAGCACCGCCGCACTATTTCCCTGCTGGACCTTGCCAAGGTGGTCATGGGTTCCTACGACCGTTATGACCTGGTGTTCATGAAGCAGGAGAACGGCCCGGACCTTTACCACTGCAAGCACGGCGACGGAGCCTGCTTCATTTCCCGCCAGGAGGCCGTCAAGCATCTCTGGCAGTCTTCCTGGATGCCCAAGTATTACGAGTCCGTGGAACAGGAAGTGGAAGCGCCCAAGGGCGATTTCAAGGCGATTGCCAAGTGTTCCCTGAACAATGAACTGGTGGGCCCCGTCAACTGGCACGGCTACCAGTCCGCCCTGATGAACCTGCACCGCACCAAGTTTGCCAGCATGCCCTTTGAGGCATTCCGTTCCAAGATCGTGACGGACAAGAGCGAGGAAGCCGTGCAGGCATGGCAGGAAGCCGTTTCCAAGCGCACCGCCTGGAAGCCCGTCCGCGAAGGCGCCTCCGAGGTTCTTCTGGAATCCCCCGCCGCCGTGGAACAGGATTTCGAGTCCAACCACTTTGAAGAGTGCTATGACGTCACGGACAAGGTGTTCGTCAACGGAGCCGTGAAGAAAAACCATCTTTCCCCGGCCTGTGGGCGCACCTGATCCAGTTGTCCGGCACCACGCGCCGCCATCCCAGCATGCTGATTCCGAACCTCTGCCACGGGCTGGCGCGCCACCACATGCCCATTTTCAAGTGGAAGGGCAACCATTACACCGGCCCGGCACGCCCCAAGGCCATGGAAGAAGGCACCGTTCTTTCGGATTCCCTGATGTCCATCGCCACCTGGGCGGCCAACAATCCGGGCAAGGGCGTGGACGCCATGCTCAGGGAGCTGGCCCCCGTGCCGGACCCGGAAAAGGCCACGGAAGAGGAAGTGGCCCAGGCTACGGAAAAACAGCAGAATCTGGTCCGCGACCTGTTCTGGCTGTCCGAACAGGGCTACATTCTGGTTTTCTCCAACAACACCGTCAGCCGTCCGAAGGCCGTTCCGGCCCAGGCCCCCTCTCCCAAAAAGGCTCCCAAGGAGAAGCAGAAACCGGAAGAGAAGGATCCGGACATGCCGGTGGCGGAAGCCGCCGCGCCCCAGGAGCAGAAGGAGGACACCCCTTCTTCCGAAGCCCCGGCAGCCCGGGAGGAACCCGCTGAAGAAACTGACACGGCAGCCGAGCCTGCGGAAGCAGCCGCCCCTCCCGTGGAGGAAGAGCTTCCTGCGGAAAATGTTCCAGAGACGGTTGCCGCAAAAGCCTGACGCCTTTCCCGAATTCCCCCGTCATACAGTCCGCAGGATTATCTTGATTCTGCGGACTTTGTTTTGTAGAAGAAAAGGAAATCAACAGGATTTTACATATGATCAGTACAACAATGGCAACCGCTCTTAATGAGCAAATCAAATGGGAAATGTATTCAGCCAACCTTTACCTGGCCATGTCCGCCTACCTGCAGGACGCCGGCCTGACGGGGTTCGCCCACTGGATGCGCGTCCAGTACCAGGAAGAAACCGCCCATGCCTTGAAATTTTACGATTTCCTTCTGGCGCGCGGAGGCCAGTTTACCATGTTGTCCATCGATGCCCCGGCCGCGAGCTGGTCCAACATTCTGGAAATGTTTGAAGAAACGCTGTCCCACGAACAGGAGGTCACGCGCCGCATCAATGACCTGGTCCGCCTCTCCAAGGAGGAAAAGGACTTCGCTACGGATATTTTCCTGCACTGGTTTGTCAGTGAACAGGTGGAAGAGGAAGAAACCGTCAAGGACATCATCAGCAAACTGCGCATGATCAAGGGAGAAGGCCAGGGAATGCTGCTCATGGACAAGGAGCTGGCGGCCCGCACCTTTACCCCTCCCCCCGCCAATTAACTTATTCAGGAACTTTTCCGGCCATTCTCCGGCACGTTTTCCCCATGAAAACACTTTTCCGGAGAATGGCCGGCAGAACAGTTCGGCTATCAGGAGCGCATGAACATCAAGATAAGGTCGGCTGCAAGGGAGGATGTCCAAAAAACAAGCGCTCTATACGATGATTTTTTTGCCTGTAATGCTGCCCAGCTACCGGAAAATTGCGTTGCGGCAACTGAAACGGGAGATTGCCCGAATCCTGTGATTGAAAGCGGCAGCGGCGATATCATGATCGCGGAAAGAGACGATGCCGTTATCGGATTCGTGCATGTTGAAGAAAACGCGCCACCTCCCTATCCTTCCGTAGTTCCTCATAAATATGCCTGCATCATAGACTTTTTCGTCATGCGGGGATGCAGGAGGAATGGAACAGGACGCCTGCTTTTGGATAAAGTCAAACGCTGGACAAAATCACGAAACCAGGAATACCTGGAACTCATGGTATGGGAGAATAACGGCAGCGGCAGAAGATTTTACGAGCGTGAACATTTTACAACAGCATCCCGGACAATGCGCCTGGACGTGTAACCGACTTTTTAAATGGAATTATTAAAGATGAATGATTTTGAAACAGCCTTGGTGAGCCCGGGGAAAAACAGCCTCATTCCGGAGAAGGACAACTGGTTCGGCCCCCTCGTCGGAACCTGGGATATTGAATGGGTTGACGGGCACGGCACGGAGCATGAACGCCACGTGAAAGGGGAATGGATTTTTTCATGGGTCCTGGAAGGCATGGCCGTCCAGGATGTGTTCATCTGCCCTTCCCGGGAGGCCCGGAATATCAAAACCTGGCCGGACGCCGCCTACGGCACGACGATCAGAATTTACAATCCCCAGCAACGGACATGGGACATTTTTTACGGTGTGGCCGGAGAAGCCACGCGGCTGGAAGCGAGAAAGGAAGGCAGCCGGATTGTCCTGACGGAAATTACCGGGCAAAAGATGAAATGGATTTTTTCCGAACTTACGGAAAATACGTTCCATTGGAGAAACATGGCCACGGAGGACGGGATGCACTGGTTCCTCCAGGGGAAGCATTCGCCGCCAGACGTATCTAGAACACGCTTGTTCATCGGCATGGCAGGCAACCCGCCGTCTTTCCCTTTCTGCACCCTTCCAGGCCCGTTTAAAGGGGTTTTCCCTGCCTTCATTCCTGTCCAGCAAATAAAGCAGCCCGGACTCAACAATGAGCCATGCCTGCCGATGCCCGCCAGGCATCCATAAGAATTTCCGGGGTAGAACCGGCTTTTTTCTCTTCTCCGGCAGTCCAGAACTGATGACGGGACCTGCCTCCAAAGGCGGCAGCATCCTGTTTTTCCTGGCGCGCACCCGTATAAAACTTTTCTGAAACAGGCCTCCCTTTCCCATGGAGAGCCCTTGCATGAGGCCTCTTTCCTGTCCGGGCTTGTCATGCTGACGCGCCCTTTTATGCCAGATTTATGCCGGTTTCCCGGCAGTTCCGGAAAAAACTTTCATTCATCAACAGCTTACGACTATTTTTAACATGTTATTCACATTCTATCCTCAAAATACAATCATTCTATTAACATTCAACATATTGTATCCGGAATACCATCAAAAGGCTTATTATCTGCAAATGTAAAATTTTAATAAAAATTTATATTTTTGACTTGCTCGCGGAAGGCGGCGGCGGTAGGTTGGCTGAACCGCCGCCAAGCCTCCGGACGGCACCGTTACCAAACCTACCCCAGACATTCACCACGACCATGAGCTCCATTTCCGAAGAAGCAAACAAGCTGGCGGATTTCATCCTGTTCACGCAACGTTCCTGCATTCTGAATCTTTCTTCAGAATTGAATGAGGGCAAGGTTTCCTATCCCCAGTTTTTCCTGCTGACCTACCTGGCCAGCGAGGACTTCCTGAGCATGTCCAGCATTGCCCTGAAGATGGGGCATTCCACGGCGGCGGCCACCGGCATGGTGGACAAACTTCAGGAGATGGGCTATCTGAAACGCATGAGCGCGGCCAAGGACCGCCGCAAAATCATGGTCGCCATCACCCAGGAAGGGCGCGACCTGGTGGACCGCATGCGCCAGAATATCGTCCGGGACCTGGCCGCCCTGATGGCCGGAGCGGACCCCGACGCACGGCAGACGCTTGCCGATACCGGAAAATCCATCAGGAAGCGCCGCCTGGCCTGATTTCCGGCCTTCTTCCCTCCGTTCCTTTCCGGGTAAAAAAGTCCGGAAGCCGGATCTCCGGCAACGCCTGCCCTTTTTTTACTATTTATTCAGGAGCATGGTGAACAGGGAGGAGCTTCCTTCCCTTGCAGCAGGAGCAGGCCGCGTTCTTCACGGCCTCAAAACGGAGATTCCCCATGAACCGGCCATCCCCGGCATCCCTGTCCGGTCCCATCCCGATTTCCGGCCTTCCGGACTGGTCCGTTCCGCTCCCCCTGCGGATGATTTTTCCCTTCCCCGCTTTTTTAAAAGGGCTTCCTGCGGAGATTGTTTTTGCCTGAACTGGGGCATCGTGCTAAATACTGGCAGTCACGAATGCAACAGACCATGGATCTCCATACCTATTTACGCAATTTTCCGGACGCCCAGGGCCGTTTTGGCGAATACGGCGGCGTTTACCTGCCGGACGAGCTTGTTCCCGCCTTTGAAGAAATTACGGAAGCCTACCAGACGATAGCCCACTCCGCCCAGTTCATCAATGAACTGCGCCGCATCCGCAAGCAGTTCCAGGGACGCCCCACCCCGGTTTACCACTGCGAACGCCTTTCCCGCCACCTGGGCACTTCCCAGATTTACCTGAAACGGGAAGACCTGAACCATACGGGCGCCCACAAGCTCAACCACTGCATGGGTGAAGGCCTTCTCGCCAAATACATGGGCAAGAAACGCATCATTGCGGAAACGGGCGCCGGGCAGCATGGCGTGGCCCTGGCTACGGCTGCCGCCTTCTTCGGCCTGGAGTGTGAGATTCACATGGGAGCGGTGGACATTGCCAAGCAGGCCCCCAACGTCACCCGCATGAAAATCCTGGGCGCCAAGGTGGTGCCCGTCACGCACGGCCTCCAGAGCCTGAAGGAAGCCGTGGATTCCGCCTTTGATTCCTACCTGAACAGTTATCAGGATTCCATTTACTGCATCGGTTCCGTGGTAGGCCCCCACCCCTTCCCGCAGATGGTGCGCGATTTCCAGATGTGCATCGGCGTGGAAGCCAGGGAGCAGTTCATGGAAATGACGGGGCTTCTTCCGGACGCGGTGTGCGCCTGCGTGGGCGGCGGCAGCAATTCCATGGGCATGTTCACCGCCTTCCTGGGAGACCCGCTGGATATTTACGGCGTGGAACCGCTCGGCAAGGGGCCCAGGCTCGGGGATCATTCCGCCTCCATCTCCTACGGGAGCAGGGGCGTCCTGCACGGGTTCGAGAGCATCATGCTCCAGGACGAGGACGGCAATCCGGGACCGGTCCATTCCGTGGCCAGCGGGCTGGATTATCCTTCCGTGGGTCCGGAACACGCCTACCTGCACGACATCGGCCGCGTGAATTACGTTACCGCCACGGATGAGGAAGCCGTAGACGCCTTCTTCAAGCTTTCCCGCTATGAAGGAATTATTCCCGCCCTGGAAAGCTCCCACGCCATCGCCTACGCCATGAAGTGGGCCCGGGAAAACAGAGGAGGCGCTATCCTGGTCAACTGCTCCGGCCGCGGAGACAAGGATGTGGATTACGTCGTGGAGCATTACGGCTACGGGGAAGACCGCCAGTTCCCCTCCTGATTTCATCCCCTTCATCGTTTCCGGCGGAGGGAGGATTTCCCTGCCCTCCGTCCGCCCCCTTTCCGCAAGGCCCTTCCGCCACGCCTCTCCATGAAAGAATTGTCCAGCCTGGTTCAACGGAGTTTCCACGTCGTTCCGCGGGAAGAGGATTTCCATACCTTGGCTTTGGGCGCGTCCGGCCGCACCATCGTCCGCATCCGCCTCGGCTCCCGCACATGCATCGGCATCCGGTGGGGCAATGACCGCGCGGATAATGATTCCTTCATCCCCGCGGACCGGCACCTGCACGCCCACGGCGTGAACGTGCCGGAGATTTACGACTACGAACCGCTCGGCGCCGGCTGCGGGGCTGCGCTGGTGGAAGACCTGGGAGACGCCAGCCTGCTGGCCTTCCGGGGAGAGTCCTGGCCCTCCCTGCGCCTGCGCTACATCCGGGCCATGGAGCAGCTCCATCTGCTTCACTCCTGCCCGTTTCCGGAGGAGTTCCCCCTCCAGCCCGCCTTTGACGAAGCCCTGTACCGCTGGGAGCAGTCCTATTTTGCGGAACACCTGCTGGGGGCCCACCTGGGGCTGGAAACGGATTCCTTCCTGAACCATCCGGCCCTGGAAGAGCTGGCGCAATTCCTGGCCTCCCTTCCGGAATGCCCCGTGCACCGGGACAGCCAGTCCCAGAACGTGCACATCCACGCGGGTAAGACCTGGCTGATCGATTTCCAGGGCATGCGCGGCGGACGCCCGGAGTATGACCTAGCCTCCCTGGTTTATGACGGCTATGCCCGTCTGGAACCGGAGCAGGCGGAGGAATTGCTCAGGGAGTGGGAAAAGATTTCAGGGCAACCCCTGGATGACCGCATCTTCCGCGCCTGCGCCCTGCAACGGCTCATGCAGATGCTGGGCGCCTACGCCAACATCGGCCACAACCAGGGAAAAACCTGGTATCTGGCCCAGATTCCCGCCGGGCTGGAACACCTGCGGAAGCTTCTGCCCGGCTCCACGCTTGCAGAACCGCTGGCGGCCATGCTAGCATGATCTTTCTCCCTGCTCCTGATGACGCTGACCCCCAGATTCCTGCTTGTGCTGTCCCTGTTCCAGATTTCCCTGGGGCTGGGCTGGATTCTGGGGTACGTGTTTCTTCCGCCCACCATTTTCTGTTATGAGCGGGCGGCGGAACGTTCCCTGGCAGGAGAGTACCGGACCGTGCGCCCGGAAGGTCTGAATGCGGAAAGCAGCATCGTCCTCCAGCCTTACGATTATTTCAACAAGGGGCAGACGGCCCAGCTTCCCGTGGTTTCCCTGCACCGGGAATCCTCCCTGAACAGCTTTGCCGCCTATCCTCCCAATCCCATGGATTACACGGTGCTGTTCCGCCACCTGTACGAGCAGGGGGCCAGGAATGTTTACGTGATGGCTCCCATGGCCTGGGAGGAAGAGCCGGACAGCATCGTCAAGGCCGCCGTGGGGTATGAGCTGGACCGCTTCCGCCACAAGGCGCTGGGACGGCAGATGAGCGAGTCCTCCCGCCACGCCCCCCTCCCGCCGGACTGGAAAGGCCTGGTTATTCCCGCTGCCAACATCGTGGGAAAGACGGACCTGTTCCCGCGCGCGGACAGGCTGGTGGGGGAAGCTCCGCAACTGACCACGGCAGCCCCCGCCCTGGGAACCGTCGTGGAAAACAACGAACTGTTTTCCCCCTCCCCGGAGAACAGGGTTTCTCCGCCGCTTTTCATCCGCTGGGGTGAGGAGATCATCCCCACCCTTCCGCTGGCCGCCGCCCTGAACGCGCTGGACCTGAAACCCGGCGACGTGAGAATCATTCCGGGCGACACCCTTTTCCTGGGCGGCAAGCGTTCCGTTCCGCTGGACAAATACGGCCGCATTCCTCTGGCGGAACACAGCAGCCCCACCATGCTGGACACCAAGGAGGTGATCGTCCCCGTCATGTCCGGCCTGCGGCCGCCGGATACCACCGCCGTCAGAAAACTGCTTTCTTCCGCGGACGCGGTTCTCGTTTCCGAACCGTCCGCCCTTTCCGACACGCCGGACGCACAGGCCCTCCTGGCGGCGCAAACCATCCGCACCCTCATGGGGGCGCTGGCTCCGGCCCCGGCCGTCCTGATTCCGGTAGCCCCCGTATGGGTGCAGTGGGTCATCGTGCTGGACGTCCTGCTCCTGGCAGTCTGGGCCCTCCGTTTCCAGCGCCGGGGGCGTTTCATCATCTGGGGGCTCTGCATCCTGGCGGCCCCGGTCATCGCGTGGTACCTGTTTTCCGTCCATGACACCTGGTTCCCCGTCATGACGCCCGTGGCGGCGGTGCTGTGCGTAGTGCTGGCGGGCTGCCTGTTCCCCTGGCTTTCCCCCCTCCCGCGATGCGGACGAAGAGGAGGAGGAAGACGCCGGAGCCCCCCCGCCGGAGGGGAATGGAGCCGGGCACGTGCTCCCCCCGGACAACCTGTACCAGGAACCCAACGAGGTGCCTATCCCCCACCATTCCAAAAGAGAACATCCCGACTCATGACACAGCGCAAGCACATCCTTTTCATCTGCACCGGCAACACCTGCCGCAGCCCCATGGCGGAAGGCCTGTTCCGGAAGCTTTCAGCGCATCATCCGGAATGGCGCGCCGGTTCCGCGGGAACTTCCGCATGGCACGGGCAGGAGGCCAGCCCGGAAACGCTCCACATCCTCCAGGCGCACGGCGTCAACCTCTCCTGCCATGAAAGCCGCCCCGTCACGGAAGAACTGATGGAAAACGCCACGGACGTCTATGCCATGACGGAGAGCCACCTGGCCGCCCTGCTTGCCAATTTCCCCGAGCATGCGGACAAGATCAGGCTGGTCACCTGCTACACGGACAACCGCAGCATTGCGGACCCCATCGGCTGCGGTCAGGCTGCCTACAACAGCGTGGCGCGGCAGTTGACAGCCGCCATCCAGGCCATCATCGCCCGGATGGAACAGCAAGCGTGACAACTCTTTCCTCCCCCATGGCCGCCCCTTCCATACGCATTGACCTGTCCCGCCAGGAGCTGGTGCTGGAAGAATCCGGAAACATCCTGCTCCGGTGCCCCGTTTCCAGCGGAAAAGCTGGCACGGGCCATGAAGAGGGCTCCGGAAAAACGCCCACCGGACATTTCCGCGTCTGCCAAAAAATCGGGGACGGAGAGCCGGAGGACACCATTTTCATCTCACGCCTTCCGGCAGGCCGCTACCCCGCCGCCATCCCGGAAAGCCTGGATGAACATTCGGACTTTATCCTGACGCGCATCCTGTGGCTGGACGGCCTGGAACCGCACAACGCCAACACGCGGAGCCGCTACATCTACATCCACGGCACCAATGATACGGACCTGCTGGGCGCCCCGGCCTCCCATGGCTGCATCCGCCTTTCCCCCCGCGACATGCTGGATCTTTTTGCCCTGGCGGAAGAGGGGATGGACGTGTTCATTCAGTGCTAAACCGTTCTTTTTTAGATACAATCTAAAAAAGTTATTCAGGGAAAAGGAAAATAATTGAACAAAGGTCCTCTTGGGATGTATAAAGTATGAAGGTACCGGTATTTGGCTGCCGGCCTCCTGTTCCATAAACATCCACTCATCCCCAAGCAATCATGGACGATCCGGTCTTATTATCCCGTCTTCAATTCGCCGTTACGATCATGTTCCACTACATCTTCCCGCCGATGACCATCGGCCTGGGGGTGGTTCTGGTCGCGCTGGAAGGCCTCTGGCTGAAAACGAAGAACGAACTCTACCACAAGCAGGCCAAATTCTGGACCAAGATATTCGGCATCATCTTCGCCCTGGGCGTGGCCTCCGGCATCGTGATGGAATTCCAGTTCGGCACCAACTGGGCTGACTATTCCCGCTGCGTGGGCGACATCTTCGGCAGCCCTCTGGCGGCGGAAGGCATCTTCGCCTTCTTCCTGGAATCCGGCTTCCTGGCCATCCTGCTCTTCGGCTGGGACAAGGTGGGCCCCAAAATGCACTTCTTCTCCTCCTGCATGGTCGCCCTGGGCGCCCATTTCAGCGCCATCTGGATCATTGTGGCGAACTCCTGGATGCAGACGCCCGCCGGGTACAAGCTGGTGGAAGTGAACGGGAAAATCCAGGCCCATATCACCAGCTTCTATGACGTGGTGTTCAACCCGTCCACCGTGGACCGCCTGACGCATGCGCTGGCCGGCTGCTGGCTGGCGGGGGCCACGCTCGTCCTCAGCGTCTCCGCCTGGTACATCCTGAAAAAACGCTTCACCGGAGGAGCTGAAAAAAGCTTCAAGGTGGCCCTGGTCATCGGCCTCATCGGCGTGGTGGGCATGGGCATCACGGGGGACTCCAGCGCACGTGAAGTCTCCATCCACCAGCCCGCCAAATTCGCCGCCATGGAAGGCGTGATGGAAACCGGCGCTCCGCTGGCCCTCCACCTCGTCGGCTGGATGAACCCGTCCACCCATGAAGTGACGGGCATCTCCATCCCGTACATGCTCACCTTCCTGACCCATCATGACCTGGATACGACCATCACCGGCATGAACGACATCCCGCAGGACGAACGCCCCCCATCCTGCCCGTCTTCTACTCCTTCCACATCATGATCCTGATCGGCTGCGCCCTGGGGGCCCTGTTCCTGGTGGGCCTGTGGGGCTGGAAAAAAGGCTGGCTCTTCCAGAAGCGCTGGCTGCTCTGGTGCTTCGTCTTCTCCGTGCTGGGCCCCCAAATAGCCAACCAGGTGGGCTGGGCCGTGGCGGAAATGGGGCGCCAGCCATGGATTGTGTACGGCATCCTGAGAACGGAACATGCCGTATCCCCCACCCTCACCGCGGCGGAAGCCCTTTCCTCCCTGGGCATGTTCTTCGTCATTTATGCCCTGCTGCTGGCCCTCTTCCTCTATCAGATCACCCATAAAATCCACAAGGGTCCGGACCAGGAAGCAAACGAAGACGACGGCACCGGGGAAGGCAAGCTCCAGGTCCCCTTCGTCAAAGACTAACCTTCAGCCCCTCTTAAAACCATGTTGGACAATCTTACTCTTACAGACCTGCAAATCATCTGGTTCATCCTCGTCGGCGTGCTCTTCTCCGGATATGCCATTCTGGACGGCTTTGACCTGGGCACCGGAGCCCTTCAGCTTTTCATCAAGGGTGATGAAAACAGAAGGCTCACGCTAAACGCCGTGGGCCCTGTATGGGACGGAAACGAAGTCTGGCTCATCACGGGGGGCGGCGCCCTCTTCGCCGCCTTCCCGTACGTGTACGCCTCCGTCTTCTCCGGGTTTTACCTGGCCTTCATGCTCCTGCTGCTCACCCTCATCTTCCGCGCCGTCTCCATCGAATTCCGGAGCAAGCAGCCCATGAAATGGTGGCGCAGGGGGTGGGACACCACCTTTTCCATCAGCAGCCTCCTGGCCGCCCTGCTCATCGGCGTAGCCATGGGGAACGTCACCAAGGGCATTCCGCTGGACAATCAGGGCAACTTCACCGGAACCTTCCTCAGCCTGCTGAACCCCTACTCCGTTCTTCTGGGGCTGACGACGGTGGCCCTGTTCGCCATGCACGGAGGCATCTACCTCCTGATGAAAACACAGGGAAGCCTGCAGGAACAGATCAAAAAACTGCTCAGGCCCTGCGTCATCATCTTCACCGTCCTGATCATCCTTCACGGAGCGGCCACCCTGCTGTACGTGCCGCACGTAGCGGCGGCCCTGCACCGCTCCCCCTGGATTTACGGCATCGCGGTGCTGGCGGTCATTTCCATCACCGCCATCTGGATCTTCATCCACAGGAACCGTCCGGGCTGGGCCTTCGTCGCCTCCTGCTCCACCATGGGCTGCATGATGGCCCTCTTCGGGGCGGCCATGTTCCCCAACCTGCTCTATTCCATGCCCAACCCGGAGAACTCCCTGACGCTCGTCAACGGCTCCTCCACGCGTGAAAGCCTGGTCGTGATGACGTACATCGCCATCCTGGGCGTGCCGCTCGTCCTGGCCTACTCCGCCGCCATCTACTGGGTCTTCCGCGGGAAGGTCCAGCTCAACGAACACAGCTATTGACGCCCTGCGGGCAGAGAATAGCGATTAGTGAACATGGAATAGCCCCGTATCAACCCATCTTTCGGCATGAACGCCTCCATCTTCTCCAGACTCCCGCCTGAGGAAATCATGGCGCTCCACCAATCATGGAAAAACGATCCCCTGTCCGTAGACCCTCTCTGGGCCGCCTGGTTTGAAGGCTATGAACTGGGGAGCGGCAACGCTCCGCAGGAAAAAGCAAACGCAGGGAACTGCACGGACGCCTCCCCCTACACCGTCCCGCCGGAAAGCGCGGAATGCCGGGGGCGCGTCAACCAGCTCATCCGGGCCTACCGGGTCATGGGCCACCAGTGCGCGCGCTTCAATCCCCTGGCGTCTCCGGACAAGACCTGCACCCCGGTCAATCTGGAAGAAATGGGCTTCCGTCCGGAAGACCTGGACCAGCCCGCCAACATCGGCACCTTCATGGACGGCGGCACGTTCACCCTCCGTGAAATCATCAGCCACCTGCAAAAAATCTATTGCGGCCCCATCGGGTTTGAATACCACCACATAGACAATCTGGAAATCCGCTCCTGGATTGAAGAAAAAATCAAGCTCCGGGCGAACGGCGTGGACTACGGCCCGGAGGTCCGGCGGGACGCCTTCTTCCATCTCTGCAAGGCGGAATTGTTCGAGGAATTCCTGGGCAAGCGCTTCATTGGGGAAAAACGCTTCTCCCTGGAAGGGGGGAGGGTGCCATCGTCCTGCTGGACGCCATCGTCAAGCGCTGCCCCGCCGCCGGCGTCTCCCACATTGAAATGGGCATGGCCCACCGCGGGAGGCTGAACGTGCTCGCCAACATCCTCCACAAGCCGCTGAAAACCATCTTCCGAGAATTCACGCCGGACTACCTGCCGGAATCCCCCATTGGCAGGAGCGACGTCAAATACCACCTCGGCTACGCCACCACGCGCCATGTGGACGGCCGCGACCTTCACGTCCGCCTCTCCTCCAACCCCAGCCATCTGGAAGCCGTGTATCCCGTGGTGGAAGGCAGGGCCAGGGCCATGCAGCACAACCTGGAAGACGCGGAACGCAAGCATGTGCTGCCGCTCGTCCTCCACGGGGACGCCGCCTTCGCAGGACAAGGGCTCGTGGCGGAAGTGCTCAATCTTTCCCTGCTGAAAGGCTACCGCACGGGAGGCACCGTGCACCTCATCATCAACAACCAGATCGGCTTCACCACCGGACCGGACGAGGCCCGTTCCTCCCGCTACGCCACGGACGTGGCGCAGATGCTCCAGTCCCCCATCCTGCACATCAACGGGGAAAGCCCGGAGGACCTGGTGTGGGCGGCGGAATTCGCGCTCCAGTTCCGCCAGAAGTTCGGGCGGGACATCATTCTGGACATGTACTGCTACCGCCGCCTGGGCCACAATGAAACGGACCAGGCCGCCTTCACCGCGCCCATGCAGACCAAGCGGATTGAGGCGCGCCCCACCGCCGCAGCCCTGTACGGAACGGCGCTCAGAGAGCGCGGGGAATTGACAGAACAGCAGGAGCAGGACATCCGGAAAGACCTTTGGGAAGGCATGGAACAGGCCTACCTGCAAATGAAGGAAAACCCCGCGGACTACATCCTGCCCGCCACCGCGCAGGATGCGGATGAAACGCCCATCCCGCGTACCAGCGTACGGACGGGAATCAGCCCGGAGCTGTTCCAGCGCATCGGAGATATCCTTACGGAACTGCCGGACGGCTTCACGCCCCACCCCACGCTGGAAAAACGCTTCCTGGCCCGCCGCCGGGAGGCCTTCCGGGAAGGCGGACTGCTGGACTGGGCCATGGCGGAAGCCCTGGCCTGGGGCAGCCTGCTCGCGGAAAACCACACCGTGCGCCTGTCCGGCCAGGACTGCCAGCGCGGCACCTTCTCCCAGCGGCACGCCGTCCTGCATGACTTCAATGATGGCTCCCTGTACACTCCTCTGGAAAAGCTGAACCACGGCACTACCGCGTTCCGCATTTACAACTCCTCCCTGTCGGAAGCCTCCGTGCTGGGCTTTGAATACGGCTATGCTCTGGAAAGCCCGGACGCGCTGGTCATGTGGGAGGCCCAGTTCGGGGACTTCGCCAACGGAGCGCAGGTCATCGTGGACCAGTTCATTGCGGCCGCGGAGGCCAAATGGCACCAGAAAAACCGCATTGTGCTGCTGCTGCCCCACGGCTATGAAGGGGCGGGCTCGGAACACTCCAGCGCCCGCATGGAACGCTATCTCCAGCTCTGCGCGGACGACAACATGCAGGTCATCAACCCCACCACCCCGGCCCAATACTTCCACGCCCTGCGCCGCCAGGTGCACCAGAACGTGCACAAGCCGCTGATCGTCTTCACGCCCAAAAGCCTGCTCTCCCGTCCGGAGGCCGTCTCCCCGCACCGGGAATTCCTGGTTCCCTCCCGCTTCCACGAAGTGCTGCCGGACCCGGACGCTCCCGCGCCGGACCAGGTAACGCGCGCCGTCTTCTGCACCGGGAAAGTTTACTATGACCTGGCCGCCTACCGGAAGGAACGGAATATTTCAGACACAATCATTATCCGCCTGGAACAAATCTACCCGCTGGCCCAGGAACAGCTCACCTACCTGCTGGCCCCCTACCAGAAGGTGCGCGACTTCGTCTGGTGCCAGGAGGAACCCTCCAACATGGGGGCCTGGGGCCACCTGCGGAACAGGCTGGGGCGCCTCTTCGCCACCTCCTTCCGCTATGCGGGGCGGCCGCCCATGGCCTGCCCTGCGGAGGGCGCCAAGGCCCTGCACGCCGCCGCGCAAAAAAGACTCATCGCCACCGCCTTCGGGCCGCGGGCGCAATCCTGAACCCATCTTCCTCCCATGAGCGACATCCTGATCCCCAACTTCGGAGAATCCATCACCACCGCCACCGTAGCCGCGTGGCACAAGAATGCCGGCGACCCGGTAGCCAAAGGCGACACCCTGGTGACGCTGGAAACGGACAAGGTTTCCACGGACCTGGAGGCGGACGAAAGCGGCGTGCTGGAAATCCTCGTCCCGGAAGGAGCGGAAGCCCCCATCGGCGCGGCTCTGGGCCGCATTTCTTCCGCTGACGGAACCGCAGCCGCACCGGAAAAGGAAGAGGCTCCCGTACCGCCGGAACCGGAGAAAACCACAGCGCCGGGAACACGGGAGGAACCCGCTTCCACCCCCCCTCCTCCTGCGGCCGAATCCCCGGAACAAAAGCCGGAAAAGGAAACGTCCGCCCCGGAACAGCCTCCCGCCGGGAAAAACGGGAAGTCTGACAAGGAAACCGCCCCGCGTTTCATCAGGAAACCCATGAGCCCCCTGCGCCGCACCATCGCGGCCCGGCTGGTGGAGGCCCAGCACCAGGCGGCCATCCTCACCACCTTCAACGAGTGCGACATGTCCGCCGTGATGGAGCTCCGCAAACAATTCAATGCGGCGTACCGGGAACGGTACGGCACCAAGCTTGGTTTCATGAGCTTCTTCATCAAGGCGGTGGTCAAGGCCCTTCAGGAAGTGCCCCAGGTCAACGCCAGAATTGACGGCACGGACATCGTGGAAAACCTGTATTACGACATTTCCGTAGCCATCGGCACGGACAAGGGACTCGTGGTCCCCGTGCTGCGGGACTGCGACCGGAAAACGCTCCCGGAACTGGAACTGGAACTCGCCGCCCTGGCGGAAAAAGTGCGCGGCGGAAGCTTGTCCATGCAGGACCTGCAAGGGGGCTGCTTCACTATCTCCAACGGGGAACCTACGGTTCCCTGCTCTCCACCCCCATTCTGAACCCGCCCCAGAGCGGCATTCTGGGCATGCACGCCATTCAGGAACGCCCCGTGGTCCGGGACGGCCAGATCGTCGCCCGGCCCATGATGTACCTGGCCCTTTCCTATGACCACCGCCTGGTGGACGGCAAGCAGGCCGTGCAGTTCCTTATTGCGGTGAAAAACGCCGTGGAGAATCCGGTGTTTGAGCTATGAGGACCGGGGAGAAAAAGACTAAATACTAAAGAGGAAAGACTGAATGTCTTTCCTGTTTTACAGGGGTTCTCCGGGATCAAAATCCCTTCATTCCATGGAACGGGAAAACCACTCCTTGCCATAAGCATGGATATGACGCTCCAAATCAGGATTGGTGATTCTGTTACGAATAATCAAGTCTACCTCCACAGGCAGGTTCAACTCCGTGAGACGCGCTTGGAGAGTCAAAAGGACGGACAAATCCAGGTCCTCGCCCTCCAGGGCAAGATTGATATCGGACGCAGGCTTCCACGTGCCCAGGGCGCGGGAACCGAATAAAACGGCTTTCCTAATCTGCGGAGTCTGTGAAAGAATTTCCCGGATGCCTGAGCGCACCTTGGCCGTCAGGCCATCGTTCAGTCCTCTTTCTCCGCCATCATGTTCAGATTTTCCACACATGGGGCCAGCATGGAAAAGAATTTTCCCTTAATCAGGGAAACCGCCTCTTCCGCGCTGGAATCATCATAAGTATGTACAAACAAATTGCGGCTTTCCAACGCCTGAAACCAGCAATCAATATGGCCTATCAAGCCTGCGCCAAACGCCTGCCTGATGGCTTCGCGGGGGCTGTTAACGCTGTAGCCGTCATAGACCAGTTTATCTTTCAACGTTTTCCAGCACAGCTCAAACGTAAATTCATAAGTCTGCACCAGTCCGGCCATTTCCAATTCATTGTATTCCGGCAACGCGCAAGCATGGCGCAACCGGGAAAAAGCCTTATTCAGGTTTTGAAGCCTTTGTTTCCAGCGCAGGTTACCGTTCATCTTTTTTAACGGAGAAAAAGAGCCCCGTTCCGGGGCTCTTCCCGTGAAAACCGTTACATGTGGATGGCGATTCCCTCGGAAGCCAGCATGGATTCATGGATGGCTTCCGACAGCGTGGGATGGGCAAAGATGGTGGCGTGAATATCCTCGTCCGTCAGTTCCGCCTGAATGCCGACGCCCAGCGTGGCAATCAGTTCCGTGGCTTCCGGCCCCACGATGTGGGCGCCCAGCAGTTCGCCGTGTTTGGCGCCGTACAGGGTTTTCACGAAGCCGTCCGTTTCTCCGGCGGCCACAGCCTTGCCAATGGCCTGGAAGGGGAATTTGCCCACCTTGTACTCCACGCCCGCTTCCTTGAGGGCGCGTTCCGTTTTACCCACGGAAGCCACCTGCGGGTAGCAGTACGTGCAGCTTGGGAAGAAGCCGACCTGCCTGGGCTGGTAGTCCGGATTAAACATGCCTTCCACGGCCTGCACGGCTTCAAAGGTGGCCGTATGCGCCAGCAGCACGCCGCCGATCACGTCGCCCGCCGCGTAAACGCCGGGAATGGATGTGGCGTAGCGGTCATTCACCTTGATGAATCCCTTTTCCGTCAGCTCCAGGCCGGGAGCGGCGGGAACGACCGGCTTCACGCCGATGGCCACCAGGCAGACGTCCGCCGTGATTTCCTCTTCCTGTCCCTTGCTGTTTTTCACGCTGGCCTTGACCTTGCCGTCGCAGGTTTCCGTGACGGATTCCACGGAGGCTCCCGTCATGACCTTGATGCCCTGCTTCTTGAACGCGCGTTCCAGCGTCTGGCAGGAATCGTCGTCTTCATTGGGAAGCATGCGCGGGAGCGCTTCAATGAGCGTTACCTTGGTGCTGAAGGAGTTGTAAATGTAGGCGAATTCCGTGCCAATGGCGCCGGAACCGATGATGATCATGCTTTCAGGCCGCTTTTCCAGCACCATGGCTTCCTTGGAACCGATGATGGTGGCGCCGTTGAGGGGCAGGCTGGGCACCGTGCGGGTGACGCAGCCGGTGCTGATCAGGATGTTTTTTCCTTCCAGAACGCTCGTCGTTCCGTCGGCGGCCTTCACTTCCACCTTGCCGGGGGCGGTGATGGAGGCTTCCCCCGTGACGGAGTCCACCTTGTTTTTCTTAAACAGGAAACCCACGCCGCCGGCCAGGCGGTCGCTGACCTTGCGGGAACGGCCAATCACCTCGCTCCAGTCCACGCTGACGCCTTCCACCGTCATGCCGAATTCCTTGGCCCGGGCCGTCACGGTCAGGTAAGCCTCCGCATTTTTCAGAAGCGCCTTGGTGGGGATGCATCCCCAGTTCAGACAGGTGCCCCCTACCCGGTCGCGTTCCACGCACACCACGGATTTTCCCAGCTGGGCGGCGCGGATGGCGCCCACATAGCCGGCAGGGCCTCCACCAATGACGATGAGATCATATTGCATGAAATTACTATAAAGGCATCCCCCCTTGCGGGTAAAGAAGGAATATGAGCATGCGCCGCCTGAACGGCGCCCCAATGACAAAAGATTAAATAGAGGGGAAATGCCTGTTAAAGACTATTTTCTCTTTTGTATTTAGTCTTCCGTCTTTATTCCTTCCCCTTCACCCACTCCACCAGGTCCCGCATTTCCGCGGCGGTGTCTGCGTACAGGCCGTCCGTGTAGGTTCCGCGGTCGTACAGGATGTTCCCTTCCACCATGGTGAACACGCAGTCCTTGCCGGAAGCGGCATAAACGGCATGGGACGCTTCGTTGAAAATCGGGCAGAGGTTCGGTTCATCCAGGTCCAGGGCAATCATGTCCGCGGGAGCTCCCGGAGCCAGCGTTCCCAGCCCCGGCGTCCGGAAGATGCGGGCGCCCTCCGCCGTGGCCATGTTCAGCGCCTGCGTGGCGGGCACCGCGGTAGCGTCCCCGCTGCATCCCTTGGCAAGAAGGGCGGCCAGCTTCATCGTTTCAAACATGTCCAGGCTGTTGTTGCTGCACGCTCCGTCCGTTCCCAGGGAGACGGAAATGCCGGCCCGCGCCATGTCCCGCACGCGGGCGAAGCCGGAAGCCAGTTTCAAATTGCTGACCGGGTTGTGGGCGATTGCCGCTCCGGAAGAGGCTACCAGTTCCAGTTCCTCATCCGTCACGTCCACCATGTGGGCCAGCACGGTGCGTTCATTCAGCAGCCCCATGTCCCGGGCATAAGCCACCGGGCGCCTGTCCCCGTGCAGGGAGCGGCACTGCTCCACTTCTCCGGCGGATTCGGACAGATGGATATGCAGCATCAGGTCCAGTTCCTCCGCCAGCTTCATGGAACGCCGGAGCACGTCGTCACTGGTGGTGTATACGCTGTGCGGCATCAGGGCCACCTGCACCCTGCCGCGGCCCGCAAAGCGCGCCGCCTGCTCCCGGTACAGGGCTTCCGCCGCATCCCATCCGCCGTACGCCGGAGAGGGAAACGCAAAAAGAGCCTCCCCGCCCACACAGCGCATTCCCATGCGCTCCGCCTCCCGGAGCACGTTGATTTCCAGCAAATAGGAGTCCACAAAAGCCGTCGTGCCCGTCCGCATCATTTCATACATGCCCAGCCGCGCCCCCAGGGAGACGATTCTGTCCGTCAGGCGGGCTTCCACAGGGAAAATATGCCCGGTCAGCCATTCCATCAGAGGCAGGTCATCCGCAAAGCCGCGCAAGAAGGTCATCGGAACGTGCGTATGGGCATTGACCAGCCCCGGCATCAGCAGGACATTTCCCAGGTCCCTGCGGGCGGTGGGCTTCCACCGGGCTTCCAGCTCTGCGGCACTCCCCGTTTCCAGAATTTTCCCGTCCCGGACGGCGACGGCCGCATTTCCGGCGGCGCCGGCCTGCCCCGCGCCCGCCAGCATGCGGGAAGCGGTCACCAGCAAATCACACGCTTGTTGTTCCATGGCGCAGAATGTACCCCACCGGGCCCGTTCTGGCAACTTCATCTCCCGGTGCCCGGGGATTTCATGCAAATTTGACATTTCATGTTTGACTTCAAAAGAGAAAACTGCCAAGAATGAACCACAGTTAAATTCACCATTTATCCCCATATGAACAAGACTATACTGCTAGGTTTGGCCCTTGTGGCCTCCGTGTCCGCCGCCAATGCCTACCACGCCGACAAATACGACGGCCAGTTCGGCATGTCCCTGGAAGGAGCTTACGGCATCGCCACCAAGGATGCCATGCCCAACGTGGCCGGCGGCAATCTGAGCATTTTCAATTACATTGAAACCGGCAGCATTGTTCATCAGATTTCCCTGAACGGCGGCATTCTGGCAGGCTCCCACCATCCCAGCGTGCATGACCTGGGCATCAGCGGCCCCTATACCGCCAGCGTCCGCTCCACCTACGTTCCGATGATGGCCGGTTATACGCTGAACCTCCCCATCGGCGATTACACGATGTTCTATCTGGGCGGCAAGGCGGGCGCCACGTACGGAGACATTAAAACCACCATCCACGGGCTGGAAGACGGGAGCCGTTCCCACACCATCTCCACCACCAAGTTTTCCTGGGCAGCCCAGGCCGGGTTCAAGTTCAGCATCTCCAAGAGCGCTGACTTCCTGATCGGCTATGAATATTACCAGATTCAGGGCTACAGTGATCCCGGCTACCACACCATCAAGCTGGGCTTCTCCTGGAACTTCTAACAATTAATCATTGAGTTCATTACTGCCTCCCGGCGGCTCCGTACACCACGGAGCCGCCTTTTTCATGCCGGGGGAGGAGACGCATGCCATGCGGTAACCAAGGCATCAGCAAACACGTGCTCTTAAAACCAGCGCATGCCGCGCTCGCGTGAAGATTCCGTTGCCTCCAAAAGTGCTCCAAAAGGAAAAAGGCCGCTCCATCCCAAAGGATGGAGCGGCCCCGGAAAGATCAGGATTTCCGGGAATCCCTATTTGACAGGCTTGAACGGCTTGGGAGACGCGTAGACTTCATAGTCCTTGATGCGGCCGTTTTCCCGGTTCTGGCGCGGCAGGTAGCGGAAGCCGGAGAGCTTCTGTACCTTGCCCAGGTCCAGCACGATCATGTGCGGGTGCGTGGGGTTGTCTCCCTGCCACTTGGTGTGCCAGTAGGTGGTGGGCTGGTTGTCCATCACCAGGCCCGCCTGGGCGGCTTCCCCCGCCGTTTCATGGGAATCCGCATAGACCACGGACCACTGTTCGCGGGGAAGCAGGTTGCCGGAGGCATCCAGGAAATTCAGCTCCGCAATGGCGGCGTGCGGGCCGTTGTCATGGGCGTTCTTGCTGACGAGGGCGATGTAGCGGGCCTGGACGGGAGCGCGGAATTTGATTTCCTGCTGGTCCGCGCCCTTGGCGAAGGTTCCCTTGTGCACGAGCTGGCTGGCAGCGGGAGCTACGGGCTTGCCCACACGGAAGACGTCCGCCATGGCAGGGTCCCTGTTGACTTCGTAAATGGCTTCCTTCACGCCTTTCACCGTGCCGGAGCCGCCGTCCACGTCCAGCACCACGATTTCATTTTTCCCCGGTTTCAGGTATTCGCCGGGGCAGTAAAGCGCCTGCTGGGAACCGATGAACCAGAAGCGGCCCAGATTGTGGCCGTTCACCCACACGACGCCCTTTTTCCAGCCGTCCCGCATGTCCAGGTAGGTATCCTTGGGGTTGGAGACGTTGAAATATCCACGGTGGAACACGGGCTGGTCGCCGCCCGGCTTCTTGCCGGAGAAGGACAGAAGCTCCACGCCCTTGCACGGGAGGTTGTAGATGAGGAAGTTTTCCAGCTTCTTCCCGTCCAGCGTGATGGGGCCGCGGATTCCCTTGCGTTCCCCCTGGATTTGGCCGCCGAAGTTGATGCGGCCCATGTTTTCCACAAAGATATCCACCGTATGGAGGCCCGCGGGAATAACCACGTCACAGGCGTCCTGCTTGTAGCGGCGGTCTGCCGCACCCTGCCTTTTGCCGTCCACGTAAACGATGGCGCGGTCCTGCATGTTGTTCATTTTCAGCTCTCCCTTCACCGGGCCGTTCACTTTCGTCCGGTACAGGATGAAGCCCAGGCTCTGCCCCAGGGCTTCCATGTGCACGGGCTCCTTGCGGATGACAGGCTGCGGGAGCCGGTTGAACATGCCGGCTTTCTCCGTGAACGTGATGGGCGGCAGCTCCATCATTTCCGGCTGCGCGGGCGGTTCGGGGAGCTTGTACGTATCACCGTAATAGTCCTGAATGGTCTGGCGGAAGGTACGGTAGCGGTCCGTCAGGGTTCCGTTTTCAGAGATGGGCGCGCCGTAGTCGTAATTGGTCACGTCCGGCGTGTAGGCCCCTTCCCAGTTCGCCCCGTTCATGAAGCCGAAGGAGGTGCCCCCGTGCGCCATGAAAAGGTTGGGGGAGACATTGTTTTCCAACATCCACTTCAAGTCGCGGTTGAAGCCTTCCGTACTGCCGCCGTTTTTGGGCTTGCCCCAGTGGTCAAACCAGCCTACCCAGAATTCGCCGTTGATGCGGGGAGTCTTGCCCTTGTGCTTTTCCAGGTTGGCAAAGGCGCCCTTGGCTCCGCCGCCGAAGTTCATGGCGGGAACGATGCCGGGCAGCGTGCCGTTGTTGATCATCCAGTCGTTCGGGCCGTCCGAGGTAAAGGGCACCACGCCCGGAAGCTCCTTTTGGATGACTTCCAGGTGTTTTTTCACGTAGTCCTTGTCGGAGCCGTAGGAGCCGTATTCATTTTCCACCTGGGCCATGATGATGGGGCCGCCCTTGGTGATCTGCAGCGGTTCCAGCATGGAGCAGACTTTCTTGAGATAAGCCATGGCCGGTTCCAGGAAACGGGGGTCCTGGGAGCGGACCTTCAGGTCCGCATCCTTCAGCAGCCAGCCGGGGAACCCGCCGAATTCCCATTCCGCGCAAACGTAAGGGCCCGGACGCACGATGACCCACAGGCCGGCCTTCTGCGCTTCCTTGACGAATTCCACAAAGTCCAGGTTGCCGGAGAAGTCCCACTTGCCGGGTTCCGGTTCATGCACGTTCCAGAACAGATAGGTGCAGACGGTGTTCATGCCCATGGCCTTCATGCGCTGGAACCTGTCCTGCCAGTGCTCACGCGGCACGCGCGGGTAGTGCATTTCCCCGGAGATGATTTTGACGGGCTTTCCGTCCATCAGGAAGTTTTCCTGGTTGGTGGCGAAGACATGCTTGGCGCCGTCATTGGATTCCGGCAGGGGCATGGGAGCGGCCATGCAAAGGTGGCCTGCCAGAAACAGGGCGGAAAAAAGTGATATTTTCATGATAATGGAGTCAATAAACGGTTCTAGGGAATAATAAGGGGAATTATGATGAAAAACCGCCTCCTTTCAATTTAAAAAGGAGCCGGCGGGCTGGTTTTATTACGGAGCGGCGTCATCCGGTCTTTCAACACGTATCACCTGATGCCTTTCCTCAAACGGAACGCCCCGGCGCCGGGCCTCCTGCGTTTCCTTCTTCATTTTTTCATCCACCCAGTACAAGTGGGATTCCAGGGGGTTGTAAATCCGGGGGAACAGAACCGCGTGGGGGATTCCGGCCAGCGTATCCAGCGCCAGCAGGCGACGTACGTGTAGGGTTCCCGCCAGCCGGGAATCCAGACGCAGAGTTCATGAATGCGCTTTTGGGCGCGTTGAAGGGCTTTTTTCAGGGCGGCGCCATCCGGGGCATTCCGCTCCGCGTCCAGGGCCGCATCCAGTTCCGTGTCCGCCACGGCAAAGATATTGTTCGTGTTGCCCACGGGGTTGCCGCGGGCATCGTACGCCAGCTCGGAAGCAAAGGTTTCATAAAGCCGGGGGAACGGCGTCTGGAGCGGCCACGCCCACAGGGCGGCCTGGTACCGTTTTTCAAATACCTTCCGGGAACAGACATTATAGGTCAGGGGGTCCAGGCGCAGGTCCACCCCGCATTTCAGGGCCTCCTGCCGTAGGATGGAACAAACATTGGTCATCAGGGTGGAGGAGTCCGCGAAGGTCAGTTCCACCACCAGCCGTTCCCCCGTTCATTCTTCAGCACGCCGTCCTCCCCCATTTCCCGGTAGCCGGCGCGGGCAAAATGTTCCATGGCTTTTTTCTTGCTGTATTCCGGCGCTTTCAGCGGAAGCGTCAGATCGCCGTACCCCTCCATGTAGGAGCCCAGCCTTCTCATATTCCCGCGGAACAGGGTATCAATCACCATGCCCATGTTCACGGAATGCGCCAGCCCCCTGCGAATGCCGGGGTTTTTCAGAAGCTTGTCCGCACAGTTCAGGTACAGGCCGTACGGGGGGCAGGCATAACCGGCTTCCAGGCTGTACTTGTCTATGTAGCCCCGGTGCACTTCCGGCAGTTCCAGCCTGTTTTCCCACACTTCCGGCTTGCGGACGTTCATCATGTCCAGCTCCCCGCGGCGGAACATTTCAACCGCCTTGTTTTCCAGGTTTACAAATACATGCTCCACCTGGTCCGCATTGCAGGAATAGCGGTAGTATTTCCTGTCCTTCGCCCACCAGTCCTTCACGCGGGCCAGGGTGATGCGCTCGCCTATCCGTATTTTACCGGGAACCACCACGTAGCCCCCCGTATTCGGCGGAACCTTCCACTGGTAGCGTTCCAGAAACAGGGAGTTGAAATCATGGTAAAAACCGGGATGGGCCGGATGGAAATCCACGCAGGCCATGTAAGGCAGCAGCGGCCCGGGTGACGGAAGCGTCAGGGCAATGACGGAATCCCCGTATACCGTAATCTGGTCATACGTGGAACGGAACAGGGTGGTCCAGAAGGGGTCCCGGGCAAAGCCGGACGTGCGGAGGCAGATATTCAGCAGGAAGTCCTGCGCCCTTACGGGGCGGCCGTCCGAGTACGTCGCTTCCGGGTCCAAATGGTAAAAAACGGTTTTCCCGTCCGCGGAGACGGCCCAGCGGTCCGCTAGCCCCGGAATGGGCCGGAAGGTTTCCGGATGCAACCCCACCAGGGGAAGCCACACGTTGTCAATGGCGGAGTAGTTGAAAAAGGTCTCGCTTCCCGGTCCGAACGCCCGCAGGGTTCCGGGAAACGGCGTATTGATCCACAGCCGGACCAGCCCCCCTTTCACGGCCCGGGGGTCACCCACTTCCGGTTCCTCCATTCCGGTCTGCCATTCCAATCCAGCAGGAACCTCCTCCAGGGGAAGCTGGCGGATATGGTCTTTCAGCTCCAGCCTTCTGCCGATGCGTTCCACGGAACGCTCCTGCTCGGCCAGACGCCGCCCATCCCCATCGCCACGGGAGACGGACAGCAGGCTTTTCTTCCGCTCGCCGCCTGCCAGTTCCCGGAGCAGTTCCCGCTCCACAGATCTGTTCCACCGTTCCACGAAGCCGTCAAACACGGCAGGCATGCCCCTGCCGTCCGTCCGTCCGGAGGCCTCATGCCAAACGTCCGCTTCCCGCTGGGCGAAGTAAAGGACTCCTCCCAGAAAGACGGCGAGGACCAACGCCCCCAGAATGTACAGCCAGCGAAACACAGCTTAGATTACCGCCGCATGTTAACCGATTCCGGAACCACCGGAAAACAAAAAGCCCATCTTCCGCCCGTGGCTGTTCCCTTCGCCTGAAACAGCCCGCAAGACGGAAGATGGGGGTGCAATCAACAATTAGTCCTGAAAAGCAATTAGAATTCGACCGTCACGCCGCCGAAGACTCCCAGCCCCCGGGCCTGGCGCGGTCCGAAGTTATAGTCATTCGTGATGATGAAATTCTGGTCAAACAGGTTTTCCACACGCACATGAAACGCCACATTGTCCGTCACCTGGTACCTGGCGAACAAACGCGCCGTAAAGAAGTTGTCCAGACGGGCATAGTTGTAGTCCGTACGGCCCATGGCGGATGTTACGCCGAAGCCGACCGTCAGTTTTTCAACCGGAGAGGTATAAACCTCCGCGTTGATGGTGTGGCGGGCAGTATTGGCCATCTGGATGGTTTCATATTTGCCGATGGAGTCGCGCTTGGGCATCGTGAAGGTGTAGTTGGCATAATAGCCGCTGTTCCACGCATCCTTGAACTGCCCCTTGAACGCTACTTCCACGCCATAGGAAGTGGCGTGGGAGAAGTTGTCGTAAGTCGTGTAGGAGTTGGGCCACGTGCCTACGCTCCTGGTGCCGATTTCATCGTTGATGCGGGTCCAGAATCCCGTCACGGAAGCGTAATGGTTGTCCGCCAGGCGCTGTTCCACGCCCAGGTCTCCGCCCAGGGATTTGGACACATCCAGGTCCGGATTGCCCACGTAGCCGTAATTGGCGGCGTACTGTTCAAAGTAGGTGGGGGCGCGGAATCCGGAACCCACGGAACCGAAAATACGGGTGGGGGAATCCTTGCCCGTCACCTTCCAGGAATTGGAATAACGCCACGTGAAGTGGTTGTTCCAGACGGAATCATGCTCCAGGCGCAGGGCCACGCTGGCGTCAAAGTTGTCCGTGGGCGCCCACATCTGCTCCGCAAAGAAGGCAAGCGTGCTCTGCCATTCATCCTTGGCCACGTAATTGTTTTCGCTCATGTAGTCGGAGCGGTCCCAGGCCATGCCGGCGACCGTCTTCCATTCCTTGTTCCACGTAAGTGCATTGCGCCATTCCGTCTGGAAGCGGCGGTTGCACATCACGTTGGGCTGGAAATCGAAGCCCGGCGTATGCGTGGAATAGTCCATGTTGTAATGCCCGATCATGAAGCTGGTGGACCACAGCTTGGTAATTTCCGCATCCACGCGCCCCGTCACCAGGTTGCTGCGGTTCTTGTCTTCCGTGTTGTACAGGTGGGGGTCCGTCACGGCGGGCCACTGGTCGTAATCCACATACGGCGTGGGGTATTCAAAGTAGGAATCCAGGCGGCGGTAGGTAAAGCCCACCTTCACCTTGTCATTGACGTCATAGCCCAGGCGCACGGCTTCCTGCCACTGGCGGAAGTCGTTCATGCCTTTCCGGTTGTCATAAATGGCCGGATAAATGGTGGGATCGTTTTCCGTGGATTCAAACCCCACGCCCACAAAGTAGGAAAGCTTCTTGATCTTGCCTGAGGAAGTCGCGTAGCTGTTGAAGGAATGGAAAGAACCGGCTTCCGCAAAAATCCTGGTCACGGGATCGCCTTCCCCTTCCGGGGTGTCCATGGCGACAACGCCGCCAATGGCGCCGGAACCGAAGACGGCGCCCTGGGCGCCCTTCACCACTTCCACATTGTCCACCGTAAAGAGATTGGTGATCCCCAGCAGCTTGTTGCCGGACATGTTGACATCACTGATGCGCATGCCGTCAACCATGGTCAGGGTGTAGGTTTCCTTGTTCATCCCGCGGATGACGGTGTTGCTCACGGAACCGCGCTGCCAGGTGCCGCCGCCGTCCAGCGTGAAGACGCCGGGAGTCTGGGAAAGGGCTCCTGTCAGGGTTTCAATGCCCGCTTTCTGGAATTCTTCCGGATTGATGATGGAAACGGATACCCCGGACCGGTTGTACGGCACGCCCGTAAAGTGGGACGCCATGGTCAATTCCGGCATGACCTGCATGGTTTCCGAACTGGCGGAGGGCTTGGAGTCTTCTTTTAGCAGACTCGGCAAGAGAGGACTGGCCTGCGAATGCGGCAAGGCCAACGGCAATAGCGCCCATCTGAAGGGCTTTCTTCGTATAAAGCATGGTTGTGGTGCCTTACGTTCGGTAACTCGCCGAACAGTTGGACAACCCCACAGGCTGGTCTTCTGGCTTGCGAGACAGGCTCGCTTACAGTGGCGGTACCGCTCCGGATTCACACCGGTATTCCCCAATCTATTTCCTGCCCGGCTACGGGCGTCCCTGAGGTCTGTAACCCTTCCCATGAGGGTTCATGAGACGGATGAAATACCAAAGAGACCGGTATGACAAGCCAAAAAAATTTTCTTTGAACATTCCGCCGCTTTATGGACGCTTCCTCTTTTCAGCCGCCGCGCGCCATCCCGTTTTTCCAACCGGAGTTCTCCATTTTTGTCTTGTCACCCCCGGCGCGTACAGGACATGATGCGCCCATGACACGCCTTTCACCCTCCTTCCCGCAGCGGGGAAGGATTTCCGTTTTCAGAGGAGTTCCCAACTTCCGGAAAAACCGTTTCTTCAAGGCGTTTCCTTCCTTTTTCCGGAACAGGCGCCATCCTGGAACGCCGGTCTTAATTACTACGGCATGAACAGTTTTTCACACGGAGGGGATTTAAAATCCCTGGCGGCGGACGCCGGACGGCCCGAACGGGAGATTCTGGATTTCAGCGTCAACCTGAGGCCGGAGGGAATGCCGGAGTTCATTGCCTCCGCGCTGTGGAAGGCCATGGATGCAGCCGTTCCCTACCCCTCCCCGGACATGGCGGAGCTGCGGGAACTGGCGGCGGTTCATTACGGGCTGCCTTCCGGTTGCTTCACCTTCGGCAACGGAGCCAACGAACTGATTCACGCCCTCCCGCGCGCGCTGGAACTGAAACGGGCCGTCATTCCGGAACCCGCTTTTTCCGAATACAGGCTGGCCTGCCTGCGCCACGGCACGGACGTTCTTTCCATCCGGACGGAGGAACGGGATTCCTTCATTCCGTCTTCCCTCCTGCCGGCGGAACAGGCCGCAGACGGAAGCGCCGTTTTCCTGGCTAATCCCTGCAATCCATCCGGCGGGCTGCTGGACGTTCCGGCCCTGCGGCAGGCCGTGCGGAACCGCCCCGGAGTCGTCTGGATTATTGACGAATCCTTCATTGACTACGCGGACGGAACGGAATCGCTTCTCCGTGACGCGGCCCTTCTGCCCAACCTGGTTGTCCTGCGTTCCCTGACCAAATTTTACGGCATCGCCGGCGTCCGGTGCGGCTTTTCCGTCTGCGCCGCTCCACTGGCGGAACGGCTGAGGCAGTCCCTGCCCGCGTGGAACGTGAACGCCTTTGCAGCGACTGCGGCGCGGGCCGTGCTGGAACAGCCGCCTTCATGGGCGGACGGGGAACGCGCCCTGAACCGGGAACGCCGGGAAGACCTGTTCCGCAGGCTTTCTGCCCTGCCGGGCGCCGCCGTGCTGCCGTCCGGGGCCAACTTCCTGCTCTTCCGTCTGGCGGGGGCGCCTTCCGGCCTGGCCGCCCGGCTCCTGAAAAACCACGGCATCGCGCTGCGCGACTGCTCCAATTATCCGGGGCTGGAAAACGGCGGCTGGTTCCGTGCAGGCGTCCGCACGCCGGAAGAACACGCCCTGCTGGCAGAGGCCCTGCGGGCCGAGCTGAAGGGAGGCGGCCCCGCCATTCTCCGCAAACTGCCCAAACCGGCCCTGATGATTCAGGGCACCTGCTCCGATGCTGGAAAAAGCGTGCTCACGGCGGCCCTGTGCCGCATTTTTCTTCAGGACGGCCACCGGGTGGCCCCGTTCAAGGCGCAGAACATGGCCCTCAACTCCGGCGTAACCGCGCTGGGGGAGGAAATGGGCCGCGCCCAGATGGTGCAGGCCCAGGCCTGCCGCATCGACCCGGATGCCAGGATGAATCCCATCCTGCTCAAGCCCCATTCCAACACCGGCTCCCAGGTGATCGTGATGGGGCGTGCCGTAGGCCACATGGAGGCGCGGGAATATTTTACGGCCAAAAGGCGCTTCTGGCCGGACGTGCGCCGGGCGTACGATTCCCTGGCGGACGAGTATGACGTCCTCTGCCTGGAAGGGGCCGGAAGCCCCGGAGAAATCAACCTGAAATCCGCAGACGTGGTGAACATGAACATGGCCCGCTATGCGCGCGCCAAAGTTCTGCTCACCGGGGACATTGACCGGGGCGGCGTGTACGCCTCCTTCCTGGGGACGTGGATGACGTTCGCCCCCTGGGAAAAAGAGCTGCTGGCGGGCTTTGTGGTCAACAAGTTCCGCGGAGACCCGGAGCTGCTGGCCCCGGCGCACAGCTACATGCTGGACCGTACGGGCAGGCCCGTGCTGGGCGTCATCCCGATGATACGGAACATCAGCATTCCGGAAGAGGACCGGGCCGCTCTGCCCTTTGAACAGGACGAGCAAGCCAGGCACGCGGACTGCCTGGACGTGGCCGTAGTGATGCCCGCCCACGTCTCCAACTTCACGGACTTCGCCCCGCTGGCGGCGGAGCCGGACGTTCGCCTCCGCCAGGTGCGGACACGGGAGGAATGGGGGAACCCGGACCTGGTCATCCTGCCCGGCACCAAGAGCGTGGCGGCGGACCTGGCCGGACTGCGCGCCGCAGGGCTGGAAGAACCCATCCGCCGGCACGCTGAACAGGGAAAGTGGATGCTGGGCGTCTGCGGCGGCCTGCAAATGCTGGGAACGGACATTCTGGACCCGCTGCACATGGAATCCGCGGAGGAACGGACGCCGGGGCTTGGCCTGCTGGAGCTTTCCACCACTTTCGCCGCCGCCAAAACCCTGCTCAACGTGCGCCGGGCAAGCACGCCGCTGGCCCCTCCCGCGGCGGGCTATGAAATCCACCACGGCGTCACCCGCCATGAGGGAGCGAGCGTCCCCATCATGTTCCGGGAAGACGGCTCCCCCTGCGGCTACGGCAAAGGCCGAATCTGGGCCACGTACCTGCACGGCATGCTGGACGGCGACGAGTTCCGCCGCGCGTTCATCAACATGGTCAGAGTGGATTCCGGTTTGTCCCCCAATCCATCCCTGCACGCCTCCTATGACCTGGACGGCGCGCTGGACCGCCTGGCGGACGTAGTCCGGGAGCATCTGGACCTCAAGGCCATCTACCGTATTCTTCAACTGAAACGCTGACCCATGCTTCCGTGCCCGTTCATCCTGCCTGCGGCCCTTCTGCTGGATATTCTGGCGGGGGATCCGCCCAACAGGTTCCATCCCGTCTGCCTGATCGGCTGGTGCGCGCGCCGCGCGGAAACCCTGGCACGGCGGCTGTGGGGAGGGACTTTTACGGCGGGAACGGCGGCGGCTTTAGGAACCTGCGCCGCCGCATGGCTTGCCTGCGCGGTATTCTGCCTTCCCTTTTCCGTCTTCCCCTCCCCGTGGATTCCCTGGATTCCGGCCGTTCTGGTCATTTACATCTGCATGGCCCCGCGCGGCCTGGCGGAACATGCGCTGCGGGTGGCGAACGCCCTGCGCAGCGGGAAGGACGGCGAGGCGCGGCACGCCGTTTCCATGATCGTAGGGAGGGACACGGAACGGCTGGACCGTCACGGCATGGCCAGGGCGGCTATTGAAAGCGTGGCGGAAAATCTGACGGACGGCGTCTTTTCCACCTTGTTCTGGGCTACAGCAGGCTGTTTGGCAGGAGGTCCTTTCGGCGCGGCCTTCGCCGCGCTGACGCACCGCGTTTTCAATATTCTGGATGCCATGTGGGGGAAAAAGAACGACCGGTACAGACGCTTCGGCACCTTTGCCGCCCGCACGGACGATGCGCTCAACTTTATCCCCGCGCGCCTCATCCTGCCGTGCATTTCCCTGGCGGCCCTCTTCGTGAAGGGAACCTCCGCCCGGAGGGCGCTCACTACGGGCTGGGCCTTCCGCCGCGCCCATGCCAGCCCAAACTCCGCCTGGAGCGAGGCGGCCTTCGCGGGCGCGCTGGGCCTCCGCATCGGCGGTCCGGTCTCCTACAAGGGGATTCCTGCGGACTATCCGTGGATAGGAACCGGGCGCACGGAAGCCGCCGTCAGTGACCTGGCCCTGGCCATACGCCTCATGTGGATGACCGCCGCCGCGGGCACGCTGGTCTTCTCCCTCATCCTTTTCTTCATTCCCCGCTTCTGACCATCATGAACAAACTGCATATTCCCCCGCTGGACGAACAGGCCGCCAAAACCGCCCTGGAACATCAGAAAATACTGGCCAAGCCCCCCTCGCGCTGGGGAAGCTGGAACCCGTAGCCATCCAGATTGCCGCCATGACCGGCAATCCCGCGCCGCGCCTGAAGGACAAAGCCGTGGTCCTCTTCGCCGCGGACCACCACATTGCCGACCACGGCCTCAGCCTGACGTCCACGGACGTCACTTACATCCAGACCCGCAATTTCCTTCAAGGCGGCGGCACCATCAACGCCTTCACGCGCAACGCGGGAGCCCGCCTCTCCGTGGTGGACGTGGGCGTGAATTACGACTTCGGCGACCTGCCGGGGCTGGTGAAAAGAAAAGTTATGCACGGAGCCAACGATTTCAGCAGGGGCCCGGCCATGACAAGGGAACAGGCGCTGGAATGCCTGCAAGTGGGAATCGACATGGCCCGGGAGGAAAAAGCCAGGGGGCTGGACATCGTGGCAGCCGGAGAAATGGGCATCGGCAATACCACGCCCTCTTCCGCCATCGTGGCCGTGCTCACGGGAACCCCGGTGGAAACCGTGACGGGGCGCGGCTCCGGCGTCAAGGGGGAAGTCATCCGTAAAAAAATAGAGCTCATCGAACAGGGAATCGCCCTGAACAACCCCGACCCTTCCGACGCCATCGACGTGCTGGCGAAGGTAGGAGGACCGGAAATAGGGGCCATGGCCGGACTGATGCTGGGCGCGGCCTCCCTGCGCGTCCCCATCGTCATTGACGGCTTCATTGCCGGGGCGGCGGCAGCCATCGCCCAGGGCATACGCCCGGAAGCGGCTCAGTACTTCATCGGTTCCCACAACTCCGCGGAACCGGGGCACAAGCTCATCATGGACCACATCGGCGTCACCATGTACATGGACCTGGGCCTCTGCCTGGGGGAAGGCACGGGGGCGGCCCTGTTCTTTCCTCTGCTGGACGCCGCCACGCGCGTGCTGTCTGAAATGAAAACCCTGCCGGAACTGGACATCACCGTTCCGCGCTAACTCCTCCTTTCCCTGCGCCATGGCCGTCATTACCACCATCCGCTCCGCCTTCGGCTTCCTGACCCGGCTGCCCGTAGGCCCGTGGCCGCTGCAAAACGACCTGAACGGCATCTCCGCATGGCTCCCGCTGGTCGGTCTCGTCGTGGGAGGGCTGGCAGGCGGCCTGACCTGGGCGGCCACCCTGCTCTTCCCCTCGCTGGTCTGCGGCGTCATCGGCTGCGCCTGCTGGGTAGCCATCACGGGCGGCCTGCATCTGGACGGAGTGGCGGACTGCGGGGACGGACTGCCCGTGGAAGTGCCGAGGGAACGCAGGCTGGAAATCATGAAAGACTCCCGCCTGGGCACCTTCGGCGGCACGGCCCTGTTCTTTAACCTGGCCTTCAAGGGCGCCGCGCTGGCGGCGCTGGCGGCCTGCGGTTCATGGGAGCTGCTGCTCACGGCGTGCGCGCTGGCCGGGCTGCTGGCCCGCAGCCAGATCTTCATCGCCATGCGCTTTCCGGGCGCGCGCCCCGGCGGCATGGGGAAGCCTTCAAGCAAGGGACGCGCCCCGTCCACGACCTGATAGCCGCCGCCGTCACCCTGGCTGCCTGCGCGCTGGCAGGATGGCACGGGCTGTACGCCCTGCTCACGGCCCTGGCCGGTTCCACGGCCCTGCTCCTGTATGCCCGCCGCCGCCTGGGAGGCGTCACCGGGGACGTGTTCGGCTGCACCGTGGAATGCACGGAATGGCTCGTCCTGCTCACCTTCTGCACCTTATGAAAACTCCGCACAAATGCCGCGTTCCGGGCCTCAACATCGGCTGCACCTCCTTCATCATCCCGGACTACTACGTCCCCGCCATCAGGGAATGCGTCCATTACGCGGATGACATCGCCCTGCTCCTGCTGGAAGCCGGAGAGCACGGGGAGGGACTCATTACCCCGGCGGAAATCCGGGAGCTGGCCGGAATCGCCGCGGACGCCGGGGTCAAGTGGAACGTCCACCTGCCCACGGACGGCGGCTTCGCCACGGAGGAATCAGGGCGCCGCTACACGGAAAACATCATCCGCGCCATTGACCTGACCCGGGAACTGGAGCCCCACACGTGGGTCATGCACGTGGTTACGGACCACATTCCCGGCCCGGACATGCGCCCCCATCTTACGGAGCGTGAAACGGAACGCATCCTCCGCAGCCTGGAGCAAATCACGCCCCATCTGCCCGCTCCGGAATGCCTGGCCCTGGAAAACCTGGAACGCCACCCGACCGACTACCTGGACAAGCTGGTCTCCGCCACGCCCCATTCCCGCTGCTTTGACATAGGCCATGTCTGGAAGGAAGGCCTGCGGCCGGAAGAACTGCTGCCGCTCTGGCTGCCGGACATACGCATGTGCCACCTGCACGGGCTGGAAAAACGGGACCACAAATCCCTGCACCACATGGCCGCCGCCACGCTGGACGCCATCCTCCACCCCATGTGGGACATCCGTTTCTCCCCCTCATCACTCTGGAAGTCTTCAGCCTGGACGACTTTCTGAACTCCCACCAGGCCATGCTGGAATCCCATGAACGCTACATCTCCAAACACTGACGCCAATCCCGCACGCATGACGCTCGTCCTGGGCGGCATCAGAAGCGGCAAAAGCCAATACGCCGAACAGATAGCCGCCGGATTCGGGAAAAAAATCCTGTACGTCGCCACGGCGGAGGTGTGGCCCGGAGCCGGATCCATGGAATACCGCGTGCGCAAGCACCGGGAACGGCGCCCGGCAAGCTGGCTTACGCTGGAATGCCCCCGCCATGTGGCCGCCGCCGTCCGGGAATCCGGCCTGCTGGATCAGGTGGACGGCGTCATTCTGGAATGCGTAACCCTGCTCACCTCCAATACCCTGTACGCCCAGAAGGACCCTACGGACTACGAACCATTCCAGGAAGCGCTGATTGAGGAAATAGAGGCCTTGAAGGAACTTATCCCCCAATCCCCCGTGCCCTGGGTTCTGGTCTCCTCTGAAACCGGCATGGGCATCAGCCAGGCGGACGCGGAAACGCGCCACTACTGCGACGGGCTTGGCATCGCCAACCAGCTTCTAGCCAAAAGCGCGGACGAAGTTTACTTCATGGTTGCGGGGCTTCCCGTAACCGTAAAAAAATAGCAGACGGTCAATTCTTCAGCGCAATATACTTCAACACTGCCGGACACATCCGCGCCAGTAAAAAGTACAGTCCGCTCAGAGCCAGAAAAACAAGGGGTACGGCCATTCCCCATATCCAGAAGCTTCCCCTTGGAAAACCGAGCCTGAGCATGCCCTCATAAACCAGGGCATGCGCGGCATATACAAAAAAGACGGAGGGAGCCAAACGGGCGCAGAAAGAGGAGATTCCCGGAAAATACCGCATCATCAAGAAGGCGCAGGATGCCAGCCACAGCACGCCCATGCACAAGGATAACGCAGACTCCTGAACGGTGCTGTACATTTCCCATATAAAAATAACGGGAAACACCATCAGCACGTACAGCCACGCTTTACCGACTGCATTCTTCAACTCTTCAAGGGAATAACGGCACAAAAACATGCCAAGGGCAAATGCTCCAAAACCCCTGGGATGGATAACGCAGAAAACCTTGTCCATGTATTCGAAGGACAAGTAAAGGGAATTGCTCGTACTGAAAAGCACCAGGGAGGCCATGGACAGAATGAGCAGACAGGCCCGCGGCATCCGGAATAACGCTCCTGAAACCAGCACAAACACCATTAAATCCCGCAAAAACCATAAAACAGTTCCCAAAGGAGGGCGCCCTATTCCCAGACCGATCATCCATTTTACAATGTCCGCGGGAAACCCGAACAAGGCCATGGAAACGAAAATCCAAAACAAATAGGCACACAGAATCAGAAACGCTTTTCTCCAGTTAAGCCAGGGCACCGGGGCCGGGCTGCCCCCATACTTCCGGGCCAGGAAGTAACCCGCCGCCATGAAAAAGAAAAATACGCCCGCACGTGTTGCATACACAGTGAAGCCATGAGAAGCGGGAGTATGCTGGATCATGATAAGCAACATGGCCAGCACACGGATAATATCTACCCACGGGTCACGGCACTTCTCCGTCAGTTTCCTTCCCCGGACGATGCCCGGCGCATGTGAAGGAGAGTTCGTTAACGCTTCATACATATGCCAAATACAATAACGAACATCCGGGGCGCCATGATAGCATGGCCGTCCTTCATGGCAATACGAAACAGGGAGCCAAACGCAAGAAAAAGTTCCAATTGACAGGGTCCGGAGGATATGTTAGGCATGCCATGCCTCCCTCACCAACCGGAGGCGCTTCCGGGAAGCCCGTGGTACGGGCAGGAAATAGATGGGGAATCCGGTGTGAATCCGGAGCGGTACCGCCACTGTATATTGCACGGCTTAAAAACCTGCAATGAGCCAGATCGCCAGCCCCGAAGTATTTTATGAACCGCCGGCGAGTATTCCGGCATTCAGACCATACACATGCATTCATCCAACACGCTCCGCTTGAACGGAGCAGACTATGATGGTCCGGCCTCCTTGAAGTCCGGAATGTTCAACACTCCTGAAAAAACACCGTGCCACGCCAGGCACCGGATGCAGGCTGTGGCTATGACCCTGGCCTGCCTCGGCATGCTGGGAACGGTCCATGCCCAGGATACTGCCAGGGAAGACCTGGCCGGCGCTTATGACGCCACTGTAGCCAGAACCGCCTCAGATGCGGCCCTGGGAACGGTCTCCGCCACATTCAACGTGACAGGCTCCAGCAACGTGCGCGGAATCTGGGGAAAATCAGGCACCCTCAGCATTGGCGCGATTGCCGGGGATGCCGTATTCAACGTCTCCTCCACGGCAAACAACGCCTTCGGCATTGACACCTCCTCCGGAGTCAATGTGGACATCGGCACCCTAGCAGGAACATTCAACATCTCCGCAGCCAGAACGAATGCCACCGGCATCCGGAGCTACGGGAAAATACTCTCCATCGGAACGATCACGGAAGACGCCCTCATCTCCATCACGGCCAATTTCTCCTCCAATGGCATTTACGCCTATCAGGGGCGCCTGGACATTGGAACGATGGCCGGCAAAATCTCCGTGGACCTGGGAACAGGAAACTATGCGAGGGGACTGTATGCCTACGGAAATACCATGGACTACCAGGGCCCGCGCTACAAGGACGTCAACATCGGCACCTTTTCCTCCACCGGCAGCATTTCCGCGGCGACGGCCGGCGGCTACGGAGCCAGAGGCATCCAGTCCAACTACGGGCAGGTGAACATTACCCGGCTGGACGGTCAAATCACCGCAGCCTCCGGCTCCAATGATGAAAGCGAGGACTTTTCCGCCATCGGCATTGAAGCCAGGGAAAACATCACGCTGGGCGACATGGGAGCAACGGGAAGCGTTACCGCCACGACCAACGGCATGGACGCCTACGGCCTCTTCGCCGGAGAAGAAGGGGGTTACCAGACCCATTCCAATATTACCATCGGCAATGTGGGCGGCTCCATCCGGGCGGAAGCCATGGCCGGAACGGCCGCCGGGGCACGTTCCACGGGCTCCCTGTCCGTGGGAAACATCAGCGGTTTCATCTCCGCCTCCTCCACGGGAGCTGCGGAAGCCTACGGGCTGCTGGCGGAATTCTCCCTGACCACCGGCACTATCAACGGAACCGTCAGAGCGGCAACTGCCGGCAGCACGGCGGCGGCCCTGATGGGAGGAGCCGGCATCACGACGACCATCGGTTCCACCGGCGTCATTGAAGCAACGGCGACGGGGGACGAAGCAACGGGGTATGCCCTGTACAGCGGGTCCAATACGGGTTCCGGCTTCTCCACGGAAAACACGGCGGACAACGTCACCGTCCACGCCGGAGCTTCCATCAGCGGCATCTGGGAACTGGGCGGCTCCGGAGCGGAAGGCTCCGTGGATACCATTACGCTGCTGTCCGGAACGGACGCCGCTCCGGGACTGTTTGACTATACGGTGAGGACAACCGTCAACACCAGCAAGTCCGATACGGCCACCCACCATTCCTCCGTCACGCTCAACGTGGGCAGTGCGGACAACGAAGCGAACTGGACCATCTCCACGGAAAAAACTGCCGGCCTGTTCAACCGGGTCAACGTGGGCCACGGCTCTGCCGTCACCTTGACCGGGAACTCCCAGATACTCCGTGACGGGGCCGTCGTCAACAACCAGGGCTCCATCTCCGGCAGCGGCACGCTCACCATTGCGGAAGGCATGACGCTGCTCAACGGGACCCTGGTGCAGAATGCGGCGGGAACGGCCCTGGAAGTGGGCTTTGACGGCCTGAACGTAACTCTGGACCTGGCGCAAAACGCCACGGTAGGCGCCACGGTGCTCAACGCCACGGATTCCGCCTGGGTCGTCACGCTGGACCAGATCAAGAACGGCATCACCGCCATGTACGGAGCCAGGGTGGACAACTTCCAACTGGAAAACTACCGCATGAGCTACCGCCTCCAGGGCCAGGTATTCCTGGGTGAAGGCGCCCCCATCGTCGTCAACCCCGGAGAAAGCATCCATGTGGGGGAAGGCTCCAAGGTCATCATCGGGGAAAACCTGCCTGAGCACGGCATCGTGCTGGAAGGCGGGGAGGCTGACTTGAGCCAGTCGGACGCCGTCATTTCCTCCGGAGCCGTCAGCGGCGTTTCCGGACAACTGACGCTGGCGGGCAAGGATGAAAAGGAACAGACCCTGAACTGGGAACACTCCGGCACGGCAGGCTACAGCGCCTCCGCCGCCGACGGAGGCGCCTTCGCGAACCTCAACGTCACGGCACAGGATGTGAAGGTTGTCGCCAGGGGTTCCTATGCGGCGGAAAACGTCGTCATCAGCAACAACGCCACCCTCGTTCTGGACGGCTGGGACGCCAGTCTGGGCGTGGAAGGCGGGAGCATCCGCCTGGGTGAGGCATTCGCCCATCCGGCTAATCCGGGGCATCTGGTGCTGAACGGCTCCACCGTTCTATCCGGCGTGGAAACCAACAGCGGTTCTACCGTCTCCGGTTCCGGCGCCTTCAAGGGAGAGGTTACCTATTACGGCAGTGAAATCGTGATCGGCTCCGGCTCCTCCGCAGGCTACCACAACTATGAAGGCGGCCTGAACGCGTGGGGGGAGTGCAGGAACTCACGTTCATCGTGAACGGAACGGCGGCGGCGGACGCCGCCCATACCGGAGCGGACACCTATTCCCAAATGAACGTCTCTTCCTCCTACCATGTGGATGGAGCGCACGTCAATGTGGTCATTGGAGACAACCTGCTTTTCAGCAAGGAACAAAGCTTCTCCCTCTCCCTGGTCAACCTGGACCCCGATACGGTCATTGATCCGGACGGATCCCTGTGGGACCTCACCGGCATCGACCCCACGCTGAAGGGCCGCACGGACCTGGTCACGGATACCGGCTTCACGGTTTCCGACGACGGCCTGCACCTGATTTTCAGCGGCAAGGTCAACATCAACGCCGTGAAGGCCCTGCGCGGAGAGGAAGCCTCCCGCATCGCCAACACGCTGTGGTCCTCCGTCCGGGTGGTGGACAGCTTCGCCCATACGGCGGCTTCCCAACTGGATTTCCGCGGACCGGGAGCGCGCAACATCTGGTTCTCCGGGCTGGGGGACTTCATGAACGTCTCCTCCGCCACGGGAGCCTCCGGCTTTGACTACAAGGGCGGCGGCTATGCCGTGGGCATGGACTACGCCTGGACGAAAAACTGGATATCCGGCGCGGCCTTCGGCCAGACCTTCGGTTCCTTCCACTCCGCGGACAAGCAGTTCAAGGCAGACCAGGACGGCCTGATGCTGGCCCTCTACCAGCGTTACCACCGCGACCTGCTCCGTGGAAACAGCGTGGACATTGACGGCTACTTCACCTACGGCCGCATGGACAACGATGCGGACGGCACGCTGGGCGGCAGACCCGCCACCGCCTCCTGGAACGATGACGTGTACGGCTTCGGCCTGAAGGGAACCTGGAACATCCGCCTGAGCAGCACGGATGTGCTGAAACCCTTCGCAGGCATTGAATTCCTGCACGGCTCCCAGGGTTCCTTCGGGAGCGTTCCGGTTCCGGCACCGCCTGGTACCAGGACGGCTCCGTGCAGAACTGGAGCATCCCCGCCGGCGTCACCTGGCAGAAGCAGATCGCCGTCGGCAGGGGCCAGTACCTGCTGCCGCAGATGACGGTTGCCTACGCCGGAGACGTCTCCCGCCGCAACGCTTCCGTGAAAACGGACGCCTTCGGCACGCCCTTCCGGGTAGACGGCGTCCATCCGGGACGCCACGCCCTGATTGTCCATGCGGGGCTGAACTGGGTCATTTCCAGCGCCTGGAGCGCCGGAGCCTTCTACCATCTGGAACAGAGGGAACACATGACCAACCAGAGCGTTAACGCTACCGTGCGCTACTCGTTCTAAACGTTCTTCCCATTCGGAAACATTCCGGAGGGAATCCACTGTGGATTCCCTCCGTTTTTTCGGCAGGCTTCCCACATTCCACAGGAAATTCTTGACTCCACAGCCCTCTTGCCGCTTAATTCTTCCACTTCACGTGCCGTCGTGGCGGAATGGTAGACGCGCTCGACTCAAAATCGAGTTCCAAAAGAGTGTGGGTTCGAGTCCCACCGGCGGTACCAATAAATAAACCCTGAAAGCTTAATCCTTTCAGGGTTTTCTTTTATCAGTTAACAGCTCTCGGTTAAGAAGCAGAAAACTGAAAGCAATAATTTCCAGAAGAAACACTCGTGTGTTTATATAGATATAATTTCTGAAACTTTTTCCGGAACACTATATCTATAAATAAAATCATCAGTAATTACATACTTTATATTAAAAATTATTCTACTGTAATTTTCCAATATTCGCCCTCGCGATGTAATTTTACATGCAACAAATGAACTAGTCTTTCTGCTTCCCTGCAAAAATCTCCTACAATATCGTCATGGGATTCTCCTTGTTGAAGATGCCACCAATGGTATTCCATTTCCGGAATCAATCCAAATTCATCCACCCCTGTATAGTTTCCAAGTAAATCTGATAAATGCTGAAGCATGTCTTTTTCAGATTCTACTCCTCCTTTCAAACCACAGACAACATCTTGAAGACATCCAAGACAATAAAGCCTAACGGCATCCTTGCCTTTTGGAGGAATTATTCTGGCGGCTGAGGCAAATGCTCGGAGATCGTCCTGCAACTCAAAATAATTAATTGAAAGCTCTCCAAAATGCGAACTCAACAAAAGCAGGGCTTCGTCCATTTCTTCGCCCAGGGAATTATGTAAAGAATCAATTGCCCATTTCACATAATCATTTAAATCTTCCAAAAAGACTCCTTCAAAGGCCAGTACCTGCTTGCTTGTTGGCCGTGCAAGGAGAGCTTCAATCATGTTTTTTTCAATCTTTGCCATTAATTAATTCTTTTTATTATAAAGCCATAACTCCTCCTACAATAGCACCAATTGGGACAGTACCGATTTCCTCCGGTAATGCAATTTGAGGCCCCAATTGTCCACCAATGAAAGCAGCTAGCGCTCCTGCTAATGCACCTTCCCAAAATGCATCCCATCCACTGCCAACCGGTTCTTGCACAGGCCCAGAATCCGAAATTAGAACTTGAAATGGTCCAGGACCAGTAAGCAACGCCACTTCGTCTATCCATTCACGTACTACTTCCAATTCAGGATGTATCGTAATGAATTAATTATTTTATAGAAATAATCTTAGTGCAGTTCACTGCATTTAACCTAGCTTTCAAAAATTCCGTACGATGATTATCCCATGATTCTTTTGTACCATACTTTCTCCAATAATCTGTAAAATCTCTTTCACGACGTGTTTTGGATGCCGTGAACCATTGGAAAAATCTTTTTATATTCTCTTGACAACACTCTCCAAAGGAACACGATTTGACAGTAGGATGTTTTCCATCAAATGGACCTCTTTCTATTAAACCAAGTAAATCAACAAGCTTGACCGGATTATTGAGAATCATTCTATAAACATTATTCCCTATCTTTTCAGCAATAGGATCTCTATTGATCCACCTGCCGTCAGCTGAATTGTAATGACGATAATTGTAATAGACGAGAGTAAGTTCCTCATCACAATATTCGCTACTCCACTGCATAGGTTGAATCACATCTCCTGCCCATGCCTTTTCCCTGGAGAGGAGCTTATGGACGGAAACAGACTATTCGCGGACAAGGGAAAATATCTCGGGAAAAAGTACGGAAAGTTCAGAGTGAGGAAGGAGATTCGCTCTTGGATGATCGGACAGGGATTGACGATAAACTCCGGAAAGTTTTCCGTAGTTGTTGTCCAGGAAGTATACCCGGCATCCGGCAAGCAGACCTGCAATGCAGATGTGCAGGCGGTCTGAAATGACGATGTCCAATTCCTTCAGAATAGAGAGAAGGCCCCCTATTAGAAAAGCCTGCTCGGCAGAACCGTCACCCCAGCCATTCCAAAGATCGGAAATATCACGTCCCAGGATCAATTCCGCAGGCAGAGCGCTCTCCTTGCCCCGGCGCGGCAGAAAAGCCCCCTGCTGCCAGTAATTTTCGCGGAATGCGCAGAAAGAAGATTCCTGCACGGATTCCCGGATTTTTTCCAGGAGGGAAACCGCCCATGGTTCCGGACAAGCGGGAGTTCCCTTTTCTTCCAGGATAAAAGACGGCAAGGAATTAGGGCAGAAGTAAAGAGCCATGTCGTCCGCCGGGAGAAATTGCGCCCGATCATTGAGCGAAAGGCAATAATCCAGGGAACGCTGTTCCCGGCAAAAGACCAGGTGCCTTTCATCAAAGGAACGAATAAGAGAATCTACCTGATAAAAGCTGTGCGGAAGGATAATGCACCGTTCCACTGAGCGGGCCGTCAGTTCCTCTTTCTGCTCATCCAGAGAACCGTAAAAGGACACGAACCTTCCGCCACCGCCATACACCACATGCCGATGAGGTTTTTCCTGCGCCGGCAGATGATGGCGACGGAAAAACTGCCGCGTGGCGATGTCAATAAGCAAATCTCCTATGTTGCCATGGTTGGCGCAATATTGAAATCCACCCAGTTTAATGAGAGCAGGAAGAATGGAAATGGATTCAGGCATGCGGTATGATTTCACAAAATTCGTTAAGAGTGCCCAGGCAATCCCTGGAAGAAACGTGTGGCACTTCCAGTCCCATCTTGCGCCAGACGCAGATCTGGTGGAGAAGCTCCGTTCCGGAGCCTTCGCAGATGTTATGGAACACGTTGACGAATAATCGTTTAATTGGAATATTCATAATTGTATAGGGAATTGCAATGAATAAGAAAAAGAGATGGTCCATGCTCCTGACGAATATGGCGAATCCGGACGTGCTGAATCTCTCGTTGTGCGGTTAAAAAATGAGCTGCATGCAGCGACGCCTGCTCCATTCGGAGCATCCATGCCTATTGGCGTAAAACGGAAAGCTCCCGCCTTTGGGCATCCCCCCTTGAACGATAACGGATGGGCTGCCTGCTATTGACGGCTATCCGTAAAATGTTTGAAAAATGCCACCGCCCCCGCTTCCGGAATTGTAAATTCTGGATAATTTGCGTTGGTGAACAGTTTACGGGCTCCCCGGCCATTGACAGCTTCCACGGTCAGGGTAACCGCTTCCACTGTTTTGACCATGTCTTCGCTACCCTCCGTGGATGTGCCGGTCATGCACATATCCAGCCTCGCCCATGCCTGAACGGCCTTCCATTCGTCAGACAGAACGGTAAGGGCGGACACTACTTCGGAAAAAGCCTGCAACTGTTCCGGCGTCAGCTCCCGGTGCCTGTAGCGCTGATTCTGAACAAACCCCGCCATATCCGGGAAAACGGCAGTCAACGTGAATTCATCCCACTTGCCGGGTCGCGGGAAATAAAATTGTAATTCTTTCATGTTAAATTGTTTCTATTTTAAGATAGTCAGCCGGATTAATCCCTTGGATGACGCTTACCCTGAACATGGCCATCTCTGCGGAGCAAGTATCTATAATAGCGTAGTGGACGTCATTGCTGACGAGCCCCAGAGAAACTTCCCCCAGGTAATAAGCTTGTGGATTAAGATGACGGCGGTTGAAATTGTAGTGGTTCCCGTGCCCGGAGCTTATCCCCGTATGCCGGGCCAGATAAATACTGCAGGTACCGGATGAAGAGGGAACCGCAATCAAATCAAGCCGGGATACCCAGTCCAGGCTCAAGGCAGCCCAGGAAAGCTCCGTTACAACCTGTCCGTCTCCGGACCTGGCCACTACTTTTCTGCTGGCTGCATCCACATAAAAAAGCGGTCCGGGAATATTCTCCACCGTTGTGGCGGTGACGGTTCCGGAATACCCGGTCCAGCCGAATTTAGTTTGAGTCGCGGCCAAATTCACACCGGAAAGCAGAGACATCACCAGCGCATAGCTGCCGGTTCCGGCAGGGCTGATGGCTCCTCCGTAATTGGTATTGGTGACGGCAGACTTGACCAGGACGCATTTGTGCGCCGTCAGCGTGCCCGCCCAGGACAGCCCGCACCAGTCCGCCAAGGAACGCTCCATCTTGACGTTGCTTCCCTCCAGGGTGGTAACGGTTCCGTTCGCGTGGTCCAGATGGTACACATTCCTCAGAACGGACATGACGGCGTGGCTGCCCGCGTTGAGGCCGGTTGTGGAGGCTCCGGCCGCAAGCGCGGATACGGCATTGATACCGCCGTTGGCATTGACGGTTCCGGAAAAGGTGGACGCCTCCGCCGTCAGATTTTTCAAAACGGCATCTTCTCCCAGCCGAATGCCGCCCTGGGCAGCCAATCCCAGAGCGGCTACTTTAAAAGTCTGTGTTACCAGTGCATGTTCGTCGGACACCTCCACCGCATCCGTAGGGGCCACAAAGATATACTGTCCGGAGTTTTCCGTTTCCAGAACAGTCAGGCAAGAAGCATCGGAGAGAAGAGCCTGGACAGAGCATGCTGCCGTACATGTCAGCGCATAAGCCGCGCCCGGTATGGTATTCACTTTCATTGAGCAGATTTAGCACCGGAAAAGAGACAGGAATCATCCATGCTGATACGTGCATGCCTCCTGCCACTTCCCCGGAGGAAGGCACGCCGCATGCGGAGCCAACCGACATGAAAAAATGACACCGCTTGACAGAAAAGATAAACCAAGATGTTTATTATGAATATTTTATAAAATAATCACAAACCACTCACCTGCGAACGCGGGAAACATGTAATCCATTGATAATAATATATCCTTTACCCATGATTTCTCCACTTTCCGACATTAAAAAAGACCAGGGACTCATATTTTTATCTAGATTACAGAATTCCAACAACTTACCGCAACAAGGACATTCACGCTGAATTTGGCTGCGGAACCAATCCCTACAATTGACTCGAATTCACGCAAGGCAGTACGTATATAAAAGAGTATGACTTCGTTGCCCGCATCTTCATTGGTTGAAACCGTAGCCAATAAAATCAAACAGATGATCCTCAGCGGCAGCCTGGTCAACATCCTGCCCGGCGAACGGGAGCTCGGGCACAGATTGTCCGTAGGAAGGGAAACCGTCAGAAAGGCTCTGGCTCTTCTGGAGAGGGAGGCATGGATCGCTCCCGCGCGCATCAAGGTTCCGCGGCGCATCCTGAAAACTACGGAGGAAGGAGCGGGAAAAACCATCCCCTCCCATCCTGTTCAGGAAAAAGGGGCATTATCGGCTTTCTGACGCCCCAGCCCCTCAAGAGGCTGGCGCAAAGCGTGCTGGCGGAGGTGTACACCATCTCCAAGATTCTGGAGGAAGACGGCATCAGCGTCCGCATTTTTGAAGCTCCCTGGATTTTAGGCAACAACCCGGACAAGCGTCTCGCCAAGCTGGTGACCAAATCCGAATGCGTCTGCTGGATACTCCACCGCTCCTCGGAACAGACCCAGCTCTGGTTCAAGACACACGGCATTCCCTGCATCGTGCGCGGCACTTCCTACCAGAGCAGCAACCTGCCCTATCTGGACCGCCATTGGGCGGCCACCACGCACCATGCGGCGCAGCACCTCTGGAACAAGGGGCACCGGACCGTCGGCCTGTGCCTCCCCCGGACCCGTTGAAGGGCCACCAGTTAATGCAGAAGGGCTTTTTCAGCTTTGCGGAAAAGGGCTGGAACCCCGTGCTGATTCCCACCCCGTTTGAGACGCCCCTTTTCTTTGAATACCTCGCCAAAGCGTTCAAGGAACATCCGGACATGTCCGCCCTGGTAGCTACGCGGGGCAACCAAATCGTTCCCCTCCTTTCCTGGGTGGAAGCCCGCTCTTTAAGCATTCCGGACCAGCTCAGCCTGATCAGCCTGACGTATGAACCCTTCATGGAGCGCCTGCTGCCCACCATCACTTATTACGAGGAGAACCAGACAAAAACGGTTCACAAGCTCATCCGGATGCTCCGTGCCCTGACTGCGGGCAAAAACATCAAGAGCATCTCCGTCATCCCGGAAATCTACCCCGGGCAGTCCGTCTCCGTGCGCCACACGCCGCCGTCCGCATAAATACGCTTTCCCGGAAGAAACAAGGGACGCCATGGGCATAAAAAGGCGCGTAAACGCCATCTGTGCCCTGGTAATAAGCCCCAGGCTGTACAGCACGGATTTCCGCATGCCTCTTCCGCACACAAAACCCACCGGACCACCGGCGGCGCCCGCCTTGGGAGAACACCTGGCCGCCATCCCGGAAAAGCATGAAAACCGAATAGCGGATGCCCGGCGTTTCCCTCTCTTCCGCCCGGGCTGCGGGAGTCCCTCCGGCAGACCAATAATGTTTGACATCCCTCCGGGCTCCAGATAGGTTCGACTCTGATTTCATCCCCCGGCCCCCACGCTGCGGAACGGGGCTCCACAGAACTCTCCCATCCACCATTTCCCCCATGAAGCCATTGAAAGGAGCATGCATCATCGGCCAGTCCGGCGGCCCCACCGCCGTCATCAATGCCAGCGCGCTGGGGGCCATCCAGACGGCCCTGCAATGCGAACCGGTCACCCGCGTGCTGGGAGCCGCCAACGGGATTGAAGGAGTGCTGAAGGAACGCCTGTTCGATATGGCGCAGGAAGACCCGGAGGAACTGGAATTGCTGAAATACACCCCGGCCTCTGCCCTGGGCTCCTGCCGCTACCGGATGGCGGATCCCGCCGTGGATGATACGGACTACCGCCGCCTGCTGGAGGTGTTCCGGAAGTACGATGTACGTTACTTTTTCTACAACGGCGGCAATGATTCCATGGATACCTGCAACAAGATATCCAAATTCATGCAGCAATCCGGCTATGAATGCCGCGTGATCGGAATCCCCAAGACCATTGACAACGACCTTTACGGCACGGACCACTGCCCCGGCTTCGGTTCCGCCGCCAAATTCATCGCCACCTCCTGCATGGAGGTGCACCAGGATCTCCGCGTGTACGACAAAGGGCGTGTCACCATCGTGGAAATCATGGGCCGTCACGCCGGATGGCTGGCCGGTTCCGCCGCCCTGGCCACTTATGCGGGCGCCGGACCGGACCTGGTTTACCTGCCGGAAGTCCCCTTCCGCATGGAAGAATTCTGGCAGGATGTGGACCGGATTTACAAGCGTAACGGGAGCTGCATGGTCGCCGTCTCGGAAGGGGTGCAATATGCGGACGGCCGCTTTGTCGCGGAATCCGGGGACAGGGACGTCTTCGGCCATACGCAGCTGGGCGGACTGGGCGCCATGCTGGCGGAATCCGTCAAGCGGCAGACCGGGGCCAAGGTCAGGAGCATTGAACTTTCCCTCCTCCAGCGCTGCGCCTCCCACGTGGCCTCCAAAACGGACATTGATGAAGCCTACATGGCGGGGAAAGCCGCCGTGGAAGCGGCCGTTTCCGGCCAGACGGACAAGATGGTCGCCTTCGAACGGAGCACGGAAAACGGCATCTACTCCTGCAAGACCAAATTGACCAGCCTGGGAGACGTGGCCAACGTGGAAAAACTCGTCCCCCGTGAATGGATCAATACCCGCGGCAATGGAGTTGAACAGCCGTTCATCGACTACGTTCTGCCCCTCATCCAGGGAGAAACGGCCATGCAGAAGGAATGCTCCCTGCCCCGCTTTGCGAAGCTCAAAAAAGTGCTGGCGGACCCGGTACAGGGATAGCTTTTTTCTGGCAGCACCTTTTTCTCCATTTTCCATAACAGAGAGGAATTCAGCCTACCCGGAACTTCTCCCGGCCAGGTAAAACACTCGGCCAGCCACTAGCCCAACCCCTTTTCCGGCTCAAGGCAAATACGCGGGAAGGAGATTGCATAATTGACCGCAACTGCGGCATTCACGCTGTTTCCATAAGGTATGTACAACTTCTTGAAAAAGAAAAATCCCGGCAGGAAACAGGCTGAATGGCACGGCAGGGGCGGAAGAACATGAAAAAAGAGAAGGCGGATGCAACCCATGACTGCTTTTTCTCCAGTCCAAGAGGCCTTCCGTGCCGGCTTAAAAAGAACACCGTAATAACAGGAACGATAGTTCCCTTCATCATCCGGAAGAGAAAAATAAATTCGGGAAAGGAATCGGCCTGTTTCCTCATCCATGAACTTTATTTTCTCCATTCAATTTCTTCTCCGCGCCCGGATAATTATGGAAAAAACCGGCTTCCCGTTTAATCCCCAGATAAACTTTCCCCTATCATCTTTAACGAATTTATTTGCACTTTCTTAGAAATGTTTGAAATAAAGTTTTAAATTCCATTTTATTCATTTTCCGGTCTTATATTAGCGCGACAGAGGAACATTTTTCCCGATATTTCTGCAAGTGCCCTCATAAAGTCAGCTTCCTTTTCTTTTGAATATAATCCGGCCCTCAATCACCTTTCCCCCAGGGAATAAAACGGAACAACAAGATAAACTTTTGGTTCAGAAATCACCTGCGCCAAAACTCCACATCAAGATAAAAAACACTCATTGCCAACAAGTTTAAAACTTTTCTTCCCGTTATCATTTATCTTTCAATAAAAGTGAGCTGGACCCGAAGAAAAGGCTCCCCTGGCAATCCGTCCCCCCAAGGAGGAGCCGGAACGGAGACGGTACAGAACTCCGGGACGGGGATATGAATCACTTTTCGGCTTCACGGGGATGGGAAACTCCTTTGTGCCGTTTCCCGTTGTTTTGTAACCCGCAATTCCGCAACACCCTTTTCTTCCGCTAGCCCTGCGCCCTGTTTCCTCTCTGGAAGATGATGGAACCGGCTTTTCCTCCATATTCAATTGTAGAATAATTCTTTTCCGGCATATTAAATTCAAATAGCGGGAAACAAGGAAATGAAAAATCTTGCAAGCAAGGGTGAAAAAAGGCTAAAATGATAAAGAGCTCCAAAATTCGACGCCTATCATTTCATCATGTAAAAACGGCTTGTTTCCGGATATTTTTTCGGAAACTGGCATGAAATCGGTCCCCGACCAGCTACTATCCAAGTTTTCCCCGCATGCCATGCTCGATTACCTGTTTCAACATTTTTATTCTACGCTGGCAATTGTTGCTTTTTTTATTGCCATCCTCATTCTGCGCGCCTGCGGCAAGCGCGGCAGGCGCTGGATTCCCGTCTCCACGGCGCCCTTCGGCTGCATGGCCTTCCTGGTCGTCTTTCTCCTGCTGACGGCCTTCATCATCTGGTTATTCAGCTTTTTCACCACGGGTCCCATGGTGGAGGACCTGGCCTTCACGCTTGCATGGCTGGCAGCCATGGCCTGCGCCCTGGCCGTCATTTCACGCCTGACCGAATACTGCCTGCAGCAGGACAAATCCGCCAGCAAGCTTTATCCGGGGGAATCCCGGAAGTTGCTTCCCGTCCAGCTCCGGAACAAGGGCATCCTGCTGTTCGTGCTGATCGGCGTCATCAGTTGCGTTATTGACATCATCACCGTACCCTTCCCGGTTCCGGAACTCCCGCCGGGGTCCGCGCTGTCTGCTGCCACCCTTGTTCCCCTGCCGCAGGAAGTGCCCGTGGAGGTCCATATCTCCTCCCGTGTCACCAACAGGTTTTTCGGAGAATGCGACTTTGACCTGACCGTCCGGGAGAAAGGCGGGAACAAGCATGTTTTCCCCGCCATCCTGATCAATCCCGGCGGGGAAAGCGCCATCACCATTTACAGGCTGCGGCCGGAGGAAAAACAACGCCAGGGCAGCTTGATATTCACCAATGGCATGCAAAGCTGCCTGTTCAACATGGATACCATGCGGATGAAGTCCCTGAGCGGTCCCGCCTCCAATTATCCCCCACCCACCCGGGAGGATCTGGATGGACAGGATATGGACCTGCGCCTGGAAACGGTGGGACTCTACCAGGGGCTTTCCTGCATACGCGGCGCGGAGCATACGGATACAACGCGCGCCTATGTTCTGAAAATCCTGAAGGATACGCAGCCATGACCGGAACGCCTCAAAAGGGTCGTTGACACGGGCTCTCCCGCTCCCTTACTCTGGATACGGCCAAAACAGCCATAGCCATGATTAAGATTACAGCCAAAAGCATCGTCAAAGCAGGAGCCAGGGAAGAATTCATCGCCACCGCCCGGGAACTGGTGGAAAACAGCCGTGCGGAAGCCGGCAACGTTTCCTACCACCTGTATGAGGACATTGATGACCCTAATATCCTGACATTCATTGAAGAGTGGAAGGACCAGGCAGCCGTGGACGTTCATGCGGATTCCGAGCACTTCCAGCGCATCATCCCACTCCTGAGCGACATGACGGAGGAAGCCATTGAAATTTCCCTGTACCGGGAAGTGCTGTAACTCCGGCAGGAAAAACCGCAGCCTTATTCCCTACCCCTTCCGGGAAAGGAAAAAGCGCCCCGTCCCACCAGGGAGACGGGGCGCAGGAAGCTTCGCATCATTTACCGTCAGAATGCGAAGCAACCACACCCGGAGCCCCAGAAATCGGAATACCTGGGCCGCGACGCATTCGCCGCGCCCTCCATCAGCATGAACGCGGAATGCATGCAGCCGTGTTCATGGCAGTGTGAGGAATGCCGGTGCTCCTGCTGGAAAGGCACGCCGGCCCTGGCCGCCTTCTTCGGGTCCAGGGGAGCGCCGTATCCGCCGAACACGGCAATGGGGGACCACTCGGGCAGCACCGGAATGGGCGCCGGGTCCAAATCCTTGAACGGTCCCGCGGCATAAACGATTTTGCCGTCCATGACGGTCAGCACGGATTCTATTCCCTTGATCTCCTCTTCCGGAACGGAGAAATAATCTTCGCTCAGCACGACCATGTCCGCCAGTTGACCGGGAACAATCGCTCCTTTTTTGCCCGTCTCGGAGGAAAACCAGGTGCTCCCCTGCGTATAAAGCCGGAGGGCTTCCTCACGGGAAAGGCAGTCTTCCTCCCGGTACATCGGTTCTCCGCCCACGGTCTTCCCGGTGGTCAGCCAGTACAGGGAAACCCATGGATTGTAGCTCGCCACGCGCGTGGCATCCGTTCCGGCCCCTACGGGAATGCCCATTTCCAGCATTCTGCGCACGGGCGGCGTATGTTCCGCCGCCTCCTTGCCGTAGCGGTCCATGAAATATTCCCCCTGGTAGGCCATGCGGCACTGCACGGCAATGCCTCCGCCCAGCGCCTTGACGCGTTCCAGATTCTTCTCGTCAATGGTCTCGCAGTGGTCGAAGAACCAGTGCAGGCCGTCAAAGGGAATCTCCCGGTTCACTTCTTCATACACGTCCAGAAAGCGGGAGATGCTCTCATTGTACGTGGCGTGCAGCCGGAAAGGCCATTTGTTGGCGGCCAGCAGGCTGACCACCCCCTTGAGTTCGGATTCCATGTCTCCGGGGAGGTCCGGACGCGGCTCCAGAAAGTCCTCAAAGTCCGCGGCGGAAAAGACGAGCATTTCACCCGCTCCGTTGCAGCGGTAATAATCGTCCCCCTCTCCCGGCCTGGTCATCCTGATCCATTTGGCAAAGTCCTCCTTCTCTTCCTTGGGCCTTTGGGTAAACAGATTGTAGGCAATCCGCACGGTCATTTCCCCGCGCTTGTGCAGCTCTTCAATCACCTGGTAGTCCTCCGGGTAATTCTGATAGCCGCCTCCTGCGTCAATGATGCTGGTCAGGCCCAGGCGGTTAAGTTCTTTCATGAAATGCCGGGTGGAATTGATCTGGTGTTCCAGGGGCAGTTTGGGCCCCTTGGCCAGCGTGGCGTAAAGAATGGTGGCATTTGGCCGCGCAATCAGCAGGCCGGTGGGATTGCCCTCGCTGTCGTGCTGGATTTCCCCGCCCGGAGGGTTGGGCGTATCCTTCGTATACCCGCAGGCGCGCAGGGCGGCCTTGTTGAGCATGGCGCGGCAGTACAGGTGAAGCACAAAAACGGGCGTATCCGGCGCCGCCTCATTAATCTCCTCCAGCGTAGGCATCCGGCGTTCGGCAAACTGGAACTCGCTCCAGCCGCCCACCACGCGCACCCACTGTCCCGGCGGCGTTCTGCGGGCCTGCTCCTTGAGCATGCGCATGGCGTCCGCCAGGGAGGGCACGCCGTCCCAGCGCAGTTCCATATTGTAATTCAGGCCGCCGCGGATCACGTGCAAGTGGGAATCGTTCAGGCCGGGAATGACGGTCCTTTTCCCGGCGTCGATCACCTGGGTATCCGGCCCCTTGTACTGGGCAACGTCCTCGTCGGACCCCACGGCCAGTATCTTTCCATCCTTGACGGCGACGGCGCGGGCCATCGTTCCGCGTTCATCCAGCGTTGCTATGTTGCCGTTTGAGATCATCAAATCGGCGTAAACCTTATCATTGTTTTTCATTGTTTTCATCATGGTTCGGGGTTGTTCCCGGAATGGTTCCGGCCTGCGCCCTGAAAAGCCAGGGAGACAGAATGCTGCTGATCAGCGGCATGAATACCCAGGTCAGCAGCGCCACCACACAGGCGTTGAACAGGAAAAAGGAGAGCCATGCGGGCAAAAGGGCGCGGATGGGCCCTCCCACGGTAATGTTCAGAAGAAAGATGACCAGGCACACGCCCAGATAAGTAGCCGCCGCCGTCTTGTAGCGCGGCGGCGTCATCATCGGGGTGCCCGGCTGGTTCAACCAGGCGTCCAGGCCGTTCATCTCCTGGATATGGGCCTCCCCTTCCGTATGGGCTCCCAGCAGCTTCATCCAGCGTTCGTACTCCGGGAGGAAACCAGGGCTTTTCTGGCGGCGGCGCTCGCGAAACGGTCCACCACCACATACTCCCCGTTTCCGTCGGAGGGCCGCAGGACGCTGATGCCCACATGCCCGGGGCAGCTCAGCACAAAATTGACGAAATCCCGCATGGCGTGCTCAAACTGGCCTTCATGCCCCGGCAGAATATGCCGGCGCACCACAACGGTCACTTCCTCTGAAGGATTGATGGCGTTCATGCCTGATGAATGTTCAGGTTTTTCTTCCGGCGCGCACCCCCGTGTTAACGGAGGGAGCGCCGGAAAAACTCTGCGGGCAATCAGGCGTCATGCTTCACCACCTGCGGGGACAGGGCGGACTGGGGAGCATGGTGAACCATCGTGTAGGCGTACTCCACGCCCACGCCGTAAGCGCCGCCCTGCTGCTTGAGCAGATTCATCAGGGCGTCGTAATGTTCCTTGTTCTTCCAGTCGCGCTGGAACTCCAGAAGGGCGCCGATGGTCGTCAGCCGCGTGCCGCCCGCCTGGACGATGCGGGAAAGGGCCGCTTTCTGGGCGTCCTTGGAGGTGGCGCCGCAGCAGTCCTCCACCACGTAAATGTTATAACCGTCGCCGATCATCTCAATAGCCGGCCACGTGACGCACACTTCCGTCCAGAGCCCGGTAAGGAGGATATTCTTGCGGCCCGTCGCCTTGATGGCCTTCCGGAACTCGTCGGAATCCCAGGAATTCATGGACGTGCGTTCAATGACATGCTGGCCTGGAAAAATATCCAGGAGCTGGGGCCAGACATAGCCGGAAAAGCCCTCCGTTTCCACGGCCGTAATCACGGTGGGCACCTGGAACAGCTTGGCGGCCTTCGCCAGCAGGGTGACGTTATTGATCAGATCGGCACGGTTGATGTTGGCTACGCCAAAGGTCATTTGGGGCTGGTGGTCAATGAAAACTACGGCAGCGTCTTCCGGCGTATACAGCTGATGATAATGCGAGGATATCAGGGACATCGTCTTATTCTCCTTATTAATCTATATTTAATTGCTAAAAGCGGGCATTGGCAGGTTTTGAAACTGCTGGCCCATGGTTGGTTGGAGGCCGGTTTCCCCGTTTTTGTTGACACTATGCCAAAGTGTGACCAACCGTTAAAAATGGCTGGCCTCCTGAAAAAACGCTCCATCCCCCACCGACCGGAGCTGAAAGCGAAAATGGCCTCTTCGGAAAAAGACAGTCATCGCCTCATGCAAGGCGCCCGCATCTCCGGAGATCACGCCCTCGCCTTCGCGAACACTCGGAACGACATAAAACAATCGCCCGGGCACAGCCCCGCCGGAAAGGAAAATCCCAACACGCCCCTGCCGGAAGAAACGCCGCTGCGCAACGGGGCGTGGACCGCTGCGGGGTGATTTGGATTACTTCCCTTCCCCGTGCTTGATGTTCAGGACATCCAGAATCTTCTCATACCCCGGCAGACGCCTCTGGAAATCCTTAAAATCCTTGTCCTCCTTCCGGCTCCAGCCCGTCTCCGCATAAGCGGCTATGCGGGGAAAAACGCGGCGGTGCAGCTTTTCCACATCCGCAATCCACTCCGTCCAGACCTGGCAGCCAAGACCGATGACATTCTTCTGCTCTTTCGGCTTCAACCCCGCAAAAACGGGTTCAAAGGAATAGGATTTGGACAGGGGAAGCTGGCCGTAATCCTTATTCATATAAGTCATGCGGGAAGTGGAATTGACCACCTGGTGGCCTTCCCGGATCGCCTTGGCGGCTATTTTGTCGGCCCCGCACCAGAAATGAATAATGGCCTTACCGTCCAGCTTGCCCAGAGCGGCCCCCTGGCCGCCGTCATTGTGCACGTCGGACCCCAGAATTTCATTCCATCCGATCATCCGTACTCCCTTCTTTGCCAGCATGCCGGAAATCCGGTTCGTAAACATGATCTGAAGATCAGGGAATGTCTTGATCCCCTTCTTCTTCATGAACTGCTCAATGTGGGGTACGTCGGCCCAGTACTTCTTATAGCGCACCTCGTCCCCGCCGATGTGGATGATGCCGCCGGGAAACAGGGCGACCAGTTCCGTCATGACATCTCCCAGAAACTGATAGGTCCGCTCGTTGGTGGGATCAAAGGCAGTTCCGTCATTGAAGCTCACGGGAATCTCCGTCACGGGCTTGGCGGACAACTTCAATTCCGGATAGGAAAACGTAGCGGCGGCGGAATGCCCCGGAATATCTATCTCCGGCACAATCGTTATGTTCCGGTCGGCCGCGTAGCTCACAATACGCCTGATCTGCTCCTGCGTATAAAAACCTTCATGGGGCCTGCCCGCATACTTGCCGCTCCCCCACGTCTCTATCTCCGTGTCTCTCCGCTTGCTGCCGATGGAGGTCAGCTTGGGATACTTTTTAATCTGGACGCGCCATCCGGCATCGTCGGACAAATGCCAGTGCAGGATATTCATTTTCAGAAGCCCCATCTGGTCAATCAGCCTCTTCACCTCCTCCTCTCCAAAAAAATGCCTCGCTTCATCCAGCATGAAGGCGCGCCACGCAAACCGCGGGTAATCCAGCATGGAAAAAGGCTTCTCCGCCACGGTCCAGCTTACGGCGCCCTTGTCCGCTCCACCGTCAAAAAACGCGGCAGGCAGCATCTGCGCCAGGCTCTGCCCGGCGTAGTACACCCCTTTTGGAGCAGCGGCCTTGATCACGATATTTCCAGGCGCCGCCTCCAGCCGGTAAGCCTCCGGTCCGTACTGTTTCAGGGAAGCATCCTTCTCAATGCGGATAGTTTCTGCGCCCCCCGCCCCTGCCAGGGACAGTCCTGTTCCGCGTGATAAAAACTGCTGCAGCAGCCGGGCCTGCCGCTGGAACCCGGCGTCCTTCTCCCGGCACACGATGCGCGTGCCTCCATCCAGCTTCACGGGCTTTGCCGCGTTCCCGTCCGCAACCTTGACGGATACGGGCCGGGGAATGATCTGGTCCTGCGCGTTCACGGGCATGCAGCACACTCCGGAGAGCAGGAAAAGGAATACAGGGGAAACATAGCGGAACATCGTATTCAGTATACACCACTTCTCCCGGGAGTCTTTCCTTTTCTTCCCGCCTTTTCCTTAATCCCGTTAAAAGAGTCCGGAAAACACCCGCTCCATGACACGCCAGCCCGTCCGCTCCGCCTGAAATGCCATGATGCGCCCCTTGCCTTCCTTTTTCCCGCGGCGTATGATGATGAGCATGAAAAAAGACGACACGCCGGGCCTGTTTGCCGCCTTCGCGGACCGGCCCCTGGCGGACCGCCTGAGACCGGCCGCCCTGGAGGAAATCGTGGGCCAGGACCACCTGCTGGGGGAGGGAGGGCCCATCCGGCTCATGGCGGATTCCGGCAAGCTGACCAGCTTCGTCCTGTGGGGGCCGCCCGGCTGCGGAAAAACCACGCTGGCGCGCATCCTGGCTACGCGCACGTCCATGCACTTCGTCGCGCTCTCCGCCGTCTTCTCGGGCATGGCGGATCTGAGGAAAGCCTTTGACGAGGCCGCCAAACGGCGGGAATACGGCCAGGGAACCCTCCTCTTCGTGGATGAAATCCACCGGTTCAACCGCGCCCAGCAGGACGGCTTCCTGCCATACGTGGAAAACGGAACCGTCACGCTCGTGGGCGCCACCACGGAAAACCCCTCCTTTGAACTGAACAGCGCCCTTCTCTCCCGCTGCAAGGTCTTCGTCATGCATTCCCTGGACGCTCCGGCGCTGGAAAGCATCATTGAGCGGGCGGAATCCCTTCTCCAGCGCAAGCTGCCGCTCGCCCCGGAAGCGCGCGCCACCCTCATTGAACTGGCGGGCGGAGACGGCCGCTACCTCATCAACCTGATGGAAAGCGTCTTTGACCTCTGCAAGCCTGACGAGACGCTGGACACGCCGGCCCTGCTGAAAATCGTCCAGCAGCGCGCCCCGGTTTACGACAAGGACCGGGAGGGCCACTACAACCTCATCAGCGCCCTGCACAAGTCCCTGCGCGGCTCTGATACGGACGCCGCCCTGTACTGGGCCGCACGCATGCTCCAGGGCGGGGAAGACCCGCTCTACCTGCTGCGCCGCCTCACCCGCTTCGCCATGGAGGACATCAGCCTGGCGGACCCCGCCGCGCTGCAAATGGCCATTGCCGCATGGGACACCTATGAACGCCTGGGCTCTCCGGAAGGAGAGCTGGCGATCGCGGAACTGGTCATCTACCTGGGCTGCGCCCCCAAATCCAACAGCGCCTACACCGCCTGGGGAGCGGCCCGGAAGGCGGCCAGGGAATACGGCTCCCTGATGCCTCCGGCGCACATCCTGAACGCTCCCACCAAATTGATGAAGGAGCTGGGCTACGGAAAAAATTACGCGTACGACCACGACGCGCCGGACGCCTTTTCCGGGCAGAACTACTTTCCGGACAAAATGCCCCGCCGCCAGTTCTACAAGCCGCCGGAACGGGGCTTTGAACGGGAAATCAACAAGCGGCTGGCATACTGGGACAAACTGCGCCGCCAGCGGGCAGAGGAGGATTCCGGAAGCTCCGGCACGCGGAGGAGCCGGAAAAAGCCCCCCGCTCCGGAGGAACAGGCCCCCTCATGAGGCATCCGCCGGCCACACGGCCACTTCCGCAATCCCCTGCCCCGGCGACAGCCGGATGCGGACATACCTGGCCTTCGCCTCCCCGGAACACGCGGCGGTCAATCCGGCCCCGTCCTTCAGAAGAACGGTTTTCACATCCTTCCAGGTTTTGCCGTCTTTGCTGACCTGCACCACGGGAGGCTGCCCTTTCCATATTCCGGCGGCTTTCGCCTCCACGCGGTCCAGGCTGAACTCAAACTCCATGTCCAGCCTCCACCATGGCTCCCTGTCTTCTGCGGACGGCACCCATGCGGAAGCGCCGTCGCCATCGGACGCCTTCATCGCGTCCTGAAGATTGGAGGAAGCGGAACAAGGCCTCAAAACCGCCAGGTTCGCCTTCTCTCCGGCTCCGGTTCCGGACTGCCCGTACCGCGCCACCTGGGCGTCCCTCTCCTGCGCGGTAAAACGCTTGTAGGGCCTCTCCCGGGTTTCCGCGCTCCTGCCCGCCACGTACGCCGGGGCGTTCCGGGAAACAATCTGGATGCTGTCCCCCTTCAATCCCGGGGAAGACGCCTTGATGACCGTTTTCCCGGCGTAATAAGACCGGAACTCAATAGCCGCGCAGCCGTCAATGAGGTCAATGTCCGTCCCGGGCGTGAACGTGATGCTCTTGCCGGTGGGAAACTCCCCGGGGCCGGACTCCACCGTGAGCGTTACCGGAACGGCATTGGCTACCTGCCTGCCGGAGGCATCCGCCACCTTCACGGTCACGTGCACGTCGTCCGTGCCGTCAGCCGGGCTGATGGCCTTCTTGTCCGCGGACAGCTTCACCTGCGCCGGAGTTCCCTTCACGGGCCATTCCGGCGGGGGAATGTTCCTGAACTCATTCCTATACCAGTACCAGGCCCGCTTGGGAATGCGGAAATAATCCACAATGCCCATGCGGCCGCCGGAGGGCCAGATGCTGCCGTGGTCAAAACCGCACCAGACCGCCTCCCCCACGCGCCAGGGATAGCGCACTCCCGCCTCCTTGTCCTTCTTCATATCCCCCCAGCCCGGCGCATACGCCCCCGGCCTCTTGCAGCTCACGGAACCGTACTCCGTCACCATGCTGGGCCTGCCGGGCGTCTTCACGTGGGAGCCGTCCCCGTTAAAGGCGGCCATGTCCCCCAGCTGGTCGAATTTTCCGCGCTGGCCACCTCCCGCGCACACGGGGCGCGTCGGGTCCAGCTCCTTCACCAGGGCAATGAGCTTGCCGCACAGGGCCCTGGCCTCCGGCGTATGCCGGGTAAAAAACGGTTCGTTGCTGATGCTCCAGATGACGATGGAAGGGTGGTTCCGGAATTGCAGCACCATCTCCCTCACCTGGCGCATGCAGCTCTCCTCAAACGCGGCGCGGTCCTTCTCGTCCGTGGGGTAGGCGTCGCAATTCCAGTACCTGTCGTGCTCCTTGAAACCGCCCATGCCCCAGAAAATGCCTTCATTCAGCATGCACATCCCCTCCCGGTCGCAGGCGTCCAGAAAAGCCGGGGAATGGGGGTAATGGGAGCCGCGGATGAAATTGAACCCGGCGTTCTTCATCAGCAGCACGTCACGGCGCGCTCCGGCGTCCGTCACGGCATCCCCCCATCCTGCGTGGTCCTGGTGCACGTTGGCTCCTTGCAGGTAAACGGGCTTCCCGTTAATCAGCATGCCCCGGTCCGCCGTCAGCTCCAGGGTGCGGAAGCCCAGGGGATTCTCCGCCCGGTCCAGCACTTTTCCCCCTTCGCCCACCAGCTCCGTCGTCACGCGGTACATGTTGGGGGCTGACGGACTCCACAGCCTGGGAGCGGCCAGCGGGGGCAGGTCCGTCTGAACACGGGCTTCCTTTCCCGCGCCCAGCTCCACGGGCTTCTCCCCGCGCAGAACCACACGGTCGCCCTTCTCCTCGCGCACCGTGTGGCGCACGGAAAACTTCTTCATTTCCGGGGAATCATTCTTCACCTCCGTCAGGATGCGGACCTTCCCGCAGGAAGGAGTCACTTCCGGCGTCTGCACCCAGACGCCGTGCGCGGGAAGATGCACGGGAGAACACACGTTCAGATGCACGTTCCGGTACAGGCCGCCGGAAAAGGTATGCTCTCCCGCCCGCGGGGCGATGCGGGGACTCCAGCGGTTGTCCACGCGCACCTCCACCCAATTCTCTCCGGGCTTCAGGAAAGGCGTCAGATCCGTCCGGAACGCCGTATACCCTCCTTCATGCGTTCCTGCGGCCTTTCCGTTCACCGTCACCTCCGCCACCTGGAAGGCTGCGCCGCAATCCAGAAAAACCTTCTGCCCCACCCATTCCTCCGGCATCACGAGCTTCTTGCGGTAGGAGCCGCGCCCCGTGTAAAAGGAATCGGACATGAAATAGGGCAGGCTGAACGTATGGGGCAGATGCGCCGTCTGCCAGCCGCTCTTTCCGGGCTCGTCTTCCAGCCGGAACTCCCAGCCGCGGTTCCAGACCATCCTCTTGCAGGGGGCCGGAGCTTCCCCAGCGACGGAAACGGGCGTTTCCGCTCCGGCTGCGGAGAGGCACAGAACGGCGGCGCCCAGCATGTAAGCAATCATCTTGCGCATGAGCATACTACCAGACCGCGGCATTCTTTCTTTCAATCAAAAAACATTCCCGCGCCTTGTAGCCCCGCAACGGCAAAGCCGTGCACCCCTTCCGGGCTGCACGGCTGGAAAAAGCCTTCCTTCAGGAAAGCGGCGCTTGCGCCGGTCCGCTACTGGGTAATGATATTCAACTCCGCCACAGTGGCGCTCTGCTCGCCGCCCTTCACCGGGGAGCGGGCGTCCAGCTTGAAATAGCGGGCCTCCACAGGCTTGCCGAAGTCGATGCGCTGAACGGCGGGATCCTTCCGGATGTAATGGTAGGTGAACTGGCCTTTTTTCACTTCCTTCCAGTTCTGCCCGTCATCGGAAACGGAGAACGTGTACTGGCTGATGAGGCCCTTGTCCTTGTCCATTCTGGGCGTGTAGATGAATCCGGTGAACTTCATTCTGGTTCCCATGTCCACGGCAATGGAGTGGGGGAAGCCCGGCAGGCCGTTCGTATAGGACGTGTGCCAGCAGGTATCCGGATTCCCGTCAATGGCGAAGTGGGCGAAGCCGGTATCCGGCTCTTCCGAGGAAGCGCTCAGGATCTTCCATTCGCCCTGCCCCTTGACGAGGGGGAATTTCCGCTCGCCGGGAGACGTGGGAGGCACCTTGCCGGATTTTCCGGCGGCAGCCCAGGCCCTCACTTCCCCTTCGGGAAGCTTGAAGGGTTTCCGGTACGTTTTTTCCGGTCCCTTGTTGACGGAATACTTCATCTCCGCTCCGGGCGTGGAGGAAACCAGGCTGACCATGCCGTCCCCGTCCCGTTCAATCACGGGGGAATGGGGCACGCCCAGTCCCGCGCGCGCCAGGTTCAGCAGGGCGGACGTGGGGGCCAGCACAAAGCCCAGGGGGGTGGCTTCGCTCAGCGTCTGGTACTTCGCCAGGGGGCGCGGCCCGCAGGAGGAACCGCCCAGCCCCATCTGGAAGGCGTCCAGATTCACGACCACCTTGTCCTTCTCCGGCAGCCTGTCCAGGCTTTTGGCGTTGTTGAGCTCCTTCGGCGTATAACGCAGGATGGACACTTCCAGCGGGGCCCTGGGAGAGGCGGAGCCTACCCACAGCGCCGGAGCCGCCTTGGGTCTGGACAGGGCCACCCAGTCCGTCTCCATGCGGTTGCCCATGTCCTGGGGGCGGGAATAGGCAAAAAACATGTCGTCCACGGAAGTGCGGAACACGTCCTTCCAGCAGCTCGTGCGGCGGTCCCGGTAATTGTCCCACGGCCCCAGCCCCAGGTATTCCACCTGGTCATAGGCGGCAGGCATCCCGAAGGTGACGCCCAGCCGCAGGAGCTCTTCCCCCTTGGCGGAGGGATACATTCTGACGGAGGCATTGATGACGCCGTTGCCGAACACCGTCCAGGCAACCTCCCCGGAGAAGGAAAGGCCGGAGCCTTTCGTCCGGAATTGCGCCGTAATGCGGGCCACGCCGGGAGAAATGACGGCGGCCTTCACATCGGAATACTCCGCCTTCATGGTCTGCATCTTCATCTTCCCCTCAACCTTGCTCCTGATCCAGGCGTCGTTGTCCACCGGGGAACGGTACGCCTGGAGCGCCACCGGATAGCCGGGCAGAATCAGGTCCTGGCTGCCGTACCGGAGGGCGGAAAGCATGCCGTCCTTGAAGGAGGCGGAAAAGCCCTTCCCCTGCACCACCACGGGATCGCCCTGGCGCACGGAGACGGCGGGCAGCGCCGCCGGAGCCTTCACGGAAGCCTCCTTCTCCACGGCCGCCGGGAACCACTCGTAAGCTTCGCACTCGTCCGCCACATGCTCCAGTTGTTTGGCGGAAAGCTCCTTCACGTCTTCCGGCAGCTTGAACCGGGCGTCCGCCAGAACCATCAGGGAGCCCGTCTGCATGGCGGCGGAAGGCAGTTTCACCGTCACGGACTTGCCGGGGGCCGTCTCCGGCAGAGCCATGCGCTCCACGGCATGCTTGCCGCCGGGCGCGAGGGACACCAGGTAAAGCGTATAGCCCTTCAACGGCTTGTGGAAATACTTGTTGCGAACGGTCAGGGAACCGTCCTTGCGGTCAAAGGCCATGTACTGGTACACCTTCTTTACTTCCTTCGTCTTGGCCGTGGTGTTCCGGTTGCCCAGAATGATGCCGTTGTCGCAGAAATTGGCCTGGTTGGGCCTGTCCCCGAACATGCCGCCGTAGGCCTGCGTCACGCCCTTGAAGGGAGCGGGCTTGTAAATGCCGTTCCCGGCAGGGTTGGCGCGGAGGGACTGGTCCACAAAATCCCAGATGGCCCCGCCCACCATGCGAGGGGAGGACTCAAAGGCTTCCATGTACTCCTTGAAATTGCCCAGGGCATTCCCCATGGAATGGGCGTATTCGCACACGAAGAAGGGGCGGGAAGTCTTCTGCCTCCCCCAGTTTTCCACCCGGTCCACGGGCGGATACATGGCGGAATCCATGTCCACGGCCTTATGGCCGTGCGGGAATTCGCAGTAATGGAGGGGGCGCGTATCGTCATAGGCCCTGATGGCTTCCGAGGCCGCTTCAAAATTCGGCCCGTTGCCGGACTCGTTGCCCAGGGACCAGAACACGATGGAGGGATGGTTCTTGGAACGGTGCACCATGCTCATGTTGCGTTCCACATGCGCCTTCTTCCATGAAGGCTTCCGGGAAATATCCATGCCGCTGTTGCGGATGCCGTGGGCCTCGCAGTTGGCTTCATCCATCACGTACAGGCCGTAGCGGTCGCACAGTTCGTAGAAATAGGGATGGTTGGGATAGTGGGAGCAGCGGACGGTGTTGATGTTGTGCGCCTTGATGATCTGCACGTCCTTTTCCATCACCTCCCGCGGGATGGCGCGCCCGTAGTCCGGATGCGCTTCATGACGGTTGACGCCCTTGAACTTGACGGCCTTTCCGTTGACCAGCACCGCGCCGTTATCGGCGATTTCCACGGAACGGAAGCCGATATTGACGGACCGGGGGTCCTTCCCGTTCAGGGAATAGGTCACCTTGTACAGGTTGGGCGTTTCCGCCGTCCACGGCTTCACGCCGGGAAACTTCCTGTCCAGAGCCACCTGAACCTCGCCTCCGGCGGGAATGGCGGGAACTTCCAGCGTGCCGGAATCCAGCCTGCCCCTGTTGTCCGTCTGCACGCGGCCGGAGCCGCTCGCGCCCTCCCAATTTAAATTGGTGGAAATCCCTTCAATGGAATAATCCAGCTTCATTCCGGCGGGAATATCCTTCTTGCCGGAATTGCGGATGGTGAACGTTCCGTCCAGCACCCCGGTCGTGTAATCCTTCCTGTCCAGCCCCGCCTTCAGGAACAGGTCGCGCACGTGCACCTGCGGCTGGGCGAACAGGGTCACGTCCCGGAAAATGCCGGAAAGGCGCAGGAAATCCTGGTCCTCCAGATAGGAGCCGTCGCTCCAGCGGTACACCTCCACGGCAATCGTGTTCCTGCCCGGCTTCACATAGGGAGTCAGGTCGAACTCGCCGCCCGTATAGGAATCCTCGGAATAGCCGACTTTCCGGCCATTCACCCACACGTAAAAGGCGGACTCCACCCCGTCAAACCGGATCATTACCTGCTCCCCCTTCCAGGAGGCGGGGAGATTGAAATCCCGTCGGTAGGAGCCCACGGAATTGCGCTCCTTGTATGCCGGCCAGTTCCTGGGCGGCTCTCCCATCACCTTGGGGGGATTCGGCTTGAAGGGATACGGGACGTTCGTGTAAATGGCCGTTCCATAGCCCGCAAGCTGCCAGTTGGAAGGCACCTTGACCGTATCCCATCCGGAAACGGAATAGGAAGGCTTGAAGAAATCGGCAGGCCTCCCGTCCGGCGTCATGGAAAACTTGAACTTCCAGTCACCGTTCAGGCTCAGCGTCTTGTCTCCCGCCGGGAGAACGGAGGCGCGGGGAGCCTCCTTGTTGATTCCCGTCACCTCTTCATTCTCCCAGTCCGGGGCTTCCCCCAGCAGGGGAAGCGCCGGAGCCAGGCACATCACGGAAAACAGGAATGCTCGTACCGTCTTCATCTCGGGTCAGGTGCTGGATTGCTTACTTGTACTTGTTGATGGAAGGGTCCTGATAGCGCTCGGAATCCTTCTTTCCTTCCTCCCCCCGGAAGGCTTCAAGGTCCATTTGCAGGAATCCGTGTACGTTTTCCCGCCCACGGAGGCCGTGGCCGTGATGGTGTTGACACCGGGCTTGAGAGTCACTTCAGGCCAGACGGCGCGCTTCAATTCATCCGGCTTGACGCTTCCCACGGCCTTCCCGTTGACGGCCAGCTTCACCGCAGGGGCATTGCTGTAAACCTTCACGGGCACCGTCTTTTCCGTGCGCTCCGCAAACCTGCGGGACGTAATGTACACAGTCGGCTGGGGACTCCAGTTGGCCTTGTAGAAGAAATAGGCGTCCTTGGGCGTCTTGCGGTCATAGGTCACCAGCCCCTTGTCATTGATGCCGGGGCTTTCCCCCTCAAAGCGGGAGGCGGAACCGAAGTCAAACATGTTCCAGACAAAGGAGCCCCACACCTCCGGCCTCTCCCTGATGCACTTGTAATTGATCTCATGCGCCTGGGACTGCCATTCCTCCGGATGCCAGAACCCCGTGGGGGACGGCCTTTTGGCCGGATTCTCATGCATGCCCGTGCTGGCGCCATGGCCGTATTCGCTGACGGCGATTCCCATTTTGCCGCCGTAATCGCGGATGTAGCCGTTCAGGTTCCCCTTCATGGTTTCCGGGCCGCCCCCGTACCAGCCGGGATACGTATTGAACGCGATGTGGTCCGGAATATTGTTCAGCTTCTTGCGGCCCGCCTGGTTGCTGGCCGCCACTGTCATGCGGGAGGGGTCCGTCTCCTTCACGAACTTGTTCAGTTCCGTCAATTCAGCCTCCATGTCCACCCCTTTGGAGGAAGCCTCCGGCTGGTGGCCGATTTCATTGAAAATGCCCCACATGCAAATGGAGGGGTGGTTCCAGTGCTGGTAAATCATTTCCCGGGCCTGGAGGCGGTTGTTCTCCCGGAACTCCGGCGTATCACGCACCAGGTTGACGTTGGGCACCTCGGACCAGACGACCAGCCCCGTCTTGTCGCACAGGTCGTAAACATTACTGGAGGCGGGATAGTGGCCCGTTCTCAAGCCGTCCGCTCCCATGTCTGCAATCAGCCGGATGTCCCGCGCCTCATCTTCCGGAGAAAGCGCCCAGCCCTTCCCCTTCATGTCCTGGTGGCGGCTGACGCCCTTGACCTGCATGGGCTTCCCGTTCAGGACAAAGCCCTTCCCGGGATCGACGGAAACGGTCCGGAGGCCCAGAGGCTGCACTATTTCGTCCGTCTGGCCGTCCGCCGTCCTGATGGAAGTCTTCACCTGGTAGAGGTAGGGATTCCTGACTCCGTTCCAGAGCACGGGCTTGGCGATCGCCAGCGTTACGGGAACCTCCAGGTTCTTCTTTTCCCCGGCGGCTTTCACCGTCTTTCCGGCCACCTTCCTGCCCTTCATGTCCAGGATTTCCACGGCTACATCCACGTCCCGCGCCTTCCCGTCCGAGTTCAGCAGGGTCTTCACTTCCACCTCCGCTTTGGACTTATCCAGGGACTTCGTCGTAATGAAGACGCCGGGGGAGGCGTAAAAGAGGGGGTCAATGCACACGCCGTCCGTTTCAATCAGCTCAATGGGCCGGTACAGGCCGCCGAACATGGAAAAATCCCCGCGCTGGGGCGCTATATGTTCCCGCTGCGTATTGTCCACCAGAACGGAAACCGTGTTGGCGCCTTGTTTCAGGAGGGGAGTGATTTCATAACAGAAAGCGGTAAACGCCCCCTCATGCCTGCCGGCAGGCTTCCCGTTGACGGAAACCTCGGAAACGATGCTGGCGCCTCCGCCGCGGATGAAATACCTCTTGCCCGGCCTGGGGGCCACCGGAAGAGTGCGGGAATAAACGGCGGAGCCGCGCCGGTAGGCGTCGCTGTTGACGGACTTGGCGTCTCCGCGCTGCCCCTTCACGCCGTCCGCGGCATCCTCCGCATTCCAGGTATGGGGAACCGCCACCTTCCCGGAAGAGCCTCCGTTGAAGCTGTAATCCCAGGAGCCGTTCAGGGAATGGACCTCACGGGCATCAGCCGCCAGAAAGGAGCCCAGGGCGCAGCACAGCCCGGCACACGATACGTTGAAAGAGTGAATTCTGATGTTCATGGTACAGCGGAATAATTTATCTCATACGTTCAGGCATGTAAAATACTTTCATCCTGCGGGGGAGTTCTCCCCTTCTTCTAACAAGAATTTATTGGCGTCAAATGGATAGTGTTCAATTTGACATTCATGAACATAACCATGCTTTCTAACATTTTCGGTTCCTGCACTACCAGAAACTTTGATTTTCCGATCGGATCAAAGAAAACATAAGTAACAACATATCCTTTACGGTTACGCGTTTTCCGATGGAAAGCATAAGTTTTCTTTACTATAAGGATGGCCTTTTTCATTAAAACCGTGTTTGTACAAACACGAGGAATGAGTATGAGAAAAGCACCGAATACAAATAAGTTGAAATACGTTGGAGCCGCGCTTCTGGAAGGGGAATCAGTCACCCTGATCCAGGCTGCAAGGCTGGTATTGGAAATCAAGGAGGCCCTGGGAGATGAAATCTGCACCATCACCCGGTGCAGGGAAGTCGTCTCCCTGGGACTGAACGCCATCAAGAACAAACACCATACCGTCAGCTTCGGTACGGCGGCCGTGGAATGCCTGCGTTCCAAAAGCCATCGCCGTCCCCGGACGCTGACGGACATCAGGAGCATCATCCACAAGCTCAAGAAGAGCAACCCGGAACTGGAGCACACGCCCCTCCGGAACCTGAGCGTGGAGGAATGCCAGAGCATCCTGATGAACACCTTCACCACGTCCCGTCAGAGGCACAAGGCGAGGCTCATCCTGAGCGGCATCTTCTCCTTCTCCGTCAAGCGCGGATGGTGTGATGAAAACCCCATCCTCCGCGTGGATACGCCCTTCCTGCGGGAGCAGGAAATTCCCGCCCTGACGCTGAAAGAAGTGACCCAGCTTCTCAAGGCGTGCATGGATGAATTTGACGGAAGCTGCGTGGCTGGAGCGGCCCTGATGATCTTTGCGGGCATCCGTCCGCAGGAAGTGGAACGCCTGCTCTGGGAAAACATCGCCATCCGCGACGGCTGCGTGATCCTGAACTCCAAGCATACCAAGACCGGAGGCGCCAGACACGTCACCATCCTGCCCGTGCTTGCCAAATGGCTCAAATTCTGCCGTGACAAAAGCAAGCCCGGACCCGGCACGCCCATCTGCCCGAAGGGCTGGACGATCAAGTGGCGCAAAATCCGCAAAAAAGCCGGCTGGGGCGGAAGAAAGAAATCATGGGTGCCTGACTGCCTGCGGCATACCTATGCCAGCTATCACGCCAAGCACTTCAAGGACTACAACCTGCTGCAAATGGAAATGGGCCACCGCTCCTCCTCCCTGCTCCGCACGCGGTACCTGAACATGAAAGGCATTTCCCCGCAAACGGCCACGCGCTTCTGGGGGCTGACGCCGGCCAAGGTCATTGCGGAGACGGAACCGCCGGAAGAACCGCCGGCGGCCTGATGGGCAAAGAGAAAAACGCTTTGGAACGGAAGGCCCTTTTCCCTGCCGGGGCATGGAAAAAAGGCCGTTTCCTACAGCTCGTAATAGGTATATCCGTTCAGGCCGGAACGGAACACTTCCAGAGCCCTCCGGCGTTCTGACGGCGATATTTTCCCGTCGGCTACGGCCTGTTCCGCAAACGTGCGGAACTTGTTGATCAGCTCCTTGGGGTCATACTCCACGTAGGAAAGGACGTCAGCCACCGTATCGCCCTCCACTTCATGGGTGTAAACGGGGCGGCCGCCTTCCAGGTGCACGCCCACCACGTTCGTATCCCCCAGCAGGTTGTGCAGGTCTCCCAGGGTCTCCTGATAGGCCCCCACCAGGAACACGCCTATGTAATAATCGTCCTCTCCGGGCTTGATGGCATGGAGGGGGAGAGCGGTAGCCACGTCCTCACGGTCGATGAAATGGTCTATCTTCCCGTCGCAGTCACAGGTAATGTCCGCCAGCACGGCCTTGTTCGTGGGCCGTTCGTTCAAACGGTGCAGAGGCATCACGGGGAAAAGCTGGCGGATGGCCCAGGAATCCGGCAGGGACTGGAACAGGGAGAAATTGCCGTAATAAAAGTCCACCATGGAGCAGGAAAGCTCCCGGAGGTCTTCCGGAATGGTTTCCATCTCCGCCAGCATGCGGGAAATGCGGCTCAGGATGTGCCAGTAATAGGCCTCTCCCAGCCCGCGCTGGCGCAGGGTGGCGTTCCCGTAAAAAAACTGGGCGCGCAGCTGGTCCCGGTAATAGCAGGCGTCATTGTAGCACTCCTGCATGTTCTTCCTGGCCAGGGTCCGGTCCGTATCCGCAAAAGCCTTCAACAGCTCCGGCGCATCCTCCGGCAGCTCGGGCGGCGGTTCCTCGCCCGGCGCGCTCGTCACGTCCAGCACGTTGAACACCAGCACGGAATAATAGGCCACCACGGCACGCCCGGACTCCGTCACCAGCGTGGGATGGGGCACCTCGTACTTGGTGCACATATCCCCCACCACCTCCACCACGTCACGGGCGAACTCCGCAATGGAATAGTTGCAGGAGGAATGGAAATTCGTCTTGGACCCGTCGTAATCCACGGCCAGGCCGCCGCCCATGTCCAGCGTGCCCAGCGGCGCTCCCTCCTTCACCAGGTCCACGTAAATGCGGGCGGCCTCCGTCAGCCCCTCGCGCACCACGGAAATATTCGGAATCTGGGAACCCTGGTGGTAATGGAGCAGCTTCAGGCAATCCAGCGCATCCACCTGCTTCAGCTTATCCACCACGTCCACCACCTGGGCCGCGTTCAGGCCGAACACGGACTTGTCCCCCGCGGACTCCTGCCACAGGCCGGACCCCTTGGCCGCCAGCTTGATACGCACGCCCAGATTGGGGCGGATGTCCATCCTCCGGGCGCGTTCCAGAATCACGTCCAGCTCGGAAGGCATTTCCAGCACAATGAAAATATTCAGCCCCATCTTCTGGGCCGTCAGCGCCAGGTCAATGAACTCGTCATCCTTGTACCCGTTGCAAATCAGGTAGGCATTCGGATTGTGCATGTGGGCCATGGCGGCAATCAGCTCCGGCTTGGAACCGGCCTCCAGACCGTAATCATACTTGGTGCCGAACTCCGCGATCTCCTCCACCACCTGCCGCTGCTGGTTCACCTTGATGGGGTAGACACCCTGGTACTTGCCCTGGTAATCCGCTTCCTTGATCGCCTTCCGGAAGCTGTCGTTCAGCTCCGCAATGCGGCTGCGCAGCAGGTCCCGGAAACGGAACAGCACGGGAACGGTGGTGCCGCGCTCCTTCAGGCCTTCCAGCAGGTCGCACAGGCTGATATCCTTCTTCCCGCCGTCCTCGTCGTTCAGGCGTACGGTCACCTCCCCTTTCTTGTTGATCCGGAAATAACCGTTCCCCCAGTCGTCAATGCCGTACAAATCTGCGGAATCATGATGACTCCAACCCCGGACTTTCTGCTTGATGCCTTCTTTAGCTGCTGCCATGTCAATCTGTCTGGTCAAATGTTCTAGCCCAGGCGGGCTTCAAAATCTTCATAAGTAAAGCGGCGCACCGTCTCCACGGAGCCGTCCTTCCTCTGGACGGCGATGTCCGGGTGGCGCACGCCGTTGAAAAACGTGGTCTTCACCATCGTATAATGCGCCATATCGTCAAACACAAGTTCGTCGCCCGCCGCCAGGGGCTCCGCAAAGGAATAATCCCCTATCCGGTCTCCCGCCAAACAGGTGGGCGCGCCCAGGCGGTACGTATGGGAGCCCTCCCCGGCGTTCCCCGCCAGCGCGTAGCTCTCCCCGGCCATCTGCACGGCGGGCTGCCGCGCGGAACGGAGGGAGGCGTCCCGGACAATCTGGAATACGTCCGGGCGGTAGGGCATTTCCAGCGTATCCGGCATGTGGGCGGACGCGGAAACATCCAGAACGGCGTGCTCCACCCCTTCCGAGGAAAAAATATCCAGCACCCTGCACCGCAGCACGCCGGTATGAATGGCTGCGGCCTCTCCCGGCTCCAGCCAGACCTCCACCCCGTAGCGCTCGCGAATGCGGCGGACGAGCTCCGCCAGCAGCTTCCGGTCATAGCCGGGCTTGGTAATCCAATGGCCCCCGCCCATGTTCAGCCACGTCATCTCCGGGCGGGACAGGATGTGGCCGAAGTGCCGTTCCACCGCGCCCAGCGTAGCCGCCAGGTCATCCGCCCCCTGTTCGCACAGGGTATGGAAATGAAGGCCGGAAATACCGGCCAAATCCGCCCCCTGCATGACGTCCGGCGTGACGCCCAGGCGGGAGCCGGGCGCGCAGGGGTCATACAGGGGCGTGTGGCCGGTGGAAAACCGGGGATTGACGCGCAAGCCGCACTTCAGTTCCCCGGAAAGAAAGCGGGGATGCCGCATCACCTCCTCCCGGAAGCGGCTCCACTGCGTCAGGCTGTTAAAATCAAGGTGGTCGGAAATCTCCGCCAGCTCCGCTATTTCTTCCGAAGCATAGCCGGGAGAATAGGTCAGCACATGCTTCCCGAACCTGCGCCGGGCCAGCCGCGCCTCCCACAGGCCGGACGCGCAGCAGCCGTCCAGCCAGGGGGACAGGGCATCAAAGCAGGGCCAGCAGGAAAAACCTTTCAGAGCCAGCACGATACGGCACCCGGCGGCATCCGCCACATCCCTCAGGATAAGGGCGTTGCGTTCCAGGGCAGACTCGCTGATGACGAAGGCGGACATAAAGCAACGACAACCTAAGCGATTCAGAACGATTTGCGAGAAAAATTTGAGTAATCTACCATCATACCCTCAAGGCGGCACGCATGAAAGGCTTCCGCCGCGCCTGCGCGGTTCCCCTCATCAAACGGAAACGTCAAAAAACGCCACAAATCGGCACTTCCTGCATTCTTTTCCTTGAAATGGGATGTGTTTTCCTCTTTTATAACGTAACCATTGCGATTGCCATGACTAACATTCATCCCTTCACCACTGCAGCAGCCTGCATCCTGACCGCCGGAGCAGCGCTCTTCACCAGCTCCTGCCAACCTACCTCTCCCGAGAGCTACGCCCGTCAATTCGCTACTGCCCAGCACGTTTCCGTACACGGGTACAACGGCCGTGAAACGCTGACCACCAGGGTTTACGCCGACTGGGGCGGCATGCCGGCCAATGCGCGCCGCGCCATGGAGGAATACATCAAGGGAGCCGAATGGAAAACGATGGACTACATCCGTCCGCAGTACTTCATCCAGGTGGACCGCTCCTACTGGGCGATCTGCATTGACAATGACGGCAACCTGGTGGGCATCATTCCCTTCCGCAATGGCAGGGACGCCCGCAAGATGTCCGTCAACAACCACTTCAAGATGCTGGTCAACACGACGGACCGCGCTCCCGCCCTGGGCTATGCCATCCTGAAAAACCTGGCCTATGCGGACGGCCTCCGCGTCAGCACACGCAAGGCTGACGGCCTGGAAACGCCCGTTCCGGCGCCCCCCGCCGTGAAGGTGGTCGTTCCTCCCAAGGAAACCGCTCCGGCTGCCGCCCCCGCCGCCAAGCCTGCCGCAGCTCCGGCTGCCGAACCCGGCACGACGGAGGAAACTCCTGCGGAAGACGCTACCGGAACGGAAGAAACTCCCGCTGCGGATAACGCGACTGAAGGCGGCGACGCCACGGCGACGGATGACGCCGCTTCCGACGACTTTTAAGATGCCTCCCCTTCCGGGGATGCCATCGCCTTAATTTCCATCACGCTCCGCCGGCACGTACGGCGGAGCGTTTTTATCCCCGTTCCTCCGGAACAAAAGCAAGTTTGCCGTTATTTTCACCTTCTCCCCATCCTGAAAAAAGAGAATGGAAAAAATGCGTTTTTAAGCGGGACCGTATTTCCGGGAAGGGGAAACTTCCTCCGCTGAATATCGGAAAAGCTACCGCAGGAAAGGCAGGGAGGCTCCCTGCCCGGATGGGGGCAGAATGGCCGTCCCGGGGAATACGCCGTTTTCCCGTGTTTTTCCATGGACAGCCTGCGGAAAAATGGCTTGCCTGAAAAGCCCGGAGGATTCCACGCGGACCGCATGGAGCGCCGCAAGCCTTTGCGGCAGATGAAAAGAAACTGAGGGCCAGCGAACGGATATTGAAAAAAGTCCGTTAATCAAAACAGCGTACGCCCTCCGTCCGCCTGTTCATGCGGAAGCCGCAGAAATTGGCGGCTCTTACCGCAAGTCTTTTCAGAACAGGAACGCGGCGCGGAGAAAAGCGCCTGTGAACAGCCCGTTTCATGGGGAAACTGCCCTTCCGGCAAAGGCGGTCACAAGCTGAATGCCCTGCCGGAAGCAGGGCATTCCCATTCACCCGCCTTCACCAGAGGCACATCTGCCGGCCCTGATGGAAAAGAAACCGGAAACTGCTGCGGAATCTCAATTCCCGCCCTTCTTCACCTGGTCGGGCCACGGAACGGAGCTTCCTTCCGGCGCGCCCAGTTCATTACCCTTCTTGTAGGTGGGCATCTGCGCCTTCCGCTCGCGGAGCAGCTTGCCCATCAGGCCGGCCATTTCCTTCAACTTCCGCGGTTCCCTGGCAGCCAGGTTTTCCTTTTCACCGATATCCTTCTTCAAATTGTACAGCTCAAAGCTCTGGTTCCCGTGACGGTAAATCAGCTTCCAGTCCCCGTGGCGCAGGGCGGTGGAAGCGCCGTACTGAGGAGCCTGACGATTGTTTTCCCCCAGTTGTTGGGCTGGTGGAACAGCAGGGGACGGTCCGCAGGGAACCGGCCTCCCTTGAGCAGCGGGACCAGGCTCAGGCCGTCCAGCTTCTGCGGAACCTTGGCGTTCCGGCATCCCGCTATATCCAGAAGGGTCGGGAAAAAGTCGTCAATCACCACCGGAACAGCGCACCTGGAACCGCCCTTCGTCACGCCGGGCCAGGAAACGATCATGGGCTCCCGGATGCCGCCCTCCATGCACGATCCCTTGCCGAAGGAAAGGGGATAATTGGCGTCCTCATTGCCCAGCCTGCCGGAAATGGCCAGGCCGCCGTTGTCCGACATGAACACCAGCACCGTGTTCTTGTCCATGTCATGCTCCTTGAGGTACTTCATGATATCCCCCAGGCTCTTGTCCATCCCCTCAATCAACCCGGAATAATGCTTCTCCACCGGAGACCACTTGTGCCCGTCCTCCGGATTCTTGTAGGAATCCGCAAACCTCTTGTCGTAGGCGCGTTCATCCAGCGGGGCGTGCAGGGCGTACTGGGCCATGTACAGGTAAAAGGGCTTGCCGGCCTCCTTCGGATTGGTCCTGATGGCTTCCAGCCGCTTGAGGGCCTCAAGAGTCAGCGCCTCCGTCAAAAATACGTCGTCCTGGTAATAATTATTCTCATCCAGCCCGCGCACATGGTTGAACCCTTTTCCGTAATGCTTGGAACCGCGGTAATCTGCCGGGTGACCGATCTCCGTACCCGCAATATTGTAGTCAAACCCCATATTCAACGGGTTGGATCCCGGCGTTCCCTGGGTGCCGAAATGGGCCTTCCCGCAGTGCACGGTGACGTAGCCGCACTTCTTCAGCATCTCCGGCAGCGTGGCCGCTGTGACGAAGGGGCGCGTCATGTTGTAATGCATGTCTTCCCCGGAAATGGGGCGTTTCGTCGTCCCCCGGGCGGGAATCCCGACCGGCTGGAGGCCGTTGAGGGCCCAGTCCGGCGGCTGGAGATTTTTGTTGTTGCGGTCCGTCGTTCCGTTCTGCTCCCTCACCCAGCAGGTCACGCGGTGCCGCGCCGGATTCATGCCGGACATCAGGCTCACGCGGGAAGGCGTGCAGAGGGGATGGGCGTACGCATCCGTAAACGTCATGCCCTGCGCGGCCAGCTTCTCCATGTTGGGCGTGCGGTAGCGCTTGTTCAGGAACGTCTTCTTCGGGTTGCCCCGGTCGTCGGACCAGAACGGGTGGGACGTATCCTGCCAGCCCATGTCATCCACCAGGAAAACGATGATATTGGGCTTCTTTCCGGAAACGGGGTGGGAAGTATTGCTCTGGGCGGACGCCCCGGCAAGCAGGGAAAACGCGCCGCAGGCGGCGGACAGGAGACAGGCGGAGAACTTCATGGTCGCAGCATATTTAATATAATCGTCAAAATCCTTTCAACCTAAAAATACGCACAAGCAACCTCTGGTCTTTCCTCTTTTTTCCGGAAAAAGGCATCATCCTCCGGGAAGCGGCGGAAACGCTTTTGCGCCACCGGGTTTAGGCTTGATTGGCCAGCAGGCGGAGTATACATTCCTCCCCATCATGTCCGAGCGCAAGAAACCATATCCCTTTGACGTTTTTGAACCCAAATGGCAGCAGATCTGGGACGAAAGGAAAACCTTTAAAGTAAGCAATCCCGGAGAAGGGGGCTTTGACGCGTCCAAACCCAAATACTACGTGCTGGACATGTTCCCCTACCCCAGCGGCGCGGGCCTGCACGTGGGCCATCCGGAAGGGTATACCGCCACGGACATCGTGGCGCGCTTCAAGCGCATGAACGGCTTCAACGTCCTTCACCCCATGGGGTGGGACTCCTTCGGCCTTCCCGCGGAGCAATACGCCATCAAGACCGGGCAGCACCCCTCCGTCACCACCTTCCAAAACATTGACAACTTCCGCCGCCAGCTCAAGATGCTGGGCTTCTCCTATGACTGGGACCGGGAAATAGCCACGACGGACCATGAATACGTGCGCTGGACCCAGTGGATCTTTCTCCAGCTTTACAACTCCTACTACAACAGGGAACTGAAAAAGGCGCGCCCCGTCTCCGAACTGGAGGAACAGGGGCTGAGCCGGGAGGAAATCGACCAGCGCCGCCTGGCCTACGTGGCGGAAGCGGCCGTCAACTGGTCCCCGGACCTGGGCACCGTCCTGGCCAACGAGGAAGTGGAGGAATGGAAATCCAAGGGCCACCGGGTGGAACGCCGCCCCCTGCGCCAGTGGATGCTGCGCATCACGGACTACGCGGAGCGCCTCATTGACGAACTGGAGCCGCTGGACTGGCCGGAATCCATCAAACTGCTCCAGCGCAACTGGATAGGCAAATCTGAAGGGGCGGAAGTGGACTTCACCCTGAACGGGAAAACCATCACCGTTTACACCACCAGGCCGGACACCCTCTTTGGAGCCACCTACATGGTCCTCTCCCCGGAACACCCGCTGGTGGACACCATCACCACGCCGGAACAGAAAGACGCCGTGGAACAGTACCGCGCCCAGTGCGCCTCCAAGAGCGACCTGGAACGCACGGACCTCTCCAAGGAAAAAACGGGCGTCTTCACCGGAGCCTATGCCGTCAACCCCGCCAACGGGGAACAGGTCCCCGTCTGGATTGCGGACTATGTGCTGATGGGTTACGGCACGGGAGCCATCATGGCCGTTCCGGCCCATGACGAACGCGACTTCGCCTTCGCCCAGGTATTCGGCCTCCCCATTCTCCAGGTGGTCCAGCCGCCCAGTGAAGACATTGACTGGCGCGGCTTCTGCGGTTATGAAGGCGCCAGCGTGAACTCCGGCTTCCTGACGGGGCTGCCCACTCCGGAAGCCAAGGAAAAAATGATCCTCTGGCTGGAGGAAAACGGCAAGGGCCGCCGCAAGGTAAACTACAAGCTCCGTGACTGGCTCTTCTCCCGCCAGCGCTACTGGGGGAACCCTTCCCCATCGTCTGGGAAGACGGCCGCCACCGCGCCCTGCCGGAAAGCGAACTCCCCGTGCTCCAGCCCGATCTGGACGACTTCGCCCCCACGGGCGACCCCCGCGGCCCGCTGGTCAGGGCCACGGAATGGATTGCGTACACTCCCACGGCCCACCGTGAAACGAACACCATGCCCCAGTGGGCCGGCTCCTGCTGGTACTACCTGCGCTACCTGGATCCGGAAAACACGGAACGCTTCGTCAGCCGTGAGGCGGAACAATACTGGATGGGCTCCACCGGCAACCCCGGAGGCGTGGACCTGTACGTGGGCGGCACGGAACACGCCGTGCTCCACCTGCTCTATGCCCGCTTCTGGCACAAGGTTCTCTTTGACCTGGGCTACCTCACCACCAGCGAGCCCTTCCAGAAGCTCGTCAACCAGGGCCTCATCCTGGGGGAAGACGGCCAGAAAATGTCCAAGTCCCGCGGCAACGTCGTCAACCCGGACGACATCGTCCGCGAATACGGAGCGGACTCCCTGCGCCTGTATGAAATGTTCATGGGGCCCCTCAAGGACGTGAAGCCCTGGGCCACCAAGGGGGTGGAAGGCATCTCCCGCTTCCTGGCCCGCGTCTGGCGCGTGGCCTTCCGGGAAAACCAGGAAGGCGAATGGGAAATCAACCCCAAGCTGGCGGCGGACGCTCCGGAAGCCGCCGTGCTCCCCGTGCGCAAGGAACTGCACAAAACCATCAGGAAAGTGACGGAAGACATCAATGACATGTCCTTCAACACCGCCATCGCCAAAATGATGGAATGCACCAACGCCATGACCTCCGCGGACGTGGTGGACGTACAGGACTATGACGCCTTCCTGACGCTGCTGAACCCCTTTGCCCCCCATCTCACGGAAGAAATTCACAGCCGCCTGCAAGCGAAATTCCCCGCCCTGGCGGAAACGCAGCTCTGCCAGAAAAACTGGCCTGTCTGGGAGGAAGCCCTGCTGGTGGAAAACACCGTTCCCATGGTCATCCAGGTGAACGGCAGGCTGCGGGACAAGCTGGAAGTGCCCAGGGACATCTCCCGGGAAGAACTGGAAAAGCTGGCCCTGGCCTCCGCCAAGGTAAAAATCTTCCTGGACGGCGTCACCGTGCGCAAGGTAATTGTCGTGCCCGGCCGCCTGGTCAACATCGTAGCCAACTGACACCCCGGAAAGACTCTGCCATCATGACCATGATCGCCCCGTCCCTGCTGGCCGCCGACTTCTCCCGCATCGGGGAGGAAGCGCGCCGTGCCTTTGACTCCGGAGCCGACTGGCTACACCTGGACATCATGGACGGCCACTTTGTGGACAACATCTCCTTCGGCCCGGAAATCTGCGCCGCCGTCAGAAAAGCGGTGGGGCCGGACCGTTTCCTGGATGCCCACCTGATGATTGAACGGCCGGACCACTACTTTGACCGCTTTGTCAAAGCGGGCGTCAACCTCATCTGCTTCCATGTAGAGCTGGGGGACCCCCACTACATCCGCGACACCCTCAGGCGCATCCGGAAAGCCGGAGTGAAAAACGGTCTGGCCGTCAACCCGGCCACGCCCTTTGACGCCGTAGTTCCCTACCTGGAGGAAATAGACCTGCTGCTGGTCATGTCCGTGGTGCCGGGCTTCGGCGGACAATCCTTCATGCCCTCCGTGCTGGACAAGGTGGAAAAAGCCGCCGAATGGCGCACGGAGCACCAGGCCCCTTTCCTGATTCAAATGGACGGAGGAATCGGCAAAGACAATGCCGCGCAGTGCGCCCTGGCCGGGGCGGACGTGCTGGTGGCGGGCTCCTCCACCTTCAAGGCTCCGGACATGGCCCGCGCCATTGCGGAAATGAAGTAACCTGCGAACGGTCCTTACCCAGCCCGTTATTCCGGAAAATCAAAAAATCCGGCATTCCCGGGAGGAGTGCCGGACTCTTTCATTCATGGCTCCGTTAATCAGAACCTGCGGCGGCGCATCAGCAGGGCGGCCAGCCCCAGCAGGCCGAGGGAGGCGGAAGCCGGTTCCGGCACGGCGGCCAGCGTCACTTCCGCCCTCAACGCCGGTCCCCATACGGAACCCTCCGTACTGGTAAAGCCCGCATTCTTATACACATCCCCGATGTCCACGCCGTCGGCTTCCTTGCCAAGCCTCAACCTGGCGGAGGAAAAGCTCACATCACCCCAACTGGTGGCATCTGAAATCTGCGTCGTCGTAAAAGCCACGTAATAAGTTACGCCGCTATCAAGCTGCAAATTATTGAACACGGCCTTCTCCCAGGAGGCCGCTCCGTCTCCGGCGCCATCTCCGGCCATGTCAACGGTGGTCGTGGACTGCCCCACGAACGTCGTTCCGTCCTTGGTAGCGGCGGAGGAAAAAATCGTCACGTACAGCCCGTCGGTGGCATCCGTTCTGTTCGTCGCCTTGGCAATATCCAGTGATTGCAGGAACACCGTGGAATTCGGTGAAATCCCTTCCCCGGAGGAAAGAAGCATGTGGTCCAGGTCAAAGGAAAAACCGTAATAGGCTCCGTATCCCCCGGAAGTCAGGGTGGAAGGATCGTCCTTGGTCGTCGTGCTCAACACAGTAGCCGCCTGTGCCGTTGCCAGGCTGGCCAGAACACCAAGAATACATAGGCACTTCATAAATTTATTCTTATTAATGGGTGAAATACGGAATGGAACCCGTTGCCCAAGGAAATAGCGGATTATGAATCCGTTAAAGATTCTACAATCCGGAAAAGCTGTCTTTCTCCAGGCTCCGGCTTGGCTGGAAAAAACTCCAAATGGACATTCCATCAACATTTCCCACATTCACTTTTTACGGCCGCATATCGTCTGGTAGTCCAGGACCTCCCGGCTCTGATGGATGCCCTCACCGGAATGCAGTGACGGCTATTAAAAAAAACTTCCGCTATGCTCCAGAAAGAGTTTCAACAACGAAAAGCAGGAACTCTGCCGCTTTCAGGCGCCAGTGCCGCAAAGCCACAATCCATCCACACTTCCACCGTCCCCTTTCACAGCCGCATATCTCCCGGGAGCCAGGGCCTCCCGCCCTGATGGAGGGCGCCGCCGAAGCGTAAAGACGGTTATTAACCATTACTGGAACGAAAAGAAAGCCCATTACATCAGGAACACCCTCTGACAATTCCCATGATATGGACAAGCTCAAATTCTCCAAAACCTTTTTCTTTCAATTTTGTAAGCTTGACTCCGGATTCATAATCCGGAGACATCATGGCCGCACCCCTTCCCGGACCGCAGCTACTCCGCAGAGACGCCCATCATATCTCCCTGACGGGCAAACAACTCCATGCCTTCCGCCGTCTTTTCCAGCAGGTCGGGAGCCAGGCGTATTCTGCCCGGTTCAAAAAAGCACATCACCGTGGAGCCTCCAAAGGCAAAATACCCCTTCTCCCCCTCTTGCGGCGGGAACGTCCGGAACATACGTCTCCTCAATCAGCCCCACCCCGGTGGCGCCCACCTCCAGCATGGCGACCTCTCCCCACAACTCCGACCGGATCAGGGTCAAATTCCTTTTATTAGTCCATAGCCACGCCAGCCGGCGGCGCAGGCAGTACGGAGACACGCTCGCCAGCGGACCGCCCAGCCTCGTCCACGGGCCGGGCACCCCGGACACCGGAAAATGAAAACGGTGGTAATCCGTGGGGCACAGGCGCGACAAAACGACGGCGCCTTCCGCATACCGTCCGGCCAGCGCTTCACTCCCCATAAGGGCGGGCAGGTCAAAACTCTGCCCCTTCACGAAAACGCTCTTGATTCGGTCAGCGCGTTCCCAGCCCATGTGCCGGGCATCCGCGGGAAAAACGGCCGTATCCTCCCCACCGGCCAGAGGGCGAGCTCCCGGTTTCAGGCGGCGGTAGAAAAAATCGTTGAAATGCTTGAACTCTCCCATCCCCTTGAGGGAATCCTCCATATTGATGCCGTACTCCTCCACAAAAGAGGGGATGGACCGCGCGCTGGAAGAACGGTTCTTCAACCACCCCAGCAGACGGGAAAAAACGCCGCGCTTGATCAGGACATGCAGTGCAGCCCGGCCTGTGGAAGTGCCGTAAATCCATTGCAGGTACTTCTCCCCCAGCACCTGTTCCCGTTCTTCCCTGCCCGTGTAGCGGTTGTAATAGCGTATGCCCTCCATGAAACGCCTAGAGTGTCGCCCGCTTCCCCATTTGTCCAGCCGAAAGAGGCTCGCCGCCTCCTATTTCCCCTGTGCGCGCTCCGGATCCTCCTCCGTACCGGAATCCTTTCCTTCCGCCGCGCGGTCATACCATTCCCGTGCAAGATTCAAATCCTGCGGAACTCCATTGCCGTGTTCATAACAGGCGGCCAGCAGGTACTGGGCGTCCCTCTCGTCCGCTTCCGCAGCCTTACGCAGCCAGTACATGAACAAATCCTCATTCTTCTCCACCAGGCCGCCTTCCCGGTACTCCAGGGCCAGGTCAAACATGGCCTCCGGCTTGCCCTGCTCCGCTGCAAGCTGCAGCCAGTGCAGGGCCTGCGTATCGCTCTTCTCCGCGCCCAGACCTTCATGAAAACAATCATACAGGTCAAAGGCGGCATCCGCATCTCCCGCATCCGCCTTCTGCTTCAACCCGGGCAACGCCCTGTGAAACCAATCCTCCGCCCGGTCCGGGTCCTTCTCCACGCCGTCCCCCTCCTGGTAAATGCGCCCCAGACGGAACTGGGCGGAGGGATTCCCGGCTTCCGCCTGCCGGACGATCTTACGTTTCCACTCCTCCAGAAACTTCTTCATCCTGCCGCTTCTCCATTTCAGCGCCACCAGAAAAACGACCGCTACCAGCACCATCAGCAAAATAGGCGTCCATTCCAAAAAATCATTCAACCAGTCTATATGCATCTTATCTTTATATTGGATTGCTCCGGCTTCATCCATCACAAACTGTGAACGCGGAAAAAAATCCCATGCCGCAGGAAATGCACCGCTTGCCTGCTTCCCTTTTCCGGACAGGCTGTCCGGAAACCATAATAAACCATCCGGAAAGTTGTTCATCCGGCGTCCTCCCCAACATAAAAATCCTCCTTAAAAGAATATTCAATAAATAACCATTTATCATAATAATCACCTCCCTTACCATGCAGACATCATTAAAAACAACTGCACTATTCATTCTACGCACCCCGTGAGGGTGCGACTGACATGGACAAGCCGCTTTGTCTTGGCTCCCGGGTTTCAATCCACGCACCCGTGAGGGTGCGACTCCTTGGCCGCGTTACAAAGAGCGGAGTTGACGAGTTTCAATCCACGCACCCGTGAGGGTGCGACCAAGGGTTCCGGCGGCCTGAAGGGGTTTAACTCTGTTTCAATCCACGCACCCGTGAGGGTGCGACGGTCGCCCAACAGGAGACCAGAATCAAGGAGCTGGTTTCAATCCACGCACCCGTGAGGGTGCGACGGCGTATTGCCCCTTGATGCCCGTCGCCTGCGTTGTTTCAATCCACGCACCCGTGAGGGTGCGACTTGATGTAATGGCCGCCCTGGCGCGTCAAGGCCGGTTTCAATCCACGCACCCGTGAGGGTGCGACGATAGGGATATAATAAAAGGGGATATAATATGGGGTTTCAATCCACGCACCCGTGAGGGTGCGACCCATTTGCAACACATTCACTCATAAGGAACTGTAGTTTCAATCCACGCACCCGTGAGGGTGCGACGCCGTGTAACTGGTTTGTTCCGGCTCTGTCATGGTTTCAATCCACGCACCCGTGAGGGTGCGACTTTTTTCAAGAGCATGTAGACAGGCAGGGAAATAGTTTCAATCCACGCACCCGTGAGGGTGCGACAAGCCTTCGTAACAGATATTCTGGCTTTTGGCAAGTTTCAATCCACGCACCCGTGAGGGTGCGACGGACGTGACGGACGCTATCACCTACTCTGTTTACGTTTCAATCCACGCACCCGTGAGGGTGCGACTTCCCTTCACACAATATTACGGCTATCTTGTCTGGTTTCAATCCACGCACCCGTGAGGGTGCGACTTATCAAGAGCCAGCAGATCATGGATAATCTTTTGTTTCAATCCACGCACCCGTGAGGGTGCGACGATACTCAAATTCCAGAGTAGCCTACCTTAGAAAGTTTCAATCCACGCACCCGTGAGGGTGCGACGGCCTGAAGGATACGGGTTGAGCATCAAGGGCGCAGCAAGGGGTTTGCGCCAACCTGATGCGGAAGCCGGATACGGTCAGGTCCGATAAGAGGTGATTCTTTTGTCAATATCCATTTCCCAATCACTTGCAGCAAGCGCCGGTCTCCCGGGAATTTTCTGTGAGCTTGGGGTTGGCGCAAGGCGGCATCAGACGCGGCGTTATTCCGTAATATTCCATCTTCGCCGCGTCCGGTCCGGCTTGCATTCAACTTGGTTCATTGATGCTAGCCGTTCCCCTCTGCCGCGTCCAGCAACATCTTCCATGTTCCTTCAAACAGAACCGTGCATCCCCGGAGCCGCCAACATGGAGACACAAAAACAACAGGCCTCCCGGGCGGCGTGCCGTTTTCCCCATTGCCGGAAGCCGAATTCCCCTCCGGTTTCCGCTGCCATTAAAAAGGAGCCGCCCTTGCGGACGGCTCCCGTTAACGAATGAATGACGGAATATTCCTTACAGGGCCGTCGGAATTTCCTTGCCCAGTTCGGACGCCTTCTTGGCGGAGCCGTCCCCGGCAATGCGTTCCAGAATCACGTCCTTGTAGCTCATGCCGCCCAGGATGATCGGCAGCACATGCACGTCGTGAGGAACCATTACGTCCAGCACGTACGCCTCCGGGGATTCAATCATGCGGGTGATGGCCGCCGGAAGTTCCTCTATGCGGAGCACGCGCTCGCACTTGACGCCGAATCCGGCGCAGATGAGCGGGTAGTTCGGGTAGATGACGTCTTCCGTCTTGTGGGTGGGGTCATAGCTGTCGTGCGGGTCCGCCAGGAAGGTCTGGGCCCGGTTGGAGTCATACTTCAGGTCTTCCCACTGCACCACCATGCCCAGGTGCTGGTTGTTCAGGATGATGCATTTGACAGGCAGGCGCTCCACGTGAATGGTAGCCAGCTCCTGAATGTTCATGAGCATGGAGCCGTCTCCGTCAATGTTCACCACCAGCTTGTCCGGACAGGCCAGGCACACGCCCATGGCGGCGGGAAGGCCGTAGCCCATGGTTCCCAGGCCGCCGGAGGTAGCCAGACGACGGGGCTTGTCGAATTTGAAGAACTGGGCGGCAAACATCTGGTGCTGGCCCACGCCCGTGCAGATGATGGGATCCTTGTCCGCCGTCTGGCGGTAGAGTTCCTCAATGACGGCCTGCGGGGAGATATAGCCCTTGCGGTCTTCATAGGAGAAGGGGTACTGCTTCTTCCAGTCTTCAATCACTCCGAACCATTCCGGAGTGCGGGTAAAGCCGGAGGATTTGCGTTCCCAGCCTTGAGCGGCCAGAGCGGCGTTGAGAACCTGGAGGGCGTCCTTCACGTTCGCGCGGATGGGGTGCGCCACCTTCTTGTTTTTGTTGATCTCGCTGGCGTCAATGTCAATGTGGACGATGGTGAAGTCCGGGCAGAACATGTTGACGGCGCCGGTCACGCGGTCGTCAAACCGGGCGCCCAGGGCGATCACCAGGTCCGCTTCATTCACGGCGTTGTTCGCAAACACGGCTCCGTGCATGCCCAGCCAGCGCAGGGAAAGAGGGTGGGTCTCCGGCATGGCTCCTATGCCCATCAGGGTGGTCGCCACGGGAATCTGGGAGCGTTCCGCAAATTCCAGCAGGTCCGCGGAGGCTTCCGCGGAGATGATGCCGCCGCCGGCGTAAATGACGGGACGGCTGGCGCCTTCAATCAGCGGAATGAGTTCTTCCAGCTTTTCCGTGGGAACGGGCAGCACGGGGTTGTAGCCGGGGAGGTCCATCTCCATGTCGAAGTCCGGCGCAAACACGGCTTCCTGCACGTCCTTGGGCATGTCAATCACCACCGGGCCGGGACGGCCCGTGGAGGCGATGTAAAAGGCTTCCTTGATGATGCGGGGCAGTTCTTCCGGTTCCGTCACCAGATAGCTGTGCTTCACGATGGGGGCGGTCATGCCGAACACGTCCGTCTCCTGGAAGGCGCCGCGGCCGATCAGGGAACGCATGACCTGCGCCGTAATCGCCACCAGCGGAGTGGAGTCCAGATAGGCGTCCGCAATGGAGGTGATCATGTTGGTGGCGCCAGGGCCGGAAGTGGAGATGCAGACGCCCACCTTGCCCGTAACGCGGCCGTAGCCTTCCGCGCCGAACGCGCCGCCCTGTTCGTGGCGGGGCAGGATGGTCCGGATTTTGGGCTGATGGCTCAGGGCCTGGTGAATCGGCATGCTGGCGCCGCCGGGATAGGCAAAGACGACGTCTACACCTTCACGCACGAGGCATTCCACGAGCACTTCGGCTCCTGTCATGCGGGTTTTCGTCGGGGCGGATGATGTTTTGTCGTTTGTGCTCATGTGCAAATAATATTTTATTTGTTCAATAGGAAAAAAGGTTCTAGCGCATTCCGGGCGTAATGTGAAGCCTTTTCATTAAAATGCAGGCGTGCATCCCGGGAGGAGGGGAAGGCCGGAAAGCGCCCCTCTGCGGAAGCCGCTGGAGAGGGAATCAGGCCAGGGACGCGCGGCGGACGTGCACGCAGTCCATTCCGGCGGCTGCGGCGGCCTCCATGCCGGGTTCCGCGTCTTCAAAAACCACGCAGCGGTCCGGGGATGCCCCCAGAAGTTCCGCCGCTTTCAGGAACATGTCCGGCGCAGGCTTGCCATGCTCCACTTCATCCGGCGTCAGAATCACGTCAAAGAGACCTGAAAGTCCGGCGGCGGCCAGCGTCCGGGACGCTCCCGGCATGGCGCTTCCCGTGGCGATCGCCTTGGGGGCGTCTCCCAGGGAATGCACGAATTCCACCACCTCCCGGATGGGCTGCATGCCCTCCTCTTCCAGCATTTCCAGATAAATTCGGCGCTTGTCCGCAGCGGTAGAAGCAGCATCCATGTGCATGCCGTACCGTTCATTCAGAAAACGCACCACGTCGTTGGCGGATTTACCGCCGCAGGAATAAAATTCATCCGCCAGGAACACGCGGTCCGGCGCCCCCGCACGGGCCAGGGCCTTGCGCCATGCCTTGTAATGGAGCGGCATGCTGTCCACCAGGGTGCCGTCCAGATCAAAAATATATCCTTCATATTTTTTTTCAGGCAAATCCACGCGTTTCTTCATAACGGAGGCACAGGATGCCACAAACCCTTTTTCCGGTAAAGCCCGCAGTCTGCCCGCGCTTAGGAGGAATGCCTTAAAAAATATATCAAGAGCTTGACATTTTGTCCTGTTATTCTAATGTTTCTGCCACCTCGAAACGGAAACCGAACCTCTTTTAAAACATGGCCAATACCAAATCCGCACTCAAGCGCATCCGTCAGACAGAAACCCGCACCGCCCGCAACCGCGCTGTGTCCTCCAAGCTGAAGACCCTCCGCAAGAAGATTGCCACTGCGGTGGAAACGTCTGACAAGGAAGCCGCTGCCGTTGCCTATAACACTTTCTCCTCCGCCGTTGACAAGGCCGCCAAGGTGGGCACCATTCCCGCCAACCGCGCCGCCAACTACAAGAGCAAGGCCGCCAAGGCCATCGCAAAAATCGCCTGAGTTTTCACTTCGGTTTTCTGACGATCTTTATGGCAAGCCGCTCTGTTCTGCTGAGCGGCTTGTTTTATTTTCCCCTCCCATGCAGCAATCCCGCCTGGATAAAGCCAAACTGATTATTGACCGTCCCGGGGACTTCAAGGTTTGCGAAGCCTGCGGCTCCATCGTGTCCCTGACCACTGCCGTGTGTCCCAACTGCAACGCCTACCGTTTCGACTCCAATACGGAGTACGTCGTGGAACAGGCCGTACTGCTTGCCTCCCGGGAACAGCGTTCCGTCACCCCGGAAGACCTGGAAAATTAAGGAGTCCCGCCCGGCGCCGTTTTCCGCCGTATTCCTGTTTCTCTGTTTTCCTCTCCCGCGGGTTCGGCCACCGCTCCGTTTTCGTGAGAAAAACGGCAGATGCCTTCCCGGTGGAAGGCGTGCCCATTTCTCCGCATCCCTCCAGCTCCGGATGCGCGCCGCTACTTGCGCAATTCTGCAATGCGCAGGATAGTGGCCTCAATCAGGTTGGCCGGGCATGAAGCGCCCGCCGTAATCCCCACCTTCAGGGATTTGCCCAGATTCTGCACCACCGGTTCCGTGGTCATGCGGCGGACTTCCCGCGTTTCCGTGTCAAAGGCATCCACGTACTGGATGGATTTGATGCTTTCTGCGGATTCAATGAAATACGTGGGCACATGCTCCTTGGCGATATCCACCAGGTGCGTGGTGTTGGAACTATTGTAGCCGCCCACCACGAACATGACGTCCAGAGGGTTCTTCAACAGCTCGTACAGGGCGTCCTGGCGGTCCTGGGTAGCGCCGCAAATAGTGTCGAACACATAAAAATTATCATCGTCCCCGTCCCTCTGGACGACGGCGTCCTTCACCATCCTCTGGAGCGTCTGCGTCTCCGTCTTCAGCATGGTGGTCTGGTTGGCGATGCCCACTTCCTCCAGATCCCGGTCCGGATCGAATCCCGGGAATAACAGCCTTCAAACCGTTTCAGGAACGCCTCGCGGTCTCCGCGGCCCAGCATGTAGTCGCACAGGATGCGGGCGTCCTCCAAATCGTAAACCACCAGGTATTTCCCCTTTCCCCGTTCCCCCAGGGCCCGGGAGGCCGTGGCGCTGGTTTCCTCATGGGTGGCCTTGCCGTGAATGATGGAGGTAATCCCCATGGCGGCGTAATTCTTCACCCTTTTCCAGACCTTCATCACGTCCCCGCAGGTCGTGTCCACAATCTGCACGCCCTTTTCCTCCAGCGCATCCATGAAGGGAGTGGGCACGCCGAACGCGGGAATAATCACCACGTCGTCCGCGGCAATCCGGTCATAGGAGGAATCAAGCTGCTTCCAGGGAAGCTTCTGAATGCCCATTTCCTCCAGCTGCCGGTTTACCTCCGGATTGTGGATGATGTCCCCGATCAGGAAAATCCGCCGGTCCGGGAACACCCTGCGGGCCGCATACGCTATGTCTATGGCGCGGCGCACGCCGTTGCAGAATCCAAACTCCCTCGCCAGGAAAATTCCGTGTGGCCCAGGTTGTACACGTTGCCCGCAGACCGGATATGGGAAATCAATTCACTCTGGTAATGCTGCTGGATTTCCTTCTCCACCTGTTCCATCACCTCGGCTCGTCTCACATTCACTCTGGCTTTGCGGGTTGAGTCCTGATTCATGCTCACAGCTTCCACACTTTCCTTCTTTCGTCAAGACAATCACAGCTTGCCAACCGGGGCTTTTCACGGTATGCACAGGCGCATGCTCCTGGCCCTGGCCCCCATGAAAGATGTGACGGATCTGGCTTTCCTCAAGACGTTGAAGGACTTGAATTCACTGCCGGATTATTTCATCACGGAGTATTTCAGAACGGTGGCCCATCATAAAAAGATGTCGCCATACATCCTGCGCTCCATTGATGAAAATCCCACGGGGCGCCCCATTTACGGCCAGCTCGTGGGCCATGAGCCGGAGTACCTGGCGAGGGACGCGCTGGCCCTGATGGAGCACGACTGCGCGGGGGTGGACCTGAACATGGGCTGCCCCGCCCCGATGGTGTGCAGGAGAAACGCCGGAGGGGGCATGCTGCGCTCCCTGAAGGCCATGGACGCGGCCCTGGGCGCGCTCCGGGACGTTCTTCCCGCCGGGGCCTTCACCGTCAAATGCCGCCTGGGATACGAGAATCCGGACGAGTTTGAACGCATTCTCCCCGTGATTGCCGCCCACACCCCGGACAGGGTGTGCATCCACGCCCGCACCGTACGGGAAGGCTACCGCTCCCCGGTGCATCCGGAATGGGTAAAATGGGCCGTGGAAGCGCTGGACTGTCCGGTGGTCGCCAACGGCAACATTGTGGATGCGGCCACGGCGGACGCGTGGGTGCGGCTGGCCCGGCCCGCAGGCCTGATGATCGGGCGCGCGGCCCTGCGCAATCCATGGATATTTTCCCAGCTTCACGACCGTTTCCAGGGTAGAGTCCCTGCTTCCCCACCTTCCGGGACGTGCTGCATTACATCCGCCGCCTCCATGAGCGCACGCTGGAAATGCAGGAGCGTTATGTGGAGGAAAAACACATCCACCGCATGAAAAAATACCTGGTTTACACCGCGCGCGGGCTTCCCTATTCCTTTGACCATTACATGAAAAGGGCGAAAACCTCCCGCGATTTCATGCGCATTTGCGAGGATATCCTGGACAATGACGCCCCGTTTGCCCCCACGCCGCCGGAAGACACGCACCTGTTCGCCCATTTCCATGCCCTACTTGCGCAAGAGGAAGCTTGTCTCCCTCCCGGAATTCAGGTATGAATTCCGGTGTTCATGAATCCGCTGCCTTCCGCCCTTCTCCTGGGCCTGACCGCCGCTCTCTGCGCCGCCCATGACGCCATTCCGGACGGAGTGGAATTCCTGCGCGCCTACATGCCCGCGCAGGACAGGGAAACGATTACGGAAGAACGGCTGGACCGGGAAGTCCGCCTGGCGCTGGACGCCCGCAGCCAGTTCCCCTGGGCCGGCAAGGTTCCGTGGGAGCTTTATGAAAACAACGTGCTCCCCTATGCCGTGGTCAACGAGCCGCGCGACGAATGGCGGGAACAGTTCCACAACCTCTTTGCGCCGCTGGTTTCCGCATGCAAGACGGGCCGGGAAGCCGCCCTCACGATTGCCTCCTGCATCCAGAAAACCCTGAATGTGCGCTATTCCACGGAAAGAAGGGTTCCTCACCAGGGGGTGAAGGAATCCCTGCAATCCGGCAAGGTTTCCTGCACGGGCCAGAGCATCCTGCTCGTCTGCGCGCTCCGCTCCGTGGGCATTCCGGCCCGCATGGCCGGCGTCCTTACCTGGAACCATGTGCGCGGCAACCACAACTGGGTGGAAGCCTGGTGTGACGGGGAATGGAAAATGCTGGAGTACAACGAGAAGGATTTCAACACCCCGTGGGTGATGTCCGCCATCAGCATGCTGGACCCCCGCAAACCGGAGAACGCCATTTACGCCACCTCCTGGAAGAAGGAGGGCGCCGGAGAGTTCTTCCCGCTGATCTGGGAAGCCCGCTACGACGAAAAACGGCGCGCGCTGACCTTCCCTCCGGAAAGCCGGACCGTCCCCGCCGTCAGGATCACGGACCGTTATATGAAACTGGCGTCGGACTGGGTGGCGGCACAGCCGGAGTACCTGCCGGGCAGCAGGCTGATGCTGGATATCAGGGATGGGAAGGAAGGCAGCGGCAGAAGACTGCCCCTGCGCGTCGTTCTCAAGTCGGAAGAAGGGAAAGTCCTGGCGGAAGGCACCACCCCCGGCCCATCCGACGACATGAGGAAGTTTCTGGAAGTGCGCCTGCCGGACAACGTCTCCCGCGGCATTCTGGAATTCATGCTGCCCGACGGAACAGTGCGCCATGAACCCGTGGCCCATACGGAAGCCCCGGTGCAGATTTTGAATTTCTCCGTGACCGCTCCATGAGGATTCCCCTGTTTTTCAATAATACGGCGCGCAGCGCCAGGGCCGACCGCTTCCGCCGCTGGCTGGACGGCCACCGGGATCTTTTTGACGTCATTGAGCCGGAAAGCAGGGAAGACATGCTGCGCCACCTGGCCGCCCGGGCGGATTCCGGAACTCCCGTCGTGGCCGTGGCGGGCGGGGACGGCACGCTGGGCGTGGCGGCCAGGGCCCTCTGCAATACGGAAACGGCGCTGGCCCCCTTCCCCGCGGGAACCATGAACGTCTTCTCCCGTGAAATCGGTATCCGGCAGGATTTTGACCATGCTCTGCATGTTCTGAATGCGGGACGTCCCAGGGACGTGGACCTGTTCGCCTTCAACGGGCAGCCCTTTCTCCAGATGGCGGGCATAGGCGCGGACGCCCGTGCCGTGGAACTGACCACGTGGGAAATGAAAAAGAAATGGAAGGCCTTCGCCTACGTCATTGCCGGCGCCCGGGTTTGCACGGAGCGGCAGCCCCGGCTGACCCTGTCCACGGATGACGGGCGGGTGGTGGCAGGCCGTTCCATCCTCTTCGGCAACGGGCGCAGGTACGGCGGACCGCTGAATTTCTTTGCGGAAGCGGATAATGACGACGGTCTTCTGGACGCCGTGGTTTTCAAACATTCCATTCCCTCCATCATCGGGGAATGCCTGATGGCCGCCGTCCACGGAGGCTTCCATTCCCGGCGGAACGGCTCCTTTGAATATATCCGGATGACGGGGGGAACCGTCATTTCCGCCGGACAGGCCGCCTGTGAACTGGACGGCGATTATATGGGCAACGCCCCGGTCCGCATCACGCGCCACGGCACGCTGAAGGTACTCGCCCCCTGAAGAGGAGCCGCAAAAGGCTTCCTTCAACAGGCCGCCCCTGCGCGCCTTAACTGAGCAGAAAACGGGTAAACGTATCCAGCATGCAGGAAAGATGGACGGTGTGGCCCTCCGGAAGCCCGATGAAGGCCAGTACAATGGCGGCATCCATCAGGGCCGCGACGCCAATCCATTTGACCATCGCCGGAAGCGGGGAGGCGGAAGGTTCGTAAAAGCTCCAATCTTCCTTCACAAAGGAGAAATCCTCCCCTGAATCAAAACGGCGGAATTGTTCCTCCAATTCCTCAACCGGCATTTCATGGGGGCAGACGTAGCCATGGGCGTCATCCCCCACCTCGCAATAATAAAGGCCGTTACCCACCGGAACGGACTGCATGTGCATTCCGTCCCCGCCAACAAGGGAGATATGGGCTTTATGAGAAGAGTTCCCGTAGCGGAGGAACAATTCATCCAAGCTGCCGCACGTTTCTCCGTTAAACAGATAACGAGGGGAGGCTGTCATTTTCTTATTTATAAAAATGAGACACCGGAACACAAGAATTTTGACAGGAGAGATGGCGCATCCCTGTCATACCCGCGGAAACAGCGCAAAAAGACCGTACCGACAAGCGGTACGGCCTGAAACAAAGGGGAAATTTTCCCGGAGGGAATGCTACATGCCCATGATCTGATAGCCGCCGTCCACGTAAATCACCTGTCCGGTGATCGCGGCTGCGCCGTCGCTGGCCAGGAAGACGCCGGTAGCGCCCAGTTCCTCGCCCGTGCAGGAACGGCCCAGGGGGGCATGTTCCTCATACACCTTGAACATGGTGTTAAAGCCGGAAACGCCGCGTGCCGCAAGCGTCTGCATGGGGCCCGCGCTGATGCAGTTGACGCGGATGCCGCGGGCGCGGCCCAGATCATACGCCAGATAACGGGTGCAGGCTTCCAGGGCGGCCTTGGAAACGCCCATCAGGTTGTAGTTCGGCACCACCTTTTCGGAACCCAGGTAGGACATCGCCAGAATGCTGCCGTTGTCGGACATCATGGGCTCCACGGCGCGGGAAAGGGCCACCAGGGAGTAGGCGGAGATATCCAGGGAAATCTTGAACGCCTCGCGTCCCGTATCCAGGAAACTGCCGCCAAGGGCTTCCTTCGGGGCAAAAGCCACGGAATGCAGCATGCAATCCACCTTGTCCGTGTGTTCCCGGACTTTTTCAAAGAATGCATTGATGGATTCATCATTGCTGACATCCAGATCGTAAACGGGGACGTCTTCGCCGAAGTTTTCATGGACCAGCTTGAGCACGCCGTCCTTGAGGCGTTCGCCCTGATAATTGAAGATGAGCTTTGCGCCCGCTTCATGCCATGCCTTGGCAATTGCGAACGCGATGCTGCGCTTGTTCGCCACGCCGATTACGACACCAACTTTGCCTTCGAGTAATTTACTTGACATAATGGTAAGTGAATACTGCCCTACTTTCCTTCATTTGACAAGAAAAACGGACGTCACGGCACTCCGTCAGGCCCCCGTCTGCTGGCGGCAGGCCTTGACCGTGTTAGCCATCAGCATGGCGATGGTCATCGGCCCCACGCCGCCGGGCACGGGGGTAATGGCCCGGCACTTGGGCACCACTTCATCATAGGCCACGTCTCCAACAATCCGGTAGCCGCGCTTGGCGGAGGCATCTTCCACGCGGTTGATGCCCACGTCCACCACCACGGCGCCGTCCTTCACAAAATCAGCCGTCACAAATGCGGGCCTGCCTATCGCCGCCACGATGATGTCTGCGGAACGGCAAAGCTCCGGCAGGTTCTTCGTGCGGGAGTGGGCCACCGTAACGGTGGCGTTCGCCTGCTTGGACATCAGAAGATGGGCCATCGGCTTGCCCACGATCATGCTGCGGCCGATGACCACGGCATTCGCGCCCGCCGTTTCAATGCCGGCCGCCTGCAACAGCCTCATGCAGCCCAGCGGGGTACAGGGCACAAAACCGGTTTCATCCTCCAGCACCAGCTTGGCGACGTTCTCCGGGTGGAAGCCGTCCACATCCTTGGCGGGGTCTATTTCCAGGACCACGGCCGCCTCGTCGATATGGGGGGAGGCGGGCTCTGCACCAGAATGCCGTGGATGGAGGGGTCCGCATTCAAGTCACGGACGACCTGGAGCAGTTCTTCCTGGGAGGCATCCGCGGAGAGAACGATTTTACGGGAGTTCATTCCCAGCTCCGCGCATTTTTTCACCTTGGAATTCACATACACCTGGGAGGCGGGGTCCTCCCCCACCAGAACCACGGCCAGGCCGGGCGTTATTCCCTGTTCCCTGAGCCGGGCAATGTCCTTTCCAACCTCTTCCAGCACCTGGGAGGCTACCTGTTTTCCGTCGATGATTTGCATAATAATGATTGATTAAGTGGCGGGAAGTCCGGAAGCCCCTCGCTCAGCAGCCCGGCCAGAAGGCGGGCGTAGTCCGCTACCTGCTCATCCGTTGCGTCCGGAGGAATGAACAGGCGCTTTTTCCATAGAATGTTCACGTTGGAACACGGCTTGGGAATGGCGTAGCGGTCCCAGGCCTTGTTCAGCCTCCAGCAGCTTTCATATTCGATGCACACGGGAACGATGGGAAGCCCGGACTGGGAGGCCATCTTGATGATGCCGTGGTGCACCTGGTAAATGGGGCCCTGCGGACCGTCCGGGGTGAGGCAGAAGCAGACGTCCCCCTCCTGCACCTTCCTCATCATTTCCATGTAGGCCAGGGCTCCCCGCCGTCCGGAGGAACCGCGGACGGAATCCAAGCCGAAGTGTTTGCATACGGCCTCCACCAGGGCGCCGTCCTTGCTGGCGCTGGTGAGCACGCACATCTTGAGCGGCTTCTGGGCCAGGGACCAGGCGTAGCCGGGCACCGTCGTGCGGTTGTGCCAGAGGGCCACCAGGAAGGGCGCCGTGTAAACGTCGTCGTGCTCCTCCTTGATGGAGCGGATATTCAGGCTCATGCAGATGGGCTGGAGCAACGACCACAGGCCGAAGCCGGCCAGCTTGGTCCACCAGCGGGAACGCTTTTCGGACGTTTTTCGGACAATGGGGTTGAGCAGCAACATGAATCCTCGGCAATATCACATGAATCCGTCCACCGTAATGCGGGCGGGCGGGGTACTTGACGGAGCGGGAAGAGCCGTTCCGCGGGAGGGGGCAGTCCCCATTCCCGGACGGTCCGCGCGCGGCTCCACTTCCTGGAGCATGCCGGCGGAGTTGTCCTGCGGGGATGCCGGCGTACCGGAAATTTTCACGGGGAGAATGATTTCATGCCCCTCCTGCGTAACGCCGGACGGCAGGCGTCGGCTATCCACCATGTAGGAGGGGATTTTAAAGACCAGCTCTCCCGTCACGGCGGAACCGTTGCTGTACAGAACCCCGGTCACTCCCAGGAAGCCCTGCTCAAACAGGGAAATCTCTTTCAGGGAGGCGGAACGGTCCGTTCCGTCGCTTTCCAGCAGAAAGGAGCCGGACGTAAAGACTGGGGAAGAGTAAGGCAGCCTTATTTCCGTGTTCCGGGCGGTCATGGCCGCCAGCAGGCGCAGGACGGGCAGCCTGAGCATGGTCGCCTTGATGACGGAACCGCTGTACCCTTTTACGGAGGGCCTTTTCTGTTCGTCCGTCACGGGCAGCGCAAAGTCCAGCTTCAATTCATGCTTTTCATCCACTTCCTGTTCCCCCATCTGTACCTTGAGGAAGGAAGCGAAGTCATCCCCCACCAGGGAGAGGAGGTCAAAATTCCTGCCCGTCAGGGTCCAGGCCTGGTGGCGGAAATCCGTACCCAAGAGGAAATTCCCCGTAATCATGAAGGGGCTGAGGTCCGTAGGCTTGTTGAGCAGGCGCCCCTTGTCCAGAAAACCGGAGAAGGTGAGCTGCTTGACGCCGTTTCCGTTTAAAATGATGGAGCCGGAGTCGACGCCCATCAGAGGCCAGCCCTTGATTTTCAGCTTTTGCTGTGACAGGTCCAGCACGTATTCCGGTTCCGTACCGTTTCCGGACGTGCGGATGTAGGCTTCCGCCGTCATGTAGAAGGGGCCGTCATTCCGCTCCAGGGTAAGTTCCTCCGTCTTGTGGGCGTAACCTACCTCCAGGCGCGGAGAGGTGTACCGCCGGAAGACGAACGGGAGTTCCCGCTTCGTCTGCGGCACGGCAAATTTGGAGAATCCGGGACGCAGGCCAATCGTGACCTTGGCCATGTTCAGGCTTTCCCCCTTGATTTTTCCCATGAACAGGGACGTGGCGGAGATTTCTCCGGAAACGCCTTCCATCATTACAAAAGACAGGCAGGAATCCTGCGGGAAAGTGACCTTGATGCGGGCGGCCTTCATGGAAAGGCCGTCCATCGCCATGCCGGAGGCTTCCACCTTCCCGCCCCAGGCGGCGGAGAGGTCCGATTGCAGCCGCCCGGCGAATTCCTCCGTATTGAAGGAAGTCAGGCGGTACATGTACGTTCCCGCCAGGGCGCCCACAACCAGCAGGACCAAGATGCAGAGGCCAATGAGGAAACGCTTGTTTTTCAGCACGGCCTGCTTGGCGTCCCCGTGGTCGTCATTGTAGGTCCGCCGGCGTTTTTCCACACGGATGACCTTGCTGCCGTCCGGGCGCACCACTACTTCCCTCTTTCGCTCCACGCCCTGGGAATCCGAGGCATGCAGCTGGCGCATGATATTGTCCGCCCCCTGGGAGGAAGAAGAGGACTCAGGATCGGAATCACTGTTCTTCAATAGTCTTAATCCGGTTAAAGGTTACTGGGCATTGCTGAGGGCGGGAAGAGGCGCGAGCCCTGCCGGAGCTTCCTCATCCGGAACGGCGGTGCCCGGCGTGTAAAGCTGCTTGCCGCCCGGGTCCACCACTTCCGCCTTCACCATGATGATGATGGCCTTGCGCTCTTCCTTGGATCCCTTGGAGCGGAAAAGGCGGCCCACCCAGGGAATATCCCCCAGAATGGGGATTTTATCCTCATACGTGATGGAGGTGGATTTTTTCAAGGCGCCGATGACGAGCGTGCTGCCGGTGGCAATGCGTACCGGAGCGGTCAGGCGGCGCGTGGAGAATACGGGCTGGAGAATGAAGTTGTCGGAAGCTTTCACCATGACGATGTCTTCCTTCGCATTTTTCTCCTGGGAGGCCACGGGGACGAAGAGCGGCGTACCGTAGTTGATGAAGCCGTCAAAGTCCACGATTTCCGGCACTACGGTCATTTCCACGATGGATTTGTCATCGCTGATGCCGGTTACCTCCACGTTGAATACCGTGCCGAGCTGCCTGGTTTCATAGGCGGATGGGTGGGCGGGCGTGATGGGCATGACCGGCAGGCGGTCTCCGCCATCGTCGTCATAGTCGCCCCAGTCGTCTCCGTTATTGTTGTTGCCCGTGCTGTTGGGAACTTCGGGCGGATCGTATTCCGTGGGGTAAATCAGTTCCTTGCCGCTGAAGAAGGTGGCTTTTTCCCCTGGGCGCACAATCACGGAAGGATGCTGCATGATGTCCGTGCCTTTCTTCTGGCTCAGGCCGCGCATGATCATCGTGATGTCCGCCTGGCTCCACATGCCGCGCATGGTGACGATGCTGGGTGCACCGCCGGGAACGTAGGCCACGCCGGTGCTTCTGGCGGAGGAACCGCGCTCAATCATGCCGTCAATGCTGTCTTCCGTAAAAACCTGGTTGCCGGACCTCAGTCCACCCACCACCCCTGCCGGGACGGCGGCTCCGACCACGCTGGCGGCGCTGTCCAGCACAGTGTTGTTGTAGTCATTCTTGTTGGTGCCCGCACCGCCCATGAACCACTTGGAGGGGTCCAGGTTCAGGTTCACGATCCAGTTGAAGCCCAATTCTTCCAGGTCCGTCTGATTGACTTCCAGGAACGTCGCGCTGACAACCACCTGCAGGGGCTGTTCCGCCGTCTTGGACGCCACCAGCTCCTCCAGCATGCTCAAGTCCTTGGGCGTGCCGTGGAAAAGGAGGGTGGAGTTGCCCGAGTTGTATTTGATGAAGCTGCCTTCCGGGAATTTCACGCCCAGGGAGGCCAGCGCCTTCTGCGGGTCCACCCGTTTCAGGGTCATGCCGGAAGAACCGGCATCCCCGGAACCGAAGGGATCGGCATTTTCCGAATCGGAGGATTCCGACAGGCCGGAGAAGAAACCCGGAGGAAGGGCAATGGCCTTGGTCACCATGTAGGAGGTGCCGTCAGAACTGGATACCAGCTCCGCGCCAAAGGCGTTCGTGCGCAGAATGAGGCCGGAAGCGCGCGCCACGTATTCCAGGGCGTCGCGGAGCGGCACGTTTTGAAGATTAAGCGTAATTCTCTTGCCGGCGGTCTCCTTGGCTGAAACGCTGTCCGCAGGACCGGGGTCCACGGAAATGTTCACGCCGCGCTCTGCCGTCGTCATGGCCGTTGTATCATGCGTCCTGGCCAGGCTGCGCAGATAGTCCACGGCTTCCTGCACCGTTGCGCCGTCCAGCTGCACGCGGGGCAGACGGATCATGCCCAGCTTCTGGTCCACATTCACCACCGGATTGTCCAGCGGCTGGGAGAAGGAAGCGGGTTCCTCCGGCGTTTCCGTCAGCGGAACGGGCATCTCCCACAGCTTGGAGACGTCCGCCAGGGCGCTGCTCCGGGTTTCATCCCTGGCAGCGTCAAAGTAGGCGGTTCTGGCGCGGTTGACCAGCTCCATGCCGCGCCGCGCCGCCGTGTTGTAAGGGTCCGTCTGGAGGACGGAGGTAAATTCCTTCAGGGCCGCATCATACTGGCCCAGTTCATAATAGCCGTAAGCCAGGCGAAGCAGGCGGTTGACTTCCTCCACGTTCTTGACGTGTTCCGGGGATAGGGCCGGATTCGTGCGAACCGGGTCCCGGGCTATTTCCAGCGTGCGCTTGGCCAGGGCATGGTCCGGCGTGGCTTTCAAGGCATCTTCCAGCAGCTTGACGGCCTCGTCGTAACGCCCCACCTTGATGTATTCCTGCGCCACGGCCACGCTGGCGTCCGCAATGCTGGTTTCCAGAAAACGGCGCCGCTTCTCCATGTTGGGGGACTTGGGCAGCGCGGTCAGGCTCCTGCGGTAATTGTCCAGGGCTTCCTGGTACTTGCCCTCGGAATACAGCTGACGCGCCTGCCCCAGCAGCAGCATGGAAGCCTGGGCCTGCTCTTCCATCCGGGCCGCAGTCCGGCGGGCGGCCCCTGCTCCTTCCTGGGCCAGCCCCTGGCCGGCTCCAATACCGGCAACGGCAAGCGCCAGGGCAATTTGCTGAATGGCAGACATGGAGTGAGGGAAACGTCTAGTCATAGGAATTTCCGGGACTATACCGAATTAAAAACCGCCCGTCATTATAAAAACGCCCAGCAGAGCAAAAAATATCGGAAAGAGCAGCCGCACCCCTCCGGAGGGAATGCGCCTTTAAACGGCAGAGAGTTCCAGCACGCCCACATGCCCCGGTTTCAGGGGATGGGGAAGCCCGCGTTCCATCAGTTCCTTCCGGTCAAAAACCCGGTCTTCCCCCTCTCCGGCCATCAGGTTCCTGACACGCACGCGGTCCGTCTGGATGCCGCACCAGCCGAAGGCGTGCTGGGCAATGGAAATGCGGAGGTTGTAGAAGTTGATCTCCGGGGAAAGGTTCCCCACCACCAGCACGGTGGCCCTGGCACGGGCATCATGCCGGAGCATGGCGTACACCCAGTGGCCGGAGGTGTCTTCCGCAGGTTCCCTGCCAAAGGTGGTGTTTTTCATGTTGGCCCAGTTCAGGCCGTAAAAATCCCCGCGGTCCAGTGCCGGATGCTGCATCAGGGGAAGCAGCCGCTGATGAAAGTTCCTCAGCTCCGCGGAGTCCTCCGGCAGCAGAGAGGCGTCAAACCGTCCGTCCGCCACCCAGGGCTGGAGCTGGGGCAGGCAGGTGTAGTCAAAAATGCTGGTGCGGCCGTCATGGCCGCCATAGCCGCCGGGGCTTTCCGCCCGCTCCCCTACTTCCTGCCCGTTGTACACCAGCACGGGACCGCGACCGGACGCGTACACCAGCGTCATGATGGCCGGCAGGACGGTACGCCCCACGCCGCCCCAGGAGAGCGGGGAGCACACGCGCGTTTCATCATGGTTCTCCACATAGCGGACGCCGTTGGTCATGTACTTGGGGTTGCTGCGGAAAAGACGGTCGAAATCGTTGGCCCAGTTATTCTCCGTGTACATGTGGAGCGCCAGATGGTAGCAATCGGAATCGTAAACGGCATTGAACCCGGCTTCCAGCAGCGCGGCGCAGGGATCGCCGGGAGTGGTCTTCATGTGGTCGTTGTACGCCTCCGCCATGAAAAACACGTCAGGCAGACGGACGCGGGAACGGGAAATGGCCCATTTCCAGAAGGCCATGGGGATCATTTGGGCCATGTCGCACCTGAAACCGCCGATGCCCAGGCCCTGCCAGAAGGAAAGGATGTCGTCCATGATGCGCCAGGTCTTGGGCACGTGCTGCTTGGGGCTGGTCCAGTCCGGCAGCAGGCGGAGGGTCGGCAGTCCGGCCAGGAAGTTATAGCCGTAGTTGAGCTTGACCGTTTCATACCAGTCATACCTGGTGGGGTTCCACGTAACGGCATTGTTGCCCGTGACGCGGCCGAAGGTCATTTCCCCTTCAAACAGGCCGTCCGGCAGATGCAGGGGGGGCCGTCCCCCGGGCTGTTGGAGGTCAGGTAAAAGTACCCCTGCTCCGGAGAGAAAAACGTATGGTGGTCGTCCCCTTCCCCGAAATCGTCATGGCCGTCCCAGTCCGCCAGGTAGGCGCGGGAAACATGGTTGGGGATGAAGTCGATCATCGGCAGCAGTCCCACCGTCCGGCAGCGCTTCACCAGGGCCTTGAATTCCTCCATTCTTTTTTCCGGCGTGGAGGCCAGGTCCGGGTCCACGTCAAAATAATCCACTACCGCATAGGGACTGCCGGCCAGGCCTTTTACGATGGATTCCGGCTGGGCGGGCAGCTCGGGATAGGCCGTCTGCGTGGCGTGCCTCAGCACCCCGGTCAGCCAGATGTGGGTAAAGCCCATCCGGGCTATTTCCCTCAGGGCCTTGTCCGTCACGCCGTTAAAGGTGCCGCACCCGTTCGTCTCCCGGGTCCCCCAGTCCACCCCATGGGTTTCCATGTTGGAGAAATGGCGGACAAACAGTTGATAAATGACCGGGCGCATGAGCTGAAAGGATGAGGTCTTGCGGCCTATAATGCTAACTTTTCCAGGTACTCTGCAAGTGTATTCTGTTCCACCGGGGCAATTTGCCCCAGCATCAGCAGGGCCTCCTTCCTGGTCCGGAGCGTTCCTTCCAACTGGAGCTCCTGCAAACGGGACAGCCATTTCCTGAAATCGGGACCGGGGGGCAGTCCCAGGTCCAGCAGATCGCGCCCGGTCACCAGGGGCGGAGGCACCAGGGGTGCGTCCCGGTAGGAATCCATGGCGTCCCTGACAAACTGCCAGTTGTCCATCAATCCGTTGGAGGAAAGGCAGTCCAGGCGGTGAAGCTCCAGCTCGTCGCTGAAATGCGGAGCGCTCATGAACATCCGCAGGGTGGACTTCTTCATCTGCTGCACGTTCATGAAGCGCATGTGGCGCTCCACCATGGCGCACACCGCATCAATCACGGCATTGGAATATTTCAGTCTCCTTAAAATGTCCCGCGCCATGGAGGCGCCCTCCTTGTCATGACCGGAAAAACGGATGCGCCCCGTTTCATCCACCTGGCGGCAGGGAGGTTTTCCGACATCATGCAGCAGCACGCCCAGGGCCAGCTCCAGAGACACGGGGGCGCCGTCCTTCCCCAGCGCGTCCAGCATCATCAGCGTATGGGCATACACGTCCCCCTCCGGGTGCCACTGGGGAGGCTGCGTGCAGCCGATCATGCCGTATACCTCTGGAATAACATGCTTCATCAGCCCCGTTTCCACCAGCATTTCCACGCCCCGTTTCCTTCCTGGAGACAATAGAATCCGGTCCAGTTCCTCCCGGATGCGCTCCGGCGCGATGCGGGCCAGCAGCGGGGCGTTCCTGCAAATGGCGGCATAAGTTTCCGCTTCCACCCGCACTTCCCTGGTAACGGCGAAACGGACGGCGCGCATCAGCCGGAGGGAGTCCTCCTCAAAACGGCGGTCCGGCTCCCCGATGCACCTCAGCACGCGGGCCCGGATGTCTTCCACGCCGCCCACATAATCCACCACATAACCCGGAGGAACGGAAAACGGATCTTCCAAGAGGCCGTTCATGGTAAAATCACGGCGCCGGGCGTCCTCCTCCGCATCCGTGAAGCAGACGGATTCCGGGCGCCTGCCGTCCCTGTAGCAGCCGTCCCTGCGGAACGTAGCCACTTCAAAGGAGAAACCGCCACGGCGCACCAGCACCACGCCGAAGGCGGCGCCCACTTCCCAGGCGTCCGGGAACAGGCGCAACACCTCGTCCGGACGGGCGGAGGTGGCAATGTCAATGTCCTTCACGGGATATCCCAGCAGCCTGTCCCGGACGCAGCCTCCCACAAAATACACCGTGTGCCCCGCTCCGGCCAGCAAGCGCGCCACAGCCTCCGCGGCCTTTCTCAATGGAATATTTTCCATGGAACAGGCTATTCGGGCATGGGCCGCAAGGGGGAGCGGAAAGAGAAGAGGGCTGCTCCACACCGGAGGAAGCAGGCGGGGCCGCTGGCCGGGGCGCGGCAGGCTGCGGAACGGAGGGAATGCGCGTATCCGGAGAGTTGATCCTGGCCGGCAGCGGAGCCGGCTTCACGGCAGCGGGGGCGGCCGGGGCCTTTTTCTCGTCCGCCTTTCCATTCTTTTTCCCTTCCAGCTTGCCCATGACCGCGTACAGATTCGCGTCAAACAGCATGTCCGGCGTGCCGCGCATCAGGATTTTCCCCGCAGGGTCCAGCAGGTACACCCGCGGCGTGAGCATCACGCGGTAATCCTTGAACGCCGCCGCCTTTTCATCTACCAGGGAGGGAGTATCCATCTCCAAATTCAGCAGGGCCTTTTTCACGTCCTCACTGTTTCCGGGGGCCACCGGCATGACCGTCAGGCCCGGAAATTCCTTCCGTAGGGAAACGGCCTTTTGCAAAAACTGGACAGAGCGCACATCCCGGGGATCCCAGAAAACCAGCAGCACGGGCTTGTCTCCGGAGGGGACCGTCACTTCCGCGCCCGTGGCGGTGGAAGGCAGGCTTATTTTGGGCCCGGTCTGTCCAATGTTGAGATTGCGTATTTCATACAGCTCTTCCTTCACCAGATTCCGGACCGGAACGGGACCGAAGCTGGAATCATAGCATTTGATGATGGCGTCTTTCAGCAGCTTTCCGCGTGCCGCCACCAGCCTGACGTCATCCTGGAGCATTCCCGTCGTTTCCTTCATCACCATGGCCAGCCCCAGGGCGGACAGCCCCTGGTCTTCCGGAAACTGGTTGTAATCCTTGATTTGTTCCAGAATAACGCGGCAGCGCAGGTCGCGGGAGTTGCTCAACGCATACGCCGCTTTTCCCGCTCCCTTTTCCCGGAACAGGGTATTTTCCAGGGAGTCCAGGCAAAGCACGACAATTTTCCTGGCAACGTCTCCGTTGGGGAAAGCCTGCGCCACGGCCTGGGGATGGTCCAGAAACCAAATGACAGCCGGGAGAAGGTAGGGTTTTTGAGTCTCGGGCTTTTGAAGGTCCCTCCCCACCTGCCTCCACAATTCCTGCGCCACCGGAATGGCGTTCGGACGGCTCTCCATCAGTTCCGCTCTTTTTTCATCGCTTTCAGCCGTTTTGAATGCGGATTCCCAGTCGGACTGCCTCATTTGCCAGTCCGCCAGCGCATTCTTCATGCCAGCCTCGTCCGCCGGAGCCCATCCAAGCAGGCTGCATGCACCGGCTATCACGCAAAACGCTCTCTTCATACCCTGCCACTATGCCCTGATGCGTCCCGCTCGTCAATCAAACCCCGCGGCAAAACGCCTCCTATTCTTCCTTCCCCGCTTCTTTCCAGCCGTTTACGGCGTGGAATGCGCCATCCGGAGACGAACAAACCCCGGCGAATCCCTTCGCCGGGGCTGCTGTTCAACTAACTACCTATGAAGACGGTTGAGTCCTTAAGTGGATGAAGTGCTCTCTCTTTCACTGCATCCGGATCATAACCGTTATGGGTGAGACAGCCGGGCGGGAAATATGTTCAAACATTCCTTCTTTTGTATGACACAAGGTCCGCCCCCTCCTGCGGGGGCAAAAAAGCGGCTGCGGAATTCCTTCCGCAGCCGCTCCAACTAACTACCTATGAAATCAGGGTCGTTCCTGGTGATTCGGAAGGCTCTCGTTCCTTCTTTATCGAACACCCCTGTCCATTCAGCATACTTGCATGAACCAAACGCTCAAGATTTTTCTTTCCTTTTCATGCAAAAAGCCCGGTTCCCCGCCGCCTTACGCCGCCACGAAGTTCCGTTCGTCATTGGTCAGGGCCCGCACCTGCACGGCCATGAACCTCATTTCATTAAGCATGTTCAGATAAAGGAGGGAGGAACGGGTGCGCGTCTGGTTGCGCTGGGCGCGCTTGATCTGGCGCTTGGTGGCCTTTGCCACCAGTTGAAGGAGCTGTTCCTGGGCCACCATGGTATAGTCGAACTGGATGTACGTTCCCGTCTGGAGCATCTTGCAGTATTCATCCAGAAGCTTCATTAGAGCGGTATGCACCTCCTTCAAGTCGTCCACCTGGTCAATCGTGAACGGCGTGTGGTTATTGTCCACATACGTGAAGATGGACTCGGAAAACTGCGCCAGGCTCTGCGTGGCTTCGTTCAAATGCTCCAGGGCCTGCACGAAGTGGTAGCCCATGTCCAGGGAACGGGACTGCATCTTGTACAGGATGGGGAGAATGTCGTACTTGTGGTGCTCGCTGCTGGTCAGGGCCAGGCGTTCCGCGGCGTCCGCCAGCTCTTTCAGGGCCTTCCGGTCCCCCTGGAAGAAGTTTTCCACGGTGTCATTGTAGATTTCCCGCAGCTTGAGCGTGCTGTCCACGACCTGGTGGCTGCACACGTCCAGAATGTTTTCCTCCGTAATCTGGTCAAAACGCTCTACGGAAAGCTTGTTCTCCCGCTTGCGGTGCATGATGGTGGATTTCACCAGGATGACGACCACCAGGGCCAGCAGCCCGAAGATGGCGTACACCTGCCCGTAGTGCAAGACGGTCGCCATGACGGCGGCCAGCGTGAAGGCGGCCAGGCCGGTCATGAACCAGCCGGAGATTACGGTCAGTACGCCGGTCACGCGGTAAACCGCGCTTTCCCTGCCCCACGCCTTGTCCGCCAGGGAGGAACCCATGGCTACCATGAACGTCACGTATGTGGTGGAAAGGGGGAGCTGCTTGCCCGTGGCCCACGCGATCAGCAGGGAAGCCACCGTCAGGTTCACCGTGGCGCGGATCAGGTCAAAAGCCACGCGGTCCTTGGGGTTCAGTGGCTGCGGGGCAGCATCCCACTGATGGTTCATGCGCACCAGCATGCGGGCGGGGATAAGCTTTTTCACCCCGCGCCCCAGCGCGATGGCGCTGCGCACGATGGCGCGGGCGGGGGAACGGAGCCGAAGCGTTCAATGCCTCCTTCACCCTGCCGGGAAAGCTCCACGCCGGTGGCGATCACCGTCTTCGCCTTCTTGGAGAACCACAGCGCAAAAATCATCATGCATCCGGCGGCAAAAAGAATGTAATGGTTCACCGGAACGCCCTGCCCGGGCATCAGGCATTCCATGGCGGTGATGGAGGAGGCGGAGCCGCCGGCCTCCACTACGCCTGTGGCGTACTGGAAGGAATCCAGGCCGCCCATGAACACGCCGATGAAGTTCACGAGGTCGTTGCCCGCAAAGGCCAGGGCCAGGGAGAAGGTGCCGGCCAGCACGGTCAGGCGCAGGATGTTCGTCATGAACAGGTGCTGGAGCAGGAACATGAGCACGGAAAAACCGCCGAAGGCCACCAGCAGGGCCATGCCCAGGTTCTGGTCAATGTATTGAATGAAGGAAGGCTCCATCAGGGTGGATTCCTTCAAGCCCTTGAACACGGCAAAGTAGGCCACCGCCGTCATGGCGATGCCGCACCAGAAGCAGCCGAACCACTTGAAGCGGGACTGGTATTTGAACGTAAACGCGAGGCGGGAAACCCACATGACGATGGTGCCCACCGTGAAGGCGATGGCTACGGAAAGGAGAATGCCGGTGACGATTTCAAACGCCTTGTCCGTATTGATGAAGTCCCACACGGACTGCGTCATGTGAAGCTTGGAAATCTTGAACAGGGCCGTCGCCACGGCGGAGCCCAGAATGCCGAACACCAGGGAAACGGTGGTGGACGTGGGAAGGCCGAAGGTATTGAAGGTATCCAGGAGTATCACCTCGCTGATCATCACCCCCAGGAAGAGCAGCATCACTTCGTGGTAACTGAACATGTTCGGGTGAAAAATGCCGTTGCGGGCCACCTCCATCATGCCGCCGGAGAAGCAGGCGCCCACCAGCACGCCGATGGAAGCCACGGTCAGGATCACCCGCACGGGGGCGGCCTTGGAACCAATGGCGGAGTTGAGGAAGTTGACGGCGTCATTCGCTACGCCGTTGATCAGGTCAAATGCCGCCAGAAGCAGCAGGGCTACGATGATAATCCAGTAAATTGAGTCCATAACTGTCTCTTGTGAATGGTGGGCGGAGGGCGTCCGCGAGCTGCACCACCGCCTCTTTACACGGAAACGGACGATTTTGCTACTGTTTTGTTACAGAAAAATCCTTTCGCCTTCTCAACGGGAACGGGGGAGGAAATCCAGCTCTTCAGGATCGGGCCAGCGGTGCCGGGGATAGCGCCCCGCCAGGTCTTTTTTCATCTGGCCGTAGCCGTTCCGCCAGAAGCTTTCCAGGGAGCCCGTCACCTGCCAAGGCCTCTGGCTGGGGGCCAATACCTCCACCTTCACGGTCACGGAGCCGTTGGCAATGCGCGGAGACGCCGCCACGCCGAACAGCCGCTGCACCGTAAGGCCGATCACAGGCGTGGAATCCTCCCCGTACCTCACTTTCGCGTGCTGGCCGTTGGTCAGCGTGAGGCTCACCGGAGCGTAATCGTCCAGCGCCTTCGCCTGCCAGCCGGAGAGCCAGTCCCGGAGCACGGGAATGATCTCCCTCTCCTTGATGTCCTTGTAGCCCACGGCTCCCTCGCAAACCAGGGAGATGGCAACCAGCTTGTCTTCCTCTGAAAAACGGGGGAGTTCCAGTTCCGGCATCCAGACGCTTAAACCGTTCAGGCGGCGTATCCACTGCTCCACGGCGTCATCCCATTTCACCAGCTTCAAGGTTCCGTCCACCACCTTTTCCGCCAGAATGGGGGCGGCCAGCTCCGGCGGAGCGTCCCCGCGGTCCCGGTCTTCCAGCACCAGGTCTTCATACATCAGTCTCCGGTGCAGGCGCACGCGGCGCAGCACGGCGTCAAAGACGGCCGCCTCCCCGCCGGAAAAACGCTCCGGCCAGACGGCGCGCAGCTCCTCCGGGTCAATGAGCGTACAGCGGCCCACACGGGTTTCCACCGCCTTTCCGGACAACTCCGCCACCTCCGCCGCCACAAAATGCTCCCCGTGGAACGCCACGCTGCCTTCCGCCAGCCTGCCCCCCACGCCGCCGGCCATGCGGCACGTGTTGGCGGCCACTCCGTTCCGGACGCCCACATGGTCCGCAAAGCTCTCCATCATGGCGCGGACCACGGCAGGCCGCGCCGCCGTGAAATCAGGCTCCGGCATTTCCCGGGATTTCCCCCGGCTGCCGATGGACAAAAGCTGCCGATACGCCATCCACACTTCCCGCGCCCCACGGGCGGAAATGCCCCAGCGGGTGCACGCCCCCGCCTCAAACCCGGCGTCCACAGCCTTTTCCACCGCGCGCCACTCCGCCTGAAAATCCGTATAGTCCGCAGAATCGCGCAGGTTGTCGTTCAAGCCGCCCTTCATCGCCACGCCCTCCCCCTGCATCAGGGCCGCAATGGCGGCAAGCTCCACCACGCACTGTTCATCCTGCCCGGCCGCCATCAGGCGCGCCAGCCGCGGCGGCAGAGGAAAAGCGGTCATCCTTCTTCCCACGTCCGTCAGGCTCCCGTCCGCCTCCGTAGCTCCCAGGGCGGCCAGCAGGTTCACGGCCCGCTGCATCACCAGGGGGTCCGGCGCATCCAGCCAGCGGAACCCTTCCGGCGCGGTTATGCCCCACGCGGCCAGATTCAGCACGGCCCCCGCCAAATCCACCCGGAAACATTCGGGCGGATCAAAATCCGCCTTCCGCGCCTGCTCCGCCTCACTCCACAACCGGAAGCAGCGGCCCGGAGCCACGCGCCCGGCACGGCCCGCGCGCTGGGCGGCGGACGCCTTGGAAATCTTCGTCAGGTGCAGCGTATCCATGCCCCTGTAGGGGTCCCAGCCGGACCGGCGCACCAGACCGGAATCAATCACCGTGCGCACCCCCTCAATCGTCAGGGAGGTTTCCGCTACATTGGTGGAAACGATGACGCGGGGATTCTTCCCCTGCTCCACGGCGCGATTCTGCTGTTCCGGGGTCAACGCTCCGTAAAGAGGAAAAACGTCCCGGCCGCCCATCCACGGCCTGCCGGCCAGCAACTCCGCCGTTTTCCGGATTTCATACACGCCCGGCATGAATATCAGCACGTCCCCGCAGCCGTCATCCTTCACCGCCTCCTTCACGGCGTCCGCCGCCTGCTCCCACACGGGAGGGGGAGCCACCCTGCCGCGGCCGTCGCTGACCAGCCGGGGAGCCCGGTAAACGGTTTCTACGGGATACTGCCTTCCGTGCGCCTCCAGCACCCGGCAGGAGGCGCCCATGTAATCCCGCAGGCCGGATATTTCCAGCGTGGCGGACATCACCGCTACGGCCATGTCCGGGCGCGGGCCTTCCTGCAAGTCCAATACGCGCCCCAGGGACAAATCCCCGGAGAGGCTCCGTTCGTGAAACTCATCAAACACCACGGCGCTCACCCCTTCCAGGGCGGGCCGCTCCGTCAGCCAGCGTTCCAGCATGCCGTCCGTCACGTACGCAATGCGGGTGCGGGGGGAAATGTGCCGTTCAAAGCGCACCACATACCCCACTTCCTTCCCCAGCTCCACTCCGCGCAGCCGGGCCACGTGGCGCGCCAGCAGGCGCGCGGCCATCCGGCGGGGCTGAACGACGACGATCAGGCCGCGTTCCCCCAGCCCGGCGTCATCCATCATGGGGGGAACGCCGGTAGACTTGCCGGAGCCCGTGGGCGCTTTCAGCAGGATGCGCGGAGAGGGGGCTTGCAGCGCGTCCAGCAATTCTCCGCGGATTTCCTCAATGGGAAGGGAGGGGGAATCCATACCGGGTTACAGGGGAATCCGTTCATGCCCGGGCCGTTCAACCGATGCAGGCCAGCAGGAACCAGAAGAACGGCACGGTAAAGGAAGGACTGTCAATCAAATCAAAAATGCCGCCTATCCCCGGCAGCAGGGAGCCGGAATCCTTGATGGCCAGGCTGCGCTTCACCAGGGAGCCCGCCAGGTCCCCGTAAACGGACAGCAGGAAAATGAAGGAGACGCAGCCCACCAGCACCAGCATCTGGGGCATGGACAGGACGGAGACCCTGAACATCGGGAAAACCAGCCCGATGGCCGCCGCATTCGTCAGCACCCAGGAACCGAGGATGCCCTCCCACGTCTTCTTGGGGCTGATGTGGGGAATGAGCCTGCGTGAAAAAATGCGGCCTCCCAGCAGGAACCCGCTGACATAGGCAAAAATGTCCGCCATCTTCGTCACCAGAATGACCCATAGCACGCACATGACGATGGACGGATAAACATACCCTACCCTCATATAGGCCAGATGCAGGGCCAGAATGGCAAAGGCGAACAGCCAGCCGGGATAAATGAAGGAAAGCAGCGTGGTCCCGACGGAACGGAGCGCCCGGCTTCCCACCACCGGATACTTCATTTCACGGATAAAGGAAATCACGACCAGAAGGACCGGGGCGGCAAGCGCCACCAGAAGAGGAAGGGGAATCAGGAACGGGGCATTCTCCGTAGGGGCGATTTCCCAGAACTTGGTCACGTAGCACGCCCAGGACAGCAGCACGGGATACGCCGCGCCGAAAAGAAAGCTCAGGTTCGGCTGGGAGGCTTTTCTGGAACGCAGCAGCATGTGCCTCCATTCCCAGGAGGCCAGGATGCAGAAGATGCAGACCAGCCCGTAATACCCAAGTTCACGGTCCCACCACAGGGCCCCCGCCAGCAAACCCAGCAGAACCACGGTGCTGAATGAACGCTGCAGCAGAACGCCCATTTTGCTTCCGGAAGGCTTCTTGTCCTGGTTCGGTGTTCTCATCATCACGCGAAGTGTACAGAAAACCTCCGTGACCTCAATCCTGAAATGTTCCCCTCCCCGCGGCGGCCATACTGGAAACATCCGCGCCCCGTCCGGCCCTCCCCCGCCGCTGACAAGGAAGGAATGCCTTCCCCGCTCCGGGAGAAATGCGGCGGCGGAAAAAGAAAAAGGCTGCCGTCAAGCGGGCGGCGCTACGGCGCACGGGAAAAAGTCTCCGGAAACCGCGTTCTCCTTCCTGTACGGCCCCAATATGACAAATGCCGGACTTCCGCACAGAATTTCAAACTTTATGGTGTATTTGTCCACTAATGAATTTGCCTCTTTCTTCCTCTCTCCCGCGCCCTGCATTCGCAGAGGATTGCAACCCCGCCGGATGCCGTTCCTTCCGGACGGACGGGGGTTCTTCCGCCCTCCGGCAGTCCCTTTCCCCCTTCCGGAAACCCGGCGCGTAAAATAGCGTCATGTGGACGTTTTATAAGATAGACAATCACCTACAAATCAGTAACACTCACATCCCAGCACTAGCTTTTTTCCCTGATGGAGAAAACCGCACCCTTTTCCGTTATGAACATGCACTCATTCCGTTGGATTCGACTTACAGCATTCTCGGCCCTGGCCGCAGCCGCCATCACCTCCTGCGCCTCCGCGGCCACGGACTTCAACCAGGTGGGCAAGCAAATGTCCCTCCTGCTCCAGAACTTCCACTTCTCCCGCAAGGAATTCAGCGACGAACTGTCCGGAAAATTCTTGGAAACCTACCTGCGCAAGGTGGATCCCAACAAGATATTTTTCACCCAGCAGGATGTGGACGCCCTCAAGAAGAAATACGGCAGGGAACTGGACGACTACCTGATGTCCGGCCAGATGATGGACGCGGCCCAGGCCATGCACGCCCTGTACCGGCAGCGCGCCATGCAGCGCATCGCCTATGCGCGGGACCTGCTGAAAAAGGGCGGCTTTACCTTTGACAAGGACCGGTCCATTGAACGCTCCCGCCGCAAGACCGCCGCGTGGCCCAAGGATGAGGCGGAAATGCAGCAGGTCTGGAAAGACATGGTGGAGGAACAGCTCCTGTCTGAAATCCTGCGCCGTGAAACCGTGGCGCGCCTGGCGAAGGAACAGAACAAGCCCGACCCGCTGGCCAATGAAAAGCCTGCGGAGGAAAAACTGCTCATGCGTTATGAACGCATCCAGCGCAACATTCAGGAAACGGACCTGGAAGACGTGGCGGAAACCCTGCTCAGCGCAGTAGCCATGACCTATGACCCGCACACGGACTACATGGGCGCCCGCCAGGTGGACCGCTTCAAGATTTCCATGGGCACGGAGCTCACCGGCATCGGCGCCCTGCTGGGCAGTGAAGACGACGGCTCCACCAAAATCACGGGTATCGTCGTGGGCGGTCCGGCTGACAAATCCGGAGAGCTCAAGCTGAACGACCGCATCGTGGCCATTGACTCCAACAACTCCGGAGAAATGGTGGACATCCTGTTCCTGAAGCTGGACAAGGTGGTGGACATGATCCGCGGGGCTGAAAACACCCAGATGCGCCTGAAGGTGGAACCGGCGGACGCTCCCGGCCAGGCCAAGATCATCACGCTGACCCGCTCCAAGGTGCCGTTGAAGGACGAACTCGCCAAGGGCGAAATCATCGAACTCACCGGCGCGCCGGAAGGGCAGAACCGCATCGGCGTGCTGAGCCTTCCCTCCTTCTATGCGGACATGGAAGGCGGCGACCGCCGCTGCGCCAAGGACGTCAAAAAAATCCTGGAACGGATGAACAAGGAAAACGTGGACGGCCTGGTCATTGACCTGCGCAGCAACGGCGGCGGTTCCCTGGAGGAAGTGCGCCTGATGACGGGCTTCTTTACCGGGAACGGCCCCGTGGTGCAGATCAAGGACACCCGCGGCAACGTGGACATCAAATCCGCCCACAACCGCCAGAAGCTTTTCAACGGCCCCATTGTGGTGCTCATCAACAAGCTCAGCGCCTCCGCCTCTGAAATTCTGGCCGCGGCCCTCCAGGACTACGGCCGCGCCGTGATTGTGGGGGATGACTCCACCTTCGGGAAGGGTTCCGTGCAGCAGCCGGTGGACATCGGCCAGTACCTGCCCTTCTTTGCAGCCAGGGACCGTGCCGGCCTGCTGAAAGTCACCACCCAGAAATTCTACCGCGTGGCAGGCGGCTCCACCCAGCTCAAGGGCGTGGAGAGCGACATTCAGCTTCCCACCGCTACGGCGGCGTTTGAACTGGGGGAAGACATTCTGGACTACGCGATGCCCTATGACCAGATCACGCCCTGCACCAATTACAAAAAGGACTCCTCCATCACGGCCATGCTGCCCGCATTGAAGGAAGCCAGCGCGAAGCGCGTGGAAAAAGACCGCGACCTCCAGATTGCCAGGGAAGACATCGCCATGATGAAGCAGCGCATTAAGGACAACAAGCTCTCCCTGAACAAGAAGACGCGGGAACAGGAAAACTCCACGCTGGAAGAGCGCCGCAAATCCATCAACAAGGAACGCAAGGGCCGCTTTGCGGAAATGGCCAAGGAAGACGCCACCAAGTACAAGATTTACCGCCTGACGCTGGACGACGTCAACGCCAGGGAGCTTCCCCTGGCGGACCCGGACAAGGACAACGAACAGTTCATGCACCTGGCGGAAGACCCCACGGCGGAACTGGACGACTCCCCGGAATATCCCTCCGGCCTTGACCCGGAACTCCGCGAAGGCATCAACATCGTCCAGGACATGTTGAAGCTGGAATCCTCCGGAAAATAACGGTCCCTTCCCCATTCCTTCCCACTCGCCCCGGTTTCCTCCAGGAACCGGGGCCCTTTTTCCGGGGTAAAAGGCGGCCGCCGCTCCTTCCGGAACGTGCCGGAATGAATCCGGGACTTGCCAGCCGGGGTGAAATAAGGCAGTATCTTTGCCCGTCAGCAATGAGCACCATCATGAATACGACATATAAAATTGCCATCGGCGCGGACCACGCCGGAGTCGACCTCAAGGAAACCGTAGTAGAACTCCTCAAGGCATGGGGCCATGAAGTGACCGACATGGGTACCATGACCAAGAATTCCTGCGATTATTCCGACTACGCCAATGAAGTCGCAAGCAGCATTGCTGACGGTACCAACGACCGCGGCATCCTCATCTGCCGGTCCGGCATCGGCATGAGCATCGCCGCCAACCGCTGGGTGGGCGTGCGCGCCGCCCTCTGCCGCACGGCCCCCGCCGCGGCCCTTTCCCGCCAGCATAACGATTCCAACCTGCTGTGCCTGGCCTCCGCCTATGTGGACAATGAAAGCGTGGAAGACGTGCTGGACGCATGGCTGCACGCGGACTTTGAAGGCGGCCGCCATGAACGCCGCGTCGTCAAATCCTCCGGCAGCCCCCTGCAATGGACGGACCCCGAACTGGCCGCGTTCATCCAGGAGGAAGGCCGCCGCGAAAGCAACAACATTGAGCTGATCGCTTCTGAAAACTTCGCCTCCCCCTCCGTCCGGGAAGCCCAGGGCTCCCTGCTGACCAACAAATACGCGGAAGGCTATCCCGGCAAGCGCTGGTACGGCGGCTGCGAGGTAGTGGACAAGGTGGAACAGCTTGCCATTGACCGCGTGCTGAAAATCTTCGGCGGGGACCATGCCAACGTGCAGCCCCACTCCGGCTCCCAGGCCAACATGGCCGTTTACTTCTCCGTATTGAAGCCCGGCGACACCATTCTTACGATGGACCTTTCCCACGGCGGCCACCTCACCCACGGCCACCGCGCGAACTTCTCCGGCAAGCTGTACAACGTAGTTCACTACGGCGTATCCCAGGAAACGGAAGCCATCGACTATGACGCGCTGGAAAAACTGGCCCTGGAAGTGAAGCCGCAGATGATCACGGCCGGAGCCAGCGCCTATTCCCGCACGATCGACTTTGAACGCATGGGCCAGATCGCCAAGGCCTGCGGCGCCTACCTGTTCGTGGACATGGCCCACATCGCGGGCCTGGTGGCCGGCGGACAGCATCCGAACCCGGTTCCCTATGCGGACTTCGTCTCCTCCACCACGCACAAATCCCTGCGCGGCCCGCGCGGCGGCTTCGTGATCTGCAAGGAGGAATACGCCAAGAAGCTTGATGCCGCCGTCTTCCCCGGCATGCAGGGCGGCCCCCTCATGCACGTGATTGCCGCTAAGGCGGCCTGCTTCGGGAAGCTCTGAAACCCGAATTCAAGGACTATGCGGCCCAGGTCGTGAAAAACGCCAGGGCCATGGCGGCCAAAATGGCGGAACTCGGCTTCCGCGTCGTCTCCAACGGCACGGACAACCACGTATTCATGGTGGACCTCCGCAACAAGGGCATCAACGGGGCGGACGCGCAGGAAGCCCTGGACCGCGTGGGCATCACCGTGAACAAGAATGCCATCCCGTTTGACACGGGTTCCCCCATGAAGCCCTCCGGCATCCGCATCGGCACGCCCGCCGTGACCACCCGCGGCATGAAGGAAAAAGACGTGGAACAGGTAGCGGAATTCATCGCCCGCGCCCTGGCGCTGTACGTAGGCGACCAGGTCTGCCCGAACCCGGACGGCTTCGCCCAGCTCAAGAAGGAAGTCTCCGCCTTCAACCGCAACTTCCGCCTGCCTCACTAATCAAATTGCTCTTTCACGTTCAAGCCGTCCCATTGCCAGCAATGGGACGGCTTGCGTTTTCACAAGAAAAGAGGGAAGTGCCGGGAGCTGCTTCAAGGGGCTCCCCTTTCCGCGTTCAACTCCCTCCGGTACACTAGCGAGGATCTGCCGGGATGTTTCCCCCACCCCCTGTAGCCGCCATATAACAGGCGGCTACATCGGCAATGCCATGGCCGTTGGAAAGGGGCGCATTCTGCCTGGGGATGCGGTACCGGCCGCCCACCAATCCTCCGCCATACGTACTGACCGGATCACAGCAAGTGGTTATATGGTCCAAGACGCCGGCAGCGGCCGCCAAACGGTCTGCACCCAGCGCCTGCAAGGAATTACCGGACAATCCCGCAGCATTCACCGCGACACCGCCAACCGGGAGAGGTGACCCTACATTGGCCGCCACCCCGAATTGGACCATGCCGCCGCCCAGGGAATGCCCGGTGGCCTGCAAGGACACTATTCCCGGCACATGATTCAACAAATGGCGAATCAGTCCCGCCGCCCTAATGTAGCAAATGTCACAGGAATACAACTGGAAAATATCCGTCAATACATTGGGAACAAAGACACGCACATGTCCCGTATCCGTTCCGCGAAACGCCACATATACGTTGCAATCACCGTTCTCGGCGACCTCCTGCTTGATGTAGGCATTAAACCCATGGCGCACATGGACATGTCCGCTGTCGGGATCGTAGCCGGGTGCACCTCTAAAGGGAGAGAAGGCATGATCCAGGGAGGCCAATGGAACGCCTGGCAGAAGGGCTGCGTCAGGGTGCGGCGCCATTCCCATCAGATACCCTCCGGCTCCCGGATTAAGGTAGGCATACCGGGAAAAAGTGATCCAAGTGGGAATGAGGGCAGGATAATGCGTATTGTCCCTGTAATGAAGGCGACAACTTATCCTGGCCGTCATAATGCCGGCCAATATCTGGACCAGAGCGGAATGCCGGGTCAGAGGCAACCCCGAAAGTCTTTCCATGATATAATTATAATGAGGAAGCGCCGCATGGCCTTCCTGAACGAGAAAGGCATCCAGCCTGCGCTTTCCATCCTGGCGGGAAAAATACCTGGTTGCTATAAAGTCAAACAAGTGCCTGAGATGAAGTAATGGAGTCATGGTATTTATCGAATTGAATTTTGAATATAATTCAGCACATCACGTTCTTCATCCGTCAGCGTGCCGCCCAATTGCTCTTTTCTGGACAAAATCTCCCGGGAGAACAGGAGGGCGTCCTGGTATAGAGACGCGATCTGGTTCTGTTCCAGTTGGTCCAGGGCTTCAAACCCCTTCAGCTTGCCCAATTGGGTTTCCACCCACTTCCTGATTTCCCGTTCACCGGATTCAGGCGCAGAGTTCGTAAACTTCTCCCATTCCTCCAGCCAGGTATTCGGGATTTCCACTTCAGACAGAGCCTGGAGCACTTGCTGCTCCAGATCATCCAGCTTGCCTTCCAGCCGTTCCATTTTTTCCAGGAACTGCTTTTCATCCGATTCCGGAAAATGGAAGGATGAATCATTATTTTTCTCGTCAGACATGATGTTTCAACATGGGTTGCGGTTTGCCGCCGCATCCGGAAAGGACGCGTCCAGCGGCAAACGCTGCACGAATACCCTGGCCTCCCGCGTCCGGAAAGAAAACAGGGGCTTTCCCAATACGGGGAACCATCATTCACAACAGCCATGCGCGCCTTTCAGCGGCATGGAAAAACCCGGCATGAACAAATGCCGTTTATACCGCCACCGTGCGGCCGCAGCTTCCGGCTACTTCCCTTCCCCTCCCAAACGGCTCTCCATGGACAACAGGGTGCACTTGGCGGCAAGCCATGCGTCCCGGCCCTTGAGAACCATCATTTTATCTCCCACGCTGGAAGCATAGGCCTTTTCCGCATCCCGAAAGAGCTGCTCCAGATACTTGACCAGTTCCTTCTGGACGGCGATGGCTTCTTTCAGAGATCCGGCGTTGTTTCGGCGGAATTCCAGCAAGTTCAAGTTGGCCCGCGTCACTTCCTCCCAGGGAACCATGCCGGACTTGTACTGTTCCTGCGCCAGTTCAGCCATGCTGGATAAAAGCCGTTCCCTTTCCTTGAGAAGGTATTTCAAGGTTTCTTCCGCCGGGGAAACGGCCGAAAAGCAGACGAGACAGAGTATGATCAGGGTAGTTTTCATTACTCCCCTTTTATCCCCTCCCTTTATTCTGTCAAGATGGAAAGGAACGTATCGCTTTGAAACAAAGAAGCTCTCGAAGATGAAAAACAGCGCAGCACGGACAAACATAGCCACCTCCGGAAAGAATCCCCAGCCGGGAATTCTTTCCTTTTATCCTGCCTTTCTCCTTCTTCCGGGGCCGCTCATACGCCGCCGGCCTTCCGGACCGGGGCGGACCATTCCTTGCCGCTTACATCCGTCAGCACTACGGAAAGCGGACCTTCCGGAACCGCAGAAAGCGCGGCGGGGAGTGTTACGCCGGCCCTGGCCCCCAGCGGAACGACCAGCCCGAAGGCGCCCGGCTTGACCTTTGCCAGATAAGCGTTCTCCATAGCGGAGGGGGGAAGCGCGGAAAGCTGGTCCGCCTCCATTTTCCACAGGGTGTTGCCCTGGCCGTCCGTCAGCCTGATGCGGACGAGGAAGGAGCCGTAGGTATCCACGCCTTCCGTGCGGAATACGTTGAAGCGCAATTCCTGCCCGGACAGGGAGGCCCCGCTGACTTCCAGCAGGGGCTTCACGGATTTGTTATGGAGCGGCCCCCATACGCCGCCATGAAAGAACTGGTTGGTTCCCAGCGTGACCAGCATCATGAACACGGCTCCCCAGATGGAAACGCGGGCCATGCGGCCGTATCCCAGCGGCAGCGGACCGGACCCCACCCAGGCAAACAGGGAGGAACGGCGCGCGCAGCACGGAAGTTTGGAAAGCCTGCCGTCCAGCGAACAGGAACCGCCCCCGGTCAGGAACAGGAGCAGTCCGGCGCACATGCCCAGAATGCCTATCTGCCATTCGTCCAGGCAGGTGGTTCCCAGCCAGCCGGAACCCAGCAGAATGCCCAGCGCCAGGCAGAAAACGCCCACGCTCGCCAGGCGCGTCAGCAGCCCCAGCATGAGCATCAGCCCCACCAGGAATTCAATGATGGTAAACGCCACCATGAACCACCAGAGTTCGGACGGGTGCGTCACCAGATATTCAATGACCGGCTTGATTCCCAGCGCATTGGGAAGGAAGTGGTTGAATTTGACGCCGATGTATCCCGGATCATCCGGAATCAGCTTGTTTTCCAGCACCAGGCGGCGCCAGAACGCGGAGAAGTACGTCCAGCCTACTACCAGACGCAGAGGGAGGGCCATTACGGCAGCCCAGCGGTAGGCTTCGGGCTGCATGGCGGAATCATGGGAATGTTCTTCTTTCATCTGGTCAAATTCTTCAGTATTCCGCCATCCTATTTCCGTCGGAAAAAAATCAAAGGATAAAATGCCCGGTCCGTGACAGCGGACGCGTCAAAGATTTACCGGGAGGCCATGCCGTCCCACACCGGGAAGTAATAATGCAGGGAGGGCGCGGGTTCATTCAGCAGGCGGTAGTGCCACCATTCCGGAGAATAGTTGGCGAACCCCTGCTTTTCAAAAGCCTTTTTCAGAATCATCCGGTTCCGGTGCTGGGCCGGGGTCACCAGTGCGGTGTCCGTAGCGGAACTGGGGTCCAGCAGGTCATGATGGCCGCCCATGTCCACGGGCTTTCCAGTTTTGGCATACAGCAGGGAGACGTCCACAGCCACGCCGCGTGAATGTTCCGAGAAGTCGCGCACGTAGTGGTCCCCGAACACCTTGGCCTTGTCAATGTTCGGGTAATACCGGGCTTTCATCTTCTGGTCTCCGGCGTCCGCGCCCCATTTGCAAATGTCCAGCACGGCGGTGTGGGGGCGGTAGGCGTCATAGATTTCCAGCAGGTAGCCCTGCCTGTACAGGTCTTCCGAGACTTTTTTCAGGGCGTGCGCCGTCTGGGTGCGCAGGATGGCGCGCCTGCCGTGGTAGCCGTCCAGCGGACGCCCCACGAAATTGTCATACCCGGCATACTTCAGGTTGGTCTTCACCAGCGGGGCCACCTGGTCCACGTACACAAAGCCCGGCTGCATCACGGGCTGGAGGGGCTGGTTGAAAGAGGGCTTGAATTCCCCGCTGCCTGAGCAGGAAGCCAGTAAAATGAAAATGCCGCATGCCGCGGCCACGCAGGTCTTCATGACCACGGAGCGTAGCACGGCATGCGGCGCAAATCCGGTCAGGATTCCGTCATTTCCAGGAATCCCTTGATCTTGCTGATGCGCGTGGGATGGCGCAGCTTGCGGAGGGCCTTGGCCTCAATCTGGCGGATGCGTTCCCGCGTGACGCTGAACTGGCGCCCCACTTCCTCCAGGGTGCGGGGGCTGCCGTCCCGGAGGCCGAAGCGCTGTTCAATAACCTCGCGCTCGCGGTCCGTAAGGGTGTCCAGCACATCCTTGATTTTCTCTTTCAGGAAGGAGAAGGAGGCTTCCTCCATGGGATTTTCCGCCGCCTTGTCTTCAATGAAGTCACCAAAGGAGGTGTCGTCGGAATCCCCTACGGGGGCTTGCAGGGAAATGGGCTGCTGGGCCATTTTCAGCACGGAACGCACGCGTTCCACGGGCAGGTGGATTTCCTCCGCGATTTCCTCCGGCGTAGGTTCACGGCCGTATTCCTGCACCAGCTGTTTCTGAACGCGCATCAGCTTGTTGATGGTTTCAATCATGTGCACGGGAATGCGGATGGTGCGGGCCTGGTCCGCAATGGAGCGGGTGATGGCCTGGCGGATCCACCAGGTGGCATACGTGGAGAATTTGTAGCCGCGGCGGTATTCGAACTTTTCCACCGCCTTCATCAGGCCCATGTTGCCCTCCTGAATGAGGTCCAGGAAGGAAAGGCCGCGGTTGGTGTACTTCTTGGCAATGGAAATGACCAGGCGCAGGTTGGCTTCCACCATCTCGTCCTTGGCCCGGCGGGCTTCGCGGAGCCACTTGCGGAGCTCCTGATAGGCTTCCCCATTTCATCCGCAGTCATCCACATGCGCAGTTCCAGTTCCGCAAGGTGTTCCTTGAGCTCCTTGTTGGACGGGTCCTGGGCTACCTTCTTCTGCATGCGGAGCACGCGGTCGCGGGCCTCGTCAATCATGGAGCAGAAATCCTCAATCACCTTGTGCTTGAAGTACAGGCGGCCGAAGAGCTTCACCAGAACGCCGGTGATCTTGTCAAACTCCGCCTGGCGGGCCTTCACGGACTTGGCGGCCTCCTTGCTGCGGTACAGCTTGCGGAAGGCGCTGGAAGCGTCCTGATGGGTCTGCTGGATTTGGGCGCAGAGCTGGGCCAGCCCCTTCATGTAGCGTTCGCGGGAGTCGATCTTCTTGTCAAGGATGACGCGGTCAAAGCGTTCCTCGTTGTCCAGCAGGCGGTAGGCCACGTCCAGATAGGCGTTCGCAATGAAGCCGAAGCGGTGCACGCAGCGCTGGACGTTCTGTTCCGCATCCTCAATCCTCTTGGAGATGGCCACTTCCTCTTCACGGGTGAGCAGGGAAACCTGGCCCATCTGCTTCAGGTACATGCGGACGGGGTCGTCCAGAATGTCCATCTTGGCTTCAAGCTTTTCCTCCTCGTCTTCTTCCTCCGTGTTGATGCGGGTGCGGTCCGTGTAGCTGTCCACGTCGGACGCGTCAATGATGTCAAACGCCATGCTGCGCAGGCGGTCCATGATGGCCTCATAGTCCTGCTGGTCAACGATGTCGTTGGGAAGGGAGTCATTGATGTCGTCAAAAGTCAGGTAGCCCTGCTCCTTGGCGAGCTTGATCAGTTCACGGATTTTTTCCTGGATTTCCGGGGCGTCAATCGGATTCGTGACCTTGCGGCTGGCGGCCCTCTTGCGTTCCTCTTCCAGGATTTCGCTCAACTTCTTGGGAGCTTCCGCCTTAGCGGCAGGCTTGGAGGCCTTCTTTTCGGCGGGTTTCTTTTCCGCCGGCTTGGCAGGAGCCTTCTTGGCGGCGGGAGCGGCGGCTTTCTTGGCCGGTGCGGCCGCGGGCGCCTTTGCCGGAGCCTTTTTGGCGGGTACTGCGGCCTTCCCGGCGGCAGGGGCCGGAGACGCCTTTTTCACCGGGGCTTTCTTTTCCGCTGCGGGCTTGGCGGCAACGGGCTTTTTAGCCGCCGGAGCGGCGGCCTTGGCGGGGGCTTTTTTGGCAGGGGCTGCCTTGGAAGTGGTTTTGGAAGTTTTTGCGGCAGGCTTGGATGCTACTTTTTCCTTGGATTCAGAAGCTTTTTTGCTGGCGGAAGTCTTCTTGGGAGAAGAGGAGGATGGGTCACCGGATTTGGACATATCTTGAAAAGAAGAGGGCACAATTCACCATTATATCAATACCCGGAGGTATCGAGGCACTACATTGTACCCAGCAAACGCTTCAAGTCAACACTAAGTTTGGATAATTCCAGCCTTCTGGCGGCGTCCGTGGAGGGGTCCGCCAATTCCGCCATCAGGGACGCGATATGCCTTTCCAGGGCCGCCTTAGCAATGCCGGAGCAGGCTTCCTGGACGCTCCGGTCCACATCGGGGATGGGCACCGGGTCCAGGTTCAGCAGGTTCAGGGCATCCCGTTCCGGCTGTGGCAGGGACGCCAGAAAAGCCTGAATGGCCGCGGGACTGTCCGGAGAAGGAAGCCGTGCCAGGATTTTTTTCAGGATCCCCCCCCTTGCAGCATCCGCATCGGCTCCAGCAATTCTTCAATACGGTCCACGATGAGCCCCTGGGCACGGGCGTTCTGGAGGGACAACTCGCAAAGCACGGCCACGGCACGGTCCATCTTCACGGGGGGCTGCGTCTGAGAAACTTCCGCAGCCGCCGCACGGTCCGCGGACTGTGCCTGTTCCCTTCCCTTGCGGCGTCCGGCCGTCCTGACGGCACTCCGCAGGTCATTCACGGTCGTGCGCATCCTGGTGGCGACGTCCGCCGTTGCCAGGTCGCGGGCCACGGGGTCGCTCATGCAGGCCAGCAGAGCCGTCATCTCACGGGCAAAGGCGGCGCTGGCGGCGGCGTCAGTCAGCAGGCCGCGTTCCTTGGCGCGTTCAATGCGGACCTCAAAGAAAGGACGGGCCTGCTCCACCATCTCTGAAAACGCTTCCTTCCCTTCCCTCTTCATGAAGGAGTCCGGATCGTCCCCCTCCGGAAGATTCACCAGGTAAACATCCTTGCCGAATGGGGCCAGCTCCCGGAAGGCGCGGTCCGCCGCCGCCATGCCCGCCTTGTCCGCGTCAAAACAAACGACAATGCGGGAGGCATAGCGTGAAAGCGTTCTGGCGTGCTCCGGCGTGAACGCCGTTCCCAGGGGAGCCACGGCAAAGGAAATGCCGGCCTCATGGCAGGCGATGACGTCAAGCTGCCCTTCGCACAGCAGGGCCTTGCCGCTCTTCCCCATGGGACCGCGCGCCCTGTCCAGGGCAAACACCACATCCCCTTTCTTGAAAATGGACGTTTCCGGGGAGTTGACGTACTTGCCCACGTTTTCCTGGGGCCGCAGAATTCGTCCGGAGAACGCCACGCATTCCCCGTACACATTGTTAATGGGGAACATCAGCCTGTCCCGGAACCGGGCGTACAGGTCCCCGCGCTCTCCGCGGTTGGCAAGGCCGGAATCTATCAAAACCTGGTCCGGAAGCCCCTCCTTACGCGCCCAGGCCAGGAACTCCCGTGAAGAATCAGGAGCCCAGCCCACCTGCCAGCGCTTCGCCATGTCCGCCCCGTATCCGCGGGAATTCAGGTAGGCCCTGGCCTCCGCCGCCTTCGGGGAGCGGAGCAGGAGCCTGTGAAAAAACTCGGCCGCCTTCTTATGGGCCACCAGCAGGGCCGTGCGCGCCTTGCGCCGCTTTTCCTCCGCGGCGTCATACACTTCCTCCACCAGGGTAATGCCGGCTTTTTCCGCCAGCCGCCGCACGGTATCCGCAAAGCCCAGGTTTTCCATCTTCATCACGAAGGTGATGGCGGATCCCCCTTCCCCGCAGCCGAAGCATTTGAAGTTCTGCCGGGTCTGGTCCACGATGAAGGAAGGCGTCTTCTCATTATGGAACGGGCAGCACGCCTTCCACCGGGACCCGGCCCTTTTCAGGGAAAGATAGGAACCCACCACATCTACAATGTCAGTGGCTTCCAGAACGCGCCGGATGCTGTCTTCATCAATCCTTCCCATAAGGCGCGGCCAGTCTATCACAGCCCCGCCGGGTGCACAAGAAGACAGAATCAGGACGCCATTCACAGGAAAACAGGGGGAGGAAACAACCGGGCGCGCACTGGAAAAACAGAGGAGCTCCCGTGTTCCTCAGGAAAACCGGGTGAAACGGCGCGGCGGCATCCGGCCTCCCCGTCCGCACGGAACGCATTTCCCCATTGAGCGCGGGCGCGGAACGTGTTAGCCTGTCTGCATGAAGCACATTCACCTTCTGTTGCTGGCTCTGCTGGCCCTGTTCGCCGGCTCCCCGTTCCGGGCGGCCGCGGAGGAATCCTTCCGCGACCGGGTAGTGGTCATTCCGGTGGGGGAGGACTCCCTGACCAGCAAGCAGAGCTTCGGCTTCATGAACCGCATCCTGAAGCGGGCGCAGGAGGAACAGGCGCGCGCCGTGGTGTTTGACCTGAACACGCCCGGCGGCCTGGCCTGGGAAACCAGCGAGATGATGATGAAAAGCATCCAGCCGCTGACCATCCCCACTTACGCCTACGTGAATCCCAAGGCCATGTCCGCCGGGGCGCTCATCTCCGCGGCGTGCGACAAGATTTACATGGCGCCCGTCTCCTCCATCGGCGCGGCGGGCATCATCACCTCCTCCGGGGAGGAGATGGACCCCGTCATGCGCAAGAAGGCGGAAAGCGCCTTCTGGGCCTTCACCCGCTCCGTGGTAACGGAAAAGGGCTACCGCCCGGAAGTAGTGAAGGCCATGATGATCCCCTCCGACCAGGAGCAGCAATTCGGCCCCGTCAAGCTGGAAAAAGGCGCGCTCCTGACCCTGACGGGCAAGGAGGCCGCCACGCGGCTGGAAGACGGCAGGCCCCTGCTGGCCCAGGGAACGGCCACCTCCGTCACGGACCTGCTGGCCCAGGAGAAGGTGGACGCCCCCACGGTCACGGCGGAACCCACCGCCTTTGAACGCATCGGCCTCTGGATTGCGTGGGCCTCCCCCATACTGATCCTGCTGGGAATCGGCGGCATCTACATGGAATTCAAGACGCCTGGGTTCGGCATCGGCGGCATCGTGGCCATTGCCGCGTTTGCCCTGTTCTTCTTCGGCAACAACATCGCTGGGAACCTGGCCGGGTATGAAACGGCGGCCCTGCTCATTCTGGGCGTGGTCCTGCTGTGCGTGGAATTCTTCGTCATCCCGGGCACCTTCATTGCGGCCATTGCGGGCGGTATCTGCATCTTCCTGGCCCTGTTCGGCGGCATGATCAGCTCCTGGGAATGGGACCACATCATCCGGAACGGACAGTGGGACGACGTCAACACGCTGGCGATGGTCCTGGGCATCCCCCTCCTGAAACTGGCCCTGGGCCTGACCGGGGGCGCCATCCTGATCGCCGTGCTGATGAAGTACCTGCCGGACTCCGTCCTGATGCGCCGCGTCACGAACGCCACGGTCAGCGGCGGCCCCGCCGGGGAAGCCGTCAACATTGCGCGCGTGCAGGTAGGCGACCGGGGGAACGCCGTCACGGAGCTGAAGCCCAACGGCAAGGCCATGATCCATGGCGAAATATGCGAGGTTTTCTCTCGACAAGGCATACTCATTAAGGGTACCCCTGTGCGCGTCGTGGACATCCGTCCGTTCGACCTCGTCGTCGTCAGGGACGACTCCCCCTCCGGGGACTGACGCCATCACGCTTTTCACTCACTGCCATGCCTCTCACCGTTGGACTTATTTCCCTGGGCTGCCCCAAGAACCTGATTGACTCTGAAATCATGATCGGCCACATGCAGAAGGCCGGCATGACCATGACTCCGGAACCTGAGCTGGCGGACGTGATGGTAGTCAACACCTGCGCTTTCATTGACCAGGCCAAGCAGGAAGCCATCGACGCCATTCTGGACGTCGTGCGCGCCCGGGAGAGCGGAGCTTATCCGGAAAACCAGAAGCTGATTGTAGCGGGCTGCCTGTCCCAGCGCTTCCAGAAGGAACTGCCCGCCCTGCTGCCGGAGGTGGACGCCTTCATCGGCCCGGACCAGGTCACCAAACTCCCGGAAATCATCACGAAGGTGATGGAGCGGACCGCTCCGGATAAAATTTTATTGAAGGCAAGTGCAAGTATGTTCCGGACTGGGACACGCCGCGCTACCGCCTTACTCCCCCGCATACGGCCTACATCAAGATAGCGGAAGGCTGCAACCACGGTTGCGCCTACTGCATCATCCCGATAATCCGGGGACGCCACCGCAGCCGCTCCCAGCAGGACGTGGTGCGTGAAGCGGAAGCCCTCATCCGGTCCGGCGTGAAGGAAATCTGCCTCATTGCGCAGGACATTACCTACTACGGCATGGACAAATGGACGGATGCGCGCCCGAACCGCCGCAGCGCGGTGGACTCCTCCCGCGGGGAATCCCTGGCCTCCCTGATCCGCGCCCTGAACGCCATTGAAGGGGAATTCTGGATCAGGCTTCTTTACACCCACCCCGCCCACTGGAGCGACGAACTGACCGCCGCCATCGCGGAAAGCCCCAAGGTGGCCCGCTACGTGGACATCCCCCTTCAGCACATTTCCGGCAACATGCTCAGCGCCATGCAGCGCGTGACGGACGGGGACTACATCCGCAACCTCCTGCGGGACATCCGGAAGGCCGTTCCGGGAATCGCCATCCGCACCACCTTCATCACCGGATTCCCCGGAGAGACGGAGGACGACCATCAGGAATTGATGGAGTTCATTGAGGAGTTCCGCTTTGAACGGGCCGGCATCTTCACCTTCTCACGGGAGGAAGGCACGAAGGCCTACAAGATGCCGAACCAGGTGCACCACCGCACCAAGGCGCGCCGCTACAATGAAGCCACCATGCTCCTGACCCGCCTTGCCTCGGAAACGGGCCAGGAACAGATCGGCAGGAAAATCCGCGTGCTGGTGGACGCTCCCGGCGTTGCCAGAACGGAATGGGACGCCCCGGACATCGACGGCACCGTTTCCGTCCCCCTGACGCTGCCTGTCGGCGAATTCGCCACCGTCACCGTAACGGATGCCGTGGCGTATGAACTGACGGCGGAATAGGCTGCCGCCATTGGTCAGGCAGGGAGGAAACAGGATTCAGGGAAACCAGCACGGCGCGAGCCGAAATATATCGTCCCATCCCTGCTCCCCGGCATCTGCGCCAAAGGCGCTTATTGTTTCACGCTTGATTCCGGGAGAGGCGCACTGACCGGAGGGGCTTCCTGCGGCGCGGCTCCCGAAGGTGACGGGGAAGCGGAGTCCGGCACAGGAACCAGGGAGGTGTTCATGCGGGACATATCCAGCTCACGGGAAGCCGCTGCGGCTTCCGGGCTGACGGCGCCCATATTGGCGGGCAGCGGAAGCAGGGCCCCGTCCGGCCCTGCCATGTCGGGAGCGGTGACGGGATAAAAGCCCATCATTTCCTGCGGATTGACTACTTCTGACAGGCTCACGTATCCCTGGCTGCCGTCCTCAAATTCAACCTTGGCGAACAAATCTCCGCAAACCAGCACCTTGGCTGTTTTCACGCCCCCCTTGACGGTTCCGCTCGTGGAAAAATTATTCTCCGGATTCTGTTCGAACACCATCAACTTTTCCTTCTTGAACGTGACGGATTCCCCCGGCTTGTAAGACGCCTGGTCCGCCCTGTGTTTGGCCGCCATTTTCTTGGACGTGATGCCCACGGGATCCAGCGCCGAACTCTGCCGCTCCCAGGCATTCATATGCTTGTTGGGACCGCAGGAAGCCAGAAGCGCCAGCAGGGCGGAAGGGAGAAGTGCCAATTTCATTTGCGTATGATTTTAACTGGCACAGATTGCGGATGGAAGCAGAATTTGCGCCTGTTTATTCAGGATGCCATTTCAAAAAGAAAAATCCTGTCTTTCCTGTCCAAGCGCCTTCCATTCATGCCGGACAGGCGGGAAAACTACCGCGCGTTTTTCCTGCGCCAACCCCGAATCATGGCGCAAAGGCAACGTATTAGGCTTGCCGCATTCCTCCGGGGAATGCTATTCTGCCTCTCACGGTTTCCACGGCTGGCACAGGTCCATCCGGGAAACCGTTCAAGCATGCGTTCTGATATGGATGAAAAGAGATTAGCCGGCGTAGTTCTGCCATTGTTCTCCCTGCGCCGCAACAACGACCACGGCATCGGGGACCTGACGGCCCTGCGCCAGTGGATTGACTGGGCGGCGGACGCCCACGTGGGATTTCTCCAGCTCCTGCCCGTCAATGCCCTGGGGCGGGACGAATGCCCTTCCCCCTATTCCGCCATCAGCTCCATCGCTCTGGAGCCCCTGTACCTTTCCCTGGAACCCTGGACCATTCCCGGCCTGGAAGAACGCGTCTTCAATGAAACCGGGGATACGCTGCCGTGGGAACAGCCCTCCGGCCCCAACCTGGTGGACTACCCCAAGGTCAGGTTCTGGAAAATGTGGATTCTGCGGGATGCATGGAACAATTTTAAGACCAAGCCGGAATATGAAGGCATCATGCCCAAGTTCCGGGAATGGGTGAGGGAACAGGGAAGCTGGCTGGAAGACTTTGCCTGCTTCCAGGTCCTCTGTGACCTGTTCGGCACGGAAATCTGGTGGCACTGGCCGGAACAGGACCCCGCACGGGCCAAGGCCATCGCCGCCGATTACGAGGAGGAAAAGGACTTCACCCGCTGGCTTCAATGGCTCTGTGAAAAGCAGTGGGAATTCATCCGGATTTACGCGGACGAACGCAACGTGAAACTGATGGGGGACATCCCCATCGGCGTTTCCCTGAGCAGCGCGGACGTCTTCTTTGAACGCTACCTGTTTGATACGGACTGGTGCGGCGGTGCCCCGGCGGAAGGCAATTACGCGGAGGACCCGTTCACGGGAAAATGGGGGCAGAACTGGGGCATTCCCCTGTACAAATGGGACGTCATGGCCCAGGACAACTTTGCCTGGTGGAGACGCCGGGTGAAATACTGCACCAAGATTTTCAGCATGTACAGGATTGACCACATCCTGGGTTTTTACCGCATTTACTCCTTCCCGTGGAAACCCACGGAAAACGAGGTTTTCCTGCCTCTTACCCTTGAGCAGGCGGCCCAGAGGACGGGCGGCAGGCTTCCCGGCTTCAAGCCCCGCGGGGATGACAACGCCGTGGACCGCAACCTGAACCTGACGGACGGAGACCTGTACCTGCGCCTCCTGCTCTCCGCCGCCCCCGGGGTCAGCGTGGTGGGGGAAGACCTGGGCTGCGTGCCGGATTACGTGCGCCCGAACATGCGCCAGCTTAACATTCCCGGCTTCAAGATACCCCACTGGGAAATCAGGACGGACGGCACCATCACCCCCGGAAAGGAATACCATGAATGCTCCTTTGCGGCGTTCGGCACGCATGACTTTGAAACCATCATGCAGACCTGGAATGACAGCTACGCCAAGATTGAGCGTGCGCAGAAACTGGGCCTGTGGGACGGCACCTCTCCCAAAACGCCGTCCGGCCCGGAGCAGGAAAGCATTGTGCACCAGGCGGAAGACGGAGCGCGCCTGCTGAAATGGTTTGCGGACTTCGCCGGCATGCAGCCGGAAACATGGCTCTCCTGCTGGAACCTGGAAATCAAGACGGCCATGTACAATGCCCTGTTCCGTTCCAACTCCCGTTACGCGGCCATCCTCTGGCCCGCCCTCTTTGACGTCAACAAGCGCCTGAACATTCCCGGCACCACGGGAGGCGCCAACTGGCGTGAACGCATGCCCTTCAAAGCCGTGGAAGCTTATGACATGCCCCAGACCGCATGGCTGCGCGCCGTCATCGGCGGTTCGGACCGCACGCCGCTGCAGGGCGAAGACGCCATCAGGGCGCTCAAGGAATCCAGCAGGCGCCTCTTCCCGAAGGTCACCGTCAACAATGAACGCTTCCTGAAACGGATGCTGATGTGGCCCAACGGAAAATCCCTGTAAGTTCCGGCCAGTTTCCGGAGCGCCGCAAGCCCCTGCGCCGCTTCATGGCCTTTATGGGAATAACCCCCTGGAATGGATAACCCATTGCAGCTTTCTTCAACTTTTCCTTCCGTTGCATCCGTCCTTGCCTCCTGCCGGAAAAGCTTCCATACTCCCCGCATGACCTGGAGCTGGAACAAACTGTCCCCCGCCAAATGGGAAGACGCGTGGAGTGAGCGCATTGCCGGAAATCCCAATGCCTCCATCACCATCATCAAGGGAGGCAAGACCATCAGGATTACCGTTTACTGTGACCGGGAAGAAGACGCCCTGACCCTGAAGCAGTATTTTGGCGGCACTGTCCGGGAAATCAAGACACGTGACTGGGTGGCGGCCCAGAACCGGGAGGAACGCGCCCCGCTCAGGATAAGGAATTCCCTGGTCATCACGGAACAGAGCTCCGCAGAAAAGCTTGCCGCCCTGCAACAACAATTCCCCGGACGCCGGATCCTGAGCGTTCCGGCGGAAATGGCCTTCGGCACCGGAGACCATGCCACCACGTCCACCTGCCTGCGCTTCATTGCCGACTTCGCCCAATCACGCAAAGAAACAGCCTGGACCATGACGGACATCGGCTGCGGAACCGCCGTACTGGCGATTGCGGCGCTGAAGCTGGGGGCGGAACACGCCACGGCCTTCGACTTTGACCCCATGGCGGTTGAAGTGGCCCGTCACAACATGGAACGCAATGCCGTCACGGCGGAACAGCTGGATTTATTTGTAGGGGACGTCTTTGAATGGACGCCCGCAGCCCGGCAGAAGGGCAACCTGGTCGTCGCCAACCTGTTTTCCACCATTCTGCAAAAGGCTTTTCCCCATATCATCGCGGCGATGAAGAAGGATGCCGTGCTGGTCATTTCCGGGATTCTGGCCTCCCAGTGGGAAGAAACGAAGGCGGCAGCGGAACATCACGGCCTTTCCTTTGATCGGGTCATCAAACGCGGCAAATGGGTCACGGCTAAAGGTTCCCTTTAATCAACTTAATCATTTTAATATAATTTATGTCAAAAAGCAAAGAACATATAAAACGTGAATTAGAATATCTATATGAATACGGCAACATGATTCTTATAGACGAAGCCATTAAATATAAAAAGATTCCTAAAGAAACAGAAAATATAATAAAAAATAAACCGAGCTATCAAGAATACAAAAACAAAAATCTCTCGCTGCTTTCCTCCTATCAAGATTGGTTTACAAAATCCTACAATATCGTACGGCAGATATTACCTGATAGACATCAGGAATTTTACGATTTATATAAAACAGAAAAAAGAAAAAGTATCGATTCTTTAACATATACAATAAGTGATTATTTTTTAGGATTAGTCGTTAAAAAAGGATCAGAGGAAATTGTAGATCGTATTAGTATATTTTCTTCAAAAATGTCTATACAAATTTCAATATTAGAAGCTTGTTTAAAACTTATAGATTCTAAATTAGAAAATATTGAAGAATTGTTACAATATGAACTCTTTGAAAATGAGTTGCAAGCTGCACAAAATTTACTTAATAAAAAGTACATAAGGGCAGCTGGAGTACTAGCAGGAGTAACTCTCGAAACTCATTTATTAAAAGTGTGTAAATTTCATAACATTATATTCCGGAAACAAAATCCAACAATATCTGATTTTAATGAAGAATTAAAAAAATTAGAAATCATTGATCTCCCAACTTGGAGATTAATACAAAGGCTCGGAGATATTAGAAATATGAGCGCTCATTCTAAAGAAAGAGAACCTACTCCTGATGAAGTTATGGATTCTATCAGGGGAGTAGAGAAGTTAATCTCAGAAATAAATTAACAGAATTATTTACTTTAATCTTGCTCCGACCAACATTCTTCTGTAGCTGTCATTCAAATACCATCGGCAGAAAAGAAAAACGACGTTACAAGATTATTCTATATAATTCCGTAAATTAATTTATTCTAGAACGATATTCTTGTATTTCCCCGGGAGGCGAACAGTTTTTCCACATACTTGGCCAGCATGTCCACTTCCAGGTTCACCGGCTGGCCGGGAACGGCGCGTTGCAGGTTCGTGCGTCCGAAGGTATGGGGCGTGATCCAGAATTCAAGCAGGGAGCCGTTCAAATTCGCAATCGTCAGGGAAATGCCGTCAATGGTGATGGAGCCCTTGTCAATGCAGTAGCGGGCCAGTTCATCCGGAATGCGCACTTCCAGGCGGTGGTCCTGCCCCACGGGCTCCAGGGCCGTAATAGTTCCGGTATTGTCCACATGCCCCATCACGAAGTGGCCGCCGAAGCGGTCCATGGCGGACATGGCGCGTTCCAGGTTCACCAGCCCCCCCGGCTGGAGGTTTCCCAGGCTGGTGACGCGGAGGGTCTGGGAAAGCAGGTCAAAGGAGACGCGCTCACCGTCCAGGGCGTCCACCGTCAGGCAGCAACCGTTGACGGCGACGGAATCCCCCAGGGAAAGTTCATGGCCGAATGGAATAATCAGCGTCAGTCTGGCTCCGCCGTTGATGGGCGTAAACCCTTCCACGGTTCCTGTTGTTTCAACGAGTCCGGTAAACATAAGAGTAAGCTCCGGTTCCGGCCCTTAATGGCCGAAGCAGGTGAAGAAGATGAACACGATGGCGGTGGGAAAAGCCGCCCAGGCAAACAGCCACAGGGGATTGATGCCCTTGAAGTACTTGCCCAGAATGGCCTGCCCCGCCGGGTTGGGGGCGTTGGCGATTACCGTCAGGCCGCCGCCCGTCACGGCGCCGGCCACCACGGAATACTTGACGGCTTCCGGCAGGTTGGGAACCGTGGACGCCAGGAAGGTGACGGCGGCATTGTCGTTGAACGCTGTCAGCAGCGTGGCCCCGATCATGGCGTAGTCCCCCAGCCGCGTCAGCACCGGTTCCAGCCACCAGGCCTGGACGCCGCCCAGAATGACCAGGCCCGCCAGGAAGAAGCCCACCATCATGGGAACGCGCAGGGACATCTGGTTCTGGTACTGCGGGGTAGCCACCGTAAAGCCAATGAAGAAGAGGAAGCTGCCGATGAACATGACCGGCTCATGGGCGAAGAGAACCGTCCAGGTCAGAAAGCAGACGTGCGCCAGCGTCACCCACGCCGGTATCTTGTCATTGCGGTCTTCCCAGGACTGGGGAACGGCGTCGTCAAACTCGTTGAACTCGCGTTGCTGGGCGGCCAGGCGGGCGAATTCCTTGCGGAAGAGGAAAAAGTAGGCCAGGTTGGAAATGATGATGGCTGAAACGGCCTTCCAGCCGAAGTGCTGGATCATGTGCGCAAGACCCCAGTCCCACTTTTCCGCCACCATCACCACGGGGGGCGGCAAAATGCGTCAGGGTGCCCCCGATGGAAATATTCACAAAAAGCAGCCCCAGCGTTGCATACATCAGGGTCTTCTTCGGCTTGAGGTCGTAAAACTTCTTGCTCAGGATCAGGGCGCCGATCGTCATGGCGGCAGGTTCCGTAATCAGGGAGCCGAGCAGGGGGGCAAGGGTCATCACGGAAATCCACCAGGCCCCGGGCGAAGATTTTCCAAGTTTGGCGCCGTAGTTGACTACGGATTCCGCCAGCTTGAAGATGGGGCGGGAAGAGGCGATGATCATGATAATCATCACGAACATGGGCTCCGTGAAGGAGCAGTCGTAATTCAAGTAGGCCGAGAAGTCCTCAAAGGAATAATACTTCCAGCACACGAACATGAAGGGGATGATCCAGATGCCGAACACGGCTTCCACTTCCCCCAGGAAATGGAAGATGGCGGACGCGAAGGAGACCGGAAGACGCTCCTCCGGGTGCATCACGCGGAAGTTGGTTTCCTTGAGCTTTTCCTTGTAGCGCAGGGCCAGCTTGTGGGAATAGCGTTCAAACCGCCCGGCCAGGAACGTATGGATAATAGCCCCCAGGAACACGAGCGTCACGGCCAGGTTGAACCCGCCGGACTGCTTGTTGCGCTCCGTGAGCACCTGGGACAGGCTGGCATCCGGCGGCGCGGGCTTGTACTGGTTCAGGGGAATGGGAAAATGGCTGTACTGTGATTCCCCCCCACTTCCGTAGCGGGATAGGCAGGTTCCGCCGCGCGAGCTGAAGCTTCACCGGCAGGAGCCCCCAGGAAAAAGGCGGCGGCAGCCACGGTAGTGAGCAGACCCGCACGGCGCGCCAGAACTTTGAAGAAATGACAAATACAGCTCATGTCTGCGGACAGACTAAACACCTCCCCTTTCTTCCGCGAGCTGAAAATGAGTCTGTATGCTTTTTAACGGGAACGCGTTCAGGCGGGAAAAGCCCGCACGGACCTGAAAAGGAGCGCGCACGGCAGGGAAAAGGCTGTCATGCCTGCCTGAGTTTAAGGTTGAACAGGAAACTTAAAAATAGTAGTTGCAGGTATGCGCTCCGCCCCAGGCCTCCTTTCCATTTTCTTGATTGCAGCCGGTGTCGCGTGCGCGGAGCTTCCGCCCGACCTGCCGCCCGCCACTCCCCTTCCCCTCGCGCCCGGACCGGTCATCGGCGGCACTATCAAGGGGAACCCTGCCGCCGGCGTTGTCCCCGTCAGGGAACTGATTGAAGCCAACCGCAGGAATGAAAACATTCCCATGGCGGAACCCATTCCCGGAGAAACGGTTTCCTCCATCCCCCAGGCGGAGCCCATCCCGAATGCGGAGCCTATTCCCGGGGAAACGAACCTGCATGCCCCGGTGCAGCCCGCAGGCCCGGTCCCGGTCATTCCTCCCACGGCCTTTTCCCCCGTTCCGGTTCCCCAGCATGAAACCCGCGTTGCCATCCTGGGCTATCATGATTTCAGCCGTACCCTTCCCGCCACGGAAATGCGCATGAATACGGACGTGTTCCGCGCCCAGATGCAGGCCCTGAAGGCCAGCGGCGTGCCCGTCATTTCCATGAAGGAATTCCTGGAATGGAAACTGGGAAGCAGGCAGCTCCCCGCCAAATGCGTGATGATCACCATTGACGACGGCTGGAAGAGCGTTTACACGGATGCCTACCCCATCCTGAAGGAAACGGGATTCCCGTTCACCGTTTTCCCCTATACCAAATTCATCACGGGCCGCGGCTCCGCCATGAGCCATGACCAAATCCAGGAAATGCTGGATAACGGCGCCACGCTGGGCAGCCACTCCGTCAGCCACCTGTACCCCAGATCATGGCGCGCCGCCCAGCGGAAGGGAACCCAGGCGGTTCTGGACCTGGCTACGGCGGAAATAAGCAATTCCCGGAAAATCCTTCAGGAAAAATTCCCCGGTTCCGCCGTGGAAGCCTACTGCTACCCGGGCGGATTCGTCCTGCCGGACATGATCACCAAGGCGGAGGAAGCCGGATTCCAGGCGGCCTTCACGGTGATTCCCAAGAAAGTAACCAAGGACACGGACCGCTGGCGGGTTCACCGCTACATGGTTTTTGGCAAGGATCCCAAGACATTCACCAGAGCCCTGAATTTCAACGTGCCCACGGCTCCGGAAACGCCGTCGGCCACTCCCGGCAACAATAGCAGCAGCGGGAACAGCCTGAATTCCTATCCGGCCCCGGCCCAGCCTGTCTACCCGGCGGCCAATACCGTGGTGAAAAACCAGAACCCGGACATCTCCATTTCCCTGGCCCGTGAACCAGCCTTCGATCCCAAACAGGTGGAAATGCGCGTTTCCGGCTTCGGCCTGGTGAATGCCCAGTATGACCCCAAGGAAAAAATCCTGAAATGGACGCCTTCCCGCCCCCTGCGCCTCAGCCCCGTAACCGTCCAGGTGCGCTGGAAAAACCTTGCCGCCAACCTGTGGCAGACAGCCACCTGGCAATTCGGCATCGCGGAGCAGGAAATGCACTTCATTCCCCAGAATGTAGTCAAATAATTCCGGCTGCTGTCGCAGCCATCGTCCCTCCGGAGCGCGGGTAAACGGGCAACCGGAAACTTCATACCCGTGTTTTCCGCCATAAACTCCTTCCTGGGAACAAGGGTCTCCGGCCCCTTGTAAAAACTCCGAACGGAAAAAGAGATGGCACTCTCCCTCCGCAATGTGGCGGAAAAAGCTCCTAAAAACCCGCAAGTCTCAAAACCCCTGAGAAACCAGGGCTCTTTCCAGCAAATTGAAGGGAGCGCTGCAAGCTCTTGCGGCAGCTGAGAGCATATGCGGCCAGAAGCCGCATCTTTTGCAAAACGTGAGAAAATGGAGAAAATCATTAACACCCTCTCCGTTCTCCTGCGGAAAAGTTTTATGCCGGAAAATCCGCCGCCCTCTCTTCCCGGACATGGGGTCCTCCGGACAGAAAAATATATCCCCGGTTCATGTTTTTCCTGCCGTTGCAGACGGCATGGGATTCCAAATGCATTCCTCCTCCCATTCCTCCTCTCCCACATGGGGGCTCAATGTTAGAATAGCCTAACATTCATAAGTTGAGGAGACTTCCGCATCAACGTGGAAAGCTCCCCGGAATGCCAAAAAAACTGACATTTGGCTTGCCCGCATGGTGTGAAGTGGCATAATCATTCGGCACCATTATCAGGTTCAGCCAGGCACGGACATCCACATGAAGACGAGCACTAAAACTTTCGCCATTGCAGATACAGCCGCTAACGCAGACTATCTCACCAATACTTCCGAACCGCTCGGAGAAACGATGACCCTGAACGTGGGCCCCTCCCACCCCGCCACCCACGGCGTGCTGCGGCTGGTGCTGGAACTCGATGGTGAAGAGATCATTAGCTGCGATCCGGTGGTGGGCCACCTGCACCGCGGCATGGAAAAAATCGGGGAGACCATCCAGTACAACCAGTTCGTCCCCTACACCGACCGCTTCGACTACCTGGCCCCTCTTTCCAACAACATCGCCTATGCCTGCGCGGTGGAAAAACTGCTGGGCTGGGAGCTGCCGCCCCGCGGGCAGGCCCTGCGCGTGCTGGCCCTGGAGCTTTCCCGTTTTTCCTCCCATATCCTGGGCGTCGGCGTGTACGGCATGGACGTAGGCGCCATGACCGTGTTCCTGTACTGTTATGAGGAACGCGAAAAAATCCATAACTTTTACGAACAGCTCACCGGAGCGCGCTTCACCTCCTCCTACACCCGCATCGGCGGACAGACGCGCGACGTCCCCAATGAAATGCTGAAGGAAGTGCTCGTCTTCTGTGACGAAGCGGGCAAGACCCTGGATGAAACGGAAGCCCTGCTGCTCAAGAACAAAATCTTCATCGACCGCCTTCAGGGCGTGGGCGTCATCAGCCGTGAAAAGGCGCTCTCCTGGGCCATTACCGGAGCCAACCTGCGCGCCAGCGGCGTCAAGCGCGACCTGCGCAAAACCAACCCCTACCTGGGTTATGAGAATTACGAGTTCGACGTTCCCGTGGGTGAACACGGCGACTGTTACGACCGCTTTACCGTGCGCATCGAAGAAATGCGCCAGTCCCTGCGCATCATCCGCCAGGTCATTGAAACCATGCCGGACGGCCCCATCAACATGGTGGACACCAAGGGCACGCTGCCTGAAAAGAAAAAGGTCATGACGGACATGGAATCCCTGATCCGCCAGTTCATGGCCACCACCATGGGCGTGAACGCCCCCGCCGGGCAGGTTTACTTTGCCGCGGAAAACCCGAAGGGCGAGCTGGGCTTCTTCCTGGACTCCAAGGGCGGCGGCCTTCCCAACCGCCTGCGCATGCGCTCCCCCTCCTTCTGCAACCTGTCCATCCTGCCGGAACTGCTGAAAGGCCACCTGGTTTCCGACGTTCCGGCCATTCTCGGCTCCTTCGACTTCGTGATGGGCGAATGCGACCGCTAAACACACGCTTCCCTTTTCCTTTCCAACTCAAACACCAAATTTCCTCCCCATGTCCGATTACGCTGAAAACGCCATCGACGCGACTATCGCCCACCAGCCCAGCCCGGGCGAACGGTTCTACCCGGCCTTTGAAGTAACGCCGGAGCTTGACGCCGCCGCCAGCGAATACGTCACGCATTATCCGGAAGGCAAGCAGAAATCCGCCGTGCTTCCCATCCTGCATGAAATCCAGAAAAAATTCGGCTTCATCAGCGCAGACGCCATCACCTGGGTGGGTGAAAAACTGAACATCTCCGCCGCCCACGTGCTGGGTGTGGTCACCTTCTATCCCGGCCTGCGCCAGATGTGCCCCGGCAAGACCCACATCCGCGTGTGCCGCACCCTCTCCTGCGCCATGGCGGGAGCGGACAGCCTCTTTGACGCCATCTGCGCGCGCCTGGGCATTGACAAGAGCGGCATTGACCACCACCACCCCATCGGCGTCAGCCCGGACGGCCTGTGGAGCGTGGAGGGAGTGGAATGCCTGGCCAACTGCGGATTCGGCCCCAACATGATGGTCAACGACCTTCTGTATGAAAAAGTCACTCCGGAACTGCTGGAGGAAGTGATCGCCAAGCACCAGAACGCCTAACCCTTTCCACCCCGCACCAGATTTTCGCCATGAGCATCACCTATCTTCCCGGTAAAGAACCCCACCCCAGGGAAACGCGCCGCATCCTGAAAAACGTCAACCGCGAAGGATGGAACACTTCCATTGACTGCTATCTGGCCGACGGCGGCTATGAGGAACTGAAAAAGGCGCTCGGCATGGAGCCGAAGGCCGTCATTGACGAGGTGAAAAAATCCGGACTGCGCGGCCGCGGCGGCGCGGGTTTCCCCACAGGCGTGAAGTGGACCTTCATTCCGCCGAACAACACGAAGCCCGTTTACCTGGTCTGCAACTGCGACGAATCCGAACCCGGCACCTTCAAGGACCGCTACATCGTCCACCAGGACCCCCACCAGCTCATTGAAGGGATGGTCATCTCCAGCTACGCGGTAGGCGCGCACCTGGCTTACATCTACATGCGGGAGGAATTCCCCATGGCCGCGGAAATCATGCTCAAGGCCCTTCAGGAAGCGCGCGAACGCGGCTTCCTGGGCAGCAACATCCAGGGTTCCGGCTACGATCTGGAAATCCACGTGCACCGCGGCGCGGGCGCCTACATCTGCGGTGAGGAAACGGCCCTGCTCAACTCCCTGGAAGGCCAGCGCCCCTACCCGCGCATCAAGCCTCCCTTCTTCCCGGCCGCCATCGGCCTGTACGGCTGCCCCACCATCGTGAACAACGTGGAATCCCTCTGCCAGGTGAAGCACGTCATCGCCATGGGCGGAGAAGCCTACAGCCAGGAAGGTGCCCGGCGCTCCCCCGGTACCCGCATCATCGGCGTTTCCGGCGACGTGAAACGCCCGGGGTTCTATGAAATCGTTTCCGGCTCCATGACCTTCGGCGAACTGCTGTATGACGTCTGCGGAGGCCCGCGGGACGGCCGCGAGTTCAAGGCCGTCATTCCCGGCGGCTCCTCCTCCAAGGTCATGCGCACGGACGTGGAATACAAGGTGCAGAACCCGGACGGCACCATGGGCAAAATCTCCTTCTTCGACATTCCGCTGGACCTGGACAGCATCTCCCAGCACGGCTCCATGTCCGGCTCCGGCGCGGTCATCGTCATGGACGACTCCCGCTCCATGCCCTGGGCCATGAACAACATCAACCGCTTTTACGCGCATGAATCCTGCGGCCAGTGCACCCCCTGCCGGGAAGGCTGCCCGTGGATGATGAAGCTCAGCACCCGCATTCTGGAAGGCAAGGCCGCTCCGTCCGACGTGGACCTGCTGATTGAAGTGGCCAACCAGATTGAAGGGAAAACGGTCTGCGCCTTCGGTGAAGCCGCCTCATGGCCCACCCAGGCCATGGTCTCCAAGTTCAAGGAGGAATTCGTGGCCCTGACGGACCCTTTCAACGCCTGCCTGCCCCATACCAGGGAAGGCCGGGAACAAACCCGTTTCCTCACCCGCTAACAGCAGAACGCAACACCACTTTTCAATACCATTTCCCTCCCATCCGTCATCATGAGTGAAGAAGCTTCCAAACTCCCCAAAGACATTGCCGCCGAGGAAGGCAAGGTGAACGTCCAGATCAACGGAACGTGGCACCGGTTCCCGCGCGGCACGCGGATTGCAGACGCCTGCCGTTCCGTAGGCGTTCCCATCCCGTGCTTCTGCTACCACCCCAAGTTGGCCGTCGTCGGCTCCTGCCGCATGTGCATGGTGGAACAGGGGATGCCGCCCCGGCTGGCTCCGGGCCAGACTCCCTCCTATGATGAAAACGGCTACCAGCGCATCCAGTGGATGCCGCGCCCCATCATCTCCTGCGCGAACACGGTGGCGGAAAACATGGGCATCCGTACGGACAGCCCCCTCGCCAGCGAGGCGCGCCGCGGCGTGATGGAATTCCTGCTTACCAGCCACCCGCTGGACTGTCCCATCTGCGACCAGGCCGGGGAATGCAAGCTCCAGGAATACTCCAACGACTACGGCCAAGTGGAAGGCCGCTATGAGGAAAAGAAGACCAAGAAGGGCAAGAACCTGAGCATCGGCCCGCGCGTGAACCTGGACCAGGAGCGCTGCGTGCTCTGCGGCCGCTGCGTGCGCTTCATGCGCGACATCATGCATGACGAAGTTCTCACGATGGCCCAGCGCGGCACCTTCAACGCCATCACGGTCTATCCGGGCCGTGAGCTGGACAGCAACTACTCCCTGAACACCGTGGACCTCTGCCCGGTAGGCGCTCTTACCTCCAAGGACTTCCGCTTCAAGATGCGCGTCTGGTTCCTGAAGGAAACCAAGACCATTGACGTGGACTGCGGCACGGGCACCAACATCATCCTCTGGACGCGTGAAGACAAGGTGTACCGCATCACCCCGCGCCCGAACGACGCCGTGAACTCCTGCTGGATGCCGGACTCCCACCGCCTGAATTACAAATACATCAACGCGGAAACGCGCATTCCCCAGCCCGTCATACGCACGGACGCGGGAGCGCCCCACCGCCCGTCCACCTGGGAACCCGCCCTGGCCTCCGTCACGGAAGCCGTCAAGCGCGTCTCCCCGCACCAGCTCGCCATCATCGCCTCCGGGCGCATGACCAACGAAGAACTTTACATGGTCCGCCACCTGGCCGCGCAAATCGGCACGGACATGGTGGACATCGTCCCCCGCATGGGAGAAAGCGACGGCATGCTGATTGCCGCGGACCGCAACCCGAACACGAACGGGGCCAAGCTGGTGCTGGGCATTGAACCCGGCTCCAGGCTGGCCGCCATCCGCGACGGCGTGCGCAACGGCTCCATCAAGGGCATCCTCACGCTGGGGGAAGACCTCACCGCCCCGGAAGCCGGCTTCACGGCGGAAGACCTGAAAAAGCTGGATTACCTGTTCATGACCGCCCACAGCGTGAATGAAACGGCGCGCCACGCGGACCTGGTTCTGCCAGGCGTCACGTATGCTGAAAAATTCGGAACGATGATCAACGTCACGGGCCGCATCCAGCGCCTGAACCGCGCCATCCAGCCCGTGGGCTACGCCAGGGATGACTGGCAGATTCTCCGGGACATCACCCTTCTGCTGGGCGGCAACCCCGCGCTGAAAGACTTCAACTCCGCCCTGGACATCCTCACCGTCATGAGCACGGAATACGGCGCCCTTAACGGCGTCACCTGGGGCTCCATAGGAGACGGGGGCCAGCCCATTCTGGAAACCGGCGTCACCATTCCCGTGGTGGAACATGAAAAAAGCCAGGGCCGCTAATCACACTTCACACGCACACAACCTGTTAATCCGCCATGATTGATTCGATTCTAACCTTTTGCGACGAAGTGCTCAGCAACCCTGTGTGGTTCTACGTCATCACCCTGCTGATCAAAATCGTCATCTGCTTCGCCATCACCATCCTGTTCATTCCGGTCTGCGTGTACATTGAACGCCGGGTGGCCGCCTGGATTCAGGACCGCGTGGGGCCCAACCGCGCCGGCATCCCGCTGAGCATCTTCCGCCGCTTCGGGGCGAAGTCAGACCTGCCGTTTAAAAAGACGCTGGACTACTTCGGCCTTCCCCACGACGGCAAAATCGCCAACCTGTGCCGCTTCTTCCGCCTGGACCGCGACATTCCGATCTTCGGCCTCGTGCAGCCCATGGTGGACGGCGGCAAGCTGTTCCTCAAGCAGGACTTCACGCCTCCCTTCGTGCGCCGCGTGTACTTCTGGATCGCCCCCATCCTGGTGCTGGCCCCCCCGCTGATGACGGCGGCCGTGGTCCCCTTTGCCGGAGACCTTCACACCTCCTACGGCAACGTAAACATGGCGGTGGCCAACCTCAGCGTAGGGCCCCTGTGGATGTTCGCCATCTCCTCCCTCTCCGTATACGGCCTGGTGCTGGCCGGATGGTCCTCCAACTCCAAATTCCCCTTCCTGGGCGGCGTGCGTTCCTCCGCCCAGATGATCTCCTACGAAATCAGCATGGGCCTGTCCATCATCCCCGTGCTGATGATTTACAGCACGCTGGACCTCTCCAACATCGTGGAATACCAGGCCGCCAACGGATGGCTGCTGCTTCCCGTGTGGGGCGAGGGCCTGAGCTGGCAGCGCTGGATCCTGCTGGTTCCCATCGCCATCAGCTTCATCATCTTCCTGACCTCCATCTTCGCGGAAGCCAACCGCACGCCCTTTGACATGTCCGAATGTGAAACGGACCTCGTGGGCGGCTACCACACGGAATACTCCTCCATGAAATTCGCGCAGTTCTTCATGGGTGAATACGCCGCCATGGTGGTAGGCTCCTCCCTGGTCATCACGCTGTTCCTGGGCGGCTGGTCCATCGGCTTCGGCCTGGACGGGTGGCTCAACGAACACGTAGCCAACTGGGTGGCGGTCATCTGCCAGCTCATCGCGTACGTGCTCAAGCTCCTCTTCTTCGTCTTCTTCTTCGTCTGGGTGCGCTGGACGCTCCCCGCTTCCGTTACGACCAGGTGATGAAGCTCGGCTGGATGGTCTTCTTTGAACTGGCCGTCATCAACATCTTCATCACGGCCGCCATCCTGTACTTCGTCAAGTAATCAACCTTCTTCATCCCGACAACATCACTATTATGGCCTTCAAAACGATCAAGCGCCCGAAGATTTCCCTCGGAGAGCGGTTCTACTTGCAATCCATCCTTGGCGGTCTCTGGATCACCATCAAGCACCTCGTTCTGGCTCTGCTGGGCAAATCCCGCAACAAGAAGGAACTGGCCGGCTCCGGCATAGGCGTCACGATGCAGTACCCGGAATTCCGGTGGGACAAGCACCTGCCGGAATACTACCGCGGGGCTCCCGTCCTGGTGAAGGGGGAAGACGGCCGCGAACGCTGCGTGTCCTGCCAGCTCTGCGAATTCATCTGCCCTGCCCGCGCCATCACCATCACCCCCGGCGCCATCAAGGAAGGCCCCTGGGGCAAGGTGGAAAAAGCGCCCAGGGAATTCCAAATCGACATGCTCCGCTGCATCTACTGCGGCATGTGCGAGGAAGCCTGCCCGGAACAGGCCATCTTCATGAGCCAGGACTACCTGTTCACCCCCACGGACAAGGCCCAGGCCATCCACAACAAGGCCAAGCTCTACGAAATGGGGGGCACCCGCAAGGGACTGGTCAACAAGTGGAACCAATACAAATAAATCACCCCGAAACATTCACTCCAATTTCCGTACGTTATGAACATTTTTGCCAGTGACATACTCTTTTACGTCTTCGGGGCCCTGGCCGTGATCCTGTCCCTGATGGTCGTCTTCATGCGCAACCCCGTTTCCTCCGCCATGATGATGGCCCTCTCCTTCGGAGCCACGGCCGCCGTCATGATCGGGCTGGGCGCCCACTTCCTGGGCATTCTCCAGATTCTGGTATACGCCGGAGCCATCATGGTGCTCTTCGCGTTCATCATCATGCTGCTGAACGTGAAGCGGGAAACCTCCCCCTTCCGGCGGCCCGTCTCCGTCGCCATCGGCGTCATCATCGCCGGCCTCTTCCTCGGCCAGCTCATCGGCATCATCTACTCCCTGCCCGGCGCGAAGGAAACGCACCGCTGCCCGATGGCCACCGCGGAACAGGCGTGGAACGATCTGAAGATCGGCCAGGACAGCGCCAATTCCGGGAAAACGGAAACCAACAACCTTTCCGGGGAATGCGCGCAGAAACCCTGCGTTGCTTCCGGCGGATGCACACGAGGATCGGACTATGCCATCACCAAGACATCTCTTGACCAATTGCTCCATTCCACCTGCGGCATAGCACCGTCCATCACCCTCCCTCCCCTCTCCCCCAATGTTCCGCACACCTCTATCCGGAAGGCACCACCATCCGCGCGGAAATAGACAACGGGGAATTCCCGGATACCGCCCTGCTGGGCCGCACCCTGTTTGACAAATACAACCGGAGCCTGGTCATCGCCGGGCTGGCCCTGCTGGTGGCCTCCATCGGCGTCGTCGTGCTGAGCCGCCGCCCCTTCGGCAAATAACCCGAACCCCTTACCACAGCCATCATCATGATACCTCTTACGCATTACCTGATCCTCTCCGGCGTCCTGTTCGCCATCGGCCTGATGGGGGTGATTGTCCGGCGTGACATCATCGTCATCTTCATGTGCCTGGAAATGATGCTCAGCGCGGCCAACCTGTCACTGGTGGCGTTTTCACGCGCCCAGGGCACCATGGGGCTGCCCAATTACGACGGACAGGCCCTCTCCATCTTCATCCTGACCATCGCCGCGGCGGAAGTAGCCATCGGGCTGGCCCTCATCGTCTCCCTGTACCGGGCCAGGCGCACGGCCAGCACGCAGGACCTCAACACGCTGAAAGACTAAGAGCAACATACCACTTCAAGAACATGTTTAATATTGATATTCAATACACCTGGCTCCTGCTCTTCCTGCCGCTGGTCGTAGCCGCCTTCAACTGGTTCCTGCTGACCCGGCGTCCGAACGTCGCGGCCCTCACCTCCACCTTCTCCTGCCTGGCGACCTTCGTTCTTTCCCTGGGCCTGCTGGACCAGACCGGCTCGGACTCCTTCTCCTGGCTTCCGATCTCCGACGTCTTTTCCGTTGACCTGGGCTTTGTGCTGGACCCCCTTTCCACCCGCATGATGCTGGTGGTCACGGGCATCGGCCTGCTGGTCCACATCTTCTCCCTGAGCTACATGGCGGACGACAAGGCGAAAACGCGCTACTTCGCAAGCCTGAGCCTCTTCATGTTCTCCATGACGGGCATCGTCCTGGCGAACAACATCGCCATGACCTTCATCTTCTGGGAGCTGGTGGGCCTTTCCTCCTACCTGCTCATCGGCCACTGGTACACCAGGGACGCCGCCGCAAACGCTGCCAAAAAGGCCTTCATCTGCAACCGCGTGGGGGACTTCGGCTTCCTGATCGGCATCCTGACCCTCTGGGCGCTGACCAACACGCTGGACTTCAGCCTGATGGAAATGCCCGCGGGCCTCAGTGAAACCCTGCTGAACATCACGGTGCTGTGCCTCTTCTGCGGGGCGGTGGGCAAATCCGCCCAGTTCCCGCTGCACGTGTGGCTTCCGGACGCCATGGAAGGCCCCACCCCCGTCTCCGCCCTGATCCATGCGGCCACCATGGTGGCCGCCGGGGTGTACATGATGGTGCGCGTCCAGTACTCCATCGGCGTGGAAGCCTTCCCCGCCCTAGCCTGCAACGTCATTGCCGTCATCGGCGCCGTCACGGCCGTCATCGCCGCCTTCATGGCCACCCAGCAGAATGACATCAAGCGCGTGCTGGCCTACTCCACCCTCTCCCAGCTGGGCTACATGGTCATGGCCCTGGGCCTGCTGGCCGGGGAAGCGGCCATGTTCCACCTCTTCACCCATGCCTGGTTCAAGGCCCTGCTCTTCCTGGGCGCGGGCGCCATCATCTTCGCCTGCCACCATGAACAGGACATCTGGAAAATGGGCGGCATCATGAAGCGCATGAAGCTGACCTCCCTTACCTTCATCATCGCGACCATGGCGCTGGTCGCCATTCCGTTCACGTCCGGCTTCTTCTCCAAGGAAGCCATTCTGGAAGCCGCCCTGCACAAAAACCCGGTCTTCTTCTGGATCGGCGCGGGCGTGGCCCTGCTGACCACCTTCTACATGATGCGCGTGATCTTCGTGGTCTTCTTCGGCAAGAGCCGCAGCCACAGCTCGGAACACGCCACGGAAGTGGGCGGCCTCATGCTGGTTCCCCTGCTGATTCTGGCCGTGCTGGCCCTCATCTCCGGCTACGGCTTCATGGCTGACAGGCTGGTGCCCTTCAACGGGTTCGTTTCCGAAAGCTTCCATATCGGCATGCCCTTCTACGTCTCCATGGGCGCGCTGGTGCTCGGCATCCTGCTGGCGGCCGTCTTCTATGCGGGCTCCCCGGCCTCCGACAAGCTCTCCGGCAATGCCGTCTCCCGCGCCCTCGCCAACCGCCTCTACATTGACTGGTTCTATGACAAGGTGCTGGTCAGGGGCATCCAGGGCTCCCTGGCCGCCATCATCGACTTCATGGACCAGTTCATCATCTCCGGCCTCATCGTGGGCGGCCTGGCGCGGCTGACCGCCGCCGTCGGGTCCCTGCTGCGCCGCCTCCAGTCCGGCAGCATGGCCGCCTACACGGCCCTCTTCGGCATCGGCCTGCTCCTGGTCATCTACTTCACCGTCTTCTATTCCTGCTAACCTACCAACCAATCACACACCATGCTTATCTGGCTTGTTCTCATTCCTCTGATTGCCACGGCCCTCATCGGTCTGTGCAAGGCGCCCGCACGCCCGACAGCCCTGCTCAGCGCCGCGCTGACGCTGGCCCTCGGCATCTGGGCCCTGGTTAGCTTTGACGGCTGCTCCTCCTGCTGGTCCCGCTTTGAAGGGATGGACCTCCAGCTCACCTTGGCCCCGGCCCTGGCCAAAGTGATGCTGCTGCTGACCATCCTGGTGACCTTCGCCACCGTGCTGGGAACCAACCCGCCCAAGGGAGGGGAAGCCTCCTGGTACAACTCCGCCCTGCTGATTTCCGCGGGCGCCACCGGGGCCTTCCTGTCCGACAACATCATCTCCTTCTTCGCCTTCCATGAGCTGGCCCTCATCCCCACCTTCGTGATGATCGGCCTGTACGGACGCGGCGACCGCCGCACCACGGCCTGGCGAGCCACGCTTTACCTGGGGCTTGCCTCCATGGTGCTGCTGGCCGCCCTGCTGATGATCGGCACGCAGGCGGGCTTCACCTTCTCCGGATTGAAAGACTTCATGGCCGGCGGCCGTGAGCTCGCCCACGCGGAACTCATCGGCGCCCTGCTGATCGCCGGGTTCGGCACGCTGATTTCCCTCTTCCCCTTCCACTCCTGGGCAGCCCCCGCGTATGCCTCCGCCCCCGCTCCGGTGGCGATGATGCATGCGGGCGTGCTCAAGAAGTTCGGCCTGTACGGACTCTTCATGTTCCAGCCGCTGATGGAAACTGGCTTCCTCCCCTGGACGAACATCCTCCTTGTCCTGCTCGTCTGCAACGTCATCTGGGTAGGCTACGTAACCGTCAACCAGAAGAGGCTGGATCTGCTCCTGGGCAACTCCTCCGTGATGCACATGGGCTACATCTTCCTGGCCTTCGCCGCCCTGGTGGCCTCCGGTTCCGCGGAAGCCAACCCCTGGGCGCTGAAAGGGGCCGCCCTGCTGATGCTGGCCCACGGCCTGACCATCGCCCTGCTCTTCCTGCTCTGCGGACAGATTGAAAAGCAGACCGGCACGCTGGAAATCAACTCCCTGGGCGGCCTGAGCACCAGACTGCCGCGCATGGCCTTCGTCTTCGGCCTGGCGGGCATGGCCTCCATCGGCCTCCCCGGCCTCGCCAACTTCCCGGGGGAATTCATGGTCTTCTTCTCCGGCTTCGCCGGATTTAACGACAGCTTTGGCCCTGTCCAAATCGCCACCATTCTGTGCCTCTGGGGCCTGGTCATCGGCGCGGTGTACATGCTGAGGGCCTACCGCAACATCTTCCAGGGGGACCTCTCCAAGGCCGCAGCCTACGCCACGGAACTGCTGCCTTCCGAACGGGCGGCCAACTACTTCCTGACAATCACCCTGGCGGTCTTCGGCTTCTTCCCCACGCTGGTGCTCCAGTTCTTCTCCTGATTCCCCTTCCGAATACAATCCAAGTTTAACCCAATCTTCTTTTACCCATGCAAGCGTATATTCCGGAATTCATCCTGGCCGGCCTGGCGATGCTTATGCCCCTGGCCGAGACCTTCTGCAAAAAGACGCCCAAATTCGTCTTCGGGCTGATTGGCGCGGCGGGTGCCCTGGCGATGCTCCCCTTCTACATGGGGGGACTCTATGACAACGTCTACATCATCCTGGCGCTTGTCGCCACGGCAGTCACCCTGCTGCTGTCCGTGGACTTCCGGGCCGTCATCAACCTCTCTTCCAACGACTCCAAGTCCCAGGACGGCACGGGGGAATTCTACATCCTTCCCCTGCTGGCCTGCGTGGGCATCACCTCCCTGTGCAAAGCCTCCAACCTGGTGGAACTGTTCGTCTCCCTAGAAGTGCTTACCCTGAGCTCCTTCATCATGGTGGGCTACTTCCGCCGGAACCTGGGCTCCACGGAAGCGGGCATCAAGTACCTGATTCTGGGCGCCGTCAGCACGGGCTTCCTCGTCTTCGGCCTGGCCTGGTACTTCGGCGTCACGGGAACCTTCATCTATGACGGAGCCATCGTCAGCCACGCGCTGGCGGGCCAGACGGCCCCCGCCATGTACCTGGCCCTCGCCATGCTGCTGCTCGGCACGGCCTTCAAAATCGGCGCGGTTCCCATGCAATTGTGGATTCCGGACGTATACCAGGGCGCACCCACTCCGGTGACGGCTTTCCTTTCCGTAGCCTCCAAGGTGGCCGGCTTCGCCCTGCTCAACATCATTCTGGCTCCCTTCGCCGCATTGCCCCCCGTTGAATTCGTCGTGGCCCTGATGGCTGCGGCTACGCTGCTGGTGGGCAACCTGGGCGCCATTCCGCAGACCAACCTGAAGCGCATGATGGGTTATTCCTCCATCGCGCAGGCCGGCTTCATCCTTCCCCTCTTCATCGGCACCGTGGATGGGCGGCTTGCCCCGAACGCCCCGTTCTACCTGGCCGTGTACCTGGTCATGACCTTCGGCGCCTTCTTCGCCCTCGCCATGATCCGCATCCAGCGCGGGAGCGAGGAAATCTCCGCCTTCCGCGGCCTGGGCAAGACCAATCCCCGGCTGGCCCTGGCCATCACCATCATGTTCGCCTCCCTGGCGGGCGTGCCTCTGACGGCCGGCTTCTTCGCCAAAATGATCTCCTTCGTGCACGTCATCAACACGGGCCTGTACCTGAGCTGGATGCTCCCCGTCATGATCATCTGCGCGGCCTCCGGCTTCTATTACTACTTCAAGGTCATCCGCTCCATGTACTGGGACAAGCCCGCAGAAGACGCGGACCCCGTACAGGTTCCCGTCATTTCCGGAGTGATGCTGGCGGCCTTCTCCATCTTCATCGTGCTGGGAGGCCTGATGCCCCTCTTCCTGAACCCCATCCGGTAGAACGACACTTCCCGTTCATCATCCCGAAGGCCGTTCCCGCATCCGCGCGGGACGGCCTTCTTCATTCCGGAAGCGCCGCGGGCCTTTGCGGCAGTTAAAGGAATCAATCAGCCGCATTGAACGAAAGCAAACAAATGGAAGACCACATCATGGGGGCGTCCTTCCGGATATGCAATTCCGGTTGCCGTAAAGGCTTGCGGTTCTCCCCCAGTTTCATGAATTTCTCCGGAATGCTCATGCCGAAAAAATCTTGAAAAAAGTGCAGTTTCCATGCGAGATTTCCCACAGGGCAAACGTAATTAGCCCGTACTAATTATTTGCTAGCCTCCATCCCTCCGGACGGAGAGCGGCCAACCATCAATCAATCATTCAAAACCATGCGTCTTTTCTCCGCCACAGCCGTCGTTTGCGCCGCCCTGTTCTCCGGAACCACTCTCCTGCATGCCCAGGAAGACCCGGAACTGCTGGCAAAACGCCAGTGCCGTTCCGTCCATGTCATGCAGCAGGGCCACCCGGCCCAGGCGAGCGCCCTGTACAATGAAGTGAAAGCCAAGACATCCGTTCCGGGCACCTACTTCTGCGCCATGAATTTTGACGACGGCTACATCGGCTTTCAGGAACAGTCCAACGGTAAAAAAGTCATCATCTTTTCCATCTGGGACCCGGTGGCCCATGGGGACAACCCCAACAGCGTGCCGGAAGAAGAGCGCACCAAACTGGTAAAGCTGGGTGAAAACGCGCGCTCCGGCCGCTTCGGCGGCGAAGGAACGGGCGGCCAGAGCTTCGTGGACTATCCCTGGACCGTCGGGGAAAACATGCGTTTCCTCGTCTGCGTCAAAAAGATGGGGAAATTCAAGGAAATCAGCGGCTACTACTTCAACAACAAGGACAAGTCCTGGGACCTCATTTCCAAATGGAAAACGCATTCCTCGGAAAAGGAACTTTCCTTCTCCGTCGGATTCGTGGAAGACTTCATGCGCAACTTTGAATCCGCCAAGAAAGCCCGCGGCGCCTTCTTCGGCCCCAGCTTCGCATACAAGGACGGCAAATGGCACCCCAACACCAGCGTGACGTTCACCGGCAATCCCACCCCCTCCACCAACGTCATGGCAGACATCCAGCCCAACGGTTCCGTTCTGCTCCAGACGGGCGGAGAAACAAAAATGACGGATTTCAAACTGTTCCAGAACCGTCCCCTGCCCCAGGATGCCAATCCTGTCCAGCCTGATGAAGTCGTCACCAGGCTCGTTCAGGAGAACATCAAATAATCATGTCCCTTACCGGCTGGCTAACCATGATCGTTTCCATCGGCGGCGTATTGACCGCCGCCGCATGGGCGTATTACAAGGTGCTCTCCACTCCCAAGGAGACGGAACACCTGGGCAGCCCCACCCCTCCCATGCCGGAGGACCCGGAGGAATAAGGCTCCGGCCCGGCGCATGAACAATTCCCGGTCCGCGGAAACTGCCCGGATTTGTCCTGCCCATCCGGGGATTGCCGCAGCCCCCCGCGGCCCTCAAGGTAAAACTGAGCGCCAGCGGACTTTTTATCCTGAAAACCAGTACCCCCTGCCGGACGTTTTTCATTTCAGCTGACGCAGGGCTTGCGGCGCTTCCGCAACGCGTGCCAGCCAAAAACCTGGAACAGGATAAATACGCCGTCCATCTGCTCAATAGCCACGCAAACGCACGACGCACGCGCCAGCCATCCCCAGCGCATCCACGCATGCAGTCCGGGCCGTCCGCCATTCAGGCAGTATCCGGTTCACGGATATTCCTTGAACAATTTTCCCTTTTAACCGTCCGACGGGGGAAGGATGAAACCCAGCCGGTCAATGCCGTACCTGGCGCATTCCTGCCACAGGGATTTTTCCAGGGCTTCCGCCGTCCGGCGGCGTTCCTCCTCCGGCATGCTTTCAAAGTACTCCGGCCCCAGGTGTTCGCTGATGGCCTTGTCCGCCATGCGCGTCACCAGGTCCGCCCAGAAAATGTTGTCCCGGTACTCGTCCAGGCAGTCCTGGAAAAAGGCGTTTTCCTCATATTCCCGGGTGAAGGCGTAACCGCCCAGATCGTCCGCGTAGGCAATGCGGCCCTTCAGTTTGGGCGTGGCGGATAGTTCCTCCATCAGCCGGGAGACCAGCTTTCCCCACGCCACCAGGCGTCCTTCCGCCCCATCCTGCTGGTTGGAGGCGGCCACCGTGGCGGCGGTGGAAAGCATTTCCGCCAGATCGCGCGCCTCGTCGTCGGATAATTTCAATGTCACCGGCATGGAGTCAGATCAATCCGAGTTTCATCCTGCCTTCCTCACTGACCATGTCCTGGTTCCAGGGGGGTCCCACACCATTTCCACATCCGCGGCCTCCACGCCTTCCAGCGCTTCAATGCGGTCCTTGGCCTCCATCACCAGATGGGGTCCCATGCCGCAGCCGGGCGCCGTAAGAGTCATTTTGACCGCCACGTGATGCAGGCCGTTTTCCAGCTCGATGACGGTCACGTCGTAAATCAGGCCCAGGTTGACGATGTCCACGGGGATTTCCGGATCGTACACGCATTTCAGCGTATCCCATACCCGTTCTTCAAGCGTGGCGTTTTCATCCAGTTCAGCCGCCTCCGGGGAGGCTTCCGCCGCTTCCGCTCCCAGGGCGTCCGCATTTTCCCTGGAGATGCGGGCCAGGCCATGGTCCGTAGCCACGGTATAGGAGCCGCCCAGTATCTGGGTGATATACACGCGTTCCCCCTCCGGCAGCGTGAGCACATCCCCGCTGGGGATCTGGACCGCCGTCACTTCTCTTTTGAGTTCTACTACCTGGTTCAGCATAAATCCTTGCGATTAAAGGAACATCCGGCTACGGACATGCGCGGGAGGGAACAGGCCCCACGAGGCCGGACCGCCCTGCGGCATCCGGAACCTTCCGCGCAGGAGCAACATAAGGGGTATTTGCATCACCGTCGAGGTCAAAAACTGTTCTGCCGTGACCGGAAACGCCCTTCATGACAGGAAAGCGCATGCCGCAATGTTTTGGAAAAGCCGCCGGAAGCGGAAAGCTTCGTTCTTGCCTAGCGGCGGGAAAAGGTGTAAAAGGTCCGGGCTGTCCAGGCTGCCGTCAGTCCGGGACCGGCCACACGCGCATCTTCAACTTAACATTCCATGTTAGATTACTTACGTAAACATACAATCGTCATCATGGCAGCCATGGCCCTGGTGTTTGTGGGCCTCATGTTCATCGGCGGGGACGTAAGCGGCGGCTCCCTGACCGGCATGTTCAAGCAAACCTTCGTTTCCGTGGACGGCAAGTCTTACGGAGAAAAGGATTACAACAGCATGGGCAGAACCGGCCTGTCCGTGGCTTTCTCCTTCCCTTCCACCTTCGGCCCGCTGCTCCAGGACAATTTCAGCTCGGAAGAAAGCCTGCGGGAACTCTGCCACCTGCTGAAAACGAATAATCCCAACGCCGCTTTCCTGGCCTACCGCGGCATCATCCGCAGGGAGGCGAGCCGGCTGGGCCTGACGCCCAATACTACGGAGATTGACGACGCCATCTGCAACATTCCCGAATTCCAGGATGAGAAGGGCGTCTTCGACCCCCGGAAGTACGACAATTTCATTTCCATGCGCGGCAACATGGGCAAGAAGCTTCAGGAGGAACTGCTGCGCGGCCTGATGGAAGACACCATCAGCCTGGTGCGCATCAAGGATGTGCTGACCGGCGGCATTTCCGTGGAATCCGGCTTTGCCGAAGCCGTGGCGGAGTCCAACAGCCAGCAGATCACGGTCAACACCGCCTTCCTGGAAAAGAGCGCCTTCCGTCCCAAGACGGACCCGGGAGAAGAGGAAATCAAAACCTTCTGGGACAAGCACAAGGAAAATTACAAGAACGAGGAAGCCCGCTTCTTCACCGTGTACACCTTCACCCCCGCGGGCGATGCCCAGGCTCCCAAGCCCGGCGATATTTCCAACGCCACCATGGAAACCATGAACCTGGTGGAAAATGACATCTGGGAACCGCTGAACGCCACCAACGGCAGGAACATGGACCAGGCCATCAGTGAAGCCCTGGCCAAGACTCCCGACGTCTGCAAGATGGAGAAGAAGTCCTACACGGCCGTGACGCGCAAGAATGCGCCCCAGGAAATCAACCAGCCGATCAACCAGTCCGCCTCCGACGGACGCAGCGCCACCCTGCTGGACGTGGCCTTCTCCCTGACGGGAGCCCCCGCCCTGAATGCGGATGCGGACGCCAAGGCCATTGAAGAAGCGCGCGCCAAGACCGGAGCCGAACAGATCAGCACCATGCAGGTGCTGGAAAACGGACAGGTCGTCCTGGTCCGCCTGGAAGGCGTTACCCCGGTAAAGGCGCTGCCTTATGAAACCGCCCGCAACAGCGCCCGCGCTGACCTGCTGGAAAGCATGACCGTGGAATCCATGAACAAAGCCGCCGCCGAACTCAACACGGAATTGCAGAAGGCTGAAAAGCCCGTGGAACAGTTCAACGCCATCGCCGGGAAGGCCGGAGCCAAGACCGCCGCCTACGGTCCCTTCATCAATCCGAACGCCCTCCTGAGCAGCGTCAACCTCCAAAACGCCAGAAGCCAGGAAGAACTCCAGGCCCTTCTGGACCGCGCCATGAATTCCCGCCTGGCTCCGCCCAAGGAACTCCCGGTCCCTGAAGAAGTATTCCAGGCGGTTTCCGTCATTAACCCCGGCCGGATGGCCCAGCCCATCAACACGGGGGACGGCATCCTGCTGACCCAGCTCGTCAAGCGCGAACTGGAGGATACGCCGGAGTTCCAGATCAAGGCCACCCAGCAGATTGCCCCGGCCCTGACCGCCCAGGCCAAATCCATGATCATGCTGGACTGGCTGAAAGCGTGCATCGCCCAGTACAAGGTGGAGATCGCCCCCATCCTGAACCAGGAACGCTAACACCCTTCCTTTCCATGGCAGCCGTCATTACCCCCGTGTCCCGCCGCACAGGGGCGGAATGCCGCCAAAATGCCTTCCTATGATGGCCCCCGCACCGGGGCCATCATTTTTATTGCCCTTGTTCCGCCATCCCTGACCCCCTCCCCCTCATCATCCATGAGCGCCCTCCCTGCCCAGTCCAGGTACATCATCGGAACGGAAGCCTGCGAACGCTTCAGCTTCTACGGCATGAAGTCCATCCTCATGCTGTACATGACGGGCCACCTGCTGATGAGCGAAAACTGGGCCACCGCCACCCTCCACGTCTTCGCGGGAATGGTTTACCTGCTTCCCCTGGCGGGCGCATGGCTGGCGGACAAGGTATGGGGCCGGTACAAGACCATTCTTTACATTTCCCTGCTTTACTGCGTAGGGCACGGAGTCCTGGCCACGGCGGACCTCTTCCATACCATTGAAGCGCGCCGTTACATCCTGATGACGGGCCTGTTCATCATCGCGCTGGGCGCGGGAGGCATCAAGCCCTGCGTCTCCGCCTTCATGGGGGACCAGATTCCGAATAAATCCCCGCAGTTGATGACCAAGGCCTTCAATGCCTTTTACTGGGCTATCAACCTGGGCTCCTTCTTCTCCTTCCTGGTCATTCCGGCCATGGAACAGCATTACGGGTACAGTTGGGCGTTTGCCGTTCCGGGCATTTTCATGGGCATCGCCACCTTCGTCTTCTGGCTGGGCCGCAAGAAGTACCACAGAACGCCGCCTGAACGCAACAACGGCCGCGCCGGCTTCTGGAAAGTGCTCTTCATCGTCCTGTTCCACGGGGGCTGGAAGAATGCGGAGCAACGCTGCGGAGCTTCCGCCGTGGAGGACGCCCGGCACATCCTGAAAATCCTCTCCATCTTTGTCTTCATCATTCCCTTCTGGTCCATCTTTGAACAGACGGCCTCCTCCTGGGTGGCCCAGGGCAGCAGGATGATTCCCCTTTCCATCCCGCTCCCGGGCGGCGGAGACTGGTCCATCGGGCCGGCGCAAATCCAGGCGGCCAATCCCATTTTCGTGATGGTGTTCATTCCACTGATCACCGTATTCGTCTATCCGAAGGTGGTGACGCTGGCGCGGCCCCTGGTGCGCCTTGGAACGGGGCTGGCCCTGAGCTCCGTGACGTTCCTGATTGTCGCTTTCCTGCAATACAGGCTGGAGGGAGGAGCCTCCATGTCCATCGCGTGGCAATTGATCCCCTACTGCGTACTCACCATTTCCGAGATCCTGCTCAGCACCACCGGCCTCGAATTCGCCTACACGCAGGCTCCGCTGCATTTGAAAAGCGTCATCACCAGCTTCTGGAACCTCACCATCTTTGCAGGCAACATGCTGGTGGCCGCCATCACCTTTTTCCTGTCCAACGGAGAATCCGCCAACGCCATCTCCACGGACCGCTTCATCCTGTACGCCATACTCGCCGCCGTGGTGGCGGTGGCCTATTCCTTCCGGGCGCGCAGGTACGGAAAGACGGAGTAGAGGAAGCATCCCCGACGCGCGGGAATGACGTTTTTTCCGGCTCCGGAGAACAGCAGACATAATAATGTCTTGAAAAAGACAGCCGGACCGTGCGAAATTCCGGCACGGCCCGCACATCCTGTACGCGGGCATACTTTCGGGAAAGTATTGGAAATACAAATTACAGAGAAGATATGAGGCGAACGGGGATTTACCCCTGTTCCCCGCCGCACCGGAAAAGTTGCTTCTGAAACAATCTTATCGGCAGCGCATTTCCAGTCCGGCACAAGACGATATATCTTTGCTTCATGTTTAATACTTCATTTAAATCGGCCTCGGCCTTGTAAACAACCGGTACTTTCCGTAGCGGTTGTCCCCTTTTGTTTGCTCCCGGATGATCCCTTCCGGGAGGAAGTTCCGTATTATTGGAATTTCAACGTTAATCTATCTGCCACGATGACGGCGCCGCTGTGCCGTGCCCTCATGGCATACAACATTTACTAAATTAATGAGTAATAAAAACAAAACAATTCACGAATTCGATTTCAATTTCATCTGCGAATATTTCTCGCGCCTGGAACGGCAGGGCCCCGGCAGCCCGGAGGCTACCCTCAAGGCCCTCGGCTTCATTGACAATCTGACCGGACAATCCTGCATCGCCGACCTCGGCTGCGGCACGGGCGGACAGACCAGGACGCTTGCCGCACATGTTCAGGGAAGCGTTACGGGGCTTGACCTGTTCCCGGATTTCATCCGCATCTTCAACCGCCAGGCAACGCAGTCAGGCTTGCAGGACAGGGTAGAAGGCATCGTCGGTTCCATGGACAAGCTCCCTTTTGCAGAAGAAGAACTGGACCTGATCTGGTCGGAAGGGGCCATTTACAACATCGGCTTTGAACGGGGGCTGAACGAATGGCGCAAGTTCCTGAAACCGGGAGGCTACCTGGCCATTTCCGAAAGCTCGTGGTTTACCGCGGAACGTCCGGAAGAGATTCACCGCTTCTGGATGGACATGTATCCGGAGATAGACACCATACCCAATAAGATAGCCCAGATACAGAGGGCCGGGTACGTGCCTGTCGCTTCCTTCATTCTGCCGGAAAGCTGCTGGACGGAGCATTATTACGCTCCGCAGGTTCCCGTGCAGGAAATGTTCCTTCATCAATATCCGGGAAATGAAGCCGCCGCGGAATTAGTCGCATCCCTGCGCCATGAAGAGGAATTATACCGCAGGTACAAGGAATTCTACGGCTACGTGTTTTACATCGCAAAAAAGATGGAACAATGATTCATTTAAATGCTTACGGCTGGAATGAGAAGTTAAGCCGGCTCAAACGGGAATCTACGTACAGCGCCCTGCCCCATGGCCGCATCGCCATCGTGCACAGGACGTGTTATGAGATCGTGGCGGAGAACGGAGTGTTCCAGTGCGAATTAAGGGGAAACATGATGTATGAAAAACCAGCCTTTGAACTGCCCTGCACGGGCGACTGGGTGATTTTCCAGCCCTTTGATGAAACGAAAGGAATCATCGTCGATGTGCTGCCCCATGAACGGACCCTGTACCGCAAGAAAAGCGGAACGGTTTCCGACAGGCAGGCCATCGCCTCTTACGTGGACAAGGCATTCATTGTCCAGAGCCTGGATGATAATTTCAATATCCGCAGAGCCGAGCGTTTCATGGTTCAGATATTGGAAGAGGGAATCAAACCCGTACTGGTGCTGAACAAGGCCGATCTAGGGTTTGACAGGCAGGGCATTGAAGAACAGGTCAAACACCTGGAGCGCCGGATGCCTGTATTTTTTACAAGCATTCATGAACCCCAGTCGATTCTACGGCTACGGGAGTCCATTCCGGAAGGGGAAACAGTGGTGTTTGTCGGTTCCTCAGGCGTCGGGAAAAGTTCCCTGGTGAATGCGCTGTGCGGAAAACCGGTCCTGTCCACCTCCCATATAAGCTCCTCCACGGGCAAAGGACGGCACACGTCCACCCGCCGGGAAATGGTATTGATGGACGGTTCGGGCGTTTTAATAGACACTCCGGGCGTCCGGGAATTCGGCCTGGCGATCGGCCAGCCCGGTTCCCTTGCAGAAGCGCTGGATATTTCCGACTTCGCGGCGGCATGCCGTTTCAAGAATTGCGGGCATATCCATGAGCCCGGATGCGCCGTCCTGGAAGCAGTGAACACCGGCCTGCTGGACCGCGAGGTTTATGAAAGCTATCTGAAGCTCCGGCGGGAAGCGGAATACTTTTCCGCTTCGGAACATGATAAGCGCAAAAAGGGAAAATCCCTTTCCAAACTCGTAGAGGAAGTGAAGAAGCGGAATTCCAAATTCTAACCTGCGTTGAAACGGTGCGGGCATTCCTGAAACGGGAATGCCCGCATTCTTGTTTTACCCGCTATAACGGCCTATTCCGTATTCCAGTTAAACCGTGGCCGCGCTCCTATCCCCTGATGTCAATGTCCAGATGGGCGAGCAGCCCTTCCAGCCCATGCCGGGAAAAGACCGCCTTTTTCAGCTTGCACATGGCGGGATTGATCGAAAAGTTGAAAGAGGTTGAAAAATCGGCTTTCTCCAAATTGGTTCCGACGAAAGAAACCCGTTCCAGGTCACAGCGGTCAAAAACGGATTCCGCCATGTCGGCGTCATTGAAGTACCCCTCATACATCTTGCAGCCGCGAAAAACGGTTTTCCGCAACCTGGCTTCTACAAAGCTGGCATAATCAAGATGCGAGTTTTCAAAGACCAGGCCGTCCGAAAACCTGTCGATGTCCGTAAAGTCTGCGCCAGTCATCTTGCAGTCGGCAAAGGCAACATCCCGGAGGGCTCCCTTGAAGCTGGCCAGCGTGAAATTGCACGCCCTGAACTCGCACTTCTCAAAATCGGTATTCCGGATGACCAGCTTTGAAAAATCACACGCGACGAATACGCAATCATAGTATTCATCATCCAGCTCCATTTCATGGAAATCCACTTTCTCAAAGGTCTCGTTTTCAGTCATATCATGTTGATGGGAGTTGCCGCTCCGTGTTTGCTTCAATGTTCCGGAATCACCGTTTTCCGGGAAGCAGAACGCAGGAGAAAACTTTCCTTCCATACCCGCCGAATTATTCTACTTTCCTTCCCTGCCTTTTAGCATGGAAGCTGGCTGTCTGCAAGCCGTCCCGCCTCCGCGCATGCTCGCAGGCCCGGCTGACGCCTGAGGAAAAAGATAAAACCATTCCGGATGCTCCCTGCCGCCGCCAAAAAACGCGTTGCCCCTCTCCATTTGCTATCTACCTGTTCCCATCCGTATAGTTCCAAACGAGCCAACGCTACACCCCGAATCCTGAATACGGCGCCCTTTTTCAACATGGTTTAGGCGCCTTTTAAAAACCGGATGCCTCCTCCCGCCAAGCCAGCCTTTCCGGAATTTTCCTCCAGCCGTATATCTTCATTCACCGGCTCCATGAACCCCGGTAATCAAGATGACACGGAACCAAAATATACTCGCCTTCTCCTCAGCCCATTACGCAGGCTACGTCATGTGTACCGTTCCCAATACCTATCGGGAGGAGATGGACCGGCAGACGTCCCACCCCTCCTGCGGCTTTTACGCAGCCTCCTATGTCCTCAATTGCTTCAATCCTGATGCCGCATGGACGAATATGGAGCTTTTAAAATTGGCCGTTCAATATCCCCTCACCAATCGTGCAGAGGGCTGTTTAAGCGAGGTAGGGGAAGTTTTCCATCCCCACGATTTTGCCCGTTTCATCCATGCGAGAGCCAACGGAAGCTGCTCCGCCGCCTGCCAGTTATTTCATGAACAAACCATCCGGGACACCATTGATCAGGGAGGGTATGCCCTCGTTCCTTTTCAAGTTATCAATGATAAGCAAAACGAAAAACACGGTTTCCCCGGACTGGCGTCCAGTGGACGGACCTTCCGCATGCACATTGGTGCGTTATTGCCGGATATGCAACAACGGATAACTCCAAACTGCTCGCCAAGCACTGGGGAGAAAACCGGTTATTTGATATAGATGAGCTCGGTAACAGCAATCAAGGGTGTTATCCCCTCCAGCAAACCAATAACATCACAGCACAGCGCGCCTCCAAAGTGTAGTTGCTGCAGAACCAAATCATCACCATCCTGCCCGCACAAGCTTCGCCAGGCCGCCGGAGAGGCTGCGCCTGCTGACCTGCAAGGCATCTTCATCGGTCTCCCGCTCTAAAAAAGCCAGCCCATGGAAACGGATTTTCCGTCCAGTGAAGCAGGGAGGCACGCAGGCCCGGATAGAGGGACCGTTTCATGAGGAAGGAGCCCTGGGAAACGGTCCCGGTTTAAAAAAATGCCACGGAGCCTGCCTTCGTGAACAGCGTTCTGGATTCCAGACAAGTTGCCGAAGTCCATTTCCGGAAACCGTCCTCCCTTTTTTAAGGATGTGAATGAAGCTCAGGAGATACGGCAGTCGTTGAGCAACTCGTCCATGTAGAAGGTCATTTCCGCCAGGGCCTCACGGTATTCCGTCTGGGGAAGGAGCCACAGGATTTCACGGGCAGCCTCGTTTTTCTCCAGAGCCACCTGGATCGACTTGTCCAGGGCCTCCGCAAAAACGGGGTTATCCTGAAAGGCGGAGTAATCCACCACTTCACGGTTTTCAATGGCGTCTCTGAGCGTGGCTTCCACGTTCCTGTCCCCGCATTCCAGCAGGTTGAAGATGGGGAGGGTCAGCTTGCCCTTGGTGGCGTCCGTGTGGAGCGTTTTGCCGGCATCGTCTTCATCGCCCACCATGTCCAGGCAGTCGTCGTAAATCTGGTAGGCCACCCCCAGCAGGTCTCCCAGCTGGTAAAGGGATTCCTCCACTTCCGGGGCCACTCCGGAGATCCACGCCGCGCCGCCCGTAGCGGCGGAGAACAGGGAGGCGGTTTTTTTCCGGATGATTTCAAAGTATTCCTCGCGGGTCATGCTCAGGTCATACAGGCGGCTGGACTGGGCCACTTCCCCCTGGCATACGTCCCTGACGGTGTTCGCCAGCCTGCGGCAGAATTCCGTGCTGCCGAACTCGGTACCAAGCACCATGGCATGGGAAAAGAGAACATCCCCCAGCAGTACGGCCAGGCTGTTGCCCCACAGGGCGTTCGCGGTGGCCTCGTCACGGCGCTTGTCGGCCTCGTCAATCACGTCATCATGCACGAGGGAGGCCAGATGCACCATTTCCAGCAGGGCTCCCAGCCGGATGTGGGCTTCCTTGATGCCGCCCGTGGCGCCGGCTACCAGCAGAACCAGGGCCGGCCGGAGCATTTTCCCCTTGGACTGGCACACTGTTTCCATGTAGTCGGTGACTTCCGGGTCAAAACAGGATGCCTGGGCTTCCACAAACTCAGAAACTTGCTTCAATTCCGGCTTGACCAGTTGAAGATAGTGCTTCTGGGATCGTAATTTCGAAAAGAACGGGATGGACATGATATGGACGAGGGCCGGCGCTGGTCAGCGCCGCAGGAATTGTGGCATATTTGAAGTTCTCTAGCAATGTATTTCACAGGCCATCTTTGCATGGCCGGGCGGCAATGAGCCAAACCCGCGCTGCCGGACGCCGGGAACCCTGCGGAGATAAGGCTCACTTTGACCTTGAGCCGGGATGTTTTCCTTCTACACTGGCCTATCATGAGAGCCTTGGTCTATGATTGCAGCGCGGGCATCAGCGGAGACATGAATCTGGCCGCCCTGATTGATTTGGGCGTGGACAGGGAAAGCCTGGAACGGGAGCTGTCCAAATTGCACGTGCACGGGGAATGGAAACTGGAATGCCGCCGTGCGCAGCAGTCCGGCATCCAGGGAACGCGGATTGACGTACTGACGGTGGAAGAAGGCCATTCCGGCCACGGCCATGCACACCATCACCGGACCATGGCGGATATCCGCAGGCTTATTGGGGCAAGCGGCCTTTCAGACGCCGTAAAGCGGACGGCCCTTTCCATTTTCTCCCTGCTGGCGGAGGCGGAGGCCCAGGTGCACGGCACCACGCCGGAGGAAGTCCATTTCCATGAAGTGGGAGCGGTGGACTCCATCATTGACATCACGGGGGCCGCCATCTGCCTGGAGCTGCTCCGGGCGGACGCCGTCTTCACTGGACCGGTGGAACTGGGCTCAGGCACCGTGACCTGCCAGCACGGAACGATGCCCGTTCCGGCCCCGGCCACAGCCCTGCTGGCGAGCCGCTTCCAGTCCACCCTGAACGGAACCACCCATGAGGCCACCACTCCCACCGGAGCAGCTTATATTGCCGCCCTGGCGCGGCCTGTCCCGGCCCCGCTGGCGGGCCGCATCACCGGAACCGGCTACGGCATCGGCCACCGCCAGGGGCTCCCCCTGCCTAATATCCTCCGGGTGATGCTGGTGGAAACGGAGGAACAGGAGAGTTCCCGGAATTGCTGACGGAGCTGTGCGCCAATATAGACGACATGACGCCGGAACAGACCGCCTACCTGGCGGAAAAGCTGATGGAGGCCGGCGCGCTGGACGCCTGGCAGGAGTCCATCTGCATGAAGAAGGGGCGCCTGGCGGTCAAAGTCTGCGCCCTGTGCCTGCCGGAACAGGCGGACCGCGTGAGGGAAGCGTTTTTCCTGCACAGCAGCACGCCGGGGATACGCCAGCATGATACGTGCCGCCACATCCTGCGCCGGGAGAGCGCCTCCGTATGCACTCCCCACGGAACGGTGCATGTAAAAACCTCTTTCATGAACGGACGCCCCCATCACCGGAAGGCGGAATTTGAAGATTGCAGAACCCTGGCGGAAAACACCGGACTGCCGCTGGAACAGTGCCAGTTGATGGGGCTTTTCCCCACCCCCTCCCATGACTTCTCCTCCACAGACTCCGTTTGAACGGCTGCGCGCCGTCCTGCTCCCCAGGGAGCGCATCGCCGTCGCCCTGTCCGGCGGGCTGGACAGCAGCGTGCTGCTGGCTGCTGCCGCCAAGGTTCTGGGGCCGGAACACTGCCTGGCCCTGACCGCGCAAACTCCCTATGTAATGGAGGAGGAAGTGCGGGACAGCGCGGAGCTGTGCCGCCGCCTGGGCATTCGCCAGGAGACACTGGCGTTCCCCATCCTGCCTTCCCTTGCGGATAATCCGCCACTGCGCTGCTACCTGTGCAAGCATGCCCTGTTTTCCGCCCTGGCTGCCAGAGCCGCGGAAGCGGGCTTTCCCCTGCTGGCAGACGGCTCCAACACGGATGACCTGGGCGACTACCGCCCCGGGCGCAAAGCCTTGCAGGAACTCGGCATTCTGAGCCCCTTTCTGGAAGCCGCCATGGACAAGGCGGACATCCGCAGCGTGGCCCGCGGACTTGGCCTGCCGGAGTCCGTCAGCGGCAAGCCGGCCTATGCCTGCCTGCTGACCCGGCTGGAGCACAACCGCCCCGTGACGGAATCCCTGCTGCGGCGCGTGGATGCGGCGGAGGCCTTCCTGCGCTCCCTGGGGCTGAAAGGCTGCCGCGTCCGGGTTCACGGGGACGACCTGGCCCGCATTGAACTGCCGGAGGAGGAACGCGGACTGTTCCGGAGCGGGGAGCTTGCCGCTCCCGTAGCGCACCGCCTGCGGGAGCTGGGCTTCCGCTACATCACCCTGGACCTGGAAGGATATTCCAGAGGCAGCATGAACGAACCATCATGAATGACATTACCGCCATCCTGCATCAGCTTGAGGAAGGCCGCCTTTCCACGGAGGAAGCGGCGGAAAAAATCCGGGCCGCCACTGCGCCCGCATCTTCCCATACGGATATTGATTACGGCCGCCTGGAGCGCACCGGATGCCCGGAAGTGATTTACGGCGCAGGAAAAACCCCGGACCAGATTGAAGAGATAGCCCGCGGCCTGCTTGCCGCCGGACAGAACGTGCTGGCCACGCGCCTGAACGTGGAGGCGCTGGACTACCTGAACCGCGCCTTTCCGGAGGCGGACATGCACCCGGAAGCGCGCCTCATGCGCATCATGGCGAACCCCGTTCCGCAGACGGAGGGCTTCGTCGGCATCGTCAGCGCGGGCACCTCGGACCAGTCCGTAGCGGAGGAAGCCGCCCTGACGGCGGAATTCCTGGGCAGCCGGGTGCTCCGGTACCGGGATTGCGGCGTGGCGGGCCTGCACCGCCTGGTTTCCCATCTGGATTCCATCCGCCGGGCCACCGTGCTGGTGGCTGTGGCAGGCATGGAAGGAGCGCTTCCCAGCGTGCTGGCCGGGCTGGTAAAAGCCCCCGTGATCGCCGTACCCACCAGCGTGGGCTACGGAGCCAATTTCCGCGGAGTAACCACGCTGCTCGCCATGATGAACTCCTGCGCCAACGGCGTGTCCGTCGTCAATATAGACAACGGTTTCGGGGCCGGATTCAACGCTCATCTGGTCAACAGCCTGGCGTCCCGGCCCCGCTGAATGCCGCGGCCGCCGCCCTTCCATGACGGAACCGCCGGCATCCGCCATGGACAGATTCACCGAATGGGCGTTAAATGTCCCGGAAGCATTCCTCACCATCCCATCATGACCAGATTTCCCTTTTTCCATGCCCTTTCCTGCTCCCTGCTGGCCCTGGCCTCCCAGGCGCTGGGGTGGCAGCCCTCCGGAGAATCCGTCCCCGCCGCCCCGCAGGAATTCCGCGCGGCGTGGATTTCCACCGTCCATAACATTGACTGGCCCTCCCGTTCCGGCCTTTCCGGCGCTGCCCAGCGTGCGGAGCTGCTGACGATCCTGAATACCTGCGCTCAGTTGAAGCTGAATGCCGTCTTTCTCCAGGTGCGCCCGAACGCGGACGCCCTGTACCAGTCCTCCCTGGAGCCGTGGAGCCAGTGGCTCTCCGGGCCCGGCGTCAATCCGGGGTATGACCCCCTGGCCTTCGCCATTCAGGAGGCCCACCGCCGCGGCATTGAACTGCACGCCTGGTTCAACCCCTTCCGGGCAAAGGCCAATGTGAAGCACGCCGTGGGGCGCAACCACATTTCCCTCACCCGTCCGGACCTGATGAAACGCAACGGCTCCGTTCTGCTGATGAACCCCAGCGCCTCCGCCTCCCGTGACCACGCGATGAGGGTTATCCTGGACGTCGTGCGCCGCTACGATATTGACGGCGTGCACCTGGACGACTATTTCTACCCCTACCCCACGCCCGGCCGCACCTGGTCCCCCGCCAGCTTCAGCGACGGAAAGTCTCCCTCCCAGCGCCGGGCCTGCATTGACGACTTCGTGCATGACATGTACAAGTCCGTCAAATCCTCCAAACCCTGGGTACGCGTGGGCATCAGCCCGTTCGGCATCTGGCGTCCGGGCGTTCCCGGCGGCATTGAAGCGGGAGTGGACGCTTACGAGCACCTGGCCTGCGACGCCCGCAAGTGGCTTTCCCGCGGATGGGTGGATTACCTGGCCCCGCAGCTTTACTGGCGCTGCAGCCCGGCCAAGCAGAGCTTTCCGGTCCTGATGCAGTGGTGGGCCGCCCAGAACACGAGCCGCCCGGTGTGGCCCGGCATCGCCACCGCGCGCATCATGAGCAGCGAAGACCCGGGGCGCCCCGCCTCTGAAATAGCCGCGCAGGTCAACTATTCCCGCTCCCTGGCCAGAAGCGCCCCCGGGCAGTGCTTCTGGAGCGTCAAATCCATCATGCGGAATGCCGGAGGCATCCAGAAATACCTGAACAGGCTGTATCCCTCCATGGCCGTCCCTCCCGCCATGCCCTGGTGCGGAACCGGAACGCCAGGCCAGCCGCAAATTTTTACGTGGCGGACAACGGTTCCACCGTAACCCTTTCCTGGCAGCCGTCCGGCAATCCCTCCCGGAAATGGGCCGTCCAGGCGCGCTACGGCAGCCAGTGGGCCACGCGCATCCTTCTGCCGGGCAGCCAGACCCGCGTGACGCTGCCCAAATCCTTCCTGGGGGATGCCGGGTCCGTCGCCGTCAGGGGCGTCAGCGCCTACGGAGCCCAGGGCCCCGCCGCGGCGGCCAGAAGGTAGGAAGCTTTTTCCGGCAGCCTCCGGCGGGAAAGGAAAAAAATGCCCGATGTTCTAAGTTTTTTGAACAACTCCAAATCCATCCATGTCCAAACTTCCATGAATTCCCGTGGCGCGGACATGAACAGAAGGCGTTTCATCGCCCTTTCCTCATTGGCGGCGCTGGGAACAATCAGCCAGGCCCGGGCAACAGGGCCGTCTATACAACCACAGCACAAGATGACTAAAAAGCAAGATCCCTCCACGGTCGGCTATGCCGACGGCAAGTACGTGTTACCGCCCCTTCCGTACGCCTACGACGCACTGGAACCCATGCTGGATGAAAAAACCGTGCGCATCCACCATGACAAGCACCATGCGGCCTACGTCGCCGGCGCGAACGCCGCGGCTGAAAAGCTCCGTGAAATCGCGGACGGCAAGCTGGACGCCTCCGCCACTACCAACTGGGTGCGCAACCTGTCCTTCAATGTTTCCGGCCACGTCCTCCACACCATTTACTGGACCAACATGACGCCCGATCCCAAGAAGGAACCGCAGGGCCCCCTGGTGGACGCCATCAAGGAAAAATTCGGTTCCCTGGAAGCCATGATGAAGGAATTCAAGGCCGCCTCCCAGGGCGTGGAAGGTTCCGGCTGGGGCATTCTGGGAGTGGACCCCATGAGCAAGACGCTAGTGATCTGCGGCGCGGAAAAGCACCAGAACCTGGAAATTCCCGGTCTCGTCCCCATCCTCGTCTGCGACGTCTGGGAACACGCCTATTACCTGAAGCACCAGAACCTCCGGGCGGATTATATTGAAGATTTCTGCCGCCTCATCAACTGGGACGACGTGGAACGCCGCTACCAGGAAGCCATGGCGTCCTGACCGGTTCCGGCAGACATTGATTTTTCTTTTTCTTCAACGGCACGGGCCTTCTAAGGTCCGTGCCGTTTTTTGGCGTACTTCCACCCGGCTCTTGCATCCGGCGGAGCAATAGGGCATACTGCCGTGGACTAATTATCTATCACCACGCGCATGAAAAAAGTTTTCGTTTCAGGCTGCTATGACATCGTTCACGCCGGTCACATCCAGTTTTTTGAAGAAGCCCGGGCCCTGGGCGACTATCTGATCGTCTCCTTTGCCTCGGAACCCGTGCTGTGGCACCACAAGCAGCGCAAACCGTCCATTCCGGACGAACACAAGAAAGTGCTGCTGGAAAGCCTGCGCATGGTGGACAAGGTCATTCTGGGCACCGGCATGAAGAAGGGCCTGGACTTTGAAGAGGAATTTCTTCAGGAAAGGCCCGACGTCCTGGCCGTGACGGAGGACGACCTTTACAGCGGCATCAAGAAGGAGCTGTGCTCCCGTGTGGGCGCGAGTTATGTGGTGCTTCCCAAGACGCCTCCCAAATTCGCCCCCGTTTCCACCACCATGCTGGTGAACCGGATCAAGGCCCCGTCCACCGTGCCGCTCCGCGTGGACTTTGCCGGAGGATGGCTGGACGTTCCCCGCTACGCCAGAAAAGGCTCCTATGTGGTCAACTGCGCCATCACCCCCATGGTGTCCCTCTGCGAATGGCCGTATGAAAAGCGGTCCGGACTGGGCGGCAGCGGCGCGTGGGCCATGCTGGAAGGACGCGACCCGGTCGCTTCCGAACTCGCTCTGGGCGTCGGCTGGCAGGACCCCGCCGTCATTGCGGAAACGGGGCTGTGCGTCTGGCGTTCCGGCAGTTCCCCCGTGCTGGACGTCAAGGGCACGGGCGACTTCCTGGAAGGAAGAATGGCCATTCTGTACACGGGGAGGAACACGACACTCCCAGAATGGCGGACGAACAGCGCGATTACGTGCGCATCTCCCAATCCTCCCTCATTGCCCGCACCGGAGTGCTGGAACGCAACATCAACACCCTGGCCGCAGGCGTGGCCCTGTACTACAGCGTTCAGCTTGACGAAGGAATGCAGCCCCTGCCGGACATCCCGAACGCCCTTGCCAAAAAATACCTGGGCGGCGGCTACGGAGGGTACGCCCTGTATCTCTTCCCCTGCCGGGATGACCGCGACCAGGCCGTCAAGGACAATCCGGCCATGAAGCGCGTGGAACCGTACTGCCGCCAACTGTTCAAGTAAGCCCTTCTCTTTCATGTCCCTGATGCGGAACAGCCTGGTAGCCTCCGGCGCCATCTTTGCCTGCCGCCTGACAGGCATGGCCAGGGAAATCGTGTACACTTCCCTGTTCGGCGCTACGGGGGTGCTGGATGCCTTTTATACGGCCTTCCGAATCCCCAACCTGTTGAGGGACCTGTTTGCGGAAGGGGCTCTCTCCCAGTCCTACACCAGCGTAGCCTCCAAAACACGGGAGGCGGAAGGCGACGCGGCCGCCTGGGAGCTGACCAACAAGGTAGCCACCCAGCTTTCCACGCTGATGGTCGCCATCGTGACGCTGGGCATCCTGTTTGCCGGCCCCGTCATGGAGGCCCTTTACAGCGGGGACCATTCCCTGACGGACCAGTTGTTCGCCACGGACCTGAGCCGCATCATGTGGCCATTCATCGGCTTCGCCTCCCTGTCCGCCCTCGTCATGGGGGCCCTGAACATGGTGGGGATCTTCGGGCTGCCCATGCTGGCCTCCGCCGCCTTCAACGTCACCTCCATCCTGTTCGGCCTGCTGATCGGATACTTCATTGACCCCACTTTCGGCCCCAGGGCTTTGTACGGCTTTGCCTGCGGCGTCACGATTGGAGGGGCGGCCCAGATTGCCGTGCAGCTCCCCAAGCTGCGCAAAACCGGCTTCCGGTGGAAGCCCAACTTCCATTGGGACGATCCCCGCGTGCGCAAAATCTGGGGGCTGATGCTTCCCTCCGTGCTGGCTTCCGGCGTCACGCAGTTCACCATCTTCATCAATACGGGTTTCGCCCTGGACCTCCAGAAAGGCTCCGTCACCGCCCTGACCACGGCGTTCCGCCTCTGGCAGCTTCCCGTGGGTCTCTTCGGCGTGGCGACGGGCATGGTGGTCCTCCCCGCGGTTTCCCGCATGATGGTGGGAGACGGCAGGAAGGAAGTGGCTGCCCACATCGCCAAAGGGCTGCGGCTGGTGGCGTTTTTTGCGGTGCCCGCGTTCCTGATCCTTTTCATCCTGGGAACGGAATTCGTCTCCTCCGTGTACCAGTGGGGCCGCTTCAACCAGGAGGCGGTGCGCTATACCGGGGAGGTGCTGGGCGCCTACTCCCTGGGCCTGCTGGGCTACGCCGGGACCAAGGTGGTGCAGCCCGTCTTCCTGGCCCTGGAAAAACGCTGGGTTCCCCTGATCGCCGCCGCCGTGGCGCTGGCCATCAGCATTGGCCTCAACTACTACTTTGTCTACGGCCTGCATAAAAATGCGGCGTGGCTGGCGCTGACCACCTCCGTGGTCACCACCTTCAACTTCCTCTTCTACTTCCTTTACCTGCGCCGCCAGCTGGGCGGCGTGGACGGACGGACGCTGTTCTCTGGCCTGGGCCGCATTCTGGCGGCGGGAGTCCTGCTGGGAGCCGTGTGCTGGGCGGGTAAAACGTGGTTCCTCCAGGGCTTTCTGGACTGGTCCTTCCCGGCCAGGCTCCTGGGCATCTCCCTGGTCTGCGGCTGCGCCGGGATCGTTTACCTGGCGGCGGCCTTCCTGTTCAAGACGCCGGAACTGGACGCGGTACGGGCCAAATTCATGAAACGCTGACATTGAAACTTCCCTTCCGCGAGGGGAGGCGCGCTCTCCGCAAGAAAAAGAATGGTCTTCACAAGCATTCTCCTTGCCAGGGGTGCGCTCAGTGAGTAAAGTTTTTCCGCCTGTGCGGGGAATAGCCTGTTTTCCGCCAGGGCATCAAAATTCTACGATCGCACCACAACAATGGACATGATTTCCCCCAGCATTGCTGCATTGACCCCTTCCCTGACCCTCAAGGTGACCAACCGGGCCAAGGCTATGAAGGCCGCCGGTGAAGAAGTTTACGGTTTGGCAGGCGGTGAGCCGGAAATGGACACTCCTGACAACATCAAGCAGGCAGCCATCACGGCCCTGAATAACGGAGCTACCAAGTACACCCCTTCCGCCGGTCTGCCCGCACTCCGCCAGGCCATTGCCGACAAGCTCAAGAGGGAAAACAATCTGGAATATGATCCCAGCCAGATCACCGTGGGCGCCGGCGCCAAGCACGCCTGCTTCAACGCCATCATGGCGACCGTCTCCGAGGGAGACGAAGTCATCATCCCCTCCCCGTACTGGGTCAGCTATCCGGAAATGGTCCGCATGTGCGGCGGCATTCCCGTCATCGTGGAAACCACGCCGGAAAACGGCTGGAAGCTCACTGCGGAACAGTTTGAGGAAGCCATGACCCCCCGCACCAAGATGGTCATCCTCACCACGCCGAACAACCCGACCGGAGCCGTTTATTCAGAAGAAGAACTGCGCGCCCTGGGAGAAGTGGCCCTGAGCGAAGACATCCTCATCCTGGCTGACGAAATCTACGAACACCTCGTGTACGGAGACACCAGGCACGTCAGCATCGCCTCCCTGAGCCCGGAACTGTACGACCTGACCATCACCATCAACGGCTTCTCCAAGGGCTACGCCATGACCGGCTGGCGCATGGGCTACTCCGCCGCTCCGGCCCCCATTGCCAAGGCCATCCAGATGATTCAGGACCACACCACCTCCAACGTCTGCACCTTCGCGCAGTACGGCGGCATTGAGGCCCTCACGGGAGACCAGAGCTTCATCAGCGACATGCGTGACGAATACGACATGCGCCGCCAGTACGTCCTCTCCCGCCTCAACGCCATCCCGAACGTCAGCGTCGTGGAACCGCAGGGAGCCTTCTACTTCTTTGTGGACACCAGCAAGCTGGGGCTCACCTCCCTGAACCTGTGCGACAAGCTTCTGGAACGCTACAAGGTGGCAGCCGTCCCCGGCATCGCCTTCGGCAATGACAAGGCCATCCGCATCAGCTACTGCACCACGCTGGACATTCTGAAAGAAGCGCTGGACCGCTTTGAAGAATTTGCAAGGCGCACTAAGCGTCAAATACTGATTTTTCCAATCTTCAGGACCGCTTCATTCATGAAGCGGTCTTTTTTATTCCTCATGAGAAGACTTTCCGGCAGGACCGGCAGAAACAAAACACCCGGCAAGAGTGAACTTGCCGGGTGGAGGAAGAGATATGAATTCCTTTGTGCCTAAAAGCTCCGCGTATATCCCAAATTGATCGTCCAGGGACGATCATATTTGTCTCCGTAGACATATTCGTAGTCCAGGTGCACCTGATCGCGGGCGCTGAGCTGCCATGCTACGCCGCAGCCAACCATGCCGCGGGTTCCATCCGTATTCGGACGCCACTGATTGCCGGCGGCCTTTACTTCACCGCCATTGCTTGCCTGCTGCGTAACACCAGTTTTCACGTAGCCCTGCACCAGCTGCCTGCCTCCGTTGACGCTCCATGTGCGTCCGGCTCGCAGGCGTCCGGCAAATTGCCAGACGTCGGCTGCGCTTCCCGCCACCTCCAGGCCCTGGTTCGTGACGATATGCGTGGAACCGGAATGGAGCCATGCGATTTGCACGGAGGGTTCCAGGAACCATCCTCCGGCGCTGCTCCACTGCCGCCCGGCTTCCATGCTCATTCCCAATCCCCAGTTGTCATAGCCGCCACGTTCCGTGCCCCCGGGCTGGACCGCGCTCCATGCGGCATTGTAGCTCATTCCCTTGAGAACCGCGTCCGCAAACCACCCCCTGCTGTGCAGCCATGAGGCGTAAAGGCCTCCGTAACCGCTGTCCGTGCTGCCCTTGCTTCCCCAGCCGTCATGGAAGCGGCGGTCACTCCGGCGATATCCTCCGAAGAGACCGGCAGCCAGCATGCTGTTTCTCCCGGATGCAACAATCCAGTCCGCGCCGCTGTCCGCCCCATACTGGTATTCCGTAAAGCCGCATACTCCGGCGATGCCCAGGTCCGTGTCCGTGCGTCCGGAAGCCGTGCGCGCCCAGTAGTGCCCCCTGGGCGCCTCTCCGGCGTTCCTGGCCTGTTGGTCCTGCTGCCTGTAAAAGTCCGCTCCCATGCGCAGCTCTCCCATGCGTTTGGAGAGGGTGTCAAGCTGTTCAAACCATCCCGTACTCATGCAGCCAAGCACATTGAGCAGTACGCCGCCCAGGTTGTTGTAGCCCTCCGGCGACAGGTCGTATCCATTGCCTGCTGCGTTGAGTTTAAGGCCGTAGGAGTAAAAACCCGCATCAAGCGTTCCGGTAAAGAGCGTTGCCGCATTACTGTCTTCCGCCAGACTGTCCCATGTGATCATGTCGTGTATGAAGGACGGGGAGGAGGGAATGCCGCCTTGCAGGATGAAATGAACCGTGTGCGTGCCGGAAGCCTCCCCGGCGATGGCGATGCGGTCGCTTGTTCCGGCGGCCAGGTTGATGTTCATGGTAAAGGCCTGCGATCCGGAGAGGGAGCCGAGCTTCAATGTGTCACGGCCGCTTCCTTCAAAGGCTACATGCCCTCCGTCGCCCTTCAGGCCTCCCGAAAGCTGGAAGTCCTGCCCTGTGCCCGATGTATTGGCCAATAGGAGCGTTCCGGTGTTGGCAAGCGCCGATTCCACCTGCGCGCTGGTGAAGACATACATGGCGTCCGTGTTGGAGAATGCCTGGCCGCCCTTGAGCAAGCCTTGCAGAATAAACCCTTTACTGTTGGTTTGTGCGGTGGCGGCCGTGTCAAATGTTGTACCTTCCTTGACCTCCAGGATTCCGGCGCTGAAGAGGTTGTCCGCTCCGGCAGTGACCAGGCCGGAATTGATGAGGGTTCCCCCGTGTGGCTCGTGGCGGAGGTGATGGTGATGCCGGCCGCGTCACTATTCAGCTGCAGCGCGCCGCCGCCTGTAATCCGGGCGATGAGCGTCCGGTCGCTGTCCGGATCGGCCGGAGCGTCCAGAACCCAGGTTTTCCCATCATGGATGTTCAATTCCTTGAGTCCGTAGGTGAGATGGATCCCCGTCTGGCCGCTGTGCTCATTGGTGCCGGCTACGGCAATGTAGCTGTAGGTCGCGGTAACGGTATCCTGATAGGTAACTTCGCGTTCCTCGCCGCCGGTGATGGCTTCGCCCGTATCGGCATCCACCAAGTCCAGAAGAGTTGTATTCGCGACGTTCCCGGCTTGTACCACCAGCAGGGCGTCCGCGTTGATGGTGCCGTCCAGAGCCAGTTCCTGAAGATCGCGGTCCAGGAAGCCCGGCTGGGGAGCTATGTGGTCCAGACTGTCTTTCAGACCGGAGACGGCCAGCGTGGATGCCGACGTGATGTCAAGACTGCCGGAGACGGAGAGCTGGTGTTCCAGCCGGGAAGCGTCACCATCCACCTGGACGGTAAGCGTTCCTCCGGCCAGATGCAGCTTGCTGATGGAAAAATTTTCCGCGACGGAGAGTTCGGAGCCGCTTCCGAGCCGCAGGGTTGCGGTGCCGAGCACGGTTTGTCCTGTGGCGTCCGGACGGAGCCGGGTATCAGTCAGGGCAATGGTTCCGCCAAATCCGGCCAGCGAATCCGGGAGGGTTACGGTGCCTGCGGACCGGATGTCCAGTGTGCCGGAACCTGTGATGTACGCGCCTGAGCCGGTCCGAATCTGTTCCATGTCGTTAATCAGGATGCTGCCTTCGTTGAGCGCAACTCCGTTCGTGAACAGATTGGTTCCGGTATTCCTCAGGTCAAGGACTCCCTGTCCGGTTTTGAGCATTGCGTCGGAAGCTGTGACGTTTCCGTTCAGCAGGAGCGTGCCTTCGGTGTCTACCGTGCCGTTGAGAACGATCGAGGCGGCATTGATCTCGCTGACGGCGCCTTTGCTTCGAAGAGTGGCTCCGGCATTAAGCGTAAAGGAGGTTCCCGTGTCCGTCATGCTCCCCGTGCGGCCGAAAACGACCCCGTCCCTGAGTTCCAGCGTACCTCCGTATACAGTGGTTTTTCCCCGGAAATTGTTGTAACGGCTGGCAACCAGATGGGCGTCCGTACCCTGATAGCGTGTTCCGCTGAAGACGACCGTGCCGGAGGTGTCGTGATCAGTCCCATTGTCATCCGTATACCGGTTGATCGCGAGCGTTATTGCGTAGTCCGTTCCTGAGGTGATCGGGTCGTCAAACTGGATGTTCCGTCCTTCTCCGGCCGCCAACTGCAAAGAGCCTAACCTTTCAACATGGATGGCGTTGGCTGTTCCCCCGTCTACGGTAAACGTTCCGTTATCGTTGCGCGTGAAGGTTCCCCCTGTCATATTGCCGCTGAAAAGAACGTCGTGGGTCTGCGCCAGGAATTGCTGGGCGGCGTTGGTGCCGAAATTGTTGATCAGGATGGCTCCCCCTGCCGTGGGCGCGTAATTGTTCGTGAAATTCGCCCCGTCCCGAATGGTCAGCTGCTGATTCTTCAGGTAAATCGCTCCGCCACTTCCGGAAGACGCCTGAATGTAATTTCCGGTGAAGGAAACGTTGGCTCCCAGAGTGCAGGCCCCCCTGAAGACATCCAGATGGCACCTCCGTCACCGGATGACGCGGAGATATAGTTGCCCGTGAAGCTTGCACCCGCCCCAACGGTGAGGGATGCAGGGCCTCCATTTGCCCGCACCGCAACCGCCCCGCCGGCCCCTTTTCCCGTTCCGGCGGCCAAGATGTAATTCCCGGTGAAGACGGCTCTGTCTCCCAGTGTGACGGAGGCGTCTCTAATCGTGATGTAGGTGCTGATCGCCCCCCCTTCACTGGCTGCTCCGTCTGCCGAGGTGGAAATATGGTTGCCGCTGAAAGTCGCGCGGTCTCCCAGGGTAATGGAGGTGGCGTTTCTATCGGCGCCTATCGCTCCTCCGTAGCTGGACTTGCCAGCCTGGACATAGTTGTCCGTGAATGTGGCGTCATCACCTATTTCAATGGAGGAGGAACCGCCCTTGGTAAACATTGCGCCGCCCCCGCCGCCTGCTTTGTCTGACGCCAAAACATGGTTGGCATGGAAAACGGCGCCGTTGCCCAGAGTGATCCGGGCGTCGTTGGAGAACGCCAGAACTGCGCCTCCTCTAACCTCTCCGCTTGCGGAAGATGCGTAATTTCCGGTGAAAACGGCATTGTCATCCAGCGAGACTGAAGCGAGACCTTGACCCTGAATGGCAATCGCGCCGCCGCCCGGAGCGGTGGAATCATCATAGATTCCCGTATTGTTGCGGAACGTGACCGCTCCGGTAAGATTCAGAGTGGCATTGCTGCCAAATCCCTCCACACGCAGAACCCGGTTGCCCGCATTCTCCCAGATGATGGAATTCATGTCAGCGCCATGGTCTCCTTTCTTCAGGAAAAACATGGGAGTTGTTCCCAGCCCAGCCAGATCCAGCGTGCGCGCTGCCGCCGTGTTGTCGGACTGAACGTTAATGAGAAGATTCAGGCCTCCTGTCAGCGTGGAGTCGTCGTTATGCAGGACAACCGTGTCGTTGGCACGCAGCAAACCGGACGCCCTCAATTCTTCCAATGTGCCGTACAGGTTGCTGCCCGGCATGGCGGACTGGGTGTTGTTCACCGTGTAGTCCGCACCGGATGCGGCCGGGAAGGTGCAGATGAACAGGCTCGCAAGCACGTAGCGGAGCAAAGAGGAAGGAAGATGTAGTCTCATGGTATTGAATGGATTTGGAAACGGATTAGTCGATTTTGAGCAATTTTCAGAAGTTATACGCTTGAAAGGCTATATTAGGCTATGACTGGGGAATCGGCAGCTGCGCGCGCAGCAAAACAGGATAAGTTTAGCAGGAGATAAAATCGTGACGCTGAATGGTTCATGGATATAAATGTCATGTTTTCCAGTAGGGAATGAATGCAAATTAGCGGATTTCCAATCCGGAGACAGGGCCCATGCGCCAACGGCTTGAAAGAAGGCTCCATCCCTGGAACGGGAAATAATATCAATGCAACTAACCTATAACATTTTGACGACAAGCTTTTTGGTTCCTTGAAAAATCCTGATGGCAACAGGAAGAATAGAAAAATTCCCATCTGTTTCTTTCCCGAATGCACGTCTTCCGTCCATTCAAATTTTCTGTCTATGGTCCAAATAATTTTGTATTAAATGCTTTTTTTCAAATTTATAGCTTGTCTCCGGATTGGAAATCCGATTTTGATACAAATAATTGATTGTGAGATTCATAGAAATCGCTTCAACACTGAGGCAGAAAGAAACAATGAAAATGAAAGCAAAAGGGAAAGAAGGACTTACAGCGCAAACCCGGCGGCCGCGCCATAGCCCTAAGCGTAAAATCAACGAAGAACTCATCAAACTGGTTATGGAGCTCCGAAAGGTTCGCAACATTGGAATCCGGCTGCTCAATGTGAACTTCTTTTGAAGCAGGGGAAGAAAAGTCATTCCCCATTCAGCCTATTCAGACAGACCGTTCTTTGCAGAACCGGAGCTTCCCCGGCTCAAAAAACTGATGGATTGAAGGACAAATTATCCCGTTCTACCAGAATGCAGACAAGATACGGAAAGAAGCCGGACGTGCTGAAGGAAGCGCTGGACCGCTTCGAAGAATTTGCAAGGCGCACTAATCGCCGACTCAGCTACTTCCCACTTTCCAGGGACCGCCTCATTCATGGAGCGGTCCTTTTATTCTTCGGGGGAAGGCTCGCCGTCCCCCTGTGACACCCGGCACCAGAATCCCCCGTCCAGCTCCGGCATCAAAGGCTTATAGCCGTGCTGCCGCAGAAAAGAATCATCATCCCGTGAACTGGTGTGGATGATGTCCGGTATACCCTGCTCAATGTAATCATACTGCTCCCTGACCATTTCCTCCGACGGGAAGTTTTGAAGGAACCAGTATCTTCCGCACGGCTTCCAGTCCCAGGTAATGCCGAAGCCCCTGTCCAGCCAGCCCAGATACAGGACGGAGGCTTCGGAAAAAGAGGCCAGCCGTTCCCGGACGGCGGGGGAATAAAACTCCCTGCCATTCCAGACAAAGTCTCCTTTCCGGACGGCGCCCGTCAGCCCGGCAGCCACTCCGGTCCCCGTGAGGCAGGCGATTGCCAGCGTTGCGGCCGCCATCCGCGGCATGCACAGGGAAAAGCGCCGTTCCGCCCGGGCCACAAAGAAGATAGTCACCCAGATCATCATGGGTGAAAGGATGGAATTGTAATAGTAGTTGTACACGCTGAACATCTCCACCTTGAAGAAGATATACAGCAGGGCCGTAAAGAGGAGCGCCTTTTGCGTTTTTAATTGACGCCAGCCCGCTATCGCCAGAGCCCAGATGACGGCCACCCACATCAGTACGTCGGACAGGCAGCGGACCGGAGCCGGCCTGAGCAGCCTGGCCCACCATGTGGTATCCTGGGACACCGTTCCATAACGCACGGAGCACAACAGGTACTCATTCATCGCTTCTTTCCAAACACCGTTGGATACCAGCCAGGCCGAACAGGGGACAACCACGGCCAGGAAGCCGGCTAGCGCCACCCCTAAAGCCACCGCCGCTTCTTTTCTCCGCCCGTTCCACCACAGCCACAGGCACAGAACCCCGCCTAAAGCGCACACGGGAAAGGCTATGGAGAACTTCATCATGGAGGCTGCCCCGGCAAATACCCCGGCCGTGCCGAACAGAAACAGCAGGCTGCGCCTGTCCCGCATCCGGAAATACCGGACCAGCCCGTAAACCACGGCCGCCATCCCCGGCCAGCACAATTCCTCCACCCCTCCCCCGCGCTGGAAGGGAAACGAATCAAACAGAAACAGGCACAACAGCATGGAAGCCAGCAGGCTGCCGCGTTGTGACAGATAAAAACGCGCCGTCCCGCAAGCCAGCAGAAGCGTCGTAAAAAGGGTTACGCACTGAATGAGGAATATTCCGGCAAATGAATGCCCGTCAATCCACGCGGCGGCATAATAAATCCAAACCAGCAGGGGCCCCTTGCTGTCCGCCATTTCCACATAGGGGAGAAGCCCGTGAAGCAGCCCCCGCCCGAACATGAAAAAAATGGAAGGGTCCGGAGATGGATAAAAGGAGTACAAGGGAGAGGTATCCGAACACGCTCCAATCACGATAACGGACCAGATAAGAAGCGTCAGCGGGATTTTCCACCCCAGCATAGCCATGGAATCATTTTTCCCTGTCATAGGTTGGGTAGCAACAAGTGGGATTGTGCGGATTACAAATCCGAACTAGATAGGCAACAATGCGAATGTAAGAAGAATATTCATCATATTCAAGCATATATGACAATTTCTAACAAATATTCTTCTTGTTAAGAATATCCGGGGAAATAATGGGTAGAGTTGGAGAAATGCATTTGATATGAAAAAGTAGTATTGACTTCGGATTTGTAATCCGCAACAGGCCGTGACACGGAAATGTACGCCATGCCTCGCAACCGGGTTGCCCTGTCCGGAAAGGCATGATTAAATGAATCTTATATGAATACCCCCGTTCTCAATGACAACCTGCGCGCCGCCACGGAAGCCCTTTGCAACCTGCTTGCCAAGGAAGACCAGGTTGTGGCCTCCAAGGCAAAAATCGGCCTCTTTTTCCAGAATCCGGAGGCAACCAAGCTTTTTGAAGAAGTAAACGCCTACGGAGAAGAACTGCGCAACAAGCACTTGGCCGGCATGCCCCCCACGGAAGAGGAAATCTCCAAGTTCGATACCCTGCGTGAAAACGTTGTCAAGAACGATGCCGCCCGCGGCTTCCTGGAAGCCCGCCAGACCATCGATGAACTCCTGAACACCATCAATCATTATCTGGGCATGTCCATCGACCTTGGCCGTGCGCCCACTCCGGAAGAAATCGAGGAAGCCCGGCAGCGCGCCATGAGCGCCCAGACTTCCTGCTCCTGTGGCGGCAGCTGCGACAAGGAAAGCTGCGATTGCGACGGCAATTGCGACCACGACCACGATCACAAGGACGGGGGCTGCGGCTGCGGCAACCACTAAAAAAGCGATCTTTCAACCTTTCGTCAAACGGCTTCACTCCCAGGTGAAGCCGTTTTTCATTGACGGCATGCGTCAACGCCGCCCTTCCAGGACATGTACGTATCCAGTCCGGCACACGCCCTGGCCTGAAAACCGTCAGGGGCTTCACAAGCCTTTGCGGCAACCGGAAAAACTGAGCGCCAGCGAACCAATATCAAAAATTGCGGCCCATGACCGCATATTCTCTCAGATGCCGCAGAAGCCTGCGGCGTTCCATAAAGGCTTTTTCAAAAGAGGGCCGCATTTGCACGCCGCCTGCATTTTCCCCACCCCGCTTTCTTCATCAGGACGGGCAAGACGCTTGAACGGGAGATGGGCCCATGTTAGCCTCATTCTAAGGAATCATGACTTTTTCCAACCGCCCAGCTTCCGCTTCCCTGCCGTTTATCAAAACGGATTTCCCGTTGTTCCTGGCTCCGATGGCCGGAGTAACGGACCCCATTTTCCGCACCATCTGCAAGGAACTGGGGGTTGACGTCATGGTGACGGAGTTCGTCTCTGCGGAAGGCATTCTCCAGGCATGGGAGAGAAACCGGAGGTACACGAAGATAGAAGACGCGCACCGCCCCATAGGCATTCAGCTTTTCGGCGCGGACGGGAACCACATGGGAGAGGCCGCCAGAATAATCCTGGACCATGAGAAACCGGATTTCATCGATATCAACTTCGGCTGTCCGGTCCCCAAAGTGGTGGGCAAAAATGGAGGGTCCTCCCTGCTGAAAGACCTTCCCCTGCTGGCCTCCGTGGCCGGAGGCGTGGTGAAAGCCGTGGGCGACCGCATCCCCGTCACGGCCAAAATACGCATTGGCTGGGATTTCCAGAGCCTGTGCGCCATGGACGCGTGCCGCCTGCTGGAGGATGAAGGAATTTCCATGATTACCATTCACGGGCGCACCCGTTCCCAGCAGTATTCCGGCACGGCCAACTGGGACATCATTGACGAATGCGCACGGGCCATGTCCGTGCCGGTCATCGGGAACGGGGATATTTCCACCCCGCAGGCGGTAGCGTACGTGAAGGAAAACACAGCCGTCAGCGGCGTCATGATTGGCCGGGCGGCCATGGAGAATCCATGGATTTTCGGAGACGCCAAATATTATCTGCTGCACGGCGCCATGCCTCCGGCCAGGGATCCGCAGGAAAAGACGGACCTGATCCTGCGTCATGCCCGGATGGCCCTGGAGTCCCGCCATTACGGGGACGAACTCCACACCATGCGCCACATGAGGTCCCGCATTCTGGCTTACACGAAGGGGTTTCCGGGAGCCAAGGAAATGCGCTCCCGCCTGGCTCGCGTCTCCAGCATGGCGGAGCTGGAAGACCTGCTTTCCACCCTTCCCCGCCGGCGCTCCTGAGAGCGGGAAAAATCCCGCCCTCCGGGAGATTCCGCAGGCCCGGCAAGCGGCATGGGAGGAAGGCCGTCTTCCCCTTCCCCCTCCGCACCTGAAAAAAAATGCCCTTTTGAGGGAAGCTAAGTTGACTTTACGCCTCGAACCTGTCAGAAATAGGGGAGTATCCTGCCGTCCCGTTTCGGCAGACTTCCAACCATAGACTCCAGAGATCGACGTGTACTCCAACGAATCATATCTCATCGAACTTCTTACGCAGGCCGGCTATCTGAATGAAGAGATTCTTCAATACGCGCGCAGTCAAAAATCTCCCACCCAGGACCTGGTCGATTTCCTGATCCAGGCCAATTATCTTACAGAAGACGTCATCGCGCAGGTGGCGGCTTCCACATCCCTGCTGCCCGTCGTGGACCTGGGCTCCATGCACATTCCCCAGGAGGTGCGCGAACTCATCACGCCGGAGCTCGCCAGGCGCTTCCGGGCCATCCCCATTTCCGACGACGGCTTTTCCGTCAACATCGCCATTGACGACCCGCTGAATCTGGAAACCATGGACAGCCTGCCCCAACTGATGGGGCGCGACGTGATTTTCAGCGTCGCCACCCACAGCGCGGTGGAAAGCCGCCTGAAAGAATTTTACCGTGACCTGACCGTTCCGGCAGACGCCGCCGGCCTGGATGGGGACGACGGAGACGCGCCCATCATCCGCCTGGTGCAGCAGATGCTGACGGACGCCTTCAAGATGCGGGCGTCCGACATTCACATTGAGCCCATGGAAAACCGGCTCCGCATCCGCTACCGCGTGGACGGCAAGCTGGTGGAGGTGGCCACTCATCCCAAGAAGCTGCTCAGCCCCATCATCGCGCGCCTCAAAGTGATGAGCACCACCATGAGCATCGCGGAAAAGCGCATGCCCCAGGACGGCCGAATCCAGATGAACATCGGCGGCAAGCAGATTGACCTCCGCGTGTCTTCCGTGCCCAGCAACCATGGGGAAAGCATCGTCATGCGTATTCTGGACAAGTCAGCCCTGGTGCTGGGTCTCCCCCAGCTCGGGTTCTTCTCGGATGATGAAGCCGTGTTCGACCGCCTCATCACTCTTCCGGACGGCATCATCCTGGTAACGGGCCCCACCGGTTCCGGTAAGACCACTACCCTTTACGCGTGCTTGAACCACATCAACCGCCCGGATAAAAAGATCATCACGGTGGAAGACCCCGTGGAATACGAACTTTCCGGCATCAACCAGGTGATGGTAAAGGCGGACATCGGCATGACCTTTGCCGCCGCCCTGCGCGCCATGCTCCGCCAGGCCCCCAACATCATCATGATCGGGGAAATTCGAGACATGGAGACGGCCAGCATCGCCATCAACGCCTCCCTGACGGGTCACCTGGTATTTTCCACCCTCCACACCAATGACGCCCCCAGCGCCGTGGCCCGTCTGGCGGACATCGGCATCAAACGCTTCCTGATCGCCTCTTCTGTCCGGGCCATCATGGCCCAGCGTCTTGTCCGCAAGCTGTGTGACCGCTGCAAGGTGGACGGCGTGCTGACGGAAAAGCAGGCGCATACGCTGAACATTGACATGTCCCGTCTCACTCCGGGCCAGATCAAGGCCCCCCACGGCTGCGACTTCTGCCGCGGCGGCGGGTTCAAGGGACGGATGGGCCTGTTTGAAATTTTCGAGATCGACGACGAAGTGCGACGCATGATCAACGAGAACCTGACCTCCCCCCAGCTGCGCCAGCGCGCCCGGGAACTGGGCATGAGAACCCTGAGAGAGGACGGCGTGCGCAAGGTGCTGGCCGGCCTCACCTCTCCGGAAGAAGTGCTGAACGTCACCATGGGAGACGCCAACTGATTTTCCCCCGCAATTCATTCTGATTATTATGGACACCAATCTTACACTGGAACTTTTTATCGGCCGGGGAATGATCGACAAATCCCTGGCGAAGGACATCAAGGAGGAAATGACCGTCTCCGGCAAGGAGCTGCCGGAAGTGCTGGCAGACTTCGGCATCATCGGCAGCAAGGACGATATCTGGCAGATGATCGCCAGCGACCTGGGGACGGAATTCATTACGCTGGACAACTTCCAGCCGGACCCGAACGTGCAGAACATGATGCCGGCCACGCTCGTGCGCCTGCACGGCGCCCTGCCCGTGCGGCACGGCCCGGAAGGCCTGTACGTCTGCCTGGTGGACCCCCTGAATCCGCAGACGGTGGAGGACCTGCGCTTCGCCCTCGGCCAAGACATCCACGTCCTCATCGCTCCGGATTACCAGATTTCCGAACGCATCAACGAACTGTACGGCGGGGAATCCGCCGCCATGACGGACCTGATGCAGGAGCTCAACAACATGCAGGTCAACAATGAAACGGAAGATTCCGCCGCCGCGCCCGTCATTCGCTTTGTGGACCTGGTCATCACGCAGGCCATTAAGGAAAAAGCATCCGACATTCACTTTGAACCCTTTGAAAAGGAATTCAAAATCCGCTACCGCGTGGACGGCTCCCTTTATGAAATGCAGCCGCCGCCCGTTCACCTGTCCGTCCCGGTTATTTCCCGCGTCAAGGTCATGGCGAACATGAACATCGCGGAACGCCGCGTTCCGCAGGACGGCCGAATCGTCAAGCAGATAGGGAACCGGGCGGTGGACATGCGTGTTTCCTCCCTGCCCACCCAGTACGGTGAATCCGTGGTGCTCCGCGTGCTGGACCGCTCTTCCGTCAACCTGAACCTGGACAACCTGGGGCTCCCCCGCATATTCATGAATATATTCTGGATACGGTCCACAAACCCAACGGCATTTTCATCGTCACCGGTCCCACCGGCGCCGGCAAGACCACCACGCTGTATGCCGCCCTGCGGGAAATCAATACCATTGATTCCAAGGTGCTGACGGCGGAGGACCCCGTGGAATACGACATCGACGGCATTATCCAGATCCCGATCAATGAAGCTATTGGCCTGGATTTCCCGATGGTGCTCCGCGCCTTCCTGCGACAGGACCCGGACCGCATTCTGGTGGGGGAAATGCGAGACATGGCGACCGCCCAGATCGCCATCCAGGCATCCCTGACGGGCCACCTGGTGCTCTCCACCCTGCACACGAACGACTCCGCCGGCGCCATTACGCGACTGGTGGACATGGGCTGCGAACCTTTCCTGGTGGCAGCCTCCCTGGAAGGGGTGCTGGCCCAGCGCCTGGTGCGCACCATCTGCCCGGACTGCCGCACGCCGTATGAACCCTCCTCCACCATCCTCTCCCAGCTTGGCGTGTCTCCCTATGAACTGGGAGACAAGCATTTCTTCACGGGCCGCGGTTGCGACAAATGCTCCAACTCCGGCTACAAGGGCCGCAAGGGGATCTACGAGCTTCTGGATATCAACGATACCCTGCGGGACATGATTACGGACCGCGCGCCCTCCGTGGTGCTGAAGCAGAAGGCCATTGAAATGGGCATGTCCACCCTGCGTGAAGACGGTCTGAGAAATATTTACGACGGCAATACCACCATTGAAGAAGTGCTGAAGTATACTTAATGGACAGCCGGATACCGCACCCACCATTTCAACCACCAAGCAGAAAACACTTAAAACACCACATATATGCCTAAATATCAATATACAGCACTTGACCATAAAGGCGACCAGAAAACGGGTACCCTGGAGGCCAATTCCGAAGCGGAGGCCATGGAATCCATCCGGGCGCATGGCCTGTACCCCACCCAGATCGTAGAAGCGGGAAAAGGCAAGATTCAGCAAACGCCCGCCGCCAAGAAGAAGGCCAAGGGAGGCAAGAAGCAAAAAGGCAGGCTGGGCGGCAGAATCAAGGCCAAGGCCCTGATGATTTTCACCCGCCAGCTCGCCACCCTGATTGACGCAGGGCTTCCCCTGCTCCAGAGCTTGAACGTGCTGGCCAAGCAGGAGGCGAACCCCAACCTGCGCGTGACCATTGAAGCCCTGGGCGATTCCGTGCAGGGCGGCTCCACCTTCTCCGAAGCCCTGGCCCAGCATCCCAAAATCTTTGACCGCCTGTTCGTGAACATGGTGAAGGCCGGTGAACTCGGCGGTGTGCTGGAAGTCGTGCTGAACCGCCTGGCGGAATACCAGGAAAAGGCGCAGAAACTGAAGAGCAAGGTGATCTCCGCCATGGTGTACCCCTCCATCGTGCTGTTCATTGCGGTGGGCATCGTGATCTTCCTGATGCTGGTCATCGTCCCCAAATTCAAGGCGATGTTCGCGGAACAGAACCAGGAGCTTCCCGCCATTTCCGAATTCGTGTTCGGCATCAGTGACTGGTTCATGGCCGCGCCCTTATTCGTGCCCAACGCCGTCATTCTGGCCGCCGTCGTCGCCATCCTGTATGCTATCTTCACGGCCATGAGCAAGACGCCCAACGGCCGCCGCAAGATTGACTCCGCCCTGCTGACCATGCCGGTCATCGGCAACGTGCAGAGCAAGAGCGCCATCGCCCGCTTCGCCCGTACCTTCGGCACGCTGGTGACCTCCGGCGTTCCCATCCTCCAGGCGCTTACCATCACCAAGGATACCGCCGGCAACATGATCGTGGGAGACGCCATCGGCCTCATCCATGATTCCGTGAAGGAAGGTGAATCCGTGGTAACGCCCATGTCTTCCTCCAAGCTCTTCCCGCCCATGGTGATCTCCATGGTGGACGTGGGTGAAGAAACCGGCCAGCTTCCGGACATGCTCCTCAAGATCGCGGACGTGTACGATGATGAAGTGGACAATGCCGTGGGAGCCATGACCTCCATGCTGGAACCCATCATGATCGTATTCCTGGCCGTGGTCGTGGGCGGCATCGTGTTCGCCATGTTCCTGCCCCTACTGCAGGTCATTGAAAAAATGGGTTAACCTCCCTACGCAGAACCAGATGAAGATTCGATCCGCATACAGCCGCCTCCGGGCGGCAAAGGGCTTCACCCTCATGGAAATCCTGGTGGTGATGGTCATCATCGTGGTGCTGGCCACGCTGACCATCTCCATCTACACCTGGCTTGAAACCAGAAAGAACGAGCAGGCCACGGAATCCATCGTCCGCAAGATTGAAATGGGGCTGGAAAGCTACCACAGCGACCATGACCGCTACCCCTACGGTACGGAAGCCCCTTTCAACAATCACGGCGTGGCCGTGGCAAACGGTGAGGAATACAGCTCCAACGTCGTTTACATGGCCCTGTTCGGGGACCACAAGAATGAAGGCGTGCCCGGCAGGGATACCACCATTTACAATGACGAACTGAACCCCGCCACCCAGCCCAAGAGCAACCCGACCGTCCGGGAAGTCCACGTGAAAAGCAAGGACGGGAGGCCGGTCACCCTCTACATTCTGGCGGACCCGTGGGGCTCCCCCTACCGCTACCGCCTAGGCAGCGAGCAGGCCATCCCCACCAAATCCGCCAATGCCAAGAACCTGAAAATGGGCAACGGCCTGAATCCGGATTATGATTTCTGGTCCTTCGGCAAGGACGGGGACAGCGATCTCAAAGACCCGCATGCCCCTGAAAACGAGGACGACATCGGCAACCTGCCGAAGTTCTGATCCTTCCTTTTTCTCCGCGAACGGCCCTTTTTTCCGGCAGCCTTCCTCCCTCTCCGGCGGAGGAAGGCTGCTCTGCGTACAGGGCACTATTTGCTGGCATCCGGACAGGTTCTGGCGTATGATCCGGGCATTGCCATGAAACGCATTTCCCTGATTGTTCCCTGCCTGAATGAAGAACAGGCCATTCCGGCGTTCAAGCAAGAAGTAGACCGGGTTTTCAAGGAACACCTGGCGGCCTATGCCCTGGAACTCATCTTCGTGGATGACGGTTCCACGGACCATACCTTGGAAATGGTCAAGAAACTGGCAGAGCATTCCCCGGAGGTGAAATTCATCTCCTTTTCCCGCAACTTCGGGAAGGAAGCTGCCATCTATGCGGGGCTGGAAGCTGCTACGGGAGATTACGCGGCCGTCATGGACGTGGACCTTCAGGATCCTCCTCCCTGCTTCCGGAGATGGTGAAAGCCATCGAGAAGGAAGGATACGACTGCGCAGGCACGCGCCGCGTCACCAGGCAGGGGGAACCGCCGCTGCGGTCCTTCTTCGCGCGCGCCTTTTACAAGACGATTCACCGGATATCGGACACGCACATCGTGGACGGGGCCCGGGATTACAAGCTGATGACGCGCCCCGTGCTGGAAGCCCTGCTTTCCCTGAAGGAATACAACCGCTTTTCCAAGGGGCTGTACGAATGGGTGGGCTTCCGCACCAAATGGTTTGAATACGAGAACGTGGAACGGGTAGCCGGAGAAACCAAGTGGTCTTTCTTCAAACTGTTCCTGTATTCCATTGAAGGCATCGTGGCCTTTTCCACCGCTCCCCTGGCGCTGGCTTCCATCATGGGGGTGCTCCTCTCCTTCATTTCCTTCCTTTCCATCATTGTCCTGACGATCCGTGAATTGATCTGGCCCCATTCCGCCTACGGCTGGACTTCCATGGTGTGCGTCTTCTGCCTGATGGGAGGCATCGTTCTGCTGTGCCTGGGCATCCTGGGCCAGTACCTGGCCAAGACCTATACGGAAGTTAAAAAGCGCCCCATTTACATTGCCAGGGAACGCTCCATCGCTCCTTCCAACTAGCCCTCCCCATGGATACCGAACCGGATTTCAGCATCGTCACGCCCAGCTATAACTACGCCAGGTACGTGCGGGAGTGCATTGAAAGCGTCAAGAATCAGGAAGGAGCCACCTTTGAACACATCATCCAGGATGCGGGCTCCACGGACGGAACGCTGGACATCCTGAATTCCTATCCGCACCTGAAACTCCATGTGGAAAAGGATTCCGGCATGTCGGAAGGCATCAACCGCGGATTCCGCAAGGCACGCGGCAAGTGGGTCATGTGGCTGAATACGGACGACCGGCTGCTGCCGGGCGCTCTGGCTGCGGTCAAGGCTTTTGCGGATTCCCGGCCGGATGCGGACATCGTGCACGGCGCCTGGAACTTCATCGGCCCGGACGGAGCCCTCCAGCGGCCCATGAAAGCCCTTCCCTACAGCCTGAACATGCACATCTGGTACGGAACTTACCTGGCCTCCACCGCACTGTTCCTGCGCCGGAGCACCACGATTGAAGAAGGGTTTCTGCTGGACGAACGGTTCCGCTACGATATGGACGGGGAATATTACGCACGCCTGGGCCGTGCCGGAAAAAAGTTTGTCCATTACAACAGGCTGCTGGCGGATTTCCGCTGGCACGGCGACAACCTGAGCGCCCCCAATGTGGAACGCCGGGACATGGACGCCGAATTAAAACGCCAGAAACAGCACAGCGAAGACGCCGCCATCAAGCGCGTTTACGGCTATTCCTTTTCCAAGCAGAGCTGCAACAACATCCTGGACGGCTTCATGCGGGAGGCCTACCGCATGAAAAAGGCCTTCCTTTACCTGACCACTCCCTGGGAAAAGTAATCCGCTGCTCCCTCTCCTTCCCTCCTCCCCGGAGCCTCCGGCCCGTCCTCCCAATCTCCGGCACTCCCTTCCTTTCCACAAAGGCGCTTCCCGGTACGGCAAAGGCCGCAGCCGTTTTACAGCCGCGGCCCGTCACAAACCGGATGGAAAAAGGATAAAACCTTAGTTAAGGCTGTCAAACAGCTCTTCTTCCCGGAAGAATCTCACCAGTTCCACGGCGGCGGATTCCCGGCTGTCGGAAGCATGGCAGATGTTCATCATGCTGTCCGTTCCGTAATCGCCGCGGATGGTGCCTTTCTGCGCCTTCTGGGAATTGGTGGGCCCCAGCAGTTCGCGCACGCGTACAATGACGCCGGGCCCCTTCAGGGCGATGGCGATGACCGGAGAGCTGGTCATGAAATCAAGCAGTTTCGGGAAAAGCGGTTCCCCATTGACGACAAGGTCCAGAATATGGGCGTAATGTTCCCGGAGCACCGGCTCGTCAAGCTGAATCATCTTTATGCCGCGCAGGCGAAACCCTTCGGACAAAAAACGTTTCAAAATGGTGCCGGAAAGGTTTTTCCGCACGCAATCGGGTTTCAGCAAAATCAGCGTTGTTTCTTCTTGAGTGTTTGGCATAAAATTAGCGAAGTTTCAGGATGAAGTGAGGGAATTACACCCTAATCCCCGGCAGGTCAAGGATAATTGCGCAACTGGTCTTTTCCGCCGGGAAAGGAATTCGTCACAGGCTTCTCTTATAGGAATCACACCGGTTCCGCCATCCGGCAAGCCAGCGCGCCTCTCCGCGGGCCGGCGGGCTGTTGTCCACGCGACGCTGGAGCACCCTTTTGGCCGCCTCCGCAAACTCAACCGCCGCAGGCTGTCCGGGAGAGGCCGGGCGCATCTCCTCCAGCACCTGCCTGAGCCCCCAACCCTGCCCCCGGTATTGTTCCGCGGGGTTGGTTCCCTCCCCCTTGAAATTCACGTAGTCAATCAGGGCATACATGCCGTTGGGCGCCGTCGCCACGGCATTGTAGCGGGCAGCCATTTCCGCCGGACGGCGGGACTGGCTCTTGATGCGCCCCAGGGCAGCCACGGACCTGGCAATAATGAAATCCGCCTGCATTTGCAGAGCCGCCGGGCTGGACAGCCACTGGCGCATCCGTTCAGGAAGGCCGCCCCGTACGTCCGCCGCTTCAAATTCCGCCCTGGTGCGCCACGGGGCCGCGCCGGAAAACCATTCCGGAACGCGTGCTCCCCTCTTACGGCAAAACTGGACAAAGGAGGGAAAGCTTTCCTCAAACATTTCCGTAATCCCGGCGGGGAACCAGATGAAATGCCCAATGCCCAGGGAGGGGAACGCCTCCCCCGGTTCCAGGAAACCAGCCCCTTTACTGTTCCGGCGCATTCATTCTGCCAGATTTTCCGCGCGATCTTCGCCTTCACTTCTCCTGCATCCGGAGCCGCCTGAACCCAGCCGGGCGCGCCGCACGCCAGCATCAGGATAAAACCTGCCATTTTTCCATGCATGGGGTTACTTTCCTTCCCCGGCGCGGGCAAGTCAAGCCGCTTCAATTTCTCGTGCCAAAGACGGCGCCCCATGCTACGCTTGCCGCGCACGGCATGATTCTGGCGTTTAACAAACCTTACGGGGTCCTTTCCCAATTCACGCAGGAGGCTCCCCACCACCGGACACTGGCCGAATTCGGCTTTCCTGCCGGCGTGTATCCCGTCGGCAGGCTGGACGCGGATTCGGAAGGGCTGCTGCTTTTATCCGATGAGAAAGCCCTGGTGGACCGCCTCCTGAACCCCTCCAACCGGCATCCCAGAACCTACTGGAGCCAGGTGGAAGGCGTTCCGTCCGCCACGGACCTGCTTCCTCTGGAACGCGGCGGCCTCTCCATCCAGGGGTACCGCACGCTGCCCTGCCGGGTGCGCCCCATGCACGGAGAGCCGGACGTACCGCCCCGCAATCCTCCTGTCCGCTACCGCGCAGCCATTCCCACCTCATGGCTGGAATTGACGCTCGTGGAAGGAAAAAACCGCCAGGTGCGGCGCATGACCGCCGCCATCGGGTTTCCCACGCTCCGGCTCCTGCGCGTCCGGATCGGGAGGTTCACCCTGTCCGGCCTGGAACCCGGCGCGTGGAAGGAGCTGGACTCCCGTGAACGAAGGGAGCTCATGCCGTAATATAGGCTTGATTAGGGGGAGGCACAGCCTGTATATGTCTTTCCGCATCAGGAGATCCTACCTAGACCTTTTTACATGAAAGCCGAACTCGTCGAACAAGCCGCCAAAATCATTCCCGAGCCCCAGATGCTGATCAACGTGGTTTCCCGCCGCGTTGCCCAGCTCAACAATGGCCGCGCTCCCTTGGTCCCCACCACCCCCCACATGGGCAACGCGAACATTGCCCTGACGGAGATTGTTGAAGGCAAGCTCGTCTATCATGCGGAATCCGACAGTCTCCAGGAAGACAGCCAGTAAAAAGCACGTCCCCCTTATTGCCGTTCCGGCCCGGATTTCCGCACGGAACATCCCCTCTTCAACCAGGCCCCCGGCTCTTCCAGCCCGGGGCCTTTTCATCCCTCCCCTCCAGTCATGAGCTCCGACATCTCCACCAACAAGAAAGCCCGCCGGGATTACGAAATCCTGGACACCTACGAATGCGGCATGGAACTCAAGGGAACGGAGGTCAAATCCATCCGCGCCGGCAAGGTGAACATCGCCGATTCCTTCGCCAGGGTGGAAAACGGCCAGATGCTCCTGTACGGCTGCGACATCCAGCCGTGGGAAACTGCCGGAGAGTTCTTTCAGCACCAGTCGCGCCGCCCGCGCCGCCTGCTGCTCCACAAACGGGAAATTTTCAAACTGGAACAGCAGACCTCCCAAAAAGGCTGTTCCCTGGTCGCCCTCAAGCTGTACTGGAAAAACGGCAAGGTAAAACTGGCGCTGGGCCTTGGCAAAGGCAAGACCCACCGCGACCAGCGCTATGACCTGAAGGCCCGCGTGGAAATGCGGGAAGCCCAGCGGGAAGTGGCCCGCATCAACCGCCGTTAATCAACGCCGTCCGCTTCTTCCTTTCCGGAGGCCGTTCCCGTTTCCCTGCTCTCCGCTCTATATTCTGCCGGAGTGAGCGGGAACGCCCTATAGAAAAGCCGCCGCGGGAAAGGGACTATAACTTCCAATCCACGGGCAACTCCACCTGGCCGCCCTTCTTGTCGTCATAACGGATGAAACCGTGCTCCGCCCCGTACCAGTGGACATCCCGCGTCACCTTCACGTCAAAACAGCAATAGCGGGCAATATCCATCAGCAGGTCCGTATTTCCCGTCTGCACGTATTCCGCCCACCACTTGAGGGCCTGGGTGCCCACGGCCGTTTTTGAAGAGCCGATGGAAGCGGCGGCCACGGAATCCAGCTTGACGCGCACGCCGCCGCGCTGTTCGATGTCCTTGCACAAATCGAGGTTGTTCGTGATGTCGATCATATTCCACATCGTATAGCGCTGGAGCACGCCGTAGTCGAAATGCTCGTGGTTGTACCCTACCACCAGGTCGGCCTGGCGAAGCTGCAGGATAAGGTCGTCCACCATCTCCTCGGAATAAATCGTGTATTTGCCGGAAGCTGTGGAATAAGTCACGCCCACGGAAACGCGCATGTCGGCCGTATTGTGCCAGCCGCCCACCTCCGCTGCGGAATGACGGGTTTCCAAGTCAAAATACACGATGTCTCTCATCGGAGGAAACGTACATTATTTGCCACTTTTGGACAAGTCCCACTTGAACGGAAGGCGCGTTTGTGGTGAAAATAGGCTCATGCAGCCCCGTTTCCACATCGTCATGTTCCATCCGGAAATTCCGCATAACACGGGGGCTGCGGGGCGGCTGGCTCTGGCAACGGGATCCAGGCTCCACCTGAGCCGGCCACTGGGGTTCAGCCTGGATGAAAAGCACGTGCGGCGCACGGGACTGGACTACTGGGCCAAAGTGGACCTGCATGTCTGGGACAGCCTGGAGGAGTTAAAACAGGCGGCAGATCCCTCCGCGCGGTTCTGGTACCTGAGCACCAAGGCGCACCGCTCCCACTGGGAGGCGGATTTCCGGGAGGGGGATTACCTGGTCTTCGGCCCGGAATCCCGCGGACTGCCGGAAAGCATGCTGAAGGAACACGCGGGCACCGCCCTGACCATTCCCATGCCCGGAGAAGGCTCCCGCAGCCTGAACCTCTCCACCGCCGTGGCGATTGTCCTCTATGAAGGATTGCGCCAGCTCGGCATCTGACACGGAGACCGGAGCAATCCTTCTTGCCGCCCCGGTCACGACAGGCCACGGGCATGAATGGACTTCCCGGCAACGGCAGCGGTCCAATCAGAAATGGAAGGCGCTCCCTAGCCAGGAGAAGAAGCGGTCTCCGCGCCCTTCCGCCGCCAGGGGCGCACCAGATAAAAGAGAATCAGGGAGGCGACAGCGCCGCAGGTATCGCAGAACATGTCTTTCTGGGCGTCCCATATATCGCCCTGGGAGCCGAGAAAATCATTCGCGTCATTCCCGCCCACAATGACCGCATACTGCCATTCAATGATTTCATACGCCGCGGCTACAGCCATCACGAAAAAGAGGCCGAAAATCCCCGCCAGCACTTTCCCCGCATATTGCTTGCGCACCAGATACTCCGCTACGGGAAACGCATAAAACCCCACCGTAAAATGGGCCACCCGGTCAAACGGGTTCCGGTGGGCTCCCACCAGCTCCCGGAACCACTCGAAAGGCACTTCCGCAAACGTGTAATGCGCCCCCACCGTATGGCAGGCCAGCCAGAAAAACATCAGCGTGTAGGACCAGTTGCTGAAACGGAATCTCCGGAACCCGGTCGCCAGGAGGACGACCGCCAGCGCCACGGGAATCACCTCCGCCACCCAGACGGAACGGGAAGAAGGGGAAATGCCAAGGGCAATGAACAGCACGGCGAATACCGCCAGCAGGTAGAAGGGATAATTTTTCATGAGGGAGAAAGGAGAAGCAGAAAAGCGCGGGAGCCGACACAGGAAAGGCGCCGGAGATAATCTCCGGCGCCTTTTCCGTTAAAAAACTTTTACCGCATGTCAATGGTAGGCACCGGAATGCGGTCCTTGGGGCCCGTATAAAGGGTCAGGGGCCTGTACAGCGTATTGTCCTCCATCTGTTCCAGCACCTGGGCCACCCAGCCGCAGCAGCGGGCAATGGAGAAAATGGCGGTGAACAGCCTAGTGGGAATGCCGATGCTGTAATAAACCGTGGCGGAATAAAAATCCACATTGGCATTCAGCCCCTTGCGTTCCCGGACAAGTTTGGCGATGCGTTCCGACATGCGGATCCACTTGGGTTCCCCGATCCGGGAGGAAAGGCGGATGGCCATGCGGCGCAGATGCGGAGCGCGGGGATCCAGCACACGGTACACGCGGTGGCCCATGCCCATGATCTTTTCCTTCCGCGCCAGTTTGTCCTCAATGTAGGAATCCACCTTGTCCTCCGTACCTATTTCCTTGAGCATTTCAATCACGCCTTCATTGGCGCCCCCGTGAAGCGGCCCTTTCAACGTGCCGATGGCCGCCGTGATGGCGGAATACATGTCTGAAAGAGTGGCGATGCAGACGCGCGCCGCAAAGGTGGAGGCATTCATGCCGTGGTCGGCATGCAGGATGTAGGCCACGTCCAGAATGTGGGCTTCATCCCGGTTCGGCTCCTCCCCTTTCAGCAGCCACAGGAAATGTTCCGCCTCATTCAGATCCTCCCGCACGGGGGAAGATCCAGCCCCTGGCACAGACGGTAATAGTACGCCACCATCACGGGCACCTTGGCGATGAGGCTGAGGCCTATCTCTTTCAACTGGCCGGAATCCTTCGTCCGGTCGTCATACATGCCGAGCATGGAAACCGCTGTCCGGAGGGCGGACATGGGCCGGGCGGACTTGGTGGCCGTTTTAAAGAAATCCAGAATGGGCTGGGGAAGGTCGCGGTCGGAACGGAGGCGCTTCTTGATGCCCTCCAGCTCATCCCGGTTGGGCAGCCGCTTGTTGAGAAGCAGGTAAATCACTTCTTCAAAACAGCACATCTCCACCAGGTCATCAATATCGTAGCCCAGATACAGCAGACGCCCTTCCTCACCGCGCACATCACTCAAGGCAGATTCATTAGCTATGATTCCTTTTAAACCTTTGGGATATGTGTGTCGTGCGGAAAAAGTGTCATTGCTCATGTTTTAAAAAATGCTACTAGTGATGAAGATTACCGATTAAAAGTCTAACAATCTTCCAGAAAGTCAAACCTTAATTACGCCTTCACGGCCCACGCGGGGCGTTTGGCGCAGGTGATGTGGGGCGCCCTTACATACAGCGGTTCCGCCGGACCTTCCAAAAGTTCCTCCCTGCGGCCCGCGGCCAGGGACTGCCATGCGACTCCCAGAGCCTCTGCATGCGGGTACACGGGAACGCCCCCCGTCATTTCCCGGGCTGCCAGAGTTTCCGCCGTTTCCGTGGAATAAACGGGCACGCCATTTTCCAGGCATTCCGCCATGCGGGCGCGGGCCTGCTCTGCGGGCAGCACTTCCGGAGCGGCCGCCAGAATGCCGTTTTCCAGCCTTCCCCAGGTCCAGCCGCCGCGCCGGGCGTCGGACATCACGCAGGCCTTCCCGTCGTGAATGCCCAGTCCGTTCCAGGAGGAAAACGCCGCCACGCGGGAACCGTGCACCAGGGAAAGGCCGTCCGCCACGGCAAGAGCCACGCGGATTCCCCCGTAGGCGCCGGGCCCGGAACCGACCACAATTTCCTTTAAACACCGTCCTTCCAGGGCATCCAGCGCCTGGCGCACCGCCTCAAAGATGGCGGAGGAATGGTTGCGTTCAGCTCTCCATTCCACCCGGCACAGCAGTTCCTTTCCGCCCCATGCCGCGGCGGAAGACTGCGCGCAGGAAGTTTCCAGAACCAGCAGAGCATCTTGCATGCGGTGGATTATACAGGAAGTTCCGGCGCGCATAAAACATTTTTTCCCCGCTTTCCGGAAGCAGCAAATTTGGTTCGCATTTATGCGGAAGTCCCCTTATGCTGGCCTTGCACTTCACCACCGCATGCCCAAGGCACCCAGACACACACCGCCGCGCCAGGACTGGCGCCGGTATGCAGAAACCGCCCGGAAGCCGCGCTCCACGGCAAGCCTTGGCGACATGATGAGGCAATGCAACCGTGACGCCTGGGACAAGACCTACCGCGCCCAGGTCACCTCCGAATGCTGGGAGGACGAATGCCAGGAATTCACCTTCATGGACCTTCCGCGCAAAACCCGGTTCGTCAGGCACGCCGTAGCCACCCTTCTTCTGCTCCCGCTGGCCCTGATTACGGCCATGTCCCTGTGCGACCAGCTCGCCCACGCTTCCGGCAGTCTCAACATCCTCTTCTCCATCCCCGTATGGTACGCCCTGATGGGGGCGGCCGTGTGGGTGGTGCTGGGCAGCAGCAGGCTGTTCACCTCATCCCTGCTGTACCTGTACGTGCTGGGCCATGAACTGACTCACGTGCTGGCGGTCTTTTGCAGCCGCGGCTCCATCCATGCCTTCAAGGCGGATCTGGACGGGGGATACATCCAGACGGATAAAAACAACCTCTTCATCTCCCTTTCTCCCTATTTTCTGCCTCTTTGGGCCATGCTGTGGGGGCTGGTCTGGGGGATGGCGTACCTCTTCTGGCCCACGGTCACCTGCCAGGCCCTTCTTTACTCCGGCCTGGGCTTCTGGTGGTGCTTCCACCTGTTCTGGACGGCATGGATCATCCCCAAGGACCAGCCGGACCTGGCGGACAACGGAACCTTCTTCTCCCTAATCCTTGTTTACTTTGCCAACCTGCTTCTCTTCCTGGTGCTGCTGCGCCTGTTCAACGCCGTAAGCCTGCACCGCTTTTTGACGGACTGCGTCCACAATGCGGAAAGGCTGTGGGACGCCCTCAGGGACCTCCTCATGCTGGCGGCCGGCTTGTTCCTGTGAAAAATATTCTTTTCCTTACCGGCAAGGATGAACGGCAGAAGGTGAAAAGGAATCCAACCTTTCAGCAAAAAGGAGATTCCATGCAAGCCACACACTTCATTACCCTGACCATGGCCGCCGTTTCCCTGATGGGCTGCAACCCCAAGGAAACCGTGAATGCCCTCACCTCCGATCAAAACGTCACCCAGCAGATGGCCGTGAGATTCGCGGAAAACATGGTAGGCCTCCCGCGGGCACTCGTCGTCTCGGATGCCAGAAAAGCGGCGCCAGGCGATAAAGTCACCGTCAAGGGAGCCGTACTGGGGGATGAACCCGTTTTCTCAAAAAATATTGCCTCCTTCACCATCGGGGATCCGGCCCAGCTCCTGGCCAACATGAAGGAGCGCGGAGTGTGGTCCACCGGAACGGTGCCGGTGGAAATACGGAAAAACAACACGATGACCGTTCAATTTGTGGATGACCAGGGCCAGCCCATCAAACACTCCGCCAAAGGTGTGAACGGGCTGAAGGAACGTGACGCCGTCATCATTACCGGAACCATTGATCCTCATTCCACTCCTGAAAATCCGGTGCTGAACATTGAAAGCATCGTGATTGAATAGCAACCCTTCTGTGCCAAACCCTGATTCATGTCAAACGGTTCGGGCGTCTTGCGCCTGAACCGTTTTTCGTATCAGGATGCGCGCATGGGATTTGATCCAGCATCTTTGGGAATGATAACACTGGCCGCCACTTCGGCGGCAGCGGGCGCGGCCTCCGCGTCCGCCCAGAAAAAAAGTGCAGAAGCCACCAGGCAGGCGGCGGATGCAAACGCCGCCACCCTCAGGAACGAGGCGGACCTCCAGAAACAGACGGGCGTGGAAAATGCCAAACGCATGCAGCAGGACGCCACACGGCAAATGGGCGACGCCCGCCTGGACGCCGCCCAGTCCTCCCTGCTCCGGGATGGTTCCGTGCCGGTCAGGGAACAGGCCCTGGCGACGCGCCTGCAAACCCGGATTCAGGATGAAGCGGCGGCAGCCATGAGGAATGCCCAGTCCCTGTACAACCGGGCGAACATGGAACAGTACATGGGCCGCGCCAATGCAAGAGCCCAGAAAACCGCCGCGGCAGGCACCCTGCTCTCCGGATTCGCCCAGGGAGGCAACGCCCTTCTCAAATGGTGAGGCAATCGGCGATAGCTGGAGACCAATCAGCGGGAACCGGAATCTGCCTGAGGAACCTCCGCAGGCGCCGGAAGGACTTCCGGCACCACGCCGCCTATCCCTATTTTGATATTCACGGGAACCGGCCTGATGCGGGAGGCCCCCTGGTACAGGGCGGCCACTTCTACAAACCGGGGCGATTTCCTGAACAGGAAGGACTTCCCCCTGTATTCATTATAAGAATGGTCGCAGGTAGGGACAGGCTTCAATCTTGCGCCTTTCACATCGTGAAACACAAAATCCTCCGCCCGGAACATCTTCTCCGAATACACCTCGGAATACACCATGAACTTCCATTCCTCCCCCGGTTCGTTCGCCGGCGCATGACGGCTGCGCCCCGTCTGCCTGGTCACTTTCAGCGTCACCGTCTCCAGCTTGGACATGTCGGCTACCTCCACCCGGTTATTCTCCAGGGCTCTCCGCACGGCAATAGGGTCCGGCACCGGAATGGAAACTCCGCTCTCCTTCAATTCCACCATCCCGAAATCCAGAGACTCCAGCCCCTGGCACAAAGGGAGAAAAAGAGTGCCGCTCACCTGAATCCAGCGGGCTCCCGGAGAAGGAACATCCTTTAAATTAAGGCTCACGTTTACCCGCCTCAAGCTCTTGTCCTCAATAACCCCTTCCCATAGACGGACGGAGCGCACCCTCAGACGCACGCCATTGGAATCGACAGCCGTCAATTCCTGTTCCGGCTGTTCCGGAGCCAGCATTTCAGAACCGGGAAACACGCAATACAGCACGATGCCTGTCTTGGTGAAATTAAAAGGCTCCCCCCTCACCAGTCCCATGGAAGACAGCCCGATGACGGGGCCCTTCAAGCTGGTGCCGGAATAAGAAGCGCTCTTGATGGGAACATCCGCCGCCATCAGCGTTCCCGCACACCAGCAGGCGATTGTGACAAACCATTTCATCTGCTTATTCGGACTAACAGCCGGGAATGGCAGCCCCTCCCAGGCCGATCTTCATATCTACGGGCACCTTGCGGAACATGCGCTTATTCCAATAGGAAACCACCACGCGCAAGGAGCGGCAGCGGGCGGAAACACGGTAATCCTTCCCCCACATGCGCATCTTCCTGCCCCGGCTGTTCAAATCGCCGCGGCCTTTCAGGGGAAGCCCGTTTTCCTCCCTGACACTCATGGAATTGAAATAAAAATCACTCCTTCCCTCCACCTTCAGATTCCAGCGGTTAAAGTTTTTTTCCAGCGTAAGGGCCACCTTGTCCTTCCGCGGCTTTTCAAGAGGCAATTCCACCCTGGTTCCTTCCTCCAGCAGAGGCAGGACTACAGCGGGCAGCTCCACCAGGTCATCAGCAAAAGCGCACAAAAGAAATCCCCGGAGGCGCACCCACTCCGCACCGGGATCAGGGCGCTGGATAGCGACGGCAAACCAGACGGGATCACCGTGTCCCACGCCGGACGCCTTGGTTGCATCGGCGGAAACCCTGTAAATCTTCAGGCTTCTTCCCGTTGAATCCGTGCAGACAAGCTCTTCCGGGGCCTCTTCATAAAAAACGGGGCCCCCAAGCTGATCTTCATAAACGCATGACATCCCCAGCAGCAACTGGGGAATAATTTTGGTCACAGGATCTTCCACCAGAATTCTCAGGAAGGACAAATGCAGCGCCGCATCCCGGAGCAACGGAACATTCGTTGAAGCAACAGCGGGATGGATAGCTGAACACACGAGAAAGAGACACGCGGAAAAACACTTCATGGAGGTAGCGACGGGGGCAATCTAACAAACACTAACGTCTGCGCAAGGAAAAAGGAACGCTTTGAAAACAAGCTGGACATAGCGACCACTCAGTATTCCTGCTTTCCCGCCGCTCTCCGTGGTTTTCCTTTCCTCCATCCACTATTCATAAAAAAACATGGTAAAATGGAAATCTGCTCAAATAACAAGGAAATAAAATTACTTTAAAAAATATAGCCAAATCCAGAATTGCTATATATTCACATCATATAAGTGCTGAAAGCCCTCCCCATTTCAAGAGAGTGTAAATCCCGGATAGAGTCCAACCTTGTCAAGTTGACTTCGCGCGTTCCAGCTCTATAAGTCATTTTATCCATTCTAACCTTTAAGATCTTTTAATCCAACGCCATGAGAACAGAGAAATATTTTATGATTGCCTTCGCCTGTGCCCTTATGAACGTCATAGACGTTCATGCAGAAAACAGGATGCTGGAAATCACATCCCAAACAGAAAACCCATCAGCTGATTGTATCATTAAAAAATTGAATAAAAAAAGGATAAGGGGCGAAAAGAAATAGGCATAGGAGAAATTGTAACACTGACACTAACACGCAAAGGAGGCAAGCCATTGAATAAGAATACGAAGGTTACCTGGACTAAGAAGGGAAAAGGAGCAACGTTAAATGGACGCGGAACCACTGCAACCTTGATGGCTGACTTGATCATGGAAAATAATAATGTTACCGTCAAAGCAGAAGCTGAGGATTTTCCTCCGGCAGAAATTACTTTTAACCTTAAAAAACCTACTCGTTTAACAGGAAAAAAAGGAGAAGAATACAGCAATCAATCAAATATTGGGTTCGGCATTACTGGGTACATTATCATTACTGTACATCCAACGTCCGTTAGCTTTTCCAACTGTGGTATTATAGAGAAAGATGGGGGTACCGTCCTTGACCCAAAAGAACCTCCGCCATTTAAACTTAACGACCATGATCCCGGCAATAAGGGAGATCCTCCTAATTTGCGCAATGAATTAGATGACCACGTAACTTTGGTTATGTTATTTAACACCATTGCCAAATTAAACGGAACGTGCAAATGGACATGGTTATCCAATTATGAAGCAACTCAAATTAAGAAGCGTATTGAACAAATCCAACAGACATTTACCGTCACACGGACAAATGATCCTGAATTCCCGAAACAGAAAAACTGTTCCGGAACCATTACAAAATTCAAAGTCCCTTTTTCGGTAAAGGCTATAGAACAAATATTATAAATTTTTATATAAAATGATAAATATATTAATATCAATTGGAATTTTCATTTTTTCCATCTATCCTACTATGGCAAAAATACAATTATTTGATGCCAGCCTCGTCAAACCTGATTCTCTTGAGGTTTTAAAAAACGCTCAGACATCAGCATCAACATTAAAAAAACTTCTTGATAAAGGTCAATCAGAAGAATTTTCAAGGAAGCAGCCATGGAGCTCGAACGCATCAGGAAGTCTACAGGAGAAAATGAATTTCCAAGTGAAGAAATTCGTAACAATATCCCTTGGATTCTTTATTTTATCGCCAATACACCTCTTCTTACCATAGATTCAGCCGATCAGGCAAGGCGCACTATAAACAGCCGCGACGCAGATCTTTATCTTAAGGAGGAAGCCCTGGAAATGCTCGCCATTTCCACTTATCGCGACCTTTTTCCCGATGATAAAGCATCAAGAGAATCGATGGCATCCTACGGGGCTGCCATTATGCGTGACTTCCTCAACGGCACTAAATCAAAATCCTACTCGGACGAACCGGTATTCGTTTCTGATAAAGAAGCAAAAGCCACGCTGAAGAAAAACATTGAAATCATGGAAAACGCATTTTCTAAAATTGCTCAAATCCAAAAAAAGGAACAGGACCGGAAACAGAAAAAAAGATAAATGACGTCTCTAAAGACATGAACAAACGGATTCATGACAACGACCAGCAATTCAAGGATTACACCGTTGTAAGCAACACGCAAACTTCCCGAAACCTTCTGCTAAAGAACATTATTGAACGCTCGGAGAAGAATTTCATGATTCTTCTTACTAATTTATTTCCCGGCAAAAAAACAGAGATTCGTAAATATATCAAGATGGCAGGATATTCCGACCAAGAGATTCATCAATTTATCAATCGCACCTTGAAAAAAGATTGAAAGGCCAAATTGCTTGATAGAACACTTGGCACTCGAAACTAAAATCAATCCGGAGTTAGTGTCAAATTACTTGCCTTAATCAATTCATTACAAAAGCTTTCGTTTTTTCGGATGGGCCACCATTGAGAATGGCGGGTATTCTCTCCGTTTTTACCTGCTGTTCCCTGCAACGCACAACGCAACAAGCCAAGCATGGTTTCTCTTCTTCCACTCAGCCATCATGATGGAGAAATTGCGGGCATGTCTTGTGAAAAGTACAAAATGTACCCTTGAATGTAGCTCGACCCAGAAGATCAGAGATGCATTAGGGGAATGCAATAAATAAAAATCCTTGCATTTTCAATACTTACGCAAGGTATTAGAAGGATTTAGGTGGCGTCCCCGGCAGGAATCGAACCTGCATCTAGTCTTTAGGAGAGACCCGTTCTATCCATTGAACTACGGGGACCGGACATTGTCCGTGCAGGACAATAAACGGGAAGGTTTCCCCGCTCAAGCAAAAAGCAGGGCAATTACTCCATGAACCTTGATTTTGAAGCATTTTTTTCCTAGAACCGTTTTCGTGAGTTTTTTCCCAACTGCTTGTTTTCTCTCTGTTCTCTGCGTTTCCCTGACCGGATACGGCCATTGTCATGACAGCCTGCCGGACGCAAGGCCGGCCATACGCGCCATGTACCGGCCCGCCCCAACCCCGGATCAAACAGGATTGGGCCCGGAGGAGGTAAAGTATTACCCTCTCCGCCTTTACTGGGAATGGGAACGGTATACTCCCCGGGTCCTGTCTCTGCTTTTGCCGGAAGCGGCCCGGAATTATGAAATGGCCGCTGTGGATTGTCCCTCCTGGGAGCCGGAACGCGCAGTCGCCCTCATAGGAAACGAACTCCACTGGGCGGTAGCGGCAGAAGGCAACAAAACAGATTATTTTATCAACAGCGCTCCCCTGTGGAAGAGCTGGTGGGCCTCCCTTCTTGAAAAATATCTTCCGGATTATTTTCCGGAAGAAACATTCCCTGCATGGCTACACCCCTCTGCCGCTCTGCTGAATGCATGGAAGGATCAAAAAATCCGCCGTCTGCATTGGCAGGAGTACAGCAGGAATTACGTTCGCCGCGGCGTTGCCATCCTGCCGCATGCTCTGGCGCAGGAACTCAAAACCACCTGGAAGAAGTGCATGGAAACCGCCGTGCTGGACATTCCTGCGGAGATGTTCGGGTGCTGTGACCAAGGATATTCCTTTTACTCCGCGGCTCCCGGACTGATTGCCACGGAACTGCATTCTTACCGCGGCCGTTTACCCCTGAAACGCCAGATGTTCCACATTTTCCATCTTCTTGTTGACGCGGCGAGCATGGATAATTTTACGCCTGAGACCCAGCTCATGATTCATGAGTTATGCGCCGACACCCGCAGAATTGCCGGGGAAATGAAGAAAGTTCCCCCGCGCGGTTTTTACTGGCGAGAGTTGGACGCAAAATTTTATTCTTCCTGTCCTGACTCGGCAAATAACTTTTGGGAAGGGAAAAAGCCCTCTTTGCGCCAGGGCAAGTCTGCTGAAGCATTCCTTCGGAAAGAGTGTATGACGCTGCCTCTTTCAACAAATCCGGTCTGGAAGGATCTGTTCCCCAATGCTCCGGAACACGCCACGGCCTGGATGAAAATTTATTCGGACGGCCAGTGCGGGGGCGCCTATATCCACCAGGGATTTCTCCACACAGCCACCACGTATCTGGGACGGCATTCCCGCTTTCTGTACGATTTCAGCCGGATGGACCATCCGCCCGCCATGACGCCCTATGATTTGTGGTGGAACGGGGAAGAAATGAGAGTCCGGCGTTCCTTTTTGAAACTGGAACCTGCTGCGGAACAGGAATTGAAGACCTATCTCCATTTGCTTTCCCGCTTCCGGGGCGGCAAGAATCATCACGGAGCCTTCTCTGGCATGCTGTTCAGTACGGACCTGGGCTGCAAAGACCTGATTCTGCAAGCTCTGAAAGAAGAATTCATGGAAGATGAGGATTCCTGCCCCCCTATTCAGTCATCCGTGCTGGACCACGTTTATTCGTTCTGGACTTCGGGAGACGTCAATTATCTTCAGGAAGGCTCCGGCCAATTGAATCAGCTCCGGAAAAACAGGGAGGAATTGGAACGGTATATGAAAAAACATCCTCCGGAACAATAAATCCGCCCTTCCGGAAGCGGAACGGGGCGCACAAAAGCCTTGAGCCGGGGATGGAAGAGCCGTAGCGTTAAAGGTACCGTCACCGCATCCCCGCCATGCTCAATTTCGTTTACGATAACAAGACCACGCTCATTTTCGGAAAAGGAACCCAGCATGAAGCGGGCGCCCTTCTCAAGCCGTTCGGCAAAAAAGTCCTCCTCCACTACGGAGGCGGCAGCATCAGGCGTTCCGGCCTTTACGACGCCGTCACGGCTTCCCTGAAAGCCGCCGGCGTGGAGTATGAGGAATTGGGCGGCGTCCAGCCGAACCCCACGCTTCCCCTGGTATATGAAGGCATCCGCCTCTGCCGGGAACACGGCCTGGGCCTCGTGCTGGCTGTGGGAGGCGGCAGCGTGATTGATTCCGCCAAGGCGATTGCGCTGGGCGTTCCCCATGAAGGGGACGTATGGGACCTGTATCTTTCCAAACAACAGCCGCAGGCGGACCCGCTGCCCGTCGCCACCGTGCTGACCATTCCCGCCGCAGGCAGCGAGAGCAGCCCGAACACGGTCATCACCAATGAAGAAACCAGGCGGAAGCTGAGGTACGGTTCTCCCAAATTGCGCCCCGTGTTCAGCATCATCAACCCGGAATTGTTTTTCACGCTCCCGCACCACCAGATGGCCAACGGCGTCAGCGACATGATGAGCCACATTTTTGAGCGCTATTTCACCAGAACCCTGCATACGGACCTTTCCGACGGCCTTTGCGAAACCACCCTGCGCACCATCATGAGAAACGCCCGCATCCTGAACGGGAACCTGCACGATTACGACGCCTGGGCGGAGATTGCGTTTTCCGGCAACCTCGCCCATAACAACCTGCTGGGCGTGGGCCGTGAACAGGACTGGGGCTGCCACGCCATGGAGCACGAACTGAGCGCCCTGTATCACGTGGACCACGGCGCGGGCCTGGCCGTCGTCACCCCGGCATGGATGAAGTATGTTTCCCCCAAACACCAAGGAATGTTCGCGCAGTTCGCCGTGAAGGTGATGGGTGTGGAGGGTTCCTTCCGGGAGCCGGATGCCCTCATCCGGGAAGGCATTTCCCGTCTGGAACGTTTTTACCGGGAATTGGGGCTTCCGACGACCATGGAAGAGTTGAACATCAAGTCCGGGGATTTTCCACTGATGGCGGAACAGGCCATCAGCGTGCGCGGCCCCATCGGGGGGCTGGAAAAACTGGACGCCCGGGACGTCCAGGCCATTTACCGCCTGGCATGCGAAGGCCCGCTGCCCGATTGACGGCATCCCCGTTTCTTCCTTCATCCTGCATTCCGGGACGGCCAGCCATGCAGGCCGTCTTTCCCTCCCGCAGAGACATGAACATGCATGCGGTTCGGCTCCCTCATCCGGCAGAGCTGATTCGGGACGAGGGGACGGCAGTGGAATATAAATATACCCAGGCAGTCCCTTTCCCTGGGAAGAAGAGAAGACGGCGGTTGCATATCCTCCGGAGGGGAACCTGAGGAAGCCGCCCTGAAAGCTCAAAAAGGACGCCGCGGCAGACGATCCGCACCGGAATACAGGCCGGAACGTAAAAGAAGTCCGGTTTGCTCGTTGAAAGTCAATCCTTCCAACGCTTCTGGCCATTGAACGGCATTAAGACAATCTCCCGCATGTTGTAACCTACTTGTAACTTGCCAAATATTTTACATGGAAGTAGTCTGGTTGAATGAACAGAATCTTTTCCCTGCTTTTTCTGGCGGGAGGCTTGCTGGCTTCCGGAATGCCGTGCCCGGCAGCCGCTTCCACTCCACCACAGCGTCAGGACGGCCCGTCCGCCCATGCCGATGACAAGGGAGGACTTCCGGAAGATTCCACTTCTTCATCCCAAAAAGGCGCCAAGGATGCGGACAAGGCAACTTCCATCTCCCAGCAGAGGAAGCAGTCCGTTGAGGCTATTGAAAAGCTTTTGGAAAAGAGGTTGTTCAAGAATGCGGCCAAACAGGCTTTAAAACAGCTTGACGAATACGACGACCAGTACAGCGGAGCGGACCTTCTTCTTTATTACCAGGCTTTGACCCGTCTCAATGCCCTGGACGATTCCACGAATCTGGATACCATCCTGCAAGAGCAGATGAAACGCCACGGCGGCAATCCCTATTTCCTGATGGACGCTGCCCATCTGTACCAGAACGCCAGCCATACGTTCAAACTGGTGGACGGCGCCTACATCCGCAGCGCCGAGCCATGGGACGGGGAATATTCCGGGGAAGCGAGGGACCGGGTGGAAGCCCTGCGGTGCCTTTCCAAGGCCATGCAACTGGCGGAGAAGGAAAAGAACATGAAGCTTCTGGGACAACTGCGCTTCATGACGGCTCAGGCGTTGCTGGTGAAAGGCAGCCGCTACAGTTCCCTTTCCCCCTTCCAGGCTTACGCCGCCCTGGGGAACCTCACCAGCCTGAAGGAACTGCCGGGGTACGTCGCCAGGGAGGAAGCCCCCCGTTCCGGAACGTCGCCACCGTGCCCGTCACGGTCAATGCCAAAACGGGGAAGCCGGAAGTCGTCTTTTACCATGCCTCTTCCTCCTGGGAGACGGCTAAAAACGACGGGGAACGCATGCGCTGGCTGCTGGACGCCGCCATTCAGGCGAACCCGGAACTAGCCAACCAGGTCAACTATTTCACCGCCTCCTGGTGCCACCGGCTGTTCTCCTATTCCAATACGGCTCCGGACCAGGAGTTCGTGTACGGCCCCGGCAACGCGGGCATGGTGGCGGGCATCAACCCGGAGGAATTGAAAACGAACCAGACCGTCGTTAAAACCGACCGGACGGGCAACGGAAAATTCCTGCTCACCACCCTTCCTCCGGATTACGATTTCATCCGGATCGCCGCTGCGGTCCGAGTAACTCCGGAGCCGGATTATTACGTTAACGCCGGCAATCTGGCAGCCAATGAGTTCCTGGCCCGCAACCAGAGGCCCGCTGCCGCGGAGCTTTTAGGCAAAATCCTTCAGACCTGGAACGCACAATCCTGGAATCAAACGGACAAGGAGGATTTCCTGCACGTTGCGGACAACCTGAAGAAGCGCATTGCCTCCATCACGGAACCCAACGGAATGTTTGATGCGGATAAAAGAACGCTGCTGGCGGGGGAACCGGTGACGGTCGCCTTCTCCTACCGCAACGCCGCCCAGGCCAGCGTGACGGCCCGCTCCGTGGATATGAAGCGGTGGCAGGAGGAACGCATGGACAAGGTGCAGACCTCCAGCACGCTGGGCAACGCGTACAGGAAAAAGTATTCCAGCCTGGGGACCCTCCTTTTCAATCTGCTGCATGAGCCGTCCTACGCCCGCTATCTGGGTGAAGAAATCAAAGGGGAAAAGGTAGCTCTGGCTCCCGGGGAACGGCACCTGAACCGCATCGCCCAGATTCCCGTGCCCACCCGCAAGCCCGGCTGGTACCTGCTTACCGTCACGCTGGATAACGGCTACCGGTTCCACCGCTTCCTCACTCTGTCAGACATGGTATTGGTGCGCCGTTCCGTGCCGGAAGGCAACCTATGGTTCCTGGCGGATGCCGGAACGGGAATGCCCGTGGAAGGGGGCAGCCTGCGCCTCCTTCGCTACCAGGAGGATAAAACGCTCCAAAAACACCAGGTGAAGGGAACCACGGACAAGGACGGAGCCATGATAGAAACAATCCCTCCCCGCGGTTCCCGCACTCCTTCTTACAACATGTTCCTGGGCATCGCTTCCAAAGGGGACAGCTATGTGCTGGCGGGAGTATCGGATTACGGCTGGGAATCCGGCAATTATCTCATGGATACGGCAAACAAGGCCTCCGACCCCTATTCCTGCTTCTTCCTGGAAAGCCAGCCCGTATACCGCCCCGGACAGACGGCGCGGTTCAAGGGCGTCCTCTTCCGTCCGGACATCGCAAATCCCGGAACGAAGGACTGCGCCGGAAAAAAGCTGACGCTGACCATTACTTCCCCAACCGGGGATGAGAGCGTTTTTCCGCCAAAAACCGTCACGACGGATTCTACCGGCTGTTTTGAACTGGAACTGCTCATTCCTGCGGAAGCTCCGCTGGGCCAGTATGGAGCCAAGCTGAAGCTGCATGATTCCGCGGACCCGGATTTCCGGCTGTATGCCCCTCTCTTCCGTATGGAAGAGTACAAGAAGCCGGAATTCTCCGTCAGGATGGACGCCCCCTCCAGACCCATCCGCCTGGGCCGGCCCATTCCCGTCTCCATTCAGGCGGACTATTACGCGGGCGGTCCCGTAAGCGAGGGGAAGGCCACCATTACGATCACCCGGACACTGGGAGCGGATGTCTGGACGCCCTACTGGAAATGGAGCTGGCTGTACGACAGGTCTTTCAGCCCGTACTACATTCCCTTTTCTCCGGATGCACCCCTGACCGTCCTGGAAAAGACGGTGCCGCTGGATAAGGACGGAAAAGCGTCCGTGGAGCTTTCCACGGCGCAGGACGCCCGGGATTTCGCATCCCAGAATATCACCTACCGCGTCTCCGCCAGCGTGACGGATGCCTCCCTGCGGGAAGTTTCCGCTTCCGGGCAGGTCATCGCCACCTTCCGCCCGTTCAACATCTTCACCGCCCTGAACCGCGGCTACGCCCCCACCGGAACGCCGGTGCAGGCCTCCATCACCGCGGCCACGGCGGACGGCGCCAAGATTGCTCACGCCAAGGGAACCTCCGTTTTGCAGCATATCCGCGCGGACGGCAGCCGGGAGGCTCTGGAAACCTGGAATATCACCACCGGAAAGGAAGGGGAAGCCACCCTGTCCTTCCAGACCAGGGAATCCGGCCTGTATGCCCTTTCCTCTACCCTAAGGACGAACACGGCAACAGGGTGGAAGAGTCTTTCCAGTTCCTTTCCTACGGCAAGGGCAAACAGAATCCTTTTAAAATCAATCCCCTTTCCATCACTCCGGACAAGAAGGAATACGCACCGGGAGATACGGCCAAACTGCTCCTCGCCTCTGATTATCCGGACGCCCGCGTCTGGACCTTCCTGCGCAATTCCTGGAAAGACGAGTCCCGCAGCCTGGTCCCTCTGGACCGGCAAACCGCCCTGGTGGAATGCCCCCTGACCCGGGAAGACATGCCCAACATGGGCGTGAACGCCTTCACCGTCAGAAACGGGGAACTTCACACGGCTTCCGCCGAACTGCTGATTCCGCCAGCCAGCCAGATTCTGGCTCCTTCCGTAACACCGGGCAAATCCCAATACCAGCCCGGTGAAGAAGGGCGAGTAACGGTTCAGGTCAAAGGGCCGGACGGCAAACCCGTCAGGAACGGCATCGTTACCCTGGCCGTCTATGACAAGGCTCTGGAATATATCGCACGCCCCAATATTACGGACATCGCCAAGACCGTCTGGGGGAGCCTGAACGAAACCGGCTTTCTCAGCCTGAAAAAAATGACGGCCGCCGGAACGCAACAGGACCGCGGCCCGGACCAGCCCTACTTCCAATCCCTGCTCTACAGTGACTACGGCTATCTGTTGCGGAGGGAAAAAGGAGCCGTCAACGGCTTTGCTACCGCAGGAGTCAGATCCGGTAATTATGCTATCAGCGGAAAAGCCGCAAGCCGCGTATTGGCTGAAGGAGCGGCAGTCCCCGCCGCCGCACCGGTTCCGGCCATGCAGCAGATGGCTTCGGATGAAGAAAGCGCAGAAAGTGATTCCTTTGCAGCCGGACAGGGAGACGCAGACGTGCAGGAGAACAGTTCCCCGCACATTCAACTGCGCACCAATTTTGCGGACTGCATCAAGTGGTGCGGCACGCTCAGGACGGATGAGGAAGGGAACGTTACCGTTCCTGTGGAGATGCCGGACAACCTGACCACCTGGAAAGCCGCCGCCTGGGCCATCACCCCCGGATTGCAGGTAGGGCAGGCTTCCGCGGAATTCCTGACCACGAAGGACTTCATGGTCAGCATGCAGGCCCCGCGCTTCTTTGTGGAAAAAGACGTAGTGATGCTCAGCGCCCTGGTCCGCAACCGGACGGACAAGGCCGTCCGCGCCCGCGTTTCCATTTCCCTGAAAGACGGTTGCCTGGAACTTCTCCCGGCTGACGCTCCGGCCGTAAAGGGGCTCGCCGCAGATACGGACAATTCCGCCGTGCGGGAAGTGGACGTTCCCGCCCAGGGGCAGGCAGTCGTCAACTGGTGGACCGCCGCCATCAGGGAGGGAACCGCCGCCGTCGCCATGGAGGCGGCGTCCGGCTCCACCGGAGACGCCATGCAGATGAACTTCCCCGTGCTGGTGCACGGCATGAAGCAGCTCCATGCGGGGAGCGCCGTGGTGCTTCCCGGAGAACAGGAGCAGAAACTCTCCATTTCCCTGCCGCAGCAGCGGCGCAGGGAGGAAAGCGAGCTGGTCGTCAAGGTTTCCCCCAGCATCGCCCTCAGCATGGTGGAAGCCCTGCCCTACCTGGCGGAATACCCCTATGGCTGCGTGGAACAGACGCTCAACCGCTTCCTGCCCGCTCTCGTCGTGACGGACGCGCTCAAGCAGCTCGGTCTGAATCCTGGCGCGGCGCTGGAAAGCCACCGTAATCTGAATCCCCAGGCCATCAAGAACAAGGCCTTCCATGACAGCATCATGAAGAAGCTGGAACGCAACCCCGTTTATGATGAAGCCGCGCTGAAGAAGATGGCCGCCAAGGGAATCTCCTCCCTCCGGGAGAAGCAGCTCTCCAACGGTTCCTGGGGATGGTTCGGAGGAGCCAGCGAGGGAGACCCCGTCATGACGGCCCATGTGGCGCACGGCTTGAAGATTGCTTCAAACACGGTCAATGTCCCGGATGGGATGCTTTCCGGAGCCGTCCGCTGGCTGAAAAACTATCAGGAAAGCCAGGCCGCTCTTCTTGAGAAAGGAGACGAATACCGGAAACTGGAAAAACTGCCGGACGGCCCGAAGAAGAAGGAAGCCATCCGCAAGCTGGGGGATTACCGCCTGACGGTCTCCGCCACGGACACCCTCGTTTATTCCGTTCTGGCGGAATGCGGCGTCAAAAACCTGCCCATGGAACGCTACCTGTTCCGCGACAGGCTGGAACTTCCCGTCATCAGCCAGGTTCAACTGGCGGAAATCCTGCTGGACGCCCACCGCATGGACGACTTCAAGAAGGTAATGCCCATCATTTCCCAGTTCCTCCAGCAGGACGACTCCCTGCAAACCGCATGGCTGCGCCTTCCCAATGAAGGCTACTGGTGGCGGTGGTACGGCAGCGGCGTAGCCACGCAGGCCGCCTACCTGAAACTGATGGCCAAGAGCGACCCCGGCAATCCCGTCACGGCGCGCCTGGCCAAATGGCTGCTCAACAACCGCGCCAACGGTTCCTACTGGGACTCCACCAAGGATACGGCGGATTGTCTGGAAGCCCTGTCCGCCTACCTTCTCCAGACCAGGGAAGGCATGGAGGACATGGAAGCGGAAATCCTTTACGACGGCGTTCCGGTCAAAACGGTCGCCAGTACGAAGGAGACCCTGTTCACCTTTGACAACGCCTTCCGCATGAGCGGGAAAGACCTGGCGGACGGCAGCCACGTCATCACCATCCGCAGGAAGAAGGGCAGCGGAAACATTTATGCCAATTCCACCCTCAGCTACTTCTCCCTGGAAGACCCCATTCCCGCCGCGGGGAATGCCGTCACCGTGGAACGCTCCTACTACTGCATCCGGAAGGAAACGGTGAAGGACGACTCCGTGAAGGACACCCAGACGGATGCCGGAGAGCTCGTCTCCCAGGGCAAGGACCTGACCCGCCGCACGCTGTTGAAAGACGGAGACGTCATCGCCAGCGGCGACATCATTGAAGTGGTGATGACCGTGAAAACGAAGAACGACGTGGAATACCTCATGCTCCTGGACCCCAAGCCCGCGGGATGCGAATCACAGGAAACCACCAGCGGCTACGCCTGGATGGGGACCGTATCCGGCTACAAGGAAATAGGGGATGAAGAAATACGCGTCTTCCTTTCCTCCCTGCCCATGGGACAATACCAGATCAGCCACCGCCTGCGCGCGGAACGCCCGGGACGCTTCAGCGCCCTGCCGGCCGTCATTGAGGCCATGTACGCGCCGGAACTCCGCGGCAACAGCAAGGAACACAAAATCGGCATCTCCATGCCTGCCGAATAGAAGCCCGGCCACCCGCAGGGACCCCGATAAAAACGCCTGCATCAGCGTCCCCGTAAAGGAACAGGACTTCAGCCAGGGTCTTCTTATTCCTGTTCCGCCTCAAATCCTGCCGCATGGAGTTGAGGCGGAAAGCGGGCAATACCGCCACTCCCGCCCCATAGGAGCCGATGCAATTTTGGACGAACGGCGGGTCAATCATTTTCCCGTTAAAATCAAATGAAGACGGAAACCGGACCTGCCCGGCGTCAGGGGGAAAAAACCGGAGAGCCATACCTTCCCAATTCCCCGGATGAGCATGCCCCTCTCCCCGCCTGGCCGTTCTCTCCGGGGCTGCGGTTCCGCGCTAAAAACTCTTGCAATCCGTCCGCGGAAGCGGAGAATGCGTTGCCCGCTGCGCAGCGGGCCGTACCATGGAATCCGGAACCCTGAAGGGACATATCGCGATGGGAGCGGCGGCCATTATCTGGGGCCTCATGTCTCCGGTCAGCAAACTGGTCATGCAGCCGGGGGAAGTCAGCTCCGCTTCCCTGGCTACCTTCCGCCTGCTGGGAGCGGCCATCCTGTTCTGGCTGGCCTCCGCCTTCGTGCCCGGGGAAACCATTGCAAGGAAGGACCGGCTGACCCTGTTTTACGCCTCCCTGTTCGGCATCATTTTCAACCAGATGGCCTTCACGGTGGGCGTGGGATTCACCTCTCCGGCGGATGCGGCCATCATCACCACCATTACGCCGGTACTGACCATGATTCTGGCGGCCTTCGTCCTCCGGGAAATGATCACGGGAAAAAAAATCATCGGGGTCTGCGCCAGCGCCATCGGAGCCATTCTGCTGGTTTCCGGCAGCGGAGGGCGTGCGGCGGCCCTGCCGGGAGACAACAACCTGCTGGGGGACATCCTTTGCCTGGCCTCCCAGTGCAGCGTAGCCGTTTACTTCGTCTTCTTTAAAAACCTGATCGGCAGATACTCGCCCGTCACCCTGATGAAATGGATGTTCACCTACGCCGCCATCGCCTGCCTGCCCTTCACCTTCCGGGACGTGGTTTCCATCCGTTATTCCGCACTTCCCATGCAAACGTGGCTGGGCATTGCCTACGTGGTGGCATTCGCTACCTTTGTAAGCTACATCTGCCTGTCCTTCGCACAGCAGCGGCTGAAACCCACCGCGGTCAGCATGTACAACTACTGCCAGCCGGTGATTGCCTCTTCCGTAGCGGTGCTGTGGGGGATGGACCACTTCGGCTGGATGAAAACCCTTTCCGTCCTGCTGGTTTTCACGGGCGTGCTTCTGGTCACCAGAACCGGAAAAAAGACCGCCGTTCAGGAGCCGTAAATAATCGGGAACTTCAGAAAACGGCCTTCTACAGCCACGCAGGAATGAACACACTTGTTTAGGGAGGCGGGGCATTCCCGAAAAAGCCACTTGGTGAACTCCCTTCTGGGAAGAAGGTCCTCCCGGTCCCTACGGACGCCGGGCGGAACACAGCAAGAGAAAATTCCCCTCCACGAAGGGGCGGAAAAGCTCCCGTCCAAAAACCGGAAGCCTTCCTTCCCAGGCAAAAATCCGCGGATACAAAAAAAGGCATCCCTCCCTCAAAGCTAAAACGCCACTAAAGCCCCTGACACTCCGTGATCTCCCATCCCCCTCCCGGCAGCCCTGAAAAAATAGATGGGAAAATACGCCCCGGCAAGGTATAATACGCCCGTAGTCTCCGCCTTTTCCCCTTTCCGGGGAGTCCTGCTTCCCTGCCATGAACCGACTCTTTCTATCCTGGGACAAACCGGCCTGCCGGGCTGTAGCGGAGCGGCTGCTTTCCCTGGGAAACGACTTCCACCGGAATCTGGTGCTGGTCCCCACACGGGAATCCGGCAGGCAATTGAGGGAATACCTTGCCTCCATTTCCAGCGCACAGGCCATCTTCGCCCCCCAGGTTATTCCGGCGGACCAGTTCCCCCGGCTGGAGGAAAAGGAGGAAACGGCTTCCGTCCTGGAAGAGCTGGCCGGCTGGCTCCAGGCGCTGGGAACCTCTCCCCACCGTCTTTATCCGCGCCTGTTCCCCCGGCACATGCCGGAGGATTTTTCCAGCATGCTGGAAATGGCGGGCAGCCTGCAAAGCCTTAAACACGCCATGGCGAACCAGGGCATTTCCTGCGGCATGGCCCAGGATTCCTGCGCGGGCCGTGACGAACGCTGGACGGACATGGACAGGTTGTCGGAGTACTGCACGCAACAGTTGAAAGGCTGGCAGCTTGCGGACAGAACCGCCATGGAGGCGGAAGCACCGCCGCATCTGCTCCATTCCCTGCGGGAAACAGGAGGGCACGTCATCCTGGCCTGCGTAGCGGACGTTCCGCGTCCCCTGCGCCAGGCCCTCCAGCATGCGGAACGCAGCGGCGTGCCCGTCCAGATATGGATACACGCGCCGGAAGAGGAAGCCGGTTCCTTTGACTCCTGGGGATGCCCCCTTCCGGAAGTCTGGACCCAGTGCCCCATCCATATCAGCGACGCCCAGATCAGGATCACGGCCAACCCTGCCCGGCTGGCCGGGGAAACGTGCCGCATGGTCGCCCGCACAGCGGAGGGAACAACGCCGGACGTCGCCCTGGGCGTTTGTGATCCGGACATGAACGTAGCCCTGGATGCCGCCCTGCGGGAATACGGCTGGGGCCTCCACAATCCGGAAGGGAAACCCTTTGCCGGAACCGGCGTCATGGACCTGCTCCGCCACCTGCGGCAGGCGCTGGAAGAAAAGGGCGCGGCGCGGCCCGTCTTCTGCCTGGCGCGTTCCTCCCTGCTCTGCGCCTCCCTGGGAATAGGCAACCAGCAGTACTGCTGCGCCGCGCTGGATAAAATCCAGCAGAAGTTCCTTCCGGAATCGGAAGATTACCTGATTTCCAGGCTGAAGGAATTTTATCCGGCCGCCCTCCCTTCCATCCAGGCCATTCTGGCCTGGCGGAACCGGATGGCGGAACCCGGCACGCTGGGGGAAAGGCTGATGGAATGGTTCCCGGCTCTGGCGAACGCCTACGGTCCGGAAACGGAAGCCATGGAAATGCTCCATTCCTGCCTTTCCGGCCTCATACGCCTTCAGCAACGCTCCACCGCCTTCTCCAGACCGGAGACGGCCCTCCAGCTCCTGATGAAATGCCTTCAGCCGCTGCGCGTCAAAAACAGAAGGAAGGCCCACGCGGTACTGGATTCCCTGGGCTGGATGGAAGTCCACTTCCGCCCGGAGAAACACCTTATTCTGACGGGATTGAACGAGGGGACCGTACCGGAAGGCGGCGTTTCCGACCAGTTCATGCCGGAGGAACTGAGGGAAGCCCTAGGCATCGATTCCTTCAACCGGAAAAAAGCCCGGGACAGCTTCCTGCTGACCGCCCTGCTCCATTCACGGGAACGGGAGGGCAGCCTCACCATCATTCTCTCCCGGACCAGCAGCAAAAACGATCCGCTGACGCCTTCCTCCCTGCTCATGCGCTGCCCGGACGCGGAACTGCCGCACCGCGTGGAACAGCTTTTCCGGGAAATCAGCGATCCGCCCGCACCCCTCCCCTACCAGCGCGGAAGCTGGTACCTTCAGCCCGCAGAAGGCTGGAAGGCCGCCACGGACATCGGCGCGATGGCGCCCGGCTACAAAAACCCGTGGAAGGAAAAAGGGCTGGCCTTCTCCCCTTCCGTCCTCAAAAGGTTCCTGGCGTGCCCCATGCGCTTCTGGATGCGGGAGGCCCTGCACATGAATGAGGAGGAGTTCCTGCCGGACAAGGAGGACATGGCCGTCAACGAACTGGGCACCATGCTGCACGATGTGCTGGAATGCTTCTGCCGGGAACACGCCGCCCTGAAAGACGGCATGGAAGCCGCCGCCCTTCAGGACGCCATCACGGAAATACTGGAACAAACCTTCCGGAAACAATACGGCCCCACGCCCCTCATGCCCCTGCTGCTGCAAAAACGCTCCATGGAGCAGAGGCTTTCCGTTTACGCCGTCCAGCATTTGCAGGACCTTCAGGAAGGCTGGTCCTGCATCGCCTTTGAGCACCAGGTGGAAGACTGGTCCCTGGGCGGCTTCCCCATGAAATTCCGCATTGACCGCATCGACCGCCACGCGGACGGCCGCATACGGGTCATTGACTACAAAACGGGAGCAGCCGCATCCTGTGAAAGAAAGCATCTGGAACCGATCGGGCGCCCGGACGCCCTGTCCCTGCTTTCCCCGGCCCTGCGGCCCTACACCAAACGCCAGAAAAACGGAAGGCTGGCGCACGCGCGCTGGAAAGACCTGCAACTGCCCGTTTACGTGCTGTGGGCCGCGGAAGCCTATGGCGGCCACCCTTCGGCGGCGTATTACGCCCTTCCCGCCAATCCGCTGGACATCGGCATCTCTGCCTGGGACACGCTTCACGACCCCATGCCCGGCTATGAGGAATGCGCGCTGGACAGCGCGCGCGCCTGGACGGTGGAGCTGATGAAGCTCCTTCATGAGGGCCGCGGGCTCATCACCGCGGAGGAACTGGGCTGGAACCCTCCCTCCTACGACGTGTTCAAGGACCTGATGGCCTCCCGGCGTGAAAGCCTGCAGGACCTGCTGGGCCTCAACCTCACCCCCCACCTGCCTTTCTGAGATGTTCTCCCTGACCAACATGCTGATCTCCGCATCCGCCGGAACGGGAAAAACCTACCAGCTTTCCCTGCGCTTCCTGGGGCTGCTGGCTCTGAACCACGGCAGCCACCCCGAACGGCTCATCGCCATCACCTTCACCCGGAAGGCGGCAGGGGAATTCAAGGACCGCATCCTGACGGACCTGGCTGCGGGGGCTACGGACGAGGAGGGGGCGCAACGCCTGAAAGAACAGCTCTGGACGGTCATCAAGGGAACACCGGGGGAACCCGGCATCTGGCCCGGAGCAACGGAGGCATGGAAGGCGGAAAACCTGCACCGGGAGCGTTTCCGGCATCTGCTGCACATCCTGGTGCAGAACCTGGCGCGCCTCAACCTCTGCACCATTGACAGCCTTTTTGCCCAGATTGCCTCCACCAGCACCTTTGAGCTGGGCGTCAGCGGCTTCAGCATGATTGACACCACGGCGGAGAAGCTGGCGCGCCGCGAAGCCCTGCTTTCCCTGTACCGGGAATGCTCCGTGAACAGGGAGCGGAGGCGGAATTTTGAAGACGCCTTCCTCTCCGGAGCGGACTCCGATGCGGAAGCCGCGGATGCGGAGGATTCCATGATGCGGCGTCTCAACACCTACCACGAACTTTTCCTGGACGAACCGGACGCCGGAACATGGGGAAACCCCGTCGCGCTGGGCTTCACGCCGGAAGAACTGGCCCCCCCGTTCCCCTGGAACAATTTGACGCCGTCCTGCATGCCGTGGCTTTCCAGGCACAGCAGGCGCCCGCTCCGGAAGGGAAAAACGGCTCCAAAAACAAAGAACTGTTCCTGCGCTTCCTGAACGGTTTCTCCCAATACGCCAGGCTGGGCCGCGTGCGCTTCCGCACGGACGGAGGTTCTTCCTGGAACATCACCGTGGAAGAGGCGCGGGAAAAATTCAAGGACTTCTGGTCCCCTCCGCTGGAAGAACTCATCCAGAGCTGGCTGCGCATGGAGGTCCTGCAGGCGCTGCGCCGCACCCGCGCCACGCACGGACTGATGCTCCTTTTTGAAGGCAAATACTCCTCCCTGGTCCGCAACAAGGGAAGGTTCCTGTTTCACGACGTCACGCGCATGCTGGGCGGGGGAGCCGTCACGCCGGAGCTCAAGAGAGACCTGCAATACCGCATGTACTGCCGCTATGACCATTGGATGCTGGATGAATTCCAGGACACGTCCCAGTCCCAGTGGCGCGTCATCAAGCCTTTTCTGGACGACCTGACGGAATCCAAGGCCGGGAGCGAAGGCAGCATCTTCGTGGTGGGGGACATCAAGCAGAGCGTGTACCAGTGGCGCGGCGGGGATCCGGAGCTTTTCCGCTCCGTTTCCACCCAGCTTCAACTGGAAGAACGCGGCATGTCCACCTCCTACCGTTCCGTCCAGCCCGTGCTGGACCTGGTGAACGACATCTGCGACTACGCCCGGACGGCGCCGGACTGCGAACCCGCCGCCCTGGAACAATGGGGGGAATATCCGGAGCACCGGTGCGCCCCCCATCTGGAAGGCCGGTCCGGCGTCTCCCAAATCTGGCAGACGCCCAAGGCGGAATCCTCCACCGCCAACGACCTGGTGTGCCAGGCGGCAGCCGACATCCTGGAACGTACCGGAGCCCTGCGCCGCGGCCTGGAAACCGCCATTCTGGTCAGCACGAAAAACCAGGCGCTAGCCATCAAGACCTGGCTGACGGACCACGGCGTTCCCGCGGAGGTATGCGACGACGTTCCGGTGGGCGTGGATTCCCCCGGGAAAAAACCTGCTGTACTTCTTCCGCTGGCTGCTCATGCCGGGAGACCCCTTTGCCGCAGGCCTGCTCACCCATTCCCCCCTCCGGCCCCTCGTCACTCCGGAACGGCCTGAAGGCATGGACTGGAAGGCCTGGCGCCTCCTGCTGGAACGGGACGGCTACGCCGCCGTCATGGAGGAACTGGAGCGGAGGCTGGCCCGGACGGGAACGGAACTGACCGAATTCCACCGGGACCGCCTGGCCGTCTGGAAGAATGAGGCGGAACAGGTGGACGAGAAGGGCGTTTCCCTGGATGAATGGATCAGGCACATGGAAGACGTGACCCGCCGGGAGGATCCTGCCGGGGGCATCGTCCGGATCATGACCATCCACAAATCCAAGGGCCTGGGATTCGACATCGTCATCCTGCCCCAGATCGGCAGGGACGCCCCCTTTGCAGACGGAAGGCACCTGACCCACTTTGTCAAAAAGAACCGGGAGGGCAGCATAGAAGGAATCGTGCTGGTCCCTTCCAGGCACGTTTACACGAACGTTCCACAGCTCCAGGAGCTTTACCGGGAATGGCGCGCCCAGCAGCAGTTTGACGGCTTCTGCAAGCTGTACGTGGCGCTCACCCGCGCCAAGCGGGCCACGTACGTCATTCTCCCCTACCGGGAAGAAAAAGGTGAAATGACCGCGGATTCCATGTGGAAGGTCGTCCGTTCCGCAGCCCGGTCCTGTGAAAAAGGAACGGAAGACACGCTTCCGGAATCCGGGGCGGAATGCCTGTATTCCTGCGGCCATGGCGGGTGGTACGGAGAATTCACGGAATCCGTACGGGAACGGGCGGAGGAAGACACGCCGGAATGGCCCCTCCAACGGCCGATGGTCAGGGAGCGGCTTTCCCCCTCCGGCCTGCCGGCGGCAGAAGACGCGGCCCACGAAGGAAGATATGCCGACGATGCGGAATCCGCCGCATTCGGTTCAGCCGTTCACGCCGTCTTTGAACGGATTACCCGCTGGGATGAATCGGACAAGCCGGAATGGGCTCTTCATCCCGCCACGGAGGCGGAACGCACGGTGGCCGCCTGCATGGAGATTCCCTCCATCCGCGAACTCTTCACCCCTCCCGGAACGGCACGCATCATGAAGGAACAGCGCATTGAAGCCATTGACGGGAACAGTTGGATCTCCGGCGTGATTGACAGGCTGCTCCTTCATGACGGAAGCGCCTGCATCGTGGACTTCAAGACGGACCATGCGAACTCTCCGGAGCAATTGCGGGAACGCCACTCCAACCAGTTGAACGCCTACGCCCGCATCGTGTCCAGAATCACGGGAATACCGCCGGAACGAATCGCGTGCATCATTGTTTCCACCCATTTGAAGGAAACCATCCGCATTTAAAGGAATTTTTTTCCTGAAGGACCGGCAGTTGTCTTTCCCCGCATTTTCCTTGCCGTTCCTCCCTGCGTTCCTATGTTAACGACGGATAATCCCCTATGGAAAAAACCGTTGCCGCGGCTGGAAAACATGCCGCCCCGAAGGCGCGGAAAGGGAAAGGCCGTTAAATAAAAAAGCCGTCCCGCGCGGACGCGGAACAGCTTTGAATAAAAACGGTTGGAACCTTCCTGGTCAGGCGCGGCGGCGGCGCAGGCACAGAGCGGCCAGGCCCAGCAGGCTCAAAGTAGCCGTAGCAGGTTCCGGAACCTGGGTCAGGGAAAGGTAATTGAGGGCCGTACGGCCAAAATTGCTGGAACCGTCCCCCTGAATCGTGAGAGTAAGCGTCCCGTCTTCCCCCACCACGATGTGCTCCACCGTGGAATAAAGGCCCTTGTTGGCGGAAGGATTGGAGCCGTCTGCGGCATTCCCGGGAGCCAGAACGCCGGAACTGTCGCCCGTCGTCGTGGAAAGCTCGTTCCAATCACCGCTGGCGTTTGTGCCAAAGTTTGTCCAGGTCGCGTTGGAAGCGTCGGCGCCTCCAATCGTCCACGTCTGTCCGGCAAAGACGTCCTTACCCGTGAAACCGCCGAAAAGGGACAAGGTATATTCCCCGGCGGCAAGACCGCTGAAAGTCACGGTAAAAGAACCGGAACCGGTCGCCGTCTGCGTTAAAAGGCCGTCCCGGAAGCTGTCTCCCAGGGAGAAAGGCATGCTGCCGCCAAAAGCGTTCTTCCACCCGTTTTCTTCGCCGGGCGTCTTGGTCGTGGTATGGCCGTCATCCCCCACAGGGTATCCGGCCGTGCTCCATCCCAAAGTGACGTCGCCCGGCATCGTGCCCAGGGCTGCGGAGGAATGGCCGTAATTCATATTGAGGGCTCCGTCTGTCGCGGCGTCATCGCGCCCGAAGTCAATTTGCACAGTCGCCGCCTGCACTGCCAGCAGGGAACTTGAAATCAGAGCCAGAGAAAACAAGGACTTCTTCATGGTGACACAAAGTAAACCGGATCAATAATCCGATGTCAATGGAAAACACTAAAAATTAAATAATATATCTTTTTTGTTTTCCATGTATTGAGGGATTCATATCAAGATATAAATATATATAATGTATTTAATATAAATAGATTTAATATTAATTAAAGATTTTATGCAATCATCGGATTATTGATCCGCAAGAGCATTCCTGTTCCACCGGCATTCGAGTAAAGAAAAGATGGCCGGAGGGCGGTTTATAAAAACAGCCGGACTTTTACCGCGCCGCCGTTTCCACCGGAATACGGCCGCGCCGGGAAAACAGCTATTCGCCAAAAAAGACGGTCAATGTTCAGGCACAGCCACCCGGATGCTTTCAATTCCCAGATAACGGGCAATGGAACGGTTGATAAATTCATCCGGGTCTCCGCTGCTCATGCGCCACATCACGGAAACATAGGGAGCCAGAGGCACGGGCTCATAAGGAGGGACCGCAATGTTTCTCTCTCCCTTTTCCAGTTCATGGCGGATGAACATTTTCCGTTCCTCGCACTGGCGGTGGATGCGCGGGAAGGCATCCAGATACCCGGAGCATACCCACAGGGCCAGCCCGGCCGCCGCAAGCAGCACGCAGGAAGGAATCCAACGCCTCTGCGCGGCGTCCATCCATACCCCGTACAGTCCCAGGATGCCCGTCATCATCAGCACCGTAGCGGAAAACATGGCATGCCAAGCGGGAATCACGCGCACAAAAAAGCTGATTGCCATGGCATGGGCCACCAGAATGAACAGAAGGGAAACGCACATGCGGCGGAGAGAAGCCCCCTTCCAAGTCTTCCAACCTCTTCTCCACGTCAGCAGGGTCAGGGCCACGGCGACGGCTGCCAGCAGGATTTTAGGAAGCGGCATGAACTCGTAAAAAGCATTCATCAGTTCCGGAATGGCGCCGAAACGCTCCGCCCAGGAGTGAAGGACGGCGGCGCCACCCGCCGTCTCCGAATGAAGACGCACGCCGTTTCCCGGAGCCAGCAGAAGGCAGGCGCCACCCAGGGCATGAAAACCCCAGCCGACGAAGAACCAGCGGGGAAGAGCCAGGCTCTTCCAACGCGCATACAGCCAGTACAGGAACAGCATGCCCAGGGAAGCGGGAATCTGGTTCTCGTTGGTCATCCCGGCGGCAAAAGCCGCCACGCCTATCCAAAGCCAGGAAAAGGGCCTGTCCTTAATCCGGGAGGTCCCGGCCCATAAGCCGCGGTACAGGCACAGGAAGCCCAGCCAGACGGCGGCTGACCACGCATAGTTTGTCCCTCCGGACAGCCAGAACATCGTGATGCCCGGCCTGGATGAAGACGTGAGCAGAAGAAGGGCGCCCACAGAAAACAGCAGAACATCCCGCCAGTGCCCGGAATTCACCCTCCTTCCCCGCGCCAGGTAAAACATCATCAGGGCCAGGGAAAGAATCACGAAGGGATTGACGGCCAGGAAAAGCCACTTCCCCGCCGTGGCCGTAAAGACAGCCAGGAATTCCCCCAGGCGGGGATTCCAGTTCATGTACGACCACCAGCACCGTTCCAGCACGGGCTGGAAGGCAAGACGGTGGCCAGCCCCGAATACGGAATGCATGAAGCTGTCCCCGGTGAAGGGGGTCCACCAGGTGAGCAGCATGGCGTACACGAGAAGCGCCAGCACCACCGCCCGGAACAGGAAACGCGCCGCCAGTGACTGCTTCATGGAATCAAGCCGTATCAAGGGTCGCCGCCCGCGTTTAATCCGTCACGGCCTTGAATACCGGGGTGGGCAGCTTGTCCGGCTTCTTGCCAAAGAAATCCCCCACGTCCTTGAATGTCACGAACAGGAAGAAGCCCATCAGCAGGAAGACGAAGCCGAACTGCACGAATTCCAGCACTTTCACGTTCAGGGGGCGGCGGAAAACCAGCTCAATGGAGTTCATCACCACGTGGCCGCCGTCCACCACAGGAAGAGGCAGGATGTTCAGGATAGCCAAGTTCACGTTCAGCACCACGGAGAACCACAGGGCCAGCTTCCAGCCTTCCTCCAGGGAGAACATCTTGTAAAACTGGTTGGCAATTCCCACGGGGCCGGAGAGGTGCTCCACGCCCACGCTGCTGCCGGGGGCCACCACCTTCGCCAGGGTATCTCCCATCCATTTCAAACTCTGCTTGATCTGCGCCCACGGAGTAGGATGCACAGTTACGTCACGGCCCACGGAGCTGAGGTCCCAGGTTACGCCCAGAATGGGCTGGGCGCCCTTGAGCAGGGAGCCGTTCGCGCCGTTGTGCCAGTTCTCCGGAAGCCTGCCCTGGATGTTCACCTGCCTCGCGGCGCCATCCTTGCCCGTCACGTCCAGCAGAAGCGGTTCATTCTTCTTCAACAGCCCATCCAGCGCCGCAGGGCTCCAGATGCGTTCCCCGTTGGCAGCCGTCACCACGTCGCCCGGCTTCAATCCGGCCTGGTCGGCAGGAGAATTGGGAAGCACTTCCCCGATGACGCAGGGCATCGCCTGCATCAGCCCTACCTGGCGCATGCCGGAGCGCTGCCACCAGGACGTTTCCGGAATCCGGAACCCGCAGGAAATTTCCATCTCTCCTTCATGCCCAGGCCTCTGCACCGTAAAAACTACCTGGTCATGCTCACCCAGCATAATCAGTTCCCGGACGCCTTCCATATTGCCCGCCCACTTGTCCACCGGGCGGCCGTCCACCTTCACAATCCTGTCGCCGGGCAGAATGCCGGACTGGGCCGCAGGGCTGTCCGGAGCAACAAAGCCGACCGTAGTCACCCCCATCTCCACATCAGGCTTGCCCACCATCCAGACGGCCACGGCAAAAAACACGGCCAGCAGGAAAGAGGCGATGGGGCCGGCGGCGGCCACGATGATCTTGTCCAAGGGGGTAACGGGCTTCAAATCCTTGGGAAGCTCTGCTCTCCCTTCAATAGCCTCCATCGGAGCCATCTGCGGCAGGGAAACGAAGCCGCCGGCCGGAATCCAGCCCACCCCCCATTGCACGCCGTTGACGGTCTTTTTCCAGATGGGGCGTCCAAACCAGATTTGGAACCTGTCCACGTACAGGCCGCGCCAGCGGGCGGCGAAAAAGTGACCCAGTTCATGAATGAAAATCATGAAGTTAAACAACATCACCACACCGAAGATAATGGCAATGGTGGTAAGAACGGAAAGAATGCTATCCATGGTAGTGCTTTGTGGGTCAGGTTATCATGACGCCTCCCGGCGGACAAGCTTCAAGGATGTCCTAATGACAGAGGGAACATTTAAATTCTGGACATGCGGCAGAAAACACCATAACAACGAAAGATGATTGTCTCCAAGTTTCTCATGACGGGCATTCCGGCAGCCGCATTGATAGCCTGTACGCCCTTTCTTCACGCCGCGCCTCAGGAAGAAGCGGACATCCCCTCCATGACCCGGACCTGGACGAACAAGGAAACGGGCGCCACCTTCCAGGCTAGGCTGGCCGGCTTGAACAGCGTCAACGCAATCATGCAGAACGTCTTCACGAAAAAGAAAATCCCCTTTCCCCTCAAAAAACTTTCCAGGGAGGACCTGGACTGGATTGACTTCCACAAGGAGCTGGTCGGCAAGACGGATGCAGAGCTGGCTAAAATGGTCATCCCGAAAGGAGTCCTGGGCAAACAGCTGAAAGGGCTGACCTACCGGGAAAAGGACGGCAAGTTCGTCAAAATGGACGGCAAATGGAACGCCAGGTATTTTATCCTGTATTATTCCGCGAGCTGGTGCGGCCCGTGCAGGGCCTCCCTTCCGCGCAACCTGGAGGTGTACCGGGATAAAATCGCTCCCCGCAAGGATCTGGAAGTAGTCCTGTGCAGCATGGACCATGCGCTGGAAGGCGCCCAGAAATGGGCCGTTTCCAATAAGATGCCGTGGCCGGTCTTCCTGTTCGGCTACCTGGACAACCTTTCCAAGGAAAGCCCTCTGATCCGCAAGAATTATCCCGGTCCCATCCCCTCCCTGGTGCTGGTGGACGCCAACGGGAACAAAATCGCTTCCGGCAGCATGGATGGACTGGTGCGGAAGGTGGAGGAGCTGGCCAGCGCGGAAAAGGAAAAGGAGGCAACGGCCGAATCCGAATAAACGAATCCTCCCCTGGCGGGATTTCACGTTTTTTTCCGCACCCGGACATGAAGACGCAAAACAGCCCCGGAAGGCTAACCTCCGGGGCTGTTTGTTAATGTTTACTGAACAGATGGACTCTGCTGCGTCTTAGGCGCGGAGAGCGGCACCATCCTTGGCTTCAATGGCTTTCTTCGCTTGGGCGAAGATGGCGTCAAAAGCCTTTTCGTCGGAGACGGCCAGGTCGGCAAGAACCTTGCGGTCCAGATCAACGTTGGCGGCTTTCAGGCCTTCCATAAAGCGGGAATAGGTCAGACCGCGGTCGCGGACGGCAGCGGAAATACGGGCGATCCAGAGACGGCGGAATTGTCCCTTGCGTCTCTTGCGGTCGCGGTATTCATACTGCCAAGCCTTGTAAACAGCATCCTTGGCGTAGCGGAAGAGTTTGCTGCGGAAACCGCGGAAACCCTTGGCACGCAAGAGAATGCGCTTACGGCGCTTGCGAGAGGCCGGTCCATTAGTGGCACGTGGCATAGCTTATTTCTATTTCTATCTTGAACAGACTGTTCTTCCTCACCTCCCTGCAGTCTCGCCTGTTCTTATCTTCTCATTGGAAGAAGGCTGCATGAAGGCCCCCCGTTCAGCGGGGAAAGCTCGGCGTTGGTCGAGCGTTTCCGCGGTTTAGGCGAAAGGCAGGTTCTGCTTGACTGCCCAGACTTGCGTTTCGTCCACCAGAGCCACCTTGCCAAGCTGACGCTTGCGCTTGCTGGATTTCTTCTGGAGGATGTGGCGCTTACCCTGTTTACGGCGCAGTACCTTGCCCGTGCCGGTAACCTTGAAACGCTTGGCGACTGCCTTGCGAGTTTTATTGATACCACCTTTGCGGGTCATGGTGGAAGGAGTATAGGCGCCAATCCGCTCTTGGCAAGTGGAAAATGACCCCGAAACATTTTTCCGGTTAAAATGGCACGCTTCCCCACCTGCCCGGTCCCCCTCCCGGACCAGTGCGGCACGCTCAAATTCCGGAGGAAAGGCGGCCTTCCTTTTTCTCTCCCTCCTTCGGGACATCCGCTCTTTTGGCGCAGGAGATGGAATAAAGCAGCAGGACGGGGAACAGCAATTCCAGAGGCAGCATATAGCGGACTTCATACGTAGTCGCCGCCGCGCCAATGGCCAGAACCACTCCGTAAAATGGCACAAAAGGGATCAGATACGCCTTTTTCTTCATCATTCCGTAAACGAGGAAGCTGAGCACGCAGCCGTAAAACAGGGAAAGCTGCGGCATATCCCTGACATTGCCCGCAGGCAGGTTCCAAACCATCTGGCTGTTCAGAAGAAGAATCTTCCCCGCCAGCAGGGGATTGTCCGCAGAAACGGAGAAAAACAGATTCCTGACAAGTTCCCCTTTGCCGGACAAGGTCCACGCAAACCCATACTTCATTCCCGTCTCCCAGGACTCAAACAGGCCCGTGTGGAGATACTTCTGCCCGTACCCGGCTGACACTGCGGGATGCAGGGAATCTTCATAAAGGCGGTACTGCCTCATGATGACGTCCCTAGGCATGATTTCCCGTTCAATCAGCTCCATGTCTCCGTCACTCACCTTCCCGCCCTCTGCAACAATATCACAGACCACATGAGCCATCTTGGCATACTTGGTGCCGGACGCGCCGCTTTCCGCATCCATCAGAAAGGGAAGGACGAGAAAAGCGAACAGCCAGCAGCAAATTCCCCCTATCACGGGAATCGCCAGGCGGCGGAATTCCTCACGGTGATGGAACATATGGACGGACAGGGCCGCGACAGTAAGAAAAAACGGAACGGCTCCGTCATAGCGCAGGCTCCCGGTTCCGGCCAGCCCAAGACCGATCAGCCACAGGGCGGAGGTGCGTTTTTCCAATAACCAGGAGCATAATCCCACCGTAAGCGCCATCAGGAAAATGGAATAGGGAACGTCCTTGATCACCGTCGTCACCATCTCAAACTGGAACAGGCACAGCAAGACGGCTCCCAGCACGATCAGCGCCCGCATCCGTTCACGCGCCGCCCAGGAAACGATCATGAAGCAAACGGACAACAGCAGCCCCAGTTGAACCAGAACGATGGCCTGAAATTCCGGCCAGACGCTTAAAACACCCTTGCACAGCAGGGTGTGGGCCAGCGTATGCATCAAATTATACTGTCCGCTGACGATCTGGGGATACTGGCGATATTGGAAATCAAAGGAACACTGTGAACCCGCATGCCACCACCACGCCAGCACGGCGATGGAAATAACGGCCATGACGCCCCATTTCCCCCAGGGGCTCCACTCCGTTTCATGGCGCGCGCCATACCATACCACGCCATTCAACGCCTGTACGGACAGGCATAAAGCCATTAAAAAAATTCCATACTGGACAATAGAGGATGCGGCGCCCTCCCAGGTTCCGAAACACAGGCCATCCGCACGGAACACGAGACCCAGGGGGAAAAGAATGACACTGCAAATTCCGCAGGCAGCCACCACCTTCTTCCACGGCAGCATGCAGTCATCCGCACGCCAGCGCCATAAAACAAGCAGAGAAGCTAGAATCACGAAGAAAAAGAATACGCCAAACATCATTCCGTCACAGTCAATGAACCCAGTGCCGCTCCGGCGCCTGGACGGATAAACTAACGGATTGCTAATCCGTTACGGATTAGCACGGAATGGACTCCATGCCACAGGGAGCGCCGCAAGCCTTGCGGCATCCGGACATCAACAGGAACGGCAGAAAACTTTTTTCCCTGAAAGTCAGGGAATCGTAGCGAGACACCTGCTTTTCAACGGCTGCAAAGGCTTGCGCCGCTCCAAAGGCCGGTCATGCAATTCCGGAAGGTTTCACCACAAGGGAACGTTTCTCAATAAGGACATGGCTATTCAGCATAAGTCCCTTGTTATAAAAAACAGGCCTTGACCCCGGATTAGCAATTCGTTTTTTGAAATGCGGCAACCTCCCATGCCTTCTCCGTAAAAGGGTTCCCCGTTTTTGGCAGCGATTGCCGCGGAACATTTCTCCCGGGAAAAACGCTTGAAAATCAATCATCGGCACGATGATCCCGGAAAAATGGCGTCATTGCCTCCGTCCCGGTCTGGAACATCCGGGCTTTCCCGTTCCGGAGGGGAAAAGAGGCATTCTTCAAGGAATGCCCTGCTCTTTTTTACCGCCTTCGCGCATTTGCCTGATTTCATCCCGGATCAGGGCGGCGCGTTCAAATTCCAGATGGGAGGCCGCCTCCTTCATTTCCGCCTCCAACCTGGCAATGCGCTCTTCCAGCCCGTACCCGGCCTCGTCCTCCGTCACGCGGAAGGACTCTTCATCCTCTTCCGCATACAGTTTCAACTGCCCCTGTTCGGACCGGCTCACCGTCTGGGGAACAATGCCGTGCTCCAGGTTGTACTTCTCCTGAATGCCCCGGCGGTAATCCGTCAGCTCAATCAGCCGCTTGATGGAATCCGTCATTACATCCGCAAACAGGACGCACTCCCCGTTCAAATGGCGCGCGGCGCGGCCCGCCGTCTGCACCAGGGACGTTTCATTGCGCAGGAAACCTTCCTTGTCCGCATCCAGAATGCACACCAGGGAGACTTCCGGCAAATCCAGCCCCTCCCTGAGCAGGTTGATGCCCACCAGAACGTCTATCCTCCGGGCACGCAGGGCGCGCAGAATCTCCACGCGCTCAATCGCGTCCACATCCGCATGAATGTAGGAAACCTTCAGCCCCACCCCCTTCAGGTACTCCGTCAGGTCTTCCGCCGTCTTCTTGGTCAGCGTCGTGACCAGCACGCGTTCATTCTTGGCAACGCGCTCGTTGCACAGGGCAATCGTCTCGTCAATCTGCCCTTTCAGGGGACGGATGGTGATCTTCGGCTCCAGCAGGCCGGTGGGACGGATAATCTGCTCCACAATCAGGGGTGTGGAACGCTTCGTGGGATCAAACTTCTCCACCGGTTCCGTAGACGGGCTGGGAGTGACGCGGATATCCTTGGGGGAAGTGAACAGAATCCCCTTGAAGCCTTCCGGCGCCTTTTCCCCGGACCTGGCGGCACGGCGCACGGGAATATAAGTCTTGTTGTCCGCACGGCAGTTCACCAGCTCAAACGGCCCCGGCGTAGCGGAGGCGTACACGATCTGGTTCTGCCTCTCCATGAACTCATGGAATTTCAACGGCCTGTTGTCCAGCGCGCTGGGCAGGCGGAAGCCATGCTCCACCAGAATATTCTTGCGGCTGCGGTCCCCCTCGTACATGCCGCCCAGCTGGGGCACGGCCACATGGCTTTCATCAATCAGGGTCAGGGAATCCTTGGGGAAGAAATCCAGCAGCGTGGAGGGGGAACTGCCCGGCAGGCGGCCGGAAAGATGGCGGGAATAATTCTCAATCCCCTTGCAGAAGCCCAGTTCTTCAATCAGCTCCAGATCGTAATCCGTACGCAGTTTCAGGCGCTGCGCTTCCAAAAGACGCCCATGCTTCTCAAACCATCCCACGCGGTCCTCCAGCTCCGCCCGGATGGCCTTAAGCGCCGCGGCCCGTTTTTCCGGAGCGGCCACGTACTGCTTGGCCGGGAAAAGGTGTAACTCCCCAGCCGTTCCCGCACGCGGCCGGAGGTGGAATCAATCAGGGAAACCCGTTCCACCTCGTCTCCGAAAAACTCCACGCGGATCGCCTCCCCTTCCGAATAGGCGGGAAACACCTCCACCACCTCCCCGCGCACGCGGAACGTGCCGCGGGTAAAATCAAAATCCTGCCGCTCAAACAGGCGTTCCACCAGCTGCCGGAGGAACACGTCCCGGTCCATGATGTCTCCCTCACGAATGCGCAGGGTCAGGTTACGGTAATCTTCCGGGGTGGACAGGCCGTAAATGCAGGAGACGGACGCCACCACAATCACGTCCCGGCGCGTCATCAGGGAATTCATGGCGTTCAGGCTCAGGCGGTCCAGCTCGTCATTGATGGCGGAATCCTTCTCGATATAAGTGTCGGAACTGGCGATGTACGCCTCCGGCTGGTAATAGTCGAAATAGGAAACGTAGTAATCCACCGCGTTATTCGGGAAAAAGCTTTTCAGCTCCGAGTGAAGCTGCGCGGCGAGCGTCTTGTTGTGGGAAATCACCAGCGTGGGCCTGTTCATCCGGGCGATCAGATTCGCCATCGTGAACGTCTTGCCGCTCCCGGTCACCCCCAGCAGGCCCTGGTGCTTGTTGCCCGCCTCCAGAGACTTGAGCAGCTTGCCGATGGCCTGCTCCTGGTCCCCGGAGGGCTTGAAGGAGGAATTTAATTCAAAAGACGACATACGCGAGGAAGCCAGTATAATCCCCCCGCCCCGCCGGGCTAGGACAATGTTTGACAATTCCCCCCTGCTGACCCAGTATATGCGGCATGTACATTCCCACGCAGGAAGAACGGTATGCAAAAAAAGGGTTCGTCTCCCTCATCCTGTGCGTCGTGGTCCCCTCCTGCCTGTACGTCTCCCTTCTATCCAAGCAACTGATGATGGTGCGCGGACATGAATGGGAAGCCATCATGAAAATCTTCCTGGCGTTCACCTATCCGCTGGCGGCGCTCTTTGCCATGACGGGCATTCCGTTCTTCTGGTGGTCCGTGGGCATCTCCCTGGCGGTCCACGCGGGAATCGTCATCTGGCTGAAGACGGCTCCCCGCCTGTCGCCCAAAAAGGCCATCTGCATCGCCCTGTGCGTGGGAATGCTGGATTTCCTGTTTGTGAAAATATTCCCCTTTCCGGCGCAAATCATGGGCTGAACTGCCCTGCGGAACGCCCGGAATGTTCCGTCCTCCGGTTCAGGACTGCTTTTTAGCCAGGGCAATAATCTGCCTCTTGATCTCGCGCGCCGCTTTTTTGGAATCCGCCTGGTAGGCCTCATACGTAAAGCACTGCGCCCCGGAGCCGTCGCTGGCAGTCAGCACCAGCTTGGGATAAAACTTGCCCTTTTCCAGGGCCTCCTTCACGGGAGCGGCCACCGTGGACTTGCCTCCCTTCACCGGGAGATAAACCAGCACGCACCGTTTTCCCACGGCTTCAAGAAATCCCTCCGTCACGCCGGCGGCCAGCGGGCAGGTCGTGGCCGTGTTCGTATAAAGATAGGCCACGGGCTTCTTTTGCTCTTTCGCTGTTTTCAGAGCCTCTTCCATTCGGTCCGTGGTGAAAGTGCTTTTGGGCAGCCTGACATCCGCCCGTGAATGGGGGGACGCGGCCAGAAGACAGACACTCAACAGGGTAATTAACATTTTCATAGGCCGCCACCATACGGGCTGCCCTGGGGCATGTCAAAGACAAAGCTCCCCCGTTTAATCTTGAACGCCAGGGCGCGGTATGGCAGAGTGCGCCCACGCATTCGTCGCGCCTGTGGCGAAATTGGTAGACGCGCCAGACTTAGGATCTGGTGCCGAAAGGCGTACAGGTTCGAGTCCTGCCAGGCGCACCATTTATGCCCCTCCTTAAGTAAACAACTTGAAGGGGGGTTTTTGTTTATGATGAAAAATTGGACCCTTTCAAGCCGCTTTCGCCCCTATTTGACAAGGTATTTCCGCCATGCCAACTACATCATGCACGGGTATTTGGCCGCCATGTAAAACAACAATCCAGTGCCTTATTCATCATTATCTACGCTTGTCACCATCAGGTAAGGCGATTGGATGAATTACTCCGCAGTAATGACAAGAAGTACCCGGCTGACGGCTCCCAACAGAAAAGCCGGCGGCCGCCCTTCGCACTCGCCTGCCCTGTCCGTACATTTGGAAGTCAATTCGTGCACCCGGCAAAGAGAATATTCAAAAAATCCTGCTTAAAAATTAATTTAAAATCCTTATTATCAACACAAAAAAATAATCATGAATACCATACCCAAGAAAAAATAGAACCCGTTAATATCGGAAATTTCATACCACACCCCCAACAATACGGTCACAACTGTCTCCCGGCCGCTATCAGGGCCCGGCTCCATTTATTCCCAGAAGGCGGAGAGTAAAAACCAAACCGCTGATTACCAATTATAAAGGCTTGTTAACATTTGACGCCAATCCGGCAGTATTGTCCTCCGTCGGCCTGAGATCGTGCGTTTCGGTCATCTACACATCGACAGACATACACGCTCAAGCATGCGCCCATGTTCATCACGCCAATTGCGGAACCCTCACACCAACTGATATTTATCAAGCTATCCAGTCTCTTTACCCGGATAATCCAGACTATTCACCCGATCCCCGTAAAATCTATGTAGTCTATGCCCACCTCGGCAGCAACAATCTATATGAAGTGGAAATCAAAAAATTGCCGGAATGCGATATTCTCATAAACAACATCATAGAAATAGAAGAATTGCCTGTAGATAACTTTGGAATAGATAATAAGGGCTGCATAGGTTGCTCTTAATGACGTACCCGCATGCCCGCGCTCATTCCCTTTTCCGGAAGTTTACCTGAACTTTTTCAGGAAGGGGGCGATGAACGCCGTGCCCAGCCCCACCAGGGCAATGAGGGAGAAGGACCACCGGAGGGAGAAAGCATGGGCAATGTGGCCGATGACCGGAGGCCCCAGCAGGAAGCCCAGAAAGCCGATGGTGGAGACGGAGGCCAGGGCTACGCTTGGTATCATTTTTTTGGATTTTCCGGCCATGCTGTAGCAAAGGGGAACGATGGAGGAGGTTCCGAAGCCCACCAGCAGGAAGCCCAGCGTGGCGGACCACAGCATGGGGAACAGGACGGAGACCAGCAGCCCGGAGGCAATGAGAATGCCGCTGGCGCGCAGCACGCGCACGGGGCCGAAGCGCATCACCATGCGGTCCGCCGTAAAGCGTCCCAGGGCCATGGTGCTCATGAACGCCACGTAGCCCATCTGCACCAGTCCGGGACCGGGCTGCACCACGCTTTCAAAGTACACGCCGCTCCAGTCAAACATGGTTCCCTCGCTCACCATGCTTCCGAAGGCGATCAGTCCGATCACCAAGACATAGGCATCCATGCTCCGGAACATGCCTCCGCCCTGGGTGGAGGAGCGGCGTGCATCCCGCGGCAGGAGGGAGGGGGAAAAGACGGCCAGAATGACCATGCACATCAGGAAAATGGCGATGAAGTGCATTTCCGTGGATACCTTCCAGTCCACCATCACCGCCCCCAGCAGGGCGCCGAAGAATCCCGCCAGGCTCCACAAGCCATGGAACCGGGCCATGATGCTGCACTGGTACAGCCGCTCCACTCCCACGCCCTGCGTGTTGACGGAGATATTCGTCAAATTAGCGGCCACCCCGAAGAAAAACAGCCCCGCCGCCAGTTCCCAGAAGGAGGACGCCATGCCCAGATACACAAGCACGGCGGGATAAAAGATGGAAGCCGCTATCAGTATCCTCCGGCTGCCGCAACGGCCCACCAGATAGCCGGACAGCGCCATGGCGGACATTTGCCCCACCGGAACGGCAAAGAGCACGGAGCCAAGGTCGGCGTCATTCAGTCCCAGCGCATTCTTGATGTCCGGAATACGGCACGCCCAACTGGCGAATACCAGGCCCTGGAGAAAATAGAAGGTGCTGACCGACAGGCGGTAGACTCCCTGCGTCGTTTTGGGAAGAGGCAGATTCATGCTGGATTTCCTGGTCACGCAGACGCTATCCCCATTCCCTTTCCCTGGCAAGAGAAATCATCTTTCATACAATAAGAATTTATCCGCAAAAGAGACATAGAGGCAAGGAATAAGCCTTAAGGGGATTTTTCCCCGCCATAGGATTTCCCAGGGTTGTCCCCTCTCTTCCCCATGAAAAACGCCGCGTTCCCGACGGAGCACGGCGTTTGATGAAATGGAATAAGGAAGGGTCAGCGGGGATCGTGGTGCCAGTTCAGGGCCCCCTTGCCCAGCGCGTACAGGTAGGCCACCAGCAGAATGCCGATGAAGATGCACATGGCCGTGAAGGATTCCGGATTCATCATCACATAGTCCCGGAAGTTGACGGCCCAGGGATAGAGGAATACCACTTCCAGGTCAAAAATGACGAAGAGCATGGCCACCATGTAGAATTTCACGGAGAACATGGGAGCGCCTTCCCCCATGGGAATCATCCCGCATTCGTAGGGAATGTCCGCAGGCTTGCGCACGGAGGAGCGCTTGCCCATCAAGATACTGAGCAACAAGATAATGCCGGCCAGCCCCAGGGCTGCCACCACTTGCACAAGCACTGAAAAGAATTCCTGATTCATGACGTCTGGCACGGATGTACCATATACGCCCCGGAAAAGCAAAACTAAAAAGGGCGGCGGCTTTCATGCTGACGGGGGCGCCCGTTTCCTCCCGGAACCGGAACCGTTATGATGGACCGCGTTCCCCATGTCCCTGCATTCCTTCCTCCAGTCACGGCTCTGCCGCACATTTTCCTTAGAAAAACGGGCGGCGCAACGGTTCCACTCTCCGGAACCGATACCGCACCGCAGCCACTGGAGCATCGTCAAATGGATGCTCACGCGCCGTCCGCGCCCCTATCCGTCCGTGGCGGAAAACGCCCGTATTCCCTCCTTTCATGTTCCCGTGGAACGGGGGCAATGGGAGGCCGTCATGGTCAATCATGCCACCATCCTGATCCGGCTGCACGGCCTGAACGTGCTGACGGACCCCGTCTGGTCCGGCCGCGTGAGCCCCGTGGCATGGATGGGCCCCAAACGGAAGCGGCCCGCGGGTATCGCATGGGAGGATCTGCCGCAGGTGGACGCCGTACTGGTTTCACACGACCATTACGACCATTTTGACGCGCCCACCCTGAAAAGGCTGGAGGAACGCTTCCACCCCGTCTTTCTTGTTCCTCTGGGGCTGCGCCGCCTGCTTCTGCGCCCTTGCGGCGCACAGGCGCAGATCCGCGAGCTGGACTGGTGGCAGTCCGCCGCCCTGCCGTCCGGGGATGGGGAAACCACCGTCACCTTCACCCCCGCACGGCATTACAGCGGCCGCAGTCCATTCCACGGAGACGCCAACCGGTCCCTGTGGGGAGGCTTTTTCCTGCGCGCGGCGGACGGTCCGGGCATTTATTTTGCCGGAGATACGGCCCGGACACGCTTTTTCGCGGAAATACGGGACCGCCTCGGCTCTCCGGACCTGGCCCTTCTTTCCATCGGGTCCTATCTTCCGGAAGAACTCATGGCAGGCGTCCATCTGTCGCCGCGCGACGCAGTCCGGGCCTTTAAAACGCTGCGCGCCAGGCAGGGCATGGCCTTCCACTTCGGCACCTGGCAACTGGCGGACGACGGCTACCAGGAAACGCTGGACGATTTCCGGGAAGCCCTTCGCCGGGAAGGCGTGGAGGAAGCATCCTTCATTGCCGCGGACAACGGGTTTACGCTCCCATCAAATGGAGAACCCAGTCCCCAGCCGCTTCCATCAGAACCAGACACCCCGCCAGAATCCCAAGAAGGGGATCCTCCAGCTTGAACAGCAGAAAGCCAGTTCCCGGCAAAACGCCGCCCACGCAGGCGAACACGGCCATCACCGGCATGGAACATAAGCCTGCCAGCCACGCCAGGATGCCCCATGCCCTTGTTTTACCAGTTTCCCTGCTCCCGGCAATATGGACCGGACGGCTCAGCAGTCCCCGGCCCCACCCTGCGGAGCATGGACCTCCAGCAACTTTCCGAGCACCTGCATGACTCCGTTTTCCTGATTGGACGGGGCCTCAAACGCGGCCATGGCACGGATTTCCGGCACGGCGTTCGCCACGGCATAGCTGAACCGGGCCTGCCGCATCATTTCCGCATCATTCATCTGGTCCCCAAAGACCATCGTTTCCTCCGGAGAAATGCCCAGTTTCCGCTGAATCAGCTCCAGGGCGGCGCCCTTATCGGCCCCCTTCCGGCTGATGTCCATCCATTTTTCTCCGGAGACGGCCACCTGGAAGCCATGCTCCAAATGCTTCAGGCGGGGATAACTGTTTTCCTTCGCTCCCTTGAAGTCATATACGGCTATTTTCAGCAGCTTGTCCCCCTGCACGTCCAGCAGGTCATCCACCTCCTTGCAGCGGGTGTAATACCGGCGGGCCTCCCGGACGAATTCCGGCTGTTTATCTTCAATATATGCGGAGTCCAGGCCCGCAAGGACAATGCACGTCCCTTCAATGCGCCTGATCATGGCAATCAGCCCGGCCACCGTTTCACGGTCCATGTCCAGCACCAGCCATTCTCTGGAACCAGACGCCACATAGGCGCCGTTTTCGGCAATGAACAGCATCCGGTCCGCCACGGGGGCAAAGGTCCGGCGCAGTCCGTCATACTGGCGCCCGCTGGCCGCCGCAAAGCGGATGCCCCGGTGTTCAAGTTTTTTAAAGAGGGAGAAAAACGCAGGGTCCAGTTCTCCCTTTCCATTGAGCAGCGTTCCATCCATATCGGACGCAATAAGTTTGACGGAGTCCATAACGTTGCCTGAATCATCATGCGCCGTTTCTTCCAAGGCAAGAGCGGCTTCAGACAGCACGGGCCAGGCGGCGGAAGAGACGTTTCAGCACACAGTAACGGAAATGCCGCCTTTTTTCCGGCTGTTTTTACGGAAAACTGGTGCTCCCTGCATTTTTTAACTTCAATGGCAACAACAGCAAATGAAAGAAATTTTAAGACAGACGTCACAACCGCAACGCCTAACGCATCATACCGGATTGTGAATCCGGAGGGAGATTTTTTCCTGCCTGACATGGAAAAGAAGCCCGTGGATAAAGTCATTTGCGAGGGTGGCGGAAAATATGGTGTCATGCCCCGGACGTCATATTGGACATGGGTCTTATGATGTGGTTCATTTAATTCCAATTATTTGAATTATGTCCGGATTCACAATCCGCCGTTTAAATTTCCATATAATTCGCTCCGGGCATTCCTTGCGCGTACCATTTTTTCATTGCCCGAAGTTACGGATTCCTGCATCATGGCTTTTTGCAGTTCCCCTGCTTATGATACACACGACCTTAAGAAAGAAAACCCTCTGGTTTCTTGGAGCTTTGAGCGTTTTTGCGGCTCTTGTCGCAGGCTCCACCATTTTCTGGTTCCTCAGGAATGACCCTTCCCCCGCGGAATGGAAATTCAACCCTATCTGGACAAAAGCGGAAAGGGAGCAAATTCTTACCGCAGCGGATTTCACGGCGCACCGCAGCCCGGAGCGTTTCATTTTCCGCGGGCTTTCCCCAATTCCCGCCATATTGACTGGCACATGTTTTCCGAGGTTTCCATGCGCCAGTACATGCAGGACGAAATCAGGGAAAGGCTCCAGATGATCCGGAATACGGCGGAGAGCGCGGACGGCCGCTGCAGCACCTCGTCCCACGAAACCCTGCTGCACCTGGCTGCGGGGCTCGGAGAGGTGCAATTGCTGGGCCGCCTTCTGCAGCGCAACGCGGACCCGAACCTCCAGATCATCCTGCCGCACCAGGCCCTTCCCTCCATCCCGGGGTCCGAACAGGGGGATACACCCCTGACTTATGCCTGCCAGCCCGGAATGGACGATACCAGACCCCTGCCGGTGCACAACAGGCTTTCCTGCCTTAACCTGCTGATCCAGAACGGCGCGGATGTGGATAAACCGGGCCCGATGGGCTGGCCTCCCCTCGTCATGACCTGCGTAGCCGGCATCGGAGGGGCGCCCTATGAGGAAACGGCTCTGTTTCTTCTGAAATGCGGGGCGGATATTTCCCTCCAGCCGGAATTGAGGGGTAAAAAAACCAGTCTGCTGACCTGGGCCGCCGCTGCCGGATACCCTCTTCTGGTCCGCAAGCTTTGCGAAGCCGGGTATGATCCCAATTTCCGCGGAGAGATGACCCCTCCCCTTCTTTCCCTGAACCTGAACACCCCGAAAACCGCGCTGCAAATCGCGCATACCCTGCTGGAGTACGGGGCGGACGTCAACGCGGCCATGCCCATGAACACGGCTCCGCCGGATTCCGGGGGAGACACGGCCCTGCTGAACCTGTGCCGCCAATTGGCTTTCATTGATATATCCCATCTCCCCCAAATCAGGGAACTGGTCAATCTTTTCATCAGCGAGGGGGCGGACGTCAACCATCAAAACGCAGCCGGGGAAACGGCCCTCATGCTGTGCTGCCGTGACATGCTGCTGGGGGACGATTCCCTTGACCGCCTGAAACTGGGCATTGCACGCCTGCTGCTGGACCACCAGGCAGACCCTTCCCTGCGTGACAAGTACGGGCGCACGGTCCTCCAGCAGATAGGCAACCGGTCAAACGACCATCTGCACATGGTCCTGAAGAACCTGCCGGAGTTAAACGCTTCACCGCTTCCGAAAAAGAGAGGCCGCTGAGTTCCTGCCGCCCCCCTGCGGCAGGACGCCTTTTATTTCACCCGGGCGTTCACCGTATCCAGCAGGATGCCGGCATCCGGTTTGGAACCGGTGCTGATGAAATGGATGTAACTGGCTCCGTTGGGAGATTGATTGGCCATTTTCAGCGTTCCGGCCTTCTTCCCGTCCAGGGAGACCACAGCCTGCGGCCCCTGCCACAGAATGGAAATTTCATGCCACGCGCCGGGCGCAAAAGGAACTTTTTTCATGCCCAGCAGCAGATGGGGCGCGGGCTTCAGCTTGATGGGGAAGGTGAACAGGGCGTAATCCTTCGTGGTGGTATCACAGGCATTGAACAGGCGGTCCGTCAGGGAAACCTGAAGGCCGGAATCGTCCGCCTGGTCCCCGTCCGCCACACGGAAGCGGAACTTGACCAGCCCCGTGGTCCCGTTCGGGAAGTTCCAGGTGGCGCCCCCGTTCTGGTAATCCACATTGGATTTCTCATTAACCAGTTCTGGATCATTCAGGCGTTTGATTTGCAGCACTTTTTTTCCACCTCCAGAGGGGTCGGGCACCAGTTCAGCGGAGGGTTTGCGGTTATAGCTGCAATGGCCTTTTTTCTGGGGGATATAGGTATGGATGGTCCACTGGCCGTCCAGGTCCCTGCCCGTCTGCGTGGAACGCGTTTTGGCAGCCACCCAGCGGCGGTCCACAATGACCAGGCGGCGGTGGTTTTTGTGCTGCCCCAGGGAAATCAGGATGCGGTTCTTGTCAAGCTGCACCATTTCACTCTGGTGCTTGCCGCGGTCCTCCGGACCGTCCAGGGTGGCATAGCCGGGATGGTTGCGGTGTTCGTCCAGAATGATTTCCCGGAATCCGTACCAGGTCTTGCCCTCGTCATTGGAAAGGGCAATGTGGTGGGAATCACGGTTGGTGAACACGTCCTCCCACGTGCCGTTGCCTGCCGTGGCGTTTTCAGGCAGGGCCATCGTGTTCGTCCACAGGGAGACGATGGTTCCGTCATCCAGGCGGCCCAGCGTATTCATGGTCAGGGTTCCGAAGAAACGGGACGGCTCCGGCTTGCTCCATGTTTCACCGAAATCCTTGGAGAAAGCCTGCCACGCCTGGTCCTGGGAGGTGCGGGCCAGCGCCCACAGGGTGCCGTCCTTCATTTCCAGCACTGTGGCTTCCACGGCATTGTTGAACCACCTGACGCCCTGGTGGGGCGGCCTGGCTTCATGCTTGGGAGAGGTAACGCCATTTTTGGACACGCGCCAGGTCAGGCCTCCGTCGTCGGAAATATGGAACTTGGTGCCGCCGCCCATGTTATGGAACGGCACGATCACCCTCCTGCCCTTGTTGACAAAGGTGGGCGTGCGCATGATGCCGCCCAGTTTTTTCAGATTTTTCTGCTTCTCCGGATTTTTCCAGTCTTCCTCCAGCTTGCCGTCGTTCGTGACCGCAAACCACTTGCCGTCCAGGCCTCCCTTGGAGAGGAAGATGAACCCTCCGATGGGCTGCACGCGGATGAATTCCCTGGTCACGGGGTTGCGCGCAATCGCCGGGGATTCCTTGGGAATGCCACCGTAGTTGGGCGGGTAACCGCTCGGAGCCGCCTTCATTTCCCAGGTCTTTCCGTTGTCCTTGCTGACCAGGTAGTCCGGTTCCTTGCGGGTGCCGGAGTAATGGCGGATTTCACGGGAGTTCACGCGGATGAGGCCGCGCCCGGCATCGGACGGCGGCGTAGCGACAATTTCAGGCTCCGGAGCGGGAGCGGCGTTCTGCTGGGCATAACAGCAGCAGACGGAACCGGCAAACAACGCAAACAACAGGTTTTTCATAAATCAAATACTAAAGGCGGTACATTTTCCTCAAACAGGACTTCCCCTTCAAGCACAATTCCCTCCTTCCTCAAAAAGACCACCGTCAGGAATGCTTGCCCGCGGATTTCCCGCCGCGGTATTTCGCATCCAGCTTTTTCAGAAGTACGGACAGTTCCTTCTCCAGCACCTCATACCCTTTGGCGTTGGGATGCACTACATCCTTCATCAATTCATTGCGCGGAGAAACGCCGTCCGCGGAAAGGAGAGCCTTCCCGGATCGGCAAAAAAGACGTTTTTTCCATTCTGCAGCTTTGCGAGCAGCTTGTTCGTCTGCTTCACCGGCTCCGCCAGGTTTTTCTCCCTCCTGGGCAGAATGCCCAGCAGCAGGATTTTGGAAGAGGGGCATTTCTGATGCACCAGGCGGACAAATGCCTTGATATTGTCCGCACAGGCCTGCGGAGCATCCTTCCGGTGGCCCAGATTGTTGGTTCCCAGCAGAATAATGATGACCCGCGGGGAGATGCCGGCCAGCTCCCCGTTCTGCACGCGGTAATAGGCATTGTCCACGTAATCAAAGCCAAAGCCCATGTTGGTCACCGCATGGGGACCGAACAATTTCTCCCAGGAGGCCTCCCCCGCCTTCCTGCTGTCTCCGGAGGGTTCCCCTCCCCAATGATGGGTGATGCTGTCCCCTATCATCACGTATTCCGGCTTCACGGCCCGGTTCCGCTTCTTGACGGCTTCATGCCGCGCATTCCAGTCATACGGATCCCGCTGGTGGGGTTCCGGCTTCAGGGTGGCGGGCAGCGCGGCCGCAGGAGCGGAAAATGCGGGGAGCGCCAGGCAGGCGGCGCCCAGCAGCGCAGTGAACGTATACAGCAGGGAATTCATGACGGAAAAACGGAATTGAAAAGCAGTTTAAGGAAATACTTCCACGCATCAAGACCACATGCTGAAGCGGCCTTTCCCGGAAGAAAAAGACCACTGCCCCGACAGCCGGCCATGCCGCGCCGGAACATCAGGACGCGCATCCTCCCATTCCTGTCTTACCGAACTACGGAACCTCCCTTGTATCTGCCGTCTATTTTCTCCAGAAGCGAACTCAATTCCTTCCCCAGCACGTCATATCCCGCAGCACTGGGATGCAAGCCATCCACCAGCAGGCCGCTCTTTGGCGACACGCCATCTTCTGCCAGGAACGCCGTGCCCGGATTGGCAAAAAACACCCTCTTTCCATCAGCAAGAACGGATATCATTTTATTGGTTTCCACAATCAGGGGCGCCACCGCCTTTTCCTTCCTGGGCAGAATGCCCAGGAGCAGGATTTTAGAGGCCGGGCACTTCCGCCCCACCAGGCTCACAAAAGCCTTGAGGTTGTCCGCGCATGACTGGGGGGTATCCTTCCTGCCGCCAAGATTATTGGTTCCCAAAAGCACGATGATCACGCGCGGAGAGATTCCGTCCAGTTCCCCAAGCTGCACACGGTAGTAGGCATTGTCCACGTAATCTGAGCCAAACCCCATATTGGTCACCGTATGAGGGGAGAAAAGATTTTTCCATGCCTCCTTTCCCGTCCCCAGGCCCCTGTTGTCTCCGGAAGGCTCCCCTCCCCAGCGGTGGGTAATGCTGTCGCTAAAGACGGCATATTCCGGATTAACGCTCCGGTTCCTCTCCATCACGGCCTTATGACGGCCATTCCAGTCATAAACGGCGCGCTCGTTCACCTGAGGCTTTAGCGTAGACGGCAGCTCATTGGCGCACGCGCCGGAGAAAAAGGCTGCGCAAGAAACTCCCGCCAGCAACAAACAGAGGAATGAATGGGATTTCATCAAAATGATAGTTAAAATATTGTTGGCGGCAATTTGGAGAGTAAAGAAAAAACTATCCCCCATAACCGTAAATTTCCCTCATTTTTTATTCCGGAACAGCCAGATGCCTGAAACAGACCAGCGCAACCGTTCCAGTTCCCCCGCCTGGAAGAATTGGCCTTGTTGACCGCTAACATTCCCGGTATAATCAGGTGGTGCGGAGTTTCGCCGCTTCCGGGCTTTCAGCGGGCGCGGAGCGTCTTTCTCCGGTCTTCTTCACTACATCCTATTTATGATCAGCATAGTAAAAGACTTGAAGGAATCCCCCGCCCTTCCGCAGGAATGGCAGGGATTCAAGCCGGGAGCATGGACGGAGTCCATTGACGTACGGGATTTCATCCAGAACAACTACACGCCCTATTCCGGCAATGAAGAGTTTCTTTCCGGCCCTTCCCAACGCACGCTCCGGCTCTGGGAGGAACTGAAAGTCCTGCTGAAACGGGAAATAGACAACGGCGGCGTGCTGGATGCGGACCAGGAAGTGGTCTCCTCCATCGTCTCCCACAAGCCCGGCTACATTGACAAGGAGCTGGAAGTGGTGGTGGGCCTCCAGACGGACGCTCCCCTGAAACGCGCCCTGATGCCCTTCGGCGGCCTGCGCATGGCCCAGCAGGCCCTTGAATCCTACGGGTTCAAGATGTGCGAAAAAACGGCGGATATTTTCAACAAGATACGCAAGACGCATAACGAGGGCGTTTTCGACGCCTACACCTCCGACATCCGCGCCGCCCGCTCCGCCGGCATCATCACCGGACTTCCGGACGCCTACGGCCGCGGCCGCATCATCGGGGACTACCGCCGCGTGGCCCTGTACGGCACGGACAAGCTGATTGCCGAACGCCGCAAGGATCTCAAAAACCGTGAAAATTCCCCCTTACGGATGAGCTGATCCGCCTGCGCGAGGAAATGAGCGAACAAATCCGCGCCCTGGAGGAACTCGCCCGGATGGGCGCCTCCTACGGCTGCGACCTCAGCCGCCCCGCCGGGAACGCCCGCGAAGCCGTGCAATGGACCTACCTGGGCTACCTGGCCGCCGTGAAGGAACAGAACGGCGCGGCCATGTCCCTGGGCCGCGTCTCCACCTTCTTTGACATTTACTTTACCCGCGACCTGGAACAGGGCCTCATCACGGAAGAGGGAGTGCAGGAAATCATTGACCAGTTCGTGATGAAGCTGCGCATCGTCCGCTTCATCCGCACGCCGGACTACAACAACCTGTTCTCCGGGGACCCCACCTGGGTGACGGAATCCATCGGCGGCATGGGGGAAGACGGGCGCACCCTCGTCACCCGCAGCTCCTTCCGCATGCTCCAGACGCTGTACAACCTGGGTCCGGCTCCGGAGCCGAACCTGACGGTGCTGTGGTCCGGGAACCTGCCGGAAGCCTTCAAGAATTTCTGCGCCAAGGTTTCCATTGAAACGTCCTCCGTCCAGTACGAGAACGACGACCTGATGCGCCCGCACTGGGGTGACGACTACGGCATCGCCTGCTGCGTGTCCGCCATGCGCATCGGCAAGCAGATGCAATTCTTCGGTGCGCGCGCCAACCTCGCCAAGTGCCTGCTGTACGCCCTGAACGGCGGCGTGGACGAACTCAAGGGGAAACAGGTGGCCCCGCCCTCCCCGCGCTATACGGAGGAAGTGCTCAAGTACGACGAAGTGATGGCCCTGTACGACAAGATGCAGGACTGGCTTGCCAAAACCTACGTTGACGCGCTGAACATCATCCACTACATGCACGACAAGTACTGCTATGAACGCATTGAAATGGCGCTGCATGATCCGGAAATCCTGCGCACCATGGCCACGGGCATCGCCGGGCTCTCCGTGGCCGCGGACTCCCTGTCCGCCATCAAGTACGCCACCGTGAAGGCCGTCCGCAATGAAGAGGGCCTGATTGTGGATTTCAAGACGGAAGGGGAATTCCCGTGCTACGGGAACAACGACCCGCGCGTGGACGAAATCGCATGCAGCCTGGTCAGCAACTTCATGGAAAAGCTGCGCAAGCTTCACACCTACCGCAACTCCCTGCCCACCCAGTCCATCCTGACCATCACCTCCAACGTGGTGTACGGCAAGAAGACGGGCAACACGCCGGACGGCCGCCGCGCCGGGGAACCGTTCGCGCCCGGCGCCAACCCCATGCACGGAAGGGACAGGAACGGAGCCGTGGCCTCCATGCTCTCCGTAGCCAAACTGTCCTATGGCGACTCCCTGGACGGCATCTCCTACACCTTCTCCATCGTGCCGCAGGCCCTGGGCAAGGAAGAAGGGGAACGCCGCACGAAGCTCGTCTCCCTGCTGGACGCCTACTTTGCCGCCACCGGGCACCACATCAACGTGAACGTGCTGGAGCGGGAAACCCTCCTTGACGCGATGGACCACCCGGAAAAATACCCCCAGCTCACCATCCGCGTTTCCGGCTATGCCGTGAACTTCATCAAGCTGACCCGGGAACAGCAGCAGGAGGTCATCAACCGCACCTTCCATACCCGTTAACCCAGCCAGGAAGCGGATGCCGCAGGCTTTCTCCCAGAATCCGGCCCCGGACGGTGAAACTGCCGTCACCGGACTGGTCCATTCCGTGGAATCCTGCGGCACCGTGGACGGTCCAGGCATCCGCTTTGTCCTCTTCCTGTCCGGGTGCAGCCTGCGCTGCCGCTACTGCCACAATCCGGACACCTCCTACGTGCGGAGGGGACGCTGCAGAAGCGTGGCCGACGTCCTTGAAGAAATAGCCCGCTACCGGGATTTCCTGCTGGCGGCGGGCGGAGGCGTCACCCTTTCCGGGGAGATCCCCTTTTCCAGCCGGATTTTGCGAGAACCGTACTGAAAGGATGCAAGAAACTGGGGCTGCACACCTGCCTGGACACCTCCGGCCATCTGGGCGCGAACGCGGATGAAGAACTGCTGGCGAATACGGACCTCGTCCTGCTGGACATCAAGGCGTGGAACCCGGAACGGTACCGGGCCCTGGCAGGCGGGGAATTGCGCCCCACCCTGGAATTCGCGGAACGCCTGGCCGCCCTCCGCAAACCCGTCTGGCTGCGCTACGTCCTGGTTCCGGGCCTCACGGACAACATGGAAGACATCACAGAGCTCTCCCGCCATGCGGCGCGCCTGGGCAACGTGGAGCGCGTGGACGTGCTCCCTTTCCACCAGATGGGGCGCTTCAAGTGGGATGAACTGAAGCTGGACTACACCTTGAAGGACGTTCCGGAACCTTCCGAGGAACTGACGGAACAGGTCCGCGACATCTTCCGCCAGGAAGAAAATTTAAAAAGTTCCGTGCATTGAAGGCAGGAAAAATTCTTTTCAACCATGAGGCGTTTATAAAACATCCATTCCTCCTTTTACCATTCCAAGTAAAATCTCTACCTTATATTCAGCTTTTAAAGCACGTTCACGCCATATTCTGACATCCAAAGCCAGACCCTCCTCCCGTGCTTGTAACAGCAACGCAAGAATACATTCCCGTATGCAGGGAGGAATTTTTCTCCCTGTTCCAAACGAACTATATCGGTCACGTCATATCCAGACAATTCAGCAAGATGAGCCAGCGTTAAACCGGCATCATTTCTCAACTTTTTAAAATTAATGCCTTTAGACATGACTTCCTGTTTAACACAGGCGTTTCTTCATCATAAGAAAAAGGACTAAGCTCTTTTCTTGGTAGAGAAACCCGTTAAATTTCAGAGGTTGTTATTTCCCTCAGAGCATCCAATACCTCCTGCACGGCAATATGGCGGTTGCAGGGAACATCACGGTCGCACTCCTTCAGGAAGCAGGGGGAACAGCACTGGTGGCTGTACAGGGAGCGGTTGAAGGGGCCCATGGGCCGGCAAACGTCCGGGAGGCGGGTGGAAAACAGGGTCACCACCGGAAGACCGCGGAAGGAGCAGAGGGACGGAATGTCACCATCCACAGCCACGGCCGCCACGGCGGCATCCATCACGGGGAACAAGGCTTCCGGAGTTCCCACCGCCAGCTCCACATTCAGGCGTTCCGCCAGAGCGGACGCGCGTTCCCGGTCTTCTTCCAGAGCGGCCAGTACGGGCCTGCCCGGCAGAAGGGAAACCAGCTCCGCCCATTGTTCCTCACTCCATTCACTGGCGCTGCCCAAGCTGGAGAACGGAGCCAGCAGGATGGGGGCGTTTTCCGCCGCAGCCGCCTTTTTCACCGGGAACAGGGACGGATTCCAGGCATCCAGCCCGTGCAGCCCCCCAGTTGCAGATAAAGCTGAACCCGGTGCATGGGGGAGCGGCGCGCAGGACGGGAGCCTTCACCCGGAATTTGTATTTCCGTGCGCCGGGATGCGTGTCCAGCCCGGAGAACATCATGGGCCCGTACGGTTCCAGCGCCTTGAGCGTTTCCATGTCCTGGTCCAGCATGACGCCCAGGTCCAGCGGACCGTCATTGTAAAATTCATCCGCGGCCAGCGCCTCCCGGAGCTGATTCAGGGAATCGTGCGGCAGAACATGGGTGACTTCCGGCACCGCCTTCCATACCCCCGCCTGCGCGGACGGGCAGATGACGTTCACCTGCATGTCGCGCCGGACGGCTTTCAGCGCACGGACCAGGGGAACGGTCACCAGGGCTTCATCCAGCGCCTTGGGAACAGCCACCAGAATGCGGTACGGCTGCAGCTCCATGTTTTCCAGAAGGCCGTCCGTTTTTTATCCTGCGGAGCAAAGCGGTCGATGGACTTCCAGCGGTGGTGCATCCAGAACACGTCCAGAACGGACTTGCGGATCAACGTTTCCAGGCTCCGGTTCACTTCAATGGTGTCCCCCGCCAGGGAACCGTCCGAGTTGGAAAAATCCACCACGTTCCCCATGTCCGCTATCCAGTGTCCGGGAGAATCCGTGCGTACTGCGATGGCTACCATATCCGCTCCCGTCCTCTTCCGCAGCAAAGCGGGCAACGGCGTCGTGCCGGTCACCTTGCCGAAGAAGGGGACATACACCCCCTCCCAGACGAACTGGTCGCTCAGCACACCCAGGGCGCCGCCCTCCTTGACCATCTTCATGGGAGCCTTGATGCCGCCTTCCTTGGAAAACATCCGCGTGCCCCGCTCCGTGCGCCGCTTGTATACGTATTCCTCCATCAGCGGGTTGTCAAACTGGCGGTACATGGACCCGTAACGTTCCACTTCTGGAAAGAACACGCGTATCCTCGCCAGCGCCTCCCAGTTGCCGGAATGGGCTATGGCGCATACCTGCCCGCGCCTTTCCGCCGCAGGAGCGGCAAATTCTTCATGCCCCGCGATGGTGACGCATTTTTTCAACTGCTCATCCGTCAGGGTGGCCGTCTTCGCGGAGCACAGGAAATTGGCTATCGTCCTTTTGAAATTTTCCCTGCTCAATTTTTGCAGTTCCCTGCCGCGCAGGGCCGGATCCAGCACAATGCGCAGGTTTCTTTCCACAATTTTCCGGCGTTGCGGCAGCAAGTACCACGCCACGCCGCCCGCCACGCGCCCCAGGCGGTAAAGCGTTTTCATGCCCACGAGCTTCAGCAGCCCTTCCATGATCAGGAATCCTTTCATTCCCAGCTGATGGGCAAATGCAGGGCGGGAAGGAGAGGATGAAGGGGAGCTCGTCATAAGAAAACCGGAGAACATTTTATACGAATCCCTTCCGGTCCACAAACCCTTTATTCTCCCGCATGCGGCTTCCTTCCCGCGTTCCGGCGGCCTGCCGTCCCGGGAAGCCCCGTTCCATGCTTCCTTCCCACGGCGGAAAAGAACCGCTGCCGGAACGGAAACTGCACCGCCCTCCCGTCCCGTTCCGGATTTCACCATGAACTGTTACTCCTCCAAATGCAGGAAAAAGTTTCCGGAAGGCTGCAACTGCCGCAAGCTGCAGCCCGGGGCCATACAGGGACCCGGACCGCAGCAGATCATGGAAAAGATGTATCCCGTCCGGACAGCGGATACCGTTTACATGACATCCGCACGTCCGAAGGAAGGGCCGGGAAAAACAGAAACTCACCAGTACATGGCGGCCCAGAGCCGCCATTGGAAAAAGAAGAGCCGTCTTTCTGCAACAGTTCCGTGAAACAATAAAAAAGCGGACATTCCCACCGGAAATGTCCGCCCTGCTGCCTGCCGTTTGAAATGTATTTTTTCCGCCTCTCTCACTTCCGGCGGCGCACCAGCAGCGCCATCAGTCCCAGAACGCTCAAGGAGGCGGCCGCTGGTTCGGGAACCATGTTCCACGCCTCCTTGATTTCCTGTCCCGTCAATGCGGTACCATAAGCCTTGAAATCCGCGATGCTGAAGGAATGTTCATCCGTCGTGCCTCCGCCGACGGTCACGGTTCCGTTCTGGCCGCCGTTGAGCCCCGCGAACAACTGGGGGGTATCCACGATGTTTTCCCCGTTCAGGAAAATCTGGAAATCCGTTTTCCGGGTGGTGGTATCCGTACTGAGGGACATGGAGAGGTTGAACCATCCTCCGTCAATGACGTCCTGCCCAATGGTGAAGGTCTGGCCCGCTTCTCCCGTTCTCCTGGAAGTAAACGTGCCGTCCCCGTTGTAAACAAGCTGGAGGCCGCGGAGAGAACCCGTCTCTCCAAAGCTGTAAATAGTGGCGGCAGACCCCAGGGAGGACAAATCCAGCCACATGCCCACCGTCTGCGTAGAAATGTTGCGGTCCCCGCCCGTCACCGTCGCCCAGTCCGTATAGGAAGCCGCTGAATTGACCGGGGAGGAAATGCTCCATCCTTCCAGATTGATGCCGCTTCCCGTCATGAATTGTTCCGAGGGAGTGCCGGAAGAAAATTCCCAGGCGGCGGCAGTTGCGGCGCAGGCGGAACCAATGCCGGCAGCCAGCATGATGGTTAAGAATGTCTTTTTCATTATCTTAAACAGAGTTGATCGTCAGTTGGTTGAAGGGAATATCCAGAACCTTCCCTTCCATGCAAAACCAATACCGGATTTGTAATCCGATAGTCAAGCCTACAAAATTGAAAGAAAAAAGGTCCTTGGCGAAATTTCGGCATTGCCGGTGCGAACCTTGGTTGATTTTGCCCGGCTCCGTTCGCCTGGGCAGGCGGTATGCGGCTCCGCCTTATCGTGGTTGAAACCCGTTCTGCTAGCGCTAGCGGAACGGCTTCCGTTCACGATAACGCGTTGCCGCATACCGCCTGGCTGGGGAAAGGAGCTGGGCAATATCAATTAAGGTTCGTACCCACGATGCCGGAGTTTCGCGAAGGACAGCTTTTCCTTCGACTTTGTAGAATCAACTACCGGATTACAAATCCGTCCATGCGTACTATCTTCTCTTCCGCAAGCCGCAGAAGCAGTTCGTCCGGAACTGCAATTTTACTTTTGGTAAAGAAATGACTTTACAATTCTTAACCAAACGGTATATTCCGTCTCCCGAACCGAACACCAAACCGGAGTTACACACCATGAAAGTTCTTTCTTCCTTAGCCTCTATGAAGCGCCGCCACGCAGACTGCCAAATCGTGAAGCGCAAGGGCACGCTGTATGTGATTTGCAAGAGCAATCCCAAGTTTAAAGCCCGCCAGGGCGCCACGGCAGGTACGCGTCTTTCCAAGAAGGGCGTCAAGTAAACCCTGGCCCAACACAGATTTCAAGAAGACCGCCGCCCGCCGGGTGCCGGTCTTTTTTTGCTGACAAAGCCCCTTCCCGCACATCCATGCAGCTTCCCACCGTCCAAACCAGATTTCTGGACCTGCCCGGCTCCTTTTCCCTGCGGAACGGCGCCGTGCTGGACAAGGTGCGCGTGGCCTACGAGCAGTACGGCGCCCTGACGCCGGAGAAGGACAACGTAATCCTGCTGTTCCACGCTCTTTCCGGCAGCCAGCACGCCTACGGTTACAATCCGGAAGTTCCGGGCACCGGGTCCCTCTGGAAGCCGGAAAACCACGAGGGCTGGTGGAACAGCATCATCGGCCCCGGCAAGCCGCTGGATACGGACCGCTTCTGCATCATCTGCGCCAATTACCTGGGGGGCTGCTACGGCACCACCGGACCGGCCAGCCCATCCCCTACGGACGGCCTGCCCTACGGCTCCCGTTTCCCGCATGTGGAGGCGGCGGACCAGGCGCGCCTCCAGGCTCTTCTGCTGGACAGCCTGGGAATAGAACGCATCCATCTGGCAGGACCGTCCGTAGGCGGCCTGATTGCCCTCAGCTTCGCGTGCCAGTTCCCGGAACGGGTCCGGAGCTTCATTTCCATCGGCTCCGGCTACCGGGCTTCCATTGAACACCGTTTGTCCCTGTTTGAACAAATCCTGGCCATCGAGCTTGATCCGGATTTCCGCGGGGGCGACTATTACCAGGGACCGGCCCCCAAAAAGGGGCTGGCGTTCGCGCGCATCATCGGCCACAAGTCGTTCGTATACCAGGAAGGCCTGGAACAGCGCGCCAGAAAGGAAGTGGGGGGCAAGTCCGGACTGCTCACATGGATGACGCCCACCCGCAGCACACAGAGCTACATGCTGCACCAGGGGACCAAGTTTGCGGAACGCTTTGACGCGAACGCCTACATCCGCATTGCGGACATGTGGGCGGAGTTCGACATCCGCGACCACGCTCCGGACGGAACGTTTAAAACCGCTCTGGAAGGCTTCCGCCGCGCAGGAATTCCCTCGCTCGTCTTTTCCATTGATACGGATTGCTGCTTCCGCCCGGCGGAACAGCAGGATTTTGTGGCGCAGCTGGAATCCGCGCGCATTCCCGTGGAGTTCCATACCATCGTTTCCACAAAAGGGCACGATTCCTTCCTGCTGGAGCCGGAGCTTTACGCGGAACCCATCCGGCGCATTCTGGCGGAAGGGCACCCGGAACACACTCCGTAAGCTTTTCCGTTCAAGCCGGGGAAACCTCCCTCCCCATCCGTTCTCCTGATAACCGCATCCCCGGAAACAAGGGCCCCTGCCCTTGTAAAGCGATTCCCACAAACAAGGAGGCGCCACGGGTCCGGGCAAGCCCGGAAGACGGATTGACAGCAAAGCCCTCCGGCTTTAGTCTCCCTGTCAAGGCACCGGACGCTTCCGGCGAATCATGAAAACTGCGAATTCCCCACGGAGCATTTCATGGCAGCCGCACAGGGGCCGGCCACCAGGGAAAGGAAGGATATGAGCTATTATTTTATCGTAACGGTTTCTTTAAGCTCCGATGCAGACACTCCATACGATTCCTACATCCGGGAAGTGAAGCCCATTGTTGAAAAACACGGCGGCGAATACCTGGTCAGGACCAATGAGGTCATTCCGCTGAGCTCCGGGTGGAAGCCGGACCGCGTGATCGTCATCCGTTTTCCCTCCAGGGAAAGCCTGGAACGCTGCTTTTCTTCGGAAGAATACCGGCAGATCAAGTCACTGCGTGAAGATTCCGTTGACAGCCACGCCATCATCGTGAAAGGAACGGATGGTGATGAAGCTCGGTGAAGGGCTGCATCAGATCAGGATTGATTTCCTGGCAAGCACAGGAGAACGGGGATAAGGGGGGCTTTGCCGCGCATGCCGGAATGGACCGGCACCCCTGCAAATCGGATTTCCGCGACGGCCCAACTAAAAAAATAACCAAATTCAGGTGAACTCGATCCAGGGTTCCGCTGTCACACTCCTATGACTGATACTCATTACACCTCCGAGACGGAGAACGTCGGGCAATTCCGCTGTGAAACCACCTACATTCCCTCCAACATCACTTTTGCCACGGACCTGCCCGCCTCTTTTGAAGGCCGCGCGGAGTTTCCCTCCCCCGGCGTGATGCTCGGTTCCACGCTCGCCTCCTGCATGATGAGCCTGGTTTCCGTGGTCGCGGCCAGAAAGGGCGTGGACCTGAAAGGCATGCGCGTTCTGGCGCGCGCGGTGGAATCCTCCAAGGGGATTGAAAAGATTGAGCTGAAGGCCGTAATGCCCCTGGAAAGCAGCCATCCCCTCCGTTCCATGCTGGAAAAAACGGCCATGAGCTGCCCGGTCCGCCAGGCGCTGAGGCCGGACATGGAAACGCCCGTTGAATGGGAATGGAAGTAAGCCGCCCATGAGAGGGCGGAAATCACTCTTCACGTTATCCTATAAAGAAATCCCGCCCATTCACGAAGAAGGCCGCTGCGGATTATTCCGCAGCGGCCTTCTGATTAACTGACGTTTTCTTCCTTTAGAAGTTGTAGCGGTAGCCGATGCTTCCGTTGATGGAGCTGGAACCGCTGCGGATGTCCGCATTGCCGTCCACGAAGATGACGCCCTGGGTGCCTACGGGGACGCTCAACCCCACACCGGCCTGGAAGGCCGTGCTTCCCACCTTGGCGCCGTACACCGGACGCGTGTAGGAGGGGTCCGCCAGGAAGCCCACATTGGCCTGCCCGCGGCGGTCGCCCATGTCCTGGGAGACGTTCACCCGGATTTCACCCAGCGCTTCACGCCCGAAGACGTTGGAGCCCATGAGGCCGGAGAGTCTGGCGCCCACGGCGACTGCGGCCGTGGTCAGTTCCTGGTCCTCCACCCTCAGCCCGGCATTTCCGGCGGAGCCGCTTTCACTGTAGCCGTCCATGCGCGTCGTCACGATGGAGGCGTTGAACAGGGGCTGGAGAATCACGCTCTTGTCTTCATTGAGGGCGATGTCGTACGCCAGCTCGTACATGGCGCCGAAGCCGGACCCGGTGGTACTGCCGTGGGCCTGGTAGGAGCCCGAGCCGTAATCCACCGTGCGCGTGAGTTTGGCATCATTCCAGCCGCCCGTCAGGATAAGCAGGTGGGACCATTTACGGGACTGGTACCGGGCGAACAGGTTGACGTAGTAGCTGTCCAGGTCACCGTCCGCGGTATCCGCCGCATTCGCCGTGAGGCTTCCGTAGTTGGCCGTGAAGGCCGCGCCAGCGGTGAAGTTGTCGTTGATGTCCACGTCCATGCCTACCGTTCCGCCCCAGGTGGTGAGCTCATAGCCGCTTTCATCCCCCTTGGTGTCCAGCTTGGCATAAGACCCGGTGCCCTGCATCCACATGTGGAAGTACGGCATGTCCTCATGGACGTACGCGGGGTTCACGCCCATCTGCGCCACGCGGTTGCGGATCCAGCCCATCTGGTCGCGCAGGGAGTCACGCTGGGCGATGCCCAGGCTGGTGACCGTGCTGCCCGCGGCGGCGGCCAGCTTGCGGGCCGCGCCGGAGTAGTCGCCCGCGTTCTGGGAGAGCAGAACGGAGGTGTAGAAGTCGCGCAGGGTGGTGCCTTCCTCCATATGGTAGCGGGAGTTCCACAGCAGGTCCGCCCCGGTGGCCGCGTTCCGCGTCAGGGAGGAGTCACGGAAGATGTTTTCCGTGCGCGCCGTGCCGGTGAGGATGATGGCCGTCATGCTGTCATTCGTGGTCAGAGACAGGTTTTCATACAGGGAGCTGAGGATCATGTCCTGGAGGGTGACGTTGTCGCCCAGGGATACCAGCGCGCCGTCCGTCGTCTTGAACAGTTCCATGTTCAGCGTTTCCGTGCTCCCCGTCACCAGGGTGTCCAGGTTGGTCATGACCAGCGTCACTTCTCCCGTTCCGTCGCCCAGCGTAATGTTTCCGCTGGAGGTGACGAAGGGGTTCCCCAGGCCATCCACCGTGGTGGAGGACGTGGTGATGGTAACCGTGCTGTTCCCCGTCACGCTCAAGCCGTCCGTGCCAAGAGTCAACTGGGTCTTGGGAGCGTCCGCACTGCCGATGTTGAGCGTGCCTCCGTTCACTGTAATGCCCTTGTAGGCAGCCTGGGCGGGATTACCGCCTTCCGCAGCCGCGCCGGCCAGGGTCAGCGCGCCGCCGTCGCTCACGTTCAGGTTGTAGCCGGCATTGCCCGCACCCTTGATGGTCTGCACGCTGCCGTTGCCGGATTTGACGTTGAGCGTTCCGGATGCGCCGTCCAGCGTACCGGTGAAGGTATGGGAGGCGGAGGAGTCCACCGTCATTTCCGCGCCGCTCAGCTTCAGGGCGCCCCCGCCCGTCAGGCCGGAGACCGTATTCACGGAGCCGGCCGCGGTGGAAAGCGCGGAACCTTCCCGGATGTCCAGCAGAACGCCGTCCAGGGAGGAGCCGTTGCCCAGCGTCAGGGAGGAGTCCGTTCCCATTCCTCCGAGGGTCAGCGTGCCGTCACCGGAGATGGTCACATCAGTCACATGGCTGCCGGCCTGCTGGCCGGTGAGGACCAGCTGGGCGCCGCGGCCCAGGTCCAGGGTTCCTCCACCCGTGCCGGAGGCCAGGTTTTCCACCGTCGTCACGCGGGAGGCGCCGTCATTCCTGCCGCCCAGCGTGATGTCTCCCCCGGCGAGCTCCAGCGTAGTGAGGCTGTTGCCCGTACCGTTCAGGACAATGTTCCCTTCCGTGGAGCTCAGCATGGAGTCATTTCCGGTGAAGCTGCCTTCCACGGTGAGGGTTTCCGCTCCTTTCTTGATAAAGTCCACATGGTCCCCGCTGATGGTGCCGCCGTAGCTGTTGCCTCCGGCGTCCACGTTCTGGATCAGGTCCACCACGGCATGGTTGGCGGCAGCGTCCGCCGCCGTATTCGTCACCACCAGAGCGCCATTGCTGCCGATCAGGTTGCTGACTTTCAGGCCGTCTCCGTTCCGGGAGGCTTCAGGAGCACCGTTCAGGCTTACATTGAGCGTGGTTCCGTTGATGCCCACGGCCTTGTAGGGATCCAGGGCGGCGTAGTCGCTGATGTTGGGGTTGTCCGAGTTGGGCGTGGTGTCCACGAGGTAGACGAGGTCCGTATTGCCGCTGACCATCAGCGTTCCGTCCGCGCCCAGGACTTCCGTCACGGCATAACCGAGGGAGGCCAGAAGCGGGGAGAAGGCTATCTGCTTGTAGTTGTCCACGGTCAGCGTTCCCGTCGTCAGCACCAGCCCTACGCCGTCGGCGGAATCCCGGTTGGCGGAGAGCAGGTCCAGGACGCCCTGGTTGCTGAGGTTGATGGTCGTGTTGGCGGCGGAGAGCGTCAGGCTGTCCGCATCAATGACGCCCTGCCCGGTTGTTCCGCCCGCGGTAAGGCTGCCGGAATCCAGTTTCAGCGTCACCGTCTTTCCCGTCATGTCCAGGCCGCCGGAGATGCCGGTGAGCCGGGAGTAGTCTTCCATGACGATGGAGCCGACCATGGAGCCGGACAGACCGCCCAGATTGATGGTGTTCAGGGCGCCCTGCGTTCCGGCGGAAGCGGCCACTTCCACGTTTCCGGTGGTTTTAGCTCCCGCGTTTGCCAGGCTTCCCTTCGTGATCAGGATGGCGTTGGCCGCATTCTGGGAGGCCAGGTCAAGAATCCCGTTGTTGACGGTGACCCGCCCGGACCCCAGGGAGTCGGCCCCCGCGAGGGTGACGGTGCCCGTTCCGGAGAGCGTAGTGGAACCGGTGAACCCGGTGTTGCCGGCCGCCAGCGTTATATTCCCCGTGGTGTCGACGACCAGGGAACCGGCTCCGGAGAGGGCCCCGGCCCAGGCGCTCCCGTCACCCAGCCGCGCCGTAGCGCCGCCCGCAATGGAGAGGGTGCCCAGGAAGGTGTTCGCTCCGGTGAGCTCCAGCGTTCCGGCGTTTACGGATACCGTGCTGCCGGCCGTGCCGCTGATGACGCCGCCGTAGGAGAAGTCGCGGGCAAAGGCCAGCGTGGAGTTGTTCTGGATGTCAATGCTGTCCCCCAGCTTGGTCACATTGGCGGAGTTCACCGTAACTGTGCCGCGGTGCACCTTGAGCTGTCCGTCCAGATTGACGCCGCCCGTGAGGGTGATGTTGCCCCCGCCCTGGGTGGAGAACGCCGTTCCGCTCAGATCGCCGCTGAGGGTGAAGTCCTTGGTGGCGAATATCTGGTTGCCCGTAAAGATGATGTCATTGGCAAAGGCGCCCCCGGCCGTGCCGTTCCATTCCGCACGGACATTGGAGTCCGCCAGGTTCACGGTGCCGTCTGCTCCCATGGTCACGTTGTTCAATTGGAAGTAACCGGATGTCACGGACAGGGTTCCCTGGAATGCCGTGCTCATGTTCAGGACATTGGCTCCGTAGCTGGTTCCCAGGCCCACGGAAATGGTGCCGGTGCCGGAGGCATCCAGGTTCAGCGCCGTGTTGTCATTGGCGCCGCTGACCGTCAGCATGGAGCCGGCGGCCAGTTCCACGGTTTTTCCGTTGGCCAGGGCCTTGGCGGCGGTAGCCGTCACATTTTCACCCAGGATCAGGGAGCCGTCCGTCCACGTCATGTTGTCTGCGGTGAACGCCGTGGCAAAGGCGCCGGACGCCAGATTGAGGCTCCGCCCTGAAGGTTGATCATGCCCATGCCCGGCTGGACGTCAGCCGTAGCCAGCGTGAGCGTGCCACCCGTAATGGTGACAGCCCCGGAACCGAGGGAGTTGGCCACCTGGGCCACCAGCTCGCCCTGCTGGAGGGAGATGGCTCCCGCCCAGCCCGTATTGTCCAGGTTCAGGGTAAGCTTGCCTTCGCCGCGCTTGGTCAGCGTGCCCTGCGCAATTTTTCCGGTGCCGTCTGAGGCGAATACATAGTCGCTGCCCGCGGCGTTGTTCACCGTGATGGAGGCCGGATTCACCGCGCCGGACAGGGTGACGGTTCCCGCTCCGGAGCTGTTGAAGACCAGGTTCTGGCCGGCGGCCGTATCCGCAGAGCCGTCAATGCCCCACTGGGCTCCCGTGTTCGTGTCGCTCCAGGTCATGCCTTCCGTTCCCTGCCAGATCCAAACGTCCCCGGCGGAAGTCACCACCAACTTGAGGGTGGCGCCCGTCTGTTCGAGCGTGTAAATCAGCGTTTCGTCTCCGGTATAGCCGGCCCAGTTGAAGATGGCGCTGGCGGCATCAAGTCCGCTGGCAGCAGAAATCAGGGTGTATTCCCCGGCTTCCGTAATGCCTTCAAGGCCATTCAGGGTGAGGTTGAACGTACCGGCCCCGAAGGCCCCACCCACGCCGATGGAAGAGCTTATATCCAGGGTCAGCGTGGAACTGGCCGCCAGATTCAGGGCCCCGGCGGTCGTCATCCGCGTATTGGCCGCCATGGTGATGTTCCCCAGGGACGTGGCCCCTGCGGCAGTAAGGGCAACGGTTCCACCCTGGATGTTCGTCAGCCCCGTGTAGCTGACCGTTCCGCCCAGCGTCAGGGTTTCATCGCTGACCTTGGTCAGGGAGAGGACTCCGGTGGTGTCATAGGAGATGGTGGTGGCTCCGTAGGCGATGGCAACGCCGTGGTCCGTGATGGTGCCGTTATACGTGCCGGAACCCACCGTCAGCGTACGCGCTCCCCCCACGGCGCCCACCTGGGAGTTGGCCGTGCCGTCCAGGGAGGCGATTTCAATATCCCCCAGCACGCGCATGAAGGCGAATCCCGTGGTATCCGTGCCGGACGTGAGGGTGACCCCGCCCTGCGCCATGGAGGTGCGCATGTCAAGCCCCGTGCTGTACCCGTTGGCGGCGTTCATGGTGATCATGCCGGTAAATCCGGAGGCGTCACCGCCGATGATGAGCTTGCCGTTGGAGTTGTACCTGCCATCGCCCCCTCCGCGGCTGTAGGTCAGGGAGCCTGCGCCTGTAAGCGTTCCGGTGAAGCCCATTTCCTTGGCCCAGTTGTCCCGGCCCACCAGGGTGGCCGCCCCGTTGACGGTAACGGTTCCCGTAAAGTTATGCTGGTAATTGGTGGCGTTTGCCTGGGAGGCGTCCACCCATTTCAGGGAGACCGCGTCAGATGCGGCCGTGCCCAGAATCAGATCGGAACCGATGGTGTGGTGGGCGCTGTTGCCCGCAATGATCAGGGACGTGCCGTTCTGCAGGGTGACGGAGGAACCGGCGCTGCCCCAATTGATGGCAGTGGAGCCGCCCCCTATCTGGACGTTGCCTTCCTGCACGATCAGGTGGCCGGAGTTGGCCCCCGTCAATTTCAGCAGCCCCGTACCGGTTTTCCGGACGGAGCCGGCTCCCGTGATGTTATTGCCGAAGGTAAGGTCTGAAGGCGTTACCAGATTAATGAATGAGTTGGTATCCGCGGCAAGGGAGAACGCCGGGTTGGTCACGGTTCCCAAATTCACCGTGACCGTCGCGCCGTTGGCCGCTCCCAGGGAGGAACCCGCGCCCCAGGTGATGCCCGTGGCCGGCAGGTCCGTATCATACCCGAACGCCAGAACGCCCTGGTTCACGGCTACGGTGGTTCCCGTACCGAGGATGGAAGCGGAGCCCAGCACCAGGGTTCCCGTGCCTTCCTTGGTAACGGCGGTATTGGCAATTACTCCGGTTCCCGCCAGCTCATAGCGGGTGGTGGTGTTGCGGACCAGCATGGAGCCGGGGAAACCTCGGAATCAAGCTGCACCGCGGAGGTGGCGACTCCGGCCTGGTCTGCAAAGGAAACCGCCAGGCCGTCCGCATACGTGGCGGGCGTGCCGCCGTCCGTCCAGATGTTTTCCGCGCTCCAGACCCCGTTTTCACCGCCCGCCCACAGCAGGAGGGTTTCCGCCGTGTAAACCAGGTCCCTGCCATTGTTGGAAAGGGTGATGGTTCCCGCCACGCCGTCCGCAAAGACGGCCTTGATGGAAGAGATGTTGGTCAGTCCGGTGGTGGAGAGCACGGACATGCCGTCCGTCAAGGCGCCAAACCCGGTAAGGTCCAGATTCAATTCCCCTTCCGCGGAAAGGGCGAACGTGCCATTCACGTTGATTCCCGTTCCGGCGTCTCCCGCCAGGGCCAGCGTGCTGGAGCCGTCCACCTTCAGGTTCCCCGTAAAGAAGGAGTTCTGGAACATGGTCACAATGTCGAAGCCGGTAATGACCGTATTGGAGAAGGAGATGGCCTGGTCCGCCGTATTGCCGTAACCGCCCAGAAGCAGGGAGGAGGTGCCCCCTACCGTGCCTTCCGACACATTCAGCGTGCTGCCCGCTCGGAACACGGCTTTTTTAACGGTGAGGGTGGCGTTCCCGTTCACGGCGGACCTTGCTCCGCCGCCGCCCGCATAAAGGGCTCCCGTATAGGCGCCGCCATCCAGCGTCAGGTTGGAATTGCCTCTGACCGTGGAAGTTCCGGCAGTGCCGTAGCCGCCGCCGTAAATGGCCCCGGTAAAGACGGCGTCACTGGCGGCAGTGATGCTGACGTTGGAGTCCCCGTTGATTGTATATGTTCCGGAGCTGCCCGAGTAGGAACCGCCCACGATGCTCTTGACGAAGGTGCCGGAGGCAGTCCCCAGGTCAATCGTCACATTGGTGCTTCCGGTGATGGCGGCGCTGGAAGTGGAGTTGGCTTCATAGGCGCTGCCGCCGATGATGAAGCCCCTGGCTACGGAATTGAGCGAGACGGTTTCATCCGTCACGCTCTGCATGCTGCGCACCACGACAAAGGTGCTGCCGTCAATGTTGTTGGTGGAGTTGTGGGCCGCGGTGCCACCGCCTATCACGCTCCCCTTGACCACGGCATTTCCGTCCACGGACACGTAAACGTTCCCCGTAATGCCGGCAGCTTGGCCGTCCTTGTAGTTGCCGCCCACCACCCAGTTGACGGAGGTATCCCCCTGAATCTGGGTATGGACGTCACCCGTGATGTTCCACTTGCCGGTGCCGCTCCAGTTGTTGGCATAACTGCCGCCGATGATCAGGCCGTAATTGCCCCCCAGCACATCCGTCCAGATGCCGGTAGTGATCTCCGTGGCCGTTGCATTGGTTGCAGTGTTGTAATAGCCGCCTGCCAGGGTCACTCCCGTCAGGTCACCCGTTCCGGTCACGACGTTCACGGAGCCGAAGCCCTCCTGCATGGACGCGGCGCGAATGTTGTACAGGGCCAGCGTCTGCTGGTCCGCCAGTGTTCCGGCGCCGGAGGTGGGGGCGTTTTCCAGCCCCCAGGCGGAATCCCATGCGGTATCATACGCGCCGGATCCCGTGAAGGTAATAACCGTTTTCCCGTCAACGGTGGTGATGGTGTACAGGGACTCGTCAATATCCGCCAGCGTGAACCCCGTCCCCAGGTCAACGCCCAGGTTGTAGGAGGTATTCACCAGGGCTTCGGAACCGAACAGGTCCTGGAATTCCTGGAAACCGGAAAAATCAATCAGGCCAGAAGTCAGCGTCACGTTCTGAAGCACGCTGCCCACATTGTCCATGGAGGTGTAGTACAGGCGTCCGCCGTCCACCGTTACATTGCCCGTAATGGTTCCGGAACCGTTGGCGAGGATGCCCATCGTTTCCCCCACTGTGAAGGCGTCCTGGAAATTCATGGTGCCCGCGGAGGCGGAGATGGTTCCATTCCCCGTCAGTCCCGTCACATTCATGGTTCCATTGCCTGCATCCAGCCTGCCTCCCGCAAGCGCGGCGCTGATGGAGCCCGCCTTGGAGAGTACGGCGCCGGAATTGACGGTGTAGGTGCCTGTAAGCGCTACGTTCTCGGACAGATGCACCCAGCCTGACTGGGCTACAAAGTTGCCTGCCCCGGTGATGGAGTTGTCAATGACGTCCGCCGCTTCTCCCGCCGTACCGTAATAAGTGAGGTACTGGCTGCCGGAGGAAGTAGTTACGGCGGCGGTGCCGAGGGAACCGGAAGCGTTGATGCCCAGGGAAGTGGAGTTGCGGGTGATGGCGATGGTCCCGCCAATCTGGTTTTCCGTGCCGGTCAGGGTGTAATAAGTGTACTCGCTATCGGTCCCGCTGATGGAAAAGCCGGAGGCGGCCGTAAGCACGCCCGTGAATTTGATGTTCTTGCCGTACTGGGTAGTGAGGTTCACTCCGGTGCCGAACGTGGCTGCCCCGGAGAAGGTAAAGCCGTCCCCATTGATGGAAGTGGCGTCATAGTTATAATATCCGGAAACGGCGGGGCCGTCCTGCACGGTGAGCGTTGTGCCGTCCCCCATGACCAGCTTCTGGGACCAGTTGACATTGCCGGAAAACAGGGAAAGCGTTCCGCTGCTGATTTTAAGAGTGGCATCCGCGGAGGCGGCGGGGGTCAGCGCCGCGCTCTTGTCGGAATTGCCCAGGGTGAACGTGCCGCCCCCCGTGTAATCAACTGTCACGGTGCCGCCGAAGCTGCCGCCGTAGGAAGAAGAGTCCCCCGTGATGGTCAGTGTGGTTCCCTCCCCGGTAATCAGGGCCGCGGTGTTGTTGTGCACCAGTTTGCTGATGGAGGTATTCACGCCCGCTTTCAGGACGGAGGCCCCGGTCGCATAACCATAGCCGCCCAGCTTGATGGTGGCGTTCTGGGCCGCCAGCGCGTGATTGAGGTTCAGGATGTTGTTCTGCGTTCCCCCTGTCGTGTTGGAATAGAGGGAAATAATGCCGTTGAAGGTGCCCGCCCCGTTCAGGGTGAGGGTGGAGAGGGCCGTTCCTCCGTTGGCGACGCGATTCACTGTCAGCACGGCTTCCGGGGCGTCTCCGTTCAGGTTCGTGATCGTAGCGTTGCCCGCCCCGGCAAAATTCAAGGTGGTGGAAGCCGTAACGGTGCCCACGTCATAAGTGGAGCTGCCTCCCGCCGCTACGTTAACCTGTGTCCCGTTAAAAGCGACATCCGCAGCATAAGCCTGTGATACTGTTATTAAAAGACCAGAAACTCCTGCAAAGGTGGCAGTTCCAAGCGTTACCCCGGAGAAGGAGGTTATCAGGGCGGCCAGCAGATTCAAGGGAAGGTGCAATTTCATGTAACGTTTGACAATTAATGGGTTATTCAATCATAAAAGAACCTTTCCCACAACACGGCAAGGGAAATATGATTGTGAATATAAATAAGGAATTCGCAATCCGCTGTCAAAGGAAAAGAATCACCTGCAACGGTTTTCTAACAGAAAGGAATTATCCCCGTTAAACAGATTTTCCCGGTTTTCTATGAAGGGATTATCTTTGAAACAGATAATCCCTTGATTGTTAAATATTATTCAATGATGAAATTTTGAATGATATGTAAATAAAGAGACGGCGGATTGCGAATTCGCATTTGCTCTTTTCATGACAGGACAAAATAAAAATATGCCTCACAACAAGTTATGAAAATCGCACTTTGGAGATTGAGGAAGAATGACTAAATATGCCTCTGGTCCATTTTCCCAAAATTTTCCACTCCCGCAGCATGGTGAAGCGTTTGCACAGGACTCCGGGGCACGTCTCCGCATGGTCGGGCAATGGAACCGGCATCCGTTTGAAACACATGAAGAGTGAACGGATCCGGAAGAGAAACGGACTTCCAAGGCCGGGACCCCTTGTTCCCGGGAAAACGGCCATCAGATAGCTTGGAGGACTCCATGGCTTGAACGCGTTTTCCCGCCTTTTATCAATCAATCTCCTCCAAGCACAACAGAGGAATTCCAGCTGTTTATTCCTTCCGGGGTCCTATGATTATTTTCTCCTTTTCCGGCATGTGACGGATTTCTAATCCGATGTCAATCCTACTACAATGATAGGGAATTATTTTAAGACAAATTCCTCTTCTGAAATAAAGCGCTGAGCGAAACCCCTTCATCTTTCAGAACCCCATGCTTCATTCTTTTCTTTTTTGCCGCGGTAAATTTCTTAATGCCCCAAAATACTTAATCACATAGAAATACATAGTTTTCCAACAATCAATCCTGTTACCCGATATTTCTCAAATGGTACCTGCTTGAGTTTCTTCCTGCGGCTGAAGAAAAATACGGATTAGAAATCCGCTATTTAGTTCTGCTCTTTGCCATAAGGCTATATTTATTCTTATTATTGATCATGAAACCCATCCTTCCTTTGTTGCTGCGCCGCAGCCTCCTGGCCTCTCTGCTGGTTCCCATTATTTCCCTGTCCTTCTCCGCCTCCGCGGCGGACTTCATGGTAGACGCATCTCAATATTCCGATCCAGACAATAACATATACTCCACCCTGGAGGAACTGGTCTCCTCCGTCGCCCTAGTTGCCGGGGATACGGTGATTCTGAACAACGATGACGCCTCCCTGACTACCGGTCTAACCGTTCCTGTCAACTTCCGCTCCGCTGATCCGGCTGCACTCTGTGCCGTAGACTTATCCGGCCTGGGTAAGAATCCCTTGTACGACCTGGGAGCGGGAGAGTACACGCTGGAGATGGACTCCGTCATCTGGAGCAATGGCACCGCAGGAGTGATACGCACAGCAGATGATAACGTATCTCTGGAAATCACCGGAAAGGTTCAATTTCTCAATAACCATGTTGATAATTCAAACAATAGTGCTTACGGAGGAGCTATTGATATGGAGGGAGGCCATGCAACGCTGACCTTGGGGAACAACGCTACCTTCTCCAGGAATTATGCTTTCTCCTCCTCCAACTACTCCTCTTCCTCCTCCTCTGGCGGAGCGATTGCTATGAGTGGAGATGATACAACGGTGACTCTGGAGGACAACGCTACCTTCTCCGGGAATTATACTTTCTCCGACTCCACCTCCCACTTATCCAACTACCCCTCCACCTCCTTTGGCGGAGCAATTTACATGGAGGGAGACCATGCAACGCTGACCCTGGGGAGCAACGCTACCTTCTCCGGGAATTATACTTTCTCCAAGTCCGGCACCTACTCCACCGCCTCCACCTCCACCTCCTCTGGCGGAGCGATTTATATGCGTGGAGACCATGCAATGCTGACGCTGGAGGACAACGCTACCTTCTCCGGGAATTATGCTTACTCAGACTCCTCCTCCAACTACTCCTCCAACTACTCCAACTCCTCTGGCGGAGCGATTCATATGGAGGGAGACCATGCAACGCTGACTCTGGGAAACAATGTTACCTTCTCCGGGAATTATGCTTCCTCAGACTCCTACTCCATCTCCACCTCCTCTGGCGGAGCGATTTATATGCAGGGAGTTAACTCTTTCCTCACGATCCGTAACGGCGCCATCTTCACCAATAACTATTCCTCTACCTACGGTGGAGCCATTTACCTGCAAGGGATCACTACCGACAATTCCAGCCGCTTTCTGGCATTCACGCATGACGTGCTCTTCAGCGGCAACATGACCGGGGGGACGTTCACTCAACACAATGACGGCTCCTTCTCCGTGGTAAACGGCGTTGCCAACGCCATTCATGTAGACGGAACCAACCATCTCCAGCTGGCCGCCGCCCAAGAAAAGGAGGTTCGCTTTAATGATCCGATCACCAGTGCGGCTTATTTTAGTTCTACGGAAAACGTCACCCTCTCTCTCAACCAGTACACGGATGACGACGGCATCTCCCACGCTACGGATGGCACTGTCATCTTCAGCGGGGAACTCTACCAGGGGGACAACGCCCACCTCGTGGCCAGCCGCTACAGCGATTTCAAGGGACAAACCACCCTCTACGGCGGCTCCCTCATCCTGGAACACAATGTCGTCTTCGGCAATGCCGGCCTGCGGGACGATACCTCCATGACTCTGGAACACGGCACTCTGGAAATCACCGGGGGCAGCGTCATCAATGCCGCCTCCTTCTCCATCACGAATGGGGACGCCGTCCTGCGCCCCGGAACCACCGCCTTCATCAATGCCAAAAACGTGGATCTTTCCCGCGGCTTCGTCTTTGACATGCAAAAGCAGGCTCAGGAAACCGCCACGCAGGCAAACACCACCGGCCTCTCCATCTCCGCCTCTGATTCCTTCACCCTGGGCGGCTCTATAGGGATTATGGACACGGGGATATCCGCCGATTATTTCTATGCGGACAATTCCTGGAAGCAGCAGCGTACCTTCATCGTCCTGACGGACTCCAACCAGACCCACACGGATGACTTCTCCGGCGCCCATTCTCTGGCTGCCGGGTCCGACCGGGTGGACAGCCCCTATGCCTACATGGGCTCCTGGAGCCACCAGTGGGTAGATGCGGATGGTGACGGCTTCCCGGAACAACTCCAACTGGTCTGGACTCCCGCCGAGGACTCCGCCATCCGGGACATCCTTCCGGAACTGGCAGGTACCCTGGCTATGAACTCCATGTGGTCCAGCGCCGCCAACGCGCTTGGGATGTCCCGGGCCGCCCTGGGCAACCTGGATGCCCAGCGCTTCATCACCGGGCCGGAAAACAACTACTGGGTCAAGGGCATGGGGGATTTCCTCAACCACGCCTCCGAGGGAGTACGGGACGGATTTGACTACCACGGCGGCGGCTATTCCGTGGGAGCGGACAGGAGAATCACTTCCCACGCTATCCTGGGCCTGGGCTTCGGAGACCTGTACGGCAAGATGCGCGGGCGCAGCTTTGCGGGAGATATTGACCAGCAGACGCGCATCGGCATGCTCTACGGCGGCTGGCACAAGGTTCTCAACAGGAAGAATACGTTGCTGGTGACGGGAACGGCAGGCTATGGCTGGACGGACAACAAGATGAATTCCTTCCACACGGGCGGCCGGTCCCACGGCAAGTGGACCAATGAAACCCTGTTTGGAACATTCACCGGGAAGTGGAGCCGCCGGGTAAACGAGACCGTTGCAATGGAGGTCATGCTGGGGCTGGAGTATACGGACGTGACGCAGGAGGCGTTTACGGAAACGGGCTGGGACGCGAGGCGCTTTGAAAAGGGGCGCCTGAAGAACCTGAGCGTACCGGTGGGAGTGGGCTTGACGCACCGCAGTGAGCTGAAAGACCGGGAATGGATCAACAGCGCGATGGTGAGCTACGTGCCGGACGTGTACCGCAGGAACCCAAGTGCGCAGGCGGAGCGGCTGCTCAACGGGTACCGCTGGGAAGCGGAAGGAACGTCTCCTGACCGGAACGGGGTGAGAGTGAACGTGAACAGCGCCCTGCAGTTGAACGCGCGCTGGAGGATGTATGCAGGGTACGAGTTTGAGGGAAGGAGCAAGGCCACGGCGCACCGGTTTAACGCCGGCGTCAGTTATGCCTATTGACAGAGCCTGATTGCAGGCGCCGGAAAACCGTCAAAATTACTTTATCTTTGACGGGCGGCCAGCAGCAAAGAGGCTGTGCAGAACAACTGCACAGCCTCTTTTTAACGTTAACGGGGAATGTTATTTTACTTTCCGGTCCATTTGCCCAGGAATTCCGCCGCATCCTTCCCTTCCGCAATGTGCCTGAGCAGGGCGCTGCCGAGAACGGCGGCGTCCGGACGGGCGTCTTCCGGCAGGGCATCCAGCTGGTCCGGCGTCTGGAGTCCGAAGCCCAGCGCCAGCGGCACGTCAAATACGGCCCGGGCGCGGCGCATGGTTTCCGTGACGCTCTGCGTCAGGTCCACCTTTCCTCCCGTGGTCCCCAGCACGGAAACCACGTAAACGAAGCCGGAGGTATGGGGCTTGTATTCCCGCATTCGTTCCACGGAGGTGTTGGGAGCCACCAGCGTGACGAGCGTCAGTCCGTGGGGGTCAAAGGCATCCCTGAAGATGCCGGATTCTTCCAGCGGCATGTCCGGAACGATGAAGCCGCTGACTCCGGCTTCCGCCGCATCCAGGGCAAGCCGTTCCAGCCCGTACTGGTAAAAGGGGTTCACATACCCCATCAGCGCCAGTTTGGCGAAAAAGCGGCCCTTGCGGGCTTTCAGACCGTCTAGAATCCATTTCAGGCTTACGCCGCGGGCCAGCGCGTCCCGTGAGGCCTGTTCAATGAGAGGACCGTCCGCAACGGGGTCCGAGAAGGGAACGCCTATTTCAATGATGTCCGCCCCTGCTCCGTCAATCCGCTCCAGATGGGTCCAGAAGGATTCCTTGTCAGGAAATCCGGCGGTGATGAAGGGGATGACGGCGCGCCTGCCGAGGGCATGGGCGCGCTCCACGGCTTCCTGCAACGGTGATTTCTGCATGTTGTTCATGGAAAGATGCGGCTTAAAGGTTCAGATATTTTTTAACGATTCCCAGGTCCTTGTCTCCGCGGCCGGAGAGGTTCACCAGCACGTCACCCCCCGCGGGCAGCTCGTCCGCATGGTCCAGCACCCACGCGACGGCATGGGAGGATTCCAGAGCGGGGATAATGCCTTCCTCCTGCGTCAGGGTCTGGAAGGCGTTCAGCGCGGAGGCGTCACAGATGACGCCGTAATGCACCCGGCCGATTTCCGCCAGGTGGGAGTGCTCTGGCCCCACGCCGGGGTAGTCCAGCCCGGCGGAGATGGAGTGGGACGGCTGTATCTGCCCGTCTTGATCCTGTAAAAGCATGGTCACGTGGCCGTGCAGCACGCCGGGGCTGCCCAGGTTGATGGGTGCGGAGTTGTAGCATCCGGGCTCCCCGGTGCCTCCGGCCTCCACGCCCACCAGGCGAACGCCTTCATCTTCCACAAAGGGGTGGAGCATGCCGATGGCGTTGGAACCGCCGCCCACGCACGCCACTACCACGTCCGGAAGCCTTCCGGCGCGTTCCAGCATCTGGGCCCGGGCCTCCGTGCCGATGACGGACTGGAGCTGCCTGACCAGCGTGGGGAACGGGTGGGGCCCCGCCGCCGTGCCGAAGCAGTACAGGGTGTCCTCCTGATGGGAAATCCAGTAGCGCAGGGCCTCGTTAATGGCGTCCTTCAGGGTGCGGGAACCGTTTTCAATCGGAAACACGCGGGCGCCCAGCAGCTTCATGCGCATCACGTTCATGGACTGGCGCTCCACGTCCTCCGCCCCCATGAAGATGGTGCAGTCCATCTTGAGCCGGGCCGCCGCCGTGGCCGTAGCCACGCCGTGCTGCCCCGCCCCGGTTTCCGCAATGAGGTGCGTTTTCCCCATCATCTTGGCAAGAAGGGCCTGCCCGAGGGCGTTGTTGATCTTGTGGGCTCCGGTGTGCAGCAGGTCCTCCCGCTTCAGCCACAGGCGGAAGCCCAGCTTTTCCGAGAGATGGGGGCAGAACGTGAGGGGCGTTTCACGACCCGCGTAGTTGACCAGCAGGTCCTGGAGCGCGTCCCGGTACTCGCGGGACGGCATGATGGTGGCCATGGCTTCCTCCAGCTCCATGAGCGGGGGGCGCAGCGCTTCCGGTACGAAGCGGCCGCCGAAGTTGCCGAAATATCCTTCTTTGTTCATGCGATATGGTAAGGGGTGTAGGAGATGAGTGATTTAAGGGCCGCCAGCAGCTTTTGCGGGCTTTTCTGGCCGGGGATGGCTTCCACGCCGGAGTTCAGGTCAATGCCGTTCGGGGTGCACTGTTCCAGCGCCTTATTCAGGGAAGCGGAGGAAAGGCCGCCCGCCAGGAACCAGGGCCGGGGGGATTTCAGGGAAGCCAGGGCGTTCCAGTCCAGGGAGACGCCGTGGCCGCCGCTCTGGCTGCCCGCATCCAGCAGGAACCAGGCGCAGCTGTCCGCCCAGAGTTCCATTTCCTTCTGAAGGGCGTCCAGGGATTCATAACGGTCCGGCCACAGTACGCGGATCACCTTTTCCGGACCGATGCGGCGCGCGCAGTCCAGGGATTGTGCGCCGTGAAGCTGGGCGAATTCCAGCCGGGCCGTTTTCATGATGTCCATGATTTCCTCCGCGTTCTGGTTCACGAAGACTCCCACGCGGCGGATCAGCGCGGAGTCCAGGGCCGCGGCGCGTGACGGAGCAATATAACGCGGGCTTTTGGGATGAAAGATGAATCCGCAGAAATGGGCTCCCATCCCCATGGCGGTTGACAAATCGCTCTGGCGGGTAATCCCGCACACCTTGATTGCGAATGAATGCTTCTTCATGTTGTTTCTTCTAAAATTGCAGCCAGTTTTTCACCCGGCTTTCCGCCGTCCATCAGGGCAGTCCCCATCAGTACGGCCTGGAAGCCCGCTTCCGCGGCTTCCCTGAGATGAGCCCCGGCGCTCATGGCGCTGGCGGCGATCCACACCTCCCCCTCACGGCGGAGTTTCCCCATGTCCAGGCAGGCAGCCCTGTCCGTTTCAAGCGTATCCAGGTCACGGGCATTCACCTGGATGATGCGAGCGCCGGATTCCCGGGCAATTGCCAGGTCCGACTCGTCAAAAACCTCCACCACGGCGTGCATGCCGTAGGCTTCCGCCTGTTCCCTCAGGATGCGGAGCGTCCGCGCGTCCGGCGTCAGGCGCACGATGAGCAGCAGGGCGGAGGCCGGCGTGGACGCCGTCTCCATCACCTGGAGCTGGTGGAAAATGAAATCCTTGCGCAGCAGCGGAAGCCCGGCGCGGCTCATGCGCTCCAGATACCCGATGCGGCCGCCGAAATACCGCTCCTCCGTCAGCACGGAGATGCAGGAAGCGCCCGCCGCGGCATACTGTTCCGCCACTTCCTCCGGTTTCAGCCCGGTGGCGATGACGCCGCGCGACGGGGAGGACTGCTTGAACTCCGCAATCACGGCCACGGGCTGCCCGGCGGGCGGCTCCGCAATGGCTTTCAGGAAGTCCGGCCTGCGCCCCTTCCAGGGACGGGGCAGCTCCCGGCGGGAGGCCATGTCCGTGAGCAGGGCTATTTCCTCCGCCTTGGCTTCCCTGAACCGGTCAAGCAGCATGGAGCGTTCTCCTTCCTACCCCGGCGCAGACGGCCTCGCGGGCCTTCGCCATGCAGACGGCCAGGTCCATGTGGTCCTCCAGCAGGAACATGGCCACCCCCACATTGAGAATCACCATGTCCATCATGGCGCGCGGGCCTTTCCCCGCCAGAATGTCCTTCAGCACAGCCACGGCTTCCGATTTGGACCGAACGGCCAGGTCCTCCGGTTCGCAGGGCTGGATGCCGTAGTCCGCGGGGTCCAGGGTCATGGGCGTCAGCCTGCCGTTATGGACGATCATCATCTTGGTGGGTCCCAGCGGCGTCACCTCGTCATACCCTCCTGCGCCGTACACCACGGCGGCCCTGCGGATATGGGACTGGCTGAGCGTCTCCGCCAGCAGTTCCACCAGCTCCGGACGGGCCACGCCCAGCAGGATGTGCGTGGGACGCGCCGGATTAATGAGGGGCCCCAGCAGGTTGAACAGGGTACGTATGCCCAGCTCCCTGCGGATGGGGCCCACATTGCGGAAGGCGGGATGGAAATTGGGCGCGAACAGGAAGGCGAAGTTCCGCTCGTCCAGCAGGCGCTGCACGTCCTCCGGAGCCACGTCCAGCGGGAAGCCCAGGCCTTCCAGGGCGTCCGCGGAGCCGCAGGAGGAAGACACGGCGCGGTTGCCGTGCTTCACTACCTTGTACCCCATTCCGGCCAGCGTCAGGGACGTGGCGGTGGAGCAGTTGAAAGAACTGCGGCCGTCGCCACCCGTGCCAACCACGTCTATGCAGTCCCCTTCCAGCCCTTCCACACGGTTGGCGCGCCCCAGGGCGATGCCGACGGCATGGGCCATCTCCAGCGGGGTCTCTCCCTTCATGCGCAGGCCCATCAGGAAGCAGCCCGCCTGGGCCGGGGTCATGCGGCCGTCCATGATGTCCGCAAAGCCCGCGGCGGCCATGTCCGCCGTCAGGTCCTGCCCGGCGGCCAGCGTGTCCAGAATGCGGTTGATGCGCTTTTCCTTCTGCCCTGCCGGAACGATGTTGTCCGGGAAGTTGCCCAGGAGCTGGAGGCCGTCCGGCGTCAGGATGGATTCCGGATGGAACTGGATGCCCACCCAGGGGCGGTCATTATAGCGCAGGGCCATGACTTCCCCTTCCGGCCCGCGGGAGGTGACGGTAAAACGGGAGTTCGGCTCGTCCTCCTTGGACTGGACCACCAGGGAATGGTAGCGGCCCACGGTCATGGGATTGGGAAGGCCGGTGAACAGCCCCGAACCGTCATGGATGATGTCCGAGCTCTTCCCGTGCATCACGTACGGAGCGCGGGAAACCTCCGCTCCGGCGAAGTAGCCCAGGAGCTGGTGCCCCAGGCATACGCCCAGCACGGGAACGGCGGCGGGGAGGCGTTTCAGGAACTCCAGGCACAGCCCGGCGTTGCGCGGATGGCTGGGGCCGGGGGAAATGCACACGGCCTCCAGCTCCGGGCTGGCCGCCAGGTCCAGAATGCGCGGATCGTCATTCGCGTACACCACGGGCTTGCGGCCCAGGGCGTAAAACGCCTGCACCAGATTCCACGAGAAGGAATCGTAATTATCAATGAACAGAAACATGGTCTTCTCCTTTCAAAATAACGTCAATAATCTTGCCTTTGTTCATGCACTCCTGCCATTCGGCGGCCGGATCTGAATCGTACACGATGCCGGCGCCCGCCTGCCAGTGGATGCGGCCGTCCTTCACCCACATGCTGCGGATGGTAATGCCGGAATCCATGTGGACGCCGTTCCTGTCCAGCCCCAGCCAGCCGATGCAGCCGGCGTACGGCCCGCGCGGCAGGGGTTCCTCCTCCGCCAGGATTTCCATGGCCCGCACCTTGGGAGCGCCGCTGACCGTTCCGGCGGGGAAGGCCGCGCCGAGGATGTCCAGGGCGTCCAATCCGTCGTTCACCTGGGCGGTCACGCGGGAAGTCATGTGCATCACATGGGAAAAACGTTCAATCTCCATCAGGCGTTCCAGCTTCACGGAGCCGGGCTTGGCGACGCGGCCCAGGTCGTTGCGGCCCAGGTCCACCAGCATCACGTGTTCAGAGCACTCCTTCGGGTCCTTCAGCAGGTCGGCGGCCAGTGCGGAGTCTTCCTCATCGTCCCTGCCGCGCTTGCGCGTCCCGGCAATGGGGGAGAGCTGGAGCTTGCCGTCCGTGCACCGCACCATCAGTTCCGGGGAGGAGCCGAACAGCGTCACTTCCGGCAGCCGCATGAAGAACATGTACGGGGAGGGATTGATGCTGCGCATGCGGCGGTACAGCGTGAAGGCGTCACCGTGGAACTCCGCGGAGGCCTGGGAGGAAAGCACCACCTGGATGGCTTCTCCGTCATGGAGCAGTTCCTTGATATGCTCCACGCCCTTCATGTAGCCCGCCTGGTCCGGCGTGCGGGAAACCTCCCCGACGGAAGGTTCTTCCGTCTCCTGAAGGGGCGCGTGGGACAGGTCCCGGTGTTCGCCCAGGCTGATCTGGGTGAGGCGGTTGTACAAATGGTCAAACACGATCACTGTGCCCGCCAATACCAGGCAGGATTCCGCGGAAGAGGGACTGATGGTCTGCGCCAGCTTGGGCTGGAACAGGGCGGCGGTTTCATACCCGAAGTAGCCGTACAGAGCCCGCGTGATGGGAGCCTGCCTCATGTCGTCCCCCACCAGTTCCAGACGCTGCATCAGGGAGCGCAGGCCGTCCAGGTAAAGCATGCCTTCCAGCTCCTTCAGGGAAGCCAGGCGGTCGTCGCTGATGGAAAGGGAAAGCCTGGCGTCCACGCAGGAAACGGTCATCAGGTAATCGCAGGCGATGACGCTGTAGCGGCCCCATCTACCATCCACCTCCGCGCTCTCCAGCAGAAGGCCGGGAGTTTGGTTCTGGGTCAGGCTCAGGAACAGGCTGATGGGCGTCTCCAAATCGGCGCTCAGCCGCCGGCTGCGCTGTTGGAGGGTGATGATGGATGGTGGTTGCATGGATGGATGATGGTGTAAGTTGAAAATAAAAAAACTGCTTTGACTCTCGGAGGAATCAAAGCAGTTCTTGAAAAACGGTCATAGCTGGATGCTACTACTGCACATCGGGATTCCCCCGTCCGGACATGGGTATACGCCACCAATAGCCGTTGCCATAATAACGGGTCGTGCTAAAAAAGGGCTGTCCAGTGCTGAATTGCATCTGCGCGTTTATTACTCCTCCCGCCCGGCGTTGTCAAAAAAACTTTCCGTCAATGGCGAAAAAAATCCACGGCGTCCTTCCTGCCGCCGGAAAAAAAGCCCGTGGATTCCACTGAATCCACGGGCCTTGAATATAATGACTGTCAACCTTTAGAACAGCGTCACGGCGATGTTGACGCCGGCGGTGACGATGGCCACCATGCTCATGAGCTTGATCAGGATGTTCAGGGAGGGGCCGGACGTATCCTTGAAGGGGTCGCCCACGGTGTCGCCGATGACGGCGGCCTTATGGCTTTCCGATCCCTTGCCGCCCACGTGGCCCTGCTCAATGTACTTCTTGGCATTGTCCCATGCGCCGCCGGAGTTCGCCATGAACACGGCCAGTACGAAGCCGGAGGCCAGGCCGCCGGCCAGCAGCCCGAACACGCCGGGAACGCCGAACACGAGGCCCATGCAGATGGGGGTGATGACCGCCAGCACGGACGGCCAGATCATTTCATGCTGCGCGCCCGCCGTGGAGATTTCCACACAGCGCACGTAATCCGGTTCCGCTTCCCCGGTCAGGATGCCCTTGATTTCCTTGAACTGGCGGCGCACTTCCTTCACCATCTTCTCCGCGGCGCGGCCCACGGCGTTCATGGTCAGGCCGCAGAACAGGAAGGACATCATGGCGCCCACGAAGAGGCCCATGAGCACTTTCGGGTTCATCAGGGTCACCTGGAAGTAATTCATGAATTCAGGCAACGTGCAAGAAGCTATCTTGGACACTTCCACGCTCACCGCGTCATTGATCTTGTACATGGTGTTTCCGGTGGCGTCCCCCCAATGCTGGATGGAAATCTTCAGCTCTTCAATGTAGGAGGCCAGCAGGGCCAGCGCGGTCAGCGCGGCGGAACCGATGGCGAAGCCCTTGCCCGTGGCGGCGGTCGTGTTGCCCAGGGCGTCCAGGGCGTCCGTGCGGCGGCGCACTTCCGGGTCCAGCTTGCTCATCTCCGCATTGCCCCCGGCGTTGTCGGAAATGGGGCCGTAGGCGTCCGTCGCCAGGGTCAGGCCCAGGGTGGAAAGCATGCCGACGGCGGCAATGCCGATGCCGTACAGGCCCTTGCTCATTTCAGCGCCGGTGAAATGCCAGTCCCCGGAGGCCATGCCGTAGGCCAGCACGGTGCCCACGACGATGGTGATCACGGGAATGCAGGTGGAAATCATGCCGATGCCGATGCCGGAGATGATGACGGTGGCGGGCCCCGTCTTCGCGCTGTGGGCGATCTTGCGGCAGGGATAGGAGTCATGGGAGGTGTAATGCTCCGTGCTCTTCCCGATGATGATGCCCACCGCCAGGCCGGTGACGATGGCGCCCCAGATGCCCGCCCAGTTGTCCAGGCCGATGAGCTGGAGCAGGAAGGCGGAGGCGATGGCGATCAGGAAGGAGCTCAGGTTGATGCCGCGGTTCAGGGCGGCCATCAGCTCCGTCTGGGAAGCGCCGCGCTTTACGCGCACCGCATACACGCCCAGCAGGGAGAGAATGGTGCCGAGGGCGGCGATCAGCATGGGTGTGAGAACGGCCTTGATCGCCATTTCCGGCACGGCCATGTAAGCCGCGGCGCCAAGAGCCGCGGATGCCAGAATGGAACCGCAGTAGGACTCGTAAAGGTCCGCGCCCATGCCGGCCACGTCCCCCACGTTGTCGCCCACGTTATCCGCGATGGTGGCGGGATTGCGGGGGTCGTCCTCCGGAATGCCGGCTTCCACCTTCCCCACCAGGTCGGCCCCTACGTCCGCGGCCTTCGTGAAAATGCCGCCGCCCACGCGGGCGAACAGGGCCTGGAGGGAGGCCCCCATGCCGAAGGTCAGCATGGTGGTGGTGATGACGACCAGGCGCATGGAAAGCTCCATGTCTTCATAAAACCAGTCCAGCACCCAGTACCAGACGCCAATGTCAAGCATGGCAAGGCCCACGACGGTCAGGCCGAGCACGGCGCCCGAACGGAAGGCGATCTGCAGGCCGGCGTCCAGGGAGTGGCGGCAGGCGTTCGCCACGCGGCCGGAAGCGTATGTGGCCGTCTTCATGCCGATGTAGCCGGCCAGGCCGGAGAAAAAGCCGCCGGAAATGAACGCGAACGGCACCCAGGGATTCTGGATATGGAGGCAGTACGCCAGAAAAGCGAATACGACGGTAATCAGCACAAAGAAGATCGTGACGATCTTGTATTGCTGCCGCAGATAGGCCATGGCGCCGCTGCGAACGTGCTTGGCGATCATTTTCATGACCTCGTTCCCCTCATCCTGGGCTTTCATGCGGTAAAAAAAGACGGCCGCAAAAATGAGGGCCAGCACGGAAGCCGATGGGATGAGCCAAAATAAATCCTGGATGGTTATCATTGTCAGTACACTTTAAATTAAAGTGGTAGGAACATAACACCTGGTCCACTTTACTCCAAGAAAAACCTCCGTTCGGAACGGAAAATTCACCTTCCTGCGGAAAGACCAGCACCGCAGGAAAATCCGGCGGATTCACGGAAGAAGCAAGTACCGCACCGATTAATCCAAATTGACTCCGGAGGTTCCGGAAGCGGCTGGGCCGCACCTCTTTCCCCCTGCCTACTTCTTGTTACGGTTTTCTGCTGCCGGAAACCCTGGAAAACGGCAAAAAACCGTGGTATTCCGCGCAATGTGCTCTCCTTGGCCAGCTATCTCCGGCAATTCTTGAAGCTGCCCTGATTCCGGGAAAACTGGATAAAAAGAAAAAGCAAACGCTCCCATTGGAAAAAACAGCGCCTACCTGTCCGCCATTCCGTCAATGATGGAAAGCTCCTCCGCGGTGAACCGCGTATTTTCCAGGGCTTTCAGGCAATCCATGACTTGCTGGGGGCGGCTGGCGCCTATCAGGGCCGTGGTCACCACGGGGTCTCTCAACACCCAGGCCAGCGCCATCTGGGCGAGGCTCTGGCCGCGGCTCCGGGCCAGGGCAGCCAGGCTGCGAATTTTCTCCCCATGCTCCCGGACCCGTTCTTCCGTTAAAAAGACGGAGGAACCTGCCGCACGGGAATCCGCGGGAATTCCCTCCAGATAACGGTCCGTCAGCATCCCCTGGGCCAGGGGGAAAAGGCGACGCACCCGGTGCCCGTTTCACGGATGGCCTGAAAAACGGACTCTTCCGGCTCCCGGTTGAACATGTTGTAACGGAGCTGGTGGACCAGGCACGGCACGCCGGCCTCCCTGAGCATGGCGCATATCTGCCTGGTTTGCTCTGCCGGGAATTTGGAAATACCGGCATACAAGGCCTTTCCGGACCGGACCGCCGTGACGAGGGCCCCCGCCGTCTCTTCCAGCGGAGTCTCCGGGTCATGCCGGTGCGCATAAAAAATATCCACGTAATCCAGCTTCATGCGGGAAAGGGACTGGTCCAGGCTGGAAAGCATATGCTTGCGGGAACCCCAGTCCCCGTACGGTCCGGCCCACATCAGGTGCCCTGCCTTGGTAGCGATGACAAGCTCGTCACGGAAACGGGACAAATCCTGCATGAAAATGCGGCCAAAGCATTCTTCCGCCGCGCCGGGAGGCGGCCCGTAATTGTTCGCCAGGTCAAAATACGTGATGCCGGCGTCAAACGCGCCATGGATAAGCTGCCGCGCATTCTCGAAATCGTCGGCAGCGCCGAAATTGTGCCAAAGCCCCAGGGAAACGGGAGGAAGCAGCAGCCCGCTGCGCCCGCAACGGCGATAGTCCAGATGACTGTAACGGCCGGGATCGGGGAGGTAACTCATCGGAAGGAAAAACGGGAAGGTTCACCGGGCATGGGAAGTACGCTCATGCCGCACGCCGGAGCGCCATGCCTCCGTGCGGTATTTGGATGCCAGCAGCTCCGCCACCCTAGCGTTCATGCCGGGAAACAGCTCCGCTTCCACGCACAGGGAATGTCCGTCCGCCAGACGGGCGGCCAGCATTTCATCCCATCCGGCGGGAAGAAGGCAATTCTGGATGCTCCCCTGATGGAGAACGCCGCCGCGGACTCTTCTCTGGCCGCCACCGGCCAGCTTTTCCCCGCCGGGAAGTACTAAATCACTCGTCACGGGGCTGGCAAAACAGGCGCGGCCACCGTCCGGGGCGTCTCCGTCCAGCATCACGCACTCCACGCCGCAATCTCTCAAAACACGGGCCAAAGCCCCGTGAATCCATCGGTACAGGGTGGCGCTGGAAGGCCGTTCCTTCTCTCCCCGGCGGTGCATGGCCAGGGTAAAGGGAATGTCCTGCCGGTGGTCCACAATTCCCCCGCCCGTCCAGCGGCGGACAAAATGGAGTTCCTCTCCCGGAAAAATGGCGCGTGCCGTGGCTTCCTCGTCAAAATAACCGTAGGTCACGGTCGGCTCCGCCCAGCGGTATGCACGCAGCACGGGCTTCTCTCCCCATTCCAGCAGGGCTTCATCCACGGCCATGGCTTCCTCCCCGCTTCTAGCGACCGGGTCGCGCCACAGCACCAGCTCCGGCAGAGGGGACAAATTGCCGACGACATTTGCGAAACCAGACATTTTGCAACTACAGTGTAAATAACGGCAGGACGCTCCGGGCGGGAAACGGCAGCGGAAAAACCCGCTTCCATCAGCCCCCATACTACAGGCCTAACGGTTCATGGGCAATGCTACGCGCTGGGTGAAGGACCGGGTATAGCGCTCAAAGAATTCCTCCGGAGAGGGGGCGGGACGCTTCTTCTGCCGGATCTGGTCCACCAGGGCCATGCCTTCATCCGTCACCACCGTCATGGAAATCGTCACGGCAGTGACGCGTCCGGACTTCAAATCGTCAATATTCACGCTGCTGCCGATGATGTCCAGACGGTTGCCGTACACATCCATCTGGGTGCAGGAACCGAGCCGGTTGGCCCCCGTCGTCATGACGGGCACCAGCACGGACGCCCGCTGCGTGGCATCCTTGTCCGACTTGTTGCTGCCGGAATTGCCGATCTTCTTCTGGTAGTCCACTTCAAAAATCAGCGTCATTTCCACCACGTTTTCCACCAGGAAATTGGCGGGAATGGTCTCATCCTGCTGGTAGCGGGTATAAGCGGACCAAAGGTCCTGCTGGCCCAGGAGATTCTGCACGGTATCCTCCGCGCTGATCAAATTGCGGTACAGGGAATAAACCGGAAAGCCGTCAGACTCCGCCGTAGCGTCCTGGTCCAGAATCTGGTCACGGTAAAGCAGCTTGTACCCCACGCAATTCACGTCACCGATGATGCGGTCGTTCCGCATGTCCATGCTGGACTTGGCAGGATTGCGGTCCGTAGCCGTGGTAAAGAAAATCAACTGGGAGGCATTCGTGATCTTGGCGCCTTCCGGCCCCATGGTCATCAGGTTCACGCGGGCTTCATTCAGAGCGGAAGAACCGCCCTTCTTCCTGGACGCCGTGGTCTTGGTCGCGCGGGAAACCAGATCGCTGTCCCGCTGCACCAGCATCCATTCAAAGGGATTACCGGCACGGAACTGCATGCTCTCAAAATCCTTGGTCATGGTATCCATGGCCGTGCGGGCAAGCGTGGTGGTCCGCACATCCTGCAGCACCCATCTCCAGATATCCACCCCGCGGGAGGTCAGGGCCACAATCACCAGCACCAGCACGGTGGTGATGGTCATGGCTGCCAGGAGCTCAATCAGGGTGAACGCGCCGGATTTGATTTTGGCAAATGTCTTCATGATTTTTCAGAGGTCTTCAGATAATGCCCGTTAGCGGCGGAAAGCGAGATTGCGCGTAAAGATGGGAGTCTTCAAATTCTCCCACGTCAGGTGCTGCAAACGTTCAGGGTCCGTATTCAACAGCTGGAAAAACTCCGCCTGGTACAGGACTTCCGCCCCCCACGGCAAATTCAGGCCGCCGCCCTTCTCCGGCGTATAAACGTACAGGGAAGGCTCCGTAATCACCTTGCCGCGGTTGTAGGGATTGTAAATCGTCCCGTACTTGGGAGCCAGCTTGTACCCGTAAGCGTTGGAATCCATGCGCTCCACCACCAGCTGGGTCATGCGCACGGCGAAGACGGGGCCGACAAGCGCCTTGAAATCATCCCAGCGGTCCTTGTTGTTCGCTAGGCAAACTCCCGTCACCACCGCCGTATTCTGCCCGGGGATGCTCCACCTTCCTCCAGCCAGGGCTGAGGTGTGCCGTCCTTGCGGGCGCCCTTGGTCAGATCCGCCCTGTAATTGTAAACAAGAATGGTCGTAGCGGGTTTGGACGTAAACTGCATCCAGTAAAACGCCTTGTCAAAAGCGGAAATATATCTGGTGGTGGAAGACTTTCTGGCATTGGGAGCGGCACGCTCGGAATTGCGAAGCTCTCCAAGTTCCGCCGTCAGGGCGTGGACGATGCGGTCCGCTTCGCGGATGGTCAGAGCGGACTGAACCGTCCTTCTGGCTGGAATGAACATGGCCATGAACACCACGATCAGCACGGCAACCACGCCGATCGCAAGCACCACTTCCGTCAGGGTGAACCCCTTGGCACGAGACTGTTTCATACACTTGGTCAACATAAAATGGGAAATCCGGTAAAATATGAATTAGTTGGGAATCACCTGCTCCGTCGTCCTCAGCCGGCTGATATTGCCTTTGGGATAAATCACGATGCCGCCTGCCAGGCCCGGCTTGCCGTCCACCATCGGAGTCGGTTTCTCCTCCTTGCCGTTTCCGGCGGAACCGGAAACCACCACCAGGCGGGTGGGGGCGTTCGGCTGGGACATGCGGCCTTCCTCGTCAAACTCAATGAAATAAATATCCGTCATCCGGTTGCCCGGAAGATTGACGGTATCCTGCCCGTCACGGCTGGCAAAGCTACGGGCTGCGGACTTGCCCTTGGTCTTCTTGGAGCCTTCCAGCAGGGTGCTGTAGGTGGGGCTGATGTAAAACCCGGCGGGAAGAGTCTGCAAACGGTTGACCAGATGCCACTTTCCGGTGCGCGTATTTTTGGACATCACGCCCAGCGTGCGCATGTTGCGGGCTTCGTCCTCAGGAGTGCTCACGATAATCAGGCGGCTCCACGTTCCCTTGCCCATGGCGTCCAGGCGGGCTTCCTGCACCATGCCGTCCACCATCTCCACGGCGGACTGGAGGCCCTGCCCCCTGCCCCCGCCTCTTAACATGCTGGCGGCCAAGGCCATCATGGCAACCATAATGGTGATGACGACAATCAGTTCCACCAGGGTAAACCCCTTGCTCCCTGACGAGGAACAGTGCGAAGCCGTTCCGGAATGCTTGGAAAAATATCTCATACAGATGATGCAGGATTGAACAACGATTTTTGGCATGCTACCCGTTTCACACGGGCACGGCAATCATTTTTTGAGAAACGGGAATGCCTGATATGTTCCGGTCCGAATAAAAATCCGGCGGGGTTTCACCCGGATCATCCCCGGCGCCATGAACCATCCGGAAGAACGGAACTTCCGACTGATTCAATCCACACATTTCAAGAAGCATAGGGAGGAAAAAGCTCTTGAAACGCCTCTGGAATGCCACTTTTCCAGAGTTCCCGACCACTCCTCCTGCATCCGAGGGCATGCAATGCCCCATAATGATCCAAGCAGTTTAAACGGTTCATCCTTTCTCCGGGCCTGAAAGCCTATCGACCCCTTTACTCGTTGGAGAACGAAATTTCCGGTTAATGTACAAAGGAACAATTCCGAAAGCGCATGGAATGGAACTAGCATTCCATCATTCTCCGGAAAAGGAACTTCATTCTTATAATAAGAATAGAGGACCGTCACTCTTCCCCTTCATCCCGGGCCCCGTTCCCTCCATGCCGGACGATACTCCTGCACCACAGAAGATTCCATGCTCCCGGCATTCCTAGTGACAGAGGCACAAAAAGGACCTTGCACCCATGGGACACTCTTATTATTCCGTTCCGCCATGCCAAATACATCAACATTACACTCATCCCTATTGGAAAAAACCATCGAACGATTCCTGTTTCATTCCCAATATGAAAAAAACCTTAGTGAAAAGACCTTGAAAGCCTATGCAACCGACTTGGGGCAATTTGCCGACTTCATGATAAATCAAAGGAGCATCTGCCATTTGCCCGCTATTTCCGCAGAAGATTTGAAGCAATACGTTAAATCATTGTCGGGATTTCAGCCCAGAACCATGAAAAGAAAAATGGCTACGCTCAAAGCCATGCTGAACTTCATTGAAATGGAAGACGATGACTTCATCAACCCCATGCGGAAGCTTAAAATCAACATCAAGGTTCCCTTCCTGCTCCCTCCCGTCATGGACTCCATGGAAGTGGCCTCCATCCTAACCACCCTGTACCGGGAGAAAAACGCCTGTTCAAGCAAAACAGGGTATCGTTATCAGGAAATCGTCCGCAACATTGCCGTGGTGGAACTCCTGTTCGGCACGGGCATCAGGGTATCCGAACTATGCGCTCTGCGCCTTGCGTCCGTAAACCTCCATAACGGCTTCATCAAAGTCTATGGCAAAGGGAGAAAGGAACGCGTCATCCAAATATGCCAGGACGCCATTCTGGAAGCCCTGCACGAATACCAGCGCTTCTGTCTGCCTTCTTCCCGTCAGAACACGTTCTTCTTCATCAACCACCTAGGTCGCAACCTCTCTTCCCAGTCAGTAAGAATCATGATCAAAAAACTGGCCCTGAGATCCGGCATCCACAAACCCGTCACCCCTCACACATTCCGCCACACCTTCGCCACCCTCCTTCTGGAAGAAGGCGTAGACATAAAATACATCCAAACCATCCTCGGCCACAGCTCCCTCGCCACTACTCAGATATACACCCACGTCAGCACCACCAAACAAAGAGTCATCCTTCAGAATTTTCACCCAAGAAAAAATGTGCAGATAATTCTACAATAAAGAGTGATAACTATTTATTATCGATTATAGATATGCGTAACCAAACAAAAAAGACTCTCGCCCTCTGGCTGCACAGATTGGCCTGGTTTTACATATGCGGCGTGATTCCCACCGGTATCATACTCTTAATATTAGAAACTATAAAATTCGATTTTTGGAGACTATTCGTCGCGGGGCTGGCCATATCGGGTTTGATTCTGAAAATAATTAAATATCCCGTTGTTTTGTCTTCAACAAAATGTTACTGTGATAATTTTTTTGTCGACCGTGAAGATGAACGCTGTACGCTTATGCAATTCATCAACGATAGCAGCGAACGACGCAGAATTTTTTATGTTACCGGCAGGAAAGGAATAGGAAAAACACTATTACTTCTTCGCCTTGTCAATGACTTGGCAGAGAAAAAAATATGCACAACAGTGTACTACGTGGAAATAGAAGGCAAAGATTCTTCTATATTACATAAGTGTCTTGAAATGATAGGGATTCCATCCGACGAAAAAATAGGAACAGCAGAATCCCTGGCTGCATTTCTTAATCAAGCATCTCGTTACCCCAAAATCGTATTTATCCTAGATGGTATTGATAGAAACAGGAAAAGAGATGCTGACAAGTTTGCTGAAATACTGACAAATTCATCCAAAAACATCTCTATCATTATTGGAATTACAATAGAATCACTAGTATACAGCCAAACTATCACGTTATATGGAAATTTGAAACCAGATATATTTGGGTGCCTCCATTTGCATGAGTTGGAAAAAGTTTACAACATTTCAATAACTGATCCTGAAAAGATTCTTCGTTTGTCAAGCGGCATTCCAACCTATGTACGCATATTAATAGATTTGGAACATCAAAATAGGGCTCTAAATCTTTCTAATATTGAAACTATTGATGAAATAATATGGCAGCAATACTCTTTTTTCAGTAATGAGTCAAAAAAGATTGTGATGTTAATGGCTTACTTAAAGCTTATGGGAGTTGACTCGCTTCCTGAACGGAAAATATACGATATAATCCCTGATAGCACACCTCACCATGTATGTGCAGTCCTCGATTCTTCATTGATATATCGAGAAAATGATACAAGAGATGGAAATATACGGATGAATGATTTGGTAGCAGAATCCTGTCGTAAATGCTGCAACAAAAATCAAGCTGTGGAAATGATTAAAAATTCGCATGAACATCTGGAAAATATTTTTGATGGCACATTGAATGTTTCTTTATTGATGTTAAGCGACACTCATTTTTCAGAAGAAACTGGTCGCGAAATTCTAAAAAATCTTTTGGACGGCAAACAGTATTTATTTCTCGAACGTCTGTGGCAATATGAGCAAATCGGTTATCTCAATTCGTCACTTAAAGAAAGCCATTCGAATAATCAATATTTTAATTACTGTTATTTAAACTCCTTGTTGCAACTGGGACAATACCGAAGGGCATACTCGGAATTAGCTCGTTTGGAGGAAATAGATTCTGCTCTGCCAACTTTGAGACCCACAGAAAATATGAATGCAGAAGATTTTGATATGCTATTTCTCATTATCGATTTGCATCATCTAAGCAATCGGTTTTCTTTTGCCATAAGCGAAATCGACGCTTTTCTGCAACATCTCCCCAAGGTTTTCAAGAACCAAATACAAGAGGCCAAGCTTTTATATTTAAAGGCTCACATATTAAAGCATCAGGGAAGCGACTTGCTTTTGGCTGATAATATTCTTAGAGGCTTGGATAAGAACACTAATATACAAAACCTTGAGTTGCAAATGAAAATTCTCTACTCGCGTATCGCTATCTATCTATTCTGGGATACGTCATTCGATTACGAGGCATCATTTAACAGGATAGACACGCTTGCCAAAGAGATTGGAGAATCTCCCGTCATAATGCATGCGCAACGGCATCGGGCAATTTACACACTGAAGAAACTTCAAGACATAGAATCTGCTCTTACTATTGTAGATAATGCTTTGCGCAGTCTGGAAAAAACTCAGTACAGAATTATTTATGATTTCTACTTTGAAAAAGCTGAACTTTTACGAATAAAAACTTATGCCGCAGAAAACCAGAATCGAAAAGTAAAAAATGAAATTCTTTCCCTTTATAATCAGGCTATTGCATTTGCTGATGAAAACGGTGATCTCAACCTGCGAACAATGTCCCAGCTAGGTAAAATTTTAACATTACACCAGTTCCATGACATCATCCAGAGTGAACAATTAAATGAAGTACAAAAAATAATGACTGATTTATCCGATGAAGCTCACAACCACGTACTATCAATAAACTATGCTTGTGCATGTTATGTCGAGAATCTGCTTCGAGGCGGGGAAATTGATCAAAATCAAACTAGATATTGGGAAAAAATGCAATATGCCGACTTGGCGCACGCCGCTCAACATGGCGGACCAGTTAAATTAACCGTCATGTAAGCAGTTGAAAACATCATGATACGTTTGCTCTGAAAAAGTATAATGGACATCTTTCTTTGAACGCAAGATATTAAGTTTTTTCTCTACTTCGTCATAGTTGTATGTATCCTGCGTGAGCTGATAAAAAACATCAGCAAGTTGCTCAAATTCATTTTCCTCCCAACCATGACGTGTAATTTGCTGAACTCCTATTCGTATTCCTGAATCGCGATAGAGCTTTTTATACCTTCCGTTTAAACTTATCCCATGTGATTGGCTTCTGTGAAGAAATCTCATTATCTCATTTTCTTTCATGGATATAAATATTTGATGAGTGTCTGTATACAAATCATTGCGAGCTCGAATTACTTGCACTCCCCGTTTCTCAAGATAACGCCCTAGTTTGTTGGCATTGTCTATAATTTGCTTACTATATTGTTCACCAAACATTTCCATCTCGATAAGAACAAGAATGAGACTAAGAATTTGATGAAATTGCACATTTCGTAGATAATCAGGATTAATCTTTGTATCAATGAGATTCATCAGTTTCTGATTATTCGTCATGATTAATCCGCTAGTCGGCCCGGGAAGCGTTTTGTGAGTTGCGCCCATTAAAACAAATGGAACTTCATTGCTGAAAAAATGGAAAGGATTGGAATTGGATTTGCTAGCTATTAAACCTAAAGTTTGAGTTGCATCGTAAATAATTATAAAATCTTCTGATACTTCCAGATTTTGCAAAGATGGTTGAAACAAGATGTCAGATGGACATATAAGCATACCGTCAATTTTTACCTTTTGACGTAATGCTTTAATTTTTTCATAGTCAAAGTCCATTATCTCATAATCAAACGGCGCATATATAAATTTTATACCGAGCCGGTGGCATATAAGAGGCATGGAACCATGACCTCCACTATCTTCCGATGATATAAGCAAAGTGCTACCCGGTTGAAAGAGACTCATCAGGAGGATCATAACGGCATTGACACCTGATAATGTCCTTGCATCTGAATAATTACTTTGGAATAATTCAAAACATTGTCGATTGAGGAGACTGTAGAACTTAAATAAATGTTCCGCTTCCATGAAATTATGTTTGGTCTCCAGACTGATAATTCCTCCCATAATGTATTTCTCCTGAATAAAGGAATCTAACGGAATTTTTCCGAACGGCGATATGGCGTTTTCCGCTGCACACAAAGGTAGAAGGCGCTTTTCTTCATACTGTAGTTCCTGACAAATTTCCTGAAACTCTTCTAAGTGACCATTCATTTGTTATGTTCTTTCGATAATAAATAGTTATCAGTTATTAGAGTTGCAATGCTAAGAATCAGCACTACAAATTTCATCCTTATTAGGATATTATTTTTTTAGATTTTTGCAAAGATATTTTCATATTGCAAAAATATCCATTTCATAAAATGAAAAAACTAACAAATATTTATTGCATATCTTTTTTATAATAAATCATTTTTACCTACCTCAATTCCACCCAAATGCCACGATGGTCGCTGGCCTGGCGGGAGAGGGGAGAGTCAAGGATTCCCATGGGAGGCTTGCGGCCGAGGCGCTTTTTCAGAGTATTGTTCAGGAAAAGATGGTCAAAGGAGTGGTAGGTGTCTCCGTCTTCGTAGTAGATGGTCCAGGTTTCCCCGCGGGAATCCCTGGGTTTCAGGCGGTTCAGGCGGTATTCCGTTTTAGCCGGCCCCTGGATGACCTGCAAGGCGCTGTCCGCCGGACCGTCATTGAAGTCTCCGTACAAAAGCAACGGCATGCCGTCCTGGGAGGCGATGGCTTCATTCAGGTAGTCCCGCAGGGCATACGCTTCCCTTCGCCGCGTGTCTTCCGCGGAGCCGTCACGGCTGAGGCGGGACTTCAAATGAATGCCCATCAGGCGGAAGAGGCGGCCATCCGGCGTTTTCACCGTGGCGTCCAGAATGCCCCGCAGCATCATTTTTTTCCTCTTCGTTTCTCCGGATACAGGCATGTCCGTCACGGAACGGTTGTCCACAATGGGATATTTGGAGAGAAGGGCCAATCCCCGGTCTTCTCCGTTCCGCATGACCAGGACCTTATGCGGTAACTGAACTCCTTTTCTTTTCAACCGCATTTGCAGGTCGCGCACGGCGGCTTCCCCACCCATTTCTGACAATCCTACTATTTCTGCACCGGATTGACGGATGAGTTCGGCCACGGCCTCCCGTGCTTCGACGGGCTTGTATTTTACCTGGAAGTTGCTCCTGCGCGGATCTTCCGGTACAAAGTAGTTGCCAGCATTTATTGTGAATAACCTGACAGGTTCTCCCTTTTCCGGTATAGAGATTTTCTCCGGAACCCTTCCCTTCCCGGGCGCCTCCCGGGAGGCAGGCACCGCCTGCGGCGTATCCGTCAGCGGCTTCCATTCCATCAAGCCGTACCCCAGCACCGCGCACAGCACAACCAGGGCCGCGATGACGGAGGTTCCCCTGCGTTTTGACGTTTTCCTGATCATGTCCGTTCCCTTGAAAGATTTTCTCCATGAAGGACGTAGTGAATGAACAGGCCGAGCCGCACAAAATTTTCCGGCTTATTACTCGGCTTTCACTTCACTTTCATCCGTAATTCATGATAAACCATGAATGTGCCTTCATTGCAACCCCAGAACGAGTCCCAGCCTGACGAGCAGACACTTTCCCAATATGCCGAACATACCAGGAAAAGCCTGATTGCGCGCCTGGAGAATTGGGAGGACCAGCGCACGTGGGATGAGTTTTACCGGACGTACTGGCGTCTTATTTATTCCGTCGCCCTCAAGGCCGGATTGAGGGAGGACGAAGCCTGGGACGTGGTGCAGGAGACCATTCTTTCCATCGCCAAGCAGAGCAAGAAGAATATTTACAAGCCGGAACAGGGTTCCTTCAAGCTCTGGCTCTGGAATATGACCCGCTGGCGCATCAACGACCAGTTCCGCAAGCGGAAGAAGGATACGGCCATGCTGATGAGCCCGGACGCCACGGAGAGCCAGGAACATCCCATCGACAAGATTCCGGACGAAGGGAAGAATAATTTTGACCAGGTGTGGGAGAGGGAGTGGCAGAATAACCTGCTCCAGGCGGCCCTGGAACGCGTCAAAGCGAAGGTGTCTCCCAAGCAGTTTCAAATTTTTGATTATTACGTGCTACGGGAGTGGGATGCGGCGAAGGTCCGCAGACAGCTCGGCGTCACGATTGCCCAGGTTTATCTGGCGAAGCACCGCGTAGGAAGCGCCTTGAAGAAAGAGCTGCAATTCCTTCATTCCCAGGAAGAGGAGAAGGAGAGATAGGCGGATGCCGCCCCGGTGCAACCGGGCCCGTTTCCCGCTTTTCTCCTGCCGTTCCGCTTTTCAGGAATGATTCCTTTATTTTGCCTCTTGCCAAGGCAGATGTTTTGTCGTTAGATAACGGCAACTGCAATGCCGCCCTCACGCAACAGACATTCCGCCCAGAGAGTTTTTACCTGGGACAAGATCAAGATGGCCCTGGCGGCGGCGGAAGAAGGGTTTTATATCTGGAATATCAAAACGGGCGTCATCCATTACACGGACCGCTGCCTGACCATGATGGGGGCCAGCCGCAAGGAGAAGGCCCCCAATATTTTCACCCAGCCGGAGCTTACCATCCACGAGGAGGACCAGGCCTTTTTTTCCCAGGAGGTGCGCCGTTACCTGGACGGCCATTCCCACATGCCCATGCGCATTGAAATACGCATGAAGAAGCTGAATTCCAAGAGCTGGAGCTGGGTCCGCATCAACGGTCTCGCTCGCAGGGACAAGCAGCGCCGCCCCGTCATGCTGGTAGGGGTATGGGTCAACATCACCCGGCGGAAGACGGCGGAACTGCGCGCCGCGGAAGACAGGGACCTGTTCCACACCCTGATTGAGCACATTCCGGACAGCATTTATTTCAAGAACCGGGAATCGCGCTTCGTCCTGGCGAATACCGCCACGGCCAATAAGCTGGGCGTGCCCACGCCGGCTGACCTGACTGGACGGACGGACGATTACTTTTTCGATCAAACGATGTCCGATGTTTCCCGCAAGGAGGAGCTGGACATCATGGCTACCGGACGCCCCATCCGCGCCCGCCTCCATCATGAGACATGGCTTCACAAGGATGATTCCTGGAGCCAGATCAGCAAGTTTCCTTGGTATGGCCGCAACGGGGACCTGAAGGGCATCGTGGGCATTTCCAGCGACGTCACCAAGCTGGTGAAGACGGAGATCAAGGCCACGGAAACAGCCCGTATTCTGGAAGAGCGCAACAAGTCCCTGGAGAAGGAGATAGATTTGGCCCGGGAAATCCAGTTCGCCCTGCTTCCCTATGAGATTCCCTCCCGCTCCCATACGGAACACGGCCTGACGCGCCATGTGGATTTCCACCACATTTTCACTCCTTCAGAGGGGGTGGCGGGCGATTGGTTCGATGCCTTTCCCGTGGGCAATTCCGGCGTAGGCGCCATCGTCTGCGACGTGATGGGCCACGGCATCCGCGCCGCCCTGATCGCTTCCATGCTCCGCGGCCTGATGGAGCAGTTGTCCCATCTGGCGGACAATCCGGCGGCCTTTTTGTCTTCCCTCAACCACCAGCTTGCCAAAATTCTGCAACGGGCGAATACCACGATGTTCGCCTCCGCCGTTTATATTTACCTGGATTTGGAAACCGGCGTCATGACCGCCTCCACGGCCGGGCACCCGCATCCCATTATCCTGGGGCCGGACGGAGTTGCCCGCAAGATGCCGCTGCCCAGGGGCATTGCCCTGGGGCTGCTGGATGACGCCACGTACCAGAACGCCCAGTTCCCCCTCCTGGCAGGTTCCCGCGTCCTGATGTATACGGACGGACTGACGGAAGCCGCCAATTCGGAAGGGGAAGAGCTGGGCGTGGAGAGGCTGATCGATTATTTCAATAATTCATCCCCCAAGAGCACCAAGGATTTTGTCCATCAGGCCCTTACCTGCGTAGCAAAATTCACCGGCTGCACCAACCAGGCCGACGATATCTGCATGCTGGGCATCAGCTATTCCGAACACGAGGCAAAGCCGGGGCATTAACAAACCCGGTTCTTCCCTTTTCCGGATATTTACCTCCTTCCTCCTTTTTTGCTGGGGAAAAATCCACATTCCGTCCGCCTGAAAAACAGGAATCATTCAAGCAGGAAGGCTATTTCCCGGAAGGACGGTCTGCCAAGTTTTCCTTTTTCCCTGAAGAGTCCTGCCGGCAGGGAGGCACATTCTCCCTGCAAGGCCGCAGATGATTCCCGCCAGGAGAAAAACGGCAGAAGCGGCTTTCAATTTTCCCGCAGGACCGGAATACGCCTGCTCTCTTTTCAGTAAAACAGGTTCAAGAACTGCCTTTCCAGCCTCTTCCAAGCCGCATTCCGGAATTCCCGCCGCCAGGAACTTCCCGAATCGCATCTTCCTGACCAATTCTTAAAAGCCAGCGGAATACGGGACGGCAATTTTCCCATGCCGCCAAATGACAAGGATCCGTCAGGTTGCCTCAGGACAATCATCCGGAGAGAATTTGAAGTTGCGCCAGAACGGAACGCTTAGCATCCAGATGGAGAACAAGGCTTCCAGCCCTCCCGCCATGATGATCGTCGCCTGGACTCCCCAAACATCCACCACGGCTCCCCAGCCCATGGCCGCCAAAGGCTGCACTCCAATCGTAACGATGCTGAACAGCCCCAGAATGGCAGATTTGCGTTCCGGCGGCGCCAGAAGCTGCACGGCGGATGAAGAGGTGACAAAGAGGGAAGAAGTAGCCAGACCGGCAAAGAAGAAGCAGAGGGCCTGTATTTCCACCACGGGAATGATGCCGGCCACGCATAATGCGCTCCCCATCCACAGCGTGCCCGAGGAGAGCTTGGCCCCCACCCTGTCGCTTTTGCGCGCAAACGGCAGGACAAAGAGGATGCTCACCATGGCACCGGCTCCGACCGCTCCCAGAATGAGGCCGGTATTCCTTGGGTTCCCGTGCATCAATGCCGGAACAATCTGGTAAAGGGATTGCCCGCAGATGTTCTGAATGAGCGCGCTGATCATGATGAAGAGCAGGCTGCGCGTAGAAAGCACCGCCTTGAGCCCGGAGGCCTTTCTTCCGGCCCCGCGCTGCTTTTTAGGGGCGGAGGTATCCGCAACGCGTCCTTTCAGAGCTACCAGGCAGCCTACCAACGGCAGGCTTGCCACGACATTGCCGCCAAAGGCGGTTCCGGCCCCCCATTCCGCAATGATGTAGCCGGCCAGCGCCGGACCTACGGCGCGGCACGTGTTGAATACCAGGGAGTACATGCCCACGGCCTCCTGCAACTGCCTGCGCGGGATCAGATCGCCCACAAAAGCCTGCTGCGTGGGAAAGCCCACCGTCTGGTTGACGCCCATGACCAGCCCGGCGGCATACAAGTGCCATAGCTGGAGCATGTCCAGCATCGTCAGCAGAAACAGGGCTACGGCCACCAGCCATTGGACGCATTGCACGGCTATGAGCAGTTTTCTCCTGTCAAAACGGTCTCCCAGCCCGGCCAGCAGCATGCCGCCCAGAAAGAAAGGGAGCGCGTTCAGGGCGGCCAGGAAGCCCACCGCCGTGGCGGAGCCGCCGGAAATGTCGTACACAAGAATGCCCATGGCCGTCACCTGCAGCCACATCCCGATCAGGGCGGCGGCCTGCCCGGACCAGAAGATTTGCAGGTTCCTCACCTGAAGGGGCTTGAAAAAGCCCAGCCAGTCATTCAGCCATTTCATCAGCTCCGCCATCCTAGCCCCCGCCGCCGGAACCGTCCAGACGCGAGTGCGGCAACGGAAGCCCTCATAATCCCGGAACCTTTTTATTCCTCCGCGGTATAGCAGGCCGGGTAGTCCTTGGAAGGCAGCCAGACGGGAAGGTCTTTCATCCTGTCCGCGGCGCGTTCGGAAACCGGCATGCGCCAGATTTTAAAGAAAGGCCCCATGTTTTTTCCCGTGACCTTGGAGAAGGCGTTCATGACCCATTCCCATTTCTTTTCATCACTCAGCTTGCCGTTGTCGTACGGCTTGTCATGGAATTGAAGGGCCACCTGCCGGAAAGCGTCAAATCCCAGATAGTACATCAGCTCCACCCAGAAGAAGAGCTGCACCTTGTTGGGCGCTTCATTGTAGGTCTGGTCGCCGGAGAAGTACTTTTTCATCTCAGCGCTCATGCCGTACGGCCCCATGCCGCCGCCCCAGCAGGATTCAAAGTTTTTCCCGGTGCCCATTACCTCGCAGACCATGGAGAAGATGTTGACGGATACTTCCGTCTGGCCCTCCATCGTAAACGGAGGCGACTGGTGGTTATGCCCCAGTTCATGCCACAGCCCCCAGCTTCCGGAATGGATGATGGAGCCGCTGGCAATGGAGTCCGTCCAGTCCTTCGTAGCCATGGCGGGATAACCGGAATGCCCGGCCCCGGCGGAAATCTGCCTGTCCACGACAAAACGCATCGGGTGATGCAGGCGGTCCGGCTTGGTGTCCCATCCCATGATCCAGTCCTGGAGGGCCATGTTTTTTTGCAGGAATTCAGCCGTTTTCTGAACATCCGGACACCGCTTCAACTGCTCCACGGGCATCGTGACAATGAGGCGGGGCATACAGATTTCCCCCACGGCGCCTTGGTATTTTCCAGTTGTTCGGCCCATTGTTCCGGAGTGGTCTTCCCCATGACGAACAGAGGGGCCGGCACGGCTCCGGAAATCTGAACCTTGAATACTTTTCCCCGTTTGGAACGCTGGCCCACATTCACGTAAACCAGGCCGCCCATCGGGTTCACCATTTTCACGCGGCCCCGGTCCGCCGGAACCTGCATGGTTATTTCCGGAACCCTTTTCCATTCATCCAGCTTGTGCAGGCTGTCCGTATGGCACCCTATGCGCACGCTGACCGTGCTGTCCTTGGGCGCGCCGGACAGGGAAAAGGAGATTTCCCCTCCGGGGGAGCATACAGTCCCGTACTGTGCCAGCCGCCGATGTTGGAATCTATTTCCACCGTCCTTCTTACCGTCTGGGCCCCGTCCTCCGGAACGCCGGGAAAATCCTTCGCCGCCGGGCACGCCTTCAGGGTGGAAAGCTTGGCGTCCTTCCATTCCCGGCATTTTTCCAGAAGCTCCTGCATGCGGCGGGTATCATCACCTCTTTTCCACGGGGCGGCTCCCGCAGGGAATTCCTCTATTCCCGCCATTTTTTCCGCCTTGCCCCAGGACCATGTTTCCAGCGGCTTGTCCTTATCCGTTTGAATTTCATCCCTGGAGGGGATTGAGTAGACGGAAAGCTCCGGCATCCGGTTCTTCACAGGCAGGGGAAAACGCCCTTCCGGTTCAGGCTCATCTTCTTCCACAGGGATGTTTTCCTCCTGCCTGCGGGCCTGTTCCTCACGTTCGCGCCGTTCCAGCTCCTCCCTCCTCTTCTTTTCCTTCTCTTCGCGTTGAGCCTGCTCCCGGAGCTTTTGAGCCGCTTCCGCAGCCTGCCGTTCCTTCTTTTCCCTGGCTTCCTCACGCGCCTTCTGCTCTGCCTGCCTCTCCTTTTCCTTCTTCTCCCTGATTTCCCGCTCACGCTGCATTCTCTGTTTTTCAGCGGCTTCCCTGGCCTTCTTTTCCTTCATTTTACGCTCGGTAGTCAATTCCTGGGCAGCTTTCCTTTTTGCCAGGTTATCCTGGTACAGATAATATCCGGCTCCCGCTCCGCAAACCAGCAGAAGCACTAAAAACCAGCCTACGGCGGAACCTCTGGAGACGCTTCGGGTAAAAGAAGGAATATTCATGTGATCGGAATTCGGAATAAATCGTCATTATTTCTGCATCGCAGACATTTCTTGTCAATACGATTCTTCCTTTTCCGCGGGAGCTTTCATGGAAAGAACATTCCGGAAACCGATTTTCCCCGCATCCGGCGTCCCCCGTTTTTCAAGCGTCCGCTTCCGGAACCTCCGCCTTCATCCCGAAATGGGGGAACGCGCCATGCATCAGGCCGTCCAGCACGCCGCGGGTGCGCGGTTCCGGGCTGATGTATCCATGGCCGCAGGCTACCATGGCTTTCACTTCCTCCGCCGCATTGGAGGGACAGCACCGGAACGCTTCCGGCAAATGGCGCATGGCGTCCAGGTCGTTGTGCCCGTCTCCGAAGATGGCCGCATGGACGGGAAGCACACCGAACCGTGAGGCTACAAAAGCCAGGGAAGTCCCCTTGTTGTAGTCGCGGTGGCTGAAACGCAGGTAAGGCCCCGCCCTCTGCGTGACGATTTCATCATACGGTCCAACCGTGTCCTGAATGACGCAGGAGACGTCATCCAGCCCGCAGGCATCGTTCACCACCAGGGAAAAAGCGTCATTGGCCTGCCTGCGGAGTTCCAGCCCGGAGAACCGGTGTTCCAGATGGTCCATCAATGATTCCAGCATTCCGCCGTGACGGGTGAACAGGTCGTCATGGGCCACGGAGCAGGCATCGTTCCACGGAACGCCGGGCATCAGACGCCCTTCCGCATCCGCCAGATGAACGTTCCGTTCCATCGTGACCGTAAAATCCGGGGCAAACGCTTCCGGATTACCCTGGAACATGTCCATCAACCCTTCCCGCAGGTAAACGGGGTCCCTCCCCGTATTGATGCCCCAGAGCACGCCGTACCGCGCCCGGAGTCCACGCATGGTTCTGAAAAAAACGCGTCTTTCCTCCGCAGGGCCCCCCAACGTGAACAGGGTATCGTCAAAGTCAAAGGAGAAGAGATACCGGGGCAGTCCGGGCCTGGGCAAGGCACGGACCGGCAGAAAACGCATCAGTTCCATTTCAGGCCAGTCCTCCCTTCACCGCGGCGCGCCTCTCCGCATGCACGACGGGTTCCGCCAGCGGAATATCCTCCTCCACCGGCTCCGCCGAGGGAATGTGTTCTTCCACGGGTTCGGCGGAAGGAATGGTTTCCGGAACGGGTTCCGCCTCAGGGATGACTTCCTGCCGCGGCGCAGGCTTCTCCCGGCGTCCCGGCGCAGCGGGAGCGGGACGGGCTGCCGGGACGGCAGACGGCGGACGCGCCGCAGGGGCCGTTTTCCTTTCTCCTGCGGAAGCGGGGATTCTGGCCTCGGCGCCCACGCCGGCCCGCACCTGGCGGGCAATGGGGGTATTCATATCCACCGCATACGTGACGGGCAGGCTTCCGGCGGGAATTTCCTCTCCCGGCTTGCGCATGTGGATTTCCACCCTGCGGTTGGCAGCCTGGGCATTCCGGTCCCCCTTCGTGGAGACTACCGGGCGGGAGGCCCCGCAGGCGCGTATGTAGAGCCTGCATTCCCCGTTCGGGCGCGTCAGGGCAATGCCGTTGTCCTTCAGCCACTGGCGCACGGCATTGGCCCGCATCAGGGAGAGCACGGCATTATATTCTCCGGAACCGAAGCTGTCCGTATGCCCCTCTACAATGAAAATCGTGTCCGGGTTTTTCATCATCAGCCCGGCGAGCTGAAGCATGCTGAGGCGCGCGGAATTTTTCATCACCGCCTTGTTGTATTCAAACAGAAGGTCCGCGCCCAGCCTGCTGTAACCGCTGTCCTTGCCCAGGGAGGACTGGGCCATCAACTGGGAAAGTGATTTACTGCCGTCCGGCAGATGGGAATCATCCTGGCCGCCAGCCCCCTTGAGCTTGTTGTTGTACCATTCGTCCGGGTTGACCATGTCCGGCTCCGCCGTCTTGATAGTCGCCGGGCTGGCGGAAGTTTTCAGCATCTCGGGCGGAGAAGGTTCAGGCAGTCCCTTCGCGACGGCATTCATGTCCACCTGCGGCATTCTGGGGGCGAGGGATTCCGGCGGGGACGGAGTAACCGGATCGGCGGAAAAGCTGGTTTCCCCGGAGCGATCACCACCTGTTCCGGCAGCATGTCCTCCAGGTCCGGCAATTCCGGCGGCACTTCCTCAAGCTGCTCGATATCCGGTTTTTCAACCACTTCCGCCACATCCGGTGCGGGACGGTCGTCCGCTTTCAGCACGATTTTCTCAGGCAGCGGCTTCCGGTCCTCCTGAACCGCGGGTGCCTTGTGCACATGAATGCCCAGGTCAAACCAGCTCAGAACGATGAAGCCCAGGTAGTGCACCAGCACGGCGGCAAGAAGGGCCCCCACCGCCACGGCGGCAAGATGGCGCGGCGCAGGCAGGATGAAACGGCTGCGCCTGCGGCGGTTCTCGCGGAGTTCACGGGTGTTTTCCTGATTGGCACTCACGGGATCATCAGCAAAAGGAGAGGCACGGTTCATGAACCGGAAGGAGCGGTGCCCGTAGCAGGTGCACTGTAGGTTTCATGGGACAACACCCTGGGCATGGGCATGCGCGTATTCTCATGAATCCATTCCGCAATGCCAGCCTGCAACTCGTCATCCCCGGCATAGACGTTGACCTTGTAGGTTTTCTCAAATTTCTCCCCCTTTTTTCCTTCAATGGAATGGAGGAAGGTCCGCTCCCGGGTGCCGTAGGGCTCGCCTTCCCGGATGGATTCATAAAGTTGTTTTTTCTCGTTTCTCAGGGAGTCGTAAATGCTCAGGCAATCCTCCAGGGTGGAGAAGAAGTACTGGTTCGTGCAGACCACCATGACGGGATAATCCAGTTTCAGGGCATCGTCTACGGGAGCCACGTCAAACGTACTGAAATCCGCACGCCAGTCAACGCCGGCATCCAGCAGCCAGTACGCGGCATAACACAGGGGCTTGCCCCAGTCCTGCTCCATTTCCCGGACGGCCACGGTTTTCAGGGAAGGAAAGCAGTCCATGCTGACCATGCAGCGGATGCGGGGATCTTCAGACGCGGCTTTCAGCAGCACCGCTGCCCCAAACCCCTGCCCTACGGCGGCCACGGGCGGCAATCCCCCCTGTTTCCGGGATACGGCGTCCAGCAGAGCCGTTACGTCCGCATATTCCTTCAATCCGTACGTGCAGAATTTCCGGGCGTCGTTTTTCCCGCGCGGATTCCATACCAGGCACGTGTAACCGGCTCCGGTCAGTCCTTCCGCCAGCGGCAGGGAGCCTTTCACCCCCTGGTCCCAGGAGGTGGCTATCACCACCAGCTCCGGCTTCGCCTCCAGATGCGGCATTCTTCCGCGCAGTTTCAAGGTATCCCGCACGCGGCTCTGGCGCGGGGACAAGGCCTCCGGACGCCCCGGACGCACCAGATAGCCTTCAATGGCGGTACCGTCGGCGGAGACGGCTTCCACCGGCTCCATCACCAGGGAATCCGCAACGGGAGAAGCGGAGGGTTCATCCCCCCCACGGGAACGAGCAACGGAGTGGACACATACCACGCAAACCACACCAGGACGCCCACTGCTGCCAGAAGGAGCAGAAGAAACAGTTGAACAAGACGTTTGAACATGGAAAAGCTGTACCCGGAAAGCGGTTGTCAGGAAGATTTTATCCCATCCTGTCTACGTTGACAACACTCAACTTCTATCAGGAGAATATCTTCCGCACGCCATTCCGGCCCGCATGGAGCCGTGCCGCACCGCCCTCCGCTGGACAGGCGCGGGCGCACGGACATGCGGTTCCGGCAAGCCTCCGTCCCTGCCCGGCGGCCAAATAACGCTTTATTTCCCGCCCCCGATCTGGCATCCTTGTCCCACCTTACTTTTTCATGGCAATCCAGGCCCGACATTTCCGCCAATGGTTCGCATTCCTCCTCCTGCTTGCGCTGGGAGGAACGGCGGCCTGGTTCCTGATGCCCCGGGAATGGTCCCAGATGCAATGGGAAATTCCCGGCACGCCGTCCGAATATCCCCTTGCCCAGCTTCTGCGGCCCTGGCTCATTCTCCTGGGCTGTTTCCTTCCGGCGCTGGGGATGCTGCTGTACAACCGCTCGGGCATCCTGGACAGGTATGTGGCGCGTACCTGGTTCACGGCTTTCATCATGTGCACGGCCATCCTCACGCTGATTTACATCATCGGCGACTTTGCGGACAATGTGGGGGACCTGATGAACCTGGATTCCCCCTGGCGGGCACCTTCCGCTTCTACCTGAGCCAGCTGCCCATGATTCTGAACCTGATCCTTCCCTACACCCTTCTGCTGGGAACGCTCTGGGCGCTTACCAAGCTTTCCTCATCCTCGGAAATCACCGGCATGCTGCAATCCGGGAGATCCCTGCTCCGGATCAACGCCCCGGTCATCATCGGTGCCGTCTTTGCGGCCATCTACTTCGGCATCTTCGGGTTTCACTGGGCTCCCAATTCCACTCTGTACAGGAAATTGATGTTTTCCTCCCTGAGCCAGAATAAAAATGACGACGCCTCCCGGAGCACCATCTACAAGAACGACGCGGAATCCCGCATCTGGTACCTCGGCGACCCTCCCGGAATAGACTCCCCCGGCGAGCCGTTCAGGCAGGTGCGCGTGGAACAGTTCAGCGCGCCCGGAAAGATGGAGTACGAGCTGTTTGCGGATGAAGCCATGTGGGACCCGGCTTCCAGAACATGGACATTCCGGCAAGCCATCAAAAGGAATTATTCCCAGGAGGAACCCCGCCAGCTGAACGACGTGCCCGTGTTCGCCGGGCAGGAATACCAAACGTTGAAAGAGCATTATCCAGAGACTCCCTGGCAGTTGATTTCCCCCAACGTCCGCGTGGATACCCAGGGCACTCCGGCCCTCCAGGAAATCATCAGGTCCGGCACGACAAACGCCAAGTACCTCAGAAGCCTGCAAACGGAATGGCACGTCAGGATAGCCCGCATGTTTTCCTGCATTATCCTGACATTCATCGCCATTCCTTCCGCCATCACGTTCCAGCGGCGCTCCGCCATGTCCGGCATCGGCATTGCGCTGTTCCTGGCGGCGGCCATGCTGTTCCTGTATGAGTTTTTCCCCACGCTGGCCTCCGCAGGCTACCTCCCCACCTGGCTGGGGGCGTGGATGCCCAACATCATTTACACCATCATCGCCATCCGCCTGTTCCAGACCAAGCTGGCCCACAGAAGCTTCATGGAGATGCTGAGAGGCTTGAAAAAGACACCCGTCCATGACCAACCCTGACCACCTTGACGACTCCCTGGCAGCCGTCCGGAAAGCCCGCGAACTGCTCCACCGGGCACGCGCCGTGATTTTTGACTTTGACGGGCTGCTGGTGGATACGGAATACGCCATTTATTCTTCCTGGGAACGCGTGTTCGCATCCTGCGGCCACGCCCTCCCCCTGGATTTGTTCAACCAGTGCCTGGGGAGCGGCTACACCCACTGGAACCCCGGGGAGCATCTGGAACAACTGACGGGCCGCACCTTCGACTGGGAAGCCGTCAACGGCCGCCGCCAGGAGGAAATCGTCCGCGACCTGGAGCACGCCGGCCTTCTGCCAGGAGCCTGCGAACTCATCCGGAGCCTGGCGGAAGCCGGAACGCCCATGGGCGTGGCCTCCAGCTCTTCCCACCGCTGGGTGGACGGCTGGCTGAACAGGCTGGACATCATGCCCTATTTCCAGACCGTCATCTGCCGTGACGACGGCCTTCCCGTCAAACCGGACCCGGCCCTGTTCCTGAAGGCTGCGGAAAACCTGGGCATGCAGCCGGCTGAATGCCTGGTGCTGGAAGATTCCCAGAACGGCACCACCGCCGCACACCGCGCAGGAATGCCCGTCATCTCCATCCCGAACCGGGTGACGGAGCAGGCGGATTTTTCCCTGGCAACCAGTAAAATCCGTTCCCTGGCGGAACTTCTTTAGGAATTCGGGAATTCCGCCTTCCATTCCGTTACGCTTGTTTCTTGACGGAATTCCTTTCATGCCTTATGTAAGGAGAATGGCTTCCCAACGTACCCCATTATATCACTACCGCGTCAAAGACAAGATTGTGGGCCCTATCTGCCTGACAGACCTCCACGCCCTGCTTGTCTCCAAGAAAATTCTTCCGGACACCATGATCCGGGAGGAACATTCCCAGTGCTGGATGCCGCTCGCAACGGAGCTGCGCCGCCAGGAGCGCCTGGCGCGCCTCAGGGCATCCGCCTTCATGCTTTCCTGCCGCCCTCCTAAAAGCTGCCTCCTGTTTTACATCATTGCCCTTCTCCTTCTGGCCTGCGGCGTGGCGCATTCCATCATGCTCCACACCATTCTTTACATGGAAGTGCTGTTCGTGCCTGCCATAGCGTTTTTCATGGGAAAGATGCTGATGTACATGCACCTTCTTACCGGAGGCATGAGGAAAATGCCCGCCCAGGAACCGGAACGCTGACCAGACGCAAACATTTTCCTCCTCTCCGCTCTCTCCCCTGCAGCCTATGAGCCCGATACCCGCCAGAGCAACGCTCTACCATTACCGCACCGATGAGAAAACCGCCGGTCCCGTCAGCAAGGAAGTGATCGACACGCTGGCGGCAGCCGGCAAGCTTCCGTTTTCCACCACCATGGTCAGGAAAGAAGATTCCCGGAACTGGGTCCCCCTTTCCGCCATTCTGCAGAGGCGGATTAAATTCAAGGCGCTCCAGCCTTCAAAGAAGGAGCAGCCTTCCATCCGCATCCTGTTTTACGCAGCGGCAACCCTCTTTTTCTGCTTTGGCATCGTGATATTTTTCCTGACGAACCATGCCGAACTGGAAGTAATCATCCTGATTCCCTGCATCCTCGTTTTCATGGGCAAGCTTTTATGCTACGTCCACACGCTTGTGGAAAAGTGCGGCATTACCGCTGCTCCCGGCAGGGAATAAGAGCGCGGCGGAATGTCCGCCACCGTGTTGCACCCGGGCCGGGACGCCGTGCCGTCGGATAACTTGAAATAAAGAACCGCCGGGACCGTTGAAGATCCGGCGGTTTGAAAATTACTGTTACGGAGAATTATTTATTTAATTCCGCAACGGCGGCTTCCAGGCTGGGCACGTCTTCGATGGAGATGACGGTGGCATCCTTGCAGATGCGGCCCATCATGCCGGCCAGCGTCTTGCCCGGTCCCAGTTCAATGAAAAGGCGGTGGCCCTGGTCCACCAGCTTCTGCATGGAGGCCGTCCAGCGCACGGAGCCGCACACCTGGTGCTCCAGCACATTGCGGATGTCGTCCGGCCCTTCCACCACGCGGGCTTCATAGTTGCAGTAGACGGGCATGGAAGGCGTGCCGAAGGAGACATTCTTGAGTTCCTCCGCCAGCTTCACCATGGCGCTGTGCATCAGGCGGGAATGGTAGGCTCCGCCACATTGAGCTTCTTGGCAATCTTGCAGCCGGCAGCCTTGGCTCCGGCAATGGCCTTGTCCACGCCTTCTTCCGTGCCGGAAACGACCGTCTGGCCGGGGCAGTTGAAGTTGGCAACGTCCACGTCGCATTCCTGCGCCAGCTTGATGACGTTTTCATCCGTCCCGCCGATCATCGCCGCCATGGTGCCCTTCGTGGCGTTGCAGGCTTCCTCCATGAACGCGCCGCGCTTCTGGACCAGGCGAAGGCCTTCTTCAAAGGTATAGGTTCCGGCAGCCGCATGAGCCGTGAATTCACCCAGGGAAAGGCCGGCGGCAGCCACGGGATTCAGGGAAGGCGCCAGCTCCTTCAAGACGGCCAGGCAGGCCAGGCCATGCACGTAGAGAGCAGGCTGGCAGTTGCAGGTGCGGGTCAGTTCTTCGCCGGGGCCTTCAAACATGATGGAGGAGAGGGATTCCCCAAGCGCCTTGTCCGCCTGCTCAATCAGGGCCCTGGCTGCGGGATACTGGTCATACAAATCTTTGCCCATGCCTACTTTTTGGGCACCTTGTCCGGAAAACAATAATACTGCGTCCATAGTTGAGGCTGAATTATACCGTTCCGGCAGGAAAGAAGCAAGAGCGATCTTGCCACCGCACTTCCTCCGTAATCTCTTTACCGCCAATATGAATAGAAAATCCGCCCCGGTCTCTGCGAGAGGCCGGGGCGGATGGTTAAACCTGATGTGTCAGGGAACGGCCTTAGGCGGTTGCTTCCGTGGTTGCGGGAGCTTCTTCCTTTTCAGCCGTTTCGCGGGGCAGATCGATGATTTCGATCATGGCCACGAGGGCGGAGTCCGTCAGACGCTGGCCCAGCTTGACGATGCGGGTATAGCCGCCCTTGCGTTCCGCGCAGAGGGGAGCGATTTCATCAAACAGGCGCTTGACGGCGGCCGTGTTGTGAATGGTGGCGGTAGCCAGGCGGCGGGAATGCACGTCGCCGCGCTTGGCGAGCGTGATCAGCTTTTCCACATAGGGACGGAGAGCCTTGGCCTTGGCCAGGGTGGTGGTGATGCGTCCGTTGAGGATGAGGCTGCATGCCTGGTTGGCGAGCAAAGCCCTGCGGTGAGAAGCGTTGCGCTGAAGCTTGGAGGTTTTTACACCGTGTCTCATGATGATATTTTTCTATGTGTGTTGGTTTTGTGAGATTTAGTCGTCGTCGTCTTCGATGTTGGCGGCAATCAGGTCTGCCAGGCCCACGGGGCTTTCCTCTTCCAGACCCAGGCGCGGCTTGGCCTGCGGCACGGGACCGGTAAGCAGGGAGGGATCCACCTGAACACCCAGGGAAAGGCCCAGTTCCAGCAGCTTGTCTTTGATTTCGTTGAGGGACTTCTTGCCGAAGTTGCGGTACTTGAGCATTTCGCTTTCGCTCTTCATGGCGAGCTGGCCAACGGTGGTGATGTTGGCGTTGTTGAGGCAGTTGGCGGCGCGCACGGAAAGCTCGATTTCGTTGACGCTCATGTTGAGCAGCTTGCGCAGGCGGGCCGTTTCCTCGTCCTGGACGGCGGAAGGAGCTTCTTCAAAGTTGACCTGCTTGTCGTCATAGTTGACGAAGACGTCCAGGTGGTGGCGCAGAATGGCGGAGGCCTGGAGCATGGCGTCTGCGGGGGAGATGCGCCCGTCCGTCCATACTTCAAGGATCAGCTTGTCGTAGTCGGTCATCTGGCCCACACGGGTATTCTGCACGGAGTACTTCACGCGGGTGACCGGGGAGAAAATGGAGTCAATCGGGATCACGCCAATGGGCATGTCCGGCACCTTGTTTTCGTCGCCGGTGGCAAAGCCGCGGCCCACGCGCACCTGGAATTCGCATTCGAACATGGTGTCCTGGTCCAGGGTGCAGATGATTTGATCGGGATTGACCACCTGGTAGGTGGTGTCGTCAGTGATGTCGGCGGCGGTCACGACGCCCTGCTTGTGCACGCGCAGGGAGAGCAGGCGCGGTTCCTTGCCGTTGTGCTTGAACTTGACCTTTTTCAGGTTCAGCACGATTTCCGTCACGTCTTCCACCACGCCGGGCAGGGAGGAGAATTCATGCTGTGCGCCGGCGATGCGGACGGAGGTGATGGCGGCGCCTTCAAGTGAACCCAGAAGAACGCGGCGCAGGGAGTTGCCAAGCGTATGGCCGTAACCGTTTTCAAACGGTTCCGCCACGAAGGTCAGATGATTCGCATCATTCGGGTCTTCAATTTTTTCCAGACGGCTGGGAACTTCAAAGCGGGCCAGCGTGGTAACGGCGGTTTCTTCTGCAGTAGTGGTTTCGTTTTCCGACATAATCGTATGTAATGTACCGGGTTTCCCCTCAGCACGGGCATGGCGGGCAATCCGCCTGAAGGACCTACGGCATGTTTTGGAAACGCCCGTGCGGGGAGCAATTTAACAATCTGTTTTCAACAATCAACTCTTTTCATGTCCGCCGGCAAATTTTCTGTGACTTAACGTGCGTCATCTGGCATAGTGGGGCAAACCTATATACCAACTCATGAAGCATCCTGATTTTTTGGACAACAGGGATTTTACGGGGGAAGACAAGAAGCGCCCCTCCACCATGTCCATGGACACCAGCTACCAGGCTCTGGAAGGAGTCGTCAAAAAACTTTCCGAAATAGCCTCCACCAGGCACGATCCCCGTTACCTCCAGGAGTATATCAAGACGGGCATCAACATGGCGCAGTCCGAAGCCTCCGACCACGATTTTACCGTCCTGATCCGTTCCGGGCGGGAGATGTACCGGGCCAACTGCGTTTTCGCCCCGTACCGCCACATCCGCAAGATTTCCGTGTTCGGCTCCGCGCGCATCAGGAATGATGAGCCGGCGTATGAAACGGCGCGGGAGTTCGCCAGGGAAGCCAGCGAACACGGTTACATGGTCATTACGGGTGGCGGACCGGGCATCATGCAGGCGGCCAATGAAGGAGCCGGCGAGCAACGCTCCTTCGGCCTGAACATCACCCTACCGTATGAACAGACTTCCAACCACGTGGTAGCCCACAGCGACAAGCTGATCAATTTCTATTATTTCTTTGTCAGAAAGCTGAATTTCGTAGCGGAAAGCGATGCCATGGTGGCGTTCCCCGGCGGCTTCGGCACCATGGACGAGGTGTTTGAAACCCTCACCCTGATCCAGACGGGGAAGGCCACCATTTACCCGATCGTCCTTCTCGATTCCCCCGGCAAGACTTTCTGGCTGAACTGGCTGGCCTTCATCCGCGTGGAACTGGTGGATTCCGGCCTGATTTCCGCGGATGACCTGCACCTCATCCACGTCACCAAGAATCCGGCGGAGGCCATGGAGCACATCGACCGCTTCTACCGCATTTTCCACTCCTACCGTTTTGTCAGGGACGCCATCGTCATCCGCCTGAACACGCACCTGCCCGCCCAGTGGGTGGAGCACCTGGAACGGGATTTTTCAGACCTGATCCTGCCCGGGGAAGAATGGTCCAGAGCGGACCGCTCCCGGATGAGGCGGACGAACCCCACCTGGACCGGCTGCCACGCCTCATTTTCCCCATCAAACGCGGCAATTACGGCAGGCTGAGGCTGCTGATTGACCGCATCAACCAGACGCCCAGCCGGACTTATTCCCCACCCTCCCATGTCTGACGCCCTTCCCGCGTGGCTGATTCCGCTGATTTTCGGCCTGATGGGAGCCTGCATCGGCTCCTTCCTGAACGTGGTCATTTACCGGACGCCGCTGGGCATCTCCGTCAATGATCCGGCGCGCTCCTTCTGCCCGGAATGCGAGGAACCCATTCCGTGGTACCTGAATATTCCGGTGCTAAGCTGGCTGACGCTCCGGGGAAAATCCGCCTGCTGCGGAACGCGCATCAGCTTCCGCTATTGCTTCGTGGAGCTGCTTACGGCCCTGCTTTTCGCCGCCCTGGGGTGGAAGTACGCGGACGCCTCCGCGGGAGCCGCCATACTGCTCTGCCTGTGGACTGCCATGGCCATCGTCATCATGTTCATTGACGCGGAGCATCTGATCGTATTCCGTACCCAGGCGCTCATCGGCGCCGCAGCCGGAGTGGGAGCCTGTGCCCTTTACCCGTTTCTCCTGCCGGACAATGACGTCATGACCTGGACGGACGCCTTCACGGCCTCCGTGCTGGGGGGAATCGCCGGGTATGCCGCCATCAGGCTGGTGATTGAAATGGGCAAGCTCCTGTTCGGCACCTGGAAGCAGCACTTTGACGCTCCCGCTCCGTGGAGCCTGAAGGAGCCGGAATCCGACCGGGACGAGCTCCAGCTCATTATCAACGGACAGCCTCACGACTGGTCCATGCTTTTCCACCGGGCCACGGACAAGGCCGTCATTTCCGGGGGCTCCGTCACCATTGACGGGGAAACGCTCCTCCCTGCTCCGTCATCCTGCGCCAGGACAGGATAGAGCTGGAGAACGGAGACGTTTTCCCGCTGGAAGACCTGGAAAGCGTGGAAGGAACCATGACGGATATTCGCGCGCAGCGGGAAGCCATGGGCTCCGGTGATGCCTGGATTCTGATGATGGCCGGATGCGTGGGCGGATGGCAGGGCGCGGTGTTCTGCCTTTTCCTCGGCTCCCTGCTGGGGATTGTGCAGGCAGTCGTTTCACGCATGGGGTTCGGCAGGAATCTTCCCTTCGGCCCCGCTCTGCTCAGCGCTGCTCTGATCTGGCTGCTGGGTGGCGACCAGTGGTGGCTGGCCTATCTCCGCTTCATTTCCGGAGAATAATTTTTCCCTCCATGACACGGCTGGACCGCAACCCTTCCGGGCTGCGGTCTTTTTTTACAGATTTATTTCATATTCAACAGCTTTACCATTCTGCACCCCGGCAGAAAAAAGGGAAGCCCCGCAAAGGCTCCGGCCGCCCCTTTCCGGAGCACGCACGTTTTTATTTTGCAACCAGGACGAATTCCGGGGGTTCATCCTAGCAAAGGGAGGCGTTTCCACCTGTTTGAGATATCACAGCGCGACGCCCCTTTCCGAAACGCATCAAACCTCACCACTCAAAGTTATGACCAAGCAAATGATTATCGCCGCGGCCTTTGCCGCATGCTCCGCGTTCGCTCAGGACGCGCCGCCGCCCCCCGCCCCGGACGCACCTTCCGACGCTCCGGAAATGCAGCCCCCTCCTGAAAGAAGGGAAGGCCCCCGCCACCGCGCCGGAGGCAGGGACCGCCAGGGCCCAGGTCCGGAACGGGCCAATCTCCAAATGAGGAGAATTGATCCCGGCATCATGATCATCGGGGAAGAACTGGTCATGGCCAAGTATGACACCGACAAGGACGGCAAGCTTTCCGACGAGGAAATAGCCGTTCTCCAGGCGGACGTCAAGAAAGCCCAGGAAGCCAGGAAGGCAGCCATCCTGAAGAAGTTCGACAAGGACGGCGACGGCAAGCTTTCCAAGGAGGAAAGAAAGGCCATGCAGGAAGAATGGCTCAAGGACCATCCGGAAGCCGCCAAGCGCATGGAAGAAATGAAGGCCCGCCAGGAAGCCCGCAAGGCCGAAATGCTTAAGAAGTATGACAAGGACGGCGACGGCAAGCTTTCCGACGAGGAAAAGAAAGCCATGCGGGAGGACTGGGCCAAGGACCATCCGGAAGCCGCCAAGCGCATGGAGGAAATGAAAGCCCGCCAGGAAGCCCACGCTGCCAACATGATCAAGAAGTTTGACAAGGACGGCGACGGCAAGCTTTCCCCGGAAGAATTGCAGGCTATCCCTCCCCATCACGGCCAGCCCGGCCCGCATCATGCCGCGCCCGGCGGTCCCAAGGGACCGGGTGCGCCCAAGATGGATGGCCCGCGCCGTCCCGGAGGCCCCAGGGCTGAAGGACCCCGCGCGCCCAGGGGACCGGAAGGTCGCAGAGGCAGTGAAGGACGCCGCGGAGACGGTGACCGCGGTCCCCGCGGCAACCGCCCGGACGGCCCCCGCCCCCAGCTTGATCCCAACCGCGCCCCCATCATGGCGGCCGGCTGGATCCTGATTGAGGAAAAGTATGACGCCGACAAGGACGGCAAGCTGAATGAAGCTGAAATGGCACAGCTCAACGCTGACGCCTCCAAGGCTCTGGAAGCGCGCCGTTCCGCACGCAGGGAAGCCAGGAAGGCAGCCCGCGGCAATAACGACATGCCCCTCCCCCCGCTCCGGTCCAGGAAGAAGGGGATGATGAATAAGTTCACCCGCAGAAACGCATAGCAGAAACAGAGAGACGGCCCCGTCTGCCTTACGGCAGGCGGGGTTTTTCTTATCAGGGAAAAGGGAAAAGGAATTAGGGGTTATAGGAATCATAGGGAACTTTAGGGATTATAGGGAATTCCCATCATTACCCCTCTTACCCCTCTTACCCCTCTTACCCCTCTTACCCCTCTTACCCCTCTTACCCCTCTTACCCCTCTTACCCCTCTTACCCCTCTTACCCCTCTTACCCCTCTTACCCCTCTTACCCCTCTTACCCCTCTTACCCCTCTTACCCCTCTTACCCCTCTTACCCCTCTTACCCCTCTTACCCCTCTTACCCCTCTTACCCCTCTTACCCCTCTTACCTAGCAAACTCTCTCGGACTTACTTAACCCTTCCCCTTCCTTCCACCAAGAAACAGACCGGGGGAGGCATGCGGCCTCCCCCGGTCAGAGTTAACGAATCAATTTCCTGCCGCGCCTCAGGCTCCGGCCTTCATGGCCTGCTTGACTTCCTCATGCAGACCGTGCTTCCGGGAGAAGAGGAGGGCCGCCGGAGAGGCGATGAAAATGGAGGAGTACGTGCCGATCAGAATACCTGCGGAAATCGTCCAGGCGAAGTCCTCCATGGAAGGGCCGCCGAAGAAGTACAGGCACACCAGCACGGCCAGTGTGGAAAGGGAGGTCAGAATGGTGCGGGAAAGCGTCTGGTTGATGGCTTCATTCATGATTTGGGACGCGCTTTCATTCGGGTCCGAGAAGCGGAGGAATTCGCGAATGCGGTCAAACACGATGATTTTGTCATTGATGGAATAGCCGGCCACCGTCAGCAGCGCGCCGATGTGGATGACGTTCAGCTCAGTGCCGCTGATGATCACCAGCCCCAGCACCAGCAGGACGTCATGCGTCAGGGCGATGACCGCGCCGATGGCGAAGGTCCATTCAAACCGCACCGTCAGGTAAACCATGATGCCCAGAATGCCGAAGAAGAGTGCCCAGGCGGAAGTGATGAGCGTATCGTATCCCATGGACTGCCCGATGGTTTCCTCGCTGAATGGTGCGTTGTCCAGCACGGGGAACGCCTTGTCCAGGGCCGTGGTGATGGCCGCCTTGTCCAGGGCGTTGTCGGAGAAGTTGATCAGGATGTTCACCTTGCTGCTGTCCGTGGATTCCGCCACTTCCTGCACAGTGGCTTTCTGGGTCAGGGCCAGCTTGTTCACGACACCTTCCACTTCCCGGAAGGAGATGTCTCCCTTGTTGACCAGGTAGGAGATGGAGGAACCGCCCGTAAAGTCCATGCCCAGGCAGTCCTTGCCCTTCATGGCCCCCACCACGATGCAGATAAGCAGCAGAATGGCGGACAGGGAGCAGGACCAGACCTTCTGGCCCATGAAGTTGATGTTGCTCTTCTTCTTGAAGAGATTCAGGAATTTAAGGTCCTTCATCATGCCGATGGTATCCGCCCAGTAGAACAGGACGCGGGTGACGAGAATCGCCCCGATCATGGAGGTGATGACGCCCACCGTCAGCGTAACGGCAAAGCCCTTGATGGTGCCGGTGGCCATCCAGTACAGGATGACGGCGGTAATGAGGGAGGTGATGTTGAAGTCAAAGATGGCGGAGAAAGCCTTGTCAAAGGAGTTGCGGATAGCCACGCGGAAGGGGCGCCCCATTTCCTTTTCTTCCCTCAGGCGTTCGTAAATCAGCACGTTCGCGTCCACCGCCACGCCCAGGGTCAGCACGATACCGGCAATACCCGGCAGCGTCAGCTCAAACCCGAAGATGGACATGGCCCCCAGAAGAAGCAGGGCATTGATCGTCAGGCCCATGATAGCCACCAGACCGGCAAAGCGGTAGTAGATGATCATCATGATGAAGCAGAGAATCAGCCCCGTGATGCCCGCGTATTCCCCCTGAAGGAGAGCCGTATGACCCAGGGAGGCGGAGATTTCGCTGGCGGATTCAAAGTTGAGCTTGTTGGTGAGGGGGTTGGAAAGCACCTTCGTCAGGGCCTCCGCCTCGCCGGGCGCATCCAGTCCGCTGATTTCAAAGCTTTTTGAAAGAATGGCCTGAACCGTAGGCGCGCTCTTGACCACGTCATCCAGAACAATGGCCATGCGGTCGTGGCCCAGCTGCATGCGGGAAGTCAGGTTGTACATCTTGTCCGCCCCCTCGTTGCTCAGGGTGACGTTGACATGGCCGGGACGGGCCAGGTCCACCCCGGCGCGCACGATGTCCTTGCCCGTCAGGGATTCACGTTTTTCCAGGAAGATTTTTTCCGTGACGTCCTCGTTTTTGCCGTTCTTGAAGGTGTATTCATACATCCTGTAGCCGGGAACGCGGATGCGGCCTTCCGCCACCAGTTCATTGTTGCGCGGATGGACGGGAGAATGTGCAGCTTGGCCACCTTGGTCAGGATGGCCTTGGTTTCCTCGCGCTTGGCAGGGTCCGCGGCGGGAATCTGCACTTCAATGAGGTTCAGGTTGTCCTTTTTCTTCGGGCGGATGATGACGTCATTGGCTCCGGTGCTGTTGAGCCGTTCCGTCAGGATCACGCACGCCTGCTCCATGGCCTGGTCCGTCAGCGGAATGGGCTTGCCGTCATCCCCGATGTTCGGTTCTACGCTCAGCGTGAAGGAGACGCCCCCGGCAATGTCAATGCCGTATTTCAAGCCCTGCTGGAAAAGGGAGAACAGGGAAAAGGACGCAATGCCGATGATGAAGATCGTGCCGGCGTTGCGCTTGACCTTGTCCTGGTCGGAACCCAGGTACCAGAAAAACACACCCAGCAATACCAGACCGCCAATGAAAATGAAGAGAGGGTTGTTGAAGAGATCGTAAATAAACGCGAGAGGAGCGGACATTCCGCCAGCCGCGGGGAGAGTGTCGGCAGATGCCAGGAGATTCATAGACATTTCAATCCGGATTGGGTGTGAGTAATACGGCAAGGGATTGTGGAGAAATTCGCCAGCAGGTCAAGCCTTCTGTGCGTGTACCCGTTAAGAGGAAGCCACCCCCTGCGGACCTCCGGAAAACGAGCTCCGCCGCGGGCATGAAAAACCCGGTTTCCCTGCGGAAACCGGGTTGAAAGAAGAATGGAAAAGGGGAAACGCCGGAGATTACATGCCTGCCACCGTTTCAACGGGAACGGGGGCGGGCGCCACGGGAGTGACGATCACGGGCGCGGAAAGGGGGGAGGAATCCGGAACGGCGGGAGAAGCGGGCATGGAAGGAGCATGGCCGGCGGCGGCGCGTCCGCGCCGGATGAGCTCGGAAACGGTCACCAGCTCATAACCGCGGTTTTTCAGCCCTTTCACAATGGCGTCTACAGCCGCCACCGTGGAGGCGTGGATGTCATGCACCAGGATGATGGAGCCGGGCTTGGCGCCGTTTACGGCGCGGGCGGCCACCACGGAGGAGCCGGGCTTGCGCCAGTCATTCGTGTCCACGTCCCACATGATGGTGGTGAAGCCGAAGCGCTGGCGGGCCCAGGAAGCTACGCCGGCGTTCGTGTAGCCTCCGGGGGGGCGCATGACCACGGGAACAATGCCGCAGGCGTTGCGGATGGCTTCATTGGTGCTCTGGAGCTGGGATTCCGCCTTTTCGCGGGATACCTTGCTCAGGTAGGCGTGGTTCCACGTATGGTTGCCCACTTCATGGCCTTCACTGACCATGCGGCGCACTACCTGGGGATGGGCTTTCACGTTGCAGCCCTGCATGAAGAAGGTTCCCTTGACATTGTTGTCCCGCAGGATGTCCAGCACCCTGGGGGTCAGCGTCCCGTGGGGACCGTCGTCAAAGGTGAGGGCCACCACTTTGTCCGGCACGGCCACGCGGCTGACCGTCACTCCCGGAATGCGGGGGGAAAGTGGGGTGTTGTTGTAGGACGGGCTCACGGACGGCACCTGCACGGACTTGGGGGGCAGCTTCACGGCGGGGCGGTCCGGCTTCTTCCCGGAGCGGTCACGGGAGAAAGGGAGGTCTTCACCGGAGCGCCGGACTCCACCGGCTGCTCCTGATGCTGGGAACAGGCGGACAGCCCGAGCGCCAGGGCACATGCAAGGAATAAACGTTTCTTCATAACAGGTTTTTGGAGGATGTACGCCCATCCCGCCTTCTTGTCACGTCCTAAATCATCCATCCGTGCGGCATGAAAAAGAAGGAGGCTTCCCCTCCCTGGGAAGGGCGCCCGCGGGAACGAGGCGGGGGATTATTCCGGACTGTCCATGTCGATATAGCTGACAGATACCGTTCTGCGGGGATTGGAGGGGTCCCGAACCTCCACCTTCATCCGTTTGAAAAACCAGGAGCCGTCCTTCAGCTTCATCACGGAATCAATCATGAACCTTTTAGCCAGTTCCCCGCGGCCGTCAATGCCGTCCACCTGCCACATGGCTCCGTTTTCCTTGTCAATCCAGACGCGCACCCAGGCATATTGCCCGACCTTGGGGTTCGGGTTCGGAATCTGGACAATCCAGCAGTCCCGGCCCTTCACCGTGCTCGCCGCGTCGTCCCGGACGATTTTGGCCTGGGGCCAGTACAGGTAGCGCATGGAGAGGTCCTCATACGTCACGTCCGTCCCCGCGATGGGCACCGCGTACTGGGCGACCGGCAGAACGCCTGCTTTCCCGTCCTTCCAGGAAAGGATTTCCTGGCCGCGGTCCTTGAATTTCAGGTCAAACCTGTTCCAGACGTTATTCAACTGGTACTGGAAGGCAATGAGGTTGCCGCGCAAGCTCATGGAAAAGGGAACTTTCACGCTGCGTTTGCGTATTTGCCCCTTGATGTCCTTGTTCTCCTGGAGGGTCGCCCCCTGGCGAACCCTTTTCAGCAGTTGCCCGGCATCCGGTACGGCCTGGGAAAATGAAGGAGCCAGGGAAAGGACCATGGCGGCCATCCCCGCGAAAAAAGTGGAAAGCAAAGAATATCTGCGCAGCATGAATTGCTCATATCACTCCGGAAACGCGGAAAAAAACCTTTTCTCAGTCACCGGGCGGCGTCCGTGACATTTTGCGCTAGATTTTGCTCGACTAGGTAATACAAAACGACAAGATGTGCCCAACGACATCTATTGATCCATCAATTATGGAAACGCCTGCATTCTTGAAGCCCATCCAGTCCTATCCTGGGGAAATCGTCCAGTTTATTGAAAGAATCCCGGGGGTGGACGTAACCGGAGACCGCGAAACCGTGCTGGAACGGCTGGAACCGTACCACAAGGCGGAAGTGGAGGCCCTGGGCTGGCGGTGGAAGGACCTGCGCCGCGCCGAACAGGTGCACGGCACCAGGGTGGCCCTGGTGGGGGACATCGGCTCCAACTATCCCGTGGAAGGCGTGGACAGCCTGATCTGCTCCGGAGTTTCCGACTGCGTGCTTGCCATTTACGTGGCGGACTGCGCCGCCGTCTGGCTGTACGACAAGGAAAACTGCCACCGCTCCCTGATTCACTCAGGCAAGGCTGGAACCGCCGGCAACATCGTTTCCAACACCATCAAGTCCATGAAGAAATACCTGGGGGTGGACCCTGCCAACCTGATTGCCGTCATCTCCCCCTGCATCCGTCCCCCCATTATGAGGAAGACATCCCCACGGCCATCAAGGCCCAGCTCGTTGAGGAAGGGGTGCCGGAAGACCAGATTCACGATTCAGGACTGGACACGGCGGCGGATACCAAGCGCTTCTACTCCTACCGCGTGGAGAAGGGGCAGACGGGCCGCATGCTGGCCCTCTTCGGCCCGGACCACGCCACCCGCCCGCACCCGATCATTCTTTAACAGCGGAAAGGCAGCGCCTTTCATTCCTTTTACCCAGCGCATCACGGTTTCGCCGTGGTGCGTTTTTTTTGCAGGTGGCCCATACCCGTTGGCGCTGGACGGGACCGGCCCGCAATCCCGCAAGGGACATGGCCGCATCCCACCGCGGCAGGACCGTTCCGGTTATTCCGGACCCGATAATCCAAGTTGCCGTTCCCGCATTCAAACATCATTACATTTGCAATCATGGCAGTAACAATCAGCGACAATTATCAGGTAAAATACACCAGGAAATGGGGCACCCTGCTCCAGCAGCACGCTTCCCGCCTGGACAAGTACGTCAGCGTCATGCGCGACTTGAGCGGCAAGGTGGTCTTTCTGGACCAATTCGGCGTTCTGGATTTCACGGAAAAAACCACCCGCGTGGGCCAGACCGTTCTGAACGAGGCGCCCACCACGCGCCGTTCCATGCGTCCGCGCACCTTCACCAAGGCCATCGGCTACGACGAATTCGACGCTACCCGCCTGGGCGACATGGACCTTCCCGTCAGCAAGACGATTGAAGGACTCCAGGCCGCCGCAGGGCGCCGCATGGACGACGTGATGATCTCCGCCTTCCTGGACACGAATTACGTGGGGGAAGACGGCATGACCGCCGTTCCGTTCAAGGAAAGCCAGCAGATTGCCGTGGACCACGTGGACAGCGGGACCAAGGGCGCAAGCAACCTCACGGTAGCCAAGCTGCGCGCGGCCCTCCAGCTCTTTGAGGAAAACGAGGCATGGAACCAGGATGCCCCCCAGTTCGGCGACCAGCTCGTCATTGCGGTGACCAGCTCCCAGATCATGAGCCTGCTGCGGGAAACGGAGGTCAGCAGTTATGACTTCAACAACGTGAAAGCCCTGGTGGAAGGCAAGATAGACACCTTCATGGGCTTCAAGTTCATCCGTACCCAGCGGCTTCCGAAGGCGGAGGACGGCACCCGTTCCTGCCTGGCCTGGGTGAAGAGCAAGGCGCAGTTCGGCATCTGGAACGACTTCAAGGTGAAGCTTTCCGTACGCGACGACATGGAGGAAGCCCTCCAGATCCGCGCCAAGTTCGCCTGCGGCGCCACCCGTCTCCAGGAAGAAGGCTTCGTCAAAATCCTGTGCGACGAAGGGGCCAACTAGGCCGCATGCACCATTAACACCCTCTCTTCATCCATGAAGGGAGACGCCCCGGGCCGTTCTGCGGTCCGGGGCTCTTGTTTTCCGGAAAACGACGGTCCCAATGACGAAAGCGTTCCGCTCCGCAACCGGAAACATGGCGTTGCCGGCACAAGGCGCTTTCCAGCGGTTTCACGGAAGCCCCTTCTTTCCGGCAAAAAGGTTCAGGCTTTTCAGCCAGCGCCATGAGTTGATCGCCGGATTTACCAGATAGGACAGATCCGTATATTTGGTACGTGCGTTATTGAAGTGTCCCATGGATTTGCAGAGGGCGGGCATGGGCGCTCCCACCCCGCAGGAAACAGGCGCCGGGGAAAGGGCATATAAATCCCCGTAGCGGCCCAAATACCGGGCAAACCATTCTTCCAGGGAACCATAATACCTCAGCCATGGCCAGACCCGCTGACCAGATGGAAGCGCCGGAAGAACACGGTCACATAAAGAAAGGTTCATCACATACGCTCCGGAGGCAGCCATATCCGATACGCGCAATAGAGCGGACTTTTCCCCATTCGCCACGGAGCAGGCAATATGGGGAGAAAGATGCGGTTCACTTAAAAACAAGGCTGTTCTTTCCCGGCATCCATTCAGCAACTGCCCAAGCATCCGCGCCATGGTGCCCGTTACCGGGAGCCTGAAACGGCAATTTTCCTCCACGACCATGAAACGGGTGAAATTACGGGAAGAAGCAAGAGCCAAAGCCGCCTGGTGCCCCAGCACCCGGGCCGCTTTCCGCCTCTCCGCCCGGAGAGAGGCCCCATCCCGGTCCCCTCCCGGAGAAGGAACGTCTACGGGAACCAGTTCATGAACCGGAACGCCATGCGGAACATACGCTTTCCAGGACCATTCCGGATGGCCGGACGCCCCTTCCTCCGTCTTTACCACCAGCACGACATCCAAAGCCGCCCAGAAAGGATTCCGCCCCATTCGCAGTAACGCTGACCAAAACATATTCACAGATTTTTACGTAACGCCGTCAGGCCGCCTTTTTCAAGCCTGCCCTCCCTTCTCAATATGTTCTTAACATCTGGAGATTGAAAAATAACGCCCTCCGCCGGAAAAGAAAACGGAACCTTATGAAACAATCTTGTCCGGATAGCTGAATGGCTGCCGGCGTTGGCGCCCCGCAAGCCATTCGCAGGGGAGCCGCACAATAGGATTGGCACAGGATTAAGGCAAACAGCTCCGGAAGGAACAAGGCTGGGGAACTGACATAATACGGACGCAAAATGAGGAGGAACACCTCAATAGAAGATTGACCTTCCTTTCTTTACTGGAATAGTAGGATGTATGCAGCAGATTGTACGTGAACATCAGACCTATCCGCCGAAAATCGTTGCGTCCGTCACCTCATGGGAGTTGTGGAAAACGCTGAAAGGAAAAGATTTAACAGACCAGTGCGACTGGGTGGAACTGCGCGTGGATGCCCTTCCCCCGGAACTCACGACGGAGCAGGTCATGGAGTTCAGGCCGGAGATGCCCCTGCTGGTCACTGTACGCTGCCATGAAGAAGGCGGCCTGCGCCGCATTCCGGAAGAGGAGCGCTTTGCCCTGATCCGTGCCTACATGCCGTACGCCACCGCCATGGACATTGAAATCAAGGCCATGCGGCATGCCAGGGAACTAATCATGGAAGCGGGAGCACGGGATGTCATCGTCATCGGCTCCACCCATGACTTCCAAATCACGCCGGGCGTGGACTACCTGCGCGAACTGGAAAAACGGGCGCGCGCCCACAAGGCGGACATCGTCAAATTCGCGTTCACCCCGTGCCTCGCCTCGGACATCCAGACGGGCGTGCAGCTTTTCACCAAACCCAAGGGGCCGATTGCCGTCATGGGCATGGGACCCATGGGGCCCGTCTCCCGCCTGCTTTACTCCCAGCTCGGCTCCTGCCTGGTGTACGGCTACCTGGGGAAAAAGAGACGGCGCCCGGCCAGTGGCACGTCTCCCTCATCAAGGAAACCCTCCGCCACCTCGGCCCTATTCTCCGCTGATTCCGGAGCCTTTCTTTCCGCTCTCTCATGAACATCATTACTTCCGCCTTTCTGGCGGCACGCCCCAAAACACTCACCGCCTCCCTCATTCCGGTATGGGCAGGCTGCATGGTGGTGCAGAAACTGACCGGAAACTGGAACGCGGCCCTGGCCCTCCTGACGCTTGCCTCCTGCCTCTGCCTCCAGATTGCCTGCAATTTTTTCAATGACGCCATTGACCACGCCAAGCACGCCGATACGGAACGGCGCACCGGCCCCGTGCGCATGACGGCCAGCGGAGCGCTCTCCCACGGAACGGTCATGATCATCGGCCTCGCCTTCCTGCTGGGCGCGTGCCTGCTGGCGCTCCCCCTCATTGAGCTGCGCGGCTGGCCCATCATCGCCATCGGCATTCCGTCCCTCTACTTCACCTACGGCTACACGGGGGGACCATGGCCGCTGGCCTACAAGGGTCTGGGGGAAATATTCGTCATCCTCTTCTTCGGCCTGGTGGCCGTCCTGGGAACCATCCTGGTGCAGATAGGCACGGCTCCGGTCGTCCCCGGCACGCTGGTGGAATCCCTGGCGGTGTACAACGCCGGCATCGTGGTGGGCATTCAGTGCGGCCTTCTGTGCGCCGTCATGATAGCCGTCAACAACATCCGCGACAGAAAGGAAGACCTCACCACGGGCAAGCGCACGCTGGCCGTGCGGCTGGGGGAGGGAAAAGCGCGCGCCATGGCCCAGGCCTTCATCCTGGCGGCCTACATCACGCTGCCCACGTCCAGCCGGGCCCTGCACCTGAACCTCTCCCATACGTGGTGGATGTGGATTCCCGCCATCCTCTTCGGCGGCTACCTGATGCTCCTGATCCGCAAAACGCCTGCGGACAAACGCATGAACAAGGTGCTGGCCCTCGCCTCCCTCCATCTGCTGCTGTACCTGGCCACGTACACAATTCTGCCCGCACACTGAAAAACGCCTCCTTTTCCCAACGTAGTAACATACGTGTATCATGAATCTGCTTAAATTCATTCCCGTTTTTCTCATTCTCCCCACCTTCTTCTCCTGCACTCAAAAAAGCACTCTGGAAATCGCCACCGGGAAGGTGACGACCATCAAGCTGGGCAACGTGGTCCGCATCAAGGAAATCAACGTGCTGACCTCCGCGGATGACGGCACCTTCGCCAACATGGCGGGCACGGCGGCGGAAGCGATGACGCCCGGCATCATCGGCATGGGCACCTCCAAACTGGCTTCCGCCACCGGCTCCATCGTGGACGGCAGGGTGGAGGCCACCAAAATGATCCGCGTGCGCGTCAAGCTCAAGGACACGAACGAACTCGTGGAAGTCCAGCAGGAAGTAACGCCCAACTTCACCCTGAAAATAGGCCAGGAAGTCGTCATCACCCAGGGCAGCACGCCCGGCAACGTCTGGCCCGATTAACGGAAATGAACCACGCTGCGGCACCCGCCCCGCCACACCGGGGCCTCCTGATTAAAATCGCCGGCCTCCTGGTGGCCGTCTCCCCCTCTGTGCGTGGAACTACTGGAACAGCATTCCTTCCGCAGCGCTGCTGGCCCCCCTGCTCCTTGCGGTCCTGTTCGCCGGAACGGCATGGGCCATGAAAAAAACGTCCGTGAAACCTTCCGCCCGGTTCTTCCGGCGGTGCGTCTCACGCTGGCCGCTGGGCTGGCCTTCACGCTTATCACCCAGCTTTCCCAGGCTGCCCTCAACTGGCTTCCCCAGGTACTGGCGGGAACGGCAATCATGCCGCCCGCATGGATTATCCCGCTGGGTCACCTGAATCTGCTGGTGACCTTCTGTGCCCTTCTTCTGCTAACCATGGCGGCGGCCTGGGCATGCCTTCTCTGCATCGGAAAACGCGGAAGCCGCCCCACCGCGGAAAAAACGCAACCGGACTCCCGAACCCGGCCTTCCTGACGGAAGCCGCCGAAGACGCCAAGAAGATACTCCGGAAATACGGGAATGAACATCCCCTAACTCTCCCGCATCAGGCGGAACACGTCTTCCGGACGCATCCCCGCGGCACGCATCTCCTGAAGGCTCAGGCTCCGGTCCCTCTTGGCAAGCCGCTTGCCGGAGGCGTCCTTCACCAGCCGGTGATGGTACCACTGCGGCACTGGAAGCCCCAGCAGGGCCTGGAGCGTCCGGTGAATGCCGGTCACAGGGAACAAATCCTCACCACGGCTCACATGGGTGACGCCCTGGGCCGCATCATCCACCACCACGGCAATATGGTAGCTGGCCGCACAATCCTTGCGGCCCAGAATCACGTCCCCCAGTTCCTCCGGGCGGCAGACCTGGTCTCCGGACCGCATGTCCCGCCACAGCAGGGGGCCCGTAATCCGCGCCGCGGCGTGGCAGTCCAGCCGCCACGAAAAGGGCTTGCCGGATTTGAGAAGCTCCTTCCGGCGCCCCTTGTCAAGCAGGCGGCAGGTTCCCGGATAAACGTCCACGCGGCCGCCCTGCGGCGCGCCGCCCATGGCGGCCACCTCCTCCGCAATCTCCCGGCGCGTGCAGAAACAGGGGTACAGCACCCCGCGGTCCTTCAACGCCTGGAGGGCATGTTCATAAGCGCTGAAGCGTGAAGACTGGACCATCATCGGCCCGTCAAAGCGAATGCCCAGCCAGTCCAGGTCTTCCAGGATGCCCCCTACAAACTCCGGACGGCACCGCGTCCGGTCGATGTCTTCCATCCTCAGCACGCACCTTCCGGAAAAACGGTCCGCCAGGGAACGGGCCTCCCACGCGGCCAGGGCATGCCCCAGATGGAGACGGCCCGTAGGGCTGGGGGCGAACCTTGTTACTATGGGGGAATCCATGCGGCGCCGCCACCATAAAAAAGCGCAGCCGCCTTTTCAAACCCTTTCCGGAAAATTATTGCGGCTTGACAGAAAGAGGCCGGGAAAGTAGGAGAGTTGGTCCCTTTCCCTGCACCTTCAACTTTCAGTACATGCTTTCTCTTCTCAACATCAACTCCGCCTCCGTCATGGGCTGGCTGGAATCAGCGGCCACCCAGCAATGGATTGTGGGCATCCTGCTGCTACTCCTGTTCATCTGCTTCATCAAGGAATGGATGCCCGTGGAAATCACGGCCCTGGCAGGAACCGCCGTACTCATGCTCACGGGGATACTGAGCACGCGGGACGTGCTGTCCAGCTTTGCCAACAGCGGCCCGCTGACGGTGGTCTGCATGTTCATCCTGAGCGCCTCCCTGGAAAGGACGGGGCTGATCGGGGACCTCTCCAAGCTTTTCAACAAGGTAGCCAAAGGCCGGGAGCTGACCGCGCTGCTGGTCATCACGCTGGGGGCGTTCATGGTCTCCCCCTTCGTCAACAACACCCCGGTGGTCGTCATCCTGATGCCCATTGTGCTGGCCTTCTGCCGGGACCACAACATCGCGGCCTCCAAACTCCTCATTCCCCTCTCCTACGCCACCATCCTGGGCGGCACCTGCTCCGTGGTGGGCACCTCCACCAACGTGGTCGTGCTGGGCCAGGTGCAGAAACTGGGCTATGAAGGCATCCAGATGTTCACGGTAACGCCCATGGGGCTCATTTACGCGGCGGCGGGGCTGCTCTATCTCTGGACCTTTGGCCGCAAATGGCTCCCGTCCCGCCCCACCCTGTCCACCATGCTCCCCGGCGGCATCCAGCGCGACTTCCTGCTCCAGGTCAGAATCCCCGCGGACTCCCCGCACATCGGCGCCACTCCCGTCAGCCTCATGCAGTCCGAACTGCTGGGCACCAAAATCGTGGAAGTGCGCCGCAAGGGCTTCTCCATGCAGGAGGAACTGCAACACATCAACCTGGAGGAGGGCGACCGCATCCTCTTCCTGTGCAATGCCAGAAAAGTCAACCAGGTCCGGGAGGCCAGGGGCGTGGACCTGGGCTGGGACGACAGCCGCGGACTGGAAACGCTGGAACAGCGCGACGTGCAAATCGTGGAAGGCATGATTGCCAACAATTCCGAATTCGCCGGACTGTCCCTGTCCGAACTCAAGCTGCGCCAGCGGTTCAACATTTTTGTGCTCGCCATCCACAGGCAGGGCAAGAACATCACGGACATGGGGCCGGATACCAAGCTGGCCGCCGGGGACACCCTGCTGCTGGAAGGCCCGCAGGAAGGGATGAACCGCATCCTGACCAAGCAGCGCATCATTCCCCTGAGCCAGCGCCCCGCGGACGCGCACAACCGCAGCAAGCAGGGCTGGGCCATCCTGGCCATGGGGCTGTTCATCTTCATCGGGCTGCTGGGCTCCTTTGAGCAGTACGGGGAATTCTTCAAGTTCTTCGCGCGCTTCAACCCCTTCTACCTCGCGTTCATCGGCGCCCTGATCGTCGTCATCTCCGGCTGCGTCAAGCCGAAGGAAGCCTACCAGGCGGTGGACTGGGGCATCATCTTCCTGATTCTGGGCATGCTGTGCGTGGGGGAAGCCATGAGCAAGACCGGATTAGCCAAGGCCATCGCCTTCGGCGTGGTGGACAACATAGGCCCCATGGGCTGCCTGGTCGCCATCTCCGGCCTCTACCTGATCTGCTCCATCCTGACGGAAATGATTTCCAACAATGCCGTAGCCGCCGTCATGGGACCGCTGGCCTATGAAATGGCCCTGCAATTCGACGCCAACCCCATCCCCTTCATCCTGGCCGTCATGTTCGGCGCCAGCGCCAGCTTCTCCACCCCCATCGGCTACCAGACCAACACCTACGTGTACAACGCAGGCGGCTACAAATTCAAGGACTTCGTGAAAGTAGGGCTGCCCCTCAACATTCTTCTGTGGATCATCTTCACCTGCACCGTCGGCTGGCTGTACCCGCTCAAGTAGAAAAGACGATTCTGCGGAAAAGGCTTCCCGGCGGGCAATCCGCTCTTCCGTGTAAAAAGTCAGGATTCATCCGGATCACAGGAAAGGCGTTCTTTCCGTATCTTCTGACGCATGGGTTCTGAATGAAGATAAAGTGCCTCCTCATTCAAGTAGGAATCCGGCTGGGCCATCGTATGGAAAAAAGAAAGAATGGTCTCAATCAGGGGCGTGAATTCCTTCTTTTCTGTTAACGAAGCAAGCTTTTCACTTACCCGCACATACAGGGAATCAGGCTGGTGAATCACAGGTGACAAGTTACTGTACTGAAGAAATACTGATTTATAAAAGAATTGGCCCAAAGCCTGCTGTTCCTTCTCTGAGGCGGGTGGCTGAAGGGACATCACGTTCTGACCGGCGTTAATAGCGGCTTTCCAGGCGTCAACTGTCTTGGACATATCTTTTTCCCCATCCATGGCCAGCGTAAGGGCGCACGCGGCATTCCATGCCTTTTGAAGGTCCAGGATGACTTGACGTTGCTGTTTTTCAGAAGCGCCCGCGTGTTTGTCACGGAATAGGGGATCATAACCCTCTCTGGATAATCGGGAGGGCATGCGGAGGGTTGCGCCTTCCAATCCCTCGGCAATCATCGCCTGGAACTGCTGGCCGTTGAGAATGTCCGCGATCTGTTTCCGGGAGGGGCTGTTCGGAGATAGTTTGGAGTCCAGCTCCTTACAAATATCTCTGATTTGCCGGTCTCTCCAATTCAGGGCGAAAAAATTGTCCCTGGGACCTTCAAAAGGATCAAAAATGATTTTTTCAAGAAAACCTTGATGAAGCGGATCCGTGGCTTTTGCACGCCTGGCCAGTTCTTGAACTGCCTGCAAATAGTCTTCATCCGGAAATTTTCTGATGTAGTCAGCCATCTGTGTAAGCTCCACCCTGGAAAACCGGGAAAAATCATTGAAGATAAAGGGAATATTCTTAAGAATAAGCTGACGGCATTCGGCATCCGCCTTTGCCGCGGCCTTCCATTGCTTCTCCTTGATGCATTGACTTTTCTGTTGCTGAACAATTTTTATTTTTTTCCAATAATCCGGACTCTCCTGATTATTGGAAAAAGCCGGAAAGGAAAGCAGGCTCAGCAAGAAATAAGATAATAGTTTATTCATGTTTTCTAAAATAATTCGGGAATATTAAATATAGAATTTTATTGTTATCAGAAACTCCGCCACTAATTCCTGCACCGTCATAGTCTATAATAGCACAGTGGGCATCATCGAAACAAAGCCATCCAGGCTCAGGTAAAACAGTGGAAGCCTTGAACCATTTCCACCCTTTTATTGTTGTATTTGGTGATATCCATTCTGCAACTATGGGGGCCCGTGATTGGACGAGGTTGATGGTGAAGGTAGGAATATCAATACCACAGGAATGGCAGTGGTAAAATACAAATATATTACATTTGCTCTGATTATAAAAATTATTCATTCCAAAGGCATTATGCCCGTAATTCTTTACTTCTTTTTTAAGAAGAGCCGCTTCCGTATAAAGCTGTTTTGTTGCGGTATCCAATGGAGGAGAAGCGTTACGGAAAACATCTTCCAATTTGTCAAAATCATACCACGGGGTCAATTTGGCATAAGTCTTTTTCATCAAATCTGCGATGGCACTATTAATAAGGTTTTTCTCATGCTGACTGTTGACTACCCCTACGCAATCCGGGTCTCCCCTACACAAAAAAGGAGATTTTTTTCCACCATACGCATCTTCCCGCCGAGTATATGTAAAAATTTTACCATTGATTTTAGAACGCACACGGTAAATTCCCGGAGTATTGCACTGGTAGGTACATGTTGTTCCATTTCCAACTTCAACCCATTGGGTTTCAAAATTAAGTGTCTTTGATGCTCGAAGCCGGCATATTTCCCATGTGATAATATCTTTAAATTTGCTTTTTTGTCCCAGCATATCCTTATTCAACGCCATTTCTATGCATTCTCCCTTAATCAGCAATACTCTACTGTTCTCCGTAGGCGCATTTTGCTTCCGCACGGAAATGTCCACCACAACAGGAGTGACGAAAAGGGTAATTCCGTCTAGATCTTTTTTCCCGGAGCCGGATTGTAATAGGTCTGGGAATATTCAATGTCAAACGTATGGGTGCCGGGCATCAAAATGTGGGGATAATCCCTTCTTCCCTTGGAAATATCATGACCTTTGCCGCTTTCTTTCAGCCATTCCTGTTTTTTTCCCTTATCGTCCGTAATGGAAATAGTGCAACCGTCATCTGATACCAGAGTCACGAAACCGATACCGCAAGGCTGACCAGAAAAATCGTTGTTTTTGTCGTCGTCATATTCAGGGCGTTTACGGGAATTGGGAGCCTCCTTAAAAGTGAAGGAGACGGAATAATTCTCCTTGTGAGGTTTTCGAGGATCATCAACAATGGTTGAGTTAGGTTTTTTGACATGGCCTTCCAATACAATCCCACTCTTGAACATTCTCAGTGAGAAGTATCTATCAATGTTGAGCTGGTCCGGCAAATCCGGAATCCGGAGCCTGATCCCACGGTACATTTTACCTTCCGTGGTGATTCAGATGTGGACCCATTTCATTATTTGGGGCTGTCTCTCCTGTAAAAAGAAAGACAGCCCCTTAAAAATCCAGCACCCGGGAGTCCTACTCCCTCATCAGCGCCACGCGCATGGACTGGCACTTGAGCAGGGCGGCAAAGGCGGCGTAGTCCGTTTCCCGGTCTGAGGAAACCAGGCAATACTGGTACCGGGGCAGGCAGGCGTCCTCCCGCGCGGCATTGCGCAGGCGCAGGGAGATCACCTCGTCTTCATCCGTCTGGCGGCCGCAAAGGCGGTTTCTCAGCTCTTCCTGAGGCACGTAGATGTAGACGTCCGTATAGCATTTGGGAAGAATGCCGTCCACGCAGGCGCGGATCTGCTCCGCCCCCTGCACGTCTATGTCCATCACCACGTTTTTCCCCTGTTCCAGAAGATTCAGGATGTCCGCCTTCAGCGTGCCGTAACGGTTGCCGTGCACCTCCGCATATTCCAGAAAGTCCCCCGCTCCACCCTGGCGGCGAATTCGGCGGCAGTCAGGAAGTGGTAGTCCACCCCGTCAACTTCCCCGGACCTGGGACGGCGCGTCGTGCAGGAGATGCTGTACACGCACAGCCCGTTTTCCGTCGCGCGGCGGCACAAGGTCGTTTTCCCGGAACCGGAAGGCCCGGACACCACCAGCAAAGTTCCCAATGGCTGTTTCATGGCTGTTATTCGATGTTCTGAACCTGTTCCCTGATTTTTTCCAGCTCCGTCTTGGCCGCCACCACCAGATGGGCCAGCGTGGAGTCGTTCGCCTTGGCGCCGATGGTGTTGAATTCCCGGAAGATTTCCTGGCAGAGGAAGTCCAGGGGCCTGCCCGCGGGCGCGGACGAACCGCACAAGGTGCGGAACTGGTCAAAATGGGAGGAAAGGCGGGTGATTTCCTCGGAAATGTCGCACTTGTCCGCAAACAGGGCCACTTCCCGGATGATGCGTTCATCGTCCGCAGAAACGGACAGGTCGGCCTCCGCCAGACGCTTGAGCATGGCTTCCCGCAGCCTGACGGGCACGGAAGGGGCGTGCTCCGCGATGCTGAGGCGGAATTGTTCCAGCGTATCCAGCTTGCCCAGCACGTCCGCTTTCAGATTGGCTCCTTCCGCCGCGCGCATGGCGGTAAAATCTTTCAGGGCGGCCTTGAGCGCCTCTTCCACCACCGGCCAAGCCTCCTCCGGAGAAAGGGCGGCTTCCGCCGTGGAAGCGATGATTTCCAGCCGCAGCAAGTCGGACGCCTGGAGGGGCATGGGCTGCCCGGCCAGGTCAGCCGCGCGGTTCAGCAGCCCCGCGAGGGAGGCCAGCTTGTTTTCATCAAGCTGGAGGGAGCCGTCCGCTTCCGCCAGCCGTTCCACGGAGACGGAGACGCCCACGCGGCCGCGTGATACGGCCCCCTGGACGATGGAGCGCACGGGGGCGTCCCATTCCGCATAGCTGCGCGGCACGTTGACGGCAATTTCCGTCTGTTTGCGGTTTACGCCTGATATTTCAACAAGGATGTTGTAACGGTCTGTCTGGGCAACGGCTCTGCCGAAGCCGGTCATGCTGTTCATGGTTACGGGTCAGATTTAGGTTAAGAATGGGAGTAGGCCTTCTTCACCTCGTCCGCCACGATGGAAAGCCCCTTGCGCAGGAGTTCCTCCGTCTGGGTGAAGCTGATGCGGATGCATTCATGCCGGTGCGGCCAGGGTTCCCCTCCTCCGGAAGGGCGAAGAAGAAGTGGTGGCCGGGATTCACAAAACATCCCCGGGCCTTGCACCGTTCGTAGAGTTCCTGGCACGTGATGGGAAGCCCCTCGAACCACAGCCACAGGAACATGGCGCCTTCACTCTTGTGGACGCGCCACGGGATGGATTCTCCGAAGAGTTCCGGCAGCAGGGACAGGGCGAATTCCGCCTGTCCGCGGTAAAACGGCGTGAGGGTTTCACGGCAGACGCGCTCCAGCGTGCCGTCTTCCAGATAGGGCGTTACCAGCGCCTGGCCCAGGTTGTTCGGGCACAGGGAGGAGGTGGTCACCATGCTGACCACGGCCCGGATGACGTCCGGGCGCGCAATCACGATGCCGGTGCGCGTGCCGGGCAGACCGATTTTGGAAAGGCTCATGGTCAGGATCATGTTTTCATCCCAGGCCGGCTTCACGGGCACAAAGCAGATGTTGGGCAGCGGCGGTCCGTAGGCGTTGTCAATCATCAGGGGCACCCCGGCGCGGGACGCCATCTCCCGCAGGCGGTCCAGCTCCTCATCCGTCACCACGTTGCCGGTGGGGTTCGTAGGGCGGGACATGCAGACGGCGGCCGTTTCCGGGCGTATGTCCAGGCGGTCAAAGTCAATCACGTACTTGAACGTATGGCCGTCCAGCATGCGGATGCCGGGCCGGATGCCCCGGAACATCACGCCCCCGCACAGGGACTGGGACTGGTAGCCCACATAATCCGGGCACAGCGGAAAAAGGATTTCACGCATGCCTCCGCCCGGGCAAGGCCCCGCGAGCATGTTGAACAGCGTGAAGCAGGCCATCTGGCCGCCCTGGGTGATCGCCACGTTCTCCGGCGCCAGGTTCCAGCCGCAGCGTTCATTGAGAAAACGGACCAGCGCGCGAATGAAGGCGGGGTCACCGCCCGGATGGGCGTAATGGCCCACCAGCACGTCAAACTTTCCATTCCGCACCAGCTCCGCCATGCTGCGGCGCCAGAGTTCCGTCACCTCAGGAATGACGGCGGGGCTCCCACCGTTCAACTGGCACAGGCCTGTTTCCTCCGAATGGAGGGCCTTGAACAAATCCTCCATCAAATCATCAATACCCGTTCTGGCCGTCAGGTGGCCTCCAATCTCCGATAATTGCATCATGCCGCGGGCATTGTAGCCGCATGCGCGTTTTATGCGAGAAAAATCATTGTTCCGCAGGGCGCATGAACAGTTTGACTTTCCCCCCGTTAATGTTCATAATCCCCGGCATGTTCAATATCGTGCGATTCACCAGGCGTACCTGTCCGGCGCTGGCCCTTGCGCTGGCCCTCACCTCGTGCGACAGCGGTACGAATGAAGCCCTTACCTCCTTTATTACGGGAAATTCCTCCTCGGAACACCAGCAGCTCCAGGCCCAGCTCCAGCAGGCGAAGGACGCCCTGGCCCAGATAGACCAGGAAATCAGCCGCGCGGAATCCCACGACGCCCGCGTGAACTACAATCTTCAAAAACGGCTTTCCACCCCGGGAAAAGTCACCACGCCTTTCACGGTGAAGGATATTGACATTCTGCCCTCCAAGCGCCGCGACTTCGAGCACCTGTGCTTTGACATTGAAGACATGCGCAAGACGCTGGCTCAGCGCAAGCAGGAGTTCCACGCCCTGCAATACCAGTATAACGCGTATGCCGCCAAACTGGCCGAATTCAAGCAGTCCCACCCGGTAGATTAACCCCACCCCACGCAACCCATGACTGACTCACCTTCCCCCAAGCAGCCGTCCGACGAGGCCCTCCCTCCTTCCGAAGACGAAACCCGCTTCGCCCCCAGGGAGAACGGCGAAGAACACAAGGACGGAACCTCCGCCCCTGCGGCTAAAAAACGCCTGAAAACCTCCCTGGACGTTGTGTCCGAACACGCCGCGGAAGAAGAATCGACCCGGCAGGAAGACGCCGAACGGAAAGCCAGGGGAGACGCCCTTTTCTGGAATCTGTGCCTTGGGCTGTTCGCCCTCATCGTCATCGGGGCCGGCTACATCGTTTATGAAAATTCTCCCAGCTTCCGGACCCGGTCAAAGACGCGCGGGAGGCGCTGGAGGCCAATCACTCCCAGCTCCTGAAAAAGCAGGTACAGCTCATGGAAATACGGAACAGGACCGCCCCCAAGGAACAGCTCCTCGGCCTGCTGGACATTTTTGAACATACGGCATCCGATCTGGAAGAGACGCAGAAGTCCATTGAGAAGGAGAAAATGCGCGTGGCCGGCATCCGGGGGAAATCCGCTCCTACTTTGAACGCTACCGCCAGGACGCCAGGGCCAAGGCCCGCGGCCGCAAGTTCGACATCCTCAGAACATCCCATTCCGGCAAAACCTACCTGAACGTGGAAATCACCCGCGTGGAAAATGAATTCGTGCGCATCATGCACGAACAGGGGAGCACCTCCATTCCGGCCGGAGACCTCCCGGACGACATCCGGGAAATGCTGGCCTACGGCGACCCCCTGAACATCACGGCCATGAACCAGACGGACGCCTCCCTTCAGGCCCCCGTGATCCGCCGGGCGCCTTCTCCGGCTCCGGCTCCCTCCCCGCTCCACAGCCCCCCAAAAAGAAAGTGGTGGTGGAGGACCTGGACCCGCCCGCCGGGAAGCCGCAAATTGAAACGCCCACACACACGGGAGATTCGGACGGATCCTCTTCCGGGAACATGTGGGTTCCTCCCGCCCATTCTCCGCTGCCCCCCATGTAACAATCATCTCCATATTATGAAAACACTCATATTACCCCTCGTGGCCGCGCTCCTTGCCGGAGTCGCCGGAGCTTCCGAAGCCTGGAGCACCAACCCCGCAGAGGCCATGCAGCAGGCCGCCGCCCGGAAAAAGGGCGTGATGCTGGAATTCACCGGTTCCGACTGGTGCGGAGCCTGCATCATGCAGAAAAAGCAGGCCCTTTCCCTCCCCAAGGTGCAGGAAGACATCGCCCGCTCCTTCATTCCCGTGGAACTGGACTACCCGCGTAAAAAGCAGCAGGACGAACAGACAAAAGCTTCTCTGGAAACCTACAAGAAATCCTACGGCATCACCGGATTCCCCACGCTGGTGTTTGCGGACGCCCAGGGGCGCCCCGTCCATACCGTCGTAGGCTACTCCAATCCGGACCAGGTCATGCAGGATACGGAAAAGGCGGCGGAAGCCCTCAAAACGCAGCAGGCCCTGACGGCCAAACTGGCGGGACAGCTTACAGAGCAAGAGCGCCGGGACGCCCTGGTCCAGCTGCTGAACACGGTTCCCCAGTCCAGCATCCGCACCTTCTATAAGCCGGCTCTGGAAGAACTGGCGAAACTGGATCCGCAGGATGCTTCCGGCATCCGCGCCAAACTGAACAGGAAAGAGCTGCTCAATACCCAGAGAGAGGAATTGGCCGATACGTTCCGGCAGAAAAACGTCCACATCCTGGCGGAGCAAAAGCCTGACGAAGCCCTTTCCATCATGGACAGCTACCTGAAGAAGGACGGGCTGCTTCCGGAAGTCAAACAGGCTGTCCTCATGCAAGAGGTGAACCTGCTTATGCAGCAAAACAGGGTGAATGAACTGGAACGGCCTCTTAAAGAAGCCATTGCGCTTCTTCCGGACAGCTTTGAAGGAAAAATGTGCAGCAGGCTTCTGGAAAAACTGCCCGAAATCAAGAAGGAACGGGGCCAGCTGAAGCCGGGGGAAGAGCCCCCGCTTCCCCCCGGAGCCATCCGGGCCACTAAAATGATCGTTCCTCCGGCGCCCGCGAAAAAATAACCTATTTTTTCCTGCCGGGTACCGGGTTCTCCCTGCCCGGCAGGTCCGCACATGGACCTTTCCGCCAACCACATCCTCGTCGTCTTCCTGCTCACTACGCTGGCCGGTCTCGCCACCGGCATAGGGGGCTTCATCGCCTTCTTCATGAAGAGGACGGATACAAAGACGCTTACCTTTTCCCTGGGGTTTTCCGGCGGGGTGATGGTGTACATTTCCCTGGTGGAACTGCTGGGAGAGGCGCAGCACCGGCTGATGGAATTTGAAGGCCACACGGCAGGCGCATGGATTGCCATTGCCTCCTTCTTCGGAGGCATTGCCGTGGCGGCCCTGATTGACTACCTGGTGCCGGAAGACGAAAACCCGCACGAAGCGCGCGGCCCGGAAGACATCCACGGGCAGGGCAGCGGGGAATTTTCCTCCTCCAAAATCAAAAGGTCCGGCATCCTGTTCGCGCTGGCCATCGGCATCCACAACTTTCCGGAAGGGGTCGCCACCTTCGCCGCCGGGCTGGACTCCCTGACGCTGGGCACGTCCATCGCCCTGGCCGTAGCCGTCCACAACATTCCGGAAGGGATTGCCGTGGCGGTGCCTCTTTACTACGGCACAGGCAGCCGTAAAAAGGCCCTCTTCTATTCCTTCCTCTCCGGCCTGGCGGAACCGGTGGGCGCGGCCATCGCCATGCTCTTCCTGTTCCACTTCCTCACCCCCACCGTGCTGGCCATCCTCTTCGCTTCCGTGGCGGGCATCATGGTCTTCATATCCTTTGACGAGCTGCTGCCCATGGCGGAACGCTGGGGGCACCACCACATTTCCATCATGGGCATCATTGCCGGGATGCTGCTGATGGCGGTTGTCCTGATCTGACCGGCTCTGCTGCGGGAAAGAAATTTTCCGTGTCCTGGACGCGGGCGTATTGAGCATTTCCCGGCGTCAGGGGGTCTAAACGGAAACCCCCTTCTCATCCATGCCGGACTCCCCTGCTACCCCTGCTACCCCTGCTACCCCTGCTACCCCTGCTACCCCTGCTACCCCTGCTACCCCTGCTACCCCTGCTACCCCTGCCGTTTCCGCCGCTCCACAGTCATCTTCCTCCCCTTCCCCCTTTCCTGCTGGAAAAAAGGCTTCCGCCGTTATGCGGATTTCCGGGGCTGCACTTCCCGGGCGGAATTCTGGTGGTTCATGGCTCTTCCCCTCCTGGCCCTGATTCCGGCCCTGGCAGGCTACATCCTGACGGACTGGCTGCACATTCCGGATACAAGGCTGAGCGTTTACGGGGACGCCCTGACCATCCTCCTGTGGGCAGCCCTGATAGTTCCCTGCGCGGCGGCGGCATTCAGACGCCTGCATGATACGGGCAGGAGCGGCCTCTGGATTCTTTCCGTGCTGCTTCCCTTCGGCCTGGGGCACCTGATCTTTTTCTACCTGACGCTGGGAGAAAGCAAGACGGACGGCAACAAGTACTGCCGCCGCGCGGGCGCACAGCCGGCAAACGCCTCCGTTACTCCCGGAGAACGGAAAAAGCCGCCTTTCACGCCGTTTTACCTTTACTGGCTCATCAGCCTGCGGAAGCTGACCACGGTGGCCGGGCGCGCCTCACGGGCGGAATTCTGGTCCTTCTTCCTCCTTTCCGTCCTCCTGTTCCTGCCGCTGGGCTACAGCATGATAGACGTGGACAGCAACCCGCTGGGCTTTTACGTCTCCCCATCCCGCCAAATCCTGCTGTACGCCGCCCACCCGCAGGATACCCTGATCCTGCTGGCGCACGCCTGCTTTAACCCCACCTTTTACTTTTTCTACCAGGCCGGAGAGCTGAGCATGCTTTCCCTGGAGCTTCTGGCGGCTGTGGCGGGGCTCAACATCCTGTTCAACCTGCCGGTGGCCGTGCGCCGCCTGCATGACAGCAGCCTGAGCGGAAAATTCATCCTGATTCCCATCCTCATTTTCATCGTTACCTTCCTGCTGATTTTCCTGCTGCGCCTGATTCCGGAGGACATGACGCCCTACCTGGGCTATCTGGGGATGGCCTCCAGCCTGATGGACCTGTTTTCCATCCTCTTCCTGTCCATGATGCTGCTTAAAAGCTCTCCCGGCCCCAATGAATATGGCGTGCTTCCGCAAAAAATAACCGTATCCTGATTCCAGGATACGGTTGAAAAACAGTCAACGCCGCAGGAGGCCGCATTGTTCGCCTGCAAATGGAGGAACGTCAGTCCCCGAAGCATACGCCCAGGTCGCGCGCCGTGCGCACCAGCTGGCAGTCGGGGTCCACCAGCTTCAGGGTTTTCACGGCTTCCTCAATGGGCACGGCAGTCATCTGCGTTCCCCGGAGGGCAACCATGCAGCTGAACTTGCGCTTTTCCACCAGCTCCACGGCGTAACTGCCGAACCGCACGCCCAGAATACGGTCATAGGCGCAGGGGGAACCGCCGCGCTGGATATGGCCCAGCACGCAGGAACGCGTTTCAATTCCCGTGGCTTCCTCCAGTTTCTTGGAGATCACCTTGCCGATGCCTCCCAGGCGCACTTCCCCCTGGGTCTTTTCATCCAGCAGCACCAGTTCGTCCGCCAGGCGGCGCCTTCAGAGACCACTACCAGGATTTCCCGCTGCCCGGCCGCCTTGCGGTCCTTGATGCATTTCACCACATTTTCAATGGAGAAGGGAATTTCCGGCAGCAGGATCACATCCGCGCTTCCGGCGATGCCGCCTTCCAGGGCAATCCACCCCGCATGCCGCCCCATCACTTCCACCACCATCATGCGCTGGTGCGCGTTTGCGGTGGTTTCCAGGCGGTCCAGGGATTCGGAGACGATGGAAACGGCGCTGTAGAAGCCGAAGGTGACATCGGTCGCGCCCAGGTCGTTGTCAATGGTCTTGGGCACCCCTACCACGGGAAGGCCTATTTCAGAAAGCAGCAGAGCTGTGGACTGGGAGCCGTCTCCGCCCACGACGATCAGGGCGTCCAGGCCCAGCCGCCGGATGGTGGCCTTGGTCTTTTCCAGCACGGCGGGTTCAATCGCCCCCTTCTGGTCCACGCCTACCTTGATGGCGAAGTTCCCCTTGTTCACGGTTCCCAGGATGGTGCCGCCCTTGGCGCGCAAGCCGCGGCAGCAGACAGGAGTCAGCCATTCAAACCGTTCATTGCCTTCCTCGGACAGAAGCCCTTCAAAACCGTCGTAAAAACCGACAACGTTCCAGCCGCGGCGGGAAGCCGCGCCTACCACACCTTCAATGACTGCATTCAACCCGGGAGAGTCACCCCCGCTATTCAAAACACCGATGTTCATATTCGGTGCCTCTTATAGCAGAAAATTCCGGGGCCGTCTACTTCCTATCTCTTTTCTGTACCAGATTTCACGGGAAGCTGGACAAACTCCTTGGGATCCTTCATGTCCATGCCGGAAGCCTGCCAGTTTTCCCACACCCGCCAGCCGGTGGTCATCATCTGCTTGGCCAGGGGATAGCGGTTCGCAGAGCCGAGCACCACAATAATCATGCGCTGCGGGTAAATCACCTCCGTCCCCGTCTGGGGGCTGCGGCGGGAGATGGCGTTGCGCGTCACGCTGAGCAGCAGGCAGGGGCCGGCGGCGCGGGAGGTTCCCGCCTTGATGCCGTCCACGCCGGGAGAGCTCATGAGCTTGTTGTTGTTGGAAATATCATACATCGTCCTGCCCTTGGTCTGGGACTGCACCTCAATGCGGCGGCTCGCCTGGGAAACGATGTAGCAGAAAGCCGGGTTCTGCATGCTGTAAACACCCAGCAGGGCCATGTCCAGCGCGCAGGAGGTGGAAACGGAGTTGCCCGCGTCCAGGCCGTGGGGAGCGGTGAAGCGCGTCTTGGCCATCCTCAGGGAACGAGCCAGGTTGTTCATTTCCGTCACGAAGGCGGCAATGGGTGAGCCGCCGCCCCGGCGGGACACCAGGTCACGGCCCACAAAGGAGGCGATGGTCAGGGCGGACACGTTGTCCGAGCCCAGCAGGGTGGAATACAGCGCGTCCCGGAGCGTCAGGCGGTCTCCCGGCTGGAGGTCCATGGGATTTCCGGCGCGGAGGCCGAAGGCTTCCTGCGGCACGGCGATGAAGGTGTCCAGCGGCAGGCGCGTGCGGGCCACCCAGTCCAGCGTCACCATGGCGGTAGCTACCTGGGAGAGGCTGGCTACGGGCCGTTTTGCTTCCGCGTTGGAACTGAAAAGAAGTTTGCCGGAATTGGCCTCAATGGCGATGTAACTGGGCCGTTCCTGCGCCTGGGCGGAGAACTGGAATACACAGGCCAGGGTCAAGAGGAATAGAGATAGCTTTTTCATGGCGGGACCGGCGGGATAGTGCCCGTTCCCCCACGTTTGAAAAGTCTAAAATATTTTCCGTACAACACTTATATGTCATGACACGGAAAAACGCATTGACCTTTCGGCTCCTATCCTATTTGTTGGAGGAAGCCGTTTCCCGCAAACGGAAGCAGTCCGGACATCCCCAACGCCATGACCAGCATTCAATTTTTTTACAACCGGGACTTTCCGGGAAACGCCCTGCGCTCCAACGCCCGCCAGGCGCTGGACCGTCTGGGCATGAAACCGGAGATGCGGGAAACGGAAGCCGCGCCGGAGCAGGTCGGCGCTCTGCTTCCCGCCCTCGCCATTGACGGGGAGATCGTCGTTTCCGGCGTGGAGCCCTCCGTGCGCGAGCTGGAAATCCTCTTTGAAGACCACGCGCAGGAAGGGGAGGAAGATTCCGCCTGCGGCGCGTGCGGCATGGAGTGCGGCGGCGTGAACGGCACGGAGCATTGCCCCATGTGCGGCCAGCACGGGGAAGGCGGCAGCGTGGCGGGCAGGATTATCGGCTTCGTGATCCTGCTCATTATTCTGTTCCTTGCGGTTAAAATACTGTCCTGAATCTTTCCACGCCGCCTTCGTCTTCCCTCCTTTTACAGCTGCCCCACGCGCCGGGATTGGGCCGGCATGCGCCGGCGCAGTCGCCGCTCTGCTTCTGGGCGCCTTCTTTCTGCGCCGCCGCCCCTTCCGGAAATGGGCGTGCGCAGCGGCGGAGTTTTACGTGGCCGTTTACGGCGTTTCCAGCCCATGCAGGCGGTCTTGATAATTTCTTGAATTCCCCTTTCCGTCAGGACACAGTAACGGCATGCGCTCCTTCTTCGGTTCCATTCTCCTCATTCTGGTGCTGGCCGCCCTTGGCGCCACCATTTACTACCACTGGTCCACCAACTCCCACCTGGAGTTCGAACTCCGCAACCCTGACGAACCGGAAAAAACCACGCAGGTCATCAACATGGAGAAGCGGGCTGCCGCCCTCCAGGCGGGCCCGGCGGCAGAAGCCCCTGCTCCCGCTGCCCCCCTGCGGAAGAAGTTCCGGCTCCCGCCACGGGGATACCGGAAGCCACGGAATTGTAAGGGCGCCACTTTCCACACCATGAAACCGGTTATCGGATACACGCTGGGCGACCAGTCAGGCATAGGCCCGGAAGTCATCTCCGCAGCTCTTGCCTCCGGAGAGCTCCCGGAAGGGGCGGAATACCGCCTCATCGGCAAGAGGGTGCAGGTCCGCCTCGGCAGGCCGAATGCGGAATCCGCCAAGCACGCCTTTGACCATCTGGAACAGGCGGCCCATGCCCTGCGGGAAGGAACGGTTGACGCCGTCGTCACCGCGCCCGTCTGCAAGGAAACCCTGCACGAGGCAGGCTTCCGCTGGCCGGGACAGACGGAATTCTTCGCGGAACGCCTGGATACGGGCAATTACGCCATGTGCCTGACCGGAAAACGGCTGACGGTGGGCCTGGCCACCATCCACACGTCCCTTCAAAGCGTGCCGTCCCTGCTGAACACGGAGGAACTGGTCCGCATCGGAACCCTGTTGAAAAATTTCTGCCTCCGCAAGGGAATCCTCCGCCCGCGCATCGCCCTGGCGGCCCTGAACCCCCATGCCGGGGAACACGGCGCCTTCGGCGACGAGGACGGAACTATTATTGCCCCGGCCGTAGAACGGCTGGGGGCCATTCATCCGGACGCGGAATTTGACGGTCCGTCCGTTCCGGACTGCGTGTACCGGGACGCCGTGGAAGGGAACTATGACGCCGTGCTGGCCCCATACCATGACCAGGGGCTGATTCCGCTAAAACTGGTGGACTTCCATACCGCCGTGAATGTCACGCTGGGCCTTCCCCGCCCCCGGCTGAGCCCGGACCACGGAACCGCCTTCAACCTGGCGGGCGCCGGAAAGGCCAATCCGTCCAGCACCATCCACGCCTTCCAGCTGGCCGTAAGGATGGCGCAGACGCGTTAACGCCCCTCTTCTTTCCGGAGTTTTTTCCGCCACACCTCTGCCACCCGTTCCGAGGCTGAAACCCAATACCGGAAGGTTTCTTCCATCAGGGGATCACTTTCCTCCCTTTCTCCTTTATTCCACAAAAGCAGAGCAATCGTTAACAGATCTGCGGCGGAACGTTCCAAGGCTTCCCTGTCATGCTCCCTCTTTTGGAACCAGCACCATTGTTCAGGCGTCAGGGCCGGAAGCCTGGAAAACCTTTCCGCCATCTCCACCTGCCGGTCTGCATAACACCGGATTAACAAAAAACGCCTCTCACGGGAAATCCGGGGAACCGTATCCGTCAACAACCCCAGAACTTCGCCACTCCAGCACCGTTGCAGCGTTTCTTCCAGACTGCCGTTGACCAGCGGGTCGTGATCTATCTTATAAGACAGGGAAGATTCAGGATTCAACTTCCAGGCCAGCAGCTTTTCATAGGAGTCTCCCTCCGGGGATGACGGCAAAGGCAGTTCCGCCTGCGCGATGAAATTATCCAGGGAGTCTATCGCCGTCTTGGACGCCCACATCATCCTGCGCAGCGCAGAAAATCCCTCTTCCGCCTCCTCATGGGTAATGACGCCGTCATCCTCCAATTCCGATAAGGAAACTATCTCCTCCTTTTTTTCCCGTTTCCTGCTTTCCGCCATTTTTCTGAACAACTGCACATCCACGTCAGCCACACGGCACCACTCCTGCGTGGTAGGGGGTCCGGACATGAACGCCTCCCGCCACGCCTTTTCCATCCGGTCAGCCTCCCGGTTCAATTCCTTGACCACTTTTTTGCAGGAGGAGGAATCCTTCACCTGGCTGCCAATCGTCTCCAGAGCCCTGGTAAACGTTTCATCCCCCACCACATCCACCATCCGGACGCCGGAACGGGCGCTCCCGCAGCAGAGGAATCCGGCAAGAAGCGCCATGCAGAACAATTTCACCATGAACGGATGATTGGCAACCGTACGGGAAAAGTCAATCTCTTCCGTTGCGGCGTTCCCCATTCTTTCCTTCCCCGGCGGGAATAAAATGCAGGAAACGGCATCTTCCCGGAAACAAGGTAAAAAATAGGCTTGCTTTCTGAAGACAATCATTGCACCTTACTTGCCCGCAAGGTGCGCACCGTTCGCACGACACATTTCTAATTATCACAAGACCATGAGAAATTACGAAGCTCTTATCGTATTCAACATGAAGGGTACGGAAACCCCCGTTGAGGAGTTGATCAATACCGTAGCCGCCACGATGAAGGAAGAAGGCGCCGACATCACCGCCACGGAAAACACCGGCCGCCGCGAATTCGCTTACGAATCCAACCACCTTTCCGCCGGCCAGTACGTGACCTACACGTTCTCTGCGGAACCTTCCGCCATCAAGACCATCCGCGAACGCCTTCGCCTGAATCCCCAGATTCACCTTCAGTACTACAAGGTGCTCGGCTAAAGCCGGCCCATGCGGACGAAGCATCCGCTCCTTGCCTTTTATCAAAAAGAACCGCCTCCCTAAAGAGGCGGTTCTTTTCTTATGGCCAGTTCCTTCCGTGCACGGAAGCAGGGAAGCCTTGTTCAGTAAACGTTTGCCGCCCTGGAGACAATGTTCCTCAGCAGCTGGCGGATGGGGGCAACAGGAGGCAGATTTTCCACGCCGTATGCCCTGGCAATTTTTTCCATGTGGGGAAAGCTGATCCAGGTGCTGCCCTCCTTATCCTCCCATACGGCAATGCGCAGGGGCAGTTCCGTGGCAATGCCCGGGTTTTCCAGCATCAGGTTGGTGCCTACCTTGGGAGAGCCGAAGATGACGACCTTGGAGGGGGGCATTTCCAGTCCGGCTTCACGGGCGTTCTTACCGTGGTCAATCCTGGCAAAGACGGGAATGGATTTTTCCGCCAGAATTTTTCAATGCGCTCCATGGTTTCGTCCACGCCGAAGACGCTTTCATAAAGATACAGGGAATCGTCGTCCAGATGGCCGGAGCCCAGCTTGGGATCCAGCGCCCCGGCGATGCGGCGCGCCAGATTGGTCAGGTCCACGCCCTCCTTGTTCGCCGTCAGCGTCACGCACACGAGTTCGGACGGATCCGTGAACCGGCAGATGTAGGAGGAGAAGCCGGGAACGCCGCCTTTAATATCCATCAGGCCCTTGTGGTGAGGGAACTGCCAGCCGGCCATGGCCGGAACGATTTTCCCGTTGTCCAGCCGGATGGGCTTGTAAATCATGTCCCGGTGCTTTTCATCCTTCACCAGGATGGAGCCCGCCAGGCAAATGTCCCAGAAGCTGATTTCCTGCGGCGTGGACCAGATGTCCGAAAAACCGCGCAGGGAGGAGCGCGCGGGCGGCGGAACGGATTTAACGGCGCCGTCCTTTACCGCATAGCCCGCCGCCGTTTCCGCCGGGTCCACATATTCCACACGGGATTTGAACAGGGAATGCCTGTTGCCGTGTTCGCGCACGTTGTCCTGCTGCACGGCTCCCAGATCCTTCCCGAACATGGTGTGCTGGAGGCCCAGCGGCTGGAACTGGTTTTCCCGGACGAATTCCTCATAAGGCATGCCCGCCACCGCATCAATGACCATGGACAGAAGCAGGAAGTTCGTGGCGCTCTGGCGCACGTCCGTTCCGGAGGGGAATTCCAAATCGTTCAGCCTGACCAGGGAAAGGAGTTCCGCCGGATCATAATCCCGGCCTATATCGAACTGGGGGGATTTCCTGTAGTCCGGAATGCCGGAGGAATGCTGAAGAAGCTGGAGCACGGAGACATTCTGCCAGGCTTCCGGCAGGCCGGCCACATAGCGGGACACCTTGTCATGGATGTCCATTTTGCCCTTTTCCACGAGCTGGAAGGCGGCAATGGCGGCATATCCCTGGGAGATTTCCGCCGCAGGCCACAAGGTATTGGTGGAAGACAGCAGGCCCGTTTCCGCATTGGACAAGCCGTATCCTACCACGCGGGGAATGTAGGGGGCCTGGACAATCGCAAGGGTCATGCCGGGAATTTTTTCCTCCTGCATGAAGTCGTAAATCAACTGGTCCATGGACTGCCCAAGGTACTCTACCCTGGAATTTCCGCGGCCCTGAGCCGGGAGCTGGATGGTTGCAGATTCTTGAGCGGACATTTTGGTGGGGATGTTATTTGCATGTGCGGGAAGGCCGCCCAGCATGCACGCGCATGCGAGAATCCCTCCTGTTAACCTGAATGATTTATTCATGGGTGTCTTTTTATAAGACCGCATTCCGCGCATACGGTTCATTCAATTTGTCATCACTATCCCCAAAATAACGCAAAGGCGGGAGAATGCAATCCTCCCCTGCCCCGTCCTCCAGGAAAAGGGTCCTCCCGTCCCGGTTCCGTGATTTGCGGGCTACAGGGAAACGAAGTTTTCCAGCAGCTTCACGCCCAGTTTCTGGCTTTTTTCCGGGTGGAACTGCGTGGCGACCAGGTTGCCGCGCCTGATGGCGGCGGCAAAACGCACGCCGTAGGTGCAGAAGGCGGCCGCTAGGGATTCATCCTCCGGCTGCGGATAATAGGAGTGCACAAAGTAGAAGTACGGCTCCGGCCCCATGCCTTTCCAGATGGGATCGGCGGGATTGGAAAGAGTCAGGCTGTTCCATCCCATGTGGGGCACCTTGAGTTCCGATTCCGCAAAACGGACCACGCGGCCCTTGAAGATGCCCAGTCCGGGCACCTGTTCGTCTTCCTCCCCGGTTTCAAAGAGAACCTGGTAGCCCACGCAGATGCCCAGAAAAGGCTTGTCCTGCCCTATCCACGTCCGGATCAGCGGCACCAGCTCCTGGCTGCGCAGCTTTTCCGCGCAGTCGCCGAAGGCGCCCACACCGGGAAGAACCAGATGGGTCACGCCTGCCGCATCCTCCGGCGTGCGGACCAGATGGCCAGTCACGCCGGCAGCCTCAAAGGTGTTCAGCACGCTGCGGAGGTTGCCCGCGCCGTAATCAATCACGCCGAGCTTCATGGACTTACAGCATTCCCTTGGTTGAAGGCAGCGTCCCGGCGGCACGCGGGTCAATGGCCGCGGCCTGCCGCAGCGCATGGGCGATGCCCTTGAAGACGGATTCCGCAATATGGTGGCCGTCCCTGCCGTAGAGCACTTCCACATGCAGGTTGCAGCGCAGGTTGTTGGCCAGGGCGCGGCAGAATTCCTCGCACAGGGTCAGCGGAAAGTTGGGCGCGTCCGGAAGGCCCCCTTCCGGAATGCGGAAGACCACATACGGGCGGTTGCTCAGGTCCATCACCACGCGCGTAAGGGTTTCATCCATGGGCAGGTAGGAACAGCCGTAGCGCGCAATTCCCTTCTTGTCCCCCAGGGCGTTCTTGATGCATTCCCCCAGAACTATTCCTACGTCCTCCACCGTGTGGTGGGCGTCCACCTCCAGGTCGCCGCGGGCCTGGAGGGTCAGGTCCATCAGGGAATGGCGAGCCAGCAAATCCAGCATGTGGTCAAAAAACGCATGGCCCGTGGCGACGGCGGCGCACCCGGTGCCGTCCAGGTTCAGTTCCATGCTGATGTCCGTTTCACCGGTGACCCGTTTGCAAGAAGCGTTCCTCATGTGACTCTTCTATACCGAAGCCGCGGCGGAAGAAAGCAGGAAATACCGCATGGGGTAAGATTTGCCCGCTTTTCCGCGCAAAAAACCGCATGGCCCAGTAATAGGGCCATGCCACCGGAGCCCCCTCCATCAGAAGAATTCCAGGAGGCTTTTATATTAAACAACACGGGGTAAATGGACTAAACAGGCCCGACAAACAGAATGGGTCCAGCTTTACTTGATCCATCCTGTCCATGAAGGCCATTTCTGCGGCGCTCCCCGGAGGGTCTTTTCTCCGGGAAACAGCCGGATTATTTTTTCCTGGCCTTGGCAGCGGCAGCCCGTTCCTCCTGGCGCTTCTTATCCCGGTCTTCACGGGCCTTGCGCGCCGCTTCCGCACGTTCCGCGCGTTCGCGGGCACGCTGTTCCTGCAGGCCCGCGCGCACCGTCTCCGTCAGTTCCTCATAGTATTCCCTGGGAACCTGGGCGGTGCGGACTTCCGTCAGGGCCTCCATGGCCTCGTCAAATTTCTTCTCGTCACACAGGTTCCAGGCCTTTTCCAGTGCGGCGGAGCCAGCCCCGTTTTCCGGGTCCTGGTTTTTCAGGCGTTCCGCATCCGTAGCGGCCACCAGCTTGACGTCCCTCATGGCTTCCAGGGAGCCGGCCGCAGGTTCAAACCACCGGTCCCCGCGCTCCTTGACCTTCTTGCGCAAGGCCCGGTGCACTTCCGTGAGCTGGTTTTCACGCTCCCGGATGGCGGTCTGCCTTTTCTGGAAAGCGTCCATCAGGAGCTGGCGCTGCTCTTTCGTCAGCTTGGGGTCTCCGCGGCGCTTTTCCTCTTCCTTTCTCAAGGTTTCACGTTCCTTTTCCAGGGCTTTTTCCTTGGCGGCTATCATGACCTCCAGCTTGCGGTTGAGCTGGCCGGCGATTCTGGAGGCATCCGGATAGGCGTCCGCCAAAGCGGCGGAGCCGGGGTAGCCGTCACGCAGGCGGTCGTACACAGCCATGGCCTGGTAGGGATTGCGCACGGCAAGCGCCTTGAAGCGCTTCAACAGCTTATTGGCCTCATGGTCATATTTGGTGCGCACGGTCACTTCCGCTTCCTCCTTGGCTTCCTGGGCGGCCTGGGCTCCTTCCACCAGCTTCTTCTCCTCCAGCAGAACCACCACCCTGGCCCTGGCCTTGACGGCGGCGTCATGGGCAAGCCCCTGGGGATTCTTCTTGATGGTCTTGTCCAGGTCCGCCAGGGCGCTTTCCAGGTCCTTGGCGTTCATGGTTTCCGGCTTGGCGTACGTCTTGTTGATCTTGGCGGCCTCCAGTTCATCCGGAGTCGCCTTCTTGATGGATTCAATCAGTTCCCTTTTAACGGTCACGGAATCCTTGATCCCGCCGGCTACGGGGACCAGGAGGCTGACGCTTTCCGGCGTTTCCACCTCCACGGTGCAATCCTTGTAAACGGTTCCATCCTTGAGTTTTACTTCATCCGCCGCGGCAAGCGGAACGAGTGCGGTCAACGCCAATATGAGGGACTTGTTCATAAATCTAAGGCTTTTTTCCAGAGTAATCTGACGAATACGTATCTTGCACTTTACCAGAAGACGCCCTCTTGGCGACAAAAAAAGCCCGGAGCCGTAAAAACGGTTCCGGGCCCGGAGAGATAAAAAACAGGCTGTTTCAGGCTTACTTCTCGGCAGCGGCTTCTTCAGCGGCCGGAGCGGCTTCCTCACTGGAAACGCGGGGGGCTTCCACGATGGCCACGATCACGTCGCCGGCCAGTTCCGTGTTCACGCCGGAGGGCAGCTTGAGATCGGCAATGCGCAGGGTTTCACCCAGCTTCAGGCCGGAGATGTCGGCAGTAATGGCTTCCGGCAGGTTCTTCACCTGGCAGACGATAGCCAGTTCATGAATGGTCTGGTCCAGCACGCCGCCCAGGGCTACGCCGGCGGCTTCGCCTTCCAGAATAACGGGAACGATGGAGTGAATGACCGTGGTGTCGGTCACGGCCTGGAAGTCCACATGCAGGCAGGCGTTGGTGATGGGGTTGTGCTGCACTTCCTTGAGGAGGGCCTTCACGATCTTGCCGTTAATGTCCAGGGCCACCAGGATATGTTCGGAAACGGCGGAAGCCAGCATGCGAGCGAATTCGCGGGCGTCAACCTGGATATTGACGTTGTCAAAACCGGGACCGTAAACCACGCCGGGGACCAGGCCCTGGCTGCGGAGTTGCTTCAGATTACCGGAGCCGCAGGCTCTCGTTTCGGCCTTGAGGGAATGGGATGTAGCCATGTTTTATAGAGGCAATATTGAGTGTTGATTGATAATGTTTCCTAATCGGGTTCAGGCAGAGGCCCCGCCGGGATTTCTGAACCCGCGTAAACCAGTACTCAGGTCAGGGCGCAGGACTCTGCACTAAAATTGGCTAAATGTCAAATAATGATGATACGGATTCTCCGTCATGTATGCGCTGCACGGCATGGCCCAGCAGGTCGCCCACGCTGATGCAGTCCACCTTGGGGCCATAGGCCATGGGAACGGTGTCGGAGGTAAGAACGCGTTCAATGCAGGAGCCGGCAATGCGTTCGCGGGCCATGTCCCCCAGCACGCCGTGGGACACGCAGGCAAACACGCGCTGGGCGCCGCGCTCCTTCAGGATGTTGGCGGCGGCGCACAGGGTGCCGGCGGTCTCCGTCATGTCGTCAATCAGGACGGCGTCACGGCCTTCCACATCACCGATGACGTTCATGGCTTCCACATGCGTGGCGTTGACGCGGTGCTTGGCGACGATGGCCAGCTCCGCACCCAGGGCGTCGGAATAGGCGCGGGCCATTTTCACGCCGCCCACGTCCGGGGAGACGACGACCAGGTTCTGGAGGTCTTTTACATAGTGCTCGCGCAAGTGGCGGATTAAAACGGGAGCGGCGTACAGGTGGTCCACCGGAATATCGAAGAAGCCCTGGATCTGGGCGGCGTGCAGGTCCATGGTCAGCACGCGGTCCACGCCGGCGGCGGTCAGCAGGTTGGCCACCAGCTTGGCGGTAATGGGAACGCGGGGCTGGTCCTTGCGGTCCTGGCGGGCGTACCCGAAGAAGGGAACCACCGCGGTGATGCGTCCGGCGCTGGCACGGCGGGCGGCGTCCACCATCACGCACAATTCCATGATGTTATGGTTGGTGGGGGGGCAGGTGGGCTGAATGAGGAAAACATCCTTGCCGCGGATGTTTTCATTTATCTTTACAAAACTTTCCCCATCGGGAAAGTGTTCACCGTGACGTCCGTCAACTGAATGCCTACGCTTTGCGCAATGCGCTCCGCAAGTTCTCTGTGTGCTGTACCGCTGATAATCTTCATACCGGAAACTGAAAAGCGGACGCATTCTGAACACAGGTCCACATAATCGCAATACTTAATTCTCACAATTTGATTTTTCTCCATGATGGGTTCCCCCGTTCCAGATGCCAAAGAGAGATTTTTAACCGTCCCCATGATTGCTGCCCTGGCCGTGTGCGCCATCCTGCTGGCGGTGCCCTACCTGGCGTTTCCCGAATTCGGCTCTACCGGGAATGAAAGCAGCATCCAGTGGCTCGTTTCCTCCTGGAACAAGCAGACGGATTACGAACACGGCTGGCTGGTGGTCCCCATCATCGCCTTCATGCTGTACCACGCCAGAAAGAAGATTGCCCAGGCGCCCAGGCGCATGGACTGGCGCGGGCTGATCCTTTTCATCCCGGCGGCCCTGCTTCTGGCGCTCTCCTTCCGCGTGGGACAGCCCCGCGTGGCCGTGGGCGCGCTTCCCCTGATCCTGCTGGGCGGAGCCTGGTACCTGGCCGGACCGCAGATCGCCAGGCTGTGCGCCTTCCCCCTGCTCTTCTTCTGGCTGTGCATTCCCCTTCCCTCTTTCCAGCAGGCCACGGTGGAGCTGCAAATCGTCGCCACGGAGCTGGGGCACCTGGGTGCGGCCCTTTTCGGCGTGGATACCTACCTGCAAGGCACCAACATCCGCTCCACCGGCGGCCACTGGGACGCCTTCAACATCTCGGGGGGTGCAGCGGCATGCGCTCCCTGATGGCCCTGCTCATGCTGTCCGCCGCCTGGGCCTACCTGTCCGACCTGAAGTTTTGGAAAAAATGCGTGCTCTTCCTCAGCGCCATTCCCCTGGCCGTCATCGGCAACGGCGTCCGCATCACCAGCATTGTGGTGCTGGCGGAATACGGGGACCCCGAGTTTGCCGCGAAAACCTGGCACGACTGGTCCGGCCTGCTGTTCTTCTTCCCCATCTGCCTTCTCGGCCTGGCGGCCGTCCACTCCCTGCTGGCCGGGGAGCTGATCTGGAAGCCGTCCCGGCGCAAAAAGCTGGTCGTTAAAATGAACAAGTCCCACTAAGCGTTTCCGCCGCCATGAACATTAAAACGCTCAAGATTTTCGCCCTTCCCCTCCTGCTGGCCGTCACGCTCGGCGGCATTTACCTGATGCCGCGCAAGGGAGAGGTGCAGGATTCGTCCATCAGCATGGCCCTCCCCACCGGCATGAATCCGGACGGCTGGCACGGCACGCGCCGGCAGGAGTCTGAACAGGAGCGCGGCATCCTGGCTCCGGACACGGAATTCTCCAAGGCGGATTACGTGCAGGAAGTCCCCATCAGCCTGGACGCGCCGGAAACCGCTCCCGTGCTGTGCCGCGTCTCCATCGTCAAATCCGGCCATGACCTGAACAACTCCATCCACCGCCCGGAACGCTGCCTTCCGGCCCAGGGTCATTTCAACCTGACGGGAACCAAGGTGGAGGTGCCCGTGGAAGGCCACGGAATTATCAGGATGACCAAGCTGAAATCCCAGCAGAACATCACTCCGGACCAGCCGCAGCCCATCATTCTGGACAGCATGCACTATTACGTGTTCATCGGCCACCGCCACATGACGGAGGACCACCTGGCCCGTACCCTGACGGATATGAAGGACAGGGTGCTGTACGGCGTGGACCAGCGCTGGTGCTACTTCCAGATTTCCACCGCGTACGGGGACAAGATCAAGGTGCCGGAGGAGGAAGCCCGGAAACAGACGGAGCGCCTCATCAGCCAGCTTCTTTCCCAACTGGTGAAGTGGGACGAACTGGACCGGTAGCGCTCCCCGCCCCGCGGCGGTCAGCCCGGAAGACGGCCTTCCAGCCATGCGGAGGCCGCCTGAAAAAGGCTGCACGTTTCTTCCGCGGGGGCTTCATACAGCATGGGAGCGGGCCTCCGGTGGGAATAAAGGCGGCCCTCCCGGTCGCGCCGGTAGCCGGAAAAAGCCAGGTTGGCGTCCGCCCCGGCGCAGTGCCCCCAGCGGCCGCCGATCCTGGGCACCACGTCCATGAAGCCGCCCCCGTCCCGCAAGTAGGCGTTCCCCCACCATTCCACGCAGGCCGGGCGCGCGTTTTTCTGCCGGCGCGCCACGGCGTCTATGGTCAGGAGGCAGAGCGGAGCGGCCTGAACAGACTGGCGCCTGGCTACTTCCACCGCGCAGGAGCCTCCGTAGCTGTGCCCTATCAACACGATGGGCAGCCCGGGGCATTCCCGGCGCAGCTCTTCCAGCTCCGCCGCAATTTTTCCGCACCTGTCCAGGAACACGCCGCAGCCGCCCCCGTCCCAGTGGTAATAGGCCGTGGCATGCGCCACTCCCGGCAAAAAACCGGGAAACCTCTTTTCCACCCGGCTCAGGCAACCCGCCACCACGTCCCCGAAGCCGCCGATGAACACGGCCAGGTAACCGGGAGCGCTTCCGCGGGAAAGCAGGTTCAGCGTCCTTTGAAAATGCATGACGGAGCCCATGATGGAGAAATCACGTCAATATCCAAGTCCATAAGACGTTCTGGCTTGATAAAACCTGCAAACTGTCCAAATGTGATGGTATGCAAGTAATCATTCACCAATGGGCCTTCAACGGAAGCTTTGACCAGCTTGCCTCCCTGCCCCGCCAGGAACTCGTCAACGACTGGTTCGGCTACGACGTGGAGCCAAGCGCGGAGTTCGCCTTCGCCACGGACGGCGAGTACCTCTGGTTCCTGGCCTCCCGCAGCAAGGAAGCCACCGTCCATCCGGACGCCCGGCCCGGCCAGTTCCTGCCGGAGCTGTGGCGGTACGACCTGGCGGAATGGTTCATGGCCGCCGGGGACGGCACCAATTACTGGGAATTCAACCTTGCGCCCAACGGCGCGTGGTGGGCCTGCGCCTTTTCCGACACCCGCCGGGCCAATGAAGACATTCCCGCCCCGCTGGCCGTGGATACCAAATGCATCCTGACGGACGAGGGCTGGTGCGCCATGGCCCGCATTCCGCTGAACGAACTGCGCGGCGTGGACGTACGCGACTGCAAGCTGGCCGCCACGTTCATCCTGGACACCCCGGACCAGATTTTCCTGACTACGGCGGACGACCTTTCCGGCAACCCGGACTTCCACCGCCCGGACTGCTTCTGCACCCCCATTCTCAAGTAATCCATGTCTTTGGAAGAAGACATTTCCCGCATCCTGGGGCCTGAAAAGGTCTCCGGGGCTCCGGATGTGCTGGCCGCGCACGCCGGGGACAAATGGTACGCGTCCGTGCTCCCGGAGGCGGTCGTTTTCCCGGAGAGCACGGAGGACGTCTCCCTGCTCCTGCGCTACGCCTCCTCCATGAACATTCCCGTCACGGCCCGCGGCGGCGGCGTGGGATACGTAGGGGGCTGCGTTCCCGTGCGCGGAGGCATCAGCCTTTCCCTGGAACGGATGAACCGCATTCTGGAAATCTCCCCGGAAGACGGCGTGGCCGTGGTGGAACCCGGCGTCATCACGGCGGACCTCCAGCGGGAAGTACGCGCCCTGGGGTGGTTCTACCCACCGGACCCGGCGTCCAGGAAGGAATGCAGCATCGGAGGCAACATCGCCACGAACGCAGGAGGCCCCAGGTGCCTGAAATACGGAGTCACCAAGGCCTACGTGCTGGGCCTGACCGTAGTGCTTGCTAGCGGGGAAGTGGTGGAATGCGGAGGGCGCACCCACAAGAACAAAACGGGCTTCGACCTCGGGGACCTCTTCATCGGTTCGGAAGGGATGCTGGGCATCGTCACCCGGGCCATTCTGCGGATCATCCCCCATCCGGAAGCCTTCGGCGCGCTCAGCGCCAGCTTCCCTCAGTTCCCGCTGGCCGCCGCCGCCGTGCAGCGCATCCTGAACAGCGGGCACCTTCCCTCCGCCCTGGAAATAACGGACAGCTTCACCCTTCGCGCCGCGCGGGCCTACCTGGGGGACAGCGCCCTGCCCTCCGGCAGCCGCGGCCACCTGATTGTGGAAGTGGACGGCAGGCAGGCCGCCGTGCGGGAAGAACTGGATTCCCTCTGCGCCTTGCTGGAAGAATGCGGCGCAACCGACATCCTGCGCGCGGACACGGAAGAGAAGGCGGAAGCCATTTGGCAGCTGCGGCGTGAATTTTCCTACAGCCTGAAAGCCACCGGCATGACCAAGCTGAATGAAGACATCGTCATCCCCAGGTCCCGCCTGGTGGACCTGGTGGAATTCTGCGAGGCCATGAACCGGGAAACGGGGCTGGACATCGCATGCTTCGGCCATTCCGGAGACGGCAACATTCACACCAACATCATGGTGGACGATTACGCGGACCCGGAGAAGAAAGCCCTGGCGGACGCCTGCGTGGACAGGCTGTTCCGCTGGGTGCTGGAACACGGGGGCACCATCACCGGGGAACACGGCATCGGCCTGGCGAAGGCCAAATGGTTCCGGGAAGCCGTGGGAGAAGGAGCCTTCCACCTGCACGAACTGGTCAAATCCGCCCTGGACCCCGGAATTTGCTGAATCCGGGCAAAATGGGACTCCCGTAACGTAAAATAGACTTCCATGATGCCCCCGGACGGGGCATCATGGCAACCGCACTTCATGAACAGCCCGCACAAGTCCATCCTAGCTGCCCTTTACGACCATTTCCCGGTCGCAGATGCCATCCTGGTGTTTATTCTGGACCATCCCCTGGCCTGGTTTACGCCCAAATGGCGCAGGAAAGGCCGCATGGCCCTGAAGGCGGTGCGCCGCTACGTCAATTACAACCGCGACCTTTTGCCGCCCGAGCGCCTGGCGGAGTTTGAAGAAAACCGCAACCTGCTGAAAACGGCCCTCCGCCGGGGTGACAGGCAGCAGGTGGAAACCATCACTGCCAAACTGGAATCCACGCTGGAATCCATTCCCGGCGCGCTGCCCTCCGGACTGGCGGAAAACGTGGAGGTGCTGTTCGTGATTCTGGCCATTTTCCTGGGCCTGCGCTGTTATGTAGTCCAGCCCTTCCGCATCCCGACCGGCTCCATGCAGCCCTCCCTGAACGGCATCCGCGCCGTCCCCCAGGAGGGAGACCCCACCCTGATGAAGAAAATCGGGGACATGATCCTGTACGGCGGCTCCTATGTGCATGAAACGGCCTCCAAGGAAAAGAAAATCGTCCGCTTCGAGCCCGCTACCAAATACCTCCTGCTCACGGTAACCAACGTGATTTTCGACGACGGCTCCAAGCTGGAAATTCCGGCGGCGGAGGCGGAGACGCGCCGCTACTTCCTCAACCAGGAACCGCGCTTCGAGTCCGAACGGCACACGCCGTTCAGAAGCTACCTGCCGGGGGATACGATCGTGAACGCCCGCTTTGACGCCGGTGACCTGATCGTGGTGAACAAGATGGCCTACCACTTCCGCAAGCCGGAGCGCGGGGAAGTCTTCGTCTTTGACACGCGCGGCATTGAAGGCATCGCCAACAAGGGAAGCAGCACTGGGCAGGAAGGCGGAACGCACTACGTCAAACGCCTCTCCGGCGTACCGGGAGATTCCCTGTCCATCCGGGATTCCCAATTGATCGTCAACGGAAAACCGGCCACGGAATGGACCATCCAGAGGGTAGCTTCCGGCAAGCCCCCCTACCAGCCCTGCGGCTATGTGGCCCTTCCCGCCCCCCTCAGCCTGCTGGACGGCAGGGCCTACATCACGGAAGGGGGAACCGTGCACCTCTCCAATGATAAAAAACGCCCCTACCTGCGTGAGTACGTGGCCCTGGGCGACAATTCCACCCGTGAAAATTCCTTTGACTCCCGGTACTGGGGGCCCGTTCACCAATACAACATCGTAGGCCCCGCCAGCTTCTGCCTGTGGCCCTTCACTTCCCACTGGGGGCTTATCCCCTGATTCCCGGCCATTCCGCAGGCACGCTTTCCCCGTCAAGACATGACTCAAGCTCAGACTATTACAAGCAAGGCCAAGTCCAACCTGGCCTTCGCCCTCATTGACCTTCCTGAAGAAGAACGCCGCCACATGGCGGAATTTTACGCCTTCTGCCGTACGGTGGACGACATCGTGGACGAACCGGGAATGACGCCCCGAGAACGCCACGACGCCCTGAACCGCTGGATAGAAGTCATCAACGGCGGAGACGTTCTGGAGCTGACGGAGCTGGAAGAAGACATCATCGCCCTCATCCAGGACCTGGAGCTGGACACCACCCCCATGCTGCACCTGATTGAAGGCTGCCGTTCGGACATCTGCCAGCAACAGCCCCTGAACCGTGACGAACTGCTGGATTACACTTACTGCGTGGCCTGCTGCGTGGGCCTCACCTCCGCCCGCATCATGGGCGCCGGGGAAGCCGCCTACCCGTACGCCATCGCCCTGGGGCACGCGCTGCAAATGGTGAACATCATCCGTGACGTGGCGGAAGACTGCGGCAAATCCAACCGCATCTACCTGCCCAGAGAGGACATGGACCGCTTCGGCTACACCCTGGAAGACCTGCGCGGCAGAGTCTATTCCCCCAGCTTCAGGAACTGCTGCAATATGAAGCGGACCTGGCGGAAAAGTTCTTCGCGGAGGCGGAGGAGGAATACAACCGCCTCAGCCCGGAGGATAGGGCGGCGCTCGTTCCCGCCCAGGCCATGGCGCTCATCTACCACACCATTCTGGACAAAATGAAGGCGGGCGGCTTCCGCATCTTCGACATCCGCTACCGCGTCAACACCTTCCACAAGCTCTGGCTTCTGTTCCGCACCAAGCTGGACATCGACCCCCAGTCCTACTACGACAAGTCCAAGGCGTACTATGACAAGCTGGTCGGCTTCCTTTCCCGCCCCGGCAGGAAGGATGAAAAGTAAGGGCCGCTCTCCCGGCGCGCAGGGCAGAAAACCACGGCCTTTCCTTCCGGCCCTGCGGGCATTATGCTTGTCCTGAAAGCCGTGTTCCTGTAGGAGTGCAGCATGCAAACTCCCGCAGCCACCCTGCTTCTTGTTCTCACAACACTAACCGGGCTGTGCGCGGCAGCGGACTACCCGGAACGGGCGCAGCGCACACAATCCGCCGGGAACCATACCTGGTACATAGACCCGGACCAGGGAAACGACGGCAACCCCGGAACTTCCCCCTCCACGGCCTGGAAGAGCATGTCCCCGGCCAACCGCCTCATCATGTCGCGCGGGGACACGCTCGTCATCCAGCCCGGAGAGCATGCGGCCTCTCTGGCGCTCATGGGGAAGGCTCCAGACAGGCCCCGGTCACTATCCGGTTCATGCCCGGCAGGCACGTTTTCAAGCACGGCGCCCTGGTCACCGGAAAGCCGCAGATTTCCAACACCAATGACGCTCCCAACGAGGCCAAGGCTATGGCCATCCGCCTGGTGGAGGCCAAAAACGTACGACTGGAGGGCAAGCCGGGAGCCACCGACATCCTGCTGGAGGGAAAAGCCATTTTCGTCTGCATGGAGCACGCGGAAAACGTTTCCCTGAACGGCCTGGGCTTTGACTACGTGCACCCTACCATGGGGGAATTCCTGGTGACGGAAGTTGAAGGAAACACTATGAAGGCGACCATTCCGGACGGTACCCTGTATACGGTGAAGGACGGCTCCCTGACCTGGCGCGGCCCCGGCTGGGAATTCCGGATGGGAGGATATTCCAAGGTCTTCGATGCCGCCTCCGGCACCTTCCAGGGCCGCTTTGACCCGGGAAAAACAGTCATTAAAGAACTGTCCCCCGGAAAAATCAGCATCACGTTCAAGGAAGGCGCCCCGACCATGCGGGCGGGACAATCCTACCAGAACCGCAACACGCGGCGGGACTGCTGCGGATTTTTCCAGCACAGGAGCAGGAACATCGTCTGGAACAACTGCCATATCTACTACATGCACGGCATGGGCGTGGTTTCCCAGTTCAGCGAGAATATCATATTCAATAACTTGAAGATAGCGCCGCGCCCCGGCTCCCTGCGCACCAATTCCTCCTGGGCGGACAACCTGCATTTTTCCGGATGCAGGGGAAAATCATCGTCAGGGACTGCGTGCTGGGAGCCTCCCATGACGACGCCATCAACGTGCACGGCACCCACCTGCGCATTGTGGACCAGCCGGCACCCAATAAAATCACCGTCCGGTTCATGCACCCCCAGACCTTCGGTTTTGACGCCTTCGCGGTGGGGGACCGGATTGACTACGTTTCCTGCAAGACGCTGGTTCCTTACGCCTCCAATACCGTTTCCGGCATCAAAAAGCTCAATGAGAAGGAAATAGAACTCACGCTGCGGCAGCCCAACCCCGGGAACATCCAGCCCAACGACGCCGTGGAGAACACCACCTGGACGCCCTCCGTCCACGTCAGCAACACGGTTTGCCGCCACATTCCCACCAGGGGCTTCCTGCTTACCACCAGGAAGCCGGTGCTGATTGAACGGTGCCGGTTTGAGAAGACGGGCATGCCTGCCATTCTGGTGGAGGATGACGCCTCCGGCTGGTATGAATCCGGTGTGGTCAAGGACATGGCCATCTCCCGCAACACCTTCATTCAATGCGGGGAGGCCGTCATCCAGATCGTTCCGCACGCCCCCCAGCCGGAAGGAAACGTTCACGAGAACATCACCATCACCGGCAATACGTTTGACCTCAGGAATGGCACCGCCATCCGCACCCGCCATACCGGCAACGTAAAGGCGGAGAAAAACACCTTCACCAAAGACGGGAAAAACATTCCCGCGGAGAAGGCGGTGGATATCCGGTAGGGAGCCTCCCCTTTTACCGGTGCCGTGAAACATGCACCGTCACGGAGACGCTGTCCGTCCGCGGCAGGATGAACTTGCGCAGGGTGACGATCACGTGACGCGCGCCGAACTCCTTCAGGCAAACCTTTCCCATGTCCTCCGCCAGCGTTTCCACCAGCTTGCGGGGTCGCGCCATGGCTTCCGCCCTCAGGGCGCGGGCGATGGAATCATAACAGACGGTCCTGGAAAAATCGTCGTTCAGGCCAGAGAGGGCTTCATCCGGATAAAAAGTGATATCCGCCTTCAGGGTCTGCATAGAGGCGCGTTCCTCCTCCGGCACGCCGATGAAGGTATCCAGCTCCAGGCCGTTGATGTTGATGGAATCCTGCGTATCTGAAGGCAGGGCATAGCGGCGCATCAGCGTGCGCAGGACAAGCAGGTCCGGAACGATGATGTCCGGCCTGGCCTTGGAAAGCTGGGCAGCGTCATTATAGCCGGTCAGCACGGCGATGGACGTGATGCCCGCATGGTGGGCCGTCTCTATGTCATGCTGCATGTCCCCGATGAACGCGGTTTCATGGGCATGCAGCCCGTGCTGGGCCAGCAGGGTGTGGATATGGGCGTCCTTATGGCGGATGCCCGCGTGAATGGCTTCAAAATATTCCATCATGCCCAGCTCCTGGCACTGGATGTCGAACTCCTTGGCGTCCACGCTGGTGAGGATAAAGCAGCGCACGCCGCGCGCGCGGCAGAACTCCAGGAATTCCCGCGCGTTCGGCAGCACCTCCACCGGCGCGTTGGAAACGCGGAAGGCGTACCGGAAATGGTCTTCCAGTTCATTCAAATCCGCCTGGGGCAGCACGCGGGCATAATAGTCCGGATAGGGAAGCTGGAATTCCGCGCGGAATTCATCCCTGTCCATGCAGGGTTTTCCGTACTGGGAAAAAACGTAATTGGACGCGTCCAGCGTCAGGGCCAGGTCATCCACCAGGGTGCCGGACCAGTCGAAAATGAGATTCTTGAACATGGGAATGCGTATCGGGAAAAACTCAGTCCAGGGCGTACCGCATGGCGGCCAGCCCGAAGAAGGCGGCCGTCTCCACCCGGAGGACGATGGGGCCAAGCGTAACGGGAGAGAATCCGGCCTCCAGCGCCATGGCCGTCTCCTGGTCCGTAAAGTCGCCCTCCGGCCCCACCAGCAGGGCAGCACTCCGCACGGAGCGGGAGCGGGCTTCTTCCAGCACGTCCCTGACCGGGCGCACGCCGGGCACCAGGGAGGCGATCACGTTCAGCCCTTCCGGCGCTCCGCGGCGCAGCCATTCCGCAAAGGGAACGGGAGACGCAACCTCGGGAAGCGTGTTCTGGCCGCACTGCTTGCAGGCCTCCAGGGCGATGCGCTGCCACTTCTGCCTCTTGGCCTCCGCCTCCCGCGCGTTCAGGCGCACGATCGTGCGGTCCGTCAGGAGCGGAACGATGGCGGAAACGCCCAGTTCCACGGATTTCTGAATGATGAGGTCCATGTTGGCTCCTTTGGGGACCGCCTGGCACAGCGTCAGATGGGCCAATTCCGGAGCGGGAGGACATTCCTCCCCGGAGCCAGCAGCACCCCGGAGCTGCGCGGAGGTTCCGCCACCACGGCATGGGCGGCGCGGCCGCGGCCGTCAAAGACGACGCAGGAATCACCCTGTTTCAGGCGCAGAACCTTGGCGGCATGGTGCGCCTCATCCCCGCGCAGCTCCCAGGAGGAGCGGCCCATTCCGAAGCCGGGAGGTAAAAGCGAGCCATGCGTGAAAGGGAAAAACGGACCTTACTTGTTCTTCAGGTAGCGCGCCGCCTTGTCGGCAAACGCCACGCAGGCCGGCTGGTTGCGCTTCTCATCCACCGTGGAGGCAAAGGCGTTCAGCTTGTCCATCTGGTCCTTGGTGAGCTGGGTGGGGATTTCCACCTCCACTTCCACCAGCATGTCCCCTACGTCCGAACTGCGGAGGGCTTTCATGCCCTTGCCGCGCAGGCGGAAGATCATGCCGTTCTGCGTGCCTTCCGGCAGCTTGATGGTGGCCGCGCCTTCCAGCGTGGGAACCTTCAACCTGCCGCCGGAGACGGCCAGGGAAAGCGGAACCGGAACCGTGCAGCTCAGGTCGTTGCCTTCCCTCTGGAAAATATCGTGAGGTTTTACGTCAATAAACACGTGCAGGTCCCCGGTGGGGCCGCCGTGCACCCCGGCATCCCCTTCCCCGGCGATGCGGAGCTGGCTGCCCGTGGCCACGCCTGCGGGAATGCGGATGGTGATGTGGGAATCCTCCCTCACGCGCCCTTCCCCGCGGCAGGCGGGGCACGGGTCCGAGATGATTTCCCCGGTGCCGTGGCAGGTGGGGCAGGTGGACTGCTGGACGAAAAAGCCGCTCTGCTGGGTGATGATGCCGCGCCCCTGGCAGGAGGGACACGTCTTGAACGCTTCCTTTCCATCCCGGGCTCCGGTGCCGTGGCAGGCCTTGCAGGTCACCAGGCGCTCAATCTCCAGCTTCTTGGTGCAGCCCTTCGCGGCTTCTTCCAGCGTAATGTCCAGGTCATAGCGCAGATCGGAACCGGGCCTCTTGGAGGATCTCTTCTGGCCGCCGTGGCCACCGCCGCCGAACATGTCCGCAAAACCGCCCATTCCGGAAAACATCTGGGCAAAAATATCCATCGGGTCCTGGAACCCGCCTCCGCCATAGCCGCCGCCCGCGGCGGGACCGCCCTGTTCAAAGGCGGCATGGCCGAAGCGGTCGTAAGCGGCCTTTTTGTCCGCATCGGAAAGCACCTCGTAGGCCTCTCCCAGCTCCTTGAACTTCTCTTCCGCGGAAGGATCGTCCGGATTGCGGTCCGGGTGGTACTTCAAGGCCAGCTTGCGGTAGGCCTTCTTGATCTCATCATCAGTGGCGTCCTTGGAAACGCCCAGGATCTCGTAATAATCTTTCTTAGCCATGTGGCGTGAATGTTAAAAAAACGGTCAAACTTGCGGTTCGGGTTCCGGAGTCTCGGCCACCACGACGTTTGCCGGGCGCAGAAGCCTGTCCTTCAGCTTGTATCCCTTGCGGATGACGCGGAGCACGGTGCCTTCAGGCTGGTCGGAGGGTTCGCGCTGGAGGGCTTCCTCCGTGGCGTGGTCAAACATGCTGCCCACTACCGGTTCAATGGCGCTCACGCCATTGCTGGAAAGAAATTCGTCCAACTGCTTCTTCACCATGCTCATGCCGATGTAAATCATGGAGGCGGTGTCCGCGCTGGCCGCCGCCATGCCCATTTCAAAATTGTCAATCACCGGCAGCAATTCTTCCAGCAGGCGCTGGTTGGCAAACTTGGCGCATTCTTCCTTTTCCTTCACCATGCGCTTGCGGTAATTGTCATATTCCGCGGCAGTGCGCATGGCGGTATCCCTCCATTTAAGCAATTCCTCTTCCAGGGAAGCTTCCGCTCCTTTTTCCTCTGCGGGGGCGTCCTGGGCCTGTTCCAGAACTTCCTGCTCTTCCGCTTCCGCGTTCTTCTCTTTCTCTTCGTTGCTCATGCGGACAATGTAGATACTTTTACCGAATGCGTCAACGGCCTGCTAAGACATGGATGACGTTTGACGCGTGATGACCGGAACATGATGCAACTCATCTACGCAGAAAAGGGAATGGCGGCTTTCCGGCCAGCCTCCCTAAGCTTCCGGAACGCCTGCCTCAGGCAGCAGCCGGGCAAGCTTTTCCGCGCAGCCGTCCGGCAGCTCCACCACTTTCAGCCGGGCTGACTCTCCGCGCAGCAGGCTGACGGCGGACCGGGGAACGTCCAGCCAGGCGGACAGGAACAGGATGACGGCCCTGTTCGCCTTCCCCTCCACGGGAGGCGCGGCAATGCGCAGCTTCAGCACGCGTCCGGCACGGGGATCGTCCTCCCAGCCCGCGGCTTCGCTCTTCTTCGCGTTGGGAATGACTTTCAGGGCCAGCTTCATGCCTTGCGCCTTTCCGTCCCGGATTTCCCGCTTTGCCTCGCCACCAGGTCCGCGTACCTGATAAGGCCGCCCCCGAACAGGTCCAGGGCGCTCCCCGCCGTGGCGTCCATCGCGCCGCCGCTCAGGGCGTCTATCTCGTCAAAATCCTGAATACGGCTGATTCCGCCGGCATAGGTCATGGGCAGGCGGCGCCAGCTTCCCAGCATCTCCACCAGTTCCCGGTCAATGCCCGTGCAGAGGCCTTCCACGTCCGCCGCATGGATAAGAAACTCCGCGCAGTGCTCCGCCAGCATGTCCAGCGTCTCCGCCGTCACCCGGAGCTCCGTCAAGGTCTGCCACCGGTTCATGGCCACGGCCCAGCCGCCCGGAACCCTGCGGCAGCTCAAATCCAGCACCAGGCGTTCCGCGCCCACGGCGGAAACAAGGTCCTTAAGCTTCCCCTCCAGAAATTTCCCCTCCGCATCAAACAGGCAGGAGGTGACGATCACATGGCTGGCTCCGGCTGAAATCCATTCCTTCGCGTTCCCCGGCGTTATGCCGCCGCCTACCTGGAGGCCGCCCGGCCACGCCGCCAGGGCTTCCCGCGCCGCAAGGTCGTTGCCGGGTCCCAGCTTGATCACGTGGCCGCCGTGCAGGCCGTCCCTGCGGTACAAATCCGCATACCATGCCGCGCCGCGGTCGGAGACGAAATTGGTGCGCAGGGAAGCGCCGTCCTGCGTCAGGGAACCGCCCACGATCTGCTTCACGCGCCCGTCATGTAAATCAATGCATGGTCTGAATCTCGTCACGCGGCCACTTTGCCCGCCCTATCCCCGCAGGTCAAGAAGGGATTACCCTCCGGCGCCGTCCGGAAAACGGGCGCGGAAAATTACACAAAACAGTCCCGGGCCTCCGCTTTACCGGATAACCGCCCCTGAACATCATTCAAGAAGCCGATGAAAAACAACCTCGTCAAAAACAACCTCCTTTCCTACTGCGCCGGGAGCGCCCTGTTTGCCCTCCTGGCCTTCCCACCTTCCGTTGCGGAAGCCGGAATCCATCTGCACGGTGAAATCCGCATGGCCCCGGGAGGACAAGTCAGCCTCCTGTATGACTCCTCCGGATTCCCTATCTGGGGCTATTCCGCATGCGGCCGGCCCATTTACGCCTATTCCCCCGCAGGCATGCCCATCTACGTCATCAGGGGCATCTACCGCGGCTGCTACGTTCCCGCCTGGAATCCCAGGCCGCATTATCACGGCCCCTTCTGGCCTGCGGGCGTCTGCCGCGGACGCCGCTCCGCGCATCCGCAGCATGGAATGGCGTACCCGTCTCCCCGTCCGCATTGCCGTCCCTACCGCCCCAGGCCCCCTTACGGCGGACTTCCGTCCCATTTCCGCCGCCGATGATTCCATCTATTTCTTGATTCTCTTCTGCACTTTTGAAACAAAAAAATTGATTGTCAATCAGAAAAAAATGTTTGACAATTTCTCTTTTTCATTGATAGTCTTTGGATAAGGATGTGTGTTGGCACCCATATTACAAAAATAGATGCTTTAAAAAAGTCAGATACTAATCTAAACGCTATCTTTCATACCAAATTTTATCAAAAATATGGTAAAAAACTTCCTCTACATTTTACTTTCTATTTCTCTACAGATTTCATCTGCAGAAGTTCCTGCAGAAGTAAAAAGTGCATTGCATAGTGGTAGTGCGCGATTAGTGAGTAATGTAACAGAACGGGTAATTATTCAGACAATTGATGCGAAAACACTAAATGAAGAATCTCTTAACTCCCTTTTAGAAAACAAAGATATTGAGCATGTTTGTTATATCAATAGATTTTTTTAAAATATAACCAAGAAAAACAATTGTTTTATTGAAGCTCTTCAAGATAATGAATTTTGTAATTTTTTATTAAAAAATCCAGTTATCTTTCAGCAACTCGCAAAAGCCAACCGGGGTAATAGCGGTACTCTTAATGTCATTAGAGAAATTTGGCTAAGAGAAAACAAAAAGCTTGAGGGAATTGATTTGGTCTCTGCTTTAGGATGCGGACTTGAAGCACATCCAGAATTAAAAGAAGGACTTGAACAAAGTCTGGAGAGATATGAATTTTATAAAAAATCAAGAAATAATGGAGATTTATTTAAGCAATATGATCATCTAAACGCTTGGGAAATGGCAATTCTCTACCACCACCATCATAACGTTGAAGATTTGGAATGGGGACAGAGATTTAGTAAAACTAGAAATAAATTCAAATCAGAAAGTGCAGGCAGCGCAACTCAGTTCATTCCCTACAGAGAAAAAAATAAAAACGGAGTCAGTATACATGCCGGAGCTCCATTTTATGATTACAAACCAACGACACTAGCTATTTTAAATGAATATGGAGGTGTTTGTGGAGCAGTTTCTAAAGGAGCTGCAGGTTTTTTAGCGTCCCGCGGCGTTCCAGCTTATCCGATCGGACAACCAGGACACTGTGCTTTTGTATACAAAAATCTATCTGGTGAATGGGTCATCGGAAATAATATTTATGGCTGGGTTTGGTCCGGGGGCCACTCCGGTTGGAAACTTCCTGGGAGTTCAAATATGTCTCCATGGGAAGGACCTCCGGCAATAATTTCTTCCTTTGTGAGATTTGAGCAATTAAATGAAGCAAGAGATTCGGAATTATGCCGGGCTTACTCCAGCTTAAGCAAAAACAATATTAATAAAAATATTTTATCCCGTAAAGCTATCGAAAAAGCATATGGTAAAAATATTGCTGCATGGCAGGATTTTATTTCTATGCAATCCAGACAGATATCCACTGAAAAGAAATATCAGTTAGCTCAAAAAATTGTATACTCATTCCGTAAGGATCCTATAGCAGCACAATATCTTCTTGATCAATTCATACCATTGAATCTTAAAAAACAAGATAAATATAAAATAATTTCTCAAATTATACAAAAAGAACGAGTAGAAGACTCCGCCATTCAGTTGTACATGCAATCATTTTCAAAATGTTTGGCAAATGATATTCCTGAAATAAAAGGTAAAGTAATATATAATGTGCATAAAAGGCGTATATTTTATAGTGACTGGCTTTTATACTACAAAACCAATAAAATAAAATTTTCAACCAAAAAGAAAACCTTAATTATCTTGGAACAAGCTATTGAAGGATTATTACCCAACAGCTCCGAGTCAATCAAACATCTCAAATTCTATGCTGAATGTCAAAAACTGTGGAATGATCCACGATTGATTGAACTCGGAAATATCTTCTTAAAAAGACTTCTCAAGGAGGAAACCGATAATATCACAGGGATAAGAAATGAATTGATCAAAGTTGGAATTGATATAGCTACTCTTTCAAAAAATAAACATGATCTGGAATATTACCATTCCCTGCAAAAATAAATATTAGAAATAGCCATGCCAATTAATATTAACTTTTTAATTAGATAATTATGAAATTACATCAGAGAATACAAAGAATTTTAATCGCGTGTCTGATTTCTTTATCATCAGTCTATGGAAAAGATCGGACTATAGAATTTTCTGACCAACTGCCGCCGTGTCCCGCAGAATATCTTACTGATTGCCTATTAGCTTCTGATGGTTCAATCTGGATAACGAGCGAAGGACAGGGAATCTACTGTCTGAAACCTTTGGAAAAAGCGCAAGCGGGAAAAGAAAGCTGGTTGGACATATCCTATTATCATGGTCTTAAAAAAGAAACCAATTATTATTCCATTGCTGAAGATAAACAAGGTCGCATCTGGGTTGGCACGGATAATGAAGGGGTATCAGTATTTAATGGAGAGAAATGGAAAACCTACAATCGTGAAAATGCTTTGCTCGGTGAACGTATTTTTGACATAGCCGTATCTCCTGTAACTGGAGACGTTGCTATTGCTACCTCCGGTGGAGTGAATGTCTTTAAACCACAAACGAATCAATGGCTCAATCTAACGCGTGCAGAGGGTTTGGTGGAAGATCAAGTAGAAACTCTTGCCTATGATGATAAAGGAAACCTTTGGCTGGGTTATGCATGTGGAGGTGTTTCTCAATTATCTGAACAACAGAATTATAAGATTATCAATACTGAACAGGCAAAGTGGTACTGGGACAAAGAGAACCGGGTACGCCAACCTATAGAAAGTTTTGGTTCAGGTCTTCCTTCGAATTTATGTAATACAATATTGCCAACAAAAAAGGGCGATATCCTTTTAGGAACTAACAGTGGCTTGGCCTTCAAAAAAGGTACAAGTAGTTGGAAATACCTAAGGGGAGAAGATTGTCGTGACAAAAACCAGGGATTATGGAATGTCAAAGTGGACCGGGATATTTCTTCCAAAGCAGGAGTGTCGCTCCTACCGGAGGACTATGTTACTTGTTTAGCGGAAACCAAGGAAGGATGGTGGATTGGATTCCGCCAAAAGGGAGCTGTTTTAATTAATCCGCTCAATCTGAAAAAAAATAAATTAGGTATATTCCCAAAAAATATTAAGAATCCCTTTGTGAAATCGTTGCTTACTTTACCAAACGGAAGCGTATATGCAGCAACGTATGGACATGGCATTATCAAAATACACGAAGAGAAGAAAAGAAATCAATTAAAAGTCGCTGAGAGAGAGGATTTTCCATCTTTCCCGCCTATTCCTTCTATTAAAACTCGTGATGAACTGAATCAAGAAGCAGTTAAACTTAACCAAGTTGTTGATGAGGAAAACAACCATAAGGTAAAAAAAATCCCCTATGCTGTCGCATGGAAAGAGGACTGGGCGACAAAAGGAGATTGGTATGGATATTACGGCAAAGATTATGCTCTCCTGTGCGGGACCTGCAATATGGGAAATGATATTATAGCCAATTTGGATGTTAAAATTGATAGCAATCAAATATTAGGATTTCATAAGCAGAAAGAAGATTCTTTGTCTGTACGTCCCCATAATGATAATGCGTCATTAAATCCTAATGTACTATTTAATCCGAAAACAGGTACGCGTATAGCAACAGAATGGTCCGATAATGGAGAAGAATACGCATCTAAATTTGATGGGCCCGATATTTGGACAAGTATACAAGTACCAGAAGGATACCATTCTTGTTCACTGTATTTTTATAATTATCAAGGTAAAGATCATAATATAGGAACTTGGAGGGATTTTATTATTGAAGTTAGATCCGGAAAACTTGATGAAGGAGAAAAAATTCAAATGGCTCCAATTCTTGCACGTAGCCGAGTGAAGGATTTCCATGGTAGTGGTGTCTACAAAACATTCATTCTGTCCGGTCCCGAAACTTACAGCATACGAATTCTTAATAATTATTCAAGCGATGCTATACTAAACGGGCTTTTCATTAGCCGCATGGATCTTTTAAAAGAAAAAATGAATAGTATATTTAATAATAAAGATGTTTTTCTTCTTAATAAAAAAATCCCGATTACACCAAAGGGAATTTCTCAAGAAAGAAGTTTTCTCTTATCTTTATACCGCCACTTGAATGCAATAGAAAAAGAAACAGAATTTAAAAAAATATTGAATATATGGACATCGGAAGATCATGAAGCAGTGCAAAAAAAATTCTGGAAGAGTGGTATCACAAACAAGATGAATATGCTATATACAGGTCACAAGAATTCTTTCCATTTAGTCCTAGAACATTACCTCTCACTGTAGATGAATGCGAAGTAATTGAATACATGGGTCTCGATTGGAAAAGTTATCTACCAAACAGTAAAGTTAAACCAAAAATTGAACTGGTAGAACTGCAAGAGAAAATTTCTTCTATGAGCCAAGCTGAACTAGATAAATTAAAAAATCAATACCAGAAAAAACTTATAGAAGAAATCTCGAAATCATACAAAAATAGAAATACAAAAGAAAATGAAGACTAAATTATTATGTATCATATTCTTGTCAATCCCAACTGTAATGGCATATGAAATGCGGTTATCAGGGCCAAATATCTGTAAACAAGATACAATATATCCTTATGAAGCTATCATGAAGCGCGAAAATGACGATAAGAAAAAAGGGAATTTGAAAGAGCTAAAATATGAGTGGTTTCTTCCAGGATTTATTCCAGAGAAGGCAGATGAAAAGACTCCAATAGCTAAAGTGCGCACCCCCAAAGTTGAGGCATTTTCTCCCGATCCTAAAAAATGGCCCAAAGCCTCAGCAGCATGTAATGGCAAAGCTATTTGGTCGCGAAGACCAGTACAAGAAGTCAAAACATCTAACCGAATAGATGTAACAATATCTCCACAACAACTAAGGTAAATAATATCAGGGGACTTGCCGTATTCCTATGGCAGTCCCCTATTCTAAGCAAGTTACTATTTATTTGCAACGGAAAGGCCATACCACCCTTCCCCGAGCAGCTTCACCAAGGTGAAGGAATATTCCCCCTTGCGGTTGGGCTCCTTGCTGCGGGAAAGCAGGACGCGCACGCGGAGCATGTCAAGTTCGTCATTAGCGTTCAGCACCCGGTATGGGGAATGCTCCATTTCCTCATTGATTTTAAACAGCATAAACAGTCGCTTGCCCGTTTCCGATTTTCTGGGAACATAAACCATGGGCCGCGCAATGCTGCGCTCCTCCGACCCGTTCATTCCGGGAGCGATCAGCTTGAACGCGTAGTTGTCCTTATTCTCCGACATGCGGTCCCGGATCATCCACACGCGGAATTCCGCGATGTCCTCCCCTTTTCCACGGACAAAATCCTCCCAGTTCACCGGCTGGTAGCGGGCGAACTGCTGCCAGTCCAGCTTCCAGGCGCCATCCTGTCCATCCTTGAAAAAGCAGAATTCCATGTCGGGCGTCTTTTCAAAGCCTATCAGCAGCTGGGCGCAGGGATGCCCCTCCACCTCAAGCACGGCGAAACTTTTAGGCCCCACGGGCTTGCTGGCAATCACCTCAGGCGGAGATACGGCGTAATGCCTGACCATCAAAGGAAGCGATTGCAGGGAATTCCACACGAAGGAGGATTTCTGGACCACGTCCGGAGCGCTCAAATATTTCTGCGCCTCCACCAGGCAATTGCGCAGCAGGTCCTGCCGCTCCATCGGGGGGATGTGGCAGGGAGGCCAGAAACTGTAGTCCACCTTGTCCTTCAGCGTGGCCTGCAATTCCCCGGACAGCATCTCCGGCGTGGCGCAAATCCGCGCGGCGGCCCCTGAATCCCGAGATGCCTGGCGCTTCTGGAGCCAGAAAAAAAGGCCGCCGAAAAACAGCCCCAGCGCCATCATGAAGAAGATGACGGAAAGAATGCGCCCCAGCGCGCCGCCCGCTTTTCCGCCGCTCCTGCGCGCGGCAGGGGAAAGGGGCGGTTTATTGTCAGATAAATCACTCATTTTAAACCGGAAATACCCACAGAAAACAACTGCGGAAGGATGGTCAAACACTACCGGAACGCCAAGGGTAACGCAACGATAAAAAACAGACACATTTTTTTATCCCTTCCGGAGAAAATTGTTTCACATCCACAAGCGGGTGATGTACATTAAACCGGACGAGTTTCAAGAACTCCCACCTTACCTTTCACCCCTCCCTCTTTTTAACGCCATGTTTGGATCATTCACCACCGTTCCCGCCCCCAAGGGCAACAAGAATCCTGAATCCACCCCCAGCTGGATGGACGTAGCCAAGAGCCAGGACACCCCCGAACCGGTTGCGGAAGCCGTACCCTCCCCCGCTTCCTACGCCCCCACTACGCGCGTCCAGCAACTGACCCGCAACGTGCTGAACTCCGACGTGGAGGTTGTCGGCTCCCTGCGTTTTTCCGACGACCTGCTGATTGACGGCACCGTTGAAGGCGACATTTCTTCCGAAGGGGTGCTCTCCGTAGGCCAGAATGCCGTCATCCGCGCGGAAATCAACACCAAGTCCGTCATCATCCACGGCAAGGTCATCGGCAATGTAACGGTTACGGACCGCGTGGAACTGAAAAGCACCGCGGAACTCGTAGGCGACATCCAGGCCGCCTCCCTGGCTATTGAAGGCGGCGCGATCTTCATCGGCCATTCCACCGTAGGCGCCCCCACGGTAGGCACCGCCGGAGCCTCCGCCGCGAAGAAAGCGGCCCCCGTTCATACCTTCACTCCGGAACCGGAAGCCCCCGCCCCGACCAGCCAGAGCACGCTGGACATTGACGCGGAATAAGAAAAACCTTCCACCAGCCATTTTCAGGGGCGTCAAAGGAACGGATCGTTCTTTTGCCGCCCTCTTTGTTCCATGACTCCCTCCTTCCATCCCGTTCCACGGACCAGCAGCGCGCCTTCCGGGAAAATCAGGCGTCCCGCTCCGGCCCCGCCCTGGACGCTCCCGGCAGCCGCGGAAAGGAGGCCTGCGCCCACCCGGGAGGTGGAATGCTTTTCCTGCCGCAAAAACACTTCCGTTCCCGTCACGGCCGTTTCCGCCAGATGCGGGCACTGCTCCGCCTACATCAAGCTGGACGACGTTATCCTGCACAGCAGGACGCACAGAACGAAGGTGCAGACCTGCGGAAGCGTCACCGTGCAGGCCAATGCAGACCTGAAGGGACTGAACATCGAATGCCGGGACCTGGTCTTATACGGCAGGGCGTCCGGCGATTTTCTGTGCCGGGGCGTCTGCAAGATCAAAACGGACCAGCACATCTCCGGCTCCATCTCCGCCCGCAGGCTGGTGGTGGAAAAAAAGACGACGGTGCTGGTCACAGGAGCCATCCAGGTGGAAAACATCTGGATACAGGGTTCCCTGGAAGGAACGCTCACGGCGGATGAAACCGTTACCATCCACCGGCATGCCAAATTCCTGGGGGACATCACGGCGCGCCGCCTCATCATTGAGGAAGGGGGGCGCACCAGGGCTCCTTTACCCGGCTTACGTGACATGAACCTTCCCATCTCCATCCGCGGCGCACGCCAGCACAACCTCCGGAACCTGGATCTGGACCTTCCATCCAACAAGCTGATCGTGTTCAGCGGCCCTTCCGGCTCCGGAAAATCCTCCCTGGCGTTCGACACGCTTTTCTCCGAATCCCGCAGGCGTTTCCTGGATTGTCTTTCGGCACGGGCCAGGCAGGGCATGGAACAGCCGGAAAAGCCGGAGGTGGACAGCATCACCGGACTGCCCCCGGCCCTGTGCCTGGAACAATCCGCCAGGCAGCAGAGTTCTCGCACCCTGCTGGGGAGCATCACGGAAATTCTGGACTACCTGCGCATCCTGTATGCGGCTGCCGGCACTCCCCATGACCCGGAAACGGGCAAGGAACTGGTGCGCAAAAGCCCGGACCAGATTACGGAGGAACTCGTCTCCCTGCCGGAACAGACGCGCCTGGTCCTGGCCGCTCCGGCGGAAGCCCTGCTGGCCCAGGATCCTGCGGCGACTCTGGGCGACTTCCAGCGCCAGGGCTTTCTGCGGGTCTATTGGAACGGGGAAATGCAGGATATTGAGGAAATAGGCTCCCCGGCTCCTCCCCCGCCGGATGCCGCCCTGGTCATCGACCGCATCATCGTCCGCGGGGAAAACACGGCCTCCCGCCTGGCGGACTCCCTCCAAACGGCCCTCCGGATCAATCCGGACGAGGTGCGGGCCATCATCACCAGGCCGGGGAAGAAACTACCGTCCAGGCCTTCCATACCCGCTACCGCAACCCGGAAACGGGCTTCCTGCTTCCCCAGCTTACGCCCCGCCATTTCTCCTTCAACTCTCCACTGGGCGCGTGCCCTTCCTGCCAGGGCTCCGGCCTGAATGAGCGGGAAAAAGGCCCATGCTCCGCCTGCGGCGGCCTGCGGCTCTCCCCCTGGCGCTGGCCGTCACCATGCACACGCCGGACCGCGCCTATAACCTGGCGGAACTGACGGCTCTACCGCTGGAAGACATGGCCGGAGAGCTGGAACGGCTGAAGACGCCCGCCTCCCTGGCGGCGGCGCTGGACCCGCTCATGAAGGAGATCAACAAGCGCGTGCGCTTCCTGAACGAACTGGGCCTTTCCTACCTCTCCCTGGACCGGCAGGCAAACACTCTTTCCGGCGGGGAACTGCAAAGGGCGCGCCTGGCCTCCCAGCTGGGCGGCGGTCTTTCCGGGGTCCTTTACATCCTGGACGAACCTACTGCCGGACTTCACCCCGCCGATACGGACCGCCTGCTCCGCGCGCTCCGGACGCTCCGGGACCAGGGCAACACGGTCCTGGTAGTGGAGCACGACGAACAAATTCTGAACGCGGCGGACCATCTGGTGGACATGGGCCCCGGCTCCGGCACCCACGGCGGCCGTATTCTGGCGCAAGGTCCCCTTCCGGAAATTCTGGAAAACGCCGAGAGCCCTACCGGAGCATGGCTCTCCGGCAAACGGAGCATGCCCGCCTCCGGACACAGGACGGTTCCCACCGGGCATCTGGTCCTGGCCGGGGCGGACAAGCACAACCTCAACAACGTCACCCTGAACATCCCGGTAGGCACGCTGACCTGCATCTCCGGGCCCTCCGGTTCCGGAAAATCCACTCTTGTCCGGGACTGCCTCATTCCCGCGGTCAGGCAGGACATCCCCGGGAAAAAGGGCGTTCCGCGCCGCGTGCAGGGCTCGGAACACTTCAACCGCCTCGTCGTCATCGACCAGTCGCCCATCGGCAGGACGCCGCGCTCCACGCCGGCCACAGCCACCGGACTGCTCCAGGTTCTGCGCCCCCTTTACGCCCAGCTCCCTCTTTCCAAGCAAAGGGGATACACGGCGGCGCGCTTTTCCCCCAACATCCGCGGGGGGCGCTGCGAACGGTGCCTGGGCACGGGCATGATTGAAGTGGACATGAACTTTCTGGGCAACGTCACGATGCCCTGCGACGCCTGCCAGGGCCAGTGCTACAACCGGGAAACGCTGGAAGTCACCTGGAAGGGAAAATCCATCGCCCAGGCGCTGGCGCTGACGGTGGATGAAGCGGCGGAATTCTTCTCCTCCCTGCCCCGGGCCGCCGCTATCCTGAAAAGCATGCAGGACGTAGGCCTGGGATACCTCAGCCTCAACCGCCGGGCAGACACCCTCTCCGGCGGGGAATCCCAGCGCATCAAAATAGCCGCGGAGCTGGCCAAGGCCCCGGCCTGGAAACTGGCGGAGGACGGCAAGCGCGCCCTCTTCATTCTTGACGAACCTACCAGCGGCCTCCACTTCAATGAAGTGGCCCTTCTTCTGACGGCTCTTTTCCGTCTGAGGGACGCCGGGCACACCATCCTCTGCGTGGAACACCACAAGGACCTGCTGAACGCCGCGGACTACCTGGTTGACATGGGCCCCGGAGCCGGAAGACATGGCGGAAACATCGTGGCGGAAGGAACGCCCGCCGCCGTAGCAGCCATGCCGGAAGCCCCCACGGCGCCGTGGCTTCTCGCCCGTTAAGGAAGAATAATTATTATTATCTTGACGTTTTTCAGGCTTTTATCTAGCAATATGGGAATTCCTCTCTGCTTTTCCGATGAATCCCCGTTCCTTTTCCCTAGCGCTGCTGGCGCTGTTTCTTCTTCCTGAAACACTCCATGCCACGCCCGTATTCCTTGAAAACGTCTCCGAATCCGGCGGATGGTATGACTGCAACAAGAAAACCAAATGGAAGTGGGGCAGCGGTTCCATGACAGACCGTCCTTCCGGCTACTACAGCCCGGACAATCCCGTAGACAGCCAGCTCTGCTGGGCAGCGGCGGCCTCCAACGTTCTTCAATGGTGGCAGAATACCAGAAGCGACCTCTCACCTACGACCCCCAACGGAAAATCCTCCACTTACGGCAACATGCCGGAAGCCTGCCAGCTGCGCATTTACCAAACCCTGGCGACGAGCTGGACTGACAAGGGAGGGTCCGTGGAACAGGCTTACAACTGGTGGTTCAACGGAGGAATGCTTCCCTCCGCCTTTTATGGGACCGACTCCACAATCAGGGACAACCCCTCCTCCGAAGGAGGCTACTGGAAAGAGCTGAACCTGACCGTGACCTACGACAAGTGGGGAACGCCGGACAACACCCCGCTATTCAATTCCTACACCTTCTGGGAGGGCGATACCAGGGACGGAATCTACAGCGTTTTGAAAAACAGCATCAACAACAACTGGGGAACCACGCTCAGCATCGGCGAGTACGGAACCGGCCACGCCATCACCATGTGGGGCTATGATATGGACGCGGACGGGAACCTGATTATCTACCTGACGGATTCCGATGACTATGCATTGGGAATGTTCCGGCAGAAAGTTATCGTGGACGATGAGAAACACATCTATCTGACCAGCGTGGACGGTGAAAACAACGTGTACGGCTATAATTACGGTGAAGCAGGCCTGACCGGCACGCGGCTGGGCGAACTTCAAAGCTTCACCGCCCCGCTGGGAGACCTCAGGATTCCGGAACCCGGCACTGGAATTCTCTCCCTCTGCGGCGTATTCCTTGCCGTGTCCCGCCGCAGGCGCATCCTGCGGTAAGGCCATCCGAACTCCTTTCTCTCAAAAACGGGTCTTGATTCTTGCCGGGGAAATGTGCAGAATCGGGAAACGCATAAGTTCAGAAGAGCATGAATTGTTCCAATGTTCTCCAGTGCGGTTACCTGTGAAATGAATGACGCTTCCAACAACCACGGCGAGCTGGAAAGCACCGTCTCGACCTATTCCGTCGACATAGAAACCCTTCAGCAGATAGCCCTGAAAGGAGACGCCCAGGCACTGTTTCAACTGGCGATCAGTTATGAACAGGGGCGCGGGGTAGCAGAAAACCAGCAGGAAGCCTTCTACTGCTACCAGCAGGCGGCGGAACTGGGCCACGTGACAGCCCAGCTCAACCTTGGCTGGGCCTACTCCAACGGCATAGGCGCCCCGCAGGACAATGACAAAGCCTTTTACTGGTACCGGAAAGCCGCCGAGCAAGGCCATCCCACCGCGCAATTCGACCTCGGATTCTGCTATATCAACGGGCTGGGCGTGGAAAAAGACGAAAACCAGGCCATCACCTGGTACAAAAAAGCGGCGGAACAGGGTCACGCGGTAGCCCAGCTCAACCTCGGCTGGATTTACGCCAACAGCGCCAGCCAGAAAAACTGGGAACAGGCCGTGTACTGGTACAAGCAGGCCGCGGAACAGGGGGATCCCCGTGCCCAGTACAACCTGGCCTGGTGCTACGGCAATGGAAGCGGCACTCCCCGGAATCCGCAAAAAGCCGCCTACTGGTATGAGGAGGCCGCCATGCAGAACCACGCTACGGCCCAGTATAACCTGGGCTGGTGTTATGAAAACGGTTTCGGCGTGCAGCCGAATATCGACAAGGCGCTGGTATGGTACCACAAATCAGCCCTCCAGGGCCAGATCACGGCCCAATACACGCTGGGCTGGTGCTACGGCAACGGCCGGGGCATGGAAGTGGACATGGCCAAAGCCGTCCACTGGTACACCAAGGCCGCCGAACAGGGCCATACAACGGCCCAGCTCAACCTGGGGTGGTGCCACCTGAACGGCAAGGGAACGCCCGTCAACCGGGAGGAAGCCTTGAAATGGTATCTCAAGGCGGCGGAACAGGGCAACGCCACAGCCATGTTCAATGTGGGCAACTGCTACGCCCACGGCTACGGCATTCCGCAGGATGACGAACAGGCGGCGGAATGGTACCAGAAAGCCGTCAGGCACGGCAACAAAAAGGCCGCCAGCGCCCTGCGCCACCTGGCCTCCAAGCAGGAAAAAGAGAAAAAACCGGATGCGGAGGCCTGAAAAAACGCTTCTTCTTTTTACAAGAATCGGAGAATCCCTTTTCGCAGCGCAGCAGCCATCAAAAAACGCAGGGAAAAAACATATCCCCATGGCTTAAAGAAAAAACGTCCGCCTGGGATTGAAGGCCCCCGGCCTTCATCAAGAAGCCGTTGCATTCCATCACCGCCGCCTCTTCCTCCCACCGTCCGCCGGGCCTTTCCGGGACAACCTTTCCACCGCCTCCGGTAGCCGTGTTGCGCCATCGCCGCCCAGCACGACGTCAATATCCTCAAGAGCGCGAATCAGATCAATCACTTCCCGCCGGGGCAAGGCCCCACCCGCAGACATGCAGAAATGAGTGCGGCACGCCAGCGGCCTTCCCTGGTAAATCATGCACTTCCCCTGCCCGTTCAGAAATGGGCAGCTTCCGTCCGGCGGCAGCTCCACGCGCGTGCGTCCGGCGGCGCGCCACGCCTTCCAGGCCATCCACGCCTCCCCCAGCGTCACATGCGGCGTCTCTCCTGTCAGCCGGAACCGGCAACAGTCCGCCACGCCCGTGCAGGAACGCTGCGCCCGGGAAGCCCGGAGAGCGCCTTCATCCAGAAGGCGCCGCACTTCCATCAGCATTTCAGCGGAGGGAACAGCTCCTCCGCTCTTCCATGACGGCACTTTCCCGGTGCCATGACTGCGGCGGTTAATGCGTCAGGCCATCGGCCTTCGCCTGGTTCCAATACGCGTACTCGGAACGGTTGAAGTCCACATACTCCGGAGACAAATCCGTGGTGTACACCGTATGGGAAAACTCGCCCCGGTTCAAATTGATATCCACCTGGAATGCGGAAACCTGCACGGCCTGCCGCAAATCGTCCGACGGAGTATCCGCCTGCATGCCGCCGCGGCAGGCGGCCAATCCGGCGATGTCGATGTCGATCTTCTCTTCATCCACCTTCGCACCGCAATAGCCCACGGCATGGATAATGCGTCCCCAGTTGGGATCGTTCCCGTTCCAGGAACTCTTCACCAGGGATGACTTGGCGACGGCTTCCGCCGCCTTCTTCGCTTCATCCTCCGTACGGCCTCCGGTCACATGCACGGTCACAAACTTGGTCACGCGTTCGCCGTCCTGCACGATATGCTTGGCCAGCTCCAGCATCACATGGGCCAGAGCCTGCTGGAACGCGTAAATATCTTCCGGGGATTCCAGCTTCACGCCGGAAGCGCCGTTCGCCATCACCAGCACCGTGTCGTTCGTGCTCATGTCGCCGTCGATGGTGATGCAATTGAAGGAACTTTTCACGCCGGACTGCACGCACAGCTCCAGCACGTCGCGGGAAATGCCCGCGTCCGTCGTAATAAAGCACAGCATGGTAGCCATGCAGGGATTGATCATGCCCGCGCCCTTGCAGCACGCGCCGATGCGCACGGGCCTGCCCTGCACCATGAACTCAATGGCAATGATCTTCTCCTTCGTATCGCTGGTCATCACGGCCTGGGCCACCTCGTGCCCCTTGTCGCGGGAAAGGCCTTCCGCCAATTCCGGGAACTTCGGGTAAATGCGCATCATGGGCATCGGCAGGCCGATCACGCCGGTGGAGCACACGGCCACTTCCGCAGGCTTCAGCCCAAGAAGTTCCGCAACGCTCCTGCACTCGCCCCTGGCGTCTTCCACACCCTGGGCTCCGGTACACGCGTTCGCATTCCCGCTGTTCGCCACGATGGCGCGGATATTCCCCTTCCGGAGGTGCTCCCGGCTCACCTTCACGCAGGCGGCCTGCACTCGGTTGGTCGTGAACGTGCCTGCGGAAACGCAGGGTTCCGTGGAATAAATCAGGGCCAGGTCCAGGCGCGTGGCCGTAGGCTTCTTGATGCCGCAGCTTACGGCGCTCCCCACAAAGCCCTGAGGCGCGCAAACGCCCCCGTCAACCGGAATATAGGATGAATCATTCATCGTCTTGAAGTGCCTTCCAGCGTATCAAAAAACTACAGGACCCACAAGCCTTCCGTTTCATCGAACCCGCACATGATATTGAAGGACTGGACGGCCTGGCCGCCCGCGCCTTTCACCACATTATCCTCCGCGCTCATCAGAATCACGCGGTTCGTCCGGGGATCATGGGCCCAGCCGATGTCCACGCAATTCGTCCGCGTCACATTCTTGGTATCCGCAGGCTGGTTGCGGCCCAGAAGGCGCACGAACGGAGCCGCCGCATAAGCTTCTTCCAACAGGCGGCCGACGGACTCGGGATCCGCTCCCTTCTTCACCCTGGCCGTAATGGTGGAGCAAATGCCCGTATTCACGGGAATCAAATGGGGGGTAAAGGACATCACCACCGTCTTCCCGGCGGCATGGGAAAGCTCCTGCTCAATCTCGCTCAAATGGCGGTGCTTCGGCACGCCGTAAGCATGGAAACTCTCATTGCACTCGCAGAACAGCAGGGGAATGGACGCCTTGCGCCCTGCGCCGCTCACGCCGCTGCCGGAGCAGACCACGACGTCCTCCGGCTCCAGAATGCCGGCCTTGAACAGGGGAATCAGGGGAAGAAGGATGCTGGTGGGATAGCAGCCGGGGGAAGCTACGATGCGCGCCCGGGCAATCTCCTCCCTGCGCCACTCCGGAAGGCCATACACGGCCTCCTGCATCAGGGCCGTATCCGGATGGGCGTTGCCGTAATACTCCTCGTACACTTCCGGGCTGTCCAGGCGGAAATCCGCGCTCAGGTCAATCACGCGCACGCCGCGGTCCACCAGGCCGCGGGCATAGGAAGCGGCCACGCCATGCGGCAGCGCCAGGAAAGCCACCTCCGCGCCCGTGGCGGCAATCGCGTCCACATCGGAATCCGTAAACTTCAGGTCGGAACCCGGAACCTGCCGGAAACGGGGAAACACCTCCCACAACGGCTGTCCGGCATACTGGCGGGAGGTAGCGCACACCAGCTTCACTCCGCGGTGATTCAACAGGATGCGCAACAACTCCTGTCCGGTGTAGCCACTGGCCCCGACGACTGCAACTTGAACTTGCTTCATGACAAAAAAGATATGCTATGAAAAAAGACTCTTGCCAACACTAAAGTTTTCCTATATACACCTCGCCGTCGCAAGACACGGCCCCGGTCGGTCCGATTTTATCGGGTTGTAGCGCAGTCTGGTAGCGCACCTGCATGGGGTGCAGGGGGTCGCAGGTTCGAATCCTGTCAACCCGACCACTTTTAACCGCTGTAAGTTGAAAAGCTTACGGCGGTTTTTCATTTTCAGGCATATTGAAATAATTGCCGTCCACCTGCCTCTCAACATCATGGGGATGTGGGTCTTTCTATCCATGAGCCCGCGTCAATGCGGAAAAATTAGGAAAAGGAGAAAAGCACGTGGAATCGTTGTATTCTGCCCATTTGGCGTTTCCGCCTGACGTTGCATGCGGGATGACTTCTTTTTGAAATACATGCAAATTCCTTTCGCAAGGTGTCTGTCCTGAAACAGGTTCCCGAATAATCAGGAGATATGTATCCCAGGAAAAACAGGATGTTCACCAGCCGGGGTTATCCCGAACCAATTAGACAACAATCATGAATGAGATTATCACGATTAACGGAATCCTGATGACCACGCAGAATGAATTTTCCGCTCATGCAGGAAACGCAAGCATTCACGTCACGGCACAGGAAAAGGAAAAATGGAACTCAGGCGGTCAAGGACCTAAAGGAGACAAGGGCGATCCGGGAGCCCCGGGACCGGAAGGCCCCCAAGGCCCCAAGGGTGAACCCGGCATCCAGGGCCCTGCCGGTCCACAGGGCCCCAAAGGGGACAAGGGAGATAAAGGGGATGCAGGTCCCGAAGGTCCGCAAGGTTCCAGCGTGCCTCCTGGCTGCTTCATGTGGTTCTGCGGCAGCACAGCCCCGAACGGCTGGCTGGAATGCAATGGCACGACTCTCCAAATCAGTCAGTATCCGGAATTGTACGCGGCAATCAGCACCACCTATGGCGGCGATGGCGTAACTACCTTCGCCCTTCCCGACTTGACAAGAGACAGCGGGTTGTTCATCCGTTCCACTTCTACAGAGAGAACTGTAGGCAGCGTGCAAGGGGATGCCATCAGAAACATTAAAGGAGCCTTTGGATTTTTGGGAACTGGTAAATCTCAAGGCTGGGCGACTAATTTAGAAGGCGCCTTCGGGTATATCCAAGACACGACAAATCGAAACACAGTTTCTATGTCAAGTACTGGCACGTTAAACAATACTACTAAACAATGGACTTTTGATGCATCCAAATCTGTACCCACTGCTGAAGAAAACCGTCCCGTCAATATAGCCTTCATGCCAGTCATCAAATACTAAGACAAATTTCAAGGACAGTCCTACGGACCGTTTCAACCGCTGCAGGTACCAACCTGCAGCGGTTTTTCTTTTTCAAAGAAAATCCTGGCCGCCTCTCCATGCGATAAAAACCATTCTCCAAATAAAGGATTCTTCTTTTATATTGTTAGCTCTTGAAGCCTTTGCTATAGAAACGGGCATCCGTTGGCCAGCCAGTACCACCAAATGCTCCAGCCGCCTGTTCCGGAAAAACAACTTCATTGACACAGGGAGTAACTCATATGAAAAAAATCCTGTCGTTTCTCACCATTTCACTGGTTTCCCTTCTCTCCGCCCAGGGAGCGAATACCCCCAGCGGCAGCATTCCCTTTGAGCTGGGCACTGCCAGCCGTATTTACGTGAAGGGGAGCGTCAATGGCAGCCGTCCCCTGCGTTTTCTTTTTGATACCGGAGCCACATCCATGGTCATCAGCACCAATTCCCTGAAAGGCGTTCCAATGGAATTCAACGAGACCGTCGTCAACCATGGCGCCACGGGGTCCGATGAAGTACGCGGAAGCACGGAGAACAAATTCACCATCGGGGGACGAAGCCTGGAGCACGTTCCCTTTATTGCCATTCCCTATTCACCGGACCAGTGGGACGGCGTGCTGGGCCTCTGGTTCATCCAACGGCAGGTAACGGAAGTGAATTACACGGACCGGAAGATTTACCTGTACCCGCACGGTTCCTATACGCCGCCGGCGAATGCCATCCGCCTGAAGATTGAGTACGTGATGGGCGTTCCGATTGTCCCCGCACAAGTGACGGTCAACGGAAAAACCCACCAGCTCCGTTTATCCGTGGATACCGGCTCCGACCGCGTTCTGGACCTCAATACGCCTTTCATCAAAAAACATCATTTGCTGGGCAGCCAAAAGCCCTTTTCCACTTCCCGCATTTCCAGTTCGGACTCCCATACCGGGGTTCTGGAAAACGTCATGTTCGACAGCATCCAACTGGGCGGCTGCAAGCTTCCGCTCATCCCCGGCGCCTTCTCCACCGTCACCAGCGGTATTCAGAGCATCGCGGAAATGGACGGCGTCATGGGCAACAACCTGCTGAAACGGTTCAACATGGTCTATGATTCCCGGGAAGGGTATATTTACCTGATTCCCAACAATCTGCTTTACACTCCGTTTTATGATTGCCTGCTCCGCCCGCAGCCGGACGCGGCCTTTTCTTCCAGAAAGTAAGGCATTCCGGCACCACCCCTACCCTACCGGGCGCTTCCGCGCAGGTTGATGATGCGGGTGCAGAGGTCCACCAGCCTGTTCCCCATGCGGGAATGCAGGACCCGGTAGATGCCGAAGAGGGCGCACCGCACGCGGAGATCGTTCCCCTTGGCAATGTGTCTCAGCAGGCGGAAGGGGGATTCCGGGGATTTGACGAACTCACGCCATTCATATTTGTCCAGCAGCGCCCGGACGGCGTCCAGGGCCTCCTTTTTTTCTGCCGCCGTCTGGTTCAACAGGTTGGAGGAAAAGAGCTGGATACTGCCGTTCAGCCAGTTCAGCACCGTAATCCCGGCTCTTTCCAGCACGCCCTGTTCCCGGTAGGCCGCCGCAATCAGGTCGATGCGTTCCAGAGCCGGATAAAAGCCGGAACCCTTTTTGTCCGGGGCCTTGTACACGTTCACCAGGGAGTCCGGGCGGGTAGGACGGTAGATGTACAGGCAGTCCGGTATTTTCACGATTCTTTTCACATAGGGCTGGAGCAGGTTGTTGAAGAGGGCGTCACTGCCCTGCTTCATTCCGGACCGGAAGCGAAGACCCGTCTTTTTCAGGAATTCCGCCCGGTACAGCTTGTCCCAGCACAGTTCGCTGAACGGCCCCATCGTCGTGAAGTCATAGTTACCGCAATGCCATTCCGGGCATTGCAGGCCGTTGAGCATGCTCCAGCGGACGGAGAGGGGCATGTCCCCCGCAATCGTCGCCCCCATGCACGCCACGTCCGCCCGGTATTCCTCCGCCGCCAGATACAGGCGCTGGAACATGACGGGGGAAATGTAGTCGTCCGGGTCCACAAAGCCGATGTATTCCCCGGAAGCCGCATCCAGCCCGGCGTTCCGCGCCGCCGCCACGCCCGCATTCGGCTGGTCGATGACGACGAACCGTTCATCCGCGGCTTCATATTCCCTCAGGATGTCCAGGGTTCCATCCCCGGAGCCGTCGTTGATGCAGATGATTTGAATGTCCCGGAGCGTCTGGGCACAGACGGTATCCAGGCATTTTTTCATGAAGGGGGCTACGTTGTAGCAGGGAATGATGATGGAAACGAGCGGCATGTTTTTATGAAAATAAAGGTTAGCATGATGAAGAAGAGTTTAATTGACGGAAGAGGTCCATCCACGCGGCGCAGACGGCATCCATCGCATAACGGGCCGCCTTGTTCCGGGCGGCTTCCCCATGCGGCTCCTTAGCTCCGGCTGTTCCATCAGCCGGATGATGGCGCGGGCCAGGGCGTCCGTATCCCCGGGAGGAACCAGCAGGCCGTCTTCTTCCGGGGAAATGACGTCCCGCGGACCGCACGGGCATTCAAAAGCCACGCACGGCACGCCGCACGCCATGGCTTCCACCAGCACCATGCCGAAGCCTTCAAAGAGGGAGGGGAATACCAGCATGGAGGATTGAAGCAGTTTTTCCCGCACCTCCCCTGTGGCTCCGCGCAGCAGCACGTTTTTTTCCAGCCCTTTTCCCCGGACCAGGCGTTCAAGAGAACCGCGCTCCGGACCGTCCCCCCAAATTTCCAGTTTCCAGTCCGGATGAACGGCGGCCACTTTTTCCCACGCGCGTACCAGCAGGCCGAATCCCTTCACCGGAACCAGCCGCCCAACGGCCACAGCCCGCGGACGTTCCAGGGGAGCAACCCGCTCCGGCCGCCATACGCACGGATTGGGGATGACATGCACTCCCCGCCTGCCCTTCCAGTTTTCTTCCCGGTCCTGCCGGGTGAGAACGACGGTAGCGTCATAGGTTCCCCTGCGGAGGCCGAATTCATAGAAGTCGGAAAGAGCAGCCATTACGCGCGCACGGATTCCCCCTGAAGCCGCGCATAGTCCTTCCGGTACGTTCCGGAGTAGTGGAATTCGCGCACGGTTTTCCACGGCTTGTCGCGCGACAGGCGCGGTATCATGAATTTTTCCGACTGCCCGACGGAGACGACTATATCCGGACGGAGTTCATCCAGCGCCTTCCGCAGAGCTTTCGCATGCCTCCTGCGCCGGACCAGAATGCCCTTCAGCACATACAGGAATCCCTTCCAGTCGTCCTCATAGTAGTTCACACCCAGGTGAACCACCTTCACGCCCGGAGGGAGGGAGGAAGCGGTCCGCCGGGAATCATTGGCCGTCACCAGCATTATTTCATTGCCGGGGATGGCAGCCAGGGCGGCAGCCTTGGCGCGGGTCACGGCCTGAATGCCGCCCGCCGCGTCCAGATCATCCAGTACATAGGCTATTTTCATTTCCGTTATTCCTTTCTTCCGTTTTTGGCCAGAATAAGGCCCGTCAGGACCACTCCGAACGGCAGGGCCGCCAGAGTCAGCAACGGTCGCGGTGATTCCCGCAAAAAACCCGGATTGCGGGCCAGCAGGGAGGCGGAGACGTAATGAACCGCCTCCATGAACCGCCGACGCCGGGAGGGCTGGTATTTCATTCCCTCCTTCCGCAGAAAGGCGAATCCCCGCGGGTTGAGCACGTATTGGCGGAACATGTTCCTGGAGGAGCCGTCCTCCCGGTATTCCACCAGGCAAAGCACCTTGTTCATCGTAAGCAGCGGGGCGACGCGGTCCGCCAGCATGTACTTGTAGCCCAGCCCCACGTATTTTTCACCGGGAAAGACGGGATACGGCGGCAATTGCTTCATCAGCGCGGTGCGGTACACCAGCTTCTTGTCTCCGCGGCCTCCCGCCGCATAAAACCCGGTCAATGTGGTTTCCTGCACATCCCCTGCAAAGGCCGTGCCGATGAGTTCCCCCGTCTTCACGTCCGCATCCAGCCCTGCCAGTCCGGCCACACGGTCACTTCCGTGACGTTCCCAGAATTCCAGAATGGAGGCCACGGCGTCTTCCGGCATCAGGTCGTCGGAATCCAGGCAGACATTGAGTTCCGTGTCCATCAATTCATACGCGGCATTGTGGGCGGCATGCATGCCTCCGTTTTCCTGATGGTGGCAGCGTATGTCCAGCGCGCCTTCCCGCATCCATTCCTTCACCAGTTCCTTCGTGCCGTCGGTGGAGCCGTCGTCCACCACCAGCCAGATAAAATCACGGCAGGTCTGCCGCCGCAGGCTTTCATAGCAGTGGCGCAGGCAGTCCGCCCTGTTGAAGGAGGGCGTGAAGACGGTGAGCAGGGGGTTCATGCTTCACCTCCCTGTGACAGATAGAGTTCCTGAAGCTTTTCCGCATTGCGGACGATGTCCAGCCCCGCTTCACGGATGAAGGCGGACGCATCCGTCCGTTGCCAGCCGTCCGCCAGTTCCGCTATTTTCCGCGCCCAGGCGGCGGGGGATTTTTTCAGGGACATAAAATTCACATGGCCCGGGACCACCGCTCCATCCCCCGGCACCCGGTCGGACGCCACCACGGGCAGCCCCGCCGCCTGCGCTTCCAGCATCGCAATGCCGAAGCCTTCAAACCGGGAGGGGAAGACAAAGACATCCATCCCCTGCACCAGGGCGGCAACGTCATCCCTGCCGCCCAGCAGGCGGATGCTTCCGTCCCATTCAGGCCGCTCCGCCTCCTGCCGGATCCTGCCCTCTCCTTCCCCGCCGCTTCCCACCAGCGCCAGCAGGGCGTCCGGCCTTACCGCCAGCAGGGCGCGGAAGACGCGCAGCAGGAATTCGTGGTTTTTGGGCCAGGAAAAATTGCCGATGTGGCCCACTACCAGCCTGCCTTCCCAGCCCATTTCCTTCCGCACCCGCTCCCGGACCTCCGGGGAATAGGTGAACCGCCCCGCGTCAATGGCGTTCCGGACGACGATGGCGTCACGCGCGCCCCTGCGGCCGAAAAGCCAGCGCCCGCACAGTTCGTTGCACGTGAACCGGTGGGTCAGGCAGGGACGCATCAGGTGCTTGAGCACGAAGCGGAACAGGGAGTTTTTATCAATTCCTACCGGAGAGCTGTGGGCATGCGCCGCAATGAAAGGAATGTTCCGCGCCGCCGCCTCACGATATACCCAGTAGCCCAGCTCGGAACAGTGGCCGTGAACCATCCTGTATTCCGGATGTCCGTCAAAAAAAGCCGCTATTTTTTCCTGATACGCCGCCAGACCGCGCAGGGTGATGGGCGGCAGCCTGTAAATCCGCCCTCCCAGCCTCCGGATTTCCTCTTCATAAATGCCGGGCGTCTCCCGGTGCACCAGAAAGTCAAACTGGAGCCTGCTGCGGTCCATGTGGCGGTAATAATTCATCACCATCGTTTCCGCTCCGCCGCGGTTCATGATGGTGAATACCATGAGCACTCGTTGAGGGGTCATTTTGCCAGATTCTTTTAATGGTCAGAAGGAACAGGTACAAACCGGGCACGCATCCCAGTTTCACGGTCAGGAAAAACGCTTTCCAATGCGGGGGAGAGGCGCCAGAGGCAGCTCCCTGACCGCCGTCCGGCACCAGTCCCGTTTCAGCAGTTCATGGAGAATACGGCATTTCCGGAAGGAGGAGGCCGGAGCGTCGCAGACGTTCAAGCCCAGGAAAATGACGGAGAGCGCCATGCGGTTCCGCAGGGCCTGCTCCGCTTCCGGATAAGCTCCGCTTTCCCGCACCTGCCGCTCCATCCGGCGGAAGAGTTCCTCCCACTGGTCCGCCAGCTCCGGCTTGTACCGCTTGGTCAGGGCTCCCGCCGCCGTCTTCCGGTAATGGTAGAAGGTGGTGGGGATGTACACCGCCCTGCGGGCCGCCCGGAACAGGGAAAGATTGCAGAGCACGTCTTCCGCGGAGCCGATCAGGGCCGTGTCCACGAAGGAGGCTTCCCCTTCCCGGAACAGGGAACGCCTGTAGAGCTTGCCCCAGGCCGTACCGTAGGAGTCCAGCCGTTCCGGACGCCCCAGTTCAGCCCCGGACGGCCCCAGGAGCCGGTTCCTCAGCCATTCCATGGATTCCCCTTCAAACACCCGCTCCTCGCGCCAGAACAGCACCGGGGCGGACGCCGTTCCATATTCCCTGGCATAGCTCCAGAACACGATGTCCGCGTCCCTTCCCAGCATGGCTTTCATCGCGTCCGCGCAGGCGTGTTCGTCCAGCCAGTCGTCCGCGTCCACAAACATCACGCATTCCCCTTCCGCCAGCTCCAGCCCGGCATTCCGGGAGGCGGACAAGCCGGAGTTTTCCCGGCAAGCCACCTGCACCCGGCCATCCCGGCGGCGCAGTTCTTCCAGCATGTCCCCACTGGAGTCCGTGGAACCGTCATTCACGCAGATGACCTGAATATCCCGGTACGTCTGGTTCAGAATGCTTTCCATGCAGCGGGAAAGATAAGCCTCCGCGTTATAGACGGGAACGATGACGGAAATCACGGCTTGCCTCCTTTCCTTTCCTGAAGGATGCGGCGGAACAGGCCGTCCCATTGGGCCGCCACCGTTTCAGCCGCGTACCGCTTCACATTTTCCCGCGCTTTCGCGGCCATGGAGGAGCGCAGTTTTTCATTCCCCATCAGAAGTTCCAGGGCGGAAGCCAGTTCCGCCACCTTTCCCGGCCGCGCCAGAAGGCCGTCCTCCCCATGGCGGATGATGTCGCCGGGACCGCAGGGACAGTCAAAGGCCACGCACGGCACGCCGCACGCCATCGCCTCCGCCAGCATCATGCCGAATCCTTCATAGCGGGAAGACATCGCACAGATGGAAGAGGCCAGATACTCCCGCATGATCTCCCGCGTGGGGGGATGCAGCAGGAAGCTTTCCTCCAGCCCTGCGGCCCGTATCTCTTTCCTCAGCATCCCTCCGTCCTTTTCCGCTCCGAACAGCTCCACCTTCCATTCCGGAAATTTACCGTGCGCCTTTTTCCAGGCGGCCAGAAGCGCTCCGTAGTTTTTCTGGGGGAAACCTTGCCGACGGCAATCACCCTTTTTTCTTTTCCGGAAGAGGGTGCCTCCGGATAAAACGGCAGGGGATTGGGAATCACCTCCACATTCGCCATGGGCCATTCCTCCCGGTTGCCGGGCGTCAGCACCACAAAACGGGAGAAGCGTTTTCCCAGGAACCGCATCAGGGCGAATTCCAGTTTCATGAGAGCGGAAGATTTCAGGCCGTCCGCCTGAATCAGCCGGGAAACGTGGCGTTCATAGACCACGGGGCAGCCGCAGCCCGTCAGCAGGAAGGGAATCCAGAACCCCTTGAAGCCGTCGTCGCAAACGGAAACGACAGCAGGCTTGGCGGCGCGCACCGCCTTCCGAACGCCGCTTGCCCAGGCCTTCAGCCTCGCGGCGGGATTTCCCTGCATGCGCACGTCATGGACGTGAATGCCGGGCCAGAAGTCATAAAAAGGCTCCTTTCCTTCTTCATTCAGCGTCAGGATATGGATTTCATCCCCGTACCGTTCCGCCAGCAGGCGCGTCCGGACGGAGAGCACCCGTTCCAGCCCTCCCGCTCCGGCGATGCCGTTGGTGATATACAAAAGCCGTCTTCCCATGTCAGATCAATGCCTCCAGTTTCAGGATTTCATTACGGTTGCCGTAGTCACGCCTCCGGCATTCCGCAGACAGGCTTTCCAGGCGCGCGTCATCCTTCAGCAGCCGGAACAGGGCCAGCGCGGCACCTTCCTCGTCATTCGGGATGATGATTCCGTCCACGCCGTCTTCCAGATGCCCGGCGGAGGTCGGAAAGTTTGTAATGGCTACGGGCCGTCCCAATATCTGCGCCTCCCTCACCGCCACGGCCCTTCCCTCATACCGGGACGGCTGCACATACAGCCCGCAGGCGGCCATGTACGGGTAGGGATTGGCCTTTTTACCCAGAATGACCACGTGTTCCCGCATGCCGCAGGCGGCAATTTCACGGCGCAGGGACATTTCATCCCCGTAGCCGATGAGGTACCAGCGCAGTTTTTCCATCCCCATTGCCACCAGGCGCGCGGCCAGCCTGACGGCGCGGTCCATCCCTTTGGCATGGGAGAACCTTCCCACGGTGCACAGGGACGGGGCCCCCTCCATCACGGCGGAAACGTCTTCCAGAGCGGCCTGTTCCCTCACCGCTTCCGGGGAAACGATGTTCTGCATCTCCACCAGCTTATCCTCCAGTTCCGGAAAGCGGGACAGGAAGCCCCTCCCTGCCTGCGGGGAAATGGAGATGATGCGGTCATAGCTGCGCCACACCGGCAATTCACGCTCCACATTGATTCCGATGGAGGAGTAGTCCGTATGAATCCAGGCTATTTTCCTGCGGGCCAGCACCTTGTCCCGGACGATGCGGTGGGGCGTCAGGAAGCTGATGGCCAAGTCATACACGCCCAGCTTTTTCAGGGAAGGAAGAAACGGGGAGACGGCGGCGGCGGCATCGTCAAAGACGGCGTAGTTTTCACGGCCTTCCAGCCGTTTTCCAAAACGGGCGGAACGCCGCTTGGCCCACAGGCGCGCGGCGGCAATGCCCAGCCTCCCTTCCTTCAGGATGTCCTTTACCGGACGGGACAGCGCACGGTAGGAGGGAAGTTCCGGCAGAAGGTTCACTTTATCCGGAATCAGCGGCATCAGCTCTCCGGAATGGCGGTAAACGAACAGGTCCACGCGGAAGCGGGAGGCGTCCAGCGCATCCAGCAGCCCCAGCAGAGCGCGTTCCGCGCCCCCCAGCTCCATGTATTGAATGGCTATGAATATACGTTTCATCTGCATGCCAGCGTGCGCATGTGGCCCATCAGCCCGCGGAAGGGGGACGTCCTGAACAGCACGAGTACGTCCAGCCCCAGCGGAATGACTACGGAAATAATGCCCCACATGAACAGGTCCGCCAGGGGGAGGAAAAATAGGAACGGGCGCAGAGGGGATACGTCAGCGCATATCCCGCCGCCGCCAGCAGCAGGTACCATCCGTACGTGATGAAGTACCGCCTCAGGGGCTGGTGGAATACATGCCTGTACACCAGCCGGGGGAATTGCCAGACGCCGATGGAAAGAAGGCTGAGCGTCGCGGCCAGCAGCACGCCCGTAATCCCCCACCACTGCACCAGCGTGACGGAAAGCGCGACGTTGAGCACGCCCTGGAGAAGCGGGGAGTACCGGTCCTGGTGAAAGATGCCCGCCTTGGTCTTGAACACCATGGCGGAACGCCTCATGCCCACCACGAAGAAGTTCAGGATGATGACGAACGAGCAGGCCCCGGAGAGCATGTATTCAGGCCCCAGCCACCAGACGATGAAGGGATTCAGCGTGTTCAGCAGAACGATGGAGGACACCCCTGAAATCAGAAAGTTAATCAGGAAAACCCTCTTGAAAATCTCGTACACATGCCCTCTGTCCTCACTGGCGATCAGGTTGCCCACGCTTTCCGCCATGCTGTTGATCACCTGCATGATGAAGGTGGAAATGGTTCCCACCACCAGCATGTAGTTGGAATAGAAGCCCACCGCCGCCAGCCCCACGAAGCTGGAAATGACGATGTTGCTGGTGGAATGCATGAAGTAGCCGCCCACGCTGTGCAGGAACAGGGCCTTGACGTTGACGACGATCTGGCTTTTCGTCACGGCGTCCAGGGCATGGGAGACCCTGCTCCTGACGTAGGGGTACAGGGCATCCACCTTGCGCACCATCGCCACGTTGAACCCCGCCAGGAACAGGGATTCCACCACCAGGTACAGGACGTAGTTGCCCGTCCAGTACAGGATGGCCAGCTTGGACAGGTTCAGCCCCACCTGATAGATGAAGTTAATGGCGCCCAGCCTGTAATTTTTCTGGTCCGCGTTGATGAGGGAATTCTTGTACGCCGTCAGGTACGGCAGGATGGAGTTGAAGACAAAGATGAAATAAACCAGCGCCAGGTAGTCCAGATGCCCCTCGTCCTTGATGAAACAGCCAAGGAACGGATACAGGCACAGGCACAGGATGAGCACGGCGGCGGCAATGATGCGGTACACCTTGCGGTAAAATTGCAGCAGGGCCAGAATCCGCGGCCGGTCGTTCTCCGCCAGAGGCTTGTAGAGGTGAAAAACCACGCTGGTTCCAAAGCCGGACTCCAGCAGCGTGACAGCGGCCAGGATGTTGGTCAGCAGGCCGTTGAGGCCCAGGTACTCCACCCCTATCTCATTGACGAACAGCTTGCGCGTCACAAAGCCCAGCAGGGTCATCGTGACCATCAGGCTGATGGTCACCAGAAAGTTCTTGCCGGAGTTCAGCGTTCTCACGCCTTACCCTCCTCCCCGTTGAGTTCCACGCTCAGCCGCAGGGCCATTCCCTGGGCGAACGGCATCAGGCTCCACACGTCGGAATACATGCCGATGCCCTTGGTATCCCCCTGGCACATGTCCAGCACGCCGTTGCGGCGCGTCACCCCCATCAGCGCCTTTTCCGCACGGAAGGCGGCTTTCAGAAAACGCTCCTCTCCGGAAATACGGTAGGCGGCCAGCAGCAGAAGGCCCAGCAGGGCCGTTCCGGAAGATTCAAACACGGATTCCGGCCTGGCGACCATCCAGCCGAAGCCGCCGTTTTTCTTTTGCAGGGGCAGCAGTTCCTCCGCCAGCGCCAGAATGCGCCGGGCCATTCCAGCCGCCTCCGGCCTCCCGTGCCGAGCCATCAGGCGGTAAAGCTCACACAATCCCAGCGCGTACCAGCCCAGGCCCCGGGACCAGTCATACAGCCCCAGCGGGTAGCCGCGCTCCATTTCAAAGCCATGGGCGGGGAAGGAAGAACCCGGCAGCAGGGCCATATCATATTCCTCCACCTGCTTCACCGCCAGGTTCCAGTATTCCCCTTTTCCCGTACGTGCCGCGCAGGCGGCCGCCAGCGGGCAGGCCAGCCCGATCGCATCCACGTAACGCACGCCGGGCTGCCTGCGCCTGTAGGCCAGCGTTCCCGCCCCCGTCCGCAGGGATTCCAGCAATGCGGCGGAAGCCTCCGCCACCTGGTCCGCCCCGCGGCATCCGGCCTCCAGCACGGCATAATCCAGCAGCAGCCGGTCCGCCTCCCACCGTTCCGGCTCCGGAACGGCCAGGCAATTCCTAACCAGTTCATGTTCCTCCAGACTGTGGCGCAGCCTTTCCTTCAACGCCTCATCCTTCCTGTCCGCGGCATAGACGTGCAGACCCAGGAACAACCCAGCCGCCTGCCACCCCTGAATGGCGGCGTCCGCGTAGGTTCCCCGCGCCATCTCCCACAGGATGCGCCTGCCCTGGTCCCTTTTGGGAACGGCCGGCATGCGCCGCGTCCATGCCGCGGCCGTCCGGGCCAGGGCCTCCTGCCACGCGCGCCGGTCCTGCCAGCGCCCGATATGGAAACGCCCCGCCAGAGTCCCCAGGAATCGCCAGGCATCCACGCAAACCACGGCCAGAACCAGCAGGAGCAGGACGGACAAGATGGAAACGTACGCAATCATGACCGCTTCAACAGGGTTGAAAGTTCTTCCGGCAAACGCGCCAGGCGTTCCCGATACGCGGGGATTTTTTCCGCATAGGCGGCCTTCAGGCCGTCCTCCCTTTCCATCATCCGGATAAACGCCTTCCTCAACTCGCCAGGGTCATCCATCGCCTGCACGGGCAGCACGTGGCCGTCTTCCGTCCCGAACAAATCGCGGGCAATCCCCCTGGCCTTCACGGAATATCCCGCCACCAGCGTGGGAACGCCCGTGGAATAGGCGGCAATGGAGGCGTGGGTACGGGCGGCCACCAGGAAACGGCACCGGGAAATGCAGCCCTTCAATTCCTCACAGGGGGCGTCCCCAACCATAACGACGCGCCCCGTGTGCCGGAAACGCTCCCGCAACGCGCCCAGCGGCTTCCGGTCATCGTTGCCGGGCCACACCACATGGGGAATGAGGGCCACATTCATATCCGTAGCTTCCAGCAGGTATTCCACCAGCCGCACATAGTTTTCCATCACGGCCCCGGCCCTTCCCTCATGGCCGATAATCAGGGGGCTGACGTTGATGCCGACCATGTTCCCTTCCTTCCAGCCCTCCGGCAAAGGCCCCTCCTTCACCGGAAGGGCAAACGCCGGGTCCGGGTACAGCACCGTGCGGAGGCACCCGCATTCCAACAGGGCGTCGCAGGTCAGGGATTCCCTCGCCACAATCAGGTCAAAGGCCCGGAGGTCCTCCAGCATCCGCCCCTTCATATCCTTCCGTTCCAGGGAACACCCCCACAGGACGGCGGGCACGCCGGCGCGGCGCAGCAGGTCGTTCTGCAAATAAATATGCACGGGCTCCCCGTAGCAGTAATTGTCCCCGCCGCTGCACAGGGCCAGGTCCGCACCCTCCTTCACGATGCCGCCGAACGCGAGCCGGTCAAAGGCGTCACGGACGCCCAGCACGCGCCGCCGCAGCCACGCGCCCGCATACCCGGAGGAGCACCTCCGGATGGGCCGCTGTTCCGGCAGCACCCTCACCACTTGTTCCAGCCCATAACGCCTGTCTTCCCCGCACGCGGAGGAGAATAGAACACCCTGTCCGGGACGGAGCAGCAGCATCGTGGACCTGACAATCGCCTCGCAGCCGTGATTGCCGCTGCCTCCATGGGGATATAAAAGAATCTTATGCATGCCCATTCGATTTATTTTTTCCGGCGCGCGCGCCTTCCATCAGCAGGAACAGGCAGAAGGGCCAGCGGTTGAATAAACACATGCTCATCCACCCGGGACAGTGGAACACCCCGGGATAAGCGCGCAGCAGGTTGTTTTCCGGCGTTCCCACAATGGTTCTCACCGCCTTCATGCGCTCCGCCAGGCCGTACCGGTCCCTGAAACGGTAGATTTCAAACAGGGCGTTGTACACCAGCCCCCACCAGCGGAAGGCCAGGTATTCCTCGATTGACGCCCCTTCCAGCCCCCTGGTATGGAAGTACTTCCGCTCCAGGCGGAACTGCCTGACAATCCAGATGAATTTTTCCGGGACAAAACGCGTGGACAGGGTGCCTTCCTCCGCCCGGCGATAGAAGTATCCGGCCTTGTCCACCGTTCTCAAACGCCTGATGTATTTCAGGTACGCCATGTTGAACATCAGGTCCTCTCCATAGGAAACGTCCTCCGGAAAGCGTATGGAATGCCGGGACAGCAGGGTGCGGCGGTACAATTTCACCACCGGGCCAAAAAGCAGGAAGGAACGGAACAGCCGTACCCAGGCTTCCTCCTCTCCGGGCCTGGCGTCCAGCTCCATGGGCTGCGGCACCGTCACTTCATCCTTTTTCCCGGCGCGGACGGAGCACAGCCCTTCCACCACCAGGTCGCAGGCGCCGTCCTCCACGGCGGAGACCAGTTCCTGAAGGTAGGAGGGGGTCACCCAGTCATCCCCGTCAATGAAACACAGCCAGCGGCCGTCCGTTTCCTTCATGCCGCGGTTCCTGGCGGCGGAAACCCCCATGTTCCTGTCCAGATGGATGACCCGGACGCGCTCGTCCCCGGAAGCCAGCCTGTCGCACAGCGGGCCGCTCCCGTCCGTGGAGCCGTCATCCACCAGGCAGACGTCAAAATCCGTGAAGGTCTGGTCCAGCACGGACCCCACGCATTTTTCAAGGAAACGCGCGGCGTTGAACACGGGAATAATGACGGATACGGAGGGCATGGCGGTTCAGCGCGTTTCTTCAAAAAGTTCTTTCACGGCATTCATCTGCCCATCCAGGTCAAACCGGCTCCCCCGCGGAGCGCCCGCCCGCAATAGTCCCGGCGGTCCGCCTTTCCCGTCAGAATATCTTCCAGGGCGCGGTAAAGCCCCAACAGGTGGTTTTCCGCAATCAACCCGAATTCCCCGTCCCCAAGCTGCTCCCGGACTCCGGAACACAACGTGGCCGCCACGGGCGTGCCGAGAATCAGGCTCTCGGAAATCACGGTGGAATACCCCTCGCTGCGGGAGGAACAGACCAGCCAGTCCGCCGCCTTCACGTAGGGATACGGATTTTCCAGTTGCCCCAGCAGGGATATCCTGCCCTGCAAGTTCCCCTCCGCAATCATGCGTTCCAGCGTCTTCCTTTCAGGCCCCTCCCCCAGAATCCAGAGATGGAAGGAGAAGCCCTCCTGAGCCAGATAGCGGCACGCCGTCACCAGCCGGTCAAATCCCTTCTGGCGCACGAGACGGCCGGAAGCGCAGAACAGGACGGCCCCTTCCGGACGTTCCGGAACGGATTTCCCCGCCTTTTCCCGGACGCGCGGAACGTCCACGGGGTTGTAAACCACCCGCGCATCCTGCAACGGACCAGCCAGGGCCAGCAGGGAGTCCCGGACATTCCGGGAGACGCAGGCCACCGTGTCAAAACGGCGGTAAACGGCCTTTTCCTCTTCCGCGTTCCGGTAGGCCGGCAGCGTCCAGTGGTTGGCGGCCAGGTCAATGTGGACCCAGGCCAGTTTCCGGCTTCCGGCATGGGGGGAGCCGGCGGCTATCCGCGTGGCGTAGCCTTCAATGAAGGCGGCCTCCACGTCATAGGTTCCGCGAATGAACAAGCGGTAGAAAACGGAAGAAGGGAAATGCCTGTAAACCAGCAATTTCAGACCGTTCCGGATTTTGACGAGCAGGCGCGCCCAGGGGCCGTCCTCCTCCCGGAGGGCGTCAAACAGGAAACGGACGGACACATTCCGGGGGTAGCCGGACGGGATGTCCTCCTTCCTGATGGAATAAACGACCACCTGCCACCGGTTTCCGTTCCAGCGGTTCAGCAGGGTTTGCAAATTTTTTCCGCACCGCCGCCGGACAGGCTGTTGACAAAAAACGCCACCTTCTTCATTTCATTTCCTCCAGCAAATGCTCCACCTTCCGCACGGCGCTTTCATAAGCAACCTCATCCCCGCCCCGGGCCGCCCTTTCCCTCCAATCTTCACAGGATTCCCTGCCGGAAAGGAAATCCTCCATGCCGCCGGCCAGCGCCCCATCATGATTTTCCACAATGCGCCCGAACCTTCCCATGCCAAGCTGTTCCCGCACGCCGGAACACTCCACGGCCAGAACAGGCAGGCCCAGCGCCAGCGCCTCCGTGACCACGGTGCTCATTCCCTCGCTGCGGGAGCTGCATACGAATACATCGGCAGTGGCCATCCACGGGTAGGGATTCTCCCGGAAGCCGGGCATCAGCACGGAGTCCGCCACTCCCAGAGCGGCGGCCTGGCTTTCCAGCTCCCGCCTCCGGCTTCCTTCCCCCAGAATCACCAGTTCCGCCTGCCATCCGCGCTCCTTCAAGCGGGCCAGCGCGGCAATCAGCCGGTCAAAGCCCTTCTGTTCTTCCAGACGCCCCACGGAAACAAAGCGGAAACACTTTTTTCTGGCACTTCCTCCGCAGCGGAGGCTCCGGAACGCACGGCATCCCGGTCCACCGGATTGTGCAGGACGACGGACCCGGCATGCGCTCCAAAGCGCCGTTCAAACGCTTCCCTGACGGTTTGCGACACATGCGCCACGGTTTGAAAACGGGCGTAAGCCTTCCTTTCCTCCTCCAGCGACCGGAACACCGGCCCCTGCGTCCAGGGCCGGGCCTCCAGGTCCACATGGACCCACGCCAGCCTCCGGGCCTTCCCTTCCGGAGCGGCTGCAAGAAGGCGCGTGGGAAACCCTTCCGTAAAAGCCGCCTCCACATCGTAATCCCCGGCAATGCACCACTTGTAAATCCAGCCCGCAGGCAGAAAACGGTACACCAGAGCGTACTTGAGCCGGTAGAGCCAGCCCCGGCCGCCCACGATGGTGCGGTAATGCGCGTATTTTCCTACTTCCTCCCGGTACGGACCGCAGTCCACCACCGTGCACACCGTCACGTCAAAACGCTCCCGGTCCAGGCCGCGCACCAGCCCGGAGAGAACTTTCTCCGCCCCTCCCCCGGACAGGGATTCCACCAGGAACAGGACTTTCAGACGGGAACGCGGCATAAGACGGGCTTCTGAAACGAATTATTTTCCCGCGCACGGGGAGGAGGTGTCCAGGCTTCTGTACACGGCATACCCGCGGGAAGAGCGGCCATGGGGCTCCACGTCGCACAGGACGATGCCCATGCGCTTCAGCTCTCCGTTTTTCCAGATCTTCTGCAATCCGGCCAAATCACGCTTCTTCACGCAGCCGGCCCGCATGACGTACAGCGTAACGTCGGCCAGCCGGGCGACGATGCGCGCATCCGCCAGGGAGGAGTAGGGAACGCAGTCCATGAAGATGAAATCATACTGCTCCTTTACTTCCTCCATCAGCTTCCTGATGCGGTCATGCAGCAAAAGCCGGGAGGGATGGTCCGGCACGGTTCCCGCAAACAGGTAATCCAGGTGGTCGGAAACGGGGGATTGTTCCACCAGGGAACGCCAGCCGCCCTCCCCGGCCTGCTCCAGATCCCCCAGGCCCGGCTTTCCGGCTCCGCCCAGCAGGGCGCTGAGCGCCCCTTTTCTTAAATCCATATCCATCAGCAGCACCTTCTTTCCGGCCACGGCCAGGGAAAGGGCCAGGTTCACGGAAAGATAGGTTTTCCCCTCCCCGGAACAGGTGGACGTAATCAGGACGCTGAGGGGGTTCCCCTCGTTCCCGTCGGAAAGGGCCACCATGCGTTCCGCCAGCAGGGGGAAGCATTCGGACAGCTCGGAAGGTTCTTCCAGATTCACCACGATTTCCTGGTTCTTCAGCTTCCGCGGCTTGCGCGGCAGTTCCCCGTACACGGGAATGGAGGTCAGGGTTTCTATTTCCTTCCGGCGCTTCACGCTGGAATCCAGCATGGCCGCGACCACGCACAGGAACACGGGAATAGCCATCCCGGCCAGAAATCCCACCATCAGAATCTTGGGAACGTTCGGCTCCAGCGGACCGTTGCCGCCCCGCACGCCGTCCACCATCCGCGCGTTGTCTTCCGTGGCGGCCAGGGCCAGGGAATTTTCCTCCCTCTTGTTCAGCAGGAGAACGTACAGGGATTCCCGGACGCGCTGCTCGCGTTCAATGTGGTTGACGGCCCTTTCCCTGCTGGAAACATTCCTGATATGCTCCCGCGTCTGCTCATGCTGGTCCTGCACGTTCTTCTTCTTGACCAGCAGGGACGTATAGTAGTTATTCACGGAACGCTTCAACGCATCCTTCAGGGAGTTCAAATTGGCCTCCAATTCGCGGATAATCGGATTATTGTCCCCGGCATTCACCTTCAGGCTCGTCCTTTTCAGCAGGGTGTCATTAAAAACGCTGATCTGGTCCCGGATGCCCATGTCCGCTATCTTTGAATTGATGGGGACCAGCCTGGCGTCATGCTCGGCCTCCTGCTCCAGGTAATCTTTCAGGTATTCTATGGACTTGATTTCAAGCTCCAGCTCTCTCAAATCCTTCTTGTCATTGAGGCTGTTCTCATATTCCTCCGTGAGGGCCGTGGACAGGTCCGTCAGAACGTCCGTCTCCTTTTTCAGATCTTCAATGGCGAGGTCATTTTTCTTCATCTCCTCACTGATGACGTCCAGGCGATCTCCGATGAACTCGTTCGTCTTTGTGCCGCGCTTGTTCTTTTCCTCCAGGGACGCCTCATTGTAAAAATGGACGATGCTGTACAGAATATCCTCCGCCTTCACCGGATTATTGCAGCGCATGGAAATGTTGATCAAATCATTCTTTCCGCTCGCCTTTCTGACGGTCAGGCCGCTTCCCAGCCCCATCGCCGCATTCTTCACGGAAGTTCTCCTGACAATCACGGGAACGTTCAGGCTGCTTTCGTCAAACTTGGGAGTTTTCTCCACGATGAAGGCCTGGGAGTCAAACCGGATTTCCTTGCCGAAGACGCCCGTCTCATGCCCGTGATGATCCTTCTCATCCTTTTCCAGGCGGAATTCCGTTCCGGAAACGGGAATCACCAGGAACCGGGCGTCAGCCGTTTTTCCCTCCTGCGTGAACTGCGCCGCAATAGGGGAGTCCTGATAAATTTCCACCTTCCGGAACCCGTTCTTCTTCCAGTAGGTGACGTCCAGCTTCAAATTCCGGACTACCGTTTTCAGCAGGGAATGGGAGGAAAGCAGGAAAATTTCATTGTCCAGATTGGTGGCGCCCGTGTTGACTATTCCGTTGGTGGAGGCCAGCACCGTGGCGGCCACGGATTCCCTGGGGTAATCATCCTTGATGAGGATGGTGGTGGCCTTTCCGTACACCTGGGGCTGCCGCGCCGCGTACAGATAGGCCAGGGGCAGGCAAATGCAAAGGGAAAGCACGCACCAGTACCATTTCCGGACAATCCGGCCCATGATGGCCCTGGGGCTGGGAAGCAGGGATACCGGCGCGGCGCCGCCGGCATCCAGGGATTCCTTCTTGGGGGAGAGGTCTTTCATGGGATTAAATGCAGAAGGCCAGAATGACCATGGCAATGGAGGTGCCGGAAATCAGGTAGGGATAAATCTGGAGCTGTTCGCTACGCGTGTTCACCTTCCTGTCCGACGGAGTGACGTAAATGACGTCATTCTGCTGGATGTAGTAGTAGGGGGAATGGAACAGGTCGCTGTTCCGCAGGTCCACCTTGGACGCAATGCGCTCTCCCTGTGATTCCCGGATAACGTAAATGTCACGGTTGCCGTCCATGTTCAGGTCTCCGGCCTTGCTCAGCGCTTCCAGCAGCGTCAGGCGTTCCCCCTTGATTTCATAATTGCCCGGCTTGGACACTTCCCCGAGCACGGAGAATTTGAAGTTCATCAGGCGCACGCTGACGGCGGGGTCCTTGATGTACCCTTCCCTGATGATTTCACTTTCAATGTCGTTCGCCAGCTGGGTGCAGGTTTTGCCCACGGCCTTGATTCTCCCCAGAACGGGGAACACGATGTCGCCGTCCGTGTTCACGAAGTACCCGCGCTCGTCATCCCTGGGGCTGGAAACGCTGCCGCTGTCCTTGTTGAACATCTGCGCGAGCGTGGGATTCTTGCTGCTGACGGAAATGAACAGGCGGTCATCCTTTTTGATGACTATCTTATATTCCTTCCCGATGGACGCTTTCTGGTCCAGCACCAGGTTCTGGACGTAATTGACTTCTTCAGGCTTGACGCAGGCGGGAAGCGCGCACGCCAGGGCGGCGGCCACCAGCAGGCGGCTCCACAGGGAGGGATGGCGGAACAGATGTAGGTATTTCATTGGATGATTAAGCAGAGGTTAGATGGTAAGGGGTTTCTTCAAGTCCAGGTAGTCGTACTTAGCGTAGGGAGAGTTGTTGCTCTTGTATTCGGGTATCAATTGCTTCATGGCGCGGATGGTATCCTCCAGATGGTGGGCTTCCGCATGCCGCACCAGCTCTTCAAAGGCTTCCTTCAGCTCGGACATGTCATATTTCCGGGTCTGGAAAATGCGGATGCGCTGGTGGGAGGTTTCCAGCGTATGTTCATAGTCCGCCAGAAGTTCTTCATAAAGTTTTTCGCCGGGGCGCAGTCCGGTGAAGACGATGCGGATATCCTTCAGCGGAGAGAGCCCTGCCAGGCGAATCATTTTTTTAGCCAGCTCCACGATTCTGACCTGTTCCCCCATGTCGAAGACGAAAATCTCCCCGCCCTGCCCCATGGCGTTCGCTTGCAGAATCAGGCGGCAGGCTTCCGGGATGGTCATGAAATAGCGGATCATTTCAGGATGGGTGACCGTAACGGGCCCTCCCTTCCTGATCTGCTCCTTGAACAGGGGAATAACGGAGCCCGCGCTTCCCAGCACATTGCCGAACCTCGTGGTAATGAATACGGTGGCGCCTTTTCCGCTCTTTTTCAGCAGGGCTTCCCCCAGGCTCTGCACGTACATTTCAGCCAGCCGCTTGGTGGCGCCCATGACGCTGGTGGGGTTCACCGCCTTGTCCGTGGAGACCATGACGAAACGCTGCACCCCGTACTTGACGGCCAGGGAGGCCAGATGCATGGCCCCCTTCACGTTATTGACCACGGCCGTGCACGGGTTCTCCTCCATCAGCGGAACATGCTTGTAGGCGGCCGCATGGAAAATCACATCCGGCCGGTACAGCTTCATGCTTTCCTCCAGCTGGCGGCGGTGGCAGACATTGGTGATGGAAGTGGCAACGGGAACGTGGGGATATGATTTTTCCACCTCCTGGCGCACCAGCCACAGCGGCGTTTCCGCGTGGTCCAGCAGAACGATCCGGCGCGGGGAAAACCGGCACAGCTGCCTGACCAGTTCGCTTCCTATGGAGCCGGCCGCGCCCGTCACCATCACCACCTTGCCCTTGATGCCGCCAGAGATTTTTTCCATGTCGATGCTGATTTCCTCCCGCTCCATCAGGTCTTCAATCTGCACTTCATCCACGGCCACGCCGGAATATTCGTGAAACGACTGGAACAGGTCGTGGGAAATCATCAGTTCAATCCCCTTTTCCAGGCAGACGTCCGCCAGCTTCTTATCTCCCAGCAAATCGTCCTTCCCCACAAAAACGACTCCCGACGCCTGGAACACATTCAAGGCCGTCTCCACCTCCGCGGCCTCCTTGATCAACCGTATCGGAATCTCCTTGATTTCCTTGCCGTCCGCCTCCGGAGCGGAAGTCAGGATGCCCACCACTTCATATTCCTCACTTTTCAGGCTTCTGATAAGGGAGGCTTTCAGGAGGCAGGCGTCCAGCTTGCCCACCAGCGCAATCCTCTTGCGCCCGGTCGTCGTGAGAGAGGAAACGGATTCGCTGGAATTGAGGTGTTCCAGCCATCTTCTTCCGCCGATGCACGCCATGCGGCACCCGATCAGGACCAGGAAGGTGATGACGAAATTGAAAATGGCGCAAACGACATGCCCCTTGTAATACGCGGGCCAGAGAAGAATGTTAAAGAGGCACAGCAGCATGCTGGCCAGCAGGATGGCCGCCATCAGCTTCTGCAAGTCCTTCATGGTCGTGAACCGGACCAGGGTCTTGTAAACGCCGGACCGCCAGAGCATGGTGCCCGTGACAGCGAGATTGAAGAGGAGGGCTACCCCCATGTGCTTGTCCACCCAGTCACCCTTGTAAATCCATTCCCCGTAATAGCAGGCCAGCAGCGTGACCAGGGAGGAAAGCCCCAAATCCAGCAGGAAGATGAATTTCCCGCTGGCATTCAGCAGATAATGCCGGGCGTAATAGAGGAATTTTGAAATCTGGCTATGAGTCTCGGTCATAAGAGCGAACATTAAAGATTCAACAAGACGTCAATGATGCGGTCCATGTCCTCCCCGGCCAGGGAAGCGCCCGAAGGCAGGCACAGGCCCTCTTCAAACAGGCGGTCCGATACGCCGGAGCCATAAAACGGGCAGGAGCGGAACACGGGCTGCAAATGCATGGGCTTCCAGAGAGGGCGGCTTTCCACCCCGGCCTTCTGGAGCGCCAGCCGCAGCGTTTCCCGGTCAAACCGGGCCTCCTCCGGATTGACCTGAACGCAGGTCAGCCAGTGGTTGGAATGGTAGCGGGAATCCGGATTTTCCAGCAGGGACAGCCCCGGCACGCCGGAAAGCCGGCGGCGGTATTCTTCATGGATGCCGCGCCTTTTTTCCAGGAAGGAGGGGAGGGAAAGCATCTGCCCGCGGCCTATGCCCGCGCACACGTTGCTGAGGCGGTAATTGTAGCCTATGCGCGTGTGTTCATAATGCGGCGCCTGGTCCCTGGCCTGGGTGGCGTAAAACTTGACCCTGTTCCGGGATTCCTCATCCGGGCAGCACAGGGCGCCTCCGCCGGAGGTGGTGATGATCTTGTTTCCGTTAAAGGAAAAGGCCCCGTACGTGCCGAACACCCCGCACTTCCGCCCCCGGTATTCGGAACCCAGCGCTTCCGCGGCGTCCTCCAGCACGGGAATGCCGTATTTCCCGGCAATCTCCATGATCTCCCCCATGCTGGCGGGCATGCCGTAGAGGTCCACCGGAATGATGGCTTTGGGGGTGCGGCCCGTCTGCCTGATGCGGTCCCGGATGGCTTCCTCCAGCATCTCCGGAGACATGTTCCACGTCTTTTCCTCACTGTCCACAAACACCGGGGAAGCCCCCTGGTAAATGATGGGATTGGCGGAAGCGGCAAAGGTCATGGACTGGCAGAGGACTTCATCCCCCGGCCCCACTCCCAGCATCACCAGCCCCAAATGAAGGGCGGAAGTGCCGGACGCCAGGGCCACCACATGCGTTTCCCCCAGGTATTCCTCCAGTTCCCGTTCAAAAGCGTCCACGTTCGGCCCCACCGTCGTCACCCACTTTGATTCAAAGGCTTCATGCACGAACCTTTCCTCCGCCTCCCCCGTGCAGGCCAGGGACAGCCAGACGGTGGATTTCTTCTCCGGCGCAGGGGACGGCTTCTTTTTCAGCACGGCGGGACAGCCCGCATAAGTGCCTCCCACCAGCGCATCCCGGACCAGGGTGGAATTGGCGCCCAGGACGACGTTTTCCTTCACCGTGCGGCACGGGAGCACCACGGACGCGGCCCCCAGGAAATTGGCATTACCCAGCGTCACGCCTCCGGACACCTTGCAGCCGTTGGCCACGACGTTCCAGTTTCCCAGCGTCACGTCATGGCCGATCAGGGAACCGCAGCTGAACAGGTTGAAATCTCCCATGTCCACATGGCAGCTGAAGATGTGGCCGAAGCTGATGACATTCCCCTTCCCCATGGCCACCCGGCCGCGGTCATAAAACTTCACATCAGGGGCGATGATATTGGGAAAATCCAGCAGGGGATTATCCAACAGGCCGGAAATGCGTTCCAAAGCCCGTGGCGAAGCAATCGCAATCACAACGGAAAGAGGCTCCTTCCAGGCATTCAGGTCTTCCACCGTGCCCAGCACGCGGCCGTACTCGTTTTCCGTTCCGGCGGCCACCCCGTCATCAAAGAAACCTATCAAATTCCAGGAGGGGGACTCCCCGTTGATTGCGCGGAGGCAGCAGGCCGTTTCCCTGCCGAATCCCCCGGCGCCGATGATTGCTATATTTTTCTTCATTTTCCGGAACCCGTGAATTTTTCCATGGTGGCGCAGCCTTCACCGCTGATGCCCTGGCGCTGGACCACCTTCGCCAGCGTTAACAGAATGATGCGCGCATCCAGCAACAAGCTCAGATGGTCCACATACCAGACGTCCAGTTCAAATTTGCGGTCCCAGCCGATGGAGTTGCGCCCGTTGACCTGGGCCCAGCCCGTAATGCCGGGCCTCACGTCATGGCGGCGCGCCTGCTCCGCACTGTACAGGGGCAGGTATTCCGGCAGCAGCGGGCGCGGACCGATAAAGCTCATCTGCCCCGCCAGCACATTGAACAGCTGGGGCAGTTCATCCAGGGACAGGGAGCGCACCAGCCGCCCCGCGCGCGTCAGCCGCCGTTCGTCCGGCAGCAGTTCTCCCCGGTCATCCTTTTCATCCGTCATCGTCTTGAATTTGACGATGCGGAACAACTTGCCGTGGCGGCCGGGCCGCGTCTGGCGGAAAAACGGCGTTCCGCGGTTGGCGGCGGCCAGAAGCGCCGCCAGCGCCAGGAACGGAACCAGCAGCACCGCCAGCACAATCAGGGCGGCGGAAAAATCCAGCACCCTCTTGACGCAATTACCGTAAATCATGCCGACGCCCTCCCGTAAAAATGGAGCAATGCTTCCCACACCATCCGGCAGCTGAAACGGCTTTTCACCTGTTCCGCCGCTTCCGCGCCCATCCTCCCGCGCCGTTCCGGGTCGTCCCGCATGGCCGCCATGGCCTGCCGGAGAGCCTCTTCATCCCGTGCCGGAACCAGCAGGCCGTTCACGCCGTCTTTCACGATCTCATTGCACCCGCATATATCCGTGGCAATGGAGGGCAGTTCCATGGCACCCGCCTGCAGCAGCGAATTGGGAAATCCCTCCCGGTAGCTGGGCAGCACGAACGCGTCCGCGGCTTCCAGCCAGGACCGGATATCCTCCTGAAAACCGGGGCGGAACACGCCGGGCACGTCCAGCTTGTCTCCGGCGTAATCCTCCGTCCATCCCACCAGAGCCAGAAAAACGGGAGGACGCCCGGTCTCTGCGCGCAGGGCGGAAAACGCGGCAAGCAGCTCACGGATGCCCTTGTCTTCCGTAATGCGCCCCACAAAAACAAACAGCACGGCATCTTCCGGCAGTTCCAGACGCTTCCTCACTTCCTCCCGGCAGCCGGAACGGCGGAAATAATCAGGATCAACGCCGTTGACGTTCCCGTGGGCCAGGATTTCCAGAGGCTTGCCCGTCACCTTCTCCGCCATCAAGAGCTGCCGGACGCCCTCCCCCTCCGGAATAACGTGGGTGGCAAACAGGCAGGTCAGGCGGTCCATCTGCTTGAGCAGGAACTTGAAGGCCCCCTTCCGGTAGGGAAAAATCAGGCCGGTGAAGGTATGGACGCGGACCGGAACGCGGGCAAGAGCCGCCGCCGCCATGCTCAGCAGTCCGGCCTTGGGGGTCACGGAATGCACTCCCCACGGGCGTTCCCTGCGGAACAGCAGGAACAGGCGCCACAGGCTTTTCAAATCCTTCCACAGGGAAATGGTCCGTTCCATCTCCAGCTCCACGGTTTCCACGCCTTCGCGGCGGCGGATGCGCGCATGCTCCGCTCCGGGGAAGCCACGGCAAGAACGTCAAAAAACCCGTTCAGGTAATTCAACTGGCCCTTGAGCAGCAGGTCCAGCGAGATAGGGGACGCCGCAACCCGGATGAGCTTCCTTTTCATGCGTTGTAAATATTCATGTAAAAGGTGAAGGCGTAAACCACCGGGATAAAGCAGGCCAGTTTCTTTTCCTGGTCCGCCCAGAACCTCTGCTTGAAAAAGGGATAGATGAAGACAAAGCCCATCAGGAACCAGGAAAGCTGGGCGAACCTGTTGCTGAACGCCGCGTACATGCAGAGAATCCAGAACGCATTGGCCGCAATGTAGATGTTCAGCAGCCACGTATACATCACGTCCCGGTATTCCTCCCGGAACAGGAAGTAACAGCTCGTCACAATGGGGAGCGCGCTGTAAATCAGGAAATCCCAGCGGAAACCCACGCTGCTGAACAATGCGGAGGAAGCCTTCAATTCATCCGCCTGGTTGATGTAAAGGGTCAGGCGCGGATCATCGAAAAAGCCGGAGGAGGCGATCATCTCCCCGATGGCGGGACCGGCCAGAATGACGGCCAGGATGCTCCCTACCCACGCCGCCACGTAATACCGCGTATCCGTGATAAACCAGGCGCAGGCTCCCGCGGCGGCCAGCAGCATCATGGACTTGTGCAGGCTGACGGCGAGCACGGTGCAAAGGAGAAGCATTTTAAGGTTGCTGCGGAAGGTGAGGCCCAGAATCATCACGGAGGCGGCCATGCCGTTGCGGACGCCGTTGACCCCGTATACCCAGAAGGTGAACATGGCGCACGTAATCAGGAAGGGAATGAACCACCGGGCTCCGAAAATCCTGTAGCTGGCCAGGGCCAGCGCTCCCACGTATACCGCGGAACAGGTCAGGAAATAATCGTGCACATTGCCGTGCTGCGCCCACGCATGCAGAATGACGGCAAACAGCCATTCCCCCTTCATGCCCGTCAACTGGGCTTTCCAGTTGCCCGCCTCTCCCTGCTGAAGCGTCTGGAATTCCGCGGCGTAATTGATGGTATCTCCAAACTCTGCGCTGACGGGACGCGCGCCCATGTACATGATCAGGGCGACGACGAATAAAAAGCCGGCCAGGCTGTCCAGCCTGGCGGTGGAAGCGGAAAAGATTCCTCCCGTTCCCGCCTGATAAACCGCACCAAGGATTAAAAAAAGAATGGTCCAGTTAAACAATGCAGTGTATGAGGAAATGGGAATAAAATCGAAACACATGCCAAGGCAAAAACGGGCGCGGCCGGACATTAGCGGATTACCAGTCCGTTTGAAAATAGAGGCCCGGAAAAGCTGGCAAATTCAGCCTCTTAGGCAGGGGAGGAAAAACGGCTTTTCCGTTGGGATAAAAATCCAGAAACTCCTTAAAGTTTATATTGTCAGAATCTTCGATTGACAGCGGACTGGTAATCCGGTTTAATATTTGGCCCTCAAAAAACGATTTTTCTTTCCCTTTATCATTATATATTGAATATGAAGAAAATAGCAAATGACTCTAACTATACGATAATGTAGAAAACAGCTTTTCGGCATTGTTTGACGCGCCCGGATGCCCTATCGTTTCCTCCGGTCCGGGCCATGTCCCCTGCTTCCGTTCCGGCAGGCATCCTGTTCATGGCGGCGGAGCCTTTACGACCGCGCCCATGCACCACCCTGTTCAAACCATTCCGGAGGCTCCCCTCGTCAGCATCATCGTTCCCGTGTACAACCTGGAAACGTGCGTTTCCTCCTGCCTGGACAGCCTGCTGCGCCAGACCTGGTCACCGCTGGAAATCATCCTGGTCAATGACGGTTCCACGGACCGCACGGCGCACATTCTGAACGCCTATGCGGCGCGGCATCAGAACATCCGGGTCATCACCCGGGAGAACGCGGGGGTGGACGCCGCGCGCTACGCCGGCATGGACATGGCCGCGGGAGAGTATGTGATGTTCGTGGACGGGGACGACGCCATTTTTCCGGACAGCGTGGAAGCCATGGCTCAAATGGCCGTCCGGGAACGGGCGGACGTCGTCATCGGAGACTACGTCCGCCATCTGGACCGCTTCGGCCTCTTCCGCAGGAAGGACGGCCATATCCCGCACAGCCGGGTGGTGGAAAGGGAGGAATTCCTGTCCTCCTACCATTCCGGCTTCTTCGGCATGGACAGGCACGGCCTGTTCTACACCTACGGGAAAATGTGCATCAAGCTTTACAGAAGGGAATTCCTTCTGTCCAGCCGTCCCGCCCCCAGCGGGCTCAGGTACGCGGAAGACCAGCTGTTCAACCTTCAGGTATTCCCCAGGGCGGAACGAATCGCCGTGCTGGCAAAGGAGGTGTATATCTATAAATTCGGAGGGGTGACCGGGAACCTGTCCCTCTCCCTCTTTGACGACATGCTCCGCCTTCATTCCCTCAAGCTGACCTTGACGGACCGGGAAGACTGGAAAAAAAGCGAACTGGGGGCCTTCCTGAACAACGTGCGCAGCTTTCTGGCAACCCTGGCCGTCTCCGGAAAACTGAAGGCGGACGGCATGCCGCAGGCGCTTGAAAAATTGAACGCCAGCTCCATCTGGCGCCACGCGCTGGAAGCCCATCCCGCCCGTGACGACGCCTTCCTTTCCGCCATGCGCCGGAATGACGCCGCGGCGGCCTACGCGGAACTCAGCCGCCATACCTTCCTGAAAAAAATCGCCTACAGGCTGCGCCGGATCCTTCTGCGGCTGGTCCGCTGAATCCATTCCCGCACCGTGGGAACGTCCCCACGCTCCCCGGCACAGCCGCCGCAGGGCCGGAAAAAGCCGGAGCCGGGAAGAAACAGTTTTTTATTGCGTTCCGGGCGGGTAAATCATATATCCCAGCGGTTCAGCCTCCACCGTTTTTTTCCTACCTTCCATGCCCTCCATTTCCTTCCTGAAAAACCTCGGAGTCCTGCTGACGGGCTGGCTCCTCTTATGCTGCGGCGCGGGAGCGGCGGAAAACGGCAGAATCCTGATGGTGACGGAAGCGACCTTCCCGCCCTACGAATTCCGGGAGGGGAACGCCATCATGGGCATTGACCCGGAAATCATGCGGGAGGTGGCCCGGCGCACCGGCAGGGAGCTGGTCATTGAAGACATGAGCTTTGACTCCGTGATTACGGCGGTGGTCTCCGGAAAGGCGGACGTGGCCGCCTCCGGCATCACGGTCACTCCGGAACGCAGGGGAAAAGTGGACTTTTCCATCCCCTACGTGGAAGCCGCGCAGGTCATCATCGTCCCCAAAGGCTCCCCCATCCGGGGCCGGGAAGACATCCGCGGCAGGAGAATCGGCGTGCAGCACGGAGCCACGGGAGACATCTACGTCACCCGGAACATCCAGCAGCCGGAACGCTTCCCCAACGGGGCGCTGGCCGTAGCCGCCGTGGCGGCGGGCAAGGTGGATGCGGCCGTAATTGACCAGGACCCGGCCAGAATGTACGTGGCAGGCAATGACCGGCTGGAAATCCTGCCGGAACCCCTCACTTCAGAATCCTATGCCATTGCCGTCCGCAAGGGAAATCCGGAACTTCTCCAGGACATCAACAGCGCCATTGCGGACCTGAAAGCCTCCGGCAGGCTGGAGGAAATAAGGACCGCGTACGCGGCCATGCAGGTCAAGTCCGCCGCGGGAGCCGGAAAACACGCCGCCGGGGGGAACTGGCTGGAAAACATGTGGCTGGACCTGAAGGACTCCTTTGACGTCAACTTCATGCAGGAAGGCCGCTGGAAATACCTGGCCAACGGCTTCCTGGTCACGGTGGAGGTCTCCTTTTTCTCCGTCCTGCTGGGCATCCTGATGGGCTTTGTGGTAGCCGTCATCCGCGCCACGCATGACAAGACGGGCAATTTCCGCTTCCTGAACGCCCTCTGCAAACTGTACCTGACGGTGATCCGCGGCACGCCCGTGGTCGTGCAACTGCTCATTATCTACTTTGTGATCTTCGGTACCGTGGACGTCAGCAAGGTGCTGGTGGCCGTGGTGGCCTTCGGCTTCAACTCCGGCGCCTACGTGGCGGAAATCATCCGCGGCGGCATCATGGCCATTGACAAGGGGCAGTTTGAAGCCGGCCGCAGCCTGGGCCTGGGATACGCCCAGACCATGATTTTCATCATCCTGCCCCAGGCCTTTAAAAACGTGCTGCCCGCGCTGGGGAACGAATTCATCGTGCTGCTGAAGGAGACCAGCGTCTCCGGCTACATTGCCCTTCAGGACCTGACCAAGGGCGGCGACATCATCCGGAGCCAGACTTACACCGCCTTCATGCCCCTGACGGCCGTAGCCCTGATTTACCTCTCCGTGGTCATGCTGTTCAGCTGGCTGCTCGGCAAACTGGAAAGGAGACTGAAAAACAATGAATGAACAGCCCGGAAACACCCCCATGTTCCAGATCAGCCGCCTGGTGAAGGAATTCAACTCCGTGCCTGCGGTCAATGACGTCACCACGCAGATTGACCGGGGGGAAGTGGTCTTCATCGTAGGGCCGTCCGGCTCCGGGAAAAGCACCTTCCTGCGCTGCCTGAACCTGCTGGAGGAACCCACCTCCGGGGAAATCCTCTTCAAGGGGGAGCTGGTCACCTCCCCCCGCACGGACGTCAACCAGTTCCGCCGGCACGTGGGCATGGTCTTCCAGCACTTCAACCTTTTCCCGCACCTGACCATCCTGGAAAACATCACGATCGCCCCGGTCAAAACGGGACGCTCCACCAGGAAGGAGGCCGTGGCCCAGGCGGAAACCCTGCTCCGGCGCATCGGGCTGTACGACAAGAGGAACTCCTATCCCCTCCAGCTTTCCGGGGGACAGAAGCAGCGCATCGCCATCGTGCGCGCGCTGGTCATGAATCCGGACGTGATCCTGTTTGACGAACCCACATCCGCCCTGGATCCGGAAATGGTGGGGGAAGTGCTCTCCCTGATGAAGGACCTGGCGCAGGGTGGGCTGACCATGGTGGTGGTCACCCATGAAATAGGGTTTGCGCGGGAGGTGGCCTCCCGCGTCCTGTTCATGGACAAGGGAAAAATTGTGGAAGAAGGGCCTCCCGCCCAGGTGATCGACCACCCCGCCAACCCCAGGCTGAAGGAATTCTTCTCCAAGGTGCTCTGACGCGGCCAGTCCCGGAAAATTCTCCGCAGGAGACCTGCCCCGCGCCCTCCTGCCGCCGAAGCAGGAAGCAGCGAAGACCGCCTTACTTCTTCTTTTCCCTGATCTCCCCCCTCATGCCCAGCTTGACGTCCACGGGGACGGAGACCGGCTCCACAGGAACCTTGTAAATCATCCGGAACCTGAGTTTTTGCATATTCTCCGGCTCTTCAAACTGCAGGCGCCTTGTCCATTCACGGTAGGAGGAGTTCATTCTGCTCCCCCGCCCCGGGATTCGGTTTCCAGAACTTCGTCCTTCTCATTGAGAATTTCAAAACGGTCCAGGTCGAAGGAGCTTTCCACCCCCAGCCCCAGAATCATTTTCCTCATCTTTTTTCCGTTCCTTTCAAACGTACTGCACTCTTTCAGGAAAAGCCTGCCTGTAGGCACGCTTTCAGACAGGACGATGTCTCCGCCGCCCGCTTCCTCCCGGTCATTGGCTCCCGGCAGCGGCACATGCTCTTCCGCCTCTTCTGCCAGGGGAAATTCGTAAACAGGGCTCTCCACGGAACGGGAGACGGGAACGCGGAACACCCCTTTCAGCCGTACCCAGGAAGCGTCCGGAGAAGGCAGTTCTCCGGCAACTCCATTGACGGTTGCCTGTACTATTCCGCCTTCACTCCGCGGGTACATGCTGCCCATCCTAAACTCTGCCGGGGCCAGCTTCCTGCCGGTGGAATCGGTCGCCTCCAGATACTGGATACCGTCATTGTATCGCGATCCAAAGCCCAAGGGGGACTTGACGCTGAAATTTACTCCGAACTTCAGCTGCAGAGGGGATTCCTGGGGCGCTCCGTTAATCCACATGCTGTTTTTTTCCATGCCGACGGAAACAAAAACGACCTTCACCGGATTTTTTTCCTCCGGCTTGCCGCCGCCCCACGCCGCCGCTCCCAAAGCCGCAGCGGCGCACAGCAAAAACCGGGCAACAATAATGCTCTGCCTGTTCATCCTAGTTCTCCTTGTTCGGGGTATCCTGTTGTTCCACGGCGCCGGACAGGCCGCACCGGATACGGACGGGCACCATGATTTTCCTTAATCCCTCCGCATATTGAACGGCCACCTTCAGTTCCTCCTGCTTCTTCCCCTGCATCCGGAAGTACCGGCCCCAGTCATAACTCTTCAGGGAGCGTCCGGAGCTGGAACCGTAATTTTCCGTCACCAGCGGAGCGCCATCCGGGGAATGCAGTTCAAAATCCAGAAAGCCAAGCGGAGTGGAAGAATGGACTTCCACCCTCAGCATATACCCCTTCGTGTCGTCTCCGCCCTCATCATAATGGCCTTTCAGTTTGACCTTCACGTCCCCGCCGTCCAGTCCGGCGTTCTTGAGCACCAGAGGAACGGAGAAATCCTTGACCGTCATCTTGAGCGTCACGCTCTCCGAAACGGCGGGGCTGCTATATATCACCAAGGGAACCTCCCCTTTGACTTCCACCCACCTGGCTTTTTCCGAAGGCAGCCAGGACGGCGTACTTAAAAAAATTGTTCCGGCTATGTTGCTCTGCTGGTAGGAACGGGAATCACTGTAACGGCAATTCGTTTTGGCAGGAGAACTTCCTTCGGAATCCGTCAGGGCCAGCTCGGAACCGGACTCCCCGCCATAAGCCACCTTCCATGAAGAAGACGTTTCCCTGACCTTCAAATCCATGGAAAACGACCGGCTGGCTTTTGAAAACGGCCCGGCCTCCTGGAGGTTCGTTCTCCAACCATCCAGGGAAACGGTTACGGCAGGTTCTTCAGGGCTTTCCTTTCCGGCAGCGGGGCCGGAAACAGCCGCGCAGCAGAACGCGGCCAGCCAGGGCAGGCAATAGTGAAGCATAGGCAGGGGGTAAGGGTACTTTTTCAGCATAACACGTTCGCAGAACGGCACAAGATGAAAAGAGACCGCCGCCAAGGAAGAAGCGCCGGTTCCGGCAAAACGCTAGCCTGCTTTCTTTCCTCCCCGCTTTTCCGCCTCCTCCCGTATTTCCCCGCCTATGCCGAACCTGGCATCTACAGGAACGGAAACATACTTCAGGGCAGTTTTATAAACCAGCCGGACCCTGCATTTGTCTGCATTCATTTTTTCCGGAGGGGAAAACGTAAAATCGGCCGTCCAGGTTGTTGACTCATCATCAATCTCCGAATTGTCAAGGGACTGGTACTCCAGCACTTTCCCATTCTCGTCAAGAAGCTGGAATTTTTCCGGACGGAACGCGTTATTCGCGTCCAGACAAATGCTGAGCATGAGCTGTTTTTTTCCATCCTCCGTCACCCGCTCGCATTTTTTCACATACAGGTTCCCCACCGGCAGCTCGCACGGTTCCACCACATCGTTCACATTCCCGCCGTTCTCTTCCTCAATGCCAGGAAGCGGAATGAAGGCGGCGGCGCCCTGCCTTAAAGGCAATTCGTAAACAGGGCTTTCCAGCGTGCGCGCCACCGGGACCCTCAGGCATCCCTTCAGCCGGATCCAGGCACAGCCGGCAGGGGGCAGATTGGCCGCAGTGCCTTCAATTACCGTGAAACTCACTCCTTTTCTACTATTTTCATTCAGCCATGCCGTTTGAAATTCCACAGGGGCCAGCTCCCTGCCATCCGCTGCCCACCTTCCCAAAGACTGGTTTTCCACCACGCTACTCTCTCCAAACCCCCAGGGTTCGCGGATAAAAAGAACGGCGCTGCACTTCCATTGCAGTACCCCTTCCCCGCCGTCATTCCCCGTGTCCCGCTTCAACCCCGCTTCCCTAAAGACGATTCCCACTTTTTCCTCCATTTTCCCCTCTTCCGCTCCCCGGCACGGGTGCCAGCCCGGCAGGAAGAAGACGATGCCGCACCATAAACAATGTATCGCCTTCATGGTTTCCGCTGCCGTGAAGTTTCCCGGACCATTCCGGACAAACCGAATTTCAGGTCGACAGGCACGTCAATCCGTTTCAGCTCAGTCATGTAATTCACCAAGACCTGTATCTCCCCCTTTTCTTCCGGTTCCAGCCTGTAATCCCATTCCCAGGAGAGGGAACCGCCGGAACCGGAAGAATAGCCCCAGCTCCAATTTTTTCCCATCACGGGAGTACTGTCCGGTTTCATGAGCGTCACTCCGCAAATACCCAGCATGCGTGACGAAACCAGCTCCACGTTCAGGTTTATTTTTCCGGAATCCTTATTGAGCGACCTTGTTATTTTCAGAGTAGCCTGCGCGTCTCCCTGCCGGCCGTCATCCATCAGGCTCCCGCCTTTCAGAACAACATGGCGTTCTTCCTTTTCCTTGTCCATGGAAAAAAGACAGCCCTCGGACGTCACCTCCTTCTCCGCTGTCACCAGCAGCATATTCCCCTTTACACTCACCCAGCGGGCGTCCGGAGCGGGAACCCAATCTTCCGTTTCCATCCTGAATTCGGGATCGCGGGCATGCAGGAAATCAACATAATCGGAAGGAACGTTCCCTCCACCGGTGGAATCACGTATCTCCAGGCGGATGCCCTCCTTTCTGCTCCCTATGATTTTGCCGGGACCGGGATTGGAAAAACCCAGCACGACCTGGAACGTTCTTTCCGGTTTTTTTATTCCGGGCTCCCAAGGGATTTTACTTGTAGCCGACAGAAGAATGACGGAAACCGCCTTTTCCTCCGGCGCCTCGTCACCCGGTGCGGAAACGCCCGCAAACAGGCAAAAAACGGGAATTGCGAAAAAGATTTTCATCAGGGCAGTTGTTACAGTAATTCACGCTAGCATTTCCCTTTCAAGGATCAAGGGTAAAATGAAAACGTCAGGAATTCACTCCCTCTGCCGCCGCATGGGAACGGTGGCAGCGCAGCATTCCGTTCCCGCAAAGCCGCCTTCCGGCCATGTTGTAAAACCGGGAAGCCGCTGCCGGAAAACTTCTCCGCCCGGGTGAAATGTCCATCCCGAGCAATGCCTGACGCTATGGAAAGCCGCAGGCAGGCATGGCGCCGCCTCTCTCCGGAAAGGCCTCACACGAGACCTCCGTTTTTACAACACGATATCCACGTTGTAGGACTCCTCAATCAACAGATAGTCACACCCATGCTGCCTGCATTTCTCAAGGTTGTCCCTGTTTTCACGCAGCAGGCTCTCCCGTGTGCAGGACGCCTCATCCATGCGCTGCTCAATCGCGTTTGCATGGTCCATGATGTCATGGTAATGCCTTTGAATATAATCCTCTGAAAAAATCAGGCAAACATACCGGATCTGCTCCCGGCAGGCCGGTGTAAAATCCTTCTTCCAGTCAAAGGGGATGCAGCACCCTTCCACCACCAGATTCTGCCCATTTTCCATGGCGGTTTTTACAATTTCCCTGATAACGCTCCAAAGGAAGGGGGTGAGCTCTTCATCTGGGCTTTCAGGTGCAAGGGGACATATTCCGCTGCGTATCAACCCCATCTTTAAATGGTCAATGGATAAATAGGGATAGGAATATTTTTCAAGCGCCCGCTGCGCCGCAAGCGTTTTTCCGGTATGCGTGCCGCCGCCACCGGAAATCCCTCCCCCGGCGTCCCTGCGAGGCATGCTCGATTAGCCCGATGCGGGCAACGCCCGGCATTGTTCCATTTCCGTTATCCAGGTTCATGTTGATTAACTGTGGATATATTTTACAGGATTTCCCGCAAACCGCGTGTTTTGCCCAAAAAAACGGGCCGGGCCGCACAGAGGGGGAACAGGGGGCGCCCCTCCCTACAGGCATTTTGCCCTGCTTTCCGGAGGCACATTCTGCGGCTAGGGACCCTAAAGTTCCAGTTGCTCCGCCAGCTTGATTTCCGCAAACATTCCATTCAAGCCTGCCATATACGCATCCTGTACTGTCTGGGCCGGGATGGAATGCTCCATGATCTTCAAATCCCTGGCAGCGCAGGCGTCATACAGGAGCGTGACGGGAATGCCGTAATCCTTCGCCGCGCGCACGGTGGTATCAATGCACATATGGGTCATCATTCCGCAGACAACCAGTTCATTCACTTCCCTGGCTTGCAAGAGCTCCAGAAGATTCGTCCGGAAAAAGCTGTTTGGAGCATGTTTCACGACAATCGGCTCATCCCCCGCGGGAGCAATGTCCGGATGGATTTCCGCGCCGACGGTATCCGGGAGGAAAAACGAAGCGTCCGGACGGGTGTTGATGTGCTGGACAAAGATAACGGGAAGCCCCTTTTCCCGGAACCGGTCCAGTACGGCCCTGGTCCGTTCAAGCGCTTCAACGGCGCCCGCCAGTTCAAACCGGCCGCCAGGAAAATAATCATTTTGAACGTCAATAATAAGCAATGCCTGCATCAGCTTCTCCATCCGGCCATTTTTCCAGTTCTTGCAGAGGCGGGCAAGGAAAATTACAGGAGCGCGTGTACTCCTCTCCTCCCCGCTACCGCTGCCTTTGCGGAATCTGGCAGATGAAGTAATACGTTTGACGGAAGCATCCCGGGAAAAGAGCCTCACAGCGGCCATACCGGAAAGGAGGCCGCCGCGGCCGCTTCCGGCCCGGCGCAGCCCATCCGCAGGAAGGCCGTCCATCCAGCAACAAAGCCTTTGCCGTCTCCGGCAAAGGCTTTGAGAATGGCGCCCCGTCGCGGGCGCGGAATGGATCGGAACCTTAATTGCTGTAGGAGGATTCCACGCGCTTGGCTACGTCGCGGTAGCCGTATTCGGCGTCGTAAATCTGCTGGAACGCCGCCAGGGATTCCTCCTTCTTGCCCAGCTTTTCATAAAGCAGGCCGATCATGTAAAGGATTTCCTTCTTGGTGTCATTCATTTCAATCAGTTCCTTGTTGGCTTCCTCCAACTGGCGCAGGGCCATATCATGCATGTTCTTGGCGTCATAGCACTTGCCGAGCAACAGCATGGCGCGGATGCGGATATGGGGGTTGTTGCGGGCGCGCTGGAGCTCCGGAATGGCTTCCGTGTAGTTGCCGCAGTCGAAGAGGGCCTGCCCCAGTTCAAAGCGCGTCTGCGGGTCCGTGGGGTTGTTTTCCACGCGCTGGCGGCACACGGCCACCTGCTGTTCCGCCGCTTCCTTGCTGAACTGGACGAGCTGTTCCTGAAGTTCCTTGTTGTCCGGCTCCGCGGCGGCGCGGCGGCGGATTTCCTCCACCTGGGCCTTGCGGTAGCGCTCATTCATTTCAGAGGCCTTGTTTTCCAGGGAAATATCATTGTTGCTGAGGCTGAACGCGTAGTTGTAGAAGGAATAGGCATTCGCCCAGTCCTCCATCTGTTCATAGACGCCGGCGATGTCGCGCACGGCGGCCAGGTCCTGCTGGTTCTGGGCATAACGGGCGGAAAGGAGCCCAAGGCGTTCTTCCAGCTCCGCACGGGTGAGGCCCTTCTTGTCGCTCTTGTCCAGGGAGTTCGTTTCCGCGGAGTTCTTCATCACGTCCCGGAAGCTCTTGGCTTCCTCCCACTTCTGCTGCTGCATCGTGGCGCGGGCCATGCAGTCTTTTTCACTCTTCACGGCCACGCTGTCCGTGGGGTCCAGCTTCACGAGGTCATGGTACACCTCAGCAGCCTGGGCGGGCATGTCCCGTGAAACGTAATGGGAGGCCAGCATGTGGAGCATCTTCTTGTTGCCGGGATGGCCCTGGCGGACGGTTTCCAGCGCAAAGGCGGCCAGGTCCGGGAAGCCCACGTCCATGGCGGCCGTGTACAGGGCCTCGTTGACCGGAATGCTGTAAGGATCATTTTCCAGTTCGTCTTCCAGCGCGGAAAGCTGGGTGGCCGCATCCTTCTTGGAGGAGGTGAGCTTGCTGGTGCTGATTTTCATGCCGCTGAACAGACCGCCTTTCTTGGCTTCCGGGTTCAGCTTGATTTCACAGGCACGGAGCGCCCTGCGGCCTTCCAGAAAGCCGGGAAGCTGCTTCACCAGGGCCTTGAGCAGGCTGACGGCATAGGGATAATTGTTCATGTCCACCGCCTGGCGGGCGCGCACCCAAAATTCGGCCTGCTGGGGGGTCAACTGTTCTTCTGTAATCGTTTCAATCATGGAACTATATAAGCGTAAATGGTGAACAACGGCAGCGCTCCAAACGGGGAGGCTCCGCATGTAATAGTTTAATGCTATCAGCCGGGGAGGCATACTTCAACCTTGTTTTTTGTTCCCGTTAGGAAAAAATACGCCGTATGAGACTGGATGCTCTTTTATCCCGCTACGGGTACTGTTCCAGGCGGGAAGCGCCGGGCTGGATCAAACGCCACTCCATCACGTTCAAGGGGGAACCCTGCTCCGCCCCCACGGACAAGGTGCAGGCGGAAGGCATCCTGCTGGACGGAGAGCCGGTGGAGTTCCCGGACGGCCTGTACGCCGCCCTTTACAAGCCCGCGGGATATACGTGCAGCCATGACGACGGGGAGGGGGACGTGATTTACGACCTGCTGCCCTTCCAGTGGCGGCACAGGAACCCCGCGGTTTCTTCCGTAGGACGGCTGGACAAGGAAACGTCCGGCCTGCTTCTCATTACGGACGACGGGAAATTCATCCACCGCATGACGTCCCCCAGGCATCACGTCGCCAAGGTTTACGAAGCCGTCACGGAAGAGGACATTCCGGCGGAGGCCGTGGAACTGTTCGCCTCCGGAACTTTCATGCTGAACGGGGAGGACCGCCCCTGCGCCCCCGCCGTGCTGGAAATCCTGGAACCGCGCCGCGCCCGGCTGACGCTGACGGAGGGGAAGTACCACCAGGTGCGCCGCATGCTGGCCGCCGTGGGCGCTCCCGTGGCCTCCCTGTGCCGCATTTCCATCGGCTCCCTGCATCTGGACAGCCTGAACCTGGAGCCGGGGGAATGGATGCCCATCCGTCCGGATGCGCTGTAATCCTCCTGTTCGCCATGTGGATTCCCATTTCCGACGCTCCTATTGCCTGCTTTCCGCACTTTGAGGTGGCGGGGGAGTCCGGGGACTGGATTGTGGTGGACAAGGGCGCTCCCCTCATCGTCCACCCGTCCAACGGGAAGAAGGAGCCCAACCTGCTGGAGGGCGTGGAAGCCCTGCTGAGCTATGAAATAGCCAACGGAGCCGCCCTTTCCCTGGTCAACAGGCTGGACCGGGAAACCAGCGGCCTGACGCTGATCGCCAAGAACAAGGCGGCGGCGCGCGAGCTGGGGAGGGCCATGCAGAGGCGCCGGATGCACAAGGAATACCTGGCAATCGTGCAAGGCCGGCCGGAGTGGGCGGAAACAACCTGCGCCGCCCCCATCCTGAGACAGGGGGACGTCGCGGAAAGCCCCATCTGGGTCAAGCAGGCCGTTCACCCCGCCGGGAAGGCATGCGCCACCGTTTTCCGGACGGAACGGACGTGGAACACGCCCCGCGGCCCGCTGGCCCTGGTCCGGTGCATTCCGGAAACCGGACGCATGCACCAGATACGCGTGCATCTGGCGCACCTCGGCCACCCTATTCTGGGAGACAAGATTTACGGCCCCTCTGAAGCCTGCTATCTGGAATACATCCAGCACGGCTGGAGCCGGGAGCTGGAAGAACGGCTGATCCTGCCGCGCCATGCGCTGCATGCCTGCCGGCTGGAGTTCCCGTTTGATGAAGAAGTTTTCACCGCGGAAGCCCCGCTGCCGGAAGACATGCGGCAACTGCTTGAAGCGGGGGATTAAAGAAAATTCCGTCAGACGACCGGAATGACGTCATCCCGGTCAAAGCGCACTTTCGCCAGACGGGCGTATTTGTCCGCCTCTTCATCCCGGTAGCCCAGGGCCAGGGCGCAAAGCGCATAGTACGGGGAGCCTTCCAGGTTCAGAATGCGGTCATAGGCCGCAGGGTCCATTCCTTCCAGAGCGCAGGTATCCACCCGGAGGTCAGCGGCGCAGCTCATCATGAACCCGAGGGCGATGTACACCTGGCGTTCCAGCCATGCCTTCAGGACTTCCGGAGACTTGGAATCCACCAGTTCAAAAATGCGCGCGCGGTACTGCTCCAGGGATTCCATGGTGACGCCGCGCACTTCCACAATGCGTTCCAGATAGCGCTGCACATCCTCCGGCTTGAAGTCCCTGCGGGCGCAGAAGACTACCAGATGGGAGGCGTCCGTAACCTGGGGCTGTCCCCAGGAAACCTCCCGGAGCCGTGAGCGCACGGACGGATCCTGCACGTCGAGGAATTTCCACATCTGGAGACCGAGGGAGGAAGGACTCAAATGCAGGGATTCCAGAAGGGCTTCCCAATCCTCTGCCGGAATTTGGCGGTCCGGGTTGAATATCTTGGTGGCATAGCGCCATTCCAGCGTCTTGATCAATTCCTGAGCGTTCATATTCGTATAAAATGATTGATGCGGGAGCTTTCCGCGTAGCCGGCGCGCCGGGCGGCGTTGCCGCCATGGCATGCGCCGCGGTTTGCCCCATGTCATGGCATCTTCCCCGTTTCCTCCCCGGAATGCAAGCCAAGGTTCCGGCACAAGCGCGGCAGCGGGTTCTTGCGGAAAAACTTTTCCTACCCGGTACGCCGGAAGCCCCAGCCCTCCCTGAAAAGAAGATGAACGTGGACGGACGAATTGTAAAAATGCGGCCTTGGACCGTGTCCGGGGGGGTCCATGAACAAAAGCTGATTCGTTCATCTTCCAGCTTCACTCACCTTGAGGACGGCCTGTCTCGCATTCCGCTCCAACCAGGGAATCCCGGTTTCCCGGCCCCTGTAAAATCACGCAACCCCGGAGAAAAAGCCCCCCTCCCCGGAAAAACGTCACACAGCCCGGGCAGCTTCCATCCCTAAAAACACGGATGCCGTAACAAGGAGAAACGCTTCCGGCGCACCCATTACAAGAGAACCGCGACCTTCCCCGGACATTAGAGGAACTTGACCGGCATGTAGTCCCCGGTCTGCTGAATGGTGAAGCTGATGCCCAGGCCGAATTCGTTTTTATTCCCGTTCTTGCGCACGAACGCTCCCACGCCCAAATACCAGGAACCCATGTTGTGGTACACGTTGTATTCCTGAATGTCCAGCTTTCCGTCCAGCAGGGAGAAGCGCCACTTGCCGCTGAATGCCCAGGCTTCCGAAAAACGCTGCAAAACGCGCAGGTCAAGCTGGCTGCTGTCCTCCAGCAGGGAGTGCTGGTTCAGGTAACGGTGCCCCACCACGAATTCCGTGGAGCGCCACGGCATGAAGCGCAGTGAGTTGTTGTACTCATGGCAGCCGGAAATCTTGTCCTTCCCCAGGATGGGGGCCTGCATTTCCGACCGGTATTCCATCCACGGAACGGGGTTCCAGCGCATGAAGGAGAAGAGGTTGGAGAAGTCCCGCTGGTTGATCGGGTCATACAGGTACGCATCCATGAACACATCCCAGGAAAACCAGCGGTGGGAATTGGCGTCCCGGCTGGTCATCAGCATGTTGCGCAGGCCGTACCGGAATACCAGCCCCGTTGGGAGGGAGTCAATCTCCGTATACCTGCCCAGGCTCAGGGACGGCGGATTGGTGGTGGGGGTGTCTCCGTCAATCTGGGGATAAAGCTCGCTCAGGCGGTTGGTCTTCACGTACGCCAGCGTAAAATGGGGCTGCACGATGTGGTTCATGCCGTTCAGGCCCAGGGAATCACTGTACACGGAGGAATAACGGCGGGAAAATTTGAAGTCCGCATCCGTTCCGGCATAAAAAATCCCCTGGTTGAGCGGCTTGTAGTCCTCCACGCCGTAATACCCGGTGTAGCCCCCGCCCAGTTTGGGCGTCAGGTTCAGGAACCCCATGATTTTCTTGGAGGCGGAAATTTCATGGAAGGAATGGAACCGGCTGTAGCTGTCCGTCATCAGCATGCGGGCCCAGTAATCATAGGAAGTGGTTCCGGGCTCCATCTCGTCCAGCATATCCCGGATTTCCGTCCGCATGAAAGGGGGGACGTACTGCTTCAGGAAGGCGAAGCTGGTGCGGCTTTCATACATGACGGGAGAACGGAAAATGGGGGACTTGATGCGTTCATAGCTGAACTCCGTCCGCTGGTCCGCCATGTAGAAGTTGTTGGGAACGAAACGCTGCAGCAGTGAAAAATCATTCGTGTCGTCCGTGCGGGAGAGAAGCACCGTATTATCCGGAGAAGAATTGCGCTGATAGATTTCCGGATAAAAGTCGCGGAGCATGTACTCGTCGCTCAGCATGTTGACGTTGGCCTTCAGCCGCCAGTCCGTGCGGGCGTTTACCCGGTGGGACCACATCTGCTGGAGCGCCAGCCGCCACCGGTCCGGGTCCAGGTGCTCGCGGTATTCATCATCCCCGGCGTTAATCTTCACCCCCTTGTCATGGGTTTTGTAAAAGGACAGGCCCGTCATGTCCGGACAGTCCTTTTCCAGCAGCACGTCACGGATGTCCAGCCCGTAGGCGAAGCCGCGCCTGGTGCGGTAATCCACATGGAGGGTGCCCAGATAGTCGGCGGAAGGCATGCCGTTGTCCGACCATTTTTCCCCCAGCAGGAACCCGTATTCATTCAGGAGGTAAGGCCCCCAGATGGACCGCATGCCGGGAAGGGGAAGATAGCCCACCTCCGGATTCAGGGAATGGCTGAGATAGGGAAAGTAAAAGAAGGGAACGCCCCCGTAATACAGGGTCAGGTTTTTGAAGGAGAACCTGTCTTCCGGATACACGCGTATCCTGTCCGCTGAAATCCAGGTGAGGGGTTCGCTGACGTCCTCCGCCGTAACGGAGGCGTTACGGGCTTCCAGATAGGTCTTGCCGGCGGCGTCCTTCCGGGATTCAAACTTCCCGCTGCGCAGGATCAGCCCTTCCATCTTCGCCCGGATGGCGTCCGTGAGGAGCACTTCGTTCTCCCAGTCGAACTCCGCGCTGCTGGCGCGTATCAGGCTGTTGGTGCGCGTCTTGCTGTCGCTCTGGTAAATGGACAGGTTCCCTTTCAGAAAAACCCTGCTCCGGTCCATATCCGCCTGCGCGTAATCCGCAAACACCTCCACCCCGGTATCCGTGACCATGTGCACGCGCGGGCCTTCAAAAATGATCTTCCTGGCTTTCTCCACCCTGATGGGCCCGTCATTGGTGATGGAGATATTGGAGGGAATCTGCGGCATGAGCGTGCCGGAAAGCAGGTTCCCCGCCATTTCCCCCTGGGGTTCTTCCTGCCCGGAACCGGAGGACGGGGAGGACGGCGGCTGTTCCGCGGGCGTCTCTGCAAACAGGGGAGCGCCGGCAATCAGCGCCGCGGCACCCCATAGCTTTGCATTCATCCCAATCATGGCTAGTCCACAGAACACTATGAGAAAGGACAAAAGACAAGCCTAATGTCACATTTCTCCGCCAGTGGAGCGGAAATTTACCGGGTCAGAATGCCGTTGGCAATGATGCCCCAATCGGCGGCATTGCCGTCTCCGGCGTCATCCACGCGGATTTCCAGCTTCCTGCCGCCCTCCACCGCCGCCTTCACCGGAACGGAGGAGCCGTCCTTGAGCACGGGGGTTTCCACAAGCTTTTTCCCGTCCAGGTACACGCCGAATTTGACGCTGCCGCGGGAACCGAAGGGCAGCCCCACATCCGCGCGGAACTCCTTCCAGCGTCCGTCCAGGTCATAGGAAAAGACGGCCGGGGCATGCGCCAGGATGAAGCGTTCCGGCTTCCCGATCGTCCTGAAGAAAGGCACGGGCCCCAGGTCAGACGGAAAGAGGACGTCCCACAACGGAACGGCCCACCCCACTTGAGCCACGGAGGGCTTGCAGTCATTCAGGCTGACGCTGGCGGTTTCCGCAGGAATCTGTGCAGGGGTAGCCTCCAGGGAGGGGTCCTGGCGCTCCAGGGCGCGCTTCCAGATGGGGAGCCATTCCTTCACCTCCGGACGGGAGCCATGCTTGCGCTCCACCTCCGCGAGGGCCTTCCGGGCTTCCTCCGCGCGGCCGCGTATCCACAGGTTCTGAACGTCGCCGAAGTAAACGGTCTGGGCCAGCGAAGGAGTCTTGGCCCCCTGGGCGTCCATCCACACGGGCAGCGTAATCATGCTGCGGGTGCTGTCGCAGTTCAGCACGGCCACCCGCATTTCTATAAAGCCGCCCCTGTAGCCGGGCCGGCAGATGGTGAGGTCAAACTCTCCCTTTCCATTCAGGGAAGCTCCCACGGCATTGGAATCATAATCCGAACCGCCGGGAGGGTCCAGGTGGACTACGATTCCATAAGCGGGCCGCGTCAGGCGCACCCGGCCTTTCAGCCGCAGGCCGTCCTTGACGGGAATGGCCTCCAGCCGTTCAAAGGACCCCGGAACGTATTTGCCGATCATGCGCCCGTAGGAGGCGTCAGCAGGAAGCTCTGTCTCCACGCCGTTGAACAGGGGAACGCTGGCCAGTTTCAGGGCGTCCGTAGGCGCCAGGAAAGCCCCCTTCCCCTCGTTGCGCAGTTCATTGCCGTACGTGGAATTGCCGTGGCCCATCAGGGAATCCCCCGCGTTGGGGTAGTCCCATCCGTTGCCCGTGTGCGGAAGGCCGAAGGAATGCCCCAGTTCATGAGCCGTGCCGCCTATGTAAATGGTGGCGTTCTTCCCCTTGGTCACCTTGAAGCGGCCACCCTGCATCATCTCCGTATCCAGGAAGCTGGCGGGATCCAGCCCCTCCTGGTCGCAGGTCCAGCCCGTTCCCTGGTGGCTGAAGCCGCCGCCGTAATAAGGCCCTACGCCGTCCGGCAGCTGGCACACGATCAGCACGTGTTCCTTTTCAATGTCAATCCCCTTGGACGCCAGCACCTTCTTGGCCGCCTCCCGGGAGACGGGACCGGAGCTCTGCACGTTCATCTCGCTCATGGGCCTGTCCACATAGGCATCGTAAATGACCAGCTTCCCCCGTTCGTCCAGGTCCAATTGGAACGTAAGCGGAGGAAACCCGTTGGCCTGCATCTGGTCCGCATAATAGGCCTGGATGTTCTTCAGGATATGGTCATACCGTTCCCGGTATCCTTCAAGGGCCGGCCTGTCCTTGAACGTTACGTAAACCACGTGCAGCTTTCTGGAAGACTTGGGCTTCCCCTGGTGATAGGCGCTCAGGGCCTTCCATGCGGCGCGCGCGTTGGCGGCATCCCCGGGATTCACCGTCCAGCTCACGGGCAGGCGGGTGAACTCCGCCCCTTCCCGGGCCGCGGGAGCCGGAGACCGGGAGGCTGATTCCGCATCCTTCCCCATGGCGGGGGCGTTCCACGCCCCGGCGCCCAGGGCCAGCAATAAGACAAAAAAGCGTTTCGACATAAAATCCATGAACCGATGTCAGGATATACGGGTAAACCGGAGGTGTTTTATCACCATATCATTCACCAGACGGTTCATATTCTCGGAAAAAGAGTCGTACACCACTTCCACGCGGCAGGGACCGGGCGTCATCACCACCTCCACCGCCGTGGAATAAATGAAATGCTCCCAGTTGCCGGAGCGTGACGTATGGGGAAAAGCCAGCGTGCCCGCGCGCCGCCCGTCCAGGTACAGGCTGCGCAGGGCGCAGGTGTTCCCGTCTGAAACGTCAAAAGTGCCGTTCGCGAAAAAGGCGTCCACCCGGTACACGCCGGGCTTGTCTATGTTGACATTATAGCACAGGGCGTCCGGAGACTCCGTAACGCGGGAAAACCAGACTTCATCCCCGCTCAGCCCGCAGGGGCGCGTCTCCATGCGGGCATCCGCGGAAGGATAATCATTGGGTTCATTCAGATAAGACTCCCTGCCGTCCAGAGCGACCGCCATCACCTGGAAAGACACGTCCCCCCGGCTGGGGGCAGGCATGTAATGGCAATACTCCGTCTGGGACACGGGAATGCCGTTCCGGTAAACACGGTAATAATCCGCTCCGGCCACGGCCTCCCAGGCGATTCCATGGCGGGCTGCCTTCCACTCCGGAGCCTCCAGGCTGCCGCCCATGTGGGCCAGATTCACCTGCCCCGCCCCTTCTTCTGCGGCAACCATCTCCAGTTCCACGAACACGCGGCCCTTCATGCCCGGAGAAAGCACGGGGGAGCCTCCTGCCCGTTGACCAGGCACCGCGCTATCCGGCGCCCGTGGCCGCGCAAGCGCACATCCACCGTCATGCCGCGGTATTCCAGCCCGGCCAGTTCATGAACTCCTTCAAAAGACTCCGGAACACAGGGGCGGAACTCCATGGAATCCGGCTGAAGGCGGATGCCGAACAACCCCTTGTAAAAACTGCCCAGCATCCCGGCAATGCTCCAGAGCTGGCTGTCCGAACTGAGCAGCAGCCCTTCATCCAGGCCCGTTTCCAGAAGCACGTTCTCTTTGTTCGTCCCACACAGCAGGGCGGCGCGCACCATGCAGGCGAACGCCAGAGCCAGGGCAGACTCATTCTCCACCGCGGCGGCGGCCTGCGCGTAATAGCCCTCCAGGAACGGCCACATGGCACGGTTGTGGTAAGGCGGCACGCCGTCCGGCATCTGGGGATGGAAACAGGGAATGCCGTACACGCAATGGGGGAGAACGGCTACCATTCCGGCGGCATGCGGACCGTGAGCCTGCCCCAGAAGCACGCAAAGCAGATTGCCCAGGGAATCCACCTTTTCCGACAGCACGGGGTAACCCCGGCCATACAGGTACTGCCCGTACAGGGCATGCTCCGGAATCCGGAAAAACCGCTCGATGACGGCGGACAGGGAGACGCTTTTTTCCTCCCATTCCCGCGCCTTCTCCTCCAGCCCCAGTTCCCGGAACATCCGTGCCAGAACCTTGCGGGCCTCCGCATGCAGAACCATGGTGGAAAGGCTGCATGAATCCCCGATGTCCGCGGAAGTCATCCACGCCGGGTAACTCTGTTCCCGCCAATCCAGGAAAGATGACTCCCCTTTCACCAGGCCGCCGGTAGCCGCAAGCACCTGTTCATCCCGCATGCACGTCTTTTCCAGCACGCGGCAGGAACGGGCCAGCCAGCCGGCGTCCCCCGTCAGGCAGTAAACCTCCCAGGCGGCCATTCCCCACACCACGCGGTCGGAGGAAATGGGCCAGGAACCGCCCGTGCCGGTATCCTGCTCCACCTCCCCGTTCCGCACCCGGGCATTCAGGCTCTTCATGCAGGCATGGACATTCCACAACCCCAGCCCCAGATGGGTGGCGTAGGAAATATCCCGGGTCCACACGGTGGGCCAGTTGGCTCCCGTCCGGAACGTCCCTTCTTCATTGAGCAGGGCGCCGGCCTCGTTAAGCGCCAGGCTGTAGGCCTTATTGAGCACTTCAAAGCTTCCCCGGTAATGCGGGGCGTTTCCGGCCTCCGGCAGAACGCGCCATTCGGAATAACGGCCGTTCTTCATGGTCTTCACCTGGCCATCCGGCTGCACCTCCGCCCAATGCGCGGCATCCTGGCGCACGGAATTTCCGGTCAGTGTAAAGGCCTCACCCCGGTATAATATGCGGTCTTGGTCCATAAATAAGCGGATGCTGCATCCATCTTTCTTTTTAACACGGGGAAAACTTCTGTCCCGCAGAAAATGAGGCTTACGGAGCTTTCAAGGCACAAAAAAACCGGGCTCCCCGAAAACGGGAAGCCCGGCGCAAGAGCAAATCAACTTTAATGCTTCAACAGAGAGGAAACGGCGTCACGTTCTTCCTTAAGTTCATTGACGGTGGCGTCAATCTTTTCCTGGGAGAACGCGTTGATTGGCAGGCCCTGCACGATTTCCCAGCCGCCGTCCTTGGTGGTGCGGATCGGGAAGGAGCAGATGAGGCCCTTTTCAATGCCGTAGGAGCCATCGGAGCACACGGCCACGGAATACCAGTCGCCTTCCGGCGTCTGGGTAGCCAGGCTGCGGACAGTATCCACGGCGGCGGAGGCGGCGGAGGCGGCGGAAGAAGCGCCGCGGGCCTTGATGATGGCGGCGCCGCGCTGCTGCACGGTGGTGATGAAATCACCCTTGAGCCATTCCGTATCCTTGATGACTTCCGTCACGGGCTTGCCGCCGATCTTGGCGTTCGTAAAGTCCGGGTACTGGGTGGAGGAATGGTTGCCCCAGATGGTCATGTTGGTCACTTCCGTCACATGGACGCCGGCCTTTTCAGCAAGCTGGCTCTTGGCGCGGTTTTCATCCAGGCGGGTCATGGCGAAGAAACGGTCGGCGGGAACGCCGCTCGCATTGTGCATGGCGATCAGGGCATTCGTATTGCAGGGGTTGCCTACAACCAGCACGCGCACGTCCTTGGCGGCGCTGCGGGCGATGGCCTGGCCCTGGCCGATGAACACCTTGCCGTTGATGTCCAGCAGGTCCTTGCGTTCCATACCGGCCTTGCGGGGCACGGAGCCTACCAGAAGGCACCAGTTGGCGCCGGCGAAGGCTTCATCCGGATCAGAGGTGGGAACGATTTCATTGACCAGCGGGAACGCGGCATCACGCAGTTCCATTACCACCCCTTCCAGAGCATTCATGGCCGGGGGAATTTCCAGCAGGCGCAGGTTGATCGGCTGGTCCGGTCCCAGCATGCTGCCGGAAGCAATACGGAACAGCAGGGAATAGGCAATTTGGCCGGCGGCTCCTGTAACGGTAACGGTAATAGGTGTTTTCATAACGTTCAAATTAAAATAAACAGATCTTTTCTGTCTGGTCCCGGTTATAGCACAGGGAAGAACGGCGCTCAATCAGGAACTTTTTATTTTGACAGAAAAAATCCTCTTCCCCATTATGCTTGAACATCAGCCCTGCAGGCCTTATCCTTTAAATCAACCAAGTTTTTACCATATATTTGCACTGATACCATGAATTTAACGATCATCGGCAGTGGCTACGTGGGGCTTACCACGGGCACCTGTTTTGCGGAAATGGGCCACCACGTCATCTGTGTGGACAATAACGCGGAAAAAATACGCACCCTCCAATCCGGGTCCATTCCCATTTACGAGCCCAAGCTGGAAGAACTCGTGAAAAAAAACGTGGCCGTGGGACGCCTGGAATTTTCCTCCTCCATTGCTGATTCCATTGCGGAAAGTGAAGTCATCTTCATTGCCGTACCCACGCCGCCCAATACGGACGGCTCCGTGGACCTCACTTACATTGAAAAAGTGGCCCGGGAAATCGCCCAGGTGCTCCAACCGGAAATGGGTTACAAGGTCATTGTGGACAAATCCACCGTACCCGTCAAAACCGGTGAAAAAGTCCGCCAGACCATCAAGCGCTATGCAGGAACGGACGTGCAATTCGACATCGTTTCCAACCCTGAATTCCTGAGGGAGGGATGCGCGGTGGACGACCTGCTGCATCCCGACCGCATCGTCATCGGCGCCAACTCGGAACGCGCCATGGACGTCATCAAGCGCGTCTACCAGCCCATCCACGCGCCCATTCTGGAAACGGACGTCAACTCTGCGGAGCTCATCAAGCACGCCGCCAACTCCTTCCTGGCCCTGAAAATTTCCTACATCAATGCCGTCGCCAAGGTCTGCGAAAAAACGGGAGCGGACGTGGAACTGGTGGCGGAAGGCATCGGCATGGACAAGCGAATCTCCCGCCACTTCCTCAACGCGGGACTGGGCTACGGGGGCTCCTGCTTCCCGAAGGACGTCAAAGCCTTCATCAACATCAGCCGCACGCTGGGCATTCCCTTCACCCTGCTGGAGGAAGTGGAACATATCAATGACACCCAGCACATCCACTTCCTGGACCAGATCAGGGACCGTCTGTGGGTGCTCAAGGATAAAAAAATAGCCGTCTGGGGCCTGGCCTTCAAGCAGAACACGGACGACATCCGGGAATCCATCGCCCTCAAGCTGTGTGAAAAGCTCCGCAGGGAAGGAGCCATCGTCACCGCCACGGACCCCAAGGCCATGCACACCGCCGCCCCAATCCTAGAACCCATGGGCGTCACGCTGGAGGAAGACATGTACGAATGCGCCCGGGATGCGGAAGTGCTGATCATCGCCACGGAATGGAGCGAATACGCGAATGCGGACCTGCAAAAGCTGGCGGACGTCATGCGCAACCGCATCATCTTTGACGGAAGGAACATCCTCTCTCCGGCCAACATCCGGGCCGTTGGATTTGAGTACCATTCCGTGGGCAGGCCCTCCATTGAAGAAGCCTGACCGCTGCCGGGAATAATTCCGGCTCCAAACGCCCCATTTGCAGAAAGGCCCCCGGAGCGCTGAATGCTCCGGGGGCCTTTGTTATGTATTCGCTAATCCTGTTGGCCGATCAAAACTCAAACTGCAATCCCGCGCGCAGGTAGAAACCGGGATCGTAATGGTACTTCTCCAGCTCATGGCTCCCGTTGCTGGTCTTGATGGTGCCGGAGTTCCCAAAGGAAAAACCGACGTCCGCCACCAGCCTGGGACGAACGCTGCCCCAGTGTCCCAGGCCTACGTCGGCGCCCACGCCGGCGACGCCGGAAATCCACTCGAACTGGCGGACGCGGCGGTCATGGTGAATCGTCCAGGTGCCGGACACCACGGAAACGAAAGGCCCCCACGTCAGCCCCTCGCTCACCTTGTTGATATAGGAAAGCCGGGCTCCTTCCAGTTGAAGGGTCCAATTGTTCGTTGCCTTCCACTCAAACTGGATAAGGGGAAGGAGGGGAAAATCTCCCAGCTGCGGATAACAGCCGACGCCGATACCATAGCTGAACCGGTCATTCAAGGGACCTGCGAGAAGGGCATGGCCGCCGAAAAACAAATTATGGGTCGTCCAGGTATCGAAATCCGTGGAAATCTGCGGCGTTACGCCGAAAACCAGGCTCGTCTTCCCCCTGAGCTTGTAAGACGCGGTCACATTCAGCCAAATCGTGTACAGCTCATCCACATCCATCTCGCGCGCGCCTTCTCCGTTGAACCAGCTCAAACGAAGGGCGGCCGTGGAGGAAAAACCCCAGGAACCGCTGGACATCCGGCACAAATTCAGGTCCGTCATCCAATTCTGTATGTTCACGCTCCCATGTCCGTTTCTGGAATCCATGGGGCCAAGCAACTCAAAATAGGACTGCGTGGGAAAAACGGGCTTGGAGGCGTTCTCCCCGTGGGAGCCGGAGAGCTATTGTAGCCTCCGGAATAAGCTTCCGCATAATAGCCGGTATCATAACCGTCTGAGGAATCGGAATCCGGATAAGGCTGGGCGTTCGCCTGGGCGACCAGAGTCATGCCAGCCATGAGAGAGAAACTTGATAATAATCGAAGGAACATGATCGGAAATTATATATCAGTGCACACTCGGTCAATCAAAACATATACAAATGACTAATTAATATTTTCACGCCCGAACAGCAGCGCGATCATAATCATCACGAGTACAAGAAGTAAGTACCAGCGGGCCGCTTTGCTGCTCCGGATACACGCCCCCGCACAAACAAGAGACACGACAAAACAAACCGCCGCCGCCAAAAGCATGGCCCGCGCCAGCATGGGAAAATCCAGCGCCCCTGCCCCCGCCGCAAAAAGCGTCCCTACCACATACCCGGCAAATGACCACCTCAACCCCACCAGCCAGGAAAAGGAGGCTGTTTTTTGCTGACTCTGCTTCATATATTCACTCTGCTTGCCTCCCTCCGAAGCTCAAGTAAAAAATCGGCTTTCTCCATGATATCAACAAAGAGAATCTCCCTCAACACGGGAATGCCTCCCAAAAGCAATAAAAAAGCACGTTGAAAAATAGACCGGGCACAAGAGGCGAAGACCCCCCATATCTGGTTTTATGAACTAAAAAAACTCCGGAATACTGCACCTCCAGGATTTCTTCTCAAGATAACATTATTCAGGTTCCATATACGGTTCAACATTTATTTGTTTTTCCTGACTGCTTCAAGCCTCTTATCAATTTGCTCTGTTAGGGAAAGAACAGAACAAGACGGATCCATGGAAACAAGGGCTACTACCGTATTACCGTTCACGAAAAAGAGGGACGACTCGTTGCTCGACGGAATAATTCCGCCAAAATCGCCCAATACCCCCTGCCTTCCCAAACTGTAATCTCCCAGTTTGAACGGATTGACGACCACTGTTGCTATTTCGTCATCCCAAGACCATTGTTCAGGCCTGTCCGGGGTTTTCTGAAAACGCCGTGAATACAGCTCGTTCATGGCCGCAGACTGAGACTGGCAATAGCCGACAAAAAGCCAAATATCGCTCTTGTCATCGTCTTTCCCTTCCGTATGAAGGCGCGCAACCACGCCGTTTTCCTGTTCATCCACCACATCCACGTCTCCCTTCTTCCAAACAGTCTTCAACCATGCCTGATTGATAGCACCCTGATCGGGATTGGGCAAAATAACCTTCTTGTCGGGAGAAAGCGAAAGAGATGAGAAATATGTATCAAAGTTTTTCCACTTTAAACCTTCCGATAAATCAGATTCCCCACGAACGCTAAAAGGAAACTTTCCGGGAATGCCATAGTCGGGAGCAAGTTTTTTTCGTTCTTCCCGCTGCTTCTCTTCTTTTTGCCAACGGAGTTTGGATACTTCTCTGGCCCTACGGTCCCGCTGTTTGATAGATCGGTTGAATTCCATTAATTTTTCTTGGGCTAAATCAAAATCATAAACAGCCGGCGCTTTCCCATCCAGAACGAGAGACAATGCTTTAAGTACAGGCAGCATTTCACGCGTAGAGGCATATCTCGTCTTTACCGTTTCGGGGGTAACAAAAGTAGCCGGATCGGTAAATCCCTTGAACGCCAATCCAGCGTTTTTAAACGTAAAACAAAGAATATCATCACCTTTGGTCATAACCCAGCAATCGTCGCTTAACACTATTTCCTTATAAATGGAAGGCATGGACCAATAATTGAATGAAGCTCCTTCAAAAATAATCATATCAGTCCGTATGCCGAAAACACTGGTGGAGTATCTGACATCCATCGATCCATTTATATGTCCATGTTGATTGCAATAGAGAATAGGATTCCATGAATCGGAGGTAACAAAAAAAATACCGTTTCTCACTTTTAATCCATGGAGGATTTTTTTGAGATCAGGCGCCTGATCTGTTAACTTTTTACTTCCAAAATGAAAGGAAGTATTTTCCAAGTCTTTTAGCCCATGCAATCTTATGCTTTGCATGGAAGATCTATTTTTTTCCGCAGCTACTGTCATCAAAGGCATAGACTCCGTTGCAAATAATGAAACGGAAGTACATGATATTGTAAATAGTATAATCAATATATTTTTCATGAGAACTCTGTTTTAAATATTCTACTATTAGGCGGAACAGGTGGATTTTCTATCGTGCTTTTTTGATAGGAATTAGAACTATCACCAACTACTGGTCCGGCACAGGCATCATAAATAAATTTAAACGAAGAACCAAATAAACTTACATCGAATACGACATATGCATGATTACCAAATCCGGTCCTATACTGATAATAGGGATTTGTTTTCAGAATGACTGGGACCGCAAGAGCTGCGGGAAGGCGAGGATTTTTATAAAAAGGATTATTACAAGAACCCACTCCTATTAAATTGACAGTTAATATATTCCCAAAAGGTTCCTGATAATTTCCTTCGACGTTGATTCCAAGCAATCTAACGAGAGCAGTTAGAGAAAAGCATTGGTCGTAACAATTGACTACATTCCCATTGTTCTTCTCAAGATAGGAATCCAGATTAATAGTACCAAGTGATGGAGTATACTTTGGTGCTCCCCTCACCGTATCATAAGTCCACCCCATCTTGCTAAAAGTATAATTAGTAATATTTTTTATGATTGAATCTGATGAATTTTTATCAAGCCCTATATTCCCTGAACCTTCTATTACTACATCTAGCGCTTTAATCCATGGTTTTTTCTTATTGTCATTCATATCCCACGGCGATTTGAGTGGTTCACTAAACAGGACATACCCATTCCTAACTGTTGTTTCAAAAACAATTGTCTCGTTAGTAAGAGCAGTTCCTTGAATCTCTGTTAATCTCCAAGTCCATTGTTGATTTCCTTTATTCAATTTGGAATCAATATTATCTTTGAAAGGAATTTCAAATTCTGTGTTGTTATCAAATTCCTGTTCATCCAGTTCTGGGAGGAAATTTTTCGAAACTTTTCCCTCACCCTTTGTCTTTACCTTCGCTTTCTTTATGATTCCAGGTTTTACTTCCGCTTTAATTTTTAGATCAGGTTTTTTACCGCCAATATAGAGAAAAGGTTCCGATTTCGTTGCTTTGCCATTCTTATCAAAAGTTGCTTCCGGGACATCTATGATTTTCCCTTTATAAGTTTTTAATAAATCCATAGCATCCTTGTCATGCTTACCCTGTACGTGATTGAAACTTATTTGATGGATTAGGAGGCTTGGAGTTAATAATTTGTGTGCGGCTTCAAGATCAGTCAAATGTTTTTTCTGTCCGTTTTTAGTCTCATAAAAACTCATCTTGCATTTTACCGTGATCACTTTTCCCCAGTGTTCCTTGTTAGACGAATGGACAGTACAAGTGTCCTGATCTCCATTTTTGACTTCCAACTTTTCCGTAACGGTCCATTCGTACTTTTTCTCTTCGTCCAATTCGTATCCTGCATGTGGCTGCGGCGGCTCCACGACAACAACAGTGAATTGCCCCTTAGCTTTATACTCCTTGATTTTCTCTGGTTCAAAAATGGCATATTTATTGCTGTTCTCATCTTCTGGATCCTCTCCTTCTGCCTCTTCTATAGTACATATGGGAAGTGACTGAGGATCCACCTTGATTTTACCTCCCGGCTCCCCGCTCGCCCAACTCGCTTGCAGAATCAGAGGACAGGCAATTAGAACAATATAATAATACCGCAATATACTCATATGTCTTTTATCGATTAAAATATTCATTCAGCCGTAATCTCATTTTATTTACATTTGATTCACTGTATTGCTTTGTTCCAATGATAAATTGTTTCCAATCAACTTTCCATCTATCCATCATTCTGATTTCCTGGGGAGTAAAATCAATGACATTGGGACTGTTGGGGAATTTATAGCTGGAGCGATAATAAGAATCCTTCATTTGCTCCGTTGACCATGTCTCAAGCATCTTTTGTTCAAATTTCTTGATATCGCCTTCATCCCAAATCTTTAGATGCCACTTCCAGTTTTCTTTCAATGGATCGGGAACTGAAGCCTCATTCCATAGTTTCCTGAACGTATAAAGCAGTAATTTTTGGGAAAGGCGAAGATGAAATGGAGAATCGGCCCGTTTCACAAAACAGTTGCTCCAAGCTTTCAGTAGATTTTCCGGAACATCAGCATTTTTTATGGAAGTAAGTTCCGGAGGGGAAGGCATCCTGGCATTCTGATAGCCGCTTTCCAGACATGCATTCAGAAAAACACCACCAAGAGTCGCCTCTTTAGAGCCATTTCTGGAAATTCTTAAAAAATAGAATCCGGCCCGGTCCGTATAAAATTTTCGGAACTATATACTTTAATCTTGTAAATCCCCCATAATCCATTACACTACTCCTAGAAAAAGAAAGGAGTAGAACATGACGTACCGCGAATTCATTGAAAATTTCCTGATGATGAGAGCGTGGCAAAATACCTGATTGAAAAACGGTTTGATGGGAAAATAGTTTGCCCGTTTTGCGGGAAAACAGAGAAGGTTTATCACGCTCACTATAATTGCCGCAATGCCTATTGCAACAACTGTAAGATGGAATTCTCTATTTTCAAGGGAACCATTTTTGAAGAAACAAGAATGCCTTTAAGGCATTGGCTGTATGCTATCAATATGGTTTGTTTGTCTAAAAAAGGGATTTCTGCTATGCAATTGAAAAGGGAATTAGGTGTTTCTTATAAAACTGCTTGGAGGATGATGCATAAGATTAGAGGGGCAATGGCAAAAAGAGAGGTAGGAGAAACTTTTGAGGCGATTGTTGAGATTGACGAAACCTATGTTGGAGGAAAACCCCGGAAGAAAAATGAACATGGGGATGATGACGATTTGCCGAAAAATCCTAGAGGAAGAGGGACGGCTAAAGTTCCTGTTATTGGAGTCAGAGAAAGGGGAACTGGGAAAGTTCATGCCGTCGTTGCCAATAGGAATGAAGAAGGAAAACAATTGACGGGCAAACAATTATTCAATGTCCTTAGCAAGGTTTGCAAACCTAATACCAAAGTCATGACTGACCAGTTCAAGGGCTACAATATTCTAAAATATCCTAACAATAAGAACCTTACCCGCATCATGATTGACCATAACGTTATGTTCAGCGCGGGCAATGGGGTTCATACCAATGGGATTGAAAGCTTCTGGGCTTTATTGAAAAGAGGGATTCATGGAATATTTCATCATGTCTCCCTTAAACACCTACAGAAATATGTGGATGAATTCTGTTTCAGGCAATGTTATAGGAACGAAAATGAGGCCTTTGAGGTTTTGATGGGGTTGTGCTGGAAATGAAAAGCCGCCACCCTGCAAACAAGGTGACGGCCTAAGTCATGCAAATCAAAGAATCGCCCCCTTCCCCGAAAGGAAGGAGGCCAGTTAATTCACCGCCGAAGGGGATTAGAAGGTCCAGCTAATGCCAGCTTGGATAAGGTGGTAGGGTTCGACTTCATGGAACTTGAGGAGTTCATAGCCCAGAATCAAATCTGTTTTGTTACCAATGGCAAAACGGAAGCCAGCCGTAAGAGAAAAGGTAAAATCAGCATTGTATTCTGAAGCACTAATTCTCTTACGCTCAATTCGATAAGAGGAATTATGCCAAACTTTTCTATCAAGCGTTGCTGTTGCTCTCCATGTATTAAAGGTGATGCCAATCTTGCCTCCTAAGTAGAAATACGCTTTCTCCTGTACTAATGGAAGGTTCAATGTATATCCCGCCAGTAATGGAATAGATGTTTGGTATTTGATTTTCAGGTCAACATTCGTAATATTTTTATCATTAAGAAATTGTTGAATCTGAGCATCGGAATATCCCAATTCGCGGCCAATATCAAAGGCATTGAAATGTTTAGCATCGGAAGACATCAATCCCGCCGTCAAAGACAATTCGTGAACGATATCTCCTGTTTCAGTATAGGAATTTAGGCTGAGCAGACCGCCGCCAAGATTGGGCATGTCACTATCTCCCGCAATCCCATAAACACCCTTGATACTCATTCCAAAGGTAGAATCGTATTTCTGAGTATAGGATGGGGAACTGTAAGAACTGCCTGCTCTATAATAGTTCCAAGGGTCAGACGCTTGGACTGAAAAAGCACAGGATAATAGACCTAATGCACACGTTATAAATAAGTTTTTCTTCATGGTCGTTTATGGGTTGAAGTCATAATGAAGTCACGCTTGCCAACAAAGATTCCCTCTTGAGGGTCTCAATTGCGAATCGCAATAATCATCATATGCGAGTTATTAACATAACAAATGCGAACAACACAAGCTCTTTCTTTCTATGAACTGGGTTCTATCAGATAATCAAACCGCATGTTTACGAGCAATTCCAAGCCTGAACCGGACTATGTGGACACTAAAAAATTAGGCCAATGGCTCAGCGAACATTCCATTAGCCGTGCCGAAATAGCCAAGGCTCTTGGAGTCCAAACCACCGTGGTTCATAACTGGTTTGCCCGTCAAAGAATCCCTAAAAACGTGCAAGGCTCATTGCGTCATTTGATGAGTAAGGACTATCCTTCGGAACTCGAATCTCAAATCGCCGTTCGAATGAAAAATTCTACTCTGAATGAAGTGGTCAAGCGGGCCGTCAAGGAAGGGTTGTCTGTGGAGGAATGGATTTTGAGGGCGGTGGAAGAGAGATTAGGAGGGAGTAAATCCCTACAATAAGAGACCCTAAAAACGATTTTTATTATTTGTTAGAAAGCTATTTGAGACATAAGGAAATACCTATGGCATCAGATGAACGGATAGCATTCAATAAGAGTCAATTCCAACAGGAATAACAGAAACAAAATGCCATCAAATGAAATTGCTAAAAAGTGTAATTTTTTAGAGAGCAAACATTCTGAACATTATAAAAAAACAGGAAAAGCTTGACCAGACTTAAGAGTTCGACATAATTTTCCCGATATTTTTAAGTTTTACAATTATTATGTCAATTTTTTACAAAAACGACTTTGTTAAAAAAATAGAAGAAGATTCGCCAGAGTGGATAGACAATATCAGTCGCGAGCATGCTTGTATTATTATTCAAGAAATTATTCGTGCTTCAGTAAATTACGTTTACATTCAATGTTCTAAACTTGCTTCTGATATTTATGGCACTAAAGAAACAAAAGATTTAATTGTTGATGCCATGAATAGAGGAGTAAAAATTCGTATTGCGGTTCGGTCCTCTGTACCAGAGGCAAGAGATTGTTATGATATCCTGAACTTGAAAGGTGGAGCAGAGGTTCACCTTCTTTGTAAATGCTCAAACAACGATTTTTGCATCTCTGACAATAAAAGATTTCGTTATGAAACGGATGCTGAAAATAGGCATGCTAAAGTTTGCGCTAATGACCCAGAAATGGTCGAAAACTTGAAATGTATTTTCGATGCTGGGTTTGGAAAATGTTCTGTTTAGGAAATTAAATTACTCCTATTATGCCAGACGAATATTCTAATTTTTGTGCTGTAATGTGTGGTGTTTTAATCGCTACTAACATATGGGACAAGCCTCAACAAATTTTAAAAATATAATATTTCGAATATTCCACATTATGAAACACGGGCTTGCTAAGCTCTGTGTTTTAATGTCATCTAATGATAAAAAAAATTTGCATGTAGATTACTTCGAAAAACGTTATGAGCAGGCTAATGAGAAAGTTGATAAGATTGGTCATTTTTTTACAGTCAGACTATATCCTTATTTATCTTTTCCTACATGTGTCATAGGAATTTATTTCATGTATAAAGGATATTCTTCCGAGTTGGGTGAAAAAAATCTCTATCTTCTTTTGGCCCCAGCTACAGTCTTGGCTTATTATGTTATTGCTTATTTTATAGCTGTAATTTTTCTATTTGTTGAATGTCTTTCAACATTGTGTCATGTGCATGTGGATAATATTATGAGCAATGAAACAGTTAAAGCTCAAGTTAAAAATGAAGCAGAACAGCATCAATGTGACCCTATTTCATCTTCTGAGTAAATTTTTTATTGTCTAAAATAGATTCAAATCATATTTGAACATCTAACAAAAGCTCCTTCTTTGAAAGGAGCTTTTTTGTTACCCTATGCAATAGGAGGGGGAGAACAAGACTAAAAGGGATAATTCCGAAAATTTTATATACTCCATTATTCCCGAAATCCCGGCATCTCGTACGGACCATAACAGGAAGCGACATGATACGGGTTAGTTCAAGGTTTACAATATTTTCCGATTTTTTCCCATTCCTTTGAATCAGAACCTCCTGAGGCAAACGAGATTCGACAAAACGAGCTTCAATCAGGTAATCCCGATCATAGCGTGAAATGTCATTGGATAAGGGTTGGTTGAAGTAGAGGGAAATTTCATTTTTACCAGCAGGAACGCGTACAAGAACCCATAAGTCTGGACCATCAAAAAAGGTACCGTGCATATAACCCTGATCACTCCATTCGGAACAGGGACGGGTCGCATCGTTGATGTTGTACAGACAAATTCGGGACGCTGCATTTTCTTCATAGAATTTCCCCGATATCCAGGCATCTTTGATTTTCTTCCTCGGCCCGAGAGTTACTCTGGCGTCATACAAATAGCCTCGGAAATCCTTTCGTTGATCAAAACGATGCATGATATTTCCCCATGACTTTTTTGCCGAACGTCTTAAGGAAAAATGGCGTCCATATCTGTTGCACCAGTCGCCCTGTGTTTCCCAATCATCACAGGCAAAACAAATACCATAAGGCCTTTCGCCAAGCGGCAGAGATTGAAACTGGTTCAAAGAATTATGCCATGCCTGATCATCTGGAATGGAAAAAATTTTGGATGTTTGATTTCATCTCCAAGACGACGTCTTTTCTTTTTACTGGCTGTTGTTTTCCAACGACCCGAAACCCTTCTCCAAAAACTCCAGCTAAAACAGTCCCATCAGGAAGATCAACAAAACAACTGACTGTGCCTCCCTTTTTTTCTCTGCCAATTTAGTGTTCACAGAACTTTCATATTGCATATTTGCCGGATTAAGCAAGATGGGAACTTGATTGCGGAAGCCTATCCACACTCCTTCCTTTACGGGATAAAGGCTCGTCACATAATCTTCGGGAAGAGGCCTCAATTTACCTTGGGAAGATTTCATAATTCCCTTCGCTTTCAGTTTTTCCACGGCATCCATTCCCCGGATAAAAATCTCTTTGTCACCGCGTTTTATTCCCAGTCCTGACGTTGTGCCCACAAATACGGAATTACCATTGGCAGCCATGGTATTGCACAAATTTGACGGCAGCCCTGCACCGAAAAGAACCGGAGGTTGCGAAAGCTTGCGTGCATCATCCGAATGCCATTTTGACTGAAAAAACTCACAGGTCTTGTATTCATCCTTAAGAGTCATCCGGGCCATTCCTGCCGTTAAGAAGCCTACCCACAAATCTCCCGACCTATCAAAGGCTAGTGCTGAAACTTGATCTTCAGGCAAGCCATCGGCCCGCGTGACATCCTTCCATGAATCCGTCAAAGGGGAATAAATAGCAATGCCTCCCGAGGTTGCTACGGCAACATCCCCTGTTGCAGAAGAGACGCTAATGTCAAAAACACGGCCACCCGGCAATGTCGTCTTACGGGTGTATGTTTTCCATTGTTTGCCATTCCAAATACACACTCCCCAACGGTCTGTTCCCACCCATATTCTTCCCTGGGCATCTTCAGCCAGGGCATAGAAATTTTCAGTATCTGGAAAATCTGCCGCTGTTCCTGCCTTTTTCCAGACATTTTTATCCAGCTCCAAGTAGAATAATCCCTCACCCTGGGTTGAAGCCCATAAAATACCTGAAGAATCCACTAAAGCATCCGTTATCCTGCTTCCGGGACAAGGAGGAAGGTTGGAGAAATTTTCCACCCCAAGAGAGAAGGAACATAATGCAAGCAAAGTTGAGACCATTAATCCCAATAGCTTCAGAAATGCCGTGAATCTCATATTCATCGGATGAAATTCTACTAATTTCTACAACAAAAAACTAAAATAGACTTATCAACAACAGTAGTTCTTCTGGCATTTGTCATTATGTTGAAATCAAATTAAAAAGTCAAAAATTATTTCCCTCCTTATTTTGGAATATTCAAGACTCTCCCTGGTTTTTCCCATTACTGGGAGTAAAAAATGGTCGGGAAGACAGGATTCGAACCTGCGACATCCTGCTCCCAAAGCAGGCGCTCCACCAGGCTGAGCTACTTCCCGTATAAAAAAGGGATTAAAAAATTGGGAGAAAAAAATGGTGGCTCGGGACGGGATCGAACCGCCGACACGGGGATTTTCAATCCCCTGCTCTACCGACTGAGCTACCGAGCCACTTGCTTGCACGCAGAACGTGTTTGCGGGGCAGAATCTAGCACCGCATCTCCGGTATTGCAACCACAAAATATCATTTTTCCAATTTTCCTGCGTTTTGCCGTGTCCGGCCCAAGGAAGTTCTTCCCTGTCAATCAGGAGGAGGCCTGAGCCAGAATACCGCTCAGCAACAGCGGAAAGATCAGCGCCACCCAGGAGAGGGTGTACAGCAGGAGAGGGGGCATGTTCTTCTTCAACCTGTCCAGCACGAACATGAATACCCCCGCCATGGCCAGCCCGTAATAGATCCACGCGTCACCGGTATATTCCCGGGCGGCGGCGGCCAGGCAGAAGACGACGTAGATCACAATCACCCCCATCCAGACCAGGGAAACCATGTCCCGGGCGGCGGAGTCCTGCCCGTCTTCCTCCTCTTCTTCATTCCACCGTTTGCGGCTGAACATGCTGAGGATGACCAGAGCGACGAGATACCAGGTGGGCGTGGACAGCTGGCCGCCCCAGCCTCCGCCCATCGTTCCATAGAAGTAGGCAGGGATTCCCGCTCCCGTAGAAAAGGAGACGGCGGCAAAGAATGATGCCATGACGAATCCGGAGGACAGGCTCCCCTTTTTGTGCGGATTGGAGGAAAAGTAGAGGAAGAGCAGGCTGCAAATACCCGGAAGCAGGGCAAACTGGAAGATGACCACGCCCAGTTGGAAGAACATGATCCACAGCCCCGTCACGGCCGCCACCACAATGAGCAGGGAGATGACGAAGCAGTGCTTTTTGGCAAACAGCAGGCATTCATCCGAGTATACCGCAGGGCCTCCCCGGAATATTTTAAGCACCCGGTCCAGCATGTTGACGCACCAGACGGCCACAAAGAGGAATTGGTACAGCCAGGGGGTGGAGACTACCACCAGATGGGACTGGCTGACGGCAAAAGCCCATGCAATGGCTGCAGAAGGAATCTCCAGTCCCATCAGGGAAAACCACGCCCACCAGGGGGGTCTCTTCAGCACCTGCTCCATTTTCCGTTACATCATCCCCATAACCGTTCCTCCCGCAAGCTCCCGAACCGTCATTCACAAACTTCCGCATTTTTATGCGGGGATGCTTGACATGCAATAAAACACTCCTATACTGGTGCTCCCCTTGCGTCGGAAACGCAATACATCACCATGAAGAAAGATATTCATCCCCAGTACAATCCGGTCGTTTTTGTCGACATCACCACCGGACGCCGCTTCATCACCCATTCCACCGTTCGCTCCCCCAAGACGGAAGTTATTGACGGGGTTGAACATTTCGTGGTTTCCTGCGGCATCACCTCCGACTCCCACCCGTTCTTCACCGGCAAGAACCAGTTCGTGGACACGGAAGGCCGCATCGACAAGTTCCAGAAGCGTTTCGGCGCTGTCCGCCGCAGCGGCGGCAAGCCCAAGCTCAACAAGTAAGGCTTGTCCCCAACAGTTTTCCAACCCCGTTTCCTTTCCGGAAAGCGGGGTTTTTTATTTGCAGGCTTCTCTTTGCCCCTTTTTCCTGCTTCACTGGCGGCAGCATGACGTTGACACCAGACCATTTTGACAAGCAGTCTGCGGAGCTTCTCCGCTCCGGCCGTCCCGTCCTTGCCGGAATCAGCGGCGGACGGGATTCCATGGCGCTGCTTTCCCTGCTTTCCCAAATGCCGGGATGCCACCTCATTGCCTGCCACGTGAATCACGGGCTGCGCCCGGAGGCGGAGGAGGAGGCACAGTTCGTATGCCGGTACGCCGCCTGCCTGGGGGTTCCCTGTGTCCAGGAACGGGCGGACGTCCGCGGCATGGCCCGTTCGCGTGGAATTTCCATTGAAGAAGCGGCGCGGGATGCCCGGCAGGCCTTGTTCCTGAAATGGGCTGCCGGCTATCCGGGGGCTTTCGTGGCCCTGGCCCACCACCGGAACGACCAGCAGGAGACAGCCCTTCTCCACCTGTGCCGCGGGGCTTCCGGCATTCACGGCATGTCACCCGTTTCCACCTGGGCCAACGGATTGACTGTCGTACGCCCCCTGCTGGATTTTTCCCGGAAGGATATTACCGCCTACCTGGAGCATCGCCATATTCCATGGCGGGAGGATTCCAGCAACCAGTCTGCAGAGTATACCAGGAACGCCCTGCGCCATGAGGTCATTCCCAGGCTGGACACGCTGTTCCAGCGAGACACCAGCCTTTCCTTTTCACGCGCCTGCCGCATTGAGAACCAAATCCGCACGGCGCTTTCCCAGGCGCTGGATTCCATGAATCTGGCAGACCCCCAGGGGCGCCTGTTCCTGCCCAAGGTCAACCAGCTTCCCGCGGAGCTGAGGCAATGCGCCGTGCATGATTACCTGCGCCGGCAGCATATTCCGGACCTGACGGAGGACGCCGTGCTCCGGGTGATGAGCATTCTGGATACGGACGGTCCTTCCCGGACTTCCCTGCCCGGCGGCAAGCTGGCCGTACGCAAGGAGAAGCGCCTGATGGTCACGGATGCGCCGTGCCCAATCAATAAAGGGGAGCAACCCCCTGCGGGTACAGCAGGTGGAATTTAATGGCTTCATTCCCCACCACCAGAGCGGTGCCGAACATCCTGTCTTCATCCGTCAGCCGCGGGAGCTGGGCAATCGGGAAGAGCAGCCCTCCCAGAATGAGGCCATAGTTGTATACGGAGGGCATCATGCAGAGCAGCTTTTTGGAGATGTCCGCGGCGTCCAGGGTCGGGAAGACCCACACGTCACTGGGCTGAAGCATGGAGTTGCGGTGAACGCGCACGCTGTAGGAGTCCGGGGACAGGGCGGCGTCAATCTGGATTTCCCCTTCCACGGAGATTTCATTGTTCAGGCAGTCCTTCTGCACCATGCTCCGGGCCAGCGCGGTAGCGGCCCTGGTGCGGTCCGCAGCCAGTTCCGGCACGGACCCGGCGGTGGAGGCGCTCAACATGGCGACGCGAACGCTTTTGCCGAGCATGTGCCGGGCCATTTTGGCCGTTTCCACGGCAAAGTAGGCCATGTTTTCCACGGTGGGATCAGGGGTCACCCCGGTATCCGCCAGGAAGTAGATGCCGCGGCCTCCGAATTTTTTGGCAAATTCGGGAACGAGAACGATCGAGATGGCAAAGAGGGGCTTGGTAGGAACGGGTTCCTGCCGGTATTTGTTCACGGCGCGGAAGACGGAAGCCACCCTTTTCATGTTCCCGGCCACAATGGCGTCCGCCTGGCCGTAAAGCACCATCATGGCGGCAAAGTGGACCGGCTCGGAGACGATTTCACGGGTGTTCATGGGCAATCCGTTGCCGAACATTTGTTCCGCCCGTTCATAGCGGTCGCAGAACATTTGAAGGTCCGAGCTTTTTTCCGGCTCAATGATGCGGACGAATTTCAGGGAAATTCCGTTCATTTCCGCCATCCTCCTGATGACTTCCTTCCTGCCCAGCAGGATGGGCACGCCTGCCTGTTCCGCCACGAAGCGTTCGGACACGCGCAGCACGCGAACATCCTCCCCTTCCGGGAAAACGATGCGCTTGGGATGACGCTTCAGGTTGTCCAGGAGCGGTCCTGTAAAATCATTCAGCGGGGAAAAGCCTTGCCAATCACTCATATGTCACGTGTCCTATTTAACGCGACTCTAAAAAATCCTGTCCATAAAATCAACCCATAATGTCAAAGACGGCAAATAATCGGCAAATACGTCCTCCGGGTTGAACCGCCCGCGCCGCCGTGCTAACATGGGCATTCCTCCATGTACTGCGATTACCATACCCATACCCCCCTGTGCCTGCACGCCTCCGGCACTCCGCAGGAATATGTGCAGGCAGCCGTCCGCGCCGGCCTCCGGGAATACGGCATTTCAGATCACGCCCCAATGCCCGGGGAGCCTTTTGACGACTGGCGCATGAAGCAGGCGGACATGCCGGCCTATCTGGACTGGCTCACGGAGGCCCGGGAATGCGCCGCACCGCACGGCCTGACGGTCCGCGCCGCGCTGGAATGCGACTGGTTTCCCGGCATTGGGCCATGGATAGAGCACTTGCAGAGCCTGCACGCATGGGATTACCTGATCGGGTCCGTCCATTATCTGGGGGAGAAGGAGGAGTTTGACAATCCCTACAAGATGGATTTCTGGAACCGGACGGATGTAGAGGACGCATGGAGGCAGTATTGGGAACGCTTCCGGGAGATGGCGGCTTCAGGCCTGTTCCACATCATGGGCCATGCAGACCTGATCAAGAAGTTCGGCTTCCGCCCTTCCGGAGATTTGCGTCCTTATTACGAACCGTCTCTGGAAGCCATGAAGGAGTCCGGCGCCTGCCTGGAGCTTAATACCGCCGGCTGGCGCAACAAGTGCGCCGAACAGTATCCGGACGCGCAGTTTTTAAAGATGGCGGCGGAGATGAATATTCCCCTCACCATCAGCTCAGACGCCCACAAGCCGGAGGACGTGGGCCGGGATTTTGAGCGCGCCGCGGACCTGGCCCGCCAGGCGGGCTTCACGCATCTGGCCTCCTTCCAGGAGGGCCGCATGGAGCTGTATCCCCTCCCCGGAATCTGACCTTCCCCTTTCCTCTGCGGGAAGGGAATGCTTCCCGGGGCCGCGGCGTCTGCCGCCTGGGCAACCCGTGCCTTGAGTTTCCTGTTCCGGCAGCCCGTTTGCTGCGGAGGCTGGCGCACGCTTTCCGGAAGAAGAGGAGGAACCCGCGGACGCACTTTCAACCACCGTACAAGCCAGGCTTCACAGGCAAAGGCATCGGACGCGGTGGAACGGGGCGGGGAGGGACGGGATGGGGCCTTGGCGGCAAGGGGGAAGGCCGGATAATGACGGGCGGCGGCGGATAGTTCCACGTCCTGATAATCGGAGGGACAATGATGCGCTCCGTTCTCGGCTGGCTGGCCACCTCCCTTACTTCCCCCTGCAACTGGGAGACCTGCTTGTTCAAGTCCGCAATTTTCTTCTGGGTTCCGTCCTTCAGAGCCAGGTATTTCTTTTCCAAATCCTGCCAGTACTGTTCGGCGGTCTCCCTTTTTTTACGGATGGCGTTCACCTGTTCCTGATAGGTTCCCATCCTCGCACGGAAGGTACGGGCATCCTCCGGCAGTCCCACGCGGTCCGCTTCCAGGGCATTCCATTGCAGGGCCATGACTTCCGCCTCCACCTGGGAGAGTTCCCCCAGCAGCAGAAACATGCGGGAGATATCCGCTCCTTCCAGATAACGGGGATGCCGCTCCGCTTCAGACAGGGATTCCCTGATTTTCCTGGCTTCTTCATCAGCCGCCTTTCTGGCCTCTTCCGCCTTTTTCCTGCGCGCCGCGTCCTCCAGGCGCCGCTGGTCCAGCCTGGCTTTCACGTCCTCCGGCGTCATCCTGTAATCCTTCTGCTGGGCATCCGTGAGCTCCTTGTAGGAGACCTTGGCCACCCCGTCCGTGTACTGGACGCTGACAAAGTCGTCTCCGGAAGACACCACGCTGGCGTCTTCCAGCACCCTGCCGGACCGCAGGGTCATATTTTCCGCCAGGGCCGCAGGCAGCAGGGCGCACAACATCAAAAAACAGGTTCCAGGCTTCATATGATTCTCCTCTTCTACGTTGGTAAGAGGCGTGGGGAAAGAAATTTATTCAAAAAAAATAGAACCAGAGGTTAATACTGGCGCCGCGGCCCGGTTTTCGCTAGCATCACGCGAGTCATTTACACGTGTTATGAGTCTCTATTCTTCATCCTGGTCCCCTTTACCCTCTCTTCCCGATCCGGAAGGTTTCGCCGGCATGTATGCCGGAACATGCGGAGAAACAATGATTTGTGCCGGCGGCACCAATTTCCCGGACAAACCCATGCTTGAAGGCGGCGCCAAAACGTGGACGGACCGCATTTTCACGCTGTCTCCGGGGGAGAATGGGTGGACGGAGGCAGGAACGCTCCCTGCGCCTTACGCGTACGGAGCCTCCGCCAGCACCAGGGAAGGCCTGCTGTGCATCGGCGGCTGCGGCAAGGAAGGCCACCGGAAGGACGTTTACCTGCTGAGCACTGCGGACGGAGCCGTCACTGTGACTCCCTTCCCTCCCCTTCCCATAGCCCTGGCTTACACGGCCGCCGCCGTTCTGGACGGCAAGGTTTATCTTACGGGAGGCTGTGAGCGCCCCGGGGAGCAGGACTGCACCAACCGGGTTTTCATGCTGGACGCACGCGGGCCGGAACAGGGCTGGCAGGAGCTGGACCCGCTGCCGGGCCGCGGACGCTTCCTGCACCAGATGGCCGCGGCGGACGGCGTCCTTTACGTGCTCGGCGGCATCGGCCTCCGGGAGGAGGACGGCAAACAGGCCCGGGAATTGCTGACGGAAGCCTGGAGCTTCACGCCGGAACGCGGATGGACGCGCCTGCCGGAGATGCCTTACGCCATCGCCGCGGCCCCCACCCCGGCCCCGGTTTCCCGGAACGGCGTGATTTATTTGCTGGGCGGGGACGACGGCTCCGGAAAGAAGTATACCCCGCAGACCAACCCCGGCTTCAACAACCAGTCCCTGTGCCTGGATACAGCCGCCATGGAATGGCACGACGCAGGGCCCATCGCGGCGCCCAGGGCGGTCCTTCCGTGCTGCGCGTGGCAGGGCCGTTTTGCAGCCGTGAACGGAGAACTTAAACCCGGCAGGCGCTCCCCTGAAGTGTGGAGCATCACCCTTTCCTGATTTTTCACCCACATCCCATCCCTATCTTCCAGCATATGCACATTTCACGTCACCTTACCCGGTTTTCCAGGGCATGCGGCTCCGCTTTCGCCGCCCTGCTGCTGATGGCGGCCCCCGCTGCCAACGCCTCTTTTTCCGTGGATGTACACCCGGCCGGAGCCATTCCCGACCTGCCGGACCCGGCGGGCCGCGCTGGAATGGCGGCTGGAACCGTTACGGAAAGTGACGGCACCCAGTCCATCATCGCCGCAGGCGGCGCCAATTTCCCCCAGGCCGCTCCGGGAGCCTCAACGCCGGAAGAACGCGGGCCTAAGGCGTACCACCAGGATATTTTCAAACTCCGCAACGGCCAATGGAGCAAGGTGGGGACGCTGCCCGTTCCGCTGGGTTACGCGGCTTTTGCAAGCGTAGGCAAGGGGCTGGCGGTAGCCGGAGGCCATAATGCGGAAGGCATCCTGAAAGACGCCCTGCTGATCAAGGCGGACGGCTCCGTGGAAAAGCTTCCTCCCCTTCCCGTCCCCGTTACGGAAGCCGCCTTCGCCGCTCACGGAAACAAGCTGTTCGTCATCGGCGGACGGGACAGCGACCAGCCGGAAGCCGCCCTCAATACCATCTACATGCTGGACACCACTCCGGATACGGCCAAAATGAAATGGGCGTCCCTCCCGCCCTTCCCCGGTGCGGGCCGCATCCTCTCCACCGCCGCCGTCTGTGACAGCACCCTGTTCATCGCAGGCGGCTGCACCCTGTCCAGGGATGCCGCCGGAGAAACCGCCAGAACGTACCTTTCCGACATGATCGGCTACGACATGACGTCCAACGATCCCGCCGAATGGGGAGCCGCGGGCAAACAGCAGCCTGCTGGACCGGGAACGCCCGTAGCCGCCGCCGCAGGCCCCGCCCCGGTACGTGAAAATTCCATCATCCTCATCGGCGGGGACAAGCGCGGCAACGCGCCGGACCCGTCCAAGCCCGTGGTGCAGTCCCGCGACATCCTGGTTTATGACGTCATCGGAAACAAATGGACGCACCAGGGGGAGTGGCCCGTCGGCATCGCCACCGCGCCCGCCGTCGTGAAGGGTTCCGAGATCATGACCATCAGCGGGGAAACCGCCCCGGGCGTCCGGACCCCCGTGAACGCCTCCGCCTCCGCAGGGTACCATTTTGAAATGAGCACGGTTGATTACGCCGTTCTCATCCTGACCGTCATCGTCATGGCGATCATCATCGTTTCCGCCGTGCGCAACGGCGTTAAAAATGTTTCCGCCGTCACGGACCCGAACACCAGGCCGGGCCTGTGGGCCTGGGTGGCCGTCATCGTCCTGTGGTTCGTGGTCATGCTGAACTATTTTGACCGCCAGCTCCTTTCCGCGCTGCATGAACCCATCGTCCGGGACATTCCGCAGACGGAAGCCCAGTTCGGCATGGTCACCTCCGTCTTCCTGCTGATTTACGCCCTGCTCAGCCCGGTGGGCGGCTTCCTGGCGGACCGCTACAGCCGCCGCCTGATGATTCTCTGCTCCCTCGTCGTCTGGTCCGTGGTCACCTGGTGGACCGGCCATGCGGAGGATTACACGTCCCTGCTCATCGCGCGCGGCGCCATGGGCATCAGTGAGGCCTTTTACATCCCCGCCGCCCTGGCCCTGATTACGGACTACCACCGGGGCAGCACGCGCTCCATCGCCACGGGGCTGCACATGAGCGGCATTTACGTGGGCATGGCCGTGGCCGGCTTCGGGGCCACCATGGCTTCATGGACGGGCTGGCGCATGACGTTCGCCCTGTTCGGCCTGATCGGCGTGGCGTATGCCATCGTCCTCATCCTGTTCCTGAAAGACCCGGCCAAGGCCCCTGCGGATACGGCGCAGGCCAAAAAGCCGTCCGAACCCAAGGAAAAAACGGTCCTGATCAATGTGGACAATGACGAACGGGCCATCAAGGAACCCGCGTCCAATCTTTCCACCGGCGCCGTGCTTTCCAGCCTGCTGAGCGGCCGCCCCATGTGGATGCTGCTGGCCGTGGTCGCCTTTGCAGGCGCCGGGAACTGGTTCCTGCTCACCTGGTACCCCACCCTGCTTCAGGATAAATACCAGCTTTCCTCCGCGGAGGCAGGCCCCGCCGCCACCCTGTGGAGCTCCGTAGCCAAGTACGTGGCCGTGCTGGGCGGCGCCATTCTGGCGGACATGTGGTACCGGCGCAACGCCCGCGCCCGCGCCCTGGTGCCCGGCATCACCTTCACCATATCCGGCCCGCTGGTGGTCCTGGCGCTGCTGCCCGGCATCTTCGGCTGGGACATTGCGGTTCCCCTCGTGCTCATGCTGGGCCTCGTCGCCACGCAGGGGCTGGCGCAGGGATTGCTGGACGCCACCCTCATGCCTGTGCTACGCTCCCATATCGACGAGCGTTATTCCGCCACCGGCTATGGCCTCCTCAACCTCACGTCCGCGGGCGTGGGCGCCCTTATCTCCTTCTTCGGGGGATGGTTCAAGGACCAGGGCGTTCCGCTGACCACCACCCTGGCGGCGGCAGGATGCCTGATGCTGCTCTGCGGACTGCTGCTCCTGATGCTGCCGCGTCCCAAACATTAACAGCAACTTTCTTTCATATCCCCAACCCCAGCCTTATGAAGAATCCCGCATGCCTGTACCTGGTGACGGGAGCCCTGTGCTCCCTCTCCTTCCTTCCCCTCGCGCAGGGGCGCACCTGGACCAGCGTCCAGGGGAAAAGCCTGGAAGCCGAGTTCGTCAGGCTGGACGGCCAGAAAGCCGTGCTGAAACGCTCTGGCGGCCAAACCGTCTCCATCCCCCTCGCCCAGCTTTCCCGGGAAGACAGGGATTTCATCGCGGCCCGGGGAAAGGGAGGGGCTGCCTCCTCCAATCCCGCGGACAATTACCACCTGCCATGGCCCAGGACCGTCAAATGCCAGGACAATTTCAAGGTGGAAACCATCAAGGAGGAACAAGGGGAGTATATTTATGAAACGCCCCATTTCCGCTTCATCTGCGACGCCAAGCTGGGCGCCGGCATGATCAAGCGCCTGGGCCTTCTCTTCGAGGCCACCCACCTGGCGAACAAAACGCTTCCCATCGGCAACATCCCCCCTCACGACGATTCCGCCAAATTCCCCGCCTACCTGTACGAAAAGTTCAGCACGTACCTGGAAAACGGAGGCCGTGAAGGCACGGCAGGCATTTTCCTGGGGACGACGCGCAGCGGAGACCGCGGCAAAATCCTGGTCCCGTTTGATTCCCTGGGCGTCAAGACCATGGGGAGCACGTACATCATTGACCGCGACAAGGATTCCTCCACCCTCATCCATGAACTGACGCACCAGCTCATGTCCCCGGAGGCCAAGCAGGCAAGCTGGTTCTGTGAAGGCTCCGCGGAATACATGGGGATGACCCCGTATTCCGGAGGCCGCTTCAACTTCGGGGCCAACCGTTCCCACATTGTCTCCCGCGTGACGGAATACGGCAAGAAAAATACGGGGGGCCGCGCCCTGGGGGACGACTTTGAGGCGCCCAGCCTGGAGTCCTACATGAACATGCCCTATTCCCAGTTCACGGGAGAGAACGCCAACCTGAATTACGGCCTGGCCGCTCTGATGGCCTACTATTTCTACCACATGGACGGCAAGGGGGACGCCCAGCGCGTGAAGAACTACATGAAGGCCATCCAGTCCGGCAGCAGTGAAAAAGAAGCGCAAAAGCTCCTCCTTGATGGCCGGAGCTATGAGGAGCTGGCCAAGGAGATTGAACAGAAATGGCGCAAGGCCGGCGTTAAAATCCGCTTCCGCTCCTCCTCCTGACCCGCGCCGCGCATGCGGAAAGACGCTTCCGTCAATGGCCGGAGGACAGTCTGTGCCCTGAAAAACCGTTGACATGGCAGGGAAAGGCGGCACACTTTCCACCAGCAGGGGCTATCAGACACGCATGGCAGAAGACGCTTCCATAACCGCCCTGATGGACAGGGTGGCCCGCACCGCACCCTTTCACCGGGAACTCGCGAAACTGGGCACGGAGGAACAGGCGGTTTTCGACCATACCTCCCTGCCCGGGGTTCCGTTCGTGGCGGCCCTGTGCATCAGGACCATTCCGGACACCGCCCGGGCCTGGGTGATCGCGCCCCATCTGCGCGCGCAGGAATCCCTTGCCGCGCAACTGGAAACATGGGGAGTGCGCAACATCCTCTTCGTCCCGGAAAAAGAGGTGGCCCTGGGGGAGGAAGTGGGAGACCCGGAGCTTGCCGCGGAACGGCTGAACGTCCTTCACCGCATCGCTTCCGGCCATGTGGGCAGGCAAACCGTCGTTCTGACGGAAGGCAGCCTGAATGACGAGGTTCCCTCCCCCGACGGCATGCAGAACCAGGGAATGACCCTGAAAACGGGAGAAACGCACGCCCCTGACGATTTGATACGGCTGTTTGAGGAGGCGGGGTTCGAGGGCGTTCCTCAGGTCATTTCCCGCGGGCAGTGGTCCCGCCGCGGCGGCATTCTGGACGTTTTCCCGCTCCAGTCCTCCCATCCCGTACGCCTGGAGTTTTTTGACGACGAGATTGAATCCATCCGGGAATTTGACGTGGACTCCCAGATTTCCTTCCGGAAGACGGAGCACGTCAACCTCGTCCTGACGGAAGCGGCAGGCGTGGAAACCCTGCGGGCCTGGATCAAGCCGGGCGACCTGGTCATTACGGCCCCCTTCTGCAAGGAACGGGGGAACGTGTGCATCCTCACCGCACCGCCGAAGAACGCGGAGGGGGAGGAGGACTTCTCCCTGGCCATCCATGACAATCCCCTGGGCAGCTTTGACGCCGGGGACTTCGTGATGCAGGAGATGCGGCGGGAGCTGGCGGAACGCCAGATCCGAGAATGGCTGGACCGGAAATGGAACGTCAGCATGTTTTTTCCCAACGAAGGGGAGGAAGAGCGCTTCCGGGACATCTGCGCCGGAACGCCCGCGCTGCTGTCCATCACCGCCCTGCGCGGGGACCTGCCCGGCGGCTTCAGCATTCCGGGGCAAAAACGGCCGTTCTCTCCTCCTCGGAGCTGTTCGGCAGGTACCAGTCCGCCACGGCGCGCCGCCGCGCCAGCCGGGAGGACAAGGCGCGCAAGGCCCGCGCGCAGGCCTCCCTGAAGGACATCAACCCCGGAGACCTGGTGGTGCATACCAGCTACGGCATCGGCAAATTCATCAACATTTCCACCTCTCCGGACTCCGGAGACGAGGAAATGAACATCCTTTACCGGGACAATACAATCCTGCACGTCCCCCTCAGCCAGGCGCACCTGGTTTCACGGTACATAGGGCTGGGCAGCAAGACGCCGGAACTCAACAAGCTGGGGGATTCCAAATGGCAGCGCGCCAAAAAGTCCGCGGAACGCTCCGTGGCGGACTACGCCGCCCAGCTCCTCAACGTGCAGGCGGAACGCCAGACCGGAAAGGGCTACAGCCACCCTCCGGACAGCAAATGGATGTGGGAGTTTGAAAGCTCCTTCCCCTTCCGGGAGACCCAGGACCAGCTCCGCGCCATCGCCCAGACGAAGGCGGACATGGAAGCCACCCGCCCCATGGACCGCCTGATCTGCGGGGACGTGGGCTTCGGCAAGACGGAGGTGGCCATCCGCGCCGCCTTCAAATGCGTGACGGGAGGCCGCCAGGTGGCCGTGCTGGTGCCCACCACCGTGCTTGCGGAACAGCACTTCCGCACCTTCAAGGAGCGCATGAGCGAATACCCCGTGCGGATTGAAATGCTCAGCCGCTTCAGCAGCGCGGCGGACGTCCGCTCCACGCTGGAAGGGCTTAAGTCCGGGGCCGTGGACATCGTCATCGGCACGCATCGCCTCATCTCCGAGGACGTGTCCATTAAAAACCTGGGCCTCGTGGTGATTGACGAGGAACAGCGCTTCGGCGTCAGGCACAAGGAGAAATTCAAGGAACGCTTCAAGGGCATCGACGTGCTCACGCTGTCCGCCACGCCCATTCCCCGCACCCTGTACATTGCGCTGATGGGAGCGAGGGACATGAGCTCCATTGAAACGCCGCCCGTCAACCGGCAGCCCGTGCAGACGAGCGTATGCCCCTATGACGAACGCATCATGAAGAAGGCCATGGAGCGCGAACTGGAACGCGGCGGCCAGATTTTCCTGCTGCACAACCGCGTCAAAACCATCGAACTGTTCCGGGACCGCATCCAGGCCCTGGTGCCCAAGGCCCGCATCGTCATCGGCCACGGACAGATGCCCAAGGACGAGCTGGAGAAGGTCATGCGCACCTTCGTGCAGGGGAAGGCAGACATCCTGCTGGCAACCACCATCATCGAATCCGGCATCGACATCCCGAACGCCAACACCATCATCATTGACCGCGCGGACCGCTTCGGCCTGGCGGACCTCTACCAGCTCCGCGGCCGCGTGGGCCGCGCGGGGCACCGGGCCTACGCCTACCTCATGCTCCCCAGGTCCGCCGCCACCACGGGAGACGCCCGCAAGCGCGTCTCCGCCATCAAGCAGTACACGGAGCTGGGTTCCGGCTTCAAGATAGCCATGAGGGACCTGGAAATACGCGGCGCGGGCAACCTGCTGGGCACCCAGCAGAGCGGCCATATTGCCGCCATCGGCTTTGACCTGTACTGCCAGCTTCTCCAGCAGTCCATCGCCCACATGCAGGGCAGGTACACGGCCCCCCGGCCGGACGCAGCCCTGAGAACGGATTTCATCGTGAACAGCGAGACGCAGTTCGCCGCCAAATCCCGCAAGGATTATCTGGGCGCCTTCCTGCCCCGGGATTACATCAGCGACGCAGCCCTGCGCATTTCGGCGTACAAGGACCTGGCGGCAGTCCGCACCCTGAAGGAGGCGGACGCCCTGCTCCGCGCGTGGGAAGACCGCTTCGGCCCTGCACCGGAAACGGTGCATCACCTGCTGGATTCCCACAAAATCAAGATACTGGCCTCCAAAGCAAACATCTCCATGGTGGAAATCAGCGGACAGCGCCTGATGCTCACCAGGAACGGGGATTTTATCCTGCTGTCCAACAAATTTCCGCGGCTGGCAGGCGTCTCTCCCGCAGACAAGCTACGGGAAGCGCTGGAAATGCTGAAGAACATCTAAACCGCGCCACAGCCTTCCCGGCCGGGCCATCCAGCGGAAACAGGAAAGCCCCGGCGCCGGGGCCTTCCGCCCCGAACGGCTTCCGATAACGGACGGAAACCGCATGCCGCGTTCTCTCCTTTCCCGTGGTAAAATCCTTCCATCAAATTCGCAGCTCTTCCGCGCCGGAAAACTCCTTCTTCCTCATCATTTCCATGATGCCGGACGTATTGGCCGGAGCCATGATGACCTCTATCGACCATTCGGAACTGTCCATTTCCTTTGCGTAATCCTCCATGTTTATGGAGACCTCCAGGACGGGAGACTCCCGGGTAAGGGCCGTACGGAAAGAACGGGACATGACCTCCTGCCCGTTCCGCAACAGAATCACCTTGTCAATAAGGATACTTCCCCCTTCCACGGAGGTCCGTACCAGCCGCAGTCCTGAAAATTGGCTCATCTTCCTGCCGGGAATGGAGCAGCGCATCCTCGTATAGGTTTCCTCCTTCTGCCCCAGAAGCTCCCAATGGGATAAAATGGGGGACGACAAGGTAAGCCGCGACAGGTCGTAACCGGAACCGGCCAACAGCCTGGACAGGCGCGCGACCATCTCCGCGGAATATTCCACCCCCCACCCCTGGGAATACAAGACACCCAGCATATACAGCACGGAAGGATCCTGCGCGGCAAAGGACATCAGAAGGAAATCAACCGCCTGAGAATAGTTCTGGGACAGGCTGACCGGGCACTGAAGCATATCCGGGAAAAATTCCTTGCCCCCCACAAGAAGAAACGCCAGATCCCTCTGCGCCACAATAAAGCCCCCCATGGCCGCCTTATAAAGCCAGGCGCCTCCTTCCTCTCCGTATCTCCCATCCCGTTCAAAGATGAGACGGGCTATTTTATACTGGGCGGCGGGATACCCCGCCTTGGCGAACTTCCGCACCTGCGCCTTCTCCTGTTCCGTCAGCACGATGGAATCAATTTCCGTACGGTTCCTTTTCCGGGAGGCGATGAGCATTTCCCGGATCCTGCCGTTTTCCGGCCTGTTCAGCGAATCTCTCACCGCGGGGTCATCCATCGCGCAAATGAATTTAAAATGGGGCCTCACGGTTTTCCCGCTTTCCAGCGTCGTAACCTGGGAAGAAACAACCTTCAACGGATGAGGAACATTATCCTTGGTTTCAAAACTGAACCTGTAAGGCGCATCCACATTCAGCGCCGGAAGATCCACAAAGCGGAACCCGGTGAGCACAGGACTCTCGATCAAGGTGAAGGAAAAGCCGTTGAGAGACCGGGAAACCAGCTTTCCCTCCTCATCACGTATGGTCAAATACAGGAGCGGGCACATCTTGTCTTCCTGAAGCACCCTCAAATGGACACACGCCAAGGAAAAGCGGTCGGGAAGCAGGGATGGAAGAGCATGGCGCGACAAAGACGGACTATCCAGCCTGACGTCAAAACGTTCCACGGGACTCAGCAAGGAAACGCCCCTGGATTCTGAAATAATCTGGGGAATGGGGGTGGACATTACACTGGGAAAGCGAAGCCCTAAAGCATCGTCCTCCTCCGGGCCGCCTCCCCAGTCATAAACAAAATAGCCGAGGGTTGCGCCAATCACGCCCACAACAACGAAGAGCCCCAGCACCTTCCTCCATCCGGCCCCCCACTTTTCGTGCCCTTCCGACATGATGCGGGAAGAGGACAAGGCAAACAGATTGAAAAAACGCTTACGGGCGGACTTGAACTCCTCACTGGAGAACTTAATGGTTGAGAGCGCCCCTCCTTCCACTCCCAAATCCTTCATCCACTCTTCCGCGGAGTTATAACAATCTTCCACCCGAGGAGAAAGGGCCTTGTCTATGGTCCTGAGAAAATTTTTCGAATAATGGGAGGACAAGGGCGCGGACAATGCCAAAGGCTGTATGGTATCGTGGATCAGCCGCTCCTCTCCTCTGGGGGGCGCACCCCCCTTCAGCAGGGAATAGAACGTAGCGCCCAGGGAATAAATGTCGCTCCAAGGTCCCGTGTTTTTCCTGCCGAGAGCCTGTTCCGGAGAAGAAAAGCCATGAGTCGTCAGGACAGTCTGGGTATGGGTGCTCTCCATGTGGCGCGACGCGCCGAAATCCACGAAAACGGGAGTTCCCTCCTGTGTAAGCAATATATTTCCCGGTTTGATGTCCCTGTGGCAGATGCCTTTTTTATGAAGGTAATCCAAAATCTGGAGGATGTGCATCAGCAATCCCTTCAACTTGGCTTCCGAATAACAGTTTCCGGCAAGCAGCTGCTGTTCTCCCAGGTAATCCAGAGGAAGCCCCTGAACATAATCCATGGAAAAATAAGCCGTGCCGTTGCACTCAAAAACGGAAAGAACCCGGACAATACCTGGAGAATCCAGCCTCGCAAGAATGCGGGCTTCATTCAAAAAGTTGGAAAGGGTCCACTTGAAATACTCGGCGTCATGCTCATTATTGGGAACCACGCGCCCCGTAAACGGATCTCTGTAAGCATAGGAAGAAGGAAAATTCTCTTTTAAAACCACTTTCCTCTTCAGCATCAAGTCCCGGACCAGATAGGTAATGCCGAATCCGCCGCTTCCCAGCACCTTCAATATTTTATAATGCTCCAACGTCGCTCCGTCCGGGAGTTCTTTGGAATAAACGGAAAACTCGTTCCAGGAAGAGGGAGGTGTCAATTTGGATCCATGCACGGAAACATTATTCAAATGAGCATCTTTTCCCGGAACTGCCGCATGGTGAAAATCGGGAACACTATTTGAGCCGCAACTCTCCATCCTAATATCTGATCAGGAAATTACTTTTATCTTTTCCACCTAATTTGTAAAGATTATTCTTTTGCCGCTCACCGGGTCGGTTATTTCTCCATAACCTCTTGCACGGGAAACAAGACATCCGCCATTTTTCATCTTCATGAACAGCTCACGGCTTCCACGGATTTAACGGAGAACCACCCGGCCTTCACGCAGGGAGGGCCTTTTCCCCATTCCGGAAAGTAGATGCGCTGGCTGCCGCCCTTCCAAAACATACTTTTGCAATAAACGGGCCAAGATGGACGTATTCTGACAAAGATATGATTGTAAAATCTCTCATTATTTTCAGCAATATGGCAGGATGCCTCCTGCCCGGTTCCGGACAGGCGGGAGAATTGCATGCCTCTCTGCAATCCCCGGACGGCCGTCTGTCCTGGATGCTCCACGCGGATAACCGGGCCGCCCATTCCCTGAAAAAGGGAAACAGGACGGTTCTGGAGCCCTCCGGCCTGGGCATCGTGGTGAACGGCAAGGACCTTGCCGGAGGCATTACGGGATGGAGCGTGAAAAAAGTGAAGGACAACGTCCACGACACCTTTGAAACGCGCGGCAAATACCCCTCCGCTTCCGTCCATTTCAACGAATACGTGGTTTCCGGGGATAATTCCGGCCTCCGCCTCCGCGCCCGCGTTTTCAACAACGGAGTCGCCTTCCGCTACGAGTGGACGGAAGACGTGCAGAAAGCGCCCGTGCTGAACATCGGGGAAGAAAAACGTCGTTCGCCTTCCCGGAAAAAGCCGTCCTGTGGACCCAGGACGCCGCTTCCGCACTGGGTCCCTGCGAGGGAGTCTGGTCTCCTTCCAGAATAGCCGATTTCAAGAAAGACCCCGGCAATCCCCGCAGCCATGTCCGCACCATGCCGGTTGCGGCGGAACTGCCGGGCGGAGGCTTCGCCCTCATCCAGGAAGCCGCCAATTTCAACAGGCAGTGGAGCGGCATTAAATTCTCCCTTCAGGACGGCGCATGCAGGACGGTATATTTCCAGGACCCGGAAGGCTTTTCCGCCCCCTCTTCCGCAGAGATGCCCTGGCGGGTCATCCTGGTGAACGACGACCTCAACGGCCTGGTCCGGAACGACGTCATCCCTTCCCTGGCTCCGGAACCGGACAAGAACCTTTTTCCGGAAGGAGCCAAAACGCCCTGGATCAAGCCGGGCCGCTCCACCTGGACCTGGTGGGACCGCGGAAACGTCCGTGAAGAGGACCAGTACGCCTTTGTCGACATGGCCTCCGAATTCGGCTGGGAATACCACCTCGTTGACGAAGGATGGAAGAAATGGGGCAAAACCGTGCCGGAAAGCATGGACAAGGTGGCTCAACTGGCCAGCTACGCCGCCGGCAAACAAGTAGGCATCTGGGTATGGGTGCGCTGGTCAGACGTCAACAACCCCGCCAACGACTGGGAAAGCATGCGCAGCTTTTTCAGCAGCCTTGCCAAAACGGGCATCAAGGGAATCAAGATAGATTTCATGGATTCCGCCTCCCGGGAACGCCTGGCCTTTTATGACGCCGTCGCGGAAAACCTGGCTAAAAACAAGCTCATGGTCAACTTTCACGGCGCCAATACCCCCACGGGGGAAGAACGCTCCTGGCCGCATGAAATGAGCCGGGAAGGCATCTACGGCGGGGAACAGAACATCTGGGCCGCCATCGGCGGACGGCACTACTGCGCACTGCCCTTCACCCGGCTGGTCTCCGGCCACGCCGATTTCACTGGCGGCTACTTCGGCCACGGGCCCAAGCTGCGCGGCTCTTCCTGGCCCCTCCAGATGGCGGCCAATATCATTTATACGTCCCCAGTCCTCCACTGGGTATCCAACCCCGCAGACATGGAAGCCGCCTTCCCGAAAGGCTCCCCGGAACGGGAAGCCGTCCGGAACATTCCCTCCGTATGGGATGAGACCATCGTCCTGCCGCCGTCCGCCATCGGGGAATGCGCCGCCTTTGCCCGGCGTTCCGGGGACCAGTGGTACATTGCCCTGATGAACGGGGACGGACGGGAACGCACCGTTTCCATTCCCCTGGACTTCCTGAACAGGAACACCGCGTACCGGGCCACCATCCTCCGCGACCTGCCGGAAAAGAACGACGGCTGGAAGGTGGAAAACCGGGAACTCCATTCCGGGAGCACCCTTTCCTTCACCATGCGCGTCAAGGGCGGCGGCATTGCCCGCCTGGTCCCCGCCGGAAAGTAGCGTTCCCTTCCGTCTGCTCAACGGGAGTTCATCAGGAAAGGGGAAGAGGCTATTTTCCTCTTCTCCCTTTCCATTTGAAGCGGCCTTTCCGGAAAGGGAGAATTCCCATCATTTACGGCCTCCGGCAGTCACCAACTTCATTACCCGCGGAAAGACCGGAAAAGACGGCAAAAGGGTCAGTCCTGGCCAGCCTTCTCCATGGTGCTCCACGCCGGGAGCCACTGCACGTCCCGGAGGCGGTAGCCGCGTTCCAGAAGAGCTCCGTGCAGGCCGGGAAGATGGGCCGCGCCATAAAAAATGCCTATCCTGCGAACGCCCTTGCCGCGCCATTGGTCAAATACTTCCATGCACTTGGAATTCCGGCCTTCCAGAATCACGGTATCCTCCAAATCATTCGGAGCATGGGCAAAAATGCGCATCAGTTCATTCTTCAGCCCCGCCTTGTTCCCGGCAAGCAAATCCACCATCATGCCGAATTCATTCGGCTGGTACGCCCCGGGCTTCTCCACCAGGGAGGACAGCATGGATTTAAGCATCAGGCTGGCGAAGTTTTCTCCCTTACTGGCCTGCGCCTGCCGGAATTCCGCCAGCGTCATGTCCGCATGGATAAAATGGGGCGCGGAATAATCAATGCCCTGATGCTGGGTTTGAAGGCCCAGCGCGGCGCTCAATTCCCGGTACGCGCTTCCCAGCAGCCCCAGCAAAAAAGACTTTTCCTCAAGGGCGGCTCTCTTCCTCCACTCCACCATCCGGTTCCATTCCCGCGCCTCCTCCAGCGTCAGCCCTCCCATAGGCTTATTGCGGTCTATTTTACGGCGGAGCTCCTCCTCCCTCCGGAGCCCCTCCCCGCCGATCATTTCAAACAGCAGCACGTCATAACTGCCGAACAGCTTGTTCAGCCAGGCATAATAATCAGCCTCCGCCACATGAATGGCCCCGATAAGCGCCACTTCCGCGCCTTCGTCATTCACATACGCGGCCACGGGCGTAGACAGGCTCTGGCTGTTGCGGGACGAGGATTCCAGAAGCATGTACCGGGCCGGATACCCCCCATGCTCCTTCTTCCCCGCAACGGAGGCGTCCGCCGCAAGCGCGGGAGAGCACAACAGGAACACGGCCAGGAAGCTGCGCAGCATTTTCATACATGTCCAGCCTAGCGCGGGCCACACGCAGAGCAAGCCCAAAAAAGGACTGTGCCGCCTTTCCCTGCATCCCCCTCTCCGGAACCGGCAGCCACCGGAGCACGAACGGGTTTTCCTTAAACCGCGGGAGCCGGCAAACTTCCGCAGTTTCCGCCGCGTCAGCAGGGAGCAAAAAAATCCCCGCACCCGGAGACGGGCACGGGGAATGAAAAGGTTCATTCAAGGCACCATGCGGAAAGCAATCCGCCGGCCGTGAACGGTTACTTCTGGCAGCAGCAGCCGCACTTGTCGGTCAGGGCTCCCACGCCGGGAAGCACCTTGCCTTCCAGCAGTTCCAGGGAAGCGCCGCCGCCCGTAGAGCAGAAGGAAAGCTTGTCCTGGACCTTGAACTTCTTGGCCGCCGTCACGGAATCGCCGCCGCCCACGATGGAGATGGCGGAGGAATCCGCCAGGGCTTCCGCAATTTCCTTGGTGCCCTTGGCAAAGCAGTCCATTTCAAACACGCCCATCGGGCCGTTCCACAGAACGGTCTTGGCGTCCTTGATGATGGCGGAGAATTCTTCAATAGCCTTGTCGCCGATGTCGATGGCCATGCCGCCTTCCGGCACCTTGCCGCCTTCCGCGAAGGGAGCCGTGCAGAAGGTTTCAGCGCCGTCTTCAAACTTCATGGCTACGCGCACGTCCGCAGGAAGCAGGAATTTCACGCCCTTGGCCTTGGCTTCCGCCAGGATTTCACGGGCCAGATCCAGCTTGTCGCCTTCAATCTTGGAAGCGCCCAGGTCATACCCTTCAGCCGCCAGGAACGTGTTGGCCATGGCGCCCCCGATCAGGAACGTATCAGCCTTTTCCATCAGCTTGGAAAGCACTTCAATCTTGTCGGACACCTTGGCGCCGCCCATGATTACCACGAAGGGCTTTTCCGGGTTTTCCAGCTTGCCTTCCAGGTATTCCAGTTCGCGTTCGATCAGGAAGCCCATGGCGCTCTTTTCCGCAAAATGCGTCACCCCTTCCGTGGAAGCGTGGGCGCGGTGGGCGGTGCCGAACGCGTCGTTCACGAACAGCGTGGCATTGCCCAGAAGAGCCTTGGCAAATTCCGGATCGTTCTTCTTTTCACCGGGATAGAAGCGGACGTTTTCCAGCAGGACCACGTCGCCGTCCTTCATGGCGGCGCGGGCGGCTTCCGCTTCCGGGCCGATGGCGGCGGGAACGAATTTCACTTCCTTGCCGAGCAGTTCGGAAAGGCGGGCGGCAACGGGCTTCAGGGAAAAAGCGGGATCGGGTTCGTTCTTGGGACGGCCCAGATGGGAGGTGAGGACAAGGCGGGCGCCCTGGTCCAGCAGGAACTTGATGGTGGGGAGGGCGGCCACGATGCGGGCGTCATTGGTAATTTCCCCATCCTTGAGGGGGACGTTGAAATCCACGCGCATCAGGACTTCCTTTCCCTTGGCATCAAGGTCACGTACAGTAAGTTTAGCCATATCGGTTTATATTGTTTGGTTCAATGGAATAAAAAAGGGAGGGCATTTCTGCCCTCCCGGATAAATCCCCGGCCGCCTGGACAAACCCGGTTCAGGAACCGGAAGGTTGAAGCAGGCAACCGGCAAGACTTGTCGTGCAACTGAAGAGCAAGCGTTGTTCGGAAGAACTTACTTGCCGCAGGAGCAGCCGCAGCTCACGCTGTCGCCCAGCTTCTTCATGGCTTCAGCGGCGCGGTTGGAGTAGCCCCATTCGTTGTCGTACCAGCCGCAGACCTTCACCAGGTTGCCGCCGACCACATACGTGAAGCCGGAGTCAAAGATGCAGGAGTGGGGGTCGGAAACGATGTCCTGGAGAACGAGGGCTTCTTCAGAGTAATCCAGAATGCCCTTCAGCGGGCCTTCAGCGGCTTCCTTCATGGCGGCGTTCACTTCTTCCACGGTCACGTTCTTCTTGAGAACGGCCACGAAGTCGGTCAGGGAACCGGTCGGGGTCGGCACGCGGAAGGAAGCGCCGTTCAGGGAGCCCTTCAGGTTCGGCATCACTTCGCCGATGGCCTTGGCGGCGCCGGTGGTCGTCGGGATGATGTTGATCGCGGCGGCGCGGGCGCGGCGGGGATCGGAGTGGGGAAGGTCCAGGATGCGCTGGTCGTTCGTGTAGGAGTGAATCGTGCTCATCATGCCCTTTTCAATGCCGAACTTGTCGTCCAGCACCTTCACCATGGGAGCGAGGCAGTTGGTGGTGCAGGAAGCGTTGGAAACGATGTCGTGCTTGGCGGGATCGTATTCGCTGTCGTTGATGCCCAGAACGAAGGTCAGGTCAGGATCCGGGGAGGGAGCGGAAATGAGCACCTTCTTGGCGCCGGCTTCAAGGTGCTTCTTGGCGGCGTCACGCTTGGTGAACAGGCCGGTGGATTCCAGAACGACGTCTACGCCCAGCTTCTTCCAGGGAAGGTTGGCGGGGTCGCGTTCCACGGTGATGAGGATCTTGTGACCGTCAACGACCAGATATTCTCCATCAATGGAAATTTCACCGTCAAACTTGCCCTGCGTGGAGTCATACTTGAGCAGGTGGGCGATCATTTCAATGGGGGTCAGGTCATTGATGGCAACAACCTTGTTGCGTTCTTCCTTGGACATGGCGCGCAGTACGTTGCGACCAATACGTCCAAAACCGTTAATAGCATATTTGGCCATAAGATTGAGGGCTTCAGATTTGATTAATTACTAGTCCCGGACTTATTTAAGTACCATGGACGCCGTAAGTTTAAAAACGATTCAACCAGCCGTCAACACTATTGTTCCCCCATCATGGCAGTATGCTCCCGCGCCTGCGCGGACCGCAGGAAGCCCTGCCCGCGGGCATGCTCCCGCATGGAAGTCAAATGCTTGCGGAGCCGGTCCCCGGGTGGGGGAGCCGGTCAGTTCATGGAGCGCAGGGCGGCGCGGATCAGTTCGTCCGCATCCGCGTCCGGATGGTCTTTCAGGTGGGCGGCGATTGCCTTGCGGGACTCCACCTGCTTGAACCCGAGCGCAATCAACGCCAGCTCCGCATCCCCCGCTGCCTGGGAGGTGGCGCCCTGCGCCTGGGCCTCCCACGTAGCGGCCAGTCCCACCTTGTCCTTCAGCTCCAGGACAATGCGTTCCGCCGTCTTCTTGCCCACGCCCTTGGCCCGCGCAATGCCGGAAACGTCCCCGCTCACCACCGCCTGCTTGAACTGCTCCACGGACAGGGAACCAAGAATGGCGATGGCCGTGGCAGGGCCGATGCCTGAAACGCGGTCGATCAGCAGCAGGAAAATGTCCCGCTCCGCATCCGTGGCAAAGCCGTAGAGCACCTGCATGTTCTCCCGGACATGCAGGTAGGTTTTCAGCGTCAGCTCCCTGCCGGGAAGAGGGTTCAGCCTGTCAAAGGTGGAGAGGGGCACAATCACCTCATACCCCACGCCATGAACATCCAGAATCAACCGCTGGGGATATGATTCCGCCACCGTGCCGCGCAGAAAAGCTATCATGCCCATAACGTGACACAATCCGGCCCGCGCTCAAGCCAAAAACGCATCTGCGGAAACCGGCCCCATCATCTTTTCTGGAGCACGTGCAGCCTGATATGCTCCAGGTCCTCCCGGTGATAAAAACAGCGCACCCGGAGGCCGCGGGCGGTCTTCATCCGGCACCGGTATTCGCGCAGCAGCCCCTTTTTCACGAGCCTGTAAATGTAGCTGCGCACCACCCCCAGCATGTCGATAGCCTCGGCCATGTCCATGTAGCACGGTGGCACGCGGCGGCGTACAGGCTCCCGCCGGGCGAGAATCCGGTCCACATCCGCACGCCGCCAGTACAGGGCCAGGGAACCCGTACCCTTGCGGACCACGCGGAAGCGGGCTCCGTGACGGTGCAGGTACTGGCGGGCGGCGGACGCGCTGCAGCAGAGCCGCGAGGCAATGGAGGACGTTTCCACGAACGCGCTGCCCGCTTCCGCATAAGGCTGGCCGGATTTGGGATTCGTTCCCCGACGGCGGATTTTCACATGTTCCGGGAAGCTCAGCTTGGGATTGTTAATGTATTCCCGTCCTCCTACTCCGATGAATGTTTTCTTAAAATGGTATATCATGGTTAATGAGTTTTTACATTGGGATTGCGAAGCTCCATGCAGACATTCCGCACGAAACTCTAACATTTTTGGAAGATTCCAAAAATGCATTGAGTCCAAGAATATTCAACATTTTTCTTTGTTTTTCTGTTTTTTACATTCATACTGAACTCATTTCATCGCAATATATGCCCGGAGGCCGTATCAGCCAATCACGGGAAAAGGGCCTACGCCCCCGGCGGAAACAGCATGTTCCTCAACTCTTTCCGCCCCGCAGGCCTTCCGTTCCGGTGAATACAGAGGTTCACGGGCACAGGGAAAAAACCCCTTCCACCAGCGTTTTTACTGGCGCCGTACGGTTCAAGGGAAAACTTTTTTCCCGCTATGATTCTACCATACGGTTCCACGCATGCACGGCCCATTTCCAGAAAAGGGCCTGGGAAATTTCATGACAGGCCTTCCGCGTTCCATCTCCCCAGCGGCCTGTTCCCATCCCGGACGCCGGCCCACGTGTTTTTTCCGGCATTCCATGGATTTTCCGGGAACCGGGGCAATAAAAAACCCGGCTTCCCTATGGAAAGCCGGGCATGAAAAAGAATGTTTCAGGGCAGGAGCTTCGCGGGCCGCCCTTCAAAAATCCCGCGCTGGGGAACGAAGATGCGGTCATTGGGCTGAATGGGAATCGCCCTGTCCTTGATGGAGAAGTAATCGTACGTCACGGTTTTTCCGCCGCGCGTCACCTGCACGTACCGGGAACCCCAGTCCGTAATGTCGCCCGCGCCCACAATCGCTTCCAGAAGCGTCATGCCGCGCCGCCACAGGACGTTTTTCTTCATGGCTACGCCGCCGCTCACCAGCACAATGTGCTCCGTCAGCCGCGCGTCCGAACTCTGCACCTTCACCAGAAAGGTGGGGGCCGTGTACAATTCCGCCTTCTTATAGGCGGCCATCAGCATATCTTCAATCTGGCGCGCCGTCTTGCCTACCACGCGCAGCACGTCGTGGCCCGGCGGAAGCTGGGGCATGCGTATCGTCCCGTTGCCGTCCAGCAGATACTGGCCGGAAATGGCCGTAGCGTCATCCGCAGGAATGCCGCGCACCTGAATTTCAATGGTGCCCTGCGCAGGCACGGCGTCCGGAGACTGGGCGGACGCCAGCCCCGCCGCACCCAGCAAGAGGCAAAGGAGGGAACAAATGTATTTTTTCATGGAGCAATGGGTTAGTACAGATCTTCACTATCATGGGACTGGGTGGCCGCCAGCTCCTTGGCCTTTCCGGAACGCTCGGCCTTCTTCATGGAAGAGGCGTCCGCATTCTCGCCGGAGGAACCGCCATCCGCAGAATAATAGGAGTAATAAGTCGTGTAATACTGATACTGGTGATCGGACGTGATGTCCACATTATTCATCACCACGCCGGCCAGGTTGCCGCCTACGGATTCAATCACCTGCTTCTGCCTCAGGAGGGCTTTCAGCGGCAGTTTGCGGGGCTGGACGACCATGAGCGTCATATCCACCTCGCTCACGATGACGGCGGAATCACTGACGCCGAGGATGGGCGGGGAGTCCACCAGCACGATGTCAAAGCGCTGCTTCACTTCCTGGAGCAGTTCATTGAATTTGCGGGAATTCAACGCGCCCGACGGGTCGAAGGGCGTGGGGCCCGCAGGCATCACGTACAGGTTTTCAATGGGCGTCTGGAAAATCACTTCCTCCAGCGGGTAGTCTTCCAGCAGATAGGAGGTCAGTCCCACTTCATTGTCCAGTTCATAATACCGGTGAAGCTTGGAACGGCGCAGGTCGGCGTCAATCATCAGGGTGGCATAGCCGCCCTGGGCGCAGATATAGGCCAGGTTGCACAAGGTGGTGGTCTTCCCTTCCCCGGCACTGCCGGAAACAAAGGTCAAGGAAATTTCCTCCAATCCCTTTTTATTGAATTCTATATTTGTTCGCAGAATACGGTAGGCTTCCGCGTCCGGGCCCATCACATCGGAAGAATGAAGGATCGGCACATTCTTGGGGATAATGCCCAGCACCGGAACCTGCAGGGCCCGTTCCACGTCCTCCATCGTCTTCACGGAAGTGTCCATGAATTCCAGCAGCAGGGCCAGCCCGATGCCCAGAAGCAGCCCGGCCCCGGCGCCCACCGCCAGGTTGATGGTCACGTTCGGCTTGTAGGGAGCGGCAGGATAGGTCGGAAGCTGGTACATTTCAATCGCTTCACGGGGAACGCGCAGACGGGCGATTTCATCCTTGTACCGGGAATCCAGGTCCTTGAGCTGGTCCAGCGCGGCGTCATAATCACGGCTGGCCTGTTCATACATGGGAACCTGCAGGACATGCTTCTGGAGAGCTTCCTCCTTTTGAGCGACGGTCGCCTCCCAGTGCTTCCGGCTTGCGGAAACCATTTCCAGCTTGCTTTTCAGGGAGGAGCGCAGCCCGATCAGCTCCTTGTTCAGCTTCTCTCCCAGAATCCTTTCCGTCTCCAGCAGCGCCAGCATCTTGGGGTGCCTGGCCCCGATGTTCTGGGCTTTCAGGTTTTCCTTCTCCTTGAGCTTGTCGGAAAATTCGGCATAGGTTTCACGCAGGGCCTTGGCTCCTACGGATTCCGCATTCAGCAGGTCGGAACTGATGACGTAATCCAGCAGCTTGTCGTCAGGCAGACGCTGCAGTTCCTGCACGTAGGAAGCCAGTTCCTTTTCATCCTTTTCAAACTGCATGGCCTGGGATTTGGCGTTCCGGAAGTCTTCCTCTTCCATGCCGGCCGTCAGAGTGCTCCGGTTTTCACCGTTTCTCCAGGTAGTGGGAAGGTAGGAGCTTTCCGCAATCAGCTTCTTGAGGGACATCATCTTTTCATTGACGGTATCCTCCTGTTCCCGGAGAACGTCCTTCAAACTTTTGATGGCGGTTTCCACCAGGCGGTTTTCACGCATTTCACGGTCCTGCTTGTAAGCCTCGGGAACCGTCTTGGCGATGTTCTGCACCAGTTTGGGATCCGGGCCGGAGACAATGACGTCCACCAGGTCCGTCGCACGCACGGGAGCCACCTTGATCATGCCGGCCAGATTGGATGCCGCCATTTCATCCGTCATGCCCCATTCCGCGGCAAGATTCAGCTTCCTGGACACCACCTTCAGAACTTCAGTGGAAGTCAGCACGGAATACTGCATGGGAATGTAGTTAGCCGTCACGTTGGAGGAGGCGACCACGTCCCCCCCTGGCCGATTTCCATTACGGGCTTGGGCAGCTTGATCTGGAACTGGCTCGTCGCCCGGTAGGAGGGCGGCATCAGGAAAGTCACTACCACGGAAATGACCAGCACCAGAAGGAAGACCAGGAAGACTTCTTTCCAGCGATTTTTTAAAACTTGCAAATAGTCAATGTTGCGTACGATGCGATCACTGTTCTGCTGATCCTGGGCATTCATGAAAGATAGTGAGGTAGTAAGATAAAAACTCCTCTAATTGTGAATGAACATTCGCAATTAGAGGAGTAAGGACATTAATGGTCAGTCAAGACTTAGAAGCTGTAATTCACGCCGAAGGAGAACACGTTGCGGTTGTAGGAGGGCATCGGGTAGTTATAGCCGCCGTAGGAACCGTTGGTGTAGGAGTACTGGGCCGTAAGAGCCAGCGCATTAGTCAGCAGCAGCTTGATGCCGGCCGTAGCATTGAAGGTCAGGTCAGACGTATCACTGTTGCTGCCGGAGCTCAGGCGGCTGTACTCGCTGGAAATCAGGTTTACGCCGCAGTTCAGGCTGGCGCGGTGCGTCAGTTTCAGCGTGCTGTTCACGCCGAAGCGCCACGTTTCATTGGAATAGTAACTGGCACCGCTGTAGGGAATGTACGTATTCGTCGCTTCGTTGGAGTAGCGGATGAACGTGCCGATCATGAAGCGGTCGCTCATGCGGTGGTTCAAACCAAATTCTGCGGAAGGATAGGTCCTGGTACCGTAGCTTTCCACATATTTGAACTGGGGACCTACGCGGAGCGTGGCGGACGTATTTTCAGCCACAGCGTATTCAGCGCCGGCCATGACGAAGTTGGAGAATTCGTTGTTGCCGTATTCGCGGTCGCAGTAGGAACCGTTCCAGCTCAGGGAAATAGCCAGGCGTTCCGTCCACTTGTAGCGGTTGGTGAAGTCCATGCCCACATAGTCGCGGTTGTCCGTCTTGGCGGAGTCCTCCTGATAGTTGATCATGGAGAAGTTGGCGCCCAGCGTGGTGGAGTAGCGGGAGGTCCATGCCTTGCTCACGGAGCTGGAGACGTACACGTAAATGTAGTCGCCGTCCCGGCGAGCGTTGGCAATGCCGTTGGAATAGTTGGGTTCCGGCTGCCACGCAAAGGACACGCTGCCGTTGTAGCGCAGGGTCTGGTCAAAGCTGTGGGAAAGGTTGGCGGAGAGCGTGGAGTTGGAAAGTGATTCGTTCGTCTCTCCCTCAAGGTCCTTCAGGTAAAAGATACCCCCAAGCTTGGCGGAGAAGGAGTACTGGGTCACGGAATCGTAGTTGGCCAGGGAGGCGCCGATGTCCGTGCTGATGAAAGCGGCTTCCTGCTGGTCATAGTTGGAAGCGTTGACGTTGTCGTCATAACCGCCGGCCAGATTGAATGTCCACTTCAGGGGAAGGGATTCTTCCAGACCGACCGGTCCTGCCAGGGTGTACAGGGACTGCCCGTTGGCATGGACGGCAAGCATGCCGGCAGCCATCAAGGAGAGATAAAAAAGACTCTTCATGCTATTGATAAATGGATCGGGTTAATTTCCGGCAGGATTGGAGATGGGAGCGGGGCTTGTAGCAGAGCCGCCCACGGGAAGACCGCCCGGCAGGACCAGGGCCCCTCCGGATGCCTCTTCACCAGGCCTCACCAGACCGCTGGTCTGAGTGGTCACCCCTTGCAGAGGATTGTCAGGCGTCTGGGCCGCCACGCCCACGGCAATGCCGGGAACGGCATTGGCTACCATGGAGCTGCCCAGAGCTTTCGTAACCGCTTCCGAGATGGGAGAGACGGACGCATACGGGTGGGGCTGCACAGCCACAGCAGAGGCAATCACGTTGCGTACGTTGGCTTCCGTTACCTGGGTTCCATAGCTTTTAACGGCGGCGGAAGCAACAGCGGGCGCGCTGCCCGGGAAAGCGCCTGCGGCCATGGATACCAGGGAGCCCATCACCTGGTCAGACACGCCGGCCTTGACAGCGGCGTTCAGAATCTCGGTCACGGCTTTCATATCCAGGGCGCCGGCCTTCAGGCTGGCCTGGACAACACCTGCCATTTGATTCATAAAAGCCTTTTCAACAGCAGAGGCTTTAACCTTATTAACAGCCGGAACGGCTGCCGGAGAAGCAGTTTGCTGAGCCACACCGGGGAGGGCGCCCGCAAACGCAAGTGCCAGCGCACTGAGCGCCGTCTTTGTCATGAACCTGGCTTTCATAAAGGAAGTATCTAGCAGGTGAATTTAATGAAAAAATGGAGCGGGTAACGGGAATCGAACCCGTGTGATCAGCTTGGAAGGCTGGAGCTTTACCATTAAGCTATACCCGCACAACAGAGGCATTATGTTCAAGCCTCGGGGTAAGACAAGTTTTTTTTCATTTCTGTGTTAAAATATCAAAAAAGAAGACACGATTTTTCTGTGGTCTTGACATACCTGCCTTCTGCCGCTAAATAGGCATCCGCATTTCATGCGGGCGTCGTTCAATGGTAGGACGCGAGCTTCCCAAGCTTGAGACGTGGGTTCGATTCCCATCGCCCGTACCACTTTTATACCGCAAGCAATTGTTCCTCAATGCTTGCGGTTTTTCTTTACACTTTAAAAAGACGAGCATTCCGGAGGCTTTCGCTTTCCGGAAAATAAATTTTCCCCATTCCCGCTTCCCGGGTATTCCGGGAGAATTTCCGGATAAGAAAATGCCGCTCCCTCTTCCGCTGCGCCGGAAGCAGCCGCCTCCGGCGCAGCCGTGAATTACAGGCCTTTACCAGCCAAGAACAAATTTCCGCTGAATTTTCGCCAAAAGAAGAACCTTGCGGATCATCGTGCGGGTTTCATTAAGGAGGTTGAGGTAGAGGAGCGCCCGCCGCATGTCGGATACGTCCTCCGCCCGCAGGATGATCTGCTGCTTGACCGCCTCCGCAAATTCCTCATCCAGCGCGTCCATGCCGGCCAGGCATTGGTCCAGCCCGGCATAGTCGTTGCTTTCCATCATTTCCCGGAAACGGGGGTACAGGGAGGAAACGCGGTTGTTCATCCCCCTCAAGTGCTCTATCCTGTCCATGTCCAGCCCTTCATGGTTGTTGTCTATGTAGGCATGGCTGGCCGTGGTGATGTTGGAGAGGGATTCAAAGACGGAGGTGGCGTATTCCACCATCTGCACGTAACGCTTGCCGCGGTCCGCCTCTTCATCCGGAAGTTCCCGGACGACGGGCATGACTTCCATCGCCATCCGGTCGCTCAGGGAGCGGCGGATGCCGCGCGCTTCCTTCCGGAGCTTTTTCAGCCGCTTCCGGTCCTCCACGTTCAGGGCTTCCAGGTTCATTTCATAGATTTCCGCCATGCGTTTCATCAGCTCAATGATTTCTTCATTGTAGCGGGCGGCGCAGGCCGGATCCCGGTAATTGGCCACCTTCGCCAGCGCCGCGTCCTGGGTTCTTTTTTATGGAGCCTGGAGCTTTTCAGCAGCAGGAAGGCAGCCAGGGCGCACATGGCGACAATGCCGAACAGGCCTCCGTAAACGATGCACGCCGCCACCATGCAGCACATGGTGAATGCGGCAAAGGCCGTAAAGAACCACCCGGAAATTACCGTAATCACCCCCGTGATGCGGTACACGGCGCTGTCCCGTCCCCAGGCTTTGTCCGCCAGGGAGGAACCCATCGCCACCATGAACGTCACATACGTGGTGGAAAGAGGAAGCCGGAGGGACGTAGCCAGGGAGATCAGCAGGGCGGCGACCGTCAAATTCACGGAAGCGCGGATCAGGTCAAAGGAGGCCCCGTTATCCGGGCCGTCCGGCACGGGCTGGAAACGTTTTTCAATGAATCTTCCCACGCAGGCGGGCATGATTTTTTCCACCGCGCGGGAGGCGTTCAACGCATAGCGCACGGCCATGCGGGCCGGGGGACGGAGCCGAACCGCTCCACGCCCCCGCCCTGCCTCGCCAGGTTGACCTCCGTATCCGTGACGGTCTGCGCCTTTTTGGAGAACATGAGGGCCAGCACCATGATGACGCCCGCGCCCAGCAGGTAGCGCCAGTCCGCCGTGACGGGGACCATGAGGCCGCCCATGGTGAGGGTGGAAAGGTCCGCGCCCTGCGCCGCAGCGGCGGACGCTATCTCCATGGAGGACTGCCCCGCCATGAAAACGCCGATGAAGTTGACCAGGTCGTTTCCGGCAAAGGAGAGCGCCAGGGCCATGGTGCCCGCCAGGACGGATATTTTCAGGATGTTGATTTTGCAAATGTTCTGGAGAACGGCCATCAGGACGGTCCAGAATACCAGGCTGCAGCATACGTACAGCCAGATGTGGGCGTCCAGGTGGCGGATCATGTCCTTGGTGACCAGCGTACTGCCTTTCAGCCCCTTGAAGATGGCGAAGTAGGTGATGGCCGTCAGGGCCAAGCCGCACCAGACGGCCCCCAGGTATTTGAATGATTTTTTGTAGTTGAAGGAGAAGATGAGGCGGGAAATCCACATGACCGTTATCCCGCAAATGAAGGCGACGAAGACGGAGGAGAAGATGCCGGAGATGATTGCCAGCGCCTTGGAGGAGTTGATGTAGCTGGACAGTTCCTGCGCTGCGCCCGGCTCTGCGGACCAGATTTTGAACAGGGCAACCGCCACGGCGCCGCCCAGCAGTTCAAAGACGATGGAAACCGTGGTGGAGGTGGGAAGACCGAAGGTGTTGAAGACGTCCAGCAGAATCACGTCCGTCAGCATCACCGCCAGGAATATCAGCATGATGTCATGGAAGGTGAACTGGGCCGGCATGAATACGCCGCTTCTGGCGATTTCCATCATGCCGCTGGAGAACAGGGAGCCGATGATGATGCCCAGGGCGGCCACCAGTATGATCGTCCTGCGCGGCGCGGCCTTGGAACCGACGGCGGAGTTCAGGAAGTTGGCGGCGTCATTGGAGACCCCGACGACGAGGTCAAAGCAGGAGAGCACCAGAATCAGCCCTATGATGAAGTAATAGATTGGGTCCATAAGCGTAATAAACGGCCCTCTATTACAGGAGGCCGCTTCCGCACGCCCGTTTTAAAACGTGAACATTCCGTCACATTGATGCAACAATATGATTTTCAATAAAAACCATAGCGCTACACCTGCTTCCCGTGAAATCTTCCGTTTCTTCCGGGCACTTCCGGAGCCTGGTTTTCCTCCGGTTCTCCGGCAGCCACGGCCCATCTTCCTGAAATCCCTTCCCGCGGAGTGGCGGCTGCCGCCTTCCGAAAGAGAAGCGTTTCCCATACGGGAAAAGCAAAAAAACGGAAGGTTCCGGCGCCCTCCATACAAAAAGGCCCCCCGGAAAACCGGGGAGCCTTGAAGTCGATTGCCGTGTCTCGCAGAAACGGACGGGGGGCTTACATCATGCCCATGCCGCCCATTCCTCCCATGCCGCCCATGTCGGGAGCGCCGGAGCCGCATCCGCAGCCCTTCTTCTCGGGCTTGTCGGCAATGACGCATTCCGTGGTAAGCAGCAGGCCGGCGATGGAAGCCGCGTTCTGCAGGGCGGAACGGGTTACCTTGGTCGGGTCCACCACACCAGCGGTGAGCAGGTCTTCATATTTGTCCGTGGCTACGTTGTAGCCGTCGGCCGCTTTCTTCATCCCCTTCACCTTGGCGACGATGAGGGCGCCTTCACGGCCGGCATTGCTGGCCAGTTGGCGGAGCGGAGCTTCCACCGCACGATAGACGATTTGAGCGCCGGTTTCCTCGTCGCCTTCCAGCTTGAGGGTGTCAATGGCTTTCTGGGCGCGGATCAGGGCCACGCCGCCGCCGGGAACGATGCCTTCTTCCACCGCAGCGCGGGTGGCGTGCAGGGCGTCGTCCACACGGGCCTTCTTTTCCTTCATTTCCGTTTCCGTAGCGGCACCCACATGGATGACGGCCACGCCGCCGGCCAGCTTGGCCAGGCGTTCCTGGAGTTTTTCACGGTCGTAGTCGGACGTGGTGTCCTTGATCTGGTGGCGGATCTGGGAGATGCGGCCTTCAATGTCCGCAGACTTGCCGGCGCCTTCCACGATGACGGTTTCATCCTTGGAGACGACCACGCGCTTGGCCTGGCCGAGGTCTTCAATGCCCACGTTTTCCAGCTTGATGCCCAGGTCTTCCGTGATGCACTTGCCGCCGGTCAGGATGGCAATGTCTTCCATCATGGCCTTGCGGCGGTCGCCGAAGCCGGGAGCCTTAACCGCGCAGATGTTCAGCACGCCGCGCAGGCGGTTGACCACCAGGGTAGCGAGAGCTTCGCCTTCAATGTCTTCCGCGATGACCAGGAAGGGACGGCCGCTCTTGGCCACTTTTTCAAGCAGCGGAAGGAAGTCCTTCAGGTTGTTGATCTTCTTTTCGTGGATGAGGATGTAAGGGTTTTCCAGCACCGCTTCCATCGTTTCCGCGTTGGTCACGAAGTAGGGGGACAGGTAGCCCTTGTCGAACTGCATGCCTTCCACCACGTCCAGCGTGGTTTCAATGCCCTTGGCTTCTTCCACGGTAATGGTGCCGTCCTTGCCCACCTTGTCCATGGCTTCCGCGATGATGTGGCCGATTTCGGCGTCCCAGTTGGCGGAAACGGTGGCAACCTGGGCCACTTCCTTGCTGGAGTCAACAGGCTTGCTGATCTTCTTGAGTTCTTCCACCACGGCGTCCGCGGCCTTCATGATGCCCCTCTGGAGGGAGATGGGGTTGGCGCCGGCGGTGACGTTGCGCAGGCCTTCGCGGTAAATGCTTTCAGCCAGCACGGTGGCGGTGGTGGTGCCGTCCCCGGCCACGTCGTTGGTCTTGGAGGAGACTTCCCGGACAAGCTGGGCGCCCATGTTTTCAAACGGGTCTTCCAGTTCGATTTCCTTGGCGACGGTCACGCCGTCCTTGGTGATGAGGGGGAACCGAATTTCTTGTCGATCACCACGTTGCGGCCGGCAGGCCCCAGCGTGCTCTTGACAGCCTTGGCAATCTGTTCCACGCCGCGGAGCAGAGCCTGGCGGGCGGTTTCGTCAAATTGGATTTGTTTAGCCATAATATCAGGTTATTTTAAAATGATGTTGAGTGAGTGTGTCGTGTGATTTAGCCAATGATGGCCAGAATGTCGTTTTCAGACAGGATGAGGTAGTCTTCTCCGTCCAGCTTGATTTCCGTGCCGCCGTACTTGGAAATAAGAACGTGGTCGCCCGGCTTCACGGTGAATTCAATCAAGGCGCCCTTGTCATCGCGGCCGCCGGTGCCTACGGAGATCACTTCGGCTTCCTGGGGTTTTTCCTTGGCGGTGTCCGGCAGGAACAGGCCGCCGGCCGTCTTGGTTTCAGCTTCAATGCGCTTGACCAGCACACGTTGTCCTAGGGGTTTGATGTTTGCCATAGTATGTTGTTTTTGTGTTGTTATAGATGAATATATGGATGTAATGTTCCGCCGGAGGGGAAGTTGCTCCCCCTCCGGCGGGAAGGGGTTGCTTATTTGTCGTCGTCGACGATTTCGGCGTCCACCACGCGGCCTTTCGCCTTGCGGGGGCCGTCGGAAGCTTCTTCCTCCGGAGCGGCTCCCGGCATGGGGCCGGCTGCACCGGCGGACTGCTGGGCGGCTTCCGCTGCCTTGTAAAGGGCTTCCAGACGGGATTCCAGGTCTTCCTTCCCGGCCTTGATCGCGGTGTATTCCTTTTTGGAGATGGCTTCCTTGAGGTGCATCACCTTGTCTTCAATCTCGCGCTTGAGGTCTGCGGGAATCTTGTCCCCCATGTCCTTGAGCTGGCGTTCCACGGAGAAGCAGAGGGAGTCCGCCTGGTTGACGGTGTCAATTTCCTCAGCCCGCTTCTTGTCTTCTTCCGCATGGGCTTCCGCATCACGCTTGGCGCGTTCGATTTCATCCTTGGAAAGGCCGCTGGAGCCCTGGATGGAAATCTTCTGTTCCTTGCCGGTGCCCTTGTCCTTGGCGGAGACGTGCAGAATGCCGTTGGCGTCAATGTCAAAGGTCACTTCAATCTGCGGCACGCCGCGCGGAGCGGCGGAGATGCCGTCCAGCTTGAAGTTGCCGAGAAGCTTGTTGTCCTCAAACATCTTGCGTTCACCCTGGCAGATGCGGATGTCCACGGCGGGCTGGTTGTCCGCGGCGGTGGAGAACACCTGGCTCTTGCGCACCGGAATGGTCGTGTTGCGCTCGATCATCGGCGTAGCGATGCCGCCCATCGTTTCAATGGACAGGGTCAGCGGGGTCACGTCCAGCAGAAGCACATCGTTGACGTCCCCCTGGAGCACGCCGCCCTGGATAGCGGCGCCTACGGCCACCACTTCATCCGGGTTCACGCCCTTGTGGGGTTCCTTGCCAGCCAGCGTATGGGCCATTTCCTGAACGGCGGGCATGCGGGTCATGCCGCCCACCAGCACCAGTTCGTCAATGTCCCCGGTCTTCAGGCCGGAGGCGGCGATGCAGTCCAGCACGGGCTTGCGGGTACGGTCCAGCAGGTCTTCCGTGAGCTGTTCCAGCTTGGGACGGCTCAGCGTCAGCTGGATGTGCTTGGGTCCGGAAGCGTCCGCCGTGATGAACGGCAGGCTGATGTCATAGCTCTGGGTGGAGGAAAGGGCGATCTTGGCCTTTTCAGCTTCTTCCTTGATGCGCTGGATGGCGTCCGGCTGGTTGGAAGAATCCATGCCGGAGTCCTTCTTGAACTCGTCCATGATCCAGGTGATGATCGCGTTGTCCCAGTCGTCGCCGCCCAAGTGGGTGTCGCCGTCGGAAGCCTTCACTTCAAACACGCCGTCACCGATTTCCAGCACGGAAATATCGAAGGTGCCGCCGCCGAGGTCGTACACGGCAATGTTTTCATTGGACTTCTTGTCCAGGCCGTAAGCCAGGGCAGCAGCCGTCGGTTCATTGATGATGCGGCGCACCTTCAAGCCGGCGATTTCACCGGCGGCCTTGGTCGCGTTGCGCTGGGCGTCATTGAAATAGGCGGGAACAGTAATCACGGCTTCCGTGATCGTCTCACCCAGCTTGGATTCCGCGTCGGCCTTCAGCTTGGCCAGGACCATGGAGGCGATTTCCTGGGGAGAAAAAGTCTTCTTTTCCCCGCCTACGTCCACGCGGATATAGGCGTCCCCGTTGTGGGCCTCCACAATTTCATAAGGCACCTTCTTATCTTCTTCCGTCAGCTCGCTGTACTTGCGGCCGATGAGGCGCTTGGAGGAAAACACGGTGTTTTTCGGATTGGTCACCGCCTGACGTTTGGCGGCCTGCCCCACGAGGCGTTCACCGCTCTTGGTGAAGGCAACAATGGAGGGAGTGGTGCGCGCACCTTCGCTGTTTTCAAGTACGGTACCCTGACCGCCTTCCATCACAGCCATGCACGAGTTGGTCGTGCCCAAGTCGATTCCTAATATTTTAGCCATATCGTTATCTTAGATTGTTTTAAATGGATTTCGTTGAGATTTGATTTCCCCATGACCTGAAGTGTCATGCAGGCAAACTCATGTTCTTGCCTTTCTTTCTGCAAATGGCATGCCAGCCTTGTAAGCCCTGTTGAAAAATAAACATAAACAACATAAATTCATCGTATTATAACATCGCATCATTTCGTCCGCTCTTTTTCCTGCCGAGCAGCAATGGGACATATTGTCACACCAAAAAGAGACAAAATGTCACACGCGGCCATTTTGTCCCACACCCTCCGGACGCCTGTCCCCGGCGCCCGTCACGAAGCCTCCTTGCAGGAGGAAGCTTCCGCTCCGGCTCCGGTTCCGCATTTGCCGTAAGCCAGGCGTTTCATGAAATCCTTGTAAAGCAGCGTTTCCATGCGGCCGTCCCCGTATTCCACCACCGCGCTCATGGTTTCCACCCAGTCCCCGCAATTCAGGTACCGCACCTCCCCCACCATGGTATCCGCCGGATGATGCACATGCCCGGCAATGATACCGTCACACTGCCTTTTCACCGCCAGATTCTGGAGCTGCTCCTCATATTTCCCAATGAAATTGACGGCGGATTTCACGCGGCTCTTGATGGCGCGGGAGACGGAATAATATTCCCTGCCCCGCCAGGCGCGGTATTTATTGTAAAGCCGGTTGACCGTCAGCAGAACGTCGTAGCCCAGGGAGCCGAGCATCGCCAGCCACCGGTGGTTGGTGGAGATGGCGTCAAAACCGTCTCCGTGCACGCACAGGTAACGCCTGCCGTCCGCCGCCCGGTGCACGTACTCCTTGGCCATTTTCAGGCCGCCCAGATGAAAGGGAAGGAATTTTTCCAGAATATCGTCGTGGTTCCCGCGCAGGTACAGCACTTCCACATCCTCCTGCTCCATCTTTTTCAGCAGGGTGCGGATCAGGCGCGTATGCCGCCTGCGCCAGCGGCTGCCGCGGGAGAGGGCCCAGGCGTCCACAATATCCCCTACCAGAACTATTTTTTCCGCACGGACATGCTTCAGGAACCTCCGGCATTCGTCCGCCTTGCAATCCTTCGTGCCCAGATGGAGGTCTGACAAAAAGACCGTGCGGCATTCCAGCACCGCATCCCGCGGGGGCGGGCGTAGCCGGTTCCATTCTCCTCCCGCGCCACGGAGGCCAGCAGTTCTTCAAACCTGTCATGGATGGAATCCCACGCTCTGGCGCGCACGGTCCTGCGGGCCTGTTCGCCGAGTCTCCGGATCATCCCCCTGTCCTCCAGCAGACGGCGCATGGCGGAGTAAAAACCCTCCGCGTCCCCCTTCTCCGCCTGAAGGCCGTTGATGCCGTCCAGCACCACATCCGCAGAAGCGGCGTACCGGTAGCTGACCGTAGCCAGGCCGCTGGCCATCCCTTCCAGCAGAACGTTCCCGAAGGTCTCCGTCTCACTGGCGAAGAGCAGCACGTCCATGGCGGCGTAATGGCGCGCGAGGTCCTCCCCGCTGCGCATTCCGCAAAACACGGCGTCCGGAAACTCACTGCGCAGGCTGCTCATCATGGGACCGTCCCCCACCACGACCATCTTCATGCCGCAGGCCGGGAACTCCCGCTGCAGGCGCGTGTACAGTCCCAGGGCCGTCACCAGGTTCTTCTCCCGGGCCAGACGCCCCACCACGCCGAACACCACTTCATCCCGCCAGGCGCCCCATGACTGGCGCAGGCCGGCATCCCTCCTGGCAGGGTCAAACAAGGCGGCATCCACCCCGCGCCCCATTACGGAGAGGCGTTCAAATCCCAACCCCTCCAGCGCGCGGCGCATCTCCTCCGTGGGCACCACCGTCATCCCTGCCCGGTTGTGGAGCTTGCGCAGGTAATTCACGGCGGCGGTTTCCAGCCTGGAGAAATGGTAATCCTTCATGTACTGGTGAAAATTGGTGTGGAATCCCATCACCACGGGAATCTCCAGAGCGCGAGCGGCCTTCACGGCGGAGGCCCCCATGGGGCTTTCCGTGGCAACATAAACCACATCCGGCCTCTTCTTCATCCATCTGGAGCGGAACCTTTCTGCGGAAGGCAGCCCTATTTTCACCTCATGATACATGGGGAGGGAGAGAGACGGCATGGCCGTCTCTCCGGGAACGGAAGCTCCGTCCCTCCCGGAAGCCCTCAACACATGCACCAGATGCCCCCGCGTCCGAAGCCCCCGGACCAGCCGCTCCAGCGTCAGGGCCACTCCATTCACGTCAGGTTCATACGTATCCGTTGCCACATCAATTCTCATGCGGCGGCACCATGGGCAGAAAGGCCTTCCCAGGCAAGCTGAGGAGGGAAACGAAACCGTCACAGGCTGCTGTCATCCGTCCCCGTCCCCAGCAGGAGAAACAACCGTGCCGGACAGATTCCGGCATGTCCCCCCGCTTTTCCTGCACGGGAAACCGAACAGAGGAGGCGGCCTCCCCCACTCCCTGTTTGGAAGGTGCCGCCGCCAAAACCGCACATTTCCGTAAAAAAACAGACGAATCATTGAATATCAGACGCTCTGAAACTACATGCGGTCATCCGCGCATTATAAATCCGCCGTCAACCAAATTTTTTGAGAAAAAATGATTTTCATCGTATCCAGGACGGGAAAAAACACAATGGAATCCAAAGGCCGTGAAATCTGATATTCTTATTAACCATTGATAATGTTTCTATTATTTATTAAAAAAATTATTCCTTCCCGACAGCCGGATTTATAATCCGCCAAAATGCATGCATACGGGATACATAAAACGGAAATGAAGGAATATTTAGAAAGATTTTTAATAAAAATAATAATGATTCCCATGTTCTGAAAGCCGGGAAAACGTGGCGGAACGCCGGATGCTTATCTCTGCCTTTTCCCGGTCCGGAAACCGCAGCCGGTTATCTACTTCATTGCTCCTGATACTCTTGCATATTATCCTTCAACCTGCTTTAAACACCCCGGATTAGGAATCCGGCGTCAATACTAGTTTTTCATATCAAGCCTGTTTCTCCAAATCAATCCAGTATTTTCCTAGACGAAAGCCTTGATAAAATATGTTTGTTAGAATAAAGCATAAATACTTGAATATAATGATTGTTCATCTTATTTTAGCGCTGTCGGCCATTTCATCCGGATTCCTAATTCGCTATTGAAACAACCGACCCCCATCCCCTACCCCATTCCCCCAATGAAATTGATAGATTGCTATCGCTATGCAGCCATGCTTTATGCATCCGCCTGCTGTACCGCCTCGCCGCTTTACGGCCCTCTGGAAACAGGCTTGCAGGAAGCCCAGCTTCTGAGTTCCCTGAAAGCCTGCAAATCCCTGGAAGGTCCGGGAACGGACGCCTACCTGAGCCGCACTGGATTGAACGGCGCCTACAAAACGAAAAAGCCCATTGGCGGCCTTTTCTTTTCACTTCATTTTGAGTACAACAAGGATGGAGGCCTGAGAGCCGTCTCCTTTTACTCCAGCACCAAGGCAGGCAAGGACGAATACGATACGCGCCTGAAATCCCTGTACAAGCGCATGCTGAACGGGCTGACGGGCCTCTATGGCCCGCCCATGAATCTGCCGGACTGGATTGAGAAGGAGTCCCTGCCCGCGGAACGCGTGCTGTACATGCACATGTGGCGCATTCAGCCGGGCTGCTTCCTGATGGCCGGCCTGGCCAACATGGGGGCCTCCGGCTACATTCCCGTTTTCCGGATTTCCCCGCCTGCCGGCATGCCGCCCAAGTCCAAAAAGGACAGGGACAAACTCAAATCCGAATGGGCCGCCATTCCCGAATTTTACGAATTCACCAAGGCGGAACGCTTCCTGGCCAATGCGGTGTTCGCCATGTCCCATAAAAAATATCAGGACGCGCTCCAGCTCTTCCAGAAAGCCGCAGACCTGGGCAGCCCCAACGGATACTGGGGACTGGCCTACCTGTACCGGCTGGGACCCGCCGGCGTGGAAAAGAACGCGAGCCTGGCGGATGAACACACTAAAAAAGCGGCCCTGATGGGATTTGCGCGGGCTGCCATGAAATTCGGAAAAACATGGGAACAATTCTGCAAGAACCAGGATTTCACCGAAGCTGAAGCCAGGGAATGGCAGAACAGGAACCTTCGGGCAGCCAGAGCCGGCTATGCCTCCGAACAATACAACCTGGGCATCATCTACCAGCACGGCTTCGGCGTGGAAAAGAACCTGGCCACCGCCAGGGAATGGCTGGAAAAGGCGGCCTCCCAGGACCATACCCAGGCCAAAGCGGCATTAAAGACGCTGCCGGACGCCGGAGCCGGAAACGCGGAACTCTCCTGACCATCTTCCAACAACCAACTCCCCCAATACCAAGCCGGCTGTAGCTTCTCCGGAAGTACACGCAGCCGCTCCGGCAAATCCCTATGAAATGCCAGACCGGCAGGGAGGCGGCCCCAACCGCTTCCCTGCCAAAAAGCCGGAAATGCAACGCCGGAGGAAACCGCGGGAAGCATCAGCAAATGCGGGGCAGCTGCATCCCGGAAGGCATGCCCAGCACCCGTTCCACCCCCAGCCGCCCCGTCATCAGCAGGGGCGCCGTTCCAAACTCTTCCACACGGCCTATCGCGCAGGCCCCGGCGGACACGCCGCAGCCGCGCATCAGGCGCAGGGCCTCTTCCTCATGCTCCCGGGGAAGAATAGCCAGATAACGGCCTTCACAGGCCACTTGAAGAGGGTCCAGCCCCAGCAGGCCGCAGGCTGCTCTGACATCCTCCCGCACGGGAATGGACACTTCATCCAGTTTCACCGTCAGGCCGGAGGACTCCGCAATTTCCGAGAGCGTGGCGGTTAACCCGCCACGGGTCACGTCACGCAGGCAATGCACGGGGATTCCGGCCCGGACGACGGCAGCCACGGATTCATGCAGCGGGGCGGAATCACTTTCCAGTCCCTCCCCGAAGGACAACCCGGCCCGCAGGCTCATGATCGTCATGCCGTGCCTCCCCAGATCACCGCTGACCAGCACGGAATCCCCCGGACGGACGGAAGAAGGGCTGATTTCCAACCCATGGCGCACCACGCCCGCCCCGGCGGTATTAATATAAATGCCGTCACCCTTTCCGCGCTCCACCACTTTTGTATCTCCCGTCACGATGCGGACGCCCGCCGCGCGCGCCGCCGCCGCCATATCCTGCACCACGCGGTTCAGCGCCTCCAGCGGAAGCCCTTCTTCCAGGATAAAGCCTGCCGTCAAGTACAACGGGTCCGCGCCGCCCATGGCGAGATCATTCACCGTGCCGTGCACCGCCAGGGAACCGATGCTCCCTCCCGGAAACTCCAGAGGCTGCACCACAAAGCTATCCGTGGTCATCGCCAGCCGCCCCGGCGGAAAATCCAGAACGGCCGCATCATTCTGCACGCCGCCGGAGGGAGTGCCGAACGCATTCAGAAAGACGGAACGGATCAGGTCATTCATCAGACGGCCTCCGCCGCCGTGGGCCATCTGGATACGGTCGGAAACAGGTTCCGGAACAGGACATTCAAACATGGAATCAACTTCTTTTATAACGGTAATAGGCGGCGCAGGCCCCTTCCCCAGACACCATGGGCGCGCCCAGGGGAGCCAGCGGCGTACAGGACGTGCCGAAAAACGGGCACTCCGCAGGACGAATCAGCCCCCTCAGCACCTGGCCGGCCAGGCATCCGGAAGCTTCATCCGCGCCATGGGCGCTTTTTCCGCATTCGAAACGCAGGGCGGCATCCATGCCCTCCCACTCCCGGCGCAGCCTCATGCCGCCGCCGGGAATCAGGCCCAGGCCGCGCCAATGGCGGTCTTCCGGCTCAAAAACCTCTTTCATCCTTTCCTGCGCCGCCCTGTTCCCCTCCGGCTTCACATAGCGCCCGTAGGCATTCTGAACCGTGCAATCCCCGTTCTCCAACTGGCGGACGCACATCAGGATGCCGCGGAGCAGGTCCGGAGCCTCAAACCCCGTCACCGCCATGGGCGTCCGGTAACGAGCGGCCAAACGGCCGTAATCCTCCTCCCCCATGATGGCGCAGACATGGCCGGGGGCCAGAAAGGCGTCCGGCCTTCCCTCGTCCTGATCCATCAGCCATTCCAGTGCGGGGGGAACCTGCACATGGGCACAGAGCACGGAAAAATTGGCGTAACCCAGCGCGCGGGCCTGCTGCATGGCAAGAGCCGTGGCCGGAGCAGTCGTCTCAAATCCTACGGCGAAAAATACCACTTCCGCTTCCGGATGGCTCCCAGCGAAAGCAACCGCCTCCAGCGGTGAATACATTAAAAGCACGTCCCCGCCGCGAGCCTTGGCGGAAAACAAATCTCCGCGGGAGCCCGGCACCCGCATCATATCCCCGTAGCTGCACAAAACCACGCCGGGCCGCAGGCTTAACTCCACGGCCTGGTCAATCAAATCCACCGAAGTAACGCAAACCGGACAGCCGGGGCCGTGAATCAGACGAAGCCCAGGAGGAAGCAGCTCCTCAAGCCCCAGGGAGGCAATCGCATGCGTCTGTCCCCCGCACACCTCCATCACCGCCCACGGACGCGTCACGGCATGGCGCAGCTCCTCAAGCAACTGCTGAACTTCCTCCTGCATAAGCCATTAAAAATGTTCAATCCGGCAAACGACCCTCCCCTTACACGGGATCGGTATTCTCCACGATCTCCCGCATTTCCCTACGGGTTTGAAGCGCGGTCTCCTTATCCAGCACGCTCAGGGCCATCCCTACATGAACAATAACGTAATCCCCCAGGACGGCCTCCGGCACGCAGGCCAGGTTCACTTCACGGGTCACGCCGCCGAAATCAACCACTCCCAGCCTGAACAGCGGGTCCGTCTCATTAATGCTCACGATCTTTCCGGGAACAGCCAAACACATATTATTATCCTTTCCATTGGCGCACGACTGCCGCAGCCTGCCCCAGGGAAATTCCCCCGTCATTGCACGGCACCCGCTGCGGCAGGGACAACTGGCACCTTCTAGACTGTGCCATTCCCGCCAGGCCTTCAAGCAAAAAGGCATTCTGAAAACATCCGCCGCCCAGCACCAGCCTGTCCAATGAGAAACGCTCCGCCACGTCAAAAGCCAGGTTCACCAGGCTCTCATGAAACTTCCGGGCGATGCAGCCGCGGGAAACGCCTCTCAGCAGGTCATCGTCCACGGCTTTCAGCATCGGGCGCCAATCCAGTTCCAGCAGGCCGCCCTCCTCATGCATGACCCATTCATACGGTTCCCCCGGCATTTCTTCCCCGGAAACCGCCGCAGCCCATGACTCCAGCATCATGGCGGCATGCCCTTCGCATCCCGCCACGCCGTCAAAGCCGCACCAGAAAGCCATGGCGTCAAACAGGCGCCCCATGGATGAAGTGGCGGGAGCTTGAATATTACGGGCCATCATCGCCTCCAGGGCTTCCCGCTTCTGCAAGGTCATTCCACCCTGCAGACGTTGTTCAAGCCCATCCGTGCGCCACGGCGCCATCTGCCGCGCCAGGGAACAGGCGCACCGGGCAGGTTCCCGGACCGCTTCATCCCCCCGGGCAGCAAAAACGGCCTGAGCCGCGCCACTCTGCGGGGAGCGCCTTCCTCCTCCATCACAAAAAACTCTCCGCCCCATACCGTCCCGTCCGTGCCGAATCCCGTGCCGTCCCAGGCCGCGCCCAGGGCGGGCAACGGCGTCTCATTCTCCACGGCACAGGCCAGAACATGGGCCTGATGATGCTGCACCGGAACGACTTCCACATTCCATGCCCGCGCCAGACGCCTGCCCAGGGTAAACGACGGGCCGTCCGGATGGGCGTCCACGGCAATCACCTGCGGCACAGCACCCAGCGTGCGCCCCAGCGTCTCCACCGTCCGTTCAAACGCGTTCAGGGAAGCCGCGCTGTCAAGATCGCCCAGATGCTGGCTCATGACGGCCACGCCGTTCTTCAGCCAGCAAACGGTATTCTTCAACCCGGAGCCCAGCGCAAGAACGTCGGGAAGCTCTGCAGACGTGCGCCACACGGGCCGCGGAGCATACCCGCGGGCACGGCGCACCATCATGGCCCTTCCGTCCATGACGCGGACCACGGAATCATCCACGGGCCGCACGACCGGACGGTCATGCACAAAAAACACATCCGCCACATGGCCCAGTTTCTGCAAGCCTTCCTCCACGGAAATGCACAGGGGCTCCCCGCTCAGATTGCCGCTGGTCACCACCAGGGGCTTTCTCCATACATCCATCAGCAGGGCATGAAGGGGGGAGGACGGAAGCATCACCCCCACAAAACGGCTGAACATGCACACGGAAGGAGCCAGGTCCACATCCTTCCTTCCGGGAGCCAGTACGATGGGGGCCGCCGGAGAAGCCAGCAGGCGCTTCTCCTCCTCCGACAAACGGCACAGCTTCCCCGCCGCGTCCACATCCGGCACCATCACGGCAAAGGGCTTGGCATCCCGCTCCTTCAGCCTGCGGAGACGCCTGACGGCGGCTTCCGAAGAAGCGTCCGCCAGCAGTTGAAAGCCGCCCACGCCCAGCAGAGCCACGATCAGGCCGTCCGCCAGCACCCACGCCACCTGTTCCGCGGGAGTGTCAAACCCGTGGCCGAACCCCAGTTCGGAACCATCTGAAAACAGCACCTTCATGGAAGGGCCGCACGACGGGCAGCCTATGGGCTGGGCATGGAAACGCCTGTCCTCCACATCCCGGTACTCCCTCAGGCACTCCGGGCACATCTGGAACTTCTTCATGCTGGTGCCCGCACGGTCATACGGCATCTCCTCAATAATGGAATAGCGGGGGCCGCAGTGCGTGCAATTGGTAAACGGGTAATGATACCGTCGGGAGGCGGGGTCGCGCATCTCCTTCAGGCACTCCGGACACGGGGCCAGGTCCGGCAGCATCATCGGAACGCCGCCGGGAGTAGAATCGCTTTCCACAATGCGGAACTCTTCAAACCCGGCAGGCTCGCACACGGTCTGCTCCACGCCATACACGCGGGCGTGCTCCGGCAAAGTATCCATCAGCGCGGCAAAAAAACGTTCCGGAGCGCCGGGCTTCCCCTCCACATGGATTTCCACGCCGGACTCCGTATTGCGCACGAACCCCTTCAATCCGTGCCGCACAGCCAAACGGTACACATGGGGACGGAAACCGACCCCCTGGACGATGCCGGCTATCTCAAACTTCAACGCCGCAGCGGCCTGTTCAATGGTGGTGATGGCCATGGTGCTGGATCCTGCCTTCCCGGACGCGGCGCGCGCGTTCCACAATCTCGTCGCACCACGCGTCCATTCCCTCTCCGGTCTTGGAGGACAACTCAATCACGTGCGCATGATGGGCTACCTTGTTCAGGGCGGCCAGGGCGGCGTCCCGGTCAAAATCCACGGCATCCGCCAGATCGGACTTGGTCACCAGGGCCACATCCGCGGAATGGAACATGGGAGGATACTTCAACGGCTTGTCCTCCCCTTCCGTCACGGAAAGCAACACCACGCGCATGCCTTCCCCCAGATCATAGGAAGCCGGGCAAACCAGATTGCCCACGTTCTCAATAATCAGAACGTCAAGATCGTTCAGAGGCATCTTCTTCATGGCTTCTGCAATCATGCGGGCGTCCAGATGACACATGGTGCCCGTCGTAATCTGCACCACGGGAATATCCGCACGGCTCAGGCGTTCCGCATCATTATCCGTCGCCAGATCCCCACGATCACCCCCATGCGCACACGGCCGCGGAGCATCTCCGCCGTCTTCTGCAGCAGAGAGGTCTTGCCGGACCCGGGGGAAGAAAAAACATTGATAACCAGAAGATTCTTTGCTGCGAAAAAACCTCTGTTGCGCTCTGCCAGCCGGTCATTGGCGTCCAACACAGGAACATGGACATCCATGCCGTGGCCGTGACTTTCATGGGTGTGCTCACCTCCGCATCCGCATTCTTTACACATAATCAATACTGATATTAGATTCCAAAAAAGAGAAAAAATCTCATTTATCCTACGTCATATCCTGGAGACGGCAAGGTCAAACTCCCCTTGAACCTCATTTCAGGCCCGGACATCCCGGGGCAGAATACGCTATCAAACAATTCCCGGAAAAACCGTTTAAAGAAACAGTCCGAATAAATAAGACAAGTTTACAATGCGGCTCTTCTGGCCTACCATCCCAATCAGGAAAACAGCAATGAAAAACGCGGAAGCAACAGTGGGAAATCTCATTGACCATCAGAAAGTGGCATTCATCAGCTCTATTGATGAACAGGGCTATCCGAATACGAAAGCCATGCTGCCGCCCCGGAAAAGGGAAGGCATCAAGGTCTTCTACTTCACCACCAACACCTCCTCCATGCGTGCAAGGCAATATCAAGACAACCCGAAAGCCTGCATTTACTTTTGTGACCGGAGATTCTTCAGAGGCGTCATGCTTCTCGGCTCCATGGAAGTGCTGGAGGACAGCATCTATAAGGAAATGATTTGGAGGGAGGGTGACACCATGTACTACCCGGAGGGAGTGACCGACCCGGATTATTGCGTCTTGCGGTTTACCGCCACGCAGGGCAGATTCTACAGCAACTTCAACTCTGAAAACTTTAATATCATATAAAGCTTTCCACGCCACATGGCCCAACCTCCTATAAAGGATTCCGGGGATGGAGGCAGAACGCCGTCCTCCCGGAAAGGTTCTCCGCTGGAAGAGAGAAAAATAAAAACAATCATGGACGTTGAGGAGGCATATTCCGATAAACGGCCTTCCGTTGAAATTCCTTCATCGTAAGCATGTGGACTTGCCAAGGCATGGGAATTCTGTAAACTGTTTCGTCCTCAGACAACATCCTTTTTCCCAGGTTATGCCAGACGCTCGCTTTCAACCACTTCCCGGATTCCGTGATTTTGCACCGGCGGACTGCGCCGTGCGCAACTATCTCTTTAACGCATGGAAGAGGGTGGCGCACCGCTATGGATTCCTGGAATGGGAAGGCCCGACCGTGGAAGCCACGGAGCTTTACCTTAAAAAGAGCGGGCGAACTGCCCACCCAGCTCTTCCGCTTTACGGACCAGGGAGACAGGGACATCACCATCCGTCCGGAACTCACCGCCTCCCTGGGCCGCATCGCCGCCGCCTACCAGCGGGAATACACCAAGCCGCTCAAGTGGTTTGAAATCGGCTCCTGCTTCCGTTACGAAAAACCGCAGAAAGGACGCCTGCGCGAATTCTACCAATTCAATGCGGACATTCTTGGGGAAGGCTCCGCGTGGGCGGACTCTGAACTGATTGCCCTGGCCATCGACTGCATGAGGGAGCTGGGCTTTACGCAGAACGACTTCATCGTACGCGTCTCCGACCGCGAAGCCTGGATCAGGTTTGCCGCGGAACACGGCGTGCAGGAACAGGACATTCCCGCCTTTCTGGGCATTGTGGACAAATTTGAACGCGACCGTCCGGAAGAATGCCAGCGCAAGCTGGACTCCTTCCACATCAGCCGCGGCGACCTGGTGGCCTTCATTGAGAACCCGCCCGCCGGAGCCTCCGAACGCTATGACATCCTGCTGAAAGACCTGGAAGCCCGCGGACTGGACGGCTACGTCAGGCTGGACCTCTCCGTGGTGCGCGGCCTGGCCTACTACACCGGGCTGGTCTTTGAAATCTTTGACACGCAGCGCAGCCTGCGCGCCGTGGCTGGCGGTGGCCGCTACGATACGCTGGTAGGCGCCCTCTCCAACAATGCGGTGGACATGCCGGCCACCGGGTTTGCCATGGGGGATGCCGTCATCACCCACCTCATTGACCAGACCCCCCATGCCAAGGCGCTGAAGGATGCGGCGCTGGCCGCCGCGGGATGCGACGTCTTCATGGTGCAGGCCTCCGAAAACCGCCGCGCGGAAATGCTCTCCATCGCCTCCGCCCTCCGGGACCAGGGGTACAGCGTGGACCTTCCCCTCACACTCACCAAAATCAACGGCCAGCTCCAGAAAGCCGTCAAATCCGGCGCGCGCGCGGCCCTGATTGTGGGAGACGAATTCCCTGCCCTGGAACTGCGCGACCTGCATGCGCGCTCCTCCTCCACTGTCGCCATGGAGAACCTGTTTGACGCCCTGGCCTCCCTGACCGGCCGTGATTGATACGTTCCTTCCTCCCTTCCATTTTCAACAAAGATGAACTCATACCGCACTCATACCTGCAGCGAATTGCGCGCTGCGAACATCGGCAAGCCGACCACCCTCATCGGCTGGGTAGATTCCGTCCGTGACCACGGCGGCGTCATATTTATCGACTTGCGCGACCGCTCCGGCATCACGCAGGTAGTCTTTCACCCGGAAGTCAACCAGGACGTGGCGAAGGCCTCCCAGCAGCTCCGCTCCGAAGACATGATCCAGATATCCGGCACCGTGGCTGCGCGCCTGAAAACGGACACGGTGGACACCACCAATGCGGACCTTCCGACCGGGGAAATTGAAGTCTCCGCGGACACCCTGAACGTCATCAACAAGGCGGACGTGCTCCCCTTCCAGCTGGACCGGGCCCTCTCCAATGAAGACCTGCGCCTCAAGTACCGCTTTCTGGACCTGCGCCGCCCGTCCATGGTCCGCAACATGCAGATACGCCACCGCGTGACCAAGACCACGCGCGACTATCTGGATGAACACGGCTTCCTGGAAATTGAAACGCCCATCCTTTCCAAATCCACGCCTGAAGGCGCGCGCGACTTCCTGGTCCCCTCCCGCCTGGCACCCGGCAAATTCTATGCCCTCCCCCAGGCCCCGCAACAGTACAAGCAATTGCTCATGGTAGCCGGCATGGAACGCTACTTTCAGATCGCCCGCTGCTTCCGTGACGAAGACCTGCGTGCGGACCGCCAGCTGGAATTCACCCAGGTGGACATTGAAGCCTCCTTCATCACGCCTGAAGACATCTACAACCTGGTGGAAGGCCTGCTCAAGCGCGTGTACAAGGAATCCCTGGACGTGGACATTCCCACCCCCTTCCCCCGCATGACGTGGAGGGAGGCCATGGACCAGTACGGCTCCGACAAGCCGGAACGCCGCTTCGGCATGAAGCTGACGGACGTCTCCTCCATCTTTGAAAACAGCGGGTTCAAGGTATTCTCCTCCGCCGTAAGCAATGGAGGCGTGGTCAAGGCCATCAACGCCAAGGGGTTCGGCTCCGCCTCCGTCGGACAAATCGACGCCCTGACGAAAACCGCCGTGGAAGCCGGAGCCAAGGGCCTGGCCTACATCAAGGTGCGCGAGGAAGACTGGAGAAGCCCCATCTCCAAATTCCTTTCCGACGAAGAAAAGCAAAAACTCACGGAAGCCCTCAACATTGAAACCGGAGACCTCGTTCTCTTTGCGGCCGGTCCGTGGGAACCCTCCTGCGATATCCTGGGCCGTGTGCGTCTGCAATGCGCCGAATTCATGGAACTGCTTAAGGACAACACGGAACGCGACTTCCTGTGGGTCATCGAATTCCCGCTGGTGGGCTGGGATGAGGAAGAACAGCGCTGGGTGGCCATCCATCACCCCTTCACCCGCCCCGTCAAGGAAGACGAGGAAAAACTGCTCAAGGGAGAACTCTCCTCAGACCTGCGCGCCCAGGCTTACGACGTGGTGCTCAACGGGACGGAACTGGGCGGCGGCTCCATCCGAATCCATGAACGCGACTTGCAATCCGCCATGTTCAAGGCGCTCGGCGTCACGGAGGAACAGGCCCGCGAACAATTCGGCCACATCCTGGACGCCTTCAGCTTCGGCGCTCCGCCCCACGGCGGCCTTGCGCTGGGCCTGGACCGCCTGGTCATGATGATCTGCAACGCGGAATCTATCCGTGAAGTCATCGCGTTCCCGAAAAACAATCGCGGAGCGGACCTGATGAGCGACTCCCCCGCCGCTGCGGAAGAGCGGCAATTGCGCGACATTCACATCCAGGTGAAACTGCCCGCTAAAAAATAACCGGAATCTTTAAACACAAACCCCCGGATGGAAAAACTTCCATCCGGGGCTTTCATTCAAAGAGCTTCCTGCATCCGGAACCACGCCAACGGCAAGACAGAAATCCCTTCCTATAAACCGTGCCCGGCGCCCGTCAGACGCCGCCGGATATCCGCCATCTGCCGTAAATTCTTCATGACGGGCAAACGGTGACGCTTGTCCAGCGGCTGCGGAGGAGGATTGCCCGTCGTCACCATGGTGAAACGCTGGTAACCCTTCACCTCCGGATAACGTCCCCAGTAATACGCCGTCCACCCGCTGTCCGGCGCGTCCGGACCAAAGGGAGCATAAACCATGTGCCGTTCCTCTCCAGGATATAAATTAAAAGCGCTGGTGCCTATCACAATATCTTCCGGCGCGTCCGGCAGCAGCTCCAGCCTGCGAACATACTCCCGGATTTTTACGGCCGCATACGCCTTCAAGGCATACAGGCAGCCGTAAACACGCTGTTCCACGGAACCGCTGCCCCAGAACACCATCTCCCTCCGGTCGGCAAAACGCAGCAAATCATCTCCCGACACCATCACCGTATCCGCATCTATCTTCACCAGGGTATCCCCTTCATCGTCCATGCTCCGGAGCATCTCCCCCAGCATCCCTTCAATACAGGCCTTCCCCCTCAAATTGCCGCCTCTTTCCCAAAAGGACACGCGCCATTCCGCCCCCAGTTCCTCCGCCTGCGCCTTCACCTCATCCGGGCAAGGATGGCGCCCGTCGTCAATCACGACCAAATGGGCTCCGGGGAGGGCATGCCGGACACACAGCAGATTCTCCCCGACCAGGGCGGCGTCTCCCGAATAAACGAACAAATGAACGTGAATGCTTGCTTTCTTTTTCATCATCAATAACTCTATCGCTGGAACTCTTTTTCCTGTTTGCGATCATCATGACAGGAACTGCCGGACATCTCCATCTGCCGCAACGGGCCTTGTTCAACAGGCTCCAAGGAAAGCTCCGGCAGGGAAGAAGGAGAGCCAGACACTGCGGCCTCCTTCCGCGCCTCCTGCTTCAACCGCAGCACGCCCAACTTGATTCTGGAGGCCATATTGCCCAGGGCATTCGCCCGGGAAGGAATCAGCCAGCCGCCAAGAACACCCTGATGAAGGAAATCCGTCTCTGCGGCCAGCACTTCTCCCGGCCTCAGTCCGGAAAACAGACGCACCCACAGAGCCATCAAACCTCGGCTGATGAGGGAATCGCTATCGGCATCAATCCGCACCAGACCGCCTGCAAGCTCCAGCCGCAGCCATACCCGGTACTGGCATCCCCGCAGGAGGCAGGCTTCCGTTTTCCATTCCTCCGCAAAGGGCGGCAACTGTTCCCCCTGGCGCATTAAAAAACCGTACAGAGCCCCCTCCCCGGACAGGGCGGCCAGCTCCTGCAGTAGAACCTGCCGCCGTTCTTCAAAACAATCCATATGTTCTTATTCGTTATATATTAAAAGCAATTCCGACCGTTCAGAAAACCCTCTTGAAAATTGACTTAACCGGAACGGTCCGGCTCCCTAGCCCTTCAATACACACTCGTCCCGCGCTGCCATCATGGAACCAGACCCGATTTCAATATTCAAAATCCGGCAGGGATGCTGGCGCTGTTCCGAGGCGCAATGCTGTAATCCCTGAATCAAAACCCTCAGGTCACCCGCCCGGTCATCTATTCTCCATCCGGAAATAAGCAAACGAAGACACTGCACTGCCTCATCTCCATTCGTTTGAAACCAGATGACCATCGTTTCATCCGTGGCGACGCGGCAGCCCCTTCCGGTGAGCCTGAACATTCCGGAATCTCCGATGCAGTCCATGCTGTCCCACACAACCTCCTTAATACCGCATTCGGCGGAATTCCTGACGGCAATCTTTCCACCGGGAAACCATCCCATATGGAACAATAAGCACCGCATCAGGTAGGCGCGCCTTAACGCACAATCCTCCTGATGGGTGCCAAGACCGAGCGACTTCCTGGCGCCGCAGAACTTGCTCCCCGGTCAATGGTTAGTCTGACCTTATAACTTCCGGATGTATTCTTCCGCAATTCGATTGATCTATAGATGGACATGCAAATATTCATACAATATCCAAAAACTATATATATAAAATCAAACGGGCCTAGAATAAAAATGTTAGAAAACAGCGCAACTTCATCAAAAAAAGCAATATTAGAAAACTATGCAATAAAGAAAAAAAGCAAAATATTCCATATCTGGAACGCTTCTGGCGTTCATGAAGAATCCTGCGCAGCAGACCTTTCCTCCCCTCCCGGCATTTAAAAAACCGGCAATCCTTTATAGACAGTCTCAAGAAGCTTTCTAAGGAAGCTTCCACTTGGCCCCTCCCTATAGTCAATCGGAGAAGGCAGGTCAAGCTGCTTTTTCTATTCGCGGCCACTTTCACCCAAAGTAAAAAAACATTCTTTCCTAACAAGCAGAAAGAACCTCAAACCATTTTAAAAACAGACAGCGAAAGCCTCTTCGCTTTTCAAGAACCAAACAGGCTTTCCGTGAATAGTCCTCAATCTTCACACACGATTCGCTCCCCGGAAGAAACGCTTCAAATATCGGACCCATGCCAGCGAAACCAATCCTTCCATGAAGTCCATATATACCATCCCATGCACAAGACCACAGGCAATAGGACAAAAACAGCTCTCCTCAAAAGGCAGCACCATTTAAAAAGGGAATCGATACTCATCTCCCTCTCTTCCAATAGCATTGATAGTCTATCCTGACACAATGGCCAATAACCCGTAGCCCCTGGAATAACATTAGGCACCACTTGCCTTTTCTTCCCTGTTCGCGTTGTACCTTGCACCCCAAACCCCGCTTTACCCCCAGTTCAGAAAGCTCCAAAGCTGTCTGCCAAATAAAAATGAATTGGAGGTGTAGGACAGGCAATCCATGCTCGTTCCCATCAACTGAGCTCCCTATGAACAAAAACCGAGGCACATATGTACCTCGGCGTATAATTTACTTTATATTAAAAACTTAGATAAAGATATGATATCGCAATCTCTTTTATCAACAGTAATTTTACTTTTATCCTTATACATATTAAGAACGGCATCTACGACTGCATCAATATATTGCTCCGTTGAATCTGACCTTGCATAATTTTCCCGGCATATTGACCGTTATTTCTTTTCTGAAAATCAACCTTCGAATTTCATATTTTGTATTGTCGATTCATCCGGCCGATAACCAGTTATTCTCTTAAATACGAGAAACTTACTTCAAGAAGAAGAGGAATTTTCTACAAATTTAGAAGGATTTATATTTTCCAATTTCCCTAGCGTGTAGCTACTTTAGTCTATTTGTCTCTCTTGAGGGATCCCATCTGCGTTAGCATTTAAATCCCAAATGATCTACCTAAGTATATTTGTACGTCTTGTCCCATCGCTCCTTTTTATTGCTGTCTAGCACATCTGTACTATCTGCTGAGATACTGATATTACGGATAACTAAAAACATCAAAACCTATAGATGAACTGAAATGAGTGCCAGTAATCAAATAACACAGTAGAATCAATATATTAGTTAATGTAGTATATTAAGCCCAAATTCTCGTTATAGCATTCACAGGAATAGCGAAATTGCATTGCCATAGCTTGGATCATTTCTACATTCAGTGTTACTCTTAGATATTAAAAAAAATGAGGTTGCTTTAATTTGATAAAACAACCTCATTAAATGATGTAAAGTCAATAAAAACTAAAACTAATCCTTCTCAACTTGATTCACTATTTTATCATAAAACCATTTCTGAAAATTTTTACATTCATCCACCGTCATAGTTTTTTTAACAGTATTACCATTGAAAGAATACAAGTTATGTATTATTTTATGATTTTTTGCATCTTCATAAATGCCTAATGGACTTTGCAATATTTCCGGATCAATCAAGCCGGCATCTACTAATCCTTTAAATATTTTATTCATTAAGTCAAATTTCACTAAGCCTTTTCCATCAAATTCATAGATGGAATTTGCTATGACATTAGCAGTTATCTGATCTACAATTTGCCGTAAGAGAATTTCAAGCTCCTTCATATCACCCTTTTCTTTCCTCAATACTGCCATTTCAGCAGATAATGAAATAATATAGGAAAGTCGGTCTATTTGTTCCTGACACATTTGTATATCATCCTGTTCCGGATCACATACAGAATTCTGGGTTGAAAGAAAAATTATACTCCAAACAATATTTGCAACGAAAAGCACCCCTGTTGCACTCCATAAAAAATATTTACTTATATTACATTTCATGCTAGTTTATCTTAACTTTTTACATTTCTCTTCACATTCTTTTAATTTTGACGAAAAAAGTTTATTGAATTCTTCTTGTTTCTTTTCTTCAATTTCCTCTTTTTTTGGTATCTTGTTGATAGATCCCAATCCGTCAGTATATGGATTCCCGTTACCAAAGGTTCTGCTATTAATTGTAAATGAACCTGTCATTGGAGCAATTGCTTCTCCATACAGCGCATTTTTTAACCAACCTTCACACTTGCATTTACACCTACATGTAAATTCTACTTTTACGTTCACCTGTAAAGAAAGCAAAAAGGGTGCCGCCGTAGTGAAAGACATCCCTAAAGCATCTAATCCTTTAACTGCGGTTTTTACAAGTTTAGGACGTTTAGTGTGCTTTTCAATTACTGCTTCAGACACTTTACGTACATATCTTTCGGTTTCCCGTGTTCCAGCAAACTCCTCAGTCACTGTAATATCACTAGGGTCCTGTGTTAAAACGCAACCATCTCCATACCGTTCTTCTCTGGAAGAAAAAGACAGACCTAGATACTCACTAATTAATACAGGATTATTTTTTACAAATCCATATAAATGGACACCACCTTTTTCTCCAATCGGATCTCTGGATATCCAGCGACCATCTTGTGGATTGTAATGGCGGTAATTGTAGTAAATTAAACCTAAGTCTTCGTCATGGTACTCGCAGGAATAAAGGAATGGCATAGACGCGGTCTTAATTCCTTCCGAACTCAAGGTTTCTCCGTAGGGCGTGTATTCAAACTTCGCCTGACGGTTTCCCGAGGAGTCAAACAGAGCGCTTACGCTTTTGAGCAGGTCATGCGCCACATAACGGGTGGTGGCCACGCTCTTGTCCGCATTGTGCGTGCACATCGCCAATACCCGTGTCGACTCCGATTCAGAGGGATCCCAAAACCACGTACCCAGCAAGGGCGGATTGGAGGTATTTTGCGTGCAGTCCATGCTTGCCACCATTAGATATCCCATATACGCGAATCTTGTACGTCTGGTCAAGTTATTTCCATCATATTCCACTTTTTCCACACGTCGACCAAGATAGTCATACACACATTCCACCTTTTTGCTTCCCTGTGTAAAGACCACCGGACGATTGTCCGCATTATACTGGACAGACCATATTCCTGTGGAAGTGTTCACACTCGTTTGATTACCGTCAGAGTCATACACAGGTGCGAAGGCTGTTCCTGAATGTGTCACAGTAGCATACTGGTTCAAACTATTGCTTCGATAGGTACTGGAAATGCCTTGTTCTGCCGCCGTCTGGCGGTTGCCGATATTGTCATAGTCATAGCTGAAGGCTCCTCCCGCGTTCATGGTGTCTTCCGTCAATTCCCCTCGTGCATTGTAGCCATATGTGTGGCGACGGGAAAGAGCAGTTGAACCCACATAGTCTTCCCGTACGGAAGGACGCCGCATACTGTCCCACGTATAGGCGTGCTTGAGCGCAGGAATGGAGGAAGTTCCCTTCACGTAAGTCAGGGACACCGGCAAAGGAAGATTGGCATGAAACACTGTGTTTCTAACCAATCCATTCGGATAGGTCAAACTGTTGAGCCAGCCCGTAGCCGAATCATATCCATACGTAAAGGATGAACCATTAAGCGACATTGCAGAAAGGCGGTCTGCGACATCATATTCCAGAGCGACCTGCTGTACCATTGTTCCATTCAGAGAAAACGTATATCCGGACGAACGATCCAAAGAATCACGCTGGTACTCAAGCAGGCTTGCTACCATGCCAGAAGTTTGTTCGTAGGCAATATCTTCAAGATCCCAATAGTAAAAGGAACGTGTTCCGGATGCATCCTGGACGGAAGATAACCGATCCATCCTATCATAGGAAAATGACACAGACGGAGTTCCATCACTATGCGTTATAGAAGCTATTTTTCCTGATACAGTATCATACTGGTATTCCGTCGTCACTCCGCGGGACTGGATACGAGTTCCCAGACGCCCCCAGTCATCATGGTAATACGAAGTCATGGAACCATCCGCATAAGTCTTATTCACCACAAGTCCACTCACAGGGTCATAAGTCCAGCGTGTGATATCGGAATCCGAGGATGGAATCGCATCCAGAACAGATCCTGATGCACGATAGGTATGCAGAGCCACAATACGGTCCATGGCATCATATTCCCATTTGATGGGCTGGACAGCCGTTCCATACTGCTGCACTAAGCGTCCACGAAAATCATAGGAAAACCATGTCTGCTTGCCATCAGGAGTTACAATACAATTTGCCAGCCCTGTAACCGCATCATAGGAGGTAGTAGTCGTCTCTCCGTCCTGGTCCGTTCGGCTTGTTTCCCTTCCTGTGGCATCGTTGACGATGGTCATGTCTTTACCACGGGCATCGCGGATTGTAAGCATATCTCCGGTCATACTGTAAGTACGCTTGTACTGGGTCATTGTCCCATCTATTTGTATCAGGCGTACGGTATCCCCGTTCAGGATGACTTCTTCCTCTTCCCTGTCACATCCCTTCCGTCCCCTTAGAACACGTATATTACCGTTTTCATTGTAAACTTTTTCCCAAATGGAACGGTATTCCGGTAGCCTCTCCCTCATAACGACTGACTCCAAAGATTGCAGGGCACTGTCCGTTCTGGAGACTAATGTATATGTATATTCGAAGTCAGCATCCAATCCCTCACAAATAGCCTGTACGTAGTCCATACGCCAGACAGCATTTACCGCTGAAGCAGACAATCCGGGAGGAGGAAAAGACAGGCGGGTATAACGGGAAACCACTGAATACCTGTATGGAGAATTATCAGGCCAGTCATTCCAACTCCTCATCCATCCCGTCAGTTCTCCTCTGTTATTATAATGGTACCACAACGGGCATTCATTCTTTTGCTGTTCACATACTATTTGCCCGAATCCGTTATATTCGGCGTTATACTGGTCTACCATCACAGCGCCGTTAGAATGTAAAATTCTCAATATCTTGCCATCTGCATTTTCCAGAATATTTTCTATCATATCTCCGGATGAGGAAAGACGGCGTATATATTTCCAAATCCCGGACCAGTCCGCCTTATATTCATAATAACGCGCCTCCCGTCCTGTGCCGGACTCTTCCACAACCAGGCCGGAAGGAGCTTTCCTGGTCACCAGCGTAGCTCCGGGCGATGTTGTTTCAGTCATTGTCAATCCGTCTTGGGAATAAGAATAAAGGGAGGTTCGCCCCATCTTATCCGTCCGGGAAGTGACTCTTCCCAGTAAATCATATTGGGAAGAAACCGTCGTTTTCCTGTCCCCTATGGAGTGGCTCACTGACAAAATCCTCCCCATCCCATCGTATGTCGTTTCCGTTATACTATCCGGACAATCGGCATTCATATCTACATCATTCCAATTTTCCACAGCCACGGCAGCATCCCTTTCCACACACACCAGACGTTTGGCCCCATCATAGGTATAACGCGTCTGCAGCCCTCTTACATCTGTTTCCCACAACGGTCCCGCACAACTCCATTCCATCATGGAATACAAGCCATTGGCGTAATCTGTCCGGATCAAACGATGTGAAGGATCATAAGACATCCGGCGAAAGTCAATGGAGACAAATCCCGGCGAATATAAATGAACTTGATGGTCTGTAGCAATTTCATCGCCGTTCTCTGCATAATAGCGAATTATCCTGGAGGACTTTTCTGAATCCGCCACATCTATATAGTCATCCTCTGTACATTTCCAAACAGCGCCATAATCACTGCAGGTAGAATATTCGCGACGTGAAATATTTCTGGCCTCTCCATTATTTACTATATCAGGATTATCCACATCTTGCACGTTTTCATATTGATATCTGCATTTCAACCGTCCTGGCGCATACACGCAGTCATGAGCTGTGTACCATTCCTCAACCGTAGTTACCGAATTCAGAACACCCACATTTGTAGAACCCAGATAGGTGCGTGTGGCGGTTTTCGAATAAACCTGTTCTGTCTTATTGTATTCATACTGTGTTTTTTCCAGACATTCGGTCCTCTGAGGAGATACCAGTTCTACAAGCTCCTGAGAAATTCTCCGGTCATTGAACAATTCATCTGCATATGAATAGGAAGTCCTCATAGAAATATCCCCATACCACGGCTCCGTCCGTTGAATCACGTTCCCGTTGGAATCATACTCCATCTCCACCACGGCTCCGTCCGGGCGCGTTTCCCTGATGCGTTTGCCATAATTGGGGAAGAAGGATCGCTGCCGTATCCGTACGTCCATGTTCTTTCCAGCGGGGTTCCATATCCTTCCGTGCGGGAGATAAGGACGTCCCCGTACAAACGGCGCTGGTATACTTCCTTTTCTGCGGAACACAGCACGGCATGCTCGGTTCCGGCCACGCCGCTGTACACATACTTGAATTTTTCCTTCTTGTCCGTATAGTACCCTCCCGCCACCATGGCCTGTCCGTTAATATCCTTGGCAACCAGGTTTTCATGGCCGGGCGCCGGAAGGCATCTGGTGACGATGCTGATGGCGTCATCCCCCTCTCCTTTCACCAGGGTCAGATCGTCCGGGTAAAGGCCCGCGCGCCATTCACTGATAAAACCTCCCGGTTCTTCAATACGGAATGTCTGCAACAGCATCTGGGTCACTTCCGGATTTTCTTCATCCACAGCCCTGGCGACCATCGTCTCCGTATCCGCGAACGACCAGGACAGCTTCCATGTCTTGATCGGAACGGCTCCTTTGCGGATGATATACGTGCCATCGTTGTGCCGCCCCGTCACGTCTGCGGGGGCATACCATCTAATGCTCTGAACATTGCTTAGATCCAGCAAGCCGTCCGTCTTGTTCCACACCTGCTTCAGCATGAACAGGGAAAGGGAGTTGAAAGTTTCCACCGCAGTGCCGGGTTCGTCGTAGGCGTCCTGCCTGACTACCTTAAGTTCCGCGGCCAGTTCAGCAAAGGTGATTTTCACGCCGCGCGGCGTCACGATATGGTCAAATATAGCGGAATTGGGGCGGAAGCGCATGGTCATGCCGCTTTCCTGAACTTCTTCCAGATAGGAAACGCCATCCACCACAACGCGCCGCATCCTGTCCTGGAACATCTGGCTACCGCCAAGAACCTCTGCCCCGGAAACATTTGGAGAGGCAAAGCTGTAATAACGCGGAAATCCTTTTTCCGTCTTCACCACCGCCCGGGAAACGTCTTCCGGTTCTTCCGGGCGGCTGATGGATGCATTGAGGGTTTCAGCCACTTCCAGACGGCGCTGGGAAATGTGCTCGTACTGGAAAGCGGTCCCCCAGCATAACCCGGCATCCATCATGTTCAGGTTCAGCATCAGGCGGCCTCCACTCAATTCCGGCCACTTGGGAAAGCGTCCGAATTCTATGGAGAAGTCCACGCTGTTGTTGTCCGTACTTCCCGTACCGGAGTCGCCCTCGGAACACGGGCACGGGTATTCCGTCTCCGGCCCTATGGGAGTGACAGGGTACCACGTATTGGGCCACGGCATCGGAGACGGTTCATCATTGGAAACGAATGTAACGGGATGGCTGGGCATTCCTCCGGATTGTTCCGGAGTGGATAACTGATTATCAATTTCTTTCATTGTTTTATTGTCGTTGAGGCACCTGCCGGGAATAAGGGAAAACGCCGCCATGGAATTTCCCCGGCCCCATTCCCGGCAGATGCTTTGGGTCAGGTTCAGGCGGCAGGTTGACGGTCCACGGAAACAGGACGGTTACAGATGGCGTTCCGCAGGCATCTCATGACGGAGATACGGGCGCGGCGCGCCACCTTGTCCTGATAACGCCGGCTCATGGATACCATGTCCATGTCCGCCAGGGATTCCGCAGACGGAAAAGTCGTCCAGTTGTAATGCCCCCACAGGGGACCTCCGGTTCCTCGCGTCCATGCTCTGGCGAGGAGTGGGGCCCCATCCGGGAACAGGGCGGTAAACGCCCCCAGGATGACGGCGCCCTCCGGACATTTCATCACGGAGGAGGATTGCTCCAGATGCTGGAGAATGGCCCGAAGCACAGCAGGCTTCAGGGCATAAAGTTCATTGCACAGCAGGCCGGACCGAAGACAGGTTCCGGATAATCCCGCTTCGGAACGGGCAAATTCCCTTAAAAAACCGGCATGGAGAATGAGATTGTCCGGCTTGGTGCGCACCAGCACATCATGTTCATGGCGCACAGCCTGAGCCATCAGAGTCAGAATAGCGGCCGCATGTTCGGAGGACGTATCAGTTTTCTTCAGCACTTTCCATTCCACGGACATGTTCCTCAGCACTTCCCTGACGGTTTGGGGACAGCGTGCCCGGTCATCGTCCAGAATAATGACAGACGCTTCCGGAACGGCACGGCGGATGCCCTGTACAGCTTCCACCAGCAGAGGAGCGTTGTTTGCCTTGCAGGGAATGAAAAAGATGATTCCCGGCTGCTCCACAGGATCAGGCTGCGGAGAATTTGATATGGATTCATTCATACAGATAATCGTTGAGTTGTAATGAAATGATGCGTTGCATCAGTTCCAACCTTCATCATTACCCTGTATGAATGCACGCTGTTTTAACGGGCCTAGGACATTGGTTTCAAATAAATTGAGGCATTTTCACGGTGGCAGGAATGAGTCTGTCTTTTCCTCTCATGCGTTTCTTCCGGCCCTTCCTCCGCGTTGCCCCTCGGCAAGAAAAGAAAATGAATACCCGGCCCCATTTCCACCGATATGGACATTATCACAAGCAGGAGATACCCTCTTCTCCAACCAGCCGTTCAGACTGCCGGAAAAAGTCTGCAACTGCATCCATTCCGTCCACCCCTCCTGTCAAATTATCTCTTTCCTCTCATCCGACGGAAGACTCAATATGCTGAATCCCATAAAAAGACCCTTCTCCGCCCCGTACGTTTCCGCCAGCCAAAGCCTCTTTGCCGCGTGCATGAAGAAGGGCGGTTTGAATGGACATGCAATACCCTTCAAACCGCCCTGCCTGCAGGATTTCCATGACAGAAGAAACAGCCGGTAAACGAACACCGGGTGCCCTGCCTTCAAAGATTTTACCGCCTCATTTACCGGAAACAGAAGGCACCGGGCCTTCCAGTACGGCAGTAGCGCCCCTTGGAGCCGGTGGCGCTACCTCCAGGAACCTCTCCGTCACCGTCTCTTTTCTTTCCTCCGGATGGTCGATCAAAGAGATAACACGGTCCACCGCCTCGCATGCGTTGGGGTGCATTTCCTTCCGCGCCTCCCTCACAGCGCTGCAAGCCGTCCATGTGAATTCCTCCGTATGGGCATCCGCCTGTTTCATCACAGGCGCCAGAATCATGCCCTGATAAATGATCGCTCCAATAATGATCACCAGGCCGACACACCCGCAAGTCAGCGCGCCCCTGGCAGAACCATACGTCCTGTCATCACTCCTCTTTACCGCTACCGCTCCCAGAATAATAGCCAGAATGGCACAGAGAAGGCCGGGGACAATTGCTACCCACCCCAGACATGGAAGAAAGGCGAGCAACGCGAGAATCAATCCTACAATACCCAGAACCAATGCAAGAATGGTTGAAACGGTATCGGGGACGGAACGGCGGGGATCCGAGTAGTTTATTTTGTTCATCTTTCATTTTTTCATTGGATTTCCAGACACGGAAACGCTCTAATGTTAAAGAAAGCGTGTAAAATCTGTCAAGGAACCTCCCTGTTGCCCCTTGACGGCTCTCTCCTGTTCCAACATCCCCGGCTCATGTCAAAACAAAGACCGAACGCTTCTCAATGCGCTAAAAATAAATACCATGATTGCATGGTCAATCATACTGCTTCCCTAGTTGCATGCCTTCTTCAGAACATCGCCAGTATGACAAAAAACGCATGACACATCCATGGCCCTGCACCGGTCAGGAAGTTGTTTTTCCCTTTCCGCCTGCTGTTTTTCATCCCGGAAGACCATTTTTCTTCCCCAAGCCTGCCCTCCTCCGCCAACACCATGCCAGATAAAACACGGCAGCTCCTCCATTGAGCAGCCCTGCCATAAACCAGACCGGAGCGCCCCGGTTCCTCTCCCATGCAGCGCGTATATTTCCGCGGGCCATTTCCACATACCCGCGCGTCATGCCGCACAAAGGACATTCCCGGTGCGGCACGGCCACGGAAGCCGCCAGTGAATTCATCCCGGCAGGACTGACTGCCAGGGCCATGAGGGACGGCGCCAACAACAGTAAGGACAGGATGGCCCATGCAGGCAGCCACACTTTCCTGGTCATCCAGCTATTGCGGCATGAACGCCACGCAGAGCGCATGCAATTCATCGCCGTGCTCCCTTGAAAGCGTTTCAGAAACTACAGGTCCTGGGAACCCGTTTCATCAGCGGGGAGGAATCCTCCGCATCCCTGAGCCTTTTCAATTGCTCCTGGTTCTGCTGCTCCATCTGTTGAAGCTCTTTCTGGATCTCCTGCGCCTTCTTTTCCACATAATCCTGGTGCTGTTCCATGTAAGTCACGGTCGCGCTGGCCATCCATGCCTGCACAATGCCTGCTGCGGCAGATGCCGCCAACGCAATAATGGCGACGACAAGAGCGCCCTTGGGAGAGCCCTTGCTCACAGCCACAATACTCATGATGAGGGCAATAATGGCCAGCAGAGCCGCAGGAATCAGGGTAATCCAGCCCAGGCACGGGAAAAATCCGATCAACGCCAGCACCAGGGCAATAATGCCGAGGACCAAAGCAGCCGTGCAGGAGGGGGAACCGCTGCAGCAGGACGGAGGGGGAGAAGAATCAGGAGCATTCATCATCGTGTTATTCTATGGAGTTCAGTGAAAATTCCCTTTGGAACCTTCATCCCTTCCCTTACTGGAAGAGAGCATTCCTGTCAAGATGCAAGCTCTGCCATTCCGGACATCCGGCTGTCATTCCACGCCTCAAAGCATCAGATACCCCACCACCACAGCGGCTGTTCCCAAGAAGGCGCTGACCAGCATTAATTTCCGCTTCCCGCGGTTTTTCCACATCAGCAGAATTCCGGTAACATACAGTATAATCAGGGAAAGAGCCGCCCCGTATCCTAACGCAGTAAACCACCATCCCGCCTTCCCCTTGTGAGCCAGCATCAGATTGGGGTAAATGCCAGGCTCCACCACTTCCGCCCGGAGGGCATGGCCTTTCCTGAGGAACAGCACATGCGTATCCGTCATAGGACCCAGGAGGTAGTTCCCTTTGAACGGCCTTACCTTTCCTTCCGGCAATGCTACTCCACGGCGTTCCAGTTCCCTGCAGGAATCCTCATAGGGCGGCTGGTCGGCGGCATTCAGCTCATGCACTTCCACATGGGAAGTGAAGTGCTGGTCCACGCCGCCCATGTACAGCAGGCCGGTCACGGCATACACCACGATCATCGGCAGGAAAAACAGGCTCAGGACCAAATGAAGGGAATGGGAAGACAACGCTTTCATCATTATTCAAGTAATTATGTTATTATCCGTGGAGCAACTCCGCCAACGCTTTTCCCAACCGCCCGATCTGGACGGTCCGATGGGCCGCCGTTACCGTAACGCGCAGACGGGCCGTTCCGCGGGGGACCGTAGGATAACGTATGGCGGGAGCCAGAAAACCGCGTTCCAGCAACGTACCCGCTGCGGCCAGGGCGGCATCATTCTCTCCCATTACCACGGGGAAGATGGAGGAAACGGGCCTGCCGGGCATTCCCAGCGCGGAGGACAAGGCATCCGCCAGCACGGAAACATGACGGCGCAGTTCCTGCCCCTCTGCGCTCCGGATCACTTCCACTGCGGCCAGGGCGGCGGCGGCCAGGGCGGGAGGCGGAGCCGTGGAATAGATCAGGGACCGCGCAGAATTGATCATCACATCCGCCCAGGCGCGGGAACAGGCTACATAACCGCCGCTCACCCCGGCGGCCTTGCTCAAGGTCCCCATCTGAAAATCTATCCGGGAGGAGACGCCCAGTTCCTCCGCCAATCCCGCCCCGTGTTCTCCCAGCACACCGAATCCGTGTGCTTCATCCACCAGCAGCAGAGCGCCGAATTCATCCTTCAGGCGCACGATTTCCTGAAGAGGCGCGCGGTCCCCGTCCATGCTGAAAACGGATTCCGTCACCACCAGGATTCCGCCGGAAGGATTCGCGCTCCGCAAATGCTCCAGCTTTTTTCTCAATGATTCCATGTCGTTATGCAGGAACGTGGACAAGCGGGCACCGGACAGCCGCGCCCCGTCAATCAGGCTGGCATGGGACAGCTTGTCCATCAGCACCGTATCCTCCCGGTCCGCAATGGAGGTAATCACCCCCAGGGAGGTTGCGTAACCGGAGGAAAAGCTGACCGCCGCTTCAGTCCCCTTCAGATCAGCCAGGGCCTCCTCTAGACCGGAATGCGCCCGGCGCGTCCCCGTGACCAGGCGGGAAGCCATGGCCCCGGCCCCGCCATCACGCGCCGCACGGGAAAAAGCCTCCGCCAGGGCCGGATGATGAGCCAGGCCCAGGTAATCATTACTTGCCAGGTTGACTACCTCCCGGCCGTCCTCCATGCGGGCCATGCCGCCGGGCAGGCAATCCACATTCCGCAGAACGCGCAGCAGTCCCGCGGACTTCAACTCTGATAAAAACTGTCCAGGATTCTTCATAAGCGTTCTCGCTCCAGAAACATGTTAGCCGCCCACGTCAAGGCTCAGCACTACATTATGGCCGCCCATGGAAGCGGCGGACTTAACCAGCATCCGCCTCCCATCCAAAGGCAATTCTTCCGCAACACAAGCCGCACCTGCCGGGGAACTTACCCAGAAAGGATTAGGTGGCAAAGCCCCCTCCCTGATAAAAGCCAGCATCAGGGCCAGTTCCAGAATGCCGCTGCCGCCAATGGCATGACCCGTCCAGGGCTTCATCATCCTTAAATCCGGAATGCCGGTTCCAAAAACCCGTTTTAAAGCGGCCCGCTCGGAAGCGGCATTCCCCGCCGTTCCACTGGCATGGGGACAGACGGTCAAAGGAACTCTTCCATCCCAATTCCGCAGGGCGGCATCCAGCAGGGCGGCAATGCTCTTTCCGTCCTCCGGCATTCCCAGCGGGCTGTAGGCATCTGAATTCACCAGATAATCCTTCACGTAAATGCCGGGGCCGGAAGACAACTCCAGCGCCATGGCCGCCCCTCCCTCGGAAATGCACATGCCGTCGGCATGGGGACCGTAGGGATCATTCATTCCGTTGCGGGAAAGCATCCCGGAAGCCCAGTACGTCCCCAGCAGCTCCCGGCACAAGGGCAAATCCAGCCCGATAGCCAGCGCCCTCCTGACAATTCCCTGACGCATCAGCATGGCCGCCATGCCCACGGCATCCAGACCGGCGGCGCAGCCGCTCGCCAGCACGTGGTAAGGCCCGCGAATCCCCAGTTCAATGCTGACGCAGGAGGCAAGCTCACTGTGCAGGGAATTGGGAACGGCCAGAATCTTCATGGACCGCCGTCCGGGCCACGGGCTCAGCCAGCCGGAGGCGTTCCCCCGGGAACTGCCCACAATCAGGGCCGCATCCTTCAATTCTTCCTCTCCCCAACCGGCTTCTTCCACGGCCTGCCGCGCCAGCAGCAGCGCCAACTGGGAGGCAGGGCCGTTCCTGCGGCTGCATAAAAGCTTCCTGTCCGGAATCCACCCGCTCAAAACATCGCCCCACGGATGCCCCGCTCCCCACAGTTCCCTCAACGGCTTCAACACGCTGCGCCCTTCCCTCACTCCGGTGAGATGGGCTGCCGCCCCCATGCCAAAGCCGGAAGCCAGCCCCAGGCCGCATACCCGCGGCTCCGGTCTTCCGTGACTTTTTCCCCCGCAATCATGACGGCGGCCAGACTACTGCCGCACCCGGAAAAACTCAAGCTTCCGGTACGTCAGGAACAGCCAGGAAAAACGGTACCCCTGCCGTCTTGCAACGGGCTTCCTTTTATGGCAATCATAGTCCCATGACCATTCAGACCGCCGGATTTTTATCTCTTCTCTTCATGGCCATTTGCCTTCCCTCCCTCTCCTTTTCCTCACCGCAAGGAAAATTCCAGGCGGCTGACTGGGCGGTACTCCATTCCTCCCGGAACGACCAGCGGCACGTCTCCTCCCGCGGCGTCGTGCAAACAATGCTGGAAAACATTCAGCCGGCATGCGCATTCTCTCCGGACATGAGACCGGAAGACTTCCCCGCCTGGCAGAAGAAAGTCCGGGAAGCCATGGAAAAACTGATGAAATTCCCCCTTCATGACAACCTTCCCGCACCCGTCCTGGTAAAAACCGTGCAGAGGGAACACTACCGGGTAGAAAAATGGGAAGCCTATCCCCTCCCGGGCGCTGCGGTACCGTTTCTGGTACTTGTTCCGGATACCGCTTCAGAAAAAAATCCGGTTCCCGTGCTATTCTGCATCCCCGGTTCTGATCAAACCAAGGAAGAACTGGCGGCGGAAACGTCGCCGGACCTGGCCCAGCCCCCCGTACCGCAGCCGGGCAGCAACGCCATGGCCTGCCACTACGTCAAACAGGGCTGGGCCGCCGTTGTGGTGGATAACGCCGGAACGGGAGAGGAGGGCGACGCCGAGCACGCCGCCGGCCGCTCTTCCCACGACTATGAAAACCTGGCCCGTTTCCTGCTGGAAATGGACTGGAGCTGGCTGGGCTACACCTCCTATATGGACCAATGCGTTCTGGACTGGGTAAAAACACGCCCCTGGGTGCAGAAAAACCGCATCATCCTGAGCGGCTTCTCCCTGGGAACGGAACCCATGATGGTGCTGGGCGTCCTGAATCCGGACATCTTTGCCTTTGTGTACAATGACTTCCTGTGCCGTACCTTGGAACGCGCCAAAGTCATGACCATGCCCAGCAGCAGGGGAGTGCGCTCCGCGCCCAACTCCATCCGCCACCTCATTCCGGGTTTCTGGAAGCAGTTTGACTTTCCAGACATTGTGGCCGCTTTGGCTCCCCGCCCCGTAATCTGTACGGAAGGCGGTCTGGACAGGGACTTCCAACTCATCTCCGCGGCCTACCGCACAGCCGGAGCGCCGGACCATTTCCAGTACCGCCACCAGCCCCGCTTTGCAGACCCGGCCCAACGCTGGCACGGAGAACATTTGCCCGCAGGGCTGGACAGAGACGCCTTTTTCCGCCTCGCCAATGTGGACCCGAGCAACCACTTCTTCAAAAAAGACCTGGTCATTCCCTGGCTCAAGGGCCTTTTAGGCAGGGGACAGCAATAAGCGGGAAAACCATCCCGTTCTCAAACACGAGTTGTGCGGAATAACGGAACAGAACGTTTCCCCTGCCTTCAGGAATGCAGAAACAATCTGCGGCACACTTTCCGGAAGGCACGGCCCAGCTTCCCGAAAAAGCCGACGACTGCACGGGCTTCCCTGTTAACGTCCATAGTCTTGAACAAATAACGCCGTACGGCATCCACCAGGGAGCAGCCTGCATACACCGCAACAGCCATTGCCAGTACCTTCACGACCATCAACGCAGGGGAAGAAGACGCGGCCCATTCAAAGACATCCCATAAAAACCATTTGCCTATCAAAACATTGCAATGCAGCACATAAACACTGAACGAGGCGGCCGCCAGCCATGAAATGCAGGCAACCGTCCTGCGGGATGAAAAACGCATGCGGGAAAAAATCAGGAACAGGGCAACCGCCGTTCCTACAATGAACGGAGAATTATAGGCAATAAACGTTCCGCCGCCCCTTATCTGTCCAATCAGGTACGGGGACACCACGTCAAGAACCATCTTGAACGCCCAGACAAAACATACACACCCGGCATAAAGCATCCATAAGGCGCCCGTCCTCATTCCAGTCAACAGGCCATGCTTTTTAATATACATTCCCAGCATGTAGAGAACGCCCAGCCACCAGACGGAATACCCTCCCTCTACAGGAAACACATCCCTGTGAAGCAAGGTGGGAACCACGGAAAACAGAACAAAAACGGTAACCAGAAGATACTGGAACTGTGATTTGGTAAGCCGGTTCCCCAGGACATTAAGGAAAGGAATAAAGAAAAACAGCCCTACATACGCCGTCACATACCAATACTGGACGGTTAAAACGGGAAACAACGAATTCAGGACGTCATTAAAATGAACCACCTGGGAGGAAAACAGCAGCACCAGCAGCAGACTGCCCGCCGTATAAAAAATCACCTGGAACCATAAGGTAACCACGCGTTCATACCTGAACGTCCCGTCACAGCATACATACCCAGTAATCAGCGCATAACAATTCACCCCGCAATAGGCGGCAATCTCCAGAAGCCACCCTACCCGGTAGGAAGCGGAATCATGATTGTCCAGCGGCAATACATGAGTGGCGGCCAAAAGATGAAGAACCAAAACCAGCATCATGGCGACAATGCGCAAGGCGTCTATTCCATAATTCCGCGACAGGGGAATATCCAGACTACCATAGGAAGAAGACTTTCCTTTTCCCTGATCACCAGCCGACAGCAAGCTCATGGGGATATTTCAACGGATTTCTTATCCGTGGTCAAGTTCCAAGCTTGAGGGAAAAGTATTTGAGAAAAAACCTCCGCTGGTTTAAGGGTATTCCGCCGGGAACGGCAGGCTTCCGGCTTTCGGATAAAGCATAAAATCCCAGGAGTGAGAAAGCGGCATATCCTCCTGTTCATATATCTTTTCAAGGACCGGGAGGCCCTTGTTCCCAGGGATTTCCTATTCTTTTTACACATGGCGTATCATGCTGCATCCCTGTGAAGAAAGGCTTTTCTTTCGGAAAACCTTTCCATCATTGATGAAAACGCGGATAAGAAATCCGCTGCCCATGATCAGGCAATCCGGCTATCCAAATCGAACACCTGCCCGGAGGCTGCCGTGAGGACTTCCTGCAAAAACAGAATAAACGCCGCGGCCTGCTCCGGCGTATTAAACCTGCCCAGAACATGCCTGGACAAAGCAGACTCCTTCACGCTCTCCCTCAACCCGGCCGTCATCTCCGTCAGCATGAACCCCGGCAGCACCAGATTAACGCGTATTCCCTCCTTTCCCCATTCCCGCGCCAGGCTCTTCACCAAGCCTTCCAGCGCAGACTTGGAAGCGGCATAGGCCGCCTGGGACGGAGCCGGGCGAAGCGCCGCATAAGAACCCACCATTACCACCTGCCCCTCCCGCTTCTCCCTCGCCATGGCTGCGGCGGCACAGCGGGCGCACCAGGCGGCTCCCGTCACATTCACGTTCATCACCTCGTCCCACTCCTTCTCCGTCTGTTTCAGGAATGGCCTGTCTCTGGTAATTCCGGCGGCGCACACCGCCAGGTCATACGGAGCATGTTCGTCAAACCAGCGGCGCACGGCGGAACGGTTCCCTACGTCCAGTTCAGCGTGTGACGGAGCATCCGCCTCCCATCCTGCGGCGGTAAAACACTCCACGGCAGCCCGCGCCAAACCGCCGTGGCCGCCGCTGATAAACATCCTTCCCATGCTGGAACCTCTCCGGAATCGTTAAAAGCCTCACTTGGGGTTCACCCACCGCCCGTACTCCTTGATCAGGTCCACCAGCCGCTCCACGGCCTCCTCCTGGGGAATGTTGAACTTGACGGGGGTGTGCTTCACGTACAGGTTGATCTTGTTCGGCGCGCCGCCCACATAGCCGAAATCGGCGTCCGCCATCTCGCCGGGACCGTTCACGATGCACCCCATCACGGCAATCCTCACGCCCTTCAAATGCTCCGTAGCCTTCCGGATGCGGGCCGTCGCCTCCTGAATATTGTACAAGGTGCGTCCGCAGGACGGGCAGGAAACGTAATCCGCACGCGTCAGGCGCGTCCCCGTAGCCTGCAAAATATTGAATCCCAGGAAGGAAGCCAGCCGGGGATCCGATTCCCCCTGAATCAGCACGGCATCTCCAATGCCGTCGCTCAGCAGGGAGCCGATATTGCGGGCGGCCACCAGCGGCACGTCCTCATCGGAAACGGAACCGGGCATCAGCGTATCCTTCAGCAGAATCAGGTGCCTGTCTTCCATGCGGGAAGCCAGAAGGCGGAACGCATACACGGGTTCCATGTCCAGGCCGTTCTTCACGGTGACAACGGACGGTTCGGCCAGTTCCTTCAGCGGCTCCAGCTCGTCACCGCAGCGGGGGTCCACCTCAATGGCCTCCAGTTGGCCGAAGGCCAGCTCCGGCATCATGTCCCCCATCGCATCCCGTTCCGTCTGGAGGGCGTAAAACCCCGCATCCGGCACCACCACGCGCACGGGCTGCTCCCAGCCCAGGCGCACCCCGTAACACATCGCCAGCCCTCCCTGCCTTTTGGAAAACTTCAGGGGATCATAGCTCAACTCCGGTTCGGGGAAGGAAGAAACGGGATCATCGGAACGCTCCGACGGCTGGAACGGATTGGACAGGCGGTAGGCCACAGGCACTTCCCGCACGGCGTCCTCCGTCAGGGAAACGCGCAGGGTATCCCCAATGCCGTCCGTCAGCAGGGACCCGATGCCCACCGCGCTCTTGATGCGGCCGTCCTCTCCGCCCCCGGCTTCCGTCACCCCCAGATGAATGGGATAATTCCAGTCCGGCCCCAAGGCATTCATGCGTTCCACCAGCAGGCGGTAGGCGGCCACCATCACCTTCACGTTGGAAGCCTTCATGGAAAACACCAGGGAATGGTAATCCAAGTCCCGGGCAATCTGAGCAAACTCAATCGCGCTCTCCACCATCCCCTCCGGCGTATCGCCAAAGCGGTTCAGAATGCGGTCGGACAGGGAGCCGTGGTTGGACCCGATGCGCATCGCGCGGCCATGCTCCCGGCAAAACAGCACCAGGGGCGTAAACTCCTCCCTCAGGCGGTCCAGTTCCTCACGGTATTCGGCGTCCGAATACTCCCTCACTTCAAACTTCTTCTTGTCGATGAAATTGCCAGGATTAATGCGTATCTTCTCCACCCACTTGGCGGCCTCCATGGCGGCGTCCGGCTTGAAATGAATATCAGCTACCAGCGGCACATGGCAACCCGCCGCGCGCAATTCACGGGAAATATTCTCCAGATTGGCCGCATACGCCTTGGTCTGGGCGGTCAGGCGGATAATCTCGCACCCCGCCGCGGCCAATTCCAGAGCCTCCTTCACGCAGGCATCCGTATCCCGCGTATCGGACGTCAGCATGGACTGGACCCGGATGGGATTGGAGCCGCCCACCCCCACATCCCCCACCATGACTTCACGGGTCACGCGGCGCGTATAACGGTAAGGACTCGGACAATAGGAAGACTGCATGAAACCACTCTACCGCGCCAGATTCCCCTGTCAACCATCCTTCAAAAACGGAAAGCCTTTTCACGTCAACCCATCAACATTGAAAAGGGAACGGAGCCGTTCCCGCTGCACGAAGACTTGATACGCTTTACAGCAAATTAACTATAACCAAGAATAACCATCATGTTTGAACCGCTCAGGAATGTCTTCATGCGAATAGCAGAAAAAAAGCAGGTAAAACTCCCCTCAACAACACCGGGAACAAGCTTTGGCTTGACACACAAAAAATTAACCCTGGACCACATTTCCTCCATGGGAGTCAAGGCAGGACTCTAAAAAAGATAAAGCACTGCCGGTTCCCACTAATCGCATCATTTCATCAATCCCTGTCACTTCTCAAGTTACCCATAACGGCAACGGCATCAGGAAAAAGAGCGGGCATCAGACAAGTTTTTCCGCAACTAAAAGCCCTTCTGAATCCGGAACCGGGTTACAACCTGGGAAATGCGGTTACACTTCCCTATTTCCCTGCATCGTTTGGGCAGATTGTATAAAGTGGTTCCTTTTAACATCATAGGGCTGCGTTATTTCTTTGGCGCTTCTTCCCATTACCCGGACTCGAATCACCAATCGACGCACTTCCAAACTTGAGCTATTTTGCCAATATTCGCTAAGCAATTAAATTTCAATCACAAGAAACCTACCGTGTTTCTTCGGGTTTCATGAACAACTGCATATTCTTAAGCAAAGCTTCGTCCATTTGTTTTGCCAATGGCAAAACGGAAATATCCATCGTCTCGTTTTTCAGCATAACGGCCGTATTACCCCGTATGAAACTAATTGAGGAGTATTCTCCCTGGGGTACGGGGACTCCCAATTCATTGATTACCGGTTTGAGGCAGACATCGTAATCTCCCACCAGACCGGGATGTACCTGCAGGATTTTTTTCAGGATATCCGGCTTGATAAGTTGTTTTGATTGCTCCGCCTGCATCGCGAACATCGCTCTCAAGGCCTGGTCTTTCGTATGAAGATGCAGAATCGTGTAGGTGACGGGATAATCCCGTCCATTCTTGTTCACGCTAAAAGTACCGGAACATCCGTTGATATGAGATTCGTCATGACCTTTTTCCGCAATAAAAGGGATATTTACGTGCTTCTTGAGCCAGCGCACCGTTCCGATGCCGCTATTAATATTGGGTATCATTTCAGGCCCCTTGTCTTCGTTCCCGTCCGGCATATTCAGGTTGAGAATATTATCATTCCGTTGCAGCTCACGAGCATTCCAATCAATCCTGTCGTATAAGCCCTCGGGCATGCCTTTTGTTAATTTCCTTAATTCTTCTTCATGCCTGGTCCTCTTTTGATAAGGCATCTTTGAAATATCCTTCCACTTTTTCACCGCCTGCCGCGTCCTTTTCGGAAAATACCCGAATTGGCGTTTTCCATTAAGTGCGGCGAGTATGGTCTCTGATATTTCAAAAAGTTCTTTATCCTTAAGCTCTTTTCTAATAAGCGGAAAGAACCAGTGGTCAGCGGCAATGAGGGAAAACCCCTCCTGTTCTGCAAAGAATTCCCCACATAATTTTTTATCTTCGTCTAAAATAAACGGGACTTGCAGAAATGCCATTTTTATACCGTCACCAAACATGGTCCATCGGTATTCACGGTTACGGTTGACCGGAGGTCCCTGTTTTTGTGAGACAAGCATTTCATCTACTGCTTTCTGACGACTGTAGACGGGGTTTGGGGAGTAGAACATTTTGACGGCCATGTAGACGTTTCCCATGATATCGACAATGACCCAGTAATTCTGCTCATAGTCCCATCCCAGGTAGTACTGAGATATATTGAGCCCTTCCATGTCTTTTGCCGCCTCGGACTGTCCAGGAACAGGATTCCCGCCTGGTTTAATTTCCTCATACAGGTTATACAGACGGGCCTTGCGCTCAGCAGGATTGGATTTTATGGTGGTCTGGTTCCATACTGCGGCCGGTTTTATTTCCCAGACTGTTTGGCCGGGATACAGGTCATTCCCTGCAACAGGCGCCCCATGAAGAATCTGCCCTATGAGGGTTACGGCAATGAAGAAAAAGGGGAGAATTTTCATACTGTGCGTGCAAGTCATGATGGTTATTTGTTAAATGAGAAGTAGCAGCCGCCAGGTTCGGTAAAATTACTCCTGTTTTCATCGGATTTCAAATCGTCTTTTATGTAATCACTTTCCGATTTGTTGGTAGGACCTGCATTGTAGGGAACAGGGTTATGTACTTTACCTCCATAAAGGCACCAGGCATGGCCGGAGCGCCAGGATTTTGTCTCCTCCTGTCCTTGTGCGTTTGTTGTTTTTCTAGTTTCCGTCCACCCGACTCCTCTGGAACTGACTCCGCCCGAGCCGAGAACCGACGCAGAATATTCCATAAGACCGGCAGCTTCCACACAGATGATTTTTGCCGTTCCTTTGTCGATGGCATCTACCATTCCGGCTACCGACAAGGGCATGGGGTTTTGTTTCTGATCCACATACAGGGAGCCGGTTTTTCCCACTTCCGGGTTCCATTCATCGTAATAAGAAGCACTGTTGGATATACCGCGACTAAGCCTGTCCATAAGCTGATCATGGGTGGTCGCTCCGCTGAAGTTCCACTTCCCAAAAGCTGTTTTCAGCAGGGTTTTCCAAGGCTTGTCCAGATTACCCCTGTCAAGAAGAACATAGCATTTGCTGATGGTCATTTGTTCCTTGGCGGATAACTTCACTCCCAGAACAGAGAAACTCCAGGATGCATTTTCTGCGCGTCCCCGGCATTTTCTCTCCACGGCTTCCTTGGCGGTGACGACACCCTCGGCTTTTCCATTGGCAATGGACAATTCAGTTGCTTCAGAGGCAAATATTCCGTCGGTGCACGTTGCCTTGATTGTTTTCATGGAGTCCGGCAGCGCCTTGAAGGTGACAGTAAAGGAAGGAATATCCCCTGCATAGTACCCTACGGGTGATTTATCGTCATCCGGTGTTTTATCCTCCCTTTTGAATTCCGGAACCGGAACAGGCTTCCCTCTGAATTGATTGTGAATGGTGAAACCATTGCCCCCGGCATTTTCCCTGAACTTGGCGAACTGTATTTGAATTAACGGAGCTATGGCATCCATTTCATCTTCGGCCACCTCTCTTTTCTCTTTGGACCGACCACCCCCATGTTCACCTTAACTTTGACCTTGAATTCAGTTCCCCAGTATTCTTCACTGGGAGAGCAAATTCCCGTAGAAGAAAATCCTCCCTTTCCCCTGGGAGGGTCGCTCGTCATGATTGGCGCAGGTTCCCATATATACTTTCTTGTTTTACCATATCGGTATTCTACCCATTCCTGTTCTGAGTCAGGAGTAAATTTGGCAACAGCTTTAAATTTGTAAACTTTGCCTTCCTGCTTGTCCAGTATGGCTTTATCCCCATCTTCGGACATGGCGACATTCTCGCCAGGAGTTATTTTTACTTCGCACTTGTAATCCTCCGCCGCGTGTAACGGCATCAGATGAAACAGTAATGCCGGCAAGAAGATGGCAGTAAATAATTTAATGCTCATTATTTTTTATTCTTTAACCATTCTTTCATTTGTTGAACGTCAAGTTCCGGTTTCTTGTTTGAACCCGGCAAATACTGTTTCCAATCAATTTTCAAAGCGGACATTTTTCTGACTTCATCGACTGAAAAGGGAATGGTGGTATCCGGCGCGAATGTAGCCCATTCAGAAGATCTGTAGAAATAGACCGTATCCTGCAAACTGGCCCACGCTTTTTTCATTTGTTGCCGGAAGTCCTTCCTGTCCTCCGTTTCCCATATTTTCAGTCTCCATCTCCAGTTCTTTTTGATTTCATCTGGAGCCTGGGTAGCAAGAAGGTGTCTGTAGGCATAAATTCCAAGTTTTCTTGATGAGAAGATTTCTTTCCCGTTTAACAGCCTCATGTCTTGGCTGGCAGCCCATAATTTTAAGAGGCTAGAAGAAAGTTTACTTGCCTGCTCGGAGTTCAAAGGAGGGGGAGATGGTATGCAAAGCCCATAGTAGAATGATTTTTGATTTAGTCTTTCCAGGAGTTTGTCGACAGCAATTTTCGTTTCGTCCAGGGATGAGATAAATACTCCGTTGAGGGTTGTAGAAACTGAGTAGTTTTTCAATATTCTGACGTAGTACCACCCTGAGCCTTCGACGATGAAATTCTTGTAAACTCCACATCCGGCAAATGATTTAACCCTGCTTCGCGCCAGAACAGGCAGGGGTATGTAATCCTTAAGCCCGTCATAGGAAGGTTCCCGGAATAAGTCTTCTTCCTGAACTTCCTCCTCTTTTCCAAGTCCCAGGAAGGAGTCAAAATCAAAATTGGCAGGTAGTTTTCTGATTTCGAGTATGTAATCCTTGAGGCTGTTGTCCAGATCATTGTCGGCAAGCGGGGTTGGATCATAAAAATAAAAGGAGAGGAGCTGTTTTTTGTCCGGAACCTGAATCAGCACGCCAAGGTCCGGACCGTCAAAGTCTCTGTCTACGGATTCTCCCCGGTCACTCCACCGGGCAAGCGTTCTGGTCGTGCTGATGGGGCAGTAAAGGATGTTTTCGTCACCCCGTTCATTTTCCCAGATAACTTTTCCGGATACACCGCTTTCACCCACTTTGACGTGTGGACCCTTGACGGATTCGCATCTGTATGCATTGTCAAAAGCCTCAAGGACGGAACCCATAGGACCGGCAGCTCCGCACAGGAGCATGTAACTCCGTCCATAGCGTTCGCACCAGTCGCCCCGGGTAGCCCAGTCTTCATACCAGAAAAGGGCTTTTGCAGGGGGATTTGTTTTTTTCATTCCATCAATTGCTGTCCTGGTTTTTAAAAGTTCCGACAGTTGTCCAATGCCCGGGAAAGAAGGATGCTTCACATCATTCAACGGGAAAATCCGTTTTCTCTCTACATGGCCCAAATGCAATAATCCTTTTCCATACGTTCCGGCATACAAGCTGCCATCCGGCAGAGAAGCAAAACTGGTCACGCTGACCAATTTTTCCACTTCATCGTCACAGGGCATATCCACAGTCTGAATTTTTTGTAAATTTTTCCGCACAAAAGAAACGCCCTTTTCCCTGAATCCTATCCACATCCCTTGGGAAGACGGATAAAAACAGGTGATATAATCCTCCGGCAAAAGAGAATCGTCATTGTTTTCCCTACGGTTCATTTTCAAGAGTTTTTGAGCATGCCGGACAGACGTTTTCTCATCCGGTTTCCATAGTCCTTCATTTTTCGCCCCATAGTCCCTGCCCCTCAGAAAGTTCCAGTCTGTTTTATTTTTAGAGTACCCGAGTCCGGAATTGGTGCCTACCCAAATCCAGCCCGATTCGGCACAAATCGCGTTGCAAAAATTTGAAGGCAGGCCTTTCCCTCTGGCTTCAAATGGTTGGCGAACTCTCTGCAGCGTATCCCAATACCACTTTGTCTGCACTACATTCCACCGTGAATATCCGTTGGAAGGTTCTGCTGAAGCCACTCCGGAAGTTTGAAAAGCTGCCCAAAGAGTTCCTTTTCGATCAAAGGAGAGAGAAGCAATCTGGTCCTCCGGCAAACCTTCCGCCCTTGTGTAATCTTTCCATGATTCCGTTTCCGGTTGATAAACAGTCAGGCCGCCGGAAGTAGCAATAGCCACATCTCCACTGACAGGAGATACAGCCATGGCGAAGATCCTCTCCCCCGGCAAGGCATTTGACTGGTTGTACTGTTGCCATGATTTCCCATTCCACACAGCCACTCCTTTATTGTCTGTCCCCACCCAGATACGCCCCTGCCTGTCTTCGAGAAGAGCATAGAAATTTGTTGTATCAGGCAGCCCGTTTCCTTTTTGCTGCTCCCATTTTTCCCCTCCGTATGGCAAGCGCATCAATCCCTTCCCTTCCGTCGCAACCCAAATATCTCCTGAACGGTTGCAAACGATAGACGTAATAAAGGAAGCTGGACAAGCAGGCAATTCTCCGCCATTTGAAGGAATGCCCATGTATAAAAAACAATAGATCCAAATAAATAAATAAGATCTAACAATCAGAAACATAAAAAAATAGTAAAATAAACACGTAAAAAGTCAATTGTTAAGTCTAATTGCCAAGGAGCGCAAAAAAGATGACTGAGCCACTGGTACAGATCCAGTTCAACGAAACCGGCCCAGTCTGCTGAAAAATAACTAAACTAAAAATGAACCCCTGAAAAGAGGAACACGCTTCCTCCCCCGGTTTGTTGAAAATTAATTCATTGGAAATAAACGTAGAAGATGTCAACGACATCGAACTTGACTCCGCGAGAAATAGTCTAAGCCGTTTTTAAGTCATTAATTTCATCATCAACAATTCCTCCGGGACATTTCACAAGCATAAGCTTTTCCCAAATCCGCGGCATGCTTTTCCGCCCCTGCGGAAAGCCGGATGGAGCCGGCAGGCGGAATGCCTTCAACGCAGGGCCTGTCCTCCATCAGCCCGAGGATTTCATCCCTGGTCAGCATCACGTCACGATGAAGCATCCCCATGATGCCGACGGCGGCATAGGCGGCCCACGGAGGAACGGGCAAAACCGGACGACGGGCCCCGTCACCTTTCCCAGCATGGAAAACAATCCACGGAACGTATACGTTTCCGGCCCCACTGCTTCAATCACGCTGTTTTACCCGTCTTCCCGCAACGCTTCCCGGGACCGCCAGGAGCGGTCAAATCCTGTACATGAACCGGCTGAAGGCGGCTTTCTCCATTCCCCGGAAACCGTTACAGCATGGACTGCACCACAAACAACACGACGGACCCCACATAAACGGCCGCCAGCACCACGGCGGCGCAACACAGAAAGAGCCTGTATCCACAGGCCAGTACCATCCTTCTGAGCTGGGATTCCGGATGCCGCCGCGCCCACCACGCATACAGCAGAAAAAGCAGAGCCGTTCCGGCTGAAACAAACAGAGATTCTTTCAACAGAGGCGGATAATAATCAAACACCACCCTGTTCCGCCCCTCCTGAAGGCGCACCGCCATCAATTCCCCCACCTTTTCCACGGGCACGTCCACCCCGTTCCGCGTGGCCTTCCATCCACGGTCATGCACCACCGGAACCATCAGCGCCTCCCCCTTTCCGGCAGAGAGGGACACTTCCACATGGCCTCCGCGTCCGTGCGCCTCCAACCCGTATTGATCCTGGCCTTTCCCCAGAACCGGAACATCCTGCTCCGGCATTCGCGCCGCAGCCGCCAGAAGAGGAGCCTCCACCAGCCGCCGCATCCTTCCCTCCACCACGGTTTCCCCGGTTACACCCGCACGCTTTAATTCCAATGCTCCATTATAGGTGCGGCACGTCCCGCCGGGGGCCTTCTGCGCTTCCGCCATGACGGGCACCGCGCGGCCATTGACGCGGAGTTCCTCCGTATCCGTCTGCGGGAAGCCGTACACCGCGCCGGGATATTCCGGCACGCTCATCCGGTAAAAGTTGCCATTCCTCTCCGTCCGCACTTCCACGGGAGCATACAGGGGGCCTTCCGCTGACGGGCAAAGCGCGGCATGCAGGGCATTGAGATTGCTGAACACGCCGGCTTCCGCATCCAGCCGCAGCCCCAGCGCGCTCTGGGGAACCACCAGCCCCCAGCGGGCGCCCGGAAGCCTGTATAAATACATGCCTTCCCGGGAAAGCACGCTCTCCATTCCTTCCACGGGACGGGACGCCAGCAAAAAGCCATGGCCCAGCAGCAGATCGGAAAACAGGGTACCCCCCTGACCATACGTGCGCGTGAATTCATCCCGGTACCCCAGGTTTTTCAGAAAACGGAAATGGCTGATGCTCGTGGTATGCCGGAAGTTGCCGATGCTCGGGACAGGCCCCAGGCAATCCGCGTTGTCCACCAGCAGGCGGTCCCTGTCTTTCACGCGCAGAAGCCCGGCGTACCCGTCCATTCCGCGCGCCAGCCATTCCGCATTCAGGGCCAGTACAGCGGCCTTTTCCTCTTCTCCCTGCTTCCAGAACGCGGCAGCCCCCACGGGCAGCCCCAGCAGAATCACGGCGGCTATGGACCACCCCAGCCTTTTGCCTTCCGCATGCCGCCAGCACAGCCACGCGCATGAAAAAAACAGCAGAGGCAGAAGGCGCGCCACCAGGTCCATATCCGTCACGTGAAGGACAATCAGGGAGACGGCAAACGCCGCCACGGGAAGGCCAAGGCTCCATCCCCAGCCCCAGCGCCGCCCCGCCGGCTGCGGCAGCCTCCCGCCGGACAGGATCCAGGCGCAGAACGACGCCACCACCAGATTGGGAATGAACCCGAACCGGACCGGAAAATCCACGTAGCTCCACAGATGGGCGGCGCGGTGAAGGGGTTCAATGAACGCAGGGAGCACGGACGCCGCCAGCAGGAGAAGAAACAGCCGCCTCCCCTTGTTCGCCGGCGGGGCCTCCTTCCTCCCGTAAACCAGATAGACGGCAGCCAAAGCGGTGCACGCCATTCCCGGCAGGCAGGAATACAGGCGTTCCAGGAATTTGGGAGGGTCAAACGGCCAGGACAGTTCAAAAAAAGTGGGGGGAGTCATGAACAGGGACCGCATGGAATCCCGGCTCATCTCCATCATGGGCAGCCAGTAATAGCAGGTCGCCAGCGTCACCGCCGCCGTGTACCAGAACACGCGCGCCAGCCGGACGCGGCGTTCTGCCGTCCCTTTCAGGGGAAGCGTGAAGGCCCACGCGAACAGCCAGCCGGTCACGACGGCCATGAAAGCGCTGTACATGGAGGTAGCCAGCAGAAAGAGGCCGACGGCATACAGCCACCCCCTCCCTCCGTTCACCAGCTGGTAAAGGCCCAGGGCAAACAGGGGGAACATGGCGGCGTGGTCCAGGAACTGCATGAACCCGTACTTGGTCTGGAAAAATCCCCCCAGGGCATAACCCGCCGTCAGCAGCACGGTCCAGCATACGGGCAGGGAGGGGAAGACGCGTCTCAGAAACCAGGAAGCCGTCAGGCAGATGCAGGCCGCGTCCGCCAGCATCACCCATACCATGTCCTTCAACAGAAAGGAGTCTCCCATCGCCACCACAATCCAGGTGGAGGGAACCAGCAGCTGGTGCGGCAGGGAGGGGCTCACGCGGATGCCCGCTCCTCCATTGACATCATAAAAGAAGGACCCGTCCAACGCTCCGGTCATCAGAGCGGAGGCATAATATTTCAAGGTGGGATACACCATCTGCCCGTTATCCATGTATTCCAGGTAATGGCCGCCAAGCGGCCAAATTCCGCGCACCGCCAGGAACAGGAACAGAACAGCCAGGGCGAACGCAACAGACGCCAGAGACGTCAATACCGGGCGGGAAGAAGCGGGTTCCATGGCTCAATCAGCGGACAAACGGTTCGGCGGCCTGGACCAGGCGCAGGGCGCGGGCGCATTCCTCCACATCATGAACACGGTGAATACGGGCGCCGTGCAAATGTCCCCATACCGTCATCACGGCGGTGCTCAGCGGCGCACGCCCCTGCTCCGCATCACCCAGAACGGCTCCCAGCATGCGCTTGCGGGAAAGGCCCAACAATACCGGACGTCCCGCCACCTCCAGCCTGTCCATATTGGACAGCAGGGCCAGATTGTGTTCCAGCGTCTTGCCGAAGCCGATGCCAGGGTCCCAGCAAATCTGCTCCGGGACCAGGCCGCGGCCCAGCAGAAAATCATAACGCTCCTCAAAATAGCCGCGCACCTCCCGCACCACGTCTTCATAAAAAGGCGCGTTCTGCATCGTTTCAGGCCGTCCCTGCATGTGCATCGCCACTACGCCGCAGCGCGCCTCCGCACACAGCTCCGCCATTCCCTCCTCCTGCAATCCGGAAATATCATTGATCACGTCCGCTCCCGCTTCCAGCACAGCCGCCGCCACGGCGGCATGGCGCGTATCCACGGAAATCACGGCGTCCGTGCATGGGCGGAGTTCCCGCACCACGGGAAGCACCCGGTCCAGTTCTTCCTCCACGGAGACCTCCGCCGCACCCGGCCTGGTGGATTCCCCCCAATGTCCAGAATAAGGGCTCCCTGCCGCTCAAGCTCTTTTGCATGGGAAACGGCGCGTTCCACCGTATGGAAACGCCCTCCGTCGGAAAAGGAATCCGGAGTGACGTTTACAATTCCCATCAGCACGCCGCCGCGCGCCACATTCAATATGTCTCGCCTTACAAGCCAGTTCATCTAATTACGTTCTTGTCAAAGGCACTATACATCACTTTAATAAGTCAGAAACACTTTTTTCACCATGAAAACAACGCCCCTGCTTCTCATCATCCCCCTGCTCATGACGGCCGGAGCCCTGGCGGCCAGCCAGGATGATTTCAACGTCCAGACCGCTTCCTCCCGCATGGTCAAGCATGAAGACGGGTCGCGCAGCTACTTTGAAAAGACCGGGGACGGCAAGGGGATGAAAAAAACCACTTACAACATCCACAACGTTCTCGTTTCCGTAACCCTCTACAAAAGAGGCCCCTTTGGAGAACTGCGCTCATGCCTGATCTTTGACGGGCAGAAGAACGAACTCTTTTTCGTACGCTACGGTTACGACGGCAACGCCAACCTGAGGGAGGAGCAAATGTTCGATTCCAAGAGCAAGGAACTCGTGCGCCGCTTCCTTTACACATATGACGACATGGGCAACCGCAGCAAGCCCGTGTGCATCACGCTGGTCAAGAGCACCAAGGACATTGAGACGCACGCCGTTCCCACCGCTCCGGAAAAGGACCCCTTTGCCGACGATTTTAAAAAGAAGAGCAAGTAAGCGCCGGACCCGCGGGGCAATGGTTCCCCCTTCGCGCATGCCATCCGTTTTCTCCGTCTTTCAACCGGCCGCCGTCTCTGTGATGCGCGGCCGGTTTGACGTTATACCGCCGTGCGGGAAAATTGCGGCGAGTTCCGGAGACGGACGTTTTCTTTCCCCAGAAAAAGACCTGGTCCAAAGGCATGCCCGAGGTTTGAAACACGGCAAATCCGCGCCAACCACCCTGGCCAGGCGCACGACGACCCATTTAAAGGAGGAACAGCTTCCTAAAAAGCCCTTTTATTCTCCATCGCTGGCTTCCAGCCTGTTACGCCAGCGGCGGGCCACCCAGGGGCGCACCAGCCCGTAAAGCAGGTAAATGGAGAAAATGACCGCGGGCATCACCCACGGGAATTTGAAGATGCAGATGACCGTCAGCACAATGAGCACGATCGCGTACATGGTCCCCCGCGTGCGCATGTTGATGTGCTTGAAGCTGGGATAAACCACACGGCTCATCATCAGGACGGACACTCCCGCCATCGCCAGGGCAATCACGTACTTGAACACGCCCAGGTCCATGGCCCCGTCCGGAGCCCTGCCCGCCAGATACATCACCAAGTACATGGTGGAAACCACGGCGCCCGCCGCCATCGGAACGGGCAGCCCCACAAAATCGCTGCTCTGCCCCTCCTTCCGGGGAGCGGCGGCCATGCAGTTGAACCGCGCCAGGCGCAGGGCGGCGCACAGCAGATACAGGATGCCTATGCCCCAGCCCACCTCCGGCGGAGAAAGCTGGAACAGGACCGCCTTGGCCACCAGCAGCGCCGGAGCAATGCCGAAGGAGACAATGTCCGCCAGGGAATCAAACTCCCGTCCGAACGGGCCGTCCTGCCCGCGCATGCGCGCAATGCGGCCGTCAAACAAGTCAAACAGGCACGCCGCGAAAATCAGGAACGTGGCATTCTGGTAATAGGAGAAAGCCGCCACGGCGTCGCTGTCCGCCTGGTTGATCCCTTCAAAAATCGTCAGAATGGCGAAAAACCCGCACACCAGGTTCCCTGCCGTAAACAGGTTCGGCAGAATGGGAATCTCAGGTTCGTCCGGAAAAATCTTCTTGTCCATGGTCGGTGTCCAGTGGGGCGCCCCGTGAAGGGCTTACCCGTTAATGATGTTGCGTGCCGCCGCGGCCAGCGCCTGGGGATCGGCATCCTGCGGGGCGGAACCGCGGGCCTGGTCCGGCCGACCGCCCCCCTTGCCTCCGGCAAGAGCGGAAACCTCGCGGATCATATCCCCGGCGGACAATCCGTCCGCAATGGCATCTTTGCCACAATAAGCGCCCAGGAGCAAGGAAGAACTGTCCACGCACAGCAGGAAGGCGGCGCCCGCATACTGGCGCTTTTTCAACCCGTTCAGCAATTCCTGGAGCAATTCCCCGGCACCCTCCGCCACCTGGATCAGGGAGGCGGGGTCATCGGAAAGCCATTCATTCAGCAGGGCGTCAGCCCTGGCGGCGGACTGCCCGGCGCGGGCCTTCTTAAGCTTCTTTTCCGCATCCAGGGCCGTCTGCTTGAAATGCTCCACGGAAGCGTCAAAACGCGCCAGGGAATCATTCACCGTCCGGATGTCGGAAGCGCCCAGGGCGGACAGCCCCGGCTTGTCTTCAATCGTGGGAACCGGAACCTGTTCCAGCCCCATGTCCGCCAGCTCATAATTGACTTCCTTGATCTTTTCCACCGCCCTGGCGATTTCCAGGCTCCTGGCAACGACGTGCTGACGGATCATCTCCAGGGCGGCGTCTCCCGTCATGGCCTCAATGCGGCGCACGCCGGAGGCGATGGCCCCCTCGCTCTTGATCTTGAACAGGCCTATATCCTTTGTATTGGCAATGTGCGTGCCGCCGCAGAACTCCATGGAAACGCCGTCCAGTTCATTCCGGCAGCCGCCCACCTGGACCACGCGCACCACGTCCCCGTACTTGTCGCCGAAAAACTGGGCAATCGCGGAATTTCCCTTCACGTCCGCATAGGCGCGTTCCGTGCAGTGCACCGGCAGGGCCTCCTCAATCCAGCCGTTTACCTTCTCCTCAATCCGGCGGAGCTGGTCCGGCGTGACGGCGCCGCTGTTAAAGTCAAAGCGCAGGCGGTCTTCCGATACAAAGGAACCCTGCTGGGCCGCATCCGGGCTGACCACCTGGTGCAAGGCGCAGTGAAGAAGGTGGGTGGCGGTATGGTGCGCCTCCACACGGCGGCGGCGTTCCGCATCAATGCTCAGATGCACGCGGTCCCCCGGCTTCACGTCCAGCCCTTCGCGGGCTTCCACCACATGGGCGCGGGCATTCCCAATCTGCTGGACGGCCATCACATGGTAGCTGTCCCCCCTATTTCAATCAACCCGGCATCGGAAACCTGGCCCCCCATCTCCGCGTAAAACGGGGTCTTGTCCGTAATAATGAACAGGGAATCCCCCTGGCGGCTTACTTCCAGCACCGTGGCGGCGCATTCGTCCACATCGTACCCCGTGAACTCCGTCACGGCGTCCGTCTTCAAATCCAGGGCACGCACCACCTCGCTCTTGCGGGCGGCGCGGGCGCGTTCCCGCTGCTCGTCCATCAGCCTGTTGAACCCGTCCATGTCAATTTCCAGCCCGCGTTCCTCCGCAAGCAGGGCCGTCAGGTCAATCGGAAAACCGTACGTATCATACAGCTTGAAGGCAAACTCCCCGCTCACCTTTCCGGCGGAAGCCGTTTCCGCGTCAAACAATTCCAGGCCGCGATCCAGCGTTTCATTAAAGCTGGCCTCTTCACGGTTCAGCACCTCCTTCACGGTGGAGGCGCGGGCGGCCAGCTCGGGGAACACCTGTCCGAAAGACTCCACGAGCGTATCCACCAGCTCCGCCAGGAACGGCTGGGTGAAGCCCAGGCGGCGGCCATAGCGCACGGCACGGCGCAGAATGCGGCGCAGCACATAATTACGGCCGTTGTTGCCCGGCAGAATACCGTCCGCAATGGAAAAACTGAGCGTGCGCAGATGGTCCGCAATCACGCGGAAGGCAATCGCCTCCTGAAGAGAATCATCCTGCGCGCCTACCTTCTTGGACCCGGGCGCCGGATACACGTCCGCATACTTCCGTCCGCTCAGCACCTCCAGGCGGTCAAACAGGGGGCGGAACACGTCCGTGGCGTAATTGGACGGCTTGCGGGAAAAATCCTTGAACCCGTCCGTGCACTGCATGATGGAGCACGCGCGTTCAAAGCCCATGCCCGTATCCACGTGGCACGCCGGAAGATTGCGCATGGAGCCGTCGCTCTCCGCATTATACTGGATGAACACCAGGTTCCAGATTTCTATGCACTGGTCGGAATCCTTGTTCACCAGGCTGCCCTTCGTATCCCCCTCCGGGGTCAGGTCCACGTGCAGCTCGGAACAGGGGCCGCAGGGGCCGGTTTCACCCATCATCCAGAAATTATCCTTCACGTTCCCGTGCACGATCTGCACGTCCGGGTCCAGCCCGCGGGAACGGAACAGCTCCGCCCAGTAATCCCAGGCCTCCTGGTCAAACTCTCCGGGATCGCCCTTGCTCTTGTCCGGCGCGTATACGGTGGCGTACAGCCGTTCCGCCGGGAACCCCCACCGTTCCACCACCAGCTCCCAGGCCCACCGGATGGCTTCCTTCTTGAAATAATCCCCGAAGGACCAGTTCCCCAGCATTTCAAAAAACGTATGGTGGTAGGAATCATAACCCACATCCTCCAGGTCGTTGTGCTTGCCGCCGGCGCGGATGCACTTCTGGGTGTCCGTGGCGCGGGCGGGCGTCCACGGCGGAGTCCATACCCCCAGGAAATACGGAACAAACTGGTTCATGCCGGCATTAGTGAACAACAATCCCGGGCTCTGGGGCATCAAAGAAGCAGAGGGCACGACCGTGTGCTGTTTCTCGCGGAAAAAGTCCAGGAAGCTTTGGCGTATCTCGGTGGCGGTCATCATATCAATAATAGGAAAAGTAAAAGTCGCCGGATTATGCCTGTTCTGACCCCGTTAGTAAACCGCTAATTCCTTCTCCGTCATGACGGCTGTATTTTACTTGTAAAAAATTATACAGATGTATAAATAGAGACATGAAAAAGCTGGTGATCCTCCTGATTCTTCTTTGCGCGGCAGGAGCGGCAGCCTGGTTCATTTACCGGGAGGCTCCGTCCGGGCCTGAGGATAAAGCCGTCCTTTACGGCAACGTGGACCTGCGCCAGGTGGACCTGGCCTTCCTGATCTCCGAGCGGATTGACTCCGTGCTGGTGGACGAGGGGGACACCGTGGTCCCCGGGCAGAAACTCGCCACGCTGGAAACGGTGCGCCTGCAGCAGGCCGTGGATGAAGCGCGGCAGACAACGGAGGCCGCGCGGCAGAACTACCTCCGCGTTAAAAACGGCCCGCGCGCGGAGGAGATAGCCCAGGCACGGTCAAACGTGCAGGCGGCGGAAGCCACGCTGAACAACGCCGCAGTGCGCAGCAAGAGGCTGGTGGCGCTGGCCGACACCAAATCCATCTCCCGCCAGGAGGCGGACGACGCCGTAGCCTCCCAGCAAGTGGCGGCGGCCAATCTGGACGTAGCCAGAAAACAGCTGGAACTGCTGCTGGCGGGCTCCCGCGTGGAAGACATTGCCCAGTCCCTGGCCCAGTACAACCAGGCGAAGGCCAATCTGGTCATCAGGGAACAGAACCTGAAGGATGCCGTGCTTTACGCGCCGGGCAACGCCGTGGTGCGCAACCGGATTCTGGAAAAGGGGGACATGGCCTCCCCGCAGAAACCTGTTTATAACCTCTCCCTGAACCACACCAAATGGGTGCGGGCCTATCTGACCGAATCCCAGCTGGGAAAGGTGAAGCCCGGCTTCTCCGCCACCGTGCACAACGACAGCTTCCCGGATACGGACTTCAAGGGAACGGTAGGCTTCATCTCCTCCGTGGCGGAATTCACGCCCAAGAATGTGGAAACGCCGGACCTCCGGACTGCCCTGGTCTATGAAGTGCGCATCATCGTGGACGACCCGGACAACCGGCTGCGGCTGGGCGCTCCCGCCACAGTCACCATCCCCCTGGACCAGAATGCCGGAACGCAGCCTCCGGAACAGCCCAGGCCATGACTACGGACTCCCAGCCCCTGATTGACTGCCGGAACGTCCGCAAAATGTTTCCGGACCCGGCGGGCGTTCCCTTTCCCGCGGTGGACGGCGTCTCCTTCCGCCTCTCCGCCGGCGAAATCGTGGGACTGCTGGGGCCGGACGGTGCGGGAAAAACCACGCTCATCCGCCTCATCACGGGGCTGATGAAACCGCATGAAGGCTCCATTTCCGTACTGAACTTGGACTCCGTTAAAAAGGCGCGGGCCATTCAGGCCTCCATCGGGTACATGCCTCAGAAATTCGGCCTTTACGAGGACCTTACCGTAAAGGAAAACATGGAGCTTTACGCCCGCATGCACGGCGTCTCCGGCCAGGACCGGGAAAAACGCTTCCGCAGCCTGCTCTCCATGACCAGCCTGGAACGCTTCACCACGCGCCTGGCGGGCAAGCTCTCCGGCGGCATGAAGCAGAAACTGGGGCTGTGCTGTTCCCTGGTCTCCTCCCCTCCCCTGATTCTGCTGGATGAACCCACCGTGGGGGTGGACCCGCTCTCCCGCCGGGAACTGTGGAACATCCTGGGGCAGTTCTCCCATGAGGAAGGCGTGGGCGTGCTGGTCAGCACCTCCTACATGGATGAATCCGCCTACTGCAACCGCACCCTCATCATGTACAAGGGGGGCCTGCTGATGGATGCCCCGCCCGCGGACGTCATCGCCCGCGCGGAAGGCATGTGCATCACCGTGCGCACGCCGGAAGGCATCCATGCGCGCCAGTTCCAGAGCAGGCTGGCCGCCCTGCCCGGAATTATCAACGCCACTCCCCAGGGAGGCACCGTGCGCATCATCCTGCCGCAGGACCACCCCACACGGCGGAAACTGGAGGAATACCACCCGCAGCCGGGACAGCCGGACTTTTCAGACGGCTTCATGACCCTGCTGGCCGGACAGGCGGACCTCACCCCGCAGGACATCCCCGTTCCCGCGGAAACTCCCCCTCCCGGCCAGGGAACAAGCGGGGAAACCATCATCCGGGTAACGGACCTGGTACGCAAATTCGGCAACTTTACCGCCGTCAACCACGTCAGCTTCTCCGTCAGCCGGGGGCAGGTCTTCGGCCTGCTGGGGCCGAACGGGGCCGGAAAAAGCACTACGTTCCGCATGCTTTGCGGCCTTCTTCCGGCAACCGGAGGCACCCTTAACGTGGCCGGAGCGGACCTGAGAACCGCCGCCGCAAGGGCGCGCAGAAAAGTGGGGTACGTGGCCCAGAAATTCTCCATGTACGGCATGCTCACCACGCGGCAGAACCTGGAATTCTTTGCCGGGGCCTACGGCATGGCCGGAAAGGAACGGCGGGACGCCATCCGTTCCATGGAAGAGGAATTCCACCTCACCCCGTACATGAACGCCCCCGCCGCGCACCTGCCCGGCGGCTACAAGCAGCGCCTGAGCATGGCGTGCGGACTGCTCCATTCCCCGGACATCCTCTTCCTGGACGAACCCACCTCCGGCGCGGACCCCCTGGCCCGGCGCGACTTCTGGCTGCGCATCAACTCCCTGGCGGAAAAAGGCGTCACCATCATCATCACCACCCACTTTCTGGGAGAAGCGGAATTCTGCGACAACATGCTCATCATGATGGACGGAACCACACTGGCGGAAGGCTCTCCGGATGAAATACGCCAATATGCCCCGCCCCGCGAAGACGGCGCCCCGGCCTCCCTGGAAGACGCCTTCCTGACCATCACGGAAGAACACATGCGGAAGGGAGGGGAAGAATCATGAAGGCCTCCCTCAAACGCATCGGCGCCCTCATCGTCAAGGAACTCCACCAGGTGGTGAGGGACCCCGGCAACATCGGCATCGCCGTCATTCTCCCCGCCGTGCTCCTGCTCCTCTTCGGCTACGGCATGAGCATGGACATCAAAAACGTGCGCATCGCGTACCTGGCCGTTCCGGCCTCCAGCGAATCCACCAACCTGGAAACGCGCCTCACCCTCTCCAGGTACTTCCAGACCACCCGCGTCTTCTCCTCCCGCGAGGCGGAGGAAAAGCTGCGCACCCATCAGGCGGACGCCTTCATTGCCCTGCAAAGCAACGCGCCGGACACGCTCAACGGCGGCGTTACGAAAGTCCAGATCGTGGTCAACGGAGTCAACGCCAACCAGGCTACCCTCATACGCAACTACCTCCAGGCCGTCGTCGGTTCCTGGGCGGCCTCCCTGAGCGGCGGGGCCGCCCCCGTGCTGGACGTGCAGACGCGCACCCGCTTCAATGAAGCCAACGACAGCCACTACTACCTGGTTCCCGGCGTCATCGTCACCATCATGACCATGATCGGGGCGCTCCTCACCTCCCTGGTCATGGCGCGGGAATATGAACGGGGCACGCTGGAAAGCCTCTTTGTCACCCCCGTGGGCAGCGGGGAAATCCTCACCGCCAAGGCGGCCACCAACTTCCTGCTGGGCATGGTCAGCCTGGCCATCTCCATGATCTTCGCCGCCTTCGTCTTTGACATCCCCATCCGCGGCTCCCTCACCCTGCTGCTGGCGGTCTCCGCCCTGTTCCTGATCGTGGCCCTGGGGCTGGGACTCGTCATCTCCACCGCCACGAAAAACCAGTTCCTGGCCTGCCAGTTCGCCATCATGGGCACCTTCATGCCGGCCCTCATGCTCTCCGGCTTCCTGTACGACATCCTGAACATGCCGCCCGCCGTGCGCGCCCTTACCTACATGATCCCGGCGCGCTACTACGTCACCCTGCTCCAGACCCTCTTCCTGGCAGGGGACATCCCCTCCGTCATCATCCCGTGCTGCATCACGCTGGGCGTCTTTGCCGTCGTCCTCATGGGCATCGCCCGGCTGAAAGCCCCCAAATCCCTCGAATAACGCCATGGACTTCTTCGTCAGAATAGCCTCCCTCGTCAAAAAGGAACTGCTGGCCGTGCTCAGGGACAAAAAAAGCCGCATGGCCCTGATCATCCCGCCCGTCATCCAGATATGCATCTTCGGATACGCGGCCACCATGAACGTCACGCGCGTGCCTTATGTCGTGCTGGACAAGGACGGCGGGGAAACGGCCGCCCAGTACATCGCGGACCTGGAGGGAACCGGCATCTTCCGGCGGCAGGCCGCGGCAGCCACGGAAAAGGACATCGACCGCATGATCGACAACCGGGAAATCGTCGTAGGGCTCACCATTCCTCCGGACTTCTCCCGCAACCTCCAGACGGGCCGCCCCGCCTCCCTCCAGCTCATTGCGGACGGGCGCAACGCAAACACGGCAGCCATCGCCCTGGGCTACGCCCAGCAAATCGCCTCCGGCTTCGGCGCGGACCTGACCGCCAGAAACGGCGGCGCCTCCCCGGTGGAAATAGAAGCCCGCTCCTGGTTCAACCCCAACCTCATCACGCGCTGGTTCATCGTGCCCGGCCTCATTGCCGTCCTGGCCCTGATCAACTCCATCCTCTCCGGGGCGCTCTCCATCGCCCGGGAACGGGAGGAAGGCACCTTCGACCAGCTCCTGGTGGCCCCGTACAACCCGGGGGAAATCCTGCTGGGCAAAGGCATCGCCACGGTCATCACCGGCTCCATGCAGGCCGTCTTTGTGGTGCTGGTGGCCATGTTCTGGTTCCGCATCCCCTTCCAGGGCTCCATCTGGCTGCTTGCCGCGGCCATTCTGCTCTTCATCATCACCGCGGCGGCCATCGGGCTGTGCATCTCCTCCTTCGCCCAATCCCTCCAGCAGGCCATTGTGGGAACCTTCCTGCTGCTGGTTCCCATGGTCATGCTCTCCGGCTTCGCCACCCCCATCTCCAGCATGCCGGACATCTTCCAGGACCTTACCCTGCTCAACCCCATGAGGTATGGGCTGGAACTCATCCAGCGCATCTTCCTGGAAGGGGCCGGATTCCTGGACCTCTGGCCCCTCTTTGCGGCCATCATGACTGTTACGGTGGTGGCCGTTCTGGCAGCCATCTTCTCCTTCCACCATAAAATCTCCTGACGGAAAACTCTGCTCTCCCGAGCCCGGAACATTCTGGCGCCCTTTTGCCATTAGTCTTTGGTCTTTAATATTTTCATCACGCCAATCCCGTCACCCGTATAAAAATACTTGCATCCGGCCCGTTTTTTCTATTCTATCTCTCTCGTTCCTTGGGAACATGGGCTCGTCGTTCAATGGATAGGACATCGGTTTCCGGTACCGACGATGTAGGTTCGATTCCTACCGGGCCTACCAGACTTTTCATACCGCAAGTTGCTGTTTATCAGTGCTTGCGGTTTTTGTTTGATTGAAATCGCAAGACATCGGAACGGCGTTTGATTACCCCTCCGCACCGTCTGGCGGCAACGTTCCGCCTGTGCAGGACATTCCCTGCCCCCCTTAAAGGGCGGTGCCCTTTTTCGGCATAAAAAGGCGGGACATGTCCACTCCCTCAAGCTTCAGAAGCCTGATTTTCGCGGCAATTCCGCCGGCATAGCCCGTCAGGCTCCCGCCTGCGCCCACCACCCGGTGGCACGGGATAATGATGGAAATGGGGTTATGCCCCACCGCTCCTCCTACTGCCTGAGCAGACATGCTCCTTCTATTCCCGCGCGCGGCCATCTTCCGGGCAATCTCTCCGTAAGTGGTAACCTCTCCGTAGGGAATGTCGCAGAGAATCTTCCATACGGCCTGGCGGAACTCTCCCCCACGGGGGCCAGCGGCAATTCGGCTACCGGAGGCCTGCCGCCCGCAAAATACCTGTCCAGCCAGTCTCTTGCCGCGGCAAATACCGGCAGGCCGTCCCTTTCCTCCATGTCCCCGCTGACGGTATCTCCAAAATACTTCTGGCCCTCCAGCCACAAGCCCGCGAGATGTTCCCCATCGCTCGCCAGTGTGAGCGGACCAAGGGGTGACGAATAGTGTGTTGAGTAATACATCATCTTTCTATTATTTCAGTGTTGTTTCAGTGAATTCCATAAATTGACGGCAGCATAGCCGCGCCACGGCCTCCAGCCTTCCGCCAGAGCAAGAATTTCCTTTTGCGTGCGCGGGGAGAGCGCCTCTCTAATGCCGGGATCGGTTGAAGGAAAGGCATCCGTCCATCCAAAGGCCCGCATGGCGATATACTGCGCCGTGCATATTCCGATGCCGGGGAGCCCCGCCAGCTTTTTCATTTCAGCCTCAGGATCGGCCCGGAAACTGAAATCAATGCTCCCTTCTTCAAACGCGCGCGCCAGCTCGACAACCGCCCTGCCCCTGGATGCGGTCATTCCGGGAATGTCCCATCCGGCGCTTCCCGGGCCGCTCAGGGAAAGAATCTTCCCCGGCGCAGGAAACGCATGGGTCAGCCCCTCCATCCCCGTCCGCACGGGCTCGCCATGGCTCCGCGCCAGCCTCCCCGCCAGAGCATTCGCGGCTTTCATGGAAATTTGCCGTCCCAGCGCTGTCCGCACCGCCAGCTCGTAAGGGTCAAAACAGCCGGGCAGACGGGTTCCCGGAACATACAGTCCCGGAGACAGGCCGTTCATGGAAGCCAGCGTTTCATCCACCGCGGCCGGGTCACAGTACAAGTCAAACAAATGGCGTACCCTTGCAAGAACCTGGGACAAGGCGGGAAGCAGAGACCTCGCGATCACCACGATCAGCGCATTTTTCACGGGGCAATGGCCCACCCGTATCCAGCCATAGACATCTTTCCCCCTTCTGGTTGCAAGACGCACGGTGCGGCCATACTCCCCGCCGCGTACGGCCTCCACGCCGGGAATGGCCCGCAGCGCGAGGAACTCAAGCAGCCTCTCCCACCGGTAGGGAGGGCGGTAAGGCAGCGTCAGCGTTATTCCGGAACCCTCCTCCTCTTTTCCCCCTTCCCCAGCTTCCGCAATGCCGCCGGGGAAAGCCTGTATTCCTTTTTGAACAATTCATTGAAGCGCCGCAAACTGCCGAACCCCGCGCTCATGGCAACGTCAAGAACAGAAAGCCTCGTGCTTGTCAGGAGATTCTTCGCCAGCAGCAGCCGGAGAGTCTGCAAATACTGGATGGGGGAAACATTGAACTCCGCGGCAAAAGCCCGGCGCAAATGTCGCCCGGTGCAGCCAAGGTGGGCGGCAAGCTCTTCCAGGCTTTCCATGTCTCCGCAATTCTCCTCCAGGAAACCGGCCGCACGGCGCGCCAGGGAAGCGGCGGCGTCCACCGGAGCGGTTCCGGGCGCCAGCTCCGGGCGGCATTGCAGGCAAGGCCGGAATCCGGCCCGTTCCGCTTCAGCCGCTGTGGCGTAATAGGTGCAATTCCCGGCCCTGGGCAGCTTTGCGCGGCATATGGGGCGGCAGTAAATGCCCGTAGACGCCACCCCCACGAAGAAATGGCCGTCAAAACGGGCATCCTTGGATTTAAACGCGGCATACCAGGCCTTTTCATTTCCTTTCATGGTTTTGCAAACTCCACGGTTGAGGCTCATGATAGCAAACCGCGGACATGATTCCCGCCATTTTCGGACATGCATCCAAAAAAATTATTTTGACATTGGGGAATAATTATATAACCAATTACGTAATCAGTTACATTTTTAACAATACAACAGGAGACGGGAATATGGATTTCTTCAACCGGACAGGAAAAATGGCCATTGGAAGCAGACTGCGGATGCTGACGGATAAAATAACGAATGACGCCGCCCTGATCTTCCGCATGTACGGCGTGGACATCCGCCCCAAATGGTTTCCCGTGTTCTTTGTCCTGTCAGAGGGGGAAGCCAAGACCATCACCTCCATTGCCAGGGAAATAGGGCATTCACACCCGTCCGTCAGCAACATTGTCAAGGAAATGGGCGCCAGGGGGCTGGTGAAAGAAAAGAAGGACAAAACGGACGGACGGAGAAACCTCGTCATGCTGTCCGCCAAGGGAAAGAAAATGTCCGATATCATGGCGGAACAATATCCCGACGTGGAAGCCGCCGTGGAACAAATTTCCCGCCAAACCCGGAACGACCTGTGGCGCGCCATTGAAGAATGGGAAGGGCTGCTGGCGGAAAAAACGCTGCTGGAACGGGTGAAGGAAGCAAAAAAGGAACGGGAAGGCAGGGATGTCTCCATCATTCCCTACGATCCCCGCTACCGGGCCGCTTTCAAGGCGCTCAATGAAGAATGGATTACGGCGCACTGGCAGATGGAAGAACCGGACCATCACGCGCTGGACCACCCGCAGGAGCACATTCTGGACAAGGGCGGCCACATCTTTGTGGCGCTTTACAGGGAAGAGCCTGTCGGCGTATGCGCCCTGTGCAGGAAGAACGATCCCGTTCATCAGTACGAACTGGCCAAACTTGCCGTCAGCCCCAGCGCGCAGGGCAAAGGCATCGGCATGCTGTTGTGCCGGACCGTCATCGCCAAGGCGAAAGAACTGGGCTGCAAAAAAATCTTTCTGGAAAGCAATACCCTGCTCCGCCCGGCCATCCAGCTATACAGGAAGGCGGGATTCAGGGAAGTGGAGATTTACCGCCCGTCCTATGAAAGGGTGGATATCCAGATGGAACTGGCGCTCCAGTAACACGCCGCCATCCCGGCCCATTCCGAAGGAAGGGCCACTATCCTTTCCTCCGGCCAAGAAATTCATGCCCCTCATATCGCCGTCAAATGGTCATCACTCGTTTTCCGGTGAAGCAGCCTGGTATCTGGTGAACAAACTTCATCAAAAGACACGAAGATGATACCCCCGGTTTGAGAGCTGCACATCAGGGCGCCAAAACAATCAAGGCCATAATCGTCCCTGACTGCGGGACAATCGATGATTTTCAGAATCACGTTATGATCCTCGCCCCCGTCCGTGGTGATATGGTCGCCTATTTCAATCTCCTCTCCGGAAAAATACCTCTTCATCGCCGTTTCCTGATGTTCGGTTTTTATCATGAAGTCACCATTTCTCCAACTGGTTCCGTGCCCGGCAGTTTTTTCTTAGGAAAAAAATCCGGAGCATGCCGTTCCTTCATGCCATGAACATAACACCTTCGCCTCAAATACCCCGTGATCAAGAAAAAAATGTGGGCAGCCAGAGCCTCTGATCTTTTTTAAAAAATCTCCCTTGTTCCGGACGATGGCGAAAGTCGCACTGCCATCAAGAGAAAAGGCAAAGGCGTCCGCGTCCTTCGCCTTTTCCATGCCCCAACGCCAACAAGTCCGTTTCCTCCGTGCAGAGGGGAAACTGCCTGCTGTTTTTCCCTCCAGCCCGTTCCCTTCATTTTTCCGCTTCCTTATCAAGTGCAGCCACTCCCTCTTTTATCGGGTTCCCGGCAAAAAAACGAATCTCCGGACTAGGAAGAAGAGAAGTTCCTTTCAGCACGGCGCGACCGGAGAAAGAGATACTTTCCCTATTAGTCTGACGGCGCTCCATTTTCCTCTGGAAATTCCGGTGCTCAACCACCTTCCTCCAAACCGTTTCATTCAAAATCGCCGCCTTTTCCAAAAACCTCCCTTTCTTTCATTTTCAAGCCTTTCTTTACCCTGTCCAACTGGACTTGGCAGGCAAATCGCGTTATGATGCGGCCGCTCCTTTCCTCATGATTTCCGCTTTAACCGGGATCATGAAGCGCACCCATGAAACAGAGAAAAATCATCCATGTGGACATGGATGCCTTTTACGCATCCATCGAACAGCGCGACCATCCCGAGTACCGCGGCAAGCCCATCGCCGTAGGAAGACCGGAGATGCGCGGCGTGGTGGCGGCGGCCAGCTATGAGGCGCGCCGCTTCGGCGTGCGTTCCGCCATGCCTTCCATGAAGGCGATGAAGCTTTGCCCCAAGCTGATTTTCACCCGCAACCGCATGGACGTGTACAAATCCGTTTCAGCGCAGATACGCTCCATCTTCCACCGTTACACGGACCTGGTGGAACCCCTTTCCCTGGATGAAGCTTTTCTGGACGTTACGGAAAACAAGCCGGGCATTCCGCTGGCCGTCGACATTGCACGGCGCATCAAGAGGGAAATCAGGCAGGAACTTCATCTGACGGCTTCCGCTGGCGTTTCCTACAATAAATTCCTGGCAAAGATCGCTTCCGACTACCGCAAGCCGGACGGCCTGTTCACCATTCATCCCTCCCGCGCGGAGGAATTCATCGCGCGGCTCCCCATTGAGGCCTTCTGGGGCGTCGGCCACGCCACCGCCGAACGCATGCGCGCCCTCTCCATCACCAACGGGGCGCAGCTCCGGGAACGCAGCCTGGATTTCCTGCTCCGCCATTTCGGCAAGATAGGGGGATCTTCTACAACTTCGCCCGCGGCATGGACGACCGCCCCGTGGAACCTTCCCGCATCCGCAAATCCGTGGGCTGTGAAGAAACCTACCGGGCAGACGTCACCAGGGCGGAGGCCCTGGAACAACACCTTCCCCTGCTGGTGGAAGAGCTCACGGGGCGCCTGGCGCGCTCCGGCTTCCGGGGCAACACGCTTACCCTGAAGGTTAAATTCCCGGACTTCGTCCAGAAGTCCCGCTGCATGACCGTTCCGGATTCCCTGACGGAGAAGGAGGACATCCTGCCCCTGGCCCGGACTTTGATGGAAGACCTGGATTCCGGGGACCGCACGTTCCGCCTTCTGGGGCTGTCCGTCTCCCACCCCCAGGAAGAACAGCGGCAAGGAATCTGGGAGCAGCTTTGGCTGGATTTAGAGTACTAATCCTCCCACAGACTCCCATATTTTTAGTATTCTCCCCTTAAAATCAACCTTATCCACAAGATATTGGTGTATGAATGAGCGAAATCCGCTCCAACCTGGTCATAGGTACGTATGAATCAGGAAGAACGTAGACACTGGGCATCATGGATAGGAACGATTGCGGAAGGGGTGGCAGGCGTCATGGCTGTGGACGGCGGAATTCCCGCCTCCCAGGGCGTGCCTGATCCCGGCCCATCCCGAACGCGCCGTCCCCTCACGGAAACGGAAAAGCGCATCATCGAGCACCAGGGAACGGAACCGCCCTTTTCCGGGCAGTTCGTCAGCTTCTTTGAACAAGGCACCTATGGCTGCCGCAAGTGCGGGGAAGCCCTGTTCCGGTCGGAAGACAAATTCGACGCCGGATGCGGCTGGCCCTGCTTTGACGATTCCCTGCCGGACGCCGTCAGAAGCATCAACGCAGGCCAGGGGCGGCGCACGGAGATCACATGCGCCCGGTGCGGAGCACATCTGGGGCACATCTTCACCGGAGAACGCCTGACGCCGAAAAACACGCGCTACTGCGTCAATTCCCTTTCCCTGGAATTCCAGGCTGCGCCGCAGCCGGCCATGGCGAACAGCCCCCATTGACGCGCACGGCACGGAAAAAAGGACCGGACGGAAAAGCCGGGAACCGGATAAAAGCTCCGGGAAAATTCTATTTTCCGGAAGAAACGCGCCTCTGAAACATTCATTCCCGCGCCTGCGTAATGTGGTATCATGAGAATGACCACCCTGCGCATCATCCCGGTCCTGCTGGCCCTTTTCCTGGCGCACGCCATGGGCGGGGAGCCCAGAATCGCCATTTTGGGGGACAGCATCCCCTATTCCGGACAATGGCCTGCCCTGGTGGAAGCGGCCCTGCGGCAGACTCCGGCCTACCGGCACGCGGAAATCGTCAGCATGGCGCTCCCCAGTGAAACGGTCTCCGGCCTGTCGGAACCGGGCCACGCCGGGGGCGCCTTCCCCCGCCCGTGCCTTCATGACCGCCTGGATTCCATTCTCTCCAAATACGCGCCCACCCTCGTCATTGCCTGCTATGGGATGAACGACGGCATGATGCAGCCCTTTTCCGAATCAGGCTTCCAGGCCTATCAACAAGGCATGGAACGGCTGAAAAAAGAGTGGAAGACGCCGGGGCCCAATTCATCGCCATCACGCCGCCTCCCTATATGGCGGATACCCCGGAAAAGGATGCGGCCCGTTACAACCAGGTGCTGGACACTTATGCCGCATGGCTCGCCAGCCGTAAAAAGGACGGCTGGAAGGTTGTGGACATGCGCCCGGAGCTGGGCCGCCAAATCCGGGAAGCGAAGAAAAGGAATGCCCGCTTCATTTACGCCGGGGACGGCGTCCATCCCGGGCAGGAGGGCCACTTCATGATTGCCAGGGCCATTTGGCCTCCCCTCGCCTCCATCCTCCGCGTGCCCGTCCGCGTCCGTTTTCCGGAAGGGGACGAGTTCAGGAAAGCCCTGGAGCGCCACAACCTGTACAAGCTGGCGTGGCTGACGGAAACGGGCCACCGCCGCCCCGGCATCCCGAAGGGGGTTCCGGTCTCCGTTCTTCCCTGCATCCGGGAGGGAGTGGCCGTCTCGGACTGGCACGGCTTCCCGTCCCTTCACTTCAAGGTAGCGGGCAGGAACGCCACCCTCGTTCTCCCCAAAACCCCGGCGGAAAACAGGCCGTGGATCTGGCGGCAGGAATTCTTCGGGAACGAGCCGCAGGCGGACATAGCCCTGCTCAAGGAAGGGTTTCATGTGGCTTACGTGGACGTGCAGAACATGTACGGCGCGCCCGCAGCCATGGACATCATGGACCGGTTTTATGAAACATTGGTCCGGGACTACCGCCTTTCCCCAAAAACGGTGCTGGAAGGGTTCAGCCGCGGAGGCCTCTTTTCCTTCAACTGGGCGGCCCTGCATCCCGGCCGGGTGGCCGCCATTTATGCGGACGCCCCCGTTTGCGACGTGGCGAGCTGGCCCGGCGGCAGGGGGAAGGGAACAGGCTCCCCGGAAGACTGGCTCCGCCTGCTGGACGTTTACGGCGCTACGGAACAGGAAGCCCTGAGCGGAAAGCTGAGCCCCGTCAACAGGCTGGCGCCGCTCGCCAACGCGCGCATTCCGGTACTCGCCGTGGTGGGGGACGCGGACAACGTGGTGCCCCTGGAGGAGAACATGGCCGTAGTGGAACGGAAATACCGCGCCATGGGCGGCAGCATCCGGGTAATCCATAAACCGGGAGCAGGCCACCATCCCCACAGCCTGCCGGACCCGGCTCCCATTGTGGAATTTATCCTGAAATCCGTTCGCGGGACCGGCTCCGCCGCGGCGGAACAGGGAACGCCCGTATCCGGAAAGCCCTTGTCCCCCAGCAGGAAAGCCCCTTCCGCATTCCCCGTTCGCCCCGCACTGGGGAACGGGGGGGATTAGCTTGACTTTCCTGTAATGTCGCCTATTCTGACTCAAGCATTATTTGCAACCACTCACACTTATTATGACCGACCGCAGAATTGTTATCACCGGCATCGGAGTGATCAGCCCCTTGGGCAATGATTTTGCATCCACCTGGGAAGCCATGAAGGCTGGCCGCAGCGGCATTGACACCATCAAGTCCATGGATGTCACCGACTACTCCACGAAAATCGCCGGTGAAGTCAAGGATTTCGATCCCACCCCGTATTTCAAGACGCCCAAGGACGCCCGCCGCGTGGACCGCTTCACGCACTTTGCCATGGGCGCCGCCGGAATGGCTCTCAAGGACTCCGGAATGGATCTGGAAGCGGAGGACAAAACCCGCATAGGCGTCATGGTGGGCAGCGGCATCGGCGGTCTCGGCACGCTGGAAAGCCAGCACGCCACGCTTCTTTCCAAGGGGCCGGCCCGCGTGTCCCCCTTCATGATCCCGTACATGATCAGCAACATCGCCTCCGGCCTCATCTCCATGGAATACGGATTCGGCGGCCCGAACATGTCCATCGTCACGGCCTGCGCCACCTCCAACCACAACATCGGGGAAGCCTGGCGCATCATGAAATTCGGCGATGCGGACGTCATGGTCTGCGGCGGCGCGGAAGCCACCATCCTGCCTACGGGCGTCTCCGGATTCAGCAACATGAAAGCCCTCAGCTCCCGCAATGACGAACCCCAGCGCGCCTCCCGCCCGTATGATGTGGACCGCGACGGCTTCGTCATGGGCGAAGGCTCCGGCGTCGTCATTCTGGAAACGCTGGAACATGCCCAGAAACGCGGCGCCAAGATTTACGGGGAACTCGTCGGCTACGGCATCTCCGCAGACGCCCACCACCTCACCGCTCCGGACCCGGAAGGCCGCGGCGCCGCACGCTGCATGCAGATGGCCCTGGAACACGCAGGCATGAAGCCGGAGGACATTGACTACATCAACACGCACGGCACCTCCACCCCGCTGGGGGACATCTGCGAAATCAAGGCCATCAAGGCCGTCTTTGGCGACCACGCCAAAAACGGGCTGCTCATCAGCTCCACCAAATCCATGACCGGCCACCTTCTGGGCGCCGCCGGCGGCGTGGAACTGGCAGCCTGCCTCATGGCCATGCAGGAAAACATCATCCCGCCCACCATCAACGTGGACAACCAGGACCCGGAATGCGACCTGGATTGCGTGCCCAACAAGGCCCGCGAGGCCAAAGTGGACGCCGTCCTGAGCAACTCCTTCGGTTTCGGGGGGCATAACTCCTCCGTCATCGTGAAGAGATTCGCCTGACCCTTTCAGGAAACCCCTTCCCGGCGGAAGCGCTGATGTTTGTGTCCACCGCAGCCATCGCGCTTCCGCCTTCTTCATTTCACAGCCATGCCTTCCAAAACGCACCAGGACATTCTGCTCATGCGGTGGGCCCTGTTCTCCGTAGCGGGGATCATCCTGATCGTGGTGCTGTATTCCCTGGGCGTCACCCCCGCCTGGGCGCAAGCCCTGAAGGGAGCCATGGCCTCCGCTCCGTTTCTGCTGGCTGCACATGCTTCCGGCCCTCTCCCCCGGCATGGGCTTCCTGCTGTGCATTGCGCTGACGCTGGCCCTGGTTTACGACCTGATCCTGATCCGCGGAACACTCCGTAAAACGGCCGTTCTGGCCGCCTTCCTTCTTCTGCTGGCCTGCTTTACCCCGGTGCTGGGGCTGTGGGGCATCTTCTTCAACGCCGTTCCGTGCCTGCTCTCCGCGGGGAGCGCGGGTGCGCTCGCCATCCTGTGGCCCCAGCCGTCGCCCGGCCCGCATCATTCCGAACATCCCCCCACTCATGAATAATCTGGACTATCCCCTTCCCGTGCTTGAACTGGTAACCGCCCTCAAACAGCTTCCGGGCATCGGCACCCGCGGAGCGGAACGCATGGCCTTGTGGATGCTCCAGGGGCACATGGGAGAAGCGGAGGCGATTGCCCGCACCATCGGCCAGGCGGCGGAACACGTCACGCCGTGCCCCGTCTGCGGCTTTTTCAGCACCGCCGGAGAACCCTGCGCCGCCTGCCGGGATGAAGAACGGGACAGCCGCCTCATCTGCGTGGTGGAACAGGCCACGGACGTCATTCCCATTGAGCGCAGCAGCGCCTACCGCGGGCTGTACCATTGCCTGGGCGGCAAGCTCTCCCCGCTGGACGACGTGGAGCCGGAAGACCTCAATATCCAGTCCCTGGTGGAACGCGTCACCCGGCTGCCGGGCTGTGAAGTCATTCTGGCAACGGGCTCCGACGTGGAGGGGGAAGCCACGGCCACCTACCTCCACCACCTGCTCAAAGAACTGGACTGCAAAATTTCCCGCCCCGCCCAGGGCCTGCCCGCCGGCGCCGGCCTCAGCCATGCGGACACGCTGACGCTGATGAAAGCGCTGGAAGGCAGGACGGCCCTTTGAAAACGCTCTAAAAACAAACCCGGACTCCCTTTGAAAACAATCAGTCACGCATGTAGCAACATCGCTGACAACCAATTCATTAATATACAGCAGATTAAATCTCACGGGCGTATTGTCTGGATTGACATTTGCCGGGTACTCACCATGCTGTGTATTATAGCATCCCATGCCAATGTATGGAACTATTTCAGCGATAATATAATAGGCGCTTGGTCCGTCTTCGTTTTCTTTTTCATTTCAGCCTTGTTTATTAAGCAGGACAGTAAAAAGGCGCTCAATTACAGCCGTTTTCTCAAACTGTTCATTCCTTATCTTCTCTGGTGCCTGATTGGAGCGTTGATCTACTTCAAATTCAATCTTCATGCCATCTATGCCAACATGGTTGCCGTTTTCGGCTGTAATATCTTCAACACCTTCCCCGCCTACGGAATACTGTGGTTCTTGAGGGAACTGCTGCTGTTAAGCCTTGTCAGCCCTCTGTTAAGTAAATTGAATGATGCGGCACTGTTGTTATTTACCGTCATTTTCCAAATTCTGGGGGCTGCCCCCGAATTAATTTACCATGCGGGTTTAGATGACATCCCCTTTTTATTTAAAGCACAGGGAGCGTACGGCATGTCCTGGTTCCTGCTTGGTATTTTTTGCGCGCGCAGGAAGCGCATTCATCCGTCTTCACGCATGGATTTGCGAGCACCTTGCCCTTGTTTCATCCTTGACGCTGGTAATGCTGCTGTGCGCCGCAGTTGGCAAATACGCCATGCAGGATGCCGGAGGCAGCCAGCATGTCGCCCTCATATTGATATCCGTCCAAAACATCTTCATGGTCATTTTCCCCATGGTATGCGCCATAGCCTGCACCCGGCTATCCCCGGAAACGGCTACTAAACTATCCAGCCTGGCGCCTTCCGTCTTTTTCGTCTATGTCTTCCACCCCATAGGCATTATGCTATTCTATCACAGCATACCCGCCAGCATTGAAAACAGCACGCTGCACTCCATCCTGAAATTCTTTGAACCAGTTCTTGTCTTTGCTGTTTCAGTCTTTGTATTCAACATCCTCAGACGCTTTAAAACGGTGGGAAAATGGATATGCCTTTCCACATGAAAATGCCATAACGGCTAAAAACAGAATAAAAATCCGGAGGGAGGGGCCACGGAGCCCGCATGGCAGAATCCATCCCGCAAATAAAATGGATCTGCACAAACGTACCCCTGCCGTGTGCCAAAAAGTCCACGTTCCCAAATATGAGGAGGGGAATGAAAACAGCTTGAAATATGCCGTTGGAACCTCAATCCCCCGTCATTCCGCCAGGCCGTCCACGCGGGCGCGGTCAAAATCCGCCGGGCAAATCGTCACGTTCACCCGGTCGCCCGGCTTGAGCACATCTCTTAACGGAGCGTTCTTTTTCTCCACAAAAGCCACAGTAGTCTTGCCGTTCGGCAGGGTGGCGCGGAAAGCCGTATCCGCGATGCGCTCCGCAATAACGGCCACTGCCTGCACCGTCTGGTAGGGATAAAGTTTCATCTGGAAAAATCAGGTTACAAATTCATCAATCCGTTCATCAGGTCGCTCCCGGTCTTGAGCCCCTTCTCTGCGGCGTCCTGAAGCTGGGGCATGACGGGAGCGGGAACCTGGTCTGCGGCCGGAATCCTGAACCCCCCGTTACCCTTTTCCGTGCCATCCTTCCCCCTGCCTTCCCCGGCCCCCTTGTTCAGCAGGCGCGACGCGACGTCCGCCACTTCCGCCACCTTGCCCATGCCGATCTCCGTCAGGCGGTCTCCCGCCGCCTTGATAAGCCGCGCGGACAAGTCTTCCGACGGGTTGTCCAGCGTGCCGCCAATGTTCACATTGGCCCACACCAGATTGCCTCCGGCTCCCTGGCGGGAAGCGGAAAACACGTCGGAAAAGCCCGGCAGGGCGCTCCACAGGCCGTCGGACCGCAGGCCCACCTGCAACCTTCCGTTAAGCTCGCCTCCTTTTCCGATTTCCAGCCAGCCTTCCACCCTCACCAGATTTTCGCTCTCCACCAGAATGTCGGAGACATGCCAGGCGGCTTCCTTATAGCGGAACTGGGCGGACGCCTTGTGCAGGGGGAGCTGGCGGAATCTGGAAGAACCGCAGAAGAGAGCCAGCCTGTCCAGGACGGGAAGCCCGGTCAGCATCCCGTCCTGCAATCTTACCAGCCCGGCCACATGCGTCACGCCGTCCCGGCCGCCGCGCAGGTCCACCCCGCCGCTCACACTGCCCTGGACATGCTTCTTCCAGTCATTTTCCAGGATGGAAGAGGCGGGAACGCTGTTCACCACCATATTCGCCGTCCAGGAGGAGGAAAGGCCGTCCCAGTCCCCCTTGATGTCCACATAGCCGCCGGCATCCGTGGTCAGGCGACAGGAGGGAACGTTCACCCGCCTGCTGGAATGGTTGAACTGCGCCGTGCCGGACATCAGGGAAAACTCCGGACAGCCCTTGAAGGGAAGGAGCAGCCTGCCCCCCTGCACGTCAAACTTGTACTGGCTGGACCCGGCATCATGGGTACTCTCCACACGGGTTCCGTTCAGGGCGTACAGCCTGCCGGGAACACCGTAGGAGACGGACAGGGAATCAATGCTCCCCTTTTCCAGGCGGAACGTATCCGGCAGGATATTCTTTTCCACCCAGCTCCTGGGTCCCTCTTCCTTTTCCCGGAAACGGAAGGGCGCCGGGGCCAGTTGAAGCTTCAGCTCCGCAATATTCACGGAGGTAATCACAAAGGCGCGCTTCAGCAAATCCCAGCGGCTGAACTCCGTTTCAATGTTTTTTGCCTGGAGGGAGGTTAAAAACTCATGCCCTTCCATCGTCACGCCGTCGCACCGGATGCCGGAACCGTCCCAGTCCAGCGGGGCTATCCTGGCGGCATCCACATTCATGTCGTCAACGGCGGACTGCCCCAGCATGGTTAAAAAATCGTCACTCTTCAAATAGGACCTGACATACAGGTAGGAGCCGGCTACCGCCGCCACAGCCAGCACCAGAGCCCCCAGCACGCCCCACAGCAGCAGCTTTTTCCAAATGCCTCCGGCACGGGGCTTTTTCCTGCGTATCCTCCTCATTCTGGACATGGTAACAGACTATATCAAATCCGGCGGCGGTCAAGCCTCCGGATTGGACCTCCGGCTGCCGCAAGCCACGGATAAACGGACATCCGCGCCGGTTTTCCCCCGCCTACCGCGGGCCGTGGTACACCTTGTGCCTTCCGGACGCCATGGTGATAAAGAGCAGGAACAGGGTGTAGGCCGCCAGAAAGCCCATCGGAATAACCGCGCCATGCTCCCCGCGTCCCAGCGCTTCAATGGGGGCGGCCTGCTTCACCCAGATGTTCTGGGCCAGCCAGGTCAGGAAAATCGCCAGCAGCAGCGTGGGCGTCACGAACTTCATGATGAAGCGGTAGATTCTGGGAATGCGGATGACGGAACCGTCTTCCAGATCCATCAGCCCCCGGTCCACTCCCAGCTTCCAGGAGAACAGAATCATCATCACCATGGCGCTTACAAAGAAACACAGGGTGCCCAGGAAGAAATCATACGTATCCATCGCCAGCAGGTTGCCGCTGTACCAGGCGACGATCAGCGTGCCCGTGGCCGTGAAAAAACCCTGCACCACCACGGCCATCTTGCGTTTCAACCCCATGAACTCTTCAATAAAGGACAGGCCCACCTGCATCATGGAAATGGAGCTGGTAACCGCCGCCACGGTCAGGAGCAGGAAAAACAGGCTGCCGAAGATCACGCTGGAGCCCATCTTGGCAAAGGCCTGCGGAAGCACCATGAACCCCAGCGCAAAAGTTCCCTGCCCGGCGGCTCCGGCCACCCCCAGGAACGCCACGGCGGCAGGCACCGTCATCATGCCGGCAATGCCCACCTCGCACACCTCGTTGGAGGCGGCCGCGGAAAGGCCGCTCAATGCGATGTCCTCCTTCTTCCTGACGTAGCTCGCATAAGTCAGGATCAGCCCCGTCCCTACGGAAAGGCTCAGGAACACCTGCCCGGCCGCCGCTATCCAAAGTTCAATGTTTTTCAGGCCGTCCCACAACGTCACCTCGGTCAGCCTGCGGGTTCCGCCGGACATTTCCACCTGCCGCACGGCTTCATCCATGGCCCCCCGGTGGGAGGCGGACACCATGGAAACCGTCTTCCACTCCCCGCTGTCCCGGTCCTGCTCCTCCACCAACACCTTGCTGGGATTCCACATATACCCCAGCCCCTGCTCAATGCTGCGGTCCGGATAGGATGGGTCCGGCGTGCCGATGCACAAAATGCGCACCAGCAGCACCAGGGAAATCAGCAGGAGTATCGGCATGAACCAGCGTGAAAACATCTCGATTCCCTTGCTGATGCCCCGGTAAATGATTCCCAGGTTCAGCAGGATGACCCCGCCGACGATCCAGAGCAGCCCGTTGTCGGACAGCAGGGCGCTCCCGTCCCCGTACATCCCCGTGAAACTGAAAAAGGTCTGCGCCGTTCCCTCAGCCGTGGCAAATACCTCCGGCTGGGTCAGCATCTTCCAGAAATAGCCGCAGCACCACGCCTCCACCACCATGTAGTAAAAGGCCACGGAGGAAGGGCCCAGAACCGCGAGCACCCCCAGGAACTTCCACAGCCTGGACCCCTTGGTCAGGTACCAGAATACGCCGGGGGCGCAGTGGGCTCCCATCTGGCCGCCGCGCCGCCCGATGGACCACTCCGCCCATGCCACGGGCACGCCCACCAGCACCAGCATGAGACCGTACGCCACCATGAAGGCGCCCCCGCCGTACTGGGCCGCCAGCCCCGGAAAACGCAGAAAGTTGCCCAGCCCCACGGCGCTCCCGGCCACAGCAAGAATCACGCCAATTTTGCCGGACCACTCGTCTTGTTGCGCCTTTGAGGATGACATGCAGGCAATACTGACAAAAAAAGCTTCATTTTCAAGAGAAAACAGGCCCTTTTGCCACAGAGAAGGCATCATTGCCACTTGACTTTCGTTCGTTTTTTGGAATCATTCTTTTAGAACCAAACCAAAAAACCGACCATGCTCCTCATAGGAAAACCGGCACCTCATTTCAGTGCAAACGCAGTTGTAAACGGTACCATCGTACCGGATTTCAGTCTTGACCAGTTCAAAGGCAAAAAGTACGTGATCCTGTTCTTCTACCCGAAGGACTTCACGTTTGTGTGCCCCACTGAATTGATCGGCTTCCAGGAAGCCCTGGGCGAATTCGACAAGCGTGACGTAGCCGTCGTAGGCTGCTCCACGGACAGCGAATTCTCCCACTGGGCCTGGGTGAACACCCCCCGTGACCAGGGCGGCATCCAGGGCGTGAGCTACCCCATCGTTTCCGACATCAACAAGACCATTTCCGCCGACTACGGCGTTCTGGCCGGAGACGAGGAAATTGACGAAGACGGCAACGTGGAAGTCAACGGGGAACTGATCGCCTACCGCGGCCTCTTCCTGATTGACAAGGACGGCATCGTCCGCCACCAGCTCATCAACGACTTCCCGCTGGGACGCTCCATTGATGAAGCCATCCGCGTGGTAGACGCCCTCCAGCACTTCGAACTGTACGGAGAAGTCTGCCCCTTGGCTGGCACAAGGGTGAAGCGGCCATGACCCCGTCCCACGAAGGCGTGGCCTCCTACCTCAGCAAGTAAGCTGCCCCGACAATATTTCAAGGCCGTTCCCTTTTCCGGGAACGGCCTTTTTGCCGCTTTTCTCTAACATATAAGTATTGACAACGGATCCTTCCGTTCTAATTTACCCGGAATGAACTACTTCATGCCGGCTTTCCTGTTGATTTCTGCCCTTGCAGGCTCCGTCTGGGCCGCAAATGCCCAAGCGCCTGAAAACATCAGGGACCTTGAAACAGCCTATCAAAAATTCTGCACCAGGCGCGGGGAAGCTCTTCTTCCCGCATTTTCAAAAAAACTTCTCGCCCTCCAGCAGCAGGCGGTCAATCAATCCGACTTTGAAAAAGCCAAACAGATACAATCCGTTCTTCAAAACATCAAAAAAGATATTCTCTCTCCGCCTTCTTCCAACACCATCGACCCGTTCTTCATAGGAAAGGCGTGGAAAAAGAACGGGGACAGCAACGAATTCACGCAGTTTCTGGATGCCGGACTGAGGCGGTTCTCAAAAGACATTAAACAAACAGCATTCCAGCCCCAGGACCAGTGGGCGGACCCCGGAAAATCCTCCCGGGAAATAGTGGTCTTCACCGGGGAGCCCCTGCGCATCTGGGTTAAAAAAGACGACTCCACCATCATTCAGATTTACAAGGACTCCAGTACTGACTGGCTCACCCTGCAAGACGGCAGGCAAAACATCATCAAATCACCGGAGCCGGGATTGAACAACCTGCATCAGGAATTCCTGACGGAATACTCCAAGGCGTGCCAGCCGTTAACCCGGAAATATCTGGCCGCCGTGGAAAAAAGGCAGAAGCAGCTGGCCCAGCAGGGAAGCATGGAGGAAGCGATCGCCATCCACAATTACATGAAGCCATTCAATTCCGAGGGCAGACCGGTGGACCAGCTGTTAAACGGAATCTGGAAGAACCAGGCGGGAGAGCTGTATGACTTTTCCAATAAATCAAAAGCGGCCAAGAAAGGCCCGGACGGTTCCCTGAAATTTTATCTGGTTTATACGTCCGCCAGTCCTGCAGGGGAATGGAAAATGGCTCGTGTGGACCGGGGGACGGAAAAGGGCATGGAAGTCATTTTCTTTTCCGCCGGAGGAAAAGTGTACCTCATTCCGAACAGGCCCTCCCGCTTTTTCTCTATCTTGACGCGCGTATCCGGTACCTGACGGCCCTTTAAGGCGCACATTCCCGGCTATCCCCCCTCCCCGGCCGCGGCCTCTCCCTTTCCGGAAATGCCGGAACTGTCATAAATCAGGAGGAATACGCGCACGCCCCTTGAGCCGCACAGGGGTGTTTGCTACATCCTTGGCATGAATATGGATTTCATGGCAGCCGCATCCTCCAGGGAAGATATCTGGACAAGAACCATGGATTTTCTGAACATGCCGGACTGGCTCAAGCTGGAGATGGTGCAGTCCGTGGGCGCCAAAATCCTGCATGTGGTGATATGGCTGGTGGTCAGCTGGATTCTCCTGAAGCTGCTCTGCCAGGTGCTCCGGAAAATCACCGCCCTGAAAATGTCCCCCCAGGCGTCCCGCCTGACCGTTAAAATAGTCAAGGAGGCAGGCTACATCATCATCGGCGTGGAAGCCTTCGCCCTGATGGGGTTCGACATCCTCACCCTGCTGGGCGCGGCCAGCATCATCGGCGTGGCGGTCGGCTTCGCCTCCCAGACCTCCCTGTCCAACATCATCAGCGGCCTCTTCCTGGTGGGGGAAAAGCAAATCAACCTGGGGGACATGATTGAAGTGGGCGGCATCACCGGCAATGTGGACTCCATCAACCTCATGTCCGTCCAGCTCCGGCTGCCGAACAACACCATGGTCCGCATACCCAATGAAATGATCATCAAAAACCCGGTGAGCAACATCACCCGCTTTTCCACGCGCCGCTGTGACCTGGACCTGGGCGTGGACTACAATTGCGACATTGAACACGTCGTGAGCATATTGCAGGAAGTGGTCAAACAGAACAAGCTCTGCCTGGACGACCCGGCTCCCGTCATCATGTTCACCGGATTCCAGGATTCCTCCCTGGGATTCAAAATCGGCGCCTGGTGCCTGAAGGACAACTTTCTGGACTGCCAGAAAACGCTTGCCCACGACATCAAGCACCGCTTTGCGGCAGAGGGCATTTCCTTCCCCTTCCCCACCCGCAGTCTGGAGAGCAGAAGCCCCATCCAGGTGGAAATCTCCGGCACGGCGGAGAAAAATCAGTAGGTGCTCTCTTTTTGCTTTCTTTTTGCCCCGTGAAATTTCAATCTTGTCTGCGTAAAATCCGCATCTATGTCTGACACATCCGCACCCGCCTATCAAAGAATCCTCCTGAAACTCAGCGGAGAAGCCCTGCGCAGCCCCGGCAGCATGGACAACATTTCCCCGGAAATCGTCGCCCGCATTGCTGAAGAAATCGCCCAGGCGCACCGCGCCGGCGTGCAGATCGGCCTGGTCGTGGGCGGCGGCAACTTCTGGCGCGGGGCTAAAGCCAGCGTGCGCGGCATGGACCGCGCCACGGCGGACTACGTAGGCATGCTCGCCACGGTGATGAACGCCCTGGCTCTCCAAAGCGCGCTGGAACGCGCGGGAGTCCCCTGCGTGGTGCAGTCTGCCATTGAAATGAAAAACGTGGCGGAATCCTTCATCCGCCTGAAAGCCCGCACCTACCTGGACAACAATAAAATCGTCATCTTCGCCGCCGGCACCGGCAATCCGTTCTTTTCCACAGACACTACGGCGGCCCTGCGCGCCAGCGAGATCAATGCGGAAGTGGTCATGAAGGCCACCTCCGTGGACGGCGTTTATGATGCGGACCCCAAGAAGGTTTCCGACGCCAAGCGCTTTGACGCCATTTCCTACCAGGAATGCCTGGAACGCCAGCTCAAGGTGATGGACTCCACGGCCTTCACCCTGTGCATGGACAACAAGAAGCCCATCATCGTATTCGACATGCACACGCCGGGCAACATCACGCGCGCCCTGCTCGGGGAACCCATCGGCACCACCATCAGCTGAACTCCGCACGCCCCTTTTTCCAACCTACAAAAAACACTTAGCACCCACCACAATCATGGACGCAGAAACATTAATATTGGAAACGGAGGAATCCATGCTCAAGGCCGTGGACTTCGCCAAACAGGAATTCTCCGGCGTACGCACGGGAAAAGCCTCCCCCGGCCTCGTTGAAAACCTGGACGTGCACGTCTCCAGCTACGGCTCCGTCATGAAGCTGAAGGGCCTGGCCGTCATCAGCACGCCGGAACCCCGCCTCATCCTCATCCAGCCCTTTGACCCGAGCACCGTCCATGACATCGGCCGCGCCATCAATGAAAGCAAGTTGAACCTCAACCCGCTGGTGGAAGGCCGCTCCATCCGCCTGCCCATTCCCGCCCTCACGGAAGAACGCCGCAAGGACCTCGTGAAGCTTGTCAAATCCCAGGCGGAAGAAGCCCGCGTGCGCGTACGCGGCGCCCGCAAGGCCGGCATGGACTCCGCCAAAAAGCTCAAGGCGGACAACATCGTCACGGAAGACGGCCAGCGCGATCTGGAAACGCAGATCCAGAAGCTCACGGACAAGTACGTGAAGGACATTGACGAGCTGGTGGCCGTCAAGGAAAAGGACATCATGACCATCTGAGCCAGAACCATCCATCCCCAACCATTTTACGACAATGACAGACAACGTAACAAACTTCCTCGCCTCCGGCATTGAAATCAAGGGAACCATCCGTTTCCAGAACGACATGCACATCGACGGCAAAATCGAAGGTGAAATCATTTCCGACAAGGGAAAAGTCACCATCGGAGAAACCGCCCAGATCAAGGGCGACATCACCGCCGGAGACGTGCGCATCTACGGCAACGTAGAAGGCAAGGTCACCTCCGACCGCTGCGAACTCAAGCAGCAGGCCCGCGTCGTCGGGGACATGAAGACCCGCAGCCTCGCCATGGAAGAAGGCGCCCACCTGCTGGGCCGCACGGAAATCGGTTAAAACCGCGAACCTCATTTTTTCATCAAGCCGTTCCTTCCTGCGCGAGGGAACGGCTTTTTTACGCCCGGTGGCAGGGCAGCCCGGCAGAAAAAGAGGAATACTCCGCTTGAAAAACCGGTAAAGACGGAAAACTCCCATCCGGGAGCGGAAGGCTCCCGCCTTTCGCATTTACGTCCGTCCGAAGCAAAGCTGGGCTTTCTTCCCTTTCTCCCGCAGCCGCACTTGATGAGGACCGGAAGGCCCTCATTCCCGGGCGGAACGCCGATTCCCACTTTTGCGGCAGGCAGGCCAGGCCCCCGGTGGAACCTGGCCGCCAACAGGGCAAAAAACGGGAGGTGGAGCAAAAGCCGCTCCGTTATCCCGCTTCCTCAGGAAAGGGGCGGACGCACGATGGACCAGGAACGCGGCTGCGCGGGGTCCAGCACCTTCTTGATAAAGGCGTTCACCTGGTCCAGCTCCATGTTCCTGATGGCGACTGTCTGCCGTTCAAACGCATCCAGGGGCAGCCCGAACAGGATATCCAGAGCCAGCATCTGGCACAGGGCTCCGTTGGACTGCATGGCCAGCAGGCGGGAGGAAAGGGCGGACGCCTTGGTGCGTTCCAGCTCCTCTTCCGTCATGCCGCGCTCATGAATCATCTCCAGAGTCTTTTCCAGCCGCCGCCCGGCTTCCTCCAGTTGTTCCGGAGAGGTGCCCAGGTAGAAGCAGATGCCTCCGGCGTCCATGCCGATGAACAGGGAGGAGCTGGCATAGTAGGCCAGCCCGGCTTCCTCCCGGATGTTGGTGAAAACGGGACCGGCCATGTCACTGCACCAGGCCTGGAACAGCAGCGCCTGCGCCATTTCCGGGGAAGCCACGTCCACGCACGGCATTCCCACCACCAGCACGGCTTGCTGCTTGTCCAGCACGGACACCTCCCGGCCAGCGCGCAGCGCGGGCGTGGGAGTCAGGACCGGCGGCATTCCGGCCCTCATTCCGCCAAGACGCTTTTCCAGAAGAGGGAGAACCTCCTCCTTCCTGACATCTCCGGAAATGCATATCACGGCATTGGAGGCGCAGATGATGCGTTCATACTGTTCCTTCACGTCCCGCACTGTCAGTGAAGAAAGGCTCTCCGGCGTGCCGGACGGGGAATTCCCGTAGGAAACATGGCCGTAGGCCACCTTCCGTTCCTGCCGGAACGCCACGGAAAGCGGATCTTCCAAATCCTCCTCCGCATCTGCCACAAAGGACTCCTTCTCCCGGAGGAAGGCGTCCTCCGGGAAGGAGGGATTCATCACCACATCCGCCATCAGCTCCAGTCCGGAATCCAGGTCTTCCGCCAGAATCTGGCAGCCCACGCTCAGGGAATTGTTGCCTGTGGAGGTATTGATGGCCCCTCCGATGTCCTCCAGAAAACGCGCTATGTCCCCTGCAGAACGCGTGGCGGTCCCTTTCAGCAGGCATTCGGACATCAAATCCGTCACCCCGGCGTCATGTTCATTCTCCGCACGGCAGCCGGCCTTGAAGGCCAGGCAGGCATAGGCCAGCGGAAGGCGGTGGTCCTCACGAATCACCACCTTCATGCCGTTGCCAAGCACATGCTCGCTCAGGGCCGTTTCCGTCCCGGCGGCGGAACCGTCTTCCTCCGCGGCGTTGCTGCCCACGGGATCCAGGCTGACTTCCGTCACATTCGGGGAGGACAGCCAGGTGGAGCACACGCGGTGCAGGTCTTCCGTGGTCACCCGTTCAATGGCTTCCTGCCATTCTGAAGACAGGTTCAAATTGCGCGCCCCGAACCAGTCCGCCCCCATTTCCGAGGCCACTCCGGCGGCGGAACTCCTGCGGCGCAGGCGGCTGACCCGCGTCTGCTTGCAAACTCTCTTCAAATCCTCCGTAAAATCCTCCTGTGCCAGATTCCGCAGTTCCTGGAGCACCAGGTCCCGCACCTTGTCACGCTGGGCGCGGTCCACGTCAATGCTGATGGTGAACGCCCCTTCGTCAGTCTCGGACTGGTTGGAATGCACCTCAATGCTGTACACCAGCCCCAGGCGGTCGTGGAACTTTTCATAAAAACGCGCGGAACGGCCCCCGCCCAGGATGCTGGCCAGGGCGGAAAGAGCCGGCGTATCCGGATGGCCTGAACAGGGCAGGCGCCAGGCAAGGTTCAGTTTGGAATAAGGCACGGCAAATTCCTTGCGCACCCTGCGGGAACCGAACTGGTGCGGTTCATGGGGAATAAGCTCCCGGTTCAGGGGGCGGGACTTTAAATCCTCCACCAGCAGTTCCAGATGGGAAAAAATCTCCGCGGCATCCACATCTCCCGCGATGGAAAGCACCACATTGTTCGGAACATAGCGGCTGGCATGGTAATCCAGCACGTCCTGGCGCGTCAGGCAGTCAAACGCGGCGGGTTCCCCCAGCACGGGCCAGCGGCGCGGATGCTTGAGATACAATGTCTGCATCAGAAGCTGGTAAGCCACGGAATCGGGATCGTCCGCGTACATGGCCATCTCCCGGCGCACCACCCCCTTCTCCCGCTCCAGTTCATCCTCCGGGAACGTGGGGAAAAACACCAGCTCCGTCAGAAGGTTCAGGAAAATCTGCCAGGAATCCGCAGGGCCGTCTATATAATACACAGTGCGGTTCACGCTGGTATAGGCATTCCAGTGGCCGCCGCGTTCCTGGACCTTGCGGGCCAGGTCCTGCCCGGAATAATGCTCCGTTCCCTTGAACACCAGGTGTTCCAGCAAATGGGAAAGGCCGCTCCCCTGCCAGTGGCCCTCATTCATGGACCCGGTGCCCACCCAGTACTGAAGGGACACTACGGGATGGGACTTGTCCTCCTTGATCAAAACCGTCAAACCGTTTCCGAAACGGCGCGTCACAGGCTCCTTGGCTGAACTCATGTTTCTTAGCGTGCCTTAAGACGGCAGGCCATGCAAGCCGCCGCTCCGTCCACGCCGCGGCACTGTCAGACTTACCCCGGTTTTAAAAAACGCAGTTGAATCGAAAACCTTCCTAAAAAAAACATGCTGACTGCACATTTTTTTGAACAAATCTTAAACTCTGTTACTCTATCAGTCGTAGAACGGCAGATTATGTGCCGTTTATCATCAACAACACCAACCTCACACATCATCATATGAAAAAGATCCTCGCTGTAGCAGCCTTTGCTTTCGCATTCAGTGTCAACGGTTACGCCCAGGAAGCCGCCGCTCCGGCCGATTCCTCCGCCCCCGCTGCTCAGAAGTGCTGCAAGAAAGACAAAAAGTGCGACAAGAAATGCGACAAGGAAGGCAAGTGCGGCAAAAAATGCGACAAGCCCTGCAGCAAAGGTGAAAAGCCCTGCGACTGCTCCAAAAAGGAAGAAGCTCCCAAGGCCTAACCTCACGGAAACCATCACAATGAACGCGAACCCTTGCCGAACCCTTTCGGCAAGGATTTTCTCCACCGGGTGGGCGTAAAACCGTCCGTCCCGTTGACCATGAAATTACTTGATTTGAACCTTCAACCCATTTTATAAATTGTCATCATGAAAACGACTTCCATTCTTACCATCGGCTGTGCGGCCATCGCGCTGTCCATCACCTCCTGCACCAACTTCGGTTCCCCGAACGCCTACAACCTGAACGAAATCGGCGGCGCACAGGAAACCTATACCGGTACGGTCACCAGTGTGGAAAACGTCAAAATCCAGGCCAATAACGCCAATACCGGCACCGGCATCGGTGCAGTGGCGGGCGGCCTGACCGGCGCCATGTTCGGCGGCGGCAACGCCAAGTACGCCACGGCAGCGGGCGGCGCCATTCTGGGCGGCATCGCCGGCAACCAGATTGACAAGGCCGTGAACAACACGACCGGGGAACGCATCACCGTGCGCCTGGACCAGAAAAGGAACGGCACCCGCAACTACACGGTCGTGCAGGTCGCCAGCAGGAACAACCCGATCCAGGTCGGACAGCGCGTGCGCGTGATCATCGGCAACAACGGTTCCCGCGTGCTGGCCTACTAATTGGCCCTCCTTCACTGACCAGCTACATACCGGCATGATCTTCGGCACCTTACCCGGCGGCGCTCCAGTAGAACTGTTTGAACTGTCTTCCGACAAGCTGACGGTACGCATCAGCAACTACGGGGGGCGCATCATCTCCGTCGTCAAGGACGGCATGGACATGATCGTAGGGCCCAAGCACTTTGAAGACATGCTGAAAGACACCTGTTATTGCGGTGCGATTTGCGGCCGTGTCGCGAATCGCATCGCAAAAGGCAGGTTCTCCATTGACGGAGACTCCCATTCCGTGGCCGTCAACAACGGCCCCAACCACCTGCACGGAGGCGTGCAGGGCTTCGACAGCAAAATCTGGCAGGTGCAGGAAGCCACGCGCAACACGCTGGTGCTTACCCTGCACTCCGCAGACGGGGAGGAAAACTATCCCGGCAATCTGGAAGTGGTAGCCACCTATACCGTGGTGGAAGAAACCCTCCACCTCCGGCTGGAAGCGTACGCGGACGCGGCCACCATCGTCAACCTCACCAACCACGCCTACTGGAACCTTTCCGGCAAGCCCACCATTGACTCCATGACGCTGGAGGTGCGGGCTTCCGCCTACACCCCGGTGGACGCCACCAACATTCCGGACGGCCGCATCCTTCCCGTGGAAGGAACGGACTTTGACCTGCGGAAGGCAGCCCTGCTGGGAGAACGCAACTCCGCCGCCCATCCGGACACCGCCGCCGGACTGGACCACAACTACGTGCTGGATTCCGAACCCGGCGACAAAATCGCCGCCATCCTTCTGGACCCGGAATCCCGCCACCGCCTGATCGTGGCGACGGACGCGCCCGGCCTCCAGGTGTATACCGGGGAATACCTGCCCCAGGCGCGCCAGGGAATCGCGCTGGAAGCCCAGGGCTTCCCCAATGCCGTCAACACGCCCCACTTCCCCAGCGTCATCCTGCGTCCCGGCCAGTCAGCCACGCGCAATATCACCTGGACCGTCAGGTAAAAGGCATATCCGCAGTCCCCTGCGCGGGAAAGGCAGGAAATGTTCCGGCGCGCCAAACTCCGGAACCCCGTCTTTCAGCTTTTCAGGCGTGCGCTGTCAAGACGCCGCATAAAGGGCTTCCGCCACCACCTTTTGCAGGCCTTCCGCCATGCGTTCCATGGAACGGCCCACAAAAATCAGGTCCGCCACGGAAATCAGATTGTCCTGATACTGTTCCGGCAGGCGCGTGAACGTATCCGTCATGGCCGCCGCATGCTCCGCCAGCGTCTCCAGCGCGGGAACCAGCTCCGCCAGAGCCTTCCCGTCCCAGGAGGAGACGGCCTTGTTCACCGCTCTGAACTGCTCCGCCATCTCCCGGTAAACGGGGTCCGCCTGGGCAGCCTCCCGGATGCGGGGGCGCTTGTTAAGCTTGTTGGCCCTCTTGGCAATCGTCACGGCCTCATCCCCGATCCGTTCATACATGGAAGACATGCGTATGGAAGCCAGCACCACCTTGAGATCGGAGGCTACGGGACTGAAAAAAGCCAGCAGATGCAGGCCTTCCCGGTCCACCGTCATTTCCAGCTCATCCAGCTCCTCATCCTCCGCAATGGCCTGGTTGGAGGCGGATTCATTCTGCTGCAGCAGCCCGGCGGCAGCCAGGTCAAGGGCGCTCTGCGCCTTGTAGGCCATCTGGAGCAAATGCGTATTCAGGGAGGAAAGGGCGGCGTCAAACTCCCTCAGGGTGTGCGCGTCGTGATTCATGATTAGGAATATTGGCTTGATGACTGGCGGCGCTTTTGCCGGCATGGTAAAAAATGTGCTGGCGGCGCAGGCTGTTCCTTTTGGCGGAGGATGCGGCCAGCCTCCGTACAACGCCGGAGGAAAGGGAAAAATGCCCGGCTCCCTTTCTGGAAGTAAACTTTGAAAAAACCATAAACAACTCTCTGTTAACTGAATCTTCCCGTGATATAATCCTCCGTTTCTTTCATGGAAGGATTGGAAAAAATCTTCTCCGTGGAATCAAACTCCACCAGCCTTCCCAGCATGAAAAAACCGGTCAGGTCGGAAACGCGGGTGGCCTGCTGCATGTTGTGGGTAACTACGATGATGGTGAACTCCTCCTTGAGCCGGTGCATCAGCTCTTCCACCCGTACCGTGGCAATGGGGTCCAGGGCGGAACAAGGTTCGTCCATCAGCAGGATGCGAGGCTTCACGGCAATGGAACGGGCGATGCACAGGCGCTGCTGCTGTCCCCCGGAAAGGCCGTTGGCGGAAGCATGCAGGCGGTCCTTCACTTCATCCCATAAGGCGGCATGCCTCAGGCTTTCCTCCACCGCTTCATCCAGAATGCCGCGGTTCCTTACCCCCGCCAGCTTCAATCCGTAGGAAACGTTCTCATAAATGGTCATCGGGAAGGGATTGGACTTCTGGAAAACCATCCCCACCTCCCGGCGCAAATGGATGGGGTCCAGGGACGGGGAAGTCACGTCCACCCCGTCAATGCGGATGGAGCCGCCCGTGACGCGGGCCTCCGGAATGCGGTCATTCATCCGGTTGATGCAGCGCAGCAGCGTGGACTTTCCACATCCGGAAGGGCCGATGAACGCCGTCACCCGGTTCCTGGGAACCTTCATGGTGACATGGAACAGGGATTGCTTGCTCCCATAACAAAAATCCAGGGAATCCACCTCTACGGCGGTCTGGTCGGCGGCGGCTGGATGCGGAGTCATGTTCGGTCAAATGGCGCGTCCTGCGCCGTTGACCGCATGGTATCCCAAAAACGAAGCTCCAGGTCTACTACGGGTTTGTGACAATTTCTTAACCTGGCTTTTTGAGAAAAAGAAAAACACGCAGCGGATTTAGAATCCGTTTACTTTTAATTGACTATAAAACTAAATGAGTGTGAATGCAAAAACACGTTTGGTCTTTTCTTTTTAGAGATACGTTTTTACTTGCAAAACGAGAACTATTTTTCTTGCCCGGAAAGAACTATTTTGTATGTTGATATGACGTGCCGGAAAACCTATTGGCAGCAGCTTTGCGTCTCCCAGTTTTTATAATAGATTTTAATAATTTTCAGGAAAATTACGATGAAAAGAACAATTCCGCAAACCCAAAGATTTAAACATATAAGCAAGGGTTTTGCCCTGATTGCCACCATCACCCTGATGATGCTCCTGGCCCTCCTCAGCGTTGGCCTTCTTACCATTGCATCCTCACAGGTCCGCATTTCCGAAAAACAGCTCTTTGCCGCGGAGGCCAAATCCCTCGCCAGGTTTTCCCTGGAAGTGGCCCTCGGGCAGCTCCAGTGTGAGCTGGGACCCGACCAGCGCGTTTCCGCCAACTCGGGCATCCTTTCCTCCGGCGCCAGCGAAGGCAACGCCCCGTACATCCTGGGCGTCTGGAACAGCTGGGACACCTGGCTCAACAAGACTAACTCCCAGGGCATGAACATTTCTTCCACCTACGATACGGGAAGAAAGTCCATGTTCCGCCGCTGGCTCATTTCCGACCCGGACCTGCGCAGGCTCAGCACGCTGGAAGCGGGCAAAAGCCTGCTGGGCAAACGTTCCCTTACCAACCAGAATTTCCGCAGTGTCGCCTTGGTGGACCATGGCACGGTGGGAACGCCCGTAGGCGCCAAGAACCAGGACAAAAAGGAAATCTACGCCCGCATGGTGCGTGTGGACGATTCATCCAAAACCATTGGCCTTAAAAGAAATTCCAGCGTGCGTAAATACATTGCGTGGTGGGTAACGGGAGAAAACCAGAAGGCGCGCATCAACCTGATGCCGCATGCCTCGGAAGAAAGCACGGATGCCCTGACGGTGATGCGCTCCACGTGGGACACGCCCGGTCCCGATTTGGAGCCCCTCAACCTTTCTTCCATGATGGCATCGAGTTCCGGAAACGACATGTCCACAGTCAGAAAACTCATCTCCCTTGATACGATACTGGCTAACAGTAAAAACGGCCGGCTGAAAGACTTGGGAGAGGTGTACCATGACATCTCCCTGGTTTCTTCCAGTCTCTTGACGGATTCTAAATTCGGTGGATTGAAAAAAGACCTGAACATCATGTTTTCACAGGAAAAACTGCCTGAAGATTTCCGTGGAGACACCTCTGATATCGGCCTCCGCCCGTACACGTCAGAGGACGGCAGCCCAACCGAGCAGAACCGCCCGATCGGTTCCTGGAACCAGCTCTACCTGTGGGCCAACGTGTGGGACTCCTCCACGAAGAGGGACGGACAAGATTCTTCCGCCGCCCTGCAATGGGACGGCCGCTCCCCAGCACATTGATTGCGGCTGATGCCGCCGCAAACATGGAAATGATGGACAACCGCTACACGTACATGCGCCATCCCATCCTGCTGCGCTTCTACTCCTTCGTAGGGATTCAGTACGTCAAACGCGAGGCCCAGCACGGAGCCCGCGGAGGCCATATTGACGTGCGCGTTTCCGTGATCCCGGTGTATGTCTGGTGGAACCCGTATAACGTGGACATGAAATTCCAGGGAGCGGAAGGCGGTCCCTGGGGCTCTTTCTTCGGAGAGCACCGCTACATGCCGCTCATGCAGACCAATAATTATGGCCGCATGCAAGGCAATCTGATCGAAAACTGGGATCCCTCTACGGCCACCTATTCAGAATCACCCTTTTCCCCGTATTCCCCCAACGACGGCTATAACAACCGCCAGATTGCCGACTTTGGAGCCTCCTTCCGGAAAACGTCGCAATTAACCTCGGGAGGGGTAGGAAAAGCCGGGGAGCCTTCCACGCTCAAAGCGGGCGAAATCGTCATTTTCGCCCATCCCGTCGTCGAACGGATCGAACACGGCAACATGGTCACGCAATCCAAGGCAAACAAGAACGATGTGCGCGTGGACAACTTTGCTTTCAAGGAAGGCTGGGACCAGAGCCCCGGACAGGTCAGTTCCTATGCTATCAACCAGGCTGACGGCATTCAGTACCAGTATCTTTCCGGCAGCGGTTATGAAGACAGGGGAACGGCCATGATGTCCATCAAATTTGCGGAAACGCTGGACGATCTCAATTACACGCCTAACAGCGTTGTTCTCTGCACCAAGTATACAGACAAATTTTCCTCCAGTTCCAACAAACTCGGTTCCATCGTCATGGTTTCCGGCATCATGGATCCCAAGCAAATTGGCAAAGCAGGGAATTTAACCGCAAACACCGGAGCAGACATGAATGTTTTCTCCAAAGCCATGCCCTCTATTCTGAACCTGAACTGGGGCGCGTGGGAAAAACCCCTGCTTGACCAGGTCAAACTGCCTGCGGACATGTTCCTGGACAATGAAGGACCGGACGACAACCTGAAACGCCGCGGCAAATACGGCAGTGCGGCCCAGGATTCCACCTTCGTGGCCTACTACGGAGTATCGGTCAAATGGGGCAAGCCTCCGGTGATTGGAGCCTACCCGGAAGGCAAGGACTACCGCGCCAAGACATGGCAGCACTCCAGCCCTCTCTTCTGGGGTGGGCAGATGCCCACCGCCTCCGAGCTCGGACGCCTCTACAGCCCCTACCAGTTTGAAGTCAAAAACGCCAACAGCGACTTCTTCCCCATCACCATCTCCAACATCCTCTCCAACGACGGCACCAGGCTCTCCCCCTTCGGCGGACCGGGCGCCGAGCAGGTCAACAAGATCGTGGCCGCGGAACTCCCCTTCCAGCAGCCCTCCAGCCTCGCCGGCTTCGCAGGCTGCCGCCTCACCCCGGGATGGTACAGGAGCGACTCCAAGGCGGCCGTCGCCAAGCGCTTCGCCTACCAGTCCGGCGTGCCGGGCGTGGGGATCGGCAACGCTTTTGCCGACCCCATGCTCCCGCCCGACAAGGTCTTCTCCCACAATGAAATCATGGGAGACGCCTCCCTGGGCGACTTCTGGGACCACGGCCTGATGGTCAACGACGCCCTCTGGGACTCCTGGTTCGCCTCCTCCCTGGCCGCGCGCCCCTCCAGCATCGGAGGCACGGGCAGGGAGGAACTTAAAACCGTGCTTCAACAGGCCTTCTCCACGGACGCCTCCTCCAACAAGGCCGCCGGCATTGCCAACAGGCGCTTCGTGCCCGACCTCCAGGGCAAGCCCTCCGAGGCCGTCGTCGAAGAACTCTCCAAGACCGACGAAGGCTACAAGCACGCCTCCAAGTACCTCACCGTGGCCGGGGGCTTCAACGTCAACTCCACCTCCCAGCGCGCCTGGGAAGCCACCCTGCTTGGGCTCAAAAAGCGCAAGCTCCTCTACTCCCGGAGCGGAACCCCCTCCGTGCTCAACAACAGCCAGACGGCCTTCTCCCGCTTCGGGGTGGCCAGCAGCGACAAGTCCCACGTGGACGACTACGGCTCGGTGGGCGTAACCCAGGGCATCCCGGACGGGGAGGCCATGGCGTGGTCCGACCTCAGAACGCTCAGCGACTCGCAGATCAAGTCCCTGGCCCGGAACATGGTCCAGGAGGTCAAGAAGAGGGGCCCCTTCCTGAACATGTCCGACTTCGTCAACCGCCGCCTGCAGAGCGGGGAGATGGGGGTGAAGGGGGCGCTTCAGGCGGCCATCGACGAAAGCTCCATCAACAGCACCTTTGACGAACTCTCCGACATGGTCATCACGCCCAAGGGAGGGTACCCGAACCAGGACGCGGCCAAGGGGTCGGTGTATACGGCGGCCCCCGGCTACCTGATCCAGTCCGACGTGCTGGCGGTGCTGGGCAATATTTTAACGACGCGCGACGACACGTTTACGATCCGGGCCTACGGGGAGCTGACCAACCGCGAGGGTGTGGTGCTGTCGCGGGCGTGGTGCGAGGCGGTGGTGCAGAGGGGGATCAACTACGTGGACCCGGTGGACAGCCCGGAGACGCCGGTCAAGAAGATCAACATGAAGAGCGGAGCGCTGGAGGAGACGGAGCTGAGCGCGGTGAACAAGGCGTTCGGGAGGAAGTTCAACATCGTCTCCTTCCGCTGGCTGTCTCCCGAGGAGGTGTAATAAAAGAGAGAGAGAGTTTTTCTTCTTCCCGGCCAGCGCCGCTTCCCATCCACGGGGAGCGGCTCTTTTTATGCTCCGGGAGGGAGGGAAAGAAAGATAGGGGTTATAAGGTTTATAGGGGTAATGGGGCCTTCCCTATCACCCCTATCACCCCTATCTCCCCTATCTCCCCTATCTCCCCTATCTCCCCTATCTCCCCTATCTCCCCTATCTCCCCTATCTCCCCCAAAGACAGCCCCCACAACCACATCCTTGCAGTTTGTGACGATTTCTTAACCAGGTTTCTCTTCCTCACCATGGGGGCGGGAGGGTATCACTTCCCCGTCTTCCGGCATGAACGGCGCTACCGTCCGGGAAACGGAAGACGCAACACAACAGAAAAGACGCCATGAAAATTCTCGCCAAAATCCTGACCATCGCAGCCGCTCTCAGCTCCCTGAGCATGGCCGCCGAGAAAGTAACCGTTGACAGCAGCATCAAGCCGTATGCGCCCACCAGCGGCGTTTCCGGCAACCTGAGCGCCGTCGGTTCCGATACGCTGAACAACCTGATGACCCTTTGGGCGGAAGGATTCAGCAAGAAGTACCCCAGCGTCAAAATAGGCGTTGAAGGCAAAGGTTCTTCCACGGCTCCCCCCGCCCTCACGGCAGGGACGGCCCAGCTCGCCCCCATGAGCCGCCAGATGAAGCGGGAGGAAATAGCGGCCTTTGAAGCCAAATACGGCTACAAGCCGACGGAAATCAAGGTGGCCCTGGACGCCGTGGCCTTCTTCGTCAACAAGAACAATCCCATCCAGGCCCTTTCCCTGTCGCAGATTGACTCCATCTTCTCCTCCACCTTCAAGCGCGGGGGCTCCAACATCTCCGACTGGGGCGATGCGGGCGTCCCCTCCATGAAGGGAAAAGCCATCTCCATCTACGGCCGTAACAGCGCCTCCGGCACGAACGGCTTCGTGAAGGAAATCGCCCTAAGAAGGGGGACTACAAAAACTCCGTGAAGGAACAGCCCGGCTCCTCCGCCGTCGTGCAGGGCATCAGCTCCGACGAACAGGGGATCGGCTATTCCGGCATCGGATACGTCACCTCCGGCGTGAAAACCCTCTCCCTGGCGGAAAAAGGCGGCCAGGTGGCCGTGCAGCCCTCCTATGACAACTGCATCAGCGGCAAATACCCGCTCTCCCGCTACCTGCTGATTTACGTCAACAAGAAGCCCGGCGAACCCCTGGACACCCTGACCAGGGAATTCATCAAGTTCATCGTCTCCAAGGACGGCCAGGAAATCGTGACCAAGGACGGCTATTACCCGATTCCCGCCAAGGTCAGCGCGGATGTCCTCAAGAGCATTGAATAAACACCCCTTCCATACGCCATCAACACATGCCGGGGCAGGACTGCGGCCTTCCCGCCGGAGTCCTGCCCCCAACTCCCCTCTCCACCGCCTGCCGTCATGAGCGCCAAAGTCCCTTCTCCCGCGCCCCCCAAGAAGCCCAAGCCCGTTCCGGAACGCTTCCAGGTGGCAAAAACCACGCTGTGGTTTGACCGCATCATGACTAAAACCATCATCGGCGGGGGCTTTACCGTCATTGTAGCCGTTTTCGGCATCCTCTTTTTCCTGCTGGCCGTCACCATTCCCCTCTTCCAGGGCGCGGACGTGGAAGAACGGCAGCACCTTTCCCCGTCCGCCCCGGTCCAGGGGACCTGGGGCCTGGACCCTTCCGGCACGTTCCCCTTCGTCTATGACAACGGCAAAAACGTCTTCTTTCTGGACAAGGCAACCGGGAACCTCAACCCCGCTCCCGTATCCCTGCCGGACGGGGAAACCGTCTGCGCCCATTCCTATGATTCATCCCTGGCGGCCTACGCCATCGCCACGGAATCCGGCAAGGCAGGCCTTATCTCCGTCCATTCCGGACTCAACATCCACGGCCAGGCGAACGCGCACGGCCCGGACAAGGCCGGAACGGAAACCAGCCCGCTCTACCCCTTGACGGAAAGCGGCTCCGTTCCCGGCAGAATATCCCGCATAGCCTACGCGGACGCGGGGGAACGGAAAATCTTCACCGCGACCGCGGAGACGGAACAGGGTCCGCGCCTCCTGCTGATGACGCTGGAGGAATCCCGCTCCCTGCTCCATGAAGGGGAGCTGGCCCCCTCCGGCTTCCATGATCTGACGGACCAGCTTGAAGGCCGCCCCGCCGCCCTGCTGCCCGGCGCCTCCGGAGACAGCCTCGTCATCGCTACGGACACGGACAAACTCCTCTACTTCTCCTATGATGAAGACCGGGAAACGTGGGTCAAGCGGCAAACCATTCCGTCCCCCCTGGGAAGCGGAGAAAAAATGACCTCCGTCAACTGGCTCTTCGGAGACATGTCCCTGGTGATAGGCGGCGACAAGGGAAGCCTTAAAATTTTCAGCCTGTATCCCCACCCCCGCCCGGACGGCCCCGCCGTGCGCCTCTTCGGGCAGACCAGGCAGTTCCCCCCCTGGACGGCCCGGTGCAGCATTACGCCGCCTCCGGCATCAACCGTTCCTTCCTGGTCTCCACCCCGCGTGAGCTCAGGCTCTGCTACGGAACCACGGCTGACGTCCGCTGGAGCAGCGACCCGCTGGAATTCACCCCCGTCCAGCTGGCGGCCAGCACGGAATTCAACTCCGCCATTGCCGTGGACGCCGGGGGAAAGGTCCACTTCTTCTCCATGGAAGACAGGCACCCGGAAGCAGGGTCCAAAGCCCTGGCCGGGAAAATCTGGTATGAAGGGTATGACTCCCCCAAATGGCTCTGGCAATCCGTGGGCGGCACGGACGACTACGAATCCAAGCTCTCCCTGATGCCCCTGGTCTTCGGCACGCTGAAAGGCACCCTGTACGCCCTCGTCTTCGCCGTTCCGGTAGCGGTCATGGCCGCCATTTACACGGCCCACTTCATGGCCCCCTCCGTCAAGCGGGTGGTAAAACCCGTCATGGAAATCATGGCGTCCCTGCCCTCCGTGGTGCTGGGCTTCTTCGGCGCGCTCTACCTGGCCCCCAGAATGGAGGACAAGGTGCCCGCCCTGCTCTGCATGGCCGTCCTCATTCCCGGCCTGGCGGCCCTGATCGCGTGGTTCTGGACCACGCGGCCCGCGGCCTGGCGCAACAAATTCAGCCGCGGCGTGGAATACATCGTCATGACTCCCGTCATCCTGCTCTGCGCCTGGTTCTGCTGGGAATACCTGGGCTACTGGCTGGAACAGCCCCTCATCAGCCTCTGCCGCGGCGTCATGGGACTGTGGGGCGTGGGGGACTTCCAGGCCGCCAGCTTCGCGGACCTGTGGCGCAACGGCTTCGGCATGCCCTATGAACAGCGCAACTCCCTGGTGGTGGGGTTCATCATGGGCTTTGCCGTCATCCCCGTCATCTTCACCATTTCCGAGGATGCCCTGAGCAACGTCCCCCCTTCCCTTATCGCCGCCTCGGAGGCGCTGGGGGCCAGCCGCTGGCAGATGGTCCGCACCGTGGTCCTTCCGGTGGCTTCCGCGGGCATTTTCTCCGCCCTGATGATAGGTCTGGGCAGAGCCGTGGGGGAAACCATGATCGTGCTGATGGCCACGGGGAACACCCCTATCATGGACTGGAACATCTTCAACGGCATGCGCACCCTCTCCGCCAACATCGCCACGGAACTGCCGGAGGCGGCGCAGGACTCCACCCACTACCGCGTCCTCTTCCTGGGCGGCCTCATTCTCTTCTCCATGACTTTCATTCTGAACACTCTGGCGGAAATCGTGCGCCAGCGGCTCCGCAAACGCTTCAACGTCATTTGAGACTTCCTCTCCATCTTCCATGAAACAGGACTTCAGCCTTCCGCCCGCTCCCAAACGCCCCCTGGGGGAAGTCAACATCTGGCTCACCTCCATCGGGCTCTCCCTGGGCCTCATCATGATCTTCGGCCTGCTGGGCATCATCGTCTTCAACGGCCTGGAGGCCTTCTGGCCCAAAACCGTCCATGAACTGACGATCGCCCCCGCTTCACAGGGGGAAAAACCCCTTGTCCTGTACGCCGGCATCACGAAGGACCAGACGCGCCACATGCCCGCGGACCCCGCCCTCCCCGGCTCCATGGCGAAGGACGTGCGGGAATACCAGCTCTTCACCGGAAGCAAGGAAGCCTACGGGCAATCCTACCGCTACGTGGACGCGCACAACGTCACCGCCTCCTCCACCCCAAAAGGGCTCCTGTGCCTGGAACGCATGGAGGGAGGAAAAGCCCTGGTCAAACCGCTGGAGCTCAAGCTGGCCTCCGGAGAAACCGTCCCGGCCTCCTCCCCGGAATTCATGACGGCCTTCCGCCGCGCGCTGGACCGGGAAGCGGAGTTGCGGGACGACATCAAGGCCATTGACGCCAAAGACATCGGCGCCGTCAACACCCGGCTGGCGGACGCCAAGCTGGACATCAAGGCCATTGAACGCTCCTATGACATCCGGGAGGAAAACGGACGGCGCACGGCCACGCCCAGGGAAAACCCCATCCTCACAGGCATGGATGACCCGGCGGGGGAACTGGACCGGCTCCGCGCCAGGGTGGAGCAGCTCAACGCGGAATACGCCCGGTACACCGCAGAAGCGGGCAGGCTGAGGGAACAGCAGGGCCGGGACACGCTCGTGTATGCCCTGGGAGACGGGGAGAAGAAGGAAACCGGCATGGACAAAATCGTTTACGGCTACCAGCCGAACGACCTGGGCTTCTTCGGCAAATGCGGCGTCTTCCTCCACAACCTGTACCACTTCATCATGGATGACCCGCGGGAGGCCAACACGGAAGGCGGCATCTTCCCCGCCATCTTCGGCACCTTCATCATGACCCTGCTCATGAGCGCGCTGGTCACGCCCGTGGGGGTCATCGGCGCCATCTACCTGCGGGAATACGCCCGGCAGGGAGCCCTGGTGCAGGCCGTGCGCATCTGCGTGAACAACCTGGCGGGCGTGCCTTCCATCGTCTTCGGCGTCTTCGGCCTCGGCTTCTTCGTCTACTACCTGGGCGGAACGATTGACGAACTCTTCTACTGGAAAAAGCTGGCCGTGGACAACACGCCCACCTTCGGCACCTCCGGCATCCTGTGGGCCTCCCTCACGCTGGCCCTGATGACGCTGCCCGTCGTCATCGTCTCCACGGAGGAAGCCCTCTCCGCCGTCCCCCGCGGGCTGCGGGAGGCGGCCCTGGCCTGCGGAGCCTCCAAATGGCAGATGATCAAGCGCATCATCCTTCCCAGCGCCCTGCCGGGCGTCATGACCGGCCTCATTCTGGCCATGGCCCGCGGCGCGGGGGAAGTGGCCCCACTCATGGTCACGGGCGTGGTGAAGCTGGCCCCTTCCCTGCCCATTGACGGGGAAGGCCCCTTCATCCACCTGGAGCGCAAATTCATGCACCTGGGCTTCCACATCTATGACGTGGGGTTCCAGTCGCCGGACTCGGACGCCGCCCAGCCCATGGTCTTCGCCACCACTCTGCTGCTCATCCTGCTGGTGGTGGTCATGAACCTCACGGCCATCCTCATCCGCAACCGCCTGCGCAAAAAATACGCGGCCTCCAGCTTCTAACCCCGTTCTCCTTCACCATCCCATGACTGAACCAGCCGCCCCAGACGACGATCCCATCATTGAAGTGGAAGATTTCTCCTTCTTTTACGGAAGCAAACAGGTTCTCTTCAACATCGGCATGACCTTTGAAACCAACCGCGTGACGGCCCTCATCGGGCCCTCCGGCTGCGGAAAATCCACCCTGCTCCGCAACATCAACCGCATGAACGACCTGGTTCCGGACGTCCGCCACCAGGGGGACATCCGCATTGACGGCACCAGCCTGTACGATCCGCGCGTGGAAGTCATCTCCCTGCGCAAGCGCGTGGGCATGGTCTTCCAGAAATACAACCCTTTCCCTAAAAGCATTTATGAAAACATCGTCTTCCCCCTCCGCGTGGCGGGACGCAGCAGGCGCGCGGAACTGGATGAAACCGTGGAACGCAGCCTGAAAGGCGCCGCCCTGTGGGACGAAGTGAAGGACAAGCTGCACGAAAGCGCCTACGGCCTTTCCGGAGGCCAGCAGCAGCGGCTGTGCATCGCCCGCGCCATCGCCAACCGCCCCCAGATCCTGCTGATGGACGAGCCCTGCGCCGCCCTGGACCCCATCGCCACGCTGAAAATAGAAGACCTGATGGAAGACCTGAAAAAAGACCTCACCATCGTCATCGTCACCCACAACATGCAGCAGGCCACGCGCATTGCGGACCGCACCGCCTTCATGTACATGGGCCGCCTGGTGGAATACGGGGAAACGTCTCAAATCTTCACCAACCCCGCGGAAAAAGAAACGGAAGCCTACATCACGGGCCGTTTCAGCTAAAAAGCCCAACTTCCAAGCCATTCACCTCATGACACCTCCCGGCAACCACATCCTCCCCCACTATGACGCGGCCCTGAACGCCATCCGCACCCGCGTCAACGCCGTCTGCGGCAGCCTGCTGAAACACATGGACGTCCTGGAACGGGTCATCTCCGGCCCGGACAGCGACGGGGCCAACGGCATCATTGCGGACGGGGAACCGCTCAGCGAAGAAACCCGCCAGGTTCTCTCCCTCTGCGCCGCCGTGCTCACCCAGTTCCATCCCCTGGGGTCCGACCTGCGGCTTGTGCTCACCTTTTCCCGCTGCGGGGACAAGCTCCAGGAATGCATGGAGGAAGTCACGGGCATCGCCAGGCACGCCAAGGCATCCATCAGGCGCCGGGAGTCCCTATGCACGGATATAGTGCTCCCCCTGCTGGACATGGCCGTCTCCGAATTCCGGGACGCCGCACGGTGCCTGGAAACGCAGGACGCGGACGCCGCACGGGAAATACGCCTGCGGGACAAAAAGCTGGACAAGGCCCACCGCAAGGCGCTGGCCCTGCTGGTATCCCCGGAAAGGGAAAACACGCCCTCCCTCAACGTCAACCTGCTCTTCATCATCCGCTCCCTGGAGCGCATCGGAGACATTGCCAAAACCATCGCCGCCACCGTCGTCTTCCTGAAGGAAGCCACGGACATCCGCCACGGAAAAGAGAAATAAACCGCGTATTTTCCGCCGATTATTCCCCCGATTATTCCGCCTTGCTCACGCTGAAGCAGTACACGGCGGGGTTGATCAGGGCCAGGGGGAGGTAGAACACGGCAAAGGACAGGGAGCCGCCGTACAAAACCAGGCACAGGGCGGAAACGATAAACAGGATTCCGATTTTAAGGCTCCGCGCCCAGTCCTGGCGGTTCACCAGCCAGATGAAGGCCGCGCATACAAAGCCGATGACCACGCACAACACCCCGCCCATGGTGAGGAACTGAATATAACTGGAACAGAATTGTTCCAGCCAACGCACATTATCCGGACTGGGGGGATTACCTTCCCAGGCAAAAACGCCCGGCGGCAGCAGCGCCCACAACAGCACGGAAAAGAACACCAGGCGGTCCGTATTAAGGCGATAGGTCATGCGGGGGTAAGGTACCATTTCCGTGCATGGGATAACAAGTGAAATCGGCCGCTCCCGGCTGTTCCGGGAACGGTTCCTTTACAGGGGAGCAAATGCACCGTCTCCGGCGCCATTGACGGCGATTCCGTCTATTTCCACCAGCCAGCCGGGGCGGCAGACGGGGGCTTTCAACAGCAGATGGGGGACGGCGGCCAGCGGGGATTCCATCAGGCGGCGGCTGACCGTTTCCCGGTCCGCCCAGTCGCGCAGGTACACCACAGCCTGCTTCAGGTCGCACAGGCTTCCGCCGCTCCTTTCCATCAGGGCGTTCATGTTTTCCAGGGTGCGGTCCGTCTGCCGCGCCACGTCTCCCGGATGGACAATGTTTCCCTGCGCGTCAATGCTGGCCGTGCCGGAAAGGAAGTAGTGGGAGCGGTCCCCGTACACGATGCGGGCGCCGCGTTCAAAGGCCACCCGGTACAGGTGCGTGGGGGACAGGTAATCCGGAGCCTCCATGTAACGGACCTGCCCCGGCTTCAGCCCGACGATTCCCAGGCTGTCCATGTGCAGCAGGCGCCCCGGCGTTTCCGTACAGCCTTCAATGCCCGTGCTGGCGATGAAATGGCTCTCCGGGGTCAGTCCGTAACGGCCAAAGCATTCATTGCGGCCTTCCACCAATCCGCGGTAGTTGTTGTCAATGTCCCGGCAGTAAATCCACGTGCGGTGAACCAGCTCCGGCACGGTTCCTCCCTGCGCGGCAGCCGCGCGGTCCAGCCAGCGGAATTCCTCCCGCATCTGGCCGTGGCTGTCCGGAGCGGAGGTTTCCTTCCTGCCCGCCAGAAACAACCGGTAATGCGGACGCCGGGCCGTCACCACCGTTCCCCACTGGTCCTCTTTCCGTCTTTTTTCCAGCATTCCGCCGATGTGCCATGCTTCCAGGGCCACGCGGGCCCCGTTCGCCGGGGGCTGCCCCACCACGGAGACGTAGGAGTTCCGCTCCCCCGCCATCCGGCGCAGCGTTTCCGACTGGCGCACCGGATCGCTGACGTGGAAGCGCAGCAGGAATTCATCTTCCCCGCCGCCGCCCAGTTCACGGTACCTGTCCATCAGGGAACGCAGTTCCGCCTCAAAGCTCGCGCCCGGTTCCGCCGTCATGCAGAAGAAATGTTCCTGCGCGCCGCTTTTTCCGCGCCATTCCGTTTTTTCAGGTAAATCCGCCGCCATGGTGTCCTCCTTTACAGGGACTGTACGTAATTGACCAGGTCCTCCAGTTCACGGTCATTTAAAGAACTTGTCTTCCCGCGGATGTCCCCCGGGTTGTGCATCGTGACGGCTTCCCGGATTGTCTTCGCCCGGCCGTCGTGCAGGTAAGGGGCGGTCCGCCACACTTCCACCAGGGAGGGCACCAGAATGCTTTTCCCTTCATCCAGCCCCGTGGCCGTCCCCGTAGCCACCAGTTCCTTGGTAGTGAAGTACGGGTGCGGGTGGCACTGCACGCACCCGGCCGTTTTAAAGACTTCCTTCCCCCTCCGCGCGGATTCGGACAAGGAGCCCCGCTCCACTCCGGGAGCATGGCACTGGGCACAGGCAGCCTCCCGCGTCTGCTGCCTGGAGGGAATATGCGCCATCAGGTACGGGCTGGGAACCTCCTTCATGTTTTTCAGGTATTCATTCACGCATTCCGCCAGTTCCCCGGAAGGTTCCAGAAACTGGATGTGCACGAAGCCCGCCGTCACGGCCACCTCCGCAGAGGCGCGGACGCCCAGCGTCATCACCGGGCTTGTCCGGTGGGAGAGGAACATGGTGCGCGTGTTTTTCGGGTTGCCCATGCCGTCATTCAGCAGGTCCCAGTTCAGGCCGTCCACGCGTCCGTCCGGGTGGCAGGTGGCGCAGCTCTGCCAGCCCTGGAAGCAATGGGAGGCATCATTGAAGTATTGTTCCCCCAGCTTTTCCCGCGAGGGCTGGAATCCTTCATTCAGCGCGATTTTCCGGGGTTGCGCTTCCCCCTGGAGAGGGACTTGCGCCAGCGTGTCCGAGAAGTATCCGGCCACATAAACGTTTTTCCCGTCAGAAGCCAGGGCGCGCGGACCGTTCAGGGGCAGCGGAATGCGGGTGCGGAGGCCGTGCAGGAAGCCCAGCCTTTCGGAAACGGGTTCGTTTTCCCGGTTTTCCCGCTTCATGCGGTCCAGCAGGCCGGGAAAATCAATCACGGATAACTCATGCGTTCCCGCGTGCGTCACAAACAGCTTTCCGCCATCCCCGGAAAAGGCGACGCCCCAGGGGTTGGCCGCCCCCGCATCCGGGTCGTCCAGCAGGACGGGGTGCGGCTTGTCCGGCTGTTCCGTATCAATAACCGTCACGGCGTTCGTGTTCATCCAGCCGCGGTCCAGCTGCGTGGTGGGCACCTGGTAGCGGCTCAGCACGTGCGCCACGGCCAGATAACGGCCATCCGGGCTCATCGCCATGCCGCGCACGCCCTGCGTCCCGTTGGAGAGCGGGAAATGAGCCGCCTTCCCGTCTTCCACCAGGGTCAGCGCAGCCGCCGTGAAATCCCCGTCCGCCTTCCCGGCGGGCAAATGGCCGGCGGCCCATATTTTCCTGCCGTCCGGAGAGACGGCCAGCGCCACCGGTTCACGGGGAACGTTCCAGGAATTCAGCACGTTCCCGGTGGCGGCGTCCATTTCCAGAATTTGGGAGTCAAACCGGCACGCCACATACAACTTACCTCCGCGCAGCACGGGAGCCATGGGCGTATGGCCCGCCGGAAAGGAACCTTTCAGCGCCCCGCTTTCCAGGTCCACCACCTCCACCACGCCGCGCGGTCCGCCTTCCGCCACATAGGCGGTGGCACCGTCAAGCGCCATGCCGTTGGGCGGCTGGCCCAGCCGGATGCTTTTCACCTTTTCTCCGGAAGCGGGGTCCACCAGTTCCAGAGTCCGGCTTTCATGCCCCAGCACGGCAACCAGATGATTAAAAACCTTCACATCCACCGGAGCGGCAGGACCGGCAACGGAATCCGGTCCCTGCCTGCATGAGGCGAAAGCCAGCAGGCAGCAGAGGGCAGCCGCGGAGGCGCAGAGCGTTTTTGTCAGTTTCATGGCCATTTCAGATTCAGTCTTCTATCATCACGCGGAACCCCACGTTGTACACGGGCCGCCAGCTGGGATACCCCCAGCGCCAGGAGGACGTGGCCCGCCGGGGGCGGTCATACCAGGAACCGCCGCGCACGGCACGGGGAACGCGGGAGTCCAGGCTTTCATTGCGCCCGTCCCCTTCCTTCCACGGGTAGGGCCTGTATTCGGAACGGGTCCATTCCGCGGCGTTTCCGATCATGTCGTACAGTCCGTAGGCATTCGGCTTGTAGCTCTTGACGGGGGCCAGATGAAGCTTCCCGTCATTATATTTTTCATCCCGCGGCACGAAGTCCCAGAAACGGTTGGGATTTTTAATCGGCTTGGGGTCCACGCCGGAGACGGCAAGCTCCTTCAGCGTCACATCCCCCAGGTTGGCGTATGAGGAGAAGTCCGCATCCCGTTCCCCGAAGAAGAAGTCCGTATCCGCTCCGCCCCTGGCCGCGTATTCCCACTGCGCTTCCGTGGGCAGCGTCACCTTTTTCCCGGTTTTCCCGGAAAGCCAGCGGCAGAATTCCATGGCCCTGGTCCACGGCACCCGGACGGCCGGAAAACGCGGATCGGCATCCATGTCGTAGCCGGGCCTCACCTGGTCCTTGTAGTGCATGTCGTACCATCCATTGAGGTATTCCGGGTCAAAGCGGCGGTATTGCTCCAGCGTCACTTCCGCCTCTCCCATCCAGAACGGTTGTTCAATCTCCACCGGGGAGGCGGGTTTTTCCGCCGGGGTTTCCCGTTCACTTCCCATCCTGAATTTTCCCGCGGGAATGCGGCGGAACGTCATGCTTACGCTACCCCCCAAATCCACGGACAGCGTTTCATTCCGCGGTTCCGGGACGGGCACGCTTTTTTCACTGGCTCCCGGAACGGGCCTTTCCCCGTTGAAAACAGGTCCGCTGGCGTTTCTCCGGAACAGGGAATCCTTCATCGTCACGTAATTCCGTTCCGCTCCGGAGAATTGCCTGTGCAGGTCATAGCGGCGTTTCAGCAATCCTTCATTGCGCTCTCCCGGCCATTCGCCCAGGTAGGGGGCGTTCATGTCCATCCACGTGACCAGGCGGTTCCAGTCCTCCTGCGGCATCTCCACGCCGTGGTGCCCCTTTTTAAGGAGCTGGTAGAGTTCCGACGTATCCGCGAAGAACTCCGTGGGGGCCAGCCCCAGGTAGTTCCCCTCCGGACCGTTGCGGCGCACGTAGGGGTGCAGGTTCCAGTACGCGACGGACCCGGGAGCGGGAGCACCCTTGACGGCCTCCAATGTCATGAAGTCCGGGACTCCCGCGCGGGCCTTGTCTTCCGCGGTGTGGCAGCGGACGCAGTGGCGGTCCAGCACGGGCTGCACTTCATTCATGAAGGAGAAGGTGCGCGCCGGACCGTACCACGGGGTGATGGCGGCAGGCTTCTGCCGGGAGGCCATGACCGCCTTGGCGGGCGGCGCGTAGTTCTGCCGTTCATGGCAGCCGATGCAGCTTAACGTTTCCCCCGGCATGGCGGAAAACCAGCTCCGCATCAGCGCCAGGGCGCGTCCCTCCCCGTCCAGCACCTGGAGGGTCAGCGGCTGGTTGGCCGGAGCCGTAAAGATGGCGGAGCCGTCCGGATTCACGGGAACGGTGCCGTACAGCACCTTCAAGTCCCAGTTGCTTTCCATGCCCATGGCATAGTGGCTTCCGGTGTTGCGGGGGCTGTACTCGGACATGAACACGCGCAAGAATTTTGCCTCCCCCTTCGGCACTCCGGCCATGGAGCGGCCCCGGTACACGTCGGAGATATAGACCGTGGCCGTCTTGCTTTCCGGCTTCACGCGGTCATGGAGCACGGGCGGCTTTGTGCGCGGGCGCAGCGGCGCGGGGTCCGCATAAATGAAATAGGATGAAGCGGTCAGAGGGACAATGTTGTCGTACATGTCGCACCAGACCACATTAGTGACGCCCTTGTCTCCGGAGGGGGAGGAGACGGCCAGGAAGGTCTCCTCATTCAGCGGATACGGTTCCGCAAAATAGGGAGTTTTCAATCCATCCACCAACTGGTCCCTGGTGACGTTTTCCACGGGTTTTCCGTAGCCCGGGATTTTCTGCATGGCGCCCTCCGTGGCGGTACGGCCCCGGTTCACGTCAAAGATGACCAGTTCCCCAAGCCGCTTGACACCATGGTGCCCGCTCACAATGCCCGCGAACATGCCCGGCCTGCCGGGAAGCGGGCGGGCGTTGAACAGGCTGTTGGGCCAGTAGGAGTTGGAACCGTAGTATTCCTTCTGGTCGCTGCCGTCCGGATTCATGTGCATCAGCACGCGGCTGAAGTAGTGGGCGCTCTCCGTGTATTCCCAGCGCAGGAACATCACGCGGCCGTCCGGCAGCATGGCGGGGAACCAGTTGTTGTCCTGGTCAAAGGTGAGCCGCCGGGTCGTCTTCCTCTCCCGGTCGTAAAGGTGGATGTTCCCCACGTAGTCCACCCCGGTTACGCAGGGCACGCCCTGCATGCCGGAGGTGTTGACGAAGATGACGCGGCCGTCCGGCAGGTAGCAGGAGTTGTAGCTGTCCGTATCCGCCGGCATGTGGGCGGTGAGGGCTTCCGTTTTCCCGGTTTTCAGGTCCAGTTCAAAGACGTCCCAGGGCCTGTTTTCCTTCTTGCCGAAGCGGTTTCCGGTGAACATGAGCCTTTCCCCGGAAAAGTCCACTTCCAGATGCCCCATCCAGCGGTCGTCCCCCAGCAGCTGCGCCGCGGGGAGGAAGAGGAGATGCCGTTAAATTTCACGATGCCGCTGCGGTACGTGCGGCCCGGACCCGGCATGCTGGAGATTCCCTGCCAGTTGGCCGGGCGGTCATGATTGAAGGAGCTTTTTCCGGACGGGTTGAAACGCCGCACGCTCACCCATTCCCGCAGGGAGTCCTGTTCCGGCAGGGATTCAATAAGGGCCTTTTTCCGCAGTTCCACCAGTTCACGCAGTTGGTCCGCCTGCTCCGGCCCTGCCCGGTCCACCCACCGGTCCAGCGGCCCCAGCTTCTTCTCCCACTCATCCAGCCGGGCCAGGAAAACCTCAGCATCAGGGTACCGTTCCCCGTATTTTTCCCGGTTGCGTTTCACCGCGCGGCGGATGGCGGCCGCATCATAATAAGCCGTCAGTTTCTTCAGCCGGAGGAAGCGGACTTTTTCCAGAATGGCTTCCTGATGCTTCATCAGGCCGTCCCAGGAAGAAACGGCTCCCACCCGCTCCGCCGGAACGGAAAGGATTTCCGCCAGCGCGGCCCCGGCTTTCTGCCCGTCCGGCCATGCCTGGAACACGGGAGCCAGCAGCGCCATCGCATCCCCGCAGTCATCCGCGGCAGACGGATCGGAAAGGGAAGATACATGCTCCGCCGTCCGCGCCCATAATTGCTGCATCCATTGGTTTCTTCCCTCTGCGGAGGCCGCGAGCGGAATTCCGGACAATTCCCGCAGCCAGGGCTGCAGTCCGGAAGCGTGGAGTATTCCGGCTCCCAGTACGGCACAGCCGCAGGAGAGAAGGCGCAGGATGGAACATGAGTCAAACATGGCGTACAGTTTTACACTAGTACGCAGGAGAAATTCTTTTTCATTCAACGGGAATTTCCGTACCGATTAATTTTCTGCCTAATCAGCAGAGGGTGAGTCCATCATTAAATCCGTCCGGACTCTCAATTCCGGAATTCAATATCTGATTTTAAGGGAAGGAAGTTGTAGAAAAACGGCTCCGGCAGAAAGCGGCATGGGGAATCCTACCGCCCGTCCTCCATGCCCAGGATTTTTTTCATGGCAGGCCTGAATTCATTCTCCCATTGCTCCAACTGCCTGACGACGGGAATTAACGTCTTCCCGGACAGGGAACGGGAGAATGAGCAGCGGCATTTCTCCGTTCATCCCCGGCATCCGGGAAAAACAAGCGCCGGAGAAAGAGGGAACAGCCGTTTGCCTTTCTTCCGGCGGCCTTGTTGTTACATTCCTGCGGAATAGGAAGTTCAGGAGTCTTCCAGCGTGCGGGGGCGCAGCAGGTACACCTTGTCCCGGCGGCGCACCTGTTCCGGAACCGCCAGGTAGACGGTTTCCCCTTTTTGCGCGGCGTCCACGGGTTCCATGCCCGCCGCCGTCTCCCGCCGCATGGATTCCACTTCCACGCGGACGGCTCCCGTGGTGGGGCCTGCAATGAGGATGGTCTGCCCCGCGGACAAGCCGCCGGCTTCCAGGTAAAGGGCCGCCACCCCGTTCTTTTTATAAAAGTTTTCCACCTTGGCAATGTGGATTTTCAGCAGGGCGGCGCGGCTGTTGGCGGAACCGCTCCATTCCCCCCATTTCACGCCCAGGTAATATCCGCCCTGCCAGAATCCGCGGTTGAAGACAGATTCCAGCCGTTTCATCCACGCTTCCGCCCTGGCTGCGGAAAAGGTTCCGTCCAGGCATGCCTGGGCGGCCTCCCGGTACACGGAGGTGACCGTTCTGACGTAATCCGAGGAGCGGCCGCGCCCCTCCAGCTTCAGCACGGAGACGCCCGCGTCCAGAAGCTGGTCCAGCACCGGAACGGTGCACAGGTCCCGGGGAGACATCACGTATTTGTTGTCTATCACCAGTTCATTGCCCGTTTCCTCATCCGTCACGCGGTAGGCGCGGCGGCAGTTCTGGAAGCAGGCGCCCCGGTTGGCGGAAGAGTTGTAAGCGGCCAGGCTCATGTGGCATTTGCCGGACACGGCCACGCACAGCGCCCCGTGGGCAAAGATTTCCACCCGGAGCAGTTCCCCGGAGGGGGCCCTCACGTCCTCCTTCCGGATGGATTCAATGATGTGCCGGATTTGCGCCAGAGTGAGTTCCCGTGCCAGCACCACCACATCCGCGTACTGCGCGTAGAACCTGACGGAGGCCATGTTGCAGACGTTGGCCTGCACGGACATGTGGACTTCCAGCCCGATGGAGCGGGCATGGGCGATCACCGCCAGGTCGGAGGCGATGACGGCGTCCACTCCGGCCTTCCGGGCGGAGCCGCACAGGGCATGCACCGCCTCCAGCTCTTCATCATACACGATGATGTTCAGCGTCAGGTAGGCCTTAGCTCCCGCCTCATGGCAGCGGGCCACGATTTCCGGCAGGTCTTCCTCTGAAAAGTTGGCCGTGGCGCGGGAACGCATGTTCAGCTTCCCCACGCCGAAGTAGACGGAGTCCGCCCCGCCCTGCAACGCAGCGGCCAGGGATTCAAACGACCCCGCCGGGGCCATGATTTCTATCCGGGATTGAACGGGCATGGCAGAACGGCTCAGAGTCCTCCGGATTCCTCCGTCAGGATGACAGTGATCCTTCCCTTGGGGAAGCATTTGACAATGGACATATGGATGTTGCACAGGCGGTCCGGGGAGTTGCAGTCCGCACAGGTTCCCGTGTACATGCAGGGCGTCTTGAAGTCTTCATGGCGTTTGGCGTTCAGCGGGGCGATGCGGCGGATGCGTTCCCGCGCCTCCTCCGGCGTGGCCACCAGCTTGTTGGCTCCGGCCAGCAGAATGACGTGCCGTGGGCCGAACGCTACGGGAGCCACGCGGTTGCCCACCATGTCCACCCAGTGCAGGGTTGCCTTCATGCTGACGGCGTTGATTCCGGTCAGGAACAGGTCCGCCGTCATGCCGCGGCGGCGGATTTCCCATTTTTCCTCCCGGTCCATGTCCGGAAGAAAGCCGTCGTAAAATTGAATGTCCGGATTGGCCCGCAGGTCGTCAAGAATTCCCGTGGCCTTCAAGGTCATGGAGTCTCCGTAGGAGGCGGACGCCGGGTTGAACTCCCGCACCAGGCCGCGCATCACGCCTGCGGCTTCCTTCAGGCCCGGAACTACAAAGCATCTGAATCCGCGCCGTTCCAGGCGTTCGGCGCACTTTTGCAGGGAAAGGGTTTCTTCCATAAAAACGGCGGATGAAGAACCCCGCTCCGGCTGATTCCGGAGCGGGGTTCCATGTAGTTTTATTCTTCCGCAGGGGCTTCCGCTTCACCGGAATCTTCCCCGGCCTCCGCGTCTTCCGCTCCCTCCGCACCTTCCTCGTCTTCATCATCCGGAATGACGATGGAGATGTCCTGGATGGCTTCGCCGTCGTTCAGCGTCATGAGCTTCACGCCCTGGGTGGCGCGGCCCGTTTCGCGCACGGTGGCTACCTTGATGCGGACGGACTGCCCCGCCGTGGTCATGAGCATCAGTTCATCCTCCTCGGAAACGACCGTGGCGGATACCACCTTCCCGGTCTTGTCCGTGCAGTTCATGGTCTTGATGCCGGTGCCGCCGCGGCCCTGCGTGCGGTATTCGTCAAAGGAGGTGCGCTTGCCAAGGCCGTTTTCAGAGGCCACCAGCAGGGTTTTCTGCGGGTCCACAATGGCAAGGGCCACCACGTAGTCTCCCTCGCGCGGACGGATGCCGCGCACGCCGATGGTGTTGCGGCCCTGGGTGCGGAGGGCTTCCTCCGGGAAGCGGATGCTCATGCCGTCATGCGTGACGAGCACGATTTCATTTTCTCCGGTGGTGAGTTCCGCGTTCACCAGGGTGTTGCCTTCCTCCAGGTTGATGGCGATGATGCCGGCCTTGCGGTAGTTGACAAAGTCGTTCAGGCTGGTTTTCTTCACCGTGCCGTCCTTCGTCGCGAAGACCACGTTGCCGCTGCCTTCCGCAAAGGTGATGTCATTGCCCTTTTCATCCACCCGGCGTTCCAGGCGCAGGATGGCGGCGATGGCTTCCTCCGGCTGGAGGTCCAGCAGGTTCTTGATGTTGCGGCCCTGCGCGCTGCGCGCGGCCTCGTCAATTTCATACACGCGGTCCACGTACACGCGCCCGGTGTTCGTGAAGAACATCAGGTAGTCGTGGTTCTGGGCGGCGAAGAGGTGCTCGATGAAGTCCGCCTCCGCATCCTTTCTGGCCCCCTTGGTGGTGGCGGCCTTCACGCCCTTGCCCCCACGGGCCTGCACGCGGTATTCCGCGGAGTTGGTGCGCTTGATGTAGCCGCTGTGCGTGATGGTGACGATCATCGTGTCGTTCGGGATCAGGTCTTCAATGGCCATGTCCCCGGAGAAGGGAATGATGCGCGTGACGCGCGGCGTGGCGTACTTGTCCTTGATGGCCATGAGTTCATCCTTCACGATTCCCAGCACGCGGGATTCGTTCGCCAGGATGTCCAGATAGTCCTTGATGCGGACCAGCAGTTCCGCGTATTCCCCGGAAATCTTGTCGTTTTCCAGAGCGGTGAGCTGGTACAGGCGCAGGTCCAGGATGGAGTTTACCTGGCGTTCCGTAAAGATGTAGCGGTCCCCCTGCACGGAGGCCTGGGAACGGATCAGGATGCCCAGGCTTTCCGCCGTCTGCGTGGAGAAGGTGTAGTTCTGGAGGCGTTCGCGGGCTTCCTCCCTGTTCTTGGAGTCGCGGATGATGGTGATGAAGTCATCCATGTGGTGAAGGGCCAGCAGGAAGGCTTCCAGGCGTTCGGCGTCCTTTTCCGCATCCCCCAGCAGGTAGCGCGTGCGGCGCACGACCACCTCGCGGCGGTGCTCGATGTAGAAGTTGATGGCGTCCAGCATCGCGAGCGTCTTGGGGCGGTTGTCGTGAATCGCCAGCATGTTCACCGCAAAGGAGGTTTCCATGGAGGTGAGCTTGTAAAGCTGGTTCATGACCACCTGCGGGCGGGCGTCCCGCTTGAGTTCGATTTCAATGCAGGTTTTCTCGTCGGAAAGGTCGCGGATGCCGGAAATGTCCGTCAGGATCTTGTCCTTGTACAGTTCCGCGATGCGTTCCTGGAGGGCGGCGCGGTTCACGCCGTACGGCACTTCACGGATGATGAGGAGGTCCTTGCCGGAGTCCGTCATTTCCATGTCTATCTTCCCGCGGATGCGCACGGAGCCGCGCCCGGTGCGGAAGTAGTTGTCAATGCCGGAAAAGCCCAGCACGTCGCCCCCGGTGGGGAAGTCCGGTCCCTTGATGTACTGGCGCAGTTCATCCACCGTCATGAGCGGGTTGTCAATCACGGCGCAGATGCCGTCCACCACTTCCCCCAGGTTGTGCGGGGGCATGTTGGTTGCCATCCCCACGGCAATGCCCGTGCCGCCGTTGACCAACAGGTTCGGGAAGGCGGAGGGAAACACGGTGGGTTCCGTGTGCTCGTTGTCGTACGTGGGAACAAAGTCCACGGTGTCCTTGTCCAGGTCCGCCATCAGGGCCACGCCCATGCCGGAGAGCTTGGCTTCCGTGTATCGGGCGGCGGCGGGGGGGTCCCCGTCCGGCGTGCCGAAGTTGCCCTGCCCGATGACGAGGATGTCCCGCATGGACCAGTCCTGCGCCATGTTCACCAGGGTGCCGTAAATGGCGGCGTCCCCGTGCGGGTGGTAGTTACCCATGGTGTCACCCACGATTTTGGAGCATTTGCGGGTCTTCCCGCCGGGGGACAGGTTCAGTTCCTTCATGGCGTACAGGATACGCCTCTGGGAGGGCTTGAGGCCGTCTCTCACGTCCGGCAGGGCGCGGGAGATGATGACGGACATGGAGTAGTCCAGGAAAGAAGTGGAGAGCTCACTGGCTACGTCCACCGGTTTGATTCTATTGTTTTCCATGGTTCTGGGAGAAAGTGTAGGAATTAAACGTCAAGGTTGCGGACGTTGAGCGCGTGGTCCACGATGTAGTTCTTGCGGGGCTCCACCACGTCCCCCATCAGGATGGTGAACATTTCATCAGCCCTGACGGCGTTGTCGTCATTCAGGATGACGCGGAGCAGCTCCCGCCGTTCCGGGTCCATCGTCGTCTTGAACAGGTCCTTGGCGTCCATTTCACCCAGACCCTTGAATCGCGTGATTTCCACGCCGCGCTTGCCGATGGAGATGACGGATTCCAGAATGTCCATTACGGAGAAGAGGGCCGTGGTCCGTTCCTTGTCTCCTTCCCCTTCCACCAGTTCAAACAGGGGCGTATCCATGGATACGAGCATGTTCCCGGGGATGCCGAGTTCAGCCAGGCGCGTCAGGGCGCGCGCAATAGCCTTGGCCTCATGCAGTTCATGGGTGATGGAGCGGCGGCTGGGCCCTTCCCGGTCCGGGAGGGGGTTTTCCAGCAGTTCCTCTTCCGTGGGCATGCCGAAGATGAAGAGGTCCCTGTTTTCCTCGGAAAAGGCAGTGAGGGCTTCCATGTCATGGAAGAAGAGGATTTCCTCTTCGTTGCCGCTGCGCACCTTCACCAGGAATTCGGGGAAATCGCCGTTAGCCTCCCGGTGGCTGAGCAGGTCTTCCAGGGAGCCGCCCTGCGCCTGCATGGATTCCGTGTAGCGCTGGAGGTTGACCAGCGTTTCCAGAATGGCAGAGAGCTCGTCCGGCGTAAAGGAACGGGAACCGTCCGCAAAGCGGAGGGTCACGTCATTGACGGCCAGTTCAATCAGTTTGCGGTTCAGGGCTACGTCATCCTGCACGTATTCCTCCTTTTTCCTGCGGATGATGCGGTACAGGGGCGCCTGCGCGATGTACAGGTACCCGGCGCGGACAAGCTGCGGCATGTGGCGGCAGAAGAAGGTGAGAAGCAGGGTGCGGATGTGGGCGCCGTCCACGTCGGCGTCAGTCATGATGATGATCTTGTGGTAGCGCACGCGGTCCAGCTTGAAGGAGGCTTCATCGTCCCCTTCCCCGATCCCGGCGCCGATGGCCGTGATCATGTTCTGAATTTCCTTGCTCCCCAGCGCTTTGTCCAGGCGGGCCTTTTCCACGTTCAGCACCTTCCCGCGCAGGGGCAGGATGGCCTGCGTGCGGCGGTCGCGCCCCATCTTGGCGGAGCCGCCGGCGGAGTCACCTTCCACAATGAACAGTTCGCACTTGGCGGGGTCCCGGTCGGAGCAGTCCGCCAGCTTGCCGGGAAGGCCGCCGATGGAGAGGGCGCTCTTGCGGACCGTTTCGCGCGCCTTGCGGGCGGCTTCACGGGCCCGGGCGGCCGTGATGCTCTTTTCGATGATCTTCTTGGCCATCGCCGGGTTTTCCTCAAAGTACGTCTTGATTTCCTCGTACACGACGTTGCCCACCACGCCTTCAATCTCCGTGTTCACCAGCTTGTCCTTCGTCTGGGAGGAGAAGCGCGGGTTGGGCATCTTGACGGAGATGACCGCCACCAAGCCTTCGCGCACGTCCTCCCCGCTCAGGGAGGGGTCCTTTTCCTTCAGCAGGCCGTTCGCCTTCGCGTAGCCGTTGATGACGCGCGTCAGGGCGCCGCGGAAACCGGAAAGGTGCGTTCCGCCGTCCCCGTTGTAAATGGAGTTGGCAAAGCAGAGGATGTTCGTTTCATACGTATTGTTGTACTGGAACACCACGTCCACCAGGACGTCATCCTCCATCTTCTTGCCGTCGTACTCCACTTCCACCTTCCGGACGCCGGAAATGGAGATGGGTTCCTCATTGATCAATTCCTTGTTCCGGCCCAGCTGGCGCACGAATTCCACAATGCCTTCCTTATAGAAGAAGGTTTCCCGGCGCACCGGGGCCTCCCGCTCGTCAATCAGCTCGATGACCAGGCCGGGGTTCAGGAAAGCCAGTTCGCGCAGGCGCGTCGTCAGGCGGTCAAATTTGAACTCCGTGGTATCCGTGAAAATGGTGGAGTCCGGGAAAAAAGTGATCGTGGTGCCCGTGATTTCACAGGCGCAGGCGCCCACCGCGCGGAGGGGCTCGATCGTCTTGCCGCGTTCAAACTTGATCTGGTAGCGCTTGCCGTCGCGGCGCACTTCCGCCCTGAACCAGTCGGACAGGGCATTCACGCACTTGGCGCCCACCCCGTGCAAACCGCCGGAGTACTTGTAGGCGCCCTGGCCGAACTTGCCGCCCGCGTGCAGATTGGTCAGCACCAGTTCCACGGCGGGGATGCCGAACTTCGGGTGGATCTCCACCGGAATGCCGCGCCCGTTGTCCACAACGGAAATGGAGCCGTCCACATGGATCACAATGTCAATCTTGCTGCAATAGCCGGCCAGATGCTCGTCAATGGAGTTGTCCAGCACTTCAAATACGCAGTGGTGCAAGCCTCTTTCGTCAGGGTCCCCGATGTACATGCCGGGGCGCTTCCGCACGGCCTCCAGGCCCTCCAGTTTGTCAATCTGCGCGGCGCCGTATTCATGCTGCGCCGTCGTGGAAACGGTGGTTTCAACAACCTCGTTGGTATCTTCGGACATAACTGAAATATACTACGCTTATCTTAATTTTTTGCAAGACTAATGTTAGAAAACGCGTGCGCGCGCGTAGGGGCAACCCCCGCGAAAAGCCGCCGCAATCGCATAAAAAAGGCCCTATTCCACGCCTTCCGGATTTTTCTGACATCAGACAGCGGACGAGGGCGCGCAGGAGTATTCTGCGCCGTTTTATAGAATCGGAAGGGGCGTGCCGTGTGGAGGGCGGCGAGCGGCACGGGGAGAGTAGTGGACAAAATGGACTTGATGGACAGGATGGACACCATTTTCTTTTTCCATTCTGTCCTTTCAGCCCACACGGCCTATTACTCCGGAGGACGCTATTTCCTTACACAAGCAGGGCCGCCCCGGACAATGCCGGAACGACCCTGCTGGTTTGGAGAGCAGAGCGTCTCCGCTCCACTCTCAACTCTCAAACTTCAACTCTCCTTAGAAGTCATACCGGTAGCCCACGCTCCCGTTCACCGAGTTGGCTCCGTCACGGAAGTCCGCGTTCCCGTTGATGAAGACCGTTCCCTGCGTTCCCACCGGCACGCTCAGCCCCGCTCCGATTTGCAGAGCCGTCATTCCCACCTTCGCTCCTCTGACTCTCTGCGTGAAGCCGGGGTTGCCCAGCAGCGCCACATTGGTTTCTCCGCGGCGGTCGCCCATGTCCTGGGCCGCGTTCACCCGGAACTCAGCCAGCGCTTCTCGACCGAAGATGTTGCTGCCAATGAGCCCCATCCACCGGCCGCCCAGCGCAACCGTTCCCGTCGTCCATTCCTGCTTGCCTACGTTCAGGCCCGCGTTCCCCGCTCCCGTTTCCGTGTAGCCGTCCATTCTCGTGGTTACTACCGAGGCGTTGGCCAGGGGCTGCAGGATGCTGCTCTTGTCTTCATTGAGGTACACGTCGTAGGTCAGTTCATACATCGCTCCAAAGCCCCACCCGCTGGTGTTGCCCTGCGTCCTGTAGCTGCCTTCCCCGTAGTTGACCGTGCGGTTGAGCTTCGCGTCGTTCCACCCTCCCGTCAGGATCAATGTGTGCGCCCAGCGCTTGCTCTGGTAGCGCCCGAAGAGGTTGGCGTAGTAGCTGTCCAGGTGGCCGTCCGCAGAGTCCGCCGCGCTGGCCGTCAGGTCGCCGTAGTTGGCCGTGAAGGCCGCTCCCATGGTAAAATGGTCGCTGAGGTCCACGTCCATGCCCACGGTGCCGCCCCAGGTGGTGAGCTGGTAGCCGCTTTCATCCCCCCTGGTGTCCAGCTTGGCATAGGAGCCCGTGCCTTCCATCCACATGTGGAAGTAGGGGAGGTCTTCGTTGACGTAGGCGGGGTTGACGCCCATGAGGGTGGTGCGGTTCCTGATCCATCCCATCTGGTCGCGCAGGGCGTCCTTCTGGGCCGTTCCCAGCGCGTTGACCGTGCTGCCCGCTACGGCTGCCATCACCCGCTTCGCTTCCGAGGGGTTGGAAGACGTCAGGGCTCCTACGGCGTCATCCACCTTCTTGAGGATGGAGTCTGCGGCCAGGTCCCCGGGCAGGTTCCAGAGAAGTTCCGCACCGGCCCTGGAATTGACCGTATCCGCAAGACGGGCGTATTTATTGTCCTTGGATGCCGTAGCCACCAGAACGAGGTTGCCGTTTTCCATCACCAGGTACGCATCGTTTTCAAATTTCTTGAAGGCGGAGGAGGAGGGATCCAGCAGGATAGCCAGCCTGTCGCTTCCACCCAGGTCGATGGTTCCATCAGCATGCATGAGCGTGTAGCTGCCGTCCGCGCCCAGCGTCAGTTCATTCTTGCCGGTAGAGCTGAGGGTTATTTCCGCTCCCTGGCTGATGCTGATATTCCCGGTCACGCTGATGATGGGTCCGGCGTAGTCCGTGTTGAAGGTGAGGTTCGTGCTGGACCCGTCGCCCAGCGTCAGGCTGCTGAGGGTAAGAGCCGTATTGGCTCTCGGGTCTTCTACCGTGCCGCCCATCTTGATATTGAGGCGTCCCGTGTTGTTGATGGCCCAGTTGCTGCCGGCGGCGGTGATGACGTTTTCAAGCGTCTGCCCCGCATTGCCGGAGATGTTGAGCTGCCCACGGCCTTCCAGCGTGCCGCTGAAGACGGAACCGCTGCCCGAATTGCCGGTATTGACGGCCAGAGCGCCGCCATTGCTCTTCAAGGTTCCCTGGCCGCTGATTCCGGCAACGGTGTTGCCGGTGGTTGAACCAAGGTCAAGCGTTCCCGTGGAATCGCCGTTCTTTACCAGGTCCAGCAGTACGCCGCCCTGGAGGGAAGCCGTTCCGGAAAGGGCAAGCGTATCATGAAGGGCAAGCGTGCCGCTGCCCTGGATGGTGCTGGCGGAAAGGCTGCTGGCATCGTTAATGGTGAGGGTGGCTCCGCTGCCGATGTTCAGGTCCGCGCCTTCGCCGCTGTCCGTCAGGTCTCCCATGACGGTATTACGGTTGACATCCAGAACCACGCCTTCCGCCGTGCCTGCCAGCACCACATGGTTGAAGCTGCTGCCATCACCGTTCAGGGTGAGCGTGCCGCCTTCCATGCGGAGGGTGTCCGTCACAAAGGAGCCGTTGACCGTGAGCTTGCCCGCGTTCTGCTTGATGAAGGTGACCCCGTTTTCCCCAACGATGCTGCCGCCCATGATGGAGTCCGCCCCGGCATAATCGTCCGGTGCGGGCAGCCCCGTTTCCAGGCGTTCGTTGTTGAGGATGACAACGGCGTTGCCTCCGTCCGCATTGGTGTTTTCCACCTTCAGCGTGCTTCCCGTTGCGCCCAGCAGGTTGTTGATGACCGCGCCGTCGCCGTCGGTATCTCCGGGAGCTCCCGCCAACTGGACGGTGAGCGTCTTGTCCTGGGCGATCACCACGCCGGCGTACATGCCCAGCGTGCCGTAGTTCGTAACCGTATCGGGATCGGAGGAGGCGGTGCCGTCCACCATGTAAAGGCCGCTGACCTGTCCGCTGAGGACCAGGCTGCCGCCGTCAGTGCCCGTGACGCGGATGCCGTAGTTGGAAAGGATCTTGCTGAACTGGATGTCGCCCAGATTGGCGCATTCCAGCGTTCCGGTCGTGAGCGTCAGCCAGCTTTCCACCCCGGCGTCCTTGTGGGCGACGAGGGTGTTCACAATGGCGTCAATATCCAGATTGACCGTGGCGGAATCATTGATGACAAGCTTGCCGTCTCCCTGGTCAATGATGGCCGTACCGGCCGCTCCCTGGTTGACGTTGTCCGCGCCCAGGGTAAGGTTCAGCGTTTCCGTAGCTCCCGCACCCACCGTAATGTCTCCGGAGACGTTGGTGAGCTTGCCTCCGGCAGCCAGGGTGATGCCTTTCAGCATGTCGCCATTGGTGCCCCCCAGGTTGATGGCGGCGGCGGAGTCCACCACGATGCCCGCGGTGGCGCCTTCTCCCCGCGTCATGGCGGAGGTCAGTGATCCGTTAACGATTTTCAGCGTTCCCGCTCCGTTCAGCACGGTGCCGGCCCACTGGCCGGCCTTGTCCGCCGTGCCAAGCTGGACCACGGCGTCGGCATTCGTGATGCCGAGGGCTCCCGTAGCGGTATTGGCCTGATCCAGGATCAGGGTGCCCGTGCCTGCATGCGTCAGGTTGGAGTTGCCCTGCACCAGCGCATTCAGCACCAGTTCCGCGTTATTGTAATTGACGTTGTATTGTGCGGCCAGCCCGGCGTCCGCAGACCCCGTGTTGCCCGCCAGGATGGCGCCGTCTCCAAAGATGGCATTCCCCGCACCCGTGACGCTCGCGCCGCCGTTGCCGAAGTTCCAGACCTGGCGGCTGTTGTTGGCGGAGGTTTCATCGGTGGACAGGGTTCCCGTGAAGTCCTTGAGGGAGCCCGTGAGGATATTGGTCATCCGCACGTTCGTGGACATGCCCCATGCGCCTGAACCGGAAAGATTACCGGAGAAGGTGTACGTGGCGCCGGAAGAACCGTTCTGCACCGTGCCGTGGGTTGCGCCGATTTCAAAGTTGGCCGCCGTCGTGCCCGCGGAGAAATGGAAGCCCTTGCCGTCGATGAAAATGGTGCCGCCTCCCAGCGTATTCCCCGCGCCGAAAGCCGCCCAGTTGGCATTGGTACTCATATTTTCCCCGTTTCCGAGCAGTTCCAGACGGCCGGTGAAATTGGTATTGCCCGTATTGGAGATGTTGACCTGTCCCGCGGCATCCGCCGTCCCAATGGTGATGGTGCCCGCGCCGTTAAGCTGGGCGTGCAGGTTGACGGTTCCGCCGGAGAGGGCCAGAGAGGCGCCTTCACTTACGCGGACGATGGTGGCGTTATTGGGGTTCACGCCGATGGTCGCTCCGCCCGTGAAGGCAAGCGTTCCCTCTTCCACGGTGAGGTGGGCCAGGGTATTCCCGGAGTATCCCAGCGCCAGCGTGCCGTCCCCCGTCTTGGTCAGCGTGGTGCCCGCGCCCATGACGTCAGCCGTCAGTCCGGCCCAGGAGACAGTGTCCCCTGCCCCGATTACGGAAACGTTCAGGGCGCCTCCGTCTCCAACCTTGACGCGGCTGGAAACGTCATATCCCGTCACGTCCCTACCGGCGGCGGAGTCCGCATAAGCCAGCGTACCGCCGTTAAAGGTAATGTCACCCGCCGTACCCAGCGCGTCGTCCGCTCCGATGGTAAGAGTGCCTCCGTTGAGCACTGTGCCACCGGTGTAGGTATTCGCCAGGTTCAGGGTGACGTTGGCCGTGCCGTTCACGGTGAGCGTAGTGGGGGCAACGGAGTCCGCAATATAACCCGCGTTGTCCGGATCACTGACCAGCGTGTAAGTACCGCTGTTGAAGACGACGCTCTTGGGAGTCACGGTACCGGAGACCTTCACTTCACCCGCTTCCGCAGCGGAGAAATAGATTTCCTGGTCGTTCAGCGTGTCCACGCCCGTCAGCTTGGTGGTCCAGCCGTCAATGCTGGTGTTGATCCACTTGCGGTCCGTTCCGCCGTCCCAGACAAAACCGTTGTCTCCGCTGACGTCCACGACTTTCAGCACGAGCTGGTTGTTTTCCACCACGACGGAGTATTCAAAGCCTTCCCGGGTGATGTCCGGCGTCCAGGTGAAGGAATCCGTGGTCAGGCTGCCCGCCGCAGCCCACTGGGCCAGGACGTAGTCGGATGCTTCCAGTTCACCATAGTTGTTGATGGTCAGCGTGCAGTTGGCATCCGTCAGAGCCAGGGCCCCTGCCTGGATATTGATGATCGGGCCGTTTGCCACGACTCCAGTCATGTCAAAGGTCAGCGTAGCGCCGCTGTTCAGCGTCAGGGCGGAGGCCGTGGTCATTTTGGCGCCCGCGCCCATGGAGATGCTGCCCAGGGTCATGGCGTTCGCATTCGTGAATGCCAGCGTGCCGGCCTGGACGTTCGTCAAGCCCGTGTAGGTATTCTGTCCGGAGAGGGTCAGCGTGCCGGAACCGACTTTCGTCAAACCGCCGGCGCCGGAAAGGACGCCCCCGAGGGTGATGTTGGTGGAAGACTGGTCATTGTATGATTTGGTTCCCGCATCGTATTGGCGGGTATCAACCGTCACGTTGCCGGCAAGATTCATGTTATAGGCGGAGGACCAGCCTTCCGCCGCCGTCGTTCCCAGGGTCCCGGAATTCATGTTCAGGACAATCGTATTGGTATTGCCGGACGCAGTCATGCCTCCCGCTCCGAGAAGCAGGGAACCGCCATTCAGATTAATGGTGGCGCCCTTGGCGGCGGCTCCGGCCCAATTCTGCCCCAGATCCAGCGTCTGAGCCAGGACCATGCCGCCTTGTTCAATGTTCATGACCCCCTTCCCGTCACGGGAAATCCGCAGGGTGCCGGTAATGTTCATGAAAGCATCCTTCTTGACAGTGAGCGTCGTCGTCCCGTTGTATTCATTACGGCCGATGAAACTTCCAGCCGTCAGGGAAGCGCCGGAATCCAGCGTCCAGGAAGCAGCCGCATTCGCACCCGCCATCAAAGTATAGCTTCCCGTTATATTGACATCACCCTGTAAAACCGTTGTGCCGGCAGCAGATATCAGAGAACCGGCGCCGGTGATCGTGTTTCCGTAAGTTCCGGCGGAAAGCGTCAGGGTAGTTCCCGCGCCCACATCATATTTGACGCCAGTCAGCGCGGCCGTCGTCGTGCCGGAGGCATTCCCGCTCAGCTTCAGCGTACCCGTGGAATTGGCATTCAGGCGCGTGCCCAAGCCGTTCCACGTGCCCGTGGTCAGCTCCAGAATGGAATTGCCCTGGAGGAGAACCGTGCTTGTGCCCAGCGCGCCGGCATTGCCGACGACGAGCTTGCTGCCGTTATACAATACGGTGTTTCCGCTATAGGAGTTGGCATTGTTGATGGTCAGGGAAGCTCCGTCCAGCAGATTCAGCGTCGTATCCCCGGTAATGGAGCCGTCACCAGCAAAAATGAAATCCGTGCCGGAAACATTAATTTTACCCGGAGCAACATTCCCGACGATCGTTACAGTCTTGTTCACGTCCGCACCATCGGAGAAGTACACGGTCTGTCCATCGGCGTAAGCCGTGGGAGTGCCGTCAAGGTCCCAGGCGGTATTGGAGGTGTCCGTGTTCCAGTTGCCGCTCTTCCATCTCAGCAAGCCGTCCTTGTCGGACAGGGAGACGTACAGCGTATCATCGCTGACGGTGAATGTAGCCTTGTAAAGTTCAGCCGCGGAGCCGCCGAGCGTGAACATGGACGTATCCGTCATGCCCGTTCCGTGCAGGAGGGCATATTCCGTATTGGCGGTGACGGAGGAAAGGCCTATCTGGAGAGCCGTAGCGCCGGTGCCCGCCACTGAATTGACGGTTAATGCCGCGGTATCCGTACTCAGGGCTCCAAAGCTCAGGGAGCCTCCGTTCAGGGTCAGAGCAGCCGCCAAAGTAGCGGTGCCCCCGTCAAGATTGATGGTTCCCAGCGTAGAGCCGGCATCCAGGGAATAACCGTCTGCGGAAGTCACGGCTACGGTCAGGCCGCCGTTGATAAGAAGGGTCCCCTGCCCGATGACGCTGGAGTCCTTCACGGTCAGCGCGCCTTCCCTCAATTCCACCGTGCCGGTGAAACCAGGAACGGCGGCGGTTTCACCTTCCGCGGGAACCGGCACCTTGGCAGCTCCATTGAGCACCAGGGTGCCGGCGCCGATCTTCGTGAGCTTGCCGCTGCCGGTCAGGCCGGTATTAAAGGTAATGGTTCTTCCGGTTGTCTTGTCCCCGGCGTCCAGGGTATCCACATAACTTCCGTTGGAAGCCGCCAGCGTGATATAGGAGGGAGTGAACTCGTTATTGTAGGTCACGGACCAGTTGGCCGTGGCTCCCAGCGTTCCCATGCCGAGCGTAATTTCACTGCCGCTGGCAAAGTTAACGATGTTGCCGCCAAAGTTGACGCGGGCCGTTCCGGCCGTTGCGCTTCCCAACTGGAATCTCCCGCGGAATACTCCATTGCCATTGGCCCAGAAGTCCAGGCCGCCCAGGTTGGCCGTGCCGCTGGAAGCAAGGAAGGTCCCCGTTCCGCTGTACCCGAGGTTCAGCGCAGCGGAGCCGGTAAGAAGCCCCCCGTTAAGAGTAAGGGTGCTGCCGTTGTCCACGATAAAGCTGCGGCCGGTTCCGTGGTCGCTGTTGGTGCCCGTGACATTCAACTCGGCGCCGGTGTTGATGGAAAGGGTCCCGTTCTTGAGGAGCCGCACGTTCGTAGCGTTGACGACGGAACCGGAGTTGACCTGAATGGAACTGCTCGCCCAGTTGCTCGACATGCTGAGGGTTCCGATGGTGGCCTGCGAATTGGTGAGGGTGAAGCCCCCGATGCAGTAATTGACGGCCAAGCCGCCCAGGTTAACCGTATTGTTCAGGAAGGTTACACGGGGACCGTAACCGCCGGAAGCCTGGTCCAGCTGCATGGTTCCTGCATAGTCAACGTTGCCGGAGATATTCAGGTTGAGGTTTTCACTGCGGCGGAAGGTGATTGAACTATCCTGGGTGACGCCCGCTCCTCCTACGATGTCGGAGGCGATCGTGACCGTATCCGCGGCATTGTGGTTCATCAGGACGTACATGCCGCCTTCAACGACGATGCGGTCCGAAGGACGAATCGTTCCCGCTCCGGGGCGAATGATGAAATTGGCGCCGTTGCCGATATGCAGGGTTGCTCCGTTGAGCGTGTCCGCCGCAGGCTGGCTGGCCGTATTGGCGGCGTAATTGCCATATACGGTGATGTCCTTCAGCGTGGATCCAGGAGAAAGGGTGACGCTCCCGTCCGTATTGCCGAGCCAGACGGAAAGGGAGGAGTTCGTCCCGCCCATGACGGTGGAGGAGAAGGACTCCATGAGATGCGTGGCGTCTCCCAGCGTCAGGGAAGCGTTGTTCCCCAGCGTGAAGGTATTGCCCGTGCCGAAGGTGATGGAAGAAGCAATCGCTGCGGTCTTCCCTTCGGAAACGAGGAGGCCCGCATTATTGCCGAGCGTGAAGGTTCCCCCGTAATGGCGGCGTCCCCAAGCGTAAGCGTCGCCTGGCTGCCGAGGGAAAGGGCTTCCGCCTGAAGGGAATCCCCGGCTCCCATGTTCAAGGTGTAGTTCGTCCCGTCCTGGAACGTTACGGTACCGGCGATAATGTTGCCGGTCAACGCAATGGTTTTAACCCCTTCCGCAGCCGTGAAAATAACGGAGTCATTGTTCAGGAAGGAAGTATCCGTCTTGCCTCCATCTCCACTCTTGTACCAGCCCGTTCCAGTGTTGCTCCAGGTACCGGTAGTGGAATTCCAGACAAGCGTTTCCATATTGTAGCCTGTTCCCTGATACTGCACGGACATGCCGGAACCGTTGGAGACAAGCACGAAATTGCCGGCTCCCAGCTGGTCGGCGGAATCGACTCTCGTCAATGCCTCATAGGTGTCCTCCCCGGTTTGCTTCCAAATAAGAAGGGAATCCAGGGAAGCCCCCAGATCAGCCCCGGTGGACATGAAATAGCGGGTCAGCAGGGCATCGTCCACCAGCTCGCGGTTGGTAACCGTCAGCGCTTCCATGGCGCCCGCAACCACTACCTCTACATTCCACGTCCGGTCATTCTTGGTCACTGTAGTGGTATTTGACAGGTTGATCATCCCGTCAAGCCCGATGTGCCAGTAGTGGCTGCCGGAACCGGTACCGTTGTCAAAGTTGAGATTGCCTCCCGGAGTGGTCAGGTTCAGCGTGCCGTCCACATAAATATTAGCGTGCCCCTCTGCCTCCATGCTCTTGATCTGGTTGCTGAAGGTGGTGGAAAGAGTGGATCCGGCGCCTACGTAAACACTGCCGCCCCATTGTCCCAGGCTAACGGACACATTGCTGTTCCCCGTCACGGAGATGCCGCCGCCATCCGAAGTGTTGGGAGGAGTGCCCGTAACCGTAACGTCTACATCATTAAAAATCAAATGCGGGCCCTTATTCTCCTGGCGGGAGGGGGCGGCGTCCCCTTCCCAGTTGCCCGCCGTATCTACGGCATCGCCTCCCCCTGCCCCCGTCCACGTAAAATCAGGACCGCCAAACGCGGGAGCCTGCCAGAAATCCGCCGATGTGGCGGCATGGGAGTAAGAGTAAAAACCGGAGAAGGAAACCAGGGATGCAAGAAGGGCGGAACGCAAAGAAGGGGGGAGATGAAGTCTCATATTGTATCAATGATATTATGACCAGTAATACCCGGATTTATAATCCGTTGGCAAGCCTATTTTCGTTAATGACTCTTCTTAAGCAAATCATGAAGGGGAATAAAACAGGCTTCTTTAAACTATCTCTCCATCCATTTCAAAAATTATTAATGCAATACTTTTAATACAAGCAAGATATGGAAGTTTAAAGAAGAAGAAGGATTATAAATTCCCAGATTGACCGTTCACCCTCCTGATGAAGGCGGTACCTGCAAAAACAAAAAGGCCGTCCCCTCACGGGAACGGCCCTGGCTTGGAAATCTTACCTTATTGCTGCTGGGCGCCGCTCTGCTTGAGCATCTCCTGGAGCTGTTCCGGGGAAATGCTCATGGGACCGCCCTGGGGAGCCGGGGCTTCCGAAATGCCGTCCAGTTCCAGATCAAAGATGAGCGGGGAATTGGGCTCGATCGGAGCGCCGGGGGTGTTTTCACCGTAGGCCAGCTCGGAAGGGATGTACACGATCCACTTGGAGCCGACGGGCATGGTGGTCAGCGCCTCGGCAAAGCCGGGGATGACCTGGAGGGGAAGTTCCACGGATTTGCCCTTGGTGTCGTCAAACACGGTGCCGTCCAGCAGCGTGCCCTTGTACTTCACCTTGAACATGGGGTTCTTGAACTTCTTCTCGTCAAATTTTTCTTCGCCGCCCTTGTTCACCACCTTGTACTGGAGGCCGGATTTCGTGGTGGTCACGCCTGCCTTCTTGCCGTTTTCCTCCATGAACTTCTTGCTGGCTTCCAGATTGGACTTGGCCTTGGCGGAGATGCGTTCGTCAATCTGCTTCTGGAACGCGTCCAGGGCGGGTTTCAGCTGTTCCTGGTCCTTGGCGGGCTTGCGGACCATGCCGTCCTTGATGCCCTGAAGGAAGGATTCCTGGTCCAGGTCGTCAAAGGTAAGGGTGGGAATGGAGCCGAGCTGCTGTCCGCTCTGGAAACCCAGAAAATAGCCCAGGTCCTTTTTCATCTGTTCGGGAGACACAGTAATTTCTTTCTCTTGTTTGGGTTGGTCGGCCGCCGGAGCTCGGCAGCCTTTTCTTGCGCGCCCGCCACACCCGCCAGAAGGGCGGAAACGGCAAACAGGGCGATGGAAGGGTTCATCTTCATGGTTGTTTTTTATCCTTTGTTTGAAAAGAGGACTCCTTTTTAACGGATTCCGTTCACAGAACAAGACAAGAGAATCAGTCATCCTGTCATCCGTTCCTCCAGGAGCGGCGGAACGTCCTCCGGTCAAAAGACGCAGCGGGTTATGCGAGCGTTTCCAGAACGCGGGCGATCATGGCGGGATAAAGGGCATGCTCCTGCACCTGAATGCGGGCGTGCAGGCTTTCCGGCGTATCCCCCGGCAGCACGGGCACGCGCGCCTGCCCCAGGATGGGGCCCGTGTCCATGCCGTCATCCACGTAGTGAACGGTGCAGCCGCTTTCCGCCGCACCGGCCTTCACGGCCTGCTCCCAGGCATGAAGGCCGGGGAAGGAAGGAAGGAGGGAAGGATGAATGTTCAGAATGCGGGAAGGGAATTCCTTCAGCAACGGATGCTTCACCAGGCGCATGAATCCGGCCAGGCAAACGCAGTCCACGCCGTATTCCTTCAGGCGCGCGGCGACGGCGGCCTGGGACGCCTCCGGGAATTTGGTTTTAAATCCCCCGCAGTCGATCACCTCCGCCGGGATGCCCCAGGAACGGGCGCGTTCCAGAATGTAGGCGTCCGGATTGTCAGACATCACCACGGCAATTTCCGCCCGGAGGGAGCCGGACCGGATGGCGTCATAAATGGACTGGCAGTTGGAACCGGAACCGGAACCGAGTATTCCTAATTTGGGCAACTTGGACATCCGGGGGATGAAACCACAGTTTTTTGCCCGTGGCAAGTCTCCGGCTTGACAAAAAGGCCCCGGTATTCGCCTAATAAAGGCATGAGAGACACCCGTTTTCAGGCCCTGGCGGCCCAGCTTGCAGGGTATTCCACCACCCTGCGTCCCGGAGACCGGGTTTTGCTGGAATTAACGGATATTCCGGAGGAAATGGGAATAGCCCTTATCCGGGAGGTGCGCGCCGCAGGCGCAATGCCCTTCCTTCGCCTGAACCAGTCCCGGCTGAACCGGGAAATGCTCTCCGGAGCCACGGAGGAGCAATACGGCATCATCGGCCGCCACCGCCTGGCGGAAATGGAGGAGATGGACGCCTATATAGAAATACGCGGCGGCGGGAACGCCTTTGAGCTGTCCGCCGTTCCCCAGAAGAATATGGCCGTTGCCATGAAGGCCCTGAACCCCGTCTCCCAGAGGCGCATCCGCCACACGCGCTGGTGCGGGCTGCGCTGGCCGTCAGAGGGAATGGCCCAGCAGGCCGCCATGAGCACGGAAGAGTTTGAGGATTTCTATTTCCGCACCTGCCTGATGGATTACGGCGCCCTGCGCCCCGCCATGCAGAAGCTGGCCGCCATGATGGAGGCGGCGGAACACGTGCGCATCACCGGACCGGGAACGGACATTTCCTTTTCCATCAAGGGGCTGCCCGCCATCCCGTGCGCGGGGGAATGCAACCTGCCGGACGGGGAGGTGTTCACCGCACCCGTCATTGACAGCGCCAACGGCCGCATTTCCTTCAACACCCCGAGCCTGTTCCAGGGTATTCCCTTTGACAACATCAGCCTGACGCTGGAAAACGGCCTGGTGGTGCATGCGGAGGCGGGGGACAAGACCGCGGAGCTCAACTCCATTCTGGATACGGACCCCGGCGCGCGGCGGCTGGGGGAATTCGCCTTTGGCGTCAATCCGGCCATCACCCGCCCCATGCGCAACATCCTGTTTGACGAGAAAATCTCCGGCTCCTTCCACCTGACGCCGGGACAGGCCTACCACGTGGCGGACAACGGCAACCAGTCCCGCATCCACTGGGACATGGTATGCATCCAGACGGCAGCAGCCGGCGGAGGCGATATTTACCTGGACGGCGTCCTGGTGCGCCGCAACGGCTTGTTCACCATGCCGGAACTGGCTATTCTCAATCCCGCCCAATCATGACTACGGACTCCACCCCCTCCAAAAAACGCTCCCTGCTCCGCAAACTCCTGTACGCAGCCGCGGCAGTCATTCTGCTGGGTTCCCTGCTGGCCTCCTACATGAACTGGGAGGCCAACCATCTGGAATTCAGTGAAAACACCGCTCCAGCGGGCTGCGTTCCGGGACTTTCCGGACTGCGCATCCTGGTGCTGTCAGACGTCCACACCAATCTTCCCCTGCTGGAAAAAGCGGCGGCCATGGCGGAACAGGCCAGGCCGGACATGATCGTGTTCCTGGGAGACCTGTACACGGATTTTCTGCGGGCCACCCACGCAGGAGACTACATCACGCAGATGAAACGGCTCTCTTCCATCGCCCCGGCCTACGCGTGCCTGGGCAACCATGACATGGCCCTGGTGGACAACGTGGAGCGCATCCTGAAGGAAGGCGGTTTCACCCTGCTGAGGAATTCCGCAGCCTTCGTCACCATCCCCAGGCTGGGGAACGCGGAGTTCAAGCTGGTGGGACTGGGAGACCTGCGCGAGGGGGACTTCTTTCCGGACCGGTGCATGAGTCCGCGGGAATTGGGGGAAGAATCCGTGATGCCCACCATCGTCCTGAGCCACAACCCCAAGGGGAGGGAATTGCTGGGCGGCTATCACTGGAACCTGATGCTCTCCGGCCATACGCACGGCGGCCAGATCAAACTGCCCTTCTTTTCCACCCCCCTGCTGACGTCAGAGGGGGAAACGATGTACTCCGGCTTCCATCCTTATGAAGACAAGCAGGTCTTCGTCACCCGCGGCATAGGCTACATAGGGCCGGGACGCTTCAACTGCCCGCCGGAAATCAACCTCATCACCATTCCGTAGCCCCTTTTCCCGACCGCCATGGTTCTCTCTCTGCTGGCTTCCGGAGGCCCCAACGCCGCGCCTCCCTTCTTCACCCTGCTCACCGTCGTCTTCATGGGCATCATTGCGATTGCCCTCATTCTGGCCCATTTCCGGCAGTCCCTGCTGGCGGGCTACTTCATCTGCGGGGTGATTCTGGCCAACTGCGGCATCCTGGACCACATCCCCAATTCCGACGTCAGCATCCAGGCCCTTTCCGAGGTGGGCATCATCCTGCTCATGTTCACGCTGGGCCTGGAATTTTCCATTGACGAGCTCAAGCACCTGCGGAAAACGGCCCTGGTCGGCGGCGGCATTCAGATGTTCATCTGCACCGCCGCCTTCGGCCTGGGGCTCCATTACGCCACGGGCATGGATATGAGCCATTCCCTGACAGTCGGGGCCATCATGGGCCTTTCCTCCACGGCGGTGGCGCTGAAATCCTTCCAGGAATTCGGCCTGAGCGGCACCTCCGGGGCAAAAATGGCGGTAGGCATCGCCCTGTTCCAGGACATTGCCGCCATCATGCTGGTAGCGATCATGCCGCAGATCTTCGCCGCCACGCCCGACTCCTGGGAAACCGCTCTCAACATCGGCATGGCCGTCCTGCGGGGGCTCGTCTTCCTGGGGGCCGCATGGCTGATCGGCCACTACCTGCTCCCGCGCATCATGCTGGCCGTGGCCCGGACCAAGAGCCGGGAGCTCTTCACCCTGATGGTCTTCGCCATCTGTTCCGGCATCGCCATGCTCGCCAGCCTGCTGGGCCTGAGCATTGCGCTGGGGGCCTTCACCGCCGGGCTTTTCGTCAGCAGCTCCTACTACAGCCACCGCGTCCTCAGTGAAGTGCTCCCCTTCAAGGACCTTTTCCTGACCATCTTCTTCGTTTCCGCCGGGCTGCTGATTGACATTGACGACCTGTGGGAGCACATCGGCCATGTGGCGACCTTCGCCGCCTTTGTCCTCGCGATCAAATTCGTGGCCTGCATCGTGGCCGCAAGCTTCCTGAAAATCCCCGGTCGCATGGGCATCATGGCCTCCACCGCGCTGACCAACGTGGGGGAATTCTCCCTGGTGCTCATTCCCTTCATGCAGGAAATCACCCCCATTCCGGCGCTGGTGACCACCAATGTGTACGCCATTGCAGCCGTCTCCATGGGCATGACGCCCCTGCTGATGAAGGCGGCGCGGAAGCTCACCCCCCTGCTGGTGCGCATTCCGGGCCTGAAGACAAAAAGGGAACGCCTCAGCGTGGAAACCATGATCACGCGCGTGGAGGGAATCAAGAACCACGCCATCATCTGCGGCTACGGTCCCGTAGGCAGGAGGCTGCATGAAAGCCTGTCCCAGTACGGCATCCCCTGCATCATCATCGACCTGAACGCGGACACCGTCAAGACCCTGCTCAATGACGGCCATCTGGCCTTCCTGGGGGACATCCAGCACCAGATCACCATGGACCTGGCGGGAATCCGCACCGCACGGCTGATCGCCTTCACGTTCCCGGACCCCGCCCCGGCCCTGTCCACCTACATGCAGATCAAGGGCGCCAACGCGAACATCACGGTGATAGCCCGCGCCAAATTCCGTTCGGAAGTGGCTTCCCTGCATCATGCGGGCATCGCCAACGTCATCCATGATGAAATGGAAACGGGCGCCGCCGCGGTGCGCCTGGCAAAGCTGAGCTTTGATATTATTGAACCCGCAGACGCGCCCACGCTGTCCCATTAAACAATGACGAATCTTCCGGACGCCCACACCCACCCCGCTCCTGCCGCACCCGGCACGGCGCCGCGCTTCATCTGCGGCACCTCCCCGGCGGACTGGGAGCAGGTGGCCCTTCTGGCGGAACGGGATAAAAACGTCACGCCTTTCTTCGGCATTCATCCCTGGCGCCTGAACCCGGCTGCATGGAAGGAGGAAATGCGCCTGCTGGAATCCTTCCTGAAAAATTCCCCCGTGCGGGCATTGGGGAAACGGGGCTGGACAAGTGCCGCCGCGGCATTCCGGGGCTGCCCCTACAGCGGGAAGCGCTGAAACAGCACCTGGAGCTGGCCGCGCGCCTGAACCGCCCCGCCGCCCTGCACTGCTGCCGCGCGTGGGGCACGCTGGCAGGAATGCTGAAGGGATATCCCGGCTGAAAGCCGTGCTGCACGGCTGGACGGGTGCCCTGAACCCCGGCGCGCAGCTCCCTTCCGGCAACTGGCTTCTCTCCGTGGGGCCTCGTGAAATGGATCGCCCGGGCCTCCTTTCCTCCATCCCGCTCCATCGGCTGGCGCTGGAATCGGACGAACACCCGGAGGCCTTGCCGGAGCTTTACCGGAACGCCGCGCAAGCCCTCTCCATGAAAGAGGAAGAACTGGCCGCCCTGGTTGCGGACAATATGGAGAGAATCTCCGCCCGCTAGCCGCCGGAAGGCGCAACGCCCTGCCGGAACGCGGGTGGCAGGAAACAGCGGCTTTTTTCCTTGGCAGGCTCCTGCCGCCGGCTATCATGCGGGCATGGGCCTTTTTCAGGATCAAACCAGTTCTCTGTCGGAAATCAAGCGGCTTGCCGCCCTCGTCATGGATCCCTCGCGCAGGGATGAAATCGGTCCGGACCAGTGGCCCCTGGCCATGATCGCCTATGGGCTGGTCACCTGCAATGAAATGGGCAGGGAAGAAGAAGGCGTCACCATTTACAACATCTTCCAGTCCTGCTGCGCACCGGACGCGCGGCGCAAATGCGCGCTGCAACTGGCCACCTTCATCCGCCAGCGCAAGGGGGACGGATGGCGGGCCCTCCTGCCCTTCTCCATGACGGATGAGGCCCCGGACATCCGCCGTCAGGCCTCCTTCCTGATTTACACGCTGGCCTCCCCCAAACCGGAGGAACGCTTTCCCGGAATCGCCGGGCTGGCAGACATCATCTGTGCGAATCCGCTACCCGGCCAAGCGAGCATGGCCCCAGCGCTGGACGCCCTGATGAGCCTGGGCGACATGCGGTTTGCCCCTTATCTGGCCTCCATCTCCAAAAAACTTCCTTCCGAACGCCTCGCGGACCTGCTGGCCGGAACGGAAGCCATTCCCACGGACCTGGGCTGCGGATGGCTGCTGGATGTTCTGGACGAACGTCCGGAGCTTTCCTCCGCCATTGCAGCGGTACTGGCCGGAATGCCGTCCAGGGCCGGAGAAGTCCTGGATGTGGTGGTGCCCATCCCCTCCTGGCAATTCACCAACTCCGCCGTTCAGCCGCTCCATTCCTGGAGCATTCCCGAATACCGGCTGCGCATGAGGGAACGGCTTTCCAGGCGCCTTGGACCGGAAGAACAGGAAGCCGTTGACCGGGCATGGAGCTGATTCTCCGCGCCCTGCGGACCAAGGCCCACTTCGTTTATAAATTAAAAGAGCCGTTCCACGGAAATGAGGAACGGCTCTTTTAATGTTCAGAAAAACCAAGCTCAGGCACGTTTGCGGCGCACCAGGAGCGCCGTCAGCCCGAGAAGCCCCAGCGTAGCGGTGGCCGGTTCCGGGATGGACAAGGGCATGCCGTGCGTATCCAGGTAGGCAAAATCGTTTCCGTTCAACACGCTGTCGTACACAGCCAGGTTATCGACGAAAAGGCCGTTGGCCCCAGGATTGTGATCCCCGCTCCCCTTGATGCTGGTAACCTTGGAATCACCGGAAAGACTCGTCGTGACCGTTTTGACAAGCTCGCCATCGTGGTAAACCTGCATCTCATTTCCCTTGAACGTCAGTCCAAGGTAGTTCCATGTATCATCAGAAGCAGCAAACAACTCGGTTCCGTCCGGAATTCCGATATTCCCCCCGTTGTAAATCACCCATTTATTGGCGGCCGTCATCTCCACCCTGATCGTCGTGCCCGCTATCGTCATGGAAAAAGCATCCTTCCAGTCAGCACTGGAAGAACTGTAATACATGTGGATGCCCACGCTGAAACCGGTGGCAAAATTCAGGCCGTCAATGCCATTGGTGCTGGTGATGTTGAACGTTCCACCGTTGGGACAGTGGGAATAACCGCCGTCCGTCATGGGTGTAATACTATTACTCCAATTGATGTACCCGGTCGTTTTTGAAATGGCAGTGGAACCGCTTCCCAGATTGATGAAATTCTGATTGCTCCCAAGCTGGTTGAAATCCAGTCCGTACAACAGGGAAGAAGCCTGTACGCCGGAAATGAGGCATAAGGCTGCCGCCACTGCCGTTCCCTTGAAAGTTAAATGGCCATGGGGATTGAACATGCGTCCACTGAAACGGATAACAAATCCGGTATTTGAAAAAAACAAGCAGTAAATGATGAAATAAATTGAAATAGAACAAGGAACCGCCTGTTCTTTTTCTTAAAGAAGCGTTTTTAAGGAAGGCCGCCGCTCTATTAAAAGAGAAATATAAATCTTTACTTATCAAAAATACACGCTTGACACCGGATTTGTTATCCGTTGGCAAATCATTCCCCATCATACTCAATCCTCCCGGCATTTTGAACGCACGGAAACGATGTGACAGGATCAGGAAATAAAAACCAATACGCTAAAACGGAAAGGAAGAAGACGCCGGATTCAACAGCTCTTTTTCTGGCGGGCCCTTTTCCCGGAAATGCGCCTACCTCGCCACCACGTGATTGTGGTGGAAATCAACAAAGCTCCGGTACGTTTCCTCGTCCAGCAAGGTTTCATGCGTCATCAGCAGGAGGGGGAAAGGCTTCCCTTCATCCGTATAAGGGGCATGAATGTAATCAAACTGGGGATTGGGCACAAAGCCGTGCCGCTGGTAAAACCCCAGGCGGCGGCGTGAAATCCCGTCCTCCGGAGGATCAATCTCCAGAATAACCTTGTGGGGAAAAGCGTCCCTCAATTCTTCCAGAATCCTTTGGCCGGCGCCCTGTCCGCGCAGGGAGGCATCCACGGCGAAATATTCCAGATACACGAATGCCTCACGCTGCCAGCTCACCAGCATGGCAACCACCCGGCCTGCCCCGTTTAAAAATACCTCATAACAAAAGCCCGGGTCTTGAAACGCCAGCGGAAAATCCTGGACGCGCCGCTGTTCGTGCACCGGAAAACTTGTCCGGTAAATATCCAGGGAATCCAGGAATAGAGGATCATCCACTCCCGTCGCACGGTGCTTGGTCAGCGATTCAGGCTTCATGCCCCATATCCAACCACACCCGTCTTCCTTCGGCAAGGCTCCCGGAAAAACTTCCCCAGTCATGCAACAACGTGGCCAGACTTAACCCATTCACCTTCCAGACGATTCACCACTTTTCTAACATATTATATAAACCGTTGACAATAAATAAAATAAGAAGATAGAGTGATAAGAGTGCAGAAATAGTTCATCCATCCTCCATGTTTACACCGATTCTCCGCCTTTTATTTCTTCTGCTGTTCCTGATATTTCCGGGAGGCGCCAATACGGTTCTTCATGCGGAAGAAACTCCAGACATGGACGACTGCTCCCTGTATATTGAATCAAAGACGGATGTGGCGTCCGCCCAATGCATGATTGACGGAGGAAACCAGGAGGACGACAAAAAACGGACTGATGTGGGTATTGGAGAAGAAGTTGAACTGACCGTGACCGGGAAGCGGTTAAAAGAGGTGGATTTGGATTCCATAGAATGGACCATGGAACCGGATAATCTGGCCACCGTTGAAAAATCGGAGGATGGAGATAATCAGGCAATTCTAACCTTCAACAAGGATATTACTGAAAACAAGATTCTTACAATCCGAGTCAAAACAAATCTCGACGAAGAACTGCCGGAGAGAAAACCTCTGATTCTTCATATTTTTATTCCATCTGAAATCATGGCAGTACATACGGGGAAACGAATGCCCAAGTGTGCAGCAGATGGAGAAAAAGACCATGCGGGAGCATCCACCGTCCTGGATTTAACCCTGCATCCATTAAAAGTGAGTTTCAGTAATATCGCCTTCATTGAACGGGCGAATGATCCGGAAGGATTCAAACCGGAACATGATCCCGGCGCCGTTTTGTTCCGCCCCAACGCCAAAAACAAGGCAATTCCCAGTGACTATATCGGATGGAAGTTTAAACCCGGAATTCGATTGCCCCAATTGCAGGCTTCCAATCTTCCCAAGCCCTTTTCATGGGCATGCGGCTGGCATGTCCGTTCCGGTGACAAGGGCTGCCTTCTGATTCATGGCAAACCCTATCCCCAGGATTTTAATTTCACTTATGACGGAGAAGAAACCGATGAGAATTCTCCAACCAAAGGATTACAAAACGTCAAAGTAACCGTCTCCAAATTCCGCCGCACCGTGACACGCAGTACGACAGGCAAAGTGCTTCATACCAACTCATAAATAATCCTTTTCCATATCATTCCATGAACCCTGTTTATGTACCTATTCTCCTGGCTTGGACGGCCCTCCTTTTGTTCCATTCTCCCGCTTTCTCCGATATCCGCCTGCCCATTCCCTCAGCCACCAGGAACCTTAACAAGCAGAACACGAAACTGCTCCAACTTAAAAGACTGCTCGACGAGGACAGCATCATTCCCTTCTACCAGGAAGCCGACAAAATGCTGAAGGAGGCCAGCCTTTACAGAAAAAAAATGTCACTCCACAGGAATTGACCGACGGCCTCTTCCTGTGCCGCCTGATTGCGACCGCGCCATTCATCGACGTTAACCGGCACAGCAACGTCATGTGGCTGATGAACCACACTAACCTGGACTATAAAGTTAAAGATTTCATGTCCCGGAGCATGCCGCTAGCCGCCTTAACGGACAAGCATTCCACCTTGCCGGAAAAGGAGGAAGCGCTGCGGTTTTTCTAACAGCGAGAGCACTGGTTCTCCAGCAATTCCGGAGCAGTTTCGATCACGCCTTTGAGGCCACCTGGATCTGTTCGGAAATGCTTCTGGACCATGCCCCCCAGCTCACCGGCGACCGGGAAGCAGCCGGCGAATTCGCCAACAGGCTCGCGACCAACGAGGCAAGAAACAATAAACTTAAGAACATCATACCCAGAAGGGAAAGAATATTCGTCCGCGAATTAATGCAGTGCTTCCCGACCAAAGCGGTGGAAGTCAAAAAATACCTCCGCATGGCCGGCTACGGCGACAAGGATATCCCCGCCCTGCTTGACAGAACCGTCGGCAGGATTCCTGAAGCCCGGTACCTGTACAAGGGTTTGCCGAAACGGAAGGATTGAACGCTTCCCCTTCATCTCCATTCAATTCACGTTTTACCTGATGCATAAAGAGAAGTGGCGTGCTTCATGAAATCCATTTGAAGTTTCATTCCGGAAACATTCAGAATTCAGCTAAAGCCATGATGCCGCCCATGAAAATTTTCCCGCTGCTGTTTTTCACCTGGGCAGCTTTTCCATGCACCCTCCAGGCGCAGGAAAAACCGCAAGGGGAAAGCCCCTGGCCGCGCTGTGCCCCTGCACGTTCCGGGAGCCATATTCTTTTCCTGGGAAACAGCTATACGTTTTTCAACCGCATGCCCGCCATGGTCAAGGCCATGGCTGACACCAAAGGACTGCGGCCGGACGTGCACATGCACGCGGCTCCGGCAGCCTCCTTCCAGTCCCACTGGAATGACGGGCGCGCCCGTGAAAAGCTGGAAGGAACGGCCTGGGACTTCGTCATTCTCCAGGACCAGAGCGCCACTCCCGTCGTGGCCCCGGAGCGGACCATGGAATTCGGCGGCAAATGGTGCTCCCAGGTACGCGCCGCCCAGGGAACGCCCGTCCTGATGCTGACGTGGGGAAGAAAGGACGCCTCCGGCGTTCCGGACCCGCAGGAGCAAAAAGCCCTCCTCGCCACGTATTTGAATCTCGCCCGGAAGGAAAAAGCCGCCGTGGCCCCTGTGGGAATTGCCTGGGAAAACTGCCTCAAACGCCATCCCGGAATTGCCCTGTACCAGGCGGACGGCCAGCACCCAACGGAGGCGGGAAGCTACCTGGCGGCCTGCGTGATGTACTGCACCCTGTTCGGAAAGTCTCCGCTGGGCCTCCCGGCCAAACTGTCCCTGAAAGGAGTGCGGCTGTGCAGCCTTCCCGCAGACAGGGCCAAAATACTGCAAACCGTCGCCAGGGATACGTGCAAACAGCTCTTTTCCTCTTCTGCCGGAAACCGCCCCGGAGCCGCAGGGCCATAGGCCGCCGCTCTGCTGCCGCATAGCGCAAAATCTACTCGCAAAACGGGCGCCGTTCCTTTAACCTTGCGGCGATCACTTACACATATTATGAGCGAACAAGTCATTATCATCGGCGCAGGCTGCGCAGGCTACACGGCGGCCATTTACACCGCCCGCGCCAATCTCTCTCCGCTTCTCATTACGGGCTCCCAGATCGGCGGCCAGCTGACCACCACCACGGAGGTGGAAAATTTCCCGGGCTTTCCGGACGGCGTGATGGGGCCGGACCTGATGTTCCTGATGCAGCAGCAGGCGGAAAAGTTCGGCACCCGGTTTGCGTATGAAGACGTCAAGAGCGTCATCAGGGATGAAGCCACCGGGCTGTTCACCGTGAAGACCAGCGGCCAGAATTACGAAGCCCGCAGCATCATCGTGGCTACGGGAGCTTCCGCCCGCTACCTGGGCATACCCGGGGAGGAAGGGCTGGTAGGCCACGGCCTCACCGCCTGCGCTACCTGTGACGGAGCCTTTTACCGGGACGTGCCCGTGTGCGTGGTGGGCGGAGGAGACAGCGCCTGTGAAGAAGCCATGTTCCTGACGCGCTTCGCCTCCAGGGTGTACCTGATCCACCGCCGGGACACGCTCCGCGCCTCCAAAATCATGGCGGAGCGCACGCTGTCCAATGAAAAGATTTTCCCCATGTGGAATTCCACCATCGTGAGCTACAAGACGGACGACAAGGGAGAACTGGAGGCCGTCATGCTGAAGGACCTGGTGGAAGGGGATGTAACGGAACTGCCCGTCAAGTGCGTCTTCATGGCGATCGGCCACACGCCGAATACGTCTTTCCTGGGGGATCTGGTAGACCGGGACGACGCCGGCTACATCATCCGGGAACCCGGCCTGATGGCGACCAAGACGCCGGGCCTGTTCGCCGCCGGAGACGTGGCGGACCCTCACTACCGCCAGGCCATTTCCTCCGCCGGCATGGGCTGCGGCGCCGCCATTGAAGCGGAACGCTACCTGCTGGGGCTGTAAGCCCATCTTCCGGAACGGGGCGGAGTTTCCGCGGGAAATTCCGCCCCGCCCCGCTACAGGAAAACGGACATGCACCATTACAGCATTTTTGAGCTTTTCAGCATCGGGATAGGACCATCCTCCTCCCATACCGTAGGCCCCATGCGGGCGGCGCACCGTTTTCTGGAACAGATACGCCATTCCCCCCGGCTGCCGGAAATCACGGGCATCCGCTGTGAATGCTACGGCTCCCTGGCGGCCACCGGCCACGGGCACGGCACGGACACGGCCATCATGCTGGGCCTGCTGGGGGAAGAGCCCCACACGGTGGAGCCGCGCAGCATTCCCGGAAAAATCGCCCGCCTGCACCAGCAGGAAACGCTCCCTGTCACGGAGGAAAAAACCGTCCGTTTCTCCCCCACCCGCGACCTGGACCTTTCCCACTACCAGCCTCTGCGCCTGCACCCGAACGGGATGCTGTTCACCGCAGTCAACCAGGAGGGAGAACCGGTGGAAGACGCCGTGTTTTATTCCACGGGGGGCGGCTTCGTCGCTTCCGAGCAGGAGCTTCTGCATCCGGAGGAACCGGACCGGGAGCCGTTCCCCCTCCCCTATGAATCCGCGGAAGAACTGCTGCGCATGGCGGATGAACGGGAATGCCCCCTCTCCTCCATCGTCATGGCCAATGAATGCGCCCTGCTTCCGGAACGGGAAGTCCGTGAAAAGTTGAACCTGATCTGGGCCACCATGAAGCAGTCCATTTCCAGCGGCATGAGCGCGCGCGGCAACCTGCCGGGCGTCCTGCAAGTGCCCCGCCGCGCCAAGACGCTCCGCAAATCCCTTCTGGTGCATGGAGAATCGGCCCTGAAAGACCCTCTCTCCATCATGGACTGGATCAACCTGTACGCCATTGCCGTGAGTGAGGAAAACGCGGCCGGCGGCCGCATCGTCACCGCCCCCACCAACGGAGCGGCGGGGATTGTTCCGGCGGTTCTCAACTACGCCACCAAATTCTGCGTTTCACCGTATCCGGACGCCGTGCATCGCTTCCTGCTCACCGCGGGTGGCATCGCCATCCTGTACAAGAAAAACGCCTCCATCTCCGGCGCGGACGTCGGCTGCCAGGGGGAGGTGGGCGTGGCCTGCTCCATGGCCGCGGCCGCGCTTGCGGAGTACCTGGGAGGAACGCCCCACCAGGTGGAAAACGCCGCGGAAATAGGCATGGAACACAATCTGGGCCTCACCTGCGACCCGATCGCTGGGCTCGTCCAGATACCCTGCATTGAACGCAACGCCATCGCCGCCATCAAGGCCATCAACGCCGCCCGCATTGCCCTGGGCGGCACGGGCGCCCACTTCGTCCCTCTGGACAAAGTCATCCGCACCATGCTGGATACCGGAAGGGACATGCAGTCCAAATACAAGGAAACCGCCCAGGGCGGCCTGGCCGTGAACGTGGTGAATTGCTAAAGGGAAACGGAAATCATCCCATGGGATTCCATGTGCGTCTGTTCCGGTAAAAAACACTCCGGCGGGTTGACAGACACGGGGAGCAAAGGTAGGGTGCGGGCATGTTTTCACGCCTTTTTCTCGCTCTGGCCCTGCTGGCGGGCGGCACGGGACTGTCCCATGCCGTCCACGTCGTCATGTGCGGCGGTCCCGCCCTCAGACAATGGGAAGGACTGAGAATACAGCCTGACAGGCATGACAACTGGTGGGCCAACTTTGTAAGGGCCTCCACCATCCGCATCGCCCAGATCCAGCAGAAGGACCCCTCCGCCAGAATCACCTGGATCGTTTACCGTCCGGGCTATGCGACACGGGGCAGGGAGGACGGCAAGCCCTATACCCGCTGGATTGCCGACCTGGCTTCCAAGTACAAGATCAAGCTCGTCTGGGTGGACAGCGCGGACCAGGCCATCCGGGCGCTGAATTCCTCCCCGCGCTTCCGCGGAGACTTCGTGGAATCCTTCTACTACTTCGGCCATTCCAACTGTTTTGCGTGGATGCTGGACTACGGCAACAACATCATGGCCGTCTCCACGGAATGGATTCACGAAACAGACCTGAACCGCATCCGCCGGGACATTTTCACCCCGCGGTCCGACTGCTGGAGCTTCGGCTGCTACACGGGGGCCAGCATGTCCGGCTGGTGGAAGCGCATCGTGGGCGTTCCCCTCTGGGGCAACACGGAATCCACCCGCTACGGCCCTGTCTCCGACGGCAGGCTGCCGGAAGGCGTGGGCAAATGGGTTAAATAGGCATGTAATAGTTAACAGTGAATAGTTAATATTGTTTATACCTTGCATATTGACCTGCGCTGTTCATCTGCTGCCGATCCCGTATTGCCTTTCCGGGAAAAAACCTTTATCATCATACCCATGCGGACCGAATTCCGCCATTTTCTGACACAACCATGAACCAAGCACCCCATGTTGCCATCGTCGGCGCCACCGGAGCGGTGGGCGTTGAGATCCTGTCCTGCCTGGAAACACGCAACTTTCCCGTAGGCTCCCTGAAGCTTCTGGCCTCCGCCCGGTCCGCCGGAAAACAGGTCGCCTTCCGGGGAGAAATGCTGACTGTGGAAGAATTGACGGAAAAATCCTTTGACGGCGTGGACATCGCCCTGTTCAGCGCAGGCGGCGGCATTTCCCTGAAGTTCGCCCCCATTGCCGCGGCCGCGGGCTGCGTGGTCATCGACAATTCCTCCGCCTTCCGCCAGGACCCGGACGTGCCCCTTGTGGTGCCGGAAATCAACCCGGAAGCGGCCCTCAACCACCCCCGCAACATCATCGCCAACCCGAACTGCACCACCATCATTACGCTGATGGCCCTCTTCCCCCTGCACCAGCGCTTCGGGCTGAAAACCGTCATCGCCTCCAGCTACCAGGCGGTTTCCGGAAGCGGGCAGCACGGCATTGCGGAACTGGAATCCCAGGTGCGCGCCGTGGTGGACGGCCATCCCGTGGTGAAAAACGTTTATCCGCACCAGATCGCCTTCAACCTTCTTCCCCAGATCGACTCCTTCACGGAAAGCGGCTACACGAAGGAAGAGCTTAAAATGCTCAATGAAGGCCGCAAAATCCTTTCCCTTCCCGACCTCAAGGTGACGTGCACCTGCGTGCGCGTGCCCGTGTACCGCTCCCATTCCATTTCCGTGACTGCCCAGTTTGAGCAGCCTGTGGATGTGGAAACGGCTCGCCGCGCCTATGACGGAAAACCCGGCGTCGCCGTGATGGACAATCCCTCGGAAGGCGTGTGGCCCACCCCGCTGGACAGCACCAACGGGGACACCTGCTACGTGGGGCGCATGCGCATGGACATGGCGATCGACAATGCCCTGACCCTCTGGGTCGTGGGCGACCAGGTCCGGAAAGGGGCAGCCCTGAACGCCGTACAGATTGCGGAACTTCTGGTCGGCCGCTGAACTATATCTACTATCCCCGCACCCATTCCTTAACGTCATGTGTGAAGAACAATCCCTGAACGACTACATTACAGAACAGTGCGCCTTGATTGACGCCGCGCTGGACAGGCTTCTGCCCGCAGAGGACGAAAGCCCTGAAACCATCCACAAGGCCATGCGCTACAGCATGTTCGCGGGCGGCAAGAGAATGCGCCCCGTGCTCTGCCTGGCGGCCGCGGAAGCCTGCGGCGGTCTGGCGGTGAATGCCCTGGTGCCCGCCTGCGCCGTGGAAATGATGCACACGTATTCCCTTATTCATGACGACCTGCCGGCCATGGACAATGACGACCTGCGCCGCGGCAAGCCCACCAGCCACAAGGCCTTCGGGGAAGGGGTAGCCATTCTGGCGGGAGACGCCCTGCTGACGGAAGCCTTTGCCGTGATTGCCCAGGTGGACGACACGGAACGCTACACTGTCCGGGATTATGTCCGGGAACTGGCGGCTACCGGCGGCAGCACGATGCTCATCGGCGGCCAGATTCTGGACCTGGAAGGGGAGCACAAGCAGCTCTCCGAACCGGAAGTGCGCGCCGTGTACGAAGGGAAGACGGCGGCCCTGCTGACCACGGCCCTCCGCTTCGGCGCCATGTCCGCGAACGCCACGGAAGCCCAGTTGGAAGCCGTCACGGACTTCGGCTACAACCTTGGCCTCGCCTTCCAGGTAATTGATGACATTCTGGACCTGACCGCCTCCACGGAAAAGCTCGGCAAGACCGCCGGCAAGGACGTGAACGCCCAGAAATCCACCTGCCCGGCCCTGATAGGCATGGACGGAGCCCGTTCCGAAGCGAAATGCCGCACCCAGGCGGCCCTGGACGCCCTGATGATCTTCCCGGAAGAACGCCGCACCCGCCTGGTGGAACTGGCCAACTATCTCCTCAACCGCGAATATTAAGCCGCATTTTCTTTCATGCCCGCAGAAACCGTATCCGACAACGTGGAAACCCTGATCAATCTGGCGCTGGCCGAAGACTTCGGCCCCGGGGATGTGACTTCCACATACTTCGTCCCGGAACACCTGACCGCCAGAGCCATTCTGACGCCCCGGAAAAAGGGCGTTCTTTCCGGCGTCAACGTGGCGGCGGAAGTCTTCCGCAAGGTGGACCCCTCCCTGAAGGTGGAAGTCTACCTGCATGACGGGGAGGCCGTGGCGCCCGGCGCCGTGGTGATGCTCATTGAAGGCTCCGCCCGCTCCATCCTGGGAGCGGAACGCACTGCGCTCAACTTCATCCAGCGCCTTTCCGGCGTAGCCACGCTCACCAGGAAATACGTGAAGGCCGTTTCCCACACCAGCGCCCGCATCCTGGACACCCGCAAGACCACTCCCGGCTACCGCCTGCTGGAAAAGGCAGCCGTGGCCCACGGCGGAGGCACCAACCACCGCATGGGCCTTTATGACCGCGCCATGGTGAAGGACAACCACCTGATGACGGACGGCAACACGGAACACCTCCAGCAGTGCATCAACAGGCTGCGCGCGGAAAAGCCCGGCGTGGAAATCCAGCTGGAAGCGGACACTCTGGAACAGGTGGAAGCCTTCCTCAAGCTGGAAGGAGTGGACCACATTCTTCTGGACAACATGACGCCGGAGATGCTGAAGCAGGCCGTCGCCATGCGCGGCGACCGCGCCACACCCCTGATAGAAGCCAGCGGGGGCGTCAACCTGGACACGGTGGCCGCCATTGCGGAATCCGGCGTGGACTTCGTTTCCGTGGGCTACGTCACCCACTCCGCCCCCTCCCTGGACCTGGGGCTGGATTTCAGCGTGGAATAACACTTACCTTTCACCCTATCATGGACCTGTCCAATTTCAGAGAAGAATACCTCAAGGGCCAGCTTCACAGAAAAGACCTGGCGGAAAACCCCTTTGAACAATTCCAGACCTGGTTTGAACAGGCCCTGAAAGCGGACATTCCGGAACCCAACGCCTTTTCCCTGGCTACGGTGAACGCCCACGGCAGGCCCTCCCTGCGTACGGTGCTGCTCAAATACTTTGACCAGACAGGCTTCGTCTTTTTCACCAACTACGGCAGCCACAAGGCCCATGACATTGAAGAAAACCCGCAGGTCTGCATGATGCTGCCATGGGTGATGCTGGAACGCCAGGTCATCATTTACGGGAAGGCCGTCAAGGTTTCCCGCGCGGAATCCCTGAAATACTTCCTCACCCGTCCCAAGGAATCCCAGCTTGGCGCGTGGGTCTCTCAGCAAAGCTCCGTCATCTCCGGAAGAAAACTGCTGGAAATGAAGCTGATGGAGCTGAAAAACAAATTCTCCAAGGGAGAAATCCCCCTGCCCTCCTTCTGGGGCGGCTACCGGATCATTCCGGACACCTTTGAATTCTGGCAGGGCGGTCCCGGCCGCGTTCACGACCGTTTCATGTACAAGCTCCAGGAAAACGGTTCCTGGACGATCGAACGCCTCCAGCCATGATTACCCGGCGAGCAACAGACCAGGGAGTCACTTTCCTGGACGTGGAAACACCGCTCTGTACAGCCACCCTGTGCCTGCAAGGGGCGCACCTCACGTCATGGAAGCCGGAGGGGCAGGAAGAATGCCTCTTCCTTTCCCCCAATGCGGTCTTTGCGCCCGGCAAAGCCATCCGCGGCGGCATTCCCGTCTGCTGGCCCTGGTTCGGTCCGCGGAAGGGCGAACCGTCCCACGGCGTGGCGCGCACCTCGGAATGGCGCCTCCATCACCAGGAGACGGACAAGCGGGGGAACGCCCTGCTTTCCCTGGCCTTCTATCCGGAAGACGAATCCTACCCCGCCGCCATCCTGCGCCTGGCGCTGGGCCGCACGCTGGCCATGAAGCTGGAAACCACCGCCCGCATGCAGCCCTGCAAGCTCACGGAAGCCTTTCACAACTACTTTGCCGTCGGCAACCTGACCAAATGCCGCGTACACGGGCTGGACGACGTACCGTTCCGGGAAGAAGCGGCCCAGCCCATGAAGCACGGAGAACGCCCGCTGGCCCCCCTGGGGTGCCTGGACCGCGTTTACGACTGCCCGGCCTGTTCCGGGAAAATCGTGCTGGAAGACTTCGTGCTGAACCGCGCCATCACCGTGGAGCGGGACCACGCCTCTTCCGTCATCATCTGGAACCCGGGACAGCAGGGAGCCGGAAACATGGCGGATCTGGGCGCGGAATCCTGGAACAAATTCCTGTGCGTGGAAATGGGCAATGCCGATTCCCGTTGCATTCCCCTCGCCTCCGGACAATCCCACACCCTGTGCCAGAAAATCACGGTGGGACCGCTGGAATAGCAGGCATTCCCCCTCCCTTCCGCCTCCGGATGAACGGACGGCTGGCAGGAAACCCCATGCGCGGGGAATGACCTCCCAGGCCGTTCCGTACCGCTTCCGGACAGGGGAGCATGAAGAACGGCAGCCTTTCCGTCCTCCCCTTCAAAAGGTGAAATTGGACTCCCCCGGAACTTTTGTTCCCTGAATCATCCCTCCGTGGAGCTCTCCGGCAGGATTCGGCTTGCAAAAACCCCCCTTTTAAGGTTTGGTAGATTCCGAGCCTTTTGGCGCGTTCCCTACCAAGATGCATACAAACCCACCTTCCGATGTTGGCAACGCCGCAACCTTCATTGCGGAAATTTACGGTCAGGATGTCTTCAACATGGAGACCATGCGCAACTACCTGCCCCGTCCCGTCTACAAGAAACTGCTGGCTACCATCCGCAAGGACGAAAAGCTGGACCCGGACATTGCCAATGAAGTGGCCCAGGCCATGATGACGTGGGCTCTGGAAAAGGGCGCCAGCCATTACACCCACTGGTTCCAGCCCCTCAACGGAAGCACGGCGGAAAAGCATGACTCCTTCGTGGACGTGGACCCGGAAGGAAACCTGGAACTCAAATTCTCAGGAAAGAGCCTGGTTCAGGGCGAGCCGGACGCCTCCAGCTTCCCCTCCGGCGGCCTCCGCGCCACCTTTGAAGCCCGCGGCTACACTGCCTGGGATCCCACCAGCCCCGCCTTCATCAAGCGGACGGAAAACGGCGCAACCCTCTGCATCCCCACCGCCTTCTGCTCCTATAAGGGACAGGCGCTGGACAAAAAGACTCCCCTTCTCCGCTCCATGACCGCCGTCACCCGCCAGGCCAGGCGCCTGCTGTCCTGCTTCGGCGGCCCGTCCAACATCCACGTCAGCGCCGATCTGGGCGCGGAGCAGGAATACTTCCTGGTGGACAAGCAGCTTTACGCCCTGCGCCCGGACCTGATGATGTGCGGCCGCACCCTCTTCGGCAACGTCCCCCCCAAGCACCAGCAGATGGAAGACCACTACTTCGGCTCCATCAAGGACCGCGTGCTGGAATTCATGGTGGACGTGGACGAAGCCCTCTGGAAACTTGGCATTCCGGCCAAAACGCGCCACAATGAAGTTGCGCCCGGCCAGTTTGAAATTGCGCCCATCTTTGAAAGCCAGAACCTGGCCGTGGACCACAACATGCTGGTCATGGAAGTGCTCCGCAAGACCGCCAACAAGCATGACATGGTCTGCCTGCTGCATGAAAAGCCCTTCTCCGGCATGAACGGCTCCGGCAAGCACAACAACTGGTCCCTCTCCGCGCCCGGTTACGGCAGCCTGCTCAACCCGGGTTCCAGCCCGCAGGAAAACGCCATCTTCCTCACCCTGCTCTGCGCCACGATCAAGGCCGTGGACGAACACGCGGACCTGCTGCGCGCCTCCGTCGCCAAATCCGGAAACGAACACCGCCTGGGTGCCCATGAAGCGCCTCCGGCCATCATCTCCATCTTTCTGGGGGATCTGCTGGATGAAATCATTGAGCAGATTGAAAAGGGCGGCACCAAAAAGGCGTGCACCCAGAAAACCATCAACATCGGCGTGGATACCCTGCCGATGTTCCCCCTGGACGCCTCCGACAGGAACCGCACCAGCCCCTTCGCCTTCACGGGCAATAAATTCGAATTCCGCGCCGTAGGCTCCTCCCAGACCTGCGCCTGGCCCATGACGGTGCTCAACACCATCGTGGCGGAAAGCCTGGATGAAATCTGCACCATCCTGGAACCCGTCAAGGACAAGCCGGAGGAATTCCATGCCACGCTGAACAAGCTGCTTCAGAACATCATCAAGAAGCACAAGCGCATCCTTTTCAGCGGAGACGGCTACGGGGAAGCCTGGATTGAAGAAGCGGAACGCCGCAAACTGCCCAACGTTCCCGGCACCATTGAAGCCCTGGCCGCGCTGGAAACGCCCAAGGCCAAGACCCTCTTTGAAAAATACAAGGTGGTCAGCCCCGTGGAGCTCCACGCCCGCCATGAAATCCAGACGGAAATATTCCACAAGGAAATCAGCATTGAAGCGGAAACCGCCCTTCTGATGGTGGAAACCCTCTACATCCCCGCCGTGACGGAACAGCTCACGCAGCTCACCACCGCCATAGCCCAGATGAAAGCCGCCGGAATCAAGGCGGGCATGAAAGCCACCGCGGACCGCGCCAACCAGATCGGCACGCTGCTGGACCTTCTCCCCACCCAGGTGCAGGAACTCCGCCGCGCCGTGGACAAAGCCGAGACGAAGGTCATCCAGACGGGCATGGACAATCTGAGAAGCACCATCGACATGCTGGAAAGCCTGACGGACGCAGACCTGTGGCCCGTTCCCACCTATGCGGAACTGCTCTTTCTGTAAAACAAAGGGCTCCCTCCGGAACAGAAAATAACTGGCTATCAACCATAAACATCACTTATTCCAGTACCTTCCCCAAGAAAAAGGGCAAATTAATCGCCTGACGGATTGACAAAACAGCCAAAATAGTTATCCTTTCCGTCCGGTTGTGCATAGGCCGCTTAGACGGACGGCACTGAATCTAGTAATTCACAAGAAGCATCTTTCAACATCATGAGCAAGAGGACTTATCAACCATCCAAGCGTTGCCGCAAGCGTCAGTTCGGATTCCGTGCACGCATGGCTACCAAGAACGGAGCAGACATCATTCGCCGCCGCCGCGCCAAAGGCCGCAAGCGCCTGCTTCCCAAGGGAGCCGAAATCCAGTACAAGCGCCATACCATCCAGCACGGCCGTTAATTCAGCCGCCAGGACTTGGTTAACGCCTCCTTGGAACTTTTTCACGGGCCGACCCGCGGGAGATGCGTCTTACTCGTCAACAAAGCATGACCAGGGCATTCCAATTTGCCCGGGTGCGCAACGAGGGACCATCCGTAGCAGGTCGGCTTATTGTTTTAAGTGCAGCCCCGCTGGAACATCCGGAGGAACCCTCCAAATTCGGCATCATCTGCACGAAAAAAATCGGCTGCGCCGTCGTCCGCAACAAGCTGCGGAGACGCGTACGGGAAATCCTGAGGGCGCACGGAGCCCCCTTGAACACGGCGTGCACCTGGTGTGCGTCCTCCGCTGGCGGGCCGTGGAAGCCAGCTATGCAGACCTGGAGCGGGACTGGCAGAAAGCCGCCCGCAAGCTCAAACTTCAACTTCTTTCCCGGGAACAAGACAAAGCATGATGAAATGGCTGCTCATTGCCCTGGTACGGGGCTACCAAACCTTCATCAGCGCCCCCCTGCATGCGCTGGGGGGCCCCGGCAGCGGCTGCCGCTATACTCCCTCCTGTTCCCAGTACTTCATCCAGGCCGTCCGGGTCCATGGAGCCTGGCGCGGCTTTCTTCTTGGCTCATGGCGCATTTTAAGATGCAACCCGTGGGGCGGTTCAGGGTATGATCCCGTGCCTCCGGCCCGCACGCCGCATTAAATTACCTTTCTCTCCCCTCCCTCCCAACCAACTTCAATCAAGCTATATCACATTATGGATCGCACAGCATGGATCGTCATAGGCGTTTGCGCCGCCCTTCTGGGCCTGAACATTTACATGGGCAACAATAAAAAGGAAGAGCCCGTCCCCGCCGCCCCCGCTCCCGTCCAGCAGACGGCCGCCGCTCCGGCAAGCGTCCCGGCTCCCGGAGCACAGGCGCCCGCCGCTCCCAGCGCCCCGGAACAGCCTTCCGTCAACAAGGCCCTTGAAGAAGACAAGACCAGCCCGATCACGCTGACGGCCACGCAGGAAGCGGACGGCAAGCAGGAACCCTTCATCACGTACACCTTCAACCGCATCGGCGGCTCCATCGGCGCCGTTACCCTCCACAACGACATTGTGGACTCCCAAAAAGTCGCGGACCACAACATCACCATCAACGAAGCCCAGCAGAGGGGCATTGGCGAGCTCGTCTTCAACATGGACGCCACCCAGGACCCGTCCTATGACAACACCGTGTACAAGGAAGTCAGCCGCACGGCGGACTCCGTCACCCTGGAGGGCTATGATCCCGCACGGCAGCTCTTCATCTCCAAGACCTACACCCTGCACCCCGTCAAGAATCTGGAAGGAAAAGTACTGCCCGGCAGCAAGTACCTCATCCGTCTGACCGTCTCCCTGCTCAACAAATCCCCCAACGTCCAGGATCTGCGCTACATGGGCATCTTCGGCGGCAGCGCCTACCCCATCGCCAAGAGTGAACCGAAGGACACCTACACCCACTTCTTCTACCATGCGGACGGTTCCCTGGAACAGGAAGTGCCCTCCTACTTCACGGGCGGCTTTTTCAGCACCGCAAAGGCACGCGTCCTGGAAGGCCCCTTGCAGGACCTGACCTATGCCGGCGTGATGAGCCAGTACTACGCCACCATTCTTCTTCCCCAGAACGAATCCAAGGGCTCCACCGTGTACGCCACCCGCCAGGAATTCCCGCTGGCGCATGAAAACAACACGCTGGTGCCCGGCGTCACCGTAGCCATGGGCATCCCCAACCTGACCATGGCGCCCAACGAAATAAAGACGCTCACCTACGACATCTACACCGGTCCCAAATTCAACGCCTACCTGCGCGACCTGAACCTCACCTACCCCGCCATCAGCGACATCATGGCGTACGGCTGGCTCGTCTTCCTGAGCGTGCCGATGAACTGGCTGCTCAACCTCTTCCACGGATGGTTCGGAAACTGGGGCGTGGCCATCATCTGCATGACCATCGTCGTCCGCGCGCTCATCTGGCCGCTGCACAAGAAATCCTACATGGCCATGAAGCGCATGTCCCTGGTTCAGCCGGAGATGGCCAAGCTTAAGGAAAAATATCCGGACGACCCCCAGAAGGTGAACATGGAGATGATGAAGCTGTACCAGAAATACGGCATCAACCCTGCCAGCGGCTGCGTGCCCATGCTCATCCAGATCCCCATCTTCTTCGCCTTCTACCGCGTGCTCCAGTATTCCGCGGAGCTGAGGGGCCAGCCCTTCTGCCTGTGGATGACGGACCTGTCCCTGCCCGACACCGTAGGCCACCTGTTCGGCATCCCGATCAACATCCTGCCCCTCATCATGGCCGTGACCATGATTGTCCAGATGCGGATGACCCCGCAGGCGGGCGAACGCTCCCAGCGCATCATCATGAACCTGATGCCCCTGATGTTCTTCCTGTTCTGTTATAACTTCGCTTCCGCCCTGGCCCTGTACTGGACCACGCAGAACCTGATTTCCATCGGCCAGACGGCCCTCATCCGCCGCCTGCCCATGCCCGTGCTCTCCGCCGCCAAAAAGAAGAAGCCCGGCTTCTTCCAGAGGATGATGGACCAGCAGCGCGTGGCCCTGGAGGAACAGCAGCGCAAGGCCAAGGGCCGCAACATGCGCAACATAACGCCCAAGAAGTAGGGGCGCGCCTTTACTCTCTCTTCCCTGCAAGTGCGGCTGTTCACACGGCCGCACTTTTTTATTGGGGCGGATGATGGAAAGAAAATCCCTCCATGACAAGCGCTGGAAGAAAAGGGAAATTTCCATACGGCAGCCCCCTCAAAAAAACCGGACTCCTCCATTCGGAGAAGCCCGGTTTTCCTCGTCATATATTCTTTGTGTAGCTAATTGGAGCGGCCCGGCAGAAAATGCCAAACACCCACCAGAATCAACTTAGCGAATTTGGAATCCGGTATGGATTCCATAGCCGGAAATACTGCCCTTCGCTATGCTCCAAAACGGTCCAAATTGACGCTCCGCCAATATTTCTCCCATCTCCTTTTCACAGCCGCATATCGCCCCGGGAGACAGGGCATCCCGGTCCTGATGGACCGCCTGTGGAGAGGCCCGGGGGCTATTGGATAAGAAGCTTCCGCTGCGCTACAGAAAGAGTTTCAACAACGAAAGGAGGGAGCCTTCCGTTCCCAGGCGCCGCAACCGCAAAACCGCCCTCCATCAATATTCCACCGTTCCCTTTCACAGCCGCATACCGTCCGGGAGACAGGGCACCCGGCTCTGATGGCTACCGCCGCCGAAGTGTAAAGACGGTTATTAATGATTGCCGGAACGAAAAGAAAGCCCGTCACATCACGAACTCCCTATGGCAATTCCCAGGATATTGGCAAGTTCAATCCCCTGAAAACGTTTTTCTTTCAGTTTTGTAGGCTTGACTCCGGATTCCAAATCCGTCTGCCGCTCTAAAGCCTGAACCCCAGCCTGCGGCACAGCCGCCCCCGCACCCCTTCTGAAAAAAGAGCCCAAAAAAGGAAATATGGCGGACGTCTTCTTACGGCGCAGTCAAATCTTCCGGCATCAGAATAGCCGCCACGGCAAAGGCGGCGATGCCTTCCCGGCGGCCCAGCGCGCCGAGCTGTTCATTGGTGGTGGCCTTCACCCCCACGCGCGCCGGAGAGATGCCCAGGGCGGTTCCCAGGGCGCCCTTCATCTGTTCCAGGTAGGGAGAGATGCGCGGAGCTTCCGCAATCAGGGAGGAATCCACGTTCACCACGCGGCCGCCGCGCTCACGAATCAGGGAAACGGCCTTCGCCACGATGTCCAGGGAAGAAATATCCTTGCAGCCAGGGTCTCCCGGCGGGAACCAGTAGCCGATGTCCGGCAATCCGGCCGCACCCAGCAGCGCGTCTGCAATGGCGTGGCACAAAACGTCCGCATCGGAATGGCCGTCCAGCCCGCGGGCGGAAGGAATGTGCACGCCGCCCAGCATCAGGGGACGCGGAGCTTCCGCAAAACGGTGGATGTCATATCCCAGCCCGGTCAGTGCAATCATGTCTTTCATACAATACTGCGGCAATGTCGTTCAAGTTATTCGTCCAGCGCTTCCATGATCGGAATGCGGCCGTTCCAGGCGACGATGGCGAATTGTTCCGGATTGTCCTCCTTTGGTTCCAGGACAACCTTCCCTCCCGCAGCTTCCACCAGCAGAACCCCGGCGGCGATGTCCCAGATGGAAATGACGCTTTCCACATAGGCGTCAAACCTGCCGCAGGCAATATACGCCAGAGCCAGGGCCGCGGAACCGTTGTTGCGCACCTTGCGTACCTGCCAGGCGATTTTTGCGAAGCGTTCGATTCCCTTTTCCTTGGAACCGTCCGTCTTGCCGTGTCCCACGAACACCACGGCCTCCGCCATCTTTTCCCGGCGGCTGCAATGCATGGGATGGTCATTCATGTACGGAATGCCTCCCTTTTCCACATGCCAGCATTCGTCCATCATGGGATCGTAAATCACGCCCAGCACTATTTCCCCGCGGCGGCGCAGGGCGATGGAGACGCAGAACCAGGGAATGGTGTAAAAGTAATTCACCGTCCCGTCAATAGGGTCCACAATCCATTCATATTCACTGTTGCGGTCTCCGGTATACCCTTCCTCGCCCAAAACGGCGTGGGTGGGGAACACGGAGAGGATTTCCTCCGTAATCAGTTTCTGGGAGAGCTTGTCCAGCTCCAGCTTGATGTCGTTCTGGCTGGCTTCATCCACCTTCTTCTGGTCGTAAAAATGCTTTTTCAGGAAGGCTCCGGCGGATTTGGCGGCCAGGATGGCCGCGGTCATTTCAGGTGAGTGGTTCATGATATTCTATTAATGGAAAATTGGATGCCATCAGGTGTCCTGCTCCGCAGGAGCTTCCTTCTCCCGGCGCTCCCGGACGGCTTTGCGGCGGTTTTCCTCCGCCCGGTCATACACTTCCCCGGCCAGCGCGGCGGAGGTCTTCGCCAGTGCGGAGGCAACGCCCTTCTTTTTATAGACGGCTTCATCCGGCTCGTCGAAGCCCACCCAGACAAAGACCGTGAAATAACGCCCCATGACGGCGGAGAAATGCCCCGTGTTTTCCGGCAGCCTGACATTGACGGACGTCTTCCTGGAGCGTTCGTCGTAACGGAAGGGAGGAAGGGCCGCTACCAGGTGGGCGGATTCACGCGGCAGGATTTCCCGGCGGCTTTCTTCCGGAGAGGGAGCGTTCACCATCACCAGGTTTTTCTTGGTGGTGCCCACCTGCCTGACGGAGGAAATCTGCACGTTGCGCCCGTCGTTGCCGATGAGGTACAGCGCATTGACGGCATGCGAGAGAGGCGCGCGGAACCTGCCGGCATACAAATCCGGGGAACGGGGAAGGTCCCCCTTGTACCCGGCCTTCTGCGCCGTTTCTATCACCGTATTGAACCCTACCCCGCGCCCGGTCACTTCAGGACTGCTGCGAATAACAGTCCTGCGCTGGTCCACGGCGCACAGGTTGACGACGGGGGTAAACAGGTCGCCGGGCATCACCATCGTCTGCCACCGGTCCACGCCGTCCAGCGCAGAGCGCCCCCCGTCACGGCCAGCAGGTCCCCTTTGCGGGAATCCACGCACAGCACGGCTGCCTGCACGCAATTCTTCAACTGGTTGTCCACTCTCCTGGGCAGTCCGGCCCACACGGGGAAGCTTCCAGCGCGGTCAGCGCAGGCTCGCTTATTTCCTCCACCATCCGCTGGAATTCCAAATCCAGCGTAGTCATTACAAAAATGCTGGAAGTTCCCTCCTGCTCGTCGCAGCAGTCCAGGTCACTCAGCTCACGGGAAATGACCAGGATGGGATAGGAGCCGGGACGCGCTTCCCGTTCTCCCGCCACCGTCATCGGTTCGCGGGACGCCTGCCATAGTTGTTCCTGGGTGATGAATTCGCACTCAAACATCCTTTCCAGCGTCGCGTTGCGCACCTTGACGGCCGCCTCCGGACTGTAAACCGGGTTGTAAATGGAAGGTCCGCGCACCAGCCCGGCCAGCGTGGCGCATTCCGCCAGCGTCAGGTCCGCTACTTTTTTGCCGAAGTACAAATCCGCCGCCTGCGCAATGCCGTAGCACTGCTGTCCGAAGTAAATGCGGTTCAGGTAGGCCGTCAGAATTTCATCCTTGGAGTATTTGCCTTCTATGCGGCGCGCCACGGCCATTTCCAGAACCTTGCGGTCCAGGGTCTTCCCCCCAGTTCATAGCAATTCCGCGCCAGCTGCATCGTGATGGTGGAAGCCCCCTGCGCATAGGACAGCGTGGTCAGGTTCCGGCAAATGGAGCGGATGATGGAGGAATACACGATTCCTCCGTGATCGAAAAAGGCTTCGTCCTCCCGGGCAATGAAGGCATTCACCAGGTTGTCAGGCAGTTCATTGCGGGCCACATACACCCGGTCGTGGTCCGTCAGGGTGCCTATCCACTGGCCGTTGCGGTCATACGCGGCGCAATTTTCCAGTGGGGCCAGCACCTCGTCCAGTTCATACTGGTCCGCCCTCCAGGCGTAAACGAGCAGGACGATGATGAAGGCAATAGGAATGAGGCCCAGCCACAGCAGCAGACGGCCCAGATTGCGCGGCAGCAATCCGAACAGATCATACCATCTTTTACGCCTGTTCTCCATTCCGGTTCCGATCCTTGGGGACGCCTAGCGGGCATCCGGGGGCAGTGATTCGTCATCCTGCTTCCAATCCGGGAACTCCTTCTGCAGGCGCGCCCGGTACTGGGAAGCCTCCGACTTGCGGCCAGCCTTGTCCAGCGCTTCCGCCGCCTTGAACAGGGCCTTGGGTTTCAATTCGGCGTCATTGACGAACAACTCGGCCGTGACGCCGTAATGCTTGGCTGCTTCATCAAACTTTTTCTCCGCATAGGAAATGTCCCCCAGAACAATTTTCAGGGAGGCCATCAGGGGGCCTTCCACTCCCAGGGCCAGCGCTTCCTCCGCCGTCTTCCGGGCGTCCGAGTACTTGCCCAGCCCCAGCAGGATGGAGGCCTTGTCCAGCATGCCGTCCGCACGGCGGTAGGGCTGGTCCTCATCCTTCAGGAAGTTGTTGGAAGCCACCAGGGCGCGGTCATACTTCTTGAGCGCCAGGCGCACCTTCGCCAGGTTGCGCCAGATCACTTTCTTCACATTTTGAAGCTGGTCGTTCTGCGTAGCCCAGGTCATGTACTTGTCCGCCGTTTCCAGGTCCTTCATGCCATAGGCCTGAAGGCCCAGCCATGCGGGGATGACGTCCGGCACGCGGGCCACGGCGGAGGGGTTTTCCTTTTGCAGGGTTTCCAGGGCCTCCTTCAATTTATTCACGTCCTGGAGCTTGTGATAGGACAGAACGGAAAGCACATTGACCTGTTCCCCGTACTTCTGGGGGTCCAGCGTCTTGGCTTCCGCCATGTGGCTGATGGAGGATTTGAAGTCTCCCTGATCAAACGCCGCACGCCCCAGCAGGAAATGAGCTTCCGCCAGAGCGGCGGGGGACGCCTTCGGGAAATTCTGAATCAGGCCTTCATAATACTTGGCCATGTTCACCATATCCTGGCGGCCCGCATAAATCTGGGCGGCCCGCTGCCACGCGGCGGCGGCGGATTCCGCCTTCGGCCAGCGAGCGATCACCCGGTCAAAATCCATCAGGGCCTCCGCTTCCTTCTTGGTCTTGGCGTACATGTCCCCGCGCAGGGTCAGCGCCTCGCAAATGCGCGGGTCCCGCGGGAAATCGTTGATGAAATCCGTCAGCAGTTTGGCGGCCACGCCCCGGTTCCCGGCCTGGGCGATCGCCCACGCGCTCTTGTACAGGATATCCGCGCGCATCCTGGGGGGCACCTTGTCAAAATCAATGCTGGCGTAAAACCGGGCGGCATCCGCCGGATTGGTGTTGAACAGGTTCTCCGCGGCCATCAGGCGCACCATGTCGTGCAGTTCGCTGGTCGGAAAGGCCTTGGCGTAATGGTTCAGGAAGCTCTGTGCCCGCTGGGGAAGGTCCTTCTGCTTGAGTTCATTATAGCACAGCAGACGGTAAAAGGAGGCCTGCATGGCTTCCTGCGTATAGGGAACGGCCTTCTCCGCCTCCAGGAAGAAATCCGCCGCCTTCTGGTACTCCTTCAGCTTGTAGGCAGACTGGCCCAGAAGCATCAGCAGGCGCACCTGGCCGTCCTTGGTCGGCATCTTCATGTCCTTCTGCTGCTCGTGCTGGGAAAGGATCTCCTTGTACTTGCCCATGTTGTACAGCCCCAGCAGCAGCCCCATGCGGGCTTCCGGCGCCATTTCCTTCAGGGATTCGTCCTTCAAAAGCCGTTCATAGAGGTTCTGGGCCTCCGCGGTCTTTTTCAGCCTGGTTGCCAGCATGGCGGCCTGAAGGGTGGCGATGCCCCGGTTCCTGTCATCCACGCCTGGCGTTTCCAGCACCTTGCGGTATTCGGAATAGGCTTCACCCAGACGGCCCGTATCCGCACACAGGGCGGCATACCCCATCCGGGACACCAAAACAAATTTCGCATCCGCTTCCGGATTGCCTATCACCGCGCAGAACATGGTGGCGGCGGCGTCCGGATTCCCGCTGGCAAGAAACAGACGTCCCAGGCGGTACTGGGCGTCCACTTTCAAATCATTCTGTTCCGCATTGCGGACCACGAGCTGGTAATACTGGATAGCCTTGTCCGTTTCCCCGGCAGCGGAGGCGTCCGTCGCCAGGCGGTAGGCGGAAGCGGCAACCAGAGCCGGGCCGCCCGTCTGGGTCAGCCTGCGGAACAGGGTGTGCGCGTCCTCCTTCCTGCCGAGCTCCTCCAGGCACATGGCGGCGCGGTACTCCGCCAGGGGAGCCTGGGCGGACTGGGGGAAACGCTGGGCAAATTCAAGATACTTGCGCAGGCTCAAATCAAGCAGGCGGCCATATTCCTGCCGGTTTGCCTTCGTCGCCGGTTCCTGGGCCTGCTTGTACAGCATGTCCGCCATGTCCAGGGAATCCTGCTCCGGATTGGCGACCAGCGGACCGTCCGCAATGGGAGCGGCGTCCGGAATGTTTTCCTGCGCGGCGGCGAACGCCGCCAAAGTCATTAAACCTGCATTGATGAAAAGTAACGCTTTCATGAAGCCTGGGGGTTGGGAACATTGACGGAAGAGGGAGCCGGAGGCCGCGTGGAGAAGGAAACATTGTTCAGCCCGGCCTTCAGGCAGGCGTCCATCACATGCACCACCACGCCGGATTCCGCCTTCTCATCCACGCGGATGCGGACGAGCATGGTTTTATCCAGCCGGGCGACGGAAAGAAGCTTGTCCTCCAGCTGCGGCATGGTATACGCCTGGCGGTTGATCACCACGGTGCCGTCCTTCCGGATATTCACGATGATTTCATTGGAAACGTTTTCACCGGGCTTGGGAGTCTCCGCGGAGGGGAGGTTGATGGAAAGGTCCGGCTCGTCATCCTCAAACGTCTGGGTCACGATGAAAAACACCAGCAGCAGAAACACGATGTCCAGCATGGGCGCGAGCTGGAACCCGATGGGGCTGGGCATTTTATAGTGGAATTTCATACGTTCTTCCGGTGTGGTGGGGATGGCCGCTTCCGGCTAAAGCCCGCGCACGTCGCGCAGGGAGGTGGGGTCAACGGGAACCCTGGGAAGTTCTTCCTCATGGAAGGCTCCGGCTACGCCGGCACGCGGCTTCTGGAGCTGGGTGGCTACTACGGAAACGCTGTGCGTCACGGCGGCTTCCAGGTCCCCCACGCGCTTGTGAACGCGGCTGCGGAAGTACACATAGGCCAGGATGGCGGGGATCCCCAGCATCAGGCCGCCCGCGGTCGTAATCAGGGCTTCCGCCACGCCGCCCGCCATGTCGATGCGCTGCTTGCCGCCGGAGAAATCACCGTTGGCAATCTCAAAAAAGGTCTTCATCATCCCGACTACGGTTCCCAGCAGGCCCAGCATGGGAGCCAGGGCGCCGATGTCCGACAGCCAGGAAATCTGGCGGCTCAGGAAGCCCGCCTGGCGGCCGCCTTCCGCGGCGGCTATTTCCCTCACCTCCTCAAACTGGGCGGAAGGATTGCGCAGCATGAAACTGGCCACCGTCAGCATTACGCGCGCGTAGCAGGAGTCCCCATCCTTGCAAAGGATGGAAAGGCCCGTATAATCCCTCTTGCGGATGAAGGATTCCGCCTGCTCCACCAGCTTGGTGGGCAGAACGGCGGAGGCGCGGGTGGAAAAACAGCACATGACCAGCACCACCACCCCGGCGATGGATAACAGGAGCAGCGGCCACATGATGAAGCCGCCTTTCATAAACAGCTCGGAGAGGGGATAATTTCTATCTCCCACCACAAAGTCCATGGCGGCAGCCAGCGTGGTAAACGGTACAGGATTCATACAAAAGACGTAGGGGATTATACAGAAGAAGTCTTCCTAGGCAAGCCAAGTAGCCGTAATGCAGTACGTTTCCGCAGTTTCATTTCTTGCCGCATATGGCATAATAATCCCCGTGGCAGATCGTGAGAAACCATCTCTGAAGGAACTCTGGAGGCAAACTCCGCATAAACCCGGCGTTTACATCATGAAAGACGCCCTGGGGAATACCATTTACGTGGGCAAGGCCAAGGACCTCCACCGCCGCCTGGGCAACTACTTTTCCCCCACGGGGGCCACCCTGTCCAACCACAAGACAAGGGCGCTCATCAATGCCATTGCGTCATTCGACTACTTTGAAACCAGGAACGACCAGGAGGCTTTTCTGCTGGAAAGCAAGCTCATCAAGCAGTACCGCCCGCATTACAACATCCAGATGAAGGATGACAAGCGCTATCCCCTGCTGAAGATTCCCAAGGGGGAAAAACTGCCGCGCTTCCAGCTGGCGCGGGTGCGCAAGGACGACGGAGCGCGCTACTTCGGCCCCTTTGTCCACTCCCAGGCGCTTTACGCCACGCAGGAATGGCTGAACCGGCATTTCCGGCTGCGGACCTGCAAGGCCAAAAATCCGGGTCTCCACGAGTTCAAGCACTGCCATGCGGACGTGATACGCAACTGCTCCGCCCCGTGCATCGGGCGCATTTCCGTGAGCGACTATAACCGGAACTTCGACCAGGCGGCGCGCCTGCTGGAGGGGACCGGCAAAAAAAGCACTCTGGACGAGCTCACCCGGGAAATGATGCAGGCCTCCGACGAGCTGGACTTCGAGCGCGCAGCGTACCTGCGGGACATCCGGGACAACCTGGTCAAGGTTCTGGAGCCCGCGCGGCGGTTCCAGAAGGGAACGCCCAACCTGCCCGGCACCGTGCGCCCGGAAGAAGACATGAAGGAACTGGGGCTGGCCCTGGGCCTGGAAGAGCCTCCAGCCATCATGGAATGTTTTGATATTTCCAACGTCTCCTCCAACCACATCGTGGCCTCCATGGTGCGCTTCACCAACGGCAAACCGGACAACAAGGCCTACCGCCGCTACCGCATCCGCACGGTGGACGGGCAGAACGACTTCGCCTCCATGTCTGAAGTGATCCGGAGGCGCTACTCCCGCATTCTGGCGGAGAGCGACGCCGTAGCCTCACGGCCCGCAGACATGACCCTGTACCAGTGGCTCAAGAAGCTCAGCGGAGAAGGAAAAGCCCCCATCAAGGTTCCGGACCTGGTGGTGGTGGACGGCGGCAAAGGCCAGCTCTCCTCCGCCCTGGCCAATCTGGAAGCCATCGGACTGGGTGACATGCCCATCGTCGGCCTCGCCAAGCAGCGGGAGGAAATCTTCTTCCCCACCAGCCACAGCCCCTCTGCCTGCCGCACAGCACGGGAGCCCTCAAGCTCATGCAGCGCATCCGCGACGAAGCCCACCGCTTCGCCAACGGCTATAACGAACTGCTTTACCGGAAGCGCATGCGGGAAAGCGCCCTGGACGACGCCCCGGGCATGAGCGCGGCAAAAAAAAGCATGCTGCTGGAAAAATTCAAGTCCGTGGCCGCCATCAAAAGGGCGGACCCGGCTTCCATCGCCGCCATCCGCGGCATTTCGGAAACCTGGGCCCGCAACCTGCTGAACTACCTCAATTCATCCTCCAACTCCTGACTTCTCATGCAATTCCTGATTCTGGCCGCAGGCAAGCCGGCCCTGGGCTATGCCCGGGAAGGCGTGGAACTCTACCTCAACCGCCTCAAGCCTTTCGGCAAGACGGAACTCAAACTCGTCAAAGACGGAAGCTCCAAAGACGTTTCAGAACGCCTGCTGGCCGCCAGCGAGGGCTGCCTGCGCATCGCCATGGACGAACGCGGAGAACTCTGGACCACGGAGAAGCTGGTCAAACTGGCGCGGGACTGGCAGATGCGTTCCGTGCGCCGCATCGCGTTCCTCATCGGGGCCTCGGACGGCCACACGGAAGAACTGCGTTCCCGGTGCGGCCATATCCTGGCCCTGAGCAAATTCACCCTCCAGCATGAGCTGGCGCTCGTCGTCCTGCTGGAACAGCTTTACCGCTGCCATACCATTCTGGCGGGAACGCCGTACCACCGGTAAACGGCTAAAGCTTTCCTTGCTGCCGCGGTGAGTCCATCAAGGCTTTCACCGTCACGGAAACGGCCGCGAGCACGGCCACACCCCATGCCATGGAGTCGCCCGCAATTCCCGTGGCAAACGCCGGAAAAGGATTGAACGCCACCGCAAGGGAACCAAACACCCAGCCCCAGCCGGGAAAGCCTTTCTTAAAGGCCACGTAAGCCAGATAGAAATACAAGGCCACGCCTGCAAATTGAAACAAAGGGAAAGCGGGACCGTATTCCACCTTCCTGAGGCCGGAGACATTGCCCGCCATGCGATGGGAATGTTTCAGAAAAGAGGCTATCACCAGAAAAAGCGGAGCAAGCAGTAAAGGAGCAATAGGGAAAACGCTTCTTTCCGTTTTTTCTTCTTCCGGAGAAGAATCCGGAATTCCGTCCTGCTGCCGACCTTCTTCCATAATAATTAATCGTAACAGCAACCAGCTTCCCCTGCAACGAAAAAGGAGTACTCCGCAGGGAGCACTCCTTTTCCGAGAAAGAAATGGTAAAGCCAGTTCCTTCGCAGCCAGCCAAGCTTAGCGCTTGGAGAACTGGTAACGCTTGCGGGCGCCGGGACGACCGGGCTTTTTACGTTCCTTCATGCGGGAATCACGGGTCAGAAGACCGAATTCACGCAGCTGGGCGCGGGAAGCTTCATCAACCTGAACCAGAGCGCGGGCAATCGCCATGCGGATGGCGCCCACCTGGCCGTGAATGCCGCCGCCCTTGGTGACGACGTTCACGTCGAATTTGTTCATGGTGTTGGTAACCTGGAAGGGCTGGAGAACGGCGTTCTGCAACTGGACGGTGGGAAGGTATTCTTCAAAACCGCGACGATTGATCGTGATGCGGCCGGCACCTTCAGTAAGCCAAGCGTGTGCAATGGCGGTCTTGCGGCGGCCGGTGGCGTTGTATGGGGTTGTCTGACTCATGTCTGGGGAAATCAATTAGAGAGTGATGGCAGTGGGCTGCTGGGCTTCATGAGGATGACCGGCGCCGGCATAAACCTTCAGCTTGGTCATTTGCTGACGGCCCAGGCGGGTGTGGGGCACCATGCCCTTGACGGCCAGTTCCAGAAGAAGTTCGGGGCGGCGGGCGCGGATTTTCCGCGGAGTGTCCACCTGCTTGCCGCCGACGTATCCGGAGAAACGGGTGTAAATCTTGGCGTTTTCCTTGTTGCCGGTCAGCACCACCTTGTCCGCGTTCACGATAATGACAAAGTCGCCACAATCAACGTGGGGGGTGAAAATTGTCTTGTTCTTGCCACGCAAAATGTTAGCCGCTTCAACGGCAACACGGCCGAGCACCTTGTCGGCAGCGTCTATAACATACCATTTGCGCTCTACTTCTTGCGGTTTGGCTGAGAAGGTCTTCATGGTTCAATTCTTCGTTCTCGTTTTTCGGCATCCTGCCGTAATCTTCCAATTCGGGGGCGCATTCCTAATGATTATTCGCGTAAATGTCAAATACTTTTTCTCTTTTACTCCCCTTTTGCGGCCTTTTTTCCGTCCCTTCCGCAGAATCGCGGCTTAATTGCGGCGTTTCCACATTCAGGACTTGCCCTCGTGGAAATATGGCCTATTATTCGCCTGCGCGAAAATTCGTACACGCGCGTTCATTTTAACCTTACAAGGAGAATCCTATCAGCCCGAATCCAAGACCCAGCAACCGCCCCAGCGGCGGTCAGAATTCCCGCCCCGGCCCCAGGCCGGCAGGCAGCAGCACAAGACCGGCCGGCAACGCCAGCCGTCCCGGACAGCCCCGGCCCGCCGGGAGTGGCACCGGCCCGGCACGCCCGGCCGGACAGTCCGCTGGCCCGGGAGGCGCCAGAACAGGCGGAGGACCACGCCCCGGAGGCGGGCCCAACCGGCCGCGCCCGCAGGGAGGCGGGGGCCGCCACACCAAGGGCAGGAGGCATTTCAGCAAATCGGCCCCCAAGGAAGAAAACTCCGAAAGCGAAATTGAAGTGGAAGGCACCATCTGCGCTGTGCTGGCGGGCACCATGTTCAAGGTGCGCCTGCCCAACGGGCACGAAGTGCTGGCCCACATTTCCGGCAAGATGCGCAAGCGCTTCATCAAAATCGTTGTGGGCGACAAGGTGCGCATGGAAATGTCCCCCTACGACATGACCAAGGCGCGCATCACGTTCCGCATCGGTTAACCGCCCCCGGATTCACTCCTTTTGCGAAAAACCTTCTCCGGCTTGCAGGAGAAGGTTTTTTAACGTACAGTGCACACTGATCCCATCAGCGCGCCATGAAAGTTTGCTCCACGGAAAATATGCAGATCGCGGAACGCGAGCTCATCATCAACGGAACTCCGGCCAGAACCCTCATGAAGCTGGCTTCCGCCGGCATTGCGGAAGCCGTCATGCAGTTCTTTCCCGTCCCCGGGTTATGCATAGCCTACGTGGGGAAAGGCAACAACGGCGGAGACGCCCTCACCGTCCTCAATATCCTGAAACAGCATGGCTGGGAAACAGGTTTCCGCGCCGCCTACCCGCGCGCGGAATGGGGGGAACTGCCCGTGCGGCAGCTCGCTGAAATATCTCCTCCGCCCCAGGAATACCAGGAAGCGCCGCTGCCCCGTACGGGCAAGCCCATGATTCTGCTGGACGGCCTGCTGGGCATTGGAGCAAAAGGGCTGCTCCGCAAGGAAATCTCCGCCCTCTGCGCGGAAATGAACTACCTGCGGGACCGCTGCGGAGCTGTGCGCACGGTGGCGATCGACCTTCCCACCGGAGTTGACCCGGATACGGGGATGCCCCAGGAAAATGCCGTAGAGGCGGATTTCACGATGTGCATAGGAGCGGTCAAGCAGGGGCTGCTGGATGACGACGCCACCCTGCATGCGGGGCGCCTGGCCTGCATCGACCTTCCCGGCCTCTATGTGCAGGCGCTTCCCGCCACGGAACTCATCACCTCCTCCCGGCTCACTAAATTCCTCTCTGCAAGACCCTATACGGACTATAAGAACAAACGCGGGCACATCGGCGTCATTGCCGGATCGGAAGGAATGCTGGGCGCTGCCAGGCTCTGCTGTGAAGCCGCCCTCCGGGCCGGAGCCGGACTGGTGACGCTCCACGTCCACCGGAACGTCTATCCCCTCATAGCGCCGTCCATGCCGCCGGAAATCATGGTCAAACCCGTGGACAGTTATGCGGACGTCTCCATCCGGACGTTCAGCGCCTTTCTCATTGGCCCCGGCATCGGCTCCGTATCGGAGGAAGACGCGGAAGCCATCCGCCTCATTCTGGAAACCGGCACTCCCACCGTCCTGGATGCGGACGGCCTTAATCTGGCCGCCGCCATGCAATGGAGCCTGGGAGAACATATTCTGGCGACACCCCACCATGGGGAAATCCGCCGTCTGCTGCCGGACGCGGACAACTGCGCCATCCGGGCGGACATCGCAGACTGCTTCCTGGCGGAGCATGAAGCGGCCCTGATTTACAAAGGGGCCCGCACCATCGTCACCCAGCAGGGAAAACCTCTCTTCTACAACATCACCGGAGGCCCCGGCATGGCTACCGCCGGCCAGGGAGACGTGCTGGCAGGCGTCTGCGGCGGATTCATGGCCCAGGGGGAATCCCTGCTGGTCTCCGCCGTTCTGGGAACCTATCTCTGCGGGCGAGCTTCTGAAATAGCCATCTCCGCCGGAGATTCCACCCAGCAGACACTGACGGCGGGAGACACGCTGCGCCATCTGCCCGCCGCCATTCTTTCCACCTCACGTCTCTGTTACTAAAATGGCCTACCGAAAACTCCAGGATCTTCCCTTCCAATCCCTGCCGCGGGAAAAGCTGCTCCGCCAGGGAAGGCACAGCCTCAGCAATGCGGAACTGCTCGCCATCTTCCTGCGGATGGGCATCAAGGGAAAAAACGTGCTGGACATGTCCTCGGACCTGATCCAGTCGGCAGGCTCTCTGGACGCCCTGGCCCACATGGAGGCCGCAGAAATAGCGGACATCTGCAAGGGAATAGGCATGGCGAAAGCGGCCACGCTGAGCGCCGCCTTTGAACTGGGAGCGCGGGCTCTCCGGGAAACGCTGGCCCGGCAACCTATCCAGACGCCGGAAGACGTCTATGACTACCTGGTAACAGCCATGCGCTGGAAGGACAAGGAGACGGTACTCGTCCTGCTGCTGGATACCAAAAGCCGTCTCATCAAACCCGTGGAAATTTCCAGCGGCACCCTGAACGAATCCATCGCCCATCCGCGCGACATTCTGCGTCCCGCCGTCATCCACAATGCCTACGGCTTCGTCCTGGCGCACAACCATCCCAGCGGGAACCCGGCACCCAGCCGTATGGACGACCTCCTGACCGAACGCGTGCGGGAATGCGCCAAGCTATTGGGCGTCCGGTTCCTGGACCACGTGATCATCGGAAAACCTACCGAAACCGTTCACAGAAACTATTACAGCTACAATCATCCCAACGGAGACCGGCTCCGGGAAGCCGACAAGGGTCTCCCTCTCTATCATTAAACAACGGTTCCCGCGAATTTCCTTCCGGAACGACGCCTGATAAAAACAAAAAACCCGTCTTGCGACGGGCTTTCTCTTAAAAAAAACTGGCGGAGAGAGTGGGATTCGAACCCACGGTGGGTTTTAAAGCCCACGTTCGATTTCGAGTCGAGTGCCTTAGACCAGCTCAGCCATCTCTCCGCTTGGAAATCGGAAGCGTTTGTATCCGGTTTGCGGGATGCTGTAAAGAACAGAATCACCGCCAACCGTTATTTGAACGCCTTTAACGTCTTGGCGAAGCCAGCGGTCCCAGCGTAGCTTCCGCTTCAAATCTCTGGGTCTTGTTATGGGGAAGAGCGCTCTTTTCCGGGCCGGGGGGCGGCTGCGGAACACGCTCCCGTTCCTTCGGCTCCATCAGCCAGGAGCAGGAAGAGACCAGAAGAAGGGAGAAAGACGTAAGCAAAAGGGAGGCTGTGAATCGTTTCATCATTTCCTTTTAAAAAGTTGAACCCCACTATGCCGGAGGGCACAGCGGGGTTCAAGGAAAATACGCGGCAGAAACCTTATTTGGCGGACTGCAACGGACGCAGAAGCTGCACCATGTCGCCGGGCTGGATGCTCATGCCGGCAGGCACGCTGTCCTTGACGATGTCAGCCACCGTCTGGTTCTTTTCCAGGGAGGTCACCTTCAGTTTGCCGATGCTGCGGCCGTCACGGGTAACGAGCAGAACCGTATTCGGATCAATGTTGCTGCCCTGCCCGGCGCCAATCACCACAAAGCCCCACTGCGGGTCCACGGACAGAACGGGATATTCATCTCCATTCTTGGCGAGGGCGGCGCGGTATTCGGCCTGTTCCTTCTGGCGTCCGGCCAGCTCGGTAGCCTGCTCGGCACGCTTCTTGGCGGCCACTTCCGTAGCGCTCTTGATCTGGTCAATGTCTTCCTGAAGCTTCTTGTTGGAGGCTTCCATGGATTCCATCTTCGCCTGGATTTCCTGCACGCTGGAAACGCCGAAGTCGTTCAGCTTGGCCTTGAGCTCATCCATCTGCTTGTTGATCTTGGACAGGTCCGCATTCAGCTGGACTTCTTCTTCCTTCAGCTCCGTTTCCTTGGAGAGCTGTTCGTCACGCTGCTGGGTCACGGAGGCCTTGTTGGAGGTCAGGCTCAGGTTTTCCTCCGCAGCCAAACCGCGGTTCTTGATCATGTCATTGCGCAATCCCGTCCAATTCCGGATTTCCTTGTCCAGAACCTTGCGGTAGGTGATCATCTCCTTGAAGTCCTGATACTGGCCGTTGACGCCGAAGAGGCCGCTGAGACCGGAGAACCAGGCGCCCGCACCTGCTGCAAGAATCAATAAAACTACTAAGACAGTTTTCATTGTGTATGTATGTGAGAGTGTATGGTGTGTATTGAACCGGGAAAGGACTAGGGACGAACGGATACAACGACGTCTCCGGCTTCAACACGTTCGCCGGCGGTTACCGTGCTGGGGAGAATGGTGGCCGTGGAAACACGGGATTCAACGGCGCTTACGTCAAGTTCGGCAATTTTGTTGCCGTCCCTCATCACGGCCAGCTTGGAGCCGGGCACTACGCCCAGGTCGGCAGCACCGCCGTCAATCACAACTACATTGAAATCATTAATCACCTGGGAAACCCGCGTTTTCAGATTGGGCGGGGAAAGGTGCGCATCCTGGTCCGCCTTGAGCTGGCGAAGGGCCGCATTGTTCACGACAAGCTGTTCCGTTTCAGCAACGATGGCGTCATGCTTGCCCTGCTCCGCCTGCTTGACTACTTCCAGCTGCTTGGATTCTTCTTCCAGTCCCTTGATCTTGTCCGCAATGGCCTGGATACTTTCCATGTCCTTGCTCTTGGACTGAAGTTCCGCCAAGGCTGTTTGTTGCGCCTGGAGGTCCGTCTTCTTGGCCTCATTGGCGGCGGCCAGCTCCTGGTTCTTGGCTTCCAGCTCGTCCTTCTGCTTGGTCAGGGCGTTGATATCGTTCGTCAAAGCCTCATTCTTCACCAGGAAGTCGACATATTTTGTCTTTTCTTCCGTAAACTCGCCGCGAAGACCGTTCAGGTTCTTATAACGGGAGACGCATTCCTTACGCTCCTTGGTTAGAGCTTCCTCGTTATCAAGATAATACATGGCTCCGCCGAGAAGAGCAATGACCAAGGCTGCTATTGATACTTTGACCCACATAGGAAATAATAGAGATGAGAAGGTTCCTGTTACTTTTGTGAGATTGGCATGAACATTTTCAGATTTCAACATCAAAATGTCATCCTCACTGTTTTCTTGATATTTTTTTCAGGGAAGCTCCGTAACAGGATACCGCAAGAGTTCTCTTATCAACATTTTAAAACAATTACGCTCTATTTTCTTTTCAAACACGGACTCATCTTCTAGTCTTTCTGAACCGTGAGTTACCAGGTCTTTGCCAGAAAATACCGTCCTCTGACATTCGATGACGTCCTTGGACAGGATCATGTCGTCCAGACGTTGAAAAACGCCATTGAGCACAACCGCCTCGCCCACGCCTACCTTTTTGTAGGCCCCCGCGGAACGGGAAAAACATCTACCGCCAGAATTTTTGCAAAAGCCCTGAATTGCAGCGGCGGTCCCAGGGTGGACTTTGACCCGCACGAAGACATCTGCGAGGAAATAGCGGAAGGGCGCAGCCTGGACGTCCTGGAAATAGACGGCGCATCCAACCGCGGCATCGACCACATCCGTGACCTGAGGGACAACGTGCGATTCGCTCCCAGCAGGGGCAATTTCCGCATCGTCTATATAGATGAAGTGCACATGCTCACCAAGGAGTCCTTCAACGCCCTGCTGAAAACGCTGGAGGAGCCGCCCCCCCACGTCAAATTCATTTTTGCGACTACGGAACCCCACAAGATTCTGCCGACCATCCTGTCGCGCTGCCAGCGCTTCGACCTGCGCCCCATTCCCTCTGAAATCATTGCGGAACACCTGCTTCACATCGCCTCTGCGGAAGGAGTGAGCCTGAGCCGGGAAGCGGCCTTTGCCGTCGCCAAGGTGGCGGACGGAGGCATGCGGGACGCGCAATCCATGCTGGACCAGCTTGTTTCCTTCTGCGGAGACCACATTGAAGAACAGCAGGTGCTTCACATCTTCGGCATCACGTCCCGGGAAACCGTAGCCCATGCGCTGGCGCTGATTCTGAACAAGGAGCTCCCCTCCCTCCTGCACCTCCTGCATGAACAGGCGGAAGCTGGAAGAGACATGGGCCAGTTCCTCTCTGAAATCATCTCCGCCGTGCGTGAAATCCTGGTCTCCAAGGTTGACCCGGAGGCCAGCTTCGATTCCCTGCCGGAATCCTCCAAGGAGGAACTTTCCGAACTCGTCAAACGCACCCAGACGGACAAAATCCTGCGCCTGGTGGAAGTGCTGGCGGAAACGGAAGACAAGATGCGCTGGTCCACCAACAAAAGGCTGCATCTGGAAATGGGCCTGATCAAGGCCGTTCACGCTCTCGCGGAAGCCAGCATCAGCGATATTATCATGGCGCTGGAAGGCGCCCCCCGGCATCCTCCGTCCCATCCTCCTCTCCGGCGCCCGCTCCGCGCCAGGAACAGGAGATGCCCGCGCCCGCCGCTCCGGTCCCTGCGCCGGAGCCTCCGGCAAACGCCCAGCCGCCCCTTCCTGCGGAAAAACCGGAGCCCGCTCCGGAAGAACACCTGATGGACCCGGTTCCGGACTTTTCCCCGGCCAACCCATTCCCGGCTCCCGCGGTACAGGCGAGCGAACCTGCCAGTGCGCAACCAGCCCCGGCTCCCGCAGAAGAACCCGAACCGCAGCCCACTGATCCCGCGCCGGAACCTCCCGTAACTGCTGCAAAATCCCCCTCCCCGCCATTCCGCAGGAAGAGCCTTCCTGTCCCGCACCTGAACCGCGGCCGGAGCCCACTTCCGACACCCCGGAAGAGCCTCAACGTCCCGCCTCTGCCATCTCCGATGCCCCGGTGGCTCCTCCGGATTCTCCGGAACCCACTTTCATGGACCCTGAAGAAAACCTCCCGCCGGAAAGGCGCACCAGCAGCTTCTTTGACAACCTGTTCGACACGGCAAGCGCTCCTTCCCGCACCCCTGCTCCCATGGTAAAAGAGGAACCGGAAGCCCCTGCCCCGCAATCCGGAAGAACCATCACGGAGGAGGACTGGAAAGCGGCGCTGGAACGTGCCGCCGCCAACTTCCCCCTCCAGGCGGACTTTCTGGCCAACAGCGTTTTCTCCGGCCATGACGGCGCATTCGTCGCCATCTCCTTTCATCCCTCCGACCATCAGGGAATGGACAGCCTCGGATCCGGCCCCCTGCGGGCGGCCCTGGAAGCGGACCTTTCCCAACGCGGCGGAGTCCCCGTCACCATTTCCATCCGCCAGGATTCCTCCGTGCCGGAGCCGGTTCAGGAAGAACTGGCCCCGCTGCCGGCGCCTCCCCCCCGCGGCCTCCGCACCTTCTCCCAAACCCCAGGCGCCGCGGGAAAAACCCGCCGCAGCCGTTCAGGAACCCGCCCGGGAGAAAGATGAAGATAATTCCTACTATACGGACCCCCTGATTGACGCCGCCATGGAGATATTCCGCGCCCGCATCATTTCCCAATAAACAACATCAACCCATACTTCCAAATACGACAGCCATGAACATGATGAAAATGATGAAGCAGGTCCAGCAAATGCAGGCCGGACTTGCCGCCGCCCAGGAAAAGCTGGCCTCCCAGACCGTTGCCACGGAAGGCGCGGGCGGCAAGCTGAAAGTCACCGCCACCTGTGACGGAAACCTCACGGAGCTGGTGATTGATCCCTCCATCATCGACCCGTCCGATTCAGAATTCCTCCAGGACCTGCTCCTGCAAACCATCAATGCCGCCATAGCCAAGGGCAAGGAAACCGCGGCGGCGGAAATGAAAAAACTGACGGGCGGCATGGGCCTCCCTCCCGGCATGGGCTTTTAACCTACCACCACCGTGCATCGGCTCAGAAGACGCAAACATCTGGCGGAACCACTGCCAGCGTTATCCGGGGTCAACCACCTGGGAATAGCGCTGGGCGGCGTCTCTCTGTGCCTGTGGGTCATCGTCGTCACCATCTTCTGGACCGGTTCGGACACGATGGCCTTCATGACGTCACTGCCCACTTGGGCATGCTGCCTCATCTTCTCCTTCCCGGCGCTTATTGCATGGCTGGTCTTCGGTTCCCGGATAGGCCTGCTTGGCGTCATTATCTGGTTTGCGTACGGCATCGTCATTACGGACTTTCTTCCTCCCATTTCCAGAACGGGAATGGAGTATTACAAAATGCCGCCGGCTCCGGATGCCCGGCAAATCAGGGTTCTCACCCTGTACGGGGGTTGTGTGGAAAATCCGCCCATTGAACAAATCTCCAAACTCCGCGCAGACGTCATCTTCATCCAGGGATGCAGCAACCACAACCGGACACTCAAATTCGCCTACAGCATTTTCGGACGCACTTCCTACATCAAGCAGATAGGCAGCTGTGCCATCATCGTGCGGCACGGGCAGATTGGTCCGGCCCAAAGCATCACGGACACAGCCGGACTCATCGTGGACTGGATACCGGAAAATTCTTCCCTGGCGATACGGCTCATCAACATCAGCCTGGAGCCTTTTGAACACCGCTTTGACTTGTACTCCCCCGCCTGCTGGAAATACTTCCACACGCTCCGGTTCATTCACCGCAAACAGCTTCAATACCTGTTTGACACCCTGCGGGAGGTAGGAAGCCAGCACGGTGAACTGCCCATCATCCTGGCCGGAAACTTCAGCGCCGCGCCCCAATCCCCTATTTTCGCCAAGCTCAGCGCCGATTTTCAGGATTGCTTCAAACTGAAGGGAGCCGGATACGGAGCCACTCAACCCGTCAACTTCCCGCTGCTGCGCCTGGACCGTGTTTTCTGCACGCCGCCGCTCAAACCCGAGCGAGCCGCCACCGTGCTGATACCGGACACCGTCCGCCGCTCCATCCTGGCAGACATTGCCATGCCCTGATTCCCCTTTCCACACGGTCGCGCCATTCCGCTCCGGCAGAAGGAATTTTTCCATCCGCCTCCCCAAACGGAGGCGCTTTTACTTTATGGGGAAAGAATTTCTCCGGAAACCTACAAGGTTTTCAGCGCACGGGAAATAGCCGGGAAAAGCTGCTTCTTGCGGCTGACCACATCGGCGGCGGAAAACAAGTTGGGGCCCAGCCGCTCGTACTCGATGTGCTCCAGCACCTCTTCATCCCCGACGGCCAGCAGCATGGAATCATGCGTGACAATGTCCGTGACCAACAGGCACGCCAGCTTCAATCCTTCCTCTTCCACCAGCTTCTGAAGCTCCTTCACCAGATCATCCTGAACTTCCTTCAGGCCGAACATGCCTATTTCCTCAATCTGTGAAATGCTGATCTTGTGCCCGTACTCGGTAAAGGTTTTCCTGTCCGCCTGGACAATCGCGGAGGGCGCCGTTTTGGAACGCAGCAGGGAACCGGTGGCAAAAAATTCCTCCGTGAACTTCTTGGCGTCTATCCTGGCAATGCCGGTCAGCCATTCCAGCATTTCCCGGTCCGCCCGCGCCGTCGTGGGAGACGTCAGGTTCAGCGTATCTGAAAGAATCCCGGCGCACAGGCAAATCGCCACCGCCTGCGAAGGCTCCGCATCACGGTGGTAAAACCTGCGCGCCACCAGGGTGGAAGTGGAGCCCACGGGTTCATTCAGGAAGCGGATCGGGTCCCGTGTGGAAAGCTGGGTGCCCAGGCGGTGGTGGTCCATCACCTCCACGATTTCCGCTTCCTCCACTCCCTTCACGGCTTGTGAAAACTCATTGTGGTCCACCAGGGCCACGCGCGTACGGGGCGGATCCACCAGATCCGTCTTGCTCAGCACGCCGATCATCTTGTTCGTCTTGATGCTCATCACGGGGAACAGCGCCTGCTTGCGCTTCACGGCGGCCTGCCTCAACTCGGGCAGCGGCATGTTCTCCGGGAAAACCGTGTAATCCTTGTGGACCTGTTCCCTCACCTTCCGGGAGCAGCGGATAAGCTGCCCCACGCTGGCCGTATCCCACGGGGTGCTTAAAATGCATGTACCCGTCGTCTGGGCCGTCTCAATAATATCCAGGGAAGGGAAAGCCCCGGACGTGGTCACCAGAGCGCGCACGCCGTGCTCCACGGCATACAGCTGGACATTCGGGCGGTCCCCGCAGATAACGATCAGATCGCGGACGATGCCCTTTCTCTTGTAATTGGCAAGCCTCGTCCGGACGCTCGGCTCGCTGGAAGCACCCACCAGAAGAATATTCTGCGTTTCCTCCTCGCTCAGGGTCTCCCCGGTCAGGCACTTGCCGTCAATGGTGGTGGCAATGTTGCTCAGGCTGGAAAAAACGGAGCGCACATTCATCTCCGTCATGTTCAGGGGCATCAGCAGGCTCAGCAAATCAAAATAACGCAGCAGGCCGTAAAGATTGTGGTCCGCGTCAATCACCGGAATGGTTTGAAGGGAGTTCTCCGTCATCCGGCGGTAAGCCGTCAGGAACGTGTCGTCCGGACTCACGCTGATCACGTCACGGCGGCAGATGGTTCCCGCGGTAGGCGTCACGTCATGAATCAGCACCGGTTCCGGCACCCCGGCTTTTTCCAGCACCCAGGATGTCCTCAGCGTCATCTCCCCGCATCTGGCGGCAACCGCGTCAGGTTCGCCATGGGTTCTTAAAAACTCCGCATTCCCTATGGCGGAACAAATGGCATCCGTATCCGGATTCTGGTGGCCGATCACGTAAATGGGCCTTTTCTCTATTTTCTCCGGAAGCATCTCTCTTATCTCCTGCGCAGGTTAATCTATATTCAACCTGACGGGCACCACCACCTTGGAAGCAATGGGCGCGCCGTCTTTTTCTGCCGGATAGAAAGTCCAATTCTCTTTCACCCAGCGCATGAAAAGACGGTCCAGTTCCGCATTTCCCGTTGATTGAAGGAGATTGACGGATGAAGGTTCGCCACGGGGATTCACCCCCACCACTACTTTCACCACGGCATTCACCTTCCCGACTCTAGAAGAATTGACGGAATTGGGCAAGGACGGAGCATGTTTATAACGCACCTTTTTATCAGGAGTCACGTTCTCATCCGGGCTAGGCTGCCCCGGCAGGGAAACCGCCGGAGTCTTCACGGGACGCCTGGGCTTTACCTCCCTCATGGAAATCCGCATGCTGGAAAGCTCCTCCGGCAAATACTCCGTGGGAGTCTCCTCCGGAAGAAAATCCTTCATGTCGGAACAATCCTCATTCTCCGGCAGCTTCATCGCAAGCAGGTCTTCATCCGCGGAAATTTCCGGAACGGGGCTGACCGTGGAAGGGGCCGCGACCGGCTCTACGGGCACGGGCTGAACTTCCGCCAGCTCCTGAAGAACCTCCTCGGAAGGAGGCACAAACTCCATTTCCACCTCCCCGTTCTGCACGGCGGGCAGCCACAGCTCCTGAAAATGAATGGCTACCAGCACGGCGCACAAAGCCACCTGAACGCCCACGGCCACCGCCACCGCAATCAGCATGGCGGACTTGGAAGTGGAACGGGGCGTGAATCTTACAATTCCGGGCTTTTCATCCATAAAAAACGGGCAGGGAGAAGGGCAGTGCCCGTTCAATATACCAGCGCCCTTCCCTTTGACAAGCGCCTGCACCGCCATAAGCAGCCCGTTATCATTTTGTTATCTGCCGGAAAAACGCATGGACATCAATAACCCAATGCCTCCCGGATGCTCTGGGCGAATCTGCCGGCCTTTTCCGCAAAGCCAAGCTCCGGATTCTGGTACATGATGCCGCGGGACACGTTAATCAGGGGGGGGCCGCATGGCCGGAACCGCTCAGGCTGGAAAGATCGCCGCCCTGGGCTCCCAGGCCGGGAATCAGCAGGGGAGCGTCCGGAATGCGCTCCAGAATGGAGGAATCCGCATTGGTCAGCCCCACCACCATGCCTACGGAAGTTTTGCGCCCTTCCTGCATGGAACGGCGCACCATGTCCCCCACCAGTTCATAAACCCTGCGGCCGTCGGCCAGCTCCTGCCTCTCCACGTCCGCGGAACCGGGATTGGAAGTGACCGCCAGCAGATAAATGCCCTTCTCTTCATAATTCAGAAAAGGCTCCAGCGTATCATAACCCATGAAGGGACTCAATGTGACGGCATCCACGCCCAGGCGTTCAAAATACGCCTGCGCATAATACTTCTGCGTCTCCCCGATGTCGCCGCGCTTGGCGTCCAGCACCACGGGCACATCCTCCGGCATATCCGGGAGCAATTCCTCAAGCATCTCCAGGCCGCGCAGGCCCATGGCCTCAAAATACGCGATATTCGGCTTGAACGCCGCCGCATACGGAGCGGTTTCTTCCACGACCTTCCTCAACAGGGAGGGAACCGACTGCAAATCATCCATGACGGGGCGCGGGTCCAGCCCCACGCACAGGGCGGAACCGGTCTTTCTGATGCGGGCGGCAAGTTTATCCGTAAAAGATTGGCTCATGCCGTTCATTAAACCACGGGCTCCACGGGCAGGCAAGCCCCAAGCGGGGGGCGTTCCGGAGGAAAGGAAAAGGCAGATACGGCTTTTCCACCGCGCCCGCACATGCTATGTTCCGGCCCGTATGGCACCAACGGAATCCCAGTCTTCCCCCGCTCCTCTCTCCTGCCTGGAAAAGCCGCTGCCCCTGGACGGCTTCCGGGGCACGCCGGATGAAATCGAACAGCAATGGTATGACCGTGTCTACCTGGGCTCCGGAGACAGAATGAAGCAGCTTACCTGGAGAGCCGTCATCGTAGGAATGCTCCTCGGCTCCATCCTCTCCCTCACCAACCTGTACGCCAACCTTAAGATGGGATGGTCCTTCGGGGTGGCCCTGACGGCGGGCATCATCTCCTTTGCCCTGTGGAACGCCTTCGTGCGCCTGGGCATCTCCAAATCCCCCATGACCATTCTGGAAAACACGTGCATGCAGTCCGCCGCCAGCTCCGCGGGCTACTCCACGGGAGGCACGCTCACCTCCGCCGTGGCCGCCCTGCTCCTGCTGACGGGGCAGCACATGCCGCTGGGCGTCACCTTCGCCTGGATATTCTTCATTGCCGTGCTGGGCGTCACGATGGCCATTCCGATGAAGCGCCAGATGATCAACATTGAGCAAATCAGGTTTCCGGACAGCATCGCCACGGCGGAAACCCTCAAGGTGCTCTATTCAGAAGGCAAAAAGGCGGCTGGACAGGCCAAAGCGCTCCTTTACTCCGCCCTCTTCGCCTCCGCCAACGCCATCGCCATGGCGGCGGGAGGGGAACAATGGCTGGGCGCCGCCCAGCAGCAAATCCTGGGCAACTGGTACCAGCGCACCATTTTCTTCAAATGGGACCTCATGTTCGTGGGCGCGGGCGCGCTGGTAGGCATGAAAACTTCCCTCAGCCTCTTCATCGGGGGCACGGTCTGCTGGGCGCTTTACGTACCGTGGCTGGAAAGCCAGGGACTGCTTCCCGCGGGAGCGGGCTACCGGGATAGCGTAGGCTGGACCCTGTGGGGAGGAACCGCCTGCATGGTCGTCGCCAGCATCGTGGCCTTCCTGTTCCAATGGAAAAGCATCGCCCGCTCCTTCTCCTCCCTGGGCGCCATGTTTTCCCTGACCAAAAGGCGTGAGCTGACGGACGTGGAAAAAATAGAAACGCCCATGAGCTGGTTCCTGGCAGGGCAGCTCGTCTCCCTGGCGGCCCTCGGCTACCTGGCCCATGTCACCTTTGACGTTCCGTACTGGATGAGCTGCATTGCAGTAGTCATCTCCTTCTTCCTGGCGCTGGTCGTCTGCCGGATCACCGGGGAGGCCAACATCACGCCCACCGGAGCCATGGGGAAAGTCACGCAGCTCATCTTCGGCGGAATCGCGCCGGGACACGTGACGGCCAACCTGATGGCGGCCAACATCACCTCCGGAGCCTCCAGTTCTTCGGCAGACCTGCTCGTGGACCTCAAGGTGGGCTACCTGCTGGGGGCCAATCCCCGCAAGCAATTCATCGCCCAGTTTTCCGGAATCTTCCTGGGAACCCTCGTCTCCGTGCTGGCCTTCCGCTCCATGGTCCCAGACGTGGACGCGCTTCAGGCCTTCAATGCTCCTGGAGCCAGAACATGGGCGGCCACGGCGGAAGCGCTGGGCATGGGCTTCAGCCACCTGCACAGCATCAAGGTTCTCTCCATCATCGCGGGCGGCATCCTCGGCCTCATTCTGGTGCTTGTCCCCCGCTACCTTCCCGCCGCGGGAAAATGGCTCCCCACCCCCATCGGCTTCGGGCTGGCCTGGGCCATCCAGTGGAACGACTCCTTCCTCTTCTTTGCAGGGGCCGTGCTCGGCTGGGCCGCGGACCGCTTTTTCAAGGCCAAATCCAAGGAATATAAAATCCCCACCGCCTCCGGCATCATTGCCGGCGCGGCCCTGACGGGCATGGCCATCCTGATGTTCAGCATTTACCAGGCGGCACGCTAAATACCTTGACGGACTCCGGCTCTCCGGAAAAAAGCATATTCCGAAGGTCCAGCCCAGGGCCGATGGCGCGTCAGCGGGCTTTCTTCTTCAACGTCATTTCCCCCTTGGAATCTCCTGGGGAAACGCCGCTCACCTCCGCCTTCAGGATATAGGAATCCAGGTTGGTGCGGTACTTCTTCAGATCAAGCCTGTAGGAATTATCCTTATTCTCCACGCCGGTCCAGCCTTCATGGTTATCTGCGGCCACCTCCCTGTTCCCCTCGTACAACTTGACGGAATGAATCTTCAGGGCGCTGGGGCCGTTCTTCCACTGGAAGGTGGCGGTGTACGTGCCTGGTCCGGTTACCTGGTCCGTCACGTTAAATTGCAGCGGGGATCCCTGCTGGAGGTCCCACGGAGTTCCCGTGGAATGTCTTTCTTCCGCGCTCAGGGCGTCCAGCATTTCCCGGTGGGCATTCATCACGCGGTTGGCGACGGCCAGAGCATCCCCGGACGACTTCGTGGAATACACCTTTCCATTTCCGGCAAAGGCCAATTCCTCCCGGACCGTCTTATCCATGAAGGCGGCCTGGGCGGCGGCACGGTCCTTCTTTCCAGTCAGCACATCCAGCTGGGATTCAAAAAAATTTCCAGCGGGGCAGATAAAAATCGGCCACAAGCCCGGCCCACTGGCGGTTGGAATAATCATTCAGCGCGCGGGGAGCCTGGTCAATCCACGTGGTAATAAGCATCTTGGCGGACTTGTCCATCAAGGCCTTCTCCTGCCGGGTGCTCCCCCAATCCAGCGCCTTCTTCTGCCAGGTTCCCAGCAGGAACTGGCTGTCCGTCGCCAGGAGGGCGTCCATATCCGAAACCAGGGACAGGAAAAGCTTCACCTGCTTCCTGTAGGCAGGTACGTCTCCGGCGTCAAAAGCGCTCCTGACCCGCTGGAGCTGGTAAAAAGCGGCGTCCGCGAGCGCCTGGCGGACGACATCCACCAAATCATAGCGGAAGGTCTCCTCCTTCACCAGGGACGGCTGGTCATTGGCCGCCTTCAAATAACCGCGGGCCGCTTTAACGATGTCGCCCAAATGGTAATACCTCTCTCCGCTGGACCACGTGGAGGCCTTGCGGACGTCCCAGGACGGACGGGCGCAGATAATGGACTCCGTACACCCCTCCTGCGAACGGGCGGGATTGTAAATGGAGGAAGACAGGATTTCCAAAGCCCGCACAACCGCTGCCGGAGCGGCGCCGTAACGCTGGCGCGCATACTTCCTTAGCCAGTCCCGGACGGGAATATCCTCCGCCGTCCATAAACGGTCGCTGAAGAGGGCGTAATGCAGGGGATTCGTTTCCAGCCCTTCGGACAAGGTGCCCATTCCCACCAGGCCCTTATCCCTGTAGCCGGCCAAATCACTCCCCAGCCGGGACAGAAGGGGAACCCCTCCGTATAGTCCCGTATTGCCGCCGAAGTTGGCCAGCTCGCACCAGACCCAGGGAATGCCGTCAAAAGTCCTCAAATTCTTCCCACCGTCAGCCATGTCCTTGGTGAGCTGCAGCACAAGAGCATGCTTCGGGTCCGTACCGGCCAGCAGCTCGCGGGAAGGATTGCCTCCCCAGGCCTGGATCACCCAGGAAGAACCCGGTGAAGCCTTCTGCATGGCGCCCTGCACCGCCTGTGCCGCGCGCGTCACGTTAATGTCGCCCTTGCAGCCGCCTTCATGGAACAAATCCCCGCCGAACATCTTTCCGGAAATGCCGTATACCTTGCGGAGAGCCTTGTACCAGTCCGCGGACAGCTTCGGAAAAGCCTCGCAAGTGGGGTCCACAACCCATGGCCTTTTGAAATTGACCCATTCCCCCTGCGGGATAAGCTTCAGGCCCTTCATCCGCACGTTCTCCGCAAAATCCGCAGGCACAAACCCCACATAACCCTGAAGCACGGGCGTCATGCCCAGCTGCTCCATGCGGGATACGATGCGCCTCCCCAGCTGCGCCATCCTGTCAATCTGCTGCTGGGTCAGCGGTCCTCCGTGTCCTTCCAGGTTGCCCATATTCCACCAGGCGGCAAAAGCGGGATTGGGGATGAAGCGGAGAGCCTTTTCACGGGGATATCCCAAGCCAATGAGGAAATCCTCCCAGGTCTTCTCCAGGCCTGCCGTCACCAGCGCGTGCGTAAACCCGCTCAGAGCCAGAAAATCAATCTCGCGCTGCCAGCGGTTCCAGTCCCAGAAAGCCGCCGTATAGGACAGCGTGCAGTAATTATACGCAAAAACGGTATTCCACGGGGACTCAATCGTGACAGGGGTGGACGGAGCAGGCAGGGGTGAGGGAAGCGTCAGGCGGTCTCCGTTCCATGAAAAATGCACCTTGGCAATATTTTTCAGATACCATCCGTACCCCGCTACCAGACGGCGCACGTCAGATGCTTCCACCCGGATGCCACCAGGAGCGCCAGAAATAGTAATCTTGTTGCCCATGGCCGGATTCAAGCGGAACGACACGGCGCCTTTTGCAGATGGAGTCACACGAGCCACCACGCTTTCAGCGGCCGCTACGGGAGACATTTCCGCGGCAGAGACGCAAACAAGCGGGGACATGACCGTTCCCAGAACCGAACCGACTGCAAAAGCATGTGAAAGCATAGCACCAACTATACATGCAAAATCCGCGGCGTCTTTCAAGGAGTAATGCAATGGCGGGAAAAGCTGGATAGCCCCCCTATTAATTTTCTACCGAAGAGCTTGGAGGAAGCAAAGGCGCGACGGCTCGGACAGGCGGCATGTACCAAATATTCCTTTTAGCAAAGTATAGGAAGAGAAGGAGATTCAAGATCGCGCCATCAAGAAAACGAACAAGCCCCGCCAGTTGAGGAACTGGCGGGGCCTGATGAAAAAAAATCCCGGCGGCGACCTACTCTTGCGGGACCTATCGTCCGACTACCATTGGCGCGGCAGCGTTTCACTTCCGGGTTCGGAACGGGACCGGGTGGGACCACTGCGCTCTGGCCACCGGGCTTCAGGGGGAAGAGTTTTTCATTTTCTTCATCCTGCCTGCCCGGGAGCCCTTGGGGGGGCTTTGAGGGGGATTTTTTAAGGGTTGTTGTGTGTGTGGCTAAGAAGATTTCCTCTCGTTACGAGGGGAAGGAATCAGCGTAAACTGACATCTGCGTGGCTGGTGGTGTTACTTTTAAACATACATCCAATGAACAAGACAACAGCAAGTTGTTATTCACGAACGGGAGTGATGTAATATGATGAAGTCTATTGGTGATTAGTATCGCTTGGCTCAATACATTGCTGCACTTACACCTGCGACCTATCAACGTGGTGGTCTTCCACGAACCTATAGGGAAAACTCATCTTGGGATGGGCTTGGCGCTTAGATGCTTTCAGCGCTTATCCCGTCCGCACTTAGCTACTCGGCCATGCACTTGACAGTACAACCGATGCACCAGTGGTGCGTCAGACCCGGTCCTCTCGTACTAAGGTCTGAACCCCTCAATTTTCCAACGCCCACAGAGGATAGAGGACCGAACTGTCTCGCGACGTTCTGAACCCAGCTCGCGTGCCGCTTTAACCGGCGAACAGCCGGACCCTTGGGACCTTCTCCAGCCCCAGGATGCGACGAGCCGACATCGAGGTGCCAAACCACGCCGTCGATATGAACTCTTGGGCGTGATCAGCCTGTTATCCCTAAGGTACCTTTTATCCGTTGAGCGACGGCAATTCCACTTTCTACCGCCGGATCACTTGGGCCTGCTTTCGCATCTGCTCGACTTGTTGGTCTCACAGTTAGGCGGGCTTATGCCCATGCACTCGACACCCGGTTGCCAACCGGGCTGAGCCCACCTTCGCGCTCCTCCGTTACTCTTTGGGAGGATACCGCCCCAGTAAAACTGACCGGCTGACACGGTCCTCTGGCCGGATTCACGGCTCAGGGTTAGATCCTCCAGTTTCAAAGGGTGGTGTCTCATTGATGACTCCGACGCCCCCTAAAGGGCGTCTTCAGCGTCTCCCACTTACTCTGAGCATTAAAACCGAAGAAACAATGACAGCTTACAGTTAAGGTCTATAGGGTCTTTCCGTCCTTCTGCGGGTAGGCGGCATCTTCACCGCCACTACAATTTCACTGAGCGCCTGGTTGAGACAGTGCCCAACTCGTTTCACGATTCGTGCAGGTCGGAACTTACCCGACAAGGAATTTCGCTACCTTAGGACCGTTATAGTTACGGCCGACATTCACCGGGACTTGGGTTCAGAGCTTCGCCTTGCGGCTAACCCCTTGCCTTAATCTTTCGGCATTGGTCACGTGTCACACCCTATACTTCGACTTGCGTCTTTGCAGAGTGCTGTGTTTTTGATAAACAGTCGGTTGGGCCATTTCTCTGCGGCCTGCATCGCTGCAGGCACCCCTTCTTCCGAAGTTACGGGGCTAATTTGCCGAGTTCCTTAACCAGGTTTCACTCTTACGCCTTGGTATATTCTACCCACCCACCTGTGTCGGTTTGCGGTACGGGTCGCTTAGCATACGCTGGGGCTTTTCTTGGCACTCGATCCAATGATGCGCTGAGTCCGTGGACTCAACTCGGAATTCAATAACCTAGTCATCTTTTCTCATGCGTCCCCCCAGTTTAAGGGTCGCGAGCTCAGGATTATTAACCTGATATCCATCGCCTACGCCTCTCGGCCTCGGCTTAGGTCCCGGCTAACCCAGGGACGAAACACGTTGCCCTGGAAACCTCGGGTTTACGGCGGCCGGGGATTTCACCCGGCTTTACGTTACTCATGTCTGCATACTCACTTGCATGTGCTCCAGGGTCAGTCGCCATCACCCTTCAACGCGCATGCAACGCTCTTCTACCACTCTACCGTAAGGTAAAGTCCAGAGCTTCGGTATAACGCTTGATCGCCAATCATTTTCGGCGCAGGATCACTCGATGAGTAAGCTATTACGCATTTTTTAAATGGTGGCTGCTTCTAAGCCAACATCCTCACTGTCTGTGTAATCCCACATCCTTTCCACTGAGCGTTATTTAGGCACCTTAGCTGCTGGTCTGGGTTGTTTCCCTCTCGACAATGAAGCTTATCCCCCACTGTCTCACTGCCACGTTCCATTGCACGGTATTCGGAGTTTGATAAGGTTTGGTAAGCGGGTGTGCCCCCTAGCCTTGTCAGTGCTCTACCCCCGCGCATCAGCACGTGACGCTGCACCTAAATGCATTTCGAAGAGAACCAGCTATCACGGGGTTTGATTAGCCTTTCACTCCTACCCTCAGCTCATCAGAGAACTTTTCAACGTTCACCTGTTCGGTCCTCCACATGGTTTTACCCATGCTTCAACCTGGCCAAGGGTAGGTCACCTCCGCTTCGGGTCCAGTACCTGCGACTTAATTCGCCCTATTCGGACTTGCTTTCGCTGCGACTCCGGGCCGGAAGCCCTTAGTCTTGCCACAAACACTGACTCGCAGACTCATTAAACAAAAGGCACGCCATCGCAGATTGCTCTGCTCTGACACTTTGTAGACATACGGTTTCAGGTTCTATTTCACTCCGCTCACAGCGGTTCTTTTCACCTTTCCCTCGCGGTACTTGTTCACTATCGGTCGCCAACTAGTATTTAGCCTTGCGCGGTGGTCCGCGCTGATTCATACATCGTTCCACGTGTGATGTATTACTCAGGATTCCACTAATTCCCACGCTGGATTTCGTCTACAGGGCTTTCACCTTCTACGGCCAGCCTTTCCAGGCTGTTCTACTATCCAGTATGGTCGAATATCTCGTGGTCCTACAACCCCGAAGGAGTACCTTCGGTTTGGGCTCCATCCGCTTTCGCTCGCCACTACTTACGGAATCGATTTCTCTTTCTTTTCCTCCGCTTACTGAGATGTTTCACTTCAGCGGGTTTCGCGTTTCATACCCTATGTATTCAGGTATGAACGATCGAGTATTGCCTCGATCAGGTTACCCCATTCGGATACCCCCGGATCATCGCTTGCTTGCAGCTTCCCGAGGATTTTCGCAGCTTGCCGCGTCCTTCTTCGCCTGTTGGCACCAAGGCATTCACCGTACGCCCTTACTTACTTCATCATATTGCAAAAGTTTTTTACCACTTCCACAATACCACAAAGCCCTTTCGTGACTTACTGTATTGTCTTATTTCTTGGTATGCATGTTTTAAATTGTGTATTGTAGTTGTTTTTCAACTACCCACTTTGTTGGAAAGCAATTGCTTCTCAGCAATTGTTTTCTTTGCCACGCAGATGTCAATTTTCGCTTTCCCTCAATAATCGATTTTTTTGGTGGGCCTGACAGGACTTGAACCTGTGACCCCGCGCTTATCAAGCGCGTGCTCTAACCAACTGAGCTACAGGCCCGGCTTTGGGTCTCTGAGAGACAGTTACCAAATACTAAAGTTTAGTTACTAAAGTTTTCCGGCTCCCGCCTTCTTACCGAAACTGGTGGAGGCACGGGGACTCGAACCCCGGACATCCAGCTTGCAAAGCTGGCGCTCTACCAACTGAGCTATACCCCCAGTTGCGGTTCTTTTTGAAAAAAGGTCGTCACGCACGTCGTGCCTAGTTTCGCTCCAAGCGAACTGGCTGTTTACACATCTTTGGTTCGTTGCGGGCCCTCGCGGGTTCCGCTCTCTCTTCCCTCGGGAAGAGATCCGACCTGTGCATTTTTCATGCACTTTCTCCATAGAAAGGAGGTGATCCAGCCGCAGGTTCCCCTACGGCTACCTTGTTACGACTTCATCCCAGTTACCAGTCTCACCTTAGGACCCTGCCTCCTTGCGGTTGGCTTCAGATACTTCGGGTGCGACCGGCTTCCATGATGTGACGGGCGGTGTGTACAAGACCCGGGAACGTATTCACGGCGCCGTAGCTGATGCGCCATTACTAGCGATTCCGGCTTCGTGTAGGCGGGTTGCAGCCTACAGTCCGAACTGGGCCCAGTTTTTAGGATTTCCTCCGCCTCGCGGCTTCGGCCCCCTCTGTACTGGGCATTGTAGTACGTGTGCAGCCCTGGGCATAAGGGCCATACTGACCTGACGTCGTCCCCACCTTCCTCCCAGTTGATCTGGGCAGTCTCGCCAGAGTCCCCACCTTTACGTGCTGGTAACTGGCAACAGGGGTTGCGCTCGTTGCTGGACTTAACCAAACATCTCACGACACGAGCTGACGACGGCCATGCAGCACCTGTGTAACGCCTCCGAAGAGTCGCATGCTTTCACATGTTGTTCATTACATGTCAAGCCCAGGTAAGGTTCTTCGCGTTGCATCGAATTAAGCCACATACTCCACCGCTTGTGCGGGTCCCCGTCAATTTCTTTGAGTTTTAATCTTGCGACCGTACTCCCCAGGCGGCACGCTTAACGCGTTAGCTCCGGCACGCAGGGGGTCGATTCCCCGCACACCAAGCGTGCACCGTTTACTGCCAGGACTACAGGGGTATCTAATCCCTTTCGCTCCCCTGGCCTTCGTGCCTCAGCGTCAGTTAATGTCCAGGAACCCGCCTTCGCCACGAGTGTTCCTCTCGATATCTACGCATTTCACTGCTACACCGAGAATTCCGGTTCCCCCTCCATTACTCTAGTCTCGCAGTATCATGTGCAGTCCGGGGGTTGAGCCCCCGCCTTTCACACACGACTTACGAAACCGCCTACGCACGCTTTACGCCCAGTGATTCCGAACAACGCTTGAGACCTCTGTATTACCGCGGCTGCTGGCACAGAGTTAGCCGTCTCTTCCTCTTGTGGTACTATCTTTTTAATTTGCTCCCACATGACAGGGGTTTACAATCCGAAGACCTTCATTCCCCCACGCGGCGTCGCACCATCAGGGTTTCCCCCATTGTGAATGATTCTCGACTGCTGCCACCCGTAGGTGTCTGGACCGTGTCTCAGTTCCAGTGTGGCCGGACATCCTCTCAGACCGGCTACCCGTCATCGCCTTGGTGAGCCGTTACCTCACCAACTAACTAATAGGACGCGAGCCCATCCCCAAGCGCATTGCTGCTTTAATCTTGCGATTTTATGCGGTATTAATCCCAGTTTCCCGGGGCTATCCCACTCTTGGGGGCAGGTTACTCACGTGTTACTCACCCGTGCGCCACTAGAGAATTATTAGCAAGCTAGCAATTCTCTCGTTCGACTTGCATGTCTTATCCACGCCGCCAGCGTTCGTTCTGAGCCAGAATCAAACTCTCCATCAAATATAATTTTTGAAATTGCTGGACCAAATGGAATCTTTCGATTTCATCTGCGCCATGCTTCAGTCAGCTCTTCCCTCAAGTTGTGTCTCTTGAAGTCCTCTTCGCTCTGCCAAGCACGGCGCGCGTCACGACCTTTTTTCTTTCCCCTTGCTTCTACCAATCCGCCCCTCTCGGAGCTAGGTCGCTCCTTTGGGTTTTTTCTCCCTCACACGTCTCTCGACGCATTCGGGAAAACCCTCGGCGGGTTCGGTAGTCATTCCCTTGAAATCTTCTTATCGGCCCCTTTAATGAGGCTCTTCCGGGTGGCCGGCCCCGGCTTCATTCAGGCCCTCTTTCGAGTCCCTCCTGCCGCCGGGCTTTTCATCCCGTCGCCGTGTTGGCGTGCCGAGAAGTCTACCATTTTCACCTCCCTTGTCAATTTTTTTCGAGTCGTTTTTTGTGAGAGTCTTTCACCCATTTTATCACGTCCATTCATAACTTCCAATTTATAAAATAGTTAGGCTTTTGTCATACTCCCCCTTCTTCGTGCCATTTTTTTGAACATTTTCTTTTCAGATGGCGCAGCAGTCTTCCCAAAGGTCCAGGAGCCCTTCCCTTTGCCGGCGAGAACGAGAGGGGGGGTCTTCCTTTTTACGATATCGGCGCCCCGGAGAAAAGAAGGAGGGAAGAAGGGCTGGCCGAGCGAGGAGTTTCAACAGCTCAAGGGGGAAGAGGTTTTCTTTTTTCCTTTTACAAGGGCCGACGGCTCGCCTTCTTTGCCGATACCTTTATTTCTATCCCTTACTTTCTTTTTCTCCAAGGCCACGCACGGACGGAGATTCTTTTTTCCGCGACCTGTCTCACTTAACCCTTCCCATGAACAATCCCCGCCTGAATTTTGTCTAATCGCGCATGAAGAATCAGGAAATCCACTTGCCAACGCCCGACCCCGAGCATCCTTATGGAGGAGGGAACGGACGTTACCGTTTTCCGGATATCAACGGCATGAATTTGCTGGGGGATAACGTTTCCCTTCCACCCATCGTGCCTAAAAGCTTCCATATCATGCTGACCGTTTTTCATCCGGAAACCCTGTACAGCATGAAGAAGTGGCTTCCGTTCTGCGAAGACCTCCGCAAGCAGTACAAGCATACGCCCACCCCGGTGGAGTACAATATTCTGCTGGTCCTGCAGCCGCCTCCCATTGAGGGGGACGTTCCCGCCTTTACACAGGCCCTGGGGGATATTCCGGATTTCTACATGAAGACCAATTCCCTTATTTCCTATTACGACCAGGCTTTCGTGCGCCGCAGGCTTTCCCTCCACAAGAAGGCGGAGACCGCGATTGTACTGCTGGACGGCAACGGCAATATCATCTGGAAGGATGACGGCGGCTTTACGCCTGCACGCGCGGAACATTTAAAGGTTATTCTGGAAACCCTTTCCCCGCTGGCGCCTAAGACAAGGACGCATTAGAGGCGGATTGCATCTTCTTTGCCTCCTTCGCACTTTCCGTTTGAGCTTCCTTCCGGAATGCCTCATACTGGCCCCATGCCTACCATTTCTCTTGCTCTCGGGGAACGTTCCTACGATATCCACGTGGAAAACGGCGCGCTGGACCGCGTGGGTGAGTTTGCCTACCGCGCCGGACTGGACGGCAAGATTGCGATTATTACGGATACCTGCGTAGCCCCGCTTTATGCGGAACGCGTGATGAAGTCCCTGGAGAGCGCTGGGTTCATGCCCAGCCTGCATGTGGTGGATGCCGGAGAAGCGTCCAAGAATATGCTGCAGGCCCAGGAACTGTGTTCCGAGCTGGTACGGGCGGGCATTGACCGCACCGGGTGCATTGCCGCCCTGGGCGGCGGCGTGGTGGGAGACCTGGCCGGCTTCGTAGCTTCCATTTATTACCGCGGCATTCCTTTCATGCAGATTCCTACGACGGTAGTCGCCCAGGTGGACAGTTCCGTAGGGGGCAAGACTGCCGTCAATATTCCGGAAGGGAAAAACCTGGCAGGCGCGTTCCATCAGCCGGCCGTTGTCGTGATCGACCCCACCACACTGGTGACCCTGGACCGCCGCACGCTGGCGGAAGGCCTGGCGGAAGCCGCCAAGCACGCGGCCATCCGGGATGCTTCCATGCTCCATGAATTGAAAGGCCTGGGACCGGAGCTTTCCATCGGCTTTTCCCTGAATACCATCGCCAAACTCCCCGATCTAATTGCCCGGAACGTGGCGATCAAGGCCCGCATCGTGGAGAATGATGAATTGGAAACACTGGATATCCGCGCCCTGCTCAATTTCGGCCATACCATCGGCCACGGCATTGAAGCCGCTGTTCCCTACGGCACCATCCTGCACGGGGAAGCCGTGGCGCTCGGCATGCGCGCCGCCCTGTTCCTGAGCGAACGGAAAGCCGGGTTGAGCTCTTCCGACGCCAAGAAGATTCTTTGCACCCTCCAGGCTCTGGAACTTCCCCTGGTTCTCCCGGATGACATTGATACGGAAACGGTTCTCAAGAAGACAGCGTCCGACAAGAAGTTCCGGGCCGGAACCATCCGCTTCGTTCTGCTTTCCAAGGCGGGGGAAGCAGGCATTTCCAAGAAGATTACGCGGGAAGATATGGCGGAAGCCATTGAAGAATTGCGCCGCCCCCTGCCCTGAGCTTCCTTTTTACGGCGTTGCCCCATCAGCCGGGCAAAAAAATTCCGGAGAACGGAAGGGGAGCATCTTTCCGCTCCTTTTCCTCCAGCATGTTTTTCCAGCAGGAGAAAGATTCAGAGTGTTTCCCTGAACCGCAGAAAAACCGTCCCCTCCGGAACAGCCTGGAAGCCGGGACATTTATTTTCCGTATCCGGCGCCCGAAAAGCAACGCCTCTCCCTTCCCGGAAGAACGGGATGGGAAAGGCGCAGAAACAGTCCATCGTTTCCCGGCACGGGGAATTTACTTTTTCGGCTCGTCCGGGGTAGGTTCAAAGCCATCCACGTCCAGAGGCACGCTGCCCGTGTATTCCCCGGCGTCAAACTGGATGCCCTTCAAGGCGTCTTCCAGGGACAGGGAGCCATAGCATTCCCGGCTGGCCAGACGGAGCAGTTCATTCATGATGTTCACGCTTTCTTGATGGGGAATGTCCTTGGGAAGGGCCACGGCCAGCTCCTTCACCTCCGCCGCATGGGCGTTTGCCGTAGCCTGGTCCTGAATAAGAAGGAGAACGGCCAGGATTTTTTCTCCCGGCGTTTTGGGAACGGCCTGTTCGCTGGCGGCAGAGGCATCCGGGGATTGATCCTGTTTTTTGCCGCCGTCACAGGAAACAAGGGCAAATGCCGCCAAAACCGCTGTAAAAGGAATGAGATTTTGCTTCATCATGATGATTGGTTGGAAAGCCGGAGGCCTCATTGGATTTATCATGAACACTGGGGATTCCGGAGTCAAATCAGTTTTTTACTCTCACGAAATGTTTTTTCAGACAAAATATTCCGCAGCGTGCGCTTTGCTTTCTGAACAGGGGGAGTAGCCCTGTTCAACCTAATAGCCAGAATATAGTGCATTCATTGGTTCCCTCAGTAGACGCAATTTCCGGAAACGGAGGTTGCGTCTACTTTTTGCGTCACCATTTCAATACAGCGTTTGATTCCATGGGCTGACGCCGTATAATTCCGCTGAGATGGGTTACCCTATTTGGAACAGACGCCGTTTTTTGAGAACCGCCGCTGGAACGGCCGGGTTCCTGGCAGCCATGCCCTGTCTGAACGCCGCGGAAGCCCTGACGGACGCAAGACCGCTCAAGGTGGGCCTGGTAGGCTGCGGAGGCCGCGGCCTGGGCGCCATGAAGAACGCGCTGGACGCCGACCCCGGAACGGTAGTCTGGGCGCTGGCGGACGTGTTTCGGGAACGGATTGATTTCGGCTCCAATTTGCTGACGGAACAGTACGGCAGCCGCGTCCAGCTGGACAAGAGCCGCCTGTTCGACGGCCTGGACGGTTACAAGAAGCTGCTTCAAACGGATATTGACGTGGTGCTGCTCTGCACGCCTCCCGCCTTCCGTCCGGAGCATCTGGCGGCGGCCATTGACGCCGGCAAGCACATTTATGCGGAGAAGCCCGTGGCGGTGGACGTTCCCGGCGTGCTTTCCGTGCTGGAGTCCGCGCGTCTGGCAAAGCTTAAAAATCTGGTGATTCTGGACGGGTTCTGCTGGCGCTATGACAAGGCGAATGAGGAAGCCCACCGCAAGCTTTCCTCCGGAGAACTGGGACGCGTGCTTTCCTTTGACGGGCTGTATTACACCACGCCCCCCAAATCCCCGCTGGCTCTGGATTCCCGCCCTTCCTCGGATACGGACGTGGCGTGGGCCCTCCGCAACTGGACCGCCTGGAACTGGCTGAGCGGCGGCCAGTTCGTGGAACAGATCGTCCACACGATCGACGGCATGGTATGGTCCATGAACGAGCAGCTTCCGCTGGCGGCCTTCGGCTCCGGAGGACGCGCCCAGCGCCGGGACGACGGCGACGTGTGGGACCATTACGACGTTTATTTCGAGTACGACCACAACGTGGCCGCCCACATTTCATGCAGGCAGTGGGTAGGCTGCCACGGGGAGATTGTGGACCGGACGGTTTGTGAAAAAGGGATGCTGGTCACCCCGTACCGCCCCCATATCCAGGCGGATAAGCGCTGGCGTTTCCGCGGGGAACGGGGCAATATGTACGCGGACACGCACGTGGCCTTTTACCGTTTCCTCCGCTCCGGAACCTGGAAACAAACGCTGGAAAGCGCGGCCAATAAAACGCTGGTCGCCATCATGGGGCGTGAAGCGGCCCATACCGGGCAGCGCATCACCTGGGAACAGATTAAGAAGAGCGCCACGCGGCTGGTGCCTGAAGACCTGACGATGGATACGCCTCTGCCTCCCGCCCGCATTCCGCGGCCGGGCAGAGCGGCCTGACGGCGGGTCCCGCCTTTTCTCTCTACCGGACCATGGCCAACATCTTTCCACCCAATACCAACAGGCGCTTTTACGGAGGCGTCGCGCTGATTGCGCTCGCCGCCGCGCTGGCGCTGGGTGGGGTGTATTACGTCAATTTCCAGATTCCGGAGTATGAACCCGTGCAGCCGGTGCGTTTTTCCCACAAGCTCCACGCCGGAGACCTGAAGATGAGCTGCACGGCCTGCCACAGCGCCGCCCAGCGCTCTCCCAGGGCCGGCATTCCGGATACGAAGTCCTGCCTGGGCTGCCACCAGCATATTCTCCCGGACAGCCCGCTCATCGCTCCGCTGCGAGCGGCGGCGGACCCCCAATTTCCCGGCTATACGGGGGAACCGGTCCGCTGGGTCATGGTCAACCGCCTGTCCGGCCATGCCTATTTCAACCACATGGCCCACCTGAACCGCGGCATCGGCTGCACTTCCTGCCATGGGGACGTGGCAGGCATGGAACGCATCAGCGCTCCGCGCGATGCCCGCATGCAGTGGTGCCTGGACTGCCACCGCGACCCCGCCCCGCACCTGCGCCCGCTGGAGGAGACGGCCAGCTCCCATTATTCCGCCGCGGATTACCTTCGCACGCATTCCATCCGGGACGGGGAGGGAAACCGCATCCAAACTCCGCTTCAATTGGGAGATTTCCTGAAACACCAGTGGAAGATTCAGCCAAGAATGGACTGCACCGCCTGCCACCATTGACCACCGGGCGCAGGCCGGCTCCCGGCAAACATGCCTTTCCAGTCATCATACCTTCCATTTTCGCGATAGATGAATGCCGGACCGTTACTGTATGATGAAGTTATGGAATTGGACCTCGGCATTGTTTACTCCTGCCCTCCGGAAGAAGCGGTCCCGCATATTCTGGCTTATTTTCAGCAGGAATTTTCCAACCCCTTCCCCGCCCCCAAACCTGTTTCGCATGAAGAAGAACTTCTCCTGGAACAAATAGATTCCGCCTTTGACGGCGTCATTCTGGAAGACGGCATCGGCCTGATGACGACGGAACTCATCGACATGTACGCCCCCAGGGAAACCTGTGACGCCATCGGTCCCTGTGAAGAGCGGACCGACTGGCGCCGCATCACCCCTTCCATGATCCGGGCATGCCGGGACGCCCTGGTTTTTACCGATCCAAAGGGATACCGTTTTCTCCTGCCGGCATGGCTGACGCTGGACCTCCGCGGCCAGCTTGAAACCTGCGACGCCATGGACTACCTTCCCCTCGTTCCGGAAAATTGCGGGGATTATGAATCCAGGGCCATCCTGCTGAACGATCCCCAGCTTGAGGCCGTAATGAATTACATTGGATACCGTCAAAAAAAGGACGGATGCCCTTTTTCCACGGACTTCCGCTGCCCTGAAGATGGGTGCAGCCGGTAATCACCGCTTGATTTCACCTTCCGGATTGCCTAAAACAAGCCGTTCCCATTTCCCGTTAATCCACATCATCCTCCGGTTTGACTCCCCTTCCCCCATTTCACCAGAATGAAGCTCCCCAGGGCCACCCCGCTTTTCTTCCGGAAGAAGAGCGGGAAATGACACGGCGCTCCTTCATGAAATGGATGGGCGCGGGCGCAGTCCTGGTGGGGGTGGGGCTTCCGGCCTGCCGCCGTGTGGAAAAATACCTGGTTCCCTATAATGAAGGACCGGAATGGTCCGTGCCCGGCGTGGAAACGGCTTACGCCACCTGCCTGGCCATGGGCGGGAGCGCGCTGCCCGTGCTGGCCGCCTGTTATGAAGGGCGTCCCGTCAAGCTGCTTCCCTCCCTGCAATATCCGGAAGGCCCGGGCTTGCCGGCCACGGCCCAGGCTTCCATTCTGGACCTTTACGACCCAGGCCGCAGCAAGCATATCCTCTTTAACGGCAAGCCGGCTTCCGGGGACGAATTCCGCGGAGCCTTTTCCTCCTGGTCCCGCAACCTGCGGGACGGCGGCCATATCGGCATCCTTCTTCCCGCCACGGATTCTCCCCTGATGCACTCCATGCTGGAGGAAATCGGCAGGAAAAACCCCGGCGTGCGGATTTACCGCTATTCTCCCGTTCCCACGCCGGGCTCCGGCATGCAGGCAGGCTTGCCGCAGAAGGCCCGCTTCCGCGTGCGTTTCGCACGCGCCAAACGCATCCTTGCCCTGGATTGCGATTTCCTTCATGAGAATCCCTACGGCAATACGCGTGATTTCATTGCCGCCCGTTCCCCGGAGGGCCTCCATTACAAGGAAGAAAACCGGAACCGCACGCGCCTTTACGCCGTGGAGGGCCGCGTTTCCCTGACCGGAGCCCATGCCGACCACAGGCTGCCCGTTTCCCCCGCGCGCCTGGCGGTCTTTCTGGAGGAATTGTTCCGCTATCTCTCCGGTAAAAAAACCTCCCTTCAGACGCTAGAGCCTCCCCGGCAGACGGACCGCTCCCTGACGGAAAGGGAATTCACCTGGCTCCGCCACTGCGCGGACGATTTATCCAGCCATCCCGGAGAAAGCGTGGTCCTGCTGGGGGACAATCATCCGGAACTGTCCGCAAGCGTCTGGAAGCTCAACCTCCTTCTCGGCTCTATCGGAACGTGCGTCCAGTTGTTGAAGGCTCCGTCCACGCCGCCCCACGGAACGCTGGAGGATTTCATCCGGGATATCCGGAAGAAAGAGGTGGATATCGCCTTCCTGCTGGATTCGGGAAATCCCGTGCTGGATTCCGGGCACGGCTCCGCACTGGCGGAAGCCCTGAACGGAACGGAGAGCATTCATCTGGGGATGTATGAGGATGAAACCTCACGCGCCTGCCGATGGCATTTGCCGGCGGCCCATTTTCTGGAATCATGGGGAGTGGAACGGGACTGCCGCGGCAGATTCTGCTACCGCCAGCCCGTCATTCTTCCCCTGTACGGGGGCATTTCTGCGGAAGAAGTGCTTTCCGGGCTGCTTTCCACCAAGGGACACCTCATCACGGCGGACAATTCGCCCACGCACCTTTCCCCCGTTTACCACCGGGCGCGCAAATGTTTTGAACGCGCCGTGAATCCGGAAAACAAGACTGCGGCCTGGACACAGGCGCTCCAGCACGGCTATTCGGAAGAAACGGCTTATCCCCCCTGTCCCCGCAGGAAGAAACAGCCCTCGGAACCGCCATGGAGCAAGCGCCCGTTGCTCCCTCCGGCAACGGCGGAAGCGGATTGGAAAACGGCCTGCTGGAACTGCAATTCTGCCCGGATTATTCCATCGGGGACGGCCGCTGGAAGCGCAACGCCTGGATGCAGGAATGCCCGGACCCCGTAACGGGCGTCAGCTGGGCGGCGTCCGCACAGGTTTCCCCCGCCACCTTCCGGCGGCTGGGAGGCGTGGATTCCGGGCCGATGCTCTGCACTCTGACCGTCCCCGGCGGACGGATGGAAGCCATCCTTTGCCCCATTCCCGGAGTGGCGGAGAATCTGATGGTTCTTCCCCTGGGGTATGGCGGCATGAACCACGTAGCGGAGAGGCAGGAGAATTCCGACGGTTATGCATTCCGCAGTCAGGTGAAAAAAACGGCAGGCTGTGGAATTTCCCCGGAACAGGCCGCCCTGCGCGCCCTTCCGGAACGTACGGAAGCTGTTCAAAGCCCCGTCGTGCAGCCCTCCCCCTTCGCCCTTCAGTCCGGCGCCTCTCCGGCTCCGTTCACGCCGTCCGGCGCGGAGGGCGTGTACCAATGGAGGATGGCGATCGACACGTCCCGCTGCATCGGCTGCAATGCCTGCGTGATCGCCTGCCGGGCGGAAAATAACATTCCCGTGGTGGGCCGTGACCAGATGGCGAAGGGACGCGCGCTGGACTGGATTCGCATTGACCGGTATTTCACGGAGGCAGGGGCACTCACCGCCATTCCCGTGGCCTGCCAGCAGTGCGGCAAGGCCCCGTGCGAGTCCGTGTGCCCCGTGAACGCCACCGTCCATACCACGGAGGGCCTGAACGCCATGGTATATGCCCGGTGCTGGGGTACCCGGTACTGCGCCACCAACTGCCCGTACAAGGCGCGCCGCTTCAACTTTTTTGATTATGCCAAGGCCTCCGGGGAAGCCACGCGCCTCCAGCGCAATCCGAACGTGACCGTCCGCTCCCGCGGCGTCATGGAAAAATGCACCTACTGCGTCCAGATGGTGGAACGCGCCAAAATCAGGCACAAATCCCGCCTGATGAAGGAACACCCGGGCCAGCCCTCCACTTCCATCCACGTGACGGAGAAAGACCTGCTCCTGCCGGACGGCGCGGCGCAAACAGCCTGCCAGCTCGCCTGCCCTATGGGCGCCATCACCTTCGGCAACGTGCTGGACCCCGCCGCCGCCGTCTCCCGCGCCAAATCCCTGCCGCGCCACAGGAGCCTTCTTTCCTCCCTGGGCACGGACCCCGGAACGGGATACCTGGCCCCGGCCGGGAATCCCAACCCCGCCATGGAAGCATGAAATCCCGCCGGAAGACTTGTTAAAGACGCCTTTCCCACCAAAGAATAAGGCCGCTCCTTTCAGGGAGCGGCCCTACCAGTCAAAGGTCTTTACAAGCTGATCATTTAGTCTTCCACAATTTGTTCCACGGTCGTAATCGTTTCCACCACTTCAATGTTGGCGGCGTCAGCGAAATTGTTCACCGCCTTGAGCAGGGCGGGCGTCATGAGCTTGTCCTTCTGAATGCGTTCGCAATTTTCCAGCATGTCCACGATGGTATCCTGGGCATCTCCGTTCAGTTTGGTGATCCGGATGGCCTGTTCGGAAGTGAGCTTCATTTTTTCCATGGCCTTGTCCAATTGCTTGGCCTGCTGGGTCAGGGCATTGAGCTGCTTGATGGCGATTTCAACCGCCGCATTGTCCTTCACGTCGTCCAGAACCTTGTTGGCGGACGAAATCAGGTCGACATTCTGCTTAACCATCTGCACGGGATCGGCAGCGTTCTGAGCAAGAGCGGAGGCGGAGCATACGATGGCCACCACGGGGAGTATTTGGTACGTTTGAATCATTGTTTTATCGGTGTTCGGGTTGAAGAAGAAATATCTTCTTTGCCTCTTTAGATTCATTCCAAGAGAGAAACCGTTGCACCCCATATCTGTCATACAGTCCTTACCGTCTGACTGTCAGCAAACGGCAGGAAGACAATCTTACCCCGTCACACGTTTTTCCTCCCCGTTTTCCAGCAGAAAACGGAGGGGGCGGTACTTGGCGGATTCCAGATTGGGGTCCTCCGCCAGAATGGCCTCCGCCAGCTCCCGCCCGCGGTGAATCAGGCGCGCGTCCAGCAGCCATTCCTCAAAGCGCACGCCCTTCAGGCCGCTCTGGGAAGTGCCCAGCACGTCCCCGGGACCGCGGAGCTTCAAATCCTGTTCCGCCAGGTCAAAACCGTTGGCCGTGGTTTCCACAATATGCAGCTTTTCCCATTGTTCATCCTCCGGCCGGGCCTCCGTCATCAGGATGCAGTAGGACTTGTGCGCCCCGCGGCCTATGCGCCCGCGGAGCTGGTGGAGCTGGGAGAGCCCGAAACTCTCCGCATTATTGATAATCATGACCGTAGCATTCGGCACATCCACCCCCACCTCCACCACCGTGGTAGCTACCAGCACGCTGATGCGGTTGGCGCGGAAGTCCTTCATCACCGCCTCCTTTTCCTCGGAGGACATCCTGCCGTGCAGCAGTCCCACATCCACATGCGGCAGCAGCGCCTTCCACTCGTCCAGCTCCTTTGTCACGGCTTTCCCTTTCCGGGAATCCTCCCCGTCAATGAGAGGGGAAACCACGTAAACCTGCCTGCCTTCCTCCAACTGGCTCCGGACGAACTTCAATACCTTTTCCTGGTCCTTCTCCGTGCGGATGGCCGTAACCACCGCGCCACGGCCTCCGGGAACGCCGTCCAGGATGGAAACGTCCAGCTCCCCGTAAAAAGTCAGCGTCAGCGTGCGGGGAATGGGGGTGGCGGTCATCACCAGCACGTCGGGGCGCTCTTCGCGGTCAATCAGCTTTTCCCGCTGGTTCACGCCGAATTTGTGCTGCTCGTCAATCACGACCAGGCCCACACGTTCCGGCACGTTCTTCCCGTACAGCAGGGCATGCGTTCCGACCACAATCCCCCCCTGCTTCCCGAAGGATACGTGGGATTCCTCCTTCCTGTCCGCCGTCACCAGGGACACGGGAACGTCCAGCTTGTCCAGCATCTGCCGGAACTTCAAATAATGCTGTTCCGCCAGAATCTGGGTGGGGGCCATCATCACGGCGGAATACCCGTGTTCCACAGCCAGCAGCATCGCGCACAGGGCCACCAGCGTCTTTCCGGACCCTACATCCCCCTGGAGCAGGCGGTTCATGGAACGGGGCGCCTTCATATCCCGGTAAATCTCCCTCACGCAGCGCTTCTGGGCCTCCGTCAGCTCAAACGGCAGTGAATCCGCCAAATCCTTCACCAGATGGCTGGAGCCTGCCGTCTGCATGCCGGGCACTTCATCCGCTCGCCTTCTCCTGTAAGCCACGTTCAACTGCTGCGCCAGGCACTCCTCCAGCGCAAACCGCCGCCTGGTCCGGTCGCGCACTTCCGCGGTCTCCGGAAAATGGAGGTCCCTCAACGCCGTTTTGCACGGGATGTCCGGCACAAACTCGTAAATCTCCGGTTCCGGAGCCGGGAAAGCCGGGCCAGAGCCTCCCACACGATTTCCCGCAGCCTGCGCACGGCAATCCCCATGCGGCCGCTGTAAACGGGAACAATGCGGTTCAAATGGATGGACTGGTCGTCCCCTTCCCGGATGATCTCAAAATCCGGATGGACGATGCTGAGCTTCTTCCCATACGGCTTCACGCGCCCGTACACGATCATCTCCTGCCCGGCGCACAGCATCCTGGCTATGCCCGGCATGCTGAACCACAGGCAGGAAAAACGGGCCTGCCCCAAAGATTGCTCATCCACCAGCACGGCTTCCACATACCGCCCGCGGCCCTTGCCGCCCTTCCCTCCCCAGCCTTTCCAGCCCACGTCCACCACCCGCCCCCTCAGGCAGACAGGCGCACCGGATGACAGGGAATCATAACGGTCAAACATGCGGCGGTCCTCATACCTGCGCGGCAGCATGAACAGCAAATCCCGCACGGAGGCCATTCCCGCCGCCTGCATGGCCGCCAGCTCCCTGGGGCGGATGAAGGCGCACTCCTCCAGGGGGGACGTTAAAAGCAGCTCTCCGGCCATGGGTCCAGGCGTATTCCTCACAGATCGCATCATGCCTGCGCGCCCGTCAGAGAGCGGCGGCGGGGCGGGTTTCCAGACAGCGCCTGTAATAATCCACGCGGGAGACGAACCAGCTCCATTTATGCCCCGGGCGGCCGTTGGTCAGCAGCGGGGCCGGGCAGTTCTTGCCCGTCCAGTAATAATGGGGCACCACATTGCGGAGGGGAATGTTGTACTGCTTCATCAGCACCGCCGTCAGCTTGGCGGAACGGTTCCAGGTGACGATGGGGTTGTGGCTCCTCACCTCCCCCATCTCAATCCCGATGGAATACATGTCTCCGGGACCGCCGCGGTCCGCATGGCGCCCCGTCTCGTTCAGCGGAATATGCTGGATGGCCCGGTACTGGTCCACCGTAAAATGCCAGTTCAGGGAACCCATGGCCCCCCTTTTCAGCGCACGGGCATGCGCCGCGGCGTCTCCCGTGGGGTTGGCCGTGCTGTGGATGGTGATGAAGCGCGGATGCATGGAATGGGAGGCGCGCCGCGCGCGGGAGCGCGGGGACATGAAATCGCGGCTGATGTGCACTTCCCGGGACATCTGGGACATGGTGCGCGGCACGGGGGAACGTTCTGAATCTTGAAGCTGACGGCGGGCGGGCGCGAGGCGTCCGAACACGCCGCCAGCAGGGCCGGCAGCACCAGAAACACCGCATTTGCCATCAACGTTCTAACATTCATGATTCTTCCCTAGACTATCCGGCGCGAGCTGGCAAGCAGATTTCCAGTCAAAACAGGCTTTTTCACCCTTCCCGGAGCACAGCAGCGGGGAAACGGGAGCCCCCGCGGAACGCTCCGGAGCGGCCACCGCCGGAATCAGGGCAACGCCTTCCCCTGCACGGGGTTTCCCCTCCGGGAGCAACCAAACCGCCCCATAAAAAGCCGCACGGGAGACTTGCCAACGGCCATTTCCGTGCATACACTATTTCCACCATGAGTACCACTCACGAAGCAGCTAAGAAGTGGGTCGACGAAATCGCCCAGCTTTGCCAACCCGACTCCATCTATTGGTGCAACGGCTCTCAGGAAGAAAATGATGAGCTTTGCAACATGATGGTAGAAAAGGGCACCTTTATCAAATTGAACCCCGAGAAGCGCCCCGGATGCTTCCTCGCCCGTTCCACCCCTTCCGATGTGGCCCGTGTGGAAGACCGCACGTTCATCTGCAGCGAGAAGGAAGAAGACGCAGGCCCGACCAACCACTGGGCCGACCCCGTTGAAATGAAGGCCAAACTGAAGGGCTTCTTCAAGGGCTGCATGAAGGGCCGTACCATGTACGTGATCCCCTTCTGCATGGGTCCCCTGGACTCCCCCTGGCCAAGATCGGCATTGAAATCACGGACTCCCCCTACGTCGTGGTCAACATGCGCATCATGACCAAGATGGGCGAAACCGTTCTCAAGCGTCTGGAAGACGAAGTCAAGGGCGGCGGCAACCCGAAGCGCGACGGCTACGGAACCTTCGTTCCCTGCCTCCACACCGTGGGCGCCCCGCTTGCAGACGGCCAGATTGACGTGCCGTGGCCCTGCAACGAAGAAAAATACATCTGCCACTTCCCGGAAACGGAAGAAATCTGGTCCTTCGGTTCCGGTTACGGCGGCAACGCCCTGCTCGGCAAGAAGTGCCTGGCCCTGCGCATCGCCTCCGCCATCGCCCGCAAGAACAAGTGGATGGCCGAACACATGCTCCTTCTGGGCATTGAATCCCCGGACGGCACGAAGGCCTATGTGGGCGGCGCATTCCCGTCCGCCTGCGGCAAGACCAACCTGGCCATGCTCGTTCCCCCCGCCTCCTACCGTGAAGCCGGCTGGAAGACCTCCATCATCGGTGACGACATCGCCTGGATCTGGCCCCATGAAGACGGCACCTTCCACGCCATCAACCCGGAAAACGGCTACTTCGGCGTGGCTCCCGGCACGTCCTACAAGACGAACCCGATCGCCATGGACACCATCAAGGAAAATGTCATCTTCACCAACGTAGGCTTGACCGACGACGGCGACGTCTGGTGGGAAGGCATGGACGGCCCCGCTCCCGCCCACGCCATCGACTGGCAGGGCAATGACTGGACCCCGGACTGTGGCCGCAAGTGCGCTCACCCGAACGCACGCTTCACCGCTCCCGCCGCCCAGTGCCCGACAATCGACCCCGAATGGCAGAACCCGGAAGGCGTTTCCCTCTCCGCGATCCTGTTCGGCGGCCGCCGCGCCACCACCATGCCCCTCGTCTTCCAGTCCCGCGACTGGACGCACGGCGTATACGTCGGCGCTACGATGGGTTCCGAAATGACCGCCGCCGCCTTCGGCAACATCGGCCAGGTCCGCCGCGACCCGATGGCCATGCTTCCCTTCATCGGCTACAACGTGGGCGACTACTGGCAGCACTGGCTGGACATGGGCAAGACCGTTGCCAATCCTCCGCTGATCTTCAACGTGAACTGGTTCCGCAAGGACAAGGACGGCAACTTCATCTGGCCGGGCTTTGGCGACAACATGCGCGTCCTCGACTGGATCCTCCGCCGCGCCAAGGGCAAGGCGGAAGGCCAGAAGACCGTGCTGGGCGTCTCCCCGACCTACGACGAACTGGACAAGACCGGCATCGACTACAGCGAAGAACAGTTCAACGCCAACATGGCTCTCAACCCGAGCGAATGGAAGGCTGAACTGGAAAGCCAGACCGAACTGTTCGACAAGGTGGGCAAAAAGCTCCCGGCCGAACTGGAAGAACAGCGCCAGATCCTCATCAAGAGCTTCTCCTAAGCGGAACTCCTGACTGAGCGTCAACTCAACAGCAGAGGCTGTCCCATCCGCGGGACAGCCTCTTTTTTATTCCCCCGCATCTTCTCCAAACACGCTCATGGAGCGCCGCGCGCCCTTGCGGCAACTGGCATAAACAGGGAGCTTACAAAAAGAAGTGGAATTTGAATGACGGGACGCTGCACGTACGAATCCTGAAGCTCAGGAAGATGCCGGGGGATTCACCCATGCAGCCAGCTCACTCTTACGGCATGGTCAAAAATCTCCAACAGCCATCGGATACCGATTAAAAGATCGTGGAAATCCGTGTCCTTTCCATGTTATGGGTACGTGGAAAATGAAGGGCTTAAAGAGTTGTAATGATACTGCATGGATAGAAAAGCAAAAATCGTTTTCTTCCTGAGTAAAATATTCAGCAATCTTGTGGGTTGCAGTTTTATTTTTACTTGAGCCGCTATTTTTATTCCGGGTTCTTCTGAAAGAAAGAAATCGAAAAACGGGTATAGTAAGAATATGTCCAACCGTGTGTTTTGATGGAATTTTATGGCCGCGGCATGTGTTGCTGGGTCATTCCCGGCATGATGCCGCGGCCACTTATCCCTCCGCATTCATCCGGGACGGCTTGCATAGTACCCGGTTCAATAGGGTCATGATATATAAGGAAACGGCATTTCAAGGATGTTAAAGAGATGAAATTAAGCTTCATTATACTGAGCCTGGTCAGCGGACTGGCGCTCTCCGCCCCTCCCCGCGAGCTTTCCTTTTATGTCGTCAGCCCGGTTGAGGGAAAAGCGCCGGTGGTCGACGGCTGCCTGAACGAGGCAGCCTGGGAAAAAGCGGCCGTATTCCGTCATTATTATGTTTACAATTGCGCGGAGCCGACTCCGGGAAAACTCAAGACGGAATTCCGTATGCTGTATGATGAAAAAGGAATCTACCTGGGCATCATCAATTTCGAGGAGCATCCGGAAAAATTGAGGAAGATCATTACCGACTTTGACAACGCCGCCATTTGGACCGACGACTGCGCCGAAATCTTTTTCGATGCCAGGGCCAATGGAATAAGCTACCATTGTTTCAAGGTCAATTGCATCGGAACGCGCGCCGATTTCCGCCGCCGGGACGCCGCCGTTTATCAGAATGACTGGAGCGGCACCGACTGGACCGCCCGGACCTCCATCGGCAAGGACCGCTGGACGATTGAAGCGTTTTTCCCCTGGAGCGACCTGCCCGCCAAAGCGGAAACGTCCGATATCTGGATGTTCTGCCACGTCCGTTATGCCTACTCCGGCGGAAATTTTGCCGGAGCCGCCAGTTCGGTGCTGGGCGGATATTCGAGCCCGCGCAACTTCGGCTATATTTACTTCCAGGGAGCAAATGACACCGTCTCGCCGGAAAAGATATCCGCCCTGCTGTCGCGTTCCGCGGAAGAGCCATGGTGCGCCATGGCTGGCGACACCCTGATCCTGCGAGATAAAGGTAAAAGTGTCCTTACGGAACCCGGCCAGGTGAAGAACAATGAATTCGCGGAAATTGAAAAGCTATCAGCCGAACTGGCACGGGCCTGCGGGAAATCCGCTTTTAAAAAGTACCGGGAAGAACTGGATGCGATCAACCGTGAATGCCGTGTTCTGGAGAAAGAAAAAACCACGGTCAGCGGATTAAGGCGCCTTTACGTCCTGAAAGAGCGCTGCCGGGCGCTCAAATGGAAAATTGCCCTGGAAGAAAGCCTGAATTAACTCAAAAAAGAAAGATACCAATTGATGAAACGGTTACCGCTATTGCTCTGCATCCTGCTGACGGGCCTTGTTGCTCCCGTATTCGGCAAACTGGACGGCACTTACATTAATGAGGCCGGAATGACCCTGAAAACGCCCCATGCCGCATGGGATGAAAAAGGCGAGCTTCCCCATAAGAAAATACTTTTTATCATGCAGCAGACGGCCTCGCGCGAGATCATTGAGCTGGTCCAGCGCTTCCCGGGCTTTGAATATGAAGTGGTTCTCACAGCCAATGAACATAGCATCGGAGCGGACGATATTTACAGCAATCCGATTGCGGGGCTGAGCACCGCCGACAAACGCCAGGAACTGGCCGCCAAACTGGCAAAGGATTATGATCTGGTGGTCGTGGCAAACGTCGATTTTGCGGTCCTGCCGGATGAGCAGAAATTCCGCCTGATGTCGATGGTGCGGAACGGAACCGGCCTGGTCCGGATTCAATCCGGCGAACCCTGGTCCGAACTTAAGAAACTGCCTTATAAAAAACCGTACGCCAAGCCGTTGCCCCGGCCGGAATGGGTTGCCGGAAGCAACAGCCTTCCCGGAACCAGGCCTAAAAACTTTGAATCGCGTATTTTCAACGCCTGGCAGTTCGGCAATGGCCGGATCGTTGAAGTCGATTACGGCGCGGGCTACCGGCCAGGGGTGGGGCTGACGCCGTATTTCAGCTACACCACGGACTGGTTCTTCCTCTATGAAACGTCTCAGGCTTTTCTGGCCCAGGTGCTCTATTACGCCAGCGGAGTGGAACTGCCGGCATTCTCAGTACGGCAGGACAACGGCAAATTTGCCGTAACCCCTCCGGAAAAAACCGTTGCTGTGGGCCGTATCCGGCAGGCGGATAATTCCGTCATCCGGAACAGCCTTGATTTCACGAACCTTCCGGCGGGAAGATATACCGCAGACGTATTGGTCCGCCGGGATGGCGCGCTGGTCAACTTCGGCGCCTTTCCCTTTACGGTGGAATCCGCTTTCGGGGCCGTATCAGTGGAAACGCCCAGGCTGGTGCAGGACCGCGGCCCCTTCTCCGTCACGTTGAAACTGGCTTCACCCGCGCAGGACGGTTATTCCGCCAAAGTGGAGCTGATGGACGCTCCCTACCGCAATGTATGGTTCAGCAAGACCCTTCCTTTGGAAGCCGGAAAGAAAGAGCTTTCATTCGACCTTGAAAATTACCGGATGCCGACCATCGGCGGTTATCTGCGGTGCACCGTTTACGATGCCCGGGGCAATGCGGCACATGCTGAAAATCCGGTGATTTTCCCGGATTATTCCCTGGAGGATTATCTCCAGCTTACCTGGGGCCAGGTTGGCTGCACCTTCAACCCGGCCTTCGGGGAACGGATCATTGACCGCCTCGGCTGGAACGTATCCCTGCAATTTTTCACCAAGGGAGATATTGAAAACGCCCTGCGGAACGAAAAACTGTGTCCGTACATCTGCCGGATCGGGATGGAAGCCGGGCCGAACAATGAAACCAGGGTATTGCGCAAGCTGTGGTCCGAACAGAAAGAAAATATGGAGCAGCTGGGTACGTTGAACGGTGACGAATCATTCTACCATCCATTGGTCCGGAAACTTTGGAGCGACGATCTGCGACGCCAGGCAGAATACCTGAAAGACCTGAGCCCCATGCTGTACAACCTGGGCGACGAAAATTTTTACACTTACGACGCCGGGTTCGGAGAATCGGATAAACAGCCGTTCGCCGATTTCCTGCGGCAGAAGTACCAGACCATGGAAAACTTGAACCTTGAATACGGCGCCTCCTATGCCGGATTCGGTGAAGTGCCCCACCTCCGGCTGGACGCGGCCAAAAAAACGGGAAATCTGGTCGCTTACAATGACCACCGGGAATATATTGAAAAAATGTACGTGGACATGCATCATTTCCTGGCGGCGGAAATCAAAAAGGTTCATCCCGGAGCCCGGGTAGGCGCGGAAGGCTCCCCTCCCGGCAACCTTGAAGAAATGATTAAAGGGCTGGACTTCTGGGGCCCTTACAGCGGCATGCAGGAGAACGAGGCATTGCGCGCATTCGGCGCGGACCGGGTCCGGACCATCTGGTGGGGCGGGTATTGCTCGGAGCGTTCATCCTATCCATACAAACTTTGGGAACACCTGCTGCAGGGAGCGATCAACGGCCACGCCTGGTTCCTGATCAACCCCGCCCTGGGAGAAACCAGCCATTCCGGCGATCTCTCCGAGGCGGAATACCTGCGCCAGTACATGCCCTATCTTGATGACTTGAACTACGGCCTCGCACAGCTGCTGATCAAAACCCCGTTTCCGGATACCGGCATCCTGTTCTACTACAGCCACACCTCCAATTCCGCCGCCCAGGCGGACAGCCGCTGCGTCAAGCCGGACGCCAGCATGAATCCGCTGCTCCGGTATTGCTACCAGCGCGGGCTGGGCTTCAATTTCGTCTCGCCCAATACCCTGGAACGCCTGAAAAACGCACGGCTCCTCTTCCTCTGCGAAGCTTCCTCCCTGAGCGACAAAGAGTGCGCGGCCATTCTGGATTTCGTCAAATCCGGCGGCACCGTACTGGCTGACGCCAATATCGCCATCCTGAACGAAAACCTGAAAAAACGCACTGTGAACCCCCTGGGCGAACTTTTCGGGAACCTGACGTTCGGCCAGGCGAAAGAGCTCGAAATCCAGCCTTATGAAAGCACAAGCGGAGCCCTGGCCCTGGCGGGAGAAAAGGCCCATGCAGTCCACGGCAATCCGGGCCTGCAGCTCCGCAAGGCCGGCAAAGGAAACGCCATCCTGCTGAATGCCTCCCTCTCCGTTCTGGAAAATAATTCCCTGCCCGGCTCCTCCCTGAACACGTTCCTTGACCAGGTGGTGAAAAACGCCGGAGTCCGTCCTCTGGCCGTCATCCCCGATTTCAGCGACACCCTGATGGTCCGTCCGCGGAAGGCCGGAGAATTCGAACTGCTGGGCGCCCTCGGCCAGGAAAAGGACCTCGGCAAATCATTCACCGCCAAATTGCCGGAAGAAAAATACATCTATGAGTGCCGCAAAGGACTGGTGGGGAAATCAGACAAGCTTGTCTTTAAATTCTCCAATGCGCCGTTCCGCTGCTTTGCCCTGTTTGACCGGGAGCAGCAGCCGCCCGTGGTAACCGCTCCGGCCCAGGTGGCCAAAGGCGCCCGGGCCCTGCTTAAGATTTCCGGACCGGCCAATCCCCGGGAACGCGCGTACCGGATTACGGTAACGGCCCCGGACGGCAGGGAAATTCTGCACCGCAGCAAAACCATTTACGGCAAGACGGAATACCCGCTGGATTTCGCCTTTAACGATCTTCCCGGCGCATACCGCATCACCATTGAAGACGCGGCTACAGGCTTGAATACCCAACACGAAATAGAGGTAAAATAATCATGCAGAAACTCACCCTGACCGTACTGGCCGGATTGTGCACCACACTGCTGTACGCCGCCCCCTCCATTGAAAAGAAAGAAGAGAAATTTGACCGCAAGGGAACTCCCGTCCTTGTGACCCGCCATACCGTCAACCTTGGCAACGGAAAAATCAATTACCACACCGTTACCAATCCCAATGACAACAAGCCGGTTCAGCAGGAATGGGGGGATTTCAGATTCGGCATCGAATATTGGAGGAACCCCAATACTCCCGGAAGCTGGAGTCCCGTCAATTTCCTTGCCGTGATCGGCAAGGACGGCAAAACACTGCTGGACCGGAAAGTCGCGGAAAAAATTGACACCGTAGAAAACGGCAAGATGGAAATGGCCGTATTCACGTTCCGCCCGGAAAACAGTGTTCTGGACGTCAGGATAGCGCAGTTCAAGGATCGCCCGGACTGGCTGTTCGTCAAGGTCAGTTATCCCGGACAACTGTATGAAGTCTGGGCGTCGCCGGTTCACGGTTACGGGAAGCCGGAACTGAAGTCGCAATTCGCCCTGAAAGAAGGAGACGGGGAAAAACCATGCGGAAAGCCGGACTGGGTTCTGACGAAAACAACCGGGGGAAACGGGGTAATGAACTTCAACCGCTATGCTTACAAGGAGTTCGGCACGTTCATCGTTTTTGAAAAAGAATCCCTCCGCCAGATCCGGATTCATGGAGATGATATCAAATTTGAGCTGAAGCCGGAGTCGGACAGCTTCAGTTTTGCCATAAGTTATTTCAAAGACCGGAAGCCGGAGGAGGTGCGCCCGGAATTCTTCAACGTGACGGTTCCGGAGGTGGAGAGCTTCCTGAAGTCCATCAATTGGAGCCCGATCCCCGACCGGAAGACGTTTTCAGAGCTTGCGGATGAAACCCGGAAAAACATCTCCATCCTGAAAAGGGATGGCGGCCATGCGGCGGACTATGAAAAGAGAGTGAAAGAACTGGAAACCGATTTTTCCGAAGCGCCGAGTTTTGAAACTCTGGCCGCCCTCCGCGAACTGAATAGGGAAGTCATCAAGAAGAACCTTGAAAACCTGTAGGAACACGGTATTCATCGGCGCCGCTGGCAAGGCATCCTGTAGAAATTTCCTGGGCTCAGGACCCGGTATGTTCCAGCCGGCTTTGGTTCAGGGAAAACGGTCCCGGGAGCGGCCAAGGCTTGCGGCGATTCTGAAGCGTCAGGAAAATTCCGGGGCTTCGGCAAGGGCGATGACGGCGGCTGCGGCGCTCAGGCGGGAATGGGTCATGGTCAGGAACCAGCCCGTGACGCCCTGCTCCCGGGCCGTCACTCCGGCTGTGCCGTGCAGCAGGATGGAGGGAGCGCCCGCATCATTGCGCACCACTTCCACATCCGTAAAAGCGCATTTTTCCCCTATTCCCGTTCCCAGGGCCTTCGCCACGGCCTCCTTGGCCGCAAAACGGGCCGCCAGGCTCGGCACGGGGTCCGCATGCTTCCGGCAATAGGCCCATTCATCCGGGGTGCAGATACGCAGGGCAAATGCCTCCCCGTTTTTCTGGAGGGCCTGGCGCACGCGGTCCAGGTCGATCAAATCCATTCCCAATCCTGCAATACGGCTCATGTTCCTGCAACCGGGGGTTAAAGTTGAAACGGGAATATCAGCTCAGGCGGTCGATCGCCTGGCGCATTTCCCTCACGGCCTGCTCCATCCCCACAAAGAGGGCGCGGGCTACGATCGTATGGCCTATGTTCAGCTCATGCAGGTAAGGCACGCCGTCCATCAGCTGTTCCAGATTCTGGTAGTTGATGCCATGGCCTGCATTCACCTGGATGCCCAGGGAGTGGGCCAGCTCCGCGGCGCGTTTCAAACGGGCCAGCTCCGCCGTGCGTTCCTTCCCGGCGTGGTTGGCAAAGCATCCGGTATGAAGCTCCACCATGGGCGCTCCCAGACGGGCGGCGGCGTCCACCTGGGCCAGCTCCGGATCAATGAACAGGCTCACCTGAATGCCGTTGTCAGCCATTCTTGCCATGGTGGGGGCCAGTTCCTTTTCATGAAAGACGGCGTCCAGGCCGCCTTCCGTAGTAATTTCCTCACGCTTTTCCGGAACCATGCAGACATAGTCCGGTTTCAGCCGAAGGGCAAAGTCCACCATCTCCGGGGTATTCCCCATTTCCAGGTTCAGGGGAAGGGCCACGCTCTCACGGACGCTCAGGGCGTCCGCATCCTGCATGTGGCGGCGGTCCCCCCGGACGTGGAGGGTGATGGAATCCGCCCCGCCCCTTTGCGCCGCGTAGGCGGCGTCCAAAACGCTCGGCTCCACGTTGAAGGAATCAAGCATGGTCGCATAGCGGGCCTGCCTCAGCGTGGCGATGTGGTCTATATTTACACCTAGCAACATATCGGTTTTAAGACAAGGGGACGGGGCCGATCATTCAAATTAATGGAGGAAATGGCGGTGCCCCGTGAACACCATGGCAATCCCCGCGGCGTCCGCAGCGGCGATCACTTCCTCGTCCCGGATGGAACCGCCGGGCTGGATGCAGGCGGTGGCCCCGGCGTCAATGGCTACCTGGAGGCCGTCCGCAAACGGGAACATGGCGTCGGAAGCCACCACGCTGCCCTTCAGGTCCAGGCCGGCCTGTCCGGCCTTCCAGACGGCAATGCGGGCGGAATCCACCCGGCTCATCTGCCCGGCGCCGATGCCGAGCGTGCGGTCCGTGCCGCCGAAGACGATGGCGTTGGAGTGCACCTGCTTCACGACGCGCCAGTTGAAGCGCATGGCGGTAAGTTCTTCTTCCGTCGGGGGGCGCTTGGTCACAACCTTGGCTTCCAGATTGTCCAGGCCCATCACGTCCGTATCCCGCTTCATGGTCATGAAGCCGCCGGGAGCGGAGCGGATGATGGGTTCGCGGCGCGCCTTCATCCAGGCTTCCGTGTTCATGCGGATGATGCGGCAGTTTTTCTTCTTCTGGAGAAGGGCGCGGGCTTCCGCATCGTATTCCGGGGCGATGATGACGTCCGTGAAAATGGCGCTCAGCACGCGGGCCAGGCCTTCCGTCATCGGACGGTTGACCACGATCACGCCGCCGAAGGGGGCCTGCGTGTCCGTTTCAAAGGCTTTCTGCCAGGCGTTGCGCAGGTCCTCGTCATCCTGGCCCACGCCGCAGGGGTTCGTGTGCTTCAGGATGCCCACCGTCGGGCGGCGGAACTGGGTGATCAGCTCGGCGGCGCCTTCGATGTCCAGCACGTTCGTGTAGGAAAGCTCCTTGCCCTGGAGCTGGTTGAAAATGTCCCCGAAGCTGCCGTACAGGCTGGCTTCCTGGTGGGGGTTGTCCCCGTAGCGCAGTTCCTGGTACAGGGGCGCGCAGATGCAGAAGCTGCCCTTGGTGCTTTCCGCGCTTTGGTGGCCCAGGTAGTTGGTAATGGCGTTGTCGTAATTGGAGGTGCGCATGAACACCTTCACTGCCAGGTTTTCGCGGGTTTTCAGGGTCGTGTCTCCCTTGTGGGTCTGCATTTCATCCAGAATGCGCGCGTAGTCCGCGGGATCGGACACGACGGTGACGGAGGCGTAGTTCTTGGCGGCGGAACGGAGCATGGACGGGCCGCCGATGTCGATCTTTTCAATCGCTTCTTCCAGCGTGACGTCCGGCTTGGCGACGGTTTCCTCAAAGGGGTACAGGTTCACGCAGACCAGGTCAATGGGCTTGATGCCGTTTTCCTTCGCCTGGCGCACATGCTCTTCATTGTCGCGGCGGTGCAGCAGGCCCCCGTGCACCATGGGGTGAAGCGTCTTCAGGCGTCCTTCAAACAATTCCGGTTCCCCGGTATAGTCGGAAATTTCAATCACCGGAAGGCCCAGGCCTTTCAGGAAAGCGGCGGTGCCGCCGGTGGAAATAAGCTCTACTCCAAACTCGTGCAGGCCCTTGGCAAACTCCTCCAGGCCGGTCTTGTCGGAAACGGATATCAATGCGCGCTGAATAGCCATAAGATCAAATATCTGTAATGTACCCGCGGGCGAACCCTCCTCTCCGGGAGCGAACGCGACAAATGCGGTTCCTTTCCCTACATACTACCGCCCCGTGAAGCAAGCGCAATGTCACCTATCATGACAGCCGGGGGGATTTTTTCCTCCCAAAACATAAAAAAACGCCCTTTTTATCGCTCTTGTCTTGACATTCGGGCGAATACTTACTACTTCAACCGCTCACAAATAACCATTTCTTTTTAGCCATGGCAACGATGGAAGTAATTCTCGCAACAAAAATTGAAGGACTCGGCGCGGAAGCCGACCTGGTGACCGTTAAGGCTGGCTATGGCCGCAACTACCTCATCCCCCAGGGTCTCGCCCACGAAGCAACGGCCTCCAACCGCCGTTTCATCGCCAATCTTCAGGCCGCCCGCGCCAAGCGTGAAGCGGAAGAACTCAGCGCCGCCCAGGAAGTGGCCGCCAAAATCAACGGATTGACCGTAGACCTTACCCTTGAAGTGGGTCAGGGCGGCAAGGCGTTCGGCGCCATCACCAACCAGAACATTCACGATGCCCTGACCGCTCAGGGAGTGGAAGTGGACCGCCGCGCGATTGAGCTTGAAAAGCCGATCAAGAGCGAAGGCGAACACGAAGTCGCCATCAAGGTGCATCCCCAGGTGGAAGCCACGCTCAAGGTGGTCGTCAAGGAAAACGCCTAAGCGGCGCGCATCCCTTTCTTTTTCGGCAGGCCCGGTTCCCACCTTGGGAACCGGGCCTCTTTTTGTCACCCTTTTTACTTCCCTTCCCTGTACAAACAAGGCATCATGCCCGCGTTGGGTGTCACTCGACATCATGCACGGCATCGTTCCATCCCCCCACCGAAATCAACGGCATGATTCGACTCTATCGTCAAACCCCGGAAGGCATTGAGCGCACCACCCAGGTGGATGCGGCTGAACAGAACTTGGACTCCGTCTTCTGGATTGACCTCCTTACCCCTGAACCGGCGGAAATCAAGTTTGTGGAACGCCTCTGCGGGCTGGAGATGCCCACCTACGACGAGATGAGGGAAATTGAGGCCACCAGCCGCCTGTACACGGAAGACGGCGCCCGCTTCATGACCACCACGGTGCTCAGCCGCGTGGATACGGAATCCCCCTCCTTGTCGGAAATCACCTTCGTCCTCATGGGGGCCAAGATCATCACCATCCGCCACTCGGACTCCTACTCCTTCCGTGTCTTCTCCCACCAGCTCCTGCGCCAGAAGCAGATCAGCCGGGACCAGGTTTTCACCGGACTGCTGGAAACCATCGTGGACCGCCAGGCGGACGTCCTGGAACGCTTCGGCGCGGAACTGGACCGCCTTTCCAAAAACATCTTCCGCAGGGACGAACCGGAAGGCAAGGCCAGCAAGCGCGTACCCGTCTCCAGCGCCCTGCGCCTCACGCTCCAGGACCTGGGCCGCGTGGGGGACCTGCTCACCCGCCAGCGGGACTGCCTGGTCAACCTTCTGCGCCTGCTCACGTACGCCAGCAATGAAGAGGCCCTGGACGACACCAACTCCACCCTGTACATCAAGCTGCGCCCCCTGAGCCGCGACGTCACGTCCCTCTCGGAATACGCCAACTTTCTTTCCAGCAACGTGAACTTCATGCTGGACGCCGTTCTGGGCCTCATCAACATCGAGCAGAACGAAATCGTCAAAATCTTCACCGTGGCGGCCGTGGTCTTCATGCCCCCCACCCTCATCGCCAGCATCTACGGAATGAACTTCTCCCACATGCCCGGCCTGGAAAACGAATACGGCTATTACATCTCCCTGGTCGTCATGCTCGTTTCCATCATTCTTCCCCTGGTTTATTTCAGGAGCAGGCGCCTGCTTTGAACGGCCCCTGCCGCGGACTCCCTCCCTCTCTTTTTGTCAACCACTCCTACCGTTTCATGATTGATATGGACTCCAAAATCACCCGCCTGATTGAACAGGCCTCCGTCATTGTCGGCGCCCTCCCCTACCTCCAGGCCTACCGGGACAAGACATTCCTCATCAAATTCGGCGGCAGCGCCATGGACGACGCCCGCCTGGTCAAGAAGCTCATGCGCGACATCGTTCTGCTGGAAGTCCTGGGCTTCAACCCCGTGATCGTCCACGGCGGCGGCAAGGCCATCTCCAAGGCCATGGCGGAAGCCGGGCTGGAGGCCCGCTTCATCAACGGTCTGCGCGTCACGACGCCGGAAGCCATTTCCATCGTGGAACGCACCCTCTCCGGAACCATCAATCCCGGCCTCGTCCAGATGTTCCGCGACTACGGAGGCAAGGGCGTAGGCATTCCCGGCACGGAAATCTTCGTGGGGGAACGCATCCAGGAAAAGGACGAACAGGGCAACCCCGTGGACATCGGTGAAGTAGGCAACGTCATCGGCTGCCTGACAGACCGCATCACGGAAGCGCTGGAACTCCAGATCACCCCCATCGTCTCCCCCTGGCGAAAGAGCTGGGCACCCACAAGCCGCTCAACGTGAACGCGGACCTGGCGGCGGCGGCCCTTGCCAAGGAGCTCAAGCCGGTCAAGCTTATCTACATTTCCGACGTTCCCGGCATCATGAAGGACCCCGCGGACCCGTCCACCCTCATCAAATCCGTCACGCGCACGGAAGCCCTGGACCTCATTGAAGACGGCACCGTTTCCGGCGGCATGATTCCCAAAATCCACTCCGCCATTGACGCCCTGAACGCGGGCGTGCGCAAGGTGCACTTCATTGACGGACGCCTGCCCCACACCCTGCTGCTGGAAATCTTCACTCCGGACGGCATCGGTACGGAAGTCATCAGGGAACAGCGCTGACCACCCGCCGCCATGCGCCTTTTCCTCCTTCTTCCGGCCCTCTCACTGGCGGCGGCCTCCTGCTCCATGCAGCCCACTCCGTCCAGCCTTTCCGGCTCCTGGACCCAGCCCGTCCCCGGACAGCCGGGGCACGTGCAGGGAATGCAGCTCCTGCCGGACGGCAGGGCGAGATCCATCAACATGCGCACGCTTCTCTACCGGAGCTGGCAACTGGACGGCAAGCGCCTGACCCTGACGGGGAAAAGCATAGGCAACGGGAACTCCTCCCTCTTCACCACAACCTCCACCATTGACAGACTCAGCAGAACCACGCTGATTCTGAACACGGACGGAAACCGGGAGGTCTACACCCGCACGCCGGACGCGGCCGGAAGGTAAGCATCCCGGCGCCTTCCGCTATTCATCCTCCAGAAGGGACTTGTTGGCCGCTTTCGCCAGCTCGCAATTCGGGCATTTGTCAATCAGGCGGTCCATCAGGGCTTCAATGCGGGCGTCCTTCGCCATCAACTGCTCATCCTTCTTCTTGAGCAGGTTCAGCGTATAATTCACGGCAATCGTCAGAACGCCCAGGCCGCCGATGGCTCCGGCGGAAGATACGGCCGTATCTGCGGAAATATTGCCCAGGATCGTCGTGCACCCGCCTATGGAAAACAAGCACTTAGCTATGGAAAAATTCATCATGGGTTCCGTCTAGCAAACCGCTTCCCCGTCTGCATCACGCCCAATCCGTCCACATCCGCCGCGCGGCACGCCTGGGCGGCACGGCGCGGCAGCCAAATTCCCGCCGGATACACTCGGAGAAAACGCGCTCCCCCTCCCCCGGAAAGGCGCTATTGCCGGGGAACACGGTCCACCGGACCCGCGCAGGGAGCAAGGCCGCGCGGCGCGGGGAAAATACTTATACCCGTTGCCGCATTTCCTTCTTCGGCTTTGCGGTGTTTGTGCTAAAGTGGCGCCAATCTGCCCGGTCCGGGGCTCTTACCAATACTTCACTTCATCCAATAGAAAGACACAAACATCATGCATATGGCGGACGGCTTCATTTCACCGGCGGTAGGCTGCACCATGTGGGCGGCTTCCGCCGCGATCACGGCGCTCTGCGCGCGCAAGGTCAGGCAGGAAAAGGAAGTGCGGCTCGTCCCGCTCATGGGCGTTCTGGGAGCCTTCATCTTCGCCTGCCAGATGCTGAACTTCACCATTCCGGGCACCGGGTCCAGCGGCCATCTGGGCGGCGGCCTCATCCTGGCGGTCCTGCTGGGGCCGTATGCGGGCTTCCTGGTCATGGCGGCCATCCTGGCGGTGCAGGCGCTTTTCTTTGCGGACGGAGGGCTGCTGGCCCTGGGCTGCAACATCTTCAACATGGGCTTCTTCTCCTGCCTGGTAGCCTACCCCTTCATTTACAGGCCCCTGGCCGGAAAAACCCCGGCACGGGCCGAATCACGCTGGCCAGCATCACCGCCGCCGTCATCGGGCTCCAGCTGGGGGCCTTCTCCGTCGTGCTGGAAACGACGGCCTCCGGCATCTCCGCGCTGCCCTTCGCCCAGTTCGTGGAACTGATGCTTCCCATCCATCTGGCCATCGGCGTGGTGGAAGGACTCGCCACGGCGGCCATCGTCATCTTCATCAGCAAGGCCCAGCCCTCCCTGCTGCGCCCGGCTGATCTGGAAACCGGCCCCGTCAAAAAAGCCTCCTTCACCGTTCTGGGCATCTTTGCGGTAGCGGCCCTGCTCTGCGGGGCGGCCCTTTCCTGGTTCGCCTCCGCCTACCCGGACGGCCTGGAATGGTCCGTGGCCGGCGTCACCGGGTCGGAAGAAACCAGCCTGGCGGAGCCTTCCTCCCTCCACCGCAGCCTGGAATCCGTACAGGCATCCACCGCCATCATGCCGGACTACGCCCTCCCCGCCGCGGAGGAAACAGCCTCCTCCGGAGAGACGGAGAGAGCCTCCTCCATCGTCAACCCTGAAACCAGCCTGGCCGGCGTGCTGGGGAGCGTCATCATTGCCGCCCTGGTCTTTGCGGCCGGCTTCCTGTTCGGCAGAAAACCGCACAGCCACTGCCCCCGCTGACCCCCCATGCCCCTGTTCACGGACGCCGCGCGGCAATTCCGCCAGATGGACCGGTTTTCCTGCGGAAACACCGGATTCCACCGTCTGGACGCCCGTATTAAAATAGGGGCCTTCCTCGTCTTTCAAATCTGCGTGCTCTCCTGGCCGCCGCAGGAAATCACGGGGCTGCTGCCCTTCTTCCTGTTCCCGGTCTGCGTCATCCGCATGGCGGGGCTCCCCCGGGCTACCTGCTGAAGCGCACCCTGTGGCTGCTGCCCGTCGCCGTCATGATCGGCCTCTTCAACCCGCTGGTGGACAGGACGCCGGCGGGAGAATGGTTCGGCATTCCCGTCACACAGGGCATCATCTCCTTCATCTCCATCATCCTGCGGTGCATGCTCACCATCCTGGGAGCCTTCACGCTGCTGGCCTCCACGGGCTTCGCTCCGCTCTGCCGGGGCCTGAGGCAGCTCGGCGCGCCGCGCATCCTGATCACGCTCCTGGCCTTCCTGTACCGGTACGCCTTCATCCTGATGGATGAATTCCAGAACATGCTGATGGCGTTCCGCTCCCGGAGGGGAGGCTCCGGTTCCGTCCCCCTTTCCACCTGGGGGGCCATGACCGGCCAGCTCCTGCTGCGCACCTTCGGTCGCGCGGAACGCATTTACCAGGCCGTCCTGTGCCGGGGAGGGGAAGACCCCGAATTCGTCAGCGCCCCCGGCGTCATCACCATGCGCGGCGTGGCGGGCGGCATTCTCTTCTGCGCCCTCGTCATCCTGTTCCGCTGCTTTAACGTCACCATGCTGGCGGGCCAGTGCGCCCGCAGCCTCCTCTCATGAGCCACCACCTTGTAGAAACCATCGACCTGTGCTTCAGCTACCCCGATTCTCCTCCGGCGCTGAACCGCGTCTCCCTGCGCATCACCCACGGGGAATCCGTTGCCGTCGTGGGCGGGAACGGAGCGGGAAAATCCACCCTGCTCCTGCACCTCAACGGCCTGCTGGAGCCCTCCTCCGGACAGGTGCGGGTGGGGGACATCCCCGTCACGCCCAAAACCGTCGCCCGCGTCCGGGAAAGCGTGGGAATGGTATTCCAGCAGGCGGACGACCAGCTTTTCATGCCTACCGTCCGGGAGGACGTGGCCTTCGGCCCGCTCAACATGGGCCTCCCTCCGGAAGAAGTCAGCCGCCGCGTGCGGCAGGCTCTGCGGGACGTCCATGCGGAAGCCCTGGCGGACAAGATGACCCACCACCTTTCCGGCGGGGAAAAACGCGCCGTCTCCATCGCCACCGTCCTCTCCATGACCCCGGACATCCTGGTTCTGGACGAACCCAGCGCGAACCTGGACCCGGCCTCCCGCCGCACCCTCATCAGCCTCCTGCGCCAATTCTCCCATACCAAAATCATCGCCACCCATGACCTGGACATGGTCATGGACCTGTGCACCCGCTGCATCGTGATGAAGGATGGATCCATTCTGGCGGACGCGCCCGTTCCGGACATTTTCGCCGACTGCGCTTTGCTGGAAGAAGCGCGCCTGGAACAACCCCTCAGCTACCGCCTGATGCAGTACGGCAGGGAGAGGGAGAACTCCGGCCAATTTTAAGGAGGAAAACTCCTTACACAAACTCCAGACGGGCATCCGGCAGGGACTTGATGAACCGCGCCCCGTACCTCTTGGTGGCTACGCGGGGGTCCAGGATCACCACCATGCCGGAATCGCTCCTGGTGCGGATCAGCCGCCCCACCCCCTGCCGCAGCTTCAGAATGGCTACGGGCACGGAATACTCGTAAAACGGGTTCCCCCCGCGCGCCCTGATGCTCTCAAAGCGGGATTCCACCAGCGGGTGGTCCGGCACCTCAAACGGCAGGCGCGTCACAATAACATTGGAAAGGGCCTCTCCGGGCACGTCCACCCCGGTCCAGAAACTGTCCGTGCCGAAGAGCACGCTGTTCACATCCTTCCGGAACGCCTCCAGCATGGCATGCCGCTGCATGTCCTGCCCCTGCACGTACAAGGACCATCCCTGTTCTTCACAGAACGGGCGCACCTTTTCCGCCACCTGCACCATCAGCCGGTAGCTGGTGAACAGCACGAAGGCCCTGCCGCGGGACTCCGCCAGATACCTTTTAATCCATTCCGGCAGCACTTCCGCATACTCCGGCTGGTCCGGCTCCGGCATGGAGCGGGCCACGATCAGCCTCATCTGCTCCCGGTAATTGAACGGACTGCCTATCTGGAGCTTCCGGACGCTTTCCGCACCCACGCGCCCCGCAAAGTAGCCCATGTCCGCATCCCCCGTCCCCAGCGTAGCGGAGGTCAGAATGGCGGAACGCCCGGCGGAAAACAGGCGCTCCCTCAGGATATCGCCCACCTCCACGGGGGCGGAGCACACGCTCATGTTCCTTCCCTCCGGACCGGACCGCTCCGCCCAGTACACGTGCCCCTCCTCCGTCATGTCCATCAGCACCTTCAGGGAGGCCTGCGCCTCCTCCATGCGGGCGGCCATGTCCGCCAGTTCATCCTTCACGGCCACGTTTTCCTCCTGCTTCGCGCCCTCCCTCTTCAATTCTCCAATCAATTCCGCCAGAGGCAGGGAAAGAATGTCCTGGGACCATTCCGGCTGGAGAATGCGGACAATCTTGCCGGAACCCGCAAACCCCAGGTCATCCCGCGCATTCTGGAAAAACAGGCCTGAAGCGTCAATCACGTCCTGCACCCGCTGGAACAGGGCCGGATTGTTCAGCGGTTTCAGCAGGCCCTTGTGCGTGCGCGGATTGAACATCCGCAGCAGTTCATAATTGAGATGCGGTTCCGAGAGCTGCACGCCCAGCTGCCGGGCAGCGATGTTCTCAATCATGTGGGCCTCATCCAGAACCACAAAATCCCCGGGAAAAACGAACCCCGCCTCCTCGGAATCCTCCGCCTGGGCCATCAGGCCGAAAAACAGGGTATGGTTCAGCACCACCACCTTGGCCTCCAGCACCCTCTTGCGGGCCACCTGGTACGGACAGGAGGGGCCGCAATGGCGCATACTGCACGCATGCGGTTCACTGCACACCATGGCCCATACCTTGGGAGACGGACGGAACGCCATGTCGCTCAGGGTGCCGTCCTGCGTTCTCAGCGCCCAGTCCTGAATCCGCGTCAGCTCCGCGGCTTCCCCCTGCGTAAACAGGGAATCCATCTGGGCCAGCGCGCGCCGCAGGCGGGTATGGCACAGGTAATTCTGCCTGCCTTTCAGCAGGGCGGCGGAAAAATCAATCCCCAGGGCGGCGCGCAGCAGCGGAATATCCTTGTTGAACAACTGCTCCTGCAAATTGATGGTATGCGTGGAAATGACCGCTTTCCGGTCAAAATCCAGCGCAAACTTCACGGCCGGCAGCAGATAGCCCAGGGACTTGCCTACGCCCGTTCCGGCCTCCACCAGCAGCGGGGCGTCCACCTGGAGAGCCCTCGCTACGGCCAGGGCCATATTCTGCTGCTCCGCCCGGTATTCAAAATCCCTGGCGCGGGAGAACAACCCGTCCGGGGCAAATGCCCGGTGGACATAAGCCTCAAAGGCGCTAACGCCTTCCACGTCATCTGCCCCGGCGCCATTCATACGGGAACGCTTCCCTACTGGCCCACGGGAAGCTGGCGGGAGGAAACCGGCGGCAGATTCACCTTTTCCGGCAGGTCATAGAACATGGAGCGCAGGGCATTCGCATTCATCTTGGAAGCATCAATGAACGTCCAGGGCCCCTTGTCCTTCAAATCCTTCACCAGCACCAGAACGCCTGTATTCTCTATCTTTACAGGCATCCCGTCCGGACGCTTCATGGAAATGACCATCCGCGTGGGGAGCACCACCAGCACCTCGTCTCCATTCTTCACCAGATGTTCCGCCGTAGGCTGGCCTATTTCATACGTCTCCACCACCATGCCGCGCTCTTTCATCACGGCGGCGGCTCCCTGCATCTTTTCCCTCATGGTCTTCATGAAGGCGGCCTCCCCTCCCGGGAAGGAAGAAACAAGCTGCTTCTTCATGGGAGCGTACATCTTCTCAATCATCCACATCATGTCCCCCGTTTTCACCGCTCCGGAAAGCTCCCGGGCGGCCTGGACGGCGCTGTCTCCGTATTCACCGGCCTGGACGGCGCACGCAGCCGCCACCATCACACCTGCAAACAAACTTTTAATCATGGACGGAGTGTAACGGCATGCATCCCCCGCCGTCAAGGCAAGGCCTCCTGCACAACCATGTTTTTACCGGGCGCCCTCCCGCATCACAAGCCCGGACCACATCCACAGCGTGGGGTCCAGTTCCCGCGCGGCGTCCTCCATCAACTTGCAGGCCGCTTCTTCATCCTCCGCCACGGCGAACATGGTGGAGCCGGAGCCGGACATCATGGCGCCGCGCACGCCGGGCCTCTCCAGCAGCCATCGCTTCATCTCCGCCAGGAACAAATGCTTCTCAAACACGGGCCTTTCCAGATCATTCACCAGCACATGGCCGTCCACCCGCTGCTCCCCGTACGGTATGCCCGGCAATTCCCGTGAACCCGCCCAGCGGCGGTAGGCGTCCGGCGTGGAAACGCCGAACGACGGCTTCAGCAGAACGATCCAGGGGCGCCATTCCCTCCATTCCGGCAGGGGCTCCACCTTTTCCCCGCGTCCGGTGCAGCGGCACGCCATTCCATAAATGAAAAATCCCACATCGGAACCAATCTCCCCGGCCAGCTCCGCCAGACGCCTCCGGGACAGGCCGCCGTGTTCCAGCTCATTCAGGGCGGACAGCACGCACGCGGCGTCGCTGCTGCCGCCGCCCAGCCCCGCGCCATGGGGCACGTTCTTGACCAGGCGCACATGCCACGGCATGGGCCGTCCCAGCTCCCGCTCCATCAGCCGCCCCGCCTTCATGACCAGGTTGCTTTCATCCAGCGGAACTCCCGGGGCGTCGCAGCTCATTTCCAGGCCGTCCGCCGGGAAAAACTCCAGCACGTCGCACAATTCCAGGGGAACCATCACGGTATCCACTTCATGGAAACCGTCCGCCCTCTTACCCAGAACGCGGAGGGAAACGTTCACCTTGCACGGAGCCTTGCAACTGATCATACGCCATGGATTCCACCAAGGGACGGCCTCCGGGTCAAGCCCCCATTGGGCGCAAATGGACGGGCACGCATTTTTTCTTCGCAAATTCCGGGGGCTCCGCTATAATAGGCGCGACCCCGCTGCACATGGCCTACGACGAAAACAGCATTAAAACCCTGGACTGGAGGGAGCATATCCGCATGCGTCCGGGGATGTACATCGGCAAACTGGGCGACGGAACCTCTCCGGATGACGGCATTTACGTCCTGCTGAAGGAAGTCATTGACAACTCGATTGACGAATTCGTCATGGGCTTCGGCAAAAAAATCACCATTGACGTGACTCCGGACGGCCTGTGCGAGGTGCGCGACTTCGGACGCGGCATTCCGCTGGGCAAACTGCTGGACTGCGCCGCGAAAATCAATACCGGAGCCAAGTACGACAGCGACGCCTTCAAGAAATCCGTAGGGCTTAACGGCGTAGGCATCAAGGCGGTGAACGCCCTTTCCGACTTTTTTGAAATCCAGGCCTACCGCGACGGGGAAACGCGCTCCTACCAGTTCTGCCGCGGGAAGGAACTCCCCAAAGGACGGAAGGACGGCGCCACGGAGGAGCCCAACGGCACCCGCACGGCGTTCCACGCAGACCCGGACATTTTCCCCGTAACCACGCAGTTCCGTCCGGAATACATTGAAAAAATGTGCCGGTACTACTCCTACCTCAACAAGGGGCTGGCCCTGCACTTCAACGGACGCCGCTACGTCTCCAAAAACGGCCTGCTGGACCTGCTTACGGAGGCAATGAGCGAGGAACCGCTGTACCCCATCATCCATCTGGAAGGGCACGACATCGAGGTGGCCTTCACCCATGGCGGCCAGTATGGGGAGGAGCACTACTCCTTCGTCAACGGGCAGCACACCACGCAGGGGGGCACCCACCAGACGGCCTTCCGGGAGGCCATCGTCAAAACCCTGAGGGACTTTTTCAAGAAAAACTATGAGGCCGGGGACATCCGTTCCTCCCTCGTGGCCGCCATCTCCATCAAGGTAAAGGAACCCGTCTTCGAATCCCAGACCAAGACCAAGCTGGGATCCAATACCATCAGCCCGGAAGGGGAAACCATCCGCACCTTCGTAGGCAACTTCATCGCCAGGGAGCTGGACAACTACCTGCACAAAAACCCGGAGACGGCCAAAGCCCTGGAAGCCAGAGATCAAAGACTCCGAGCGGGACCGCAAGGAACTCTCCGGCATCCAGAAGCTGGCGAAGGAAAACGCCCGCAAGGCCAAAATCCACAACAAGAACCTCCGGGACTGCCGCGTGCACTACAACTCCAAGCACGCCCGCGCGGGGGAAACCACCCTCTTCATCACGGAAGGCATCTCCGCCTCCGGCTCCATCACCACGGCGCGGGATGCGGAAATCCAGGCGGTCTTCTCCCTGCGCGGCAAGCCGCTGAACTCCTTCGGCATGAGCCGCAAGGTCGTCTATGAAAACGAGGAATTCAACTTCCTCCAGCATGCCCTGAACATTGAAAACGGGCTGGAAGACCTGCGCTACGACAAGGTGGTCATCGCCACGGACGCCGATGACGACGGCATGCACATCCGCATCCTGCTGATGACCTTCTTCATCCAGTTCTTCCCGGAGCTGATCCGGGAGGGCCACCTCTTCATCCTCCAAACTCCCCTCTTCCGCGTGCGCAACAAGCAGCAGACCATCTACTGCTACTCGGACGCGGAGCGGGAAGCGGCCATCGCCCTGCTGGGCAAAAACCCGGAAATAACGCGGTTCAAGGGCCTGGGCGAAATCTCCCCCCAGGAATTCAAGGCCTTCATCGGGGAAGGAATGCGCCTGGACCGCGTTCGCCTGGAAGACTCACACAAGGTGAAGGACCTGCTCTCCTTCTACATGGGCAAAAACACTAGGGAAAGACAGGAATACATCCTGAAAAACTTGCGTGTTGAACTGGACCCGGTCATGGACTAGAGTAGCGGAGCCCCATCTATCTATGCTTACCATTCCCAAGGAAAAACTGCCGGTTCATATTGCCTGCATCATGGACGGCAACGGCCGCTGGGCGCACAGCCGCCATCTGCCGCGCCAGGCCGGCCACCGGGCGGGAGCGGATACGGTGGAGCGCTGTGTGGACTTCTGCATTGACCATGATATTCCCTGGCTCACGCTTTACGCCTTCTCCTCGGAAAACTGGAACCGCCCCAAGACGGAGGTGCACGCGCTGATGCTGCTGCTGCACGAATTCCTGAAAAAACGCCTCAGCCAGATGCAGGAAAAAGGCGTGCGCCTTCACGCCATAGGCGACCTTTCACGCCTTCCCAAGCGAACCCAGAAACTGCTGCAATCCAGCCTGGAAGCCACGGCGGGAAATACCAGGCTCAACCTGGTTCTGGCCCTCTCCTACGGAAGCAGGGCGGAAATCGCCGCCGCCGCCAGAAAAATCGCGGAGAAAGCCTCCCGCGGGGAACTCCACCCGGACGCCGTCACGGAAGACCTCTTCAACCAGCATCTGGACACTGCCGGCATGCCGGAACCGGACCTGCTCATCCGCACCTCCGGGGAAATGCGCGTCTCCAACTTCCTGCTGTGGCAGATCAGCTATGCGGAACTCTATGTAACGGAAACGCTGTGGCCGGACTTCAGCGACCGTGACATGGAAGCGGCGCTGCTGGACTACTCCCGCAGAAAACGCCGCTTCGGCGCACTTTGACTCCTTTTTTAAACCACATTCCTACGGAATCGCCATGAACCAATACGCTCTCATTCTGGCCGGCGGCAGCGGCACCCGTTTCTGGCCCCTCTCCCGCGACCACCGTCCCAAGCAGCTCCTGAACATGTTCGGGGAAGGCACCCTCCTCCGCCAGGCCATCGACAGGCTGGACGGCCTGGTGCCCCGGCAGAACATCTTCATCCTGACCAACCACCTGCAGGAGGCGGAAGTGCGCCGCCAGGCCCACGACATCCCCGTGGACAACATCATCTCCGAACCCGTGCGCCGGGACACGGCGCCCGCCATCGCCCTGGGCATCGGCCTCATCAAGGCGGCGGACCCGCACGGGGTCATGCTTGTCATCCCTTCCGACCAGCTCATCCAGGACCAGGCGTCCTTCCGCTCCCTGATGAAAGCCGCCATGGACACGGCGGCGCGGGAAAAGGCGCTCGTCACCGTGGGCATCAAGCCCACCTGGCCCTGCCCCTCCTACGGCTACATCGAACGCGGGAAGGAAATCGCTTCCGCACCGGGCTGCTCCTGCCGCGAAGTCATCCAATTCCGCGAAAAGCCTGACACGGCCACGGCCGCCGCCTACCTGAGCCAGGGCAACTTCTGCTGGAACGCCGGCATGTTCGTCTGGAGCATTCCAACCGTGTGCGAACAGCTTGACAAGCACTGCCCGGAGCTGGCCTCCTTCGTGGAGCACATCGCGGAATCCCCGGACCCGCAGGAAACCATCCGGGAGGAATTCCCGGCGCTCACGCCCATCTCCATCGACTTCGCGCTGATGGAAAACGCGGACCGGGTGCTGAACATTGAAGCCACCTTTGACTGGGACGACGTAGGCTCCTGGATATCCGTAGCCAACTATCTGGAAACCCACAACAAAAACACCACCAATACGGACATCACCGTGCAGGACGCCTCCGGCAACATCGTCTTCTCCCAGCGGGGGACAAGCACGTGGCCCTGCTGGGCGTGGAAAACCTGATCGTGGTGGAAACGGCGGACGCCATCCTGATTGCGGATAAAAACAAGGCGGACGAAATTAAAAAAATCGTCAACCAGCTTCCGGACGAACTCAGATGACCAGCCAGCATCCGGCCCTGGGCATTGACTACGGAGAAGCCCGAATCGGCATCGCCGCCACGGACCCCGTGGGCATCATGGCGCACCCTGTGGAAACCATCCACAGGCACAAAACGGACGGCGTCACCCGCATCGTCCAGCTCGTCCAGGAGCGGGGGATACGCACCCTGGTGCTGGGCATCCCTGTCCGCATGGACGGCACGGAAGGAACCGCCGCCGCCAAGGTGCGCGCGTTCGGCAGGGAACTGGCCGCCGCCCTTCCCGGCCTTCCCATGGTATTCATGGATGAATGCCTCACCACCGTCATCGCCCAGGAAAAACTGCACGCCGCCGGCAAAAAGGAGAAAAGCTTCCGCCCCATCATCGACCAGGTGGCCGCCGTGGAAATCCTCAACACGTGGCTTGATTCCACGCTGGGCTGAAACGGCAAACGGCGCCGTGCCGCGGCGCAATCCCTGCTTTACGCGCCTACGGAACTCCGCACTTCCCTCTTCCTCAGCAGGACCGTTCCGCCGGCAAGCAGAAACGCCATCAGCCACAGGGCCCGGCGCGTTTCCGGCCACCAGATGAAGCTGTCCGCCACACGGGCGTCTTCCGGGCGTTCCGGCGGGTAGCAGACCGTCACCCGGTCCCCCCTGGAATAGGAAGACCAGAAAAGAAAAGCGGGGGACTGGAATACCACTTCCCTCTCCCCGGTCTGCGGCAGGAACCGCACTTCCGGCGCCCAGACGTCCAGAGAGGGACCGGACGTCCCCATGACCCGCGAACGGCTCCACAACTTCACCGTATCCTCCGTGATGTTCCGCACCGTCCCTTCCGTACACAGGCCCTCCCGGGCAAAACGGCTCTTTTCCAGAAAAAAATCACCGGCCTGCCATATGGAATAAAGGCTCAGCCCCGCCATCACCCAGGCCAGCAGCCAATACCAACCGAACCACGGAACGCTGAAAAAATCCCTCCAGCGCTCCGCAGCCCGGGAAAACAAAAACTCTCTCCCCCATGCATCAGACACGCTCCATGCTCAGCACCACCTTGCCGCTGCGGAACTCTTCCTGGGCCTTCTCCACGGCCCGGCGCACGTCGCTCAACGGATAAACGGTATCCACGGCCTGCTTCAGCCTGCCGTCCGCCATCAGGCGCGCCAGCTTGTCATAAGCGGCCTCAATCTCCGGAACGGGGGCATTCTTGAGCCACTGCGTCACCCACAGGCCTTCCAATTTAATGCCCTTGAAAATCAGGAAACCGTTCGGCACCTTGATGCTCTTCCTGCTCATGGCGCCGTACGTCACCATGCTTCCGCCGGGAGCCAGCATGTCCATCAGGCGCAGGGCGCTTTCCCCGCCCACGGCGTTGGAGGCCAGCACGGGCCTCTTTCCGTCCAGCCGGGCCAGGGTATTCTTCACCACATCCTCGTCATCCTCTCCCACTACCAGGTCGGCGCCCAGCGCGGTCAATTCATCCCTCAATTCATCCGGCCTTCTTACAAAATTCACCGTCTTCACGCCCATCTCCCGGGCCAGTTGAATAATGCACCTTCCCACGCCGGAATTGGAGGCGTTCTGCACCACCCAGTCTCCCGGAGTCAGGGAAACGAACCCTTCCAGCATGCGCAGGGCGGTCAGGGGGTTCACCTTCAGCATGGCCGCCTGCACGGGATCCACCTTCACGGGGAGCTTCATCACGTTCACGGCGGGAACCGCCACATACTCGCTCCAGGAACCCACGCCGCGCAGCAGAATCACTTCATCGTCCTTGCGGAAGCCTTCTGCGCGGGACTCCTGCACCACGCCGCAGCCTTCCAGTCCGGCGCGTGAATGGGGCAGCACGGGCTTCACGCCGTAAACGCCCTGCACAAAATTGATGTCCGCCGGATTGATCGGGGCCGCCTTCATCCGGATCAGCACCTCCCCCTCCGCCGGAACCGGCATGGGACCGGAAACATACTCCAGCACGTCCTGGGGTTTCATGCTGCATTCGGAAAACTCTGCATAATGATTCTCACTCATGCTTTCAATCTCTCACGCCGCCTCCCTCCGTGCAAGCGCCGGATACGTTTTACACGGGCAAACAAGCCATCCGGCCGCGCGCGCCTTTCCCCGGCGCCTGCCCCCCGGCCATGAACGGAGGGAACCAGACCGCAGGAAAGCCCGGCAGCGCTTCCGCCGGGCCGGCACAAATTCCGAGTCTTTTGTTCGGTTGTTCTTGACCTTAGGCGAAAATACGCTAGACTACCTCTCTCGCATTAACAAATAACTTCGATTGCCATGTCCCGAATTTGCATCATCAGAGGTACCATGCCTCACAAAGGTCGTCGTATCCATCGCTCCGGTCTTGCCAAGAAAAAGGGCGGTATTGGTCGTCACGTCACTAAGACTGTCAATCGTACCGTTTTCCCCAACCTTCAGGAAAAGCGCATCTGGGTTCCCGAACTCGGTCAATTCGTGAAAATGAAGATTTCCGCCAAGGCCCTGCGTACGATCAACAAGAACGGTGCTTACAACACTCTTAAAAAGGTAGGTCTCCTGTAAAAAAGATTCTTTTTTTGAACGTTGTTACACCACTTGAACTCTAAGGCTTCAACGAGGTGAGCAACTGGCAGAAAAAGATGTCCAAAAAGACAAGGGATCATCTGCTTAAGTGAGGCGCCTCCAAGTTGAAGGTTTTATTGAAACATTAATATACCAACGGACGTAAATAAGACGTCCCCTACTGGAAAAAGATCACACAGATGAAAGCCCAAACCAAAATCGCTCTTAGAATTAATGATGACAACCCCAACCATCACCTGTGGAACAACAGGGGGGTTTGGTGGTGCCACGTCACGGTTCACAAGCCTGACTCCACGGCGGAACGCCTGAGATTCTCTCTGAAGACCCGTGACATCGAAAAAGCCCGCGCCCGCCGCGACAAGATTTTCGCCTCCATCCAGCAGCACTTCGGCATCGCCGCTTAAGGAAGCTGTACGGAGAGATTAAGGCAAGTCACATCAATCTCTTTATAAGAACCGTTCCGGTTAACCGGAACGGTTCTTTTTTATGGAAAAAATAAAGACTTTCACTCGGAAAGGGCGGCAGCGGATTTGCCGCAACACAAGCCCCCTGCAAACAAGGCTGAAACAGCCCGTTTCTTAAAGCCGCCGCCCCATCAGGCTATCCTTGCAAAGCCGGCTATCCATTTCACCCTTTATTCCTATAATAATGGACAGGCGGTAAAACGCGGCATTCACGGACCCGCTGGCCGGCAAAAAAGGATGCCGTCCTTGAAAGCATCCATTCCTGCCCCTGCCGTCAATTCTTTTTGCTGAACCGGAACATGGCCGCTCCATGGCTGTTCAACTCCACGGCCATATCTCCCTTCACCGTTCCCTGGTCGGCGCGTTTCCAGAGGTCCCTGGCTTCATACGCGCCGGAGAGCCCCAGCTCCCTCAGGTTCACCTTCACTACGCCCTTCTCTTTCCCGGTATTGAAAAACCCCGCCGCTAGGGAACCGTCGGACAGCTCCTTCGTCCAGACCTGGAAATCCCCTCGGTGCCACGCCTTGCGGGCGGGACGGGCGGCAGGGTCCTGGTCCACGGCAATCACCTCGTCGTTGGTCAGGAGCCCCATCGTGAATGAATCAATATGCTCCAGGTCACAGGAAATGATGAGCGGAGCGGACAGGAGGCACCACAGGGTCACATGGGTGTACTGTTCATCCGGCGTCAGCTGCGTCTGGACAAACGTGGTATTGGGCTGGTTGGGCTTGCCCAGCTTCCCGATCTGGAGAATGTCCGGATCATTCCAGTGGCCCGGGCGCATGTGCTTCTGCCAGCGTTCCTGGGAAAAGCCGATGCCGCTGACGCTGCCCCAGTGGTCCTGGATATCCCCCGTCGTCCTCCACAAATTGGCCAGCTTCCCCAGCTCTTCCACCTGTTTATACGGGGCGGCATTGGATATGCTGAGCACAATATCCCGCCCGGAATCGTCCAGAGCCTGGCGGATGCGTTCCGTCGTCGGCACGTCATTGGGGTTCCAGTCCACCTTCACGTAATCGAACCCCCAGTCCGCCCATTGCCTGGCGTCACGGTCAAACAGCCAGACGGCGCCTACACGGTCCGCCTTCCTGCGATGCACGCCGGGGTAACTCCCAAAATTTGATTCTTCTGCTTGCGGTCCTTCTCCGGAATGGCCATTTCCCCGTAATCCGCCTTCGCATTGGGCGAGCTTCCTCCGATGAACCCGGCATACGTCCCCATCCAGGGCGTGGAATAAATGCCCGCCTTCATCCCCATGGCATGAATGGAATCGCACATGGCCTTCATGTCCGGAAAGCGCTTGTTGGGCTGGATGGAGAAATTCCGTCCGCCTCGCTCGCCCTGCCAGCAATCGTCAATATTGATATAGGTCCAGCCATGGTTGACAAGCCCCCGCTCCACAAAAAGCCGGGCCGTCTTCAGCACATTCTCCTGCCCCACGGCCTCACTGTAGGAATACCAGCTGCTCCAACCCATGGGCGGGGTCAGGCACAACTCATCCCCCACCTTCAGAATCCACTCCTTCGCATCTTTTCCATGCCTGTTGGAAGCCTGGATCTTCACCTTGTATTCCCCCTTCTTCGCCGGGGCGGTACCCGTAACCAGCCCGCGCGAATCCATCCTCAGGCCGGAGGGAAGCCCAGCCGCCTGAATCTTCATGGGACGCTCCCCGGAAACGGGAACCTGGAACAGCACCCGCGCGCCGGGAGTGGCGCCAACAATGCGGGCGCCGTTGACGGAGGGGGAAAGCGGGGTTTCAGGAGTCAGGCGCACGCCGGGAGGGGGAGCCGGATAAGGATTCGGGAACTCCGTGCCAAATGAGGAGGATACGGCGGCGCCAAGCACGGCAGGCAGGAAAAAACGGTACAATTTCATAAATGGTCTATGGAGGTGTACCTTAAAAAACGCGTCCGCTCCCCGTTTCTTTCATCATGCTGTCTATCTCGGCCTCCGTGCGCCATCCTGTTCCTGCGTTCCTTCCGCAAAACGTGAGGAACTCCGGAAAAAAGCCGGGACGGACACTCCCGGCAACCGTGCCGCCAGGGAGCGGAAATCCTCTTCACGCATCACGTTCCCCGCCGTCGCCAGGGCATCCGCCAGCGCCGCGGAAGGCGCCTGCACGCTCACCTGCCTGCCCTCCGTCATGCCCAGCCCCGTGCGGGGGTCCAGCACATGGGAATACTCCGCACCGCCGATCTTCGCCATCTGGCGGGCGCTCCCGGAGGTGGAGACGGCGGCATGGCTCAACAGCAGCACCGTATTCTTCCCATTACCTTCATCCACCAGCAGCCGCCATCCCCGCTCCCCGGTGGGGGGGCGCCGGCCATAACGTCGCTGGTGCTGTCAATAAAGAAGGAACGGATTCCTCTTTTTCTCAAAATCTCCGCCATCCGGTCCACGGCAAACCCCTTGCCCATGCCTCCCAGGTCCACCCTCATTCCGGGAACCGTTTTGACCGCGGCCCCCTTGCCAACGTACAGCTTTTCCCATCCGGACGCCCGGCGCGCACGTTCCAGTTCCCCGCCGGACGGGAGAACGCCGTGGCGGCGGCTCTTCTTCCACAGGCGGATACAGGGACCGAGCGTGGGGTCAAAGGCGCCCTTTGTCAGCCGGGCATAATCCAGGGCCAGCAGAAGAGCCTTTTCCAGCTCCAGGGAAACGGGGACGGAAACGCCGTTTTCCGCGGCATTCAACCGGGCCAGACCGCTCCCCGCATCCATGGCGGACATCACCTTCTCCCAGCGGACGGCGCAGGCAAGAGACTCCATGCAGGCCTTCTCCGTCTGCGCCGCATCCATCCCGTGCCCGGGATAGGCGCGCACCGTAAACACCGTTCCCATGGCCGTACCCCGCACCGTTACCCTTCCATCCGGAGCATGAACGCAGGAAAGCGGCTCCGGCGGGGCGGAAGCCGTTTCCCTCTCCTGCCCCCGGCTTGTCCCCGCAGCAGCCAGCAGGCAGGAACAGCACGCAGAAACAACGGCCAGCCGGAAAAAAGAACTCATGCGCACCTGCGGGATCATGTTCCAAAACCTACTCCGCACAAACAAACAGGAGCAAGGACCGAGTGCGCCATGGAGACGCCGTCATCCCATCCGCTGACAAAACCGGGATGACGTTATTTCATTTGAAGCTGGCGCACGCCCCCCTTTTCATGATAAATGGAACGGTTCCACGTTTTTGCAAATTTTCCCCTCTTCATCGTCATGACCAGATTCCTGCTCTCCCTGTGGCTTCTTTTAACGCTTCCCGTTTCCGCCAGCTGGTACGGTGACGAAGTAAAAGCCGGTTCCGACATCATCATGGTGGACCTGCTCTACCCCTACTGGCCGGAATCCACCTACTTTTCCTGCTGGAACCTGGACATGTTCCCCAAGGGCGGCTACTTCTATGCCGGCGTGGCGGCCAACGCCAACGACAACACGAACCTGGAAACCTACCGCCCCTCCACCGTATGGTCCTTCTGGCCCGCTCCCGTTTACGAAGGGCGGCAGGTGCGCAACGTGTACGTCAATCCGCACGTCTACGCCCAGCAATACGTGGGTGAAGGAGCTTCCGGAAAGGCCGGGGGGCGCGACGTCCCGTGGATCAAGACCAAGCAGTGGTACACCATGCTCATGCGGACCTGGGGCGCGGACGAAGCCAGGAAGGAATGCTACGCCGGCTGGTGGATGAAAGACCAGGCCGGCAACCGGTGGCACCACATCGCCACCTTCCGCATTCCCTATGCGGCCACCGGCTTCAAGGGGAACGGCGGCTTTCTGGAGGACTTCGGGCACGGGGGCCGCAAGCAGAGGGAACTGTGGCGCGGCAAGGGCTTCTACAGGCACAACGGCGCGTGGGAAAAATGTGATACCGTTTCCATCAACGTTCCCAAGGAAGGAGGCATGAAATACAGCGGCTGGACGGTCCACCAGACGGAAAACGACTCCATCCTGACCATGTCCTATACGGAAAACAGGCAATTTCCCAGAAACCTGGAGCCGGGCCGCAAGCACACGTTCAAGCTGAACCAGCCGGACAAGCCCGTGATGGACGCCATCGCGGCGGAAGGCAACGCGCGCCACGACGGCAGCCAGGTGATCGTGGACTGGACGCTGGCGGAAACGTCCTCCCCGCAGTTCGGGTACAAGATAGAGGTCTTTGACAATCCGCAATACTCCGGAACTCCCATTTACACGGTGGAGGAACAAATCCCGCACGTACGCACCAAAGCTGTCGCGCTCCCCCGGGACATCCCCCAATGCTTCGTCAGGCTCACCATCACGGACATCTTTGACCAGCAGAAAACCCTGAAACTCGCCAAGGCCGCTGCGGAAACTCCCCTCAAAAGGCTGCCCGGCAAAAAAGACCTGTCCAGCGGACTGGAATACAAATACCTGGAAAACAAGGACGGATGGTCCAAACTGGCGGAACTGGACTTCTCCAAGCCGTTGCGGACCGGCGTCTCCCATGGATTTGACACGGCCCTGCGCGGAGCCAGGGAAGGACGATTCGCCTTTGAATATGAAGGCTTCCTGGTCGTCCCCCAGACGGGGGCCTACACCTTCGCCCTCCAAACCTGTGACGGAAGCCGCCTGGACGTCGGCGGAAAAACCGTTATTGACAACGACGGACTGCACAGCACGTCGGAAAAGCGCGCCTCCGTCTTTCTGGAAAAAGGCGTCACTCCCATCAAGCTGACCTACTTCAAGAAAAAGCCGGAACACGAATTCACCGTGGCGTGGGTGGGCTGGCAGTATGGCAACCGCCCCATGGAGGAAATACCGCTCGCCAGCCTCATGCGCCCCAAACGGGCGGACATACCGGAAGCCAGGCTGGAAGTGGGCGGCAAGGGACCGGAACGCGTGCTGAAAACAGCCATCTCCTCCGGACGGGTGAACAAGGTGGAATACTACAACGGCGCCAAGCTGGCCGCCGCCGCGGACGCAGCCCCCTTCACCGCTCCCCTCATGCTCTTTGACGGAGAAAACAAACTGTGGGCGCGCGTCTTCTACAACGGTTCCCATACGGTGGACACCCCCGTCGTCCCCGTCCATTCCCAGAGCCGCATCACCCCCGGCTGGGAAGCCATGCTGCGCGGGGAACCGGGGCTGCCCCACTCCATCAGCGGCGCGGGAAACGCCTTTCGCTTCGTGGGGGAAGGGGAATACCTGGTCAGCAAAAAAATCAAGGGTGACTTCATGCTGACAGCCCACATCAGCTCCATCAGCGACAAGGCGCTGGACACCGGGGACGACTGCTGGGCCGGTATCATGGTGCGCAAGGACACGGGAGCCACCAACTACGACGATGAAATCGCCGTCTTCCGGACTGTGGGCCGCGGCCTCCGGTGCAGCGCGGACTTCAGCGACTACGGAACGGGGCGCCAATCCACCTTCACCCTGAACAAGGACCACTCCTGGGTGCGCATCATGCGGCGCGGCAATGAATTCACCTGCTTCACCTCCCCGGACATGAAAAAATGGGAAATGGGCATGCAGCGCATCATCCCGATGAAGGAGGAAGCCATCGCCGGCATCACGTTCAGGACCATTCCGGGCAAGGGCAAGGGCATCTTCTCCGCCGCCATGGACGGAATCTCCATCAAACCCGTCAAACTCCAGCCGCACAAGATAACCGCCGCCATGCCTGCCGGAAAAATCATCGGCTATTCCCTGCTCTCCCCGGATCTGGCGGTGGCGCGCTACCGTTCCGGGGCGGACCTGCTGGAACGCAAAAACGGAACCTACGCCCGCAAGCCCCTCACACTGCCCAGGGGCGTCAAAACCGTCCGTTCCATGGCGCTTGCCGGGGACAAAATGTTCCTGCTGGCCCCGACCTCCCAGGGAGGAGCCCTGTTCAGCAGCAAGGATATGGGTAAAACGTGGACCGTCGCCAACCCGGATGTAAAAGTGGACCCGTCCCCCATCTCCTTCATTGCCGGGGAGCTCATCTCCGTCAATCCCCGGAATCCGCGGGAAATCATCGCCGGTTCGGACCGCGCCGGACTCTTCATGAGCACGGACGGCGGAGACACCTGGAACAACGTGGGCCTGGTGGGGGAACCCGTCACCAACGTCGGCTTCCATACGACCGCCCAGGGCAGGATTGGAGCCGTGACGGCGGACCGCAAGGCCAACACCAGCAAAATCTTCATCTCCACCAACAACGGGAAGAAATGGAACCAGAAAAACGAAGTGCAGGGAGCGGGCTTCCTGAGACTGGTGTACGACACCCGCGCCGCAGACCAGCTCTACGTCTTCTCCACCCAGGGCGTTTACACCTCCTTCAATGACTGCCGCACCATGAACCGCGTGCTCCAGGGGCTGCCCGTCACGCAGCCCACGCTGGCGATCGACAGGCGCCGCCTGGACGATACCTTCATGCTCGCCGTCCCGCTGGACGGCAAGGGCGTGTACTCCAGCGAACGCAACGCCAGAAACTGGCAGAAGCGTTCCGACAAGGAAGACTGGGGAGCCGCCTTCAACCTGCTGATTGACACCGCGAACAACAGGCACATTACCCTGTACGCGGAAAAAGGCATCTATGAAAGCACGGACGAAGGCAAAACCTGGAAACAGGTCTATCCGGGCCATTGAGCCAGAATGCTCTCCTTCTTCTCCCATGAACAAAGGCACTCCGGCAAAGGCCGTTCCCTGCAACGCCAGAGGAGCTCATGCAGTTCTCTCATTTTCTCCGCCCTGGCGAGCGTTTCCGCCGACCTTAACAAGCTCCGCTTCCGGGCGCCGGACGGCTTTCCTCTGAAACCGGACGGATTACGCCATCCTAGGCAGGAACAGCCTCCATGCGGCTTTCCCCATCACAATCATGCGCGCAGCCGCAGTGCTTCCCGCACTGCGGCCTGACAAAATCTGCCTGGGAACGCCTCCTTATCTGGCAAACAGGGCATGGATGCGGCGGCAGACCTCATCCACGTTCTCCCGTGAATTGAATGCGGAAATGCGGAAGAACCCTTCCCCCTGGAACCAAAGCCGGAACCGGGCGTAATGACCACATTCGCCTCATACAGCATCTTGTCAAACATCTGCCAGCTATCCAGGCCGTCCGGACACTGCACCCAGACATACGGGGCGTTTTCCCCTCCCCACACGCGCATGCCCGCCTGGCGGCAGGCATTCAGCAGCAGCGCGGCATTCCCCAGGTAATGGCTGATCAGCACGGCGGTCTGCGCCATGCCTTCCAGCGTAAACAGGGCCGCGGCTCCCCGCTGGACGATGTAGGAAGCTCCGTTGAACTTCGTGCTGGTGCGGCGGCTCCACAGCTGGCTGATGAGAACCTTGTTCCCCCGGAATCATGGCCGTGCAGCTCCTTGGGAATCACCACGTAGCCGCAGCGCACCCCCGTGAAGCCCCCCTGCTTGGAAAAGGAGCGGAACTCAATGGCGCAATCCCGCGCGCCGGGAATTTCAAAAATGGACTTGGGAACGGCGGAATCCTGTATAAATGCCTCATACGCGGAATCGTACAAAATAATGGCGTGGTTCGCCCGGGCATACTCCACCCATTTCAGCAATTCATTCCGGGAAGCCACGGCCCCGGTAGGGTTGTTCGGGAAGCACAGGTAAATCAAATCCACATGCTCATCCGGCAATTGCGGCACAAAATTGTTCTCCGGCGTGCAGGGGAGGTACACCAGTCCCTCATACGAACCGTCCGCGCTGGAATCCCCGGTATTCCCGGCCATCACATTGGTATCCACATACACGGGATAAACCGGGTCCGGCACGGCGATCCTGTTGCCCGGCCCGAAAATGTCCAGAATATTGCCCGTATCGCACTTGGCGCCGTCAGACACGTAAATCTCATCCACTTCCACATGCACGCCGTGGACCTGGTAGGCCTTTTTGGCGATAGCCTCCCTCAGCCAGAAATAGCCCTGCTCCGGACCGTAGCCGTGAAAGCGCTCATGGGTGGACAAATCGTCCACCGCCTCGTGCATGGCTTCAATGGCCGCCATGGGCAGCGGTTCCGTCACGTCTCCGATGCCGCAGCGGATCAGCCTTTTGGCCGCCTCCGGATGGGACTCAGCAAACGCATTCACGCGGCGCCCTATTTCCGGGAACAAATATCCCGCCTGCAGCTTGAGGAAGTTATCGTTAATATTAGGCATGGTTTTAATAGTAAGTGTCTCATTCCATACCCTCCACGGGAAGGAATCAAGGCCCCGTTCCGGCATGGCTCCCCTCCGTGCGTCACTATCTCCGCACACCCCTTTTCCTGCGGTTCCCTCCGCGCGGACAGGGAGCCGCTGCCTATTTGCGTTTCATGCTCCGCATCAAACTCTTGTCTTCCCGGCTAACACGCAGGGATTCAATAATTTTTTGCAAGGCCCTGTTGTAAGTGAAATCGGACAGGGACGAATTCCTCAAATACTCCAGCGTCAATGCCGGGAACTTCACGTAACAGACGGAAACCGCCCAGGCCACCGCCATGCCCACGTAATAATCCTCATGCCGCACGCCATCCAGCAGGGCCAGCACCTGCTCCACGTAATCCTCCGTAATGAAATGGGCCAGCATCATCACCACGGCAAAGCGGACATCATAGACCCGTGCGGACGTTAAATACGGCTGGATGAACTCCCAGACCAGGGCAGGATGCTTTTTACAAAACTTCAGGCTGGTGCAGAAAGTATCGCAGACAGCCCAGTTATCCATGCGGGGCACGAAGCGCGCGACCTGTTCCAGGCGCTCTTCCGGCTCCATGCGCGCCAGCGCTATCAGCATGCCGTCCAGCATCACTTCCTCCGCATACGGGTCAACGGCTGGATTTTCCAGCAGCTCCCGCCAATTCCCCCCGCCACCTCGCGGGCAAGGTTCCGGAGAACGGGGAGGCGAACGCCCAGCAGACGGTTGACGCCGGGAATCAGGGAAGCGGAGAACTTCTGAAACTCCGGTTCCGCCAACGCCTCAATCCTTTCCCTCAACTGCCGCCTGCTCTCAATCATGGGCGCCATCCTACATGGAGGCTATGCGCCGCACAAGGGGGAATTCCCGTATGAGAGGCTGCGGAACCCATGCGGAATCCCCCTTGGAAGGCCCTTCCGGAGACGCGCCTAAAAAGGAATTGGCGGCTTCCCGTCTTCTGTGGTAGCCTGCGGACAGGCAGCAAGCCGTCCCCTATGCCCTCCAGCCTTCAACAATTCAAATGTCCCGGATGCGGCACTCCCTTTTCCGCGGCGGATGTGGACAACCGCCGGGACACGGTCACCTGCAGCAGCTGCGGACTTTCCACCCCCTGGACGTCCCTGGTCCGGGAACATGAATTCCATGATGTGCCTGCGGCCCCTTCCAGGCATCTGACGGTAACATCCGCCCATGGAAAAGTCACGCTCACCTACAGGCATTCCTTTACCAAAATACTTCTTTACACGGGACTGGCCGTGGTTTGGGGCATCATCACCCTGGTGCTCGTCCTCCTGTCCTTCGGGCCGGGGAAAACGGACTTCGCGCTGCCCGTCTTCACCACCTTCTTTGCCGTCACGGAAGCCTTCATCATCTTCCTCTGCGTTGACATGATGCTGGGAAAAGCCGTTCTCCGGGTGGAACCGGGTAAAGCGTCTCTTTTCCGGGGCATTGGTCCGGTGGGGAGCACATGGGATTTTCTCCTTCCCGCGCAGGCCCCGATCATGATGGAGCGCAAGGGAGGGGAAAAGACGGACTATTGCCGCATCTCCGTGCCCCAGCCTTCCGGAAGGCCGTTTTACTTTTCCGGCGGCATTTCAGACCCGGAGACTCTTGAATACATCGCCGCCGTTCTGCGTCAGTTTCGCGCTTGAACCCGGAATTTTCACGGTCATGACGTGGTTCCCTGGAACGAAAAAAGCCGTTCCATGGTCCAAAAAAGACAATAAAAAATCTTATGATCATGAACGAACTGGAAATCATCGACGTCCGCGGCCGTGAAATTATCGATTCGCGGGGCAATCCCACCGTGGAAGTGGACGTGGCCCTGGCCGGAGGAGCCATCGGACGCGCATCCGTCCCCAGCGGAGCCTCCACCGGGGAGCATGAAGCCTGGGAGCTCAGGGACGGGGACGCCAAGCGCTACGGCGGCAAGGGCGTTCTCAAGGCCGTGGAAAACATCAACAAGATCATCGCGCCGGAAGTCTCCGGGCACGATGCCACCCTCCAGCCGGCCATTGACAAAATCATGATCGACCTGGACGGCACGCCCAACAAGTCCCGCCTGGGGGCCAACGCCATCCTGGGTGTTTCCCTGGCCGTGGCGAAGGCCGCCGCCATCCAGCTCAATCTTCCCCTCTTCAAATACCTGGGCGGCCCGAACGCCAAGGTGCTTCCCGTCCCGATGATGAACATCATCAATGGAGGCGCTCATTCGGACTCCCCCATTGACTTCCAGGAATTCATGATCATGCCCAAGGGCGCGCCCACCTTCCGGGAAGCCCTGCGCTACGGCGCGGAAGTCTTCCATGCGCTCAAGGACGTGCTGCACGACCGCGGCCTGTCCACCGCCGTGGGGGATGAAGGCGGCTTTGCCCCTTCCCTGAAATCCGCTGATGACGCCCTGGAATGCATCGCCCAGGCCGTGAAACGCGCCGGCTACACGCTGGGCACGGACATCTTCATTGCCCTGGACGTGGCTTCCTCCGAATTCTACGACCCTTCTCAGAACCTGTACGTCTTCAAGAAATCGGACGGCCGCGGCAGAACGGCGGAGGAACTGACGGCCTACTACCAGGAGCTCCAGAAAAAATACCCCATCATCTCCATTGAGGACGGCTGCGCGGAAAACGACTGGCTGGGCTGGGAACAGCTCACCAAAGCCATGGGCCACAATACCCAATTGGTGGGGGACGACCTCTTCGTAACGAACGTGGAATTCCTGAACCAGGGCATTTCCCGCCATGTGGCGAACGCCGTGCTGGTGAAGGTCAACCAGATCGGCTCCCTGACGGAGACGCTGGACACGGTGGAACTGGCCAAGGACAACAAATACTCCGCCATCATCTCCCACCGCTCCGGGGAAACGGAAGACGCCACCATTGCGGACATTGCCGTAGCGACCAATGCCGGGCAAATCAAAACCGGCTCCCTGAGCCGTTCCGACCGCATGGCCAAATACAACCAGCTCCTTAGAATTGAAGAAGAGCTGGGAGATGACGCAGTTTATGGTGGCAAAATCCACATTTTATGATCAAAAATGTTTTGTTTAACTGCAAAGAATGCTCTGGAGACGCCGCTATTACCATCGTTTTACCTTGGCGGAGCTTGAAATCCGCCGGGAGAAACGTGCCCTGATTGTCCAGAGGGCTCTCCGCCTCTTTGCCATCGTCCTGGCCTTGTGCCTGACCATGCTGCTTTCCCTGGTGTGTTTCAAGCCATGGAAGGACCTGCGCTCTCTGGAGCATGAACGTTCCTTCCTCCAGGCGCATCTGGAAAAATCCAGGGAGCAGATGGAACAGGCTAAAAACGAATTCATCTGGATTTCCCAGGACCCCCATTATTTTGAAATGATTGCTCGGGACAAGGGCAATCTGGCCCTTCCCGGTGAACATATCCTCCGCATCGCGGAACCCAAGCGCCTGAAATAAGGCGCTTTTTTAACGAAAAAACGGGACCATGAAAACCATGTCCCGTACCGGTCAACGGAACGTTCCAGTCCAAACCAGGGCGTTTGATCCCACCCGGCCTCCATCCAGCCCGGTTATCCGCAGCGGGATAGGGGCAGCCACGGGAATGGCAACCATGCCGCGCGGCGGAAAGGGACGGTTCCGCATCCCCGCTACCCTGCCGGCAGGCGCCGCTGCGTATTGACCGCAGCGCAGGGCCCCCGGCGAGACCCAATGCGGCCTCATTCAGGCTGTTTGTCCGGGGTGGCCTTGTCGTACTCCCTCATCAGCTTGGCGGACCAGCTGATGCTGTCCGGGAAACGGCACGCGGGCGTCGTGGTCAGGTACGTTCCCAGCTTCCTGGCCAGGGAATCCGCATCCTGGTGCCTGGAAAAATATAAATCCTTCTGCTCCTGGGGGTCATCCGTAACGCTGTAAAACTGCGGAGCGCGGTCCGGCACCAGCAGGTACTTCATATCCCCGTCCAGCACGGCGGACGTATAATCCGTGCACCAGAACAACGTGCGCGGAACAGGCGTTCCCCTGTTCGCCACCAGCTCCAGAATATCCATGCCGTCCAGTTTCTTGGGGATTTGACGTCCGTTTGCCTTCAGCAGGGCCGGAAGCAGGTCCACGGTGGAAACGGGCTGCTTGCAGACGCTTCCGGGAATCAGCCGCTTGTCCGCCGGATACCTGATGATGAAAGGCACGCGTACGCCCCCCTCAAAATGCTGCCTCTTGGCACCCCGGAAAGGAGCGTTGCAGGAAGACGCTTCCGGAGCGCCGCCGTTGTCCGACAGGAACACGACAATCGTGTCCTTTTCCAGACCGTTCTTCTTCAAGGCATCCAGAATGCGGCCTATTCCCTTGTCCATCGCATACACCATGGCGCAATAAATCCGGCGCTCCCTGTCCTGCACGTTCTTGAATTTGGCGATGTCCTCCGGTTTGGCTTCGTTGGGCCAATGGGGAGCATTGTAGGAAACGAACATGAAAAACGGCTTTTTATCCTTGTTGGACTCCTGGAGGAACTCAACCGCCCTGTCCGTAATATCGTCCGTCAGGTAGGTAATATCCGTCTTATCCGTAAAATTGGACACAATCATGGAGGGATTCAGGCCTTCAGCCTCCTTCTTCACGGGAAAATAAGACCGGGAACCTCCCAGGAACCCCCACCAGCGCGTGAAGCCGCGTTCCGGCGGCGTATACCCCTGCGTGTGGCCCAGATGCCACTTGCCGAACACCGCGCTCCGGTACCCGCAAGGCTTCAAATACTCCGGAATCAGCTTCTCCGTCTGGGGCAGCCCGTAATGGGACTCCGGAAGGTAATCCACCTGGATATTGGGATTCGTAGTAATGCCGTAGCGCTTCGGAAAACGGCCCGTCAGCAGCCCCATGCGGGAGGGGGAGCACATCGGCGCCGTTACATACGCCCGGGAGCAGAACACGCCCTCCTTCGCCAGCCGGTCAAGGGAAGGCGTTTTAATCTGCCTGGACCCCGTGCAGCCCAAATCCCCGTACCCCAGGTCGTCCGCCAGAATGACCACCATGTTCGGCGGAGTGGCCGGGCGGCTCTGCGCCCCCGCCGCCCCGCAAAGCAAACTGCACAGAATCAACAATAGATGCGCTTTCTTCATCATAGTTTAATTTACGCGGCTTGCCTTCCATATCAATCAAAATATTAATTCTGAAATTTCCGGGGCAATCCTGCAAGCGGCATCCATGACTCTTTAGCAACGAATTTGCTAAAAACAGGACGATTTGCCCATCCAATTATTTCCCGGAAATGGATACGAAGCCTTTCCTTCCGCGCCGCTCCCACGGACAGACGCCCCCCTGCTGCCGGAGAAACAGCTCCATCAAGGCGTTTCCAATCCGGCGGCAATAAAGGCCGGCTCCCCCTGTCATTCCTTCACCTTTCCTGGAATTCCGGAACAGCAGCCCTACCCTCTCATCTGCCGCAGAAGGGCCGCCACATACTGCTGGGCTTCCTTCTCCGCAATACCTGTACCGAACTCGAACGGCTTGCCGTCCGGTTGTTCCACTACAATCTTGTTCAGCACCTTATTATTCTGCTGTATATTACTCGCCTCAATGGAAATGCGGGAATCCTTCGCCAGAAGAAACTGCTGGCGGCGGCCCAGGCTCCCAACCCCGCGGAACAGCTCTCCCGTTCCGGGCGACAGGGTCAGCGTCATACGGCCGAACAACACATAAACGGCGCCCAAAAACGTACCGAACCCGACCAGAACGAAAGGAATCAGGAACAATTGCCCGAATAAACTCTCATGGGCCATTTTCCCCATCATCACAAATATGGCGGCGTATGTAATAGCATTCCAAATCAGTGCAAACAGCAACAGGAAAAATCCGGCTCCCTTGGGCTTCCTGTACGTTACTTCCAATCCCCGTGCCGTTTTTGTCACGCTCATGCGCCGGGGAATGGAATCAAGGATTTCCTCATCCCTTTCCTCCTGAACAAGCTCTGAAAACCTGCTTATCTTGTTGCAGGCGCGGCATAAAGCCATATCCGTGGCCATATTCACATCTTCCATCGCCAGCAACGCGCCGCACATCGGACACTTCAATTCAACAGGGGTAGTCATGCCCGGAATTCTAACAAACTTTTATGTTCAGAAAAGCATAAAAATCACAGCGTTACCGGTCTCTCCATCCTCCACAAAAATACCGTTTTTCCGGGAATAAGGGATAGACGGCTTTAAGTTGTCCGGAAAGGAAATTCCGTCTGCCTTGGGAAACTGCTGTCCTTAAGCGTTTGTCCTGCTTCACGGCTTTACCTTCTGCGCATCCCTAGGCATTCCCTTGTACAAAAATTCCGTGGCCGGAGTACGCCCCACCGTCCGGTTGATCAAGTCCGGGATTTCCTTGTCCGCATAGCCCGCCATCCGGAGGTAGTTCTTTACCGCCCCGCTTTGACCCGGAAACAGGTTCACCAGCATTTCCACAAAATACTTCATTCTGGGAACGGAAATATAATTTTTTAACCTTTTATTCCTGATATTGTTTACTGCCAGCTTGTTGAGAAAGACGTAATACTGGGGATTGACATTGCAAACGATATCACGTTTCTTGAGTTCTTCTTCCAAATACTTCCGGTTTAACGGAACGAACGATTTTTTCAGAGCCTCGTGCTTCTCCTCCAAATCCGGATCGTAACGGTTCCGGAACTGCGCATAGATGGAAGCCGCATAAGTGGCCAGCAAGTCGGACAGCGTCTTGCCCCGGAGATGGAGGCGGCGCGCCATCGGAGAGGCGTCACGGCTCATCACGTAGAGGAAGGAAAACATGTCATGTTTGACGGCATGATCATTATTGTCAAAAATGCTCTCCGGCGTCGCCTTGTCGTAGTCGGCGGGATAAAGGGGAGTTTCCGCGATATAATAGAACAGCCAGAGCTGCAACGCCAGCTCCTCCCGCGTGATCTGCTTATTGCTAACAGAAGCGCATTGGCCCAGCACGGAGCGTGCCTCTGTATAAAACTCCCCCAGCCGCCCTTGCGCCAGCTTCTCCCGCAAGCCGGACAGCTCCGCAGGGGGAGATTTAAACGGGTCCAGGCACACCGGGGAAGGCAGGGCATGTCCCAGCCCTACCATACAGCATAGCATGGCAAGAAAGGTAAACACTTTCATTGGATTATTTCCAAACATATTCATAATTCATTAGATGATAGCATAAATCATAGGATATGGCGCGACCGAATTTCCTGATGGCAATTTGGATTTCTTCAAATTCTCCATCCATTCCTTCGAATTTCACATACTCAACCTTGAACCTCTGCTCCACGGTTTCCACTTTGAGGATATCGTCACTGGTCGACTCTTTGCCGCCTTTCCCATCATGGACTTTCCAATCGCAAGTCCAAAACCATTCCTGCGGCAACTTAGCTCCATGTATGGCGTTATAATTTGCCATATATATCACCCGGTCAATGAATGAATTATTTTGTTCAATGCTCCTGGGGTCATCGCATCCATGCTCCGTATGCGGGACGCCCAATTTTATTTCATGTTTTTGCGGATCGGGAGGAGGGGTCGGCATGACATAGGTCAATCCTCCATCGCGTTCAATCAGTTGGATATTTCCAAAATTCACCTCCGTAGGTTCCACCGTCAATTTAACATCAGCAGCCACAATAATGATATCGTGATCACTGGGAAGATCGGCCTTGACGGGAACAACTGCCGTCAGCTTTGTCGGTACAAGAATCTCAAAGGCAATGGTTTTTTCCAGGCCTTCACTCGTGGTGACGGTGACTTCCACCTCTCCCTTCTTTTGTATTCTCTTATTCACCGTCAATGTAACCTCTTCGAGCCCCTCGGTTTTTTCGGGAAGAGAGGCAAGAGCTTCTCCTTTGGTAATCTTCCACTGCAACTGAGAAACATCCCCCTTGGGCTTTCCGGTCAAAGTCAACAAAACATCTTCCCCCATGCCGAGTTTTTTGCGCTCCTTGTCCGTCTTCTCATCCACATCCTTTCCCTGCTCTTTGGCAATATAGAAATCGGCAGAACACAACGTCGTTTCCGATTTTATTTCCAGCGCCTGTACTTCATCAGGAACATCTTCTCCGGCCTGGGCAAAAGCGCCAAACCAGTGGCCCATCAATATCAGGCCGATAGAACATATTTGAAATAGAGACAACATGGTAAGGAGGGGAAGTTGGCATATCGTTGCCTTATCCGGGTAATTTATTTATTTGAAGATGTAAAGAAAAAGTTGAAAATACTAATCGTACTCCATGAATTACCAAGCTATTTCCCCTCTTTTTCCCGGAACGCCATTCTCTTTTCCGCAAAAAACGGCGGCTTCCGCCATGCGGAGGACGCCGGAACGTTCCGGTTACCGGACAAACTGCCGGTTCAAGCATCCCAACACCCGAATATCAGGCGCTGAATTGGCCGCCTATGCTGACCGTATCAAACTCCACGATCTTCACAATAATGTTTTCCGCCGTGTCCGCCTCCCGCTGCCGGATGGCATCCAGCAGGTCGTCATGCAGCTTCATGGCCCCGGCGTCATACTGCTTCTCCTGCAGCAGGCCTTCCAGATTCTCCTGCACATGGCGGATCACCACGTTGTACAATTCCGCAAGCACCGGGTTATGCGTGGCGCGGGCCACGGCGGCGTGAAACAGCATGTCGTCCTCAATGCCCGGCCTTACCCTGGCATGGCAGTCCTTCAGGGCGCTTTCCAGCTCCTTCAAATCCTCCTCCGTCCTTTTAACGGCGGCCAGCCGCGCAATCTCCTTTTCCAAAGCCAGCCGCGCTTCCAGAATCTGGGGCAGTTCGGATTCCTTGAGGCGGTTACTCACCGCAACGGCAAAGCGGTCTGATGCCATCACATACGTGCCGTCGCCGGGCCGGGCCTCCAGCATCCCCATGTGAATCAGGGATTGAAGGGCCTCGCGGATGGTGTTGTGGCTGACGGAAAAAGCCCGGGCCAGTTCCGCCTCCGCGGGAATGCGGTCCCCCACCTTCCACTTGCCGGACCGTATCATGGATTCCATGGCGGTGAGCACCTGGCGGGACAGGGACACTCTTACAGGCTTCTTCAACTCCATTGTCTTGGATTTCTTCATGAAAAGTTAGCGAATAACAGTCCAGAGGCGTCCCTTCTCCGTCTTGATCAACTGGATATCCAGTTCAAAGGCGTCCTTTAGATTTTCCTCCGTCAACACCTCGTCCCGGCTTCCGTGGGCCACGATCTCACCGGACTTTAAAATCATGCCGCGGTTGAATACGGGGAGGATGTCTTCAATACGCTGGGTAATGAACACGATGGTCAGGTCAGGCCGCGTCTCCGCCAGTTCCTCAATGGTTTTCAGTAAAAATTCGCGTCCCGCCAGGTCCAGGTAAACGCTGGGTTCGTCCAGGATCATCAGCTCCGGGTTCGTCATCAGCGCCCGTGCAATGAGCACCTTGACCTGTTCTCCGGAAGACATGGCCACCACGGGCCTGTCCATCAAATGCTGCGCCTTCAGGGATTTCATGATCCCGGCGGCTTTCTCTTCCTCTTCCGGCGTCGGCTCCCGCAGAAGGCCAATAGTGCCGTCAGGGCCGGAAAGCACCATGTCGCGCCCGTTCCAGGCGCCGTCCTCCAGCCATTTGTGCATGAACGGGCTCACCCACGCGATGGACTTGCGCAGTTCCAGCAGATTCACGTGCCCGAAGGTCTTGCCCAGCACCTGTACTCTGGCGCCGAAGAGAGGCCATGCAAACCCCATCAGCACCTTGACCAGCGTCGTCTTTCCGGCGCCGTTCGCGCCCAGGATGAAGCAGCGTTCTCCGCGCTGCACCTGCCAGGAAATATTGTGCAGGATTTCGTGGCCGCCCAGGTATACCCTGGCATTCTCCACATTGACGGCCGGCAAGGAATTGTCCATAAACTGAAAAAATAGCGGGCTTCCGCGGAAAGCCCGGGAGTGTCCGGGCCGTTCCTCCGGGATACGGCGGAACGGCCCGTAATCAACGTAAAAGAAACCTTAGTTTCTTTCAAACAGGCTGCGAATCTTGGCGCCCACGATTTCCACCGGGTGCTGGCCCAGGGCTTCGCGCTTGGCCTTGAGGTTGGGAGCACCCTTGGCGGCTTCTTCCAGCCAGTCCTTGGCGAACTTGCCGGATTCAATGCGCTTGAGAGATTCCTTCATGCGTTCCTTCACGTCGGCGGGCAGAATCTGAGGGCCGTTGTAGTACTCGCCGAATTCAGCGGTGTTGGAAATCACGGAGTTCATTTTCTGGATGCCGCCGTTGTAAATCAGGTCCACGATGAGCTTGGCTTCATGCACGCATTCAAAGTAGGCCATTTCCGGCGGATAACCGGCTTCCGTCAGGGTTTCAAAGCCGTATTTCATCAGGTCCACCAGGCCGCCGCACAGCACGTTCTGTTCGCCGAACAGGTCTTCGTACGTTTCCTGGGCCATGGTGCATTCCAGCACGCCGCCGCGGGTCAGGCCCTCAGCCTTGGCCATGGCGAGAGCCACGTCGCGGGCCTTGCCGGAGGGATTCTGGTGCACGGCGATGAGGCCGGGGCAGCCGAAGCCTTCTTCAAACACGCGGCGCACTTCCGTGCCCGGTCCCTTGGGAGCCACCATGATCACGTCCACGTCCGCGGGGGGACGATGGTGTTGAACACGTAGGCAAAGCCGTGGGAGCAGCAAAGCGTCTTGCCGGCCTTCAGGTGGGGCTTGATTTCAGCTTCATACACGGAGCCGTGGCTTTCATCCGGCAGCAGAATGTGGATGATGTCCGCCTTGTCCGCGGCTTCCGCTACGGTCATCACCTGGAACCCGTCCTGGGTGGCGGCGTCAAAAGACTTGCCGGGGCGAACGCCGATAATCACGTTCACACCGGAGTCACGCATGCAAAGTGCCTGGGCGCGGCCCTGGGCGCCATATCCAATCACGGCAACGGTCTTGCCGTTCAATGCGCTGAGATCAGCGGCGTTGTCATGAATAATATCCATTGTTACTCCTTCTTTAAGTAATTCATCCAAACATCCAATGTTTGGATGAATGAGAACATAGCCATCCGCCGCCCGATTGCAAGCGCTTTTCAACGAATGGCTGCGTTTTTTAAATTATGTGCATGGAGACGGGCCCGCTGGAGGGAAGAGCTTGAAAGCAGGAGAATGAAGAAAGGAAGGAGCCCATGGGGGCGCTTACGGGAAATTCCTGACAAGGGCCATGAAACCGCTTTACGGCCGGGCAGCCTTCATGGATGAACCTGTTCCGGAATACAGCGGAGGCATTTTTTACAAGGGCCGGAAGGCCCTTGTTCCCGGCGGATGCCCAGCGGGAAACACGGAGAAAATACGCCTTCCCCCGGACTGGGTAAAAACATCCCTGGGAATGAAGGCCTCCCGGCCTTCACTGCCAAGCGAAGCGGAGGCGTTTTTCCACAAAGGAGCTTGGCTCTTCCATAAAGCCGTTATCCCTACCCCGCACTCCCATTTCAAGAACGGTATCCCTCACAGATCCCGCCCAATGCCATTATCCGTGGAAGCCAGGGAATTGGAGTAAATCAGCTGGGAGGTATCATACCCCAGTTCCTCCGCGCAATGGAGCATCGGCTGAAGCTCTTCATCCCTCAACTGCGGCGTCCGGGCCAGCAGCCACAGGTAATTCAGGGAACCGCCGGAAACCACGGCGCGGCTGTAATCCTCATCCAGAAAGGCCACTTCATACCGGCCGTACACCAGCGGCACGAAGTACACTTTCAAATGATTGGGGGCGTCTCCCACCACAGCCTTCGCATGAGCCTCCTTCCGTTCCCCGGTACGGACGTCATAACCGCTGTTGGTAACGGAAATGGTACCGTTCTCTCCATGGTCATACCGGGCAAGCACCTTGCGAAGCCCGCGCTCAAACCAATTTTCCAGGCGCGCGATTTCGTGCCATTCCCCCAGATAACGTTCCAGATTGAAATCCGGCATGGGGTCGGTTTTGACGGAATGGCCGTGAAACAGGGAAGTAACGATGGTCTGTATGATACTCATGATTTGACAGGGAATGCTTTGTTAAAAAAGGTGCGGATATCCGGATATTGAAACTCAAATCCCTCCCGCATCAGCGTCTCCGGAATGGCGCACTGCCCGTTGGTAATCACCTGGGAGGCTTCCCCCATCAGCAGGCGCAGGACGGCGTCCGGAACATGGATGGACAGGCGGGTGTGGAAATGTTCTGCGGCAGCCTTGTAAAATTCCCGGTTGGTGGTGCGTTCCGGAGCCGTTACATTGACCGGGCCGGAAATGTCCTCCTTCCCCATGATGAAAATCAGGGCATCCACCAGGTCCTCCAGCGCCACCCAGGAAAAGGGATGGTCCGGGTTCCCTACCGCCGCCGTGATGCCGAACCGGGCCGGGCGCACCATTCTGGGGAGCGCTCCCCATCCGGGGAAAGGACTACGCCAAACCGGGTGCGGACCAGCCGCACGGAGTCGTTCACCAGTTCCGCCTCCTTTTCCCAGGCCACGCACAATTCCGCCAGAAAGGAATCCGCCGCCGGATCGTCCTGTTCGCCATGGCAGCCGCCGGCCGGGCTGTAATACCCGACGGCGGAAGTGGAAATCATCACTTCCGGAGGTTCGTGCAGGCGATTGACCGCTTCCACCAGCTTGCGGGTGGTCATAATGCGGCTCTCCACCAGTTCCTGCTTGTAAGCGTCCGTCCACCGCCGGTCGATGGGCGCCCCGGCCAGATTGATGACAGCGCGGCATCCCGCCAGAGCCTCCGCCAGGCAATCCACGCTGTCCTGCGTGAACAGATAGCGCCACAAAGGCGTCACCTGATGCCCGAACACCGCAAGACGGCTGGACAAGTGGCTGCCTATAAATCCGCTGGAACCCGTAATGGCTACATTCATGACTGTAAATCAGATGGCGGCCCGTCTCCGCGGAGGGCGCTCCGGAACACTGCTGGAAATATCCCGCACGGGAACGGACAACCTTTACCGGATAAGACATTTCCACCTCTCTCCTCCGTTCAGCGGAGGACATACTTTGCCGCCTTCCTTTTCCTGAAACGCGCTCTTCACCGGAATTTCCCCTGCGGCCGGACGGAAAAAGAGAACTTGATTTTCACCGGGTGCCTTTTATGTTGGAAACCGTCACAACCACTACTCTCTCATGAATAAAACTCCCAGAACTTTCCTTTCCCTGCTCATTCCCGCCATTGTCATCATTGCTGCGGGTGCGGCGGCCTTCTCCTTTTACAATTTCAGCAACAAGCGCGTGCTGTCCGGTTTTGCCGGCTACGTCTATTCCAAGCCCATTTTCGGCCAGAACAAGTTTGAGGGCATCCTGATCGGGCCATCCTCCACGGGATGGGTATGGCGGAGGGAAGTCAGCAAGGTTTCCATCACGCCGGATACCACGGTGGAGGAATTCGATGCCCGCAACGGCGGCGCCATCCTGGGCAAGGACAAACTGCCCATCTCCTGCAAGGCCTCCCTGGTTTACCGCCTGGACCCGTCCCGAGTGAAGGAATTCATGGAGGATTACGGCGGCATCGCGCAGAGCTCCGGCCGCAATGACGACGAAGTGGCGGACGAGATCATGCTGTTTGCCTACAAGAATTTCATCCAGCAGCCCTTCCGCACCGCCGTACGGGCGGAATTGAGCCAGTACAACGCCCTGGACGCCTCCGGCAGCCTGCAAAAGATTTCCGACAACGTTTACACGCAGTTGAGCAAGCGACTGGACGGCACCCCCTTCATCGTGGATTCCGTAGCCGTGGGAGAAACCAATCCTCCGCAGGCCATCATTGAATCCGTCGTGAAGAAAGTGCAGACCACCCAGGAAAATGAACGGAAGGAGACGGAGCTGCAAATCGCCCGGAAGGACATCGCCATCCAGCGCGCACGCGGGGAGGCGGAAGGAGCCATGAAAATGGAAATAGCGCGCCAGGAAGCGAACGCTAATCTGGCACGCGGCGAGGCGGAAGCCAAAGTCATCGTCATGCAGGGGAAAGCGCGCGCGGAAGCTTCCCTGGAAGCCGCCAGGGCGGAAGCGGCGGGTCTGGCGCTGAAGGAAAAGGCCATGGGGCCGAACGTGCTCCGCGCCAAGGCCTTTGAAAACATGCTGAACAATGCCAAGGTCTACCTTCCCTCCGGCAAGGATGCGGAAGGGAACATGTCCGTGCTGGGCATCCTCAATCTGGACAGGGAGTCTGCCAAATAAGCCTCACTTTCCCCGGCGCTGCCGGAACGGCGGCAGTCATGAAGCGGCGGGACCGGAGATGGAAAAACCGCCCTCCTCCTCTTCCCCGGCAAATTCATGCTTGAGCATGAACAAGCCGCACATGTTCATCAGCACGCAGGCGACATACAGCTTCACGGGCGCCATGGCAAAATCCATCAGAAACCCGGAAGGAAGGCTCAGAATCACCCATCCCCCCGCGCAGATGGCGCCGAGCAGCCCGGCATAGGGAAGAGGCGCCTTTCTGACAAGCCCCCACCAGCCCGCGGGAGAAAGCCCGGAAAAACTTTCCAGCACGGAAGTCCTCATGAAAACGCCCGGGAAATAAGCTGCACCCGCCGCAATGAACAGCCAGATAAGGGGGCTGTCCATGTCCCAGTCCATCACTCCCAGATAAATGACCAGAGGCAGGAAGGAGACTGCCATGCACATCACCAGCCGGATGTAAGGCATCATCAGATTGTCCAGCCATTCCTCCAACTCCGGAAAGAGGCAGATTTCCTCCTCCCCCATGGCGGACCGCTGCACCATCTTCATGAAAAAGGCGCACATGAACGGTTGCAGGAAACAAAAAATGGCAATCCAGCCGATGAGGGGCGCCCAGGCCGCCAGGAACATGGCCCATACAATGAGGACGGCAAAGGCAAAAACCATGGGCCTTCCACGGAAAGGATAGCCCAGAGAAGAGAGATAGTCGGACATTCAAAAATGTTAGAGCATTCCATTCACACCGTCAACGTCTTATTGCCGCTCTAACAAAATAGTTCCTCCTTGTTTCAGGAATAAAAATTCTCCACGGTCCGGACGACGCGCTCCATGTCCTGCGGCCCGCAGCGCTGGTCCACGGGAAGCGGCAGAAGATGCAGCGCCAGCTTCCGTTCCAGGCTGCCCTCCGGGGCCTGTTCCAGCACCTCCGGCCACAGCAGGGGAACCAGGATGCGTTCATCAATCAGCACATTCCTCAGCTCGGGAAAAGCCGTCCAAAACGGATAGCAAAATGGAGCGGACAAGGAATCCGGCTCCACGGAAAGGCGGTTCAGATGTCCCAGCCTTTCGTGCAGAAACAGGAAATTGTCCATGCGGCGCAATCGCGCCTGCTCGTAATCAATTCCGCGCATTAACCGCTCCGTCAGACGGGACATTTTCCGCAGGGGGGCGTTTTCCAGCCTCCGTTCGTTCCGTCCGCAGGCGGCGGAAGCCCTTTCCGGCCCACGTTCCAGGCATCCCAGCAGAAAGGCGGCATCCGGCAGAGACTCATCCCGTTCCTCCGGTTCCGGCAGCGGCTGGTCTGCGTCCATGACGGCGATTCCCCCGTCCGGAAGGCCGGAAAACTTGCGCGGACTGTACAGGGACGCCACGCCGGGACGGGCGGGAGAATACAAGGCCAGCGCATTGTCCACAACCAGCCTGCCGCCATACCGGGAGGCCAGCCGGTCCACGTACTTCTCCTTGATGCCGAAGTAGTTTGTATACAGCAGGAATTCTCCTTCCTCCAGCTCCGGCAATTCTTCCGGCTCCAGATGCCCGTCAATGCGGTAAGGAATAACGGGAATGTGAAGCCGTTCCATCGGTTCCAGCACCGTTCCGCACGTATAAAGGGGCACGTGGACACGGCGCACGCCCCCCAGGCGGCGCAGGATATACTCCAAAGCGCGCCTGCCGGAATTCACGGCCACGCTCCGGCCGGGATGCCACTGAGGGAAATTGCCGTATTCCGGCAATTCCAGGCCGAAAAAGCCGCCGATGTCCGTCCGCCCTTCCATACGCCACGCAATACTACATCTCCCTTTCAAAGGAAAGCGCCATCTGGAACGGCACCCTTTCCCGTACCAGGGAACCAACCGAACACGACTGGAAGGAAAAAATCAACAAGGAATGAATCTGGAGCATCCGGGAGAAAGCCGCCGGACAGCCCGGCAGCAAGCCCCTCCACACAATCTCCTGAACCCTTCCCCTCATTTTGAACGAACAACACTGAAATAAAATCCTGACCTTATGCCTTCATCATTTACACTCCACAGCAAGGACCTGGGCGGCGTTGCCACGCCTGTCCACCGGCACACCAGCATAGGCGGCGGCAATCAGTCCCCCGAGCTCTTCTGGACCAATCCGCCGGAAGGAACAAAAAGCTTTGCCGTTACCATCCATGACCGGGACGCGCCTACCGGAAGCGGATTCTGGCACTGGCTGGCCGTCAACATTCCCGCCTCCGTCAGGGAACTGCACGCGGATGCCGGAAATCCGGCCACCCGCCTGATGCCGGAGCAGGCGGTCCAAATTCGCAATGACGCCGGATTCGCGGGCTACAGCGGCAGCTTCCCTCCCCCGGGCCACGGGTGGCACCTGTACCTGGTCACCGTTTATGCGCTGGATACGGCATCGCTGCCCGTGGCTCCGGATACCCCGGCCGCCCAGGTAGGCTTCCAGCTCTGGCAGCACACGCTGGAAAAAGCGTCCCTCGTCTTTTACGACCAGGTACCGGCAAAATAACCTGTACCGGAGAAAATCACCGTTTCTACCGGGCTTCCGGCTTGGCCGCCTTTCCGGCGCCCAGCCAGGTTGCCCGGTGCCACAGCCCTTCCAGCACCCCGTAACGGTGCCGCTCCAGCCACCAGCGGCAGAACCATATCTGCCCGGCCATGGCGGCGCAGCCGATTGTAAAGCTGGCCAGATACCCGCAATAAGGAGCCAGCCCCAGCGCGTACGGGAAGAAAATCAGGGAGCCTATCAGAGACTGGGAGACATAGTTGGTCAGGCTCATGCGTCCATAAGTCAGCAGAGGAACCGTCACTTTCCTGAAATATTCCAGCCGGTACAGCAGGACGAACCCGGCTACCCACACGCCGGTAAAGCAGACATTGTGCCACATGGTGAACACGGTGTGCACCGGGGCAGGCAAATCCGGCAGGGACATCACCACATAAAACGCCACGGCTCCGGCCAGGGAAAGAAGCATCCCCCGGGTCCAGAACATGGCATTCCGGTCATTCTGCAAAAAGAAATCCTGCCGCCCCAGCACGAACCCCAGCAGAAACAGTCCCGGAGCCTGCATCAGGCGCCCCGCCTCAATGCCCCAGGCCAGGCTTGCCCACTGCCCCACCGTCAGGTTCTCCCACGCCATCAGCCAGAAATTGCCCGTATCCACAGCCGTTTTCAGGGCAGCGTACGATTCCGCAACAGCCAGGGAGGGAGGCGCCCAGGCCGGACTCACCCACTGCGCTGCCGCATACGCCCATTCCAGGGGCTGGGCCAGGAAGAACAGGGATAATACCACCAGAGTGGAAGTCTTCAGCCGGCGGCACGGCACCAGGAGCAGCCCTGCGATGGCGAAGGTCAGCAGCACGTCTCCGCCCGGAAAAAACACCGCATTCATGCAGGCGAACACCGCCAGCAGGCACATGCGCCAGACAAACCTGCCCGCAAAGTCACGGCCCTTCCGGGCCTGGTTGCGGTACTGGATGGCAAAGGTGAACCCGAACAACAGGGCGAAAATGGTGTAGGACTTTCCGGCAAACAGGAAGAAAAAAGCGTCCTTGAACTGCTGGTTGGCCGCCTCCATCACCGGGGAGGAAGCCACGGGATAGGAATTGTAGATGAAATGTTCCAGAAAATGCAGCAGCATGATTGCCATCACGGCAAAACCGCGCAGGGCGTCCACCACATAAATGCGTTTGCTGTCGGGAGAGAGTAAGGGTTCCATGGCTATGATAGTACGGCGTACGGAACGCCTCTGTTTCAACAGAAGCCACCTATACACCATGAAAAAGCCTTTTACAGCCAAAATCGCAGCCGGAGCATCCTTCCGGAAAATTTATTCCATGCCGGGCGGAGGACGCGTCCCCCCGGCCATGGTTGCTGCACGGTCAAGGACATATCCGTGCCATCCCCGCCCTTCCGCATTCCGGAAAGCTCAATACCGCTTCCCAGGGATGAGCCGGAGAACAATCTTCCCCCTGCCCCCGCAGACAATGAAACCCGGTGCAGGTACCCCGGCGCTCCCCGGAAACGGGAACACCTCAGCACAAACGGCCGATATCTGCCATCAACTCCCGCACGTCTTCCTCCCGCGTGGCCCAGCTCGTGCAGAAACGCACGGTACTGTGGGAGGGGTCCTCCCGGCGCAGGTAGGCAAAGCCGTACTTCTTCCCCAACTCATCCAGGACGTAATCGGGCATCGTGACGAACTGCTGGTTCGTCCCGCTGGCAACGGGGAGCGCCAGTCCCCTGGCGCGGCAGAAATCCCGGAGCATCACGGCCAGACGGTCCGCGTGGGCCCCCAGGCGGAAATAAAGGCCGTCACGGAACAGCTCCAGAAACTGGATGCCCAGAAGCCTCCCTTTCGCGAGCCGGCCGCCCTTCTGCTTGGCAATGTAGCGGAAATCCTCCTTCAGGGCATCATGGCGCAGCACCAGGGCTTCCCCGAACAGGGCGCCGACCTTCGTGCCGCCGATGTAAAAGGCGTCGCAGAGGGAGGCAATTGCCGGCAGATCCAAATCATTGCCTTCATCGCACAAGCCGTAGCCGAGGCGCGCGCCGTCCATATACAGGTACAGCCCCCGGCGGCGGCAGACTTCGGAAATCTCCTGAAGTTCCCTCCGGGAATAAATGGTCCCCAGCTCCGTCGGCTGGGAAATATAAACCATCCGGGGCTGAGGCATGTGTTCATGGGTTTCGTCGTCCCAATGGGCGTGCCACGCATCCTCAATCTGCCGGGCCGTCAGCTTCCCGTCCAGGGATGGAATGGCGGAAACCTTGTGGCCGCACGCCTCCACCGCTCCCGACTCATGGACGTTGATATGGCCCGCATCCGCGCACAGCACGCATTGATGGGGGCGCAAGGCCGCCGCAATCACCGTGAAATTGGTCTGGGTTCCTCCAATGAGGAAATGAATGTCCAGGTCCGTTCTGCCGCACAAATTAGCGATCAGCTCCCGGGCCCGGTCGCAATAGGGGTCCTCCCCATACCCGGCTGTCTGTTCCATATTCGTTTCCGCCAGCCTGCGGAGAATATCCGCATGGGCGCCTTCACTGTAGTCACAGTTGAAAAGAATCATTGCCTTCCTGAAAAACGCGGGGACTGTAGCCCGGGGCGCCTGTCATGTAAAGGAAGATGAAGAATACCTCCGGAACAGGGGCAAGCCACGTCGCGGTTCCGGCGGAGGGCGGCAGGGCGCAAGCGGTTTCACGGCACAGATGCCGGAGGCTCAGCCATCCTCCGCTCCGCCCAGGCCGCTTATTCCGGCAGCTTCACCCTTTTCAGCGTAAACTCCATCTTGGAAATATCCCCGCTGGCTTCCTGAATGCGGGAATTGGTGAAATACAGGTACCCGTCATGAATGCTGAACGTGTCCGGCCAGCTGATTCCGTCCCCGGAAGCCAGAACCTTGATCTCCTTGCGGTCCGGAGTGAGATAGACAATGCGGTTCTCTTCCAGGTCCCCCATGTAAAGGTTGCCCCGGTCGTCCATGATCATGCCGTCCGGGGAAGGCGTTTTCATGGAAAAAATCCTGCTTTCATCCACCTTCCGGTCAATCAGTTGGCGGGTGGGTATTCCATACAGGGTTTTACCCGTCAGGGCGTGGAAATACAGGATGCCGTTCTTCCGGTCCAGGGCAATCCCGTCGGCATGGACTTTTCCGTCATGCCTCTTCCCCTCAACGGTGACATGGTCCTGTTCCGCCGTCGTATAGGGGTGATGGTCCAGCATTCGATAATTCTCTCCGCTCTTCATGTCCAGGACGATCAACCCCGGATCGTTGGAATCCGTAAAATAAATTTTGCCATGCTCACGGTCCACGCGCAGGTCATTAACATAGGAATCCGGGCTGGTGGATTCCGCCAGGGGATACTTCCTGACAAGCTTGTCCGTATTGAGGTCATACACGTACAATGCAGGAACGGCGACAGTCTTGCCGATCATGGGATTCTTCGTATCAATCACATAAAGCCTGTCTCCGTCCGCAACCACGGACTGCACGCACACAAACGCATCTCCGTCTCCGGGCATTCCCTTCTCCCACCGGTTGGTTTTCTCATCCGGATAAGGGGTATAGCTGCCGTCCTTGCGGACCTCCGCCACGGAGCACGGAATCTGCTCCCGCCAGCGGGGAAAATTGACAAAAATCCTGCCCTTGTCCGACACCGTTACTCCGGTCACCTGCGCCCCCTTGAACGAGGCGACGTCCTCAATCTTCGCCTCCGCACGCCCGGCCGGAGCAAACGCGCACATGAGGAATAAAACAACGGAAGCGGAAAAGAAAAAACATTTAACGGGGAACATGGGATTTTAATTTCTCTATTGACTGCAAGACAATACTGAGGCGCTCCGCGTTCATTCCCCGCGGGCGCAGCTTTCCTCGCAGCACCACTCCCGTCATTTGCAAAAAAAATGCCCCGTTTTCCCGCACCTGATGCCATTTTGAATGGAAACCGCTATCCTCAAGAAACCAGTAAGGCCGTGCAAGCAGTTAACTTGCACGGCCTTGTTTGGTGCGCCCGAAAGGACTCGAACCTTCACGGGGGAACCCCCACTAGAACCTGAATCTAGCGCGTCTACCAATTCCGCCACGAGCGCACATGGTTTGGTAAGAACGGGGGTTATTATGCACAGCGGCGGCGGATTGGCAACTATTTTCCTGCACATGAAAGAAAATATTTTCCAGGGCCTCTTTCCCCCGGCAACCGGGACGGCATGGAAACGATATAAGGGCTTCTCAAATCCTTCCGTATGCAGTAGTCTCCCCTCAGCATCAGAGGCACCACCATTTCAGGCTTGTGAATGAGACGAGGGAAAAACCGCTATTGAACCGTTTTGAGGTCATGGAAATGGGGTTCGGCCTGTGTACGCTGGCCGCCCTGATGTGGCTGCTGTGGTGGAACGGTTTCGGAGAAATTCATGAGGACCAGCTTTCCCTGCGTTATTTCCGGGAAATCCTGTCCCTGCTGGTGCTCGGCCAGCTTACCGGAGTTCTCGGCATCCTGCGGGAAAAGTGGCTTGCCAAGTCCATCCGGAACCCGCGGTGGATGGAACTGGGGCTGGGCCTCCTTATCCTGGTCATGCTGGCCGGGAATTTTTTCAATTCCACCTTTATTTCCAGAATAGAGCTTCAGAATATTTTCCGCGCCCTCTGCCTCTGCTACGGAGCGGCTCCCCTGCTGAACCTGAAGGAGTATTTTTTCCGCCTGGCCCGCCGGAACCGGGGGTTCCACCTGCCGCGCATCCGCCCGGCCCTGCTTTTCCTGCTCACGCTGATTGCCTTCATTACGCTGGGGGAACCCTCCTCATGTCGCCCGGCGCTACCAAGGACGGCATCATTCTTTCCCCTACGGACGCCTATTTCATCAGCACCAGCGCCGTCTGCGTCACGGGGCTCGTGCCCCTGAACGTCCATGAGCATTTCACCAATTACGGGCAGACCATTTTGCTGGTGCTTTTCCAGGTAGGCGCTTTCGGCATCATGACGTTCACTTATTTCGTCTCCCTGATGGTGGGCCAGGGCCTGAGCCTGCGTTCCAAGGTGACCATCAGCAACCTGCTGGATGAAGAGGGCATCGCCCAGGTGGACCGGTTCATCAAGAACATCATTGCCGTCACGTTCGGGGTGGAGGCACTGGGAGCCATAGCCCTTTATTTTTCCTGGAGGAACGTACCGGGGCTGGAGGGGGACACGCTCTGGTGGTACGCCGTGTTCCATTCCGTTTCCGGCTTCTGCAACGCAGGGTTCAGCCTGTTTGCGGACAACCTGGCTACGCCGGATGTGGCCTACAATATGGGCGGCCAGATTACCATCATGGTGATGGTGCTCTGCGGCAGCCTGGGGTTTGCGATGTACCTGGAGATCGTCCGCCGCGCCAGGGTGGCCCTGGGCTGGGACAGCCGGAACACTATCAGCCGCCACTGGTCCACGTACAGCTGGCTGGTCGTGCGCATGACCGCCGCGCTGGTGCTGGGCGGCGGATTGATCCTGTTCCTGATCAAGGCGATTGACGGCAGCCTGTTCACTTCTGCCGATCCTTGGTACTGGATTCTGTGGGAAAGCCTGTTCAACGCCACGGCGCGCACCGCCGGGTTCAATATTTCAGACATGGCGCTCAACAGCGTCCCGTACGCCCTGTTCCTGGGGGCGCTCATGTTCATCGGCGGCAATCCCGGTTCCACGACGGGGGGCGTCCATACCACCGCGTTCGCCGTTTCCTGCGGGGAGGTGGCGCGCATCTTGCAGGGCAAGCAGGACGTGGTGATGCACAAGCGCCGGATTGCCCGCAGCGTGGTGGAGCGCGCCGTCATCACCGTTATCCTGGCCGGGGCCTGGGTAGGCATGATGACCACGGTCATGTGTTTTGCGGAACCGGGACTGAGCCTGGAACGCCTGTTTTTCGAGGTGGTCAGCTCCTTCGCCACGGTAGGTTTTTCCTGGAACGTCACGCCGGAACTCAGCGATGCGGGCAAATGGATTATCGTGTTTAACATGATCGTGGGCCGCGTGGGCATGGTGGCATTCGTGCTGGCGTTCATGAAACAGCCCAGCAAGTCTCCGCTGCGGTATCCGGAGACCAGGCTTCCCCTCAGCTGACCCGCGGTTTTTCTCCGTTTTTCATGACATGCACGGAGACAAACGCATTTCTTTCTTGCATGAAAACGGTTTGAGTCAAGAATGCCGGACCTTTAGCGCCTGCTCCCGGCAGATCATGCCCGCGGGACGCCCTTGTTATGAATAATCCCTCCTTTATTTCCTATCAAAAGATATGGCTCATGTCGTATCCCCTCATGATCAGCCTGATCATTGAGCACATGATCGGCCTGACGGACGCCATTTTCCTGGGCCGCGTGGGGGATGTGGCGCTGGGAGCGTGCGCCCTGGGCGGCGTGTATTACATGGCCATGTTCATGCTGGCTTTCGGCTTCGGATTCGGGGCGCAAATCATCATTGCGCGCCGCAACGGGGAACGCCGTTACAACCGCATTGGACCCACCATGATCCAGGGTTGTTATTTCATGCTGGCCCTGGCGGTGGTTCTGTTCACCGCCTCCCAATATTTTTCGCCCATCATCCTGCGGGATATCATCGAGTCCCCGCAGGTTTACGACGCCACGGCGGATTACCTGCACTGGCGCACCTACGGCATCTTTTTCTCCTTCCTCTGCGTGATGTTCCGCGCTTATTACGTGGGGATTACCCAAACGAAGATTCTGACGATCAATTCCGTCGTGATGCTCCTGAGCAACGTGGTGCTGAATTACTGCCTCATTTTCGGGAAAGGCGGCTTTCCCGTCATGGGCATCGCCGGGGCGGCCATTGCCTCCAGCGTGTCGGAGGCCGTTTCCCTCCTCTTTTTCATCATTTACACGGGCACGACGGCAGACAAGCGGAAGTACGGCTTCCGCCGGGCGTTCACGTTCCGTCCCCATCTGCTGAAAGGCATGCTGTCCATTTCCGGCTGGACCATGGTGCAGTCCTTCATTTCCGTCTCCATCTGGTTCATCTTTTTCCTGGCGATTGAACACCTGGGGGAACGCCCCCTGGCCGTGACCAACATCGTGCGCAATATTTCCGCGCTGCTCATCATGGTGATCAGCGCCTTCGCCACCACGGCGGGGGCCCTCATCAGCAACCAGATCGGCGCGGGGGAACAGCGCTATCTGTTCAGAACCTGCGGGATGACGCTTAACCTGACGTATGCCATCCTGGTTCCGCTGCTTGTTATCCTGTGCCTGTTCCCGGAACCCGTTCTCAGAGTTTTCACGGATAATCCGTCCCTGATTGCCGCCAGCATTAATTCCGTTTATGTGATGTCCACCTCCACCCTGATCATGGCTCCGGCATTCATCCTGTTTAATGCCGTATCCGGCACGGGCAACACGAAGGCGGGCTTCATCATGGAGATGATTTCCCTGACTGTTTACACCGCCGCCGTTTATTACATCGTCATCAGGCTCAAGCCTGACGTGGCTCTCTGCTGGTTCTCCGAACACGTTTACGGCATTGCCCTGATAGCACTGGCGTGGTGGTACCTGAAGAGCGGAAAATGGCGCGGCAAGAAGGTATAAACAGGAATACGGCAAAAACGCAACCCTTCCCTGCTTTTTTCCACCGTAAAAGGCGGCGGCATCCATGCCCATGACGTTCCTTGATGAGAGCGGCATGGATGGAGGAGTGTCCATCCCGCCCCAGTCAAGCAAACCGGGTTCAACCCGTTTCCCTCATCCATGTCCCGGATAAAAAAGTCCAGCCATTCACAGACGCCGGAAGAATAGACCGATTCGCTCCCATTCAGGAAGAACCTTTAAGCGTGAAACAGGGGTTTTCCATTCTTCAAATCAGGGGAAAACGACGCCAGCGCATTTCCGGAACGGCCTTTCCTAGGAGAGCACCGCCACCTTTCAGAGGTCTTTCCCAAGGGCATAAAAAAGCCCCGCGGCACAAGCCGCAGGGCAAAAACGGAACAGGCCGGGATTATTCTTCGCCGGAATCCTCTTCGGAATCACGGTCTTCCTCCGGAGAGGAAGCTTTTTCCTGCTGCTGGGGGGCGGCCTTCTGGGCGTGCTTGCGGCGGGATTCTTCCATCATGAAGAATTCCGCGCAGCGGAAGGCGCGGCGCGCGGCTTCACGCGCCGTCTGGTCGTCCATCAGGGCAAGCCCTTCTTCAGACACTTCCGCCAGGAACATTTTCCAGGCGCGGGAGGCCACTTTCTTGCCATCCAGCTGCTTGAAGGAAGCGGAGTCCTGCATGGGCTGGCGGTCTTCTGAGCCGTTGCCCTTTTTATTGCGGCGGCGGCGCTTGCGCTTGTTGAAGGAACCTTCAGAAGCTCCGCCCACGGTTTCCGGCTGGGCAAAGGAGTCTCCGCCATGCTGTTCATGGCGTTCCTGCTGTTCCGGGTTGCGGTTGGGGCGGAAGGATTCGCGCTTGACCTTGACCGGAGCGGCAGCCTGGGGCCTTTGGGAAGCCTCGGGAGCGGTATTTTTTTCAACGGGAGCGGCGGGAGCCGGAGTCACGGAAGGAGCCGGCGCTTCAGCGGCGGGGGCCTTCTTGTCAGCCGCCTTTTTGGCGGGTTTCACGGTTTTTGCCTTGGCCGCGGTTTTCGGGGCGGACTTGACCGTTTTGATTTTGGGCGCTTCTACGGAAGCGGCGTCAGCAGCGGGCTTCTTTTCAGCCGCGGCGGCCTTCTTGGTCGTAGAGGCCGTCTTTTTGGCAGCCGTTTTGCGGGCAGCCGTTTTTTTGGCTGCGGACGCTTCCGGAGCACCTGTTTCTAATGGTTTTTTTGCCATAAAATTTCAAGTGAAAGAAAGGATTATGAATCAATTCCGGAGATTGTCGAGATTTATCACGGAGCCTCATCCGGAAGGGCCGGCAAATCTTTCAAAAGCGCCTTGTACTTTCCCGAATCAAAGGGGCGGCCGCCCACCACCATCTCATTAATGGTGATGGCAAGGGCCTGCGCCATCAGTTCCAGGGCTTCCTGCTCTTCCAGTTTTTCCCGGCCCGTCAGGCGCTCCAGGCAGGCCTTGACATAGGCAGTGTCCGGCGCTTCCAGCTGCTCCCGCACGGCAGGCACCAGCGTTTCAATCATTTCATCCGGTATTTCCATAAGATTTTCCTTCTGCTGTTTGGATTACCCTAACGAAGTTCAGGAGAATTTTCCCCGTCCGCCCCTGAATTGCGCTGCCAGGATGCCGGCTCCGTAAAGGTAATATTAATTTTTCAATAATTTGATTCCAATGATCAATCCTCGATTTTTGCCTTTAATTCTTCTTTCAATTCAGAGGGAGTGTCATTCCAGTGCAAGTTCAGCAACGCCCCTTCCAGAGAATACAGGTAATAACATACAGGCACCGTCTTGTCAGGATAGTTACCGCATATTTTTTTAAATGCCTCAACGGAAGTCATTTTCTCAAGATCAGCCAAGGTGAACACACCGATTTCATTAAGGCATTTTTTTATAGCCGCCCCGATGTTTTTTGCCTGCCTTAAATCGCTTGTTATCTTGAATTTCATTTTCATTGCGGCTTATTTACCGTCATCTCACTTTCGATTCCCTCCCGGTTTTTTTATCGCAACATGGCTGATGTTCCGGGTTGCTGCTCCGTTCCATTTCCACAGGGATGCCTGCTGTTTTCCCTACATGGCGCCCATGCGGCTGCGGATGACGGATTGCAGCTCCGTTTCAAATTCCCTCAGGTCATCCGCCGTGGGTTCCCCGAGCGTGGCGTCCCAGTTGATGCGGCCCGTGCGGTCGATGTCCCACACGCCCTGGGCTCCGCTCCTGAACAGAATCTTGCCGGCCATCAGGGCATGGGGAGGCGTTATCTCATCCACGGTTACCTGGGTTTTACCCAGCAGAGAGGCGGGGGAGCCGCCGCTCCGGAAAGCTCCGCCGGCTGCTCGGCCTGGGGTTCCGGTTCCGGCTGCCTGATTTGAATATCCAGGTCCTGAAGCAGGAACCTGGTATCCATGAATGTCAGCTTGATGCCCAGGTCTTCATGCAGCCTCTTCTGGATGGCGTTTAAATCCAGCCCTTCTTCCGCCCAGTCCCGGATGGACCGGACCTGCTCCGGAGATAATTGATCAGGGTTAATCATGATATGTATTTGAGTTAGAATGATGCCTTTTTGTTCGCGGCCAGCCATGCATTCCAGCACGGAATGAACGCGGGGAGAAGTCCTGCGGGCGACGCTCCACCCATGCCTGGATTTGTTCCGGCGTAAACCACTGCACGCTATCCACTTCCGCCGCGGGAAAACGAACTTTCCCGGAGTACCGCCCTTCATAGAGCGCGATGAATTCCCAGCCGTTGTTTTCACCTGCGTCAAAGTCCGCAATTTTCCGCAGCTCGCAGCCGGAGATGCCCAGTTCCTCCTTCAGCTCCCGCGCCGCGGCCTCCCCATAGCTTTCCCCGGCATCCAGATGCCCGGCAGCGGAGGAATCCCACTTGCCCGGCTGCCTGTCCTTCCACAGCGATCTTTTCTGGAGGAGCACAGCCCCATGCTTGTTGACCAGGAACATGTGCACGGCGCGGTGGAGAAGGTTCCCTTCATGGATTTCCCGGCGCGTGCCCTGCCCCGTCATCTGGTTGAGTTCGTCCACCACGTCAAACAATTCGTCCCCGCTCTGCGCCACGTCCTTGAGGGGGTTGGCGTCGTAAGCCCGCGCCAGCTCCACCCACTGGGCCAAATTCAGTTCCTCGGCCCTGGCGGAAGGGGAAAGTCCCAGGGAGGCGGCTACTTCCTCCCACGGAGGGGACGCCGGAAGCTGTTTTTTCAACTGCTTGCGCCTCTGGGAGAAAGCCTTGCGCATCAGCTCGTCCATCAGCCGGTCGTCATACGGGGGCAGGTCGCGGACGGGGCGCGGCGTGAGCAGCATCACGGTGGAATCAATCCGGGGCCGGGGATGGAACGCTTCCGGGGGAATAGTTTTCAGGGCGCGGGGAATCCAGTTTTTCTGGATGCGCAGGGACAACAGCCCGAAGGCGTCGTCATCCGGAGTCGCCAGAATGCGGTCGATGAATTCCTTCTGGAGCATCACCACGGCCCGTTCCACGGCGCTGGGCCTGGACAGGAAGTTCTGGAGAATGGCGCCTCCCGCGGAATAGGGAAGGTTGCCCAGGAACTTGACGGGAGCTTCCGCAAACAATCCCCGCGGGTCCCAGGACGCGCCGTCCGCATGGTGAACCTCCACATGGGGGTCTCCGGCCCAGCGCTCTTTCTGGTATTCCGCCAGGCGGGAGTCGAATTCCACCAGAATCAATTTGCGGCAAAGAGGGGCGGCGTGCTCCGTCAGGGCTCCGGTTCCGGGCCCTACTTCCACCACGCAGTCCTGTGGCTGAATTTCAAGCTGGCCCACAATCCAGCGCGCCACATTTTCATCCGTCAGGAAGTTCTGTCCCAGGGATTTGCTGGGGCGCACTTCGTGATCTTCCAGAACATTCCTGATCTCGGACGGTTTCATAATAAGGGGATGTTCTCAAAAATGCACATCAGGAGCCAGTAAAAAGCGGGGCAGTTTCCGGCATGAAAACGGAGGGCGGCCCGCACGCCGCCAGAGGAAAGCGCCCGGACCATGCAAAGGAGCCTTGCCCCTTGCGCACCGGAACGGGAGCGTTGCCGCCCCATGCGTCCGGCATCCTGCGCATGAGCGGCGGCAGACGTATCACAAATTGACAAAAAGGGGAAAACATGTCACTTTTACAGGTGTCCAGAACAGTGACGCAGCCTGCCGCAAACCGGAAGTTTCCGCAGGTTCCGGCGCGTACGGACACCCTTGCCGGAGAAAAGGTTGAACCGGCCCAACAGCAATTTGATAAGATCATGAAAGTACTTGTAACCGGCGGCGCCGGATATATTGGTTCCCACACGGTGCGCCAGCTCGTCAAAATCGGCGCTGACGTGACTGTGCTGGACAACATGGTGTACGGCCACATCGGAGCCCTCGTGGACCCGGAGGTGAAACTGGTCAAGGGCGACCTGGGAGACGCCTCCGTCGTGTATCCCCTCCTGATGAAGGGCGGCTTTGACGCCGTGATTCACTTTGCCGCCTTCATCAACGTGGGAGAGTCCGTCCAGGACCCCCTCAAGTACTACATGAACAACATCGCCCGTCCCCTCGTCCTCCTGGGAGCCATGCAGGCCGCCGGCGTCAAGCGCTTCGTCTTCTCCTCCACCTGCGCCACGTACGGCGTCCCCACCCAGATTCCGATCCCGGAAACGGAAAAGCAGGATCCAATCAATCCTTACGGCAGCTCCAAGTACATGCTGGAAAAGGTCTGCAAGGATTGCGACCGCGCCTGGGGCCTCAAGAGCGTTTTCCTGCGCTATTTCAATGCCTCCGGCTGCAGCGAGGACGGCCTGATTGGTGAAGACCACGACCCGGAAACCCACCTCATCCCCAACATCCTGCTCACGCTGACCGGGGAAAAGGAATACATCGAAGTCTTCGGCACGGATTACGATACGCCGGACGGCACCTGCATCCGCGACTACATCCACGTCAACGACCTGGCGGACGCCCACCTGAGAGCGGTGGACTACCTGATGAAGGGCGGCTCCACGGAATGCTTCAATCTGGGAACCGGCCTGGGGCTTTCCGTCCGGGAAATCCTGGAAACGGCTGAAAAAGTCACCGGCAGGAAAATCCCCGTCCGCTACGGTCCGCGCCGCGAAGGCGACCCGCCCCGCCTGATTGCCAATCCCAAGAAGGCCAGGGAAATCCTCGGCTGGGAAGCCCGCTGCAAGGACGCCGGAGCCATCGTGGAAACAGCCTGGAAGTGGATGACCGGTCCGCGCCACGGCCACTATTGATTCCCTTTCCTGCCTTAAAGGATCATTCCCTTTCCGCCCTGCCATGCAGCCCATGGCAGGGCTTTTTTCGCAAAACGAACGGCATCCGGCTTTTTCCATGGTCAGCCTGTGCAGGGAAAACACGCGCCTGAACATGCGGGACATTCCTTCCGTATTCCCCAGCCTTCTTCATCCGCACCCGGGACAGCCCATGCTCCGGCCCGCAAACAAAACCAGGAAACGCTCCTCCCCAGCCCGGACGACTGCCATAAAACTCGTAAACCGCTCACCATAAAACACCGTTTTATTCATATCTGGTCATCATGCAGACCAGAGGAATATTAACATCTTTGCACTCGCCCCAACCGGAAAAAACGTTATATTATTCTCAGGAACCTCCCTTACTGCATGAGCCTGCACATTGAAAGTACCGAAGACGCCCTTGCGGAATTGAAGAAACAGCGCGTCAAGACGCTGACCGCCGCCATTTCCGTCTCCTTCCTCGGCGTCGCCCTCATGGGCCTTCTCCTTTATTTGGTGCATATCATCGTCGCCATTCCGGAAGATCCCCCCATGGTGGCCTACGCCACCCAAGAAGGCGACAATCCGGATATCGACACCCCGGAAGTCACCCAGACCACCCAGCGCCCCAGCAGTTCTTCCACTGCCGCGCAGGTGAAAGTGATTGCCGCCGTAGCCACGGCGGACGTCGCGGTGGTCAATCCGGACATTGAAGTGGACGTCCCCTCGGAAGAGCTTTCCATGGGCATCGACATCGGCGACGGCTTCGGGACCGGCACGGGCGACGGGGACGGAGGCGGCATTCCCGGCATCATCTCCAAGCGCTGCGACCTGAACGACCGCATGAAGCGCATCACGGAAAACGGGGGCACTCCCCAGTGCGAGGAAGCCGTGGTCAAATCCCTCAAGTGGCTCCAGAAGCAGCAGAACAAGGACGGCTCCTGGGGCGGGACTCCCCAGAATTACAAGTGCGCCATGACGGGCCTGGCCCTGCTCTCCTACCTGGCCCACTGCGAGACCCCTCTTTCGGAAGACTTCGGGGAGACCGTCCTGAAGGGCATCTCCTTCCTCGTGGACCAGGGCGTGAAGAATCCCGTCATTTCCCTGGTGCCCCAGAGAAACGAGGTCAGCTATGACCACGCCGTAGCCACCTACGCCCTGTGCGAGGCCTACACCTTCTGCAAGCAGATGGACATTCCCTCCATCGCCAACCTGGAAAAAGTCGTCATCAAGGCCGTGGACAAGATTCTGGACAACCAGAACGTCGATGGCGGCTGGGCCTACAATTACAACACGAAGGCAGGCGCCCACACGGACCTTTCCGTCACCGGCTGGAACGTGCAGGCCCTGAAGGCCGCGGAGCACGGCGGCATCCGCCCCACCAAGGGGGAAATACGCACGGCCCTGCGCAAGGCGGCCTCCTATTGCCGCAAGTGCGGCAAGCCTGACGGCCTCTTCACCTATATGCAGGAAGGCCGGGAAGACGCTACGGCCCGCCCCTCCCTGGTGGGCGTGGGCGTGCTTTCCCTGCAAATGTGCGGCAGCGGCTCGGACAGCACGGCGCGCAAGGGGCTGGACTGGATGCTCAAGAATACCAACCAGCCGTTCAACTGGAAGGCCAACAACACTTCCTCCAACCTCTACCAGCATTACTACGGGGTGCAGGCGGCCATGAACCGCGGCGGCGATGTCTGGAAGGCTTACAACAGGGCCTTCCGTGACTCCACCCTCGGCGCCCAGGCCTCCGACGGGAGCTTTGCCCCGAACGGCTTCCCCGGGCCGGGGGGCCTCGTGAACACCAACGGGGGCAGCATCAACGACAAGATTTACCGCCAGTGCCTCGCCACGCTGATGCTGGAGGTGTATTACCGCTTTCTCCCCGGGACGGGAGAAGGCACCAAGAATTCCTAATCTGATTGACAGACCGGCGCGTCTGGTTTTAGTATGCTGCCAGCCTCGTAAACAGGCAGGCCAGCAGCATCTACCTGCAACCGGGCAATTCTCCCCATTTTTCAAGGATGCGGGAGCTTTTGCCGTTGCACCAACCAGACACGTCCCTCTATGAGTCTCCACATTGAAAGTACCGAAGACGCCCTTGCGGAATTGAAGAAACAGCGCGTCAAGACGCTGACCGCCGCCATTTCCGTCTCCTTCCTCGGCGTCGCCCTCATGGGCCTTCTCCTTTATTTGGTGCATATCATCGTCGCCATTCCGGAAGATCCCCCCATGGTGGCCTACGCCACCCAAGAAGGCGACAATCCGGATATCGACACCCCGGAAGTCACCCAGACCACCCAGCGCCCCAGCAGTTCTTCCACTGCCGCGCAGGTGAAAGTGATTGCCGCCGTAGCCACGGCGGACGTCGCGGTGGTCAATCCGGACATTGAAGTGGACGTCCCCTCGGAAGAGCTTTCCATGGGCATCGACATCGGCGACGGCTTCGGGACCGGCACGGGCGACGGGGACGGAGGCGGCATTCCCGGCATTCTTTCCAAGCGCTGCGACCTGAACGACCGCATGAAGCGCATCGCGGAAAACGGCGGCACCCCGCAGTGCGAGGAAGCCGTGGTCAAGTCCCTCCGCTGGCTTAAAAAACAGCAGAACGGCAACGGCTCCTGGGGTGAAGGCCAGTTCCGCGCCTCCATGACCGGCATCTCCCTGCTGGCCTACCTGGCCCACTGCGAGACCCCCCTTTCCGAGGAATTCGGGAAAACGTCCTGAAGGGCATCTCCTTCCTGGTAGACCTGGGAATGAAAAATCCCGTCATCTCGGAACAGCCCGCCTTGAAGGAAATCTGCTATGACCACGCCGTAGCCACCTACGCCCTGTGCGAGGCCTACACCTTCTGCAAGCAGATGGACATTCCCTCCATCGCCAATCTGGAAAAAGTCGTCATCAAGGCCGTGGACAGGATCATTGACGCCCAGTGCCCCAACGGAGGCTGGGCCTACAGCTACAACAACAAGATCAATCCGGACATCGACCTTTCCGTCACCGGCTGGAACGTGCAGGCCCTGAAGGCCGCGGAGCACGGCGGCATCAAGCCCACCAAGGGGGATATCCGCTCCACGCTGCGCAAGGCCTCAAGCTACGTGCGCAAGAATGTGATGCCGGACGGCAAGTTCGCCTACAAGGAAAACGGCAACATGCCCCGCTCCTCCCTGGTAGGCGTGGGCGTGCTTTCCCTGCAAATGACGGGCAACGGTTCTGACAGCGCCGCCCGCAAGGGGCTGGACTGGATCAAGAACAACGTCAAGACCCTCCAGTGGGGCCAGGGCAGCGGCACGGAAAACGTCAAGAGCAACCTTTACATGCACTACTACTGCGTGCAGGCGGCCATGAACCGCGGCGGAGACGTCTGGACCTCCTACAACAAAGCGTTCCGGGACGCCGTGCTCAGCGGCCAGAATGCGGACGGCAGCTTCCGGAAGAACGATGTGGGTTACGTTTCCGGCATGACCGGCAAGTCTGAAAACATCTACCGCCAGTGCCTGGCTACGCTGATGCTGGAAACCTATTACCGCTTCCTGCCCGGTACGGGTGAAGGCACCAAGAATTCCTGACGAAATTCACCGGCTTTTTCGCAGCCCTCTTTCCTTCCCGGGAAAGGGGGCTTTTCATATCCCTCGCGCGGAACGGGAGGCCGCTTTTCTTCCGCCAGGGGTATTTCCAAGCCTTCTTAAGTAACATTTTAATAACAACATGCTAAATATAAGTATATTATAAATTTTTAACTTGTACCTGCGCACTCTTGGGGAGATGGTGGAATCCTAATCAAACCCCATTCCTTCCATGAGCCTGCATATTGAAAGTACAGAAGAAGCCCTTGCGGCACTGAAACAACAGCGCGTTAAAAACCTGGCCGCGGCGGTCTCCGTCTCCGCCCTTGGCGTCGCCATGACGGGCCTCCTGCTCTACCTGGCAAATATCATCACGTTCCTTCCGGAACCGCCTTCCATCATTACCTATCCGTCGGAAAACCAGGGACCGGAGGAACCCGACACACCCGAACTCGTCAGGAAAGCCACACGCCCTTCCAATTCACCTGCCGGCCAGCAGGTGAAAGTCATTGCCTCCAGCACCCCCCTGCATATTGCCGTGCCCATTCCGGATTTGGAACAGGATGCTCCCACGGAAGAGTTTTTCACGGGTATTGAAATCGGAGACGGAATCGCGTTCGACGACGGAGAAGGCCCGGGATGGGACAAACCGGATACAGACGTCCTTTCCAAGCGCTGCGACCTGAACGACCGCATGAAGCGCATCACGGAAAACGGAGGCACCCCGCAGTGCGAGGAAGCCGTGGTCAAATCCCTCAAGTGGCTCCAGAAGCAGCAGAACAGGGACGGCTCCTGGGGGACGGCCCCCAGAATTACAAGTGCGCCATGACCGGGCTCTCCCTGCTCTCCTATCTGGCCCACTGCGAAACACCTCTTTCCGAGGACTTCGGCGATACTGTCCTGAAGGGCATCTCCTTCCTGGTGGACCAGGGAATGAAATCCCCCGTCATCTCCCTGGTGCCGCAAATGAACGAGGTCAGCTATGACCACGCCATCGCCACCTATGCCCTGTGCGAGGCCTACACCTTCTGCAAGCAAATGGACATTCCCTCCATCGCCAACCTGGAGCAAGTCGTCACCAAGGCCGTGGACCAGATTATGAAGGGGCAGAATGCCAACGGCGGCTGGGCCTACAATTACAACACCCAGCCCGGAGCCCACACGGACCTTTCCGTCACCGGCTGGAACGTGCAGGCCCTGAAGGCAGCCGAACACGGCGGCATCAAACCTTCCAGGGGAGAGATACGCGCGGCCCTGCGGAAGGCGGCCATGTACTGCCGCAAAACCGCCCTTCCGGACGGCCTCTTTTCCTACCAGGAAAACGGCCGGGAACCACGGGCCTCCCTGGTGGGCGTGGGCGTGCTTTCCCTGCAAATGTGCGGCAGCGGCTCGGACAGCACGGCGCGCAGGGGGCTGGACTGGATGCTCAAGAATACCAACCAGCCGTTCAACTGGAAGGCCAACAACACTTCCTCCAATCTCTACCAGCATTACTACGGGGTGCAGGCGGCCATGAACCGCGGCGGTGACGTCTGGAAGGCTTACAACAGGGCCTTCCGTGATTCCACCCTCGGCGCCCAGGCCTCCGACGGGAGCTTTATGCCCAACGGCTTCGGAGGTCCCGGCGGAGTGGTGCAGACCAGCCAGAACCGGCATGCCAACGATAGAATTTACCGCCAGTGCCTGGCTACGCTGATGCTGGAGGTGTATTACCGCTTCCTCCCCGGCACGGGGGAAGGCGCCAGGAATTTCTGAACCGCACGGCGCTCCCTCCACACAACGGGAAGAGAGCCGCCGGAGGCAGGCCCCGCACACGGGGGATACGCCTTCTTCCGGCGGCGCGCATGTTAAATCCTGACTTGACCGCGGCGTCTTCTCTTGTTATTCATACGGTTTCCATTTTCCAACGACGTGAATAACAATTCTTCCATCCTTTTCGGCCTTTTTGACGAATTTCTTTGGATCCGGTGCTCCGGACGCGGAAGTTTCGCCAACAGCCCGACCGTCAAATCCCTGGGGGATGATTACATCGCTTCCGGAGGACGCCTGATTGTCATTGACCTGGAAACCTGCTCCGGCATTGACTCCACCTTCATGGGCACTCTTGCGGGACTGTCGCGCCGGCTGCTGCCCATCGGCGGCTCCGTCCAGATCGCCTCCCCCAGCGAACGCTGCCTGAGCGCGCTGGAAAGCCTGGGACTGGACGCCCTGCTCAGCATTGAACCGCCTACAGCCCCCTGGAGGGGGAAAGTGGACCAGATACGCGCCAGCCTGGGCTCGGAGAACGCTCCCACCGTTCATCTGGATGCCAAGGACCAGACTCTGCACGTTCTCAACTCCCATCTGACCCTGAGCGAATTGAGCGAAGAGAACGAAGAAAAATTCCGCAACGTGACCGACTGCCTGAAGGAAGAACTGGAACGGCAGAAGGATAAATAACCTTCCCCCATCCAACATGGACATGCGCTCCATGGCCTCCCTGTACGGAGACGCCCGTTCCGCAGCAATGGAGGAAGGGGAAGGCGCCGTCAGGGAACCCGACTTTTCCCTCCCTGCCGGGCTTCCGGACGAGAGAACGCTCCAGCTTCTCCTGCTGGAAGGCGCATTTGGAACCTCCTTTACGGATGACCTGGGCAGGGAGGTCCGCATTCTGGACTTCGGTGACTGGAACAAATCCGCCGGACCGGATTTTCTAAACGCCAGGATCCGCATCAACGGCGTTCCGCAGGCGGGAGACATTGAACTGGACCCCGCTCCGGAAGACTGGGAACGCCACGGGCACGGCTCCAACCCGGCATTCAGCGGCGTCATCCTGCATCTCGCCTGCGCGCCCAGCCGCAGGGAATGGTTCACCCGCAACGCCAGGCACAAGCGCATCCCCCTGGCCGTCATTCCTCCCGCTGCGCTGGCGCGGGCAAAAACGGCCCCTTCCGGCAATGCCCCGGTGCGCCACTGCCGCCACGCCGACCTGTTAACCTCCATGCCTCCGGAGCTTCTGGAAACCCTCCTTGAGTCGGCAGCGGCCTACCGGTTCCGGAACAAGCACCGCCGCCATGCGGAACGCGCCAAATACGCAGGAGAAGAGCAAACCCTTTTTGAAAGCCTGGCGGAAACGCTGGGCTACCATGCCAACAAGGACGCCATGCTGCACCTGGCTTTGCGCGCCCCCTGCGCGCCATCCGGGAATGCCCGGAGGCCCTCCTCTTCGGCACGGCGGGATTCCTGCTCCCCGTCCTGCCGGATTCCTGCACGGCGGAAGCCGTGGCTCATCATAAAAAACTCTGGACCCAATGGTGGCCCCTGCGGGAACAGTTTGAACTGGCGCCGGAGCGCTCCTTCCCCTGGACGTTCTCCGGCAGCAGGCCGGCCAACCATCCGCAGAGGCGCGCGGGGGCGCTGGCCGTCATCGCAGCGGATTTTGCCACGTTCAAGCGTCTTTGCCATTCCGGCCCTGCGGAAGAACTGGCGGACTATCTTTCCTCCCTCAGGCACCCCTACTGGAGCACCCATGTGACGCTGCCTTCCGCACCGTCCCCCCGCCCCATGGCCCTGATGGGCCGGGACAGAATTCTGGACTTTACCGTCAACCACCTTTTCCCGGCGAAAGGAGACGAACATGCGTGGCTGCATTACCTCTCCCTCCGGGCCGGACAGGCGGGAACAAAAGTGCTCTCCGTCCACCAATCCCTGCTGGGCGGCAGGCCGGACGCGAAAGCCTTTCTTGCGAAGGCGTGGCACCACCAGGCCCTGCTTCAAATTCACGAGGACCTGTGCTCCCTCCATTCCTGCACCGTCTGCTCGCTGATCGGGCGCATGGGAAAGAAATGAGCGTCTTGCGCCTCTTTCCATAAGCAGGCACGCCAATTCCTCCGGATATTCCCCGGAATGTCTCCCGCCGTCTTTCCGTTAAGAGAAAAAATCCTTTCTCCGGGCAGTACTCATTTCCGTGCCTTTCCGCTCTTTTTTGAACCAAACGCCGGTTTCTTCCCGCAGTGAAGCCGGAAAAATAAAAAACTTCCAGCCCCCATAAAGAGGGAGCTGGAAGCCATGGTCATTTTCCTGCCGGAGTTGAAACCGGGTACGGAATCGCCTCCTTTTACCTGGCAGCAGCCTGCGGAGCTTCCGCACCGGGTTTCAGCGGCAGGGTTTTCATGCGGGTCATCTTTCCGTTGACGCGCACGGGCAGCACCTTGGGCTGGTCGGAATACAGCTTCACGTTGCTCACCTTGCCGTTCTTCCAGGAGAAGTCCACCGTGACGTTGCCGCGGGCTTTTAGTCCCTTCACGGAGCCTTCAGGCCACGCCTCCACAGGGGAGGGCATGATGTCCAGGCCGCCGGCATGGGATTGCACCAGCATTTCACAAATGCCGCCCACAATCCCGAAGTTGCCGTCCATCTGCATGGGCGGGTGTGTGGTCAGCATGTTCGGCAGGGTGTTGAATTTCAGAAGTCCCTGCACCATTTCATGAGCCTTGTTCCCGTCGCCCAGGCGGGCCCACAGGGCGGTGCGCCACGGCCACGTCCAGGAACGGCGGCTGTCTCCGGTCGTGCCGCGCCATTCCAGGGAGAGGCGGGCGGCTTCCGCCAGCTTGGGCGTCTTGAGCTTGCTGATTTGGTTGCCGGGGAAAACGGCAAAGAGGTGGGACGTGTGGCGGTGGTCCGTCTTGGGGATGCGGTCAATCATCCATTCCTGAAGGTTCCCTTCCTTGCCTATCTTGTTGCCGGCCAGCCTCTTCAGCTTGCCTTCCAGGCTCTTGGCCCAGGAGGCGTCCTTGCCCAGGATGCGGGCGGCCTTGATGGTGTTGGTGAAGAGTTCCGCGATGAGCTGCTGGTCGTGCATCACGCCGTCTTCACGCGGGCCGTGCTCGGGAGACCAGCCGTTGGGGGCCACCAGGGTGCCGGCCTTTACGTCAGCCAGGTCCTTCTTCTCCTCTTCGTTCGGATCCTTGCCGTTCGTCTTGAAGCCTTCGCCCCTGGCGCCCAGCTCCTTCAAATGGTCTTCCCAGAAATGGCAGATTTCCTTCATCAGGGGATAGGCCTGCTTTTCCAGATATTTCCTGTCACCGGTGAACGCGTAATGTTCCCAGACATGCAGCGCATACCACGCCGCGCCGGGAATGTTCCACTGCCAGCCGTTGCCGCCGAAGATGTTCTGGGAGGTACGCACCGTCCAGCCGCGCACGGGCTTGCCGTCCTTGGTATTGAAACCCTTGTTGGCTTGGGAGACGTCCCGGCAGCCGGGCGCCATCGCTTCCACGTAATTGATCAGCGCCTCATGGCATTCGGAAAGATTGGCGGGTTCCGCACCCCAGTACGCCATCTGCACGTTGATGTTGTTATGGTAGTCACAGGCCCAGGGCGGATTGAGATAAACATTCCAGAGCCCCTGGAGGTTGGCCGGAAGCGTGCCGGGCCGGGAGCTGGACAGGAGCAGGTAACGGCCATACTGGAACATGGTTTCTTCCAGATCGGGATCAACCGGATTCTTCTTATAGGCTTCCAGCCGCTTTGGAATGGGCAGTTTGGCTACATCCGCCTCCGTCTTGCCGAAGTTGACCTTTACCCGGTCAAACATGGACTTGTACTGGGCGATGTGCGCCTGTTTCAGGGCGGCATAATCCGCAGAGGCCGCCTTGGCCGCATAACGGTCCAGCTTTTTGGCGGGGGCCTCTCCCTTCCAGTCCTTCTTATAGTCCATCAGGTAATCCGTCTCCATGGCGATGACGACCATGCAGGAATCCGCGTTCTTCACGGAAATCTTATCGTCCGCAGTGGAAAGCGTACCGCCTTTGGGACGGATCAGGACACGGCCTTCATAATTCATGCCGTTTTTCAGGGTTCCCTTCCAGGTGATGACGGGGCCCTTGGCGGAAATAGCCGATTCAAGCTGGCTGTTGATGGAAAAATCCGCGCTGAACTGGCCGGGCTTGCTGGCCTTGTACTCCAGCACCAGCACATTGGCGGGCGTGCTGGCGAACGCTTCGCGGTCATACGTCACGCCATCCGCCTTGTAATTCACCTTGTGGATGCCGTCCCGCAAATCCAGGGCGCGCGTAAAATCCTCCACGGAAACGGAGGCTGGCTGGTCCCCCTTTTTAAAGTCTACGAACAAATCGCCGAAAGGCAGGTAGTTGCCGAACTGGTTCGTCCCGGCATTGAGCCCGTAACCATACCCACCGCCGGGATTGGGGCCGCCGGACCACAGGCTGATTTCATTCAGGGCAAACCGCTCGCGGTTGGGCGCGCTGAAAATCATGGCCCCCACGCGGCCGTTGCCGATGGGATACCCTTCCGCTTCCCAAACGGCGGAAGGCTTCTTGTATTTGCCGAAATTACCGTCGGGGTTCTTGTCCTCCTGCGGATAAACAACTACGGCCGGTTCATCAGACCAGATCAGGTTGGAGGCGGAAGGCTTGTCCAGGGCCCCCCAACCCAGAGAAACGGAGCTCACCGCAACGGCAGATAGAAATAGAGATTGGAGATGCATGCTTTAATGAGGATGTCATATATTTACTGCCGCCGCAATCTCTATCTTTCAGCCTTTTCAACTTACCCTCACGGCATGACGCACCCCTTTCCGCCGTTCTTCCTCCTGACCCGGCGCCTGTTCCGCAAATGGTAGCGCGGACAGTAAATTTCCTTGTCTTTGAGGGGCGCGCGCCTACCGTAGGCAAGCATGTTTAAACGACTTCTCTCCGCATTTTTTTCCTTCGCCCTTCTCGGGACGGCTTCCGGAATATCTTCTGCCGGGGTCACCGTTCCGGACGTTCTGAAAGACCGGATTGCCCTGAAAAAAACGGCCCAGCAGCTCAACGTCGTTTACTTTCTGGGCAGTGACACGGAACCCGTTCCGGATTACGAACGGCGCCTCAGCGAACTGCTGCTTTACCTCCAGCAGTTTTACGGCAGGGAAATGCAGCGGCACGGCTACGGCGCGCGCTCCTTCGGCCTGGACATCAAATCCCCCGGCCGCGTGAACATCATTGAATACAAGGCCAAGAACCCGGCGGCGCACTATCCGTATGAAAACGGCGGCGGCTGGAAGGCCGCGCAGGAGCTTGAAGAATTTTCAAGGCCAATCCGGACAGGAAAAAAAGCCAGCACACCCTGGTCATCATGCCTACCTGGAACGATGAAAAGAACGGCCCCGACAATCCCGGCGGCGTTCCCTTCTACGGCATGGGCCGCAATTGCTTTGCCCTGGATTATCCGGCCTTTGACATCAAGCACCTGGGCCAGAAAACCAGGGAAGGGCAGCTGCTGACCAAATGGTACGGCGGCCTGGCCCATGAGCTGGGCCACGGCCTCAACCTGCCCCATAACCACCAGACCGCCTCGGACGGCAAAAAGTACGGCACGGCCCTGATGGGCGCGGGAAACTACACGTTCGGCACCAGTCCCACCTTCCTGACCCCCGCCAGCTGCGCCCTGCTGGACGCCTGTGAAGTGTTCTCCGTCACTCCGGCACAGAAATTCTATGAAGGCAGGCCGGAGGTGGAAATCAAGGACACGGCCATTTCCTTCAAGGGAGACCAGATTCTCATCTCCGGAAGCTACAAGAGCCCCCAGACCGTCAAGGCGCTGAACGTCTACGTCCAGGACCCGCCCTATGCGGTCAACCAGGACTATGACGCCGTTTCCTTCTCCCAGCGCCTGGGGAAAAAGAGCGGCAAGTTTTCCATGAAGATTGACAAGAAGGAACTGGACGGGCTGACCAACAACGAATTCCGCATTTCCCTCATGTTCATCCTCGCCAACGGGCTGCACATGCAGAAGCATTTCACGTTCCACTGGGACGCCCTCCAGGATTACAGGGACGAACCCAAATCCTGAACCGGTTCCCCTCCCTTGGCGGATTGCCGCGGAGACGGCGGCATCCGCATCACGGGAAAGGGCTTATTCCTTCAAACTGGTGCGCCAGCCGGAAGCGTGCTGATAATAATAAACCGCCTCCTTTTCCAGCTCCTTCATCCGGGCATCCGGCTTCACAGGCTCCCCGTCACGGAAAAACTCCGCGCCGCGCTGGGGTTTAAGCACCACCATGTCCCTTCCCTTCAAGTAGCCGATGTACTGGTAATTGCTCACGAAATACCGGGACTGGTAGGAGGGTTTCAAGGCGTCCTTTCCATAAAACGCCGCATCATACGGCCATTTCAGCAGGCCGAGCAGGGTGGGCAGCACGTCAATCTGGCTGACAGGCGTCTCAATCCGTTCCGGCTTCAGCAGGGCCGGAGCGTAGAAAATGGAGAAAATGCGGTGCGTTTCCGGATTAAGCGTCTGTTTCCCGGCGCTGCCCGCGCCATGGTCCGCCACAAACACGAACAGCGTATTCTCAAACCACGGTTTGCTCCTGGCCTCCTCCACAAAGGCCCCCACGGCATAATCCGCGTACTTGACGGCGCCCATGCGCCCGGTATGGGAAGGAATGTCTATGCGCCCTTCCGGATAGGTATAGGGGCGGTGGTTGGACGTGGTGAACACCACCTGTAAAAAAGGAGAGCCGCTTTTGAAGGACTCATCCGCCTCACGCACGGCGCGGCGGAACAGGTCTTCATCACAGACGCCCCAGATGGTGGAATGGGTCACCTCTGAATCATCCATGGAATTGCGGTCCAGAACCTGGAAGCCGTTGTTCCCGAAGAAGTAATTCATGTTGTCAAAATACCCGTAGCCGCCGTAGATCCACTTGAGGTCATACCCCTTGTCCCTGAATATGGACCCGATGGTCTGCAAATGCTCATTCCCCTCCTGGCGGAGGATGGACATGCCGGGCAGCGGCGGTATGGACGTGCTGACCGCCTCCAGCCCGCGCACGGAGCGGGTGCCCGTGGCATAGGTATTCGGGAAGAAAATGCCCTCTTTGCCCAGACGGCTCAGGCACGGCGTGACATTCGCGCCGTCCTCCCGGCACTCGTTTAAAAACTCCGCCCCCATGCTCTCCATGACCACAACCACGACGTTGGGCCGGATGGCTTCCCCGGAGGGGCGCACCCGCCTCTTCACGCTGCCTGATGCGGCGTCAGGCACGGACGTGTCATCCGCCGTGAATTCCCGGGCCAGAAACGCCGCCGCATCCGCGTCCGGCAGCGTCTTGTAATAATCGCGGTAGTCCAGTTCATTCTTGAGAAAGGCGCTGAACAGGCTGTAAAGGCCGTCCTTGGCCATTTCCGAGTTATAGCGGTTGTTCACGGCATCCGCATCCTTGATGTCCACCAGCCAATACCCTCCCGTTATGCACGCCAGCAGGAACAGCACCACGCAGCCCCGCTTCCACCCCGCGGGAGCTCCCCATGGCGGGGAACCAGAAAACGCTTCATCCCCCAGACGGCCAGGACGGATACAGCCAGAATGGCGATAAGAATCGGGATGATGGGGTAGGATTCATAAATATTCCCGATCACCTCCTTGGTATAAATCAGGTAATCCACCGCAATGAAATTGAAGCTGGCTTCAAACTCATTCCAGAAGAAGGCTTCCGCCACGTCCTCAAACAGGTTGGCGAGCACAAACAGGAAAAACCATGCGCAGGTGATCCACCGGTCCGCCTTTCCCCCGCCCTACCGCGCGGCAGAATCCACAAATAAACGGCATAAGGGATGAGCCAGTAGCACATGGTGATGGAAAACTCCGTCACGAAAATGTATGCCGTCTTCAGAAGGGGAATGACCCCGAAATCCATGTTGCGGTATTCAAAAAACACCGTAAACAGGTTTTCCACCGCCTCAATACCGAACGCGAGCAGGAGGAACGGCCAAAACCTCCCCCAATAATAACGAATCATCGTCCCCGGAAATATGACAGACGGGGCATGCCGTCAATGCTCCATCACAGCATCACGCAAGTATGGCTGTCATTCCGCAGAGCGGCCGCCGGGCATCCGGACTCCCTTTACACCACATCCAGCGCGGCGTCCCAGTCCTTCCAGACAGGCTCCAGGCCCGCATTCCGGATGGCGCCGACCACCTGTTCCGGAGTGCGCTGGTCGGAAATCTCAAACTGCTCCGTTGCCTTGCAGCGCCCTTTCCGGTCCTCGGGAAGGTCCACCTGGTTTCCCCGCACCGTCAAATGGGCGGTGGCCGTTCCCACCCCGTGTAGCCCCCCGGTTCCGTACGGGCAATGGCGGACATGTGGGTCATGCCCAGATGCATCAGGGCATCCCTCATCGGCGCGGGTTCACGGGTGCTGACGGACATGCCTATCCTGGGGAAGCAGATGCGCAGGGCGGCCATAAGCTGGACAAAATGGCGGTCGTCCAGCATCAGTTCCGGATCGGGTTCATACTCGTAATTCCCGGCGTAGGGACGCATGCGCGGGAACGCCACGGAAAGCGCGGACTTCCAGCAATGCTTCTGCAAATAGTCCAGATGGGCGGCGAGCGCCATGGCCTCCCGCCGCCAGGGGGACAGGCCGAACAGGGCGCCTATCTGAATGCGGCGGAAGCCGCCCTGGTAGGCGCGTTCCGGGCAATCCAGCCGCCAGTTGAAATTCTTCTTCATGCCCGCCGTATGCAGGGTTTCATACACCTCCCGGTTGTAGGTCTCCTGGTACACGGCCAGTTGTTCCGCCCCATGGTGGACGATTTCCGCATAGCGGTCGTCCGGAAGCGGTCCTATTTCCAGCCCCAGCGAGGGGATAAAGGAATGCAGCGCGTCCAGGCATTCCTGCATGTACCCGTCTGAAACGAACTTGGGATGCTCCCCGGCCACCAGCAGGATGCTGCGCAGGCCCAGCCCGTGCAGGTAGCGGGCCTCCTGCACCACTTCATCCACCGTAAGGGTGGTGCGGATGATGGGGTTGTCCCGGGAAAAACCGCAGTACTTGCAATTATTGATGCATTCGTTGGACAGGTAAATGGGGGCAAAGAGACGGATGGTCCGGCCGAAATGCAGGCGCGTCAGGCGGCGGCTCTCCTGCGCCATCGCCTCCAGGCGGGCGTCGTCCACCGGTTCCAGCAATGCCATGAAGCGGCGCACCAGGGAAGAGGGATGGTCCATCAGACCGTTTAATTCTTCAGAAAAGGACATAGGAAGATTAAATAAAATTTGAGAGAGCCGGCTGCCCAAGGCCATTTCCACGCCTGAACCGGAGAAGCCCAATTTGCCTCTTCCCTCACAAAGGATTCCATCTTTTACCGTGTCATTTCCCGGAGCGGAGCGCTCCATGAGGAAAGAAGGGCCCCTGCAAATCGTCGTGACAGACGGCCTCTCATGGACTAATCTGGCCTTATCCTCCCATGACCGCCACGCCGAACAGCCTTTTCCGCCATTATCTCGATTCCCTGATCCAGCAGGGAACAACGCGCACGAGCCTGACGGATGAAGCCAGAAACGTTCTCAGGACGTGGTACGTGACCGCCAAACAGGGAAGCCGCCCCGCCGCTGCCGTTCCCGCAGCTCCACCCTCTCCCCGTTTCTCCTGAACCGCCGCCCCAGGCGGAACCTGCCCCGGCCTCCGTATCTTCCGGGGCACCGGAACCGCCGGAGCTCTTTCCGGAGAGCCGGGAACCGGCCTCCACCGTCGCTCTCCCGGAAGGGACGATGGAAGACAAGCTGCAATACCTGCGGGATCTGGCGCAGAACTGGCAGCCGGCGCGGGAGCTCAATTCCCTGCGGGACACCATGGTCTTTGCCACGGGCAATCCCCATACGGAGCTCATGCTCATCGGGGAAGCGCCGGGCTATTATGAAGAAGTGCAGCAGGAGCCCTTTGTGGGCCGCGCCGGGGAAAAACTCAACCAGATATTGAAGGCCATGGGACTCTCCCGAGACATGGTCTACATCTCCAACATCGTCAAATTCCGTCCTGCGCTGCCTAACCAGCGGACCAACAACCGCGCCCCCACGCCGGAAGAAATTGAAGCCTGCCTGCCCATCATCATGAATGAAATCCAGGTCATCCAGCCGAAGATGATCGTAGCCCTGGGCGGGACAGCCGCCGTGGGGCTGCTGGGGATACAGGGTTCCGTCAGCTCCATGCGCGGCAGGTTCCACGACCTCAATGGCATTCCCGTGCGCGTTACCTACCATCCCAGCTACCTGTTGAGATCAGACAGCCCGCGGGAAAAACGCAAGGTCTGGGAAGACATGCTGGCCGTCATGGAACGCCTAGGCATGCCCATCTCGGAAAAACAGCGCGGCTACTTCCTGCCCAGGGAATAAAACCGGGAATTCCTGCATGCCGCCCTTCTCCCGCCACGGTAGCTGAACGGCTGTTTTTTCATGGAAAACCTGCGGAACGGTCCGTTCCCTTTTCAGCAATGCACGATCCGCTTTTTCCTTCCGTGTTCCGGCACTTCCCAGAACAGGCGTGCCCTGTCGCGGCTCACTCCCTCCATGTTCAGGTACCGCGCCCGCAGCAGGGAGGAGGAGCGGTGCCCCATCTCCATCTGAAGCAGGGGAAAATCCCGGAACCACTTGGCATGATAGGAAGCATAGGTATGCCTCAGAGCATCCGCGCTCCATTCCCCGAAGCGGTGATGCACGCCCCACCCGGCCTTTTTCCGGAGCAGCCTCCAGCGCACCGGCCAGTTGGGAGGGCATAGCAAGCCATCCCGCTCCCCTGCCCCGTATTCCGCCAGAAGCCGCCGGAGCACGGCATGAATGGTGACGTGCCGGGCTCCCCCGTCTTACTGGCTACGGACCTTACGGAAATGACCCGTTCTTCCATATCCACGTCATTCCAGCGGAGACGCATCACTTCCCCCGGCCTGATGCCGGCATACAGCATGACCCAGACCGCCGGAGCGCAGTCACGGAATTCAGGAATTTCCACCACATCCCGGAGGCTTTTTATTTCTTCCGGGACCAGAACGGCGATGGTCCGTTCACGGAACGCAGGAGGTTCCACCCGGACAATGGGATTTTCCCCGCACCAGCCGCGCCGCAGGGAAAGGGACAGCACGCCGCTCATCACTGCACGGCCCTTGTAACGCTGTCTGCGGGAGGAAAACGCAGTTTCCAAAAAACGCGCGCAATGCTCCGGCGTCAGTTTCCGGACCGGAAAATCCTTCAATTCCGGACACCTCCGCATCAAGGCTCCGGTGAAATACCTGATATCACGCAGCGTTGTGGGACGAAGCCCGCGCTTCGCCCTCAGCGTCTCCTCCACGGCGGCGGAAAAGGAAACCGTCTTTTCCCCTTTCCTCAATTCCTCCGCTCCCAGGAAAATTGCCTTTCTGGCCCGGCGCATGCTGCGGCGCCCCCCGCACAGGCTCAGCAATTCCACGGCCAGACTGGCTGCATCCAGCATATTCAAACCGCTTCCTTTCAACAACATTTCCGCCGCCAAATATTTATTCCGGTTTTCTCCATGTTTCGCCATTCCGAACACCATGTTTTTGATATTAATGCATGATACATCACAGGATTGTTAATCCTGTTAGCAAGAAAAAAATTACAATATTTTCATCTATTAATCCCTTTTAACGGCCAATTTCTTATGTACAAATAAAAATCTATTTGTTAGATAAGCCGTGGATTCAATCTTCCGCCGCACAACGCGCCGTTCATGCGCCGGAGGCGGGAAAACGGACGGAATATATTCAGACGCACAGGATTAACAATCCTGTACATAGAAATTCAGCAGGGAAAAGGCACCCATTTCCACTTTTCTTTAAATTAATCTGAATATAACAAATCATGAATCTTCGTTTACCCCTCCCGCTGCGCCGGGCTCTGCTGGCAGCCATGTGCGTCCTTGGAAGCCAGGCCTTCGCCGCCGAATATACAGCTTCCACCCTGGAAGAATTCCAGGCCGCCTGGAACCAGATGGCCAATGGAGACACGCTGAACATTACCGGCTCCATCGATTTTGAAGGAATAGAATTGAGCGCATTGCCCGCAGACGCTGCCATCGTCCTCAAATCAGACGGGCATGGAAAAATCTCCAACTTCAACTACAAGGACATGTCCGCCGTGGAGATGCAGGATCTAAATGTGGACGGTGAAGGAACCGTCCGCGTGGGCAGCATGACGGAAGGAATGCTCAGCGGGCGGAGCGACGCCGGAAACACCCTTTCCATAGAAGACGGCTCCACCCTGGACGGCACATGGCTTGTCCTGGAAAACAACAAGCTGGTGGCGGGAGACGGAGCCATTCTCAACCGGAACGACGTCGTCACCAGCCACGCCACCTCCATAGAAACCAGACTGGACCCAGAAACAGGGGCCTTTATCTCCACGGTGGTCACTATCACACCGGGAGAAATTGCCATGGAGCTGGGAAAAGACGTCCAAATCAATGAAATGGATTTATCCATGAATGACGGAGTCCGCGGCCAAATTGTCTCCCATGGAGATATTGCCCTGGCTGATTCCACCCTCGTCTCCACAGGCGCCGTCAACACCACGTCCGTTTACGAAAACGAAGAGTCCGGCACTCTGATCGGCCAGTCGGAATCCGTGGGCGCCCGCGGAGGAATTGACTTCAGCGCGGGAGCCGTGACGATGACGGATACCGATCTGAGCACCGCAGGCGATGGAGACCGGTTCACGGGCGGCGAAATACTGCTGGGAAACAACAGCATCCTGAAAGCCACGGACCGGGCGGAAATTACGACGGGAGCCCTCGTCCTTTCCCATGGCATTACCAGAAAAGATGAAGACGGGGCCTACCTGCCGGGAACCAGCACGGAAGAATCCATGGGGCTGTATGGCGACATCGCCATCGGCAGCGGCAGCTCCATTGAAAATTATGACATGGACGCGAAAGGCTCCATCTTCATCGGAGAAGGGGCAAAGCTGGCATCCGTCACGCTGGATGCCGTATCCGTGGAACTGAATTCCTTCTCCATGGCTGAAGGGGAAGACGGAACCCGTACCGTCCGCATAACCACCGCAGTAGGAGACCAGGCCACCGTTTCCATCGGGGCCAATTCCACGCTGGACGACGTGGATATCTATGCGGAAGGCGGAGACATCTACATCGGCAGCAATACTGAAATCACCGGGGACAACGACCTTTCCGGCAGCCAGATGGCCGATATCTGGGCCGGGGATACGGTGGGAGCCATTGACGACGAAGGCGCCTCCTCCCGCGGAACCATCTCCTTTGAAGGAACGCTCAAGCAGAACGCGGACGGCGACTATGTGCTGGCCTCCGGCGAATACACGGAAGGAACTTATGGCGGGAACGTAGTCATTGGCGACAACGCTACGCTGACCATGACCACCGTAGCCGCGGAAAACACCATCATACTAGGGGACAACGTGACCTATCAGGGAACGGAAGAAGCGTCCGTCTACCACATGAGCGCCTTCAGCGATGCGGATAACAGCCTCGTCCACGCCAGCATCATTGACACGGATGAAAACGGAGACATCCTCAACGGAACCGTTACCGTTACGGAACGTGAAAACAAAATCACCACGGGCCGCAGCAACACGTTCATGAACAGCAAGGCCCCGGGCAGGTCCGCCGCCATGGATATTTCCAGAGGGGGCGCCCTCTACGCGCACGGAGACATTCTCATTGGAGAAAACAACCGCTTCATCGGCAATACGGCCGCCGGGTCCGGCGGAGCCGTCTTCGCCCAGAACAACATTGCCGAGGCCATCACCTATGAAAACGGGGAACGCACCTCCAAACTGACCACGGAAGTGCTGGATATCACGGTAGGGAACGGTTCCGTCTTCTCCGGCAACACGGCCGGGGCCAACGGCGGAGCCATCGCCTCCGAGCTGACGACCAATCTTGCAATGCAGGAGGGCGATAATGTGGACGACTTATTTGAAAATGAAGGCGCCAATATCTGGATAGGCAAAAATGTCACCTTCACGGACAACACCGCCGCCGGACTGGGAGGGGCCATCCATCTGATGGAAGACCGTCTTCTTCTGATTGGCTCCGGAGCCTTCTTTGACGGCAATATGGCCGGGGAAGAAGCCAACGACATTTTCGCCGAAGACGGCTCCGTCATCCTGGTGGACTCCGCCGCGGACGATGTCACCATCATCAACAGCGGGATTTCCGACGCGGACTACTACTCCCTTGACGGCGGTCCGTGGACGCGCGGTTCCGCCACGCTGGTGCAGACGGGCAGCGGCGACCTGCTCTACGGCGGCCGGGACACGGAAGACAACGGATTCGGAGGAACATTCATCCAGGATTCCGGAGCCGGTTCCCTGATCGTGGGCCATCTGGATGACACCATGGTCTTGGAAAGCGCGCAACTGGGCGTTAAAGACCTGACGGACTATGAAATCAACGGAGGAGGAGTTATTCTGACGGAGGATTCCACCCTGGCCGGCGACACGCTGGAACTCAACGGAAACGCCGTGATTGAAATGGGCGAGGGCTCTTCCCTCCTCCTCAATGGCATCACGTTCAACGGCCATTCCTCCATCAAGCTCTGGAATGCCGGTGAAACGGGCGACGGAAGGGACCTCACCCACACCGCAGCCGGAACTTCTTCCGTGGGCAACATCACCATCACCGGAGCCGATGTCAGCGAACTGCCCCTGTTCAACTCCGCCTTTGTCTCCACTAACGCCGCACTTCATGAAGACGGAACCATCCGGTTGACGCAGAACATGCACGGAGTAGCCGCCCCCATGCAGGGATATTCCGGAAACGTCTCCGGCGCGGCAGCCGGCATGGAACAGGCCCGGACGGGAGTCCGGGACGGTTCAGCCGCACACAGGTTCTTTGAAACCCTCCTGGGAACCTCCAGCGCGGACGCGGCGGCAGCCATGATTCAATCCGTCAGCGGTGAAACCGTGGTCAACGCGGCGTGGGCCTCCAATGACGCCCTCAAGGGCTTTGCCGCCCTGGGCAGGACGCAGGGAGCCATTTCCGCCGCACAGGGGCTGAACGCTCCGGCGGCGAAGCCGATCCAGTCCGCAGACGCGAAGGGCTCCCCCATCGCCATGGCGCCGGTGGCCTCAGGCCGCGGCTCCGTATGGGTGGGCGGACTGGGTTCCTGGACGAACCAGAGCGCACGGAGCGGCATCGACGGCTACAAATACGACGCAGGCGGCTATGCCGTGGGCGCGGACTGCAAGCTCTCCTCCTCCGCCCTGGCTGGGGTAGCCATCGGCCAGTCCTACGGAACCTTCCAGGACAAGGGAGGGTTGTCCAGCTATGACGCGGACTCCTTCATGGCCATGCTTTACGGCCGCTACACGCCCGCAGGGGCTTCCAAGCTGGCCCTGGACGGTTATGCCGCCTTCGGCACCACGTCCTTTGACGGAAAGGCCCGCATGGCGGACACCTCCGCCAGCGGGAAATTTGATTCCGACTCCTTCGGAGCCGCCGTCTATGCCACTTGGACGGAACAGCTCCGCAGCAAACTGGTCATCGCGCCGTTTGCCGGGCTGGAATTCATGACCGGGAAGACGGACAGCTTCTCCGAACACGGAGACCTGGCCCGGACCTTCAGCGGAGCACGCGCCCAGAACTGGACGCTGCCCGTAGGCGTCACTCTCTCCCGCACCTATGCGGCAGGCGCCAAAACCACGCTGACGCCCAGCGTGACGGTTGCCGTGGCGCAGGACCTCAGCCGCCTCAACCCCAAGGGAACCGTCAGCAGTGAGCTGGGAACCTGGACGGCGCGCGGCGTTAACGTAGGCCGCACCGCCCTGCGCGTCAACGCAGGGGTAAGCGCCGCCTTCGGCAGCAGATGGGGAGCCCGCATCGGGTACTCCCTGGAAAGCAGGGCCGGGCTGACGGCCCAGGGAATCAACGGCTCCGTCAGTTACTCATTCTAACGGGCGTTCCTATTCCAGTCTCCCCGGTTCCCCACGGGACCGGGGAGGCAATCCTCAACCCTTCTCTTCATGCCTTCTTCAACAATAATCCGCCCCATCCTGACGCTGGGCTGTGCGGTCCTGCTGGCCTCCTGCGGCGGCAGCTCCGGCAAATCGGACTCCTCCGGAGTCCAGCCCCCGCAAACACTGGAAACAGGCTCCGTCATCAGCATGACGGACGGCCATGAAGTCTCCTACAAAATCATCTCCCCCACTACGCTGGAAACGGGGAACGGCCGCTTTTCCGGAACGTACTCCTATGCGCCGGGTCCGGCTTCCGCCCGGTTCTCCATGACGCTGACTGACGGAGGGGAACATCCCTCCACCATCACCAGCTCCGGAGAAATGACCTTTACTTCCGCAACGGAGGGCTACTACTCGGCAACCAAATATGAATCCACCGTTCTCTCCCCGGAAGGAATGGGCGGCCCCTTCAAAATCTCCAAATAGAAAAATTTCCCGGGAAAGTATGAATTGTTGATTAGGAACCGCTTCCTGTTGAGGGAAGCGGTTCCGCTTTAACCGGACAGACCTTTTATGGCGGTCGCCTCCGGCATGAATGTACCGGCGTCCGCTCATTCCTGCCGGGCAGGCTAATCCGGCCATACCGCTTGCCAGCCGCCTGTGAACCGGAGGCAGGCATAAAAAAACCGCTTTCCCACCAGGGAAAGCGGCTGCCATTTAAAAGGGAGCCATTATTCCCCGCGCCGGAGAACGGCGCCATTGCTGGCATTCGTGGCGAGGTGGCGGTAACGGCTCAGCCAGGAGGAGGAAACCTTGTTGTACGTGGGCTGCCACTCCGCACGGCGGCGTGCAATCTCATCCTCGCTCAAATGGGCGTTCAGCGTACGGTCCGGAATGGAATACTCAATAATATCCCCGTTCCGCAACAGGCCGATCAGGCCGCCTTCCGCCGCTTCCGGGGAAATATGGCCGATGCAGGCTCCGTGGGTGGCTCCGGAAAAACGGCCGTCCGTGATAAGCGCCACTTCCGCGCCAAGGCCCTGCCCCATGATATAGGACGTGGGGGCCAGCATCTCCTGCATGCCGGGGCCGCCCTTGGGTCCCTCATTGCGGATGACGACCACATCGCCGGACTTCACCTTCCCGGCAAGGATGCCTTCGCAGGCTTCCTCCTGGGACTCGAAAATCACGGCGGGTCCGCGGAAGCTCATCATGTCCGGATGCACGCCGGCCTTCTTCACTACGGCGCCTTCCTGGGCCAGGTTGCCGAACAGGATCGCCAGGCCGCCGTCACGGGAATAAGCCTTTTCCAGCGGATGGATTACCGTTTCATCCGTAATGCCGCATCCTTCAACCGTTTCACCCAGCGTCTTTCCGCTCACGGTCATGGAATCCAGGTGGAGAGCCCCGGGAATCCTGGCGATCTCATGAATGATGGCGCTCACGCCGCCGGCGCGCAGGACATCCTGCATGTGGAAGCGGGAAGAGGGGGCCACCTTGCAGATATTCGGGGTGCGTTTGGAAATGTCATTGATGCGCTGGAGGTCATACTCCACGCCGGCTTCCCGGGCGATAGCCAGCGTATGAAGCACGGTATTGGAGCTGCCGCCCATCGCCATATCGATCGCAAAGGCATTGTCGATGGCGTCACGGTTCACGATGTCGCGCGGCAGGGGACCGTCCGCCTTCGCCATCTCCACGGCGCGGCGCGCGGTCTGCTTCCAGAACTCCTTGCGTTCCTCGGAAGTAGCCAGCAGGGAACCGTTGCCGGGAAGGGCCAGGCCGATTACCTCGCTCAGGCAATTCATGGAATTGGCCGTAAACATGCCGGAACAGGAACCGGCGCCGGGGCAGGCGCGGCATTCCAGGGAATGGAGTTCCTCCGCATTGATTTTGCCTGCCTTGAAGCGGGCGACGGCCTCAAACACGCTGTTCAGGTCCAGTACGGTGCCGTCCTCCGCCATGCCGGCGGCCATCGGGCCGCCGCTGCAGAAAATAGTGGGAATATTGCAGCGCAGGGCGCCCATGATCATGCCGGGAACAATCTTGTCGCAATTCGGAATGCAGATCATGGCGTCAAACGCGTGGGCGCTCAGCATCGTCTCCACGCTGTCCGCGATCAACTCACGGCTGGCCAGGGAAAACTTCATGCCGCCGTGGCCCATGGCAATGCCGTCACAAACGCCGGGCAGGTTGAACTCCACGGGAGTTCCTCCGGCCTTGCGCACTTCCTCCTTGATGAGGGCGGCTACCTTGTTCAGGTGGACATGGCCCGGAATCACCTCATTAAAGGAATTGCAAATGGCAATGAAAGGACGGCTTAAATCCTCATCCGTCATCCCCGTGGCACGCATCAGACTGCGGTGCGGCGCACGCTCGAACCCTGCTTTAACTCTATCGCTTCGCATAACAATATAACTGTTGCGGCACAAGTGTATCACATGACGCAGGGAAGAGAAGTTGAATCTAGGCCAGTCTTGCAAAACGGAAACGCCTCCGTTACAGTCTGTTTGCATAAGGAAAGACTTTAGCTGTCCGGAACACCCTTCCGGACGGGGAAATGTGAACGAATCGTCACATCTAATATCGGGACACCGCCCCTTCCTTCATCGTAAAAAACAGCCATGGCAACCATTCTTATCGCTGAAGACGATCACGCCATCTCAGACCTCGTGGCCTACAACCTGGAACGCGCAGGCCACACGCCCCTGGCGGCCTATGACGGCCTGACCGCGCTGGAAGTGGCGCGCAGGGACAGGCCGGAACTGATTCTGCTGGACCAGATGATGCCGGGCATGGACGGCCACGGCGTACTGAGAGAGCTGCGCCGGGACAGCCGCACGCAGAACATTCCCGTCATCTTCCTGACCGCCAAGGCCCAGGCGGAAGACCGCATCCAGGGACTGGAGCTGGGAGCGGACGACTATGTGACCAAGCCATTCAGCCCCAAGGAACTCGTGCTGCGCGTAGGCAGCGTGCTGAAACGGTGCGAACACACGCCGGGCAGCGTCATCGCGGAATACGGGCCCTTCACGTTTGACAAAAACGCCCTCAAATTCTACATCGACAAGGAGGAAGTGGACCTGACGGCCACGGAATTCAAGCTCATGATCTACATGATTGAACGGGAAGGCCAGACCCTGAACCGCAACGACCTGCTCAGCTGCGTGTGGGGATACAGCCACCAGGCCCAGAGCCGCACGCTGGACACGCACATGAAACGGCTGCGCCAGAAACTGGCACCCTATGCGGACTGCATTGAAACCGTCCGCAGCATCGGCTACCGCTTTACCCTGCCGGGGCGGCGTCCCCCGGAGGAAGAGGTCTAACGCTCCGGTTCCATGTCGGCCATCGACTACATCCTCATCATCCTTGTTCTGGCCTCCCTGTACCTGAACTGGCACCTGGTCCAGGTATGCCGGTCCGCCATGAAAGCCCGGAAAAAGGCCTTGCGGGACGCCCAACGCCTGCTGAAACGCGGAGAGGAAGCCCAGGAACAGGCCATCGTGGACAAACGGCGCTTTCTGGAAGCTCTGGGTGAGGCCTTCCTGCTCATCGGTCCCGCCGGGCACATCGTGCTGGCCAATACGCTGGCCAAAGAACTCTTTCAGGAAGAAAGGCTGGAAGGACGCAAAGTGGGAGCCCTGGTGTGCAACCAGGAACTGCTGGGGCATGTTCAGGAAGCCTTTGACACGGATGGCCCCGTCACCAAGGAATTTACGCTGAGCGCCGCCAACTCCCCCGGCGGAGTGCAAAACGGCATCACGGCGTGGCACCTGGACAGCGCCATCACGGACACCCCGATCAAGGAAAAACGCATCCTGCTGCGCAACGTCACGCAAAACTACCTCACCAACCAGATGCGCCGGGACTTCGTGGCGAACGCCTCCCACGAGCTGCGCACCCCGCTCACCATCATCGTGGGATATCTGGAAAACCTGATGGAAGACAATCTGATGGAGGAAAGCCCCGGACTGGCGCGCAAATTCATCGGCGTCATGCACCAGAACAGCCAGCGGCTCATGAACATCATTGAAGACATGCTCATGATCTCCAAGCTGGAATCAGGCCACAAGGCCATCCTGAAGGAACAATGGTTCCACCTCACCTCCTGCGTAGATGATGTCTTCTCCCGCCTGGACTCCATCCGGGAGAAAAAACAGGCCGCCCTGCACATGAACATTCCGCCGGACTGGGAACTCTACGGGGACCCCTTCTACTGGACGCAGGTTCTGTTCAACCTGGTGGAAAACGCTCTCAAGCAAAACACGGAACCGGGCCTTTCCGTCACTGTGGCCGCGGCCAGAACACCGGAAGCCTGCGTGATCACCGTCACGGACACGGGCGTAGGCATCCCCGCGGAAAGCCTTCCCTTCCTCTTTAACCGCTTCTACCGGGTGGAAACCCACCACTCCTCGGAAATCAAGGGAACGGGCCTGGGCCTTTCCATCGTCAAACGCGCCGTGGAGGCTCACGACGGCGCCATCACCGTCTCCAGCACTCCCCACCGGGAAACCGTCTTCACCATCACCATTCCTCTGAAACGGTTCCGGGAAGAAAAGGAGGCATAAGATTCCGATGCGGCACAGCCTGATATGATTGCTGTTGAATCCGGGAGAAAAAACAGACTCTCCAACCCGGCGGAATTGCTTCACGGTTCACGGAATGGGCGCGTGTTGCAGTTCCACTCTTTCTACACCAGGAGACAATTGAATTTTCTTTAACTGATGCTTCTTTTCATACTCTTTCATATAATCGGAAACATCAAAATTGACGATTAATTCCTCGTCATCTTTTTTCAAACTCACCCTCTCCAAAAACTTCTTATGGAAAATCCAGGTTTCCTTTCGGGTGATTTTATAACCCGGATACTTTTTTTCCAAATATTGCTCTTGCTGTTTCTGTACTTCTTCACGGGTGACAGCCTTTTTTAATACAATAGGCTTGCGTAAGGAAATCCCTTCCGGGAAATCCATCGGTTTCACGGATTTTAAGAATTTAGAGTTAGACTTCTTATTTTGTTTCTTAACTTTATCCATATACTCCGAGATGTTAAAATACAATGAAACTTTTGCGCTTCCTTCCTTCTCCCGGCATTCCAATTCAAGTACAGTATCTTGTCCTAAAATATAAATCATCGTATCTCCTATCTCATAAGAAGGAAGATGTTGTGATACATAATTCCGGCAATATTCATCAAGTTCTTTTCTTGATTTAACTCCTTTTACAGAAATGGGATTGGTCATTTCATAACCAATTCCCTCCAGTACAGAAATATTGCTTTCGACGGCATTTGAATCTGCAATGCCTGCAAAACAAAAAATCCAAGCATTAAATAGCATTAAATATTTCATAATTATTTACTGATGTTCTTTACATTGTTCCTTCAATTCTTTTTCCAAGCCACTAAGAATTTTTCTTTTAGCATTTAAAACGGCCGCTTTAGCACTTCTTACTCCAGCCGTCCCAACTTGATAATAGTCTATACCGTTATCCATCAAGTTATTCTGTTGTTTCAATTTCCATGCAGTAACAGGTTTATGATGGTGAAGAAATCTGTAAGCGTACACTAAATGGACATTTGCAAAAAATTTCCCATTTGAATTAATAAATGCCAACAATGAAATTGTATCCACTCTCACCGAAACGACAAATCCTAATTTTTCTTCCAGTAAATCTTTTGCAGCACTCTCCCAATCAATCTCCAATTCATCCTGGGAACCTGCTATGTTGGGAACCTCCGAACCAATAGGAGTGGTAAAAAACATGATACCTACTAATTCCACTCTACAAGGGTTGGTTGCATTCTTGGCAGGACCTACAGATAACATACTCAATACGAGTAAACTTGCCACCAGGTGTCATTTCATCAAAGCATATGATAGAGCAAAAAATAGATAATCCAAGAAAAAACCACTATACCTGGCAACATAAAATTAACAATAATTACATAGATACTTCTCTTCATCTACCAGACTATTGACCGTATAAGTTTGAATAATCTCAAACCATGTTGATCACCAACCAGTCCAGAAAAGACGATTATTCTATGTAGATAGAAAGAATCACGCTATTCAATATCCAGCCTGAGTCTCCGCATAACGAACCAGCGCTTTTTTGTCTCCCAGATGCTCGGCTACTTTCAGACCTATTTCCGCCATCTTCTTCCGTACGGAAGCTTTGTCTACTTCCTTCAACCATACCGTCAGGAAGGTATCGGCCCGGGCCGACAATTGCTTGTCTTTCCATAAATCAAGCACCTGCCCATAAAACCCTAGAAACTGCAATGCCGTTTTTTCATGACTCAAGAGCGAAGGAAGCGCCTTTTCCAGCACAGCGCAGGTTTGTACCCTCACCTTCCGGTCGATTTTGTTCTCTTGGTAAAATTTCAGCCAGTTTTTGAAAAAGATTCTCTTGGTTTTCACCCCATAAGGCAACTTTCCAGCCATATCCGGAATATCTTTCCGGGCTAAAGCACAGAAATTGCGCATATACGCGTCTACAGAATCCCATGATTCATTTTGCGCCAGCAATCTTGGATAAACGGCATAGCCATTCGCCTTTTTCCAATCAAGCCCCAGTTCATTCTTCATGAAATACTCCCACAGAGTGGGATTTCCGGGAAAAGCCTCCTTGAATTGTTCCAGCAAAGCCAATTTATCTTTCTCCGCCAGGCGGACATTCCTTCTCATCAAGGCCTGCCATGCGGGATAATTGGAGGCATTCCGTCTTAATGCCTCTTTCAGCAGTGCTTCCGCCTTCTGTGGATCGGCAGCCAGCAGGGATAAATAATAACAGAGATTGGATGCAGCGGCATCCTTCCCCTTCCAAAAACGGGGAGCTCTGTAATCGTGGAAACGGAACCTTTCCACGGTCCTCCGGACCCGCCTTCCGACCATATCCAGCCATAAATGTTATTTCCTATCTTCCATTCTCCGTCTGCCCCCTTCCACACAAAGGCGCAATGCCCTGGCTGGCCGATTGTGTAGGAAGGAATCCCCTTCGCCTTCACAAACCCGGCCGCCCCTTTGGAAACGGCGCCGCACACACCCCCATACTCCACGTAAATTTGCAAAGAAATAGGTTTATGATCGTAGAACGCTCCACCGGCATGCACGCTGATTCCCTGCTTATTCTTCATCCGGTAGGGGATCAGACCGCAACAGGCATACCCTGCGTTCCCCGCCTTGATCTTCTTTTTGCCAGCCAGGTAATCCTGTGCCCAGGCAAGCTCCTCAATACTTTCCCTGCCCCGGAAAAGAATGCCGAATTCCCACGGTTCCAGCGTAATGAACTGCGGAAAAAGTTTTTTCTCCGCAAAAGACTTTTTGTAAAAATCATACCGGGCTTCGCATGCCTCCGGCTCCCGGGACGTAGAAATCAACGCCGCACCCAATGCCATGTTGAGGCCAACTCCGGAAAGCTCTTTCCCTTCCTTCACCCAGATATTCCGCAATACAGCCAGCGTATTCTTTCCCGAGGCCTTGGCAAACGCCAGTTTTTCAAACACCTCCGGGTGATTCAGCAACCATTGCACAAATTCCTTGTCCTTCAATTCATGAAGGATGTAAGTCCTTTCCTTCCCCACCAACGCAAAAAAATGGGCCATGTAGCAAGCCTGCGCCACCTCCCGGTCCTTCAACAGAGATTCCACGGAAAACGTTTTTTCCGCCTCCAATTTCTTTTGAACATATTGCCGGCACAGCCCGGCAATATTCCGCACATCCCCTCCTTCCACCTGCCATGCCAGGCGCTGATGGGACAAATCTCCAGCAACAACCGCTGGCAAGAAGAACAAATAGAGGAATAAGAGTTTAAACATAAATAGGCTAAATAAGAAAACTATCTATGAGGATATTTTTTACCAATTATTTTCTGCGCTTGGGAAAACCCTTGTACAAGTAGGAAGCTTGAGGAACTCGTCCAATTGTCCTATCCAATAAATCAGGAATTTCATCATCACCATATCCCGCCAATTTAAGATATCTTTTCACCTGTACAGCTTTAGTCGGATAAAATTGGACTAACATTCCTACAAAATCCTCTTCCATATTATTGATGATTGAATTCAATTTTCTTTGTCTCCCAATTCTAACATTCATGTAATTACAATATTTTGTAAATCTATCTCTATCCTGCCTAAAATCCATGTTATATAAATATAAAAATCTATTATATTTATATGTATAAAGAAAAAGAGGATTCAATTCTTGTCGAAATTGATTCAATATTATGGATGAATATAACAGAAACAATTCTCTCATCACAAGTGCCTCGTCATGAAGTTTTGTTCCGTTAGATTTTCTAATTTCTTTCGGAAAAAATGATAAAATCATTTTTTCCTTCACTTCATAATCAAGATCAGAATTTTCGCATAGCCATTCTCCGTTACCTTCTACAGTGTCATCAATAAAGGGAACTGCGGCAACCAAATAAAAAAGCCACATCCCTTTTTGCAAATCATTTTTTATATCAGGCAGTATTTTATTAGCTTGTTCATAAAATTTAAAAATATCCCCCTGCAGGGCTGATTTTTCAGCGTTTGATAGTAGGAGATATAATTTTTCATTAGTTTCATGAAGGAGAGGTTTTTTTAAAGAACTATCAAATATTTTGGCCTCGCTTACAGTCGAAAAAACTAAAATAAAACATGATAATATATATATTACTTTCATAACAGATTGTTTGACTAACTGAATTATTATACTTACAGATCAATCATCTCTCGTTCCTGTATCTATATGAATGGCGTCCCCTCCTGTACTTCTTTCAACAGAACATCCAAATTTACAAATTTTAACTTTGAAATTTTTCAACCCATCTATACGATTCCCATCATAACTTTCATCAAATGTTTGAATATACACTACATCATCGATTAAACAACAATCTTTCCCATTGACAACAGTGTAAAACCCGCAACGCCAAAAATAAAATAATGGCAATGGAAGATTTTGGAATAATAATATTGAATTTTCCCGATGTTCCTTCGGTGGATATACTCCAATTAAATCACTCATATGTCCATTATACTCATCAATTCGTTGTGGATTTGGATTAGGCATATGAGGAGCCAATCCTTCAGGAAGATCCTCAGGTTTATCCAATGATCTTTCTATAAAGTTTATATTTGAAAAGCTCACCGTCCGCGGCTGAAAGACTAAAGCTAAATGAGTGGAAGCCCCAACTTCATTCACTTTCCCATCACGGGGACCATCAGGACTCCGTTCAGAAAGATTTATCCCTTCTATTTTGTTTGGTACCAGAACATTAAATTTTTTTGGCTTGGGCTTATCGTCCAAATTAGTTTTAACTTCCACACTTACCTCTCCTTTGATAACAGGATCCTTTTTAGCCGTTAAAACAGCTTTAAATTTATCCTTTTCATTAATTGTTAGTATTGCCCATTTTTCACTTTGTTCGGAAAGTTTCCATTCTATCTCATCCTTATTAACAAGAGAAAGTAATTTTCCCTCCAACTCTAAATCCGCTTCTTCTCCAATTCCAATATCTTCTCGTTTTTGATCTTCCTCTCTATCCAGATCAAAAATCATACATTCAGCAGAATACTTGCGTGTCTTCGAACTGATATATAAATCCCTCCCTTCGTCCTCTAAATCTCCATCTTCTGCAAACCCTAAAGAAAATGCTCCAATTGCCATGAAGAAAAATTTCCCCACATGAATAACTGTCCTGACCGTTTCATAGAAGTATAGGTTGTAATACGTATACAAAAAAATCAGAATTCAGGCAAAAAGTCAATGATTTTAGAATAAAATTGAGACAATATTGGATTCGCCAGGAATATGGGGACGAGAAAAAGGAGATTACCTTAGGCTGAAGAATATGATGCCCACATTAAGCAATCCGCAAAACCCCATCTCAATCCGCTTGATTACGATATTGATAAGCTCAATTCTAAATAAATTGACAGCATGACAGAGAGCGTTTGGCAGTTCATTGAATCTCTCCTATATTTCTCCAACAAAGCATTACAATTTCTTTTCCTAAAATGATTTGCTACGTTTAAACTCCTAAATTAGACCAGATAACTCTATTTTCATTTGTTTAAAGAAAAAGAAAAGATTTGTTCTTTACTGAACTCTATTACTTTCTTTAGATGTTTGCGTTTATGTTAGGAGTTGCTCAAAGTGAACTAGACTTTCTCCGAATTTCCCATGCTCAGTTCCACATCTAATCTTTCACTTCGGAACGATATAATCTGACAGCAATCGTGCGAAGGGGAATGGAGTGCGGGGGATGAGCGGAAAACCTTCTTTTACGGATTGGGAGGGAGACGACACCAGCATCGCTTCATCATCTTGACCTGTCCTTTTATTCCCTTATGCAGAGCACCATCAACCCGCATCACAAAACAATGGAATAAAGACACATGCTGTCTTTTTCTCTTCACTAAAGATATTGTTTTTGTGTTGGAAAGTTTCCTTTTAGCCAACGCTGATTCCATTGAAAAGAAAAACGGCGTCCTTCCGCTGGACGGAGGACGCCGGGATTTTCCGGAAATCGGATAGACTGCCAGTTTGAGCAGCGAAGCGCACAAACCTTAGGACTTGTAACGCAAACGCTTCTTGTGACGGTTCTGACGCATGCGCTTGCTGCGCTTATGCTTGTTGATTTTTGCTTTACGGCGTTTTTTGAGCGATCCCATGATTGTGGTTCGTTTGTTGTTTTACTGTGGTGAGAAAAAAGTTAATAGACCAGCTTGTTGAGCGGGTATTCAATGATGCCTTCCGCGCCGAGGGCCTTGAGCTGCGGAATGATATCCCGGACGACGGATTCGTCAATGACCGTTTCCACGGCCAGCCAGCCTTCTTCCGCCAGGTGGGAGATGGTGGGGCGGCGCAGGGACGGCAGGGCTTCCACGAGACCATTGAGGGAAGCGGCGGGGAGGTTCATTTTCAGACCCACTTTCCGGCGGGCTTCCAGAGCGCCCCTGAGCATCATGACCAGGCTTTCCAGCTTCTGCTTTTTCCATTCGTCCTGCATCGTTTCCCGGTTCGCGATGAACTGGGGATAGGAGGTCATCAAGGTGTCCACGATGCGGAGCTTGTTGGCCTTGATGGAGCTGCCCGTTTCCGTGATGTCCACAATGGCGTCCACCAGCTCCGGCACTTTCACTTCCGTAGCGCCCCAGGAGAATTCCACATGGGCCTTGATGCCCTTTTCCTGAAGCCAGCGTTCCGTGATGCCCACGCCTTCCGTGGCGATGCGCTTGCCCTGCAGGTCTTCCGCACAGGTGATAGGGGAGTTTTCCGGAACCACCAGCACCCAGCGGGTGGGCTTGGAAGTGGCCTTGGAGTATTGAAGGTCCGTCAGCACTTCCACGTCCGCGCGGTTTTCATAAATCCAGTCGCGTCCGGTGATGCCGCAGTCGATGAAACCGTCATTGACGTAACGGCCGATTTCCTGGGCGCGGATCAGGAAGAGTTCCAGATCGTCGTCGTCACAGGTCGGGCGGTACCCGCGGCTGGACACGTATACATTGTAGCCGGCCTTGCGGAACAATTCCACGGTGGAGTCCTGCAAACTGCCTTTGGGAAGTGCTATTTTGAGTTTCTTCGACATGATGGGACGGGAATGAAAACCCACGCGGGCCTCATTGTCAAGTTTAGAACCGAATCCGGCCCATTTTACCGGGCCATGAGCCGTTCAATGTCATCAGGCAGCAGCGGCACGTCCCCCAACAGGTCAATGTTTTCCTTTTCCCCGATCAGGATGTCGTTTTCCAGGCGGATGCCGATGCCTTCCTCCGCTATGTAGATGCCCGGCTCAATGGTGAAGACCATGCCCGGCAGCACGACGGGGTTGGTTTCCCCCACGTCGTGCACGTCCAGCCCCAGGAAGTGGGAGCAGCCGTGCATGTAGTATTTCCGCACGATGGGAGGATCGGACGGTTTTTCCGCCACCTGCGCGGGCGTGACAAGCCCCAGCTTGACGAGTTCTCCGGCAGCGAAGACGCGCACCAGGCGCTCATATTCCGATTTCAAGATGCCGGGCCTCAGGATGCTTTTGGCATAGGTCATCATGTTCAGCACGCTTTCATACACGGCGCGCTGGCGTGGGGTGAATTTTCCGTTCACGGGAACGGTGCGGGTCATGTCGGAGTTGTAGTTTCCGTATTCCGTGCCTATGTCCATGAGCACCAGGCCGCCGTCCTCGCACCTCTTGTCGTTCTGGATGTAGTGCAGCACGCAGGTGTCCTTTCCGGAGGCAATGATAGGAAGGAAGGAGAATTTGCGCGGCCCCCGGCTGATGAATTCGTTAGCCAGAAAGCCCTCGATCTGCCATTCCCCCACCCCCGGCCTGATGAACCGGAGCAGCGCCCGGAAGCCTTCATTGGTAATGTCACAAGCCTTCCTGAGCGCCTTGATTTCCTCCGGCTTTTTGATCTGGCGCATCTCCGCCATGATTTCATAAACGTTTTTCAGAACCGCATCCGGGAATTTTTCCTTCAGTTCCTTGGTCATGCGGGCATTGCGCGTTTCCACCGGGCAGGTGCAGCGCGGATGCTGGTTGGCTTCCACAAAGACCATGGTGGCGACCGGAACCAGGGTATCCAGCAGCGTATCATATTCATTGGTCCAACGCACGTCCCGGATGCCGCTCAATTCCCTCGCCTGATCCTGCGTGAGACGGGCTCCTTCCCAGATGGCGATCTGTTCATTCGTTTCACGCAACAGCAGGATTTCATCCCAGCCGTCCTCCCGGATGGTCATGATGAGGACGGTTTCCTCCTGGTCAATCCCGGTGAGGTAAAAGAGGTTGGCATTCTGGTGCAGGGCGAAGGTGCCGTCCGCATTCGTGGGGAACACGTCGTTGGCATGCAGGATCAGCATACTGCCGGCGGGCAGGCGGGAAGCCAGTTCCGCACGATTGCCGGCAAAAAAGGAGGAAGGTAGCGGCTCGTATCTCATACCGACAGCATGCCCCGCTTTTCCAGCTTGTCAATCATGCATCCGGACACAAAACGGCCTTCCTGCGGTTCATATTAAGTTCTTGCGGCCCGGCATTCTTTTGTTCATTCTGGGCTTTATGCTTTTCCGTGCTGTTTTTTCCGCCGCAGCTATTCTTTTCACGGGCGTTTCCTGCTCCGCCGGTCCTTACCGGCCCGTTTCCCCGCTCATTACTCATGCTGCGGAGCTGAAGGAGGCGCGCGGCAGCCTCGGCGGCGTCTGGTGCCATCCCTCCGCCGGGCAATTCCTCTGGAAACAGCAAAGGCGGCAGTACGTTTACATCGCCCCCGTGGAAATCAGCTCCATCCGGCAGCAGTTCCCGGAGGCTTCCCCCTACCTGGCGCGCGAATTCCGGGATTCCCTGCAAAAGGAGGTTCGCCTCTTGATTGACCGCAATAATGAGAAGCCCGGCAATCATGTCCGCTGGGTGCTGAGCGACCGCCCGCGCACGCCCGGCGTGAAGGTTTCCCTGGCGATCGTCCAATTAAAGCCCACGGACGTTGGGGGAAAAGTCGTGGCCCTGGGCGTGGGAATCGTCTCGCCGATTCCGGGCGTTTCCTTCATTATCAATCATTTCGCCTCTGGAGCGGTAGGGATTGAAGGCAACATCGTTTCCCTGGACAACGGGACGATCTTGAAGGAATTTTACGGGCGCAACAGGGATCCCATCAATATTTTTTCCTGCAACAGTTTTGAGGAGTTCGCCTGCGACAAGTACAACCTGGACCGTTTTGCCCGGCAGATTGCGGAAATTCTGGAGGAGGACCCTTCCCATTCCTGATTTCCCCCCGGCGGGGAAAACTCTTGATGACAATCGGGTCATGACTCGAACACCGGACATGCGGGCGCCGTCTTATCCTGCATGTACGGTGCTATTTCACGGCTCCTGCTGGCGCTGGGAACGGGATTGGTTTTTTCCTGTTCCAGTTCCCAGCACATGCCCGTTTCCCCCTTGATTACCCATCCTCTTCATGCGGATTCCAAACAGAGCTGCTTCCAGGGCGTCTGGTACAACCCCACAGAGCAGGCCATCTGGAATTCCCCGCGCCTGAAGGTGTATGTGGCCCCCATCAATATTGATTATATCAAGGCCAGATTCCCGAAGGAGGCCCCGGCCCTGGCGGAACAGTTCAGGACGGAGCTTCAGAAAGATATCCGCAGGGTGCTGGAGAATAAATCCAAACAGACCGGAGGAAGGATCAAGTGGCAGCTGGTTGACCGCCCCGCACCGGGCGGCGTGACTCTTTACATCGCCATGGTCAAGCTGAAGCCTACGGACGTAGGCGGCAATATCATGTCCGACCTGGTTTCCCTGGCGTCCCCCCTTCCGGGCACTTCCCTGATCCTCGGCAATTTCATGAGCGGGGACGTAGGCATTGAAGGGCGCCTGTCAGACATGCGCACGGGCACCAGCATCATGGAGTTCAAGGCCTACAATACGGACCCCATCACGCTGTTTTCCGTGAAGGAGTTCGAGCGCTTCGCCTTTGACCAGCAGAATTTGCAGCTTTTCGCCAGCGGAATTTCCGCCATTTTCAAGGGCGGACCTTCCAGTTATATTCCCAAGACGGGGGAAGTTGACCTGGACCCGTTTTAAGCGGCTTTTCCGGCTGATTCCTCCTTGTTCTTTTTTTCAGGATCATAGAAGGTGCATTCCTGCACCGTCTGCCTGGTTTTAAAGGCATAGACGAAGAAGGCGACGCCCACCAGCACGAGGAAGACGGAGAGGAACTGCCCGCGGGTCAATCCCATGGAGAAGGGGGAGTCCGGTTCCCGGTATTCCTCGCAAACGATTCTCCCGACAGCATAGAGAATGGCAAAGATGCCGCAGAACACGCCATTCCAGGCACGCGGGAATTTCACCCGGATGAACCACAGAACGGCAAAGAGAAGCACTCCTTCCGCAAATGCTTCATACAACTGGGAAGGATAGCGCGCATGGTCCTGCATCATCTGCCCCACGATTTCCTTGATGGCGGGCGTATCCCTCACCCGGTCGGTCACCCAGGCGGCAGTCATGCGGTCCGGCACGGTTATTCCGGAGAGGGAAAGCTTGTCCAGCAATCCGGGCGTTTCATAGATGCGGGAGGCCACGCGGACGAACAAGTCCGGGTCCTGGGACAGTTCCGCCGGAAAGATCATTCCCTGGGCGGATCCGGGCGATACAATGCGCCCGTACAGTTCCCCATTGATGAAGTTGGCCATGCGCCCGAAGAAGAGCCCTACGGGGGCCACAATGGCCAGCCCGTCCAGCAGGGCCACCCACTTGACGCGGTGCTTCCACGCGTAGTAGAACGTGTACAGCCCCACGCCGATCATTCCTCCGTGGCTGGCCATGCCCCCTTCCCATACCCGCAGGGCCATGAGCGGGTCCGCCAGGAACTGGGACCAGCCGTGGTTGGGTATCTGGTAAAAGAGCACGTATCCCAGCCGTCCGCCGATCAGGACGCCGAAGATCGCCACATAGGTGACAAAGTCCGCCAGCCTGTCCTGCGGAATGGGATACAGCTTCCGGCGGGACAGCCAGGAGAGCAGAAAGTATCCGCCGATGAAACCCATCAGGTAGGCCACGCCATACCAGCGCAGGGCAATGGAGTCCGTCACCTGCCAGATGACGGGGTCCAGGTCGTGTACGTAAGCGGTCAAATTCATGGGCGTTCCTTTCAGGGCAGATAATGGGTAAGGGCTTCCACGGCTTCACGGTCCAGGGCGCGCACCAGCGCCACCGTCAGTTCCACCGCCGCGCGGTAGTCCCGCAGGTCCAGCACGCCGTTATGGGCATGAATGTACCGGGTGGGTATTCCCAGCACGATCGTGGGAACTCCCCTGCCGGAGAGATGAAGGGCCGCCGCATCCGTTCCACCGGAACGGCGCACCGTCAGCTGGAAGGGGATGCCTGCATCCGCCGCCGTTTTCTCGGCCAGGGCGGCCAGACGGGGATTGGTGATGGCCGTAGGGTCAAACAACCTGATCTGCACGCCGCCGCCCAGGGCACCCTGGGAATCCGCCACGGTAAAACCGGGGGTATCGTCCGCGGGGGGGCCTTCCAGCACGATCACGCAATCCGGGCGCATGGCGACTCCGGCCGTCTTCGCGCCACGCGTCCCCACTTCCTCCTGCACCGTGGCGGCGGCAATCAGTGTATTGGGGTGTCCTTCCCGGCACAATGTCTTGAAGGCCTCTATCATCACGGAAAGGCCGGCACGGTTGTCAAAGGCCTTGCCCATGACCCGGAACGGATTTTCCAGAGGCGAGAATGCCGCGTCCGGCACCACGGGATCACCCAGATGAATGCCGAATTCATTTTTCACCTGTTCCGCGCTTTCAGCGCCCACGTCCACAAACAGGGCTTCCATGCTCATGACGCTGTTGCGCTGGCCTTCCGGCAGAAAATGGGGAGGCTTGGAACCGATCACCCCTGAACGCTGCGGCCTGAACGCGTTTTCACCAGAACACGCTGGCTCAACAGGGTATGCGGCCACCAGCCGCCTATCCCCACCAGTTGAAGAAAGCCGTTTGCCGTGATGTTCTGTACCAGGAACCCGATTTCATCCATGTGGGCGGCCAGCATCACGCGGGGGCCTGAATCGCCATTGGTGCAGAACAGGCTTCCCGAACCGTCGGAGGAAAATTCCCCGCATCCTTCAAGTTCCTGCGCCACAAGGTTCCGTACTTCATCCTCATGCCCTGAAATACCGTGGGCTTCTGAAAACTTTTTCAGCAGATCCGAATCAATCGCCATGGGCCGAGCATGTGAAAACACCCCTTCCAGGTCAAGCCCGCAGCCATGCCGCATGATTTTTTCTTGACCGCACGGGGGAACCTCCGGATTGAGCCTCATCCTGCGCAACACCCGTTACATGGAAAGAAACAAGAGATTTTTGCTAGCCACAGTTCGGTTTTTGGTGTAACTAATCAGGGAATCGAATTGTGCTATGAAATCCATCCTTAACACTATCACGGCCATGCTGGCTGCGGTGCTTTTCATTCCTGCGGCATCGGCGCAAACCACCAGCAATCCCAGAATGCAGGTGAAGGTCACGTTGGAAAAGCTGTCCCTGTACATGCGCCAGTCCCCCAATGTCATGACCCAGGACGACCCCCGGCCGCTCCCGAAGCCGAAGAGATGGGCGGATTTTGAAATGCCCTTCAAGGTGGAAGCCGCTCCCGTGCCCAAGTCCGGCTACATTGATTCCCTGACGTTCAAATTCTATATTGCCGTAGTCAACCCGGACCGTGCCCGCCAGTACCTGAAACTGTACAAGGAAGTAAAATACGTCAATGTTCCGGTAGGGGAAGCCACGTATGCCTCCGTCTATCTCTCCCCTTCTTCCGTCAAGCGCATCACCGGTTCGGAAGGCGGCAGGGGCAAGTGGGTGAAGTACCAGGGCGTGGTGGTGGAATACAATGGCAAAATCGTCGCCACTTATTCCTCCGAACGCGGCAAGATGGAAAAATGGTGGACCATCCAGTCCCCCAGCATCGTGGAAACCTCCTATTATCCCCTCCTGAACAAGGATGAAACGCCCTTCTCCGTGTACTGGTATGACCGTTATCCGGAAATCATGAGGCCCAACAGCCAGCAGGCGGCTCCCAGCCCGGCCCCGTTCGGCACGCCCACGGAAGCTCCGGCTGCGGACGGCGAATAAAGCCCCATCAACATTTTTCTCATCTCATTTTTTATTTAACAGAAATCACCCATGGCTAATTCACGACAAATCGTCGCATTAAACGTAGGTTCCCAGAGAGTTTCAATGGGCGTCTTTTCCAAGACCTCCAAAGACGCCCTTATCCTGGACCGCTATGCTACGCGCCTCGTAGTGCTGGACCCGTCGGCGGAAGGCTTGCGCCTGACGAAAATAGGGGAGGCAATCGCCGACCTCGTCCAGGAACTCAATGTCAAAGGCAGCGTTGCCAACTATTCCGTTTCCGGGCAATCCGTTTTCATCCGCTTCGTCAAGCTTCCGGCCCTGGACGATACCGATGTGGAACAGCTCATCCGCTTTGAAGCCCAGCAGCACGTCCCCTTCCCGCTGGATGAAGTGGTGTGGGACTACCACCTCCTCCCCGCCAAGGGCCTGGAACGGGAAGCCGTCCTTGTAGCCATCAAGGCGGAAGATCTGGATTCCCTTAATGACGAAATCGTCTCCCACAACCTTTCCACCGGCAAGGTGGACTGCGCGCTGACCTCCCTGTACAACGCGTATGTGGACAGCTACCCGGATGAAAAAGAGCCGGTGATGCTCATCGACATCGGCGCCAAGTCCACGGACCTGATTTACAGCGAACAGGGCCGCTTCTTCACCCGCAGCATTTCCGCGGGCGGCATCTTCGTCACTTCCGCCATCGCCCGGGAATTCAACGTTCCCTTCATGGAGGCGGAACGCCTGAAGACCACCAGCGGCCTCGTTTCCATGAGCAACGGACAGACGGAGGGGCTGGATCCCGCCACGGCCAACCTGGCTACCGTCATCCGCACGGCCATGACCAGGCTGGCTTCCGAAATCCAGCGCACCACCAACCATTACCGCGCCCAGATGAACGGAAGCGCTCCCGTGAAGGCCTACCTGTGCGGCGGCGGCGCGTCCCTGCCCTACACCAAGGAATTCCTGGAAGACAAGCTGGGCATTCCGATTTCCTTCTTCAACCCCATGCACAACGTGGGCGTGGGTTCCGGCGTGGACGTGAACACCATCTCCCGTGAAGCCTTTATCCTGGGCGGCCTGATCGGCACCGCCGTCAACGCCATCGGCAGGGCTTCCCTCAACATTGACCTGGAACCCACGGCAATTGCCAAAAAGCGCGCCAACCAGAAGAAGATGCCCGCCATCATCGCCGGAGCCGCCATCGCCGTTCTCGGCGCCGCAGCCTATGCCGTCACCGGATATATGGGCGTGCAGAAGGCGGAGGAAACCCTCGCCGGCGTGCACCCCACCGTCACCTCCATCAAGTCGGAGCAATCCGCCCTGCGCCAGAAGGAACAGGAGCTGAAAAAACTGGACGCCACCCTGGCCTCCTACCAACAGCTCACACTACAGCGCTACGGATATGCGGACATCATCAAGCACCTGCTGGAACAGTCGGAACACAAGGATTATCCCTACTGGTTCACGGACTTCGAACCGCTGGCCCACTTCAATCCGGAGGATACCACCCAGATCACAGGCTACTCCGTTATCAAGGATTCCTTCACGTCGGATAAAAACACGTCCCTGGTGGACGACATCAGGATGGAATCCTCCGCGAACACCTCCAGTGAAGATGAACCGTCCGTTTACAGCGTTAACGCCGTGCGCCTGACCGGGTTTGTCCGGCGCAGTCTGGGCGGCCAGAGAATCATCCAGGACCTTCAGGCAAAAATAGACGGGAACAAGGAATCCCTGTTCACCTTCAAGCCCGGAGACGTAAAGCTGGAAGCCCGCCAAATCATGGAGCTGGGAGCCAAGGACGCCAAGGTAGACGCAGCGGCAGGGGCCTTTGTCCCCTTCAAGCTGGTGCTTCCGTTAAAAACTCCCATTCCCGTGAACTTTAACAAATAAGATTACCCAACCCGAACAAGACATATTTTATGAGCAATTGGATTACAGACAACAAGCCCGCCGCCATGGTGGCGGGCGTGGGGCTTCTCTTATTCCTGGGGTTATCCGTAACTGGGTACATCGTCAATTCCAAACGCAGCGAGCTGGACAAGAAAATCAGCGTCGCCTCCAAGGAGATCAAATCCGCCAACGCCGCTGAAATCACGCCGAGCCGCGCATCCAATGAGGAGCTGGAAAAGGAACTGAACCGCTATGCTAAGGCGGTCACCAGCCTGGAAACGGCATACAAGCCCTTCCTTGCTTCCTCCGCGCTGGTTCCCACCACGCCCACGGCATTCCAGAATGAACTGAAAACGTTCAGGGACGCCCTGATCGCCTCCTGCAAGAAAAAGAACATCCTGATCACGGACACTTCCTCCTGGCTTGGCTTCCAGGTTTACAGCACCCAGGCTCCGTCCGTGCAGGCGGCCTCCACGCTGGGCTTTGAATTGAAAGCCGTCAACAGCCTCGTCAACAAGCTGACGGACTGCGGACTGTCCAAATTCATCAAGGTGTACCGTCCCCAGCTCCCCATTGAAAATCCGGCGAACAATCCGGAAGAGGACGCTGACGAGCCCAACCAGGCACCCTGGACTCCCATGCCCCTGGAAATCGCCTTCCAGGGCAACCGGGAAAGCGTGCTGAAAGCCATGAACGCTATTACGGACTCCCAGGATTACCTGTTCACGGTTAATTCCATCCGGATCCGCAACGAGCGTATGATGCCTCCCCCCATCGCCAATCCGGCAGCGGCCAAACCTGCCGCCGCCCAGCCCGCTGCGGGAGCGGCATCCCTGACGCCGGCTGATGAAGCGGCTGCGCCCGCAGCACCGGCCATCCAGCAACTCATCAAACCTTACATGGGCAAGGAGCAAATCTTTGTCCAGGTCTCCCTCAACCTGGTCCACTTCAACCAGCCCAAGGCACAGGAACCGTCTGAAGATTAATTACGGCAACCAACCGCAGCAAATACTTTCAACATGTCTGAAAAACAAAACTACGACAAAATCCTGCTGGCCTCCGGCATCGTCCTGGGCCTGGGGGTAGCCGTCTATGGTACGGTGACCCTTCTGGGACTGAATGACAAGTACAAGTTCACCACGCAGGTTTCGGAAAAGGCGATTGAACCTCCTCCCGGCATCAAGAAAGCCGCGGAAGTCAATCAGGAGCTTTCCGCCTCCCATGAGCTCAAGCCCATTGCGCAGGAAACGCAGCAGTACGTGGGCTTCGTAGCTCCCAATCTCTGGATCAAGGAAGGGGGAATGGAACCCTTTGACATTATTTCAGGACCTCCCATCCACGGCAACATCCCGAACAAATGGTTCCTGGACAACGGTCTGGAAAATGAGTTCGTTTACTCGGACGTCCTCACCCGGGACCCTGACAACGACGGATTCACCGTACAGGAGGAATATGAGGCTAAAACGCATCCCAATGATCCGAACAGCCACCCACCCCTCGTCAACAAGCTCTTTGTGGACGAAATCAAGCAGTTCGGCTTTTACCTGGCCTTCACGCAGTCGGACGGCAATGACTTCACCTTCAAGGGCATGAACCGCGCCAGGCAGGAGCTTTGGAGAAACATTGTCCAGCCCAACGGCAAGTTCGGCACCCGCAAGAACACGAAAGACGAACCCAGGTTCGAGCTTGTCAGCGTCGCCAGCAAGGAATTCAAGAACCCCAGCCTGGACATGGTGGAAACGGACGAGGAAGCCGTCGTCAAGGATTTAAAGCCGACCAAAAACGGCCAAACCTACACCATCAGGCGCGGCACAAAATACGTCATTCCAATCATTGATAAGAAAGTAAACCTTACTATCGCCGCCGGCCCCGAACGGGATACCAGCTTTGAAGTGGAGGAAGGCGCCGACTTCCAGATCCCGGGAGACACCAAACAGACCTATACGCTGAAAACCGTTGATAATGCTACGCAGACCGTAACCATTGCCAACAAAACCACTGGAGAACAAACAACACTGAGCAAGAAAAAATAGACCCGGATTTAAACTTTTCTGAAAAAAAGCTTCACAAATCCGAAAAACATGTAAAAAGAAGAACCTAACTATGGACCACGCACCACTTTATCAACCGAAGCGTTCCCTGATCGCGCTGATGGCCATTGCTGCCTCCTGCCCGTTTGCGCAGGCTGGTGATGGCGGCGCCGTCGGAACCTCCAGTGCCTTGGGATCGTCCTACGCCGGACCGGGCAGTTACTACCAGTCCGATGCAGCGCGCATAGCCATGGCCCGCCGCGAAGCGCAGACCCAGGAAGCCATGCAGCTCCTTGCAGAAGGCCGCAACCTGTACCGCGAAGGCAAGTACAAGGAAGCCCTGGACAAATACAATGCCGCTTACAACATGCTGCCCTCCGCGCCGATCAACGACCAGCGCAAGGAAGCCATCGCCAACCACATTGGCGACGCCAGCATCGCCGTTGCTCAGGAATACATCAAAGTGGGCCGCTATGACGAAGCCGACAAGCTTCTCCAGGACGCCATCAAGCTCAATCCCCGGAGCGCCAAGCTTGCCAAGCAGACGCTCGAATACATGAAGGACCCGATTCGCACGAATCCGGCGCTTACACCCGAACACGTCAAGAACGTGGAAAAGGTGAACACCCTCCTTCACATGGCCTATGGTTACTATGACCTCGGCGACTACGACAAAGCCATCGCCGAATTCAACAAGGTTCTTTCCATTGACCCGTACAACGTGGCAGCCCGCCGCGGACAGGAAACGGTCAACCGCCGCAGAATGGCCTATTATGCGGCCGCCTACGACGAGACCCGCAGCACCATGCTTGCGGAAGTAGACAAAATGTGGGAACGCCCCATTCCGATGGAAGTCCCGACGGGAGCCGACGGAGCGGACAACGCCCCGATTACGGATGTCAACGGCGCCACGGCCAACCTGATGAAGCTCAAGAGCATCATCATCCCCTCCGTCTCCTTTGAAGACACCACCGTGGAAGACGCCATCGACTACCTGCGCAAGAAGTCCATCGAACTGGACCGTACGGTAGGCCCGAACGGCGAACGCGGCATCAACTTTGTTATCAACGACTCCCAGCCCGCAGCCGTTACTCCGACAGCTCCCGCAGCTGACGACGGCGGCTTCGGCGAGGAATCAACGGACGTCACGGAAGTCGCTCCGGTTGCCGCTCCGCAGGAAAGCATCCGCACCCGCAAGATCGGCCAGCTCAAGCTGACCAACGTTCCCATGCTGGAAGTGCTCCGCTTCATCTGCAGCAACGCCGGCCTGCGCCAGAAGGTGGAAGACTATGCCGTCACCATCCTTCCTGCCGGCGGCAATGACGTGGATCTCTACCAGCGCACCTTCTCCGTGCCTCCGGGCTTCCAGTCCGCTCTCCGCACCACCGTCGGCGACGGCGGCGGCGACGTCAGCGAAGACCCCTTCGGCGGCGGCGGTGAAAGCTCCTCCGGCCTCAAGCCCATGCCCTCCATCCGCAGCCTGCTGCAAAAGAGCGGCATCAGCTTCCCGGAAGGCGCCACGGCATTCCTTGTCAACGGCAACTCCTCCCTGGTCGTCCGCAATACCTCCGGCAACCTGGACCTGATCGAACAGCTCATTGAAAACACCCGCGGCGAATCCCAGCAGGTGCGCATCATGACCAAGTTCGTGGAAGTGACCCAGGAAAACACGGAAGAACTCGGCTTTGACTGGATCGTTACGCCGTTCTCCGTCAGCAACGACCGCAGCACCTTCCTGGGCGGCGGCACGAACTACGGCACCGGCCTCGTTCCTGATGACTTCACCCAGTCCCCTGGCGGCGTAAGCGGCTGGCCCGTGAACAACAACAGCACCAATACGGACGGCAACGGCCTGATCAACGGCCTCGCCACCGGCGGCAACCGCACGGGCGACTACGCCATTGCCAAGAACTCCGTGGACAACCTGCTGAACAGCACCAACCGCACTGAAGCCACCAAGAAGAATCCGGCTCCCGGCATCATGTCCCTGACGGGCATCTATGACGAAGGCGCCTTCCAGATGCTGATGCGCGGCCTGTCCCAGAAGAAGGGTTCCGACGTTCTCACCGCTCCCAGCGTGACCGCCAAGTCCGGTGAAACCGCCAAGATTGAAATCATCCGCGAATTCTGGTACCCCACCGAATACGAACCCCCGGAACTTCCCAACAACGTGAGCAGCTGGGGCGGCGGCAACTACAATAACCGGAACAACGTTCTGGATGACCTTGTAGGCACCGAAAACCAGGCCCAGGTCACCAGCTTCCCCGTCACTCCCGCCACTCCCGGCGTGTTTGAAATGAAGCCCGTCGGCGTGACCCTGGAAGTTGTGCCCACCATTGGTGACAACAAGTACATCATTGACCTCAACTTCAAGCCCAGCATCGTGGAATTTGAAGGCTTCGTGAACTACGGCAGCCCGATCCAGTCCACCGGCGTTGGTTCCGACGGCAAGCCGATGTCCCTGACTCTGACGGAAAACCGCATTGAGCAGCCCATCTTCTCCAAGCGTTCCGTTGAAACGTCCCTGTTCATCTACGACGGCCACACCGTGGCAATCGGTGGTTTGATCACGGAAAACGTGCAGACGGTGGAAGACAAGGTGCCGATCTTCGGTGACCTGCCTCTCATCGGACGCTTCTTCCGCAGCAACTCCGACAACCACATCAAGAAGAATCTGATGATCTTCGTGACGGGACAGATCATTGACGCCACGGGCCAGCCCGTACGCGGCAACGCCCTTCCCACCGCGGCCGCTCCGGAAAGCGCACTGCCTGCTTCCGAAGGCCTGCTGCCTCCCATGTAGGCGGCGTGCATAACGTCCATATTGGAGCGGGTGAAAGGGTGAACCTTTCACCCGCTCTTTATGTCCCATACATACCCGGTTTTTCCCTTCCCTCATGAAGACGCTGATCGTGACCGGCGGAATCGCCACCGGAAAGTCCACCGCCATCCGCCTGCTGATGGAGAAGGGGGGGCCGCGCCTGCGCCTTTTTGACTGTGATGCGGAGGCAGGCAGGCTGCTGGACGGCGGCAGGCTTAGGGAGAGGCTCTCCAGCGCCTTCGGACCCGCCAGCGTGGATGAAGACGGCCGCGCGGACAGGAACTTCCTGCGGGAGCTTGTCTTCCGGAATCCGGAAAGCCGCAGGACGCTGGAAGGAATCATTCACCCCCTGCTGCACCAAGAATGTCTTGCGCAAATGCGGGCGGCACGTCAGAATGCGGCGGTAGCCGGGTTTGTCATTGACGTGCCCCTGTTTTTGAAACATCGGCGCGCTACCACCAGGATGCCGTGTGCGTGGTGGCCGTTTCCCGGGAAACGCAGAAGACCCGCCTGGCTCTCAGGAACGGATTCCGTGAGGACATGATTGAAGCCATTCTGGCGGCCCAGCGTCCTATCATGGAAAAAGTGGCCGCGGCCGATTTCGTCCTCTGGAACGAAGGACCGCCGGACCTGCTCCGCCAGCAAATCCAAAGACTCTACCAACATTTTTTTCATGACTGAAGAACTCGACAACAAGCCCCTCCCCTCCGGAGAGGATCCGCAGGCGGCTCCCCCAAGCCCCTTCCCGCACCGGAAGGGATTTCTGAGGAACATCCGGCTGCCGCTCCGGAGGAAAACGCAGGGGATACGGCCTGCGCTCCGGCAGTCCCGGCCCGGTCGGAGGAAGCCTCCGCTCCCGTTCCGGAACAGATTGACATCAATGAACTGCGGGAACGCCCCCTGAACGATCTTCAGGAGATGGCGGAAAGCCTCCCTATCCGGAACGCGGCCTCCCTCACCAAGTCCCAACTGATTTTTGAGCTGGGAAAGCAGCTTCTGGCAAAGGGCCATGAAGTAGTCGTCTCCGGAGTCATGGAACAGGCCAAGGACAATTACGCCATGCTGAGGGATCCGGTCAAAAGCTTCCGCACCTCTCCGGATGATATTTACCTGGGCGGCAACCTCATTAAGCCCCTGCACCTCCGCGTAGGCCAGCAGATCAAGGTCAGGCTGCGCAAGCTGCGTCCCCATGACAAGTACCTTTCCGCCTCTTCCGTCATCAGCGTGGAAGGCATCCCCGCAGAAGAGTACCGGGCGCGCAGTGACTTTGAACGCCTCACCCCCCTCTTCCCGAAGGAACGCCTCCTTCTGGAAAACAAGGAGGTCAATTCCGCCGCCATGCGCGTGCTGGACCTCATGACCCCCTTCGGCAAAGGCCAGCGCGGCCTGATCGTGGCGCCCCCGCGCGGCGGCAAAACCGTTCTTCTGAAAACAATCGCCCGTTCCATCAGGGCCAATTATCCGGAAGTGGAATTGATCGTGCTGCTGCTGGACGAACGCCCGGAGGAAGTAACGGATTTTGAAGAAACCGTGGATGCTCCGGTGTACGCCTCCACCTTTGACGAGCCTTCCCGCCGCCACGCCCAGGTTTCCGACCTGGTCATTGAGAGAGCCAAGCGGCTGGTGGAAATGGGCAAGGACGTCGTCATCCTGCTGGACTCCCTTACCCGGCTGGCCCGCGGCTACAACGCCAACCAGACGGGGGACGCATCATGTCCGGCGGCCTGGGTTCCAATGCGCTGGAAAAACCGCGCAAGTTCTTTTCCGCCGCGCGCAACGTGGAGGAAGGCGGCAGCCTGACCATCATCGCCACGTGCTTGGTGGATACGGAGTCCAGAATGGATGAAGTGATTTTTGAAGAATTCAAGGGAACGGGCAATTTGGAAATCCGGCTGGACCGGGAGCTTTCCGAACGGCGCATTTATCCGGCCATCTCCCTTTCCCAGAGCGGCACCCGCAATGACGACAGGCTGTACAACGAACAGGAGTTCGTCAAGATCATGCAGCTTCGCCGCCAGCTCGCCATGAAGCCGGGCTGGGAAGGCCTCCAGGCCCTCCTGCAAAATATCTCCAAGACACAGAACAATGCGGAACTCCTGCTGACAGGGCTGCGTTAAGGTTCACCTCCCTTTTTCCGTCTTTACCGCCTCCGTTCCCTCGCCGGGACGGAGGTTTTTTATGGAGATGTTCCCCGTCATTTCCGGATTCCGCGGCAATATCATGGACATCATGGACATCATGGACATCATGGACATCATGGACATCATGGACATCATGGACATCATGGACATCATGGATAGCATGGATAGCATGTTTGCCGGGAGCCGCTCCGCCCGGAACAAGGGGGTGGAGTGAACGGATTCTCCTCCGTCACGCGTCCAGTTGTACCCGGAAAATACGCATGGAGTTGCCCACCGCAAGCAGGCAGACGCCTACATCCGCCATGACGGCGGCCCACATACCGGCCAGCCCCAGAATACCCAGCACCATCACCAGCAGTTTGACGCCCAGGATGAGAACAATGTTCTGCACGATAATGCGCTCCGTCGCCCGTGACAGAACCATTCCCTGCGGAACGGCAACGGGGTCTCCTTTCATCACCACCACGTCCGCAGCCTGGAGAGCCGTATCAGACCCTACGCCGCCCATGGCTATGCCGATGTCCGCGGCAGCCAGGGAAGGAGCGTCATTCATGCCGTCCCCCACAAAGGCGAGCAGGCCTTCTTCCGGCTTCAGCCGGCGCACGTGCTCCAGCTTGCCGGCCGGCATCAGCCCGCTGAACACCTCGTCCAGCCCCAGCTTGCGCCCCACCTCCGCACCGGCGGAGGAGGAATCCCCCGTCAGCATCACCAGGTTGGAAACGCCCAGCCCCCTCAATTCCCGCACCGCCTGTTCCGCCCCCGGCTTGATCCGGTCAGACAGACGCAAACGTCCCAGCGGAACGCCGTCCAGAGCCACGTAAATGGTTACGCCGCGATCCTCTTCCTCCCCTGCCTCTACTCCCGCCTCCTGGAGAAAAGCCTTTTTCCCCACCAGCACAGCCTTCCCTTCCACACGGGCGGAAACGCCGCCCCCCGTTACTTCCACCAGCTCCGCCACACGGTCCGGGAACAGGCTGCCTTCATACGCCTTTACGATGGAACGCCCCAGCGGGTGGGAGGCGGAGCTTTCCGCGTGCGCCGCCCAGTACAGCAATTCCTCCGGCGTTACTCCGTCACGTGGAAGCACTTCATCCACGGAAAAGACGCCCTCCGTCAAGGTTCCGGTCTTGTCAAACACCACCGTCTTCACTTTCCGCAGGGCATCCAGGTAGTTGCTCCCTTTCAGCAGAATTCCCTGCCGCGCCGCCCGCCCTATCCCGGCAAAGAAGCCCAGCGGGATGGACAGCACCAGCGCACAGGGGCAGGAGATCACCAGCAGCACCAGCGCGCGGAACAGGCCGTCCGTCCAGCTTCCGCCCGTGACGAAGGGATAAAGCAGGAACACCAGAACGGCAATGGAGATCACCAGCGGCGTATAGATGCGTGAAAACGTGGACAGCCTTCCTTCCAGGGGGGATTTATGGCCGGAAGCGGCTTCCACCAGTTCCTGGACCCTCGCCAGGGCGGAATGCCGCCAGTCCCGGTCCGTGCGCACCTCCAGCACGCCCTGTCCGTTGATGTACCCGGCCAGCACGGTGCTTCCGGCCCCGGCCTCCACCGGAAGGGATTCACCGGTCATGGCGGAGGTATCCAGGACGGAATTCCCTTCCGTCACCGTGCCGTCCAGCGGGACACGCTCTCCGGGGCGCACTTCAATCACGGAACCGGGCCGGACCTCCGCGGGAGGAACGTCACGGACAGTGCCGCCCTCTCTCACATGGACGGATTCAGGCCTCAGGTTCATCAGTTCGCTCACGGACCGGCGGGAACTGCCCACCGCGCGCTCCTGGAGATATTCTCCCACGCGGTAGAAAAGCATCACCCCGACGGCTTCGGAATAATCCCCCAGGAACATCGCTCCCAGGGAGGCAATGCTCATCAGGAAATTTTCATCCATGGCACGCCCGTGCCTCAACCCCAGAAAAGCCGCCTTCAATACATCCCAGCCTATCAGCAGGTAGGCCGCCGCATATGCAGCCATGCCGCTCCAGGAATCGCTTCCCATCACCAGGGCGGCGACAAACAGAGCGATGCCCAGCACGGCGGGAACGGGCCTGATGGCGTCTCCGGAGCCGCAGCAGCTTCCTGAACAGCACCCTCCGGCGCAGCAGGAAGCTCCTTGTGAAAAATGTTCGTGGGGATGTTCCGTACTCATGACCTGTTCCGCTTGTACGCCTGCGTCTACGCTATGGCAAGCCCTATGTTAGTTCAATCTAACAAAGAGCTTTTGCTACTTCTTCTTTCTTAAAACGTTCCAGAACTCCCTGCCCCAGGAATTCGTCCATCGCCATGGCGCCGGCGCCCAGCAGCCCCGCTTCCGCGCCAAATCTGGCGGGCAGGATTTTCAGCTCCTCCATGTGCATGGGGAACAATTGCTCCCTGAGGTTCTTCAGCAGGGGCTTCATGAGCAGGTCTCCGGCCTTGGCTACCCCCCCGCCAATGATGAAGGCGTCCGGCACCAGCGTGTACATCAGGTTCATGATGAGACAGGCCAGCATTTCCGCCGTGTCCTCCCATAGCTGGAGGGCGATGGGACAGCCCGCGCGGGCGGCTTCGTCCAGGTCCCTGGGCGTGCATTCGTTCACGGTTTTGACGATTCCCGCCCCGGCATACCGTTTGACCGCCTCCGCCGCCAGTTCGTTGTTGCCGATGTATTCTTCAATGGCTCCCCGGTTGCCGAACGGGCCGGGCTTGCCCTGGTAATGGATGCTCGTCTGGCCCAGCTCCCCGGTGGAAAGCCGTTTCCCCCGGAGGATGCGGTCATTCACCACAATGCCGCCGCCAATGCCCGTCCCCATGGTCAGGCACACCAGGCTGGACATGCCGCGCCCGGCGCCCAGCTTCCATTCCGCATACGCCATGCAGTTGGCGTCATTGTCCAGCACGACGGGGAGGCCCAGCGCCTGCTCCATCAGCTCCTTCACCGGAACTTCATGGTCCCATACCCGGACATTGGTAAGCTGGTAAAGAGTCCCCCTGTAGTAATCGCACCATCCCGGCATCCCCATGCCCATCACGCAGGCGGACGGGAATTGCCCGCGCAGGTTCAGGGCCGCCGCAATCATGGCCTCAATAATCGCCTGGGGACTTTCAAACATGGCGGTGGGAATGCGGTCCGCTGTCGCCAGAATACGGTCCCCCGCCGTCACGCCCATTTTGATGCTCGTACCGCCGAAGTCCACGGCCAATGTGCAGGGTTCTGAAAAGCTCATGGTTCATACTTATGCCACGCACCCCCTGGAATCAACGCAAAAACGCATTCACACCCATCCCTTTCCGCGGCATGCCGAACTTCTTGTATAAAATACAATAAATATCCTCCAGAAAGGGCTTGCCAGGGATGCGCCGTCCAGTCCATGATAGGCGCCGTGATGATGGAAATGCCCGGTTCGGACGAATGGTTCATGCGCCAAGCCATGAAAGAATCCAGAAAAGCCCTGGTGAAGGGGGAGGTGCCCATCGGGGCCATCGTGGTGAAAGACGGCCGCGTGATTGGCCGGGGCTGGAACCAGGTGGAGGCCCTCAAGGACGCCACGGCCCATGCGGAGATGATCGCCCTGACGGCAGCCCAGGAGGCGCTGGGCGACTGGCGGCTGGAAGGCTGCACCCTGTACGTCACCAAGGAACCGTGCCCCATGTGCGCGGGGGCCATCGTCCACTGCCGCCCGGACCGGGTGGTCTTCGGCTGTCCGGACGCCAGGACCGGAGCCGCGGGAGGCTGGATCAACCTGCTGGATTCCAACCCTCCCCTCAACCACAAGTGCGAGGTGCGTCCCGGCGTTCTGGGGGACGAATGCCTGCACCACCTCCAGGAATTTTTCCGTGCGGCGCGGCTGGCGGCCAAAGAACGGAAGAAGCTGGCTGCGGACTCCCCCGCAATCCCGGATGAAAACGGGGAAGACGGCCCCGAATAAAGCACTTTGCATTTGCCAAAGCAGCGGACTCACGGCAAGCTAGCGGGGCTATGGAACACCGGAACGACAACGAGACTGCGGAAGGGACGGAACGCAAGCCGTCCTGGATCAAGGTGCGCCTGCCCAACGGCCGGGAATTCTGGGACGTCAAGCAGCTTGTGGAAGGCAAGCACCTGTTCACCGTCTGTGAAGAAGCCCACTGCCCCAACCGCTACGAATGCTGGAACCAGGGCACGGCCACTTTCATGATCGCCGGGGAGCGGTGCACGCGCGCCTGCGCCTATTGCGCCGTAAAAACCGCCAAGCCCTTTCCGCTGGACCCGGAGGAGCCGCAGCACGTGGCGGACGCCGTCGTGCACATGAAGCTGCGCCACGCCGTCATTACCATGGTCACCCGGGACGACCTTCCGGACGGAGCCGCCGCCCACTTCGCCCAAGTAATCCGGGCCGTCAGAAAAGCCAGTCCCTCCACCATCATTGAGGTGCTGGCCTCGGACCTGAATGAGAAGCCCTCCTCCATCCGGACGCTGATGGCGGCACGCCCCCACATCTTCGGCCACAATCTGGAAACGGTGGAACGCCTGACGCCCATCGTGCGCTTCCGCGCCCAGTACCAGCGCTCCCTGCGCGTCCTCCGGATGGCGCTGGACTGCGTAGACGGCAAGGTTTCCACCAAAAGCGGCATCATGCTGGGCCTGGGAGAGACGGAAGACGAGCTTTTCCGGTCCATGGACGACCTGCTGGAGCACGGCGTCACGGTGCTGACGCTGGGGCAGTACCTGCGCCCCTCCCGCAACCACCTGCCGGTGGTCAAATACATCCATCCGGACGACTTCGTCCGTTATGAGGAGGTCGCGCGAGCCAAGGGCTTCAGGCACGTGGCGTCCGGGCCGCTGGTCCGCAGCTCCTACCATGCCGCCAATTTCACCCCGGAAGCGGACGTGCTGGAGGCCATTAACGAAGATTTGAGAAAGGCCGGCGAACTTTAGAATAAATCTTGATATATTAACCCTTCCCTTTTACCATACAGGCAATTCCACGTCATTGAGAATCTCATGAGCAAAACACGTTCCTTCATCACGGCCGGGGCCATTCTGGGCGGCACGGTCATCGTGACGGCGGCAGTCGCGCCCCTGTTCCTGCCGAACCAGAATATCAAGCCCCTGACATCCGCCCAGGCGGCGGAAATCACCGCACATACCATGAACTCCAAGTGTGCGGACTGCCATAAGCCCGGCACCCACATTTCCGAATTGGTGAACACCCTTTCCGGCGGCCTGCTGGCGCGCCACATCCGGGACGGACAGCGTAGCTACAACATGGATGAACCGCCCACTGCCGTGACCCTTTCCAAACTGGAACACGTGCTCCAGATCAATTCCATGCCACCCACCTCCTACACCATGGTGCACTGGGGCAGCACGCTCACCCTTCCGGAAAAAGCAGCCATGCTCCAGTGGGTCAAGGATGAACGCCTGAAAATCTTCGGCGACATGGTGGGCAAGGAGTACGCCATCACCGCCATCTCCCCCATTCCAGACGCCCTTCCCACGGATCCGGCCAAGGTGGCCCTGGGCTACAAGCTGTTCCATGACGTGCGCCTCTCCACAGACAATACCGTTTCCTGCGCTTCCTGCCACTCCCTGGAGAAGGCCGGCACGGACAACCTGGCCACCTCCACCGGAGTCCGCGGCCAGAAGGGCGGCATCAACGCCCCCACCGTCTTCAACGCCGCCTTCCACACCAAGCAGTTCTGGGACGGACGCGCCGCCAACCTCCAGGAACAGGCGGGCGGACCTCCCCTGAACCCGGTGGAAATGGGTTACGAACATCCGGACGACTGGAACCAGATCGCCGCCAAGCTGAACCAGGACACCGTGTTTGCCGCGGAATTCAGGAAGGTTTATCCCCAGGGCTTCAACGGAGAAACCATCACAAACGCCATCGCGGAATATGAAAAGACCCTCATCACGCCGAACAGCCCGTTCGACCGTTATTTGAAGGGTGATGAAAACGCCATCAGCGAGAATGCCAAGAAGGGCTACAGGCTCTTCCTCAAGCTCGGTTGCCAGACCTGCCACACCGGCCCCGCCATGGGCGGCCAGTCCTTTGAATACGCCGACCTCAAGGGAGACTTCTTTGCCGGACGCGCCAAGACCAATGACGACAACGGCCTGATGAACTTTTCCAAGAAGGAATCAGACAGGCACAGGTTCCGCGTTCCCACCCTCCGCAACGTGGAGCTTACCTGGCCGTACATGCATGACGCCTCCGCCCAGACGCTGGAGGAAGCCATCACCAAGATGTACCACTACCAGCTCGGCTACGACAAATTGGACAAGAAGGAGGTGAGCCTGCTGGTGGCCTTCCTGAAAACCCTGACCGGGGAATACAACGGCAAGCCCGTCCAGGGCGAAGTCTGCCCCGCCTCCTGAGCCAGAGGAAAGCATTTTTTCCAGCCGCGCCATGAACCTTCATGGCGCGGCTTTTTTGTATTCCCCCTTCCGGCTTATTTCCGGAAAACCCCCGTTTCCGGCTTTTCCTCCGCGTCATACTTAGATTAGACTAATGGGTAAATGATTCATGATGAATAATTTTTATCCAAATTGAAAACACAGGCGCATAATATCATTGACTTACTAGTTTGATGAAACTAACTTTCTCCCGGATTTGATTCATACACACACCATGCCACTCTCCATGCTCAACATCGGCGATATTCGCCAGGTTAACAAAATTCATGGCAGGGATGAAACCCGGCGTTTTCTGGAAAGCCTGGGCTTCGTTGCCGGCAGCACGGTTTCCATCGTTTCTGAAAACGGCGGAAACTTCATCGTCAATGTCAAGGGGTCCCGGATAGCTCTCAGCAAGGCTCTTGCGTGCAAGATATTCGTGGCCTGAACCTTCTCATCCAACAATCAGCCATCATTCTATGACCAAACACCGTACATTAAGAGACGCCCTGATCGGGGAAACCGTGACCGTCGGGAAACTGGCGGGGGAAGGCCCGGTCAGAAGGCGCATCATGGACATGGGAGTCACCAAGGGAACGCAGATTTTCATCCGCAAAGTCGCCCCCTTGGGAGATCCCATTGAAGTTACTGTCCGCGGCTACGAACTCTCCATCCGCAAATCGGAAGCCGAGAACATCCATATCCATTGATTCCGCCCTTATTACCGCACGTTTCCTGACCTGACAGCAAGACGGCGCACCCATACATCAAGACAAGGAAACATCCATGAGCAACATTACCATCGCCCTGGCGGGCAATCCCAACTGCGGAAAAACCACTCTCTTCAACGCCCTGACAGGCGCCAGCCAGTACGTCGGGAACTGGCCCGGCGTTACTGTGGAAAAAAAGGAAGGCCGCCTGAAAGGCCACAAGAACATCATCATTGAAGACCTTCCGGGCATTTATTCTCTTTCCCCCTACACCCTGGAGGAAGTCGTCAGCCGGAATTACCTGGTCACGGACCATCCCTCCCTCATCCTGAACCTGGTTGACGGCAGCAACCTGGAACGCAATCTTTACCTCACCACCCAGCTTTGCGAGCTGGGCGTTCCCGTCATCATCGCCCTGAACATGATGGACATTGTCCGGAAGCGCGGCGACCGCATTGACACGGAAAAGCTTTCCCGGGATCTCGGCTGCCAGGTGCTGGAAATCAGCGCCCTGAAAGGGACCGGAATCCGTGAACTGGTGGACGCCGTCGTAAAAACGGCCACCTCGGAGGATGCCCGGGCCCCGCGCGCCGTGCACTTCCCGGACCGTCTGGAAAAAGCCATCGGGGAAATAGGGGAAATAATCACCGGCAAATGCCTGGACCAGCAGAAAAAATGGTTTGCCGTCAAGGTTTTTGAAAGGGACCAGAAAGTCGCGGACCAGCTCGCGCTCACCTCTGAGGAGCAGTCCCGCATCAACGGGATCATTGAAGCCATGGAACAGGAGATGGATGACGACAGCGAATCCATCATCACCAACGAGCGCTACAATTCCATTTCACGCATTACCGCGGATTCCGTCGTCAAGGCCGGCATCGGCAGCCTGACGGGCAGCGACAGGATCGACCGCATCATCACCAACCGCTGGCTGGGCCTCCCCATCTTTGCCGTCGTCATGTGGGCGGTGTATTACATTTCCATCCAGACGGTGGGCGCATGGGGAACGGACTGGGCCAATGACACCTTCTTCGGGGAATGGGTTCCGGAATGGGTGGGCGGCCTGCTGGAAAGCGCCAACTGCGCCCCGTGGCTGGAAAGCCTGATTCAGGACGGCGTGATTGCCGGCGTGGGGGCCGTCCTAGGCTTCCTGCCGCAGATGGCGGTGCTGTTCCTGTGCCTGGGTATTCTGGAAGATTGCGGCTACATGGCCCGCGTGGCCTTCATCATGGACCGCATTTTCCGCAAATTCGGCCTTTCCGGGAAGTCCTTCATCCCCATGCTCGTTTCCATGGGCTGCGGCGTTCCGGGCATCATGGCCACCCGCACCATTGAGAATGAAAAGGACAGGCGCATGACCATCATGACCACCACGTTCATTCCATGCGGAGCTAAAACGCCCATCATCGCCCTGATTGCAGGCGCCTTCTTCCCGGAAAATTCCTGGGTGGCCCCGGGAGCCTACTTCATCGGGGTGGGCGCCATCATCCTTTCCGGCCTCATTCTGAAAAAGACCGCCATGTTCTCCGGGGATCCCACCCCCTTCGTCATGGAACTTCCCATTTACCACGTTCCCGCCTGGAAGAACGTCATCATCCACGCGTGGGAACGCTGCAAGGCCTTCGTGCAAAAAGCCGGGACGGTTATCTTCGTTTCCAGCGCCCTGATCTGGTTCCTTTCCAGCTACAACTGGAAGGTTGATTCCGTGGAGCAGAATGACAGCATGCTGGCTTCCATCGGCAACGTGGCCGCACCCGTCTTCCAGCCGCTGGGCTGGGGCGAATGGAAACCTACCATGGCCACCATCACCGGACTGATTGCCAAGGAAAACGTGGTCGGCACCTTCGGCGTCCTGTATGCGGACGGCAGTTCCGGGGAAGAGGCGGAGGAAGAACCCGCCGAAACGCAGGAAATGTCCCCCGCCGGCCAGGAGCTCCAGGCATCCCTGGAGGGCGCCTCTGAAGAAGCTGCCGCCGAGGAAGCCGCCGCTGAAGAGGAGGAAGATGAAGACGCTGAAATCAGGGAAACCGGGGACCGCCTGGTCCAGGCGGGAGCCTTCACGTTCCTGAGCGCCTTCTCCTTCATGATTTTCAACCTTCTCTGCGCCCCCTGCTTTGCCGCCATGGGAGCCATCAGAAGGGAAATGAACAGCGCCAAATGGACTTTCTTCGCCATCGGCTACATGTGCGCCCTGGCGTACTGCCTGGCCTTCCTGATTTACCAGATGGGAGCATGGCTTTATGCGGAAGCTTCCTTCGGCATCGGGCAGGGGCTCGCCGTATTGCTCCTGCTGGGCCTCATTTACCTGGTGGTGAAGAAACCCTCCGCATCCTCCAAATAACCCTCATACCCACTCCTAACCCCCTCACCAACATGGGAACATATATCATTGCCACCCTCCTTTTCCTGGCCCTGGCCTACGCGCTGTATAAAACGTTCAGCAAGCGCGGCAAGTGCTGCGGCAACTGTGACGGGTGCGGCAGCGGCGGCGGTTGCTGCGGAGGCCACCATCACGACGACGATCAAGAAAACAGGACTGAGCCCAGTCTCAGCCCTTTCTTTCAGAACCTGCAGACCGCCCGCGGTTTGCAGGTTCTTTCCTTCTGCGCATGCCGCATGCGCTCCCTCCTTAACCAATCCAGCCGTGCTGGTACGCCGCCATGGCCGCAATCACCAGCGCGATAAACAGGAAGATGAACCACATCACATTGTGGCGGTGGCGGTACTCCACGGCCATCAGGGGCTCCCATTCCTTTTCCACAAAGGAGAAGTCGTCACCGCTGGCAAAACGGTCGTACAGCGTTTCCAGCTCCTGCCCCGTCACCCCTTCCGGAGCGGCGAATACCGGCGGGCAGCATGAGCCCGTCTTGAACACGATTTCACAGTGGTAGATGCCGTCCGCTTCCTTGTAGGACTGGAGGCACGCGCCGTCACGGGCGCATACCACATGGCCAGTCGTTCCCTCCTGCAAGCGGCGCAGAGCAGTATCACGGTCGGTCACTTCATCATTTGAAATTTCCCATTGAACCTTACTCATTCTGTCAGTTTAAGACAGTTCCCATCCAAGTCAACATGGTTTTAAATGTTTCCTGACGCCGGAAATGTCATCAATTGTCATAAATCCGGCAGCGTGCAAGGCGCTGACCTTAACGTTCTTCTTCGTGTTTAATTCACCTAACTTGTTGTTAGTCAAACCAAAGAACTTTCAACAGATGGGAAGAAGTGCTAATCTAACCATCAGCGGCTACAACCAGCCGCACAACATAAGATGATGAACAAGTACACATGTATCATGATAGGAGCCGCCTGCCTGCTGGCAGCCTCCTGTCAGGCGGATACGGCCCGCAGGGAACCGGTGCGGAATACGGCGCCGGCCTCCTCCGTACAGGCCTCTTCCGCAGCGCCCCAGTCCGGACAACGGAATGACGGGGTTCAGGAACACAGGCGTTTCAAGCGCCTCTCGCTTCCTTTGAGATAAAGAATAAGCAACGCCGCACCCCCTACCTGATCGAGAATGCGACGTTGCCGCCAGGTCATGCAGACCCCTTCAATGCCCTTGCACGCAGGATTCCGCTCTCTGCATGCAGACGGACAAGGAAGACTTGATTATTATTGCGCTTCCACAGATTCGGGACATTTCCCGCCTAGAACGTGACGACGCATTGTACGGAGAAGATATTGGCGGAGTTGACGTCATCCCGCCCGGAAGGATTCTTCACATACTGGTAGGAAGGCTGGATGAGGCAGTACGGCGTAATGGAGAAGCTGTACGTGCATTCCAGAATCATTTCCCGGTCATGCCCGGGCCGCGTTTCCGCCAGCGTGTCGGCATCCGGCTTGCTCACGGAGAAGCCTACGCCAAAGAAGTTGCCGTCCGCTTCTTTCAAGCCGGTCATGACTTCCAGAGGTTTCTTGAAAATGACCCCGGCGGACGCCTGGGCTTCCGCTCCGCAGATGTTGCCTGATTCGGCGCTGCTCCAGCCGGCGCGGGCGAACAGGGCGAACGGGCTGCTGCCCAGGTCCTGTTCCAGGTTGAACGCCACGCCTCCATGGTTCTTGCCGTCCGCATGGAACATGAACGGCTGCAGGCGGTACGTGCCCGTGCCGATGCCGAAGGCCTTTTCATGCGTCCAGCCGATTTCACCAAGCAGGTTGAAGGATTTTCCGGTCGTGTGGTGGAACGGGTTGCGGCGGGGTTCATTGTCCATCATGTTGCCGCCCACCTGGATGAACCAGTTTTCATTGAACTGGTACTGCCCCACGACCCCGAAGTTGGAGTCCCCCAGCGGAAGCACCTGGTTGTTGACGAAGGGAGCGCCGCCGAACTGTCCGAAGGTGGTGTTGGCATACGTATTGGCGTCAAAATAGTTCGTCTGGTTGATCATGCCGCCCATGATGACGAGCTGGCCGTCCATGAAACCCTGGGAAAGGAGGAGTTCCGGCAGGTAGAAGTAGCCGTCTTCAAAAACGTCGCAGTTGGCGGGGCCGCTCGCGCCCCAGGAGTCGTCCAGCGTGGTGCGGTGCGTATGCTTGTTCAGGGCCACGGAGCCGGAGAGCTCGCTCTTGATCCAGGTTCCCTGGTTGCGGCTGGATTTGAACAGCTGCAGCCCGGCCTGGGCGTGGAATTTGTACCAGCTCTGGCTGGAACCGGCAGTCTCTTCGTTCGCGGCCGCATGGTGGCCCTTGGTATAGAGGAACGCCTGCTCCACCAGGAACTGGAAGCCGGCTTTCTCGTAAGCGCCTTTATGCAGATCCGTCAGGGCCCTGGTCAGAAGATCGTTCGGAATGGGCGTGCTTTCATCGCCGTATTCGTCCCCGAACAGGTCGATGTCGTCCAGAATGGAACCTTTGCCTTCAGCCTCTTCCGCAGCCAGAGCGGCGACGGTAGTGGCTACGGATGCCGTACCGGCCATGCAGAAGCCGGAGCAGGCCAGCAGGGCGGGTATCATGTAGCGTTTCTTCATAGTAATGCTGTATCTTGAGTCTTCCTCGTCAATCGCGGATGTTCAGCCTTCCATGGCGAAGGAGCATTCCTGCTCCCGGCCTGCGGCGGACTGCGCATCCACGGCTTTGCCGCATGCGCCCATACAGAACTCACAGTCCCCGCAGAGCAGGCGGTATCTGGGACGCCGGACGAGAAGCCCGGCCAGTTTCCGGTACCGGCAAATCCGGCGGAAGAAACGGTGAAGTCCTGTATGGGTCAAGTTCATGCAACGCGGCAAAGTTAGATAGAACTAACTATTGAGTCAACACTTTTTCTCCCTTAGCCCTTTTCCAATTTGGAACTCCTTCCATGAAGCACGTTTCATACCTCTTTTATGATCAATGTATTGAAAAATCTTTAAAATAATTTTACGTACCGTAAAAAAATTAGTTGGAACTAATTCAACTTGACCTGAAACCTGCGGAACGTTACAAAAAAGCAGGCCTATTGGAGATCATCCAACCCTTCCGGGAAAGAAACGGCTGCATGCCGCCAAGGCCGGCTGAACCCAACAAAAAACATTACCATGAGTTACATCAACAACAAGGGCCTCTGGGGCTTCGTCGGCGGAGTCATCGCCGCCGCCATCGGCACGAAAGTGGTTAAAAGCCCCGCTACCAGGAAATTGGCCGTCCAGGGGCTTTCCAAAGCCATGCTCATCCAGCAGAAGGCCATGGAGCAACTGGCCAATATCCGTGAAGAAGCGCAGGACTTGTGCCACGAGGCCGCCGCTGAAAACCGCAAGCCGGAACAGTAACAATCTCATTGTTCATCATCATACTGGGGCAGTCCGTTTCCTTCTCCGCCGGCGGAACGGGCAGCCTCCAACGGGGAAACGCACGGAGAAGGGCGTTTCCCCTTTTTCATTTTTCCAAACCGATGCACTATCAGGTTATCCACCATACGCCCGGCAGGCTCCGGGTGCGCTGCGGCCGCGGCATGTTCAACCATGACCAGGCCTGCGGCATTGAATGCAGGCTCCTGAAGCTGAAAGGGGTCAGCTCCGTCAAGGCCACTCCCTGCAACGGGGGGGTGTTCATCCTGTACGAAGGGGCGAATCCCCAGACCATTTTCCGCGTGCTGGACAGGCTCAGGCCGGAAACGCTCCGCAGCCATGAACCGGAAGAACGAGCGGAAGCCAGGAAACTGGGCCAATCCTTTTCCCTTAAGATAGCCGGGAAAGTTTCTTCCTTCCTGCTCTGCAAATTATTCCTGCCGCCCCCTCTCAGAATGGCCAAGGCTTTCTGGAACTACGGCTCCTATTTCCGGCGCGGAATGGCAGGCCTGGGCAGCGGCAGGCTCAATGTGGCGGTTCTGGACGCCGTATCCATCGGTGTCTCCATCGGCACCAGGGCCTACGGAACGGCCAATTCCATCATGTTCCTTCTTTCCATTTCAGACCTGCTGGAAAATTACACGCGGAAGAAGACCCGGGCGGCGCTTGCGGCCAGCCTGAGCATCAACGTGGACCAGGTCTGGAGGGTGGAAAAGGACGGCATGCGCCAGGTTCCCATGGAACAAATCCGGCCCGGGGACAAGATCCGAGTGGACGCCGGCAACGTCATCCCCGTGGACGGCGCCGTCCTGTCCGGGGAGGCGGAAGTGAACCAGGCCGCCATGACGGGAGAATCGGAAGCGGCAGCCAAGCAGGAAGGCTCCGTCGTCTTCGCCGGGACCACGCTGGAAACAGGCTCCCTCGTCATCCGGGTGGACGCCATGGGCGACCAGTCCCGCATCAACAACATCATCGCCCTGATTGACCATTCGGAGGAATTGAAGGCCCGCATCCAGAGCCGGGCGGAAAAACTCGCGGATTCCATCGTTCCCCTCACCCTGCTCACGGCGGGTGCGCTGTTCCTGTTCACCCGGAACATCTCCAAGGCGCTCTCCGTGCTGATGGTGGATTATTCCTGCGCCATCAAGCTCGCCACGCCCATTTCCGTCATCTCCGCCATGAAGGAAGCTTCCGCGCGCAAGATCATGATCAAGGGCGGAAAATTCATGGAGCTGTTCGCCAGGGCGGACACCATCGTTTTTGACAAGACGGGCACGCTGACCTCCGCCTGCCCCCAGGTGACGCAGATTGTCCCCCGAGCGACTGCAGCCGGGAATACATCCTGAAAACGGCCGCCTGCCTGGAAGAGCACTTCCCCCACAGCGTGGCGCGGGCCGTCGTGCGCAAGGCGCTGGAGGAAGGCCTGCACCATGAGGAAGAGCACGCGGAGGTGGAATACATCGTGGCCCACGGCATCTCCTCCCGCCTGCATGGGAAGAAGGTCCTCGTGGGCAGCTACCACTTCCTTTTTGAAGATGAAGGCATCCCCCTCACGGAAGAACAGCGGCAGACTATCCGCAGCCACGCCAGGGGCAAATCCAACATCTTCCTGGCCATAGGCCGCAGGGCGATCGGCATGATCGGCGTCAGCGATCCTCCCAGGCCGGAAGCCAGGGAAACGATCGCCCGGCTGAAGCGGCAGGGCATTTCCTCCATCATCATGCTCACCGGAGACAGCGAGTCCGCCGCCCGCGCCATCAGCCGCCAGCTGGGCATCACGGAATACCGCTCCCAGGTTCTGCCGGAGGACAAGGCGCGCTTCATCCAGCAGTTGAAGCAGTCCGGAAGAACGGTGTGCATGGTGGGTGACGGCATCAACGATTCCCCCGCCCTTTCCTGCGCGGACGTCTCCGTCTCCATGAAGGATTCCTCCGACATCGCCCGTGAAGTAGCGGACATTTCCCTGCTGTCCAGCTCCCTGAGTGAACTGGCGGTTTTAAGGGAACTAAGCTGCGCCGTCCTTGAAAAAATAGAGCGCAACTACCGCTTCATCGTCGGGTTCAACACCTCCCTGATTCTGCTGGGCATGTTCGGGCTGATTACCCCGGCCCTTTCCGCATTCCTCCACAATGCCTCCACGGTGTACGTCAGCGCGCGCAGCACGCGCCGCTGCCTGCCCCCGGTCGGCACTCCGCAGTAAAAGGAAAGGGATGGTTCATGTGGAAATGAACCATCCCTTTGAAAAACGTCCTGGGCCTTCCTATTCTCCGCTCTTCCGGCAATGCTCCGTCAGGAGCTGGAACCGGGAAATTTCCTCCAGCGTCATGATGTGTTCAATGCCGCAGGCCACTTCGTCCGCGCGCTTCTCCTCCATCTTCAGCACCGTGATCAGGAATTCTTTCACCATGGTATGGCAGGAAATAACCCGGTCCGCGTAATAACGGCCCTCCCGGGTCAGCACAATGGGGGAATACTGCGTATATTCAACCAGGCCGCGTTCCTTCAACTGCTTCATGGCCAGGGAGACGGAAGGCTTTTTCACGTTCAGCGCCTCCGCAATCTCTCCTACGGCGGCGCACCCTTTTTCCAGCTCGATGTTGCGGACGGCCTCAATGTAATCCTCCAGGCTGTTGCTCAGCTCCAGGGAGGGAAAGTTTTTGCGTATCATGACTGATGCTTATTAGGTTTAACTAACAAAAACAATAACCCAAGCTCCGGTCAAGTCAACCTCTTCTTGAAAAATATTAGGTGAGACAAACTTTTTTCTTGCAAGGCAAGTTAGATCTCACTAACTTTCATTCATGGTCAGCCCAAACCCGGAAAGAAACAACGGAAGAAAATGCTCCGGCGGCGTTCCCGCCAGAACGGAGTCCTTCTTCTCCAGGTTCTTTTCCGCCTCGCGCCCCTGCTGCTGCCGGGGCTGCGCCCTGAAATGCTCCGGGAAAAATTGTCCCTCCGACAACAAGGGAAAACAGGCGCGGCCAAACTCCTTGGGGAACGCGTCCACAAACTGTATGGACTAGTCATCCGGTGCTCTAACACATTATCGCCTAAACACGGGCGCGTTCCCCTTCCCTTTTTTCCTTCCTCTGCGGGACGCGGTCAGCGGAGAACCACCGCCGGACCGTCATACCCTTCAGGCGTATAGCTGCGGATGGAGACGCCCCCCTCCGCCGTCACGTCCGCCGCCCAGCACTCGGCATGGTGGAAGCAGGCGCCCAGATTGACGTACAGCCGCCCTCCCCTTTTCCCGGTCACCGCACGGCGGTGCAGATGGCCGAAGATGACGACTTCCGCTTCCGGGAAAAAGCGTTCCGTGAATTTCCGCATGCGCCGCATCATCGTCAGCCATGCCAGAAGAATCTGCGCGGGCCGCTCCGGCGGCCAGGCGGAATGCGCCAGAAAACGCACCAGCTTGTTCCGGCACGCCCCGGAACGCGTGTAAATGGGGGAACCAGCACGCTCATGGCGCGCGCCAGTTCCAGCCGCCGCCGCAAATCCGTATCCGCCTCCGGGAACGCGGCAATCAGCTCACGGGAGGCCTGCTTGTTTTTCAAATATTCCCATCCCCACGGGGCCACCTCCTTGAACAGGGCATGACCGTGCAGGGCGCAGACGCGTCCCCCCTGCAATTTCAGCAGTCCGGCCTTCTCATCCGGGTCATGGTTGCCGGCCAGCAGCACGGGCTGCACTCCGGCATCCCGGCACATTTGCAGGAAACGGGCGCGTTTTTCCAGCCCTTCCGCCTGGCAGGGGCTTTCACGGGTTTCACTGAGGTCCCCGCACACCACCAGATGAGTGCACCCCTCCAGCAGGAAAGCCAGCTCCTCCGGCTCCCGGGCCAGCGCCTTGGCATGGCCGAAGTGGACGTCTGAAATGAACCGGGCACGTTCTCCCGGAGCAAGGTCAAGTTCCTGAATCATAAGGACGGAGGGAGGAGGAAAACAACCATGGAATCAGGAGCGCAGCCGCTGCCGCACCATCTCATACAGGCACACGCCCGTAGCTACGGACACGTTCAGGCACGGAACGCTCCCCTTCATGGGAATCCTGATCAGGAAGTCGCAATTCTCTTCCGTCAGCCGCCTCATTCCTTCCCCTTCCGCGCCCATCACCAGCGCGGCCGGCCCCGTGAAATCCGTTTCATACAGGTCGCGGTCCCCCTTGTCCGAGGTGCCGAATATCCAGATGCCGCGGCCCTGGAGCTGCTTCATGGTGCGCGCCAGGTTGGTCACCTGGATGAAAGGCACCTTTTCCGCCGCCCCCACGGAGACGCGCAGCACGGTCTCCGTAATGCCCACGGACTTGTCACGCGGAGCGATTACGGCATCCACGCCCGCGCCGTCCGCCGTCCGCAGAATGGCTCCCAGGTTGTGGGGGTCCTGCACGCAGTCCAGAATCAGCAGCAGGGGGTTGGGGGACTTGTCCAGAATCCCGTCCAGCACATCCTCTCCCAGCGCCTTCACGGCAATTTTGGCCGGAGCGCTGCGCACATGCTTGTTCCGGCGCGCCTCCTGTTCGTTCCCTTGGGGTCTCATGCCCATGAATTAGCGTGTTTCACGCTTCTTTTCCAGACAAATATGCCCCGCCGCCCCATCATTGGGCGTGACTTGAGGGTCTCCGTTATGCTACAGTTCCGTACCATTCAAGATGAAGACGAGCGACTTTTTAGTCATTGGGGCAGGTGTTGCCGGATTGAGTTTCGCCTTGAGAGCGGCGGAACACGGCAAGGTTGCCGTCATTACAAAAGGCAAATTTCTGGATTGCAGTTCCGCCAAGGCGCAGGGCGGCATAGCCGCCGTTTGGGACCGCAACGACTCCTTTGAAGACCACATTGCGGACACGCTGGACGCCGGCGCGGGCCTCTGCAACGAACAGGCCGTACGCACCATTGTGGAGGAAGGCCCCGGCGCCATCCGGGAACTGCTGGAATGGGGCGTCAATTTTGACCCCGGCAACCAGGGGGAGGATTACGAACTGGCCCGGGAGGGAGGCCATACCAAGCGGCGCATCCTCCACGCCAAGGACGCCACCGGCCTGGAAATCACCTCCAAGCTGCTGGAGGCGGCCAAGCTCCACCCCAACATCCAACTGCTGGAAGACCACTTCGCCATCGACCTGATTACGACGACCAAACTAGGTCTGGTCACGGAAGACCGCGTGCTTGGGGCCTACGTGCTGGACCGCGCCTCCGGGGAAGTGGAAATTTTCCGGTCAGACCGCGTGCTGCTCGCCACCGGCGGCTGCGGACGCGTGTACCTGTACACCACCAACAATGATTCCGCCACGGGGGACGGCGTAGCCATGGCCTGGCGCGCGGGAGCCACCATCGCCAACATGGAATTCGTGCAGTTCCACCCCACCTGCTTCTTCAACACCCGCGCGGAAGGAGCGGAAGCGCGCTCCTTCCTCATCTCCGAGGCCGTGCGGGGCGAAGGCGGCGTACTGATTGGAGCGGACGGGAAGGAATTCATGCACAAGTACGATCCCCGCAAATCCCTGGCCCCGCGCGACATTACCGCCCGCGCCGTGGACTCGGAAATGAAGAGGACGGGCAGCATGTGCGTCTATCTGGATATCTCCCATAAGCCGGAGGGCTTCGTCCAGGAGCGCTTCCCCTGATTTACGAGACCTGCAGCCGCTACGGCATCAACCCCGCCAGGGAGCCCATTCCGGTCGTTCCCGCAGCGCACTTCCAGTGCGGCGGCGTCCTGACGGACGTCAACGGCCAGACCAGCCTGGACGGCCTTTACGCCGCCGGGGAAACCGGGTGCACGGGCCTCCACGGCGCCAACCGCCTGGCCTCCAACTCCCTGCTGGAATGCGTGGTGGTCGCCAAGCGCGCGCTGGACTCCATGCTCTCCCTCCAGCCGCTGAGAAAGGATGCCCCCACTTCTTACGACATCCCCGCGTGGCACCACGGGGATACCGCCCTGCCGGACGAACTTTCCGTCATCTATCACAATTGGGATGAAATCCGCCGCCTGATGTGGGATTATGTCTCCATCGTGCGGACCAACAAAAGGCTGGACCGCGCGGCCACGCGCCTCCGGATGCTTCACCGGGAGGTGAAGGACTTCTACTGGGGGTACCGCATCACGCCGGACATCCTGGAACTGCGCAACCTGGTGGCGGTGGCCTCCCTGATCGTGGACTGCGCCATGCGGCGCAATGAAAGCCGCGGGCTCCACTTCAACACGGATTATCCCGGCAAGCTGGATCACCGCTTCGTCACTCAACTGCACCGATGGTAAAACACTGGCAACGTCAACAGGCATTCCGGAAGGGTTCCGCTGGGAACTCCTTCCTTTCCGCATGCCTGCTTGCGTTGCTGGCCCTGGCTCCGGCAGGGGCCGCCAGGGCGGACATCCAGACGGGCCGGAGCGCAACCCGCGCCCTGGCGGACAGCTCCGGACGGCCCAAAGGCCCCGTCATCATCACCCCCACGCAGCGGGACCCGCTGCCCAGGGTCATCGTCAAATCACCCGCCGCGGCCGCGGGCGGCAAACGCCCGACGCCCCAGCCCCGCATCCTTCCCAGGACGGCCAGGCAGAGCCCCGGCACCTATCCCTGGCGGCTCAATATCACCGCCACGGTCTTCTGGGTGGGGGAGGATTCCACGGAGCGCAACCCGGTAGCCAACCACAAGAGCTCGTGGGACTCCGCCTGGCGGGAAAACTTCGGCGGTTTCGACAATCCGGACCCCGTGTGCCGCACCGTGGACTTCCGCCCGAAAACGTTCGTCCCCCGGCAAAATCCCTTTTACGTGGCGCTGCCCTACAATGACGTTTGCAAGGGAGAGCACAAGACGGAGGCGTCACGCGTCATCCCGTGGTTCCGCCGGGAATACACGGGGAAAGGGCAATCCGTCTGCAAAGGCAGGTGGGTGCAGATCGTCTACAACAAGCGCTCCTGCTTTGCCCAGTGGGAGGACTGCGGCCCCTTCACCACGGAAGACTGGCCCTATGTCTTCGGCGACAAGCCCCCCGTCAACACCCAAAACAAGGGAGCGGGCATCGACATCTCCCCCGCCGTGCGCGACTACCTGGGCATCACCGGCGGAACGGCCGTCGTCCACTGGCGCTTTGTGGAATTCTACCGCATCCCCCGCGGCCCCTGGTCCAAATGGGGGGATAACAACCCCTTCGTCAATTCCGAAGTAGGCCCCGGGAGAAAAGCCCTCCAATCCCGGGAAGACCGCCTGCGCCAGCAGCAGGAAGCCATCCAGAGGGAGCTGTTGAAGGATCCCCAGAAGCTCAGGAGGGAACTCCAGGGATAGTCCGTTCCGCCGCGGCCATGCAACGTCCACGCATTCTACATATTTTCAGCCGCTACGGCGACGTGGGGGAGGAAGTCTGCTTCCGCGCCATCACGGAAGAGCTGCGTGCCGTGGCGGACGTCACCCCCTTTGTCTATTCCACCGCGGAGCTGTTCCAGAGCCCCCACGGCGCGCTGACGAAAATGCGCTACATGCTCCGCAACAGGGACGTGGAGGAAAAGCTGCGCGAATGCCTGCGCAGAGACCGCTATGACGCGTGGATCATCCACAACACGTTCCCGGCCATGTCCCCCTGCGTCTACGGGCTGGCCCTGAAGCAATCCGTTCCCGTCATCCACTACCTGCACAACTACCGCGCCGGATGCCTCAACGGGGTATTCTACCGGGACGGCTCCCCCTGCTTCTCCTGTAAAAACGGCAACTACCTTCCCGGCGTCCTGCACGCCTGCTGGCGCGGCAGCGCGGCCTATTCCGCCCTGGCGGCCGCTACGCTGTATAAAACGCGCCGCATGGGCACCTGGAACCGCCTTTCCTCCTACATCGCCGTCAGCCGCCGCCAGCGGGAGCTCCTCATCCAAACCGGAATACCGGAGGACAAAATCAGGGTCATTCCCCACTTCATCCGGCAAAAAACCACCCCCGCCGGACCACCCCCGCCGGACCACCCCCGCCGGACCACCCCCGCCGGACCACCCCCGCCGGACCACCCCCGCCGGGACGTTCTTTACGCCGGACGCCTTACGCAGGAAAAAGGCGTCCTCCCACTGGTTCAGGCGTGGGAACGCCTTGCCCCTCCCGGCCGCACCCTCTACCTGATGGGGGACGGCCCCCTGCGCGGGGAACTGGAGCGCTACGTCGCTTTCCGCCGCCTTGAATCCATCCGCCTGACCGGGTTCATTCCCCATGAGGAACAGGGCGCCGTGCGCGCCGCCTGCGGACTGGCCGTGGCGCCCTCCCTGTGGGAGGAAACCTTTGGCATGGTCGTCCTGGAATCATGGCTCCACGGCACGCCCGTCATCGTCACCCCCCGCGGCGGCCTGCCGGAGCTCATCAGCCACGGCCGGAACGGCTGGATTGCCCGGGAACCTTCCGCGGACGCGCTGGCGGAAACGCTGCGCACCGCCCTGGAGGAAGAGGAACGCTGGCCGTCCATGGGCGCGCACGGGCAGCAGCTCCTGTCCTCCACGTATTCTCCCGCCGCATGGCTTCAGTCCATGGGCAGCCTTCTTGAGGAACTCCGCCTCTTCCGTCAATCCCCCAACATCACGGCATCATGAAATGGTACACCTGCACTCCCGTTCCCTTCAAAGGGGACCACACCTTCTTTTCCCGTGATTCCGGGGCTTTCTGCAAAGCCTTCCAGCGGATCGGCTTGGAAAGCAGGGCCATCATGCCCACGCCCGTCCAGGAGGGGGACGACCCCGACCTCATCCGCACGGAGTACGCCAACCTGGAAGACGCCGCCTGGTGGAAATCCCTGGGCATTGACGGACTGGTCCTGTACGCCTGGGGCACGGGCAAATATCTTCCCATCGCCAGGGCCATCCATGACGCGGGCATCTTCCTGGTGGTGTACATGGATTCCTCCGGACTGTTTTTTCCGTGGCAATACTGGCTCCCCATCGCGGAAAACATGTGGACCAGGGACGTCTTCGCCCGCGGAAAAATCAGGGGCACCGCCTTTTTCCTGCTGCGCCTGCTGAAACAGCACACCTGGAACCTGGCCAGCCGGGGAAGAAGAAAACACCTGGACCAGGGGGACATGGTAGCCTTCCCCATGCCGGCAGCCGTCAAATCCATTCAGGACCGGGAATGGCTCTACGGAAAATCCATCGTCCGGAAACTGGCCCTCATTCCCAACCCCATTTCCTCCACCTGCCGCTATGCCGGGGAGAAACGCAACATCATCATGGCCGTGGGCCGCTGGGACGACCTTCTCTACAAACGCCCCTTCCTGCTGATGGCCACGCTGGAACAGGCCCTGCCCCGCGCACCGCACTGGGAAGCGGAAATCTACGGGAACATCCCTCCCCTCCTCCGGGAATGGCACGGCAATCTTCCGGAAGACCTCCGCGCCCGCATCCGCCTGGCCGGCTACCTGCCCAACGCGGAGCTGCAAAAGAAATACTCCCAAGCCAGAATCAGCCTCTGCACCTCCCGGTCCGAGGGAACGCACGTCGCCTCCGCGGAAGCGCTCTGCGCCGGGGCTTCCGTCGTTGGTCCGCGCCTTACGCCCCTGCTGAACTGCCTGCAATGGTACGTTTCCCATGATTCCGGCACGCTCAGCCCAAAAGACACCCCGGAAAGCGTCTCCGGGGCGCTGCTGGAGGAAATCCGCGCCTGGGATGAAGGAAAACGCAGCCCGGAGGAAATTTCCCGCTACTGGTGCTCCCTGCTGCATGCGGAAAACTCCTGCAAGCGCATCATTGCCGCTTATGAGGCCGCCAAAGGCGGCAGCTGACCGCTAATTCCCCAACAGGGCGCGGGCCTCTATCCACACGTCCTCCCAGCTTCTGTCCGCCAGCGTCCCGTAAAGGGGGTGCCCCCACAGCCGCGCGCGCATGGCCGCCGGAGAAGCCAGCCCCAGCAGAAAACGCGTCAACTGGGAAGGGCGGGCCAGCGCGGGCTTCCTCTGCGCCGCCAGCTCCATGACGGCGGAACGCAGTTCTTCCGGAAGCGGTCCGGGTTCCTCCAATTCCATCTCCGCAGGTACTGCGCCGCAGCACCCCGGACAATGCCCGCAGGGTCCGGACGGCTCCCGGAAGCCGAAGTAGGCGTCCAGGCTCCTGTTGAGGCAGGCGGAAGACGTCAGCGTGGAAACGCACGTTTTCCAGCGTTCCAGCCCGTTCAGCCGGGACCGGGAAAAATACTGCGCGAATTCCTCCGCGGCTTCTTCCGCATCAAACCCTTCCGAATGCAGGTGAAGGGCTGTCTGGCGCAGGTCCACCTTCCATTCCCCGGAAAGGACCAGCTCGTCAAGCCATGCGCCGGCTTCTTCCCAGGAAATCCCCCATTCCGCGGCCAGAGCCTCCACTTCCCCCTCCCGGTGGCCGTCCATCCATTGCAGCCGGGAACGTTCCTCCCCATCGCGGCCGCACAGGATTTCCTCCATCCGGAACAGGGGGCGCACCTTGTAATACTTGTACCCCATGCCCTGTTCCCGGACGGAACCGGAACGCTTCAGGTCAAAGAGCATCCGGTCCACCGCCACATCCGGCAAGTCATGGACCGCGGAGGCCTCATACAGGGACACAATATGCTCTCCCCTCCGGGACAGCAGGGACGCCAGCCCTTTTACGCCATGGCGTTCCGGCTCCGCCGCATGCAGGCGGTTGACCACGGCCACGCCGTCGCGCCCGGACAGCATCACCAGACTGAAGGAAGGCAGCCCGTCGCGCCCGGCACGGCCGGATTCCTGCACATACGCTTCCAGGCTGGCGGGGGGATGGTAATGCACCACGGAGCGCACGTCCGGCTTGTCAATTCCCATGCCGAAGGCGATCGTCGCCACCAGCACGTCCGCCGCCCCCGCCAGGAACTCATCCTGAACCAGCCCCCGCGTTTCCGGCGGCATGCCCGCATGGTAGGACTTGACGGAAAAACCGGCCTTCCCCAGTTCATAGGAAAGATTCTCCGCATCCTTCCGGGTGCGGATGTACACCACGGCGGGACGGTGGCCGTCCTCTTTCAAAAACTGCACCAGCCGCGCGGTTTTATCCTGCTCCTTCAGCACTTCCGCCTGGCGGAAAATATTCGCCCGGTAAGGCGCGGCGCGGAAGATGCAGTCCTCCTGCACGTCAAACAGGGCGGCCAGGTCGCGGCACACCCGTTCCGTAGCCGTGGCCGTCAGGGCCATAACGCTCCGGAACCCATGCTTTTTAAAAAAAACGGGAAGCCCCAGGTAATCCGGGCGGAAACTGTGCCCCCACTCCGAGAGGCAGTGCGCCTCATCCACCACGAACAAGCCGGGAGAAACAAACTCCATGGCCTGCCGCATCCACGGGGATTCCAGAGACTCCGGCGCGGCGAACAGCAGGCGGACGGCCCCGGACTTCAGGCTGTCCAGCAGGGCGCCCTTCTCTTCCTCCGCCAGGGAGGAATCATACCTGGCCGCGGCCACGCCCAGCTTTTCCAGCCCGGCCACCTGGTCTCGCATCAGGGCGATCAGCGGGGAAACCACCACCGTCACCCCGTCTCCCAGCACTGCCGGAATCTGGTAACAAAGGCTCTTGCCGGAACCCGTAGGCAAAATGCCGATGCAGGACCGGCCCGCCAGCGCGCACTCCATCAGCTCCCGCTGCATGGGGCGGAACCGCTCCTTGCCGAACAAACGCAGCGTGTCTTCCAACGGGGAGGAATGCATGGGAAAATGATATCATAACGGAAAATCCCGGCAAAAGGAATCCTATGACATTGACACGGTGGCTTCATCCTATATCCTCCATGCAATATGAGACCTTTGAAAACCATCATTGCCGGAACTCTGGTCCTGCTGGCGGCAGCTCCCCTCACAGCCCAGACCAAGGCTGCGGGGAATAAAAAGCCGAACATCCTTTTCATCATCACGGACGACCACGCCTACCAGACGCTGGGCACCTCCAAGAACGATTCCCCCGTCTCGCTGCCCAACTTCAACAAGCTGGGCAGACAAGGCATGGTCTTTGACCGCAGCTACTGCGCCAACTCCCTGTGCGGACCCTCCCGCGCCTGCATCCTGACCGGAAGACACTCCCACATGAACGGCTTCGTCTTCAACGGCCAGAGGCCGCTGGACGGCTCCCAGCCCACCTACCCGAAGATGCTGCAAAAAGCCGGCTACCAGACGGGCCTGTTCGGCAAATGGCATCTGGAATCAGACCCCACCGGCTTTGACACGTGGGAAATCTTCCCCGGCCAGGGCAGTTACTACAATCCGGATTTCATCAGCCTCAAGCCGAACGGGAAGCGCCAGACGAAGCGCTTCCCCGGCTACGCCACGGACGTGGTCACGGACAAATCCATCCAATGGCTGGAAAACCGGGACAAGGACAAGCCTTTCCTTCTCGTCGTAGGCCACAAGGCTCCTCACCGCGCCTGGTGCCCCGCCCTGCGCCATCTGGGCAAGGTAAACACGTCCAAGCTGACGCCGCCCGCCAACTTCCATGACGACTACGCCAACCGCCCGGAATTCCTGAAGAAAAACCAGCAGACCGTAGCCAGGCACATGGCGATTTATTCTGACCTCAAGGTGCTCAAGGACCAGGTGCCGGAAGACATGCGCAAGAGCATCGTCTCCCCCGGCTACGGCTGGGACCTGGGCGAACTGAACCGCATGACCCCGGAAGAAAAGAAAACCTGGACGAACTACTACGCCAAGCGCACCAAGTCCCTGGTGGACGGCATGAAATCCGGGAAGCTGAAAGACCCGAAAGCCTTCGCGGAATGGAAATGGCACGCCTACATGGAAGACTACCTGGGCTGCCTGCTTTCCGTGGACGACAGCATCGGACGCCTCATGAAATACCTGGACAAGGAAGGCCTTTCCAAAGACACGCTGGTCATCTACTGCGGCGACCAGGGCTTCTACATGGGCGAACACGGCATGTACGACAAGCGCTGGATTTTTGAGGAATCCCTCCGCATGCCCCTCATCATGAGATGGCCCGGAAAAATCCCCGCGGGCATCCGCAATACCACCATGGTGCAGAACATCGACTACGCTCCCACCATCGTTTCCGCAGCAGGAGCGGACACCCCGGAAAACATGGATACCTTCCAGGGCGTTTCCCTGCTTCCCACGGCCTTCACGGGCAAGAAGCCGGACAACTGGAGGGACGCCATCTACTACTGCTTCTACGAGAATCCTGGCGAACACAACGCCCCGCGCCACGACGGCATCCGGACGGACCGCTACACGCTCTCCTACATCTGGACCAGTGACGAATGGATGCTCTTTGACATGAAGAAGGATCCCATGCAGATGAAGAACGTCATTGACGATCCCGCCTACAAGTCCACCGTGGAACAGCTCAAGAAGCGCTACAACGAACTCCGCAAGGCGTACAAGGTCCCGGAAAACTGCCCCGGAGGAAAGGGAACGCCCATTCCCAAATTTGACGCTTCCTGGTAGGAAGCCGTTCCAGCGGAACTTTTCCCAGGCGCCGGAAGATTCCGGCGCCTTTTTATTCCCTGGGTATCCCGGCTATTCCACCCCGTCTTTACCCGTAAAAACCTTTGCGGGGGCCCAATCCGGCGATCTTGGACAATTTATTCACGGCCTTCTCGCAAAAAGCAATTGCATGGTGAACGCCGGAGAGAAAGGTAAGCAAAGGCCTTTCCACCCTCTCCGCTCCAAGCTCTCCCAAAAAGAAGTCCGGATCCTTGTCATCAAATCCGGGGTGCCGTAAAAAGGGATGCCTCCCGTCAAGATGGATGACTCCCTTCCCGGAATAAAGGCAATCCAGATGGTTCATGGCCGCAACAAGCGACCACAGCGTCTGGTCATGCGTATGGTCCGCAAAATTGTCACGGCAGCGGCTTTTTTCCTCCGGAGTCGGGGAAGACACCAGGCTGAACTGCCGGCATAGTTCCATCCATTCACGAAGAATCCGGACGCTTTCTTCCGATTTTTTCAGGAAACACGGAGTCGGCTGAATCAGGGGGCTATGCTCGAAATCCCTGATATCCAGATTCAATGCGTCAAAAACGCTCTGCTTGCACCATCTTGACAAATCTCCCGTGTAATAGGAGATATTCACTCCCGGCAGGATATCCTGCCCCTTCTCCTCCAGCCATTGGACAAGAGGCTGTACTGAATGGCGGAAAAGCGTTCCCGGCGGACGCCCCGCATCCGTGTAAAGCAAATAGTCCCCTTCCTGCAGGCTTTCCAGTTCCCTGAGCATGATGAAGGGTTTCCAGCACCAGTAACCGGCCCCATGCAAATGAGGGTCAAACCAGGGCACTTCGCGCCTGATGCCTGCGGACAGAAGGCGGCCAAGATTCCAGAAAGACAATTCCACGGAAGGCTCCGCCAGCTTTAAACTTGTCATCCGCATCCACTGCCGCCAGCGGTAGCCGCGTGTCGCGAAAGAACAATAACGAATAGCCATGCGCGTTGATTCCGGGTAAACGCATGGCCGGGTAGAACATGGGCCATGCTTTCTGCACGCCCTTTCTAGCGAGTTGGTAATCCGCTTGTTTGGAGAAAATAAAAGAGAACCTGTAAAAATATAACCCTGAAAAAGTTGTCTGTTCAGGCCATCCTACGGGGATGATGGAAAATCTTTTTTATTACACGTCAAATATCTGGAATTCGTTCTCCGTTAAAATTTTCCATTGACAGCGGATTACCAATCCACAGCGTTGGCCGGATACTTGCCGATAAACGCCTTTTTTATATTCCCGCGTCCGCGGGGGGCGCCCTTATGGTTGAAGCTCCGCGTCCAGCCGCTTATCCAGGTCCATGGCGGCGCCGATAGCCGCATCCATGTTATAATACTCCCACTCCGCAAAACGCCCCAGCAGGTAAATGCCCCTGGGTTCCAGGCACTCCTTCAGCTCCCGGATCAGGGCCCGGCTGGACGCATCCTGCACGGGATAGGTATATTCCTCCCAGTGATGGGCCAGGTAGGAGGGGGAAAAGGGAATAAGCTTCAACTGCCGCCTGATTTCCTCTTCCGTCATTTGCTCGGAAAACTCAATGGTGGCGGTGGTAATGTCTCCGTTATTGTTGTTCCTGGAAAAATTCCCCGTGCAGATGATGCGGTGGGAACGGTGGTCCGGGGAGGGCATGTAAATCCAGCTATAGCCGTTGGGGTCAATCCGGCACAGCACGGAGGTGGTGCCGTGGGAGCGCAATGCCGAAATCCGGGGAAGGAACGGACGGAGTTCATCCACGCCGGGAAAGCAGTCCGCAAGCTGCCTGGCATTCCCTGTAAAAACAACCCGGTCAAACAATTCTCCCTGCACGAGCCATTTTCCATCCTGCGCACGGATGTCCGCAGCCTCCGCCCGGTACCTGACCTTCAGGCCGCGCGCCAGCGTATCCGCCAGGAACTGGGAGCCGCCGCGCTTTGCATAAAAGAAGGAGCTGTGCACCATGGCGCTTTCGTTGACGCGACCAATGTTATTCAACAGGATTTCCGCCACGGTCGGCATGGGCAGCTTGTCTTCCAGCCAGTCCATGGCGATTCCGTTGATGTCCTGCCGCCACACCTTGTTGTTGTAGGGCGTGAAATAAAGGTCGTTCAGGGTCTTCCCGAAACGGTTCCGGAAAAATTCTCCCAGGGAACTGGGTTCCGCAGGGGGATTCCTGTAAAGCTCCAGCAGTTCATGGACGATGGAGGAACGGACGGCCTCCGGAAACTGGTCGAGATGGTTCTCAATGGGATAATCCACCACAGCCCCGCCCTCCAGGGAAATGACGGCACGGCGGCGGGCGGAAACAAAATCACGCTCCCTGTCAAACCGGGACCAGAACCAGTCCAATACCTCCTGCCGCCGGGAATTGAACACATGACCGCCTACCAGGTGGTACAAATTGCCCTGCACCTCCGCGCACTTGACTAGGCCGCCGGGGCGGCTGTCCTTCTCGTAAACCACTACCTCATGCCCCTTTTTCAAGAGCATTCCGGCCATGGACAATCCGGAAACTCCGGCTCCGATCACAGCATATTTCATCATGGAATAAAGAAAATCAATGGATTAAAGACCACGCGCACCGAATTTGGACAATTTCACGGGATGGAGGTACAGGTATTCCTGCGGAAAGGAGGCAAGCAATTTGCCCAGGTCTCCGCCGGAAGAGGACACCAGCCCGTCAATGACGGCGTTCATGGCCTCAAAATGTTCCGGATCCTGCGGGAACCAGACGTTTCCGGACTTGTACTGCGTGTCTTCCAGCGTAGCCAGCCGCGTTCCGGGAAGGAGCTGCAAGGCTGTGGGAATAGCAAGCTCCACAAACATGTTCCATGCGGAAAATACCTCAAGGATGCGGCAAAAATCGTCAAACTTCCCTTTCGGAATGCACACGATGTCCGAATAACCGAAGACGACGGGATAGGAATACCGGTACTTTTTGATCCGGTGCTTCCAGTGGTTCAGCAGATGCCAGATTCTGCCCTTCAGCACCTTCCAGTTGGCATGAATGCCGCCGCCGGGACTCCACTTGGGCAGGAACATGCGCACGCGGGACAGCTCGTCATGCTGCATGAGGTTCCTGGATTTCAAAATCTGACGGGCTTCCCCGTACGGCGGAACATTCTTGTTGACGCTGTCCGCATCAATGCCGGCGGGAGCCGTGGAAAAACGGTGGGCCTCCACCGTTCCACGGTAGCACACCGGCAGGGAGACATCCACAAAACCGTCCAGGTAGCACGTATCCTCCCCATGGATTCCCAGCAGAGACGGCGTGGAAAACTCGTCAAACCGGGGATTCAGGAGCAGGTCGTCTCCGATGATGAGAATATAATCGCCATCCAGATTCCTGATTCTTTCCCGGGCCTGTAAAATATAATTATAAAACTGGAATGAATTGCCGAATACAGAACATACGTCCGGAGCGTCCCCCCTGTAATAGGGCATTAATTGAAGCAGCCCGGAAAAACGCCTTGAATAAATCTCCCTGATTACCGGAATGTTGCGGTCATACTGGTGGTTGAACAACACAACGAGAGCCGTTTTCCGGGAAGAAGTATCCATGGTACGTTTGATGTAGGGGAGCAACCCGCGCCCTTCAACGGAAGGCATTGGAAAAACATGGATTGCACCCTGGGAGCATGCGCCATTAAAACGGTTTCATGAATACATTACGGATTTGAAATCCGGGGTCAAGCCTGCACATTTGAAAGAAAAACATTTTCGGAAAATTCCGTTTGCCAATACTCCGGCATCGACAGAGGCCGTTCTTGACGTAAATAAGCTTTCTTTTCATTTCAAAAAAGCCGGGAGGGTATAACACAAAAAAATGGAGCAGGCAGGAACGGGAACGGCGCGACGGTGATGAACGGCGAAGCTGCGGCTCCGGCTCCCGGGAACGGAAGATTCCGGCCTCTCGTGGCTGAAACCCCTTCTGGAGCATGGCGTAAGCTCTTGCTTGCATAACCGTCTCTGCGCTCCGGAGGGAATATCCATCAGGCCCGGGAGGCCCTGGCTCCCAGGCGACACGCACCCGTGAAAAAGAACTGATGGAGCGTTGATTCAGGATTTGCGCCCACCATCCCGGAGCATAACTGTTCCGGACTGCAGAGTCTCACCGGATTTCAAACCCGCCCGTGAAACAGGGCTGTTTTAAGCCTGCAAGCAAGCCGCATGATACCAGCAGGAAACAAGCCGGTGCTACTTTAATTTTCCCGAATTCCTCCCTGCGTTCCGGAACCGGCTTCTTCTTTTCTCCGGCAGTGGTGTGTTCAAGGGGAAACGTTGAGTTGGAATACTGGCTGATATAACAGGAAAGCAAAACATGAAGCTCACTCCGGAAGAATATTTCTTTCATTCCCTCCATCCAGGGCGCGGAGCCAAAACCCCATTCTGCGCCGGAAACGGACTTCATTTTCCCGCTCCTTCAACAATGGCCAATGCCGGAAAGCATTTTCTCCCCTCTTATCTTTTCACGGAAAAAACAGTGGGCACACCTGAATTCCCTCCCCTGCTCCGCCGCGAAAATGAAAAAAGCCGTTCCACCGGGAAAGCTTCCCGATGAAACAGCCGGAAAACGGAGCCCCCCGCCGGATCAATACCTGTAAAAGTCCGGCTTGTACGGGCCTTCCACCGGAACGCCGATGTAGTCCGCCTGTTCCGGACGCAGGACGGTAAGCTTGCAGCCGATCTTGCCGAGGTGCAGGCGCGCCACCTCTTCATCCAGCACCTTGGGAAGCACTTCCACGCCCACGGGGCGGTTTTCACGGGTATTCCACAGTTCCAGCTGCGCCAGAACCTGGTTGGCGAAGCTGTTGGACATCACGAAGCTGGGGTGCCCCGTGGCGCAGCCCAGGTTGACCAGGCGGCCTTCCGCCAGCAGGTACAGGCTGTTGCCGGACGGGAACGTGTAACGGTCCACTTGCGGCTTGATGTTCAGGTGTTTAATGCCGGGATAGGTCTGGAGCTTGTGCACCTGGATTTCATTGTCGAAGTGGCCGATGTTGCACACAATGGCCTGGTCCTTCATCTTTTCCATGTGCTCAATGCGGATGATGCCGCAGTTCCCCGTGGTGGTTACGTAAATGTCCGCCCAGCCCAGCGTGTCCTCCACCGTCAGCACGCGGTAGCCTTCCATGGCGGCCTGGAGCGCGCAGATGGGGTCTATTTCCGTCACGACCACCTGGGCGCCCATGCCGCGCAGGGACTGGGCGCAGCCCTTGCCCACGTCCCCGTAGCCGCAGACCACGGCCACCTTGCCGGCGATCATGACGTCCGTGGCGCGCTTGATGCCGTCCACCAGGGACTCGCGGCAGCCGTACAGGTTGTCAAACTTGGACTTGGTCACGGAATCGTTCACGTTGATGGCCGGAATCAGCAGGCGGCCCGCGGCCTGCATCTGGTACAGGCGGTGCACGCCCGTGGTCGTTTCCTCGGAAACGCCCTTCAGCTCAGGCAGCCAGCGGTGGAAAATGCCGGGCGTTTCCGCGGCGATCTTTTTCAGGAGGTCCTTGATGACTTCCTCTTCTTCCGACTCCGACGGGGTGTTCACCCAGCCGGAACCTTCCTCCATCTCATACCCGCGGTGGATGAGCAGGGTGGCGTCTCCGCCGTCGTCCACAATCAATTGCGGCCCCAGACCGTCCGGAAAGTTCATGGCCTTCCAGGTGCAGTCCCAGTATTCCCGGAGCGTTTCCCCCTTCCAGGCGAACACGGGCGTGCCGGATTTGGCAATCGCGGCGGCGGCGTGGTCCTGGGTGGAGAAAATATTGCAGCTGGCCCAGCGCACGGAGGCGCCCAGGGCCGTCAGCGTTTCAATCAGCACGGCCGTCTGCACCGTCATATGCAGGGAGCCCATGATGCGCACGCCCTCCAGGGGCCTGGCGTCCGCGTACTTTTCACGCACGGCCATCAGGCCGGGCATTTCATGTTCCGCAATGTCCAGTTCCTTGCGTCCGAAATCCGCCAGGCTGATATCGCGCACCTTGTATTGTTCCGTTTCTGAAAACATGTCTGTAAACGTTGTCGTTGGATTAATGAAGAAGTTGTTTCAGGGAGGCCAGGCGCGTTTCGTCCAGTTGTTCCCAGGGAAGCTCCGGATTGGTGAAATGCCCGTAGTGCGTCGTCTTCCGGTAAATGGGTCGCAGCAGGTCGAGCTGGTCCACCATGTCCGCAGGCTTGAAGGAGAAAATGCCTTCCAGCGCGCTTTCAATGGCTTTTTCCTCCACCTTTCCGGTGCCGAAGGTATCCACCCGGATGGAAACGGGGGTGGGGTAGCCGATGGCGTAGGCCACCTGCAATTCACACTTGTCCGCCAGCCCGGCGGCTACGATGTGTTTGGCGACCCAGCGGCACATGTACGCCGCGGAACGGTCCACCTTGGACGGGTCCTTCCCGGAGAAGGCGCCGCCGCCGTGGCGGCCCATGCCGCCGTACGTATCCACAATGATCTTGCGGCCCGTCAGGCCGGAATCCCCGTGGGGGCCGCCCACCACGAATTTCCCCGTGGGATTGATGAAGTACTCCGTCCTGTCATCCAGCAGTTCCGCAGGAAGCACGGTCTTAATGAGTCTGACGCAGTAATTGTAAATCGTATCATGGTCCACTTCCTCCGTGTGCTGGGTGGAGATAACCACGTTCTCAATATGCACGGGGCGTCCGGCCTCATCATAGGCCACGGCCACCTGGGACTTGCAATCCGGTCGCAGCCAGTCCACATGCCCGCGCTTGCGGCGCTTGGCCAGTTCCATGAGCAGCTTGTGGGCGAACACGATGGGGGCCGGCAGCAGCTCCGGCGTCTCGTTCGTCGCGAAGCCGAACATGATGCCCTGGTCCCCGGCGCCCTGCTCCGCGTGGCCCTTGCCCTCCGCTTCCCGCGCGTCCACGCCCTGGGCGATGTCCGGAGACTGTTCCGTGAGCAGGTTCGTGAAAAAGACGGTATCCGCATGGAACACGTCGTCGTCCTGCCGGTTGCAGTACCCGATCTCCCGGATGGCCTGGCGGGCGATCTTTTCCGGATTGATTACCGCCTTGGTCGTCAGCTCTCCGGCGATGATGACCATGTTGCTCTTCACCAAAGTTTCGCACGCGACGCGGCTAGTTTTGTCTTGAGCCAGGCAGGCGTCTAAAATAGAGTCGGAAATGTAGTCGGCCACCTTGTCCGGATGGCCTTCTCCAACGGATTCCGACGTGAAGATGTGAGGGTTGTTTTTACTCATATCGATAAATCTCGATGCGTTGATATATTATTCTACCATGAAGTCAATCCTAAAAACGCTCAAACTCCTGACGGACCCCACCCGCCTGCGCATCATCAACGTTCTGAATGAAGAATCCCTGAGCGTTGCGAAGCTCCAGGAAATTCTCGGCATGGGGCAGAGCCGCATCTCCACGCAGCTTGCCCAGCTCCGGCAGGAAGGAGTGGTGGAGGACACCCGCTCCGGGAAAAACGTTTTTTACACCCTCTCCCTGGCCAACGACCTGCACAACGTGGCCCTGAAAGCCTGCGAGGAACTGCCGGAGGCGGAAACGGACAAAAAAGCCCTCCAGGTCATTCTGGACAAGCGCAAGAACCGCACGCAGGCCTACTTTGATGAAGTCGTTTGCCGCCTGGGCAAGAACTACGCTCCGGGCCGTTCCTGGAAGGCGCTGGCCGGAGCCCTGCTCCGCATCCTGAATTATGACGTGGTGGCGGACCTGGGCGCCGGGGAAGGCTTCGTCTCCCAGCTCATTTCCCCCAGCGCCAAGCAGGTGATCGCCGTGGACAACTCCCCCAGCATGGTGGAACTGGGGCAGGAACTGGCGCGCAAGCACGGGCTGGACAATCTGGAATACCGCCTGGGCGACATTGAAACGCCGCCCATTGATCCCGGCACCGTGGACCTGGCCCTGCTCAGCCAGGCCCTGCACCATGCCCAAAAGCCGGTCAAGGCCCTGGAAGCCGCCTGGAACATCCTGAAACCCGGAGGCTGCCTGGTCGTTCTGGACCTGCTCCAGCACGGGCAGGAGGAAGCCCGCGAACTCTATGCGGACCGCTGGCTGGGCTTCACGCCCGCCGCTCTGGAAAGCATGCTCAAGGAAGCCGGCTTCCGGAACATCCATACGGACATTGTGGACAGGGAACCGGAACCTCCCCATTTCCAGACCCTGATGGCCGCCGCCTGGAAACCGTAACCGGAAGGCGCCCCACTCCTTTTTCCAACCGTTTTTTCAGACAAAATTCTGCCGGGCAACCGCTCACCTATTGTGAGCATTAAATCCGCATTAATCATTTCAGGCGCCGTCCTCGCTGCCGCCCTGGGCATTTACTGGATAGCCGCCCCGAGGGAAGCCTGTCCCGAGGAACTGTACCGGCAATACATGGAGCTCTCCCCCTTTGAGCAATTTGACCAGAAGGAGAAACTGTTGAAAAAAGCGGCGCAGGCTGGCTGCGTTCCCGCCATGCGCCAAATGGCGGATCATAACTTCATCTCCAAAAACGATCTCAAAGTCGATGAATACAATTACTGGATCAAAAAAGCGGCGGACCATGGAAGCCCGCAGGCCCAGTATGAAGCCTTCACGGAATGCATTTCCGAAAACCCTTCCGAAGTCCTCGCCTATCTGATACAGGCGGACAGACAGTCTTATGCTCCCGCCTCCCTGGAACTGGGACGGCTGTATGCCTGCGGAGACGAAGAATACGGCATCATGCGGGATGAACGGAAAGCCATGGAGTTTTACCAAAAAGCAGCCGCGCTGAATAACCCGGAGGCCCTTTACCTGCTCTACCTGATGGGAAAACTGGAAATTCCGTCCAGGGAGGAGGCGGAACGGCACCCGGACGCCTATGCCCGCTATCTTCAACAGGCGCAGCGGCAGAAAGCGTTCCCGATCATGCCTGCCGCCATGGACGGAGAGGTCCCCGCGAACCGTCAATCCAGGGAGCGTATCAGGGAAGTTTTAAAAACCTACCTGCCGCAAAACCCGAAAGCCGTTGAATGGATTCAACAAAACTACAGGTGAAAAACAGGCCATGCCTCATTCCCTGTCCTCCGGAGCCCTTTCCGCAGGAAAAGGGCGTCTGCCGGATTGGAGGGCTTCCCGCACTTCCCGGACAATGTCCATCATCTGCTCCGGGGAAAGCTCCTCTTTACCTTCCACCTCTTCATCCACCAGCGCTTTCATTTCCTCCAGCAGATGCTCCGGCTCCAGACGGTAGTTCAGCAATACCCGGAAAAGCTCCCTTCCGGCCTCCTGCAAGGGAGCCGGGGGAAATCCTTCACGCTCTTCAAATTTTTCTCTTCAAAAGAATTCAGCAGTCCGGCATAACGGCGGAACGCGCGTTTGAATTCCTCCGGGCAGCCGGCCATATCCACCGCGGCAAGGTACCGCCGGAAGGAAATTTCCGCCTTCAGGTGAAGGGCGGCTTCCCCGTGGACTCCGCCAGCCAGGTTTCCTTCTGCTTCAGATGCACGAGCAGAAGGGCCTTCCGCATGGCTTCCCGCTGTTTGCCCTTGGGCCCCTTCTTCAATTTAACCAGGTCCAGGTCCAGCTCCGCGGCATCGGGACTCGCCACATCCTGGGCCGGAGACACTCCGAGAGCCGCCGCCATCAGAACAAACGGCAGCCACTTCCTCATGCATTCCCGGATATGGACCATTGCGGTCAGCAATTACATGAAAAGAGCCGCAAAAGCAATCCAAATCCAGCGTTTCCCGGAGGAGAGGGCCATCCGCACCCGGAGAACCGCCAGAGCGCGGGTCATGCCATCCGGGGAGATTGACGGACAGGCGGCTGTATGAGAAAAAGCGGTCTATGCTATTCGCAGTAGTGATTTTCCTTTCCGTGGTCGTGCTCGGCGTCATTGCCGCGCTGCGCTTCACCAAGGGCGTCATTCCGCTGCGTACTTATGAATCACGTGAACTGCCGGGATTTCCGGGTCCGGCGGGGCTGATTCACCGCCTGGACGGCGCGGAGAAGCGCCAGAGGAAACTGGCGGAGGCCCGTTTTCCCGGTGTGGATGAAAACGGCCTCATCAGCCTGCCCCCGCCTGGGAGGGCAAGGTAACTGCGGGGCGCCTGGCCTGCGTGGCCCACACCTGGGCCATGAGCAGCCTGGTCAGGGAAGACCCTGCGGCGGCCAAAGCCCGCAAGACCGCCTCCGGCCGCGCCATGATGATTCCCTTCTTCACGGCTCTTATCCTGCTGGGGATGCTGGCCACCGGGCTGTTGAAGTTCCAGATTGCGCTGGCTATCGGGCTGGCCTGCTGGGCCTTCTTCACCTTCTCCGCCCTTCCCACCCAGTTCCGTGAATGGAAGGCGGCGGAAATAGCCAAATCCGGGCTGAAGGAAGCCGGATTGTGGCCCCTGCTGCCCTCTGACGCCATGGCCGTGGAACAATGCCTGAAGGCGCTGTCATGGTGCAATGTGGCGGGCTTCCGGCGCATTCTGCCCAGATAGGGGACGCGCCGTGACGGCGGCGCGCATTTTTCCGGTTAATCCGGCTTTTGAGAGAAAAAAACTTGAAACGGGGGTGCGGGTAACCCACTCTTCCACCGTCGTCAAAATTTACTCTCTTCTGCATGAACGAGTCCGCCAACCCTATCATCAAGTACTTTTCCGAGTTCAAAATCCTAAAAACCGTATCTAAAGATTTCTGGCTCACCAACGTCGTCCAGTTCTTTGACGGCATGGCCTACTTCTCCCTGATTACGGTATTTGTCCTCTACCTGACGGACTATTGCAGTTTCAACGATGCGGACGCGGCCCTGTGGGTGGGGCTGTACACCCTGTTCATCTCCGCCTTCGTCTTTGCGGTGGGTTCCATCTGCGACATCATCGGCATACGGCGCACGTACCTGATCGGCTTCATCATCCTCATCGCCGGGCGTCTCATCATGGGATTCGGGCCGGATCTGAGCCCCACCGTGGACTCCGGGAGGCTGGTGGTCATGACGGGGATTCTGATCATGTCCTTCGGCACGGCGTTCATGTCACCCGTCATCCAGACCTCCATCCGGCGCTTCGCCCCGCTGAATGCGCGCGCCACGGGGTTCAATATTTATTATCTGCTGATGAACATTGCCGCCGTGATCGCGAACGTATTCCTGATTGAATTCTTCCGCAAGCACTTCGGCGCCGTGGACGGCGGCTACTGGATCATCAACTTCGGCACGCTGATGGTGCTGCTGGGCTGCATTACCACCCGCTTCATTGACGAAGACAACTACGCGGAACCCAGTGAAAAGGAGGCCAACCTGAAAGCGCCCCTCCGGCGGCCCCTGCAGCTTTTCCGGGAAGTGTGGAAGGAATCCGCCTTCCGCAAGCTCATCCTCTTCCTGGTGCTGACCATGGGCGTGCGCATCGTCTTCACGCTGCAATTCCTGGTCATGCCCAAATACTACGTGCGCACCCTGTATGATGACTTTGCCATCGGCTCCATCAATGCCATCAACCCGGCCATCATCGTCTCCGGCCTCATCCTGCTCATTCCGGTGCTGGGACGCTTCTCCACCGTCAGCCTCATGATCGTGGGCATGTCCATTTCCGCTTTCTCCCTTGTCTTCATGGCCATTCCCATTGAATGGTACTATTTGGTGCCCGGCATTGAAACGCGCTCCCAGGCGTATCTGGTAGCCATTGTGACGCAGATTCTGGTGTTCGCGTTCGGGGAACTGCTGTTCTCCCCCGCTTCTCGGAATATGTGGCCCGCGTGGCGCCCAAGGACAAGGTGGCCTCCTACATGTCCCTGGCGGCATTGCCCATGTTCATTGCCAAGCCCATCAACGGCATCATCGGCGGCCTGCTGGTCGCCTACCTCTGCTACGACGGCATCTGCGCCAAGATGGATACCGGGCACATCGGCTTCTGGGATTCACCCGAATTCATGTGGACCATTTACCTGGCCATGGCCGTCATCAGCCCCATCGCCATCATCATGACCCGCAAGACCATCACCTCCGACCATCCGGAGGAAGATGCGGACTCCCCGCCCATTGCGGCCATTGAAACGGAAATGGACCCCGCCGTTACGGCGGAAGAACTCACGGAAGCCAACTCCTAACCTCTCAAGACGATGAACCAGCACACGCGCAACATCATTGTGGACTCCCTCATCCTGGTGGCTTTCAGTTCCATTCTGGGCGGGATTAGCCTGGTGGTTTCCAAATCCTTCTCCGGAGACCCCAATCCGGCCCTGGACCTCATCACCGTGATGAAAAAGGCGGAGGCCAAGGAAGTCAATGCCTCCTCTGAACAGGAGGAACAGGAAGCCAGAGTCAAGGGAATGAAGGAATTCGACCAAACTCTGGAAGAAGGGGAACAACTGGCGGCGAAGGAAGGAAAAGCCTTCGTCAACATGACGGACCCCCACGGCAGAACGCCCGTCATGTGGGTGTGCTACGCCAACTACAACAACATTGAAACCACGCTGAAGCTGGAAGCCAAGCGTGCGCCCTACCTGGGACGCCTGCTGGAAGACCCCCGCGTGGAAATCGACCAGAAGGACAAGGACGGATGGACCGCCCTGCACTGGGCTTCCTGGAGCGGGCTGGACCGCTTGTCCGACATGCTGATTGAAAAGAAGGCGGACATCAACAACCGGGAAGGCAACGGCTTTACGCCGCTGATGCTGGCGGCCATGCGCGGCAACTTCCAGGTGGCGGCCCTGCTGCTGGAAAAAGGGGCGGACATGAATGCCGTCAACAAATTCGGCAAGAACGCCCTTCAACTGGCGGAGGAAGGGGCCCTTGCCTACCAATCCAGCTTTGACCTGACCAAGACGGAAGTTTCCAAGGCCCCGGTGAACACCTTTGCACAGGCTTATGAAAAAGCCGTTGCAGCCCTCTCGCCTGAACACGCCCCCGAATTCATGGAAGCCATGAAAAAGGCGGTAGGCCGCCAGTCCTTTGTGGAAACGGAGTACGTTCTCCAGCTCATTACGCGCTCCCTGATCTCCAAAAACCTGTTCACGGAGGAACAGGCCGGAAAATTCAAGGAGGAAATCACCGGGGCCGTAGCGGAAAAATCCCAGATCATTGACGTGCGCGGCGTAGCCTTTGAACACACCGTGGACCTGCTCCGTAAAGCGGCTGGGAAATAACAGCCCGGTTTCTTCAAGGTTCCGACATCCGCCACTTTGCTCTTGACGCTTTCACGGCTCCTTTCTAGGATTCGCGGCATACCATGGTTAGAGCATTGCGCAACGGCATCATGCTGCTCACCCTTCTGCTGGTCATTGTAGGCGGAACGGGCATGGTTTCCGTATGCCCCTGCCATCAGGAGGTCTTCCTCTTTTCCTGCTCCTGCCATCACGATGCCGCACCCTGCGGATGCCGTGGGGACCATGGTCCCGGCAGCAGCACTTCCAGCCCGCTGGCCGGGCACCTCTGCGAACACCAGCGTCTGGAGATTGACGACCTGACGCTGCCCGTTCTTCATGCGCCGCTTCCCCAGCCCTGCATTATCTGGCAGACCTTCCCGGATTTCCATCATCTGGCACAGTCTCTTCTTTTAACAAGCCAAACATCGGATTCCGCAATACCCGCCCCCCTGACCCCTTCAGGGACGACGGCCCGATACATGAAGGCTTTCAACTTCCCCTGCTGATTTAACGGCCCTTTTTCAGAAACGTCCCAGGGACGTTTCCGGCTGAACGCTGCTTGTTGATTGCGTCCGGCCTTATTTGTTTCCGCGGAATTATTTGCCGCATTGTCCAAACCTGATTGGACCGAACTATTTCTATTCTCTTTTTCATCATGAAATCCATACCATTTTTCGCTGGGCTAGGCCTGACCGCCTTCCTCAGCTCATGCAGCGTCTATCACAGCGCGCCCATCGACCTGAACGCGGAGGAAGCCTCCTGGAAAGAGGCATCCCGCGTGGACACACACATCTCCGTTACCCGGAACCAGGCACGCCAGATCGGCCTGGTCATGAATCCGGATCTGAACAAGGCACGCCTGAAACTGGCTTCCAGCAATGAAGCAGCCAAACAATCGGGCTGGTGGAACAATCCGTCCTTTTCCTGGGATATTGAACAAGTCCTCCAGGAAAATACGCTCAACATGTCCGGCAGCCTGGGCTTCACCATTCCCGTGACGGGTCTTCCCGCCCTGGAAAAAAAGGTGGCGGAACAGTACAAGGAGGCGGACTTCTGGACCCTCCGCCAGGCGGAACTGGATTTTCTCAGTTCCCTGGACCAGGCCTGGAGCAAGCTGGCCGTTACCCAGCGCCGCAAGGCCGTCATCCGGGAACGCCTGGATGCGGTGCGGCAGGAAAACGGCGTGATTGAAAAACTCATTGGCGCAGGGGAAGTGGAATTTTCCTCCCGCCAGGTGGCTTCCCAGCGCATGAACGACGCCATCCGGGAACTCCAGACCGTGACGGAAACGGAACTGGAGCAGAAGATGGAGCTGGTCAGGCTGATGGGGCTGCATCCCTCCGCGGCACGGAAGCTCGGCTTCCTGACGGGACAGGGCTTCCAACTGCCTGCCGCCGTTCCGGCCCCCGGCCCCGCCGCCCTGGCCTCAGCCCCGAAAATCAAGGCCCAACTGGCAACCTACGCCACCACGGAAACCCTGTTCAAGACGGAGATCCGCCGGCAGTACCCGGAACTGGAGCTCGGGCCCTCCTTCACCCGTGACGACGGGGAAAAGGAAGTGGGCGGAGAAATAGGGTTCAATCTCCCCCTCTGGAACCGCAACCGCAAGGCCATTGCGGAAGCGCGCGGCACACGGAACCTGTCCAGGCAGGAAACCATCCAGCTTTGGAAAACGGAGTTGTTCAACGCCCGACAGCTTGACGTCAGCCAGCAGATGGTGCTCCGCCACTGCCGGACGGAGCTTCAGCGCATGGAGTCCTTCGCCTCCTCCGTCCGGACCATGGAGAAACTGCACGGCATCGGGGAAGCCTCCCTGCTGGAGCTGGCGGAAAACCGCCACCAGCTTTATGAAAGCCGTCTGGCTTTCCTGGACAATCTGGACAAGCTGCTGGCCATTCAGGCCCAGCTGCGCTACCTCACCCACGCCAACCTTCAATCCAAATAAAAATCTTCATCATTTTAACGAACATGAAACGTCTCTATTTTTCCATTATCCTGGGCCTGGCTCCCGTTTTCAGCCTCAATCCCGCACGCGGAGAGCAGCCGGCACCTACGGAACACAAACACGAGGACGGCACCGCCTGCACGGCGGACCACGGCCATGAAGACCACCAGCACAAGGAAGGGGAAACCTGCGCCGAGGGCCACGCCCATGAGGAACACAAGCACGCGGACGGCTCCGTCTGCACAGGCGACCACGAGCCTGAGGGCCACCAGCATGCAGAGGGGGAAGCCTGCACGGGCGACCACAAACATGAAGAGGCCGCGGAGAAAGGTTCCGGCCAGCCGGGGGACATGATTCCCGTGCATGTGGATGAAAAGGCGCGCCATTCCCTGGACATGCGCTTTGAAAAGGTGACGGAAGCCACTCACGGCGCGGAAAAGACCCTTCACGGCCAGATGGTTATTCCTCCCCATGCGGTAACGACGTACGCCCTTCCTGCCGCCGGGCGCGTCACCTTCAACGTAAAGTCCGCCCAGCAGGTACGCAAGGGAGAACTGCTGTACACGCTGGCCTCACCGGACATCGTGGAGATGGAGGGGAACGCCTCCCAGGCGCAAGCCGCTCTGGACCGCGCCGCGGCGGAACTTAATACCCTCAAGGAACGCCGGGCCCAACTGGAAAAAATCGGCACCCGTAACAGTGAATTGAACACCTCCATCCAGTTCAAGGAAGCAGAAATCCACAGCCTCCGGGCCGCTCTGGACGCCAGCAATAATAAACTGAAGCTGGTGACGGATTCCGGAGCGTTGAAAAACAACCTCCTTTACGTGTACGCCGCGGCGGACGGCTCCGTCCAGTCCGTGAACATGACCCAGGGTTCCTGGGGGAACAGGGCGCGCCCGCCCTCGTCATGACCAACAAGGGGGAACTGGAATTCGCCACCACCATTTACGGGGCTGACCCCGTCCATTATGCGAAGGCCCAGCTGGCCCTGACCAGCGGAAAAAATACGGAAGTGCTGGACGGAGCCCTGCGGGTGGCGGACCAGGTGGACCCCGCCACGCAGTCCCGTGCCCTGTACTTCGTTCCGGACCGCATGCCGGAAGGGACGCATGCCGGACAGCTTGCCCGGCTGGACCTGTATTCCCATGACGCCGCCACGGACGGATTTATTCCCGTTCCCAACAGCGCCGTCGTCAAGGTGGGGGTGAACGACGTGGTCTTCATCAAGGCGGCGGACGATACCTTCGTCATGAAGAAGGTGGAAACACTGCCCGCACGGCAGGGAAAAACGCCCGTCAAGGGGTTGACGCCGGGACAAACCATCGTGACCAAAGGCGGCTATGAATTGAAATACATCCTGCCCACGGGAGACGCCGGGAGCAAGAAGGCGGCCGGGCATTTCCATGCGGACGGCCAGTTCCACGAAGGGGAACATTGATTTTCAGCTCAACGTGATTAGAGAACGGTTAATAGAAACAGGAATTCGATGAACTTTCTAATTTCATTCTGCCTGAATAACAGGATTACCGTGATTCTGCTGACGCTCGCGCTGGCGGTCATCAGCATTTTCGTGGTGAAAAATATTCCCGTGGACGTGTTTCCGGAACTGAAGGTTCCGCGCGTCACCATCCAGACGGAAGCCCCCGGCCTCACCGCTGAGGAAGTGGAGCAGTATATCACCATTCCCATTGAGTCCGCCATGAACGGCACCGCCGGGGTCAAGGGCGTGCGCTCCTCCTCCGGCAGCGGCCTCTCCTTCGTATGGGTGGACTTTGACTGGGACAAGGATATCTACCAGGCGCGCCAGATCGTAACGGAACGCCTGGGCGCGGTCCGGGAGTCCTTGCCGGAAGGCACGTCCCCGGAGCTGGCGCCCATCGTCTCCGTAACGGGGGAAATCATGCTGATCGCCCTGACGGGGGACAAGGACACCTCCACGCTGGACATGCGGCAATTGGCGGAATACAAGCTGCGCACGCGCCTGCTGGCCATCCCCGGCGTGGGACAGGTCACGGTGCTGGGCGGCCGCCTGCCGGAATACCAGGTGGTTTACGATCCCAACAAGCTCAAGCTGGCAGGGGTGGACCTTTCCAGCCTGAAAACGGCCATTGAGGAATCCCAGTCTTCCGTGCCCGCCGGGTACCTGGAGGACGTGGCCGGGCAGGAGCTCCCCATTCAGCAGGATACCCGCACCGCCAATATTGAACAGCTGAACCGCGCCCTGGTTCCGGACCACGCCTCCGGCATTCTCCGGCTTCAGGACGTAGCGGAGGTCAAGATAGACGGCGCGCCGCGACGGGGTGACGCCGGGTTCATGGGGGAAGACGCCGTGGTGCTTTCCGTGCAGAAGGTGCCGGGAGCCAATACGCTGGCCCTGACGCAGGCTGTGGACGCAGCCGTCAAGGAGTTCAGCCAGAGTCAGCTTCCCAAGGGCATGAAACTGCACACCACCGCCTACCGCCAGGCGGATTTCATTGAAATGTCCCTGGACAACGGCACGGAGACCCTGCTCATTGCGGGAGCGGTGGTCATGATCGTCATCTTCCTGACGCTGCTGAACCTGCGCACGGCCATCATCACGCTGATTTCCATGCCCCTGTCCGTCCTGTTCGGGATGATGATGTTCCCCATTTTCGGGCTGGCCATCAACATCATGACCCTGGGCGGCCTGGCCGTAGCCGTGGGGGACGTGGTGGACAACGCCATCATTTTCGTGGAAATAGCGTGGCGGCACCTGAACCGGAACGCCGCCCTGCCGGAGGACAGGCGCAAGAGCAAGTATGAGGTGCTGATGGAGGCCAAGGGGGAAATCGTGGGTTCCATCTCCTTCTCCTCCGTCATCATCCTGCTGGTGTTCACGCCGGTCCTCTTCCTGTCCGGGCTGGAAGGCCAGTTCTTCCGCCCCCTGGGCATCTCCTACATGCTGGCCCTGCTCTCCTCCCTCATCGTAGCCGTCACCATTACCCCGGTGCTCTGCTACATGTGGTTCAAGAAGAGCAAAAACGCCGCCACGCTGGAAAGCGGGGACTCCTTCAGCTCCCGCCTCATCAAGCGCATTTATGCGCCCATTCTTGAATTCTGCCTGCGCTTCTCCAAGACGGTCTGCGCCATCATGGCGGCCATCACGCTGCTGGCCCTGTGGCTGGGGTCCACCTTCGGAACCAGCTTCCTGCCGCCGTTCAACGAGGACTGCTACACGGTCTTCGTCAGCACGGTGCCGGGCACTTCCCTGGATGAAACGGAGCGCATCTCCCGAACGGTGATGAAGGACATTGAACGCATTCCGGGCGTTCTCAGCGTCACCCAGCGCACGGGACGCGCGGAAAACGACGAACACGCGGAACCCGTCAGCGCCTCCGAACTGCTCGTGCGCGTAGACCTGGAGAAGGACCAGAAGGAACTGCGCGCCGCCATCAAGAAGTGCATTGACGATATTCCCGGCACCAGCTCCATGATCGGCTATCCGCTGGCGCACCGCATCAGTTCCGCCCTCTCCGGCTCCAACTCGGAAATCGCCATCAATATTTACGGCACGGAGCTGCCCCAGCTCCGCCTGGCGGCCCAGAAGGCCAAGGAGATTCTGGCAAAGATGCCGGAGGTGGCGGACGCGCGCGCCAACCGGGAAATCATGGTGGATACCATCCGCGTGCAGTACAACCAGGAAGCCCTGGCCTCCCACGGCCTGACCATGGCGAACGCCGCGGAACAGGTTTCCACGGCCATGAACGGCCAGAAGCTGGGGGAAGTGATCAAGAACCAGGACCACTGGAACATTGTCCTGCGCATTGATCCCAGGCTGAAGACGTCCATTGAAGACATCAAGAACCTGGAACTCATTTCCCCCAATAAAAAGACCGTGCGCCTGGCCGACGTGGCGCAGGTGTACCGGGAGGAGGTCTCCAACCTCATCCTGAGGGACAACACCATGCGGAAGGCCATGATCTCCTGCAACCCCTCCCCAATTCCAACCTGGGGGACCTGGCAAAAGCCTGCCGGGAACAATTGGACCCGGTGATGAACGCCATGGGCTGCACAGTGGACTATGACGGCACCATCAAGGCGCGGGAATCCGCTTCCCAGCGGCTTTACGTGCTGGGAGCCATCGTGATGGTGCTCATTGTGCTGCTGCTTTCCTCCGCGCTGGGGAGCGTCCGCCGCGCCATGCTGACGCTGGTGAATATTCCGCTGTGCCTGGTGGGCGGCATTGTAGCCGTCTTCCTGGCCTCCCCCGGCACGCTGTCCTCCCTGTTCGGCGCCGCGTACATTCCGCCCATCCTCTCCGTGGCTTCCATCGTGGGGTTCGTTACCGTCATCGGCTTCGCCATCCGCAGCGGCCTGATCCTGCTCAACAGGTACCGGGCGCTGGAACACAAGGGCATGAACCCGGCGGAAGCCATCCGGGAAGGTTCGCTGGAACGCGTGGTTCCCATCATCATGACCTCCCTTACAACGGTGCTCGGCCTGCTCCCCTGATCTGGGCCATTGACAAGCCCGGGGGCGAACTGCTCGGGCCGCTGGCCATCGTTCAGTTCGGCGGACTGGTTTCAGCCACCATCCTGAACCTGCTCATCATTCCGGCCACAGCCAAACTCTTCTCCCGCTGGATTTCCTCCCGCCGGAAAGAATTGGAAGCAACCTCCTGATCCATTCGGGATTCCAGCGGCGGAACCGGGGAAGGACGAGGCCCCGGTTCCGCCTTTTACAATGACAGACGTAACAAGTCCTTGCCTTCCGGGCCGATAAGGAGCACACATGGGTGCTTAAGCTTCACCGTCATGCCCAAACGGAAATCCACCAGAGAGCACCTGCTCAATACGGGAGCCATGATCGTCGGGGAATCCGGGCTCCGCGCTCTCACCATCCGCGGCCTGTCCCTGCGCGCCGGCACCAATACGGGGAGCTTTGTCTATCACTTCGGCAACCGGGAAGCTTTTCTGAACGAACTGCTGGAACGCTGGTACGAACCGTTGTTCACCGGCGTCAGAACCCACGCCAATATTCATCTTCCGGCCTTTGAAAAACTGGAAGCCATCCTGGAAGACGTCATGGAGTTCCTGCTGCGCCACGGCCAGTTCATTGCCCAGCTGGTGCTGGACGCCCTGGCGGGAGAACGGGCGGCCATCCGCTTCATTTCAGGAATCCATACGCGCCACCCCCTCGTCCTGCTGGAAACCATACGGGAAGCCCAGGAGGAAGGTTCCGTGCTCCAGGGAGACCCCATGAACATCCTCATCTACCTCGTCTGCTGCGGCGGGGCTCCTTTTATCCTTTCCGGACAACTCCAGGTGCACGACCCGAATGCCGTGCGGCCCGTGCTGGATCTGCTGGGCTCCATCCTCAATGACCCGGAAAGCGCCAGGCAGCGCATGACCTGGGCGCTCCGCGGCATCCGCCAGTCCTGAGAACCCACCGGACTCCGGAAATACCACGTTGCGCCGCGCTCTTCCTGCAAAGCTGGAGCGCCGCAGGATTTGCGGGCCATGGGCTTTCCCTTACCGCCTCCAATGGGGGCGGTGGGGCGGACGGGGCGGCGGAGGCGGAGGATTGTGATGATGCCAGTCATTGCGATACCTGTCCTTGTCGCGGTCATGCTGGACCGCCGCGCCGATGGCAGCCCCGGCGGCCAGCGCACCCACGCCGATGGCGGCGGCCCCGCCAGGCGTCACGGTGCTGTTTCCGTAACTGTCCGTCGTGCAGGACGGCATCAGGGAAAGAGACAGCCCGGCCACGGGAAGGAGCCAGAGGGATTTGATATGCTTGTTCATGGTGTGAAATATTGGTAATGCCGGCAACCCGGCTTGCATCCAGTAAGCGCGGCGTGCCCGCATGATTTGTTTAAGCATGTCACAGCCCGGAGAGGAATTCCCGGAATCATGACGCCTGTTATGCACAGCGGACCCTTTGGAACGCCCTGTTCCGGCGCGCCTGAACACGAAAATCCGCATGCGCTGCAAAAGAACAGACATGCGGATGTAGAAAGCGTTCATCTTCCGGAAAGCTCCGGAAAAGTCCGCCCGGATTATTTCTGCTCCGCAGCGGGTTCGATGCGGACGGGGCTCTGAATATCAAACAGGCTCTTGCGCAGCAGGTAGCCTCCGCGCTGGAGGACAAACGCGCTGGACGGGAACTTTTCCGCCAATTCACGGTAAAAGGCTCCCGCGGCGGCATTGTCCTTCTTCGCCCGGGCAATGTCCCCCAGGCACATGGTGGCAAAACCGGAAAAAGTGGGATCCCCCGCGTCCACCACGGAACGGAACAGGCCATCCGCCTCATCCGCCTTCCCGCGGTTCATCAGGCGGCATGCCAGGGTAACGGAAGCCTGGGCCTTCCATTCCTCCGTGGGAGCGGAATCAATAAAAGCTTTCATCCTGGCTACGCCTTCATCCTCCTTGCCGGCGTTCCACAGGGCGACCGCCTGAAGATAGGTGGCGGTGACGGCGGCGCGGGAATCGTCAAAATCCGCCACCACCTGCTGAAGCCCCTGTTCATTCAGGGAGATTTCCCCGGTAGCGGGGGATTCCGGCATGGCGGCCACCAGCGCGGCGCCTGCCTTTCTTTCCATGGAATCCTGCATGCCGTTGTAAATGATCCATCCGGCGGCTCCGAGAACGCACAGCAGCACGACCAGCGCAACCTTTCCGTAGTGTTCATCCAAAAACTGTTCATGCTTGGCCGGACCGACGGAGATTTCCGCAAACGCGCTTCCGTCGCCCATCGGCATGTTGTCCATGGCCCGTTTAATATCCTTGATATCCATAATATGTTGAAGAGGTTTCTATCGTGTTGTCCCGGCCAAATCAATCAGCTTTTTACTTATCTTCGCCATGTTCCAGAAGCTGGAGGGAATCCTTCAGGCCCAGGTTCCTGTAGATCTGCCGCGTGGCGCGGCTCTGGTTGAGCGTATAAAAATGAATGCCGGCCACGCCGGAATCCAGCAGCTCCGCACATTGGCTGGAGGCGTACTGGATGCCTACCTCCTGAACGGCGTCCGGATTGGAGCCGGCGCGTTTCAGCGCCTTGAGCAGCCGGGCCGGAAAACACGTGCCCCCGGAAAGCTCCGCCATGCGGTTCATGCCGGACAGGCTGGTTACGGGCATGATTCCGGCCAGAATGGGCACCTTGATGCCGGCCAGCAGGCAGCGTTCCCGGTAATCCAGAAAAGAATGGTTGTCAAAAAACAACTGGGTGCAGATGTAGTCTGCGCCGGCATCCACCTTCGCTTTCAGAAAATCCATCTCGCGCAGGCGGTTGGGCGTGGACGGATGGCCTTCAGGGAAGCCGGCCACACCTATGGCGAACCCGTCCGGATCAGGATGGCGTCCGGATTCGTTATATTCACGAATAAAAGCCACCAGTTCCGCCGCATGGCGGAAGGCATCCGCATCACGGTTGTAATTTTCCGTGCCGCGCGGGGGATCTCCCCGCAGGGCCAGAACGGCCCGCACCCCTGCCTGGGCGTACTGGTCCAGAATGCTCCATACTTCCTCCCGGCTATGGCCTACGCAAGTAAGGTGGGGCACCGTGGGAATGCGGGATTCATGCTGGATGCGCAGCACCACCTCCCGGGTAAGCTCACGGGTGGAGCCGCCCGCGCCGTATGTCACGCTGACAAAACTGGGATGGTACGGTTCCAGTTCACGAATGGTCTGGTACAGGGCCGCCGCAGCCTGCTCGTTCTTGGGCGGGAAAAATTCAAAGGACAGACTGGGGCCCGCGCCCGACTGCAATCTTTCTCTCAGATGCACTTTTTCTTTATTTGGCTTGGCTCTATCCGGACCCGCATTACGGCTCCATGGGAATCATCACCGGCTGGGGAGCCGCCGCAGGAGCGGGAGCGGCAGACGGGGCCGCGCCGGGCTCGCCTTCTCCCATCATGTTTTCCTGCCAGCTTGCGGGCGGGACAATCACTTCATCCCCCGGCTTGATGGGCTCCTTGTCATTGTTGTCAAAAAGCGTGTTGCGCTTCACGTAGGACTGGAACACCTTCCCGTCCGGGTCAACTCCGTCGATAATCAGGGAGACAAAGATGCTTCCGCGCCTGCGGATGCCCAGTTCCTGCCCCACTTTCAGGTCAGGCTGGCCGATGGACTGGAACAGGACAAGGTTGGCGTCACGGTAGTATTCCGTCACGCGTCCCACCTGTTCGGCGTCCTTGATCTCATTGAGCCATTGCAGGCGGGGGTCTCCCTTTTCAATGCTCCGGCGTTCCAGCAGGGCGCGTTCCTCCTCCGCCATGGCGTGGCGCTTCTTCAAATCTTCATTCTCCTTCTTCATCCGTTCCAGCTCGGCCGTGGCATGGGCCAGCTCCTCGCTCACCACCGGGTCCGCCACGACTACCGGCTGAACGGCGGTGCCGGGCGTCTGCGTGGGCATGGGAAGATAAGGAGAGGGATTGACGGCTGCCGGAGCGGGCACGGGGGCTATCTGCTGCTGTTGAATCACATCCATCCTTGAGGAAATGTTCACATAGATCATTCCCAGAACGGCCAGCACCACCACCAGGAACACCAGAATAAGGATGCGGAAATTGCTCATGTCGTCAAATGGTAGAGGGATTATTGAATAAAATTAGTAGGAATAGTTGAGATAGAACTGGAATTGTCCTCCGCGGTCAATGGCGTTGTTCTTCTGAATCGGAATGGCATAGTCCACCGCCAGAGGACCGATGGGCAGGTTCAGGCGCAGGCCGATCCCGTAGTCGGAAACGATCTTGGATGCGCTGAAGTCAAAGGCGTCCCCGTTGACGAAGCCGATGTCGTAGAACACGGCGACGCGCACTTCTTCAATCACCGGAATGGAATATTCAAACTGGCAGAAGAAGGAGGAACGGCCGCCCATCGTTTCATCACCGCTCAAAGCCGGATTGTACGGAGCCACGTCCCGGAAGCGGAAGCCGCGCATGTTGTACGGGCCGCCGAGGTAGAGGCGTTCAAAAATGGGTACGTCATGGTCGCCGTAGGAATCCACGGTGGCCGCACCGGCATTGATGCTGAAAATGGTGTCTCCGCGCAAGTTCCAGTAATAAGAGCCGTTGATGCCGAAGTTGTAAGTCTTCACATCGCCGCCCAGGCCGGAATAACCGGCCAGCACTTCAAACTTGCCGCCCTTGCGGGGGAAGATTTGCGCGTCACGGGTATCAATGGTGTAGGAAAGTTCCACGTGGCTGCGCAGGTAATCGCCGTCCTGCAGCCAGAAGAAGATGGGGGCGTTACCCTTGGCGTCAATCTGGTACTGTTCCAGGCGGTATTCCAGCTTCACGTAATCCAGTTCCCCGATCGGTTTGCGCAGGGAAACGGCAAAGCCGTAGTTCTGCTGGTCGTAATAGTCGGAGAAGTACGTGGAATTGCTGTAGAAGATTTCCGTGCCGAAGGCCAGCTTGCGGTGCAGGAACCACGGGTCCACCCAGGAGATGCTGGCATCCTGCGTTTCAAAACCCACGCGGGTATTGATGGCGAAGCGCTGGCCGCCGCCCACGAAGGAGGACCAGTCATACATGTCGAAGTTGGACTGGGTGATGCCCGCGAACAGGTACACGCTTTCAATGGAGGAGAACGCCACGCCAATGTTCAGGGAACCGGTGCGTTTTTCCGCCACTTCAATGTTGATGTCACGGTAGCCGGGCCGCGTGGAACCCACCTGGGCCACGTCCACCATGTCAAAATAGTTCAGGTTCTGGAGACGCTTCTGGGCGGTATCCAGGTCCACGGAGTTCATGGGGTCGTTGGACTGGAGGGGTAGTTCCTGGCGGATGACGTAATCCTTGGTGCGGTTGTTCCCGGTCAGGCGGATGTTGCCTACGCGGTAGGGGCTGCCTTCCGTCACATGGTAAACGATGTTGATCTGCCCGTAGCCGGTCCTGGGATCAATGCCCACTTCCTGGATGTCCGGGCGCACGGCGGCGTCCGCATACCCGCGGGAGCCGTAATAACGGCGAATCATCGTCACGTCGTCGGCCACCTTCTGGGCGGAATAGGTATCCCCGTTGTACATGCTCAAGCCGGGAATCAGCTCCTGGGCCGTAAACACCTTGGTGGGGCCGAAGGCGACCTGATTGACCTTGTAGCGCCGCCCTTCGGTAAGCGTGATCCTCATCGTCAGCTTCTGCTCGTTGCCCTTGCCGGCGTCAAAATATTCCACCTTGTCCAGCTTGACGCGCAGGTAGCCCTTGTTGCGGTAATAAGTCACCAGTTCCGCCAGATCGTCCTCCAATTGCTCGCGGTCAATGCGGCCGGACTTGGTAATCCAGGTCAGCCAGCCCTTCTCCTTGGTCTTCATCACCTGGCGGAGGTCCTTGGCGCTGATGTGGTCGTTGCCTACAAAATCGATGTTGATGATATTGGCCTTCCTGCCTTCATTGATGTCAAAGACCACGTCCACAAAGCCGGGGCGCTCCGTCTTCTGGTAAAAATAGGAAACGCGCACATCCGGATACCGGGCTTCCTGATAATAGGTGCGCAGCTTGGAGATGGCGCTGCTGAGGGCCTTGTCGCTGAGGGCTTCCCCTCCCTTCAAGCCGCATTCCTCGGAAAGGTCCCGGTTGTCGAACGCGGTGTTGCCGCGGAAGCCCACGCCGCCCAGCAGGTTCTGGGCCGCCATTTCAAACACCACGGTCACGCCGTCGCCGGAAGGTTCCACAGCCACCGTCGTATTGCCGCCTACCAGGCCGCTTTCCAGCAGCCGTTCCAAGTCCTTGTTCACCACTTCCGGGGAATAATTGGTGCCCGGCTGGGTAGCCAGCAGGTTTTTCAGGCGGTCTTCGGACACGGTCTTGCCGGTGCTTCTATAACGCACGGAGACGCTTTTCACGGGACGGCCCTCATACGCCTGGTCACCGGGCAGAAGCCCCGTTTCCGGACCGAGTTCCCGCACCACCTGTTCCGGGGTCATTACGGAACCGTAGCCGCCTCTGTTAAGGGAAGTCTTATCCTGGGCCAAAGCAGCCGAACATGCTATCAGGGGAAAGGAAACACACAAAAAAACGGGACGAATCATGAGAGCTGAACTTAATGCTTGGGATATAAAGGACTTTTCCGTCCGCATAGTCAAGACGTGATTCCGCGTAGAACGCAGTTGCCCTGCATTTCTTACGTTGCGCGCGCATGTGCGCCTGAGAAAGGCAATTGTGTCATTCCCGTGCAATAGCTTGCACTCCAGATACCCGCTCATTACATTTATTGCCGCTCGTGTTTTGACCGCTGCCGCCATACCGGAGCCGAGACAGAACCACTTTCAATTAACACTGACCGTATTATTTATGGAAATCAACGTTGATATTCAACCGGACTGCACAGCCACGCTGAAAGCTTCCATCCCCGCAGAAACCACGGCCGCGCGCCGCGCCTCTATTGTGGATTCCTACGCCGGCAAAGCCAAGCTGCCCGGCTTCCGCCCCGGCAAAACGCCCAAGTCCATCATTGAAAAACGTTTCAAGAAGGAAATTGAAGAAGAACTGCTGGACACTCTTTTTGAAACGGCCTGCTCCGCCGCTCTGGAAGAAAATCCCAAATTGAAAGTGCTCAACTTCGGCAAGCCGGAACAATCCCTCGACGACCAGGGAAATTACACCGCCACCAGCGCGATGACCGTGGTTCCCGAATTCGAACTGCCGGAATACAAGGGCATCGAAGTCAAGGTCCCCTCCTCCGAAGTGACGGAAGCGGACGTGGAGGAAGCCCTGAACTCCCTGGCCGAACAGATTGCGGAATTTACCCCCGTGGACCGCGCCGCGAAGAAGGATGACGTGGCGATCATTGATTTCAAGACCACCCTGGACGGCAAGCCCGTAGCGGAAGCCGCGGGCAAGCCCGTAGGCTTCCTGGAAGGCCGCGACGGCCAGTGGATGAAAGTGGAGGAAGACCAGTTCCTGCCCGGCTTCGCCTCCGCCTTGGAAGGCTTGAAGGCCGGCGACAGCAAGGATATCACCGTCACCATTCCGGATACCTTCCCGATGGCGGAACTGCGCGGCAAGGAACTCGTGTTCCACACCACCGTGAAGGAAGTGCGTGAAAAGCAGCTCCCGGCCATGGATGACGCCTTTGCGGAAAAGGTGCTTCCCGGCAAGAACCTGGAAGAACTGAAAACCGCCCTGAAGGAAAACCTGGCCCAGCGCAAGACCATGCAGATTGACGAAGCCAAGGCCGACCAGATCACGGAAAAGCTGGCGGACATGCTTGACTTCAACCTGCCGGAAGCCGTCGTGGAACGCGAAGTGTACGGTATCCTCCAGCAGAAGATGCAGCAGGCCATGTACAGCGGGAACGCCCCGGCGGACATGGACAAGTTTGTGGAGGAAGCCCGCGAAGAAGCCAGAAAGGAAGCCAAGCGCAATCTCAAGGTCTTCTTCATGCTCCAGGAAGTGGCCCAGGTGGAAAAAATCGCCGTCACGGAAATGGAACTCTACAATGAAGTGGCCCGCCAGGCCCGCCAGCAGAAAAAGAACCTCAAGTCCTACATCCGCGAACTTCAGCGCGAAGGCCGCGTGCATGGCATCAGAATGAGCCTGCTGACAGCCAAGGTTCTGGACTTCCTGACAAAAGAGGCCAAAGTAACGGTAGACGAGCAATAACCCTCCTCTGCACAAGACACCTTACCAGGGGGAGTTGGCGCGCACATGCCCGACTCCCCCGTTTTGCATCCTGCAGACGGGTAGCATACATTAAATAAAACAACATCCCATCTTCAACAAACATGTTTCAAGACCAATCTTCCAAATCAGGCCCCATGAACGCCTACTACGTCCCCATGGTGGTGGAGCAGGACGGCCGCGGCGAACGAGCCTTTGACATTTACTCCCGCCTCCTGAAGGACCGCGTCATCTTCATCGGTTCCGCCATTGACGACGATGTGGCGAACTCCGTGATTGCCCAGCTTCTGTTCCTCCAGATGGCCGACCCGAAAAAAGACATCCACGTGTACATCAACTCCCCCGGCGGCTCCGTCACCGCGGGCCTGGCGATTTACGACACGATGCAGTTCGTCTCCTGTGACGTGAACACGTACTGCCTGGGCATCGCCGCCTCCATGGGGTCCGTCCTTCTGGCGGCGGGCACGCCCGGCAAGCGCTTCTGCCTGCCGAACTCCCATGTGATGATCCACCAGGTTTCCGGCGGCGCCCAGGGCACCGCCTCCGACGTGGAACGCACCATCGGCTTCATGTTCAACCTCAAGAAGCGCCTCAACGGCATTCTGGCCAAGCACACCGGCAAAACGGAAAAGCAGATTGAAAAGGACGCCGACCGCGACAACTACATGACCGCTGAGGAAGCCGCGGCCTACGGCCTGGTGGACAAGGTGCTGACGCATCATTCCGACGGACGGGACGACAAGAAAAAGGCCAAGGCCTGACCCCTGCCTCCCCCATTTCTCTCTCCCTGAAAAACCATGTCCGGTTCCAACCCTCATATTCCTGCCTGTTCCTGCTGCGGCAAGCCCGGGAACAAGGTGGACAAGCTCATCCAGATAGCGGAAGACTTCTATATCTGCAACAATTGCGTTGAAATTTGCGTCAACATGATTGTGAAGGATACCGGCCTTCCGCTGGCGACCCGCTTCATCCGCGGCATTCTGAGCATGGAGCCCTCCGCCTATGCCATGTGCCAGGCGGAGGCCCGCAAGGCCGCTGCCGCGGATATGCTCAAGGAAACGCCGGGAGCCCCGGCCTCCTACGAAGGACCGCTGCCCACGCCGGAAGAAATGTGCGCCACGCTCAACCAGTACGTCATTGGCCAGGATTACGCCAAAAAAGTGCTCTCCGTAGCCGTGTACAACCACTACATGCGCCTGCGCCAGAGCGCCGTGATGCTGGAGGACGAATCCCTGGACGACGTGGAAATTGAAAAATCCAACATCCTGCTGGCCGGCCCTACCGGCTCCGGAAAAACCCTGCTGGCGAAAACGCTGGCGAAAATGCTCAACGTCCCCTTCTGCATTGTGGACGCCACCACGCTGACGGAAGCCGGCTACGTGGGGGAAGACGTGGAAAACATCATCCTGCGCCTTCTCCAGGCCGCGAACTTTGACGTAGCCAAGGCGGAACAGGGCATCATCTATGTGGATGAAATCGACAAGATCGGCCGCAAGACCCAGAACGTCTCCGTCACGCGGGACGTCTCCGGGGAAGGCGTGCAGCAGGCCCTGCTGAAAATCATTGAAGGCACCATCTGCAACGTTCCGCCCACCGGGGGCCGCAAACACCCGCAGCAGGAATACATCCGCGTCAACACGGAAAAAATCCTCTTCATCGTGGGCGGGGCCTTCGTCGGACTGGAAGACATCATCCGCAAACGCCTCGGCGCCACCCAGATGGGGTTCGGAGCCATCACGGAACAGCGCGACCGCAAGGAATACTCGGAAGAGGAAGTCCTGGCCCAGGCGATGCCGGAAGACCTCTTCTCCTTCGGCATGATTCCGGAGCTCGTAGGACGCCTGCCCATCTTCTGCCCGCTCTCCAAGCTGGATGAAGGCCAGCTCGTCCGCCTGCTCACGGAACCTAAAAATGCCCTGGTCAAGCAATACTCCAAACTGCTCGCCATGTACGGCGCCAGGCTGGATGTGCAGCCGGACGCCCTGAAAGCCATGGCCGCGGAAGCCATGGAACGCGGCACGGGAGCCCGCGCCCTGCGTTCCATCTTTGAAACCCTCATGCTGGACGTCATGTACAAGGTGCCCAGCATGGAAGACGCGGACTCCGTCACCATCACCAGGGAAACGGTTACCGACAAAAAACCGGCGCAAATCCGCCAGGCCTCCTAACTCCCCCGCTTCTCCGCCATGCCGGAATCCCTCACCGTTCTGGGAATAGAATCCTCCTGTGATGAAACGGCGGTCGCCATCCTGCGTTCCGCCGGGGAGGGAAAAGCGCCGGAAATACTCTCCTCCATCATCTCCTCCCAGATCGCCATCCACCGCCGGCACGGCGGCGTGGTGCCGGAGCTGGCCTCCCGCAACCACTCGGCGGACCTTCCCGGAGTCATCCGGGCCGCGTGCCGTGAAGCCGGCGTGACCCCGGCGGACATCGATGTCTTCGGCGCCACGGGCGGCCCCGGCCTGGTAGCCGCCCTGCTGGTAGGCAACAGCACGGCCAAGGCGCTGGCGCTGGCGACGGGAAAGCCCTTCGTCTCCGTCAACCATCTGGAAGGCCATTTGCTCTCCCCCTTCCTTAAACGTCCCGGAGGCCCCGTTCCCCATCTGGGCATGGTCGTCTCCGGCGGCCATACCCTCTTTGTGGATGTGCGCGGCGTGGGGGACTACCGCCTCCTGGGCCGTTCCCTGGACGACGCCGCAGGGGAAGCCTTTGACAAGGTGGAAAAATGCTCGGCCTCCCCTACCCCGGCGGCCCGGAAATCGACCGCATGGCGGCGCACGGCGACCCGCAGGCCTTCTCCTTCCCCCGCGCCCTGATGAAGGAGCACACGGCCAATGTCTCCTTCTCCGGCCTGAAAACGGCCGTTCTCTACACCCTCCCCAGGCTGACGGCAAGCGGCGACCCTCACGACCTGCCGGAACAGACCCTGCGCGATCTCTGCGCCTCCTTCCAGCGTGCCGTGACGGACGTACTGATTCACAAGGCGCTGCATGCCCTGCGCGTTTCCGGCCACCGCACCCTTTCCGTTTCCGGCGGCGTCTCCTGCAACGGGGAACTGCGCTCCCGCCTGAAAGCCGCCTGCGACCGTGAAAACGTGGAACTGGTCCTGCCGGACTTTGACCTGACGACGGACAATGCCGCCATGATCGCCTATGTCACCTGCCTGAAAGCCCGCAGGGGGCTGTTCCACTCTCTGGATGAAGACGTTGACCCCAATCTCAAATTAACGGAGGATCTGAACAGATCCAAATATTCAACGCATTCCTGATAAAGATATTACACATGAACACCCCGTATTTTCGGCATAATGATAAAAAAATGTTCATGTTTTCATTGACATCCCGTATTTAAAAACGTAACATAGCGTCCGCTTTTCGTCAGGCAACACGGGAGGATGCTATTTATCCGCTAGAACCGCAGGTTTGGGCGGATTTACAACTCTCTAAGAGCAGCGAAAGGCGGAAGAAGTCTATGCTTCTGTAGCTCAGGGGTAGAGCGCATCCTTGGTAAGGATGAGGTCGCGGGTTCAATTCCCGCCAGAAGCTCCATCTTCAAGCTAGACCCATAGCAGCCCAAACCTAAACAAAACATTATGGCTAAAGAGCAATTCCAGCGCAACAAGCCCCACGTGAACGTGGGCACCATCGGTCACGTTGACCACGGCAAAACCTCCCTTACCGCCGCCATTACTTCAGTGCTCGCTAAGAAGGGTTTCGCCGAAGCACGCGGCTATGACCAGATCGACGCCGCTCCCGAAGAACGCGAACGCGGCATTACCATCTCCACGGCCCACGTTGAATACGAAACGGAAAACCGTCACTATGCCCACGTTGACTGCCCCGGACACGCCGACTATGTGAAGAACATGATCACCGGCGCTGCCCAGATGGACGGCGCCATCCTCGTGGTTGCCGCTTCCGACGGCCCGATGCCGCAGACCCGCGAACACATCCTCCTTGCCCGCCAGGTGGGCGTCCCCGCCATCGTCGTTTACATGAACAAGTGCGACCTGGTTGACGACCCCGACCTGATCGAACTCGTGGAAATGGAAATCCGCGAACTTCTCAACGAATACGAATTCCCGGGCGACGACACCCCCATCATCAAGGGTTCCGCCGTTAAGGCTCTGGAAGGCGACGCCGCCGCTGAAGACTCCATCATGGAACTCATGGCTGCCGTTGACTCCTACATCCCGCAGCCCGAACGCCCCGTGGACCAGCCCTTCCTCATGCCCGTGGAAGACGTGTTCTCCATCTCCGGCCGCGGCACCGTGGCTACCGGCCGTATCGAACGCGGCATCGTCAAGAAGATGGAAGAAGTCGAAATCATCGGCATCAAGGACACCCAGAAGACCGCCGTTACGGACATCGAAATGTTCCGCAAGCTGCTTGACGAAGGCCAGGCCGGTGACAACGTTGGCCTGCTCCTCCGCGGCCTGAAGAAGGAAGACATCGAACGCGGCCAGGTGATCATCAAGCCCGGCACCGTGAAGCCCCACAAAAACTTCAAGGCTGAAGTTTACGTCCTGACCAAGGAAGAAGGCGGCCGTCACACCCCGTTCTTCAACAACTACCGCCCGCAGTTCTACTTCCGCACGACGGACGTGACCGGCTGCTGCACCCTTCCCGAAGGCGTGGAAATGGTGATGCCCGGCGACAACGTCAACCTGGAAGTCCAGCTCATCACTCCGATCGCCATGGAAAAAGCCATGCGATTCGCTATCCGCGAAGGCGGCCGCACCGTGGGTGCCGGTCGTATCAGCGAAATCCTTGACTAAGTTCCCCTGGAACTTGTAGAGGAATCTACATAGGTTTAATGAGGGGGCCTCCCCGCAGGCCCCCTCATTTCCCACGAAAGAAGAGACACCAACAGGTCAGTAGTTCAATTGGTAGAGCGTTGGTCTCCAAAACCAAAAGTTGGGGGTTCGAGTCCCTCCTGACCTGCCACTTCTTTCCAAATACATCACCCCACCTTGAAGCATGTTTCGCAAGATTTCTCAATTCATCGCCGAAGTTAAGGGCGAACTTAAGAAGACCACCTGGCCCTGGGAAAGCGATCCCAAGGTGAAAGGTTTTAAAAAATTCCGCGAACTCTGGGGTTCCACTCTCGTCGTACTGATTGCCATGGTCTTCCTTGGCGCGTTTGTTGCATCGTTCGACATCTTCCTTCACAGCGTGGTCAACTACCTCATCCAGTTGGCAATCTAGTTTTACTCCCACTTTCTTTCTCCGATCATGCCCAGTACCCCAGAGCCTCACGAACAATGGTATGTTCTTCACGTCCTCTCCGGACAGGAAAACAGCGTTCGTGACCGCATTATCCGCAAGGCGAAGGACGCCGAACTTTCCGACTTCATCTACCGGGTGGAAGTCCCCACGGAACTCATCTCCGAAGTGCGCAACGGCAAAAAGACGGAACGCCACAGCAAGCTTTTTCCCGGGTACGTCTATGCCAACATGTACCTGCTGGAAGCGGACGGCACCCTGAACAAGGACCTCTGGTACTTCATCCAGCAGATTGACGGCGTCATCAGCATCGCCGGTTCCCGCAACGCTCCCCTGCCCATGCGCAAGCGCGAGGTGGAGGATCTTCTGCCCCTGCTGGATGCGGAAGCCGTCGCCGCCCGTCCCAAGGTGGAATTCGCCGTCGGCGATCCCGTGCGCGTCTGCGAAGGCCCGTTCCAGAGCCAGGAAGGCACCATCGAAGAAATCGACCCCGAAAAAGGCAAACTGCGCGTCAGCGTCTCCATCTTTGGCCGCGCCACTCCGGTGGACCTGGAATACTGGCAGGTGGAAAAAGCCTGAGCCCCATTCGCCGGCAGGCAGCAAGCTTCTCCCGTTCATTTTCTCCGCTAACAAAGCAAAACCATGGCAAAAGAAATAACCAAAATCATCAAGCTCCAGATCAATGCCGGAGCCGCTAACCCCTCCCCGCCCGTGGGTCCGGCACTTGGTCAGGCCGGTGTAAACATCATGGCATTCTGCAAGGAGTTCAACGCCGCCACGCAAAAGCAGGCCGGCGACCTCCTGCCGACCGTCATCACCGTTTACAAGGACAAATCATTCTCTTTCATCACCAAGCAGCCCCCGGGCAGCCTGCTTCTCAAGAAGGCCGCCGGCATCGCCTCCGGCTCCGGCGAACCGAACAAAAAGAAGGTCGCCACTCTTTCCAAGGCCAAGCTGATGGAAGTCGTCAACACCAAACTCCCGGACCTCAACACGAAAGACCCCGAACGCGCCGCCCGCATCCTTGCCGGCCAGGCCCGCCAGATGGGCATTGAAGTTGAAGGTATGTAACACTCACCGCAGGAGGATTAACCAATCCGAACGCACTGCCAAATACACACATGTCTACCAAACGCAGCAAGCGATATCAAGAAGCAGCCAAGCTTGTTACCCCTAACAAGAACTACAGCATCACGGAAGCCGTGGAAACCATGAAATCTTTCCCGGCCCCGAAATTTGACCCGACTGTCACCGTTTCCTTCCACCTGACCGTGGACCCCCGCAAATCCGACCAGATGGTCCGCGGCAGCGTCTCCCTGCCCAACGGCACGGGTAAGAACGTCCGCGTCCTCGTCTTCGCCCAGGGTGATGCCGCCAAGGCCGCCCAGGAAGCCGGAGCCGAATTCGTGGGTTTTGAAGACCTCATCAAGAAGGTCCAGGAAGGATTCGTCGACTTTGACACGGCCATTGCCACCCCCGACGCCATGACGGAGGTTCGCAAGGTTGCCCGTGTGCTGGGTCCGCGCGGCCTGATGCCCAACCCGAAAACCGGCACCGTTACGGATGATACGGCCAAGGCCGTGAAGGAAGTGAAGGCCGGCCGCGTTGACTACAAGGTTGACAAGAACGCCAACATCTCCGCCGCTGTAGGCAAGCTGTCCTTCTCCAACGAAGGCATCACTGAAAACATCGTTGCTCTGATTGATTCCGTCGTCAAGGCCCGCCCGGCTTCCGCCAAGGGCGCCTACATCGAATCCGTCACCGTTTCATGCGCCATGTGCCCCGGTCTGCCGGTTGACACCGCTTCCATCGCCAAACTGTAACCCGAACCGATTTAGCACACCATGAATCCTGACAAGCGTATCATCATTGACGACCTGACCGCCCGCGTCAACGCCTCCCCGTTCCTGATTGTCGTGGACTACACCTCGATCACCGTGCCTGAGTTCACCAACCTGCGTTCCGCCCTGGCCGCCTGCGGCGCCCAGTGCCACGTAGCCAAGAACAACTTCATGCGTACGGCCCTGACGGATGCAGGCCTTCCCGACATCGGGGAACACCTCGTCGGCCAGACCGCCTTCGTGACCGGCGCGTCCGACGTGGCCGCCGCCGCCAAGGCCATCAATACCTTTGCGAAGGCCTCCAAGAAGGCCGAATACAAGGTGGCGATCCTGGACGGAGCCATCCTCTCCGCGGACGACATCCGCGCCATCGGTGAACTGCCTCCCCGCGACCAGCTGCTTGCCAAGCTCCTTGGCACCATCAACGCGGCCGGCTCCGCTCTTGCCCGAGTTCTTCAGGCATATGTGGACAAAGAAAACGGCGGCAGCGAAGAACCCGCCGCCTAATACTAACCCCTTGACCGGACGGCCCGGTTGCACTCTAGCCAAATGTGTGAAAACCGGGCCCGACTCTCCTACAGGTTCCTTGTCGGAACTCCAGCCGGAGAACTGAAATGCCAAGTTGGCTCTTGGCGCGACTCGAAACCAAACTAGAAAACAATACAATGGCTGATATTAACAAAATCGCTGAAGAACTCGGTACCCTCACCATCCTGGAAGCTGCCGACCTCGTCAAGCTTCTGGAAGAAAAGTGGGGCGTTTCCGCCGCTGCTCCCGTAGCCGCCGCTGCCGCTGCCGCTCCTGCCGAAGCTGAAGAAGAAAAGACCGAATTCAACGTCGTCCTGACGGAAGCCGGCGCCAACAAGATCGCCGTGATTAAGGCCGTCCGCGAAGTGAAGACCGGTCTCGGCCTGGTGGACGCCAAGAAACTGGTTGAAGGCACCCCCGCCGTCATCCTGGAAGCCGTCTCCAAGGACGAAGCTAACGCCGCCAAAGCCAAGCTGGAAGAAGCTGGCGCCAAGGTGGACGTCAAGTAAGCTTTTTACTTCCCGCGCAACAGGAGAAGACCCGTTTTTCTCCTGTTGCGCTTCCTCGTCTTCACATCCCGCGTGACCGACTAGAGGCTTTTTACCCGTCAAAACGCTTCCAGTCGGTTCCGTCTCCCAAGGAAGGAACCAATCAACCCAGCATCCGGGTTTTCAGGATGCAAACCCATAACATCTCCGCCACAGCAGCCCATGTCAAAGCGACTCTACTTCGGGAATATCAAGGAAGTCATCGAACCTCCGAACCTTATTGAGATTCAACTTCAATCATACTTCGATTTTCTACAACAGGACACCCCGGCCGCGGCCAGGAAAAACATCGGGTTACACGGCGTTCTGAAGGAAATCTTTCCTATCAAGAGCTATGACGAAAACATTGAGCTCGACTTCGTCTCCTACGACATCGAACAGCCGAAGATGAGCGATTACGAGGCTATCCGCGCCGGGGAAACCTACAGCGCCGCCCTCCAGGTCACCTTCAAGCTCAAGTCCGACAACGAATCCAAGGAAGAAACGGTCTACATGGGTGAACTCCCCATGATGACCAACCGCGGCACCTTTGTAATCAACGGCGCCGAACGCGTCATCGTGTCCCAGCTCCACCGTTCTCCGGGCATCTGCTTTGAAAGCGCCCAGCACCTGAACGGCAAACTGCTCCACTCCTTCCGCATCATTCCGGACCGCGGCTCCTGGCTGGAAGTCCAGTTTGACACCAACGACCTGCTCTACGTCTACCTTGACCGCCGCCGCCGCCGCCGCAAGTTCCTTGCGACGACGTTCATGCGTTATCTGGGCTTCAAGACGGACCGCGATATCGTCAGCCAGTTCTACGACATCCGCACGCTTCCCCTGAGCGAAGACATGACGGAGGAAGACCTGCACAACCTCGTGGCCGTGGACACGATCAAGGACAAGGACCTCGTTCTTGCCAAGGCTTTCGAACAGCTCAACATGGGCGTGGTTCGCCAGCTCCTCCAGTTCGGCATCAAGGAAATCGACGTCATCGACCAGAGCGAGGACGACGTGCTGATCAAGACCCTGAAGAAGGATCCCGCCCATGACGAGGAATCCGCCCTCAAGGAAATCTACAAGCGCCTCCGTCCCGGCGATCCCGCCACGGCCGCCCAGGCCCGCACCCTGCTCAAGAGGCTCTTTGACGATCCCAAGAAATACGACCTCACCCGCGTGGGCCGCTACAAGATCAACCAGAAGCTCGGTCTGGACACCAGCCTGGACCAGCGCCTGATGACGGCAGAAGACTTCCTGGCCGCCCTCAAGTACCTCCTGCGCCTCAAGAAGGGCGAAGGCATGGTGGACGACATCGACCACCTGGGCAGCCGCCGCGTGCGCGCCGTGGGCGAACTCATGGCCAACCAGTGCCGCGTGGGCCTCGCCCGCACGGAACGCCTGGTGAAGGAACGCATGACCCTCATTGACCAGAACATTGAAGGCGTGACGCCCAGCAAGCTCATCAACCCGAAGGCCCTCAGCGCCGTCGTGCGCGACTTCTTCGGACGTTCCCAGCTCTCCCAGTTCATGGACCAGATCAACCCCCTTGCGGAACTGACGCACAAGCGCCGCCTCTCCGCCCTGGGGCCCGGCGGCCTGAACCGCGACCGCGCCGGATTCGAAGTGCGAGACGTGCATCCCTCCCACTACGGCCGTATCTGCCCGATTGAAACGCCGGAAGGCCCCAACATCGGTCTGATCAACTCCATGTGCACCTACGCCCGCATCAATGAATTCGGATTCATTGAAACGCCCTACCGCAAGGTGGAAAACGGCCGGGTCACCAACACCATCGAATACGTCACCGCCGACCAGGAGGAAGGCTACCTCATCGCCCAGGCCAACAACCCGCTGGACGAACAGGGCAACTTCACCACCTCCCGCGTGACCGCCCGCGAAAAGGGCGAGTTCATTGAAGTGGACCCGGCGGACGTGCACTACATGGACGTGTCTCCCAAGCAGCTCGTCTCCATCGCCGCAGGCCTCATTCCCTTCCTGGAACACGATGACGCCAACCGCGCCCTGATGGGCTCCAACATGCAGCGCCAGGGCGTGCCTCTCATGGTGGCGGAATCCCCGTACGTGGGAACCGGCATTGAAGGCAAGTGCGCCAGGGACTCCCGTTCCGTCGTTCTGGCGGAAGCGGACGGCATCGTGGCTTCCGCCACGGCTGAAGTCATTATCACCACGAAGGACGGGGAATTGCCCGTGCGTCCGGAAGTCTTCCTGTCCGATCCGGACAGCGTGCGCACGGACCGCGACAACGGCGTATACGTCTATCCCCTGCGCAAGTTCATGCGTTCCAATGCCGGAACCTGCATCAACCAGCGTCCGATCGTGCGCCGCGGCGACAAGATCAAGACCGGCGACGTGCTGGCGGACGGCCCGAACACGGACCAGGGCGAACTGGCCCTCGGCCGCAACGTGCTGGTGGCATATATGCCGTGGAACGGTTACAACTTCGAAGACGCCATCGTCATCTCCGAAAAAACCGTGAAGGAAGACACCTTCACCTCCATCCATATCTCCGAGTTTGAAGTGCAGGCCCGCGACACCAAGCTGGGCCCGGAAGAAATCACCCGCGACATTCCGAACGCCGGTGATGAAGCCCTGAAAAACCTGGACCATGACGGCGTCATCCGCATCGGCGCGGAAGTGAAGCCCGGCGACATCCTCGTCGGTAAAATCACTCCCAAGTCTGAAACGGAACTGGCTCCGGAAGAACGCCTGCTGCGCGCCATCTTCGGTGAAAAGGCTGCGGAAGTGAAAGACACCTCCCTCCGCGTCCCCTCCGGCTGCACCGGCATCGTGATGGACGTTCGCATCTCTTCCACGGGCTCCGGCCACCACCGCGGCGACCTCGTCGTGGACAGCGCGGAAAAGAAAAAGCAGTTCAAGAAGATCAATGACGAGCACAAGAAGAAGAAGGAACAGCTCATTGACCAGCTGACCAAGAAGCTCTCCGACATTCTTCTGGGTGAAAAGATCCCGCTGGACGTGGTCAACGAGCAGACCGGTGAAATCATCATCCCGGCCAACCGCAAGATCACCAAGACCCTGCTGCGCAAGCTGGCCCTGGTGCACGACCACATCGAAATCGAACCCAGCCCGATCCGCAACAAGATCCTGGAAATCATCACCTCCTTCGAAGGCCGCTTCACGGAGCTGGACGACGAACGCGAACACAGGCTGGACCAGATGGAATCCGGGGACGAATCCGAACCCGGCGGACTGAAGGAAGTCAAGGTGTACATCGCCGCCAAGCGCAAGCTCGGCGTGGGCGACAAGATGGCCGGCCGCCACGGCAACAAGGGCGTCGTCGCCAAGATCGTCCCGGAACAGGACATGCCCTTCCTCGCGGACGGCACTCCGGTGGACATCGTGCTGAACCCGTTGGGCGTGCCTTCCCGAATGAACGTGGGCCAGGTGCTTGAAGCCCACCTTGGCATTGCTGCCAGGGCCCTCGGCTTCAAGGTGGCTACCCCGGTGTTCGACGGCATCAGTGAAGAAACCATCTGGAACTACATGTCCGAAGCCAAGAAGGTGGACGGATTCACCTGGATCGGTGACGGCAAGGACGGAACCGTAGGCGGGAAGAGCACCCTTTATGACGGCCTGACCGGCGAACCTTTCCACAACCCGGTGGTGGTAGGCCAGACCTACATGCTCAAGTTGAACCACCTGGTGGCGGACAAGATTCACGCCCGCGCCGTGGGTCCGTACAGCCTGGTCACGCAGCAGCCCCTGGGCGGCAAGGCCCAATACGGCGGCCAGCGTTTCGGGGAAATGGAAGTGTGGGCGCTGGAAGCCTATGGCGCCGCCTATACCCTCCAGGAGCTTCTCACCGTCAAGTCCGACGACGTTCAGGGCCGTACCCGCATTTACGAATCCATCGTGAAGGGGGATAATACCCTGGAAGCCGGAACTCCGGAATCCTTCAACGTTCTGATGAAGGAAATGCAGTCCCTGGGGCTGAACGTACGCCCCGGAAGCAAGGATGAACAACCCTCCCTGCAACTCGGCGGCACGGATCTCACTCCTGTGGACGGCATGACGGAAGGCTTTGGCAGCGACGACATGGCCGGCCTGGCGGACGTCGACTTCTCCGACCTCAAATTCTAATATCCACCGCATTCCGCCCCCGCGCCGCAAAACGCGGGGGCGGACACCAAACCTCCTTTAAACTTTCAATATATGTCTGACACCCCCACCATCAGGGAAATGCACGGCCTGAGCGACAAGCCCCGGACCTTTGACCAGGTTGCCATCACCGTGGCGGATCCGGATACCATCCGCAGCTGGTCATTCGGCGAAGTCGTCAACCCGGAAACCATCAACTACCGCACGTTCAAGCCGGAAAAAGGCGGCCTGTTCTGCGAACGCATCTTCGGGCCCACCCGAGACATGGAATGCGCCTGCGGCAAGTACAAGCGCATCAAGCATAAGGGCATCACCTGCGACCGCTGCGGCGTGGAAGTAACCAACGCGCGCGTGCGCCGCGAACGAATGGGCCACATTGAACTGGCCGTTCCGGTCTCCCACATCTGGTTTTACAAATGCATGCCCAGCCGCATCGGCCTTATGCTGGACATGACGGCCCGCCATTTGGAACGCGTGATTTACTATGAAGACTACATCGTGGTAGATCCCGGAAGTACCCCTCTGGAAAAGGGGGCCATTCTGACGGAAGAAGAATTCCGCAATGCGGAAGACGAATACGGCTATGACAGCTTTGAAGCCGGCATGGGCGCGGAAGCCATCCAGAAAATGCTGGCGGCCATTGATCTGCCCACCCTCGTCGCGGATCTTCAGGAACAGCTGGACAATACCAACTCCAAACAGAACAAACGCAAGATTGCCAAGCGTCTGAAACTGGCCCAGGGGTTCCTTCAGTCCAACACGCGCCCGGAATGGATGATTTTGAACGTTCTGCCCGTCATTCCTCCGGACCTGCGCCCGCTGGTTCCCCTGGAAGGCGGTCGTTTCGCAACGTCTGACCTGAATGACCTGTACCGCCGCGTCATCAACCGCAACAACCGCCTGAAAACCCTCCTGAGCCTCAAAACTCCGGAAGTCATCATCCGTAATGAAAAACGCATGCTTCAGGAAGCCGTGGATGCCCTGTTTGACAACGGCCGCCACGGTCGTGCCGTCACCGGCGCCGGCAACCGCCCCCTCAAATCCCTCTCCGACATGCTGAAGGGCAAGGGAGGCCGTTTCCGCCAGAACCTGCTCGGCAAGCGCGTGGACTACTCCGGCCGCTCCGTTATCGTCATCGGTCCGGAATTGAAACTCAACCAGTGCGGTCTTCCCAAGAAGATGGCGCTCATTCTGTTTGAACCCTTCATCATCCACCGTCTGAAAGAGCTGGGCTACGTGCACACGGTGCGCTCCGCCAAGAAGCTCATTGACCGCAAGACGCCGGAGGTGTGGGATATCCTGGAAGAAGTGACCAAGGGCCACCCGGTGATGCTCAACCGCGCGCCCACCCTGCACCGCCTCTCCATCCAGGCTTTTGAACCGGTTCTGATTGAAGGTTCCGCCATCCGTCTGCACCCGCTCGTCTGTAATGCGTACAACGCGGACTTCGACGGCGACCAGATGGCTGTACACGTGCCTCTGTCCGTGGAAGCGCAGATGGAAGCCCGCCAGCTCATGCTGGCGCCCAACAATATTTTCTCGCCTGCCTCCGGCAAGCCCATTGCCACACCCACGCAGGACATCATTCTGGGCGCGTACTTCCTGACACACACCCGTGCTGCGGAAGTACAGAACAATCAGGATAATCATCACCATCTTCCCCTCTTCGAATCCATCGACGAGGTGGAATACGCCATTGCCGCCCGCAAAATCGGCTACCATGACTGGATCCGCCTGCACAACCCGGACTACGGTAAAAAGCCTTCCGAAGTGGTGTATGGGGATGTCACCAAGAAGGTTATCATCACTACTGCCGGACGCGTGCGTTTCAATGAAATCTGGCCCCGGGAACTCGGTTACATTAACCGCAACGTAGGCAAGAAACAGATGGGCGACATCATCTGGCGCTGCTACCAGACCGTCGGCAAGGAACGTACCGTACAGACTCTGGACGCCCTGAAAAACCTGGGCTTCAAGGAAGCAACCCGTTCCGGCTGCTCCATCGGCATCGTGGACATGGTGGTTCCCTCCCAGAAAAAGACGGAAATTGAAAAAGCCTATGCGGAACTGGACAAGGTGACCCGCCAGTATAAGAACGGTATTATCACGGATGGGGAACGCTACCAGAAGGTGGTGGACATCTGGACCCAGACTACGGATGTCATCCAGGCGGCTCTGTACCGCAAGCTGGAACACAACGAAGGCTCCAAGATGGCCAGCCCGCTCTTCATGATGGTGGACTCCGGCGCCCGAGGCAACAAGGCGCAGATCAAGCAGCTCTCCGGCATGCGCGGTTTGATGGCGAAACCCAGCGGCGAAATTATCGAACGCCCCATCACGGCCAACTTCCGTGAAGGCCTTTCCGTGCTGGAATACTTCATCTCCACCCACGGCGCTCGCAAGGGTCTGGCGGATACCGCCCTGAAAACGGCAGACTCCGGCTACATGACCCGCAAACTCGTGGACGTGGCCCAGGATGTCATCGTCCACGCGGAAGACTGCGGCACCAGCAACGGCATCACCGTTCACGCCATTTATGACGGCGACGAAGAAGTGGCGTCCCTTGCCTCCCGTATCTACGGCCGGACTTCCTGCGAACGCATCGTTGACCCCGTCAGCGGCGAGGTTATCGTGGACATCAACGACCTCATTAACGAAAAGCAGGCGGAACAACTGGAAAAAATCGGCATTGAACGGCTGAAAATCCGTTCCGTGCTCACCTGCGAACTCAAGAAAGGCTGCTGCGCCAAGTGCTACGGCCTGAACCTGGCCACCGGACAGGAAGTGAAGATCGGGGAAGCGGTCGGCATTATTGCCGCCCAGTCCATCGGCGAACCCGGCACGCAGCTCACCATGCGTACGTTCCACGTGGGCGGAACGGCCACCACGGCGTTCAAGCAGCCCATTGTGAAAGCCAAGAACGACGGCCGCGTCATCTACACGGAAGATCTCCGCACGGTGGAAAACGCAGACGGCAACTTTGTCGTTCTGAATAAAAACTGCTCCGTCCGCATCGAAAACGAACAGGGCCGCGAACTGGAATCCTACCAGCCCGTCATCGGCACCATCCTGTACGTGCCCAACGGCGGCGCTATCAAGAAGGATGAAACCCTCGCCACCTGGGACCCGTACAACGTACCCGTAATCGCAGAAAAGGGCGGCATCGTCGAATTCAAGGACATGATCGTCGGCATCACCGTTTCCAAGGAAACGGACCGGGAAACCGGCGCCTCCTCTCTTGTCGTGATGGAACACAAGCAGGAACTTCACCCGCAGGTGGTCATCCGCGATGCCAAGACCCGTGAAGTTCTGGCTCATCATGCCATTCCCGCAGGCGCCAACCTCACCGTGAAGGACGGGGAAACCATCTCCGCCGGCACGATGGTGGCCAAGACGCCCCGCAAGGTAGCCAAGACGAAGGACATCACCGGCGGTCTGCCCCGCGTGGCGGAACTGTTCGAAGCCCGCAAGCCCAAGGATGCCTGCACCATTGCACGCGTGGAGGGCATTGTGCGCCTCAGCAGCAAGAATACCTCCCGCGGCAAGAAGGTCATTACCATTGAAACACCCACGGGCGAACTGGTGGATCATCTGGTTCCGATGAACAAGCACGTTATCGTTCATGAAGACGACCATGTGCATCTGGGCGACCAGCTTACGGAAGGCCCCGTCTCTCCGGAAGAAATTCTGGATGTCTGCGGCAAGGAACGCCTTCAGGAACACCTCGTCAACGAAGTTCAGGAAGTGTACCGCCTCCAGGGTGTGGAAATCAACGACAAGCATGTGGAAATCATCGTGCGCCAGATGCTTCGCAAGGTAGTCATCACGGAACCCGGCAATACCGAATTCCTGTGGGGAGACCAGGTGGACAAGACTACGTTCGACCGCATCAATGAACAAACCGTAGCCCAGGGAGGCCAACCGGCCGCAGCCAAGCCCGTTCTGCTCGGCATCACGAAGGCCTCCCTGGAAACGGAATCCTTCATTTCCGCGGCATCCTTCCAGGATACCACGCGCGTTCTGACGGAAGCATCCACCCTCGGCAAGACCGATACGCTGGAAGGCTTCAAGGAAAACGTCATCATGGGCCACCTCATTCCCGCCGGCACCGGATTCTCCCGTTACAGCAAGATTGAAGTGGAACCCGCAGAGGGCGCAGAAGAAATCGCGTCGGCCAGCGAAGAAGAGGAAGCGGCGGAACTTGCCGAAGACATGTTGAACGATACCATCAACTTCGACAACGAACGCTAACCTGTTCTCTCCACCCACACTTCAAGGGCCGCACCCCGTTTCCGGGGTGCGGCCTTTTTTATGTCTTCTCCGCGTTATTTCACGAAAAGAGGAAAAGCGGATTGAAAATTCGGCGATGATTCCAATATTGGCCCATGCAATATAAAATTTGATATTTTATATTCAAAATGAAAGTCTTATAGTATACCTCCCCTTGCTTCAAGGGGGGAGGTAAATGAAAAGGTGAAAATTCCATTTTAGAAATTTAAAAAATCATAATGCACTTACAGTAAAAGTATGAGAATCCGGGAACTGGTATTTTCAACTTGACATCGAATTTTCAATCCGTTATATACATAAAAAATTAACATCTAATATTTTTGCAATGCGTCTCCATCTGCCTATTACCCTGCTGGCGGCTGTTCTGGCTTGTTACACCAGTGTTTCCCTGGCCGTCCCAACATCTGAATCCCCCGCATGGGGAGCGAACTCCACCTTTAATAACAATGAGCCCGCCAATGAGTATTCAGTTACTGGGAGTCAATCCGTCAACCTTGATGTAAATTCAGGAAACAACAATTATTCCACAGGACTTTATATCGGAGCAGGCTCCTCGTTTACCATTAATCAGAATACGAACGGCGCCTGTACCATCAATTTGAACGGGGCATTTGCCGGAGAAGGAAATTTGACGCTGGTAGCGGCTAACGGCAATGCCGGCTATGCCTCCAAGTTTGTGCTTGGTTCCCAGGAAAGCAGTTTTTCCGGGAACATTATCCTTTCCCAGAAGGGGACGCAGCCCGGCGGCGCCATTCTCCAGATTACGGGAACGGCTCTCGCCAACGCAACGGTAGATTTGTCAGGCTCAATCAATCAAAGTTCCAACGCCCTGACGTTGCAAATTTCCAATGCCGCCTCTCTGGCCGGTTTAAATGATGCCGACGGCTTCAACGGAACACATAAGGGGCGCGTCCAGTCGGCTAATTCCTCCAGAGCGAATCTTACCCTGACGGGCAACGGAAATTACACGTATGGGGGAAGTATCGGGGCAACCACGCAGCATTCCGGAGAAACCGGCAACACTACTCCCACGGGAGGAATAAATCTGATTATGGCCGGAACAGGCACGCAAAACCTGACGGGACCCGTCATCAACGCGAATATCACGGCCCAAGGTGGCGCCTTGAAAATCAACAATTCTTCCCTGGCCTATTCCGGAATAATCACCATGGCGGGAGGAACGCTGGATTTCACCTCCGCCACTCTGGGGGCAAATGCTGTTCTGAACATGAACGGCACCGGCATATTGAAAAATGCAGCCATTGACGGAGCCAAGCTAACCTATACGGAATTCGGTTCCCACTTTATCAAGGAACATGTAACTTTCACTTCAGGCACCATTGACATCGGCGGCGCGCTTGACCGCCTGATGAAGGAAGGACCGGAATACCTGTTTGAATTGGGAGAGGCGCTTGGCGAGGGCTTTACCGTATTGGGCTTAAAGACAGGGCAATATAGGATGGAAGGCAGCGTGCTGATGATAAAAGACGTGGCGATATCCCGTGTGACGTGGGTATCTGCGGGAGCGGGAGGGGCATTGGAAGAAACGGTCAAGAATGCCTTTACGCTGGCTCTTGGGGAGGGAAGTGCGGCCAACGTCAGCCTGGGCTATCTGAACGATACGCTGACGACGAGCGGGGACAAAGTCTATCAAATCACCAACACCGGCGGAACCAGAATCAACCTGAACGGGGTATACAACAGCGGGGAGACGCTGCCGTCCGGCAACCTCAACTACCGGGGGGACATCTGGATGGACATCAGCGGAGGAGCATTCGGCATCATCTCCGGAGGTGTCACCAATGAATGGAGCACCAAACTCCAGACCAGCACGCTGACTGGGGACACCCATGTGCAGCTTTCCGGAAAAGCCACGGCGGAACACGTCATCGGCGGGAACAACAAGGGAGCGTCTACAACATTAACGGGAAACACCAACGTTACCGTCAAGGATAACGCCATCGTGGCGGGAGCCATCATCGGCGGGAGCACCTCCGCCCACAACGCCGTCACCACCATCACGGGCAACACGAGCGTGCTGGTAACCAATGTCCAATATTCCAACACGGCCCAGAACCTGGATGGGGGACTCTCCAACTCATACATCATCGGAGGAAGCTCCTGGTCAAGCAATACCACTTCCGGAACAACGATTCAAGGCAGCACGTCGGCTACAATCAACCTGAACGGAATCACGCTTTCCGGAACAGAGGAACACAACAGCTTCGTCAAAACAATCATTGGCGGCAGTTATGGCAATGTAAACAACGCCGGAACGGTCAACAACATCAACGGAGACACCTCCGTTTCCATCATCGGCAGGGAAGGAATCACCTTCACGGGGGACATCATTGGGGGTTCCTTTGAAAATTCAGGCCAGGCCCAATACACGATTAGAGGAAATTCCTCCATCTCCATTAGCGGAGGCTCCACCTTCACCGGCAACATCTACGGTGGCTCCTACTCCAAAGTGCCAGGAAACACAGGCAGCACCATGACCACTGCAGGCAATATCACGGTAGAACTCGGAACAGGCACCTACCGGGGAAACATTTATGGAGCAGGAAATAAAGGCACGGCAGGAGGCGACGTCCTCGTCTCCCTGACGGGAGGAAGCGTCTTCAGGGCGGAAGGACAAGACGGAGGCATCACCGTCGGCGGAAGCGCCGGAGCGGCGGTCGAAGGAAACAGGACGCTGGAGCTCAAGGGAACCTTTGGAAACGGGGACTTCCAAAACGTCACCTTCACCCGGTTTGATGAAATCAATATCGCGCAGGAAGGAGCCTCGGCCACCATCTGGGCGCTGACCGACAGCCCGTCCCTGACCAAAACGGGAGCGGGAACCCTGACGCTGGGGGCAGACGCGGCAGGAGCGGAAACCATCCTTGACGGAACCACGGAAGGAATCACCATCACGGAAGGCAGCCTGAACCTCTCCGGAGCCGGCGGCAGCCATATGAAAGGAACGTGGAACATCGCCTCCGGCTCCCGCCTCACCGGAGTCAGCGGAACCGTCACCGTGGGTGGGGAAAACGGTCTGGACAGTCTGTCCATTGCCCTGGGAACGGAAAACATCGGCCAGGACACGCAGGCGTCTGGCGCCGTCATCAGCAACGGCAGCGGAACGGGAAGCGACCCGAACCTGTCCATCGAGGGGAAAGGGCTGACGCTGGACCTGAGCAACGACGCCGTCGTCAACCTCCTGTTGGATCACAAAACCGACGACTCCTCCAGCTACCTGACCCTGACCAGCGGAACGCTGACCGTCGGCAACCTGGGCGACATCGCCTTCACTACCGACCTTCTGTCCAACTACGGCATCCGGATCACCGGAACGGACGGAGGCAGCCTGGTGCTCAGCGGAGCGGCCACCGGCCTCTACCGCGTGCAGGAAGAAGGAGGAAACGCCCATGAAGTCAACTCCTATCAAACGCTCTCCGGCTACGCCGGCGTCGTCATCGGCGGCGGCCAGACCCTGACGGTCAACCTGGCCGGAGCCCCGGGCGAAGCCGACGGACAGGGAGCTAAAATCAACAACCTGATGGGAGCCACGGGCAGCAGCCTGGCCGTCAACAACACCGGAGACGGCACGGCCGTCGTCATCCTCAACAACAAACAAATGACGACGGGAGAAGACGACATCGACCCGGCCGGCCAGGACACCGTCATGGGCGGCAGCATCACGGGCGGCAGCAACGTCACCTTCATCAAGGAAGGAACCGGGACGCTGACGGTCGGAGGAACGATGGACGTGGAAACCCTCGCCCTGCGAGAAGGAAACATCATCCTCAACGGCACGGAAAACTCCCTGGACACCCTCACGCTGGAAGGAGGAGGCCTGACCATCAGCGGCAACGCCGAAATCGAAACCATCACCGGCACGGAAGCCGGAGGAACCCTGGCCATTCAGGGAACTCTTGACCTGACCGGAACAAGCAGCATCAACAACGGAGCCATCACCGGAACCGGCTCCCTCCGCATCCGGGAAGGAGCGGAACTGGCCCTGGGCGGAGAAGCCCGGCTGGACGGAACCTCAGTCACCGCCGACGGCACGCTGACCCTCACCGGAACGGAATCCGGCGCCATCAGCGGCCTCTCCGGAAGCGGCGCCCTGTCCATGAACGGAGGCAGCCTCTCCATCTCCTCGGCGACAACCTCCTCCGGAACCTTCTCCGGCACGCTGGCAGGCAGAGGCGCCCTGGACATCTCCGGGCAAGCCACCCAATACCTGCAAACCGGCAATAAGGACTACGACCTCGCCGTCCGTGACGGAGGCGTCCTGGTCCTGAAAGGCACTTCTGACGCCCCCGCGCTTGATTACCGTAATGTTGCAGTAGGTTCTGCCGGCACCCTGCGTATTGAAGCCATTGGACATGAAGCCGGAGACTCCAATACCTCCTTAAACGTCGGCAGCATTGATTTTCAAAGCGGCTCTACGACGGAATTCGTTTATAATTTAAGTGCGTCTGATCCTTTCGGCTCCGCTATGCTGACGGCGGATTCCATCACCATTGGAAATGGGGCGGGATTCTCTCTTGCCAACATGGAAGGCAACACGGGGCTGGGAACGTATGACAACCTGGACGGCGTGGTGCTGATGACAGCAGACACGATTGACGGACTGACGGAGGGGGAATCCATATCCGTGGGGACTTCCGGCCTGTTTGCCGTTTATTACAAGGATGCGACCATGAGCCGGAAGGGCAATCATATTGTGCTGAATGCCACGGTGCAGCAGGACAATATTTTTACACCTGCGGTGAATTCCCATAATTCCGGAGCAGGTTCCGAACTTCTGTGGGAGGCAAAAAATAATCTGGATGCCACTTCCCAGCTTGGGCAGGCGATGCATTCCATCAGCACCATGATTACGGGAGATAATCCCGACTTGGCGGGGGCATCCAGGGCTTTGGCAGCAGTGGCTGGGAGCACGGTCAACGCGCTGGGGACGGCGCAAAGGGACGCCCTGCGCGACCAGATGGGCTGGATCAGGAACCGGACCACCCTCATGGGCGTCAACCCGGCCTACGTCAACGACGACCTCCCCCGCTTCCACATGTGGATGGAAGGCACGGGCTCCTACGCCAAACTCGACACCCGCGGGGATGAAAGCGGCTACCAGCTCACCACCTGGGGAGGTACGGTAGGCGTGGACGCGGACCTCAGCGACGGCCTCACGGCGGGAGCGGCCTTCACGGCCGGCTACGGCGACCTGACGGCCAGCGCGGCGGACAGCGCCGACGGGCGCCTGGACAGCTACTACGCCAGCCTCTTCGGGCGCTACCAGAACAAACGCTGGGCGCACACGCTCATCCTGACGGGAGGGTGGAACGACGCGAAACTCAACCGTACGGTCAACTACGGGGAAGGAAGCTACGGGACGCAGGGAAGCACCAGCGGGTGGGGCCTTGGAGCGATGTACGAACTCACCTGCGACGTATACCTCAACGAAAACCGCAGCAGCGTGCTTCAGCCGCTGTTCAACGCCTCGGTGGTGACGACGCGGATGGACGGCTATGAAGAAACGGGAGCGGGCAACGCGGGCCTGAACGTCGGCCGGCAGGACTGGACGACGGGGACGCTGGCGCTGGGCGGCCGTTGGATGGGTCTGGTGGGCAGCAACATCTTCGGCCGGGAATCGCTGGCGGAAATCCGGGTCAACGCGGCGCAGGACCTGGGAGACCGGAGAGGGGAAACGAACGTCTCCCTGCTGGGCAACCCCGGCTTCGCGCAAAGCGTGAGAGGGGCGAAAACGGGAACGACGGCGCTGCAGCTGGGAGCGGGGTTAAGCGTGCCGGTGGGAACGAAGGGAACCATCTACGTGAACGGGAACGCGGACATCCGTGACGGGTCCAGCTCGGTCAACGGAAGCGTCGGCTACCGCTACGATTTCTAAAAGAAAGAAAAACCAAGGAGAAGGCACCCCACCCACCCCCGAAAAGCCTTCCTCCTGGCCCTTCAGAGCCGTTCCGGAATAATTCCGGAACGGCTCTGAGTTTTTGTTTATCGGAAGATTATTCCTTTGGCCTGTTTCCAAAAAGGATGATTAATTCAAATGACGTTTTACAAGAACAAACGGCCAAGATATCAACATTTCTGTTGCGGAAACCATTGTATCCGGCAGATGATCAATTAGGAAACAATTTCTCATTCATTTCCAGAGGAAACCTGCTCTGTAAAAAAATTTCCAGAAACAAAGATAACATCCGGATGAAGAACAAAAACATCCCGGCCTCTCTATTTGGAAGAATAAACCTGAAGCATGGCGAAAAATAATTTTCCGGGCAGTTTTTCTTTCCATAGCCGGGAATACTCGATTCCCGGTACATTGCATTCTGTTATCCCCCTCCAGTAAAAATAAAAAAGACGGCCTCCATGCGGAGACCGTCCTATGATTAATTTGTCTGCCGGCAGGATGCCTTAAGACCGGCGACGGCGCATCATCAGGGCGGCCAGTCCCAGCAGTCCCAGGGAAGCCGTGGCAGGTTCCGGCACTGAAGCCAATTCTCCCGTCATGGAAGCCGTGAATGTAGAATCATTACCCCTTCCCTGATTTGACTCAACGAATACATAAACGTTTTCAGAAGTCAGTTTGTTTCCGGAAAGATCTGCCGTCACAGTAATCGTGCCGGACGTCGCCTGCGACTCTACCGCCTGCCAGCCATTTTCCGTCTGGTAGGCCAGATAAACCCGATAAGTGCCGCCGGTGGAGGTAGCCAAATCCACTGTGAATGTCAGAGAAGAAAAAGCATCAGCAGAATACCCCGCAGCATCCAGGGAAACTTTGAGGCCTACGCCGGAACCGCCATATCCCCGTCTATTGGTATAGGTCACCGTTACAGAACCGTCTTCGTTCCCAACAGCGCTTTTAAAATAACTTGAGGTTTCAGAAGATGTATTGGCTTTAGATCCGCACCATCCGGAAGAATTCGCCAACCACTCATTCAAGTGATTCGCCATGGCGGAAGGATCGCCACGGTAGGCTTGGAAGGAAGAATTAACATCGCTTCCTGAATCATACCCTGACAGATCAATCTGGACGGTTGCGGCCGTTGCGGAAAGAGCGGCAGCCCCCAGCAATACAATTGTGGTTCCCAGTATTTTTTCCATCGTTTACTAATGTTAGTAACTATAAAACGGAGATAGCGGATTTTGAATCCGAATTTATCGATAAAATATTTATTGTTAAAAAATTACAATAAATAATATATCAAAAATTATAGATAGAATATCGGTAAGAACAAAATATTGATTTCTATAATTTTCTTACCACCAATTTTTTTTATTGATACCGGATTCAAAATCCTATTTGTTGAAGAATCAACGTCTCCCATCCGATCCGATTTTTCAAGACAGACGGGGTCATTAACAAATTCAAAACAGTTGTGCTGACGTTTCCCCTGTAAACAAATCGAAGTCCGTTAAAAAAGAATCCGCGGATTCCACTGGCACCAACAAACCCGTTAACATTGCAAATACCGGTATCAAGAAGAATGACGCCGCTATGAACGGCGCATTCCTTCCGCAACCTCAGGGAATGAATGCCGCTGCCGGTGCGCAGGATGCTCTGCTCTTTCGGCCATCCTGGCCGTGAAGCCGAAACGGCAGGCATCATTCATTGTCCATGAAATAGGCCTGCAAAATACAAATGATATGCAGGACAATAGGAACGAGTGCAAAGATGAACCAATACAGGAGGCCGTAAGCCGCACCTACCACCAGGAACCAGAGAATGGCCTGGACAAAGTGGCCCTTGTACAACTGGCCGAGGCCGGGAATAAATAGGCTTAAAATGGCTGCTAAAAAAGATTTCATATGCTGGCTTGGTAAGAAATGGCCGCACGGGAAAAGGTTCGCGTGCCTGTACCAGTTGAGAGCCTTCCTTCTTCCCTCACGTTCAATCTCCCGGCGCAACCCCTGTCATGAATGACGGTTTTCCCGGAGCGAATGAAGCCGACGCGGCAGGGAACGGGAGGCAGTCATGTTCAAGTCTTGACCGCCGCATGGGCTATGTTACCCTCCCCGCGCACAGGGCACTCATGTTAGAAGGGTAGAGACCACCATGTCCATTGAACTGACTCGCAATTTCTCCATTATCGCTCACATCGACCACGGAAAGACCACCCTTTCCGACCGGCTGCTGGAAAAGACGAATACCATTTCCGAACGGGAGAAGCAGGATCAGCTTCTGGACGCCATGGATCTGGAGAGGGAAAAGGGCATCACCATCAAGTCCCACCCCGTTACCATTTTCTACAAGGCCGGGGACGGAAAGACTTACAAGCTCAATCTTCTGGATACGCCGGGCCATGTGGATTTCTCCTATGAAGTGTCCCGTTCCCTGGCGGCATGCGAGGGAGCCCTTCTTATTGTGGACGCGGCCCAGGGAGTGGAAGCCCAGACACTTGCCAACATGCACCTGGCCATGGATCTGAACCTGGCCATTATCCCCGTCATCAATAAGATTGACCTTCCCAGTGCCAACCTGCCCAAAGTATACCGCCAGCTGGAGGACATCGTCTGCATCCCCCATGAGGAAGCCATCCATGCCTCCGCCAAGATGGGCATCGGCATTGACGATATTCTGGAAGCCGTTGTTCAGCGCATCCCTCCGCCTGAAACGGAACAGGACGGCCTTCTGCGCGCCCTGGTGTTCGATTCCGTTTACGACGCCTACCGCGGCGTAGTCTCCTATGTGCGCGTCATTTCCGGCAGCGTGCACCGCGGCATGAAAGTCAAACTTTTCGCAACGGACGAAGTGTATGAAGTGAAGGAAGTGGGTATCTTCACCCCCAAAATGACCCGAACGGATTCCCTGGAAGCCGGCGACGTAGGCTACATCATCGCCAACATGAAATCCGCGGCGGATGTCAAAATCGGGGACACGTATACGGATTACATGCGCCCCTGCCCATCCCCCCTGCCCGGTTTCAAGGAAATCCGCCCCATGGTCTTTTCCGGCATTTATCCGGTGGATTCCTCCGATTTTGAAGCCCTGAAAGCGGCCATGGCGAAGCTTCAGATTAATGACGCCGCTTTCTCCTTCCAGGCGGAATCTTCCGTAGCTCTGGGCTTCGGGTTCCGTTGCGGCTTCCTTGGCCTGCTCCATATGGAAATCATCCAGGAGCGTCTGCGCCGGGAATTCAACATGGATATCATCTCCACCTACCCCTCCGTGATTTATGAGGTCACCAAGACCAATGGAGAGGAAATCAATGTGGACAATCCCAGCCTGCTCCCGGAACCGCAGGAAATTCAGGAAATCCGGGAACCTATCGTCAAGGTGTTCATTATGCTTCCTGGGGAATACATCGGGGATATCATGCAACTTGTCCTGGAAAAACGCGGCAGCGTGGACAATACGGAGACCATTGACGATATGCGCATAATGCTCACCTGCACCGTTCCTCTGGCGGAAATTCTGGTGGATTTCAACGACAAGCTCAAATCCATGACGCGAGGCTACGGCTCCATGGATTATGAATACGCCGGCTATCAGGCCGCCAAGCTCATTAAAATGGACATGCTCATCGCCGGGGAACCGGTGGATGCCTTCTCCATGATTGTTCACCAGGACAAGGCAGCCTCCCGCGGCAGGGAACTGGCGGAACGCCTGAAAAACGTCATTCCCCGCCAGCTCTTCACCGTCGCCATTCAGGCCTGCATTGGCGGAAAAATCATTGCCCGGGAAAGCATCTCCCCCATGCGCAAGGACGTGACGGCCAAATGCTACGGCGGGGACGTCACCCGCAAGCGCAAACTTCTGGAAAAGCAGAAGGAAGGCAAAAAGCGCATGAAGGCCATCGGAAAAATCAACATTCCGCAGGAAGCGTTCATCAAGGTGCTGAAAACGGGGGATTAACCCATTTTCTTCCCGGCTTTATATCGTTTTTCCGTTTGAATATGGGAAAACAGTTTATTTGCAGGGAGAATATATTGGCTATTTTGGAAAACAGGGTATTACTCGCGTTTTAATCGGCAGATTTCCTTCCCATTACTCTGATGATAGAGAGTATAACAAGGAACTGTTTCTGTTTTCCCGGGTTCTCGCGGCCTGCGTTTTGGTGAGCATTCATGCCCCGGCTAAATGAGCCACTTCACGTGGTCCTTCTTCCGTAGCAAACATTCGTTCAAAAGCGCCAGAAACAGCCTTTCCATCAGGATTCAATGGATGAAAATGGACCATGAGACACTTCCTGCACTACTTCCCCAACCATTCCCGGGAGGAGGAATGCTACATCAGGCTGCCGGCTACCGGGAAAAGGAGGAAATCGACGAGCTGATCTACCGGACCGTGGGCCGCGTTCCGGAGTCCGAATTCCTGTTCAGGAGAAACCGGGGCAAACGGTACGAAAAGAAGCTGCGCACCGGCAGGGCGAGCCACATCAACGACCGCTACATGCACCCCCCTGGATATCGCCATACGGGACCGGAAGCAGAAGGAACAGGAAGCCAAGAAATACTGAAACCGCTGCGACCGTTGAACAATTCCCGGTTGCGTATTTTTCCCTGTTATGCTATCAGGTCAGTCATGAGTCTGCCCCGGCTGTCCATGTTCCTGTTTGCGTCCGCGGCTCTCTGTTCCTGCGTGGGAACCTCTCCGGAACAGGAAGAACCGAAGGTAAAAAAAAGCCTTTCGGAATACATGCAGGATAACAAGACCAATTCCATCGCCAATGTGCCGACGGGGCTGTTGAGCACTACCCCGAATCAGCAACAGGCCACCCATCTTACCGCCACCACACAGGAGGAAATGACCAGGGCAGACAGCGGGGCCGTCTATTACACGGACGCTCATGACCCGGACGCCCCCATCCCCGGGCTGGAAGAAGCTTTCGCCCAGCGTAAGGAAAACGAACGCTGGATCCAAAGCTATCCCACCGCCCTCCGGGAAGCCCAGAGTACCGGAAAACCCATTCTCATCTGGTTCCACCATTCCGTGGGCAGCCCTCCCAGCAAAAAGCTGGGGGCAGAACTCCTCCATACGAAGGAATTTGAAGACTGGGCGAAAAGGAATGTCGTCCGCGTCTGTTACGACCAGGCGGAAAAATTTGAAAGCGAACCTGTTTACAGGAAGCGCCAGAAGATGCTGGAGTATGTGAAAAAGGCTCCCTCCCTGTTTGGCGTGAGAGGAACGCCCGTGCTTCTGGTCATGTCTCCGGACGGCTCCAAAGTGGATACGTTGCGCGGTTATTATACCGGACAAAACGCCCTTTATTTTGACCAGATCAAGAACAGCGTCAAACTGGCGAAGCAGCAATATGAAGAGTTTAAAAAAACGCTGATTCCCAAAGGCTACCGGGTCTGGACAGGAGTCAACGGAAATACCGTCTTCGCCAAACTTTCCCGTTATTCGGAAAAGACCCAGACCCTCTGGCTTCAGGAGCTGGACGGACACCAGAGCAGAACATCCCTGAAAAAGCTCAGCCTTGAAGACAGAACATGGCTCCTGGAACAGAAAGAATCCCATGAAAACAACGGCCGGAACAAGCGCTCCGGCCCACGTGGCACCTGAACGGCTTTTCCCCTGCCGTCCGGCTGCGGAACGGTTTATTCATGGGCTTCCGCTCCATCCCCATTTTTGTATTGAAATATGAAACTGATGTTTTATTTTTCCTAAAACTCTCTTCCAGCATTTTTTCTTTCGGGGATGTGGTCTTTTCCGTACCGGCAGGAATGCCCTTGCGGACAAATTCCGCCGCTTCCCCCTCTCCAACCATTGCCTGTTTAATTCATGATTTTAACAATGAACCGTCATGCCGCCACCGCCCTGATGCTTGCGGCCTGTCCCCTGTCCGCTTCCGCGGACCAGCCTCAAAAGCAGACGCCGGACCAGCGCCCCAACATCGTGGTCATTGTCACCGACGACCATTCCTACCAGACCCTGGGCACCTGTGAAAAGGATTCTCCCATGCCTTATCCAAACTTCCGCAAACTGGCGGACGAAGGCATGGTCTTTGACCGGAGCTACTGCGCCAACTCCCTGTGCGGACCTTCGCGGGCTTGTATCTACACTGGCCGCCACTCCCATATGAACGGGTACCTCTTCAACGAACATGCGGCTCCCTTTGACGGTTCCCAGCCCACTTTCCCGAAAATGCTCCAAAAGGCCGGTTACCAGACGGCCATTGTCGGCAAGTGGCACCTGGAAGCCATCCCGCCGGGCGCCAAGGGAGATACGTCCAAATATGAATCCGACCCCACCGGATTCGATTACTGGGAAATTTTCCCGGCCAGGGCAACTATTTCAATCCGGATTTCATCACTCCCGGCAAGGACGGCAAACGCGTGGTGAAAACGGAACCCGGCTATGCCACGGAACTGGTCACGCAAAAAAGCCTCAAATGGCTGGACCAGAGGGACAAGGACAAACCCTTCATGCTCGTCGTGGGCCACAAGGCACCCCACCGTTGCTGGTGCCCCTCCATTCAGAATCTGGGCCGCGCCAAACAGTATGCGGACGCCATTGACCCGCCCGCCAATCTGGAAGACGATTTTGCAGACCGCCCGGAATTCCTGAAAATGACGGAACAAACCCTGCTCAACCATTTCAACGTATGGTCTGACGAGCACCTGATCAAGGAGGTGGTCCCGGAAGACATCCAGAAAATGCTTTCCTGCCCGGAATCCAAGACCCTGCATACTCAGTATGACTGGGAAATGCCGGAATGGGTGCGCATGGACCCGCAGCAGAAGGAAGCCTGGTACAACTACCACAAGGCCCGTACTGTACAGCTTGTCAAAGATATTAAAAACGGGAAAATCAAAACGCAGCGCGACATTTTGCTGCGCCGCTGGCGCCATTATATGGAAGACTATCTGGGCACCGTTCTTTCCGTGGACGAAAGCATCGGCCAGATCATGGACTATCTGAAACAGAACGGCCTGGACAGGAATACGCTGGTGCTCTACTGCGGAGACCAGGGATTCTACATGGGCGAACACGGCCTGTACGACAAGCGCTGGATTTTTGAAGAATCCTTCCGCATGCCCCTCATCATGAGATGGCCTGGCCACATCAGGCCGGGCGTGCGCTCCTCCGCCATGGTGCAGGAACTGGATTATGCTCCCACTTTCTGCGACGTGGCCGGGGTAAATACCAAGGAAAATATGAATACCTTCCAGGGCCGCAGCCTCACTCCCCTGTTCAAGACCGGAGAACATCAGGATTTCAAAAACCGTTCTCTTTACTACGCTTTTTACGAAAATCCGGGTGAACACAACGCTCCGCGCCATGACGGCCTGCGCACGGACCGCTACACGCTGTCCTATATCTGGACCAGCGACGAATGGATGCTCTTTGACAACCAGAAGGACCCGGCCCAAATGCACAACGTCATCAACAAACCGGAATATGCGGAAACCGTGAAAGAACTCAAAACCCTGTACGGCAAGCTCCGCAAAGACTACCAGGTACCGGAAGGCTTCCCCGGGGCCACCGGCAAACTGGCCGTCAAGCCGCAGTGGGACTGCGCTCCCTCCAGAGATTGACGCCGCCATTCACCGTTCCTCCCGAAACAGGTTGTCCGGAACACGCCATTGACGACGGAGGGACAGGGTTTAAATCCTCACACAAACAACAACCATTACTATACGGCGCCGCATGAAATCAATTTTGCTAGCCGCAGCGTTCCTGGGTTCCCTCTGCTGGGCCGGAACCAATCCCTACAACATTATTCCGGAGCCCGTCAACGTGACGACAACTTCCGGAACTACCAAAAACATCAAAATCATCCATGAGCAAAAAGTCGCCGGACTGGGCAATGAAGGGTATGCCATGAAACTGACGCCCGGCGGCGTGGAACTCCGTTATACCACGCCCAACGGGAAGGCCATGGCCATGGCGACCCTGTTCCAGCTCCAGGACCAGCTTTCGGATACTCCTGAGGGCCTTCCCTGCGGCAGCATCCAGGATTCCCCCGACTTCGGCTGGCGCGGCATGATGGTAGACGTAGGCCGCTACCACTATCCCATGAAGGAGATCTACAATTTTGTGGACGCCATGCATTATTACAAATACAACGTCCTGCATCTCCATCTGACGGAAGACCAGGGCTGGCGTCTCCCCGTGCCGGGCTACGACAAGCTCCGCACCATCGGCGCCGTCCGCCCTTCCGCTCCGGAAAACCAGAACAATTCCCTGCTGGCCAATGAAGGCATGTATACCAAAAAGGAACTCCAGGACCTGGTAGCCTACTGCAAAGCGCGCGGTATCCAGGTGCTGCCGGAAGTGGAAATGCCGGGCCACAATATGGCCCTGGCCGCGTCCTATCCCGAATTCTGCTGCAACACCAAACGGGCCCAGGTATGGACGCACGGCGGCGTTTCCTCCAAGCTGATTTGCCCGCAGAAACCGGCCACCAAAAAGTTTCTTAAGGATACCTTCAATACCGTCCAGCAGATATTCCCTTTCCCGTACATCCACATCGGCGGTGACGAATGCCCCATGGGAGACTGGAAGAAATGCCCGGACTGCCAGGCCGCCCGAGCCAAAAAGGGCCAGGGGGATAATGTGGAAGTCCAGATGAGCGATTTCACGAAAAGCCTGACGGCCATGCTCTCCAAGCACCGGAAAAAGCCCATCCTTTGGTATGACATCAACAAGAGCTATTACCACAAGGGGGAAACCGTCATGTCCTGGCTGCCGGGAGAATTCCCGCGTTGCATTGATAAGACGAAGGAACAGGGCATCGACCTCATCGTCACCCCCCAGTTCAAGTACTACCTGGCGCGTACCCAGATGAAATTCCCGGCGGACGACGTGCGTGCCCGGCCCGGCGGAGCTCCCATCCTGCTGAAAGACTGCTACAACTTCGATCCCCGCAACGGACGGGACAAGAATGACGTCAAGCACATCAAGGGAATCAACCTCTGCATGTGGGCGGAATGGATTCCCTCCGGCGAATTGCTGATGTACATGACCTACCCCCGCGCCATGGCTGTTTCCGAAACCGCGTGGGGCAGCCACAAGAACCGTCCAAGCCTGGAAGAGTTTGAAAAGAAAATGGAAACCCACAAGAAACATTTCCAGAAGCGTTTCGGCTATACTCTGGAACGCACTGTGGAAAACAAACCCTACCGGGAAAAATTCATCACCCAGGAGGAAATCGAACGTATTAACGAGAAATTATAAAAAGGGCCAGCAAAACGCGGACAAATAGCGTTTCCTTTTCTCTCGCCATCCTCTGATTTCTTCAAAGCCGGGGACGCGGACAACCGCGGATCCCCGGCTTTCTTTTCCCGCTTGACCGGAAAGCCCTCTTCCCTTCTAATCGTTCCGCCATGTTACACCTTTACGATACCCGCACCAGAACGGCCCAGGCCATTTCCCCCATGGATGGAAAAACACTGCGCTTTTACTGTTGCGGCCCCACGGTGTACGGCCCGGCCCACATCGGCAATTTCCGCACTTTCGTGATGCAGGACGTCTTCCGCCGCGTCCTGGAGCTGGGGGGGTTCCCACCACGCACATTCGCAATCTGACGGATGTGGACGACAAAACTATCCGGGATTCTCAAAAGGCCGGCGTTTCCCTGGCGGAATTCACCGCTGGCTGGGCGGACCTGTTCCACCGGGACTGCGCCGCACTTAATTGCCTGCCACCCCATGCGGAACCCTCCGCCGTGGGCCATATTCCCGAACAGATACGAATGGTCCAAATACTGGTGGAAAAGGGGCATGCCTATGTCTCGGAAGATGGTTCCGTGTATTTCAAATTTCTTCCTTCCCGGAATACGGAAGGCTTTCCCACCTGGACGAACGTGAACTGGATTTAGGAAAAACCGCCAATACCCGGTCCAACGCGGACGAATATGAAAAGGATTCCGTGGCAGACTTCGTGCTATGGAAGAGCCGCAGGCCGGAAGACGGCGACAACTTCTGGCCCTCTCCCTGGGGAGAAGGCCGCCCCGGCTGGCACCTGGAATGCTCCGCCATGATCCATAAATACTTCGGCAATGACTTCGATCTCCATTCCGGCGGCGTGGATCTGGTATTCCCCCACCATGAAAACGAAGTAGCCCAGTCCCGCTGCGCCTGCGGCGGAGGCTTCGCGCGCCTGTGGTTCCACATCACGCACCTGCTGGTGGACGGCGGCAAGATGTCCAAATCCCTGGGCAACATGTACACGCTGGCGGATTTGGACAAACTGGGCCATAAGCCGTCCGCGGTCCGGTACGTGCTGGCGGGGGGCTATTACCGCCGTCCGTTGAACTTTACCCTTTCCTCGCTGGAAGACGCTAAAGCCGCGCTGAACCGCCTGGCCAAATTCGACACGCAGCTCCGGAACGCCTCCGGAACGGACTCCGTTCCGTCCTATGAGGAATTCTGCGCCGCCCCCCGGAACCGGGCATCTTCCAGCCGGCCTGGGACAGCCTGAATGATGACCTGAACACTCCGGAAGCCCTGGGCCACGTCTTCAGCGCCATCAGGAAGGCGGATGTTCCCTCCCTGACTCCGGAGGAAGCGCGCCGCATGCGGAACGCCTTCCACTTCATTCTGGCCGCTTTCGGCATTCTTCTGCCGGAAGAGGAACAGGCGGAAGCGCCGGAGAACGTGCGCACCCTGGCGGAACAGCGCTGGCAGGCCAGGCAGAACCGGGACTGGGCGGAAGCCGACCGCCTGCGGGCGGAAGTAACGGCGCTGGGCTGGACCATCAAGGACCGCAAGGACGGATACGACCTGGCGCGCAACTGAACGGCATGGACGCTTTCTCCCCTATCCCCAACCACACGGGCTTCACGGCCAGGAGCCTGTTCACGGATGCGCAGGGAACCCTGAAGGACGGAGCCTTCGCCAACATGGAACCCGGAGGCGGCGGCCCTCTTTCCCCGCACCGCCACGCCCACGCCCATTTATTCATTGTCACCCGCGGAACGGTCGTTATCCTGCTTGACGAAGAGGAAAAAACGGTCCGTGAGCATGAATCCCTGCTCGTGCCCGGCGGCGGCCGTCATGCCGTCTGGAACAGGAGCGCGGAACCGGCGGAAATCGTAGGCCTTACGCTGGAAGCCGCCCGCGCCCCCCAACTACCTACAACCCGATGAACTCCCGCCAACGCACGCTGGGCCATGCCGCCGCCCTGATGACCATCCTGATCTGGGGGACCACCTTCGTGTCCACCAAGGTGCTTCTCCGGACTTTACCCCCGTCACGGTGCTCTTCACCCGCTTCGTGATCGGGTACGCTTTCCTCTGGTGCCTGAAGCCGCGCCTGCTTCCGCTCTCCGGCTGGAAAAAGGAACTCCTGTTCGCGGGAGCGGGCCTCACCGGCGTCACCCTGTACTTCCTGCTGGAAAACATCGCCCTGACGTACACCTTCGCCTCCAATGTGGGCATCATCGTGGCCGTGGTGCCTTTCTTCACGGCTCTTCTGGCCCACTTCCTGCTGAAAGGGGAGGGCTTCTCCCGCCGCTTCTTCCTGGGCTTCGCCGCCGCCTTCACAGGCATCTTCCTCATCATGGCGAACGGCGCCTTCGTGCTGGAACTGAACCCGGCGGGGGACGTGCTGGCTCTGGGCGCGGCCTTCGTCTGGGCGGTCTATTCCATCCTGATGAAAAAAATCGGCGTCAACACGTCCAACATGATCATCTGCACGCGCCGCATCTTCTTTTACGGCATCGTGCTGATGATTCCGGCCCTGTTCGTCCTTCCGGTGAACATGGACTGGCATCTGATGGTGAAGCCCGTCAACGCCCTCAATCTGCTGTACCTGGGCCTGTTTGCCTCCGCCCTGTGCTTCCTCTCCTGGAACCGCGTGGTGGAAATCCTGGGAGCCGTCAAATCCAGCGTGTACATTTACATGGTTCCGGTCGTGGCCGTAGTGGCCTCCGCCATCATCCTGGGGGAACGCCTGACCTGGATATCCCTGACGGGGATTCTCCTGACCCTCTGCGGCGTCACGATTTCCGAGTACAGGAAAAAAACGCGGAAGAGCGTCAGAGAAAAGGGAGAAAAGCCCGTTCTGCAAAAAGGCTGATTCCCCCTGCTTTCCGGAATCATGCTGTTTTTTCCAGGAAGAAAAACGGCTGGCGAATATTCCCGGACGGAATGCCTCCGGCGTTGCAACGCTTTCCGCCCCCAGAGGATGGCTGTTAGCGGATTAGATATCCGCAGACAACAAAATTTTTTGAAAAAAAACGAGTTTCACCGCGGGCAAAGGGGAATAATCAGAAATACGTTCAAGATGCAATGAAGTTCCGTATTCATGAATCATTGAGGATGTGTTCCATCATTCACTTCCATTTTCCCTTCTCCGTTACCGGATATCTAATCCGCTAGTATGGCGCGCATGAAAAAGCTCCTTTCCATCCCAGCTTTTTTACTGTGCATTTCCGGGGTACAGGCGGCAACGACATTGTATGAAACCCAGTTCCGCCAGACCGCCATCAATGTGGACAGTGACTTTCTGGACGGCGCTTCCGTCTCGCTCACCAATCCTTCCACATCCCTTTCCGGCAATTTGGCCGCGGACCTCCTTGTCCCCAATGTCCAAATGCAGAATAACAACGCCGGATGGACCGTTACCTTTTCCTTCACGGCTACGCAGGACATCATCATCTCTTCCCTGAACCTGGGCTTCCAATTCGTCACCGGTACCGGAACACGGCACGGAAACACAGATTCCAAAACGGGAACCGCTACCGTCACGCTGGCCGCCGGAGATTCCTCTGCCACGGCTGATCTGAGCTTCGAACGCGTCCAGGCCGACAAGAACGGCACGCCGACAGCGGACATCCAGCAAGCCTCCTTCAATACCCCGGTCACGGTCAAGGCGGGAGAAACCTTTACCCTCACCGTGAACGCCAAGGCACCCAACACCGGGGGCACCTTCCTGGGGCTTTCCCAACTGGCCCTCCACGGGGACGCAGTGCCGGAACCGGCCACAGCCTCCCTCGGACTGCTCGGACTGGCCGCCCTGCTCCTGCGCCGCCGCGTATAAGCGGGAGCATCATTTAATCTCTGCTTTATTCCTTTACTAAAACAGGACCGTCCCCCACCGGGAAACGGTCCTGTTTTTTTAAATAAAAATCCGCTCAATTTCCGGAAACGTTTCTTTCCGCCTCTTCTTCAATACGGGCTTCCGTCTCTTCAATCTTTTCTGAAAGATCGGCCCACTGCGTAAAACAGGTTTCCAACTGGCGGTCCGCCTGCTGGAACCGGGTGGTGAGCTCCATGACGGCCTCCGTATCAGCCGCCACCTCCGGACGTTCCAACTGGGAGGCGATCTCCGTCTTTTCCGTTTCCAGACGCGCTATCTCCGCTTCCAACTGTTCCAGTTTTTCCTGGAGGGGACGGAGCAGGCGCGCCTTTTTCTGGCGGATTTCCGCCTCCATGCGCCTGCGCGCCTTGCGGTCCGCCCCGGCTCCCGGGTCAGCCGCTCCGGAGACGGCAGACGCAGCGGAGGAAGCCAGAGCCTGGTCCCGCTCCACCTTCTCCAGATAATCGGAAACGTTGCCTATGTAAACGCGCGGTTTCTCTCCCGGCACGAATTCCAGCACCTTCGTCACAATGGGGTCCAGGAAGCTGCGGTTGTGGGAAACGATGCAGTAGGAACCCGGATATTCGGACAGCGCCTGCTGAAGCACCTGCTGGGACTGGATGTCCAGGTGGTTCGTCGGCTCGTCCAGAATCAGGAAATTGGCCGGATGCAGCAGCATGCACACCAGCGCCACGCGGAAGCGTTCCCCCGGAGAGCACGCCCACGCGCTTGTGCACGTCGTCCCCCCGGAACAGGAAGCAGCCCAGCAGGTTCCGCACCATGGGCGCGGATTCCCGCGTAGCGGCCGCCTCCACGCATTCCAGGACCGTTTTTTCCGGGTCCAGGTCATCGGCATGCGTCTGGGAGAAAAAAGCGATCTGCGTGTGGCGCCCCATCGTCACGCTCCCGGAGCTGGGCTCCTCCCCGCCGGAAATGAGGCGGGAAAACGTGGACTTGCCCGCTCCGTTCACCCCCACAATGGCGATGCGGTCCCCCTTTACGATTTCAAAATCCACATCCTCAAAGACGGAAATGGAGCCGTACCGCTTGGAAACCTTTTCCAGCCTGACCACGGAATGCGCGCCGGCAGGCGGGGTGGGAAAATGAAAATTCATCACGGCGTCATCCTCCTCCACCTCAATCAGCTCCACCTTCTCCAACTGCTTGATGCGGGACTGCACCAGGGAGGCCTTGGTAGCCTTGTAGCGGAACCGGTCGATGAACTCCTTCGTCTTGGCGATTTCCCGTTCCTGGGCCTTTTTCTGGCGCAGCAGAATCTCCTTCCGCAGCACGCTTTCCTTCAGGAAATAGGAAAAATTGCCCGCGTACTCCTCCGCGCGCCCGTGGTAAAAGGCAATCGTTCGGGAAACCAGGGAATCCAGCAGCGCGACGTCGTGGGAAATGAGGATGATGGCCCCCCGGTAGGTGCGCAGGTACTGTTCCATCCACCGCTGGGATTGAATGTCCAGGTGGTTCGTGGGTTCGTCCAGCAGCAGCACTTCCGGTTCCCGGAGCAGCAGCTTGGCCAGCGCAATGCGCATCTGCCAGCCGCCGGAAAATTCCCCGCAGTCCCGGTCAAAGTCCCGGTCCTTGAACCCCAGGCCGCGCAGGATGGACTCCGTGCGGGGGCGCAGCCGGGCGGAATCATGGGCGTGCAGCACCAGCTCCAGTTCCCCGATCTCGTTGAGCACTTCGGAATAGGCGGCGGAACGGGGGTCCAGTTTCTCCATCTCCTGCGTCAGGGCGTCAATGCGCTCCTGGAGGTCCATCAGGTCCGCAAAGGCGGACATGGCCTCGTCAATCAGCCTGCGCCCGCGGACATGGATGCCCTCCTGGGGCAGATAGCCCACCTGGGAGTGCCTGGACTTGATGATGGAGCCGGAATCCGGCTCATTCAGGCCGGCCATGCACTTCATCAGCGTGGACTTGCCCGCGCCGTTATGCCCCGCCAGGGCAATTCTTTCCCCATCCTCCACCGTGAAGGAAAGATCATTGAACAGGACGCGCGCGCCGTACTGCACGCGCAGATTTTGAACGGCCAGAACCATGTACCGAATGAGTAGAGAGGAAGGCGGCGGAACGCGGCGTTGCATCGCCTGTTCCGCCGCCAGGAAAAGCCGGATAAGCTTATTTGTCCAGAACCTTGTTCCACGCGGCGATGCGGTCGGCCTGCTCCGTGAACAGATCATCCGCGCCATCTTCAATCGTGATACCGGAAATGGTATCCCCCTGCCCGATGGAATCCACCACGTCCTGGCCTTCCGTCACCTTGCCGAAGACGGTGTGCTTGCCGTTCAGCCAGTCGGTAGGTACATGCGTGATGAAGAACTGGGAACCGTTGGTGCCGGGGCCCGCGTTCGCCATGGAAAGCACGCCGGGGCCGTCATGCTTGAGGTCCGGGCGGCACTCGTCCTCAAAACGGTAGCCGGGGCCTCCCATGCCCGTGCCGGTGGGGTCGCCGCCCTGGATCATGAAATTCGGAATCACGCGGTGGAACTTGAGGCCGTCATAGAAGCCCCTGGAAGCCAGGTTCAGAAAGGAAGCCGCCGTCACGGGCGTCTTGGAAGCGAATACCGTCAGCTTGATGTCGCCCTTGGAAGTGTGGATGGTGATATTCTTGTCAGTTGCCATGGGTGCATGTTAAACGCGCGGAAAGGCATGGTAAAGACTGTATTGCGTGCTGCCGCCGGGCCTGCGCCCCCATTTCTCCGCCGGCCTCTTTTCCTCCTTTTCCATGCCGGGCAAGGAGGCCGCCCCCGCGGCGCCTACCTGTCATGACGGGCCCTAATGACAGGAGGAACGGTTGATTTTCTACCGGAAAGGGCCGAATTTGAATGATATGAGCGAAGAATTGGTAGAAGAATTCGTTACGGTTGAATCCATCTTTGTCCGTGGGCGCAACTGCCTGGCGCTGAAGGCGAAATTCTCTCCCCTGTTCACAGACTACTACCTTCATCTCATGCAGTACGGCCTGCGTAACGAGGAACCCTACGACAGCCTGCTGAAAGAGCTGATGGCCTACTTCACCCTCTACATGGTCGCGCGGCCCTGGGCGGAACAGCACGCCTGGACGGTCAACCTCAGAACGCCCGCCGTAGCCAACCTGTTCGTTACGGGCTCCTCCCTGACGGAATCCGTAGTGGGGCGCATCTTCACGCAGGACATCAAGGAGCCTGAGGAAAACACGCTGTACTCCACCCTGCTCCGCAAGGGCTTTGAACCGCGGTACTCCGTCGTCCCCATTCCGGGAACCTCCCCCGCCCGGTGGGTGGAGGAATTTACAAGCAGAGCGAACAGAGAAACGCGCGCTGCATTGAACTGCCGGATGAATGCTACACCATGGTAACGGCCCAGCCGGACGCGGATGAAGAATGGCTGAATTCCCTAACCCGGGAAAAAATGGCCCATCTGGAAGAGGATGAAGATACCCGAGTACTGGAAACGCGCCGGTTCCGCTTTTACTGCGGCTGCACGCTGGACCGCATCCTGCCGACGCTCAAGGCGCTTCAGGAAAGGGAGGAAGACCTGTTCCAGGGGGAAGAGGCGCTGGAAGTCACCTGCCCCAGGTGCGCCGCCATTTACCGAGTGACGAAAGAAAATCTGGAAGATTGAGACATACATGATTTCTTTCTGACAATTAGCCTTTTCGGCAACGAATTTCGTGCTTAAACTTTCCCCGTGCCGACTTGTCCGAAGTGTTTACATAATTTCCACCGCGGGGCGGAATCATTGTGCCCTCACTGCGGCTTTTCCCTGGAAAACCTGGACAAGAAATACGGCAGGGACTCCATCCCCTACCGCCGCGTATGCGACAACGCCGGCGCCCTGCGGCAGCAGGACCGCGTAAAGCTGAACGCCCTGCTGGAAAAACTGGAGCGCCGCATTCCCCCCGTCCTCCTTTCCGTCTATTTCCCCAACATTCTGGAGCCCTTTTCCCTCATTCCCCACAGCTTCTGGGTGATGAACCACCTGACGGTGGACGAAGCCGGCTTCCCCAGCCACCAGGGCCCGCTGGACCCCCAGTGGCTCCTGATTCTGGTACTGGACGTGCGGACGGACACGGCCTGCTTCATGTGGGGGTATGAACTGGATCCCTACGTAGAGCCGGACCTGATCAACAAATCCATCATGAAGGCCCGCATCCCCCTGCGGGAAAGCATGCTGCTCCAGGCCGTGGGCTCTATCATGAAAGACGCCGTCCAGCTCGTGGCCCGGAAGGCGCGCTCCAAGGTCAGGCACCCCATGCGCTACGGGTTGACGCCCCCTCCCCCCGCAAACCGGAAAGGAGGCGGCCTATGAGATTCCTGCTGTTCCCCTTCATGCTGGCGGCGGCCATGTGCGTGGCCCCGGCGCAGGAACTCCCCGCCCTTAAATGGAACGCCCGTGACCAGCAATCCCTGATGAAGGGCACCTGGTGGGAAGCCAACGCACCCCTTCTGCCCCCTGTGGATGCGGCTGTGGCCCCTTCCGCCTCCGTCCCGGAACCCTCCGCCAATGCAGACTCCCCCGCTGTGGACCCTGTTCCGGAGGATTTCACGGACGTCAACGAATACTTCCTTCCGGACTACATCCGCACCTCCACGGGCCTGATCGACCCCCAGAAGCTTCTCACGGAAGTGGAGAGCAATGACGTCATTGAACTCATCAAGCTCATCAAATCCCGTTACAACGTCAACCTGTTCGTCAGCATCTTCGCGGCCGGGCAGAAAGTCCCCCCTTCCGTCAACGCCCCCACAATCGCCCGCCAGATATTCAAAAACAAGGAACGGAACCTGCTCCTCCACTTCCACATGGGGGACATTAAAAGCGCCCAGATCGCGCTGGATCCGGAGTTGAGCGCCCAGCTCGGGGATGCGGGGCGGCGGGACCTCCTGTACCAGGTGAAGCAGGACGCCTCCCGGTTCACCAACCCGCAGGACGAGCTTGTTGAAGCCATGATTTCCCTGGCGCGGAGGACAGAGGCGGACATGGCCTCCGCCCCCAAGCCTTCCCTGCCCGCGCTGGACCCGGACAACCCCGCCAGCATCCCGGAAGCCAACATCACCATCCAGGAGCCGGAGGAAGCGCGTGAATCCCATCTGCACGCCATGATGAAGGCCTGGATGTCCTTTGCCCTGGCCAATGTGGCCGGCATCATCCTGCACGCCTCCGCACTGGTGGCCGTAGTGGCGCTCTGGCTGGTCTGGAAAAACAAAAGAGTGGTGCGTTTGCTGCCGTCGGAACCGGACAAGCGCCTGGGCGCTCCGCACGGCGCCTCCCAGAGCCGTCCCGTAAACTACTGCATGCAGGACGGCCGTGGACCGGACTCCATCGGCCGCAGGCAGATGCGCCAGCACATGCGCGACGTCTCATGACAGAACCATCTCCAACCCCCGGCATCCGCGCCGCCCTGAACGGCGCGGGAGAACTGGAACTCACCATGGTGAACGCCCCTGCGGGAGCCGTCATCCGGATGGACGTTAATGCGACTTCCCCCGCATGCTCTGCACGCAGGGCCGCTACCTGGCTCCGGTGCAGGCCCCGCCCGGCACGCGCATCCGCTTCCGCCTGTTCCAGGGGAAGCGCGGTCTGACGGCCCCGGAAACCTTCATCATGCCCGGAGCTCCTCCCGCCCAGCCCGTTCCTTCCACGCTGATTCCCTGCACCCAGAACAGGGACTTCATGATTTACGACTGGGCGGCCCGGCACGAAGCCGCTTGCCGCGCGGTGAGGAAAACGCATCCGGACCTCCTCTTCATCGGAGACTCCATCACGCATTTCTGGGGAGGGCCTCCCGTGGACGAACCGCACCGGGACATCCTCCAGAAATCTCCGGAAACCTGGAGCCTGTGCACGGAGGGAATGAGGGCGGTCAATCTGGGCTTCGGCTATGACCGGGTGGAAAACGCCCTGTGGCGGCTCCGCCACGGCGAACTGGACGGAGCGGCGGACGATGCCGTCTGCGTGGTGCTCCTCGGCACGAACAACCTCGCGGAAAACACGGACGGGGAAATACTCCAGGGCATCCGCGCCGTCTGCGGGGAAATTACCGGAAGGCTGAAAAAGGCCGTCATCATCCTCCAGGGCTTCTACCCGCGCAACAGCGCCCGTAAAGATACCGCGGAACGCATTGCCGCCATCAATCTCCTCCTGAACCGTCTGGCCGCAGAACAGGGCTTCCTGTACACGGAACCGGGCCGCGTCATGGCGGACGCCGCAGGACACGTTCCGGAAAAACTCTCCAGCGACGGGCTGCATCCCTCCGCGGCCGGCTATGAGCGCATCGCCGCCGTGCTGGCCCCCGTCATCAGGCAGGCGGCGGAACGGAAAAAATGACTCCGCCAAGAAACCGGACCCGCTTTCCGGTGTTTTTATTCATGGAAACCTCAGCAGAAACACCATAATGAACGAACAGGACGATACAAAACTCTGGCAGATTCTGGGCCATGCCTCCCAGCCTGCGCCGGGGGATGATTTTGCCCGCAGGGTCATGATGCGTATTGCCGGGGAAGAACACGCCACCGCCGTTCCGGCGGAATCCATCCACCACTTCAAGCGGAACTCCTTCCGCATCTGGGGCGCCGCGGCGGCGGCCCTGGTGGCTGCCGTCATCGGCATTGCAGCCCTGATGGAACCCTCTGCTCCGCAAACGCCCCCCTCTCCATCGCCACCCTGAACATTGACGATGTGCTGGTGGAAGAAGCCGGTCTGGCTCTGGGCCAGGAAAACCTGGTGGACGCTCTCTGCGTGCTGTCCTCCACGGAAACGGGCGTCATCTCCTCGGACAACATCCAGGACCTCCTTCTGTAACTCCGGAAACGGAAGCATTCTTCGTTCCCGGCCCAGGGAGCGGAAACTCTTCGCCGGGCAAACCGGATTTCTTTCCTCCCCGTCCCGAATCCGCCTTCCTGAAAACCGGTTTTCTCCGCAAACGGGAACACCGGACACCGGAACCGTAGGAACGCCGCGCTGCCCCGGCCCCCACTGTTATAAAGCCTTTTCTCTTCCGGCCATGGCTGTGCCTTCCCCCCGTCTTGCTAGTCTCCATCCGGAACGGAAGGCAGAGTTTCCAAACCCCGGAACTGGCGAAGAAAACGGCCATCCGGAATAGGGGATTTATCCGGCAGGAAGGGCGCAGCTATCAGGCCCGGTAGCTGCTGCACCAATTAACCTATTTGCGAAGAAATACATCCAACTGCAACAACTGTATTAGCTGGTAATGAATGGCATACGCCAATTTTTCATATGAGACGGCCAAAGATTTTTCCCTTTCTTTCGGGCGTTCTGTCCGGATGATACGGCAGATATCCAAAGACGGCCGATTCTTCCAGGAATCGACTCTTATCCCGCATGAGGATTGTTGTTGCCTTCCCTGGAATTTGCCATGTTCATCGTAGAACTAAACGTTTAGTTCGGAAACAAGAAACGATCAGGAAAATGAATAACTATATTCCTCTAAACAAGGCAGTCGGCCCGAAGGTCATCTGCGACGGGTACCAGGCTCTCATCCCTCAGAAGCTCGGAGTCGATGCGATAACGTTCAACTTTGACGGGTCGGCGTGCGAGCACGCCACTTGTCCCGGTGCTCCGGAAATGTTCATCAAGGTCGAAGAAGACGGCCTGTATTATTTCGGCGTAGAGGCCGACGATACGGGCAGCCTTACGATTGCCGGTGAGCAAGCTATAAAAAAGGATGGGACGCAGCCCAACGGCAAGCTGAATATTGAAACCGATTCCAGGTTCCTGAAAGCTGGTTATTACAAGGTGGCCCTGTCTTACGAGAATAATGCCTACGATCCCGTCAGCAACAATGCAGCCGCATTCAATGTGACGATGGACAAGGAACCCATTCAGGCAGGGAAGTATGAAGGCAACTCGACGATGAGGCGGGAATTCTCACCTTCTCCCAAAATCAAGCTGTGGACGATTGAAAAGGAATCCAACATTACCTGTGAACCGTCCAAGAAAGTGGAGCTGGAATTTGAAAGTCCGGAACCCGTCTATTTGGAAGGGCATGCTGACTGCAATGTAAAGGGCATGAGACCTAAGATTTGCGTGACGGTTTGCAAAGATGAAGCGGAAAACGTATGGAAGTGCCGTGTTGTTTCCGTTTCTGCCGGAGCCGAACTAAAGGTGTATCAGGGAAGCTACATTGACCCCTATTTTAATCCTCCTCTCGACGAGGAAGAGGCTATTGAGGCTGTCAACGAAATGAACGGCTACCAGGCACGAGGAAGAGTGGGCACATGGCACACGCCGCAAGCTTCCCTAGCCCATGAAGAACATCACCGCCGTCAATGGGAGGATGCCTACAAGTTCTATTGGAAGGAATCCAAAATACAGGAAATGCTTGAAAAGGAGACTCTCTCCTGCGACGAAGAACCGGACATGGATGAAGCCGTCAAATTCATGCAATCGCTTGCCAATGAAATGGCGTTGGACCTTTGGACAGAAACGTCGGCCTATGTTCTGGCGTTGCCGGATCAGGCCAATGACAGGCCCTATTGCGCCGGACAGGAAGTCCTGAACGAAGCAACCGCCCATGTCATCCGTCTGGCCGACGCGATGGGGTGGAACAATGTACCCAGGTTCATCACAAAGCCCGGTACGATTGAGCCGCCCTGTTTCATGCCTCCGGTCAGCGAAGGGGAAACCCGCAGCATGGCCGTTGCGGAGGAACCGTCCCCCCTGAAGCTCTCCATTGCGGATACTTCCCGGTTCGCGGAAGGCAGGATTACGCTGTGCTTCCGCAACGAAGGAAATGAGCCTGTCCGGATTCCGGACGAAATCAACGACGAAACGTCCAATTTCTTTTTCGTGACGTTGTTGAGAACGGAACAGGGGAAAATGCGCGTTCTGAACAGGGAAATCGGTACCATGACCTTCCAGCGGCCCTTGAACTACCGGAAGCTTGCCCCCGGCCAGGAATACAGCGTCACGATTCCGGTGTTCCTCGATGAAGTCGGGCTGGAAGATTGGAAACAATGTTCTTGTGAACTCGAAACGCGCTACTATAATCAGCAGGGTAAGGATTGTTTCCTGGGGACTCTCCGGGCGACGGCCAAACTCTCGCTGTGATGAAAAAAATCTTCCGGTATTTAGGAATTTTGGTTTGCCTGCCCCTCCATGCAGCGGCATGGGGGGACATGGCCGACAACGGGATTGAATGTTCCGTGGTGATGGAAAAGACCGAGTTTGACGCGAGGGCGGCTTTCCCGGACTTCAAGCTGGTGTTCACGAACAAGGGCGAAAAGACCGTTCGCCTGTTCGACGACTTCTATCCCCTGAAGGATGACGGGCCGCATATTTCCATAGAGATTTTTTCGGAACTGGGAAAAGAGAAAAGGAAAAAGGTAGCAGCATATTACCCTCATTATTGCATTGAACGAGGACGTTTCTTGAATTTTATTACGCTGAAGCCCGGAGAAAAGCATGAAGTGCTCATTAAGGATGCTTATCTGTTGATGCACTATTTTGGGCCTTTACGCCGTCTTCGCAATGGTGAGAACTATGAGTTGGAAGTAATCTTTCGGGATGGGTATGGAGATCCCGGTATTTGGAGGAAGTATGTAGGGAGAGAAAATTTCTCCGTGGTCGATCAATCGCCCTGGAATCGGTAGAGCATTTGCAATTCTCTCTTCGGATTGCTTCCTGTTTTTTCTTCCTTGAATCGATTGTCAAAGCATCCATTTTGTTCTGTAAAAACCTTCGGATTGAACCGGGGTGGTTTCTGGCATAGATCAGAGAATATTCATTTGGCAGTCTTTTCGTGAAGGCGGTCGAAGTTCGTCTTCTTATCACGTCTGAGGCGTGTTGTTGCTGGCCCAGGAACTCTTCATGATTCCCGGTGAACTAAACGTTTGGTTCAGAAACAAAAAACGATCAGGAAAATGAATAACTATATTCCTCTAAACAAGGCTGTTGGCCCGAAGGTCATCTGCGACGGGTACCAGGCTCTCATCCCTCAGAAGCTCGGAGTCGATGCGATGACGTTCAACTTTGACGGGTCGGCGTGTGAACACGCCACTTGTCCCGGTGCTCCGGAAATGTTCATCAAGGTCGAAGAAGACGGCCTGTATTACTTCGGCGTAGAGGCCGACGACTCCGGCAGTATTACAATAACTGGTGATAAGCTTTGCGAAAAGAAGGGAGATAAACCCAACGGCAAGCTGAATATCAAAACGGCTTCCAGATATTTGAAAGCTGGTTATTACAAGGTTGCCTTGTCGTGGACCAACAACGCCTATGATCCTACCAGCAACAACGCGATCGCGTTCAACGTCACGATGGACAAGGAACCGATTCAGGAAGGGAAATATGAAGGAGATTCCACGATGAAGCGTGAATTTTCGCCTTCTCCCAAAATCAAGCTGTGGACGATTGAAAGGGAATCCGACATCAAATGCGAAGAATCCAAGGAAGTCGAATATGAATTTAAAAAACCGAAAACTACCTATCTTGATGAAGATAACGCCTGCACAACACGAGGAACTAAACCCTCTACCGTAGTAACGGTTTGCAAGGATGAGGCGGCCAAACTTTGGAGGACGCGTGTTGTCGCTGTTTCTGGGGGTGCTGACGTTGTTATACGCACTGGAGGTTACAGGGACGCTACGCTTAACCCTCCCAAGACCGAAGCAGAAGCCATTACAGCAGTTAACTCAATGAACGGCTATCAATCTCGTCCAGGGGTAGGAGCATGGCATACAAAGGAGGCTTCCTCGGCTCATGAGAATCACCATTGCCGACAATACGAAGATGCAGGCAAGTTTTTCTGGAAGCACATGAAGATTCAAGAAAAAATTGAAGAAAAGACTTTTAATATTGAGAATGTCCCCGACATGGATACTGTCATCCAATTCGCGCAAGAATATGCCAACACTTGGACGGAGCGCTTCTGGTTTGAAGTTGATAATTATGTCAGAGGATTACCAGACGATGCCAATGACCGTCCCTACTGTGCCGGACAACAAGCTCTGAATGAAGCTACCCGCCAAGTCATACAACAGGCGAAAGCCAATGGATGGAGCAACGTACCCGATCAAATCACGGAACCGGGAGCTATTGAGCCGCCCTGTTTCATGCCTCCGGTCAGCGAAGGGGAAACCCGCAGCATGGCCGTTGCGGAGGAACCGTCCCCCCTGAAGCTCTCCATTGCGGATACTTCCCGGTTCGCGGAAGGCAGGATTACGCTGTGCTTCCGCAACGAAGGAAATGAGCCTGTCCGCATTCCCGATGAAATCAACGACGAAACGGCTGATTATTTCTTCCTGACGGTGTTGAGGAGCGAACAAGGGAACGTCCGCATCCTGAATGCTGAAACGGGAAAAATCACCTTCAACCGTCCCTTGAACTACCGGAAGCTTTCCCCGGCCAGGAATACAGCGTCACGATTCCGGTGTTCCTCGATGAAGTCGAGCTGGAAGATTGGAAACAATGTTCTTGTGAACTCGAAACGCGCTACTATAATCAGCAGGGTAAGGATTGTTTCCTGGGGACTCTCCGGGCGACGGCCAAACTCTCGCTGTGATGAAAAAAATCTTCCGGTATTTAGGAATTTTGGTTTGCCTGTCCCTCCATGCAGCGGCATGGGGGATACGGCTGACAACGGAGTGGAATGCTCCGTTGTGATGGAAAAAACCCGGTTTGACGCGAGAGAGGCTTTCCCGGACTTCAAGCTGGTGTTCACGAACAAGGGCGAAAAGACGGTTCGCCTTTTTGACGACTTCTATCCCCTCAAGGATAATGGCCCGAATATTTCCATATATATCTACTTAAAACTGGGAAACGGGAAAAAGATGGAAAAAGCCATAGCTTGGTATGGAGCCCCATATCTGATAGAACGTAGAGCGAACTCCATACACTTCATTACTCTGGAACCCGGAGAGAAACATGAAGTGCCTATCCAAAATGCCTATTTATTATTGACATATCTCGACTTACTCCGCAATGACAAGAGATACGAGTTGGAAGTAAACTTCTGGGACGGATTCGGAGAACGGGGTGTTCGGAGAAAATATGTAGGGAGGGCAGATTTTTCTTTGGTTGATCAATCGCCTTGGAGGCGGTAAAAATACTGCCTCCTGATGCCGGAAGTAGCTTATACAATCCATTTCGGGCACATGCTCGACTTGTACACCGTCATTCTAGAACACTTATTACCTCTCCTAAAAATCCCATGGTCTCCTGCGCAAAGCCTCCCAAAGTCCCTCAAATCGCTTTCCAGATATAAAAACCCATTTCCGGAACTGGTGGAGAAAACGGCCATCCGGACGGGGAAAATTTCCGCTGCCGACGGTTCCCTTTGACGTGCACGCCCGTATCGTTTACAACGGGCTTACTCCATGCAGGACTTCCTTTCCACCGTTATTCTCCTGTTCATCGTCATTGATCCCGTGGGACTGGCCCCGATGATTCAGGGAATGCTGAAGAAATATTCGGCCGCCCAGCAGAAGGCCATTCTGATGCGGGAGCTTGTGTTTGCCCTGAGCCTGCTGCTCCTGTTCTTCTTCTCCGGGAAATTCCTGCTGGACCTGCTGGGGCTGGAACCGTCCACCCTGAATATTTCCGGGGGCATCCTGCTGTTCCTCGTGGCGCTGGGCATGGTCTTTCCCGCCAAGGACATGCTCTCTTCCGCCGGACGCACGACCGGACAGGACGAGCCTTTCATCGTTCCCATCGCCATGCCCCTGATGGCCGGCCCCTCCTCCCTGGCCATCATCATGCTGCACGCCTCCCAGAGCCCGGACAGCATCTCCCAGATGACCTATGCCGGCGCCATCGTGACTGCCTGGTTCCTCTCCGGACTGGTGCTTTTCATCGCGCAGAAGTTCCTGCGCCTGCTGGGGGAAAAAGGGACGATCGCCCTGGAACGTATGATGGGCATGGTGCTCATCATGATTTCCGTCCAGATGTTTATGAACGGACTCGCCGGGTACGGCGTGAAATAGGAAGGCGCGCCGACCATGCTTTGGCTCCTGCACGGTAACCTGGGCTCTCCGGCGGACTGGAAACCCGTCATGGAAGTCCTGCGCGCCGGGGGAGTGGAAGCCCGCGCCCTGAACCTCTGGAAGTACCTGGAATGCTGCCCCAAGAGCCTGAAGGACATGGGGCGCGTGCTGTGCTCTGAAATAGCCGCCCAGGACAAGCACCCCTGGCTCTGCGGTTATTCCCTGGGAGGCAGGCTGGCCATGCAGGCCGTTCTGGCCCATCCCCCCTCTGGAAAGGCGCCGTATTCGTCAGCGCCAATCCCGGCATGGAGGATGAAACGGCAAAAGCGGCCCGGCGCGCGAAGGACGCAGAATGGGCCGTCAAGTGCCTCTCCGCGCCATGGGAGGATTTTTTGAAGGAATGGGACGCGCAGGGCGTATTTGAAGGCGGCCCGCCGCCTCCGGACCGTTCTTCCCTGAAACCGTGGCGCAAATCCATCTCCCGCGCTTTCATCGACTGGTCCGTGGGCGCCCAGAAAAACCTGGCCCCGCTCCTGAACCAGTCCCCTGTTCCCCAGTTATGGATAGCCGGGGAGCGTGATCCCAAATTCACTGCCCTGGCCCGCCGGGCGGCGGGGGAACAAGCCGTCATCATTCCCCGCGCCGGCCACCGCCTCCCCCTGGAAGCTCCGGCGCGGCTGGCGGAAAGCCTTCAACAATTCATCCTGCAAAACCCATGAACGATCCCAAAATACCGGACGCGGAAGATTTGAGAAAACTGGTGGAGGAAATCGCGCAGACCCACGTCCCCTTCGGCATGTACGGCCCGGCCAAGTACCCGCCCAAGGGGTGCCCGCTGATGGACGTGCCCCAGGAATACCTGGCGTGGTTCCAGGCCAAGGGCTTTCCCAAGGGAAAACTTGGCTGCCTGATGGAACAGTGCCTGCTGCTGAAAGGTAACGGGCTGGATCCTCTTTTTGACCCCTTCCGCAAGGCCAACGGCGGACGGACGAAGAAAAACGCCCGCCGCCGCGTGTGGGATTTTGAGAGCGAATAACCTTCCCCCGGAAGGAACGCATTCTTCCCGCGTCATCAGGAGGGGGAACGAGCTTCACTTCCCGCCTTGTCCCGTCCTCTTCCGTGACGGCCAGCACATAAAACACCCGGTCCTCCTTCTTCCCGCGCGTGACGGTAATGGTCAGGCTGCCGCGGGACAGCTTCACGCCATCCTCCGGAACGGAGAAAACGCCCAGCTCTTCCAGCAGTTCAAGCGCCCTGGCGCCGTCCCTCACACGGATGGACTGGCCGTCGCCTGAAATTTGCTTCTTCACCTCCTGCCATGCGGCGGCCAGCTGGCGCGGTTCCCGCTGCTGCATCTCCGCCCGGGAAAGAGGGGGCAGAGCCATGCAGAGCACGGCGGACAGCATGATCAATAGTCTCTTCATGACAGGGAGGCGGCGGGGAGTTGCTTGTTAATGGTGGCCTGGAACTTTTCCAGGGCCTGCATGGCGTGGTCGGAAGCCTTCCGGTCAATGGAAAGCTTCAGCCCGCAGTGGGGGCATTCAATGCCGCCGGACAACAGGTCCGGAATGGTCGTGGGGAAATACACTCCGCATTTGGGGCAGTCAAGCCCCGGAGTGCGCTGGTAGGAATAAGTGGTTTTCTGGTCCATGTTTTTTTCTTTCAATTAGTTATTTTTTCTCCTGGGAGGGAGAATCTTCATAATGCGGCCTGGAGGTCAGCTGGAGGAATTGGGACAGGCCGGAAGGCATGTCCGCCTGCTGCATGGTGACATGGATTTTCATGTTCGCCTGTAGGGAGGAAGAGGAGGAACCCCTCCCGGACTGGGGCGCCAGGGAAGCGCGGAAGTTCAGGCCGTCATCCTGCCCCTTTCCGGCGGAGGAATCCACCTCGCCCTTGTTCAGGGAAAAGCGTTCATCCGGAGCGGAGGCGACCGCGTCAATGATGTTGATGTCAAAGTCAAAGTCCGCCTGCTTGATTTGCAGCAGCGGCAGCGTCACCAGGCTGATGAGCGGCACGCTGACTTTCTTCTCCGCGCCGCCGGAAGCGTCGCTGTCCGTAAAATTGAAGCTGATGAGCCTCAGCGCCCCCGTGGAACCGTCCGCAGGATTGTAGGACTCGAAAGCCAGGGACATGAAATGCTTCATGTAGCGTTCCGTGGACATCGCGTCCGCATCAATCGTCGCGACCAGCGGGGCCGAGATCAACTGCTGCAGGCTCATGATGTGCCCGTTCACCTTGTTGTTTGTAGAATCACTCATAATAATATCACTATTGTGCGGCCAGTCCGGAAACGTCATTCTGCTCCGCCAGGACGGCGGGAACGGCGGCGGGCGCGATGTTGAGGTGAAGCGTCTGGATGGAGTTCTCCGGCATCTTTTTGAGCTTCTCCGTCTCCACCTCCACGTCCACCACCACATTGCTTACCTGCCGGGTGAACGCATACTTTTCCGCAAGCACGTCAATGAAGGAGGAGAGGCCTTCCCGGAGGTTCGTGCGGCACTCCTGCCTGAGGGCGTCCCCCTGGGCACCCTGGAACAGGTCGGCCAGATTGGGATTGTCCATGAATTCCTTCTCCGCCACATCCGCCAGAAGCTCCGCCAGCAATCCCTTGTCCAGTCCGGAGTCCGCCCGCAGGAGGGCCCCCTCATGGCCGGAAACAGCCGCAGTGATCTTCTTCCCCAGGTAGAGGCAGAAATTCCTTTTCCACTGTTCCTCCCTGGCAAGCAGGGAGGAAAAATCACTTCTCGCCTCATCCGCCGGGAGATTGGAGTGCACCACGGCCATCACAATGGAACGGATGGCATACGCAGGCACCCGCTCCGCCAGTTCCTGCTGGAACAGGCTGCACTGCTCCGCATCCAGCACCTGCCTCTCCTCCACCCCGGAGGTTCCCGTCACCGCATACTTCAAATCGAATTCCAGGGACCCTATCTGGGCGCTGGGAAGCTGGAAGCCACGCACACCGCCGTGCTTCCCGTACTGGCGCGCCAGCCCCGCCGCATGGCAGTTCGCCGCGTGCTGCGCTTCGATAATGTCCCTAAGCAGGGATTCGACAATCAGATTCAGACGAGACATGGCTCTGGGATGGAAGAGAAATCGTTATGCTCCGGTTATTGTGCAGGCGTAGCGGCCACGGCCACCTTCCTCTTGAGCTCTCCGGCGCTCACCGTGCAGTTCCTGGCGTCTTCCTTGGAAATCGTGTATTCCTTGCCGGAATCCGTTTTCACAATCTTGGCTTCATTCCCCGCACCGTTATCAAACGGGTCCGTGGCGTCCCCTATCCGGAGAGTGATGGCATCCGGCTCAAACAGGCCTTCCTTGTTCTTGTAGGAGGTCATCAGCTTCACGCTTCCATCGTCCTGGATGGCATGCTGAACCTCCAGGGAACCGGTGGGAGATACCACGGAAATGCTGTTGTTCAGCATTTCCAGCACCTTGGCCATCCCGGCGGGCATGCTGTCCTGTCCGGCATGAACGGCCACGTCCATCGTGTACTCCACGCTGTACTTGGAGTCCTTCGTGGCGGAGGAGTCCTTCTTGCTGGAATAGCTGGCGTTCATGCTGCCGCGCGCCCAGAAGCATCTTGCAGAGGCGGAAACACTGGTATCTACGGAGCTGGAGGAATTCTCCGTCTCCGTACTGGCGGCGGAAGCGCTGATATTCGCCTTGAAGTTGATGTCAATGGAGTTGATGGCGATGTAGGGGATGGGGACGATGGTCAGAAGGGGAACCGTAATCTGGGCCATGTGGCCGTCCTTGATGAACTGGAAGGAGACATTCACCGTCTTCTTCTCTTCTCCTTCCGTGTACAGACCCACATTTTGGATGAATTCCCAGGAGGTCCGGGCCGCCTGGGCCTGGGCTTCCACGCAGGCGACCAGGGGACCGCCGATGATGTTGCCGAAAGGCAGCGACTTGAGGGAGGAGGTCGCCACATCTGCTGCTGATTTGTCAATTGCCATATTATTTTATTTTCTGGTTGAGGTTAATATGAGGTGCCGCCTTTTGGCGACGTTGTGATCATGGGGTCATTCCGGCGCTTTTTCCATCCCGCCTGTCCGGAAGAACTGTTCCGCTTTCCCGCGGCGCCGGCGGCCATGGCCGGGGTCTATTTGGAAAACGACAGCATGTTCAGGCTTCCCAGCACTTTCTTTTTCATGAACTTGCTGACGGGGATGGAAACATTCCCCACCTGAAGGAAATTACCCGCAATGGACTCTATGTGTAATTTATTAACCAGATAGGAACGGTGCACGCGGATGAAATATTCCCCGTCCAGGTGCTCGGCCACCCGCGCCAGCGGGGCGGATACCAGAATGGACGACATGCCGTGCACGTGCAGCGTGCAGTAGCTTCCCCCGCCTCCACATACAGGATATGCTTCATCAGGATGCGCTGGAACCCGTCGTTCATTTTGACGAACACCATGGGGTTTCTGGACAGGGAAAATCCGGCGGGCCTCCCCAACAGCGGCGTAAGGGAGTCATCCTTCATTTCCATGATTTCCAGCTTGTCTCCGTGCTCCACCGGTTCCGGCGCCGGGGCATAACAAATCCTATCTTTTTTAGTGACTTTAATAAATTTAATGGTCATTCAAAAATCATAGCAAAAACTTTAAATACTCAATAAATTCATCAATGAACAGCAGAAATGACCTTCTGAAACCAAATTTATCTCTTCTGAACGGCCATTGGAAACCGTGCCTTACCAACGCATTCAGGCCGCGGAAACCGTATTCCGCGGCCTGAATGGCACCCGTCTCTGCCGGGAAAAACCTAATTCATCAGCGCCTGGTGCCTTTTCAGCAAGTCTACCGTCAGCGGTTCGGGAAAGGCCTTCACGTTGGACGATCTGGCATCCTCCCTAAAGTTTTCCCCTCATACAGCGGCACGGGGTAGACCTTGAGGATGCCGGGGCGGGCGGTCCGGACAAGCGTCTCCGCCATCTTCATCGCCAGGGGATTGCCCCCCGCGCCCTTGTCCGTCACGCAGACGGACTCCGTCAGCATGAAATTGCCTTCCGCCGGGTCCACGTAATCAATGGGCAGCCCAGCCTTCCTGTCCGCCACGGCCTGGTGGCGCAGGCCGAAGGCAATCGCCACCTCCCCGGCGCGCACCTTCTTCAGCGGTCCGGAACCGGAATTTTCCAGATGAGGCCCCGCGTTCTCCACAATGCTGTGCAGCAGGCGTCGCGCCTCCTGCTCCCCGTACGCGCTGACCAGGGCCTGGACCATCAGCCATGCCGTGGAGGAACTGCGGATATTGGGAATGGAGATGAATCCCTTGTACGCCGGGCTTGCAAGGTCTTTCAGGGAGGCGGGCCGGGGCAGCCCGTTCTCCTGAAGCGCCCTCGTATTGATGAAAATGGCCCCTTCCTGCGCCGTAAGGGGCGCGCAGAAACCGGGCGTCTTTTCCAGGGCATGGAACGTGAAGGAGAGGGGGGCGAACATCCGGTGGGCCTGCTGGGCGCTTTCCAGGTAGTAGGTGGAGGCGGTAATCACGTCCGCCTCAATGTTGCTGCCCTCCGCCATGATCTTTCCGCCCAGCTCCGAGGTGCTGAAGGAGGAAAAAATGTACTGTCCGGAAAATCCGGCCCTGTCCAGGGCGTCCTGCATGGCTAGCCGGGATTCTTCGTCCGCGTTGGAGTAAATCACTACCTCCGGGCTCTGATTGCAGCCGCCCAGGCACAGAAGGACTCCGGAAACGACGGCAAGCGCGCAGGCAATCATGGTGGACTGTTTTTTCATGACGGTATTTTATTGTTTTTTGGTGCATCGGGCGACAATGCCGCCCAGAATGACCCGGACCAGGATATTCGTGGCCAGAATCAGGAGGGACATCACAAAGATGGAATCAAACTGCGCGTAATGCTGCAATTCCTTGATCTTGGTGGTCAGCACGGCCGTTCTGGCGCCCACTAGGAAGATGACGGCGCTGATCGTGATCATGCTGTTGATGAAATAATAGCTGAACATTTCCAGCACGGTTCCCAGCGAATTGGGCACCACAACCCGGCACAGGGTTTTCAGCCAGGAATCACCCATCAGGGCGGCCGTGGCCTCCCAGCCCTTGTTCATTTTCTCCAAGGAGCTCTTGCCCATCAGGTAGGGCGTGGTGAAGAAATGGACCACGTTGCAGAGCACCAGAATCAGGAAGGTGTTTTGCAGGCTGGTTCCCGTGAAGGCGAACAGGAATGCCAGGCCGAGCACCATGCCCGGAATGGTGTTGGTCACCACGGCTATCCCATCAATCGCGCCGCGGGCCACCCGCCCCAGCCCGGAGCGCGCGGATGCCAGCGCGGCGCCGTAGGAAAGCAGGGTGCCCAGCAGCGCGGTCAGCAGCGCCACCCACAGGGAATTGCCGTAAATGGAAAGCAGGCCGCGGGAAGAGAGGATGCGCATGAAGCGTTCCAGGGAAAATTCCACCTCATAAGGCCAGTTTCTGACGAAAGGCACCACGAACATGACCGCAAAAACCGCCGCAATGGTTCCGATGACGGCCAGGGACCCGGCGCCGCACACGGCGTCCCTCAGGCGGCTTTTGACGATGTCCTGGCGGCAAATCCTGTTGTACCGGAAATTGTACCGTTCCAGGTAATTGATCAGCAGGATGCTGATGATGGACGGCAGCAGCATGGAAACGGCGACCGCCGCGCCGCCGCCGAAGTTCGGGATGGCCCCCAGCATTTCATTGTACAAATGGATGGCCACCACGTCAAAACTGCCTCCGATGGAGGCGGGAATGCCGAAGTCCGTAAAACTCAGCGTGAACGACTGGATCAGCGCCGCCCCCAGCGTACCCACCAGCGGCCTCACGGCCGTTCCCAGGAAGGTGCGAACGGGGCCGTCCCCCATCACCTTGGAAACGATGACGAAGTTCTTGTCTACATACTTGAAGGTGTTGTTAATCAGCAGGAAGGCGACCGGCAGCGTGTAAATGGTGTAGCCCAGCAGCATTCCCTGGAACCCGTAAATGTCCAGCACCTGGAACCCCAGCAGCCGCGTCAGCAGCCCTTCCCTGCCGAAGGAATAGATGATGACGAAGCCGTACGTGATGGTGGGCAGGAACATGGGCGCCACCGTCATTCCCGCGATGAACTTGCGGAACAAGGGCGGCAGTCCCGTATTGTTCACGGCATACGCCAGGAAAAAGGCCAGCGCGGTGGTCAGCGCCGCGGAAATCCCGGAAATCAGAAAACTGTTCCGGAAGGATTCCAGGAATGCCGGGCTGGCCAGCATGGCCGTATAATTCCCCAGGCCGGATTCCCCACCTACCAGGAAGGACTTGCCCAGCAGCAGCGCCATGGGCAGGACCAGGAAGACGGAGAACACCAGGGCAACCGCCCAGAACACGCCCCGGATTTCTATCTGGGTTTTATGCATAGGAACCCTCAAAGAGGGAAAGAATGTTATTCCTCTTGATCTCCAGCTGGTTCAGGATGAACTGCTTCACAAAGCTGTTGCTGGGGCTGGAAATGATTTCCCGCGGCGTGGAATACTGGGAAATGCCTCCTTCGTTCAGGATCAGCACCCGGTCGGACAGGGTAAGGGCCTCCTCCGGGTCATGCGTCACAATGATTGTGGTCAGGTTGTACTCCCGGGCAATCGTCTTGATGCGGGACTTGATGGACTCCTTGATGACGCCGTCCAGGGCGCTCAGAGGTTCGTCCAACAGCAGGATGCGGGGCTTCATCACCAGCGTGCGGGCCAGGGCCACGCGCTGCTTCTGGCCGCCGGAAAGCTGGTCGATGCGCTTGTCCAGATGTTCGCTCAGGCCCAGCAGCTCCACCAGCTCCCGCACCTCACGGGGGAGCTGACCCCCGGCTTGTTCTTCAGGCCGTACGTGATGTTCCGATAGGCGTTCAGGTTGGGGAACAGGGCATAATCCTGGAACACGATGTTGAAGCCGCGCCGCTGCATGGGCGTGCCGCTCACGTCCTCCCCGTCAAAAAGGATCTGGCCGCCGTCCAGTTCCGCCAGCCCCAGGATGACGTTCAGCAGCGTAGTCTTTCCGCTGCCGGACGGCCCCAGGATGGAGACGATTTCCCCTTTCCCGATGTCCAGGCTGATGCCGTTCAGAATGGGAACTCCGTTATAGACTTTCTTGATGTTTTTCAACTGTAGCATGGTAACCTCCTGGCCGCCGCAGCGGCCCGCTGGCATTGATGGATGGGAAGGGAACTACTTGTTCCGGCGGATATCCGCCACGGCCTCCGCCAGGCGGCGGAAATCGTCCGGGAACACGTCCCCGATATTGCCGATGCGGAAGGTAGGGGCTTCCGAAATCTTGCCGGGGTAAATGACGAATCCCCGTTCCTTCAAGGCCTCATAAAACTTCTGGAAATCAAAATCCTCCTCCGGGTACAGGAAGGACGTGATGATGGGGGACTGGAGTTCGTCCGGCAGCAGGGTCCGGAACCCGCTCCGGCGCATCCCCTCCACCAGCGCCGCATGGTTTTCCCGGTACCGGTCATGGCGCGCTTCCACGCCGCCCTCATCTTCCAGCTCCTTCACGGCCTGGAAGAAGGCGCGCACCACATGCGTGGGAGAGGTAAAGCGCCACTTGCCATGGCCCTTCTCCATCTCCGCCCACTGGTCATACAAATCCAGGGACAGGGAGCGGGAGACCCCCTCGCACCGGGACAGGAAGGAGCGTCTGGCAATGACGAAGCCGAAACCCGGAACGCCCTGGATGCACTTGTTCGCGCTGCTGACCAGGAAGTCGATTCCCAGCTTGCGGATGTCAATGGGAATGCCGCCGAAGCTGCTCATGGCGTCCACGATGAACGTCAGGCCGCGACCGCGGATCGCCCTGGCGACGGCCTCCACCGGATTCAGAATGCCGGTGGTGGTCTCGCAGTGCACCATGGCCAGGTGGGTGATGTCCGGGTGTTCCTCCAGCGCGCGCCGCACGGCCTCCGGCGTCACGGGCGCCGTCTCCTTCAGGGAAACGAGGACGTGATTCAGGCCATGGCGGCGGGCGATGTCCCCCATGCGCTTGCCGTACGCACCGTTGGCGACGATCAGCAGCTTGTCCTGCGGCCTGACGGCGCAGCTCAGCGTGGCTTCCACGGCATAGGTGCCGCTGCCCTGTAAAAGAACGGTGGTGTATTCGCCGTCCAGCCCCGCCAGCTTCAAAAGCTGTTCCCGGATGACGGTGACCACGCCCTCGTTGTAATCCTTGTCCCAGGTGCACCAGTCCTGAAGCATGGCCTGGCGGACGGATTCGGAAGTGCTCAGCGGGCCGGGGGTAAGAAGAAGGTAATTTCTCATGGTTAATGGATGGTTGAAAGGCTAGCGGTTCATGGAGGCGTTGATCTCCTCAATGCAGGCGGGCAGTTCACGAATGGAATCCAGCACGTAATGCGCTCCCGCGTCCAGCATGCGGCGGCGCACTTCCTCCTTCATTCTGTTCAATTCTGCGGCGGGCATGGCCTCATATTCCTCCTCGCTCAGGCCCAGTTCATTGCTGCCCGTGATGATGCCCACGGTGTGCACTTTCGCACTCAATCCTTCCCGGATATCCGCCATCGTATCGCCCACCTTCACCACCTGGTCCACGGAGGGGATCTCCAGGTCAATCATGTTCCGGTAAACCATGTACGGCGCGGGACGGCCCGCGGGCACTTCGTCCGGCGTCACCAGGTTGTCCACCACGTAACCCCGGGCGGCAGCCCCGGGACGCACAATGTCCATCATCTCCGCCGTGTAGCCCGTGGTGGACCCGACTTTGATGCCACGGGCCTTCAGCCCCTCCAGCGTTTCCACCACGCCGGGAATGGGGGTGGTGAAATCCTTCAGGGAGGCGAACAGGTGCGTTTCAAACCCGGCGTAAAGCTCCCGCACGTCGGATTCATTCCAGGAACGGCCGTACTTCCTCTCAAACTGTTCGCGAACCGGCTCCATTTCCAGAATGGCGCGGATGTGGTCCACTTTCAGCAACCCCATGGGTTCCCGCGCCTGCCTGTAGGTGATATCCAGGCCCTTTTCCCTGAACACGCTCAAAAAAACGTTCAAAGGGGCGAAACAGCCGAAGTCCACGGCCGTACCGGCCCAATCCATGATGATGCAACTGACTTTATTCATAATCTGTAATGTCTGGTCGTTGAAGGAGCAGCAGCGGCGGCTTTCCTCCGGGAACGGAGCCAACCTAAAACCTTCCCCGCCGCCGGACAAGAGCCGCCTGGTTGCAATGTTGTCACATAAACGGCGCCGGACACGGTCAGAAATTCGTGTACGCGCCGCAGATAAACGTCCACCCCGTAAACCCGGCGGAACGGCCTCCGCGGGAATGCCCGTACTCCGCCATCGTCATGATCTTCAGCCGCGCGGGATCGTCCCGGTACACAAAGAAATTCAACCCGGCGGCCACGGCCTGGTAGCAATCCACGCGGTTCCCTCCCCTTTCCGCCAGGGAGGCATAGCGCTTGTTCGGCTTCACGGCGTCCGGACCGAATGCGAGCTGGTAGCGGGCGACCGCCTGCACATGCCCCGTCAGGTTGAGGGACGGCATGACGGTCAGCCCCGCCAGGCCGGACGGAGCTATCACGCCGCCGGAGGAATACTCCCGCAGCCGGGAGGCCCAGACCGCCTGGGCCATCAGCTCAAATGCGCCCTGCTTTCCGTAATAATACAGCGCCAGCACGTTCCGCGCCCCGGTGCCCGTGTAATTGCCGTCGTAGGGGCGGTCCTTCATGTCGCCCCAGTTGTAAATCCAGTCGCAGTAAAGCCGCCCTTCCTTCAGCAGCAGGCCGTCCGCGCGCGCGGACAGGCCCAGGCTCATGTTCACGGACTCCCAAGTGCCCCAGGTTCCGCGGCTCCTCTCGTCCGTGTTGGACCACAGGCCCGCGTAATACCCCAGCGGCTCCTTCTTTTCGTCATTATAGCTCCAGACGCCGAAGGAACTGTCGCTGACCAGCATGTTTTCCACGGCGGAAATCTCCGGCAGCTTATACTTGGAACTGGAAATGCGGTTCTCCGCCAGAATGACGGGAAGCACCTTCCCCGCACCCACAACAGCGCCCGGCAGGGAATATTCCAAATGGGCCTCATAAAGGTTGCCGCGGGTCATTTTGTGGTTGTTCCAGCGTCCGCCCTTGTAATAGCCCAGACTGTCCACGCCGCCCATGTTCCAGATATTAGCCACTTTCAGGTCCCGGAGCACCCTGGCGTTCCAGCCCAGCCTCAGCCGCCGCCATTCCTCCGTGCGCCCGTGGGAGCCGGGGTACGTCCCGGAACCGCTGGGGGACACGGCCGCCGCCTGGTACTGGGCCCGCAGGGACACGTTGAACTCCTGAAGCCACGGATTCTCGCCATTCCTGTACAAATGCACGTTGCCGGGACGGGCTCCGTAGCTTTGCGCCCAGAGTCCGGACAGGGAGGACACGCCGCCCGCCGTTCCGTTCCAGGAGGAAAAACCTTCCGCGCCACACGCAAAGCCGACGGCGCAGCCAAAACAGGCGGCATAGAAAAAAGAGGCCAGGGACATGATTCCCCACCATATCCGTTCCGGAACCCGCCTGAACCATTTTCAGGTCAAAAAATCGCCACACAACAACATACCGGAAAAAGGAAAAACGCGGCTTTCATCTTCGCGCCTCCTGATGCATGCCCATGAAAAAACAGGGAGGTCCCGGCGCGCCCCCTGAAGCTTCCCGTGGAATTCACGGACGGTGCAGCCGTCACGGCTCTGTCTCTCCGGAAAGCAGGCGGTCAAAGACCCACTCCCCGAACGTCCACTCCTCATTCTCCCCTTTGGCAAGGGCGAACTGCCGGAAAAGTTCCCGGAACAGCTCCCTCACTTCGCCAAGGGGAACGGCGCGGCGCAGCAGGAACGCCGTCCTGTCGCCCTGGGCGCGCCCTCCGGCAAAAACATCGTAAACGCCCTCGCTGCGGCCCACCATGGCCAGCTCTGCAAACAAGGGGCGGGAGCAGCCGTTGGGACAGCCGGAAATCCGGAACACCACGGGTTCGTCATCCAGCCCAAATTCACGAGAATTTCTTCCAGCCATCCGTTGAGCTCCCGGTGGACCAGGGAAGAAGCGGCGCGGGCGCGGCGGCAGCCCGGCAAGCCGCGGCAGGAGCAGGATTCAATGGAGAGCGGGGAAAATGCCTGGACCCGCGCAGCAGTACCTTGATGCGTTCCGCCACGCACCTGTCCGCCGGATGAAGCCTCAAATTGCCCCGCGGCGTGATGCGCACCGGAGAAGTCAAAAAAGGGACCACGCGCCGCCATGCCGACGCCACGGCATATTCCGGCGTATCCTCCAGACTGCCGGAAGGGAGCGCCACCAGCAGCCCGTTATAGAAATCATTGCGGCTCCACTCCCCGGAAGAGGAAAACTCAGGTTGCTCCCCCTCTCCCGGGTACAAGCCGGCGTTTTTCAATTCATTCAGAACCCAGTCCAGGCTGCGGGAGGCGAACAGCGACTTCAATCTCCTCTTGCGCGGATTGTCCGGTTCCCCGAACTGTTCATTCAGGGCCGTCAGCACCCCCGCCGCCTTCACGGCCTCCGGCAGGGAATACCGCCCCAGCCAGGATGCCGCCCGCGGCGCCAGGGCCGCACTGCCCCCCGAATGCCGCCCCCGCCTCCGGCAAACAAATGCACGCCGCCCTCCGGATGGCCGCCCTTGGGAACCACAAAGCCCAGGTCACAGGAAAACAGCCCGAATTCATGGTGCGGAGCCTCTTCCAGACAAATACGGGCGCGCTTGTGCAGGGCGGAAAAACGTCCTTCAGGCTGCGGGTCCGAGGAAAAAAGACGTTCGCGGTTTTTGCGTATTTCATACGCGGGGAAGGAAACGGGAGCGGAAAACCTGTTCAACTTTCCGGCGAACTCCAGCCATGCGTCCCGGTTTTCCCCCAGCAGAGGGAGGAACCTACATCCACGGCCTGTTCCGTATAGGGAACCAGGCGGGAAAGCTTTTCCGCCAGGGCAATGCCCTTCTCCACGCATTCCCGCTCATCCACCCCGTCCAGAGGAATGGACAGGGTGGAAAAGGAAACAAGGCGGCATCCCCCGTCCACGGCGTCCAGAACGGCCTGCCACTGGGCGGGTTCCATCCATCCTCCGCAAAACGGATATTCCAGGGTGTAGGTATTTCTCATGATGAATAAAATCAGACTCGCGCCGTCGCCAGGAACACCACGTGCATGACGGAAACCAGCGTTACAAAATACATGTCCGCCCGCGCGGACGGCACAGAGGAGAAGGGACCGGCCATGCCGAGGCCCAGAGCGCCGTGGGAACACCGGGAAATGCAGTCCCGGCAAAGGGTGCAGCGCCTGGAAATGCGGCAGGCCCCGCCCTCGCGCGAGATGGCGAGGTCACGGCAGGCGGCGGCGCACTGCATGCACCCGGTGCACGTCTCCTTCACGAGCATGCGCCAGGGGGACAGCCTGCCCAGCAAACCGGCGGCCAGCCCCATGGGGCAAAACCTGCTGCAATATTCCCTCACGCCGCCCGCGGCGCTCATTCTCCAGGCCAGGGGAGCCAGGAAAGCCGCGGCAAGCGCAACCGCCAGGGCGTATTCCACCGGGAGTCCCCACAGGGACAGGAGCAGCGGCGTTCCCACCGCTGCGGCGAGGGCCGCCCATCTCCAGTCCCGGAGGCCCTTGCCTCCCTTCACCGGACGCCCCTTTCTGCGGGAGGAGGCGGCGGACAGGCAGTCCCACACCCCGAAGTAGCACAGATGGCTGCACCACGCGCTCCCGGCCAGAAGGACGGATACGCTGAACAGCGCCAGCATGAAGATGCCTTCTCCCCGGTAAACCGGGCCGGAAATCATCATGAACGGCACGGGAACATGCAGCCTGCCCGTCATCAGAAGGGAGGAAGCCACCGTCACGCCCAGCAGAAACTGAAGAAAAAACACGGAGGCGAATACGGTCCACATCAGCCGCCGCCTGCGGGGAGACGCCTGCGGATTCAGCAGCCCCTCCGCACAATAGCCTCCCCACCAGGCCAGAAGAAGAATCACGAATCCGTTGACGCCCTGCCACGGCAGAACACGCTCTCCCAGCAGCAGGCGGAAAGGGGCCAGCGCATCCAGCAGAAACAGAAATAGCACGGAGGCGGAAAACACGCGGCTGCGCGCCAGCTCCGGAACAGGCAAATCCTTCTCCCCGCGCCTGCGCCACAGGATGGCCGCCGCATGAAGCAGCAGTACGCCCGCCAGAATGGCGGCCAGCCGCAGAAACGGCAGTCCCTCCATCATCCGCAGCCTGGCCAGATGCCAGGTTTCCGCCCCCCAGAAAAGCAGGGAGGCCAGCAGCAGGAACGTGACGCTCCTGCGGAGCCAGCCGCGCCGGGAAAACGAAAGCGCCGCCAGCCCCATGCACAAAATGACGCCCGCATGCATCCCGCCGCGCAAAAAATGGGCGGCCGTCATCAGAAAGCAGAACAAGGAGATGAGTCCGGGGCCGGTCATGGCATCGTGGGCGCCTGTCTGGCACCCCCAACATAAGTGAAAAGACCGGGCGCTCCAGAAAAAAACGGTTCATCCGCCCGTGAAGGGAGCCTCATTGCGTCACCCCTCCGCCGGAACAGCAACGCAGGGAAATATTTCCCCTCCGCCGCTCCGTCCGGAAGCCTCCGGAACATGCGGAAGGGCGCCGTTCCACGGCGGCGAAAGCCGCGGGGGCGCCCTGCCGGAAACGGCGGCCTCCATGCGTGGACGCTGTCCAGCCGCGCATGGAGCCGCATCAGGATGTTAAAATTACAATTTCCTGGTGTTCAGCTTTTTATCCACCACCATGCCGTCCGTGAGCTTCGGCTGGAACTTCACGTCGCGACGGGCCTTGAACTTCAGCACAAACAGCTCGGAGGTTCCCTCCACAGGTTCCTTGTCCCCGATATTGACGAAGGTGGGATACAGGGCCTTGGTTCCGTTCGTATGAAGCCTGTCGTTCGTCAGGTTCTCCATCTTCTTCATGTTCTTAACCTCCACGCCCACGAATTCCAAATCCTTGGGATCGTACGGGAGGGCAAAGCTCAGAGCATTCACCAGCCGGAGGTTCCGGCCCTTCACGGTCACCTTGACGGCGTCTCCCTTGGCGTACCTCTTCTTATCGGCGCTGAGCAGGAGCTTTCCGTCCAAGCGGGCTTTCTTCTTTGCCTCCTCGGCGGCTTTCTTCTTCTCGCCGTCCCCTTCCTTCTTATCCCCTTCCTCGTCCTTCCTGGCGGCTTCTTCCTGCGGCTGGTCGGCTTCGTCTTCCAGCTGGGTGGCTACCACGGAAATATCGTAAGCGTCAATAAGGCCATTCTTGTTGATGTCTCCGTTGCTGATGTAGCCTTCAAAGTCGGAATCGCCTTTCCGCAGGCCCGTGTAGTTGATGTAGGAGGTCAGGTCGTTCCGGTCGATCTTGCCGTCATTATTGATGTCGCCCGGCAGATAGCTTTCCGTGCCCGGCACCTTGAAGACGTAGATTTCCCTGCCGGAGCCGTAGTCGCCCACGCCTTCCGTGACATTCAGCTTGATGTAGCGCGCCGTGGGGGCGTCCTTGAAGTTGAAGATCTTCACGTCGCCATTCTTGTCCCACTGGAACGTTCCGGCCTTCGTCCAGTTTTCCCGGTCCATGCTGTAGGAAATGGAGCCCTTCAGGAGCGTTCCGTTGCCGCCGTCCTCACGCGGAACGTAATGGAACTTCTCAAGCTTGTTGATGGTCTTCAGGTCCAGAACCAGGTCAAACGGCACGGCCTTCTCGTTGTACTTCGTGTGCCACGCGTCCTTTTCCTTGAAGTCAAAGAGTTTCGTCAGGGAATTGCCCTGGTTTTCCACGCTCGTTTCACCTTCGATTCCCGGAATGGCGAACTCAAGCGGGTTGGCCTTGGTCTTCGCGCTGATGGCCGTCCAGGCGGAATGGCCGTCCTTGTTGACGGCGCGTACATTGAAGGAATAGGGCGTTTCCGCCTCCAAATCCTCAAACAGGAACTCCGTCCCCTTGATGGTGGTATACAGCATTCCGCCGAATTCGATTTCATAAAAATCAGCGTTCGGAACAGCATCCCATGAAGGAGTCAAGGTATATGCGGCCGCGTTTTCCTCCGTCACCCTGGCATTAGCGGGAGCGGTCAGGGCGCCGGAAGAGACACGGTATTTTTCCGCGGGTTCAAAGCGGAAGCCTTCCACGGAAAGCACGGTGGGGACAGCCGTAATATCCGCCGGGGCCAGCTTCACCAGCAGCTGCGGGTTTTTGGCAATCACCTTCTTCTCAAAATCGCTTCCCTTGGTCGCAAACCTGTTCAGGTTGGGAGCCTGGTCATAGAAATACACGTTCTCCCGGGACTTGAAATCCTCCATGGAATTCGCTTCCGCCAGGTTGACGCTGTTTTCCCCGACTTTGGCGGAAACGCTGGACGGCTTCTGCGTCACATTGATGCGGAACTCCGTGGCCTTCTTCTTCTGGAAGCCGTTGAAATCCCCCACCGCCGGATGAACGGTGACGGTCACGTTGTTCTTGTCGTCCGCCCGGGATTCAACCAGGGTGCGGACACCCTTGCCGGCCCTGTATTCCTCCGTCACGCCGTCGTCGTCATACGCGGTAAAGGAAGTGCTGCCGTGCGGGTAAAGCTCGTAAATGCGCAGGTTAGGATTGATTTCCGAGACATTGTTGCTCGGATTGGCCATGGGAATGATCGCGCCGTTCTTGACAAACACGGGCAGTTTCCACAGGGGAGCGTCAACGTCATTGTAAATCTTGCCGCCTTCATACAAATCCCCGGTGAAATAATCGATCCATTGTCCTTCCGGCAGGTAAATGCCGTGGCGCACGTCATTCCCCTCCTTGTCCGCCCTGGTTTCCTGGTAAACGGGCGCCACCAGAAAATAGGGGCCGTACAGGAACTGGTACTGCGTGGCCTTCCCCAGCGTGTAGGGATTGGGGTATTCCAGGAACATGGCCCGGATCATGGGCAGGCCGGAAACGGATTCCTCCGCGATGCTGTAGGCGTACGGAAGCAATTCCGACTTGAGCTTGAGGTACCACCGGTTGATGGAGGTATAGGGTTCCCCGAAGGCGTGGGGATACTTTTCATTGGCTCCCCAGCCGTCCATGTTCAGCTCCATGGGAGTGAAGGTCTTCCACTGGAAATCGCGGACGTTCACCAGCGGATTCTTCCCGCCGAAAATGCCGTCCATGTCCGAACAGATGTTGGGCTGGCCGGAGAGGCCGGAGCCGATGTAGGTGGGAATATGGAAACGGATGTACTCCCAGACGCCGCCCGTCTGGTCGCCCGACCAGATGCCGGCATAACGCTGGGTTCCGGCCCAGCCGTCCAGGGAAATGATGAACGGTCGGCTGTTGTTACCGTAATAGGTCATGATCTGGGCCACGTCCGTAATGCCGTTCAGGCCGAAGGAATAGCCGGCGCCCACCCAGGCGACGTCCGTCTTCAGCACGCGCACTCCGGCGTCCCTCACCTCCTTCACGATGTCGCGCTGGAGCAGGGCGCTGATTTCCGGCTTGGGATGCAGGTCGGACTGGGTCCACAGGCCTATTTCCACGCCGTTCTTCCTGGCGTAGTCCGCCAGGTTCTTCAAATTCGCGATATTGCCGTCCAGGGTATCCGTCTGGCCGTAGCCGGCTCCGTAGCCATCGTTCGGCAGGAGCCATCCCAGCGGCATGTCATGGGCCTTGTAGCGGTCCACCACGGCGCGGCCGGAAAACTGGTAATTGTTCAACTCCCCGTTCAGGGATTCCTTAATGCCTCCGTTATCCTTCTGGCTTTCCTTGTACCGTTTTCCGTCCTCAAACAGGATGCCCTTCTCGTCTTCCTTCCAGTAATCCCGGTTGTAGGCGTTCAGGTGGCCCTGGTAAAAGGCGAACTTGGGCAGCAGGACGGGGGCGCCGGTAAGCTGGTAGAAATCCCCCAGCAGGCTGACGGGCCCGTCGTTGACCATGAAAAAGACGTCCAGGTAATTTTCATCATGCGAAAGGCTGACCAGGTTCTTCTCCCTGGAGCCGAAATCATACTGGCCCTTCTTGAAGGTATGCCACATGACGCCGTAGCCGCCGGTGGACCAGTAGAAGGGAGTGGGGGAAGCCACGCCGCCATCCGTCCAGCTGTTCTGGTTCTCAATGGAAATCACCTTCCCCTTGTGGGAAAAACGGCCGTTCTGCACGCCGCCGCCGTAGAAATATTCATCCGGCTTCGCTTTCAGGGAAAAGCTGGTGCTGCCCTTTTCAAAAAGGACGGGGGCCGCCTGCTCCACCACCACGGAATTGTCCTTCAGGTTGATGATCTTGAGAAGAGAGGTCTTTTTGTCTATTTCAATCCTGATCTTCCCTGTGGTGATGGTGACCACATCTCCCTGCTGGTCCACGTCCAGGCGGGAAACCGGCTTCCGGGGGTTGTCCGCCAGGATGCGGGCTTCCGGCTCCGCCTTGGGGTCGCGGATAATGCCGCCCTTGTCATCCCGGAAAATCCGGAAAACGTTGTCCCCGTAAAAATCGAATGTCATCCGGTGGTTCTTGCCAAGCAGCACTTCCACGGCGGCAGGGTTGATTTTCCTGGCGCCTTCAACGGGCTGGACCTGTTGTTCCGGGGTCAGTTCTCCCGATGCGGCAACGGCGAGACCGGAGAAGGAAAAGACAATCCGAAAGCCAGCAGGACGGACTTCCGGAACATGCCATGGTCAATTGAGTTTCCCATTATTGTAGTGTTTTATATTATTCAGCCGGAGCGGCGCCACGGAAGGGATGCAAACGATCGTTTCCGGCCGGGCAACGGGCCGTTTTCCTTCGTCATGCCGTCCAGTGGCGCAGATTATCTTGCTGCACCATACCCTTTGTCCGTAATCGCCACAAGGCCAAAGACGGCAGTAACGGCGCACCATTGCTCCACACGGCCATAAAATACCCGTTCACAGCCACTTCCCTTTCAAGGATGACCTTTTTAAAAGAATTACTTCCGCCCCATGGCGCAGGGGCACGAAAAAGCCCTGCAAGCTTTTGACTTGCAGGGCTTTCAAATGGTTACGGGAGCAGGATTTGAACCTGCGACCTTCAGGTTATGAGCCTGACGAGCTACCTGGCTGCTCCATCCCGCGATTTAAAGAGCATCCGTAGAGGAGTGCGGAATTGTTATAACCTACTTCCGCAGCATGTCAAGTACTTTCAAATAAAAATTTTCATGGCTGCGACCGTATGACAGAGGTCCGGAAACGCTTTCCGGGGGCGGCGGAAGGGAAAGGAAAAACGCAGGCCCCTTCCGGCGGCTTGGCTCACAACAGGTAGGAGAGTTGCCCGGCCCCGGCATGAGGGAACAAGAGCGGAAAAATCCCCTTCCCCGCACACGGAAAAAAAGAAAGGATTCCTCGACAAACATTGTCAAATCTGTATATCTTGAAAGGTGCGGACTGGGTTCCGCGCATTAACATCAACTAGAAAGAGGTACGACAATGCAAAAGGTAAACGTAAACACACCCATTACGATCACGGGGCGCCACGTGGAAGTCACAGACGCGATTCGGGAATTCGTAACGAAAAAGATTGAGGGGATCCGCCTGGACTTCCCACGCATTATGGAGGTTAAAGTATTGCTTGATGTGCAACGCGACCGCAAGATTTCCCAGGTGATTCTGTTCTGCTCGGACCACATCACCATTGACGCTTCCACGGAAGGGACGGACATGTACGCCTGCATCGACGAAACGATCACCAAAATCATGCGCCGCATGCGCAAGCACAAGACGCGCCTGATGAAAAATTTCCGCCCCCATCACCAGGAAACCATCCGCAAGCTGGATGAAACGGTATATGACGATTCCGTACTGGATTACCCCGGAGATTCCAAGGAAGACCCGGAACCCCTCCTCATTCACAGAGAAAGCTACAATCTCAAGAAGCTTTACAAGGAGGAAGCCATCATGGAACTGGAACTTTCCGACAAGCCCTTCGTGCTCTACAGGAATGCGCGACGCGACGTGCTCCAGATCGTGTACCGGAGGCCGGACGGGGACTACTCCATTATTGAACTAGGCACCAGCCTGTGACCGTAAAAAACGGTTTTGAAACAAACCGTTTTCCATAACGCATCAAAAAGAGCAGGACTCCTGAAACCGGGGGTCCTGCTCTTTTCTGTAATGCCGTGACATGGAACAAGAAAATCTCTTGATTTCTACTTGCCACCATTTACATTGGTCCCAGCAAACCTCCGTGGATGCGGAGGTTCCAGTAGTTAACAAACACTGTATTTAATTCGAATTATGAAGAACATCGCTATCCTCGCCATCGCCGGCGCCGCTTGCCTGGTCGCTTCTTGCTCCCAGCAGCAGCAGCAACAGCAAACCACCGCTCCTGCTCCCGCTCCGGTTGTGCAGGCCAAGGGCAAGTAAGTTTGCAGCAGGGCCTCGCCCTGCAACATTAGCAAATCATCCAATTAATCCGCACTCGGTGTACGCACTGAGTGCGTTTTTATTTGCCCGGAACCCGGTTTTCAGCCGTCATTTGCCGGTTCACCGGGATTTTCCTTAAAAACGGCGGACGCCGTAGCAAACGCAGGCATTCCCCGCACATGCAGGCGTCACCCGCCATCAAGCAGGGACGTGCACAAGCTCCGGCCTCGTTAAACGGCCTTTTACATTCAGGCAGCCTTGGAAGCTCCGCCGCCGGAAGCGCCAGCTTCTTTATGGACAGCAGCGGAACCGCTTGCCTTCGCCTCCTCCTGCTGACCGGACTGGAATATCCTCTGGATCAGCAGGGGGCGTTTCCTGGCCCATCCGGGCCAGACCAGGTGATGGTCCATTCCGTAGGAATGCCCTTCAGGAAAGGCCTTGGACACGAACGGTTCCCGCCAGTCCTCCTCCCATTTGCCCCCTTCCCGGTCCTTCTGGGTCAGCACCACCAGATGCCCGCAGTTCTTCCAGGCGTCCAGGACGATGGAACCCTGCAATCCCCCTCCGGCAGCGTTCACGTACACGCAGCTGTGCTCCCTGCCCGTTCCATGGTCGCGGATGGTCAACCCCACACGGAAAAACTTCACGGGGCGGCGGCGCATGTCACGGTACAAATCCTGCTGCACCTGCCAGCAGAGCCCCCTGTCGCGCAGGTTGGAATTGACCAGGATGTTGTTCAGCCAGCCGAACAGCACAATCCTGTTATTCCGGGCAATCGCCGCGGACTGGACTACCGCCGTGTCCGCCAGCCACTTGGCTTCCGCCCTGGCGGCGGGAAGAGCGGCCTTCTCCGGCGGCAGCAGCCCCAGAAAAGCATTCGCCAATCCGGACATCTGCTGCTGCACGTAAGGTCTCTGTATATAATCCTCAGCCGGAGGAGTGCAGCAGGAACTCCATCCGCACAGGAGGGCGGCAGCAAGCAAAAGCCTGAATGTCTGCATGGTCGGCATGGCGCGCCAAGGCTAGCAGATTACGCGTAAAAATCCAGTAAAGCTTTCAAAAATGACCGTCCCTGCCCTGACGGCTCTTGCCTTCCCCCTCCCTCCCCGGTAGAATGCCGCCCCTCTTCACCATGCTGACGATCAAAAACCTCACGAAATCCCACGCCGGACGCACCCTGTTCCGGGAAACGGAAATGACCATTAACTGGGGGAACGGGTTGCCCTGGTAGGCCCCAACGGCGCGGGCAAGTCCACCCTGTTCCGCATGATTCTGGGAGAAGATACGCCGGACGAAGGCTCTATCAACATGGATGAATACGCCATGGTGGGCTATCTTCCGCAGGAAGCCAGCGAACCGAAGGATGAAACCGTGCTGGAAATAGCCATGGGCATCACGCCGGAAATGGAACGCGCCATCCACGTCATCCGGACGGCGGAAAACGCCAACAAGACGGATACGCCGGAGTATGCGGAGGCCATTGACACCTTTAACGCCGCCAACGGCTACCAGCTGGAACCCAAGGCCAAGAAAATCCTCAAGGGGCTGGCCTTCCGGGAAAGCGACTTCCACCGCCCCGCTCGGGAAATGTCCGGCGGCTGGATCATGCGCGCGTACCTGGCCAAACTGCTCGTCCTGGAACCGGACCTCCTGATGCTGGACGAACCCACCAACCACCTGGACCTCCTTTCCCTGCTGTGGCTCCAGCGCTACCTGAAAAACTACCCCGGCGCCATCCTGATGATTTCCCACGACCGGGATTTCATGGACGAACTGGTGGAAAGCGTGTACGACATCGACAACGAGGAACTGGTGGAATACCGCGGCAACTACTCGGATTTCCTGAAACAAAGGGACATGCGCTTTGAACAGCTTCAGGCCGCCTACCGCAACCAGCAGAAGGAAATCGCGCACATCCAGGAATTCATCGACCGCTTCCGCTCCATCAACTCCAAGGCCGGGCAGGTCCAGAGCCGCATCAAGCAACTGGAAAAGATGAAGCTCATCCAAAAACCCGTGGCCCGCAGGAAGGTGTTCAAATTCAACTTTCCCCAGCCTCCGCGCAGCACCCAGAAGGTCATTGAGCTGGAAAAAATCTGCCAGTCCTACGGCGACCACAAGGTTTATGAAAACCTGGACCTGCTGGTGGAACGGGGAGAACGCACCGTGCTGGTGGGCCCCAACGGCGCGGGCAAGTCCACCCTGCTGAAAATCCTGGCGGGCATCATCCCCATTGACTCGGGAAAACGCACTCCCGGCACCACCACGCGCATCGGCTACTTCTCCCAGGCACGCACGGAAAACCTGAATACGGAAAACACCGTCCTGGAGGAAATCATGAAGTGCAACGCTGAAATCCGGGAGGAGGAGGCCCGATCCATCCTGGGCTCCTTCCTGTTCCGGAGGCTGGATGTGGAAAAACGCGTCAGCGTGCTTTCCGGCGGAGAAAAATCACGGCTCAGCCTGGTCAAGTTCCTGGTGGACCCGCCCAACCTCCTGCTGATGGACGAACCGACCACCCACCTGGACCTCCTGTCCGTGGAAGCCCTGGTGCAGGCCCTGAAACATTATGAGGGGACCCTGGTCTTCATCTCCCACGACGTGCACTTCATCCGCTCCCTGGCGGAAAAAACCCTGCACGTGAACCGGGGAACCATCACCACCTATGCGGGCGGGTACGATTATTACCTGGAAAAGTCAGGCATTCTGGACGACGAAAAAGGCGGCATCACGGCGGAATAACCGTCCTCCCCTTTTCAGCTTCCCTTTTCTCCTTGCCTTGGGTCTCATCCTGCCTTAGAAAGACAGGATGAAGACTTTCCTCGTCCCCGTCCTGGCCTCCGCCCTGATGGCCGGAGTTCCGCTCGCCTTTGGTGAAACGGCTGCCCCGGCGGCTTCACCCGCGCCGGCAGCCCCGGCGGAAAAAACTCCGTCCGCGGATTCCCTCCTCAACCAGGCCTTTTCCGTAGCCATTGATGTCCAGCAGACGCTGGCGGCAGTACAGGACAAGGAAAGCGGGGACAAGGCCGTCAAGAAATTGCAGGGCATTCAGAAGGACATTCAGCGTCTCATGGGCTTCCGGGAGAAATTGAGCGATGCGGAAAAGGAAAAAATGGACGCCCTGTCAGAAAAAATGGAGGAACGGATGGACATGCTGAGCGAACGCTGTGAAAAGGAGGGCCAGCGGCTGCTGGAAGCCCGCTATTACGGCTCCTCCGCCCTGAAGGACATCCTGGAAAACTCGGATGAATTCAGCGATCTCGTCGAGCCGGATGAAGATGTGGCGGAACCGGAGGAGGACAATACGCCAGCCACAGCCGGAAACGTTCTTTCTCCCAACCCTGAAGACCTCCTCCCGCCGAATTGACCGGAAAAAGGCGCCCATACAGGAAAAGCCGTGGAGAACAACCGCCCTTTCCCGCTTCCATTTCAAGCTTGCCGGAACCATGAAAAACGGGTTTACTGTGGGCAGCATGCAAAAGTTAGCAGGTAAAACAGCCATCGTTACCGGGGCAGGCCGCGGCATCGGCAATGCCATCGCCCGCCGCTTCGCTTCAGAAGGAGCCAAAGTCATCCTGATCAGCCGCAGCCCGTCAAGCTGTGGAGGAGCCGCAGAAGAGATTAACAAGGAATTCCCGGACTCCTGCAAGGCCTATCCCTGCGACGTGGCGGATTACGCCGCCGTTCAGGAAACCGTCTCCGCCATCCTGAAGGACTTTCCGCAGATCGACATTCTGGTGAACAACGCCGGCATTACCCGTGACTCCCTGATGCTTCGCATGAAGGAGGAAGACTGGGACGCCGTCATGGATACCAACCTGAAAAGCGCGTTCAATACGGTGAAAGCCCTGCAGCGCGTGCTGATGAAGTCCCCTGCCGGACGCATCATTAACATGAGTTCCGTCATCGGCCTCGTGGGCAACATCGGGCAGGCCAACTACGCCGCCTCCAAGGCGGGCCTCATCGGTTTCACCAAATCCCTGGCCCTGGAATTCGCCCCGCGCAAGGTGACGTGCAACGCCATTGCCCCCGGCTTCATTTCCACGGAAATGTCCAACGCCATTCCGGACAACCTCAAGGAAGAAATCGTCAAGAAAATTCCCCTGAAGGAACAGGGCTCCGTGGAAGACATCGCCGCCCTGACGGCCTTCCTCGCCTCTGACGATGCCCGTTACATCACCGGACAGGTCATCGCCTGTGACGGGGGCATGACGATGTAAGGCTTTCCCGGTCTTCACCATCCCATGCGCGGCATTTTCCTTGTTTCCTGCTTTCTGGGAGGAAGCGCCCTGCTGGCCGGGTGCCGGGACGACGGCTCCCCCCGCCCGGCCACGGAGGATGCCGCGCGCATTACCGGCGCGCGCCAGTGGGGAGAGAGCCGCTCCGCACTGCAAAAACGGGAGCTGGACCGCGCCGCCGGACCCGCCCTCCCTATTCCGGACGATCTGCCCGCCAGGGAGCTGGTCGGCACCACACGCCAAATCCACCAGCTCATTGAAGCTTCCGGGATCCCCTCACGTTTTGAATCCTATACGGAAGCGGTGCCCGCAGCGGGGGCATCCCTGCGCATGGCCGCCATTCCCGGCGGAACCTTTCTCATGGGGAGCCCTGCGGAGGAGCCGGGCCGCAAGCCGGACGAAGGCCCGCGGCATGAAGTGAACGTCTCTCCGTTCTGGATCTCGGAAACGGAAATTCCCTGGGAGCTCTATACGGCCTTCATGGAAAATGGACGTCCGCGCGCCAAGGACGGCCAGCTTCTGGAGGAACAGCCGGACGATGAACTGTGGGACTCCGTCACGCAGCCCACAGCCCCCTACACCGCCATGAACCTGGGCATGGGCCACGGCTATGAACACGGCCTGCCGGCCATCTCCATGTCCCATCACGCCGCCAGCAAATTCTGCGAATGGCTGAGCGCCCAGACCGGGCATTACTACCGCCTGCCGACGGAAGCGGAATGGGAATACGCCTGCCGTGCCGGGAACCCCGGAGCCTACTCTTACGGAAACGGGGAGGAAGCCCTGGACCAGTACGCCTGGTACTGGGACAATTCCAACGACCGCTACCAAAAAACAGGCTCCAAAAAGCCGAATAAGTGGGGCCTCCGGGACATGCACGGAAACGTGGCGGAATGGGTTCTGGATTCCTACCTTCCGGATGCCTACGGCAAGCGGGACGGCCAGCCCGCCAAAGACCCCCTGGTCATCGCGCCCAAGGCTCCCCACGTCGTTCGCGGCGGCTCCTGGGAAGACGATCCGGACCGCCTGCGGAGCGCCGCGCGCCGCGCCAGCTCCCCCGCCTGGAACCGGCAGGATCCCCAGAACCCCAAAAGCATCTGGTACCTGACGGACGGCGGCATGATCGGCTTCCGCGTGGTACGCCCCATGAACATTCCGGACGTCATCACCATGCACCGCCTCTGGAACTTCTCCAAGGGGGAGCCGTGAAGAGAGACCTTCTATGACCATCAAATTAAGAACGGAACAGCCCGCAGACTATGCCGAAACGGAACATGTCACGCGGGAAGCGTTCTGGAACCATTATTCCCCCGGCTGCAATGAGCATTACCTGCTCCATATCATGCGCGGCAGCCCCTCCTTCATCCCGGAACTGGATGTGGTCGCCGTCCACGGCGGCCGCATTGTCGGGAACATCGTTTATGCAAAATCCGTCATCAGGACAGATGACGGGAAGGAATGCGAGGTGCTGGGCATGGGGCCCATTTCCGTTCTTCCGGAATACCAGCGCCGGGGAATTGGACGGCAAATGATCGAACATACCAAAATGAAGGCCCGTGAAATGGGGTTCCGGGCCATTCTGCTGTACGGCGACCCGGACTACTATTCACGCCACGGGTTCGTGGCCGCGGAAACGCTGGGCATCAGAACGGCGGATGACATGTACGCGGCAGCCCTCCAGGTCTGCGAACTGCAGGAAGAGGCCTTATCCAGCATGAAAGGCCGTTACGTGGAAGCTGCCGTGTATGATCTTGATGAAAAGTGCGCCGCCGAATTTGACCTGCATTTTCCGGCAAAGGAGATGGTCTCCGGAACTCCGTCGCAAAAGCGCTTTGAGAAAATTGCCGCCATGCGGAGAAAAGCGGATACGGGAACCTGAAACCGGAAATCCTTGCACCCTCCGGATGTCATGAATCCCGCATCCGGATACGTTACATTCGCAGCCCTTTTTTCCAGGGGTAAAAAATAAGGGCCGTTCCATGAGAACAGCCCTTATCCGTCAAAAGCCTGTCATCAAGGGCTCAGGCCCTGCGGCGGCGCATCATCAGGGCAGCCAGCCCCAGCAGGCTCAGCGTGGCCGTAGCGGGTTCCGGAACCACTTCCCCGCGGATCTCCGTAAAAATGGGGGATAATTGAGCGAAGGTATTGGTTCCATTGGCTCCTGTAATGACAATGGAATCATCGGGCGCTCCCGCGCTGTCATGATGGCCGCGAATGCCGGGAGCAGTCAATCCGTTGCTGATGGTTACCGTATCTCCATCCGTGGAAGAAGTAGGCGCGCCTGTCCCTCCCGCAGCATACAAGTACGTTTTTGACGTATCTCCATTGATCATGTCCATCACGGCCTGGCTCACGGTCAGGTAACGGTACGTCGTGCCGGCGTCAAGAATCAGGGAAGAACCATCCACGGCTGAGAAATTGAACGTCAGATTGACCCCGTTGCCGGAGGTTCCCATATTGGTGCTCAGGCCGATGACCGAATTATCGGAAGCGTTCAGCACCAGAAAACCGTAAGTGACGTTAGCGCCCGTATTGCCGCTGGGCCCGCGCAGAGTAAAACTGTCCAGCCGGATATCTCCGGACAGGGAGGCGGGAGAGCCGGAACCAGAGACGGGGGCCAGGGCGGAAGAATCCAGCCCCAGATAGAACCCATGAATGGTGCTGTTGTAATTGTCTGCTCCAGGAGTGTAATAATTAAAAACAGTCGCGGCTTCTGAGGAAACGGCGAAGGTTCCAAGTGCGGCTAAAATTGTTAGTGTTTTCTTCATGTCTATTGTCCTGTTCCTTTTAGGCTTTGTAGCGGATTTGGAATCCGCAAACAATTAAAAATATTAAAGGTTAATATATTGCATTCATAATTCGTTGGAAATAATGATTTTTTGATGCCTCTGGTTCTTTTATTAACGTGGTGGAACGGTCTTTGTTATTCATTGATTTCCCTATTGCTTTGGCCTCTTTTTCATACTTGCCGGATTCCAAATCCGGATTCCAAATCCGTTATTTAGTTACTTACGCAGAAGCCCTGCTTATGCATGCGCACGCGTACCGTTTACTCCAGAACATTGATCATGAAGAAAATACTATCCGCCTTAATGCTTGCAGCCGGCATGAGCCTGAGCGCCACCGCGGCGACCACGCTTCTGGACAGTTCCATCGTAGGGTATTCCGACTTCACCTCCCGTCTGGCGGATTTCGGCACCCGGAAGGATTCCGTTGCCATCACGACCGATGGCGGCAATCTGGTGTTGTCCGGCACGACCTTTAGCCAGCCCGTTTCCGGGGGAAGCACGCGCAACAACATGACCGTGACCATGGTTCTGGATCTGTCCAAAATCAACACTCCGGAAGCCTATACCGCCCTGTTTAACGCCAAGGGAGGAAGTACCAGCTGGGGTGCGGGCCTGAATACGGACCGTACTCTCCAGGGATTATGGAACAATGCCGCATACAGCGGCGGCCCTACCACCTCCGCTCTGGGCACGGAAGGCACCCTGACCATTTCCGTGGTCACCGGGGAATTCGGCACCCGCATCTACCTGGGCGACAGTGCCACGTACCATACTGCCAGCGGCCTGAAATTCGGCGGCGTGGATATCACCCAGATTCTGATTGACGCGGGACTGGCTGACGCTGTTGAACAGCTCTACGTTCATGACTCCGCTCTTTCCCAGGAGCAGATCGGCCAGTTGATGAGTGAAATCGCCAGCGTTCCGGAACCCGCAACGGCAACCCTGGGCCTGCTGGGACTGGCCGCGCTGATGATGCGCCGCCGCAGGGCATAAAACCGCACCGGTTCTCCGTTTTTCTTTCAGGGCTGCCTCGCGACTCCGTGAGGCGGCCCTTTCTGCATCCGCACAACGCGCCTACCCTACCGGAGGCAGATACTTCTTCCTTTCCTCCCCTGAAAAACGATGTTCAAGGCAGCCTCCGGCTGAAACGCTTCACGGGGCGTCCGTGTCACCCCACCTTCCGCACAAATCCTTTTCCCCCACGCCGGAACAGCCGGAACCGGATACGGAAAAAACCGTCTTCCCTCTGCGGGCGGCGCGCCTCATCCTTGCAGCCGTCCTACCCCTGCGCAGAGCGGCCATTCAGGCTCTGCCGGGAGCAGCACACCCCCACGTTCCGGGAAGGGCGCCTGTTTCAAGCTGCTCCTTCCGCCTGAAAGGGGGAAACGTTTTTAACCTGCATACCCCACATCCTGATCATGAATCTCCAGAAACAGCAATTGCTCCTGCGCCTTTTCCGGTATTTCAAAAGCAAAAAAGGAGAACCGCGGTTTTTCAACAAGCGGAATATATGGCTGCTCGCCATTGCCGCCGCCTACATCCTGACTCCTGACGAATTCCTGTTTGACGGAATCGGCAAGCTGGGTCTCCTGGATGACGCCGCAGTCATCCTGGGAGCCGTCTTCACCGTCTTTTTTCCGGACGGGGACTAGCGGCCCGCGGCCAGGGATGCGGCTAGACGGACGATACCTTCCGGAACTTCGGGGACTGTCCCATGAACGCCTCCGGATTGCCTAAAAGAAGCTTCTCCGCCTCCTGCCGGGAAAAACCGCGCTTGTAAAGCTCGCAGGCCAGGGCCGTAAGCGCCAGGGGGTCGGAATCTCCCCAGTCCGCCGCGGAATTGGCCCAGACGCAATCCATTCCGTACAGCTCCAGAATATCCGCCGCCCGCTTGGGGTTCAGCTTGCTGGTGGGGTAAAGGGTCAGCCCGGCCCAGTAGCCGGCCTCCTTCACCAGCGGGAAGGTGTGCTCCTCGCAATGGTCCACCAGCACCCGGCCGGGGTCCAGCTCCGGACGGTTTTTCAGGGCGGAAAGAATCATTCTGGTCCCTTTCAGCTTGTCTTCCAGATGGGGGGTGTGAATCAGGACAAGCTGGTTCAGGCGTATTGCCATGTCCAGATGCTCTTCAAAAATAGTCATTTCATGGGAGGTATTCCGGTTCAGCCCGATCTCCCCGATGCCGAGGACATTCGGACGGTCAATAAATTCCGGGATGAGCTTCATCACTTCCCGGGCAAAGGCCACATCCTGCGCCTCCTTAGGGTTGATGCACAGCCACGTGTAATGGTCCATGCCGAACTTGGCCGCCCTGGCCGGTTCGCATTCCGTAAGCTGCACGAAGTAATCCCGGAAACCGTCCGCGGAGGAACGGTCATAGCCGGCCCAGAACGCCGGTTCTCCTACCGCCAGGCAGCCTGCCTGCGCCATGGCCCGGTATTCGTCCGTGGTGCGGCACACCATGTGTATATGAGGTTCTATGAAAGCCATGATTCTTATTTGCTGAAGTTCGGGGCTCCGCAGGCCGCCTTGGCGGCGGCGGTTTCCGGCACGGCGTCATCCCGGTAGGAAAGGGCTTCCAGAATGGCCCGGACGCGCCCGGCGCCGGAGGCGGACAGGAGGGGGAGCGCTTCCATCAGGGCGCGGTAGCGGAAATCCGCCTCCCCTTCCCCCGGTCCACCCGGTCCAGAAACGCGGCTATATCCAGCACCCCGGCGCGCGCCGCCGCAAAATCGGCGTCCAATACCTCTTTTTTACTCCTTTTCATACGCAGACGATACGCCCATGCGGAAAGCCTCGTCAAGCCGGAACAGGTAACAAAATTATAACTATTCCAAACTAGTGAACTGCAACGTCTTTTCACGTCTTTTCAAAAATCCAAAAAGCGCCGGGAATTCAAGAAGAGGCTTGCCATCCGGGTTTGAACCGGGCATCCTGTGGAGACGCATTTATTTCATTAGAGCGCCTATGAATGCACTAGTAAAAACCATATGTACATTCGTGACATCCTCCATCGGCCGCAAAATCATTGTGGCTCTGACGGGGTTATGTTTGGTCTTGTTCCTCGCGGGACACCTGGCAGGCAACCTTCTTATCTTCGGAGGCCCTGAATGGATCAACACCTACGCCCACGGCCTGCACTCCATGCCGGAAGCAGCCCTCTGGGGCATCCGCGCGGGGCTTGCGGTGATCTTCATCATCCACATCTGGCTGACCATCCAGCTGAAGCTGGAAAACCACGCCGCCCGCGAACCCTACGTGTTCAAGAACACGATCAAGGCAACGCTCTCCTCCCGCTACATGATCTACACCGGCCTGACTATCCTGGTGTTCCTGATCTACCATCTGTACCAGTACACCCTGCGCGTGGGTTACGATCCCGCCCAGTACACCGCCTTCATTTCCGACGGCAAGGTGGAAACCTTTGACGTGTACAAGATGATCGTGGCCGGATTCTCCAACGTATGGTGCTCCGCCTTCTACATCCTGGCCATCCTGATGCTGTTCAGCCACCTGCGCCACGGCGTGCAGTCCATCTTCCAGACGGTGGGCGCTGATTCCCGCAAAATCCGGCCCTTCTACAACTTTGTCGCCATCGCCTACGGCGCAGTGATCTGCCTGGGCTTCATTTCCGTGCCGGTCTCGGTTCTTCTGGGTATCATCAAATAACCATCAACTCCTCTCAAAGTCATGATTAATTTTCCCGTAAGCGACTGGATGCCGGATGCCAAGATTCCTTCCGGCCCGATTCAGGACAAATGGTCCAAGTACAAGCTTGAGTCCAAACTGATCAACCCGAACAACAAGCGCAAGTACACCGTGCTCGTGGTAGGGTCCGGCCTGGCCGGCGCCTCCGCCGCCGCCACGCTTGCCGAGCTTGGCTACAACGTCAAGTGCTTCTGCTACCAGGACAGCCCCCGCCGCGCCCACTCCATTGCGGCCCAGGGCGGCATCAACGCGGCCAAGAACTACCAGAACGACGGCGACTCCGTCTACCGCCTGTTCTATGACACCGTGAAGGGCGGCGACTTCCGCGCCCGTGAAGCCAACGTCTACCGCCTGGCGGAAGTTTCCTCCAACATCATTGACCAGTGCGTGGCCCAGGGCGTTCCCTTCGGCCGTGAATACGGCGGCCTGCTGGACAACCGCTCCTTCGGCGGCGCCCAGCTCAAGCGCACCTTCTACGCACGCGGCCAGACGGGCCAGCAGCTCCTGCTGGGCGCCTACCAGGCCCTGGAAAAGGAAGTGGCCAAGGGACACATTGAAATGTTCTCCCGCCATGAAATGATGGACCTGGTGCTGGTGGACGGCGAAGCCAGGGGCATCGTCACCCGCAACCTGATCACCGGTGAAATCCAGTCCTACGCAGGGGACACCGTCCTGCTCTGCACGGGCGGCTACGGCAACGTCTTCTTCCTGTCCACCAACGCGATGGGCTGCAACGTCACCGCCGCCTACAAGGCCTACAAGCGCGGCGCCTTCTTCGCCAACCCCTGCTTCACGCAGATTCACCCCACCTGCATTCCGGTCAAGGGCGACTACCAGTCCAAGCTGACGCTGATGTCGGAATCCCTCCGCAACAGCGGCCGCATCTGGGTGCCCAAGTCCCGTGAAACCGCGGAAAAAATCCGCAAGAAGGAAATCAAGCCTTCCGACGTTCCCGAAGAAGAACGCGATTACTACCTGGAACGCAAGTACCCCTCCTTCGGCAACCTGGCTCCGCGCGACATCTCCTCCCGCGCCGCCAAGGAAGCCTGCGACGACGGCCGCGGCGTAGCCATCACCGGCAAGGGCGTCTTCCTGGACTTTGCGGATGAAATCAAGCGCATGGGCCGCGAATGGATTGACGGCCAGTACGGCAACCTGTTCGACATGTACGAGGAAATCACAGACGACGATCCCCATGAAACGCCCATGATGATCTATCCCGCCTCCCACTACACGATGGGCGGCCTGTGGGTGGACTACAACCTCATGTCCAACGTGAAGGGGCTGCACGTCCTCGGTGAAGCCAACTTCTCCGACCACGGCGCCAACCGCCTGGGCGCTTCCGCCCTGATGCAGGGCCTGTCCGACGGCTACTTCGTCATTCCCGCCACGCTGCCCGCCTACCTCACGACCATCAAGCCCGGCTCCGTCACCACCGCCTCCCCGGAATTCAAGGCCGCGGAAGACGAAGTGAAGGAACGCATCAACAAGCTCCTGAACGTGAAGGGCACCAAGACGGTGGACTCCTTCCACCGGGAACTGGGCCTCATCATGTGGGAAGACTGCGGCATGGCCCGTACGGAAGAAAGCCTCATGAACGCCATCGAACGCATTCCCCAGCTCCGCAAGGAATTCTGGGAAAACGTGCGTGTGACCGGAACGGCGGACGGCATCAATGCGGAACTGGAAAAAGCCTGCCGCGTGGCGGACTTCCTGGAATTCGCCCAGCTGCTCTGCTATGACGCCCTGAACCGCCAGGAATCCTGCGGCGCCCACTTCCGCGTGGAATACCAGCTGCCGGACGGCGAAGCCAAGCGCAACGACGAAGAATACGCCTACGTGGCCGCCTGGGAATACACCGGCGTGGACAGCCTGCCCATTCTTCACAAGGAACCGCTGACCTTCGAGAACGTGCACCTTGCCATCCGCAGCTACAAGTAAAGATAGCCAATACATTAACACTTAAAAGAAAGATTATAACATGGCTAAAACACTCAATCTCACTCTCAAGGTCTGGCGCCAGGAAAACCGGGAAGCCAAGGGCCGCATTGAGACCTATGCCGCCAAGGACATTCCGGTGGACGCCTCCTTCCTGGAAATGCTGGACATCGTCAATGAAGGCCTGGTCAAGGAAGGCAAGGAACCCATCCACTTTGACCACGACTGCCGGGAAGGCATCTGCGGCATGTGCTCCCTGACCATCAACGGCATTCCCCACGGCCCGGAACGCCAGGTAACCACCTGCCAGCTTCACATGCGCAAGTTCAAGGACGGCGATACCGTCTGGATCGAACCCTTCCGCGCGAAAGCCTTCCCGATCCTGCGGGACCTGATGGTGGACCGCTCCGCCCTGGACCGCATTATCGCCTCCGGCGGCTACATCGACGTGCGCACCGGCTCCGCGCCGAATGCCAACAACATCGCCGTGGAAAAAGTGAAGGCGGAAGCCGCCTTTGATGCCGCCGCCTGCATCGGCTGCGGCGCCTGCGTGGCCTCCTGCAAAAACGCCTCTGCCATGCTGTTCACGTCCGCCAAGATCGCCCACCTCAATCTGCTCCCGCAGGGCCAGCCGGAACGCACCAAGCGCGTCCTGGCCATGATGAAGCAGATGGAAGCGGAAGGCTTCGGCAACTGTACGAACCAGTATGAATGTGAAGCCGCCTGCCCGAAGGGCATCAGCGTGGACAACATTGCCCGCCTCAACCGCGACTTTATCGTGGCCAACACCAAGGAAGGCCTCGCCTACTAAGGCGGGCCCCCTTTTCAAAACGTTAATCAGAACTCCCGGCGGCGCTCGTGCCCGCCGGGAGTTTTTTATTGCTCCGGGAAACGCCGCAAACCTGCGCAACAGACAGAAACCGGGGCAAGTGAAGCATTCCCGCTTTCCGCAAGACGGCGCTGCAACCAACCATAAATGGACGGAAGAATAGGCCCTTAAATGGCTGAAAAGATCAGGAAGGGGAAAGAAAAGGGTGAAGTGTCCCCAATGGGACAAATGCCCCTTTCAATTATTCAAGACGGCCCCTTTCAGGCATTTATTTCTTCAATTGCCCCGTGGCCCTTCCATTCCGGAGCGGAAGCCTGTATTTTCAAGCTTCCTCAACCAATTTCAACCCTTTTCAAGTATTCATGGCTGGTCACAGCGCGCCTTATACGCGCCAAACGCAAAAGCGGTACGGCTTCCCTTTATTGGCCCTGTCACTTCCGAATGGAGGCAGTCCCCATTCCGCAAGGCCGCTCCACTCTCCACTCTCCACTCTCCACTCTCCACTCTCCACTCTCCACTCTCCACTCTCCACTCTCACCCCTCCCGTCACTCCCTGTTACGGGAATCCATGAAAATGGTCACCGGACCGTCGTTGACCAGGGAAACCTGCATATCCGCGCCGAATTCGCCGCTTTCCACCCTGCCTTCCAGCAAGGACGCCAGTTCCCTCTTGAACAGTTCATACAGGGGAACGGCCTGCTCCGGCCTTGCGGCGCGGATGAAGGAGGGCCTGTTGCCCTTCCTGGTGGAGGCGTGCAGCGTAAACTGGCTCACCACCAGGGCACTCCCCCCATTTCCTTCACGGAAAGATTCATCTTCCCCTCCGCATCGGAAAAAATACGCATGTCCGCCGCCTTTTTGGCAAGCCAGCGCACATCCTCTTCCGTATCCGCCTCTTCAATGCCCGCCAGAATCATCAGTCCCGGACCCGTGCTTCCCGCACAGACGCCGCCGATGTGCACGGCAGCCTCCGTGACGCGTTGAATGACCAGCCTCACTGCGCCGCTCCCTTCTCCCTCAGAATGGTCACCTTCGTGCCCGCACGGGTCAGCATGGCCAGCTCATTGCAGTCCTGCCGGCTCAAATAAAAGCCCGGTGAACGGGGAGCTCCGCGGGAAACGTCAATGACATAGCCCCCCGCCGCCAGCACCAGCGTTTTGTCCGCAGAGGGAAACTGCTTGCTGTAAATGGAAACAGGGGCCTGCTCGTCCTTGACGGACGTCTCCAAATTCTTTTTTCCTCCGTCCTTCATGGAGAGAATGGGATAGCCCTTCACAAAATTCGTCCCGTCGTACAGGCAGACTTCCTTCTCCGGCACGTTCACCACTACATGAAAATCCAGGGGACGGTACTTGAGCACATCCCCCGCATGCAGAACGGGAATGTCCATCAGGCCGTTGAGGTGCATCACCATGGCCTGGGAGCAGTCCAGCTTCCTGACCATGCGTATCCAGGAATCCCCTCTCCGTACGGTGTATTTCTTCACATCCGGCCCGTTGGGGTCCAGCAATTGCCGGATGCGCAGGCTGCCGATGAGATCCTTCGCTTCCCTCCCCACCACGCCGCCCTGCTCCACCAGGGGCTGCAACAGCTCCAGAGCCTGCGGCAGGCTCCCCGGTCCATCAGGCGCCGGGCTTCCGCCAGGGCTTCCGGACGGCGCGGCCAGAGGGAATAGTTCTCCCCGTCCGCAAAAACTCCCTGGGCGCAGCAGGCCGCCGCCAGAAGGCTAAAGAAGACCCTTGCGCTTGAAGTCAAAGATATTGATCTCATGGGATTTTTGTATCATTTCCACGGTGAATTTCAAGAGGGAGACCTCCCATGCGTCATCCACCCCTTCAATGAGGGCCATGAACGTATCCTCTCCGTTGCGCACCTGGTCCAGCAGACGGCCGCGCACGGCATCAAGGGGTTCATGCAGAATTTCCTCATTCACTTCCGACCTCTTGAACCTGAAGCCGTATTCCAGCAGCGTCAAAAAGCCCGGTCCGTTCTTGGAAAGCCAGTCAAAGAAGCGCTTGGCCTCTCCGGAAAAGCCCTCCGTACTGACTTCATTGTAAACGGAAGGGCGTATGATTTTCGGCTTTTCCGCCTCCACCCAGCCGCTGCGCACGCGCACCACGCCCGCTTCATCCATCAGCTCGCTGAGGAGAAGGAAATTGAACCTGGTATCGCCAAAGGTATCAATGCGGCGGTCCGGTTCATAAACCACCCGGGTCATTTCCGCCGCATAGCGGATATCGTCACGGGAGAAGGAGGGCAGATCACTCATGGAAGAAGAAGCCGGGAGCTTTCCATGAAAAAGCGGCTTCCTTGCCTTGGACAGGGAAGCCGCTTTTGTAATAAAGGATTTTTAGCAGTTCAACTTAACCCTGAACCTTTTCGATGTAAGCAACGACATCGGCAACGGACTGAAGCTTTTCAGCTTCTTCGTCGGGTACTTCGATGTCAAAGTTTTCTTCGAAAGCCATCACGAGTTCAACGGTATCCAGCGAATCAGCACCGAGATCCTCGATGAATTTCGCATCAGCAGTCACTTTATCGGATTCAACGCCAAGTTGCTCAACGATGATACTTCTTACTTTTTCTTCGATGCTGTTGTCAGACATGATATTTATTGTTAAGGTTCATGGATACTACATGGGGTATACGCAATTTGCAACACCTATTTATGAGTTTTTACGTGTCATCCGGCCCCCTCGCCGGAAGTAACAAGCTCCCGGCCAGGCCGTTGCCCGTTCTTCAAAGATTAAGCACGGCAGCTATCCGCAAACCGTTCAGCGTAATATCCGGGTCCACATGGTCGATGCGCTCCACGCCCCTGGCGATCAGCGCGGCGTCCCCGCCCGTAGCCACCACGGCCGGGCGCGTGCCCAGCTCCTCCTCCAGCCGGGCCAGGATTTCCTTCACCAGCCCCCGGTAGCCGTACACGGCGCCGGACTGCATGGCCTCCACCGTGCTGGTTCCAATGGCATGGGCGGGCTCCTGCGGGTCGATGGCGGGAAGAAGGGCGGTATTGCGCTCCAGGTAATCCCCCATGCTGGCAAGCCCTGGAGCAATGACGCCGCCCAGATAGGTGCATTGGGGGCCGATCACGTCAAAGGTCACCGCAGTGCCGAAGTCCACCACGACGCACGGGCAGCCGTAATAGGCCGCGGCGCCCACGGCGTTCGCCAGCCTGTCGGCTCCTATCTGGCGCGGGTGGGGGTAGTCGATGCCCACGCCCAGCCGGGAATCGCAGGAAAGGAAATGGCACGGCTTGCCTATCCAGTTTTTCAGCACCTCCCCCACGCGCGGCACTACGGAGCACACCACGGCGGCATCGTAATGGACGCCGGCCAGCACTTCATCCAGCCGTTCCTCGCTCACCTCCCGGGTGGGAATCATGTACCGTTCCGGCAGCAGGGCGTCCGGCGTGGAAAGCACGAACTTGGTGCGCGTATTGGAATTGTCGATCAGCAGATAAGTCACGGAAATCAGTTAGTACGTTCCTCCGCCAGTTTCAAGACCAAATCCGCTATCTTGCCGCTTCCCCCGGTCATCTCCGCCTTCACCAAATTTTCATGCATGCGCCTCCACGGCGCACCGCCTTCCTCAACCATCTCCCGCAAGGCGGCAGCCAGGGCACGGGCGTCCGGCACATGGCGGCCGCCGCCCAGTTTTTCCAGCAGGCGGGCGTTGCCCTCCTCCTGGCCCGGAAGAAGAAAGTTTACCAGCATGGGCCGTGCAGACGCCAGCACCTCGTGCACGGTGGCCCCTCCCGCTTTCCCAACCACCACATGGCTGGCGGCGAGATAGAAGGGCACGCGGCGCGTCCAGCCGCGCACGGCCAGCCTATGCCCGTATCTGGCGCGCAAATCCCGGATATGGGGGTAAATGCGCCTGAACCGGCGGCCCAGGATGCAGGTGACGCGTATGGAGGGGTCCGCCTCCAGCATGGCCTCCAGCTCCGCGCGCGCATGCCGTGCGGAACGCTGGGCAAAATAAAGCACCCGGAACGGCTCGCCCGCCTTCCAGGAAACGGGGCGCTCCCGCGCCAGCGCCCCCAGGCCGGGATTGACGGGGAATCCCGTGACGCGCACCCTGTCCGGAGGAAGCCCCTTCTCCACCATGATTTCCCGCGTCCAGGGGTCCGTCACGGCCCACGGGGGGACTCCGAACACAGCCAGGACTTATTGATGACGAAGGAATCCGTCACAACGGTCAAGTACGGCACCGCGTTCCCCGTGCGGGCCGCCAGGGAATCCAGCATGTAGGGATACACCATGTACGTGCAGACCACGGCGTCCGGCTTCCAATCCCGCAGCAGCCGTTCCAGAAAACGCTCCACGGGAGCGAGCCCCTTGACGGGTTTTTCCGCCAGGTTGCGCTTGTCGCTCACCTCGTACATCAGCTTCCAGAGGCGGGGCAGGCGGGAAATAATCCACAGGTAGGCGGCGCGCGTCAGGCGGAACATCCGGGGCATCGCCTCCGCGCACAGGTCCGTCACGCGGACTTCCGCGCGCCCTGCGAGGGCATCCCGCACACCCCTGGCGGCGGAATTGTGCCCTTCCCCGTATCCCGCAGTCACGATCAGAATTCGCGGCAGCCTTCTCTTCTCCATGGGACAGGATATACCAGTATTCCAGTCAATCGGAAAGAACTTCTTGCAGGAAGACGGGCACGCCCGCAGAGCTTCTTCCGGCAGATCCGGCGCAGCGCCTGCCTTGACGGCAGGGGCCGGAAGAGCCTTGTTCCCGGCGGGGCAGCCAGCGGGAAACACGGAAAAACACCTTCCCGCGGACTGCGTGAAAACGCCCTGCCGGGAATGAAGGCCTCCCGGCCTTCATCATTGGATCCAATCCGGAATGAATCGAAGAGGTTTTGTCTGCAAGGGCCGAAAGGCCCCTGCGGCCCGCGGACGGAAAAGGACCGCAAAACAGCATTTGCACACCATTATTCCCCTCCCGAATCCGGATTTAACATTGACCTGCGCAGGCCGTCAGGGCAAGCTTTCAGCCATGCGCATCGTCTTCATGGGCACAGGCGACATTGCCATTCCCGCCTTCCGCAGCCTGGTCCGTAACTCGGACCTGGTAGGCCTGGTCACGCAGCCTGACCGCCCCGTCGGCAGGCACCAGGTGCTTACGGCTCCCGCTATCAAGAACATTGCCAGAGAAGCGGGCATTCCCGTGCTCCAGCCGCACTCCCTGCGGACTCCGGATGCGCTGATCAACCTTAAAAGGCTGAATCCGGACCTGATCGCGGTCATGGCGTACGGGCAGATTCTGAGCCAGGAAGTGATTGACATGGCGCCCATGGGCTGCATCAACGCCCATGCCTCCCTGCTGCCGCGCCACCGCGGAGCGGCCTGCATCCAGTCCGCCATCAAGTCCGGCGATTCCGAGACGGGAATCACCATCATGCACATCGTCAAAAAGCTGGACGCCGGGGACATCATCGCCCAGATCAGCACCCCGCTGGAAGGCACGGAAACCGGCGGCTCCCTGCACGACAAGCTGGCCCAGATGACGCCGGACGTATTGCTCCCAGCCATCCACGCCATTGAAAAGGGAACCGCCACACGCGTCCCTCAGAAGGAATTCCTGGCGACGTACGCTCCCAAGCTCCTGCGTGCGGACGGAAAGATTGACTGGACGCGCCCCGCAGAGGAAATCGGACGCATGATCCGGGCGTATGACCCGTGGCCCGGCACCTTCACCAATTACTGGAACCGCAAGAAGCGTATCCGCAACATGAAAATCTTCCCCGGCTTCTCCATCGTTCCGGAGGCGGAAGGGAAACCGGGCCAGGTGCTTTCCGCCGGAGAACAGGGGCTGCTGATCGCCTGCGGAAGCGGCGGCCTGCTGGTGACGAACGTCCAGCTTGAAGGAAGTACGCGCATGAACATCTCCCAGCTCATCGCCGGCCACCCGAATTTGAAAGACATCCATTTTGACGTGTAAATGGCCAAGTCCTTTTCCATGGAGAGCCTGAACGCGGCCCAGAGGAAGGCCGTACAGACCCTGCAGGGGCCCGTGCTGATCCTGGCCGGGGCCGGAACGGGCAAGACGCGCACCGTCACCTGCCGCATCGCCCACATGGTGGACCGCGGCATCAGCCCCAAAAGCATCCTGGCCGTGACGTTCACGAACAAGGCCGCCCTGGAAATGAGGGAGCGCGTAGGCCAGATGGTGGAACGGAAGGCGGCCCGCCAGATCATGGTGAGCACCTTCCACTCCCTCTGCGTGCGCATCCTGCGGGAGGACATAGGCCGGCTGGGGTACAAGACCAATTTCACCATTTACAGCGGTTCCGAGCAGAGCGGACTGATCCGGCGCCTGATCGTACGCCACGGCGGCATCACGGAAAAAATCACCCCCAAGGACGTGCTGTCCGCCATGAGCCGGATGAAGAATAGCGGCCTGGGCCTGGATTCCATTGAAGACAACCTGACGGCCAACATCGCCGCCTCCTACCAGCGGGAGCTTCAGGCGCAGAATTCCGTGGATTTTGACGACCTGCTGATTCTGGCGGACAAGCTGCTGAAGGAGCACCGGGACGTCAGGGAGGCGTGGCAGCAGCGCTTCCGCTATATCACCGTGGATGAGTTCCAGGATACCAACAGCCTCCAGATGAGCCTGCTGGGACACTTGGTGGGTCCCGCGCACAACGTCTGCGTGGTGGGCGACGACGACCAGTCCATCTACGGCTGGCGCGGCGCCCAGATCAGCAACATCCTGGAGTTCGAACGCTTTTTCCCGAACCCCGCCGTCATCAAGCTGGAGGAGAATTACCGCTGCACCGCCCCCATCCTGGACGCGGCCAACGCCCTGATCCGCCACAACCTGGGCCGGAGGGACAAGACGCTGCGCGCCCACAAGGGCGGCGGAGAAGCAGTGAGGCTGATTTCCATGCCCGGAGACGCGGAGGAAGCGGAGTTCATCATCACGGACATTGAAAACGTCCGCAGGCAGGAGGAGCGCCCCTGGGAGGATTTCGCCATCCTGTTCCGGGCCAACACCCAGAGCCGCATTATTGAACAGACGCTCCGGGAGCACAAGATTCCCTACCGCATGGTGGGGGCGCAGAGCTTCTTTGACCGCAAGGAGGTGAAGGACCTCATTTCCTACCTGGCGACCATTGAAAACCCGCAGGCTGACGAATACCTGCTGCGCATCCTCAATACGCCCCCGCGCGGCATCAGCGAGCTGACCAGTCACCTGGCCATCGACTGGAGCCGGGAACACGGCAACAGCGTATGGGCCGCCCTGCAGGACGACGAATTCCTGGCCACACTCTCCACCCGCGCCCGCAACAGCGTGCTGGAGTTCAACGACCTGATTGCCAGATACATCGACCTTTTCCAGGATAAGGAGACCGATTTTGGAGACGCCCTGGAACAGCTCATTGAAGAAACCGGATTCAGCGAGTACGTCACGCGCCTGTGCAAGACGGAGGCAGAAATCCAGAAGCGGCTGGTATCCATCGGGGACGTGAAAGCCTCCCTCCGCAACTTCTGGCAGCCCGGAAAAACCCTCCGGGACTATCTGGCCCAGGTCACTCTGGACAAGGAGGACAATGACGACGACGTGGAGAACAAGCCCGGCGTGTGCCTGATTACCATGCACGCCGCCAAGGGGCTGGAATTCCCGGTGGTGTACCTCGTGGGACTGGAAGAAGGCATCCTGCCCCACAAGCGTTCCCTGGAAGACGGCAACTGTGACGAAGAACGCCGCCTGCTTTACGTGGGCATCACGCGCGCCCAGGAAAAACTCATGCTGACCTATTGCGCCACGCGCCTGCGCTACGGGGACCGCATGCCCTGCCAGCGTTCCTCTTTCCTGAGTGAAATTCCTCCCCACCTGATGGATTATTCCAAATGGGAGGATCTCATGAATGCGGAAGCGACGGAAGAGGAGTCCGGAAACTTTTTCGACTCCCTCCGCAGCATGCTTCTGGAAGATGAATAAAAGGCAGCCGGGTGCTTCACCGGCTGCCTTTAAACCATGAGTTATTTTTTACCGGGACAGGTTTAGCGGGAACGGCGGCGGCGCATCAGCAGGGCCGCCAGTCCAAAAAGGCTGAGGGAAGCCGTGGCCGGTTCCGGAACAGCCAGGCTCGGCATTCCGTCCCTGACTGCCAGGGCGGACATTCCGTAGTCGCCGGCCAGGGAAAGCAGGCTGTCGGAGAAGTCCATCGTGACCGAAGAGCTGGGATTGAAAGAAGAATTGGTTTCAAACTGCCAGGTCAGCATGAACGTACCGCTGGAAAGCAGGGTAGCCAGGCTACCGCCGCTGATGTGAAGCAGATCCACTACCTGCCCGTTGGAGCCGGCCAGATAGATATTCTTGACGTTGATACCAGTACCGGTCAGGTTCACGGGGCTGTTCGTTCCCCACGTGGCCACATTTGCCAAGCCGCTTATGGTGAACACGGAAGACATCGTATAGGAACTATTGGCCTGAAATCCGGTGACGCTAACGTCACCGGGGGCGACGAGGCCTCCCACCCCAAGAACCAGGGTCTCATTCCACCCGCGGGTGGTCTTGGCGGCATCCAGGTCATAGCCGTAAGCCTGCTTCCACATGTTCAGGCCGCCGGTCCCGATCGTGTGCGTACCGTACATGTTGCTGTTGGTAGCCTGCACTCCTCCGAGCAGACCGCCGGAGATGTTATACGTAACCTGAATCGCGGACGCCGTACCGTCCGTAGCTTTCATGGAATTGCCGGTCGTGCGGTTGCCACTTGTCATTGTACCGCTTGCCAAATTCCACGGAGCGGAATAGGTGTTCGAACTTTCGCCGAACGAAACCATTGTCGTTTTCCCCCATCCCGGTGCGGAGCACAGGAGAGCAAGGAGCGACATTATACATAAACGCATTTTCATATCATCAACAGAGATGGAGTTTTTCCGTTTGCTTATATCCTGTTGACGTCTTTCCTTTGATTGACGATCAACAAGGGATTTGACTCGAACCCGCCTCCCAGGTTCACACGATAGATGAAAAAAAAGTCCCATTTTTTCAATTTCACACGCAATTCGTTTAGATACAACAAGAAAGCATTTGTCATCCGTTTTGACATCCTTTTCCGCTCCAAGGGCTTCAGGGCAGGTTCATCCTCCTTTCCGGGCACAAAAAATCCCCCCGGCCTGGACCGGAGGGATTGAAAAACACAGGCTTAACGCCCCTGTCCGTCACCAGAAGATGATGTACAGGGCAACCGTCGCGGCAATCACGAACCAGCCGAATATCTTGGCGCGTGAAGAGGACTGGAGGGCCACCACGCCTCTATCGGGCAGCACGATGGACTGTCCGCCGCGGGCGACGTTCACTGCCGTGAAGATGAAGCCGATGATCACCACCGTAATAAAGCACACGGCCATGCGGTTCAGGAAGGCCATTTCCGGCTGCCATATCTTCAAGGCTCCGTACAGGAGGGCATTGATGACAATACCCAGCCAGCCGAAGATGCGCGGGCACTTGGGCACGAAGAAGCCGAAGAGGAACACGCACAGGGCACCAGGACTCAGGAAGCCCTGGAATTCCTGGATGAAGTTGAAGATTCCTCCGAAAGCAGGGCTGTCCAGGAACGGCGCAATGCACAGCGCAATCACGGCGCACACCAGCAGGCCGATCTTGCCAACAGTAACAAGCTCCGTGGGCTTCGCGTTCCTGCGAAGCTTGTTGTAAATGTCCATCGTAAAGATGGTGGAGGCGGAGTTCAGCATGGACGCCAGGGAAGACACCACCGCGCCGAAGAGTGCGGCAAGCACAAACCACGTCCAGCCCGTGCCGGGCAGCAGCTTCCTGATCAGCGTGCCGAAGGCGGAGTCATAGTCAAAGCCCACCAGGGTATCCGTCAGATAATAGTTGTCCGAGTTGTCTACGGCCGGCTTGATGATCTTGCTGTTAAGCGAGGCGATCTTTTCCACGAACGGAGCGCGTTCCGCCAGAGTAGTCTGGTCATTGGCGGCATCCGCCTTCAGATCGGCGCAGGCCTGTTTCAATTCGGCCATGACCTCGCCGCCAACCTTCATCACCTCCGCGTTATGCAGGGCGTGGGCGCAGCCTTCTTCCACGTTTTCCACCAGGAAGCTGTCCGTAAGCTTGTAGATGACGGGACGGCCCTGGACCTTGGCGGGGTCTTCCGCGTTGCGGATTTCCGCCGCGTACTTCACTTCGGCCTGTTCCTTCAGGTCATTGCGGTACAGGTTGTAGGCCAGAATGCCAGGCACTACCACCACAAACGGAATGATGAGCTTGAGGAACGCGGCGAACACGATGCCCATCTGGCCTTCCGCCAGGGACTTGGAAGCCAGCGTACGCTGCATGATGTACTGGTTCAGGCCCCAGTAGAAGAAGTTGGGAATCCAGAGACCCAGGCAAAGGGCCGTCCACGGGATTTCCGCATCGTCAGCAGGGCGGATCATGTGGAGCTTGCCGCCCACGGTATTCACGCCGCTGGCCGCATCGCCGGAGTTGAGTTCAAAGAAGCGCGTCACCCCGTGCCAGAGGCTGTCCGAGGGATTTCCCAGGGAAGCGACCGTTGCGCCGGAATTGGCGGCGGCAGACTGCACCAGATGGTTCGGGTCCGCACCGCTCAGCGCCATCAGGGCAAAATATGCCACCACGCCGCCGCCTACAATCAGGGCGGCGCCCCAGAACAGGTCCGTCCAGGCGCAGGCTTTCAAACCGCCCACGAACACGTATACCGTAGCACAGAAGGCAATGATGATGCAGCCCACGGTGATGTTGCCGAAGTCAATGCCCATGGCAGTGTACCCCGTAAAGAACACGGAGATAACCTTGGCGCCGGCGTAAATCACGCCCGCAGTCGGCACGCCCACCAGAATCAGCAGCGTAGCAATGGCCATCAGGGAACGCGCCAGCGTATTATAGCGGTATTCCAGGAATTCGGGAATGGTGTATACACCGCCCTTCAGCAGCTTGGGAAGGAAGCAGAAGGCCACGACTACCAGCGTGATGGCGGCCAGCCATTCATACCCGGCGATCGCCATGCCAACCCAGTTGGCGGCCTTGCCGGACATCCCCACAAACTGTTCCGTGGAAATGTTGGCGGCGATCAGGGAGAAACCCACCAGCCACCAGGTCAGGCCGCGGCCGGCCAGGAAGTAGTCTGAAGCGCCTTTGGTCTTCTTTTCTTCCTCCGTTTCCTCAGGATCACGGCTTTTCCAGATGCCCAGGGCGATTACGCCCACCACAACCACACAGAACAGGATGACTTCCGTTATGGAAAGGGGGGCTGTCTTGGGTTCAGCGGAGGCTTCCGGAGCTGCCTGGGAGGCAACGGCGGCGGAGGCCGCCGGCTGAAGTTCCGCAGCCGGCTGTGCTTCCGCAGCGGGGGTCACGGCCGGAGCGGCCAGGGCGGGCTGCGCATCAGCCGCCGGTGCGGGCACGGAGCCCTCCTGGGCGGAAACGCCCCACGTCATCAGGGCCAGAGCCCCGAATATGGTTGCTAGTGTTCTCATAATCAGTATGGATTAAGCTTGGTACAGGACACGGGCGCCTTCTCCGGCACAGGTCACAAGGTAAGTGGTTTCAATGCCCGTTTCCTGGCAGTAGCCGTCCAGAAGCTCGCGGGCCACCTTGTCCACGTCTTCCGTCTTCACCAGGGCCACGATGCACCCGCCGAAGCCGCCGCCCGTCATGCGCGCGCCGTAAATGGAGGATGCGGAAGGAATGCGGTCGCAGAGGGAAACCAGGGTATCCACTTCCGCGCAGGAAACTTCATAATCGTCACGCAGGGAGGCGTGGCTGCCGCGCATGGCTACGCCGGCTTCATCCCAGTCGCCGCGGGCAAGGGCGTTCGCAAAGGCGTTTACGCGGGCGTTTTCACCAATGACGTGGCGGGCGCGGCGGTAGCGCACGTCGCCAAGCTGTTCCTTGAAGGATTCCAGCAGCTCCAGCGTGGCTTCCCGCAGGGAGGGCACGCCCATGATGGCGGAGGCTTCCTCGCACTGCTTGCGGCGCTGGCCGTAGGCTCCGTCCGCCAGGGAGTGTTTCACGGCGCTGTCCAGCACCAGCACGGAGACGGACTCGTTGTTCATCGGCACCAGTTCATATTCCAGCGTGGCGCAGTCCAGCTTGAGGGCCATGCCCTTCTTTCCGTTGGCGGAAATAAACTGGTCCATGATGCCGCAGGGAACGTTCACGAATTCATGTTCCACGGCCTGGCCGATCAAGGCCACTTCCTTGGGATCAATTTCAACCCCGGCGAAAGCGGCAAGCGCCGTGCAGACGGAAACTTCAAGAGCGGCGCTGGAGGAAAGGCCGCCGCCGCGGGGCACGTTGCTGTCAATCAGCATGTCCACCGGACCGATTTCTACGCCGCGCCTGTGCAGGTTGGCCAGAACGCCGCGGACGTAGTTGGACCAGAACGGATCGCCGGGAACCAGGGCGTCCTCCACCGCAATTTCATGGATCTGGTCGCCCAGGGAGCCGCAGAAGCGGTGCTTGCCCACGGGGGAGGGAGCCACAGCCACAACACAGTGGTTATCAAGAGCCATGGGCATCACAAAGCCATTATTATAATCCGTGTGCTCACCGATGAGGTTCACACGCCCCGGCGCCGCAGCCACGTGAGTCGGCTCCTGACCGAAATACTCGATGAAATACGGAGTCACCGTTTCTTTAGAGATTTCTCGCTGAACTAAATCCATAGTGGGCTGATTCTGCCCCATCCCTTTCCGCACCTCAAGGTTAAAGTCTCCGCCCCGCAACAATTTTCTTCATTTTCAACCAAATATTCCAAGCACCCGTTGCCAGCCGCCCGCATTCCTTTCAAAAACGGGCCTGCACCGGCCGGCCACGAGGCGCCAGCCCCTCCAAATCCCGTTGCAAACGACGGCCTCCGGCCTGCATTTCAGGGATGCGGGGAAAGGCGGAGCGTCACTTCGCCCCGCGGGCGAACAGTACCGCCGGGACAGTTTTCAGGAGCAGTTTGACATCCAGCCACAGGGACCAGTTGTCAATGTACTCCATGTCCAGCTCCACCAGTTTTTCAAATTCCCGGATGTTGCTGCGCCCGGCTATCTGCCAGTACCCCGTCACCCCGGGCAAAACGCTCAGCCTGCGGCGGTGGGCGTCACTGGTAAAGGCCTCCGTCTCATAAACAGGGAGCGGCCGCGGCCCCACCAGGCTCATTTCCCCTTTCAGCACGTTGATGAGCTGGGGAAGTTCGTCTATGCTGAATTTGCGCAGGAAGCGGCCGAAGGGGAAGATGCGAGGGTCATGCTCCAGCTTGAAGATGGGGCCGTTCATGTCGTTGCCGTAACTGGCCTTCACCTCATCCAGCCTCTTGTCCGCATCCCGGTACATGGTGCGGAATTTCCACATGCCGAATTCCCGGCCATACAGGCCGGAACGCTTCTGGCGGTAGAAGACGGGACCGCGGTCAGACAGCTTGATGCCTACGGCCGCCAGCACCCACAGGGGGAACGTGCCCACCAGAAGCAGGAGCGCGCCCACCCAGTCCAGTATCTTTTTCAACTGCCAGGAGGTGGTGTAGGGAATGGGGGTGGACTTGTACACCAGCATTCTGGTTCCTCCCAGCACGCCAAAATAGGTTTTATGCACGTCGGGCATGCTCACTACCATGCTCGCGTAAAAATCCACTCCCATCTTGCCGCACAGCTCCACCAGGCACCGCGCCACGGCGGAGTCCACCTCCTCCGGAAGAAACACCACCTTGCTGATGCAGCCCTTGATCAGCAAATTCCTGACTTCCGCGCGGTCCACCTCTTCCGGAGCCATCACCAGCAGTTCATCCTTGAAGTCCACATGGTCGCTTTCCAGCATCTTGCGGAACTCCTTCACATGGTCCGGAATGCCCACCACCAGCGTGGGGGCCTCCTCCACCAGCCTCTTTTCCGCCCGGAACCGGCTGATGCGCAGCCAGAGGGCGCCCAGGAACGTGAGCAGATAGGCCAGGGTCTGGACAATAATGTTCGCGGAAAAGGGAACAAAGTACTTCCACGTCACTATGCTCAACACCACAAAACAGGCGTACGCCATGACAAACCGCCGGATGCTTCCGCCCAGCGTCATGCACCGGTAGTAAACGCCCAGCTGGTCACAGCAGACATACAGCAGCAGGGACATCGTCAGCGGCGTCAGCACCAGCGTGCGCAGCCGCCACGGTTCCGGAGCCACCCCCATCCATTGCCACGAAACGAACCCGACAACGAAGAAGATGACGAATGCGAGGATGGAAACGACAATTTTATTGATCCCGTAGGTAGTACGGTCTGCATTTTGAATCAGCATCGAGAGAGTGTAAGTTAGTCGGCACTTAAAGTGCGCTGTCCCGGTCTTTTTGTCAAGTTGCATGCTCACCCTGCCGCTTTCCGCCCGGAATAATGCGCCCTTCCGGACGGTCTTCCTGTCTCCGGACGGGCGGAAAGCCCAAAATGACGGTATACCGGCTTGCAAGAATCCGGCTCCCTGTGCATTGGTATACGCGTCAATCGACCGGACTGGTACCGCACCTAGCCTGATCGCCCCCCTATCAGACCACGCATGGACCGTTGATTGGGGCACGGGGCATCCTTACTCCTGGCTTTTCTCATGGTAGCGGAACGTCCCGGCGATTTTCCGGATGGAACTTACTGCGTACAGCGATAAATCCGGCATGACACCAACATAATCATCAACTTAGAATATAAGTATGTCACAGCACAACACACAGGGAAGACAGGGCCAGGGAGCCCGTCGCCGCTATAACAAGGGCGGACGCTCCTATGGCAATGACCGCCGGGATTCCAGCGGCTACCGTCCCAAGTATAAAAAAGAAGCACCTGCCAAACTCTCCTTGTGGCAGCGTTTCCTGGGCCTCTTCGGCATCCGCCCGGCCAAGAACAACAAACCCGCCGCCAGGGATAAAGCCGCCGCCAAAACCAATACCCGCGTGGCCCGCAACAGGCAGGAGCGCGTTTCCGCTCCCAAGCAGCCCGTCTCCAACCGCAGGCTTTACGTGGGCAACCTTTCCTATGAAGCGACGGAAAGCGACCTTGAAGACGTATTCAAGGGCATCGGGGAAGTCAGCTCCGTGGAAATCATTTACAACCCCCGCACCCACAAGTCCAAGGGCTATGCCTTTGTGGAAATGAAGAAGATGGAAGATGCCGTCCGTTCCGTGGACATCCTCCACAACCAGCCCTTCATGGGCAGGAACCTGCTGGTCAGCGGCGCCAATGAACGCCAGGAACAGTCCCGGCAGCCCCGCGAAACCCGCGAGCCCCAGGAAGAACAAGTTTCCATGGAGGAAGTGAAGGAAACCTCCACTCCCCTGCTCCAGCCGGAAGCTTCCGCTCCCCAGGCCCAGGAACAATAACCGTTTTATCATGCAGAAGCCGGCCTTTGGAAAAAGGCCGGCTTCTTGCGTTTACAGGACGACGCGTTTTATCCCTCTTTCACAAAATCCTCTTTCGCCCTCCGCCTTCTCTTTCCGGAAAACCTTCGGCCTCGCCCCGGTCAAAAACGTGCAAAACCATGCAGCCCACACGCTTGCGCCTATGCCGCCACGGACTGGAAAAACTTGAAGCCCCGTGTCCCCCTTCCCGGCGACGGAATGAGAAAAGGACCATGACCGTCACGGCAATCCCCAGGCTCCGCGCAGGCGCAGGTATTCCTTGGCGGGCAACAGGATGTAAAGGGGATGCCGGGAGGGGTCCAGCCATGCGATCATGGCTCTCAAATTTTCCTCGCTCATGGCGGTGCACCCCGCCGTGGGAGCTCCCCCATCCCTGCGCCAGATATGGAAGAAGATGGAGGAACCGGCCCCCGGCACGGGTTTTTCCCGTCCGGATGCGGCATTATGCCGGATGAACAGTTTCAGGCTGTGGGCGTAATCGTTCAGCTTCATCTGCTGCTTGAACTCCCACGGCGTGACGGGGTCATGCTTCAGCACGAAGTGCTGGTTGTACAGCGGAGAAGCGGGATCATCCACCCACATGTCCCGCGGCGTGATGCGGCGGTACGGCATGGAACGCTTCTTCTGCGGAACGGGAACGGTGCCATACACGCCCCCCAGCTCAAAGATGCCGGCGGGAGAGCGCAAGTCCCCCTCCTTCTTCACCGGACCGCCGGAGGGAGGCATGCTGACGCCCCTGCCCCACACCAGACCGGCCTTTCCCAGACGCGCCGGAAACGGACCTTTCACCATCACCCAGCCGCGCGGCCCCTTCTCCAGAAGGCTCAATTGCACATGGGAGCTGTTCCAGCCGTCCGCGGAACCCACAATCACCTGGCTGCAATCCGCGGGAAGAGCCGCGGCCGAAAAACAGAACGCCGCCAGCATGCACAAACACAGGTATACTGCCTTCATGGGCCGTAGCATAACGGCGCCGCTCCGGAAAAAAAGCAAATACTCCGTCTCCGCAGCCGCACCGCTGAACGGAAAACTTCCCTAGTTCAGCGGAAGAACCTCGTTCAACAGGGATTCGATGCCTTCCTTGGCAAAGCGGGAATACAGGTACAGCTTCTTGGCCTCCATGTACTTGCCCAGGGCGGAACCCACTTCTCCCGCGTTCCTGCACTTTTCCGCATCATTCAGCAGGTTCACCAGGGTACTCGCCTTCGTCGTCAGGTCCAGATACTGGGCGTTCAATTCCTGGTCATTGATGAACAGCTCCTGGTCCTTGGAACGGAGCTGCTGGAGTTCCTCCCAGGCGCCGTACACGTCCTGCATGGCTTCGCGCTGGCGCGCCGCGCCCAGAGCCCGTTCAATAACGGCCATCTTGCCAAGGTCCTCCACAAACTGCTTCTGGAGTTCCGGATCATCCTTCACCAGAACGGCGAATTCATGCTGGTTGTCAAAGATGCGGCGGTAATTCTTATTCTTGTGGAAGCGCTTGAAGTCCTCCAGCGCGTGGGACTGCTGACCGGCGGCCATCATGGCGTTCCGCAGCGGAAGAAGGCGGGGGTTCTTGGGCCAGATTTCAATGGCGCTCTTCAGGCATTCCTCCAGCTTGGCCCGGTCACCTCTGGCGAGGGCTTCCTGGCCCTGGGCGATATAGGCGTCACTGGCGAACACGGCAGCGCTGATGGCGGATTCCGCACGGCCCGTGCTGAAATCCCGGGAGGTCTTCTTGAGGTTTTCCACCAGGGTGAGGGCTTCCTCGTAATCCTTGCCGTTCATCAGCTCAAACAGCTTTTCCACGTCCCGCTTGAAGGCGTACAGCTTCTGCTTCTTTTCATACGGGAACGTGTTCACGGCGGGCATGAACTCCCCGATCAGCAGCGCCTCATTCAACCGTTCCAGGGCATCCACGTAATGATGGGAATCAACCAGGTTGTTCACGGCCTTCATGTGGCGGTCGGAATCACGGGCCAGCTCCCGGGAAAGGTTGTCCAGAATGGCGACGGTGGGCGGGGTGCCCAGCGTTCCGCTGAACATCTTGGCGGCGTCCAAATTCTTGTCCAGCCGCAGCTTGGTATCCCCGTCATTGAACAGGCGGCTGTAAATGCCGCAGCCTATGGAAACATGGTCGAAGCGCCGCTGCGCGAACAACTGAACCAGCGTGGACTGGAAAACGATCTTCGCTTCCGTCACCGTCAGCACCTGTTCACTCTCCAGCTTCAGCTTGCGGGCCTCCATTTCCACCATGCGCTTTTCCAGGTACTTGTAGCGTGGGTTGTTCTTGGCCGGATTATTGGCAGAAGTGCCCTTTTTCCCGCCCTTCTGGTTGGAGGGAGAGCCGGAGCTGGTGGTCACGCCGCTCTCCATGAGGCTCATTTTCTGGGCATTGCTGCGTATTTCCCTCTCCATCGCTTCAAGCATCTTCCCCTTGTTCTTTCCATTGCTCTTGGCCTGCCATGCGGTGTAGATAGCCTGGCAGAGGGCATCGGAAACGCCACCGTCCAGCGGATTGCTGGAAGCGGCGGTCAGCAGGTCCACCACCTGCCGCACCACGTTGTCCGCCATCAGCTTTTCCTTGCGCATGGAAAGCGTCTCATGAAGCTTTTCAAAAATCTTCTGGTACTCCTTCGCATCCTCCGTGCTTTCCTCCGGCTGGCTCAGGTACTTATTGAAGCGCGCCTCAATTTCCCGGAAACTGCCCATGTTCAGCGTTGTTCCGTTGATGGTCACGGTGCCGTCCTGGGGATTCAGGAAAGGAATTTCATTGCCGTACAGGGACTTGGCATCTCCCTGCCGGGAAGGCTGGTAGGCATTCGGCTGCGCGGCAGGCGGGGAGGAAGGGGGCGCGGCAGGCGCACCGCCGCCGGAAGCGGGGGGATTGTACATCATCTGCCCCAATGCGGGAACCGCGCAGGCCAGGGTCAGGAGAAAGCAGCTTTTCATGGGGCGGGGAAGGTTGTTCATTTAGGCTGAATGGATGTGGCTACGCATACGCCGCGCACCTTCGGATTGACGTCTTCCACCCGGAACTCTATTCTGTATTGCTGGTCCCGGTTGATGTTCAGTCCGTTCCTGGCTTCCGCAGAAACACAGACGGGAATAATGTACTCACGACCGGAAGCGTCCCTGTACAAAAAGGAAATCAGCTCGGACTCGCCGCGCGGAAAACGGTCGATCACCGTTCCGTCCAGCGCATAGTTGTTATTGGAAAGCTGGGAGGCGTTCGCCGCCAGGATATCCAGCGGAATATCCGACCCCGCCTGCGGCTTCTCCCTGGCACGGAACACGACAAACCCCACGATGACGGCCAGCACAAGAACAGCCGCGCCGGCCATCAGCATCGGCGTGGATGATGAGGAACTCTTCTTTTTTGCTGCACGTCGTCTCGCCATAACTTTTGATGGAAAAAGTATATAACGAACTCCGTGCAAGTGCACGCATTAAATTACAGCTCCCAGCGCGAGCGGCGGATTCCCGCGTAGGAAGCCGCAATGCCGCATGCAACATGCACGCCCAGAACAATGTAACAGGTCAGCGCGGGCGTCAGGTCCGTATCCAGCACATTCTTGACGGCGTTGTACACGTCAGATTTCAGGGCGGAGATGCTGCCGGACCACGCCCAGTATGCGGAAATGAAGGGCCGTATGAAGCCCTCCACCTGTTCCGGAAGGGCCAGCACCGCTCCGGAAAGGGGAAGCTGGAAGCCCACCAGGTAAATGCTCAGGAGGGAGGCCTGGTCCGCACTCCGGGCCAGGGAGGAAATGCCCAGGCATACAAAGGTCATGGCGGCATCCGCCAGAATCAGGAACAGCAGGTGCGTCAGGCCCCCGCCGCGGTCCCAGAAGAAGTCCACAAAGGCGAACATCCAGACGGACTGCACCAGCACCAGAACGCTCAAGTAGGCCAGCTTGCTCCCCAGGTACGCGGAGGGCCTCATTCCCGCGTATTTCTCCTTTTCCATGATGGCCCGTTCTCCGGCCACCTCCCGGGCGGCGTTGTTGGAACCCATCAGGCCCAGCAGAATCACCTCGAACATGATGATGCCGGAGACGGCGGAACCCGTCTTCATGTTCAACTGCTGGGCTTCCATGTCCTTCTGGATGGTCTGGACGTCCTGCGTGGCGGAAAGGCCCACGATCTGCCCGGTCCCCTTGTCCGTGAACATGGCTACCAGCACCGGGAACAGCAGCACCATCACCAGTTGAAGAACCAACTGGGAACGGTCGCGGAAAAAGATGCGCCAGCGCCGTCCCAGCAGGCAGAAGAACTGCGTGAAGAATCCCGGAACCTCCGGAATGGCTTCCGCCGCGGCCTCCGGGGAATTCCCGTTCCCTTCCGCAGGCGCAGTTTCCCCGGAATCGCTCCGCACGGCGTCCCCCTTTTCCGTTCCGGGTTCCTCGGGAGCCTTCTCCGCCTCCACGTTGCTGCGGACGGCATCAGGGTCCGGCAATTCTCCGGAAAGAATCTTCTTCTCCCTTTCCTGTTCCAGGCGGGAATAATAGGAATCCCGGTGCTTGCCCCACGAACGGCACCAGGAGGGGCCTTCACGGTCCTGGAGCTTCGGATAAATCTCTTCCAGCGAGGAAACGCCGAAGTAATGCAGCATCGTCTTCGGAGAACCGTGATAGGCCACGCAGCCCTGGTGCATGACCAGGATGGAATCATACATGTCCAGGTGGGAAAGGCTGTGCGTGACGGAAATGACGATGCGGCCTTCCGAACGGGAGATTTCATGCAGGAGGTCCACAATATCGTGCTCGGACCTCGGGTCCAGGCCGGACGTCACCTCATCGCAAATCAGCAGGCGCGGATTGGACACCAGCTCCATGGCCAGCGCCAGGCGGCGCTTCTGGCCGCCGGAAAGAATCTTCACATCCCGGTCCGCAATCCCCTCCATCCCCGTTACCTCCAGGGCATTGTCAATGCTGTCGTCCAAATCGTCCACGGAATCGAACCGGCAGCGGAGCCTGGCGGCGCTCTCCACGTTCTCATCCACGCTCAACTGGTCATAGGCAATGCTGAACTGGGGAACGAACCCGATTTCCGACGGCTCGAAGTCCTCTTCCGCCAAATCATGGCCGTTCCAGAAAAAACGTCCGTCCGTTTCCGCAATCATGCCCGCAATCGCCTTTAACAAGGTGGTCTTTCCACAACCGGAAGGGCCAACAACAGCCATAAAATGCCCGCGAGGCACATTAAAACTAACATTGTCCAATAATTTCAAAGGACCATCCGGTGTTTCTATTTCATATGTAATGCCGTCCGCCTGCAACATGGTTCTTTTACTCTAGCGTATCAACTTCCGCATCATCAAGGAAAATCGGGCATCAGTGTTTTATCTTGCCGTAAACGAAGAATATGTTATTCAAAAACTTTCCCTTTAAGGCATTTCCCCAATTAAAATCAAATGGTTTTCCCCCGCATTCTTGCTTTAGCCGCCTTGCTGGCCCCCCTGGCGGCCGCCGCCCGGCCTCCATCCGCGGACCAACCCCGTTTTACCGCCGTCCTGGATGATTGGCGCATTTCCTATATGGACGAACCCGGCCATGTCCATCTCGGAATCTCCATCATGCTGCAAGGCAAAGGAACCTTCGTCATTCCTTCTTCCAGGGAAGGGCAGCTCACGCGCCTGGCCATGCAGGATTCCACCGGAAAAGAAATACCCTGCAATCCCTATCAGCCATGGGGAACGCCCGGCAAGCTCAATCCTTCCCATGTCACCGGGTCCCACTCATCATCCTCTCCCGGTTCACCCTACAAAACCCTGCAATTCTCCTGCGGATTCAGGGAGCTTCCGGCCCCTCAATCGGAATGGCTGCGCATCCGCGGGACCTGGACCGTCCAGTTCTGCCCGGAACCGCAGCGGCTGATGCTGAAGCAAACGGTCAAACCGGCGGAAGAACCCCAGACTTTTTATCTGGACCTTCCGGAACCGAACGTCCGGGAGGACAGCGACATCGCCCGGGCCGATTCCGCCAGCAACACTGCTTCCATTCAGCTGAAAACCAACGAAGAGCGGACCACCCTCTCCTGCGAGGCGGAATTCCCCTCTTCCGCTTCCATTCAAGGCTTTGCCATTCTGGATTCCTCCGGACTCCCCATACCGGGCCTGCGGCGCGCCCATACGCCGGAAATCACAGAACATAAAGATGGTAAAACCAGCATTTCCTGCCTGCATGAAATGGAAGAAGGAGCGGGAAAACCATCCCCTTCCCTTCCCCGTGAATTGAATCTCGGCGTCGTTTACCTTCCCCGCAAACATTCACTGGATGTTCCCATTGACCTGGCCGTGAACCCTTCCCTCTCTCCGCCTTCCACTCCCCGGGAAGCGGTGAACAACCATGAATCCGGCCTCTCCGCACAACCGTCACCGGCTCTTCAGGTAAAATTATACAATTGGGTTTTCCATAAAGAAGGCCATGAACCCGTCTTCCTCGGCATTTACATTCATACGGATAAAAACCACGCCCTGCTTAATGATATGGAACAGCAGGGCGCCAGTTACATCAACCTTTCCACCCCCGGCGGAAAAACAGCCGTTCACTGCCGGGTTCATCCCCCCACATGGGGCACTTCCACCTACAATATGCTTTTTTTCCCTCTTCCCCGTTCACTGCCTCCCGGCGACAAGGGATGGCTGCTGACCGGGGAGCTCCGCGTGCCGGCCGGAGAGGTCCGGACAACTCCGGCCCGGACGATTTCCGCAGAACCGGGCAAACAATGGGCAATCGACGTTCCGGGGGCATCCGGAGATTATCCTCCCTTCCAGGTTCAGGCCACCCTCCTCAGCATCAAGCCCTCAGCAAAGGAATTCCGGGCCACCTTCAAGTTGAAGGGTCACCATGGAAATCCGCATTTCAGCGGCTTCCATGTGGAAGGGGGCATGCAGATCATGTCCAACAAGGACCCGGAGGATGAAACCGCGCAGCTCATCACCTATTCCTTTCCGCACTCTCCCGCTACTTTAAGCTGCTGTGTAAAATACATCGGCCGCCCAACCGTCATACGCCACCCCCTGAACATGCGCATCGGGCTGGGAGGCATCGTCCCGGACCCTCCGGAAAAATGACATTCCGCTTTTTTTCATGGCTTCCGTCCTGCTACGGAACCATGATGGAGGCATGATCCGGCAAGCGTCCCGGGAAGATTTTCCGGCAATCCTGAAGCTTCAATTACTCGCCTTCGGAGAAGTGGCGGAGCGGCTTGGACTCGCCAGCATCCCGCCTCTGGAACAAACCCTGGAACATTTGCGGGAAGAGGCGCGGAACAGCGTCTTCTTCAAGTATACGGAAAACAGCCGCATCGTCGGCTCCGTCAGGGGCTGTCTGGACGGCAAAAACGTCTGCCATGTCGGCAAGCTGGTTGTGGACCCGGCCCGCCGGAACAGGGGAATCGGCCAGCAACTCATGCTTGCCCTGGAAGAACACTTCCGCGGACAGGCAGCCGCCTACCTTCTGTTCACTTCGGCAGATACTCCTGAAACCCTGTATCTGTACCTCAAACTGGGCTATACGGAACTGTACCGGAAAGAGGCCGGAGGGATGACCACGGTGTTTCTGGAAAAGAAGGCGTGAGGGCGCCGGAAGCCCTCATTCCATCAGCTTCCACACAGCCAGCCGGGTGATGGAGCCTATCAGCAGAAGAGCCGCCGCAATTAGGAAGGGAGACCATCCCAGCGCCCCCGCAGCCAGCAGAAACGCCACGGCGCACACCAATAGAAAAGCATTGATGAACCGCATCAGGCTCCATTCCTCCGGATAGAGGGGCGATAGGCTGAAGGCATCCGCCAGCCTGTCCATCACGAATTCAAGAATTTCACTTTCCATCCATTCCCACATAGACTTAACTTTTTTACCGCAATTTGACCATCAATGATTTACCTGCACATGCAAGTAAAAGAATGGTCGGAGTTTTTCATGATGAAAGGGTTTTTCAAGGGCCCGGAGGCCCTTGTTCCCGGCAGCGCGAGCATCAGGCAACACAGGGGAATGGGGCCGCCCATTGCGTGGACAAAACAGGCATCCCGGCCTTCACGGACCCTATTCAGAACGGGAAGTCCGCATCGCCCACCGGGTCCACGGCCTTTTCCTCAAACTTCTTCACGGCTTTCTGCTGGGGATTCACGGCGCGGACGACGAGCGCGCGGGGCGGCATTTCCCGGCGCTTTTTGAACTCGCACTTTTCCTCGCACAGGTTGCAGGTATTCAGGCGCGCGCGTTCCTCAGGCCGTTCCGTGGTGACGGGGCAGGCATGTTCGCACGCGCCGCAGCCGATGCACAGGGAGGGGTCCAGCCTGGGCAGGCGGTGTTCCTGGCCGTCCCGCCCGATGTAGGGCACCGTATAAAGGGCCTTGGTGGGGCAATGCTCCGTACAGGCGCCGCAGTCCATGTCCTCCCGGGCAACCAGGCAGCGGCAGACGTAAAACCGGGCTACGGCGATGCGCGTGGTATCCTTCGTAATTTCCGCGGTATCCCTCTCCGCAGTAATGGGCAGCCTGCGAATGGCTCCTGTGGGGCAGACTTCCGCGCAGCGGTGGCAGTCGTACAGACAATACTTGGTGGAAAAATCCATCCGGGGCTTCATGAACCCTTTCAGCCCAAGCTGCAAATAGGCGGGCTGGAGCACATGGGTAGGGCAGTTGGCAATGCACATCTGGCAGCCGGTGCAAACATCCAGAAAACGTTCCAGGGAACCGGCTCCGGGAGGAAGAACGCACTGGGTGGGGTCCAGCCTCTGGGCGGCGTCGCCCCGGCATCCGGAAAGAGCCGCCGTAGCCAGGCCGGCCGCCGTAGCCCCCAGGAACTGGCGGCGGGAGCTCCCGGCAATGAAGGGAACCGCGGCAGAAGAAGCGGGAGCGGGCGCCGGAGCGGTTTTTTCTTCCTGGCGGGAATCAGGCGGCGGGTTTTGGCAAACCAGCGGTAGCGTATCCCCCCTCGCTGCACGAACGCACGCAGTCATAGCATGCTACGCAGCGGGAGGCGTCTATTTTGTATTCCTTGAGGTTCAGGCACTGGGCCTTGCATGATTTGACGCATTTGCCGCATTTCTTGCAGGAGGCGGGATCAAAGCCCAGCCGGAAGAGGGAAACGCGGGAAAGCAGCCCCAGCAGAGTACCGACGGGGCATACCGTATTGCAGTACAACCGCCCTTTCCAGGCGCTCATGGCGACCACCAGGCCGAGCATGCCGGCAGAAGCCAGCAGAGCCGGGAGAGCCACGGGAAAATAATTCATCCGGACCAGGTCCGCGGAAGAACTGTCAGCCGCCAGCAGGTTATTGCTCCAGATGGCGGCAGGCCACGCCAGCACATACATGATGCGCCCGAAAATGCTGTACGGGTCCAGCCAGTTCAGGGAAAGTCCGGCCAGTCCCGTCACGCAGCAGGCGGCCAGCAAAACCAGAACCACATACCGCACCCACGGCACGGGGCGCGCAAACTTCAAGAAGCGCTTCGGCGCAATCCAGCGGCGGATTCTGAAAACGATGTCCTGGAGAATCCCCAGCGGACAGAGGAAGGAGCAGTACACCCTCCCGAACAGCAGCGTAAGCAGCAGCAGAACCGCCAGAATCACGGCGGAAACGGCCACCCCGTCCAGAGTCCCGAGCACGGATGGAATGAATTGCCACTGAGCCAGGAAAAAGGAGTCTTCCATGCCCTCTCCGCCGCCCGTCATGTTCGGCACGTTCCACGCGGGGATATGGTGCAGGAAAGCGTACGCAATCCCGAGGAAGAAGATGACGGCCACCGTCACGCGGAGCCACTTCAGCGGACTGACGAAAAAGGCTTTGATGACTGACATATTTATTTTAAACCCGCCGGAGGCGGAAAGTTGGCCCCCTTCGCGTCATCCGCAGGAGGGGGCGCCGCGTCAGGCCATGCTGATGCGGCGGATATTGAGCTTGGAAAGGTCGGCGGTGCCCAGCCCCATTTCTTCCCCAAGCTGCACGTGGCGGATTTTTCCGGCCTTGTTCAGCAGGGCCGCGCCTGCGGCGTCAATGGCTACGATGTCACGGGAAGCCAGAAGGGTTTTGCGCTCCACCAGGTCATTCGTGTCCTTCCCCACGGGGCCGTTGCGCACCATGGGCATGTAGGCGTCCAGCACGCACAGGTCCGGCTTGCGGAAATACACGGCGTCCGCGATGCACTGGTGCAGGTCGTTCTTATGCATGGCTCCACGGTCCCAGACGGTGCCCATCACGTTCTTCATGCAGGCGGTCATCTCGGAACCGCTGTGGTGCTTGAGCGGGGGGCAGGTGATATAAACGTCCGCTTCCAGCACGGCCTTGTGCACCTTGGCGGAGGTGAATTTTTTGGCCTTCGGGTTTTCCGTCTGCACGTACTGCCCTTCATTGCCGCCGTCCACCATCACGCCCCCGGCTTTTTCCACGGCCTCTTTCACGCCGCTGCCTTCATAGGCGCCGTTGTGGCAGCAGTGGTCGAATACCCTGACTTCCTTCGCCCCCGCCTGCTTGCACAGCTCCACCAGCGTGGCGACGGTTTCAGGATGGGTGTTGGAGCCGAATTCCGGAGCCTTGTTCCAGCCGATGTTGGGCTTGATCACGACGGTCTGGCCCGGCTTGACGAATGCCTTCATGCCTCCCAGCGTATCCACGGCCTTCCTGACCATTTCCGCACGGGTTCCGTTGCGGACGGCCACCAAGTCCGGAATGCCGGAAGCTGCCGAAGCTCCGGCCTCCTGGGCGAACAGGGAATCCATGTCCGATATGGCTGCCAGCGCCCCTACGGCGGCAGTCCCTTTTAGAAAAGTGCGTCTGTCAGTCATCTTCGTTGCAAAGTCAGTGGTTTATCCCCGCATGCAAAGGCATGTACAAGGTTTTATGCCTCTTCCTAACATACGCCTTGCTGAAAAACAACCTGTCATCATTCCTGCACGGGAATTTTTACAAACGAATTGTCATACAGGGGCGGCTCCTATAAAACCCGGTCATGAAATGTTCCCTGCTCAGCCGTCCCATGACCTGCACGCATGACTGGATCAGCCGCGTCGTCCTGCCCGGGGATACGGTCGTGGACGCTACGGCAGGCAACGGACACGACACGGTTTTCCTGGCCCGTCTGGCCGGCCCTTCCGGCCAGGTGCACGCCTTTGACGTGCAGGAGGAAGCCATTCGCGCCACCAGGGAGCGTCTGGAGAAAGAAGGGCTGCTCACCTCCGCCGTCCACCTCCATCTGGCCAGCCATGACCGCCTGGCGGAACTGGTCACCGGTCCCGTGAAGGCCGTCGTCTTCAACCTGGGCTACCTGCCGGGCGGGGATAAAAAAACGATCACCAGAACGGGCTGCACCCTGGCGGCGCTGGAACAGGCCGCCGCCCTCATCGCCCCGAACGGCCTTCTCAGCGTCATGTGCTATCCCGGCCACGAAGGCGGGGATGCGGAAGCGGAAGCCGTGGAGGATTTCCTTTCCCGCCTGCCGCACCATTCCTGGCGCACCGGCAAATACCAGCTCCTGAATACCGGAACTCCGGCCCCCTTCCAGATCTGCGCGTTCAGGCTGGACTGACCTTCCCCGTAAAAATACGGGAACAAGGCCAGTTCACCATCAAATGCCCGGAAAAACCATCAGTCCCGGCATTCCTTCATCCATTCCACCACCTGCGCCAGAGCCCGGGCGCGGTGCGACATGGAATTCTTCACCTCCATGGGAAGCTGGGCAAAACTCAGTTCATGGCCTTCCGGGACAAACAGCGGATCATAGCCGAACCCCCCTTCCCCGGCCGGTTCCGTCAGCATGTGGCCTTCCACGGAACCGGAAAACTCCGCCAGCACGCTGCCATTCCTGGCAAGCACCATCACGCAGCGGAACCGTGCGGAGGGCTTGTCCCCCGGCTTGACTCCGGCGCGCCGCAGTTCCTCCATCATGCGGAGGTTGTTCCGCGCGTGGTTCCCTTCCTCCCCGCCGAAGGAGGAGGACCAGACGCCGGGACGGCCGCCCAGCACATCCACCTCCAGCCCGGAATCATCCGCCAGCAGGACGCCGGGAATGCACCTGGAGGCGGAAAGCGCCTTGAGCGTGGCGTTCTCCGTAAACGTGACTCCCGTTTCATCCACGGGCGGAGCCTGGGGGTAGTCGGAAAGGTCCTTCACTTCCCATTCTCCGGCCAGCATGGCGCGGATTTCCCCGGTCTTGTGGGCGTTGCGCGTGGCAACCACCAGCAGAGGCAATTCTTGTTCCATCATCATGAATTTTTGCAGTTGAAAACCGTATGGAAGACCGCGTTCAGCAGTCAATTTCCAGGCTGACGGGGCAATGGTCGGACCCCGTCACGTCCGGATGGATGGCGGCGCCCTTCACCCTGGGAGCCAGCGGATTGGAAACGCAGAAGTAGTCAATGCGCCATCCGACGTTCCGGGCGCGGGCGCCTGCGCGGTAGGACCACCAGCTGTACCAGCCCGGTTCCTCCGGATGCAGGGCGCGGAAGGTATCCGTGAACCCGGCCTCAAGCAGCAGCGTGAACCCGGCGCGCTCCTGGTCGCTGAACCCGGCGGAAAAACGGTTCTCCCTGGGGCGGGCGATGTCGATCTCCTCATGGGCTACATTCAAATCCCCGCAGAAGACGACCGGCTTGGTTTCCGCCAAGGCCGCCACATACTTGCGGAACGCAGCATCCCACTGTTCTCGGTACGGGAGGCGCACCAGCTCGTTCTGGGAATTGGGGGTATAGCAGTTGACCAGGTAAAACTGTTCAAACTCCATCGTGCACACGCGCCCCTCCCGGTCATGCTCCGGCCAGCCGATTCCGGTGGACGTGGAAAGGGGCTGCACACGGCTGAGGATCAGCACGCCGGAATAACCGGCCTTCTCCGCCGGATTCCAGAGCTGGTGCGGCCAGGAGGAAATCCACAGGTCATTCACCTGTTCTGGACGCGCCTTGATCTCCTGAAGGCAGAGGACGTCCGGCTCCAGCGCCTCCACGGCGTCCCCCATTCCCTTGCCGAGGATCGCCCGCAATCCGTTCACATTCCATGAGACGAGTTTCATGCACGCATACTTCCCGTTTTTGCCGGCTCCGTCAAGCCCTCAAACACCCCCGCCCCGCACCCTTCCAGGGGACCGCTGAAAACCCTTCTTCCGGAATCATCCCCAGTCTTTTGCATGCCGCATAGAACAAGCGTTTTTTCTTGCCAGGACCGCCCCCTCATGCTTACTTAGATAGGCAAACACCCCGAGAGACACTCGAGAGTGGGTCTGTCGACCCGCTCTTTTTTGTCTATCCATCACACTCCTCCACACTCATGACAAACGATATCAAAGCTTTAATTGACTACTACGAGAGGGAAAAAGGGCTCTCCCGTGAAAAAATTCTGCTCGCTCTGGAATCCGCTTTTCTCTCCGCCTACCGCAAGATGGTTCCCGGCTCCGGCAGCATCAACTACCTGAGGGCTGAAATCAACGTGGACAAGGGGAAGGTGCGCATCTTTGCGGATCTGGAAGTGGTGCCGGATGAAGAATACTCCGACAAGTTCAACCAAATCCCCCTCTCCCTGGCCGTCAAGCTGGACCGGAACGCCGTCCTGCACGACCTGCTGCCCACCAACATCACGCCGAAGGGCTTTGGCCGCATCGCGGTACAGACTGCCCGCCAGACCATGCTCCAGAAGCTGCTGGATGCGGAAAAGGAAATGCTTTACGACGAGTTCAAGGACCGCGCCGGCGATCTGGTGACGGGCACCATCCGCCGCTTTGAAAAGGGGGACATCTTTGTGGACCTCGGCAAATTCGAGGGCGTCATGACCTCCCGCGAACGCGTGCCGAATGAAGACTACAGCGTCGGCGACCGCATGCGCTTCTACGTGGTGGAAGTGCGCACGGAAGCCCGCGGACCGGAAGTCATCCTCTCCCGCAGCCATCCGAATCTGGTGCGCCGCCTCTTTGAATCGGAAGTGGTGGAAATAGGCGACCAGACCGTAGAAATCCACGGCATCGCCCGTGAAGCGGGCTACCGCACCAAGGTGGCCGTCATCAGCCATGACGACAAGGTGGACCCGGTGGGCGCATGCGTAGGCATGCGCGGAGCCCGCGTCAAAAACATTGTCCGGGAGCTCAACAACGAAAAAGTGGACATCCTGGAATGGACGGAGGACCCCGTCATCTTCGTCCGGGAGGCCCTCAGCCCCGTGGAACCGCGGGAAATCACCGTGGACGAGGAAGCCAAAAAAATCTTCGTCATCGTCCAGGACGACAAGGACCTCTCCAAGGCCATCGGCCGCAGGGGCCAGAACGCCCGCCTCACCTCCCGCCTGATGGGCTGGGACGTCCAGGTGCGCGTCTTTGACGTCCAGGAAGCGGAAAAACGCCAGAACCAGGCCGCGGCCGAGGAAGTGATGCGCCAATGCCAGGCCGCCGCAAAGACCCTCAGCGAACAACTGGAAATCCCAGAAGAAACCGCCATGGGCCTAGTGACCATGGGTGGGACGGACCTGGTGGCCCTCACCGGATTTGAAGCTTCCGACATCGCGGAAAGCATGGGCATTCCCGCAGAGGAAGCCGCCCAGATTCTGGACAAGGCCCGGGACCTTATCTCCCAATAACCGTTGAGCGCGGCGCTCAATATCTAACAAACTTAAATTAAGATGCCTAATAAACAAGAAGAGAACGAACCCAAAAAGGAAGTGTTGGATCTGATCGGCGGATCTCCCAAAAAGAAACGCGCACCCCAGCCGGAACCCGCACCGGCGCCATCCCGTCCTGCCCCGGTCAAGAAGAAGCTCTCGACTTGCTTTCCGGCCCCAAGAAAAAGCGCCCGCCTCCGCTCCCTCCGAGCCGGCTACCGCCCCTGCCCAGGCCGCACCCGCCGCAGAATCTGCCGCGCCTGCCCCCCAGGAAACGGACTCCGCAGACGATAAAATCATCAACCTCAAGCCGCCCGTCTCCGTCTCCGAGCTGGCAGGCATGCTGCAAGCCAAGCCCTTCCAGATCATCAAGGACCTGATGGGCATGGGCATCTTCGCCAACCCGAATACGCCGCTGGACGCGGACGCCGTCAGCGCCATCTGCGACCTGCACGGCTACACCTTCGCCCGTGAAAAACGGGAAAAGGGCGGCGGCGTCAAGGCCCAGCAGGAACCGGTCAAGGAACCGGAACCCGTGCCGGTGGTGGAAGAACCCAAGGCCACCCTCATCCTGCGCACGCCCATCATCACCGTCATGGGCCATGTGGACCACGGCAAAACCTCCCTGCTGGACTACATCCGCAAGGCGCGCGTAGCCAAGGGGGAAGCCGGGGGCATCACCCAGCACATCGGCGCCTATACGGTGGAATACAACGGCAGCACCCTCACCTTCCTGGATACCCCGGGACACGCCATCTTCACGGAAATGCGCGCCCGCGGCGCGGACGTGACGGACATCGTGGTACTGGTAGTGGCCGCCAATGACGGCATCATGCCCCAGACGAGGGAAGCCATCGCCCACTCCAAGGCGGCCGGCAAAACCATCATCGTGGCCATCAACAAATGCGACCTTCCGGCCGCAGACCCCGTCAAGACCAAGAGCGGCCTGATGGAGGAAGGACTGGTTCCCACGGACTTCGGCGGCGACGTGGAATGCGTGGAAGTCTCCGCCCTGACCGGCGACGGCATCGACGACCTTCTCGGCCTTCTCGTCCTCCAATCGGAAGTGCTCGAACTCCAGGCCAACCCCAAGGCCAACTGCCGCGCCTCCATCATTGAGGCCCGCGTGGAACCCGGCACGGGCAGCTCCGCCACGGCCATCGTGGAAAGCGGCACCATCCGCGTAGGCATGCCCTTCATCTGCGGCCCGTACGCCGGCAAGGTGCGCGCCCTGGTCAACGACCACGGCGAACGCGTCAAAAAGGTGGGGCCCGGCATGCCCGTGGAAATTACCGGCTTTTCCGAAACCCCGAACGTGGGCGACGAACTGGTGGAAATGGAAAACGAACGCGCCGCCAAGAAGCTGGGCGAAGAACGCCAGGAGGAACTGCGCAAGCAGCGCCTGGCCCAGCCCCGCAAGGCCCGCATGGAAGAACTGCTCGCCATGATGGGCGACGGCACCCAGAAAGCCCAGCTCAAGATCCTTCTCAAGGGGGACGTGCAGGGCTCCGTGGAAGCCATCAAGAAGGCCATTATGGACATCCAGTCGGACAAGGTGGAATGCGTCTTCCTGAACGCCTCCGCCGGCCCCATCTCGGAATCGGACGTGCTGCTGGCCTCCTCCTCGGACGCCGTCATCCTGGGCTTCAACGTCAAGGTGGAAGCCAACGCCGTGAAACTGCTCAAGCGGGAAGGCGTGCAGGTGAAGCTTTACTCCATCGTTTACGAACTCATCGACCAGGTGAGGGATGCCATGCTGGGTCTTCTGGAACCGGAAACGCGTGAAACCATCATCGGCCACGCCAAAGTGCTCCAGGTCTTCAAACTCAACAAGGGCCGCGCGGCGGGCTGCATGGTGGAGGACGGAAAAATCCTCCGCAGCTGTGAAGCGCGCGTTATCCGCGACAAGACTCCCGTCTTTGACGGTAAAATGTCCACCCTGCGCCGCTTCCAGGATGAAGTGGAAGAAGTCAAGGCCGGCCTGGAATGCGGCATCCGCCTGGGCGACTTCAACGAATACGAGGCAGGCGACATCATCGAATGCTACACGCTGGAAAAAATCCAGCAAACGCTGTAACCCCAAGCAGGAACCATATAACAGGGATGGACGCCCCTTTCACGCCTCTCCGGGCGTTCAAAGAAGCTCCATCCCTGTCCTTTCTCCCCATTCTTCCTTCTCCGATTGAACCAATCGGTCCATCCATCACTCTATCCCTTCATATGAGCAGACGCACTGACAAGGTAAATGAACTCCTCCGCCGTGAAATAGGCACCACCATCCAGCGGGACTTTGAATTCCCCGGAACGATTGTCACCGTTATTGAAGTGGAAGTGACGGACGACTTGAAAGAAGGAAAAGTATGGGTAGGCGTCGTAGGAAAAATGTCCCCCGCCCAGGTGCTGGAAAAACTGAACTCCAGGCATGGCCTCATCCAGTCCGCCGTAGCCAAGCGCGTGGTGCTGCGCAACACGCCGCGCCTGTCGTTCCGGCTGGACGACTCCGCCCAGCGCGGCGTTGACCTGGTCAACCTCCTGGAAGACATTGATAAAAACCTTCCCAAAGCCCCTCCGGCCGATCCGGAAAACGGCGAGGAATAAAACCCTGCTGAACAGTAAAAAATCCTCCTTGTCTTTTTGCAAGACAAGGATTTCTTTTTCCGGCTAAAAGCACGGAGGCAATCGCCGTGCCGTGTTTACGGACAGGCAAAACGGCGAAGTGGAATTGGCAGGATGATTTCTTCAGGGGAAATTCTGTAACAGATACAAGGGCCGGGAGGCCCTTGTTCCCAGAGGAACCGTTACCGGGAAACGGGGTGGAATTTATTTCTTCCTTACCTCGTCACCTTCAACCTCAGGAACCGGCGTGCCGGGGCGCTTTCCTCCAGAGCCGCCGTATCACGGAATTCCCCGCGGACACCGGCCGGAGTGACTATTCCTTCATCGGACCATTCCTTCAAGTCGGACGAACTTTCCACACTGAACGCCACATCCGCCGCTTCCGGATTTACCGGCCAGGAAAGCACGAGGTATTTTTTGCCCCCTTCCTCCCGGATCGCCAGCCCCGTCACGCTTCCGCACGGTTTGTTGGGGTCCAGGCCCGTTGCATACTTCATCAGGTTGGTGACCCCGTCTCCGGCGGGACAGGCATCCGGAGCCATCTGGTCCTCCGGCGTTCCGTCCCCGAAGTTGTCCTTTTTCCACTTATCGTACCCTGCCGGGGCCGGAGCCGCGGACTGGGTCAGCGTGAACGTTCTTTCCTCGCCGCCGCACTGGACGGTAACCACGGCCACCCGTTCCGTTTGCTGGGCGTTGGCTTCCATTTGAATGTCCAGCGTGGCAGTTCCGGAGCCTGAAGCCGGCCGGATCGTGACGCAGGCCTGGTCACAGGAGGCCGTCCATGGAAGCTGCGTCTGCACGGTCAGCGTGGTGGAGGCAGCGGCAAACCCTACGGTTTCCTCCGTTTTGTCAATATTGACGGGGTTTACGTATTCATAGCTGAAGGCGCTGGCGGGAATCTCCTGCTTGCTTATTCCCGGCCCCTCCCATTGCATGGTGAGGGCAGAGCCGGAGGCGTGGCCCACATAACCGATGCGGATGGGATGCACCCCCGCCGCAAGCCGGACGGCCTGTACCGCATTGGGCGTGACTTCCGAACCCTGCCGGGCATTGGAGTTGGCTTCCGTGCCCGGCGTATAGGCGTAGTCGGCATCAATGAGCTGCATGCCGTGCAGGTGTACGAAGGCTTTGGATCCCGCGTTGGAATCCGTCTGAAGGTAGAATTTGTACTCCCCTGTAACGGGAACGGTAAGGTAGCCCGTGAGTTCCACCCCCTTTTGAGCGGCGGAACCGGCATTCACGCTGAGAGAAGACACAGCGCCTGTGACAGAGGGAGCCTCTTCCATCTGGCGGAAGTCGGGCACCCAGTCAAAACCACGGTTCCAGTAGCGCATCTTCAGACCTTGCCGGAGATTGGCCGGAGCCGTTGCAGCGGGCACGTCACCGGCATTCAGAGTTCCATTCGTGGAAGGCAGGGAGCGCCGCACAGACAAGGCCCGGGCCTTCATCTTCGCCTGCAAGTCCGGACGGGAGGAGGCGAGATTGGAAGCTTCCTGCGGGTCTTTTTCAGTATCATAAATCTGGAAGTCCTGATCCGTCCCGGAAATGTTGAAACGCACGCCTTTAAGGCCATCCACAAACACGACCTGCTGCAAACCGCGGGGAGAGCTTTTGTGGTGCGACAGGAAGTCCTGATAGGAGGCGCCATTGCCGCCATAGTTATATTCGGAATAAATCAGGCTCTCCTTCTGGCGTTCCGGAACGCCGGCCAGCGTCGGCAGCAGGGAAACGCCGTCGCAACGCGCAGGAACCGCCACGCCCGCCGCATCCGCAAAGGTAGCCATCCAGTCATGGAACTGGCAGGCATTCAGGCTGATGCCGTTGGCAGGAATCACGCCGGGCCAGCGCACCAGGGTGGGCACGCGCATGCCGCCCTCCCAGCAGTCGCGCTTGATGCCGTCCATCATGCCGTAGCTTTGGAAGAAGGCGGGATTCTGCGCCCCCCGCTGGTGCTGCCCGTCCGAACCGCTTTCATTATGAGGTCCGTTGTCGGAGGTAAAGACGATCATCGTGTTGTCATCAATTCCCAAATCCTTGAGCGTTTGAATCAAATCCCCCATCACATCATCCACGCGCCTGATCATGGTGGCGTGGCGTTTCTCCGTCTGGTTGGGGGAGGCGTCATTGATTCCCTCATTGTCCGGATGGATGTAGGTATCCTTGGAGAAGGTTCCTTCCACCCCGGCCGCTGCCGCCCGCTGCGCCGTAGCCGTGTTGGAGGCTTCATACCCGTCCTCATTCCCGGCCACCCACTGCAAGCCTCCCTTGAGGCCCGGTTTGGGGGGATAGGCGCACGCGGGCACCGCCAGGGAACCGTGCGGAGCGGGGAAGGCCAGGTACAGGAAGAAGGGCTGGGTGGCCGATTTGGCATGGTGGTCCACGATCCACTGCTTGGCGCGCGCGCCGAACAGGTCCGTGTCATAAGCCGTATCCGGAACCTTGTTCGTCACATTGGCGAAGGCGGGGGAAGAGGCGCCGTCATTGTATTCGTAAATGTTCTTGGATTCCGTGATGTAGTGGTAGTGCCCCGTCAGGTGCTCCATAATCCCGTAAAAGTAATCGAATCCGCGTTCGTTGGGGCGGGCATACAAGCCGGACGGCCCCTGCCCGTAGCCGCCGATGCCCCATTTGCCGACAGCCGCCGTATGGTACCCGGCGCCTTTCAGCACCGTGGCCAGCGTGTGGGAGTTTTCTATGGGATAATCAAAGCTGTTGTTGCGGATAACGCGGGAATGGCCCTGGTGCACCCCCAGCAGCAGGGAGGCGCGGGCCGGAGCGCAAACGGGCGCGGCGCTGTAATGGCGCCGCAATTGCATCCCTTCCGTCGCCATGGAATTCAGCTGCGGCGTCTTGAAGCTGTTGCGCCGCGTCACCGTTCTTCCGTTCTTGTCCTGATGGTTCCAGTTTTCTTCCAGGTCGCCCCAGCCCATGTCATCCACCAGCACGAAGATGATATTGGGCCTGGCCCCGGAAACATGCCCCGGCATGGCCGGCTTTTCCGCCACATCCGTCTGAAGCGTCAGCAATTTGGCCGCCTCATCATAATTCCATGAAACCGCCCCTTTCGGCAGTTCCTTCACGGTGATGGAGGCGGTCGTTTCCGGCTTGAACTGCACGCCCAGCGTATGCCTGCCCGGCCACGCGGCAATGAGATCTTCAAAAGAGGAATCAAACAGGACAACGTATTCCCGCGCCTGCAGGGAGGGGCTCTCCGGCTGTACGGCTGACTTTTGCGGCACGCCGTCCAGCACGGATACATGGACGCGCCCCAGCGTCAGGGAAGAGCTGGGCAGGGAAATGTCCCCCTCCACGGAAAGAGCGCCTCCGGGCGCATAAGTGATCGTCCCCGGAAACGTGCCGCTGCCGCCCAGCGTGCAGCTCCCCTGCACCACCAGGTCCACCGCCGGAATCTCCCCGTCAAAATGGATGGAGGAGTTGTTCAGCGTAATCGTTACATTCCTGCCCACGTTCCGGATTTCCCCCGCCTTGACGTGCCGGTCCGTATAAGTCACCCGGGCGTCATCCAGAATCGTCTGTTTCAGCGTCCCCTTGTCACCGGTAATGCCGGATGAGCCGGAAAGCGTCACATTCCCGTCCACTCCAGTTTCCGCCAGGTCCAGCGTGGAATTTTCCAGCGCAAATTCCGTGTTCGCGCCGATGTTCCATTGGCCGGACGCCTTGGCAGAGGTTCCGGAAAAAGTCACGGAGGCCTTCTCCTGCGTCACCAGGGAGCCCTGGTACAGGGACATGCCCTCCAGCCGCCCGGCGTCTTCCACCGTAATCGTATTGCTCATGCCCCGGTCCGCCAGGTCCAGCGTGGGCATTCCCTTCCCGGCATTCATTACAAAACCGATGAGGCCGGAAATATTATTCAGCAGCATTCCTTCTCCAATGCGCACGGCTCCCCCTCCCGTCACCGTCACGCGCCGCGGAGCATCATTTTCAGAAGTCAGGGAATACAATCCTCCGGAGGGAGCTCCATCGTCCTGCCCCACATAAAAACAGCGGCCTTCTGCCACATTCCACTCCTGGTCGGCGGCTACGCGCAGCTGCGCAATCCCGAAATCCGCATTATAACCGCCCGTGCTCGTGTTTTCCACGGTAATGCCGCCCGTCTCCACGCGCAGATATACGCCGGAAGAAGTATTCAACACGAAGAGCTGGACCTTTCCTCCCGGCTGATTGTTAACTCCCGCCACCCGGATTCCTTTCAAATACCGTCCTCCGGACCCCAACCCGCCTATATTGGTCATGCCAGCCGAGTCTGTCCCGTTCGTGACCATCCAATGCGTGTAGGCGGAGGCCGACGCGCCGGGAGCAGCCGCCGGCGCGCTTCCGTTCAGAGCCCAGTTTGACAAGTTCGACCAGGGAGACGCCGCCCCTTTCCAGACATATTCACCTGGCTGGCGCGAGAAATAATAAAGAAGGAACAAGAACAGATAAGAAACGGTACAGGAACATGGCAAGCTGGCGGAAAAGTGATTCAAGAGGCATCAGGCTAAAGAACAAACTGCCTGAGGAATCATGTTGATTACTGATATTAAATATTAAAAAGTGTTAGATTCTGCTAACTGAAAATAAAAAAGCCGCCAATTTCAAAAAACGGACGGCTTGATCAAATGTTTCAGGAGCATGGACTTAAAGTCTGCGGCGGCGCATCATCAGCGCAGCCAGCCCCAGAAGACCCAGGGAGGCCGTGGCAGGTTCGGGAACCACCAAATCACCGTTAATCTGAATTCCCGAAAGCCCGGCAAAGCAGCCCTTGTTATAAGCGCTGTTATTGGAAGCCGTGATGGTGATGGTCAGGGATTCCCCGGCTTTCAGCAGAAAATCATCGTACGTGTGGCTTCCCGTATGAATGCCGGTCCATGCGCCGGTGGAACCATTGGCGGCGGTGGAACCGTTATAGGTCAGCGTCTGGTCCGGCTGCCCGTCAATGGAGAGAGTCATATCGACAGGTTTGTTGAAATTGCCTTCATATCCGCCCACATAACCATTATTGGCTATACCGCCACCGCCATTCTGGGCAGCCCCCGCACCCGTGAACCCGACCATGGACAAGTCAATGGAAGATATCAGCATGTCGTGGGAACCGGTATTGGTGAATGTGAAGGAAACGCTCCATGTATTGTTTCCGGCGCCTCCCACATTGGCATTGGGAGAAAACACGGAGGCCGGAATGGAACCTGAGGCCAGGAGGTCATTGCCCGAGGTGCTCTTGCTGAAATCGTCAGAACTGATCGAGGTGGAGGAAGTGAGCCCTACATCGGATGTCGTGTTCACCGTGACGGTATCCAGGGAAGTGCCGGTCCGGTTAAAAGTAGTGGAACACAACACCGCAGCCTGGGAAACTGCTGTTCCAAAAGTCAGGGAGGCAATGATTATCAATGATTTCTTCATAACTAGGAGAGGTTGGATGAAAGCAACCTTTATCCCTTAGCGGATTGCCAATCCGAAGTCAACAATAAATGATAAAAACAAGATGTTTAGGAAGATAAACGCCCAGGGGCGTTTTCTGATGAGAGTTTCTTTTTTGGGAATTTTAAATCGTTGTAAAATTCCTAATGCCAGATTTTTATGCATAAAAATGGCACATCGGATTTCTTTTTCGGATTGGCAATCCGTTCCGTATTTTTTTCTCTTTCACTAACGGCTTGCCAGAAGAGAGGAGAACAGTTAAGTTCCCCGAACGGACAGCCTGTCCATGAGATGGCTGGACCTTTTTCCAACATGAACGGTTACTGCTACTTCATTCTGGGGATATTGATCCTGGCGGCCGGTTATTTCACCTACGGGCGGGTGCTGGAAAAGATTTTCCGGCCGGACGCCTCGCGGCAGACTCCCGCCGTGGCCTGCACGGACGGCGTGGATTACGTGGTGATGCCGCGCTGGCGCGTGTTCCTGATTCAGTTGCTGAACATTGCGGGGCTGGGCCCTATCTTCGGCGCCGTCATGGGCGTGCTGTACGGGCCGGCCGCGCTCCTGTGGATCGTCATCGGCTGCATCTTCGGCGGAATGGTGCACGATTACTTTTCCGGCATGATTTCCCTGCGCCACAAGGGGGAAAACCTGCCGGAAATCCTGGGCCGCTACCTGGGCAGCCAGGCCCAGTGGATCAGCCGCGCCGTCTGCATCGTGTTCAGCGTGCTGGTGGGCGTCGTCTTCGCCGTGGGCCCCGCCGCCATCCTGGCCCCCATGACTGGCTGGAGCGTTTCTGCATGGGTGTGGATCATCTTCGGCTACTACTTTCTGGCGACCATCCTTCCCATCCAAGCCATCATGGGAAAGGTGTATCCCCTTTTCTCCGTCGCCCTGATCATCATGGTCGTGGGCATTCTGGGCGTGATGCTCCTGGCTCCCTTTGCGGAATTCATGCCGTACTGGATGCACATTCCTTCTATGGAAGTGCTCCCGGACCTGGACTTCTTCCATAACCGCCACCCGGCGGATTTCCCGCTCTTCCCCGTGATGTTCATCACCATCGCCTGCGGAGCGGTGAGCGGCTTCCACGCCACGCAGTCCCCGCTGATGGCGCGCTGCCTGAAAACGGAGCAGGAAGGACTGCCCGTCTTCGGCGGAGCCATGATTACGGAAGGAATCATCGCCTTCATATGGGCGGCCGCCGCGCTGACCTTCTACGGCACCCCGGAAGCCCTGGGAGCGGCTACCGCCAACGGAAAGGCCCCGGCGCTGGCCATCCAGATGATTTCCGAATCCTGGATGGGCCACGTCGGCTCCATCCTGGTCATGGTCGGCGTGGTCATCCTCCCCATCAGCACGGGGGACGGCGCCCTGCGGGTCACGCGCCTGATGATTGCGGATTGCTTCAAGCTGAACCAGGAGCAACTGAGCCGCCGCCTGATGATCGCCATCCCCCTCTTTGCCGCAGCCATTGCCGTAAGCAGCATGGACTACGCCATCATCTGGCAGTACTTCGGCTGGGCCAACCAGCTCCTGGCCGCCGCCACCCTCTGGGCCGTCTCCATTTACCTGCGCAGCAAAAACCGCTGCTGCTGGACGGCCGCCGTTCCCGCCGCCTTCCTGAGCCTGGTGGTGCTCCAGTACCTGTTCTCCAGCCCGGAAATGTGCGGGTTCAGTTATGAAGCTTCCCTGGTCTGCAGCGTCCTGCTCGTGGCCGTCATCGGCGTGCTGTGCCTGTTCCGCGGCTCCGGACTGGAAAAAGCGGAGGAGCCCAACCTGTAATTTCATGAACCCCAGCCCCCATACGCCCGGAAACGCCGGCAAGGTTCCATGGGGAGCCTTCTGGCGACTCGTGCTGATCCAGGCGCAGAATTCCTTTAATGAAAAGGGGGCGCAATTCCTGCTCATTCCCCTGGGCGTCTGGCTGTACGGCACGCAGGGAGACCTGGAATACCCGCTTGGGGCCATCATCGTGCTGCCCTTCATCCTGTTTTCCCCGTTCGTCGGCTGGCTCTCGGACCGTTTCTGCAAGGCGCGCATCATCCAGTCCATGGCGCTGCTCCAGATCTGCGTGCTGGCGGGCATGTACTGGAGCCTGCGTACCCATAACCTGGACGGGGCCATCCTGTGGTTCTGCGTCTTTGCCGTGCAGGCCACCATCTTCAGCCCGTCCAAGAAGGGCATCGTCAAGGACATCGTGGGCACCTCCCGCATGGGGTTCGCCAGCGGCATTGTGGAAATGGCTTCCATCCTCAGCCTGCTCATCGGCCAGATCGGCGTTTTCGTCTGGTTCCGCTACCTGCTGGAGCCTTCCACGGATACCGTCTGGCACCACTGGCTGGGGGAAGGCTTCTTCCAGTGGTTTGACGCCTGGCTGAAACCCTCCGGCCTCAACGACGGCTGGTATGCCGCCTCCTTCCCCTGCCTGGTGTTCCTGCTGATGGCCGTTCCCGTGGCGATTTCCAGCTTCTACCTGCCCCGGTACGCTCCGGAGGGTTTCCGGCCCTTCTCCTGGTCCCTGTTTTACGAACACTTCCACCAACTGGGCAAGCTGTGGAAAAACCGCAACCTGCGCGTCAGCGAGATGGGCATCGGCTACTTCTGGTTCTTCGGCGGCACGATCATGCTGATGACCATCCAGATGGCCAAGGAAATCTCCGGCGGCAGCGACGATTTCAGCTCCGTGGGAGCCGTGCTGATGGCCTGGATGAGCGGAGGAACCGTGCTGGGGGGCATCCTGGCCTCCCTGATCTGCCGCCGCCACATCCGGATGAACGTCTCCGTGGCGGGAGGCGCGCTGATGGCGCTGAGCTGCGTGGCCCTCTCTACGGTCTCCATGACTTCCACGGTCTTTTATGCTCTGCTGATGGCGGCGGGCATCTCCGCCGCACTGTTCCTGGTGCCGCTGAACGCCTTCTTCCAGGACCGGGCGGACAACGACAAGCGCGGGGACATGATTGCCGCCGGCAACCTGGTGGACTGCGTGCTGGGACTGATGGCCGTCGGATTCCAATACGCCATGATGCTGGTGATTCCCCCCTCCTGGCAATTCGTCGTCATGGGAATCCTGAGCCTCGGCATGGCGTGGGTGATCTTCCGTTTTTCCCGCGTGGCGCCGGGCGCAAGATAAAATGTACTGGCAATCAGGCAGTAATCTTTAAAAATCCTCCTTTTAAAGAAAAACCTTTCCCTCCTTCCGCGCACCCTGCGCCATTCTCCCGTCAGGGCGCGCGATTTACTTGCAAACCCGCTTTTATTCAGGCAACATAGGGGAAAACAAGAAGCTATGAAAAAGTATCTTACCCTTCTGTTGTGTTCCCTGTGCGCCCTGGCGGGCTTCACCGCCTCTGCGGCATCCACTGCTGGCCTCAAGGACGTCAATATCGTCATCTCCACCACCAAGGGGGACATTGAACTGGCCCTTTACCCCTCCAAGGCGCCCGTCACCGTAGCCAATTTCCTGAACCTCATCAACAGGGGCTACTACAAGGGAATCTCCTTCCACCGCGTGATTCCGGACTTCATGATCCAGGGCGGCGACCCCACCGGCACGGGCATGGGAGGCCCCGGCTACAGCTTTGAAGACGAGTTTTCCCCGGACCTCAAGCATGATGGCCCCGGCGTGCTTTCCATGGCGAACGCGGGACCCGGCACCAACGGCTCCCAATTCTTCATCACCCACGTTGCCACGCCTCATCTGGACGGCCGCCATACGGTTTTCGGGAAGGTGCTGAAAGGCCAGGCCATCGTCAACTCCATCGTCCGGGGAGACAAGATCAAGGACATCCGCATTCTGGACAAGAACGCCGCGGCCGCCGTGCTGAAGGCGGAAGCCGCCCGCGTGGCCCAGTGGAACAAGGCGCTGGACGCCGCCAAATAAACCGGGAGCAATCAACGGCATGAATATTCTCAGGCGGTTCATCAACCAGGTCTTCACTCCGCAGAAAGTGGAGGCCACGCCGGAGAACGTCGCCAAATGGGAAAAAAAGCGCCCGGATGGACCATCCGCTGCAACCGCTGCGGCCTGGAGGAACCCTTCGGGAAATACGGCATCCTTTACAAATCGGCAGGCAGGAAAAGGAACTTTGCCCGCTGTCCCCGCTGCCGCAAATGGTCGTGGCTCGTCATTTCCGGAAAAACGGCATGAAACAACCCCGTATTCATCATCAAGCGACTCTAAAAATCCATCCACCAACCATTCATTTTTATGAAAACACTCATTAAAAACGCACGCATCATCTCCCCCGGCATTGACCTGCCCGGGGCTGCCGTGGAAATCGAAGGCAAGACCATCACCGCCGTCTATCCCGCCGGGAGCGAACTCCCCGCCGCAGACAAGGTGGTGGATGCGGAAGGCCGCATGCTCCTTCCCGGTTTCATTGACATCCACAGCCACGGCGCCGGCGGCTGCGACACCTGCGACGCCAAGCTGGAAAGCCTCCGCACCATTGCGGAATGCAAGATGAAGGAAGGCGTCACCTCCTGGCTGCCGACCACCCTCACCCTGTCTCCCAAGGTGCTGGAAGACGTGTGCGCCTCTGTGGCGGAATACATGAAGAACCAGGAATTCGCCAAGACGCCCGGCATCCATCTGGAAGGGCCGTTCATCAATCCCAAGTGCTGCGGCGCGCAGAATCCCGCCTTTGTCCGCCAGCCGGACTATGATGAAGTAGCCAACCTGAACTCCATCGCCAAGGTTCTGCTGGTCTCCCTGGCGCCGGAAATGCCCGGAGCCGTGGAATTCATTGAAAAAGCCACGGCCAGCGGCATCCGTTGCTCCGCCGGGCACAGCGCGGCCACCCATGCGGACTTCAACAAGGCGAAATCCGCGGGCCTGGTGCACCTGACCCACTACTGCAACCAGATGTCCCCCCTGCACCACCGTGAAATCGGCCTGGTGGGCTCCGGCCTGCTGGACAGGGAAATCAAGATTGAAATCATCTGCGACACCATCCACCTCTGCGCGGACATGCTCAAGACCGTGTTCAAGAACAAGGAAACGGACCAGATGATGATGATTACGGATTCCCTGGCCTGCTCCTGGATGCCGGACGGCCCCGGAGACCTGGGCGGCCTACCCATCATCGTGAAGGACGGCGTGGCGCGCCTGCAGGAATCCGGCGCGCTGGCCGGCAGCACCCTCAAATACGCCCACGGCCTGAAAAACGTGCACCGCCTGACCGGCAAGCCCCTCAGCGACCTGGTGAAATCCACCTCCTGGAACCAGGCGCAGTCCCTGGGCCTGGAAGGCCTGGGCAAAATCGCCCCCGGCTTCACGGCAGACATGGTTCTGCTGGACGATGACTTCAACACCTGCAAGGTGTTCATCGACGGCGTGGAAAAATACAGCGCGTAACCGCGCACCCGCGCGCCGGACGGGACGGAAACCCTTCCGGCGCGCCATCCCCCTCTTACCGTATTCCAACGTTCAACATTCACCTCCATGGCTATTACCATTGAAATGCCCCGCCTGTCCGACTCCATGCACGAAGGAATCGTCCTGAGATGGGTCAAAAAGATAGGAGACTTCGTAGAAGTCGGCGACCATCTGGCCGACATCGAGACGGACAAGGCCCACGTGGAACTCCAGGCATGCGAGGACGGAACCCTGATGGAAATCCTGGTGCCGGAAGGCGGTTCCGCCGCGGTGGGCGCTCCCATTGCGCTGCTTCAGTCGGAATTCGGCGCCGCCTCCTGCGACTGCCCTCCGTGCCCGCCCGTCAAATGCAGCCCGCTGGCCGCCAGGCTGGCCGCGGAAGCCGGGCTGAACGCCGGAACCCTGCGCGGCACCGGACCACGCGGCAAGATCATGGCCGCGGACGTGCGCGCCTCCATACGCCCCGCAGACGGCCCCGCCCGCCGGGTGCAGACCCCGCTGGCGCCCCGGGACACGCGCCACGCCACGCGCGTGGATAATTTCTACCTGTACTCCCTGGAGGCGAACATGGCCTACCTGGCCGCCATCAGCACGCCCATCGCCGTCCAGTGCGAAAAACTCATCGGCGGCCGCTACAGCCTCTTTGACTACGTGGTGCGCGCCGCGGTGAAAGCGTGCATCAGCGAGCCGGAATGGCTGGCGGGAGACTCCGCCGCAGAACTGCTCATGGTGCTGGACAAGGGGGAAAAATACGTCTTTATTGAAAACGCCTCCGGCAAGACGATTTACAACATCGCCATGGAACGGCTGGCCGCCCCCGCGGCAGGGCCGCCCCCGCGGGCAGCATCACGCCCAACATCCTGCTCTGCGACAGCGGCGTGAACGTGGAAGCCCAGCGCACCGTGCTCCCGGAAATGCCCCACAGCATCATCAGCATCGGCGGCACCACGCCGAAAACGGGCATAGAAGCGGGACGCCCCGTGTCCAAGCTCATCCTGCCCGTCACCCTGTACGTGAACGCCAACATCCTGCCGGAATGCAAGGCGTCCAAAATTGCCGCCGAATTCAAGACGCTGCTGGAAAATCCGGTCCTGCTTCTCCTGTAGGGCTGCCGGCATCCTGCCCCCTTTTCCTTGAACGTTCCATTCCCTCCCCTTGTCTCATTAACCATGAAAAAAGCCGCCATCCTCGCCGCCCCCGGATTTGAAGAAATCGAACTCATGGCTCCGCTGGACATCCTGCGCCGCCTGAACTTTGACGTGCAGCTGGCCGGCGTGCAGTCTGACAAGGTGGTCAGCACCCATGACGTGACCGTCACCACGGACACCATGCTGGACAAGCTCCATGCGGACAAGCTGGACGCCCTGATCCTGCCCGGCGGCGCAGGCGCCTGGGTGCTCCGCGACACGCCGGAAGTCATCCACCTGGTCAAGAAGATGCATGCCGCGGGCAAGCTGGTGGCCGCCATCTGCGCCGCCCCTATCGTTCTGGCGAAAGCCGGTCTGGTCAAGGACAAGAACGTTACGGCCTACCCGGCCCAGGACGTCTACCGGGAACTCAATGAGGCGGGAGCCCACATCGTGAAGGATGAAAACGTGGTGCTGGACGGCAATATGCTCACCGCCAACGGTCCCGGAGCCGCCACGCTCTTCGGCTACTGCATCGGGGAATACCTGGGAGAAGACCTCCAGGTAGCCCAGCTCAAGGAGCAGATGTGCTACACGGGCCTGTAGGATTCCGGAAAGCATTCCGGCTCCTTCACGGTCTCATACCACACCAAAAAACCGAGGGAAGAAGGGTTTTCCCTCTCACCTCGCCAAGTGCCTTTTCAGGGTATAATAAGCCCCCCGGCGTCCTTTGCGGGATGACATCAGGCGGGCACGCAGGGAAGAAAAGAAATTGCCCTGGAGGGGATAGTCCAGCAGAAGGCGGCAGAACGCCTGGTCCCACCGGTCCAGCCGGGAGAGGGCTTTCTCCCCGCCCACCAGTTCCAGCCATTTTTTCCACCCGGACAGGAGGGTTTCCCGGTCTTCCGGCGACGCCTTGAAGAAGGCCCCTTCTTTCATGATGAAGTGCCTGCGGATGAATTCCATGTAGTAGTCCACCAGCCCGAAGACGGCGGGGGAATCCAGCAGGCCGTGCCGCTGCCAGAAACGGGCCACCCGGTCCATGCCCAGCAGGTCCATGCGGAAGTCGCCCAGCAGCAAGTCCCGTCCATACGTGGCGGAGCCGGGACGTTCCCTGCGGTAATGGTAAAAACGGTCCGACAGGGTCCGGAGCCGGGGTGCGAAGGGCAGCAGCATCAGCAGGAAGGCCAGGTCCTCCCCTTCCTTCAAGCCCACCACAAAACGGAGGGAATGTTCTTCCACCAGGCTTCTGCGGACCAGTTTGTTGTATACGGGACCCACGCACCGGCACCAGGCGGAACCGCGGCGGAATTGCTCCACCCGTTCCTCCGGATAAAATTCATCATCCGGGGACCAGCCGCCCTCATGGACGACCACACCGTCTTTTTCCACGAATTCCCGGCAACCGCACACCACGACGTCCGCATCATTCTTTTCAGCGGCGCCAAGCAGGCGCGAGAACATCCTCCGGTCCACCCGGTCATCCGGGTCCACAAAGCCCACGTATTTTCCCTCCGCGGCATCCAGCCCGGCATTCCGGGCCGCGGACACTCCGGCGTTGGACTGGCTGATAACCCGGAGGCGATTGTCTTTTTCCCGCCACCTGTACAGAAGCTCCAGCGTCCCGTCCGTGGAGCCGTCATCCACGCAGATGATTTCCATGGGACCCAGCGTCTGCTCCGCCAGGCCGGACATGCATTCGTCCACGTAGGGCGCTACGTTGTAACAGGGGACAATGACGGAAACGGCGGTCTTCATGATAATCCGGATAACAGGAGCTTAAGACGGTGGTACCGCCCTTTTCTTCCGCTGCATGCCGACATCAGGGTACTGTGAAGACGCGCGCAGGGACCGAGCTTTACCGGTTCCGCACCCAGCAGGCGGCAGAACGCGCGGTCCCACTTGTTCAGTCCTGCAAAGCCGGGACCGATTTCCACGCCTTTCAACCATTTGCGGTAACGCGCCGCCAGTCCCCTGCGTTCCTCTTCATCCAGCCGCCGGAAGATTTCCTCTGCGGAGGTGACGTGAGCCAGCAGATAACGCTTCATGATATGGGCCAGCCAGCCCTGCCTGACGGCAGATTCCAGCCAGCCGATTTTTTCCCAGTAGGCCGTCACATATTCCAGACGGTCCATGTTCATGGAGTAAAACCATCCGTCCCGGTCCCAGACGTCGGAAAGGGATCCGGCCCTTTTCCTGCGGTAAAAGTACAGTTGATCCGGAATGACTGCGAGCCGTGACGCGTGGGGAAGCGCCGTCAGCCAGAAAATGTCATCTTCCCCGCCGCGGAACCCTGGTTTCATGCGCAGGCCGTTTTCTTCAAAAAAGGAACGCCTGTACACCTTGTTCCATACCACCACGTCCATCCGGAGCCATACGGACTCACCGCTGAAACAGGATTTTTTGGCATCAGGTTCAAATCCGGGTTCCGGCGCGTGCCCGGCGTCTTCCATCACCGTGCCGTCTTCTTCGGAAAAGGAGGTATATCCGCAAGCCGCCACCTCCGCACCATGCCGCTGCGCGGTTTCCACCAGCCGGGCATACATGGAGGTATCCACGTAATCATCCGGATCCACAAAGCCGATGTATTCACCCGCCGCCGCATCCAGCCCCGCATTGCGCGCGGAAAAGGCGCCCCCGTTTTCCTGGTGAATCACCCGGATGCGGGCGTCCTTTTCAGCCCATCCGCGCAGTACGGCCGGCGTATCGTCCGTGGAGCCGTCGTTGACACAGATGATTTCCAGGTCTTCCCAGGTCTGCCGGACCAGGCTTTCCAGGCATTCATCCAGATAAGGAGCAACGTTGTAGCAGGGTAAAATAATGGAAACAGTACCATCCATAGAGAAATCGGGAGTATCATTCAGTTTTTCATGGGAAAAACCAGCGGAAACCATGATTCATGATGCCCGCGCCTTTTCCCGCAACGGCTACCTTACTTCAACACAGGCGTTCCCGCAAGCCCCAACGATGCGCAGAATGTTAAGAACCAGTCCGCCGGGAAGCTATTTCCCACCGCCGCAAGAGGAAAGCTTCCCTTTAAGCCTGTAGTAACGTCCCCGCCGTCCGCGGCAGCGGGAGAGAAGCTTCCACCACGCACGGGACAGGAAGCCGGGATGTTCCGGCGGAGAAGCCAGCATCCGGCATAGCTCAAAGTCCCATTTGCCGAGAGTCCGGAACGCTTCCGCTTCCCCCGCCAGGGCAAACCATTCCCGGCATTTGCCGCGCAGGCGCCCCCATTCCTCCTCACTCAACTGCGGCAGGGGCTGCCCCGGATTCAGCAGCCGGACCAGAAGATAATGCCTCAGAGCCCGGAGTACCCAGCCGCGCTCCAGGCCGGATTCCAGCCAGCCGCATTTTTTCCAATACTCCGTAGCATGCAGCAGCCGTTCCGCCACCAGCAGGAGGGGACGTTCCTGCGCTTCCAGCATCTGGGAGACGGAGCCGTGCCTCTGGCGGCGGTACCAATACAAGCGGTCCGGTATCACAGCCAGGCACGTGGCATGGGCCAGCACCATCAGCCAGAGGACGTCGTCCTCCATGGATCTGAAAGAAGTTTCAAAACGGAGACCGTGCCGGTCCAGAAAATCTCTCCGGTACAGCTTGTTGCATGTCACCACGTCCATCCGCTCCCAGACGGAGTTCGTTCGCATCACGTCTGACTGCACCCCCTTGTCCACGCCCGGAGCCGGAGACCAGCTCAGTTCCTCCAGCACGGAGCCGTCTCCGTCGGAAAAGCTGGTGTAGCCGCAGGCTGTCACATCAGCGCCATGCCTGCGGGCTTCCTCCACCAGGCGGGCAAACATGGAAGGTTCCACATAGTCGTCCGGATCCACAAAACCCACGTATTCACCTCCGGCCATATCCATTCCGAGGTTCCGCGCCAACGCCTGCCCTCCGTTTTCACGGTGAATGACGCGGATGCGGTCCTCCTTTTCCGCCCATGCGTCCAAAAGAGCCGGGGTCACGTCCGTAGAACCGTCATTCACGCAGATGATTTCAATATTCCGCAAGCTCTGGTTCACCAGGCTGTCCAGGCAGGCCTCCACATACGGGGCCACATTGTAACACGGAACAATAATGGAAACGGACATGGTGCATCAGCTATGGGTTTTACCTCCGCAGGAAGCCAGAAGCAGACGGAGAGCGTAATAGCGACCGCGGCGCCCTTTGCGGAGGGAAAGGCGTTTCCACAAGATGCGGGACAGCAAGCCGGGACGTTCCGCAGGTCGTTCCAGCAGGCGGCAAAAAGCTGTTTCCCATTTGTCAAGACCCTGCAACCGCTCCGTGCCTTCTACCAGGGAGAACCATTCCCGGAACTGGCCGTGCAGCTGCGCCCATTCCCCCGCAGTCAGACGTGGGAGCGGCTTGTGCGCAGGCACCAGATGGACAAGCAGGTAGTACCAGAGGGCATGCAGAACCCAGCCGCGCTCCAGGCCGGATTCCAGCCAGCCGCATTTTTTCCAGTAAGCGGTGGCATGGAGAAGACGGTCCGCAACGAGGGGCAACGGGCACCCCTTCTCCTCCCATGCCAGGGAGATGGCGCCCTTCCTCTGGCGGCGGTACCAGTATAATTGATCCGGAATCACAGCCAGCCGGGTAGCGTGGGCCAGCACCATCAGCCAGAAGGCATCGTCCTCCCCCTGCCGGAAGCGGGGCTCAAAGCGGAGGCCGTTCCTTTCCAGGAATTCCCTCTTGTAAAGCTTGTTCCATGCCACGGCGGCCATCCTTCTCCATACGGCATTTTCCTGAAAAACGCATGCCTGTACATTCTCTTCCACTCCTTCTTCCGGTGACAGGCTCCATTTTTCCAGTATGGAACCGTCACGGTCGGAAAAACCGGTATAGCCGCAGGCCGTCACATCCGCATCACTCCTGCGGGCTTTTTCCAGCAGGCGGCCATACATGGAGTGTTCCACGTAATCATCCGGGTCCACAAAGCCGATATATTCCCCGCCAGCCAGGGCCATGCCGGTATTGCGCGCCGCAGAAAGGCCGCCGTTTTCCCGGTCCACCACCCGGATGCGGCCATCCCTTTCAGCCCATGCGCGCAGGATGGCTGGGGTATCGTCCCCGGAACCGTCATTCACGCTAATGATCTCAAGGTCCCCCAGCGTCTGGAGAGTTAGGCTTTCCATGCATTTATCCAGATAAGGAGCTACATTATAACAGGGGACGATGATGGAAACAGCCGCGCTCATACCAAGAAAACCCTATGTAAACGGATTTCAAATCCGTCATGGATTAATATGGAATGATTCCCGTACCGTTTGGAGCGCCGTAAACGCTTGCGGCTTCCGGAAGCCAAACCGGGAGGCAGCGAACTCTCTTTCCTGAAAGCCAGTGCGTCCTGACGGAATGCATGCATTTCAACGGCTGAGAGGCTTGCCGCGGTCCAGGTTTCCGTTGCGTAATTCCGGAAGGCTTTTTCCGGGGAAAACGGTTTCCCCTCGAGGAAGGGCCACGCAACGTAAGCTCCTTGGTATGAAAATCGGCCCTTGACCCCGGATTTGAAATTCGTATGATGCCCAAACAAAATATGAGCGTTTTCACCGCCGGGAATGTCCCATGCAGAGAATAACGGAACGCCGGAACAGGGATGCCCGTTTTCCCTGTTTCAACAGCTCTTCCGGTATTCATCTCCGCCATGAAAAACAAGACCTTTCTCCCAACTACCTTTATACCGGAATTCCCGGCAGGCACCGGAAACGCTTTCAGCTTTTCCCATTCTTCTTCATGACCTGTTGAATTCCTTTTATGCCGACTATCTCTCCCTTATCCGGCATGGCGGAACCTCCCGTTTCCGTCATGTTCGCCGTCACTTCCTCCTGGCTCATCCCGCTGGCCGTGGCGATACGCTCCCTTTGCGTGCATTCCGATCCGCGGCGGAATTATGAACTCCATATCGTTCATCATGGATTGGAGGAAGAGCAGATGAAGGAACTGGGAAAAGCCGTTTCCAGCTATCCCCGCGTCTCGCTGGGGTTTTGCAGGCTTCCGGAGAGGCTGCTTCGCATTCTGCAGCACAGGGATTGCGGACGGTTCTCCCCCCTCACATATGGACGCCTGCTGGCCGCCGCCCTGTTCCCCGGCACGACAGGGTGGTTTACCTGGACGTGGACGTGCTGCTGAATGGAGACGTGGCCGAACTTTACGATGCGGACCTGCACGGCGCGCCGATAGGCGCCGTCCGGGACTACGCCGTCCTGCAAAGCATCAGTACGGGCCGCCTTCCCGACCATCTGGAATACATCAGCGGCATGGGGGTAACGAATCCGCGCCTGTACTGCAATACCGGGGTCATGGTCATGGACCTGGTCCAGATGAGGGAGCAGGAAACGGAAGACAGGCTGCTGAGGCTGCTTGAGGCCCATCCGGATTCCTTTCCGTACGTGGACCAGGACATTATCAACATTGTCTTTCACGGCCGCATTGCTCCGCTGCCCCTCCGCTGGAATTACCACTTCCAGTTTGAGCTGCACCATGCGGGAATGGCGGACCTCATCTCCGGCACCGAGTTTGAAGAAGCTCCGGCCCTGTTTGAAAGCCGTTCCTGGAAGCTTTTCCACCTGGTGGGTGATTACAAGCCGTGGCTGCCGCCGGATATGGAAAAAATCTACCACCGCCTGTATCTCGCCCTCTGGTGGCCCCTTGCCCGGCAAACTCCGGCTTTCCGCAGGGAGCTGCGCGCCCTGTACCGGCAATTCACGCGCGCCTTCCGTTCCCGGCTGCGCCACCACCAATGGAGCCTCCCCGTCTCTCCGGGCCGGAATTTCCGGAAACGCCGGGAGAAAATCAAAACCCTTCAACGCCAACTGGCCGTGTTTGACGGCTCATGGCCCTGATTCCATCCCATCCTTTAACATCATGCCCTCCTCCCTTTCCGCCGCACCGCCCACAGCCTTCCATGCTGCCGCTGCGCCTCCTGCCATAGACGTCATGTTTGCCGTCACCTCCGCCTGGACCGTGTGCCTGGCCGTCACCCTGCATTCCCTGGCACGCCATTCCAACCCGGAACGGAACTACAGGCTGTGGGTGGTCCATGACGGGCTGGAAGAAGAAAACATGCAGGAACTGGACAAGGCCGTTTCCGGTTATCCGAACGCAGCCCTTCAGTTCATGACCATTCCCGGCAAGCTGGAACAGATGCTGCGCCGGAGGGACGTGAAACGCTTTTCCGCCCTGGCCTACGCGCGCCTGCTGGCACCCAGCCTGTTCCCCCGGCATTCCCGGATTGTCTATCTGGATGCGGATACGGTCCTGTATGCGGACGTAGCGGAGCTTTACGATACGGACCTCTGCGGGGCGGCCGTGGGCGCCGTACGGGATACGGCGGTGCTGAGCAGCCTGGTAGCGGGGTATCCGCGGCGCCAGCTCCGGAAACTTCAACCTTTGGGCCTGCACGATCCCTTCCACTATTTCAACTCCGGCGTGCTGGTCCTGGACCTGGACCGAATGAGGGAGGAGGATGCGGAAGTCCGCCTGCTCCACGTCATTGAAGAACACAATGAGCTCCTGGAACATCCGGACCAGGACGCGCTGAATATCGTCTTCCACCGGCAGATTTTTCCGCTGCCTGTTGAATGGAACTACCATTTCCAATTTGAACTGGGGAAAAACGGACTGGAAGAGTCCTGCGCAGGCACGGAATTCGCCGGGGTTTCCAACATCCACGCCACCTGCTCCTGGAAGCTTTTCCACATGATCGGCTCCAAAAAGCCCTGGCTGTTCCCGGAAAAATCAGAGGAATACATCGTGTCTGCGGCCGTCTGGTGGAAGCCGGCCATGGAAACGGCCTCCCTTCGGCCCCATCTGTCCCAATTGCTGGAGGAATTCACGCAATGGACGCGACGGCAATTGCGCCACAATCAATGGCACCTGCCGTTCTCCTTCGGGAACGGCTTCCGGAAACGCAAGGCCAGAATCAACCTGCTGAAACGCCTGCTGCGCGTCTTTGAAGGCGTATAGCCCCGCCGGCGGCAACAGGCGTTCGAGAAGAGCCGCAGTCTCCAATCACTCCGGCAGTTTGATGATTTCCCCCGTTTTAGGTTCCCGGTCTTTCAGAACCGGATTCAGGCGGATAATTTCCCCGGCGCGCTTTCCGTCCTTCAACCGGCTTTCAGCGATGGACGCCCGGGTTTCCCCGGCCTTCACCTGGTAATCCCGAGCTCCTTCTGCCGGGCACGCCTGTACGTACGCCACTTTTCCCACATCCACCACCTGGTCCCGGCCATTCAGGCGGAATACCAGCGTTTTCCGCTTTTCCTGCGGACGGCCGTAATCCGTGTACACTTCCGCGTACAGGGTAACGGGAGCCAGCATTTTCTGCGACCGGGTGCCGTAATAATGCGTCTGGACCAGATAGGGACCGGGAAGAGCCTTGCGCACCAGGTATTCTTCCGGCCCGTAGCCCTGCGTCACGTCACGGGACAAATGGCCGCCATGAGTGGTCAGCCGATGGGAGTAATAGCATTTTTCTCCGGTGATGTCCGTGACCCAAAGGTCCATGTCAGACGCATCTGTGTCCCAGTTGATGACCACGCGCAAATCAGCCTCCACCGGCTGGAGAAAGGCAGGGTTCAGCCCCCCGGTATCCAGCTTCACTCCCGCCGCCCTGCTCCGGGAAACAAGCCGGTTCAGTTCCACCAGCACAATCTGCTCCACGCCGGTGAAGCGGCGGGGCATCGGGCGTTCCAGCACCTCCCGGTACATGTCGAACGCCTTTTGGGATTCCCCCAGTTCATCCAGCACCAGCGCCAGATCCCGGTAGGACTGGGGTTCTTCCGGAAACAGCGTTTTTACGGTTTCAAAAATGAACCTGGCTTGCCGGAGTTCTCCCATGTAACGCAGCTTGTAGCCCAGCATGCGCAGCAGGGAACGGTTTTCCAGTTCCAGCTCCGCCAGGTTGGACAGAATCTGGACAGCCAGCGCCTTGTCCCCCTTCCCGGCAAACCAGTCAGAGCAGTCCATGTAAAAACCGGGGCTGTCCCCATACTTTTCCTTGAGTTTCATATAGACCGCAAAAGGGCGGTCAGCCGCATCCAGAGCCGCCAGATACGGAGCCTTGGAGTCCCACGCCTTCACGTTCATGACGGGGGAAGAACCGGCATCCTGTTCCCGCGCCTTTAGTCCATTTAATGTTTCTCCCCCTCCCAGGAACAGGGACCCTACCACCTCTTGATTTTCCGGAGCGGAATTCTCGTTCTCCAGCAGATCCGGGGAGGCGGAGTCCGGAGAACTCCCGGCTTCTGCACTAAAACTTCCGGACGCCCTGATGACAGCACCGGAATCTCCGGATATATTGTTACCTTGAACTATAACAGGCGCCGGAGCGGATTCCCCCAATTTTCATCCTCCGGAGAGGATCCGGCCGGACGCTCCCAGAGAGAATCCACTTCCGCCAGCATGGCGCTCCTTCTTTCATCATAAGCGGCGGAGTAATAGGCAGTTTTTCTGCGGGCCACAGTCTCCGCACCCCTTCTTGCCGAAACATTTTCCGGAGCCTTTTCCAATATCCTGTTAAACAGGGAAAGGGCCTTATCGTAATCCCCAAGGTCATAAAAGCCGTAGGCCAGGCGGAGGCTTCCCGCTATGTCCGCAGGCTCCCTGTCCAGTTCTCTGTTCAAGTTTGCTCTTGCCTCAGCCAGCTCCCTGTCACGGGCAGCGTTTTCCCCAGAGGCTTTTTCAGCCTGTGCTTCTTTTTCCCGGAGGCGCCTTTCCATGACCGTGACGCCCTTCAAGGCCGTCCGGTTATTACGCTCATCCTTCAATACTTTCCGGTAGATTTCCAGCGCCTCCCGGTCATTGCCCCGGCACGTATGAATCAAGGCCTGTTTCAACCGGTCATCTTTCAAGACGCTTTCCATCTCTTCCGGATTGAAAAATTCCTTTGCGTACCATTTCTGCATTTCTTTCCAGGAAGCAAGGCACGCTTTCAAGCGGTTTAATCTTGCGGTCTCTTCAGCCATGTCCTCCTTCCGTTCGCGTTTCAGCATCCTCTTGTCATATTCCGCCCGCAATTCTGAAGCGGAAGCGGGAGGACGCACACCATATTTCAGGTATTGCTCCAGGGAGTCCAGCACCAGCAGAGAGGTACCGGGCGTCACGATTCCATATTCCATTCCCAGGTTCCCCACAGCTTCATCCCTAACGGCAGAGGGTGGACGGCAGAGAAGTTCCTGGAGCCTTGCCTGGGCATACAAGGCCCTCAGCATGGTTCCGGGCGTCCCCCGGAGGCATCAGCCGCCACGGGAATTTCCACTCCGGCAACCTCCACCGTCCCGCGGTAGGAACCCGGCTCCAGTTCCGCCAGCAAAAGGACGGAATCCGATGGCATTCCAGGAATTTCATACCTTGAAAACGTCCTCCAGGGCATATTCCCCCTGTCAATAATGTAACGGATGGAAATTTCCCCCCTGACGAGGCGCTCCATCGCCTGCTCCGCCGTTTGACTGGCCAGGTCGATCACAGGAATGCCCATCCGGATGAACGTATTCGCATCCTTGCGCGGTGTCACCATCAGGGCGAAGGTTTTAGCGGAGCTAGTCCCCCGCTTTTCCGGCACGGGGCTGAAATTGATAAATCCATCACTGACAACCAGGCAGTCCGACGCCCCGGAACAAGCGCTCAGCTTTTCCCGAACAGCGCTCCAGTCACACGTGGCCCCGTCATAGTCCAGAGCCAGCAGTTCGCGGGCCAGCTCGTCCAGATTGTCCGGAGCGACCTCGAACGTTTTTGAAGGCATGATCCGGTCCCGGAAAACAGTCAGGTTGATGCGGGTTTGCCGCCCCTGCGTTCTGCCGCAAGCAAGATATCGTTTCAGAAAATCCAGGAATTTCCGGACATCCGCTCCTTTCATGGAACCGGAAGCGTCCCAAAGCAGCTCTATCGTGGGCGCGGCTTCCACGCCGCTCTTTCCGTCCGTCCGCTCAGGCCGGGGAATAATCACGGCGGCATAGTCCCTGCCGTCAAAGGACTCCACAAATACCTTCGCTCTCCCCGCATCTTTTCCCTGCGCACGCGGCAGGGAGATGAACAGGTCTTCCGTCAGGGACAGACCCTTCCATTCCTTTTCCGCCAGGAAGGCGCTGCACCAATCCTTGAATTCCACGTTGTCCAGCGGGGAGGAAACGACAACGGGCTTCCGGCCGGCGAACACTTCCACCCTCAGCTTGAGGGAATCCAGTTTCTCCTTGAAATTCATCGGAAGCTGCAGGGACGGCGCTCCTGCGGCATCCACGGGAAGAACCGTGGAATAGCGCAGCCGCACAGTGCGGGTTCCTCCCGCAGGAATGGGATATACGCGCGTCTTGAACATGTTGCCGCCGGACCATTCCACCAGTCCGGGATCAACCTGTTTGCGCACCTCTTCTTCAAACGCCACGCGCGCCTTTTGCCTGGGTACCGGCACGCCATCCACCATGCGGCCGTTGATGTCCAGCGCATACCCCTGTACGATGGCTCCAGCCGGGAGAGGGTACACCAATTCCCCTTCCATCACACGCGTGTTGGGGTTGTGAAAAACCAGCGTCACTTCCGTTTCCGCCAGGAAATCCATCACGCGAGACTTGATTTCCGCCCGGGAAATGGAAACGGGGCTCTCATCCGCGCGGCATTCCACTTTCATGGAAGGAGGAGGGAGAACAACGGAACGCAAGGAAGCCGTCTGGGCCAGAGAAACGCAGCAGGCAAGAATGCACAGGCAGAGAGAATATGTAAATTTCATCATTCTAGGGGGGGTGGGGAGAGATGGAAAAAGGCGGGCTTTCCCATCTCCCTCCCTTCCTACCACAAGGCACAGTCCAGGGCAAACTATTTGTTGTAAACGGCTCCCGCATGATTGCCCGCAAAAGGGCCAATCCCCCGGGAGGAAAGGAATCTGCCCTTCCCCGTTCAAAAGTGGAACCTGACGGCGGCAAACCAGGTCCATCCGCTGAAGCACCTGGCGCCTTCCGGCGCTCCGCTGGTCGTCGTATATTCCCCCCTGCCATCAATTTCAGCATGTCCGGGTCTTCCGGGAAAAAATAATAATTCAGGCCGAAGTAAAAGGAGTTCATCGTGCTGACCCATTTGGGATAGGTGGTCACCGCGGGAACATAGCGGGCGTACATTTTCACGGCGTCCCGCCCATGGGAGAGCTGGTAGCGGAACACGCCTTCCAGATGCGGGGAAAACCTGTAGGAAGGCAATACCGCCAGGCCGTAAACATTCTCTCCCAGAGAGGTCCCCACCACGCGGAAGCCGGACATGAGTTCCGTCACCATGGAAAATTTCCCCGGGACATGACCCAGTCCACCGCCGCCACATCCCGGGCGCCAAGCCCGGAGTAATAGGAATCCTCCGGCAGGGAGCGCCCCGCGTAATGGGTGAAGTTGTGGGCATACGTCAGCCAGACGCGGCTTTTCTCCCCCGGCAGAAAGCCGCGGGCGTCCAGATGGACGGAGGCCTTGGCAAAGGCATTGTCCGCCGTATTAAACCTGATTTCATGCGCCAGGCTGTCGCTGGTGTCGTTCAGGAAGACGGAAGCCTCCCACCCCACGGGCACGTCCTGCCGCGGGTTTTCCAGCACAACGCCCCAACTGGAGATGGTCCCGAGCTGGTTGACCAGGTCGGACCGTTCCAGGGTCTTGAGTTCACTGGCCGTCTCCCGGAATTCCGCCGTCATCTTGGAGGTGATTTTCCCGACGCGCGCAAAGAAGGAGGGATTGACCTTGTATTTCAGGTAGAGTTCAAAGATGCTCCAGTCCGTCTTCGTTCTTCTCCAGCGGCCATCCTCCACCTTGTACATGCCGTCCAGCTCCCCCATGTTGGTCAAACTGTGCAGCGTCAGGCGGTTTTTGAAGAAAACGGCTTCAAACCCTATCTGGAGCCTCCGCCATTCGTTTTCCCTGCCATGAGAGCCCTTGCGGAACCGGTTGGCTCCGGAAGGGGAGACCTGAGCCCCCTGGTACTGCCCCGTCAGCAGCAGCTTGAACTGGTTCAGGAACTCCGCGTCCTTGTTGTCATAGAGATAGGGCATCTTCTTCAGACGGGAGTACAAGCCATCCTCCGCCGGATGGGAAGGAGCCCTTACGGAGGCTCCGGGGCCCGCAGGCCCGGACGCCTGCCATGCCGAACCTTCCGCCCATACAGAGCCGTACCCCCCAGCCAGCGCGATCAGGAAAAACAGCATACGCGGGCAAACATGTCTCATGAAAAGACATGTTCCGGACCGCTACGTGTTGAAGGTATGCCGGAGGATGCCACGCATGCGGCCCAATGCTCCGGACCGGGTTAATGCGGCGTGTGGGGCTCCAGCATCTGCTGGCGTTCCCGTTCCTTGTCCTTGGCCAAGCGGCGGGCCTCCTTGGTCAGGTACTGCTGCAAACGGAAGGCTTTCTGGCCCTTTTTCCGAACGACGTGCTCGGAAGTGCCGTCAGGCAAAATATTGCAGGCCTGCACGTTGTCCCTGAAACAGGCGTCCAGGATGGATTTGAGGCGGCGCGCCAGCTTCCCGTTGGTGACGGGCACCATGAGCTCCACCCTCTTGTCCAGATTGCGGGTCATCCAGTCCGCGCTGGCAATGAAGAGCTGGTGGTTGCCGCCGTGGTGGAAGAAGAAGATGCGCGCGTGCTCCAGATAGCGGTCCACAATGCTGACCACGCGGATCACCTTGCCGTTGGGCCGGGGGCCCGTTTTCAGGCAGCAGATGCCGCGCACGTTCAGTTCAATGTCCACCCCGGCGTCCGCGGCCCTGTACAGGGCGTCAATGATTTCCACATCCTGAAGGCTGTTCATCTTGGCGGAGATGCGGGCCGGTTCCCCCTGCCGTGCGCGCTCCGCCTCCCCTTCAATGAGTTCAATGAGGCGAGCCTTCATCAGCACCGGCGAGGGGTACAGCTTGCGGAAGCGCATGAGCTTGGTGCGTCCCGTTACGGAGTTGAAGAACTGGGAGGCATCCGCCCCCAATTGGTCGTCACAGGTGAGGTAGGAGATGTCCGTGTAAATCTTGGCGGTTGTTTCATTGTAGTTCCCCGTGCCGAAGTGGCAGTAACGCCGCAGCATGCCCTGCTCCCGGCGCACCACCAGGCATATCTTGGCATGGGTTTTCAGGCCCTTGACGCCGTAGACCACCTGCACGCCGGAACGCTGCAGTTCCTCCGCCTTTTCCAGGTTGCGGGCTTCGTCAAACCGGGCTTTCAGTTCCACCAGCGCCGTCACTTGCTTGCCGCTTTCCGCCGCCTTTTTCAAGGCGGCTACGATGCGGGAGTTTTTGGCGGTCCGGTACAGGACCTGCTTGATGGCGATGACGTCCGGGTCTTCCGCGGCTTCCTCCACCAGGCGCAGGACGGGTTCAAAGCTTTCATAGGGATGGTTGAGCAGGATGTCTCCGTTGGCGATGTTTTCAAAGATGCTGACGGCAGGGTCCACGGAGGGTGACGGCTGCGGGGACCATTGCTCCACTTTCAATTGGTCATTGCCGGGGGCAAAGGCCATTTCCATGAAGTCGGAAAGCATCAGGGGGCCCTTGAGGTCATACGTTTCCTCCTTCCCCGCGCCGACGATCTGCATGATCCTGTCATGCAGGGGGACGGGAGCGGAGGATTCTATTTCCAGCCTCACGCATTCGGAGAATTTGCGGGCCACCAGCACTTCCTCCATTTCATCCGCCAGGTCCAGGGCGTCCTCCTCCTGCACGGCAATGTCCCCATTGCGCGTGACGCGGAATACCGCGGCGGAGAGAACGGTTTCACCGGGGAAAACGGTGCCGATGCATTCCCGGACCAGGTCCTCCAGCATCACGTAGCGTTCCGTTTCCGCGGAAGGGACGGGCACGCGCCGCGGCAGGCCGTCCGGCAGGGCCACCACGCTGGCGCGGACCTCCCCGGTTTCATTGTCCCGCAGTTCCACGCCCATCAGCAGCTTGAGGGACGGCAGCGCGGGAGCCTCCGGCGCATCCATGTCCAGCGGCGTCAGCAGCGGGAATATCTGGTTGTTGAAGTATTGCTCCAGCGTCAGCTTCTGGGAAGTGCTGAGGTCCTCCATGGCCAGCGGATTGATGCCGTTGATTTCCATCCACGGCAGGATTTCTTCATGAAACAGGCGGTACTGGTCCTCAATCATGCGGCCCACGCGGGTGCGGATGTCCTTGAGCTGGCGGGTTGGGGTCAGCCCGGAAATGTCCTTCACGCGGGAGCCGGAATGCCGCAGCATCTGGAGGCCGCCCACGCGCACCATGAAGAACTCGTCCAGGTTGGAGGCGGTAATAGCCAGGAACTTCAGGCGTTCCAGCAGGGGAAGGTCCGTTCTCACGGCCTGGTCCAGCACGCGCTGGTTGAATTCCAGCCAGGAGAGCTCTCTGTTGATGTATTCGTTAGACATGGAGAAAATAAGGGATGGAAGTTTCTTGAATCAGCCTACCGCTGGGGCACCAGCACGACGTCATAACCGAAGATGTCCGCAAACAGGTCGCCCTTCAGCCGCAGCGCCAGGTCTTCCACGGCGGTTTCACGCACGCCCTGGAGCTCCAGCTCCAGCATCCGGCCCCGGATGCGCGCCCGGACGCCGTTCACGCGCTGGGCATGGCCGCGTTCCAGGGCGTCCGCCACGCGCAGGATGGCAGCCATCTTGGCTACGCGCATGCGGTCCGTCAGCTCCAGCTCCCCGTACATGGGGTCGGAATTGGCGGGCACCTCATGCCGATGGTAGCGGGCCAACAGGGCGATCGTTTCCACGTCGTCCCGGGAAAGGCCGAAGATTTCACTGTTCAGGATGATGTACTGGGAATGGAGCTGGTGGTCCTGCTGGCTGATGAAAGACCCCACCTCATGCAGGATGGAGGCCACCTCCAGCAGCAGCCGGTCGTGCTCGGAAAGGCGGTGCAGGTCCTGGAGCTGGTCAAACATTTCCATGCACAGGCGCGCCACATGCTCGCGGTGCCCCTTGTCCGCCTTGTACCTGTCCGCCAGAATCCCGGCGAAGTGGAGCACCTCCGCCTCCAGGTCCCCCGGATGCTGTTCCGCCCGGATCAGGCTGCTTGAGAATTCCTCGTCATAGCCGCTTCCGGGGATGATCACGTCATTCAGGTTCAGGCTGCGGGCAATCATCTCCGTCATCAGCACGGCGGGCAGAAGGGAATCCACCCCGGCAAAGTCCGCCCCGTAAACGTTCATGCGCTGCTCCAGGGTGGTGCGGGACATCCGTTCCGCTTCCGCCACCAAGGCGGAACACGCCACCTTGCCTTCCGGCGTGGGGTCCAGGCGGTCACGGAGCTGCTGCATCTCCTGGCCGATGACGATGAGCCCAGCGAGGCCCTTGACGCCGCCGTAATCCAGGCAAATCTGGTCCACCTGCCCGCGCATGTGCTCCCGTAGCAGGGAAAGTTCCGCCACATCGTCCCCGTATTCTATTTCTCCGACGGCCTCGCCCGTGCGGTGCGTCCCCAGCCGGTAGCAGGAATAGCGCACGATGCGCCCCTTTTGGAACAGGAGCACGCGGGTATTGCCCGGCCCCGTATGGACCACGAGCACCTTTTTCTTGCTGAATCCCGGGTATTGCGCCAGCGTTTCCTGCACCTTCACGTAAATGAGGCGCGTCATCTTGCCGTCGTCAATCCGGCGTCCCCGCAGGCCGTGGGCCACGTGCATGCGGTTGACGAACACGTCCACATTGTCCGCCTCGGAAATGATGTTGGAGATCATGAGCCGGACGGAAAGCCTGCTGCCGGTTCCGTATTCCTTGAGAATTTCCAGATAGTCTCCGATGATTTGCACGCAACGGTCCATGGTATGCCGGGAAATGCGGTGGAAACGGAAGATGTCCCGCGCCATGGGCACGGGCTGCTGGAGGAAGTCCAGCAGGCGAATCCTGTCCTGAACCACCTCAGCCACCATCAGGCTCATGGAGCTCGGCCCCAGGTAGATCACCGCCTGCGTTGATAATTCCGAATCCTGAACCTGCTCGCCTTGAATCATTGCCATACCATGTATTGTTTCCCAGCCGTGGAGCAAGAATGGCGGCGTGACAAAAGCGCCATCCCCGCCCGTTCCAGCAAGGGGCAGAATAAGGAATTTGCCTTTTGACGGCAAGAGATAAGCGCGGCTCCTTTTCCGGTCCGGAGGAACGGCCCTGCAGGGCGGCTATTTCCCGTAGGCTCCCAGCAGGGGAACCAGGCGCGGGGCAAACCTTTTCATGCAGAAGAAGAGCCCCGCCAGCACGGCGAAGATGACCGGAACCAGGCAGAGCCACAGGACGTCCCAGGCCTCCCCCTTCCACGTAATCCAGCCGCTTTCACGCAGCAGGATGATGACGATGTAGTGCGTGCCGAAGATGAAGAAGCACGCCGGGGCCAGCCCCGCCACCCATCTGGCCGCGCGCGGAAACCATTCCGTGAACAGAATGGCCAGGGACATCAGCCCCAGCATTCCCAGCGCAATAAGCATGGAGTTGTGCTGGTCCCGGTGGCCCACCAGCCACCAAGTGAGCGCGAGCGTGGCAAGCAGGAACGGCACCGCATACCGTCGCACGGATTCCGTCAGGAACGGAAGGGAGTAACGGGATACGTACATCCCCACCAGGAAAAAGCCCAGGCTGTTGGCGATAGGATAGTCATGATCCGCCAGGTCCAGCGCAAAGTAGTTCAGGGAGAGCATGATGATTCCCACCCAGAGCATGTAGTTCCCCATGCGGTACAGGAGGGGCGCTACAGCGGTATAAATGATGATGTCGCGCAGAAACCACATGGGGGCGTCCACCGGGTGCCCGGCAATGCCCAGGCAGCGGCCGAACGCCGCGAGGGCGGACCAGAAGCCGCTGCCCGCCTCCCCCTTCAGCCATGCATACATGGGCTGGTAGGAGGCGTAGTATTCATGAAGGGGGGACCAGCCGATCAGAACGGCCGCCGCCAGCCCCCACACCAGGTACGGGCGGAGAAGAAACCAGCTCCGCTTCCACAGGAAAAAGCTCCCCCGTCCAGCGGACCGAACGAACCGCGCCCCACAAAGTAACCCGCCGCCAGCAGGAAAAAGGGAGTGCGCGCCGCCAGAAATTCCGCCCATATCCACCGGTAGAGCTCCGCCGAATAGAAGGCCATGTGGTTTGCAATAATCAGGATGCAGGCAATCACACGGGCCACATCCACCCACACCATCCGGTGCGTGGCCGTCCTCTCCAGAATTACGGGAGCGGGAATCTGGGCGTCCGGCGGCGTCATTCCCTTGCGGGGCTGGAGTTACAAAGGGGCGATGCCGAGCTGCTCCGGCAACGCGATGCGGGGGCGCTCCGTCACAATCAGGGGAGCCCCGTCCGTCACGATGACCGTGTGTTCAAAGTGGGCGGATGGCTTGCCGTCCGCCGTGACGACCGTCCAGCCGTCATCCAGAATCTTGACGGAAGGCCTGCCGGCGTTCACCATCGGTTCGATAGCCAGCGCCATGCCCTTTTTCAGGCGCGGAAGCTTGTAATGGGGGCGGTAGTTGGGAACCTGGGGCTCTTCATGCAGATGGCGGCCTATGCCATGGCCTACAAAGTCCCTGACCACGGTGTACCCGCGGGGACGCACAAAGCCCTCCACAGCCGCGCAGACGTCCGCCAGCAGCGCGCCGGGCCTCACCAGTTCAATGGCACGGAACAGGGATTCCTCCGTCACGGCCAGCAGGCGCAGCTTTTCCGGGTCCACCATGCCCACGGGCACGGTCATGGCGTTGTCTCCATGCCAGCCGTCCACAATGGCACCCACGTCCAGGCTCACGATGTCCCCGTTCTGGATGCGGCGCGGACCGCCGCTGCCGTGCACCACTTCCTCATTGATGGAAATGCAGAGCTGGCCGGGGAACCCGCGGTACTGGTAGAAGGAGTTGCCTACCTTGTGCTTCTTGAAGATTTCACGCGCGATGTCGTCTATTTCCCGCGTGGTGCGGCCCGCCTGGACCTCGGCTCCGATCTCCATCAAGATTTCCGCCGTTACAGCTCCGGCCTTTTGCATTTTGGCAACCTCGCCGGGAGACTTGATGTGGATTCGTTCTGCCATGGAATTCGTCTTTCTATTGCCGGTATTCTTCCAGCTTGCGGGCCAGGTCGCGGGAAACCTCGGCAGGTTCCCGTTCCTCGGTTACCGTCATTTTAACCACCAGGCCGCGGGCTTCGTAGTACCTGGCTACGGGCAGCGTCATGGCTTCAAAGTCTTTCCAGCGGCGGGCGAAGGCCTCCATGTTGTCATCCTTGCGGGAGACCATTTTGCCTCCGCATTTGGAGCATTCCTCTTCCGATGTCTGCACCACATGGCCGCACGTGGAGCATTCCCGGCGGTGCATGATGCGCTGTTCAATGAGTTCCCGGGCTACGTCCATCCAGACGACCACGTCCACGGAGGTTCCGCGCTGGGTCAGGAAATGGTCCAGGGCTTCCGCCTGCGCAACCGTGCGGGGATAGCCGTCCAGCAGCCATGCGTCATTGTCCATTTCCGAAAGCCAGCCGCGCACCATGTCGTTGACGATCTCGTCCGGAACCAGCATGGCCTTGTCCATATAGCCCAGGGCTTTCCGTCCCAGCTCCGTGCAGGATTCCACTTCCCGCCGCAGCAGGGAGCCGGTGCTCAGGGAGTTCAGGTTGAAAGTATCAGCCAGAAACCGGCCCTGGGTTCCTTTGCCGGATGCGGGAGGCCCAACCAGGATGAAATGCTTGAGATCCTTCATGTCTTTACTTTCGGAAGAGGGAATGGCGTTCCTTACTGCATGGCATTGTAGGCGATGGCACCAGCCAGCACCAGCAGGGCGATGACGACCCACATGACGGTGACCGTGCGGCTGCCTGCGGCGGCTCCGGTACCCTGGATGTGACCGTATTTGCCCTTGAGCTTGCCTTTTTTCAGGAAGCCATCGTAGTTGCGGGAGAGAAGAGTGGTTTCCACCTGGCGCATCATGTCAAGCAGCACGCCGACCAGAATCAGAAGGCTGGTGCCCCCGAAGAATTGGGTGACCAGGTAGGGGATGCTGCCCCCGATGTTCAGCAGGGAAGGCAGGAAGTAGATGAGGGTCAGGAATGCGGAACCGGCAAAGGTCAGCCTCTGCATGGTCTGGTCCAGGAAAAGGGCGGTGGGAGGTCCGGGGCGGATGCCGGGGATGTAGCCGCCGTTGCGCTTCAGGTCTTCCGCGATCTGGGAGGGCTGGAACATGGTAGCCACCCAGAAGTAGGAGAAGAAGAAGATCATGAGGCCGGAAATGATGTAGTAGCCGGAGGAAGCGGGGTTCATCCAGTCATTCATCTTGGTGGCGATCCACTGCAGCGTGGTGTTGTAGTGGGCGATCTGGGAGAAGAGCACCTGCGGAAGGGACAGGATGGCCGTGGCGAAGATGACGGGCATCACGCCGGAGTAGTTGAGCTTGAGCGGCAGGTACTGAGTGGCGCCGTTGAACATTTTATTGCCCATGACCCGTTTGGCGTATTGCACGGGTATGCGCCGCTGGGCCTGCGTTACCGTGACGACGAGCGCCACCACGATAATCAGGAAGGCGATCAGGGCCACGAGCAGCATGGCGCCCATCGGGACAACCGCGCCGTCCTTGTACACCAGCGTTTTCCAGGCCAGGGTCACCGCGCCCGGAAGGGCATGGATAATGTTGACGGAAATAATGAGGGAGACGCCGTTGCCGACGCCGCGCTCCGTAATCTGGTCGCCTATCCACATCAGGAACATGGTGCCCGCCACCATGATGAGCACCGTCATCAGGGCAAACTGCATGCCTGGGTCAATGACGAGCTGGCAGTCCGGAGGGATGTTGAGGCCCACGGCTTTCAAACGGTCCGGATGTTCCAATGTACCGACCAGGAACCAGCCCTGCACAATGGCGATGACGATGGCAATGGCGCGCGTCCATTTGGTCATCTTCTGGCGGCCTCCCTCTTCCCGCACCATCTTGGCCCACTGGGGAACCACCGCGGAAAGGAGCTGGGTCATGATGGAAGCGGAGATGTAGGGCATGATGCCCAGCGCAAAAATGCCGCACTGCTGCAGGCCGCCGCCGGAAAAGATGGTCAGCACGGTAGCCAGGCCCGCGCCGGGGCCGCTGGCATTCGCGGAGGCTTCAATCACTTTCTGCAGCTCCATGACGTCAATGCCCGGCAGGGGTATCTGTACCCCCAGGCGGACGACGACGATCATCGCCAGTGTGAACAAAATCCGGTGCCTGAGCTCCGGTACTTTCATGGAGTTTGCAAATGCGGATATCATGGTCCTGTAATATAGAAGTTGTCGCGCAGCTTGGCTTGCATGTCACGGCGGCTTGTACCCGGGGCATCCATGGGGACCGCAACAGTAAACACAATGATGCGAACCGGGTCAAGCTGCATGACCCGGTTCGCCAAATGTGATTAGGCTTCGCTGAGCACGGTGACGGTGCCACCGGCCTGAGTCACCTTTTCGCGGGCGCTGGCGCTCACGAAGTCCACGACTACGTTCAGGCTTTTGGTCAGGGTGCCGTTGCCGAGAAGTTTCACGGCGTCACAGGGACCTTGAACGAGCTTGGCTGCACGCAGGGTGTTTTCATCAACCGTAGCGCCGGCTTCAAACACGCGTTCGAGCTGGGAGAGGTTGACGATGAGGATTTTGTCCTGGAAGCGGGTGTTGTTGAACCCCTTCTTGGGCAGACGGCGGTGAAGGGGCATCTGGCCGCCTTCAAATCCCGGGCGGATGGAGCCGCCGGAACGGGCCTTCTGGCCCTTGTTGCCTTTGCCGCAGGTCTTGCCGAGACCGGAGCTTTCCCCGTTGCCGAGGCGCTTCCTGCGGTGCTTGGCTCCCGGATTGGGCTTAATCGTATGAAGCTGTAACATGTTATTTACAATGGTTGGATTTCGTGGAGGCGGCGGCACGGGGCGACCGCCTCCTGGTCAGATTAGATGGCCTTTTCCTTCTTCTTGCCGCGGTCGGCAAGAACCTGGTCGCTCGTGCGCAGGGAAGCGAGAGCCTGCAGGGTAGCCTTCACCACGTTGGCATGGTTGGAGGAACCGAGGGATTTGGCAACGATGTCACGCACGCCGGCTGCTTCCAGCACGGCACGGATGGTGTTGCCGGCAATGAGGCCGGTACCGGGGGAGGCGGGCTTCAGGAGCACCTTGCCGCCGCCGAATTCGGAGTAGACTTCATGCGGAATCGTGCCGTTGGCGATGGAGACCGGGCGAAGCTGGCGCTTGGCGGCTTCCGTAGCCTTGCGGATGGCGTCTGCCACTTCATTGGCCTTGCCGAAGCCGAAGCCTACGCGGCCTTCCATGTCGCCGCTCACGACGAGGGCGGAGAAGGAGAAGCGGCGGCCGCCCTTGACGACCTTGGCGCAACGGTTGATGAACACAACCTTTTCAGCGAGCTGGGGGCCTTCTTCCACGGGAGCTTCAGCCTGGGGGCCACGGCGTCCGTCACGGCGGGGACCACGGGGTCCGCGGCCATTCTGGCCGTCACGGCGGGGTCCGCGGGGACCGCGGAAGTCGCGGCCGCCCTGTGCGGGTTGCTGCGCTTGAGCGGGAGCGGCGGCTTCCGTAGCAGGAGCAGTGTTTTCCGTTTCGTTATTCATTTAGGGAATCTTTCAATTAGAATTTCAAACCAGTTTCGCGGGCGGCATCGGCCAGGGCCTTCACCTTGCCGCAGAACTTGAAGCCACCGCGGTCGAAGACGACTTCAGTGACATTGGCGGCCTTCGCACGTTCACCAATCAGGTTGCCTACCTTGGTGGCAGAGGCGCGGTTGGCGAGCTTGGAAGGATCGGCGATGGAGGCATCGGCCGTGGAAGCGGAGCAGATGGTCTTGCCCACCGTGTCGTCGATGATCTGGGCATAGACGTGACGGTTGGAGAAATAGACAGCCAGGCGGGGGCGGGAAGCCGTTCCGGAGAGCTTTCTGCGGATGCGGCGGCGAACCTTGGCGCGGATGGCTTTGCGATTGATAGTACTCATCGTGTATAAATATGTTGTAATAGTTATTACCTGAATTACTTACCGACGCTCTTGCCTTCCTTGCGGCGGATAACTTCACCGGCGAAGCGCACGCCCTTGCCCTTGTAGGGTTCCGGGGGATAGTACGCACGGACTTCAGCGGCAAACTGGCCTACGACCTGCTTGTCGATGCCTTCGACCGTCACTTTCGTGTTTTCGGTCACGGTCACCTTGAGGCCTTCGGGAATTACCTGGTTGATCGGATGGGACTTGCCCAGGTTCAGGTCCAGGATGTTGCCCTTCACGGCGGCGCGGAAACCGACGCCGACGATTTCAAGGTTTTTGACGAAGCCTTCGGAAACGCCGATGACCATGTTGTTCAACAGGGAACGGTTCGTGCCGTGCAGGGCGCGAAGCTGGCGGCTTTCGCCAGCGCGGTCAACGGAAAGCTGATTGCCTTCAACGGAGGCGGTGATGCCTTCCGGAAGCGTCCAGGAAAGCTTGCCTTTGGGGCCTTCCACCTGAACGGAAGAGCCGTTAACCTTTACCGTTACCTTGTCCGGCAATGTGATGGATTTTTTACCAACTCGGGACATATGTTTAGGAAATGTTAATGGTTACCATACAAGGGCGAGAAGTTCGCCGCCGATGCTCTGCTTGCGCGCCTGCGCACCGGTCATCACACCACGGGAGGTGGAGACGATGGCAATGCCAAGCCCACTGAGAACGCGGGGAATGTCCTCGGAAGAAACGTACTGGCGGCGGCCCGGCTTGGAGCTGCGCTTCACGTCGGTGACGACCGGCTTGCCCTGGGGGGTAAATTTGGTCTTCACCTTGATTTGCTTCTTGGTTCCTTCACCGGTCACTTCATAGTTCCAGATGTAGCCTTCTTCCTGCAGAATCCGGGCGATTTCCACCTTGATGTTGGAGCAGGGAGCGGTAAATTCCTCGTTGCCGGCCAGGCTGGCGTTTTTCAGGCGGGTGAGGAAGTCGGAAATGGGGTCACTTAATACGGCCATGGTAAGAAATAGTTAGGCGTTAGCGGTTTGAGTTTCTTCGGCCTTCTTCGGTTCACGCATGGGAACGCCCAGACCGCGAAGCAGGTCGCGGCCTTCATCGTCCGTAGGAGCGGAAGTCACGAAAATGATGTCGAAGCCGATCTGACGCTTGATCTGGTCAAGTTCGATTTCGGGGAAGATGGACTGGTCGGAGATACCGATGGCATAGTTCCCGTTGCCGTCAAAGGACTTGTAGGGAAGGCCGCGGAAGTCGCGGATGTTCGGAGCCGTCACGTTGATGAAGCGGTCCAGGAATTCCCACATGCGGGTGCCGCGCAGCGTTACGCGGGCTCCCAGAGGTTCGCCTTCACGCACCTTGAAGTTGGCCACGCTCTTGCGGGCGAAGGTGACGGACGGCTTTTGTCCGGTAATTTTAGCGATTTCATTGACGGCATCTTCCACGGCCTGTTTGCGGTCCGGGTGCTTGCCCATGCAGGAGGTGACAACGATCTTCTCCAGGCGGGGAATCTGATGCACGTTCTTGTATGCATGCTTCGCTTGAAGGCCGGGAACGACCTTTTCACGGTAGTATGTTTGCAGTGTTGGTGTACTCATTGTTTTAGCGGGTCAGCTCTTTATTAATGATTTATGTGGCTTAAGCGCAGGGTCAGGCCGGAGGCCTAGCCTACTTTTTTCACGTTGGAGATGTGAATCGGGCCGTTAATCTCCTGAATGCCGCCTTCCGGGTTCTGTTCCGTCGGGCGCACAGCCTTTTTCAGGGTGCGGACGCCTTCTACGATGACAGTACCTTTGGAAGCATTCACGGCGAGAACGGTGCCGCGCTTGCCCTTGTGGTTACGTCCGGCGATGATTTCTACTTCATCACCTTTTTTCACGTGGGTCTTCATATATGACTATTTCTTACGCGTTTATGCGATTAAGATCTACCACCCCCTTGGTGGTAGGGCAGGAAGAGTATTATAGGATAGGCCTTTTCGTCAAGCCCGCATCCTAAAAAAATCGTTTTACCGCCCCTGCGCCAATGTGGAACAATCAATGGAGAAGCGCCCCGGCCTGCAAAAGACACCGGGCCCGGTTTCCGAACCGCCGGAACGGTTTTATTCATCATCCGTAGGAATCTCCGCTCCCTGCCAGCGCAGCTTGGCCCTCAAGAGAGCGCCGAAGTTCTGTTTGCGGAGATGAACCAGGGAGAGGGTTTCCGGAGCTTTCCGGATCACGAGGCTTTCTCCCACTTCAATGGGATAGGCGGAACGGCCGTCCAGGGAATAAACCATGGAATCAAAGCGGCCGCGGCGCTCGCGGGGCCGCAGGCGTATGGTCATGGTGTCCGGAAGCACCACGGAACGGTTGGTCAGGCTGTGCGGGCAGATGGGGGTGACGCACACCACGCGGGACATGGGCCATACCAGCGGCCCTCCGGCGGAAAGGGAGTACGCCGTGGAGCCGGTGGGGGTGGAGACCAGAACGCCGTCCGCATGGTAGCGGTTCAGCAGTTCTCCGTCTATCTCGGCATCCAGGTCCACCATCTTGCCGGACTGGGCGCGGATGAGGGAGACTTCATTCAGCGCCAGCTTGCGGGGAGGGACTGCGACACCGTCCACGCCCATCCGGACCACCTCCAGCATGGAGCGCTCGTCCGTCAGGAAGGAACCCTCCTGGAGGGCGTACGCCAGCAGCGGCAGCTCCTGTACGGAACAGGTGGTCATGAATCCCAGGCGTCCCAGGTTCACGCCCGCCAGGGGCACGTGGTGCGCAGCCGCCAGAGAGGAGACGGTCAGCATGGTGCCGTCCCCGCCGAAGGTTACCAGCATGCTACACCGGACAATGGCCTGTTCCAGGGCATCCGGCGTCTCAATGACGCAGGACCCCAGCCCGTGGCGGGAAAGCTCGCGGCGCATGATGCGCAGCGCTTCCCCCAGTCCCGGTTTTTCCGCCAACGCGACCAGGCCGATTACCTTGGAAGGATTCATGCGGGCAAGCATACTGCATTTTCCCGCGCCGCTCAACTGGTAAACCACGGCAGGGGGAAAGATTCCTTCCGGGCATCCCTATCCATTAAATTTCAATTCCTGTTTCTTTTTTGTTATACAAGATTATAAACATGTGTTAAAGATAAAAAGCGTGAATTGGTCCCTCCCCGTCCTGCTGCTTTTTCTGATGCCGGGCTGTTCCACTACGGAGAAGTGCGGCCAGAAAACGGCCCCGGCCGTACAGGCGACAGAGGCGCATGTAAAAAATGCGCCCTACCGGGTGAGGGGGAAAAGATATACTCCCATGAGCGTCGCAGACGCCCTGCAATACAGTGAAACCGGCTATGCCTCCTGGTATGGCGGGAAAGGACGCAGCATGAAGACATCCTCCGGAGAGTACATCAATCCCCAGCGGTCCATGACGGCGGCCCACAAAACCCTGCCGATGCCGTGCAAGGTGAAAGTCACCTGCCTGGCCACGGGCAAATCAGCCGTCGTCAGGATCAACAACCGAGGCCCCTTTCACAGCAACCGCCTGATAGACCTGACCGCGTCCGCCGCAAGCCGCATCGGCCTGCACAGCCGCGGCGTATCCAAGGTCCGTCTGGAAGTCATTTCAGTGGGTGACGGCCCGTACGAGGTTTTCGCCCGTTAATCCCTTTTATCATTTCCCGTATCTCTACTTTCTCCATCCATGATTCCGCCCCGCATTCTCCTTGCCGGCCTGGCATGCCTGTGCCCGTTCACCCTGGCTCAGAAGCTCAAATCGGATCCCCACAAAACGCTGATCATCATTTCCACCAGCGATATGCACGGCAATCTGGAAAAATTCCCCAAACTGGCCACGCTGGTAAAACAGTACCGCGCCAAATACCCGCACGTGCTGCTGGTGGATTCCGGAGATTATTTCATGGGCAACCCCTATGTGGACGACTGGGAAAAACGGGGCGAACCCCTGACTGTCCTGATGAACAAGCTTAAGTACGACATCGTGACCATCGGGAACCATGACCTGGATTACGGGCAGGAAGCCCTGCGGGACCACATTAAGGGGATGCCCGGCACCAAGTTTGTCGTTACCAACGTCAATCCCTCCCCCACGCTGGAAAATTGTTTTTCCCCGTATGCCAGCATCCCCATCAAGGGCACGCCGATTTCCATAGGGTTCATCGGCCTGGTGGACCTACAGACCACGGACGTCCGCAGGATGAGCGGCATTTCATGGAAACTGCCGGATGAAGAGGATTACAAGGGCATCACGGACAGGTTCCGCCTGCACCATAACACCATCAATGTCATCCTCAGCCACCTGGGATACGACCACGATCTGAAAATGATGAAGTATTCTCCGAATATCGACGTCATTCTGGGTGGCCATACTCATGTGATGCTTCCGCACGGCCATCTCAGAACCGGAACGCTGCTCAGCTACACGGGCCACAGACTGAGCCATGCAGGCGTTACGGAAATCACCTTCTCCACGGAAAAACCCGCCTCCATCCTTTCCAAGTCCACGAAGGCCGTTTCCCTGGACGAAAGGATTCCCAGCGACCCGGAAGTAGAGAAGATTGTCCAGCAGTTCACCGGAAACCCGTTCTTCAACCAGCAGGTGGGCGTCGCCGGGGAGGATATCACGCACGTCACCGTAGGCACCTTTTTCTGCAAAGCCATCCAGCAGGCCTCCCATTCGGACATTGCCATTTACAACCGCGGCGGCGTACGGGCCAGAAGCCATCTCTGCAAGGGCCCCATCAAGATCAAGGATATTTATGAAATGGAGCCCTTCCGGGAAAAGGTCGTCACCTGCTCCATGAGCAAGGCGGACATTGAACAACTGATTCTGTCCAAATTCATGTCCCCGTCCGATGACGAAGGAGGCATTCTGGAAGTTTACTGCTCCGGCTTTTCCTACCAGATTATGGACGGCGTTACGCCAAGCATCACCAGCACCTTGAAAAACGGCGTCATTTACACTGTCGCGATGGGCGACTACCTGTGCAACAATTTCAAATTCCCTCAAAAGGGAAACGGCAAACCGACGGGAATAAGCGTCCGTTCAGCCCTGATTGAATATCTGAAACAAATCAAGGAGCTTTTCAATCCGCCGCCGCCCAAACTGCCCATCATCAAAGATACGACGTTCGCCCTGTAAGCGGCACGGGAACCGCATGCCGCAGGGCGGCGGGATGGATTGAACAAGCTGGGCGGCCATGCTACATTCCTTCCAGCCATGCAGCCGGAATCCCATCACGCAGCGCCGGAAGAGGAACGGAACTTCAGCGGTTTCCGCATCCTTCCATCCGGAGCGCCGGTGACGGACACGCCCCCCTTCGACCGCCTGTTTGAAGAGGGGGCCGGAAACGGATTATATGCCCTCGCGGTCTCCAACTGGGAAACCGCGCCTGACCCGGGCGCCTTTTTTATCAAGAACATGGCGCGCCAGGCGCTCACCCGCATGGCGCACGCCGCCGCGGAAAGGCCGGATGAGGTGGACACCGTCCTGGACCACCTGCTGGCCTCCACGGCGGAAAGAGCGGCCCTGGCGGAACAGTTCCCTCCCGTGCCGGGGGCGGAATACGTCACTCCAGGCGTCATCGCCGGATGGCTTGAGGATTTCCGGAGGCTGGTGAAAAAGGAAGTCGGCGCCCGCGGCATCACTCCCGCCGCGTGGCTGAACGGGCTGGGCGCCCCCTGGAACCAGATTGGGAAGGTATTCTTCCACCTTGCGGAAAACCGGGATGACGCCACGGGCTCCCGGCCCTTTGCCTTCATGGCTACCTTTGCGCATCAAAGCGCGGCGGACAACCAGGTGCGCCACCTTCCCCTTTCCACCGCCCTGAAACTTCATGAAGGGAACTACACTGCCCTGCTGGCCGTGCTCCAGCCCTTGAAGGAAGCGGCACGGGAAAGCTCCCTGCTGCAGCGACTGCTGGACAATGGAAAGATTTACGCCCCGCTGGCCTGGAGCGCTGCGGAAGCCCGGGACTTTTTACAGGACACGCCAGCCTATGAACATGCAGGCATCATCGTGCGCATGGTGAACCTGTGGAGAAAATCCCCTCCCAAATTACAGGTAAAAGTCACGGCGGACGCTCCCGGCAGTGAAAAAACGGCTCATTCCTCCGGGCTTTCCGTCCACAGCCTGCTGCGGTTTTCCGTAGCCGCCACGCTGGGAGGCAGGGACCTGGCCCCGGAGGAACTGGAGGAACTGCTCAGCAACGGAGACGGCCTGATACGCTTCAAGGGGGAATGGGTGCGCGTGGACGCTCAAAAAGTCCGGGACCTGATGGACCGGTGGACCAAGGCGGCGCGCATGATGAGTTCCCTGGGCATTCCCCTGGTTCAGGGGCTGAGGCTGCTGGTCAACGGCCCTTCCGACCAGCTTGCGCAACTCCCGGAACCGGATGAAGACTGCGTGGTGGAACCGGGCCGGGATCTCCGGCAGGCCCTGGATATCCTGGCGGGGGAGGTTTCCGTCTCCGTGCCGGAGCTTGCGCCCCGGTTGAACGCACTGATGCGCCCTTACCAGAAAGAGGGCTTTTCCTTCCTGTACCGGGTTACGGAACGGGGCTTCGGCGCCTGCCTGGCGGACGACATGGGGCTGGGGAAAACCCTTCAGGTCATCGCATGGCTGGATGCGCTGCGGAGGGAAGGCCGGCTGGAAGGCCTCCCGGCCCTGATCGTGGCCCCGGCGTCCCTCCTGTCCAACTGGAAGGAGGAAGCGGAACGCTTCGCGCCGGAGCTCGCCCTGCGCATCATGCACCCCTCCGCCCCGGATTCATGGCAGCCGGAGGAAATACCGCGCCGGGAAGGCTGCCACGCCGTCATTACTACCTACGGCATGGCCGCGCGCGCGCCTGCGCTGGCCGGGCTGCATTTCCCGGCCATCATTCTGGATGAAGCCCAGGCCATTAAAAACGCAGGTTCCGCACGTTCCCGCGCCATCCGCTCCCTGCACGGGGAGAGGCGCGCCGCCCTGTCCGGCACGCCGGTGGAAAACAACCTGAATGAATTATGGAGCCTGATGGAATTCCTGAATCCGGGCCTGCTTGGCGGCAGAAAAAGCTTTGAAGCCTTCACCCGCTCCCTGGAACGAGGCTATGCCCCGCTGCGCCGCCTGGTGCGCCCTTTCATCCTGCGCAGGATGAAGACGGATCCAGCCCTGGTCCCCGACCTGCCGGACAAGACGGAAATACCCGCCTACTGCCCCCTCACGCCGGAACAGGCCGCCCTGTACCAGACGCAGATAGATACGCTGCACGCCATGCTGGACGAACCGGACCCGGCCGCCCGCCTCATGCTGATCCTGCCCGTCCTGGCGCGCCTCAAGCAAATCTGCAACCATCCGGCGCAGTTCCAGGGCACGGACGACTACGCCCCGGAACGCTCCGGAAAGTTCCTGCGTCTTCAGGAATTGTGCGCCTCCATCGCCGCCCGGCAGGAAAAAGCCATCCTCTTCACGCAGTTCCGTTCCATCATTCCCCATCTGCACGACTTGCTTTCCGGGGTCTTCGGCCGTTCCGGGCTTACCCTGCACGGAGGCACGCCCATTCCGGAACGCCAGGGCATCGTCACCGCCTTCCAGAAGGAATCCGGGCCTCCCTTCTGCATCCTGTCCCTGAAGGCCGCCGGGACCGGACTGACTCTGACCCAGGCCTCCCACGTCATCCATGTGGACCGCTGGTGGAACCCCGCCGTGGAAAACCAGGCGACGGACCGGGCCTACCGCATCGGCCAGCACCGGAACGTGCTGGTGCACCGCCTGATCTGCCGCGGCACCATTGAGGACCGCATTGACGCCATGCTGACGGAAAAGCGCCGCATGGCGGACGACCTGTTCTCCGGCGGTCCGGAACAGTGGCTCATGAACATGAGCGCAGAAGAACTTAAGGACGTTCTTTGCAAGAGCTGAACCAATTTCATCTCCTGAAGGAGCGGTTGATGAAAATCAATTCAACGGGGAGATGAGAAAGGGAACAGAAAAATGCATTAATACGCATTTTTTCCTCTCTGACGAGGGAAAGTCAGAAAATCCGGTTTTCTTGATGAGCCCTGTTTTTGGCATCCGGCCGCCCATGCCGGAGAATTTGCCGGAAATCATAAAAACAGGGGCGTACACCATCACGGCATTCCACCTGTTTGCGGCAGCCTTGGAACAATCCCATGACGAAATCTTTCACCGTGCATTCCGCGTCCATTGTGTCTCACCCATATTAGCCATGCAAAGTTGCACCGGGGAAACTGATTCGCGAGCTTCCAGGAATGCCTTATCTAACAGTAAAGCTTATAATTTATTTATTATGAATTAGAAAAATATTTTTACCACCCAATTCCTTTACGATGGAATAACGGCAAAACATCTACCGGGATTATCAATTTTCATTGACAATTTATCATTTCAATTTCATAGGTGATAATATGATGATGGTTCCAAAAATATTGTGCTGTTTTTCGCTTGTTTTGGGCATCCTCGTTGGAGCGGCACATGCCAAACAAGCAAAATGCGGCTATGAGCTCATAAATATTTCAGAGCCGACAGCAGAGCTGGTTGAACCGGTTAAGGGAAAATCAATGAAATTCAAGGTTCATGCGACTGCCATGGCAACTTACACTCACAAGGACGGCTCCACTGTTTCAGAGATCGTGAATCTGGATCAGGGTGCCACTGTTGTCGTGGATGTCTCGGAAGACCTGCCCTGGAATGAGAGAGCAAAAGAAAAGGCGATTCTTCTTTTACACCAAAAAGCCCTTTCCAGAAGAATGGAATTATGCAGAGACAACGGATGCAGCAAATAATGGCGGCAACACAATAACCATACATATTAACAATAACATAGGGCAATGAAGATGAAAATATTATTAAAAATAACCATTTTGACCATAGGATGCAGCGCCATGCTGGCCATCAACCCATCATTTGGAGCGGACGAAGCACAAAAACAGGCCGCCGGGGCCGTCCAGTTTCCTGCCGGTTCCTATAAAAATCCCGCCGTGCTTGATCTTAAAGGGGTCAAGGATTACAGCATGCTGGAATCGGCGCGAGATGAATACCTCAGAAAACATTACGACGGTTACCGTGTTCTGGGTGAAGGATTCACCATGATTGGAGGCCGCTACATCCTTACCGTCAGCTTGACGAATGATGAAGACGAAAACAAGGTAAACAATCTTAAGCTGGTCTATTTCGACATGACTGATGCGTATAAGAAATTAGGCAAATCAAAAGACAGGCAGACGCGCGAGAAAATAAAGGAATTGAAGAATAATCACCAACCCATGAGTGAAAAGGAACTCATGGAAAAACTGGAACGGGGGACGACGGAAAAAACCGGAAAATAAGATAAATGCCGTCTGGCCCCGGTTTTCATTTTAATCCCTCGCTATTTCCATAGTGAGGGATTTTTTACTGGAATGACTCCGCGCGCTGGCCTGTTAAATATAGAGCCTGTATTTTCTGATAAGCCGTAGTTTTTTTCAGGAATGCGACTCGCAGGCTTCATTTCCATGATGGCTGCGAGTCAAACACTGTACATCTGCTTTTCCAGCATCTTCTGCTATTTTCCTTCTCAGGAAACCACGGCCAGCGGCGCGGTGGTTTTCCAGTCTCCGCGGGTAAAGTCCGGGAACTCCACGGGCATGCCGCCCTGCGCGATGGAATGAGCCGTCAACGGCAGCAGGGAAGACCAGGCGGCTCCTTCGTAAACATTCTGGTCCATCGGCTCTCCGTTCCGGAGGCATTCCACGATGCGGGAAAGCATCACGAAGTCCATGCCGCCGTGGCCGCCCATTTTCGTAGCCAGATTCCCGATGCGTTTCCAGAGCGGATGGTCGTATTTCTCGTAAATGGCGGCCAGCTTCTCCCGGCCTTCAATCCATTCGTGATAGTTGCCGTTGCCCAGCTTTTCACCCGCCACCCGGGTCGGAAAGCCGGCCAGGGTTCCTTCGGTTCCCTGGATCAGGTTGGCGCGGGAATAGGGCCGGGGGGACGTTTCATCCAGTTGGACGACAATAGTGCGCCCCAGTTGCGTCTTGACGATGGCCGTGTTCATGTCCCCGCAGATGAAGGGGGTATTGTTCCAGCGGTGGTCCGCGGGAAGGTGTTTTTTGGCGTAGGCATTGCGCCCGAGCGCAGGGGAGGCGAACGCAGCCACCCGGCTGAAATGGTCTTCTCCGCGCGCCAGGTTCATGTACTGTGCCACGGGGCCCAGTCCATGGGTGGGGTACAGGTTTCCGTTGATCCGGGTATGGTATTCAGGCCGCCAGGCCCCTTCCCCGCGCGTGTCCCCCAACTGCGTCACCAGGCAGTGGATATATGCGGCCTCCCCGTGGAGCAGATCGCCGATGACCCCCTGCCGGACCATGTTCAGGAACATAAGCTCGTCCCGGCCGTAGTTGACGTTTTCCATCATCATGCAGTGCTTCCGGGTGGCCTCGCTGGTGTCCACCAGATTCCAGAGTTCTTCCAGGGAGACGGCCAGCGGAACTTCCACAAAGGCGTGCGCGCCGTGCTTCATGCTGTCGCAGGCGATTCCGGCATGGGTACTCCAGTCCGTGCTGATGATGACAGCGTCCGGTTTCAGCTCCTTCAGCATGGTCAGGTATTCCGTGTCCCCGCCGGAATAACTCAGCGGGCTTTTCCCCATCTTGGAAAGCACGCGGTCCACGCCGCGCTTGGCCAGGTCTTCCTTCAAATCACATACGCCCACGATTTCCACCCCGTCCATCACGCACATTTGAGCCAGATGGGAAAAGCCGCGGCCGCCCACGCCGATGAAGGCAAGCCTGATGCGGGCCAGCCCGGGAGCCTTGAAGCCCCCCATGTACATGGAGCCGGAAGGCCGCGGAGACGCCTGGGCGCCGGATTTCCAGAGGCTGTCCCCGGCAGGGATTTCCAGGGCCTGCCCGGGGAGAACGTTTCCGGCGGCAGCCGCTCCGGCCGCGAGCCCCAGGGATTTGAGAAATTGTCTGCGTGATGAAAAAATAGACATGATTTGAAAGTATGGCTTCAAGGAAGATTACGCCTCCCGTGCCGCGGATTTATCATCATTCCCGTCCCGGAGGAAAAAGCTCCGGATGGCTGATTTTAAGGTTTGCAAAATCCGGCGGAACTTCCACTATGAGATAAACTTCTGCCTCTAACCACCTTCAATTTATGCGTTACCTTCTTCTTATCCTGTTGCTCGCCGGCGGCTATTACGGCTGGGATTATTACCAAACCGGCCTCGTGCCCAGGCATGAAGCCATCAAAGCCATGGAGCAGGAGCCTTATCCGGAGCTGGATGCGGCCCAGGCCCGTTTTGACGAGGCGGCGGAACTTCACGAACAGCAGGCGGCACGCCTCCAGGCGGCCATCCAGAGGAAGGAAGAGGCCATCCGCAAGTATTGGGATGCCCAGATGGAGAAGATCGACCAGGCAAACGCCGGGAAAAAGTCCGTGCCCGCCGTGAAGGGAAGGCCCAATGCCCGGAGCGCGGAAGCCCGGATAGCCAATCTCCTGGAACAATATGACCGCCGCGTCGCGGACGTGGAGGAGCTCAAAGGCAAGCGGGACACCACCAGGCAGCAGTTGGACAACGCCCGGAACCGGCTCCAGGAACAAATACGCCAGGTGGAAACCCGGCTGGACATCAACCGCATCCAGCGCGCGGAGGCGTCCAATACGAAGAGCAAGGATTTCAAGGTGACGGAGAGCCGGGCGGACCTGCTCAAGCTCCAGGCCAGCCTGCCGCAGGAGCTGGACCGCATCACCCGCAAGGGAGAAGCCATGCTGAGTGACCAGACGGCGGCCTACGAAAAGGCCAAAAGGGAGCTGGCCCTGTTCCAGAACAAGGTGGACAGACAGATTGCCAGTCTCCGGGATTCCATGAACTCCCCCCTGGCGGAAGAGTATGATGAGACGGAAATCCTTTCGGAAGACCCCGAGTTCCGCACCATGATCTCCCCTTACGACCAGGCCGTCAGCCATGAGGAAACGCTTGTCATGCGGACGGAGGCGGACGTGGAGGAGCAGGCCAAGGTCCTGCACGGGCTGCAGCGCATCAGGGACGGGAAAATTGAAGGGGAGCGCAGCCAGCTCAGGCAGGAGGAAGAGATTTTCTTCACGGCCGCCGCCGTCATCGGCGTGGTTCTGCTGATCTCCATTTTGCTCTCCTTTACCAGAAGGAGATGATGCCTTTGAAGGTTGACACTGCACCGCAAACCTAGTTTACTGTCTGGGCCGCCGGGAACCCCGTGGAGGCACGACTGGCAAACCCCGCCAGGACCGAGAGGTAGCAACGGTAGCTTGTTCGTGTTTGCCGCGTCCGTTCCCGGCGGTATTTTATTGACGCCCCCTCCCATACCGGGATTGAACGGGAGCCTTCCCGTGGTAGAATACCGCCCATGAACGTGTCCGCCGCCCTTGACTGGCTTTTTTCCACCCAATTCTTCGGGATCAAGCTGGGGCTTGACAATACCGGGAAGCTGCTGGCGGCAGCCGATGCGGACCGGACGGATGCCACAGTGGTCCACGTGGCTGGCACCAACGGGAAAGGCTCCACCTGCGCCATGATTGAGGCCCTGGCCAGGGCACAGGGGTATGTGACCGGCCTGTTCACCTCCCCCCATCTGGTGGAGTTTTCCGAACGCATCCGCGTGAACGGGAATATGATTCCCCCGGAGGCGCTGGCGGAAGAAATCTTCTTCCTGAAACAACTGGCGGAAGGCTGGGAACAGCCGCCCACCTTTTTTGAGCTGGCGCTTGCCGTCGCCCTGCGCCACTTCCGCAAAAGCGGCGTGAACTTCATCATTCTGGAAACGGGCCTGGGCGGCAGGCTGGACGCCACCAACGCCGTGCCCAAGGACATCGCCGTGCTGGCCCCCATCGGCCTGGACCACCAGCAGTACCTGGGAGACACCCTGGAAGAGATCGCCGCGGAAAAGGCGGCCATCATCTCCCCCGGCAAACCGGCCGTGACCGCCGTGCAGAGCCCGGAAGCCATGGCCGTCATTGAACGGACGGCACGGGACCGCCGTTCCCCCTTACGGTCGCCCGGGCGGACGGGGAAACGCCCCGGCCATCCCTGTCCGGAGCCCATCAGCGGGAAAATGCCGCCCTGGCGCTGGAAACCATGAGGCAGCTCCACGCCCTCCCCTCCCCTTCCGCAGCCGCCGCTGCCCTGGCAAAGGTGCAGTGGCCCGGAAGGTTTGAACGCCTTGAAACGCCACCGCTGGTGCTGGACGGCGCCCATAACGAACATGCGGCGCGCGTGCTCGCGGCCACATGGAAGGAGGAATTCCCCGGGCGGAAGGCGGCTCTGGTTTTTGCCGCATCCGCAGACAAGCACATCCGGGAGATGATCCCCGTTTTGCGGGAAATCACCGGAGAATGGCACCTGGTTCCCTGCACTTCCCCCCGCATCATGCCGGCGGAAGAATTGGCCGTCCTGCTGGCCGGACTGGAAACCGGCCCCGTCTTTATCCATTCCACCCTTCCGGACGGGCTGCATGCGGCCCTGGCCTCCCCGCTTCCGGCTCTGGCGGCAGGCTCCCTGTTCCTTCTGGGGGATTTGAAAGCGTTGCTCCGCCATGCGGAAAAACGCAGCACCGCCCAGTAACCCCTCCATCCTTTTTGTTTTTCCCCGTGATTTCCGACGACATGACCCTTTCCTCTCTCCGGCCCGGAGACCTGCGCCCCGAATTGCTGGCTCCCGCCGGGGACATGGACTGCGCCCGCGCCGCCGTAACCAATGGCGCAGACGCCATTTATTTTGGCCTGGACCGTTTCAACGCCCGCTTGCGCGCGAATAATTTTACGCTGGATTCCCTGCCGGAACTGATGCGCTTCCTCCACGCGCACGGCGTGAGGGGGTACGTGACGATGAACACGCTCCTTTTCACCTCCGAGCTGGCGGACGCCCTCACCTACCTGGGCCATTTGAATGCCGCCGGCGTGGACGGCGTGATCGTGCAGGATATCGGGCTTGCCCGCTGCCTGACAGAGTGGGGAAGGCAGGATCCCGCCATGAAGCTGGAGCTGCACGCCTCCACCCAGATGACGCTTTCCTCCCCGGACGGCCTGGAATTCGCCGCCGGTTTCCTGGACCTGAAGCAGGCCGTGCTGGCGCGGGAATTGAGCCTGGAGGAAATCGGGCAATGCATACGCCATACGGATATTCCCCTGGAGGTGTTTGTGCACGGGGCGCTCTGCGTGGCTTACTCCGGCCAGTGCCTCACGTCGGAAAGCCTGGGCCAGCGCAGCGCCAACCGCGGAGAATGCGCGCAGGCCTGCCGCCTGCCCTATACCCTGGTCGTGGACGGCAAGGCCGTTCCGCTGGGAGAAAGGCGCTATCTGCTCAGCCCGCAGGATCTGTGCGCCCTTGACCGCATTCCGGACCTGGTCCGCATGGGCGTGAAGAGCTACAAGATAGAGGGGCGGCTGAAAAGCCCGGAATACGTTGCGGCGGTAACGGCGGCCTACAGAAAGGCCCTGGACGCCGCCTGCGCCGGAATACCCGTGGATGAATTGGTGACCGCACGCGACCGTTATGCACTGCAAATGGTATTTTCACGCGGCTTTTCCACCGGCTGGCTGGACGGCACGGACCACCCGCGCCTGACCCACGGCCGCCACGGCAAGAAGCGCGGCGCCTATGCAGGCACCATTGTGGACAGCAGCCAGGGCTGGCTGGACATCAGGCCGGAAGGGAACGTTCCGCTCGCTCCCGGCGACGGCTTCGTCATTGACGCCGGGGAGGACCGCAATGAAGAACAGGGCGGCCGCATCTGGAAAGTGCAGAGAAACCGCCTTTTCTTCCACGGAAAAGCCTCCGGCATTGACTGGAGCAAGGTCAGGCCGGGGCAGAAGCTCTGGAAAACGGATGATCCGGCCCTGAACGCCGAGCTGAAAAAAATGCGGGAGCACCTGCCGGAGGCCGTCCTTCCCCTCCATTTGGCATGCACCGGATCCGCCGGGGAGCCTCTGACGGTTTCCTGCCCGGAATACGGGTGTTCCGTGCAGTCCACACAGCCCCTGCAAACGGCGGAAAAACGCCCGCTGACTCCTGAAGTTCTGGAACAGCAGCTCGGCAGGCTGGGAGGAACGGGGTTCCGCCTGGCTTCCTGCGAATGCCGCCTGCCGGAGGGCCTGATGCTCCCGCTCAGCATCCTCAACCAGACAAGGCGCGCCCTCGTGGAACAAATTCAAACGGTCCGGCAGGAGAGGGAAGCCTCCGTTCCCACCCGTCTTCCGGAACCTTTCGTCCTTCCCGCGCTTCCGGCGGGTGCGGCAACTCCGGACGCGCCGCCGCACCTGTCCGTGCTGTGCCGCAGGCCGGAACAGATACCTTCCGTTCTGGATGCCGGGGCGGACGCCGTCTATCTGGATTTTGAAGACCTCCGGGACTATGCGGCGGGAGTGGAAGCGGTCCGGCGGCACACGAAAAGCATCCCCGTCTTTCTGGCGACGCCCCGCATCCAGAAGCCGTCGGAAACCGGTTACTTCAAGCTCATGGAACGGGCGGAGCCGGACGGCGTCCTCATCCGCAACCTGGGCGCGGCGCAGTACTTCCGCCATTCCCCCTGCACCGCATCGGGGATTTTTCCCTGAATGTCGCCAATCCGTACAGCGCGGCCATCCTGAAGGAACAGGGGAACCTGGATTATCTCACCATTTCCTATGACCTGAACGCCGGACAGGTGGAGGACCTGCTCCGCGCCGCGCCGCCGGAATGGTTTGAACTGACTCTGCACCAGCACATGCCCATGTTCCACATGGAGCACTGCGTGTTCTGCACCTTCCTGTCGGACGGCTCCAGCTATAAGAACTGCGGCCGCCCCTGTGAACGGTACCACGTGCAGCTGCGGGACCGCGTGGGGCAGCTCCATCCCCTGCTGGCGGACGCCGGGTGCCGGAACACCCTGTTCAACGGCCGCGCGCAGACGGGAGCCGGCTTTTTCCGGGGTTTCCGCCATCAGGGCCTTTCCCGCTTCCGCGTGGAACTGCTGGACGATTCTCCGGAAAAAGCACGCCTTCTGGTATCCCGCTACCGGGAATTGCTGGACGGCTCCTGCACTGCGGCCCGGCTCATCCGGGAACTGGACGTCGCGGAACAGCTCGGCACCACGGAAGGCACGCTCCGGCCCAGATAACGCAAGCCCGGGCCTGGCAAGGAGAAAGGCGGACAAAGAATGCACCGCCCGCGCCTTGAAGCGGCGCAAAAACCGCCTTATGATGGCATCAATGGGAATGGAAGACTCCTTTCCCGGAACTTCCGCAAGATGAATAATTCCCTTAAAGACCGCCTGGTCCGTCACATGGAAGACGGACATTACGAACCCCAGAGCAAATCAGAACTGGCCCGCGCCCTGAACGTGGATTCCCGGCAGAAGCAGGACTTCCGCGCCATTGTGGACCAGCTGGAGGAGGAAGGCAGGCTCGTGCGGCTGCAAAAGGGGAGATACGCCCTGAAACGGGAACGCCGGAACCTGGTGCACGGCATGATCCGCATCCTGCGCTCCGGCAAGATTCTTTTTCTCCCCAAAAAGGGGGATCCCGCCGCGGCGGACCTGGGGTGGGATCTGGAGGCCATTCCGGAGCTGGAGCTCAAGCCCAACCACCTGGGAACCGCCCTGGACGGGGACCGCGTGGCCGTGCGCGTGGAACGCAAGGCGGCCAAGGGCCGGAGAAACGTCCGCAGGGACCGCTTTTCTTCTCCGGATACCGGCATGAAAGCCCGCGTGGAGGAAGTGACGGAACGCGCGCGCTCCCGCTGGCTGGGCGTTTTCCGCGCCGGAAAGAACAAGCTGGGCCGCGTGCTCGGGGACGGCGTAGGCTCTCCGGAATACATTGAACTGGTGGAAAAACCCGCCATGGAGGTGCTTCCCGGCCAACTGGTTTCCGTGGAACCCGTGTCCCGCGGGGAAGAAAAGAAGGCCCCGCGCGGGAAAATCGTGGAGGTGCTCGGCTACCCGGACGATCCCCACGTGGACATGGAAGCCGTCATCAGAAAGTATGACCTGCCCGTGGAATTCCCCGCCTCCGTGCTTCAGGAGGTGGAATCTTTCCGGAAAAACCCTTCTTCCGCGGAACTGGGCCGCCGGGAGGACTGGACGGACCGCACCGTCATCACCATTGACCCGGCAAGCGCCAGGGATTTTGACGACGCCATCTCCATCACGGCCACTCCGTCCGGCTGGACGCTGGCCGTCCACATCGCGGATGTCTCCCATTTTGTGAAGCCCGGCGGCGCGCTGGATGAGGAAGCCCTGCGCCGCGGCAACTCCACCTACCTGCCGGACCGCGTCCTTCCGATGCTGCCTCCCCGCCTTTCCGATGATTTGTGCAGCCTGCGGCCGGACGTCGTGCGCCTGACGAAGGTATGCGAAATGAAGTTTGATAAAAAGGGGAAGATGCTCCACGCCCGCTTCGCGGACGCCTTCATCCGCAGCAAGGCGCGCCTGACCTACCAGGAGGCCTTCACCATGCTGAAAGGGCATGACAAGGGGGAAGTTCCCTCCATGGTCCGTGAAGCCTGGAAGCTGGCCTCCATCCTGCGCCGCAACCGCTACGCCAAGGGAGCCCTGGACCTGGACTTCCCGGAAGTGCGCGCCGTCATGGACAAGGACGGCCGCGTGACGGACATCATCACGGAAGAGTACGATGAGAGCCACCAGCTCATTGAGGAGTGCATGCTGGCCGCCAACGAGGCCGTGGCCCTGACGCTGAAAAACAGGAACCGCCCCACCATCTACCGTGTCCATGAAGAACCGGATTCCGCCAAGCTCTTTGAATTCGGCCAGTTGTGCAAACTGTACGGGCACCCCGTCCACGACATCGGCCAGCGCCAGTACCTTAATGAGCTGATGAAGTCCATCAAGGGTTCCCCGGACGAGCAATTGCTCAAGCTGGCGCTCCTGAAAAGCCTGATGCGGGCCAGGTACGATACGGAGCCCCTGGGCCATTACGGCCTGGCCACCGCCAATTACTGCCACTTCACCAGCCCCATCCGCCGTTACGCGGACCTGGTGGTTCACCGCTCCCTGAATCCCCTGCTGGCCAATCCCCCCAAGGGGGCCAAAGGCGCCGGCAGCGTAGGCAGGCTGGAGGAGGACGCGGAACACATTTCAGAGACGGAGCGCACTTCCGCCAGTGCGGAAAAGGACGCCAACCGGATGAAGCTTTTCGAATGGCTGGAAGGCCAGTGCTATGCGGACCATCCGGAAGTGCACGAGGCCCTGATTACGGAAACGCGCCACTTCGGCGTGCTGCTGGAAATCCCGCGCCTCCAGATCAAGGGGCTGATCAAGCCGGACAAGCTTCCCGGCGGCCGCTGGGTGTACGAGGCATTCGCCAACCGCTGGAAGAGCGACCACGGCTCCGTGCTGTGCGCAGGGCTGCGCATTCCCGTCATTCCCGTGAAAGTGGACCGGGAACAGCAGTGGGCGGATTTTACCATCGCCTCACGGGAGGAACGGCGGCAGCCGGAAAAGACAGCCTCCCCAGGCAGAAAGGAGAAGCGCACGCCCGGCCGCAGGCGGCGGAACCGCTGACGGCACACGCCCGCAGGCGGAAACGGCCACATGCGGGCGTTAAATCCGGTTCTCCTTGCAGCAGAATTAAATCTGTATTTTTTCACCAAAATTTTCTTGAAGCAAATTGTACTTTTCATGTATAAAATGGTTGCTGTTTACTTGTGAACCCGACCCCACGCCTATGAACTCAGGACGTTGAACCCGTAAGTAAGCACCATATGAATGCTGAATGCCAAGGTCCGCTCCCGGGTCTGGAGCGGACCTTTTTCCCGGAAGCCTGTCATGGCGGAAACGGGAAGGGGAAATGAGTGTGTCCAACCTGCATGACAGCAATTCAGCATATCCCCGAACGGGCGCCTTTCAATTACGCTGACCTGATTGAATACCGCGAAGGGCAAATCACCAGCCTGGCCCTTGTGCGTTCCAAAGGCGTCAACATGACCATCCTGGCTTTTGACGACGAGCAGCTCCTCCCCACCCACCAGACGCCCGGCCCCGCCCTGGTGCAGATTCTGGACGGGACGGCGTATTTTACCGTGGGCAATGAAGAGGTCAACCTTCCGCAGGGCAAGACTCTCCTGATTCCCGCCGGAGTGCCTCATTCCGTCATTGCGCAGGAACGGTTCAAGATGCTGGTCACCTCCATCCTGCCGCTGGACTGAGCGGAACGCTTTTTCCACGTGCGCACGGGAGGAAAACTCCCGGCTTCTTGTTACAGTTCCCTGACGGTAATTGACGAACGCTGCTCCAGGTTCAGCTCCGGATGGCGCACGGTAATGACGTGCGCTCCCGGTTCCAGCAGCACGGAAGCCTCTTCTCCATACTGCACGACGGTCAGGGTGGGGGATGACCACACCGCCCCCGCCGGCAGGTTGGAGCGCAGTTTGAGCCTGCGTCCCCCGCCGGGCAGTTCCGGATCCAGCGCCAGGCGCGAGCCGTCTGCCGGAACCAGGATGCGGGAGCCTCCCCGGACCACGCCCGCGGAAGCAGGCAGAAGGTATTCCCCACCGTGCAGGAAGGACTGGTAAACCACTCCGTATAACGGCTGTCCAGATATGCCCGTCCCACGGCATCGTAATCCGCCGGGGAGGCCGGCTGCGGCATCGTTTCCGGGGAAGCCCATTCCTCCCGGACATGGGCTTGCGGCAGATCCAGCCCCTCCGCCCTCTTTCCGGTGCGGGAATCAATGCGGATGCGCACCATGCCGGGAGGGGGACCGGGGAAGGAAGGGGCAAGATTGCGGTGAGCCAGCCTCATGACCCCGGCAAAAATGGGGGCCGCTCCATCCATGCCCCCCACCTGCTTCATGGGGGAGGCGTCAAAATTGCCCACCCAGACGCCAACCGTGATTTCACGGGTGAAGCCCACGCACCAGTTGTCGCGGAAATCGGAGGAAGTGCCCGTCTTGCACGCATACCGGAAGGGAAGGTTCATCAGCTCCCGGTCATGGAACGCCGCCATCCGGGCTTCCCGGTCCGCCAGAATGTCCGCCGCCATGAAGCAGGCTTCCGCAGGCAGTACGGGCCGTTCCGGAACGGAAGCGCCCTGCTCCAGCTTCAGGGGGAGGAAGGAGCCTCCGCGCGCCAGGCACGCATAAGCCCCGGTCAAATCCCGCAAGGTCACCTCCGCATTGCCGATGGCGAGGCCCAGGCCGTAATGCGCGGCGTCTCCCTGGATGCCCCGGATACCCAGGTTTTCCAGCAGTTTCAGTAGCCGTGACGGGCCGCCGAAGGTATCCAGAGCCCTCATGGCCGGGATATTCTGGGAACAGGCCAGGGCCTGCCTGACGGAAACGGGACCCATGTAGGCCCTGTTGTAATTCTGCGGCGCTTCCAGCCCGTGCGCGCTCCGGTACGTGGTGGGAACGTCCGGAAGAACGGTTCCCGGATAGGCCCCCAGGACAAATGCCTGGGCGTACACGAAAGGCTTCAGGGCGGAACCGGGGAGCGCGGCAGGGAAGTCCCGTCCATCAGCCCCCCCGCCGGATGCTTCCGGTTCGCGGAACCGACCAGGCAAAGAATATTCCCCGTGGCGTTTTCCGCCACAACTACGGCGGCCTGTGTCACATGATGGCCTTTCAAGCGTTCCAGCTCCCTCCTCACGATTTCCAGCGCGCCGCGCTGCAGGGAGGCGTCCAGCGTCGTGCGCACCTCCCCCGTCCGTCCTGCGTGCATCAGGGCGGCTGTTACATGGGGAGCCGCCGGCTGCCGCCCTTCTTCCATTCCGGCGCTGAACAGGGGTTCCTGCAAGGCCCTGTTCACCATGTCCGCCGGGAACATGCCTTCCTCCTCCAGACGCCGCAGAACGCGGTTCCGCCGTTCCAGCGCACGTTCCGGATGCCGGAGGGGGTTCAAGAAGGACGGCCCCTGCGGCAACCCCGCCAGCAGGGCGCATTCCGCCAGGGACAGGCGGGCCATCTCCCGGCCAAAGTAGAAACGCGCCGCCGCGGCGGGCCCCCGGCGCAGATTGCCGTAATCCAGGCGGTTGAAATAGGACTCCAGAATTTCCTCCTTGCTCATGCTCATCTCCATGCGCCGGGCCTGGAAAAACTCCCGGGCCTTGGTCCACAGGTTCCTGCGTGCGGGAGGATTGGCATTCTTGGCGAGCTGCTGGGTGATGGTGGACGCTCCGGACACAACCTCCCCGCCTGCGGCATTCGCCGCCGCGGCGCGGGCCAGAGCCAGGAAATCCGCCCCTCCGTGGCTGAAAAAGCGTTTGTCTTCCGCCGCCAGCGTAGCCTTAAGAAGCATGTCCGGAACCTCCCGGAGCCGGACAGGCTCCGTGTGGTAATAATCCGGTCCCGGCAATGTGGCGATTCTGCCGCCGTCCCTGTCCAGGACCATGGCGCCCCGCTCTTCCGGATGGAGCAGCCCTTCCGGCAGGGGAACCAGCCAGGGCACGGCATACCATGCAAGCAGCCACGCGGCGGCCAGCCCTCCGGCAATCCAAAGAAGGGTTTTCCGTTGAAGGAGCTTTTTGAAAACCGCCCTGTTCATAGATCTGCGCCGCATCATGAAAACACTGCACTTACTTCCCCGCGGAGACGGTCAGTTTCTGGGGAATGCTCAATCCGTAGGTTTCCGGCTTGTACATCAGCTCCGCCTTGGCGGACGGGGCGATAACGGAGCCGGACTTGGTCACCCGCGCCAGGTAGCGCGCCGTAAAGCGGCCTCCCGACCAGGAATCGGCGAAAAAGCGCACCCGGTCCTTCAGGAATTCACGGTGGGAGACCCACCCGCTCCAGTAGAACCAGCGGTTTCCTGCGTCCGCCGTCTCGCTCTCCCGGCCTCCCGGTATCTGGGAAAGCAGCGCCGGATTGACGGCCTCAAAAGCGGAGGGCAGGTAATCCTCCATCACCACATACGTCAGCGGGTCAGCGGACTTGTCCACGTGCAGCGTAATCCTCACCAGGTCCCCCACGGCAAACTCCGCCGCAGGCGTCCAGGTTCCTTCCGGAGAAAGCCTTTCATAAACGCGGGAAACGGCAAAGCCCCTGTTGACGGCGGCTCCGTCCTGCTGCGTTTTGCTGCGTCCGCGGGCCTCCGCCATGCCGTATACCCGGGTTCCCGCTTCCGGAAGGCTGAGCACGGCCTTCTCCCCAACCGCGGTCAGGAACCGGGACGGGGAAGACACGGAGCATATCCCGTCAAACGTCCGGCCGCCGCGGTCCACGCGGAAGGCGGCGGAAAGGGGCGCCTCCTGCAATCCTTCCAGGTATTCCCCCAGCAGAATCACATCCCAGCCGGAAGTCCAGGTGGAATAGGGGGCCCTTCCTCCGAAAGAGCCGGACATCCTGTCCACGATCAGGCGTTCCAGCCTTTCCCGGACAGCCCGGTCACCGGGGGCCTGCGCCATCTCCGCCAGCGCCAGCAGAAGACGGCAGCGGGGCTGTTTCATTTCCTCCCCGGAAACATTCATCAGGCTCCGGGCCTGCTCCTTTGCCTCCGCACGGGAAGAGAGGGCCGCCGCCAGGGCCAGGTACAGGCGGTCTTCCGCCCTCAATTCAGCGGCATGGTCCAGCAGGCGGTTGAGCAGGGACGCGGGCATGAGCCCCGCTCTGGCCAGCACCCATGCCCCCAGGAGCCCCTCCCGCGGGCGGGCGGACAGGGAACGCCCCAGATAGGTGTACAGCTTGTTGAGGCCCTGTTCCGGAATGTAAACCCCCTGCTCCCGCGCCAGGGTCAGCACCAGAGCGGCATACGCGCAGTACTCGCTCACCTCCGTGCCACCCTGCCAGTAGGACAGGCCGCCGGAAGAAAGCTGGTTTTTCATGATTTTGTAAACGCCGCTCCGGAGGGCCCTGGAACGGTCCTCCGGCGATTTTCCCTTGAAACCGGGGAGATATTTGGCCAGGAGCGGTTCATAAATCCAGGGCAGCGTGGAGGAGGAAAGCTGTTCCAGGCATCCGTACGGATAACGCAGCAGGTAATTCACGCTGCCGTCCGCATACAGCAGGGGGGACGTGCCCAGCGTCACCCGGATGGGGGTGCCTTTCAGGAAGGGAGTCGCCAGCAACCCCGGCAGATCCAGCGTCCGGCCGGAGGAAAGCGAGAAGCAGCGCAGCTCCCTCAGCTCCGGGAAGGGAGGCACCACCTCAAACGTGTGCTCCACGGAATCCTTCAGCAAGGAATAAACGCCGGAGGAATAAGGCGTGCCGCTGCCGTCTGCGGCGCGGATTTCCCAGGTCAGCCGGGCTTCCCCCGGCTGCGTGAATTTTACGTTGAACACCAGCGTTTTCGGCTGGTTCCCGTTCAAAGTCAGCGTCTGGACGGGCTGGGGCACGGAAGCCGCAGCGGTCCCGGATTTCAGCGTGACCACCCACGGGCCCTTCCTGTCACCCGTCTGGCTGACCGTCACCGGAATGTCCAGGGAATCACCCTCCGTTGCGGTAAAGGGGGAGCGGGTTCCAGCATCACGGGCTTGTTTACCACATAGGCGCTTTCCCCGGTTCCGAAATCGGCAGCTCCCGCCAGGGCGACCGCCATCACCCGGTAGCGGGTCAGCGTATCCGGATTCCTGTACTCGGCCTTGAAACGGCCCTCCCCGTCCGTACGGAGGGAGGCCAGCCACACGGCGCACGGGTTGAAATTCTTCCTTAAATCCAGGTTCTCCGGCGCTTTGCGGGAGCCGTCCGAGGAATCTCCGCCGCCGATGAAAACTCCTTTGTTGTCCGTGGAGCGGCCACCCCAGTCTTCATCCAGAATTTGTTCCAGCGTCGTCCACGTGCCCACGGACAGGGGGCGGTCCGCATAGAAGTACCGGATGGGACGGGGAGTCTGGTACCCGATGACCTGTAAGGTGCCTTCATCCTCCGCAAACAGGCATACCTCCGCATTCCGCACCGGCCTGCCGGAATAATCCGTCACCACGCCGCTGACCACGGCGGGGGAACCGGGCCGGGACATCCCGGCGGGGGGAAACACCTTTACATTCAGGGTATGCTGGACAGGCTGAACCTTCAGCGCGGCATATCCCAGCTTCAACTGGGGATTGCGGACCTTGCGGCTGCTCAGGTCCGCCCCCTTCACCAGGAAAACGGAAACATAGACATTCGGCGCGTCCGCCTCTTCCAGAGGCACCTCAATCACGGGATTGTCCAGCGTCAGCTTTCTGGCAAAACTCCGAAGCACCTTTTCCCGCTCCACTGTCACCATCACCTCCCCCTCAATGGGCGTCTGGATCAAGAGACGGGCCGTCTCTCCCGGCTTGTACAACTGCTTGTCAGGGATGATCTTCACCTTCAGGCCGTCATGGTACTCCCACGGGGAAACGTCGCTGCCGTAAACCCAGTACTTTACGGCAGTGCGGAATTCCCGTCCTTCCGCGTCCCTGCCGGAAAAAGCCACCTCGTAAATACCGTCCTGCGGGGTGGGAACGGAGACGGCTTTTCCTCCCGTACGGACATCCGCGGAATCCGCCGGGGCAAGCGTCAGGGCCTTTTCCAGCACCGTGCTCCTTACCTCGTCATTGCGCACGGTGGTGGCATCTCCGCTCTCGTAGCGCGCGGGACGGAAAGCGGTGCGCGTCACGGTCATGTTGAGATCAAGGCCGCTGCCCGCATAGGGCTTGCCGTCCAGCCCCAGGGCAATCAGGCGCAAATCCAGGGGCGTTCCCTGGCGGCAGATGGAAGAACTGTTCTTCACGCCCACAAACACGGAAGCCGGATTCCAGACGGCGCCTCGGGAAACCTTGACCAACTGCTCATTCCCGTTTACCACGGAAGCCTGGAGGGACAGCCTCCTGACCCGCGGGAAGGACTGCCCGTCCAGGGAGAACTCCACGGTATTCCTGCCTTCCCCGTCCAGCACGGAGGACTGCTGCTTCATGTGGGAGGAGGAACGGCTGCTGGAATAACCGTAATAGGCCTCCCAGTAGCCTCCATCGTCATCACGGTAATCCCCGAAACGGTAATCCTTGTATCCGGCAGGATAAAAGTTGGAGGAAGTACTGCGCAGGGACCAGTTCACCTTGCCGCCTGAAACAGGCGTGCCGGTAAAATTCGTGGCCTTCACATCCGCCTTCAGGAGATGAGCGCCGGGCTTCAATTCATGAATCTTCTCCTCCACTTCAAACTCGTTCCGCTTGAACTCGGCTACTTCCACCTCATACCGGAACTCCCGGTTATTCTTGTCAAACTCCTTCCGGTAATACTTCTTGTAATCGTATTCGTCGGAGGAATCATCCTCTGCCCCTTCTTTTTCCTCTTCCGCGGAATCCCCTTTCAGCCGCAGGCTGGCAAGGACGCTGTAAGTTCCCGTCTCTTCCCCGGGAAACGTGAAATCCAGGTCAAAGGTTCCCGCATCGGACAACTTCACCTGCTTGACGGCTACTTCCCGGTCCCGTCCGTCCCTGACCGTCAGCTTGACCTCCTCCACGGGAGCGAGGCCCAGCCTGTTGTCCAGCAGGGAGCGCACGATTCCCTTCAAATGCATGGTCTCCGCCGGGCGGTACAGGTTCCTGTCCGAAAACATGAACACCCTCGTTTCCGCGGTAGTGGCGGGATTCAGCCCCAGGGCTTCCCATTCGTAGGGCAGCGTCTTCACGCCAAAGGACCACATCCTCACCTGCCCCGGCCAATCCTCCAGGGGGCTCAGGTAACTGTCCACCCCGGACAGGACGCGAACATAGGCGGCCTTTCCGTTCATCCCGGCCATGGGCAAAATCACGGAACCGTGCTCCACGGGAACGGAAGCCAGAACGGAGCCGTTCGCATCCAGCAATTGGACCTGCGCTTTTTCCACCGCTTTTCCGGTGGAAAGGGAATACACGTAAGCAAACATGGTATCCGCCGTCTTTTTATGCAGAACGCCCAAATCCGTCACCTGCACGACGGCCTGCGCGGCGTAGGATGCCTCCTTTCCGTCGAACTTCCTTCTGCCTCCGTTTTCCGACGGCACGCCAAACAGCCTGTACGCCTCCAGCACCGGATCACTGACACGGCCTTCCACCTCAATGAAATACATGCCTGGCTCCACGGCTCCGCCAAACAGGCCGTCCAGGCTGATGGCCGCTTCCGTTTTGCCGCGCACGTCCAGTATCAGCGCGCCCGTCTTATCCGCCGCAAGAAGCTCCGCAGGCAGAAAATGCCTTTGGTCGCGGTCCGTCACGGTACGGGAAAGGGGCGCGGACTGGTCCCGTTCATAAATCTTCCGGTAGGCCGCCAGCGTCTGGTGCCGGTGGCCGTCCCTGATCCGGTAGCCGCGCACCGTCAAATCCTTCAAATTGCTCACGGAAGCTTTCAACTTGCGGGATCCGGCGTACATGACGCCGTTGTTGCCCGCATCCAGATACAGGCACGGATCCTCCGGCTCCACTTCCACGGAACCTTCCGCATTCTTTCGCGCCAATTCCTGATCATCCACGGACCGGACGCCCTTCAGCCTCCATTGCAGTTTAAAAACGGCCTCGTCTGCGCTCACCAGAAAAGGCAGGGACGTATACCACTGGGGCCGGGCATGCTTCATCTCCGCCAGCCGTTCCCTGTCCAGGCGGATTGCTATTTTCCCGGCCGTCTCCGCATCCTCTCCGTCAAGGGATGTGGTAAAGCCTCCCTCCTGATCACCGTAAGCCATCGGCTTCCCGCCGCCCTCCACGAAAAACTCCACATGGTCCCGGCAGAACCGTTCCAAATCCTCAATCAGGACAGGGAGAGTCCATTCCAGAGTAAACCGGCCTCCGTTCCCGGAAAACGCATGGTAATAACCGGAGGCGGAAAAACGGGGCACGGCCCCCAGTTTGATTTCTTCCCATCCGGTTTTCTGCCCTCCTCCCCGGGAGGACAGGAAGGAAGCGTCCAAACTGACCAGGCAATAATTCCTGCCATACCGGAACATTCCTTCCGGCTGAATGACATACACGCCGGGAACAACCATGCCGTCCGGACGGCCTCTGAACCTTCCCTCCCCTGCAATATTTCTCACACGGTAGGATTTGGCGTCTCTCACCTCCTTCAACGTCGCAGGCCTTAGCCGGAACCCCGCATCGTACCCCGCGGCTCCCGCCTTGAGCTGCTTCATAAAATCTGCGGACCTCAACTGCTCTTCATCTGAAACGCCGGCAAAACGGAGGTTCTTTTCCAATGCCTCCTTCCATGAGCAATAACCGGGAAGCATCAGGAACCCCTTGCCGTCGCGATACAAGCCATTCGCAGGATTGCCCCTGTCCAGAACTGCGTCGGGAATCACCAGGAAAAAACTCTCCCACGGGTAAACTTCACTGCCCTGCCAGCCCCTGTCCATGGAAGACAGGAAGAAATTCCAGGTCGTGCGCCCCGTCAGACGCAGCGGAACGGACGGCACCAGGGAACCGTCCAGAAAACGGACATTCTCCGCCGGTTTCCATAGATAGGTGGACCGGAAGGGAACCTCCTCCAGCGGAACGCACTCCAGCACGTTGGGAGTAATCCATTTGGAAGAAAACTTCAAGGAAGGAGGAACGAACATCAGCTTCGCGCCTTCCGGCATGGCCGTCCCGGCGCCGTTGCCCAGCGCCAGTTCCACCGGTTTCTTCTCCGGGGAAAAGGACATCAGTTCCGGGTCCGCCGGTTTTCCCACCTCGGAAGCGGGCACCACGGCCTTGTCAAACACCAGTTGAAACGGCTTCCCTTTTTCCAGATGGGACGGAGAGGAAGACGGATAGCGCACCGTAGTGTCGGCAATGGATGGAAAAATACCGCAAATTCCTAAGAAGCAGCCAATAGCAAAAGAACAGGTTTTCATGGGAGGAGGGTAATTCTATGTACCCATCTTCTCCTCTTTTTGAGTCTTCAACACAAGCAGAAAATCCGCAAGCGGCAAAAAATAGAGATAAAAGTCGTTACCACTTGATGAAGTTTTTTTTGTACCTTGAATAATGTTCTATAAAAACTCCTTTCTTATGCTCACTAGGATGGTAGTGCGGTCATGAATCCAACCGGTAATTTTTAAATGCAATAACTCCAGTGGAACGCGGGAAACTTGGTTCATCAGAGAAAAATCTCCTTTACCTTTTGCTAGTATTTCTCTTCCTGCACGCTGTCTTTTACCCTGGCAATGGGTAAATTTTGGAAATATGGCAAAGAAATACGTGCCACCGGAGAAGAATCCCCTCCCTTTTTCCACGTTGCCATCCGCCTCAAAAACTCACCAAATATCATAACGTTCCCGGCGTGTTTACTTTGCTGGTTTTTGATTCATGGTAGTCGCAACTATTTCATAATTCTTAATTTAATACCATGAACAACACTTTCAACATCGGCGCCATGGACACCGTCTATCCCTTCATTCCCATGTACCCCAACGGGCAGCCCCAGGGCGACTTCCTGGTCAACGGCCTCTCCGCTCCTGTCCTTATCCCCAAACGAACTGCTTCCTCCCCCACCCGTCACGAATGGTTCGGGTACCTCAAGGTCATGGCTCCCGCCACCTGTTTTCTCCACCTCCACGCCCACTCTTCCATCTCCCTTTCCATTCCCGCCAAGGATATGGAACTCTCCACGGAGCCGGGCTCTTCCACGCCTCTCCGCCGCCAGATCCAGTTTGAACAGGGATACTACTGGTGCCATATCGTCCACCAACACCAGCCTGCCGCGGAGGACCAACAGGAGTTCTGCATTGCCCTGGTAAGCGACAAGGAAGGAGAGCCCGACCTGGACTATTACCTGCTGGCGGAAAACACGCCTGCCGGCAAGGAAGGAGAAACCGTCCTGACTCTGGTCAACCTGTACCAGGAGGTGGAAGAAGGAGATTCGTCGAGCAGTTCGGCAGGGGGAGGAGATTCGTTTGAGTTTGATCCCAAGCCCAGCAGCAGCTCGAGTTCTTCTTCCAGCAGTTCGAGCTCTTCCTCCTCCAACAGTTCGTCTTCCAGCTCCCTGCAGAGTTCTTCGGCTCCCGAGCCTCCGGATTCCTCCAGCAGCGCGCCGCCTTCTTCTTCCAGTTCGTCGTCTTCCAGCAGTTCGAGTTCTTCCTCGTCATCTTCTTCCAGCAGCTGGTCGTCTTCCAGTTTCCACAGCAGTTCCTTGCCGCCCCAGGAGCCGGATTCTTCCAGCAGCGCTCCGTCTTCCAGCTCCTCCTCGAGCAGTTCGAGTTCATCGTCTTCTTCCAGCTCGTCTTCCAGCAGCAGCTCTTCGTCATCAAGTTCTTCGAGCTCAAGCTCATCTTCCAGCAGCAGTTCAAGTTCCCTTTCCTCTTCTTCCAGCGAGCCGGACCAGGAAGAGGAACCCTGCCCCTGTGAATGTGAGTGCAATGAGGAAGGGGACGAACACTGTGTCCAGACACAGCCCACTCCGGGGGATCCCGAGGGAGAGCAGGATTGCCAGGGCAACGCCTGCATCAACCCTTCCTCCCCGGCAGGACCCACGCCTCCGGCTCCCGCCAAGTTCATCAGGACGGCACGCTCTGCCACCACTAATGCCCCGGCTTCCAGCGGCTTTTCCATGCGCTACAACCACCCCATGGCCTGGAGCGCTTCCTTCTCGGCTGACGAGCGCCGCGTCACCGTCAAGCGCCCCTCCGGAAGCCATCTCTATTTCAAAGCTAACGAGGGAAGCAGCGATGCTTCTCCCATCGGCTCTTCCAGGAAGGTCAACTACCGTGTGAGGCTTCTCAACGAAGATCTTACTCCCAACCTCCAGGGTACTCCCGCCTTCATGGACATGGTTCTTCCCGGCGGCATGGTCCTGCGCTTCTCGGCAGCCACCGGAGAGGTCGTGTCGGTCACCAGCTCTTCGGGCCATGTGATCTCTGCCGAGGAGTACTTCAGCAAGGTCCAGGTCACTTACCATCAAAACGGCTCCCTTGCCAGCGTTTATTCCCGCGCCCAGGGGTTGATGAGAAGCATTCCCGAAGGCGACAGGCTCACCCTGGAGTGGTATGCTCCCGGCAAGACCATCCCAGACGGGGAAGGCGGATTCACCGTTACCGGAGAGCCCTACAAAACGGCCGTCTATGAAACCTCGCTTGAAAACGGAGTCAAGGTCACCCATATCACCAACCGGCGCGCCGGTCAGGAGCCGCATTTCATCGAACGCCGCGAAGAAGGCAACAAGGTGACCATCGTCAAGGGGGAGGGAGAGGAGCGCATCGTTCGCACCATTGAACGCAACGCCCTGCCCGATTCCAAGTGGGAGCGCCTTGAAACTATTCAGGGCATCAACGAGGAAACACCCTCCTCCTGTACCCGGACAGTGAAGAAGTATACCGACGGCGGCTGGCTGACCATCAGCCGGACGGAGGGATACAAGACCTCTCTGGCCCAGACCACCCTCTATACCTACAACGACCAGTTCCGGGTGTCCCTGGAACTCAAACCCAATGGCGGCTATACGCGCTACGAGTACGATGACCAGGGCAAAACCGTGCTCTCCGCTGCTCCCGGGCCGGAGGCGGGGAGAGAGGGACCCGAACCACTTACGCCGACCTGCGCTTCAATGACTTCAGACCCGCTACGGAAACTGAAGTAATCATTGCCGAGGATGGGACGGAAACGGCGCTTCTCAAACGCACTTACACCTATGAAGACAGCCCGCAGGTGAACCGCACCACGGTCACGGAAACCGCCCTGGGTTCCGACCAGGTTCATACGAGTGTAGAAGAGACTTATGGGGAAGGAGCCGAATATCCCTACGCCCGGGGCAGGCAAAAGATGAGCCAGAGTATTGACGGGGTGCAAACCGTTTATACTTACGAAGCCGCCGCGGAATACGGGGCTCTCCACAAGGTGACGGAGACTGTGCAGGCTAATGGAAGTATCGTTCCCGGACAAAGTACCCGGAACATAGAATACATTGCTGAAAACGGCGCCACCACCAGGAAAGAACAATACGTTCACACCGGAGAAGGCTGGTCGCTGATTGCCTCGGAGGACTATGAATATGATGACGAGCAGAGGCTCGTCAAGACGACGAGGGGCAACGGCAGAACCAGTACGACGGAATGGATGTGCTGTGGGCCGTTGAGGGAAACCGATGAAGACGGCATCACCACCAGCTATGGGTACAACTCGGCCAAGCAGCTGGTGGAAACCATCCGCTCGGCTACCGAGACTACGCCAGAAACGATTAATTCCTACAGCTATGATGCGGCGGGAAGGACGATTGCCACGCGCCGCGACATAGGGGCCATGACGACGATGCAAAGTACAGAGTACGATGATCTGGGACGGGTCGTTTCCTCCACGGACTTGCTGGGACGCATCACACGAACCGAGTACAGCCACGATCAGCTTACGACAACCGTCACCAACCCAGCAGGCGCTACGCTGGTCACCCAAAAGTACTATGATGGCGTTGTCCTGTTTCAGGGTGGCACGGGGCAGCGTGAGATGGAGACCCGGCTGGAACTGACCGAAGAAGGCATCCTGACCACGACCTTGTCCAGGGGAGTCGTGCTGTCGCGGAGGCTGGAAAACGGTTTTGGCCAAATCATCCGGCAGGAACAGCCCAATACCAAGGGAGGGATCATCGTTACTAGAAATAATTACAATGACAAAGGACTGCTTGTGCGTTCCCAGACAGAGGATCTTGCTCCCATGGTCACAGTCTACAATGAGCTGGGACAAGCCGTAAGACGAATTGTTCTATTGGACACTCTGCATCCGGAGGATACTTCAAAAAACAGGATATCGGAAACCTCATCCTGCTTCCGGGTTCGAGAAGACGGCGTCTACCAGGTGCAGACTTCCACGACCTATAATGCCGACGGCCTCCCCCTCATTCAAACCACGGAGAATATGGTTTCCGAACTCAGTCCTGTATTGGAAAGCAAGACCATTTCGACGGACGTCTACAGTCAGCAGAGCGTAAAATGGACGGAGTATACTGCTCCAACCAAGCGCACCCAGTTCAGCCGGATTCCAACTTCGGAGATCACAGCTGAATCAGTCATCGTAGATGGATTTACAACAAACCAGACTGATCACGCCGGAATCCGTTCCTCACAACAGTTCTGCTGTACCTCTACACGGATGATTCTGGAAAAAACCGATGGTCGCGGCAATGTCGCTACTACAGAAACTGACCTTGCCGGACGTACTGTCAAAGTCACCGATCCTGCAGGCAACGTGACCACCACCAGCTACTTGTCCTGCTGTGACGCCGTGGCTTGCATCACCGATGCTTTGGGAGGCACGACCTACTACTCCTATGATATCCGCGGCAGAAAGACGACCGAGTACGGCACCGCCGTCCAGCCGGCCTGTTTTTCCTATGACGAAGCCGACCGCATGGTGGCCCTGACTACCTTCCGTGCAAACGAAGGCGACATCACCACCGATCCTTCCGGCCGAACCGACGGAGACACCACCACCTGGCTCTACGATCCAGCCACCGATCTGGAACTGAAAAAAACCTATGCCGACGGCTCCTGCGTTCTCAGAACCTACGACCAGTTCAACCGTCCGGAAACCGTCACCAAGGCCAGAGGCATTGTCACGACGTACGCCTATGCTCCATTGACAGGAGAACTTGTCTCCGTCTCCCACAATGACGATACTCCGGGATGGGAGTTCTCCTACAACCACATCGGACAAATGACCTACGTCCGGGACGCCTCTGGATTAAGGGAATTTTCTTATGATGCCTATGGAAGAACGCAACAGGACACTTCCTTTGGAACCGTGGAAAGCTCTCTTCAGGAAGAATACGATGCCTTGGGACGTTCTGAAGGTTACCGCCTGATGCTTGGAACCCGTACCGTGCAGCACTCCCATCTTGACTATGACTCCAAAGGCGGCATGATTGGGATAAATCTGGAAGGCATCGCTTCTCCCTTTACCTGGGAGTACAATCCAACCAGCGGCTTCCTCAATTACCTCAACTACCCCAACGGCATGGTCCGCTGCAATACCTACCATCCCACACTGAACCTTGTAACCGCCATCGGTTACAAGAAAGGAGTAAATGGTGAATCAGCGGGCCGCCATGAATACGACTACGACGCTCTGATACGCCCTGTCCAACGCCGGGACTCCTGGGATGGAACCACTCCTGCAACCACCAGAAACTTCACCTGCAACAGCCGCAGCGAGCTGGTCGAAGACCGGATCAGCCAGGGAGGAAGCTTCAGCTACCAATACGACAACATCGGCAACCGCAAGACCGCTCGTGAACTGGAAGAGGAAGTTTCCTACGATGCCAACGGCCTTAACCAGTACGTGGATATTGCCGGGGGAGAAGAACATTTTAACCCCGTCTACGACGCCGACGGCAACCAGGCCACGATCAGGACCTCAACGGGCATCTGGGAAGTATCCTACGATGCCAATGACCGCCCCATCGTCTTCACCAGCCAGGATGGCAGAACGTCCATTACCTGCGGCTACGACTACCGGGGACGGCGCTTTGAGAAGAAAGTTTTTGTCAATGGAGCAATCGCCAGTCATTTCTGGTTCCTGTACCGGGACTATCTGCAGGTAGCCCAACTGGATTTGAGGCATCCTGAACCTGTGCTTGTAAAGAGTTATTTGTGGGATCCGACGGAATCCATGGCCACGCGCATCCTGATGATGACATGCTGGCAAGAGAACGGAATGAAAGTAAAAGGGCATCTCTACTTCATGCACGATGTCATGAAGAATGTTACTTCCATCTTTGATGGACAACACACGAGAAGAGCTCGCTACGAGTACGCGCCTTTTGGTAGCCTGCTCACCACAGAAGGAGACATGGCGCAGGAAAACAAGTTCCGCTTCTCCTGCGAGTTCTCGGACGACGAACTAGGGCTGGTTTACTACAACTACCGCCACCTCAATCCCGCAGACGGCAGGTGGACCAATCGCGATCCTATCGTCGAACAGGGTGGATGGAATTTGTATGGGTTTATAAAAAATCATATTCAGAAAAATGTTGATTTTTTAGGAATGGTGAGCTCCTCTCCTTTAAATCCAGCTTTTACTCCTCCTCCCATACCAGATAGAGTTGGCCAGAGCAGAGGCATTAAACTTTCGTATTTTGCTTGTAAAAGAAAGTTAGATAAATTAGGAGATAAAGCTATTAAGGCACTTTTAGCAGGAAAAGTTACACATGTTCCTTCAGATTTTAAACCGAATTCAGAATGTGAAGAATCCTGCCAATGCATCCGTAGTTTAATTATTATTATGCATGGGGAAGAACCCTGGATTAGAAAAAATGATACAAATGTAAGGGCGCATTGGGGAGAAAGGTTCTTAACTGAAAATGCAAATAAGACAGAAATATCCGACATGTTTAAAAAAATTAATTTTTGTTCATCTTGCAAACTTGAAATACGAGCATGTTATTTGGGCTCATCTCCGTATTTAAAAAAACGGCTTGAACAAAATACAGGATGTGAAGTTACTTTATACGAAGATCAAGTTAAAGCATTTTTTCCATTTCTTTAATTTAAATTTAAAAATGAAAAAATTAATAAGAATTTTTATTTTTGTCATCGCTGGGTTAATTATCCTTACTTGTATTAATTATGGATACACAGCATGGAGTATCCATCATTGGAAAAATGTACTAGAACAATCAAGCTTTGAGCAATTAAAAAATGAATATGCAAAATACTATTACCAAGTTGAAGGACCACCTGCAGAACAGTTGCTCATCTACCAACAAAAACAATTACTACCCAATATTTTCTATCATGATCTAATTGTCATGAAAAGCAGCATCTCCGGCATAAAAATATATACCGGCTCTAGACTTAAATCTACTTCACGTGGCACCATGAAGGAAAAATTAAAACTCTACCAGGAAGACGGATTTAAAGAAGGAGAAAATGTTTCTTCCGTTGGTGAAGTATTCTCCTCCAGCCTTAAACTGGCAGGATTTAAAGAATACGGGCATTAAAATTATTTGATAAAATTTTTACTTTTGAGTTTATAAAAACAGAAACTGATATAATTTATCAGCATTTAGCGTGCTATCTGACCTGCTCCCTCTTGTAAAGCTTGTATGTGACAGGGCCCGAGGATTCAATGAGCACGCGGCATTGCGACAATATATGCCTATGCATCCCTTATCGGAGAACTCGTCTTTGTCTCTCACAATGACGATACGACGGATGGGAGTTTACCTACAACCATCTGGGGCAGATGACCTCCGTCAGGGACGCTTTGATATCAGGGAATTCTCCTATGACGCTTGCGGCAACATGACCCAGGACGCTTCCTTTGGGCTGGGCCATAGCAATATCTATCATCCCAGGCTCAACCTCGTAACCGCCATCGGTTACAGGAAGGGAGCGGATGGAGAATCGGCGGCCAGCCATGAATACGGTTACGACGCTTTGATGCGTCCCGTTCAACGCCGGGACTCCTGGGATGGAACCACTCCTGCAACCACCAGAAACTTCACCTGCAACAGCCGCAGCGAGCTGGTCGAAGACCGGATCAGCCAGGGAGGAAGCTTCAGCTACCAATACGACAACATCGGCAACCGCAAGACCGCTCGTGAACTGGAAGAGGAAGTTTCCTACGATGCCAACGACCTTAACCAGTACGTGGATATTGCCGGGGGAGAAGAACATTTTAAACCCGTCTACGACGCCGACGGCAACCAGGCCACGATCAGGACCTCAACGGGCATCTGGGAAGTATCCTACGACGCCAATGACCGCCCCATCGTCTTCACCAGCCAGGATGGCCGGACTGCCATCAACTGCGGCTACGACTACCGGGGACGGCGCTTTGAGAAGAAAGTTTTTGTCAATGGAGCAATCGCCAGTCATTCCTGGTTCCTGTACCGGGACTATCTGCAGGTAGCCCAACTGGATTTGAGGCATCCTGAACCTGTGCTTGTAAAGAGTTATTTGTGGGATCCGACGGAATCCATGGCCACACGCATCCTGATGATGACATGCTGGCAAGAGAACGGAATGAAAGTAAAAGGGCATCTCTACTTCATGCACGATGTCATGAAGAATGTTACTTCCATCTTTGATGGACAACACACGAGAAGAGCTCGCTACGAGTACGCGCCTTTTGGTAGCCTTCTCACCACAGAAGGAGACATGGCGCAGGAAAACAAGTTCCGCTTCTCCTGCGAGTTCTCGGACGACGAACTAGGGCTGGTTTACTACAACTACCGCCACCTCAATCCCGCAGACGGCAGGTGGACCAATCGCGATCCTATCGTCGAACAGGGTGGATGGAATTTGTATGGATTCCTTGATAATAGAGTAATAAACTGTATAGATATATTGGGAAAAAATTATTTATTGTAACATCTTTTCATAATGATGAAACACAATTAATAACATTTACTAAAGATAGAGAAAATATAGTAAAAGAATCAAGTAAAATAGAAAAAAATTTACAATTCTATAAAACTCATCTAACCACACAAATAAAAAAGAAAAGAATTTATTTTAATGGGGATATTTATGAAGGAGATGTTAACGCTTTAATAAATTATTTTAATGACGATTCAAAAACTTCTTTGAATAATCAAATATCTCCGGAGGAGGCTTTTAAAGCAGCAACAGAAGCTTCTCAACAGAATAAACCTGATGCATTACAATTTGCCGTAATGATTTCACACGGAAAGGGAGAAACAAGAGCTCCAATTTTTGCGGGACAAAATGGAGTAACAATACATCCCTTAATGGAAAAAATTCTAGCGAATAAAAATATTAAAACGATTGCTTGTTTTCATGAAACAGGACATATAAAATCCGTTTATATTTTGTCTCCACTTAGGAGAATATTCAGAGTAAAGACAGGGAATAAAGAATGTAATTTTATTCATTTTTTTACTTCTGATATTACAATTCTTAGAACATCAACGGGACACCATGAACTCAAAACATTAAATCCGAATATGATCAAAATGAATAAATCAAGAGAAGAGATTCTCGAAGAGTGGAAAAAGAAAGAAAAAAATGAAAAAGATATTTGCTAACTGTTTCCGTATTTTCATTTATTGCATACTTATGGGATTACTACCACTTCAGTCGCTCCATGCCAGTGTCGATTTATTCCATATGCCGTCTCCGAATAACAAGACGGTATTGGTGAAAATCAATCCGGAGGCAGTCAGTTGCATCTGCAGCTACCGGCAGTTAGTGGGATGGTGTGAAGAGGAACGGAGCTTTGACTTGGACTCCCAGCTTTGGGGATTGAGTTTTATACTTGGCTGCGGGGAGGAATGTATACAGGCCTACAACCGCAATACGATGCCTCCCCCTCTATTATGGATGATGTTGAGACAGCCTCTTTGCCGTGATTATTTATGGATGGTCACGAGAAATCAACTGCCGGTCGTACAAAAGGAATGGAAATACCTATCTATGTTCCCGGAATGGCCCTGCTCCCGCGGATGGCTTCCGGTTTTAATCATTCCATTCAACCAGGAACTCATTTTCCACAATGGCCGGCAACAGCCTGTAAGCCTGGGAAGCCGCCCTTATTTATGCGTGGTTGTCCAGGGAATCGCCCAGTTGGGCGAATACACCAAAAGGGACCAACATGGAAGGGACAAACGGTACGGCATTTTTTCAACCGTCAACTGGACATTGATGTACGACGTTGAAAACCATTGTTATGCCAATGAATCTCCAGGTACCGTTCAAGTATTTCACTTTAAACCTAAAAGCCATCCCCTGACCACGAAACAGGCTCCCCATATACTTCATTACCATTGTCCCACAATCCCTCCCTTTGATCTTCCGGAAAACATGCCAACACCGGATGAAGTAAAATTTAAATGAATTTTACCTGGAGCACGCCTTCTCTTCCTGGCGGAAGCCGCCTTGCGCTTCAGAGAGAATATAACGATCGTCAAGAGGTCAGTTCTTCAGGGGCGCCGTTTATCAGCATTCCGCGCGCCATCTGGCCTGCTCCGTCTTGTAGAGCTTGCACGTGACGGCGTCCGCCAGAACTTCTAGACTGGCCTCAATGATGCTGTAGGAAACGCCCACCGTGGTCCAAGAAGCGACGCCGTCCGAAGATTCAATGAGAACGCGGACATTGGAGCCGGTGCCGTTTTCTTCCGCCGCGTCCGGAATGTTCGTCCGGGTGGGAGAGAGCACGCGCACCTTGTAGTCGATCAGGTACATTTGCTCCAGTTCCGGGCACTAGCGCGTCAGGGAGCGGCAGAAAGATAGCCGAGTACGGCACCGCCATTCAGCCCGCATGCTTCGCCTACGATGAAGCCGACCATATGGTTACCTTGACTACCTTCAGGGCAGATGAGGGAGACATTACCTCTGATCCTTCCAACCCAACCGACGGAGATACCACCACGGGGCTCTATGACGAAGCCACGGGATTGAAAGTGAAAAAGACCTATGCCGACGGCTCCTCCACAATCAAGACTTACGATAAATTTAACCGTCTGGAGACGCTGACCAAAGCCAGAGGAATCGTCACTACCTACGCCTATGCTCCTCTCACCGGAGAACTTGTCTCCGTCTCCCACAGTGACGATACGCCAGGATGGAAGTTCACCTACAACCACATCGGACAAATGACCTACGTCCGGGACGCCTCCGGCATCAGGGAATGCTCCTACGATGTTTACGGCAACATGATTCAGGACACTTCCTTTGGAACCGTGGAAAGCTCTCTTCAGGAAGAATACGATCCCTTTGGCCGTTCGGCCGGCTGCCGCCTGATGCTTGGAACCCGTACCGTGCAGCACTCCTATCTTGACTACGACTCCAAAGGTGACATCATCGGGATGAATCTGGAAGGTTTGGCATCTTCCTTTACCTGGGAATACAATCCAACCAGCGGCTTCCTCAACCATCTCACCTACCCCAACGGCATGGTCCGCTGCAATACCTACCATCCCAGGCTCAACCTCGTAACCGCCATCGGTTACAGGAAGGGAGCAAATGGTGAATCAGCGGGCCGCCATGAGTACGATTATGACGCCCTGGGGCGTCCCATCCAGCGCCGGGACTCCTGGGATGTCGCCACACCTGCAACCACCAGAAACTTCACCCACAACAGCCGCAGCGAGCTGGTCGAAGACCGGATCAGCCGGGGAAGAAGCTTTATCTATTCCTACGACAACATCGGCAACCGCAAAACAGTCCGGGAACTGGAAGAGGAAGTATCCTACGATGCCAACTGTCTTAACCAGTACGCGGAGATTGCCGGGAGAGAAGAACATTTTACCCCCGTCTACGACGCCGACGGCAACCAGACCCGCATCAGGACCTCGACAGGTATCTGGGAAATCAGTTACGACGCCAACGACCGCCCCATCGTCTTCACCAGCCAGGATGGCAGAACAACCATCACCTGCGGCTACGACTACCGAGGAAGGCGCTTCGAGAAGAAGGCCACCGTCAATGGGGCAGTATCCAGCCATTGCTGGTTCCTGTACCGGGACTATTTGCAGGTAGCCGAGCTGGATTTGACGCATCCCGAACCTTTGCTGGTAAAGAGCTACCTGTGGGACCCGACGGAACCCATGGCAACGCGCATCCTGATGATGACATGCTGGCAGGAGAACGGAATGAAAGTAAAAGAGCATCTCTACTTCATGTACGATGCCTTGAAGAATGTCACTTCCATCTTCGACGGTCAGCAGAAACAACAAGCCCGCTACGAGTATGCTCCCTTCGGAAGTCCTATCACGGAAGAAGGGGATATGGCCCGGGAGAACAAGTTCAGGTTTTCCTGCGAGTTCTCGGATGACGAACTGGGACTTGTCTACTATAATTATCGGCACCTCAATCCAGCAGACGGCAGGTGGATTAACAGAGATCCCATTCAGGAACAGAGTGAGTGGAATTTGTATGGGTTTGTAAAAAACGTGCCCTCATATTTCATAGACCTTTTAGGTAATAGCCCTTATCAAGGATGGGCATTAAATGGATTACAATTACACCCAAGTGCTTATGAAACAGTAGAATATGAGATTAGTATAACCTACCATGCCTTATGTCAAAATGCTACTTGGTGGGATAGAAGAATTAACGATTTATTAGCAAACAAAACAACAAAATCGCCATCTGATTTTAATCCTAACTCTGAATGTCTGTCATGTCAATGTATTAAAAAATTGACTGTTATTATGCATGGGAGTTCTAGTGGTTCTTATCCTAGAGTTTTTGCTTATTGGGGTGATAGAAGACTCCAAGAAAGTAAAAAATCAACTTTAATATCTAATATGTTTAAAAATATTAAATTTTGCTCAGAATGTACTCTCGAATTGAGAAGTTGCCATCTGGGAGAATCTCCTATTCTAAAAGCACGTTTAGAAGCTAATACAAAATGTAAAGTTCTTCTTTACACAGGAAAAGTTAATGCATTTTTTCCATTTTAATTTTTATGAAAAAAATAATAAAATACGTATCCCTCATTATCTTATCTATTTTTACAATATATATCATTAATTTTATCTATATTTTTTTTCATATAAAGCATGGATTGAATAATTTAGAAAGCGAAACATATATTAAAAATCTGGAAATCATTTCATATAAACCAAGCAATGGAATTGATGATAATTTTTATATTTATGAAAAGGAAAGCCTCATTCCAACATTTATTCCGCAAGATATTATCCTCATCAAAAGAAAAGGTGATAAGGTCCAAATATGGTATGGGGGGCGTTTGTCCAAATTCCCCAATGGTTTCAAATAAATATTGATGCAGCATATGAAGAGAAAAAATGTCATCCATCCACGGACATTAGTTCATATATAGAAAACACATTGTCCCGAGAGGGATTTCTTAAATTAAATTAAAACAATGAATTTTCATATTTATTAAGGGAACTAGCTTAAGCTACTTGATGCTAAGAAAAACCATTGGGAACCTAAAATTATCGACAGTGATAATTACCCCATGCCCCCCTTGCCATGAATCCAATCAAATTCCTCCTTATTCCCGTGGCCTTGTTTTTATGGCTGGGATGTTTCATTGTGGCCGAAGATACCGCACTACCTGATAAGTGGACAACCTTTGGTGAAGGCGAAGAACGGGAACGTTTTTCTAACTGCTTTGTCATTAGTTACCCAGACAGCTTTATCATTGATCCTGCCAGTGGAATTTCGTTTAGTCCCACTATAGGGAGAGATGCTCCTATTCCGGAAGAAAACTTGCATACCCTTATATTACACAATGAAAAAAAATCATTAGAAGTCAGGGCTTCAACCTACGGGTTTTTAACTAAGGAGTTTTATGTCCCGCGTGGTTTTGAGTCTCCAAGGGAAGTCATACTGACTGACTTTTTCAGGAATGCATTGACTACCAAAATTATCAGAACACAGTATTACGATTTGTTCTACAGTGAAACAGACAAGGAAGTATTCGCACTTTACCTGAATCGAATTAAAGGCTGGAATGCAAATTACCAAACACTTCTGTTTTTGTTTAAAAATGGTACCACATTTAAAAATCATGCGAAAATGGTGGAGAAAATTATGAAAAATTTGTTCCAAGTTTCGCACGTCAAGATTAGTTCGTATGATATCGAAAAGTCATTTGCCCTTATAAATAGAAAAGAGAAGAGCAAAAGTGTGCCTTACGTTATTCGGATTTCCTAACTATCATTTTGCCTTTTAAATAATAATGTAATATATAGCACCGAAAGTGGATTTTAATTTAATTGTTTTCTATAATTTTTAATTGATCAATTAACATATAATATACGCCAATTTCGATAATTCCAGAAGAAATATCCTAATATAGAAGAATATTATATTAAGCATAAATTATTTCTAGAGACATATTTTGAATAAAGCTCCCTGAAATTTAAATCTTTGAATCATTGATTTAAAAAATAGATTGTTCTCTTTCTCTAATCTATGCCTGCATCAATGGCAAAGGGAATACATCAATGATGATTTATATGATTCAATTGTTCCACATAAAAACCTGTTGACTTTTCCATTACCAGAATGAGAGAATTCTCCCAGTACAGAGACATTAGAAACGGAATGAGACTTCAAGTCTCCCAGGCCACAAGCTGTGAGAGGTGTATTATTCCTGATTTCTCTCTTTTTCTTTACGTCCAGAGCCTCAAAGCGGGCCAGAACCCAGCAAAGATCGGAAAGGCGGTTCAGGAAGAGGGCCGTGTTCACGTTGCTCAAGGCATTGTCCAGCCTCAGTGCCACTACCCGGCGTTCCGCGCGGCGGCAGACGGACCGGGCCAGGTCCAGATAGGCGGAACCCAGTGACCCCTCCTTGCCGGGGCGCGCCCACCCCTTGAAGCGGATGTCGCATTCCTTCTCCAGCAGATGGGCCTGTTCCTCCAGCCATGCTACGTCCTCCGCCGTAATGCGGGCATAACCCTTGGCGTCATACTTGGGCAAATCCTCCTCCAGCGTAGCCAGTTCCCCCATGGCCCCCACCAGGCGCGCCTGAACGCCGTCCAGCATTTCCACCGTCCGGGGGCTTACTCCGGAATGGCGCACTACGCCAATCAGGGAATTCAATTCATCCACCGTTCCGTAAGCTTCAATGCGCGGGGCCGTCTTGGGGCTCCGTTTGCCGAACATCAGGTCCGTTTCTCCGCTGTCTCCACGCTTGGTGATCACGCTCATACCCTGTACCCTACCATGCCTGCGCGGCCCTGCACGCAAAAAAGAAGGCATCCCACCTCGCCAACGGCGCAAATTCGATGTTCCGGACAGCCGTCCATCCGCTGGCCCTGTTCCCAGTACCCAATCACCCGGGGATTTTGTCCATTGTGGTTAAAATATCTTGTGCCATTCCTTTCCAGGGCAGGAACTGCGCCATGACACGTCAACCGTTTGAAACTTTTTCCGATGGCTGTACAACCCCTGCATGACCCGGACCAGAGATGAATTGGCAGCGGAAACCGCACCGCCCGTCAAAGTGCCTCTCTGGACGCGGGGCTACGTCCTGGCCTGCTGCGCCAACCTGATGATGGGGCTGGCCTTCTTCGAACTGGTGCCCGTTCTCCCGCTGTACCTGACGGGGCAGTTGCAGGTTTCCTCCGGCTGGCTGGGCTGGATCATGTCCATTTACGTGCTGGCCGCCATCATTTCCCGCCCCTGGTTCGCGCACCGGGTGGATACCGGGGACCGCAAGAAGATTTACATCACGGTTTATATCCTGCTGGCCCTGTCCTTTTCAGGGTATGCCGTGGCCGCCACCGCCCTGGCGTTTTTCCTGACGCGCTTCGTGCAGGGCTTGATCTGGGGCGGCATGACCACCTCCGGTCCGACGATGGCCGTGGATATCATCCCCCCTTCCCGCCGCGGGGAGGGCCTGGGCTTTTTCGGCATGACGATGACGCTGGGCATGTGCCTGGGACCCGTCATCGGCCTCCAGGTATACCAGCAGTACGGTTTTTACGTGATTACGTGGAGCTCCCTGGTCCTGTGCCTGGCTGGGGCGGGCATCGCCTCCCTCATCCGCGCCCCCAGGCGCCCCGTTCAGGAGTCCGTGCATGAAACGCCCAAAAAGGTGCTGGACCGCCTGGTGCTGCGCGTGGGCATTCCACTGGCGGTGAATGTGATGATCGCCTCTTTCTCCTACGGCGTTGTGGCCGTGTATTCCGCCCTGTACGGGAAAATGTACGGTTTCAAGTATGCCGGGCTGTTTTATGCGCTGATGGGGCTGGGCATGCTGGTCTCCCGGTTCATGGTGGGCCGGCAGATCGACCGCGGGCGCGTGGCGGAACTTTCCGTCATCTCGCTGGGCATCCTGACTGTCAGCTTCGGCGCGCTGGCGTTTGCGCCGCTGGAATGGGTCTATTATACCTCCGCCATCCTCATCGGCTTCGGCTTCGGCATCTTCATCCCCACCTTCCAGACCATGAAGCTGAACATGGCGGACCGCGGCCACCGGGGCGCCGTCAATTCCACGTTTTTCACGGCTTTTGACATCGGGGTGGGCACGGGCATGTTTTTCGGGGGCAAGATTTACGCTTACCTGAACCTGAACTGGGCCTTCGGCGCAGGCGCGCTACTGAATCTGCTGGCGATCGTGTACTTCTACCGCATTTCCCTGGACCACTACCGGAAGAACAAGCTTGGCGTGGATTCGGATTGATTTCTCTTCTGCTATTCCCGTTCCGGAGCGGAAAAAACGTCAATCACGCGCCGGGCGGAAGGCCTCACGCGCAGCAGGCGGGGATTCCAGGCCAGGGAAATACTGCGGGACAGCCTGTCCAGCGCAGGATGGGTGACCTTGACGAATCCCCCGCCCAGCTCCGCCTCCGCCATGCAGGGGAGAACCGCCATGAACGCCCCGCTTTTCAGCATGCGCGCCGCAAAGGGAAAGGACTGCGTTTCACACTGCACCCGCAGCCTGATGCCGAATTCCGCGCAATTCCGTTTCAGCGAGGCATGGAAGCCGGAACCGCTCCCCAGCGTAGCCAGGGGGAACATGCCCAGCAGGCGTGAAAAATCCTCCTCCCTTCCCCGCACCTTTTTTCCGGCCAGGGCCGCGGGCACGTACAGCGCATAATCCATGGAGCAGATGGCCCGGCTTTCCAGCCCTTCCGCCGCCAGCGCGCTGGTGCGCACGATGCCGAAGTCCACATCCATGTTCTGAAGCTTGAGGGGAATTTCACTGTTGCGGATGTTCTCCAGTGCAAAGAGCCACGGCAGGCCGCGCTGCTGGATGTCCGCAAGCACGGGAGCAACCACCCACGCGTGGAGGCTGTCTCCGGCGCCGATGGTGAACCGGTAGGGCAGGTTCCGGCTCCGGCTTTTGAAATCGTCCAGCAGGCACAGGCTTTCGCTGGCCAGGCGCACCAGTTCCCATCCGGACCTGGTAAGCGCCAGCACTTTCCCGCGGCGGGCCGCCAGCTCCACGCCGAAGAATTCCTCCAGTTCCTTGATCTGGCGGGAATACAGGCTTTGCCGTGCGCTGTCCCCGCGCGCGGCGGCGGCAATGCTCCCGCCTTGGCCACTTCTATCAGGGTTTTCAGGCGGTCCAGGGACAGCCCCCGTTCTGCGAAAAGGTGCTCAAACATAACTTTAAAGTCATATTATATGAATACTTGCATAATGCAAGAGTCAGTAAATGCGCTATGGTAACGGAGTCACAGGGCGCAGCGCCGCTTTCCGCGGCCCCCGCCCTTCAACCAAAAGAAAATAAAACCATGATCACCATCGACGGAAAATACACGGAAGCCCGCGTGTTCACGGATGAACTGGAAGACCTGGCCCGCACCCAGATCAGGGACGTCTGCAACCACCCCGCCTTTGAAGGAAGCCGGGTGCGCATCATGCCGGACGTGCATGCCGGAGCCGGCTGCGTCATCGGCTTCACCGCTGAACTGAAAACGGACAAGGTGATTCCCAACCTGATCGGCGTGGACATCGGCTGCGGAGTGCTTACGGCCAGGCTGGCCGGTCTGCCGGATTTCTCCCGGTTTGACGAACGCCTGCGCGAACGCGTCCCGTTCGGCTGGAACACCCGTTCCGCCGTCCACCAGGCCCTGCTGGATGATCCGGAACTGGATGATGAAATCTCCCGCATCTGCGTGGATGTGCTGAGAACGGAGAAAGACAGGCACCGCCGTTCCGTGGGGTCCCTGGGCGGCGGCAACCACTTCATTGAAATAGCACAGGGAACGGAAGACGCCTTTCTGTGCATCCACTCCGGTTCCCGCAACTTCGGCTTGAAGATTGCGGAGCGCTACCAGAAGATTGCCGTGGCCACTTGCCCGGACGCCTATCTCAAGGAACGCAAGAAAGGCCTTTGCTACCTGCAGGGAGAAGATACGCTGAACTACATGCGGGACATGAAGGTGGCCCAGCGCTTCGCCGCCCTGAACCGCCGCGTGATGCTGCATGAGCTACTGGACGATGCCGCGGACCTGGAAATCTTCGACACCGTGCACAACTACATTGCGGAAGACAACGTCATCCGCAAGGGGGCCGTCCGGGCCGGACTTGGAGAAAAGCTCATCGTTCCCCTGAACATGCGGGACGGCTCCGTCATCTGCATTGGCAGGGGGAACGAGGAATTCAATTCCTCCTCCCCGCACGGCGCAGGCCGCAGCATGTCCCGCAAAAAGGCCAAAGCCAACCTTTCCCTGGAGGAATTCGAAGCTTCCATGCAGGGCATTTTCTCCACCTGCGTCTCCCGCGCTACGCTGGATGAAGCGCCGATGGCCTACAAGGATGGAGAAAGCGTGCTGGGCAACATCCATGAAACGGCGGAAATCGTGGAACGCATCAGGCCCGTGTACAACTTCAAGGCGCCCGAATAACAGGACGCCCCAACGCCCGGCCCCTTCCGGAAAAGATTTTCCGGAAGGGACTTTCGCTAATCTCCGGAACCAGGTCAGGAGCGCGTGGCGGAATAAATCAGCTTATAGGGTTCCGCAGTCTGAATCGGAATGGCGTACACCTTGGAGGTATCATTCCATTCCACGCCGGAAACATCAAACTTCTGGCGGTCATAATAACCCACCACCTTTCCGTTGGTCACTACGCAGAAAGCGGCCGCATTCTCCCCATTCCGCACAATAATCATGCTGTCCTTTTTGGAGGCGCTCACGGACGGGCTGAGCTTCGCGTTCTGCTTGTATTTGGTCCAATACCCGTTGAGCTGGGAACCATGCAGGTTCTGTCCCCACAAATCGACCGTTTTCCCATGCTGGTGCAGGAAAGCGATGCGGAATTTCGGCTTGGGGTACCGCCTGGCGGCGATCCGGGCCTTGGAGGCGCGGGCCATTTCCTCCGTCATCTTGAAGCTGTAATCCCCATACTGGTTCCCTTTGTGGTCAATCGGGACGAACCAATTGAAAATTTCAAAGTCATCAGTAAAGTCCGTCCTGCTGACATTGCAGATGCGTTCATACAGGGCCAGATGAGCCTCGGAAACCTCATACGCCTGCCTGGAAAGCGGCTTGCGGCGCAATGATTCAAACAGCGCAGGATAAAATTCCGGGTTGATGCCCAGCTTATGGAAATACAGGTAGAAGGAATATTGGGCAAAACCCCACTTGGCCCAGCCGTTCAGATCATGGAACGGCAGGCCCTTTACCGCCTCTGACAGCAGGTACTTGCACGGGTTTTCCATGTCGGAGGCCAGTTCATTGCCGTTAATGGGGTTGGTCACCTGGTCCAGGATCAACTGGGCGAAGAAGTTATTGGAGCTTTCAGACATGCTGCGCCAGTTGAACGGATGCTGGTAGCAGTGGCCGACTTCATGCCCGAATCCCCAGAGGCGGTTCCCCTGAAGAACGCCGGGGGCGAGCACTTCATTTTTCAGCGTATTTCCCTGATCCCCGACGCTGTAGCCGCAGTAATACCAGGTGGCGAACATATGGGCTCCGCCTTCTACGGAAACTCCAAGCTGCCGGTTGTTATGCGGCTGGGGATATTTGTCAAAGCCCATGATTTTCCACATGGCCCTGACGCTCTCATCCCACACCCTGACGGATTTCGTGATGGAATCCGGGCTGTAAGCCTTCAGATATTCCGTGTGAAGGATCATCATGGAATACCGCCCCACGATGTCGAACATGCTGTGGGGGGCCTTGCCGATCATCCGCTTCCAGTCCTTGTCCGTGTGCCTCGTCACGTCAAAATATCCGTTCACCGTCCCGCTGCCCACGGGGATGTGCACCTTCACAGGCTTCTTGGGCGTGCTGATATCGGTGTGGTACATCACATAAAGCAATCCCGAACGGTTGATTTTGATTTTGTTTACTCCTTCATTCAGGGGATAGGTGGAAGATTCGATTCCCGCCGGGGAAACGGAAGCCAGCGCAATATCCTCTCCATGGGTGGGACCCACGAATACAAGGATTTCATCTCCTTTCTCCGCAGCAATTCCGGTGGGATTGTCAAATTTGTTCAGGGCGTTGATATTTCTCACCTTGGCGGCAAACTCCGGATGGCTGTAAGCCTTGTAGGACGCAATGCGGAATTCCTTGTCTTCATAGGCGCCGGATTTCACTTTCCGCGCAATGAGCTGCAAAAACTCCGGCAGCGCCTTGAGGTCTGCCAGAGTGCACCTGGGATTGATGGAGGAACAGCTCGTGTCTCTGAACACTTTCAGCAATTGCCGGTTGAGCGTGGATTCCGCCTTTTTGTAAAAACTGATCTCCCGTACGGTAAACGCCGGGGAAGCTCCTTCAGGGTAATCAACCTCCACTTTGATTTTCTGAACTTTCTGAAGAGGGTTTTTAAACCTGATCATTTTGGAGCCGCCTATATCAAACTTTCCAAGGTTCTTCCACGACGAGCCGGACATGGCGGACACGGAAACTTCACTGAAATTGGCTCCGGAAAAGGTGATGTAATGAATGGTGTCCGGCACTTCAAATACAAATTCCCCCTCCACATGCCGCGCTCCGGGAACATGCCAGTTGGCGGATTCCAGAGAACCGTCCACAGCCTGCTTTACGGAATGGCCTCCTGAGTAGGGGGACTGAAGGGAAGAAGCCTCCCTTACTTGAAGCGGGATGTCCTCCGGAACGTCCAGTGAAGGATATTTTTCCGCAAGGGACAAATTCGCGGCAAACATTAAAAAAATGAAAAATAAAAAAAACGGAGATAAAATCAGCTCTCTTTTCATAAATAGTACTGGGCCCTGATGATACTATACATGATTTCCAGCGTGCGTTTTTCATGTTATCCCTGTGATGGCGCAAAATCCCCTGATGCAAGGACGGGATTTTTCCTCTGCTCCACGGTCCAATTCTTTCATGGACCCCCACGGAACATTATGCCATGTTATCCTTCATGAACGGAAGACGGTCCCGTCATCAATCAGGAAACAAGCCGGGCAAATGGATTGCCGTCCTGGCCGTTCCCCTCTTTCTCCTGGGCACGGGACTGTTCTCCTTTTTGTGGAACGTTCCGCTGAATACGCTGAGAGCCGCTCATTCCGCCACAGCGCCTCCCGCAATTCTTATCAGGAAAGCTTCTTCCCCGGAAAATCATCCCATGGCCCTGGACTCCTCCTTCCTGGCCGGCATCCAGCCCTTCCTGGAACATTATGCGGGGTCCGTCAGCAATGCCGGGCGCCTTGACTTCACCACCCATGACCCGCAGGAAGTGGAAATACGGATGGACGGGCTCTCCATCGGCCTGAGCCCTTCCCTGGCGGTTTTCAATTTCCACACCAGGTACGGGTTCAGCATGCAGACGAGCAGAAAACCGGACGCTGCCGACCGGGCGGTTTACCAGTGGCTGAAAAACATGATGCAACCGGAAGAGCCGGAGGAATCGGGGGGACGTTGACACAGGCATCGAACGGAACAGGCTCGGCGTTGTCTAATCCTTCATCTTCCCGGAAAAGCTGTGGAACGGCAGGTTCTTCAGCCAAGGGAGCAACTGCACCCGCACCGGAAGACGACCCCATACAGCGTTTATGAAACGTATTTACCACGGACCATGGACCCTGGCCGGACTGGCATGCGCCATTCTGGCCGCAGTAGCCATGCTTTCCCTGTTCTCCTGCGGAGAAAACGGACAGGCAGGCAACAAAAACAGACATCATATGGACAACAAGGATTTAAAAACGATTTATCTGGCAGGAGGCTGTTTCTGGGGAGTGGAAAAGTACTTCTCCCTGATTCACGGAGTCAAGGAAACGGAAGTGGGGTATGCCAACGGTTCCACTGCCTCCCCCACGTATGAGGAAGTCTGCAGCGGACGCACGGGCCACGCGGAAACGGTAAAAGTGGTATTTGATCCGGAAGAACTCAGCCTCCCGTTCCTGCTGGAACAATACTATTCCATCATTGATCCCGTTTCCGTCAACAAGCAGGGAAACGACAGGGGAGTTCAATACCGCACGGGCATTTATTATACGGATGAGAAGGACAAGCCGATTATAGAAGCCTCCCTGAAACGGCTCCAGCAGCACTTCAAGCAGCCCGTGGCGATTGAAGTTCAACCCCTGCGTCAATTTTCACGGGCGGAAAAATACCACCAGCGCTATCTGGACAACAACCCCGGCGGCTACTGCCATATTCCGCCCGGCAAGTTCCAGGAGGCGGCCCAGGCCAGGGAAGCCGCTCCCGTCTACCGGAAAAAACCGGATGACGAGCTGCGCCGCAGCCTGACGCCCGAGCAATTTGCAGTTACGCGGAACAATGCGACGGAACCTCCCTTCCGCAACGAATATTTCAATAACGACAAGCCCGGCATTTATGTGGACGTTACGACGGGGAACCCCTGTTTCTTTCCACGGACAAGTTTGATTCCGGCTGCGGCTGGCCCAGCTTCTCCCGGCCCATCAAGGAAGAACTGATTCAGGAAAAACAGGATCTTTCCCACGGCATGCGCCGTACGGAAGTCCGCAGCAAAACGGGGGACGCCCATCTGGGGCACGTCTTCACGGACGGCCCGAAGGACCGCGGCGGCCTGCGCTACTGCATCAACAGCGCTTCCCTGAAATTCATTCCTGAACAGGATATGGAAGCGCAGGGGTATGGAAAATACCTGCCCCAGCTTCGCCGGGAGGCAGCGGACAGAAAATCCGGGGAAAAGTAGCTTATGGAAAAAACGGAAGGTGAACCTCACCTATCCATCAATCCGTTAAAAATCCGGAGGACGAAGTGTGGCCGGATAAAGAACCGGCTCTCGGTTCCATGCAAGATTCCATGCGCACTTATGCTGTAAGACGGGAGACAGGAAACAAAGATGCTGAATGCGGCGTCCCATGCATAAGAGGTTCCGGAAAGGGATAAAAGTAGTACTCCGGAAGAAGATTCATGAAGGCTGCTTCCCGGGCCGCAGGCAGTCAACCAATTCCGGTACGCCTGCGTTTGAAAAAAACGCCCTCCATCCATGCCGCTGCCGATGAATGGAGAGTGGGCAATCGGCAGCAGGCCATGGAGGATTTGGGTTGTTGGGGCAATACGACTTGCAGCAAATGCCGTTTATCTTCATGCCGTTCATTGAAATAGCGACGGCCAGGCGCGTTTTGTGTTAAAAAAATGAGTTTTTTATTTTCAACGCTTTCATCCATCTATTGAAATCGTCCCGATTCTTTGACCATGAACATATCATAAAAATAAAAACCATTTTCTGCCAGCGCCGGATTCCCCTCACCTGCCACAAGAGGGAGGCAAGGAGCTCTTCTCCGCCAACGGTATCCGCCTTCTCCTCCGCGTCACTGCACGATCGTGACGGGAGTACCTACTTTAACGGTCTTGAAAAGCGGCACACAGGAGGAGCGGGTCATGCGGATGCATCCATGTGACTGGGGCGTCTGGAAAACGGGTCCCACGTGCATGCCGATGCCGCTGTCCGTCAGCCGCATGAAATAGGGCATGGAGGCATCATATAAATTGGAGACGTGGTGCACCGCCTTTTCCGTAATGCGGAAATGGCCCACGGGCGTGCGGTGGGAAGCGGTCCCCAGACAGACGGGAAAATCCATGGCTACTTCATCCCCCACCATCAGCTGGCCCCTCTGGCTTCCGCGGCTGATCACCACCCGCGTATTGCCGGGAGTGGCTTTTTTCATAATGTCCTGGTTCATCCACTCGTCATGCACCTCCGTATAATCCACCCCGGCCACCACCACTCTCGTATTCGGCCCGTAAGAAGTCATGGGCATGGTCGTAGGCACCGTCAGGGGCACCATGCGCAAATTCTCTTCCTGCGGCCCTGAACAGGCTGCCAGCACCAGCGCTCCCGCTGCCGCTCCTGCAATAATTGATAAGGTTTTTTTCGCGTTCATCATCTTTAACCCTTTCAGAGGGTTGGACAATGCCGCGAACTTATTTTCAATGTTTCATGACGCACTCTATCAAAATTCCGGCATGCACGCAAAAGGCGGAAACCGGAAAAAAGCGGCCGTCACGACAGCGGAATATTGCGCGCCACGGTAAACAGGGCAAGTACGGCCACGCCGGCGGTCAGCACCCTCAGGAATACGGTCTTGTCCCTGATGAAAAACAGCGTTCCCAGCCAGATGAGCGTGGGAACCAGCAGCACGTTGTACCGCAGGGAATCAAGCCAATGGCCATGAAGCAGGGCATGCAGGGCCCTGGTGGAACCGCAGCCGTAGCAAAGATAACCCGTGGTTTTATAGAAAAGGCACTCCGGCAGCCAGCCGGACCGGGAAGGGTCATCCACCAGCAGGAGCACCGCGCATGCCGCAGCCAGCAGCGCCAGATACAGGAAAAACAGTTTCATTCCATGAAAAAGGCCTGCGGATCTTCGGTTCTCCGCAAGCCTTGGATTCACGAGCCTGGTGAAGCCTTTTATCAGTTGCGCCAGGCAGTCCAGCCGCCGACCAGCATCAGGACGATGCTGAGAATCACGGCAATAAGGCTCATCGTCTTGCCGTTGCTCTTGTCGGGATATTTGTTGAGGCCTATGATGCCCAGAATGAGGCCTACGAGGCTGCATAAAACGGCAAAGACGAGGGCACAAATGGCAAGCGTATTGTTTGGTCTTTCTAACTCAGACATATTCTTTAATCCAGTTTGATTTTTATTGGGGTGCGCACAGCAGGATGCCAGACGCAAATCCTTGCCATCTAAACAAAATGCCGTGCTTCTACAAGTTTTTCCTGGTTCTGTTGTCAGTTCCTGCGCGTCTTACAGGCAAAAACGCCGGAAAAAACCGGCAGCACGCGTGCAAAAAGGAATTTCCACGCTTGCGGGAGAGGGGGAAAAATCCTCCCCCCGTCACACAGAGTCCTTGCCTTATCATATTTGGCCTGTATAGTACCCGCGACTGCCAGGAGGGCAGCCGCCTGTTTACAGTTAACCCTCTATTCCGCATCATGACCAAGATTGCCAAGAGCACGTTCACCACGGGAACCGGAACCCCGGGACAGTTTTATTCACTGCCAGCCCTGTCGGAAAACGGCTATCCCCGCCTGAACCGTCTTCCCGTTTCCATCCGGATCGTTCTGGAATCCCTGCTCCGCAATTGCGACGGCCTGAAGGTAACGGAAAAGGATGTGGACAACCTGGCCTCCTGGAACGCCAAAAATCCCGGTTCCTATGAAATCCCGTTTACGGTGGCCCGCATCGTCCTCCAGGACCTGACGGGCGTTCCGCTGCTGGTGGACCTGGCCGCCATGCGCTCCGCCGTGGCCGGACTGGGAAAAGACGCTTCCGTCATTGAACCGCTGGTTCCCGTGGACCTGGTGGTGGACCACTCCGTCCAGGTAGACTGGGCAGGCCGCACGGACGCCCTGGAAAAGAACCTGGACATCGAGTTCCAGCGCAATGCGGAACGCTACGAATTCCTCAAATGGGGCCAGCAGGCTTTCCAGACCTTTTCCGTAGTGCCCCCTTCCGTGGGCATTGTCCACCAGGTGAATCTGGAATACCTGGCGCAGGGCGTCATGGAAAAGGACGGCGTTTATTTCCCGGACACCCTGGTAGGGACGGATTCCCACACCACGATGATCAACGGCATCGGCGTCGTGGGCTGGGGCGTGGGCGGCATTGAAGCGGAAGCCGGCATGCTCGGCCAGCCGGTCACCTTCCTGGTGCCGGAAGTAGTGGGCGTCCACATGACGGGGGAACTCCGTGAAGGAGTGACCGCCACGGACCTGGCGCTCCATGTCACCCAGATGCTGCGCAGCCACGGCGTGGTAGGCAAATTTGGAATTCTTCGGGGAAGGAGCGGCGGCCCTCCCGCTGGCGGACCGCGCCACCGTAGCGAACATGGCCCCGGAATACGGCGCCACCATGGGCTTCTTCCCCATGGACGAACGCTGCTCCGACTACCTGCGCCAGACAGGCAGGAGCGAGGAAGCCATCGCCACGTACGAAAACTACTTCAAGGCCCAGGACCTGTGGGGAATGCCCCGCAATGGAGAACTGGACTACACGGTTCAGCTGGAACTGGACTTGTCCACCGTGGAACCCGCCGTTTCCGGACCCAGGCGCCCGCAGGACCACATCCGCCTGGCCTCCATCAAGGACAGCTTCCGCAAGCTCGCCGGCATGCCCGCGGCGGAAGGCGGTTACGGCAAAAAGGAATCCCCGGCGGTCAAGGTCACCATGCACTCTCCGGCTGGCGTTCCCGTTCCGGTGGAAGGCTTCAGCCAGGAGGCGGAATTGAAAGACGGCAGCATCCTCATCGCCGCCATCACCTCCTGCACCAACACCTCCAATCCGGGCCTGATGCTCGCCGCCGGGCTGCTCGCCAAAAAAGCGGTCGCGCTGGGCCTGCAAGTGCCGCCGCACGTAAAAACGTCCATTGCGCCGGGCTCCCGCATCGCTTCAGACTACTTTGCGGCCAACCAGCTCCAGGAATCCCTGGACGCCCTGGGCTTTGAAACCGTCGGCTACGGCTGCACCACCTGCATCGGCAACTCCGGACCGCTGAATCCGGAACTGGAACAGGCGGTCAGGAACAATGACATCGTGGCCGCCTCCGTCCTCTCCGGCAACCGCAACTTTGAAGCGCGCATCCATCCTTCCATCAAAACCAACTTCCTGATGTCCCCTCCGCTGGTCGTCGCCTTCGCGCTGGCCGGACGCGTGGACATCGACTTCCAGACGGAACCGCTGGGCACGGACCGCAGCGGGAAGCCCGTCTTCCTGAAAGACCTCTGGCCCAGCTCCGGGGAAATCGCGGAAGCCGTCGCCAAATCCCGCAATCCGGAAGCGTACCGGGAACTATACACCATCACGCCGGACAAAAATCCACGCTGGGCCGCCGTGTATGCGCCGGAGGGCTCCGTCTTCCAGTGGAATGAAAACTCCACCTACATCCAGGACCCGCCCTTCTTCTGCGGCTTCAACGGCCAGCCCCGCACGCTGGCGGACATCCGGGACGCCCGCCCCCTGGGCATCTTTGGCGACTCCGTGACTACGGACCACATCTCCCCCGCCGGAGCCATCCGGGAAACGGGCCCCGCCGGGCTGTACCTGCAAGGCATGGGGGTGGACAGAAAAGACTTCAACTCCTTCGGCTCCCGCCGCGGCAACGACCGCGTGATGACCCGCGGCACCTTCGCCAACGTCCGCATCAAAAACCTGATGGTGGACGGCACGGAAGGCGGCTATACGCTGTACTTCGGCAACCGCTCCATTCCCGCCCCGGACAAGAAAATAACCCCTGCCGCCGGAACCCCCGCCTTCATCTATGATGCAGCCATGGCCTACGCGCAGGACGGTGTTCCGCTCATCGTCATCGGCGGAGAAGACTACGGCATGGGCTCCTCCCGCGACTGGGCGGCCAAGGGCACGAACCTGCTGGGCGTCAAGGCCGTCATCACCAAGAGCTTTGAACGCATCCACCGTTCCAACCTCATCGGCATGGGCGTGCTGCCCCTCAACTTCGCCGACAAGGCGGACTACGACCGCATCGCCCCGTTGAAGGACGCCACCTTCTCCATCCTGGGGCTGGACAACGGCATCGCCCCGCGCCAGCAGGTCACGCTACGCGTGCAGCCCGCAGACGCGGAGGCGTTTGACGTGCCCGTCATCGTCCGCATTGATACGCCCATTGAAAAGGAATACTACCTGGCGGGCGGCATCCTGCAATACGTCCTCACTCAAATCCTCAAATAACGCGGCTTGGCCGGGCTTTTCCGGCGCCGCATCCTTTCCAGACGGGCCGCCCTTCCCCCGAAGGCGCGGCCCGTCTGGCGCCTTCCTCTCCGGGAGCACCCGCAGCTCCATGACACGGCTTGATTAGTTCACTTGAACTAATTCCAAATTCTGCTTGCAATCCTTCCGGGCTGTTTCTAGAACAAACACATGGAATATAGATCTGTCTGGACGGGCTTTCTTGCCGTATTCGCCGCCCTGGCGTTCTGCAGCTGCTCGCAGAACGATAAAATGAGACCGCCGGCCGTCTCCTTCAAAATTCAAAAAGCCCCGGTAGTCCCCCGCACGTCCAACCAGATGGGCCGTGAGGTGGGCATCCGCGTCTCCTACATGCCCAAAAGCACGTATGCCCGCAGGCATGCGGCCTCCATGCGCCCCCGCTTCATCACCATCCACAGCACCGCCAACCCCAAGGGAGACGCCAACGCCCATTCCCGCTACCTGAACAGCGGCAAATCCCGCAGCCTGAACTGGCACTTCACGGTGGACCAGTTCGGCGCGTACCAGCACATTCCCACGACGGAAACGGGCCACCACGCGGACCACTCCGGCCCGGGCGACCAATACTCCGTAGCCATTGAAATGTGCGAATGCACCACGCACAACCCCGTCGTCATCTACAACAAGACAGCCAAGCTGGCGGCCCTGCTGATGATGCGCTACAACGTCCCCCTGCGCAACGTGGTGCCCCACAACTACTGGTCCGGCAAGAACTGCCCCGCCCCGCTGATGACCAACGGCCGCCCCGGCTATAAATGGAGCTGGTTCATCTCCCGCGTGGACTATTACTACCGCTGCCTCCAGGCCGGGAAATAATCCCTCCCCTTTCTGCCGCGCATGCCGCACTCATGACAAGGCGTTCTCTTTACCGTTTCCGGCGGAGGGTGCTTCATGAAGAGTATGAAAATCATCACTTCCCCCGGAGATACGCAGCGGCTGAGCAACGGCCTCCCCATTCCCGGCATCGGTTACGGAACCTACCTGGCCCCGGACGACACGTCGGGAACCCGGAGCATTCTTGACGCGCTGGAAGCAGGCTACCGCCTCATTGACACAGCCAGCGTATACGGCAATGAAAAAACGGTGGGGCGCGCCGTCAGGGAAAGCTCCATTCCGCGGGAGGAAATCTTCATCACCAGCAAAGTCTGGAACACGGACCAGGGTTATGAAAGCACCCTGAGCGCTTTTGACGCCTCCCTGAACCGCCTCGAAACGGATTATCTGGACCTGTACCTGATCCACTGGCCCATCCCCGCCGGATATGAGAAGGACTACAGAGATCTGAACAGGGAAACCTGGAAAGCCATGGAGCGCCTTTACAAGGAGGGCCAGGCAAGGGCCATCGGCGTCAGCAACTTCCTTCCCCGCCATTTGGAAGCCCTGATGGAACAAGCCGATACCATCCCCATGGTGAACCAGCTGGAAATCAATCCCAGGTACCACCAGACGGAAGCGGTCGCCTTCTGCCGGGAACACGGCATTCTGGTGGAATCATGGGGCCCCCTGGCCCGCGGAGGCGTACTGGAGGAACCCGTCCTGCGCCGCATCGCGGACAAGCATAAAAAATCCGTAGCCCAGATATGCCTCCGCTGGGAACTCCAGCGCGGCATCGTGCCCCTCCCCAAATCCGTGCATGCGGACAGAATCAAAGCCAACCTGGACGTTTTCGGCTTCTCCCTGGACGGAGAAGACATGGCCCTTATTGACACGCTGGACGCCCCCGGGCACTACTCCATTCACCCGGACCATCTTTCCGAGGAGTAATCTTTCCAGAAAAGATTCAAGGACGGACTATTCTCTTCGCTTCCTGGCGGATTCCACCAGGCGTTGGCGAGCTTCCTGCCTGGCACGGAATGCCTGTTCGCGTTTTCTTTCCTCCGCCAGCGCCGCTTTCTTTTCGGAATCACGGAGTTTCCCGTAAAGCAGCGGGTTCATGGCGGCCTCGTCCTCCGGGCCTTCATGGTGGTACACGGGCAGCCCGTCCGCGGCCAGCGCCACATGGTAGTAACGGCCGTCCTCCCTGGAGTCCCGGCCTTTTTTGTCCAGGCGGGAAAGAATCACGGCATACCCCAGTCCCGGAGCGTTCATCAGCTTCCGCTGGTCGTCAAACAGGGCGGCAACGCGCATGTTGTCGTAGTCCAGCTTCATGATGCCGCAGACCATTTTGCCCTCCGTATTCCAGTACATCACCAGCTTCTTTTTTCCCAGGGAATTGGGCTTGCACGTTTCATAGGCTCCCTTGACGGGGCGGCTTTCCATGGACAGGGAGTAGTCCGCATTGCTGTAGGATTTTGTCTCCCTTGCGGCGAGTCGTTCGCCCGGAGGGAGCAGGGAGGAAACGGGAGCGCGCATTTCCGTCCGTTCCTCAGGCATGTATTTGGAGGGAATGAGCAGGCCTTTTCCGGTATCGTAATAGGCGTAAAGGCTTCCCTGGTCCAGAACCATGTCAAAGTTTTTCTGCCCCCTCCCGCTTTCCGGGCGCGCCTGCGGGCGGCAGTATTCCTGGATTCGGAACGGAGGGCCCTTGATGGCGGAAAGGGAGGTGGTACAGACCAGCCCGTCCACCTTCCTGGTTCCCGTCAAGGTTCTGGTGGGGTTTTTCCGGGCCGCTTCATTATAGCGGGGAGTGATGTCTTTTTCCACCGGCGTCCACGTTGCTTTTTCCAGTTCCTTCATCAGGAACGGCCAGAGCATCGCGGCCAGCTTCAGGTCCCGGCGCGCCGCCGTGCCCGTTAGGGAAGCCGCCAGCGCCGCGTCTTCCTCATCCAGGCGGTTCAGCGGAATTTCCACACGTTTCCGCCCCGTTTTAAGCGCCAATCTGGAACCCGTGCAGGATTGAAAACTGCCTTTTACCACATCTCCGAGCTTGGATATCCATTCCCGTTCGCCCGGAAAGGCATATTCATCAGCCGGCGCACAAACCGCGCCGCACCATACCAGCACAGCAAGCAGAAGGAGTTTCATCGTCAGGAACACAGGGTTGCAACTGCAACCCTAACAACAGGGCCGGCCGGATAAAAGCTTTTAATTGACCGCCGCTGCATCGGGAACCCGGAACAAGAAAGGGGAAAACGGCCTCATCACATGTCATCCGGAGGCCATGCAGGGCCGATAAGGGCCGGAAGGCCCTTTTTCCCGGGCGGGAGACCGTGACAAACCGGGGGGAATTGGAAGAAGCAAGGGAAACTGAATTTGGCTTGCCCGGGAGTGAGGAGCTCCCGCCCCTCATCATTCCCTCCAATCAGCGGCCTCATGCCACCCTGACCGCGCATCCGGAGAAAATCCTCGGACCGCAGTTATTGCTTCTTCCCTTTTTTAGGAGCCGCCTCTGCCGTTTTAGCGCTTCTTCCCGCGCCTTTCCCGGCAGTTTTGGGCGTCCTGGCCGTTTTGGAAGCCGAAGCTTTTTCCTTGTCTTCCGACTTGGCCGCAGCTTTTTTAGCCGGATATTTCTTTTCCCGGGGCGGGAATTCAAAGCCAATCTTGCCCGTCTTCGCATTGAAGACCAGATAAGCGTCAAACGGGCGCTTGGTGCGCTGGGAGATGAAGCCCTTCATCAGGTCGGACTTTCCTTCCGCCAGAATCTTCAACACCTGGTCCAGCGGAATTTCACGGCCCAGGATGGTCCGGGAAACGGAGACGGCGGCATTTTCCTTTCCAATGGCCAGGGAAGGGACTTTCCAGGCCTTGGCCGTTTCCATCACATCGTGTTCCCCCATGTCCGGGATGGTGACGGAGGCCACTTTCACGGCTTCCTCCGTCCCGGCGGCTTCGTCCTCCTCCCGTGCCGGGAAGTAGAGCGTGGCGCGGAACTTGTCGTTGAGCTCCAGCCCCGCTTCAAAGGGTTTGCCGAACCGGGAGGTGAATCCGTGGAGGATTCCCGTCTTGCCGTCCACAATGAGGGTTTTCAGCTCTTCATCCGTCATGTCGCGGCCGGAGATGACCTTGCGGATGCTGAACTTGCAGGAACGGCAGGAAACGGCGTCCAGCGTGTTTTTCAGGCCGTGGGCATGGCAGGACGGGCAGTCCAGTTCCATTTCCGGCAGTTCCACCTGCTGCTGGGCTTCCCGGAAGTCTTTCACTCTCTTTACGATTTCCCCGGTCAGAGTCTTGATGCCTTCCATGAAGGAGTCCCTCGGCAGGGCGGCCTGCTCCATCTGCTTGAGCTTGTATTCCCATTCCCCGGTGAGGCTGGGGGAGGTAAGCGTTTTCAGCCCGATGCGTTCCAGCAGGGCGATCAGTTCAATCCCGCGGCGCGTCGCCAGAAGCTCGCGGCCGTCCCGGACAATGTATTCCTGGGAAATCAGGCCTTCAATGATGGAGGCGCGGGTGGCGGGAGTGCCCAGGCCGCGTTCGCTCATGGCGGCGGCCAGTTCTTCGTCATGCACCAGCTTTCCGGCGCCTTCCATGGCGGCCAGCAGCGTGGCTTCATTGTACCGTGCGGGCGGCTTGGTCATGGCGTTGCGGATTTCAATTTCACGCACGGCAGCCTGTTCCCCGTCATGGACGGGCACCAGCTCTTCCTTGGAAGAACTGCCCGCCTTGCGTCCGTAGACGGCCTGCCAGCCCGGTTCCACCAGCACGCGCCCCGTGGTTAGGAAGGCGTCCGTCACGCCGCCCTGGTGGGCAATGAGCGTGGTTCTGCGCGTGTCCTCAAACACGGCGGGGGAAAAAGACGGCCAGGAAGCGGGCCATGACCATTTCAAAGAGTTTCTGCGCGTCTCCGGTAAGCTTTTCCATCTTGCCGGTCGGGATGATGGCGAAGTGGTCGCTTACCTTTTTCGTGTCAAACACGCGCCGGTTGGGCTTGATGCGCTTGTTGTCCAGGATGTCCTTCGCAAAAGTGGCGAATTCCGGGTCCTGCTCCGCCACCGTGCCCACGATGCCGTAGACCTTGCCCAGATAGTCCTCCGGCAGGTAGCGGGAGTCCGTACGGGGATAGGTGAGCACCTTGTGCTTTTCATAGCACTCCTGGGCCAGCTGCAGCGTGCGCTTGGCGGAAAAGCCGTAGCGGTTGGCGGCTTCCCTCTGGAGGGAGGTCAGGTCATACAACAGCGGGGCGATGGTTGTGACGGGTTTCTTTTCCTCCGTCACCGTGCCGGATTTGCCGCGGCAGCGGTCGCGGATGACGGTCGCCTGTTCCGGGTCCCAGATGCGTTCCGCGCGGGACTGCGGGTTGTCGTCCTTTTTCCAGTCCCGGTCAATCCAGCGGCCGGAGTAGGAGCCGGACTGCACGCCGAATTCCGCCCACACTTCCGAATAGGGCACCGGTTCAAACGCCTGGATTTCCAGTTCCCTCTGCGTCAGAATGGCCAGCGTGGGGGTCTGCACGCGTCCGGCGGGGGTGACGTTGAAGCCTCCGCGGGATTGCAGGATGGTAAGGGCGCGGGTGCTGTTCAGGCCCACCAGCCAGTCTGATTCGGAACGGCACACGGCGGCGTTCGTCAGGGGCTGCATGTCGGCCTCGCTCCGCATGCTGTGCCACGCATTCAGGATGGCTTCATCCGTCATGGACTGCATCCACAGGCGGCGCGCAGGCTTGGTCCATTTTCCGTAACGCACCAGGTTGTGGAAAATGAGCTCCCCTTCGCGCCCGGCATCGCATGCGTTGACGATTTCCGTCACGTCCTTGCTTTTGGCGAGCTGGAGAACCTTTTTCAGGCGGTCTTCCGACTGTTTGATGGGTTCCAGTTCAAACGTCCTGGGGATGACGGGCAGATAGTCGAACTTCCATGGCAGGGACTTGCCGCCCTCCGTCATGGGCTTCTTCTGTTCCAGCAGGTGGCCCACGGCGGACGTGATGATGGCCCGGTCATTCTGGTAAAACGCGCCGGATTTGTCCCGGGTGAATTTCCCAAGCTCCTTGCCGAGGACTCTCGCCAGATCAGTGGCGACGCTCGGCTTTTCTGCTATAATTAACGTTTTGGACATATCGGCGGCTCGGAAAAATAGAAGTGGTAAACAGTGGCGGCAACCTTTCCCGCATCTGCGGCGCGTTGCATTTGGAGGTGAATTCCTACTCCCCTACCCCCCATGCTTGTCAATAACCAATTATGTATTTACGGGAAAAGCGAGCTTTTATGTCAGAATAACGGATTTTCCCGCCTCCATTTTCCGGAAAAGCCGCGCTGGCACCTTGCCAGCCATCTTACGCCATGCTATTTGTGGGATGATGAAAACGAGCCTTCCTTTCGTCCTGCTTCCCGCCTGCCTCGCGCTGCTGGGGGCCTGTTCCCCCACGCCGTCCGACCGCATCGCGAAGAATATGCAGGCCTATGAACAGCTTCCGAAGGAGCAGCAGGCCAAAGTGGCGCGCGGAGAGCTGGAAAAGGGCATGTCCCCCATGGCGGTCCTGCTGGCATGGGGGAACCTGAACAGAAGATGGCAGGCCGGATGAACGGGAAGAATACGGAACGGTGGATTTACACGCGGAGCGGCACGGGCTGGTCCGTGGGCCTGGGCGGAGGCGGATTCCGCAGCAGGGATTCCGGGGTAGGCACCGGGATAGGCGTCACGATGCCCCTGGGCAGCCGTCCGCCCGTTTCCTATAATGTCCTGTTTGAAAATGGAAAGGTCATCGGCTGGGAAGCCGTCAATGGCTTTTAAACGGCATTTCCCCGGATAACGCTTTTCCATCCGTTCCGCCCCGGCATCTCCCGCGGGGCGCACCGTTTTTCCTATTTGCCGGCGGCCTTGACGATGGCCTCCACCAGGCCGTTGATGTCGTGCGTTTTCGCGGTAATCGAGGGTGCGCGCCCCAGCTCCTTGAGGGTTGCCGTGGTCACGGGCCCGATGCTGGCGGCCTTGCAGCCGTCCGGCCACGGAAGCCCCAGCTTGAAAAAGTTTTCCGCCGTGGAGGAGCTGGTGAACGTCACGATATCCGCCCCCCGCTCCCGGAAAGCCGCCTGGGCTCCCGCCACGTCCTCCGTTTCCGCTTCCGTCCTGTAGGCGATGCATTCGTCCACAATAGCTCCCAGAGCGGTCAGGCCGTCGTAAATCACGCGCCGCGCTTCCTCCCCGCGCACCCACAGGAACGTGCTGTGCTCAATGGTTCCGATTTCCTCGCGGGCGTCCTTGAAGGCCTTGACGAGTCCTTCCGCCACGAATTTTTTAGGCATGATATCCACGGCCAGCCCGTATTCCCGGAGCTTCGCCTCCGTTCCGGGCCCGATGGCCGCAATCCTGGCGCCTCCGATGCTCCGGATGTCCTGGTACACGGCAAAAAACGCCTGGAAGAAGCGTTCCACCCCGTTGGGGCTGGAGAACACCAGCCAGTCATAGGTATGGGCGTGCACCACGCCTTCCGCAAATTCCCGCTTGTTGGAGGGGGGGCCATGCGGATAGTGGGCATTTCCAGCACTTCCGCACCCAGACGGCGCAGGCGCACGCTCAGTTCCCCGGCCTGGGCGCGGGTGCGCGTCACCACGATGCGCTTGCCGAACAGGGGCAGTTTTTCAAACCAGGCCAGGCTGTCGCGTTCCTTCACCACATCCCCGATCACGACTACCGCAGGGGCGCCCAGCCCGGCCTTTTGAACCTTGGCGGGCAGCGTCCGGACAGTGCCCGTAACCGTGCGCTGAATGCCCGTGGTGGCCCACTGGATGGCGGCGGCCGGCGTGGACGGCTCCTGCCCGTATCCGGTCAGGGCTTCGCAGACGTCCGCGAGCTTCTGCATGCCCATCAGCATGATTTTCGTGCCCTGCGCTCCGGCGATTCCTTTCAGGTCCAGGGAAGATTCCTTCTTGTTCACGTCTTCATGGCCCGTGAAGACGGTAAATTGCGTGCAGTACTTGCGGTGCGTCACCGGAATGCCCGCATAGGCCGGCCCCGCAATGGCGGAGGTAATGCCCGGAATGACTTCAAACGGCACGCCCGCTTCATGCAGGGCGTCCGCTTCCTCCCCCGCGCCCGAAGACGTAGGGATCGCCGCCTTTCAGGCGCACCACTTTTTTCCCGGCGCGTCCCAGTTTGACCAGCAGGGCATTGATTTCCTCCTGCGGCAGGGCGTGGCGGGAAGCCCGCTTGCCCACAAAAATCCTTTCACATGCGGCAGGAGCCCAGTTCAGCAGTTCCGCCGAGCTCAGCGCATCATATACCAGCACTTCCGCCGCTTCCACCAGTTCCCGCCCGCGGACGGTCATCAGGCCGGGATCCCCCGGACCCGCTCCAAGCAAATAAACAATACCCTGTTGCATGCTGTCATTCAACTCCATCACCCGCTTTTTGGCGACAATAAACCCCGCCATGCCCGGATTCATTCCATTGATGGCAGAATTGTCACAAGACATTCACAAAAGATTCTTGTTTTTTGAATAAATACAATTATCACGTATTTATGAATATTTCACGTATACTTACGACCACTCTCGCTGCCGCATTCACCCTTCCGGCTTTGGCGGATATTCCGGCCTCCCGAGTTCCTGCCCCCGTGAAGGAACAGGTGCAGAAGCAGTATCCGAACGCCGGCGCCATCGAATGGGATTTCGACAACGACGAAGACGTTTACGAGGCGGAATTCCACCTCAACGGCCTGGAATACGACGTCAAGCTTTATCCGGACGGCACCGTCTGCCTGATTAAGGCGGACATGCGCCTTCAGGATTTGCCCGCCCCCGTTACGGCGGCCATCGCCCGCGATTTCCCGGGGTACGCTCCCCGCCGCGCCAAGCAAATCACCGCCAGGGGAGCCCTGAAGTACCGGGTGGACTGCCGGTCAGAAACCGCCGCCGTCCGCAAACTGGAGCTTTACTATGCCCCGGACGGCAAACTTCTTTCCCAGAAGGCGGACGATTGAATGCACCGTTCTTCCGCATGTTTCCGTATGACAGAAGCCGGGGGAACCTCTCCCGGCGGCTGACACGGCGCCCTCTGGATTCAACAAAGCCTTATGATATAAGGTCAAACTTGCAATGATTGAATTATTCAATATCGACTTCCTTTCCTACACGGCCCAGGCGGCGGAAACCGCCCCGCAGCATTCCTATACCATTTACTGGATGATTCTGCTGGGCTCCATGCTTCTGAGCTGGCTGGTCAGCGCGCGCATGAAGAGCCGTTTCAGCGAATATTCCCAGATTCCCATTCCGGTGACCGGGCGGGAAGTGGCGGAACAGATGCTGAAGGACAACCACATCACGGACGTGAAGGTGATTTCCACCCCCGGCCACCTGACGGACCATTACAATCCGGCGGACAAGACCGTCAACCTGAGCGAGTCCGTTTACAATTCCAACAGCATTGCCGCCGCGGCCGTGGCGGCCCATGAAGTGGGGCATGCCGTACAGCACGCCCAGGCCTATCACTGGCTGGGCCTGCGGTCCGCGCTGGTTCCCATCGTCCAGTTCTCCTCCAATCTGGTGAGCATCGTGCTGATCATCGGCATTATCCTGCTGGCCATGGGCGGTTCCCCGTGGGTGCTGGGGCTGGGCATCGGCCTGTTTGCCATGACCACCATCTTCGCCTTCATCACGCTTCCGGTGGAGTTTGACGCTTCCTCCAGAGCCCTGAAATGGCTGGACCGTTCCCACCTGATGAATTACTTCGACCACGGAAAGGCCAAGAGTGCCCTGTTCTGGGCGGCCATGACCTATGTGGTGGGCGCGCTTTCCTCCCTGGCCATGCTGCTGTATTACGTGTTCATTTTCCTGAACGCGCGCGGCAGGGAATAATCCCAAGCACGGGCGCAGCGGCATACGGGGTTCCAGCCCATGCGGATAACGAGGCTTTTCAGGCCCTCCCTCCGCAGGAAAACCTCTTTCAGCCTTTTTCCCGAAAGACGGGGAGCACGGAAACGTGCTCCCCTTTTTAACGCATCAGGCGCGGGCAGCGGTCCCATGCAGGGTTCTGTCTTCCCGCGCCTTCCGCGGCAGGGGCTATTCCAGGCGTTTCCGTTCCAGCCTCGTGCCCTATGCTTCTTCCGGGTGTTCCTGTTTCCTCTTTCCGGCTGTCAGGCGGAAGAAGAGGGGAACCAGGAAGATTGCCAGCAGGGTGGCCGTAATGATGCCGCCCAGCACCCCCGTGCCTACGGCGCGCTGCGCGCCCGCCGCCGCCCCGTGGGCGAAGGCCAGCGGAACCACCCCGGCGCCGAACGCCAGGGAGGTCATCAGGATGGGCCTCAGGCGCAGTTTGGCGGCGGCAACGGCAGCTTCCATCACATCCATGCCTTCCCGGTAGAATTCCTTGGCCACTTCCACAATCAGGATGGCATTCTTGGCGGAAAGGCCGATGGTCGTAATCAGGCCCACCTTGAAGTAGATGTCGTTGGGCATGTCGCGCAGGAAGACGGCCAGCAGGGCTCCGAGCAGGCCCAGGGGCACCACCAGGATGACCGCCAGCGGAATGGACCAGCTTTCATACAGGGCCGCCAGCACCAGGAAGACGATCAGGATGGACAGGCCGAAGAGCAGCGTGGCCTGGGACCCGGCAAGCTTTTCTTCATAGGACTGTCCCGTCCATTCAAATCCCACGCCCTGCGGCAGGGTGGCGGTAATCTGCTCCAGGGCGTTCATGGCGTCCCCGCTGCTCTTGCCGGGCGCGGAGGAGCCGTTGATGGTGAAGGAGGGGTAGTTGTTGTAGCGCGTGAGCTGCGGGGGGCCGGCCGTCCAGTCCAGCCGGACGAAGGAGGAGAGGGGCAGAAGCTTCCCCTGGTCATTACGGACATGCAGGTCTTCAATGTCATTGCCGTTCAGGCGGCTTTTTCCGTCCGCCTGCACAATGATGCGGCGCACCTGGCTGTCATGCATGAAGTCCCCCACATAGCTGGACCCGAACATGACCGCCAGCGAATTGCTGATTTCCGTAATGGGCACTCCCATGGAGAAGGCTTTTTCCCGGTCAATGGAGACGTGCAGCCGCGGCGTGTCCGCCTGTCCGGAGAAGTAGACGCCCGTCAGGTTGGGGTCCGCATTGGCGCGGGCCAGGAGTTCGTCCCGGGCTTCCACCATGCGGGCATACCCCAGGCCGCCCTTGTCCTGGAGCCGGAAGTCGAAGCCGGACGTGCTGCCCAGTTCCGGCAGGGACGGCATGTTCAGGGCCATGACCATCATCTGGCGGTCCCCGCCAAAACGGGCGTTGACCCGGTCAATGATCGCCTGGGCGGAGTTGTCCTCTCCGGAACGCTCGTCCCAGTTTTTCAGGCCGACAAACAGCATCGCCATGTTGGTGCCGGTGCCCATGAAGCTGAAGCCGCCCACGGAGTAGGCGTATTCCACCGGTTCATGCTGCATCAGGTAATCCTCCACCTCCCGCAGCCGGGTGCTGGTTTCCTCCTGCAAGGTCCCGGCAGGCAGGGCAACCATCGCCATGAAGTTGCCCTGGTCTTCTTCCGGAAGGAAGGAGGTGGGAAGCGTGAGGTACAGGTAGCCGGCCCCCGCAATGATGAGCACATACAGGAACAGGGAGCGTACGGGGCGGCGGATGATTCCGGATACGGCATTGCCGTACCGGTCCGTGGACCGGTGGATGGTCCTGTTGAACCATCCGAAGAATCCTTTCTTTTCCTGATGCTCCACGGAGGAGGCTTTAAGCATGGCGGCGCACAGAGCCGGAGTCAGGGAAAGGGCCAGAAACGCGGAGAAGGAGATGGATACAATGAGGGTCACGGCAAATTGCCGGTAGATGTTCCCCACCGCTCCGCTGAAAAAGGCCATGGGCACGAACACGGCCACGAGCACGGCGGTGATGCCCACGATGGCGCCTCCGATCTGCTTCATGGCTTTTACCGTAGCGCGCCGGGCGTCCAGCCCCTCCTCCATCATGATGCGTTCCACATTTTCCACCACCACAATGGCGTCGTCCACCAGAATGCCGATGCTGAGCACCATGGCGAACATGGTGAGCATGTTGATGGAGAACCCGGAGAGCCACATCACCGCAAAGGTGCCCAGCAGGGCCACGGGGACGACGAGCGTGGGAATCAGGGTGGCCCGGAAGTTCTGCAGGAACAGGAACATGACCAGGAATACCAGCAGAATGGCTTCCAGCAGGGTGGAGATGACCTTCTGGATGGAGATTTCCACGAAATGGGTGGTTTCATACGGAATCTGGTAGGTGACGCCGGGCGGGAAGTCCCTGGCCAGCTCATCCATCTTGGCCTTGAGCAGGCCCATGGTTTCCACGGCGTTGGAGCCGGGAGCCATCTTGATAGCCATGCCGGTGGCGGTCTGCCCGTTGCAGCGGGAGAAGAACGCGTAGCTGTTGGAGCCCAGCTCCACCCGCGCCACGTCCCCCAGCTTGACGGAGGAACCGTCTGAAAGCGTTCTCAGCGCAATGGAGGCGAATTCCTCCGGCGTGCGGAAGGCTTCCTCCGCCACCACGCTGGCGTTGATGGGGGCGGATTTGGAAACGGCCGCCCCCGATGTCACCGATGATGATGCGCTCGCTCTGGGCGGCCACGGCATTCACGATGTCCGTGGGCGTCAGCCCCAGCGCTTCCAGCTTTTCCGGATCGGGCCAGATGCGCATGGACGTTTCCGCGCCGAAGAGCTCCACGCGCCCGACGCCTTTCACGCGCTTCAATTCAGGGATGATGCGCGCGGAAGCCCATTCCCCCAGTTCCGTATCATTCAGGTTCCCCGTGGAGGAAAGGGAGATCATCGCCTGAATGTTGTTGGAGGATTTTTCCACGAACACTCCTTCCTTCCGGACAGATTCCGGCAGGCGGGATTCCACGATTTTCAGCCTGTTCTGCACTTCCACGGCGGCAATGTCCGGGTCCGTGCCCTGCGTGAACGTGGCGGCGATTTCCACCGCGCCGTCGGAACTGCTGGTGGCGGACATGTACATCAGGCCGGGAGCTCCGTTGATTTCCTTTTCAATCACGGCGGTGACGGCTTCCTCCGTATCCTGGGCGGAGGCGCCCGGATACGTAGTGCGCAGGGTAATGACCGGCGGAGCGATGTCCGGGTACTGGGCAATAGGCAGGCTGGGAATGGCCAGCAGCCCGATCAGGGAAATCAGCAGGGCGACTACCCAGGCAAAAATGGGGCGGCGTATAAAGAAATCAGGCATAACGGGTTATTGCTGGGCGTTGGATTGCGGCTGGGGCGCGGCGCTGCGGACCTTCATGCCGGGCCGGAGGGACATGATGTGGCTGACGGCCACCTTGTCCCCGTCCTTGAGGCCTTCCGAAACCAGCCATTCCCGGCCGTTCAGCGTATCCGCCTTCACGGGGCGCATTTCCAGCACGCCTTCCGGGCCCACGACAAAGACGGAAGCCCCCTGCGCGGTGCGGATGACGGCGTCCCGGGGAATGGCGAACACGTTGTCCCGCACCGCCTTCTCAAATACCACGCGCACATAGGCGCCGGGCAAAAGCTCATAATCCGGATTGGGGAACTGGGCCCGCATTTCAATGGTGTCCGTATTCGGATCCACCGCCATGTCGGAAAAGATGATCTTGCCGGAATGGGGGTATTCCTCCCCATTGGAGAGCAGCAGGCGCACCTTGATTTCACCCAGCGGCACTCCCTTCCACAGGCCGGACACCACGGCGCGGCGCAGGCTGCTGTACTGGGAGGCCGGCTGGCAGAAGCGGACATAGATGGGGTCTATCTGCTCAATGGTGGTCAGGTGCGTGAATTCGTTCTGGTTGGCAAATGCCCCTTCCGTCACCAGCGCGCGGCGCACGCGGCCGGAGATGGGCGCTTCCACCCTGGTGTATTCCAGATTCAGGCGGGCCTGCTCCAGAGACGCGGCGGCGGCGGCATATTCCGCCCTGGCCCGGTCTTCCTCCGCCATGGCCTGCTTGTGCTCCCGCACGCTGACGGCGCCCTTGGCCACCAGGGAGGAATAGCGGGCGGCCTTGTCCTCCGCATCCGCCAGCACGGCCTTGGCGCGCGCTACCGTAGCCTTGCATTCGTCCAGCACGGCCTGGAGCGGAGCCGGATCTATCTTGAAGAGAAGGTCGCCCGGGCGAACCGTCTGCCCTTCCTGGTAGCAGCGTTCCTGAATAATTCCCGTCACGCGGGCGCGCACTTCCGCCTGGAGGTACGCCTCCATGCGGCCGGGAAGGTTGGCGGTTACGGGAACCTGGGTGCCGTGCACCGTGAGAACGGCCACTTCCGGCACTATTTCTCCGGGAGAACCGGCGGCCGGATTTTCATCCCCCTGCCGGCAGGAGGAGAGAGCTGCCAAAAGGGTGGTGCAGAGAAGAAGGAGACTAGTTGTTTTCATCAGTAATCATGCTTTATAAGACCTCAAGAAACCCCGGAACCACGCTTCCGACAAGACCGGGGATTTTTCAATTGCCATAAGATGTAAAGTATCCCATAATGGGAGAGTCAAGAGGCAATGAAAAGATTAAGTGGAGCGGCTTTTTATCATTTGTTGTAAGCTGCTGGCAACAAGAATCAAATGAATGACGCGACGATTTCGTCTTCAGGAAGATTTCTCTTGCATGCAGCAGCCGTTTCCGCCGGGCGCGCCTCCGGCGGGAAAAAATCAGTTTCCACGCCAACCGCAATACAGGATGGACAAGCAGAATTTACTAACCATAGGCAATCTGTCCAAACAGACCGGCGTACATATTAAATCACTCCGGTATTACGAGCAACTGGGGATTCTGCGCCCGGCCCATACGGACCCGGATACAGGCTACCGTTATTACACCCTCTCCCAGATTCCCGTGGTGGACGCCATCCGCGCCTGCACCTTCCTGGACATTCCCCTGAAGGAGTTCACCTCCTTTCTGACCGAGGACCAGCAGAGAATCCATTACAAGAAGCTGATTTCCCACGGCACCATGCTGGCGCACCAGAAAATCAGGGACATTCAGGAGAAACTGCACCTGCTGGAAAAATTCCAGAAGCAGATGGACCGGATGGAAGGCCTCCGGCGCCATGAGGGGCAGACCGTCCACGCCCTGCCGGAAAAATATTGCTGGACGGCCCCCTATGCCGGAAAACAGCACAGCACGGATTACAATGTACTCATCACCAACATGCTTGATGACATTAACCGCAATGAGCTGAGGCTGGGCGCGGAAGCCGGACTCCTTTCCTTCCACCGGAGCTCCGGAACGGAAAGGTTCCTGTATGTGGAGGTGGAAGCGACCAAAAGGGACGCCCGGCAGTTAAAGGAAGTCGTGCGCCTGCCTGCCGCCTCCTTCCTCTGCTCCATCAGGAAGGAAAGCGATATCGGGAAGGCCCCCCTGGTCTTTCCCGAACTTTTTGCGCAGGAGTATGATAAAATCATCATGGAAACGGAATTGTTTTCCGGAGACTACGATGTGGTGCATCCCAAATTCGAACTGAGATGCTCCCTTCCGCCGGAAGGGAAGTGAACCGGGGGATTTTTTCCGGAACAGGCAATGGGTGAAGAGGATGTAAAAAACGCCTTTCGGGAACCGGAGTTCCCCGTCCGCGCCCCTGCCGCCCTGCGGTGCAGCCGGAACGTCCGTTCAGGCCCGCAGGCATGAAGTCTCCGGAAGTTTCATGAAATGGCATTGCATTTCCCCATGCAGCATATAAAATAATGGGGTGGCACATTGCGACACTACACAACCGGACTTGAAGGAAAGCGCCGTCAAGGCTTACAAGGCCATGTTGCTGGCGCGGGCCTTTGACACCAAAATTTCCAGCCTGTATAAAGCGGGCAAAATCACGGGCGGCGTTTACCTGGGCCGCGGGCATGAAGCGATTGCCGCCTGCGGCGGCGTTTTCCTGACCGCCGGGTATGACGTGATCGCCCCGTTCATCCGGGAACAGGCGGCGCGCATCACCTGGGGGAACCGATCATTGAAGCGGCCCGCTCCTACCTGGGCTCTGCCCTGGGCTATATGAAGGGACGGGACGGGAACGTCCACCGCGGACTGCCGGCGGAAGGCTACATGGCGCCCATCAGCCATCTGGGCAGCACGGTGGCCTTCGTCATCGGCTGCCTTTTTGCCAAGCGGCTGGACGGCAAGCTTCCCGGCCCCGTAGGCGTGGCCTTCTGCGGAGACGGCACCACGTCCACAGGCGCCTTTCACGAAGCCGCCAACATGGCGAACGTGGAACAACTGCCGCTGGTGCTCGTGGTGACCAACAATCAATTCGCCTATTCCACTCCCAATGTCCGTGAATTCGGGGAAGCCTCCCTGGCGGACAGGGGCCGCGGCTACGGCTTCACCGTGCATGAAACGGACGGCACGGACTTCATGGCTACGCTGGAAGCCTTCCGCACCGCCGTCAACAACGCGAGGGAAGGCAGGGGCCCCCAGTGGGTGCTGGCCAAGACCCTGCGCATGTGCGGCCACGGGGAACATGACGACGCCTCCTACATCCCCAGGGAATTGAAGGATGAGTACGACAAAAAAGACCCCGTCACCGTCGCGGAACGGCAACTGCTGGAAGCCGGCTGGCTGACGCCGGAAGAAGTGGCGGACCTGAAAAAGCAGTATGCCGATGAAGTCCAGCTGGCCGTGGCTACTGCGCAGAGGGAACCGGAGCCGGACCCCTTCCGGGAGGACTGGAACGCCACGGTGTGGAGACCTTATTAAGCCTGCAAACGGAATATTCCCATGAGCGTAACATACATTGATGCCATTCACGACGCCCAGAAAGACCTGCTTGCGGAAGACAAGGACGTCTTCCTGTACGGACAGGACATAGGCGTTTTCGGCGGCGCTTTCAAAGCGACCAAGGGCCTCAAGGAGCTGTTCCCGGACCGCGTGATTGACGCCCCCATCAGTGAGGACGCCATGGCCGGCATGGTCACCGGAGCCGCCGTCATGGGCAAGAAGCCCATCATGGAAGTCCAGTTTGCCGACTTCAGCACCATCGCTTTCAACCAGATCGTCAACATGGCGGCCACCCATTACTACCGCACGGGCATTCCCGCCAACATCACGGTGCGGCTGCCCTGCGGGGGAACGCCCGGCACGGGTCCCTTCCACAGCCAGAGCCTGGAAGCCCTGTTCGCCCACTATCCGGGCCTGCACGTCATGACCCCGGCCACCGTGGCGGACGCCTACTGGATGCTGCGCCAGGCCGTGGAAGTGCCCGATCCCGTCATCTTCCTGGAACACAAGTTCCTGTACCGCTGGCTGAAGGCGGAGGACAACTACCGGGAAGCCCCGGTGATTCCCTTCGGCATGGCCCGGATCGCCCGCACCGGAAAGCACGCCACCGTAGTGGCGTACAGCGCCATGGTGCCGGAAGCCGTGCGCGCGGCGGACCTGCTGGCGAAGGAGAGCGGTTATGAAGTGGAAGTAGTGGACCTCCGCACGGTGCGCCCGCTGGACATGGACACCGTCATCGCCTCCGTAGCGCGCACTGGCCGCGTCCTGGTCGTCGGGGAAGACTTCCCGTGGGGGGCGTCACGTCGGAAGTCGTTTCCCGCATCGTGGCGGAAGGCTTCCATCTGCTGGACGCTCCGCCCCAGCGGCTCAACGCCAGGGACACCCCCATCCCCCAGCATCCCAACCTGTGGAAGGCGCACCGCCCTACGCTGGAATCCATCGCCGCCTCCATCCGCCATCTTTTATCCATCTGATTCAACCCAGTTTCCACCATGCCTAAAGTACCCATTCTGATGCCCCAGCTCGGGGATTCCATTGCGGAAGCCACCGTGCTGCGCCTGCTGGCGGCCCCGGGCGACACCGTAGAAGCCGACCAAGAAATCTTTGAGGTAGAGACCAACAAGGCCACCATGGGCGTCACCACCATGTGCGGCGGCGTCCTGAGCGACGTGTTTATCAAGGAAGGGGAATCCATCGTGGTCGGCGCCTGCATGGCCATGATTGACGCCACGGAAGAGGAAATTGAGCGTTCCGGGGCCACCCCGGCCGGTGACTCCACCCAGCCTTCCCTTCCGGCCAGCCCGGAATCCGTGCCCCAGCGCGTCCCGGACGCTTCCGCCCGGGAGGAAAAGCCCGCCGGGGTCCACTTTGGCCTGACGGGGGAATCCTACCAGGAAAACGGCACGGACCTGAAAGTCCAGCCCAGCGTGCGCGGCCTGCCGGTGCCCGCCGGCATGAAAGGCGCGCACTACATGTCCCCCCGGATGAAGGCGCGCATGGATGAACTGGGCATGAGCGCCTCGGACATCGCTTTCATCTCCGGCTCCGGAGCCGGAGGACGGGTCACCATTGACGACCTGGAGGAATTCCTGGAATACGTGAGCCAGTGGCCGCACCGCAAGGCCTCCTCCATGCGGCTGGCCGTGGCGGACGCCATGCGCCGGAGCTGGACGCGCCCCCTGGCCTCCGCCGGGCGCCCCGTGTTCATGGACCCCCTCATCAAGCACAGGCAGCATTCCCCGCTGCGGCCCGGCATCACCCTGTACTTTGCCCGCGCCCTGGCCCTGGCCCTGGCGGAAAGCCCGGAATGCGCCGGCTACCTGGTGGGGGAAAACATCCTTTCCCCCAAGACCATTGACATCGGCATCGCCGCCCAGGTGGCGGACGAAGTGATGGTTCCCGTGCTGCGCCGCGTGAACGAACGGACGATGGAAGAACTGCTGGAAGACTACAACAGGCTGATCGCCCAGGCGCGCCGCCGCAGGCTGGCCCCGGAAGACAGCACGGGCGGCATCGCCACAGTCACCAACTTCGGCGGCTTCGGGCTCACCTTTGCCGCCCCCATGCCCATGCCCAGCGAATCCATCATCCTGGGGGTGGGAGCCGTCACCAAGACCCCGGTCTGGAGCGACGAGGTGGAGGCGTTCATTCCCATCTCCAAGGCCAACATCGTGGCTACGGGGGACCACCGCGTGGTGGACGGCGCGGACATCGGCCGCCTGCTCAAGCGCGTGGCGGAACTGCTCCAGCGCCCGGAATACCTGTAACCCGCTCCGTTCCCGCACGCTTTACGCCGCATGACGACAGACCCACCCGTACTAGGCCTGGTAGCCGGAGACGGCGTCTACCCGGAATACATCGTCCGGGGGGCGCGCCGCCGGACGCCGGAGCTGCGCATCGTGGCCGTGGGCTTCAAGGGGGAGACCAATCCCGCCGTCATTCCCCTGTGCGACGCTTACCAGGAATTCAGCGTGGGCCAGATCAGCAAGCCGTTCTCCTTCCTGAAAAAGCACGGCGTGCGGAACGTCATCATGGCGGGAGGCATCAACCCGAAGAACATTCTCTCCCTCCGTCCGGACCTCCGCGCCCTTTCCGTGCTGATGCGCATGCCGGAGAAAAACGCGGACTCCCTGCTGGGGGCCGTCATCACGGAGGCGGAAAAAGAAGGCTTCACCATCCTCCCCGCCTTCACCTACATGGAAGAGCACATGCCGCAGCCGGGCCACATCGCCGGACCGCGTCCCACGACCGAACAATGGGAGGACGCCGTTTTCGGCATGCAGATGGCCAAGGAAATCAGCCGCCTTCACATCGGGCAGTCCGTCGTCGTGCACGGAGGCACCGTAGTTGCCGTGGAAGCCATTGAAGGCACCAACAACTGCATACGCCGCAGCGGCGAGCTGGGCAACGGCAAACCCGCCACACTGGCAAAAGTGGCGCGCCTGGGGCATGACATGCGCTTCGACATTCCTACGATCGGCCCCGTCACCATTGAGACGTGCGCGGAATGCGGCGTCAGGCAAATCGCCCTGGAAGCGGGCAAAACCATTCTGCTGGAGCGTGACCGGGTGGCGGAACTGTGCAAAAGGCACAAAATCAGCCTGCATGCCATGGACGCTTCCGGGGAGGGCTGCCCTCAACCGGAAAATCCCGCCCAATAAAAATCCCCTCGTCCGGAAACCCGGACAAGGGGAAATCATGCCGCATACGGGATGCAGAATAGAAAACGGCTTATTCAACCGCCGGAATTAAGCGTTTTTGTCCTTGTCCATCATGGACTTGGCCTTGTCACTTACGCCGGAAGCCATATCCTTGACGCCTTCCTTGCTCTTTTCGTAGGCGTCTTTCATTGCCTTCTTGCCTTCTTCCATCTTGCCGGAAGCGGCATCTTTCGAGCATCCACAGCCTTCATGCATATGGTTCATATGATCTTTGGAGTCACACATAATAAATAAATGGTTTGTATTTTAATCGTTTGAGTTAACCGTTTTTCGCAGCGTCGCCAATGGCTTCGGCCTTATCGGCAGCCCTGTCCGCCGCATGGTCCACGGCTTCCTTGCTGTCCTGGTAAGTATCCTTGACGGCTTCCTTGCTCTTTTCGTAGGCGTCCTTCGCCGCTTGCTTGCCTTCCTTCATTTTTTCGGAAGCGGCGTCCTTGGCGGCTTTGGCGCCCTTTTTCATGTGTTCCTTGGCTTCAGCCATGTCCTTGTCACCCTTGGTGCAGGAACCGCTGTTGCAGGCGCTCTGCGCCAGGGCCACTACCGGAACTGCAACGGCTACCGCTGCTATAGCATATATCAATTTTTTCATGACGTTGTTCTATTTGGATTCATTCCAATAGACTCTTTCTTCATGAAAATCTATGAATACAGTCGTGTCATTCTGCGTTCACTCCTGCAAATCAAAAGCCATAAACGCCGCGGAGGCAACGCAGTCCCGGCACGGAACACAGCCTTCTTTTTTCAGCTCCCTGCAATGGGAATAACCCAGCTTCTCCACAAACCGCCGCTTCAGCTCCTCCCTTGACTGCACGGGCGTGCACAGGAGCGCTCCATACAAGGCGCCGCATACCCCGTCAGGCGCTCTTCCCGTGCCGCACGCGGAGACGGCTTCCAGCAAATCCTCCCTTCCCAGGGCCGCGCAAACGGCCTGGGCGCAATTGTGGCGCCAGGGTTCCGTGCGGAAGGTGGACAGCGCCTTTTCTTCAACGTTCATGCCCCCACTGTAGGCCCGGCTCCCTTCCGGGTCAAGAGCCCCGTCCCGCCTTACCACCTGCAAACTCCGCCGCCGCATTCCGGGTGAGGAAACCATAAGCCCTCCGGAAAACCGCCGGCAGCGGCGTTTACTTCCCGGCAAGCCGGCGGCTGGTCTCCAGGCGCGCGGCCAGCTCCTCAAAGGAGACGGTCCCGTCCAGGCAAAGGCTCACCCAGCTTTTCTTATTCATGTGGTAGGCCGGAAAACGGCTGTGATGGTCCACAAGGCCCTCGAGCTCCCCAGGGCGGACCCGCAGATTCAGCACCTCCACCCTTTCCCTGGAACTGCCGCCCAGTTTCAACCGCGGCACAGCCAGAAAAACGGCATACCATTTTTCCGTGTCCTTCCGCCGCACGACAGCGCTTCCCGGCGACTTCCTCCACAGGAATTCCAATTCATCCCCGTAAGCCTCCCGGACGTGCGCGACGAGGCTCCGGGCAGGATCGCCCTTGAAGAAATCAGGTTCAAAGCAGCACTCCGCCACATGCCACAGCTCTTCCTCATATTCCCTGCGGAGCGCCCTCTCCCGCAACCTGTCTGCCTCTCCCTGAGCAAGATGAGGGATACTCTTCCCGTCCGCATCACGCACCGTTACGCTGACGGAGCCCTCCGCATGTATTTCAAATTCCATACAGAGCTGCCCGTTCAGCAGCTTTGTCCGGTACAGAAAACCATTTTCCCCGCGAACGCAGCCGAAGGGAGGCAATTTTTCCTCACACAACCTCCTGTCCCTGAAAACGCGTTCCACGGCTTTTTCATACCAGCTTTTCCGGGGAATGCGGCGAAAGAACATGAGGAAAAGAAGTTAAAGGAGATGGAAGGATGGAAAACGCCAGCTGCACCCCTGCAGGCGTGCAGAACCCGGCCAAGCCATGATAAATCCGCACGGGAACGGTACAAGGCCAAAATAACCTGCTCCCCATGTCCGGGGCGCCCGCATCGGGAAAAGAGTTTTTACCTCCCCGTCAGCACATACCACACGAACAGGCTGTTATGCTTCACGTACCGCTTGAGCAGCCTCGCCGGCTCCCGGTAAATGCGGTACAGCCATTCCAGGCCGTTTTTCTGCATCCACCGGGGCGCGCGCTTCACCGTTCCGGCATGGAAGGCGAAGGCCGCTCCCACGCCCACATAAACCGCGGGAGGCAGCAGCTCCTTCTGCTCCGCCATCCACCGCTCCTGCTTCGGGCAGCCCAGGCCCACCCACACCACATTGGCCCCGCTTGAGGCAACCGCCTCCCGCATCTCCCTCCGGTCTTCCTCCGTCCAGGAACGGAATGGCGGGGAATGCACGCCGGCCAGATGAAAAGCCGGGTACTTCTCCTTCAATGCGGACGCCAGGGTCTCCAGCGTCCCTTCATCTCCGCCCAGCAAAAAATGGCGCAGACCCGGATACTCCGCATTCGCCCGCACCAGGGCTTCCATCAGGTCCGGCCCGCTCACGCGTTCGGCGCTCCTTTCCCCTGCGGGAAGGCCCCTGTTCAGCTTCCACACCACAGGCATTCCGTCCGGGCAAACCACGTCCATCCGTTCCAGCACGGCCCCATAACCCCGGTCATGAACGCCGAGGGTTATCACGTGCACGTCCGCGGCGGCCACCAGGCACGGGGCCTGCGCTTCCAGGGCACGTTCCGCCAGGGCAGAGCTCATTTCCTCCACGGAGCTGACGGCCACGGAAAAGCCGAACACCTTTCTGGTCTCGCACGGCATCCGCGCGCCGGGCTGGTCAGGGTTGTTTGCAGCAGTCATGGCCTGATGGAAATGAAGGGTGAAAATCACGGCAGGGACAGCCTCAGCCCGTCGTAGGCAGGCATGACGTTCTCCGGCAGCTTGCCGGAAAGAATCCCGTAATCCATGTCGTGGGACATGTGGGTCAGCACGGCGCGCCCGGGCCGGATGGCGGCAATGGCGGCCAGGGATTCCTCCAGGCACAGGTGCGTGGGGTGCAGATGATAGCGCAAGCCGTCAATAATCAGCAGGTCAACCCCTTTCATGGCCTCCAGGGAGGCCTCCGGAATGCTTTTCACATCCGGCATGTATGCCAGCCGCTGCCCTTCCGCCTCCAGCACGTAGGCATAAGTCTCCACCCCGGCATGCATTACGGGAAGAGGCGTCACCAGCACGCTCCCTACGCGGAACGGCTCCCTCACTTCGTGAGGTTCCGGCCTGACGTAGCCGCTCCGGCCCGGTTTCGGTTCAAACGCCCAGCCGTACATGGTCCGCAGGGCTTCCATCGTCTGCGGTGAGGCGTACAGGGGCAGGCCGCCGGACCTGCGCCAGCAGAAGGCGCGCAGATCGTCAAAGCCGCCCACGTGGTCCACATGGGCGTGCGTGTACAGCACGGCGTCCACGTCCGTGATGTTTTCCCGCAGGGCCTGCTGACGCAGATCCGGGAGGAATCCAGCAGAATGCGGGTGCCCGCGGCCTCCACGTAAACTGAAGAACGCAACCGCTTGTTTCTGGGGTCCGGGGACGTGCAGACCGCACAGGAGCAACCTATCTGCGGAACTCCGGTGGACGTTCCGGTGCCCAGAAAGAGAATGTTCATCACAGAGGTCATGATTGCGTTTAGAGCAAATGATGCCATAATGCATTCAAAATCCAAAGCCCGAATGCTTACATTGCTGAAAATTAGAAACCTGGCCCTCGTGGACCAGCTGCTCTGGGAACCCAGCTCCGGTTTCATCTGCATCACGGGGAAACGGGGGCGGGCAAATCCGTCATCATCGGCGCCATACGCCTGGCGCTGGGAGAACGCGCGGACAAAACGCTCATCCGGTCCGGAGAACAGCAATGCAGCGTGGAGGCCGTGTTCCACCTGCCGGACTCCTCCCCGGTGCACGCCATTCTGAACGAACACGGCGTGCCGCCCTGCGAAGACGGCAACCTGATCATCAAGCGCATCATTTCCTCCACGGCCAACCGCCAGTTCCTGAATGACAGCCCGTGCACCCTGAACCTGCTGCGGGAGGCGGGCGCCTGCCTGGTGGACATGCACGGCCCCAGCGACCACCGCTCCCTGATCTCCCAGGAGAGGCAGCTTTCCCTGCTGGACGCCTTTGGGGAGCACGCCCCCCTGCTGCACGCCTACGCGGACGCGTGGCGGCAATGGCAGGACGCGCGCCGGGCCTATGACGACCTGGAGCATGCGGAAGCGGCCACCGCGCGGGAAATAGAGCTGCTGCGCCACCAGGTGGACGAGATAGACGCCGCCGCCTTTACGCCGGAGGAAGTGCTCACGCTGGAAGAACGCTGGCAGCGCGCCCGCAACGGCACCAGGCTTCAGGAACAGGTTTCCAGAATGCTTGCCATGCTGGAGGAAACGGACGTGCCCGGCCTGGGTTCCCAGTTGAGGGAACTGACCCGGGCGGCGCACGAACTGGAACGCATGGACGCCTCCACAGCCGCGTGGCTGGCCCCGCTGGCGGAAGTGAATCTGGAGCTTAAGGAAATTGAAGGACGCCTGGCGGATTATTCCTCCGAGCTGGATTGTGATCCCCGGGAGCTCTTCCAACTGGAGGAGCGCATCAACCTGCTGGAATCCCTGAAAATGAAATACGGCCCTTCCTTTGAAGACGTCTGCGCCCGGAGGGAGGAGGCGGCCCACCGCCTGGACCGCATCGAGCACCGCACGGAACGCCTGGAAGAACTGCGGGCCTCCATGGCCGTCCTGCGCAAGCAGGTGGACGCCGCCGGACAGGCCCTGACCAAAGCGCGGCAGGCATCCGCGCCCAAACTGGCTTCCTCCATCGTCAGGCACTCCCGGGAACTGGGCTTCCGCCAGGCCGTCTTTGAAGTAGGGCTCTCCCCCCTCCAGGAACCCGGCTCCCAGGGAATGGAAACGGTGGAATTCCTGTTCGGCCCCAATCCGGGCGAACCCTCCAAGCCTCTCCGGCTGATTGCCTCCAGCGGGGAGCTGGCGCGCATCATGCTGGCGATTAAAAGCGCCCTGGCGCACAAGGACTCCACCCCCCTGCTGGTATTTGACGAAATAGACGCCAATGTGGGCGGGGAAGTGGCGCGGGCCGTCGGCTTCAAGATGCAGCAGCTCGGGAACAGGCACCAGGTCATCTCCATCACGCACTTTCCGCAGGTGGCGGCCCTGGCCTCCCATCACTACCTGGTCCAGAAGGCTTCCGCGGGCAACCGCACCATCTCCTGCCTGCGGGAGGTGAGCCATGAAGACCGGATAGACGAGCTGGTCCGCATGCTGGGCGGCGGCGGGGACCACGCCCGCACGCTGGCCCAGGCCCTGCTGCAGCCCTCCTGAACGGAGGGCGCCAAAAAGGAAGAGGCCGCCTTATTTTTCCAGACGGGGCTTGAAGCCGCGCAGCCGCAGGGAATTGAACACCACGCACAGGGAGCTTAAACTCATGGCCCCGGCGGCAATCATGGGATTCAGCGTAAGGCCGAAGGCCGGATACAGGCACCCGGCGGCCAGCGGAATGCCGATGATATTGTAAAAGAAGGCCCAGAAGAGGTTCTGCCTGATGATGTGCAGGGTGGTGCGGCCCAGTTGAAGGGCTTCCGCCACGCCCACGGGATTGCTCTTCATCAGCACGATGTCGGAGGACTCCATCGCCAGCTCCGTTCCGGACTTCATGGAGATGCCCACCCGGGCGCAGGCCAGCGCCGGGGCGTCGTTCACGCCGTCCCCCACCATCGCCACCTTGTCCCCGCGTTCCTCCATCTTCATCACATGGGAGGCCTTCTCATCCGGAAGCACGTCGGAAATCACTTCATCAATATGCAGTTCCCCGGCCATGTGCCGCGCCGTGGCGGCATTGTCCCCCGTCAGCATGACCACGCGCAGGTTCATCCGCTTCAGATAATCCACCGCCGCCCGGCTGTCCGGTTTCAGGGAATCCGCCACCATGATCACTCCCGCAGGACGGTCTCCCCTCCCTACATACAGCGGGGACGCGCCCTGCCGCATGAACTCCCGGAGGCGGCCTTCCTCCTCCTTCCAGGAGATGCCCTTGTCCTGCATGAAGCCGGGATTGCCCACCGCATAGGGCACGCCGTCCACTACGCCGGAAATGCCGCGGCCCGGCACAACGGACAAATCCGCCACGGCGCGGATGGGGAGTTCCAGCAGCCTGGCGTGTTCATAAACGGCTTTCCCTACCGGATGTTCCGATCCCTGCTCCAAAGCCGCCGCCATTTCCACCAGTTCATCCGCATTCATGCCCGGCTCCGGCAGAACGGCCACCACACGGGGCTCCCCTTCAGTCAGGGTGCCCGTCTTGTCAAAAACGACGGTATCCACGCGGCTCAAAGCCTCCAAAGCTCCGGCGGACTTGCACAGGATGCCCAGCCGCGCGCCCCTGCCCGTCCCTACCATGATGGCGATGGGCGTGGCAAGCCCCAGAACGCAGGGGCAGGAAATCACCAGCACCGCAATCGCCCTGGCAAGGGCGAAGGAAAATCCCTCCCCGGCAGCCAGCCACGCAACCAACGACACCAGGGCAATCGCAATCACCGCAGGGACAAAGAAATAACACACCCGGTCCGCCAGCCGTGCAATCGGAGCCTTGGACTGGCTGGCCTCCTCCACCAGGCGGATCATGCGGGCCAGCGTGGAGTCCCTGCCCACGCGTTCCGCACGTACCTTGAGATACCCGGCCCGGTTGAACGTGCCGCTGATCACCCGGTCTCCCGCCGTCTTGTCCACCGGCATGCTTTCCCCCGTCAGGTCCGATTCATCCAGCGCGGCCTGCCCTTCTTCAATGACGCCGTCCACCGGAATCCTCTGCCCGGTTTTCACCACCACCAGGTCCCCGGAATGAAGTTCATCCAGCGGGACGGCGCGCTCCGCGCCGTCATGCCAAACCAGGGCCTCCTGGGGAACCAGCTTCACCAGCCCTTTCACGGCGGCGTTCGTCTTGCGGTAGGAACGGCGTTCAAGATATTTCCCCAGGGAAATCAGGGTGACGATCATGGCCGCGGATTCAAAATACAGTTCCATTCCGTCCACGTTGGCGCCCTGCCACAGCGCCGCAATCAACAGATACAGCCCGTACAGGAAGGCGGAACCGGAGCCGATGGCGATCAGGGAATCCATATTGGGAGACAGCGCGGCAAGCTGGCGCACGCCGTTGATTAAATAATGCCGGTTCAGCCACAGAATCGCGGCCGCCAGAATGCACTGCGCCCACAAATTCATCCAGAGCCCCCAGCCCCCTCCCGGAACGGGCCAGTGCCACATGGGCCCCATGGACAGATACATCAGAGGCGCCAGCAGCAGAACGGACCAAACGAGGCGGAGCCTCCCGTTTCCTCCTGCCCCTGGCTTTCCTCCCCATCCGCACCGGAAAACGGTTCCTCCCGCCAGTCCGCCAGGTGGAAGCCGGCTTTCTCCACTACGGACGCAATGCGCCCCCTGGCGGGCGAATCTGGCTTTTCAAACAGAACGGTCATCCGCCCCGTCAGCAAATTCAGCTCTACGCGCTCCACCCCCTCCAATCCCTCCACGGCGCGCTCCACCTTGGCAGCACAACCGGCGCAATGCATGCCGGAAACAAGATAGTTCTTTTCTTCCATTGTCGTTAAAACGGAGTGTTTGATTTTCCGGGACCAAAGAAGGCTCCCATGTTGTTAGGTGAAACTAATCCCATCAATCCCGTTTCTCAAGCCGCTTTCGCGGCTTCACCCTTTTCCAATAAAAAATGACAAAAAAACGCCCGCGGCCCCGTAACAGTAACAAACACCTTCATCCCTTCATAATGACCGCTCCCACCCTGTTCCGAGTCCTGGCCTGCACGGCCCTGTTGTCCGCCCCCCTCCATGCCCAGCTTTACACCCTGCACGGGGACGGCGTCAAAAAAACCGAGAGGGTGGTGGAAAAAGCGGATTATTCCGATTACGAACTCGTCTGGCACGACGAGTTCGACAAGGACGGCCGCCCGGACCCCGCCAAGTGGAATTACGAACACGGATTCGTCCGCAACAAGGAGGAACAGTGGTACCAGCCGGAAAACGCCCGGTGCGAGGACGGCATGCTGATTATTGAAGGCAAAAAGGAAAAACACGCCAATCCCCATTATGACCCGGCGGGAAAGAATTGGCAGACGACGCGCAAGGAAGCGGATTACACCTCCGCCTCCCTGACCACGCGCGGCAAGTTTTCCTGGCTGTACGGGCGGTTTGAAATCCGGGCCAGATTCAGCCCGCGGGAGGGCATGTGGCCCGCCTTCTGGACCATGGGCGTCAAGGAAGGATGGCCCATGTGCGGGGAAATAGACATCATGGAGTACTACCAGTCCACCTACCTGGCCAACCTCTGCTGGGCCTCCCCAAAAAACACGTGGGCAAATGGAGCACTACCTACACGCCGCTCAAATGGCTCCAGGAAAGGCATGCGGACTGGGCGGACAGCTTCCATGTCTTCCGCATGGACTGGGATGAAAAGGAAGTGCGCCTGTATGCGGACGACATCCTGCTGAACAGGACGCCCCTGGACAACACCGTCAACGCCGTTTACAAGGAAGTCGCCAATCCCTTCCGTCAGCCCCATTTCATCATCCTGAACCTGGCCATGGGCGCCACAGGAGGCGATCTGAATAAACTGCCCCTGCCCCAGAAGTATGAAATAGATTACGTCCGCATATACCAGAAGAAGGATTCCCCCCACAAGGGCACCATTCCCTACCGGACAGAGAAGAAAAAGGATGCTCCCGTGGAACTGTCCCGCCTTCAGAAAGCGCTAGACGAATAGGGAACGTGAACGGCCAGGGGCGCATGGAACGGATAGAGCAAAAAGGGAATTCCGGCTTCGCCGTATCCGTAAGGTCCATCCAGTTTCTTTAACCCCTTCCAATTCATATAAAAGTCCCTGCCTTCGGGAACGGGGGCGGCCTGTTACTCGGCAGCCTTCCCCTTGAGCACCAGGAGAATGTGCTCCGCCATGAGGGCGTGCCCTTCCGCATTGGGGTGCACGCCGTCCACCAGCAGGGAGCCCTTGTCCTTCATCACCTTGTTGAGGTCGATCACCCTGGATTTGGTGCTCTTGGCCACCTGCCGGATGAGCGGAATGATTTCCTTTTCAATGCATTCCCTGCTGATCCCCCCTTCCCTGGCCTCCTGGGAGGGAATGGGCAGCAGGCAGTATACCTTCAATTTGGGATTCTGCTTGCGGAATTCCGTAATGATCTCCTTGTAATTGTTTACAAAATCATCCTTGTGGCTCCAATTCACTTTTTTGCTGTCATTGGTGCCCAGGCCTATCAACAGCATGTCAGGCTTGAACGCCAGCGCGTCCTGATAAGCCTTCTCCCGCGTGATGGGGCGGTCCCCCTTGAACAGCAGGCAGCGCGCCGATACGCCGAAGTTTCCTACTTCCGCCTTCCTGTCCAGGGTCTTCGCAATCCGGGATACCCAGCAGTCTTCCTTTTTAACCCCCATCCCGGCGGTGATGCTGTCCCCCAGACAGGCCAGCTTCACTGCGGCGGCACAATCCGCCGGCAGAAAAGCGGCCAGCAGCCCTATCCACAACAAGACAATAAACTTTTTCATGGAGTAAAATATTACAATGAGAATGGCTTACTGGACGCGGCTTCAAATGTAAAGCCCGTACTCCGGCCCGTCTTCTGGTCTTTTTCCGTGCCGTCCCCTCATGAAAAAGCCCCGGCCGGATAAAACCCGGACGGGACTCTTCAAATAACAGGAAAAGGGAACGTTTAATTCACGCGGCCCAGGTAGGAGCCGTCTTCCGTCTTTACGGAAATCTTTTCGCCGGGCTTGATGAAAAGGGGCACCTGCACCACCAAGCCGGTGGTCATCGTGGCGGACTTGTAAACGTTGTTCGCGCTGTCGCCCTTGACGCCTTCCGGAGCTTCCGCCACTTCCATGGTGATGGCGGCGGGGAGTTCCACGGAAACAACCGTCTCATCCGTGAAAAGCAGAATGTAGATGTTGCCTTCCATCAGGTAATCCTTGACGGGTTCCACGATGTCCGGAGACACGGTAATGTCTTCGTACGTATCGGGGTTCATGAAGTGGTAGCCCATGCCGTCAATGTAGCTGAACTCATATTCCTCACGGGCGAGGTTCACGCCTTCCAGGGATTCATTGGAAGTCAGGCGAAGGTTATATACCTTCTTGGTGGAAATGCTGCGGATGCTCATTTGCACGTAGGAGGCCATGCGGGGGGGCACTTGTGCTCCATGCTGACCACGACGCAAACGTCATTGTTATGATTAACCGCGTGTCCCTTGCGAAGATTGATTACGGGTACTTTTGCCATGCGGCCCGTACCATACCATGTTTTCCCCTCCCGTCAAGCCGAAAAAACGCGCCAAACCCTTGATGCGCTTGGAGAAAACGCCTTTGGCCGGGTGACCGGAAAGGCCGGAAAAACCATCGTTCCTACCGGCTGAGATCCTGCTGGAACAGGACCTTGATGCCGCTGGAATTCAGCACGGTGCGCCCGAAGTTGAGGTCATCCACATGGAGGGCGACCAGGGAGCCCCGCGCCATGCAGGGCATCAGGGGGTACAGGAAGTTGACGTTCATTTCCGCGGCATACAGCACATCCAGGCACTTCTTGAGGTCCGCGGGGCCATGGCGGAGAACCGCCACCAGAACCTCGGACTCCGTGTAGCAGATGCCCTTTTCCAGAAAGATTTCCGACGTTCGTTCCGGATCGCTGACAATCAGGCGCGCAATGGTCGCCTCATGGCAGTCGTGCATGCTGAACCCCAGGCAGAAGATGCCGTGCATGTCCAGCAGGCCGAGGAGGGCGGACAGCGCCCCCACCCGGTTCTGGAGCATGATGGAATATTGCCTTATCGTACTGCCGGGGGCTTTGATGGCTTCTTCCTTCATGACAATAAAGCAAACGGGGTTGAGTTCTATTTAACGTATGTCTTAAGCACGCGCCTGATGATGGCAAGCGCCTGCTGGACTTCCTCTTCACTCACGTTCAGCGGAGGCAGCAGGCGGACGGTTTCCGGCCCGGCGGGAACGGAAAGCAGGCCCTCCTGCCGCAGAGCCTCCACCACCACGGCGGCAACCGTCTTGCCTTCCGGCGCGTCCACCATCTCCGGATTGAGGCCGATGCCCAGCAACAGGCCCAGGCCGCGCACGCCCTGGATCACGGGCAGGTTCCAGGATTCTATTTCCGCGCGGATTTCCGCGCCCAGGCGCCGCGCCCGTTCCGGGAGCCCCTGGGAGACGATTTCCCGCAGCACGGCCAAGCCGACCGTGGTGCCGAGCGGATTGCCGCCATACGTGGAACCATGGGAGCCGGGATCCATGATGGAGGCAAGCTCCGTGCCCTGGTCGTCAATGGCGCGGTCGGAAATCCAGAAGCCGCCGATGGGAAAACCGCCGCCAAGAGCCTTGGCCCAGGAAACGCCGTCCGGCTCCACGTCCGGAGCCACGGCGCGCCATCCCATGATGTCGCCGCAACGGCCAAAGCCGCACTGCACTTCATCCATCAGCAGGAGAAGATCGTGCTCCTGGCACAATTGTGCCAGGCCGCGCAGGAATTCCGAAGTCACGCAGTTGACGCCGCCTTCCCCCTGGATGGTTTCCAGCATGAAGGCTACTGTTTCCGGCCTGATGGCTTCGCGGGCCGTTTCCAGGTCATTGAAAGGCAGATGGCGGAATCCCGGCAGCATGGGGTCAAAGCCTATCTTGATTTTATCCTGCCCCGTGGCGGACATGCTGCCCAGCGTTCTTCCGTGGAAGGATTTGTTGAACGTAAGCACTTCATAACGGGGTTTGCCGTCCGCCTGGGGCTTCCGGTGGCCGTAGCGGCGCGCCACCTTGATCAAGCCGTCATTGGATTCCGCGCCGCTGTTGGAGAAAAAGACCTTCCCCGGACGCTCCACGCATTTGGTCACGATGAATTCCGCCAGATCCGCCTGCTGGGGAATCTGGTACAGGTTGGAGCAGTGCACCAGCGTGGCCGCCTGCTTTTGCAGGGCCTGCGTTACCACGGGATGGCAATGCCCCAGCGCGCAGGTGGCAATGCCGGCACAGAAGTCCAGATAGCACTTCCCCGTGCTGTCCCACAGTCGGGAGCCTTCCCCGCGGACGGCAGCCATGGGATAACGGCCATAGGAATGGAGTACGTACCGGTTGAGTTTTTCTTCTGTGTTCATAAGCTAAGGTAATACGCGTGTAGTTTGCGCTTCTGGCCCCGTCTGTAAATGATTTTTTTGGGAGCCACGTCATGATTCTCACATTTTATCCCGGCGGGTAGTCATATCTCTGTTCGGCGGCATTTCATTTTTCTTTTCTTTTATCCTTTTGCCGCCAGAATAAATCTACAACCAGCAGCAATCCATCATGGCACATTTTTTCAATCCCAAAGGTTTTCTGGAGGAATTCAAGGCATTCGCCCTTAAAGGAAACGTCATTGACCTAGCGGTGGCGGTCGTCATCGGCGGCGCGTTCAACAAAATCGTTTCCGTCTTCGTCTCCAGCATCATCACCCCCATCATCGGCTACCTCACCTCCGGCGTGAACCTGGCGTACCTGACCTTGAAACTGGGGGACGTGGAATTGAAATACGGGGAATTGCTTCAGGCGACCATCGACTTCATCATCATCGCCTTCTCCATCTTCGTGGCCATCAAGCTCATCGGCTCACTGAGGCGCAAGAGCGAAGAAACGCCGGCAGCCCCCGCGCCCAAGCCGGATGACGTCGTTCTGCTGGAACAGATCCGGGACATCCTGCAAAAACAGGCGGACGTCAAATAAGGCCGCCAACAGCATTTGTGCCGGTTTCCCGCGGAACCGGCACATTTTCCTCTTTACTTGTTCCGCCGCGGGCGGGAAAGTGGCAGCATGTATTCCCTCCTGCGCTCCCTTGCCTGTGCCCTGCTGCTTGCGCCGTCCCTGCTTCCGGCGGCGGAGACCCAGCGCTTCGTTCTGGAACGCCCCTACCAGGTGGCGGAAATTCCGGAGCCTGACCGGAACCTCCCTGCCACCAACGTCATCCTGATGATTGGGGACGGCATGGGCATCCATCACCTTTCCGCGGCCTGGGCGGCCAACCGCGGGCGCCTGTTCATTGAAAACTGCCCGGTGACGGGCATCTCCAAAACATGGTGCGCGGACAAGCTGGTAACGGACTCCGCCGCCGCAGGCACCGCCATGGCGACGGGTACCAAGACGCTCTACAAGAGGGTGGCCGTGTGCCCCAGGGGCAACAAGCTGGACTCCCTGGTGGACAAGGCGGCGGACATGGGCAAATCCACCGGCGTGATCGCCACCTGCGAGCTGAACGACGCCACCCCGGCCGCTTTCTGCGCCAATAATGAAAAAAGGTCGGATTCCTACGGCATCATCGGGGATTACCCCCGTTCCCGCGCCGACTTCATTTTCGGCGGCGGCGGCAAGTATTTCACGCAAAGGCCGGACGGGAGGGACATTTTCAAGGAGATGCAGGCGCAGGGCTACCGGATCGCCCGCAGCTGGGAGGAAGCCGCCGCACTGCCGCCCGGAAAAACGCTGGCCGTCACCGCTCCGGGGAATCTTCCCCCGCCCTCCAGGCGGGGAGACGTTCTGCGCCGGGCCACGCTGAAGGCGCTGGATACCCTATCCCGTAATCCCGAGGGATTTTTCCTGATGGTGGAAGGCTCCAACATCGACAAGGCCGCCCACCGCAACAACCTGGAAGAAATGATGGAGGAGCTTCTCGACTTCGACCGGGCCGCGGGAGCCGTGCTGGACTGGGCTTCAAAACACCCCGGCACCCTGGTCGTCATCACGGCGGACCATAACACGGGCGCGTTCGCACTCACAGGCGGCAACCGGGAGAAAGGGGAAATAAACGCCCAGTTCGGCTCCGGCAATCACGACGGCATGGCCGTTCCGGTGTACGCCTTCGGCGCGGGAAGCGGCGCGTTCACCGGCATTTACGAAAATACGGACATCTTCCACAAGATCATGAAGGCCTTCAAAAAAGGGACGGTCAAACCCGCACCCGGGCGTTAGAACTTCTGTCAGGCTCCGTTCCGCCCCTGCTCATCCATGTGCCGCGCCACCAGCCCGGCCCCGGCGGTAGCCAGGCCGCCTATCAGGAACACCGCCTGCGGACCGCCCGTATTCATCCAGATCACGCCGCCCAGCACGCCGTAAGTGATGGAAGCCACATGGTTGATGGCCAGCCCGGTGTAAATGCTCGGCGTGATGTCCTCCGGCTTCTCGCAGATGCGGGCCACATAAGTGCTGCGGGCCATGCCCAGGGCGAACAGCAGGTTGTCCAGCACGAAGCAGGCGGTCACCACGCCCACGGCCCAGTGCAGGGGGAGCAGCTCCGGGGCGAAGGCATACGCCAGGCACAGGAGGGACAGCGCAATGCTGTCGAAAATCGTTACCTTCCGTTCCCCATACCGCTTGATGCTCCAGCCGATGAGGGGCTGCGTGACCAGCCCGATGACGCCGGCAATGAGCAGGGTTTTTCCGATGTATCCGGGCGGCTGGCCCAGCGTGCTGACCATCAGCCAGAAGCCGAAGGTCAGATAAAGCTGCTTGCGGATGCCGTGCAGGATTTCCAGCCCGTAATAAACGGCATACCTGCGCTTGAAGACGAAGCACTGCCGCCAGCCGCGCCGCTGCGGAAAGACGGGCGTTTTCACCCGGCTCAGGAACAGGAACGCCAGCAGGCACACGCCGCCCGTAACGAAAAAGTCCACGGCAAAAGACTGGTTGAATTTCCACTTGATCCATACGCACAGCGCGCCCAGCAGCGCGGCCGCCGTCCCCAGCGCCTTCATCTGGCCGAGCCTCAGGCTACGGTTCTCCGGCCTCGCCGTATGGATGACGATGGTATCAATCATGCCCATCAGAATGTGCTGCCCCAGGCTCACCGTCAGAATCCACGCAGACAGCGCCCACAGGCTGGTTCCGGCGCCGCAGAAGGCCAGCGCGTACATGCCGCCGAACATCAGCAAGCACGCCACCCCGGCCATGCGCACCTCATTGAACATGAAAAGCAGGCTGACCACAAAAAGGGACAGGATGCCGGGCAGTTCCCTGGGGAGTTCAATGAACCCGCGCATCTCCACGTCCAGATGCTGGGCGTCACGCAGGAAGTTGCTGAAAATGAGATCATACACGCCGCTTCCGAACTGGCCCAGAAAGAGAGCCAGCAGCACAAAAACCATCGTCTTCCTGATGCGGGGGGAAGCGGCTTCACTCATAGGGCGGGGATACTCTCACAGGTGCACAGGCGGAGCAACCGCTATTTTTATCCGCCGGCCTTTCCCGGCATTTGAAAAAAACAATCGCCGGAACAGAATTTTTTCGGGAAATACCACGTAGTTACGCTATGATTTCCAGACACCTTTTCCCTGCCATGGCTTTCAGCTTATCCTCCCTCTGCTGGGGCGCCCCGTCCGCTCCGGTTCCCGGGACGCCCCACATCATTCCCCAGCCCGCCGCCATGCGCGTTAAAACCGGAGAAGCCGGATTTTCCCTGAAAGACGGCGTCCGGCTCCCGGAAGGAAATCCCCTTTCCAAACAGGCGGAACGGATTTTCCGCGACAACGGGATCAAAACGGCGCTGGTTGAAACCGGAGCGGACCTCATCTTTACGGAAGACGCGTCCCTGGGCAGGGAAGGCTACCGCCTTGCCGTAACGCCGGATTCCATTTCCATTGCCTCCGGTTCCGTGAACGGCGCTTTGTACGCCCTTCAATCCCTTGTGCAAAGCGTCGCTTCCGACGTGAACGGAGCTCCGGCCCTGCCCCGGCTGGACGTGAAGGACCAGCCCCGTTTTTCATGGCGCGGCCTGATGATGGACAGTTGCCGCCACATGATGCCCGTGCGGGACGTCAAAAAGATCCTGGACCTGATGGAGAGGTACAAATTCAACACCCTGCACTGGCACCTGACGGACGACCAGGGGTGGAGGCTCCCCATCGCCAAGTACCCCAGGCTGACGGCTGTGGGAGGTACCCGGGCGCAGTCCCCCGTCATCGGCAGCCGCAACAAGGCGGACGGCACCCCGTACTCCGGCCATTACACTGCGGATGAAATCCGGGAAGTGGTCCAGTACGCCAAAGACCGCGGCATCACCGTCATTCCGGAGGTGGAACTGCCGGGCCACGCCTCCGCCGCCATCGCCGCGTATCCGGAACTGGGCAACACGGACATTCCGGGCTTCGCGCCCAAGGTGCAGGAAACCTGGGGCGTGCTTCCCTACACCTTCGCCCCCACGGAAAAAACCTTCCGTTTTCTGGAAGACGTTATTGATGAAGTGTGCGCCCTGTTCCCGGACAGCCCCTATATCCACATCGGCGGGGATGAGGCTCCCAAGGACCAGTGGAAGCAGTCCGCCGCGGCGCAACAGGTCATGAAGGACAACGGCCTCGCCAACGAGAACGAACTCCAGAGCTACTTTATCCGGCGCGTGGAAAAAATGATCAACAGCCACGGCAAGAGGCTCATCGGCTGGGATGAAATCCAGGAAGGAGGCCTCTCCCCCACCGCCACCATGATGGTCTGGCGGAGCTGGATGCCGAACAGCGCGCGGCATGCCCTGGAACAGGGCAACGACGTGGTGATGACGCCCAACAGCCACCTGTACTTCGACTATGACCAGGGCCCCGGCAAACCCTCCGCCCCGGAGTATGAAACCATCAACGACGACAACCTGACCTGGCAGCGCGTCTATGGGCTGGAGCCCGTCCCGCAGGGAACGCCCCGGGAACGGGAAAAACAGGTGCTGGGCTGCCAGGCGAACATCTGGACGGAGTACATCCCCAACCTGCCGAAATGGGAATACCATGCCTTTCCCCGCGCCCTGGCGCTGGCGGAAGTAGCCTGGACCCCCAAGGAGCTGAAAAACGAGAAAGACTTCCGCAAACGCCTCGACCGCCAGCTTCCCTTCCTGGACGCCCATGGCGTCAACTACAAGAGGCCGGACAACGGGGCCCCCGCGCAGCCGGACGCCGTCATTACCCGGGAACGCCGGTAAATACGGAGGGAAGGCCCCCGCGCAGCCTCCTTCCGGAGGCCGCATTATGGGCTAGCCAACCTTCACGAAAACCATTACATTGGCGGCATTATGAATTTGGAACTGCTTCGTCAGGTTTGCGTGACTCCGGGCGCTCCGGGGTTTGAAGACAAAATCCGTGATTTCATCATTCAGGAAGTGGCCCCTCTGGTGGACGCCGTGCGGGTGGACAACCTGGGCAGCGTGATTGCCATCGTGGAAGGCAAGGATACGGAAAAAACCATGATGGCCGCCGCCCACATGGACGAAATCGGCTTCATGGTCCGTCACATTGACGACAAAGGGTTCATCAAATTCCTCCCCCTGGGCGGCTTTGACGCCAAGACGCTGACGGCCCAGCGCGTCATCGTCCACGGCAAAAAAGACCTCATCGGCGTCATGGGCGTGAAGCCAATCCACGTGATGTCCCCGGCGGAACGCACCAAGCTGCCGGAAGTGACCGATTTCTTCATCGACCTGGGCATGAGCAAGGAGGAAGTGGAAAAATACGTCTCCGTGGGCGACTCCGTCACCCGTGAACGCGACCTGGTGGAAATGGGGGACTGCGTGAACGTGAAGTCCCTGGACAACCGCGCCGGATGCTACGTGCTGATTGAAGCCCTCCGCGCCATCAAGGCTTCCAAAAAGAAGCCCTCCTGCAACTTCGTGGCCGCCTTCACCGTTCAGGAGGAAGTGGGGCTGAGGGGCGCGCAGGCCGGCACGCTGGACATCCAGCCGGACTTCTCCATCGCCCTGGACGTCACCATCGCCTGCGACATTCCCGGCACCCCGGCGCACGACCAAGTCTCCCACCTGGGCGCAGGTGCCGCCATCAAGCTGTATGACGGCTCCGTGATTGCGGACCGCCGCATGGTGAAGTTCATGAAGGCCATGGCGGACGCCAACAAGATCAAATGGCAGGTGGAAATGCTGCCGGCAGGCGGCACGGACGCCGGAGCCATGCAGAAGTTTGTTCCGGGCGGCTCCATTGCCGGGGCCATCTCCGTTCCCACCCGCAACGTTCACCAGGTCATTGAAATGGCGCACAAGGATGACCTGGACGCTTCCGTAGCGCTCCTGACCGCCTGCGCCATGAACGTGGACAAATGGGACTGGTCCTGGAACTCCGTCAACGAATGCCCGGCAGAAAAACCCGCCAAGGCATCCAAAACGGCAGCCAAGCCGGCCAAAGCCGCCGCCAGGAAGAAAAAGGCCAAATAAAAGCCCCGGCGCCAACCGATCACTCACCCGCAGGCCGCCCCGGAAACGGAGGCGGCCTGCCTGTTTCCGGATGTCTTCAAGCGTTCCGCGCAATACGCCCGCGGCGTTGCCCCGTCCAGTCAAGAAGCGCCGCAGCCCCTTGCGCCAGTCAAACCTGAAATTGAGCGGCAGTGAACTCTGTTCCCTGAAGCAGGGCATCCTGTCGGACGCATGCGTTTCAGCTGCCGCAGAGGCCTGAGGCACGCCACGGAGGCTTTTCAGGACGGCCTCCCCATAAAAAATCCTCCGGCACCCAGAGATGCCGGAGGAGGATCAATCCTGAAAAAGAAAGTTACTTGGCGGCGGGAGCGGGAGCTTCCTTTGGAGCGGGAGCGGGGGCCGGAACGGCTTCCACTTCCACTTCTTCCTCCACTTCAACGCCTTCTTCGGGACCGGAAGCTCCGGTCTGCTTCATGGCGTCCTTCAGGGCCTGGCTTCCGAAGAAGTCGGCCTGCTGCAAGCGCTGCATGTCGGTCATCATGCCCATGAAAATGGGCAGGAGTTCGGCTTGGCGCGCCTGCATGGCGGCATCCATTTCAGCCTGGACCTTCTGGGCGCTCTTGGAAAGGGCTTCGCCCTTTTCATTGATCTTCGCCATCTTTTCAGCAGCCGCGTCTGCGGTGGCCTTGTCCTTCACCGTGCTGAGCGTGGCGGACATTTCCTTCATCAAAGCCAGCATCTGGTCAGCGGCTTCCTTCGCTTCCTTGGAAACTTCAGCGGCCGGCGCGGTGGGCGCGGCAGGGGTTTCAGCGGCCGGGGCGGGTGCCGGAGCCGGGGCATCCTGGGCGGAAGCCATACCTGCAAATGCCAGGGCACATGCCGAACTAATTGTTACAATGCTCTTCATAACGTTTCCGTTGTACAGGCTCGCCATGCATGCGTCAATGAATCATTGTGTAACGGCTCCCCGTGATGCCGCAGAAAGGGGAATTTGCGTTTTTTCTTCCCTTGGAGGATTTTTTCAGTTGCATCTTTTTAGAATTATTATAAATTCATTCCCGATGACTAAAACCATAGAAAACCTGAAAGCCGCCATTACGGGCGAAAGCACCGCCTCCGCCACTTACGCAGCCTATGCCGCCAAAGCCGCCCAGGAAGGGCAGCCCCTCATTCAGAAATTGTTTGAAGCCGCCTCCAAGGCGGAATCCGTCCACGCCGCCAACCACAACAAGGTTCTGGAAAAGCTGGGCGCAACGATGGACCCCATCGATATCCAGATTCATGTAGGAACCACCGCGGAAAACCTGAAAGCCGCCATCGCCGGGGAAACCCACGAATTCGAAAGCATGTATCCGGAATTCATCGCCGTGGCGGAAGAGGAAGGCCAGAAGGCCGCCGTCCGCTCCTTCACGTGGGCCACGGAAGCGGAAAAGGAACACGCCGATTTTTATGCCGCCGCCCTCAAGGCCCTGGAAAACGGAGACACCAGCGCCCTGCCCAGGCAATACTGGGTATGCCTGGTGTGCGGGGACACCTTCAAATCTCTGGAAGGCGTGGACGCCTGCCCCCTCTGCGGCACCAAGGCTGAAAAATTCCTCGTCATCGGGTAAACTCCGTCTGAGCACCGGAGGCCATCCATGGCACACAAAACCCGCCCGGAACATTCCGGGCGGGTTTTTACAGGCCGGAAACCGCTGCCATCTGGGGAAGCGGCCAGAGAAGAAGCATCGCCGGCTTTTCCCTTCCGGTCATTCCGCAAGCGCCGTTCCAGAACCGTGTTCCGGCCCTTTTCCGGACTTCAAGACTTTTCTCCACTTCCGACTGTCCGGGTGGCCCTGGTCCTCTCCTCCCACGTGCATCCGGCCCCGGACCTTTTTTGAATGCCCGGATTGATGGACTTGTTCATTTAAAACATTAAATACATGCATTCCGTTCCGGCTACGGCGCAGGCGAGCATCCCGATTAAAATCATGATGATGCCGAATGCGACGGATTTTCTGCACAAGGCGACAACGGCGCAGGCAACGGAAGCCACCCCCAGCAAAATCCCGGCTGCGCCCAGCACGGTTCCGGGAACAAGCCCCAGGCCGGAAGCCGCTGCGACCCAGGGCAATGACACGGCCCCCACGACACAAATACAGGCGGCTCCTTTCACAGCTTGAGGACATTGCAGCACAACGGGCTGATTTTCCATAAGCTTCCCTATACCCTCCCAAAACCGGGCCTGTCAACTACAACCGGAAAGTCCCCTCTTTCCGTCAACCCCGCATGCCGGACGGGCTGCCCCCACAACCAATTGCCCCCACGACCAATTGCCTGCGCCGCCATCCGCACCAAGCCCCAAGCGCAAAAAATGGCGGATGCTATCGGCACCGCCGTTTCAACGGCGGTTCCCTTTTCCTGCCTGGGCCCTTCCATGAAAAGGCGTTCCGCCACATTCTGCTTGAGCATCACCGTGAAACCCTTACAATGGCTCACCCCTTCAAGCAGGAAGAATACTTTATCCTTTCTTTGCGATGACCCCTCCCCATGCATCCACCCGTTCCGCAGAACGGTACGCAGGCCGGCCAGGCGCTCTTTCCGCCGTCTTCCAGGCTCTTCGCGCCGCGTTCTTTCCGCGCCGCATGCGCTGCCTGTGGGCAGCCGGACTCGCGGCGGCTCTGGTGGTCAATCCTTATGTGCTCAATGACGGCCAGAGCGTGCTGATGAGCTGCATGGGCATCGCCTGTTCCGCCTCCCTGCTCTGCGGCACCATCCTTCTCTGCCTGAAATACCGCTTTACCGCCTACGTCGTCCTTCCGGCCATCATCCTGTTCAACGCGGGCCTGTACATGATGCAGATGCGGTACGGGCTGACGCTGAACCTCTCCGTCCTTTCCAGCATGGCGGAGACCAACTTCCGGGAAGCCTGCGCCTTCTGCACCGCCGCCTCCGCCACCGGGGCCCTGCTGCTGGCGGCCTTCATTTACCTGGCCATTTACTGGAGCCGCCGTTCCCTGCGCCAGAAGGCCACGTGGGGCGCGCTGGCGTGCATCTGGAGCCTGTACGGAATCTTTCTGCTGCTGGGCATTCCGGCCACCTCCTACAGCTCGGAACCCCTTTACCTTTACTACACCTCTGACAAGGCCAAGGGCTGGCCCCTCGTGGACTTCGTGATGGCGTACAAGCTGGCGGACGAATACGTCACCCAGGACGCAAGCCGTTTCAATGAACTCCGGAACCTGCCGTCCTGCGCGGAACCCCTCTCCGGATGCGACGCTCCGGACGACCTGGCCGTGGTCTTCCACATGGGCGAGAGCGTGCGCGCGGACCACCTTTCCCTCAACGGCTACCACCAGAACACGATGCCCCTGCTTTCCCGGGAACCCAACGTCGTTTCCTTCCCCCACGCCACCTCCTTCGGCATCGTGACCAGGATTTCCGCCATCGGCATGTTTACGGATGCGGAACTGTCCCGCCGCCGCCCCGCCCATTCCTCCTTCATTGACCTGTTCAACAAGCACGGTTTCCGCACCGTCCGGATCATGGACCTGTGCGGAGACTCCATCCATGACTATTCCCTGGGCATCCTGACCCGGAACTGCCGGGAACGGAAGCAGACGCCGCCCATGCACGAAACGCCCGGAATGATGCAGGAACGCACCTCCCTGGTCATGGAGGAATCCCTGAAACGGCACGGCCGGGAAAAACAGCTTTACGTCATTTACAACAACGGCAGCCACATGGCGTTCAGCTACCCCGCACAGGCGGAACGCTTTACCCCGGCGTCCTGCAACATGGACGACCCCAAGGCCCGTCTGGAAGAAACCGTCAATGCGTATGACAATTCCATCGTGGACCTGGACGCCTCCGTCCACCGCATGATTGCACTGTTGAAGGACAGGCCGGCCATTTATTTTTACTGCTCCGACCATGGCGTGGCGCTGGGCGAGGAAGGAAAAATGTTCCAGGGGCATGTTCTGCCGCCTGTTTACCGTCCCGCCATGTTCGTGTGGTATTCGGACGCCTTCGCCTCACGCTACCCGGACATGGTGCGCGCGCTGAAGGCCAACCGCCTGAAAGCCGTCTCCCACGACCACATTTTCCACACCCTCCTTTCCCTGGCCTCCATCCGGTCGGAAGTCGTCCGGAACGGCCTGAATCTGGCCTCTCCGGACGCCCGGGAAACCCCGGCCCCCCTCCAGCCGGAAGTGCTGGCGGAATGGCTGGCCGCTCCCGCACCGCCGCAGCCGCTTCCGTAAAAAAGATGGAAGCTGCCGTCATCCTCTGCGGGGAACGGCAGGATAGGACGAACTCTACCGTACCCGGACTCGCAGGGGATGCCTGACGCACTCCCGGACGCGGCGTGCCTCCGCCTCCCAGGCGGCAGAGGATTTGAACGGAGAAGCCTTGTCCCAAACCGCCCCCATGTACCACTCAAAGGGCTTTCCGTTCGCCGCCTCCCTGATCCAGTAGGTACAGCCTTCCGAGTCCACTGCCCCGCCTTCCGGACCCCAGGGAACTATCACGGCGGTTCCCAGGCATCCGTCATTCTTCCGGGGCCTGCTCCATGCCGTCATCAAGCCGCCGTCCTCCCGGTCCTTCGTGACCGTTTCATAATCATTCCTGCCCTTTCCGGTATCCATTCCCACGCCGGCCTTCACCGTTTCCGCCCCCCGGATGGTCAAGGTGCTGCGGACTTTGGAAAAACGGCTTCCTGCGTCCAGAGCCACCCTCCGCGTCTCCGCCACGCGTACGCCGCCGCCAATGTCCCACGGCGCATAAACCACCTCAAAAGCGGTCTGGACCGGACCGTTGTACAATGCCCGCGCGCTGGCCCAGTTTCCGGATGCATGCGGTTTCCCATCCCTGAACACGGCAATGCCGCCGCAGCCCCGTCCCGGCCCTACGTTGTACATGTCCAGTCCCCTGCCATGATCCCGGTGGTAATCCCCCCGCTTGTAAATTCATTGATGACGGGAGCACCCGCGCGCTTGCTCCATACATCCGTTCCGCTGGAAACCAGGCCCTCCCCCTCAGGGGCCGGCCTGGCAACGGCCGGACCGTAAATCCGGTGCGCCGTAAGATCGTTCTCCCACGCGAAATCATCCAGGCGTTCCGGGACCAGGCGGCTGAAACAGACGTCCGCGGAAGGAGCCGCCTTCAGGGAGGAATCGTTCAGAATCCAGAAATCACGGGCCGTTCCGGGCCGGAAATTGCTCTGGAACAAAAGAGTATCCGTCCTTCCGTCTCCATCCGTATCCGCCAGTTGGTGCGGGATGACGCGCCCGTGGCGGACGTCAAACACGCGAAGGGCGGCGGCATTCCCGGAAGTTCCGGACGTCCAGGGCACCGACACGGTTTCAGCAGGACGGAACTTGGCCAGTGGGTTCGTGACGGTTACAGTCTTTCTCTGCGGATGGTCCCGGCCAATGACGTATTTGCGCAGTTCGGTGCCGGCCATCAGGTAGGCGCCCGCGCCGTATGCTTCCGTATCCTCCCCGGAATAATGGCCCGGCTTGTCGGCAATGGGCTGCACCCAGCCCAGCGCGCCTTCCGCGTTGACGGAATCACAGGCGGCCTTCCACGCCCTGCGGATGACGGGAAGATATTCATCCGCATCCAGATACCCCTGGTTCACCCCCCACAGCATCCCGTACATGATAAAGAGGGTGCCGCTCATCTCCTTCAAGGGGGGCTCTTCCGGGTCCAGCAGGCTGGCGTGCCAGGAACCGTCGGGCGACTGGCATTTTTTCAGGGATGCCGCCATACGCTTGAGCAGATCCTCATAAAAGGGGCGGGAAGGCCAGTCCGCGGGCATGTCCTGAAGAATAAGCGGCAGTCCGGCAATCACCCAGCCGTTGCCCCGGCTCCAGAACATCTTTTTCCCATTAGCCGCCGGAATGGTGAAGTAACGGGAATCACGGAAAAACAGCCCTTCCTTCCGGTCAAAAAGATAGTCGCAGGTGAGCTTGTATTCCCTGTCCATGAATTCCAGATACCGGCGGTCTCCGGTATAGGCCGCCAGCTTCACGAACACGGGAGGGGACATGAACAGGGCGTCCGACCAGCTCCAGCGGTCCTGGCAGCCGGGAGTCCCGAACTGGAGGGAAGCGGAGGAGGGCCGGTTCATCACCCCGTCCAGCACGGCGCGTATTTTCTCCGCCGCAGCGGTATTTCCGTCTTCCATCGCCATCTCCATCCAGGCGTGGCCCACGGCGTGATCGTCCGCATGGTAATGCCGTTTCAGGGTTCTCCATTCCTGTTCCCCTCCTGTTTTCCTCAGCAGCGGCAATCCCGGCCCTTCCGGGACGGCCAGGCCATACTGCACCAGGCCGGAATAAAAGGCGCCGTAGGTCCAGTGCAGCGGCGAGCGTTTTCTGGGATGCTCCGCCTGCCATTTCGCCACCAGGCGGAGATTATCCCGGATGGTCTTTTCATTCCAGTCCGCGGGAGCGCCGGAAGCGGGGCTCCCCGCAGAAAGCGCGGGAAGAACCAGCAGCAGGAAGGATTTACGCCATCCGTTTTTTGAAAAGGAAAAGAAATTCATTTGACTGGTACGGAAAAAGCCGCGCTGAAATTTCTCCGTGAGGAATGAATCTTCCCTTTTCGGCCTGTCCCGTTTTCCCCGGTCCCCGGAAAGGGGAGGCAAGGGCACATATGGTGCCATGACGGAAGGGAATGCCGCGTTATCAACCATTCCCTGCAGCATATATACAACATATTGTATCATTATAAATATTTAATACATTATTTATACATTTTCCTTGCGGGGGCTCTCTTTCTGTGGTTCATTGCGTTTCAGCGCAGGTAACGGAAGACGGTGAAAATCCGTCGCGGACGCGCCGCTGTAACCGGTAGACGATGGACCGGACACTGACTGCCAGCAGTCGGGAAGTCCCCATCACATGTCGCACCGGAAGCCAGAAGACGACCTGATGCCCCCGTATCCCATCCCGCGGACAGGATGAACATACGCACAGGTCCTCATCGTGCCCCTTGTTAAAAATGCACGCATGCGGCGGCCCCTGCCTATGATTTTTCCAGGCTTTTGCCCAGGCTCGCGGATGAGCGGTCATCATCCCTTCCAAGCGAGACACCCACCATGGCAACAAGCATCATCAAGCGTTCCGGAAAAAAGGAACAATACCAGGGCTACAAAATTGAGGAAGCCGTCAAGAACGCGTTCCACAGCTCCGGCACCGCCTACAACCGTTCCATTTACGAAGAAGTGGAAGCCAAGCTGAGCCATCAGGACTGCGCGCATGTGGAAGAAATCCAGGACATGATAGAACGCGCCCTGTTCCGCTGCGGATACTTTGACACGGCCAAGACCTTCATCACCTACCGCTTCCTGCACAAAATGCAGCGCGAACAGCTCGGGGGCCTCTATTCCGGCAACACGTACGTGGACTGCAAGCAGACGGTGGAGGAATACATCGGCCAGAGCGACTGGCGCATCGCCGCCAACTCCAACACCACGTATTCCAACGCCGGCCTCATCAATAACACGGCGGGAAAGGTGATTGCCAACTACTGGCTGGACCAGGTTTATTCCGCACGGGAGGGGGCCGCCCACCGGGAAGGGGACTACCACATTCATGACCTGGACTGCCTGACCGGGTACTGCGCCGGGTGGAGCCTCCGCAACCTGCTCAACGAAGGATTCAACGGCGTGCGCAGCCGCGTGAACAGCAGGCCGCCGCGCCACTTCCGGGAAGCACTGGGCCAGATGGCCAACTTTCTGGGCATTCTGCAAAGCGAATGGGCCGGAGCCCAGGCCTTCAGCTCCTTTGACACCTTCCTGGCGCCTTACGCCTTCAAGGACCAGGCGGATTTCACGCGCATCAAGAAGGACATCCGCAGCTTCGTCTACAACCTGAACGTGCCCTCCCGCTGGGGGCAGTCCCCCTTCACCAACGTCACGATCGACTGGACCGTGCCGCGGGACCTGCGGGACCAGGCCCCCTTCAGCGGCGGGGAGCACCTCTTTGAAGGGGTGGAGGACCCGGGCCTGCTCTCCCTGGCGCGGGAACGCGGCGTGAACAAGCTGACAGAGCTGACCTACAAGCATTTCCAGAAGGAAATGAACCTGATCAACAAGGCCTTTTACGAGGTGCTCACGGAAGGGGACAGCACCGGGCAGCCCTTCACCTTCCCCATCCCCACCGTCAACATCACGGAAGACTTTGACTGGGAAGGGGAAAACGTGCCGCTCCTGTTTGAAAACGCCGCCAAGATCGGCTCCTCCTACTTCCAGAACTTCATCGGCAGCCAGTACACCGTGAATGAAAACGGGGAACGCGTGCCGGACGAACGGGCCTACAAGCCGGACGCCGTGCGCTCCATGTGCTGCCGCCTCCAGCTGGACCTGCGGGAGCTGCTCAAGCGCGGCGGCGGCCTCTTCGGCTCCGCGGAAATGACCGGCTCCATCGGCGTGGTGACCATCAACCTGGCCCGGCTGGGCTACCTGTTCAAGCAGAACCGGGAAGCACTGTTCGCCCGGCTGGGGGAACTGCTGGACCTGGCCAAATCCTGCCTGGAAAAGAAAAGAACCTTCGTCCAGGAAATGTACGACCGCGGCCTGTACCCCTACACCAGGCGCTACCTGCCCACCTTCCGCAACCACTTCTCCACCATCGGGGTCAACGGCATGAACGAACTGCTGCGCAACTTCTCCAACGACTCGATGGACATCACCTCCGAGGAAGGCAGGACCTTTGCGGAGGAAATCCTGGAATTCATCCGCCTGCGCATGCAGGAGTACCAGGAGGAAACCGGCAACCTGTACAACCTGGAAGCCACCCCTGCGGAAGGCACCACCCACCGCTTTGCCCGGGAGGACCAGAAGCGCTATCCGGACATCCTCCAGGCCGGGCCCGTGGGGCAGCGTTACTACACGAACAGCTCCCAGCTCCCCGTGGACCACACGAGCGACCTGTTCCGTGCGCTCCAGCTCCAGGACGAACTCCAGTGCTGCTACACGGGGGAACCGTCTTCCACATGTACATGAATGAAGCCATCAGCTCCCCGGAAGCCTGCCGGGACATCGTCCGCAAGGTGCTGACCCGCTTCCGCATGCCGTACCTGACCGTCACCCCGCTCTTCTCCGTCTGCGACAAGCACGGCTACCTGCGCGGGGAGCACCAGTACTGCCCCTTCTGTGATGAAGAGCTGCTCCACATCCACAGGCATGAATAACCCTTTTCAACCAGCCGCCTCGTTTCAAAACCCAGCCATCAATACGACAATGACCAAACAGGAAATATTAAGCAAATACGCACAGGACCGTACCCGCTGCACCGTTTACACGCGCGTCATGGGCTATCACCGCCCTGTGGAAACCTTTAACGCCGGCAAACAGGGCGAATTCCACGACCGCGTCCACTTCGTGGAACCGGACCGTCCCTGCTCCTGCTCCGCCCAAACGGAACAGCCGCGGTAATTTTCCCAATAACATATGCGAAGTCAATGGGAACGGGCCGGGGCATAGCGGACATCACGCCGCTCACCTTGCTGGATTTTCCAAACAAGGTGGCCTGCATCTTCTGGCTGAGAGGCTGTAACTTGTTTTGTCAGTACTGTTACAACGTCTCCCTGGTCAGAGGAACGGGCTCTCCTGCCGGAGACCGGACGGACTACCTTGATTTCCTCAGAGATCGGGTGGGATTTCTGGACGGGGTAGTCCTGTCCGGCGGCGAGTGCACGCTGTGTCCCGACCTTATCCCCATCTGCCGCGAGATACGGCAGCTAGGCTTCGCGATTAAAATAGACACCAACGGCACGAGGCCCGGCGTGGTGAAAGCGCTGGTGGAAGAGGGGCTTTGCGACTACATCGCCCTGGACTACAAGGCGCCCCCGAACAATACGGCGCCGTCACCGGCAGGCCCGACCTTTTCCCCTCCTTTTCCGCAACTCTGGACTACCTGATCGCCTCCCAAACCGCCTTTGAAGTCAGAACCACCGTCCATCCCGATTTATTGACGGAAGATCACGTCAACAACATCATACGCGACTTGACAAAGCGCGGGTATGGGGGCAACTACTTCGTGCAAAATTTCTACCTGACCAAACAAACACTCAACTCTCTCCCCGCGCCGAGCCGGTTGTTTGACCGGACCAGGCTGGAGCCGGCCTCCATCCCCGTCCACTTCCGCAACTTCGAGTTCGCTCCGGGCAAAGTCTGACCCAGCCGACCATGTTCGACATCCTGCTCAACCACAACACCCTGGTTCTCTTCGGAATCATCTTCTTTGGCATCGCCCTCGGCAGCATTAAAATATACGGCCTGAACCTCGGCCTCTCCGGCGTTCTCTTCGTAGCGCTGGCCGCCGGCCACTACCGCCTGGCCATCCCCAACGGCGTGGGCCAGCTGGGCCTGGCGCTCTTTGTGTACTGCGTGGGCCTGAGCGCGGGCAACCGCTTCTTCTCCGCCATCGCCAAGCAGGGAAGCAAGCTCGCGGTCATGTCCGCCGTGATTGTAGGCGTTTCAGCCCTCTTCACCTGCCTCTTCGGCATCTGGTTCAATGTTCCCGCGGGGATTTCCTCCGGCATCTTCGCCGGCGCGTGCACCAGCACCCCGGCCCTGGCGGCAGCCACGGAAAGCCTGCCGGGAGCCTCCGGAAGCGGCGTCAGCATCGGCTACGGCATTGCCTACCCGTTCGGCGTGGTGGGCGTGGTCCTCTTCGTCCAGCTTCTCCCGCGCCTGCTGCACTTTGACCTGAACAAGGAGGCCAAGGCCATGCACTCCAAGCAGGAGGCCAGCATCATCTCACGCTTGGTCCGCGTCACGCAGCCCAACCTGATCGGCCAGAACATTGCGGACTGCAAGCTGCTGGACGGCCTGCACTGCATGGTCACCCGCGTGGTGCGCAACGACAGGCTGATGCCGCTGACGCCGGAAGACACGTTCCGGGAGGGAACGGAAGTCCTCATCGTGGGCAACAGCGACACCATGCCGCATGACGTCGCTTTCCTGGGGGAAGTATGCGACAACCCCTACCCCATGGACTCCCAGAAGGAGCGCCGCAAGCTGATCCTGACCAACAAGAACTACGCCGGGCGCAAACTCCGCGATCTGAAAACCCTGCGAACGGACGGCGTGATCATCTCCCGCATCTCCCGCCTGGGCTTCACCTTCGTCCCCACGGGGGACACCACGCTGGAGCGCAATGACGTGCTGACCGTGGTGGGTTCTCCGGAAAACCTCACCAAGTACGGGGACAAAATCGGCCACCGCAGCCAGGACATGAACCAGACGGACCTTCTTTCCCTCGGGTTCGGCCTCTCGCTCGGTATCATTCTGGGGCTGGTCAACTTCAGTCTGGGTAACGGCCTGGGCATCTCCCTAGGGATTGCCGGCGGCCCGCTGATTGTGGCCCTGCTGCTCGGCCACTTCGGGCGCCTGGGCCCCATCGTGGGTTACATCCCGCGCCCCACCCGACTTCTTTTGCAGGACCTGGGCCTGGTCTTCTTCCTGGCTGACGCCGGCATCAAGGGCGGCGCGGACCTGGTCACCACCGTAGCCACGCACGGCGCGGCCGTGTTCATCATGGGCGTCATCGTCACCTGCTCCGGCATGTTCGCCGGTTACTTCGTGGGCATGAAGGTCTTCAAGATGAACATCCTGGAATGCCTGGGCGGCATCTGCGGTGGCATGACCTCCACCCCGGCCCTGGGCGCCATCGCCAGCAAGACGGACTCCCAGGCTCCCGTGGTCAGCTACGCCACCGCCTACCCCGTGGCCCTCATCCTGATGACTATCATCGCGAAAGTCATCATCCAGACCATCGGCGGCGTGGTGGGCGTTTAGCCCAAGGCGCAAACTTCACCACCCGGAAAGACCGCGTCTCCGGCGGTTCTCTCCGGGCGCCATGCTTCACGGAAAAAGGAATATCGATTGCGGATCAGCGCCGTTTACCTCCTTGCCACCAGCCGGAAGTTTAAGACCCCGTTTCCGTCACTTCCATGCAGACGGACTGGAAGGCATTTTTCCAGTTGATGCGGATTCCGAAGTCCATCAGAAAATCACCACCAAGCACCCGTTCATGGACGTTGGCCAGGGGGCCGTTTTCATCCAGGTTGATCTCCCTGACCAGGTATCTGGCGGCAGGATTCAAGCCTTTCAGGCGCAGGGGCGGCGGGGAATCCGCCAGCCATTTGTCCATTAGCCAGGCGAAGACGACGGCCCTTTTTTCATGCACGTACATCAGGGAGGCCACCCGGCTTTCATACGGGGAAGATAGTCGGTACAGGTCCCCGAACTGGACCACGGGGCGGATGCGCTTATATTCCGCCAGCGCCCGTTTGGAAAATTCCACTTCCTCCTTCGTCATGTCACAGGGCTGAAGCTCGAATCCCAGACGGCCCGACATGGCGACGTCAAAACGGAATTTGAGCGGCGTGACGCGCTTCGTCTGATGGTTGGGGGAGGCCGTCACATGGGCGGCCATGGTAATGGCCGGGAACAAATGGCCTATGCCCCACTGCATGAACACGCGTTCACAGGCGTCCGTATTGTCGGACGTCCAGAATTCATGATGCCTCCGCATGGTCCCGTAGTCGGCGCGGCCTCCGCCGGAGGAGCAGGCCTGAAACGTCACGTCCGGAAATTCCGCCGCCAGCGCATCAAGAATGGCTTCATAGCCGCGCACGTAGTCAATGGACAGGTTCCCCTGATGGCTGGCGTCCAGCCAGGGGGAGCCGGGATCGGAAATCTTGCGGTTGCAGTCCCATTTCACGTAGGAAATGCCCGGATGTCCTCCCAACAGTTTCCGCATGGCTTCAAGAATGTATGCGCGCACGTCCGGATTGCTCAAATCCAGCAGGTACTGGCTGCGTTCCAGCCTGTTTTCCCGGTGCGGAAGGCCGATGACCCATTCCGGATGCTTCTGATAAAGTTCCGAGCAGGGGTTCACCATTTCCGGCTCCACCCAGATGCCGAAGCGTATCCCCAGCTTTTCCGCCTGGCGGATCAGGCCTTCCAGCCCATGGGGCAGTTTAGCACGGTTTACCTGCCAGTCCCCCAGACCGGCCCGGGCGTCATTGCGCGGGAATTGTCCGCCAAACCAGCCGTCATCCAGCACGAAAAGCTCTATTCCCAAGTCCGCCGCACGTTTCATCATGCCGTGCAGCACTTTTTCCGTGAAGGTAAAGTACACTCCCTCCCATGAGTTCAGCAAGGTCAGCCGCTCCGTGCCGCCGCTGCGCAGGCCGTAGCGTCGCGCCCAGCGGTGGATGCGCCGGGAGGCTTCCCCCTTGCCGTTTCCACTGTGCGCCAGAATGAGGGGAGGCGTTTCAAACACTCCGCCGCCGTCCAGCAGATAGGGAGCGGGGGCCACGTCCAGCCCCGCTCCCGCAAAGAGGTAGTGATACGGGCTGTGGCGGAACCATATCCGGTAGTTGCCGGGCCACGCCAGCGCTCCCAGCACCACTTCCCCGGAGTCCTCCCGCGCCGGACCATCCAGGGAGATGACGAAGCCGGGGCTTCCCTCCTGGGCGGCGCGGGTTCCGGTGCCGGAAACCAGGGCAAGTTCATGCCCCCGCGCCACTTCCTCCTCGCTCATCAGGGATTCCCCGCCCCATGTGCCGCGGAAGCTGGTGACAAAGTAACGTTCCGCTCGCAAATTCAGTTGCGCGGACGCCGCGCGGTGCAGGCGGATGCCTTCCCTCCCCTCGTTCCGTATCACCGCCCATTGAAGGAAGGCGTCCGATTCCCGGTGGGAGCGAACATGAATTTCCACCCGCACGGGGTAGGAAGGGTCTTTCCCATAGAAGACGGCTTCTTCCCGGTCGTCATCCAGTTCCAGCACTTCCCATCCCTGGCATTCCAGGCGCAGAGAAAGAGTTCCGTCCGCCTGGGTCGCGCAAATGCAGTATTCATCCGACGCATTGGGAAGCCCCGTCACGGAGTCCGCCAGGGCGGAATACAGAAGAGGCGCATCCGCGGCGCTTTCCAGGGCATCCTCCGGTTCACGCAGCCGCGGTCCGTAATAGGCGCGGCGCACGCGGCCCTGTTCATCCCTGAACAGGATCATCTGGGAGGAACGGGTCAGCAAATGAACGGAATCCGGAGTCATGGTCGGCAAATGGGGAAAGGGTAGGTCATTTTTTCCGGGCAGGCGCACGGCCGCCCCTGCCTTGTCCATTAATCCCTGCCCCGGACAGGGAAGTCAATGGCAAAATGGCAGGAGAGCCCGGGCGTTTCTCCTACTTTTTCCACAAACGGGAGGAAGGCCGGAATTTCATGGTGCTTGATTCATGCACAAACAGTTTGCTGCCGTTTTCCGGATGGCGTACCACGCGGGCACGCCGCCGCTTGATGCTGAACGAACCAAAGCCGCGGAATTTGACCAGTGAGCGCCTCAGGACCGACCGGGCAATCGTGTCCAGCACCGCGTCCAGCGCACGTTCCGCCTGCCTGGGGGTAACGCCGTCCCCCAGCTCCCGCTGAAGTTCCCTGACGAATTGTGTTTTATTCATAGGCCGCCCAGCATGATATGCCCCGTTCTCCCGGTAAAGCGGAGAAGGGGCGCAGGCATTCCTGCCACCAGCCCCATACGGGGATGCCCTTCCGTTCCGGGCTGCAAGTTTCATCCTTGCCCCCCTCCGGCGGACCCATTAAGGTTCAGGGAAGATGCCTTCCCCCGCCGCCGATGCTCCATTCCCGGAACGAGCTTTCAACGTGACCGCGTTGAAATGGAATACCTGCGCCTGGCTTCTGCTGCCCGTCCTGGTGTTCATGGCCTGGTGGATGCACTGGTATGTCTCTATCCCCCTCGCGGCCCTGATGGCCGCGGGACTGGCTCCCGGAAGGCGCAAGGAACTACCGGAAAGGGAATCCCTCCCCTCTTTCCCCTGTTCAACCAATCCTCGTTTCTTGTCCTGGGCGCATTCATCGCCCTGATGGTCCTGTCCGGATGGGGGGAATGGGTCAATCAGCACCCGGACCACATCGTCAGGAACGCCTGCCTTCGTGAATTGGTCGCCAGCCCGTGGCCCGTCGTTTTTCCGGACGGAGACGTCTTGATCTACAACACAGGGTTCTGGCTGGTTCCGGCCCTGGCAGGCAAAGTGGCTGGGCTGGAAGTTGCCCGGGCATTTGTCGTGCTGTGGGGTGCATGGGGCCTGTTTCTTGCCTGGCTGTGGCTCTGCGTTTTCTCCGGCCGCCGTTCCCTGCTGCTCGCCCTGCTGATGGTAATGTTCGGCTCCCTTCTGAATTTCCAATGCTGGCTGGGGCTGGATCTGTTCCGCCTGCATTACTTCGGCACGGCGGAACAGGTCATGTGCAGCGCAAACGCCTCCATCCCTGTCATGCTTTTTTTCATCTTCCTGGCTTCGGGACGCATGCCCCCGCACTGGATGCCCCTTTTGTTCGCGGCCACGGCCTTTTATTCTCCCCTCGCGGCTCTAGGGGGGCTGCCCCTGGCGGTCTGCCAGTGGCTCCGGCAATGGAAAGGCAGCCGCTCCCCGGCGCAGCCTGCTTCATCCCTCCTTTCCGGCAGCCGTCATGCTGGGGGCGTGCTTCCTTCTTTATTATGCGGCGGTAAACGCGCCGTCCTCCCATATGGGCTGGCGGCCTTTTTATACGCGGCCGGGGGATTTTCTGCTGGCAGGGACCTCCTTCCTGCTGTACGCCCTGTTCTGCTGGCGGGATTTCCGGCGGAATTCCCTCTTTATCTGTACGCTGGCAACCGGACTGCTGCTGCCCTTCTTTTACGTCAACGGAGACGTCAACGACCTGCTCTGCAAGGGGAGCGTTCCGGCGATGGCCTGCCTGCTCGCCTTTCTGGCCTTCACCTGGGCGCGGCATCCCCGTCTCCGGATATGGATATGGCTTCTGCTGGCGCTCGGATTGGCGCCCCGGTTCAATGTTCCCTATTACTGCTGTTCTTCCAGCGCCCTCCAGGCATTTCTGACGCCTTGCGCCTCATGCACGGAGCCTTCCTCCTTTCCCTGCCGGGAATGGCGGCAGCTCACCTATGCGCCGCAGGCACGCCACCAGGATGAATGGGGCCGCACCATGCACCACCCCGGACACCGGTGGCATCCCTATTATTCCGGCACGCCGCGCCCATGGTTGCGCTTCATTTACCGTTTTTGACGTAAAGAAAACAGTTGCGGGAAAAACGCCCGGGAAATGAACATTCCGGATTCACTCCTTTCTTCATGGGAGGGGTCCGAATGCTCAGGCGGTCTTTTGACCTTCCTTCTGGAAGTTTTTCCAGCATTCCTCGATAACCGCGGGCAGGGACTTGCCTTCCTTGTCCATATCCCCCTGGCTTACCATTTTCTTAATCATTTTTCCGGAAACGGGGTCCAGGATGATGACGGCGGGAGGCCCGAAAACGACATAGGGGGCCTTGGAGCCTATGCATCCCACTACTTTGCCCGCTTCCTCCGGAACGAACTGGAAGGTAAAGGAACCCGGTGTCCTTCCCGGGGCCTGCCTGGTATCCACCATCCAGAAGATGAATTTTTTGCCGGAGGCCCTCTTGAAAGTCCGCTCCTTGATATGCTTGTCCGTAAAAATATTGCAATACACGCACCAGGAAGACCCCGTCAGGTAGATGACCAGGGGAACCTTCTTGGCGATGGCCTCATTGCGCAGCTTGTCAAAGGCGGGACTGCCCGATTCATTCACGGCTGGAACGGGAGCCTGCTGCGCCAGGGCGGAAGCGGGAGCCAGCATGCCTGCCACGGCGGCGGCGCAAAGCACGGAAACGGCAAACTTGATCATATTACAGTAACCATAAGTCTCCCTGCGCAGAAGTCAAACTTCAAGATTCCGCCATTGCCATCATTTGCCGTTCAAGGTATATACATTCGCCATGCGCCATTCCAACCCCTATAACCGCAGGCACCCCTCACGGAATAAATGGCGCTTTGTTTTCTGGCTGTTCATGGCGTTCCTGCTCCTGGGCGCAGCCCTGGTTTATTTCCACCCTGCGGAAGACTGGAAAACTGCGGACCGCAGCAGCAGCAGCCTGGCCCCTCTACCCGCTGAAGAACCGGAAGCCGTCGTCCAGGTTTATTCGGCACGCGCCTTCGGCTGGCGCAGGTATTTCGCCGTGCACACCTGGATAGCCGTGAAGGAGAAGAATGCCGGCTTTTACACCGTGTACCAGGTCATGGGCTACCAGCTTCCCTCCCGGGGAACCAGCGTTTCCATCGCGCGGGACATTCCGGACCGCAAATGGTTCGGCGCGGAACCGGAATTGATTCAGGAATTGCGCGGAGCAGCGGCGGAAAAGGCCATTCCCGTCATCAGCCGCACGGCGCAGGATTACCCCTATGCCGATACCTACTGGATCATTCCCGGCCCCAACAGCAACACGTTCACCGCCGCGCTGATGAGGGAAGTGCCGGATCTGACGGTGGAGCTTCCGCCTCATGCGGTGGGGAAGGATTATCTGCCCGGCGGCATTGCCGGACGGACGGAAAGCGGCACGGGCATCCGCATCAATTTATGGGGTCTCGCCGGGTTCAGCCTGGGGCTGGCGGAAGGAGCGGAAGTCAGCCTGCTGGGCCTGAACGCAGGCTTTGACCTGTTGCGCCCCGCCCTTAAACTTCCGATGATCGGGCGCATAGGGCTGCCGGACGCTCCTGTGGGCTGGGACTGGTGGAGCGTCACGCTGCTTCTTTCCGCCGGAGGGTTCATCTTCTTCCGCATGCTCCGCCACATGCGCAGGAAGCGGAGGCAGGCGCACCGCATCCCCTACTTCCGCCATCCGCGGACAAAAACGAGCGAGCGCATTTGAGCCGCATGGTACGGAAGCCTTTTTCCCTTATTCCGTTCCCCGTACACGGGAAGAAGGGGAATAAAGCGGAAATTCGATTGCCAAGCGCGGATGAAGCTGTAAGAATCCGCGCCATGAAAAAGCTCCTGATCCGCTCCTGTCTGATTGCCGGGCTGGCCTGGACCGCTTCCTGTTCCTCCAACAAGGAAACGGCGCCTCAGGAACCCGCTCCCGCCCCAGCCGTTCAACCGGAACAAACCGCCGCGGCGGACCGCCCCGCCCCCTGGGCTCCGGCCCCGGTGAAACCGGCCATTTTTCCGGAGGAGGAGAACGCAGAGTCCGTGCCGGGACCAGCCGTATTGCCTGGCGACTTCCGCCCCGGGCTGCGCACCCCCCGGCTGCCGGAAACCCTGCTGTATGATCTGGACGGCAAGCTGATCACCCCCTCCGCCCCGTAACCCTTTTCTTTTCCTTCACCATGACTGCGACCATTCCCAAGGGCTTCCACCCGGAACCTTTTTCCTACCATCAGGAGCTTGAACTGGACATTGACGCCCTTTCCAATGCGGGCGACGGCATCGGCCGTGTGGACGGCTGGGTGGTTTTCGTCCCCTTCGCCCTGCCGGGAGACCGCGTGAAGGCCCGCGTCTGGCGCAACGACAAGAATTATTCCTCCGCGGACCTGGTGGAAGTGCTTCACCCCAGCCCGGACCGCGTGGAGCCCGGCTGCCGCCTGTTCGGCACCTGCGGCGGATGCCAGTACCAGCATTTTTCCTACGACCGCCAGCTTCTCTGGAAAACCCGGCAGGTGGCGGACCTGCTCCGGTTGCAGGCAGGGCTGGAACTGCCCGTCAATCCGGCCATTGCCTCCCCCCGCCAATACCATTACCGCTCCAAGATTACGCCCCATTTTGACAAGCCCAAGGAAGCCAGCCGGCCGGCCATCGGCTTCCTGAAGGCGGGTTCCAGAAGGGAAGTGGTGGATGTGCCGCAATGCCCGATTGCCATGGAGTGCATCAACGAGGCCCTGCCGCTGGCCCGCAAGAGCGTTTACCAGGCCGCGGCCCGGTTCAAGCGGGGAGCTACCATTCTGCTCCGCGCCTCGGAAGGGACCGTCATTACCAATAACAACGCCGTGGCCTGCGAGCGCGTGGGCGGTCTGGAATTTCATTTTTTGGCGGGAGATTTTTTCCAGAACAATCCTTTCATTCTTCCGCTTTTTACGGACTACGTGGCCCAACAGGCGAGCATGGACGGGGAGGAGTTCCTGGTGGACGCCTATTGCGGTTCCGGCCTGTTCGCCCTGAGCCTAGCGAAGAAATTTAAAAAAGTGCTGGGCGTGGAAGTCAGCGAGACTTCCGCGGACTGGGCGCGCAGCAATGCCCGGAGCAACGGGATTAAACACGCGGAATTCCTGGCGGCGGACGCCGGAGCCATTTTCGCCCAGGTGGATTTCCCCGCGGAAAAAACCGCCGTGGTGATCGACCCGCCCCGCAAGGGATGCAGCATGGAGTTCCTGACCCAGTTATTCGCCTTCGGCCCCGGAAAAGTGGTGTACGTTTCCTGCAATCCCGCCACCCAGATACGGGACCTGGCGGAATTTGACAAGGCCGGGTACGCCGTTACCGCCGTCCAGCCCTTTGACCTGTTCCCCCAGACCAAACATCTGGAATGCGTGGTCACCCTGAAAAAGAACATCTGATTTTCCCCATGCCCAAGCTTTACATCAAAACCTACGGCTGCCAGATGAACGAGCGGGACTCCGAGCAGGTGGCCCGCATGTTCGTGCAGAAGGGCTATACCATGACGGACCGCGAGGATGAGGCGGACGTCATCCTGTTCAATTCCTGTTCCATCCGGGAGCAGGCGGAACAGAAGGCGCTGGGGAAGATGGGCCTGCTGGCCAAGCAGCAGCGGCACCGGCCGCACGTGGTGTACGGCATGATGGGCTGCATGGCCCAGAGCAGGAAGGATGAGTTGTTCAAGGAACTGCCGCGCCTGGACCTGGTGATAGGCACCCAGAAGTACCACCGCGTGTTTGAGCATGTGGACGGCATTCTGCGCGCGCGCCAGGAACGCCGCATGGATGAATTGCAGACCGCTTTTTCAGGCACTCACGTGTGCGACGTGGCGGATGAGGAGGATTCCCAGAACCGCATCCGGGACCACCTGAATCCCGGCGCGCGCTCCACGGCGTATGTCTCCATCATGCAGGGGTGTGAAATGAAGTGCGCCTACTGCATCGTCCCCTACACCCGCGGCAAGGAACGCAGCCGCCCCGTCCGGGACGTGGTGGACGAGGTGAAGATGCTGGTGGACGCCGGCGTGAAGGAAGTCACCCTGCTGGGCCAGATCGTCAACCGGTACGGCAGGCAGATGGAAACGGCGGACGGCAAGGGCGGCTTCGTCCAATTGCTGGAAGCCGTGCATGAGGTGGAAGGCCTCCGGCGCATCCGCTTCGTTTCCCCCATCCCATCGGCTTCCGGCAGGATCTGGTGCAGGCATTCACCTACCTGCCCAAGCTGTGCAGCCACATCCATTTCCCCATGCAGAGCGGCAGCGACCGCATCCTGAAAATGATGCGCAGGCCGTACAGGAATGAAACCTATCTGGACCTTTGCGCCCGGATGAAGCAGGCGCGCCCGGATTTGTCCATCACTACGGACATCATCGTGGGCTTCCCCGGAGAAACGGAGGAAGACTACCTGCTGACCCGGCAGGCCGTGGAACGGGTCCAGTTTGACAACGCTTTCATTTTCCGCTACTCCCCGCGCCGCGGCACGCCCGCCGCCGCCATGGAGGAACAGATTCCGGAGGAAGTGAAGGAAGCGCGCAACCAGGACCTGCTGGCCGTGGTCAATGAAATCGCCATCCGGAAAAACCGGGAACTGGTCGGCACCGTTCAGGAAGTCCTGCTGGAAGGACCGTCCAAAACAAATGAAGCGCGCCTCTCCGGACGCACCTCCCAGAACAAGCCCGTGATGGTGGATGCCGCCCCTGACCTGACGGGAGAGCTTCTGCCCATCCGCATTGAGGAAAGCACGGGGTTCACCCTGTACGGCGTCCCATGCCCTTCCAGGGGATGATTTGCACGCCTTCCTCTTCCACCCGCAAATAGATGGCTCCGGTTTCCGGGAGACGGTACACGGCCGTTCCCTCCGGCACGGGGCATTCATGCTCCGTGGTGAAAATGACCGCGCGGGCGCCCGTGGCCCTGATCCATTCGGCGCTGTCCACCGGATCGCGCGGATGGTGCCCGATGACCAGCACATCCGCCCGCGGCGCTATTGCCGCCCGCGCCAGGGAGGAAAACCCGGCATTCCCTATCATCAGGACGAACCGCCCGCGGCATTTCCACGCCAGCACCCGGTTCCGGTCCTGATGGATTCCCGTGGACAACGGTACGGGAAAATCTTCCAAAACAAGTTCATTTCCAGGGCGGAACCTCCATTGCCGAACGGGACATTCCGCATCCGCTGCGCCCCAGTTCCGGATTCCGGGATATTCCTTCGCCAGCGCTTCCACTCCGGCGCGCTCCGCCCTGCCGTTTCCGGAAGCCAGTACGCCGCAAGGCCGGATACTGCGCGCCTTCAACACGGGAAGGAGGGTGTACCGGACCGCGTTTTCCGTTCCTGCGGCCACGACCAGCGCGGGATTGGAGATGACCGCGGACCAGGCGTCCTTCTGCAACGGAACGAGGACGGCTTCATTTTCCCCGGCAGGCGGCGCGGAAGAAAGATAGCTGCACGGCAGGGAAGCCACTCCCCCGCCACCGCCAGCATGGCGGAGGCCAGCCAGGAAGCCGCCGTATTGCAAGCGCATGACATCCACGGGCACCATGCGAACACCAGCCCGAACAGGGAGACGCCCATGAGCGGAAAAACGAGCACGCTCAAGCACAAATTGGTCAGGGGAGCGTACAGGTTCCAGGTGTCGAAGTGCCATGCCGTCAGGGGAATGGACATCAGCCACGCCCCCACGGAGATGAGCAGCGCGCCGCGGCACGCTTTTTCCAGGCGCACCAGGCCTTTTTCCCGCGCATTGTAAATCCGGGAAGGAATGAACGGGTCCGGAGCCCACAGGGGCCTTTCCCGGCTGCTCCATCCTGCCAGGCAGACAATCACGGCGAAGACGCAGAAGGAGAGCTGGAACCCCGGCTGGAAAACCTGGAGCGGGTCCATCAGGCAAAGGAGGATGAAAGCCAGCGCCAGAATATTGGCCGGATGCCCCTTCCGGCGCAGCACGGACGCCAGCAGCCAGACCGCCGCCATGATGAAGGCCCGCAGGGCGGAGGCGGACATCCCGGTCACAAACACGTACACCGCCAGCAACGGAATGCAGGCCAGCCGCGCCGCACGGGGGCGCACGTACAACAGCCTCAGCATTCCCAGAACCAGCATGGCCGCCACCCCCACATGCATGCCGCTGACGGCGAACACGTGCATGCAGCCGCTTTCCAGAAACTTCGCCATCGTTTCCGGCCTCGCGTCCGTCTTGTCCCCCAGCACGGCGGAAACCATCACCTGCCGGGCCTCGTCATCCGCCGGCGCGCCTTCCCTCAGCAGGCCTGCGGCCCCCTCCCGGAGCCGCAGGGAAAACGCCCGGAGGCGGCTGCGCCAGTCGCCCGGCCCCACCCGGCAGGCGCCATCCAGCCGAATCCCGGCAATAATGCCGTGCAGGTATCCCCACCGCTCCCGGTCAAAGATGCCGGGGCCGCACGGGGCCTGGAGCGGATATGTCTCTCCCTCAATCCGGTACCGTTCCCCTACTGCCAGGGGGCATTCCCCGCCACGGGAGGAAACTGCGTACAGCCACCGGGAGCCATCCGGGCGGAACAGAACGGACTTTCCGGAAACGGCGTTAACGGAACCCTCCATGGCGACAGTCCTTCCCGCCTCTACGGGAACATTCCCGTATTCCCGGTCATACGCCAGCAGATGCATGGCCGCCCACACCGCCAGGGCAATGGCCAGCAGGCTCATGGAAGGGGCCCGGAACAGGCAGGGCAATAGCGCCCAGCAGAGGCAGAGGCCCCAGAACCAGGGGGAAACGTCCACCGCCGCGCATGCGCACAGCATGGCGAGAGCGGGAGCCAGCAGGGGAGCCGCGGCCATGGTCCGTTCCAGCCACGGCCGCCGCAGGTGGCGCTCCTGTTCCATCCGGGGAAAAACTTACTGCATGGCGTCCGCGCCGTCCCGTTCCAGGGGAAGAACGGAAGGTAGCGGAAGAACGACGTTGGCAGGCAGGGGGGCCTTGCGCTGGAGCACCTTGGGAGCCAGCGCCTCGCTCGTCTCATAGGCGCCGCGGAACATCTCCAGCTTGGCGTCCAGATTGTCAATGTAATGCAGGGCCACCGCCTCCGGGGTCTTGGGGAACACGGGGGAGCCGAAGGCCAGTTCCCCGTGGTGGGAGGCGATCAGGTGCAGCAGGTGCATGCGCACGTCCGGGGAGGCGGGGTCCAGCGTCTTCCAGGATTCCGCTTCCGGAAGGGCCATGATGCGCTTCCACAGATTGTTGACCAGTTCAATGCCCAGCGGAATGTGGCCCAGCAATTCCCCGGCTTCCGAATAGGGCATCGTGAAATCCTCCTTCGGGTAGCAGTTTTCCCACAGCTTCCCGCAGTCGTGAAACAGGCATCCGGCCAGCAGGAGGTCGCGGTTCAGCTCCGGATTCGCCTGGCAGACGGCAGAGGCCGTGCGCATCATTCCCGCCACATGCTCCACCAGTCCGCCGCGGCGGGCGTGATGGTAAGTGCGGGCGGCGGCGGCGCGCTGGAGGCGTTCCCCGAACTGTTCGATGAATTCAATGCACAGGGCGCGAATGCGCGGATCATTCATGCCCTTGATGAGCACGCAAATCTCCTTCAGGTCCGCTTCCTGCTTCTTCTTCAAGGTTCCGGACCCGGCCAGGAAGCTTTCCTTCTCCTGTTCGTCCAGGGGGCGCACTTCCAGATCGGCCGCTTCCATGCCGAAGCCCCCCTTGGTCCACTGGCCGCGCAGGCTCACGAAACTGCGGAGAGGCAGGGAGGCCAGCGTGCGGAACCAGGGCTTGTCCTCCCACACCTTCAGTCCCATCGTCCCTTCCGCATCGGCAAAAGATACGTCCAGATACGGCTTGTTGCTCTTGGTCATCTTCTGCGCGCACTGGGCAATCTGGGCAAAAACTTCCGCTTCCACCTGGCCCTCCGCGGCCAGCTTGCCCAACTCCATGAGACTGACTTGTTCCATGCGGGCCATCTTGCCCCGCTTCCCTCCATCCGTCAAGAAAACGCCGGAGGACTACGATGATAAAAAAGGAAACCGCTTATTTTTCCAATACTCCCAACTCAGCAACGGCAACATGGCTGCCTTCCACTACCCGCTTGCCTACAAAACGCAGGTAACGGGCTTTCACGGGCGTCTCCAGGTCAATCCGCTGCGGAACGGGATTGGCGCGGATATTGGAAAACTCTCCCTCCGCGGCGGGAGCTCCCCAATCGTTTCCGTCCGCACTCAGGTAGACGGCGTAGCGGTCAACCGTCCCCTTTGCGGAATCCTTGCGGGGCGTGTAGATGACGGCGGCAACGTTGACCGGACGCCCCATGTCGATTTCCAGCGCCTGCGGAGGAGCTATTTCCCCCTGGGCGGCATGCGTATGCCAGAGGGTGGAGGGGTTGCCGTCAATGGCCAGCTCCGGGGCGGCGGCGCTTCTTTCCCCGGCCGCCACCTTCCAGTCCCTCGTGGGGACGGGGATGATCTGCGCGGTTACGGAAGACCTTCTGCCGCGGTATTCGCCCACCGCCTTCACCGTCCCCCCGGCAGGGAGAAGGAAAGGCTCCCTGTACACGGCGGACTGCGGGCCGGGATCCGTTCCGTCCGTGGTGTACCTGGTCACCACGCCCTCTGCGGATGCCAGGGTCACCCGGCCGTCGCGGTCGTAATTCACCGCCGGCGCATTCAAGATGACAGGGTGCTTCCACAGGGAAACCTCGCACAAGGCCGGAACGGCCCGGGACTCTTCCAGCACCACGCGCACTCCATCCGCCGTCACGGGCCTGCCCTTCAAAAGAACCCTGGCTCCTATGCTGGAACCTTCTGTCCATTTGCTCCATCGGCCGTTTTCACGCACCTCCACGCGGAACTTGCGCACCCTCTGCCCCAGCTGGACGGGTTCCGCCAGCCGGATGACGTCAAACGCCGCAGGTTCCGGCAACTTCAACACCAGGGAGGGATCTTTATCTTCCGGAGCGGCCGCCCAGTACGTCGCCCGCTTCCGGTCCAGAACCTGTTCCGGACCGTGCCCCTTCCATGAGGAGGAAGACTCCGCGCGCGCTCCGGAAGCGAAGTTGCGGGAATACAGTTCATCCAGCAGCGCACGGAAGCCCGCCAGGGACTTTTTATCCTCTTCATGAATGCGGCCGCGGCGGTCCGGCGGCACGTTCAGATTCAGGTTGGCCCCTCTGCCTACGCTGTCAAAGTACAGTTTCAGCAGATTCTCCGGCGTCCGGACGCGGGAATTCTCATGCTCATGCCAGAACCAGCCGGGACGGATGGAAACATCCACTTCCGCGGGAATCCAGTACTTGCCGTCCACGGTGCCTTCCGTGCCCAACTGGTAGCGCACGGTGCCGGGCGCGGGTTCCGTCCCGGCTTGCAGCGGAACGGGGGTGTACGTGGCCCAGCAGGGATAGCCCGCATAACCGCTTTCGTTCCCCACCCAGCGGGCGCCCGGCCCCACGTCGGAAAAAATCACCGCTCCGGGCTGCCGTTTCTTCAGTTCCCCCACGTCGTCTTCCAGTCGTAATACGTGCTCCGGTCAATGGAGCGCTTCTCCCGCGTTCCACCGTAATAGCCGTCCCCTCCGTTCGCTCCGTCAAACCACGCCAGGAAAACGGGACCGTATCCCGTCGCCAGCTCCTTCAACTGCTGGCGGTACATTTTGATATATTCCGGGGTGCCGTAGGAGGAAGCGTTGCGGTCCCAGGGCGACAGGTAAATGCCGAACCTGACGCCGTATTTTTTGCACGCGCGGGAAATCTCCTTCACCACATCGCCCTTCCCCTGCTTCCACGGGGAGGCCGCCACGCTGTGCTGGGTAGTCTTCGTGGGCCACAGGCAGAAACCGTCATGGTGCTTGCAGGTCAGCACCACTCCCTTGAACCCGGCATCCGCCAGCGTTTTGACGAGGTCGTCCGCATCAAAATCGGAAGGGTTGAACAGCTCCGGCTTCTCGTCGCCATAACCCCATTCCTTCCCGGTAAAGGTATTGATGGTGAAATGGATGAAGGCATACATCTCCATATCGTGCCATGCCAGTTGAGCCGGAGAAGGAACAGGCTTCAACGGGGAACCCCATTCTTCACTTCCGCTTCCGCCAACCCGGCGGCCAGCATGCAGGTTCCCAGAAGGGCCGGGGCCAATTGATTCAATCTTCTCATCAAATGCATAACTAACGTTCGGAACTATGTACGCTCCGGGCATCCCGTTCTTTCAGACAACTCTACGAGTTAAAGCCGTACCGCCCGCTGAAGATGGCCTGTTTCCCGCAATCGCGGGAGAAACGGGGCGCCTGCGCTTTTTTCCTTTTCCGCCCATCAGGGATTATGGAGCAATCAATATATTGAACACGTATCCGGACAGAATGATAAACGCCGTCACTGTTCCGAAGAAAATCCAGATCAGCTTCCAGGTCATCACCTTCTTCAGAAGGGCCGCCTCCGGCACGGAAAGCCCTACCGTCGCCATCATGAACGCTATCGCCGTGCCGATCGGAACGCCTTTCGCCACAAACACCTGGATCACCGGAACTATCGCCGCCGCATTCGCATACATCGGAACCGCGCAAATTACCGCAACCGGCACCGCCCACCAATGCTCCCGGCTCATGGACGCTTCAAAAAATCCCTCCGGCACATAGCCGTGCACCGCCGCTCCCATAGCGATGCCGATCACCACATACAGCGCCACTCCCTTTACGATTTCCCACGCATCATGCATGATGACGGCCCATCTCTTCCGGAACGGCGTCCCCTTCCGCTCCCACGCGCCGCTTTCCTCCCCGGACTGGACAAGCAGCCCCCGTATCCAGGGGGACAGATAGCGTTCCAGCCTGAACCTCTCCAGCACAGCCCCTCCCATCATCCCCAGCAAAATGCCGGAGACCGCATAAATCACCGTGATCTTGACCCCGAACGCCCCCAGGAACAGGGCGATGGCAACCTCATTCACCAGAGGCGATGTGATCAGGAAGGCAAACGTCACGCCCAGCGGAATCCCTCCTTTCACAAAGCCGATAAACAGGGGAATGGAGGAACATGAACAGAACGGCGTGACCGCCCCGAACAGGGCGGCGAAAAAATACTGAAACCCGTAGAGCTTCTTTGTCGTCAAAAACACGCGGATGCGTTCCACCGGGAAATAGGCGTTCACCACGCCCATGAAAAGACTGATCGCGTACAGCAGGAAGAGGATCTTCACCGTGTCGTACACGAAGAAGTTGACCGCCTCCCCCAGACGGGTATGGGGTGTGAACTCCAACACCCCGTAAACCAGCCAGTCAGCAAAATCCTGAATCATAACCGGGAAGAATTCTCCTACCGCTCTGCGGAAACAGACGGGCGGGGAGGTTCCCCGCCCCCGGAACGTTCCCGGTGATTCATCATCTTAACCACCGCCAGCAGAATGAGCAGCGCCGCAGCCCAGACGGCAGCCCTTTTCCATCCGCCCTTTCGCTTGAAGGAAGCGCTGCCGCAGCAGCCCCCTCCTCCGCACCCGCAGGAACCTGCCTCCGGATGGGGAAGATTCCCCTTTACTGCCCTTGAATCCTCCGGCCTTCCGCTACAGCAACCCTTCTCCGGAGAATCCGCTTGAAGCGCTTTTTGGAGCATCCTCCTGATTTCATCCCGGGAGGGTACCGTGCCGGAAACAAGAATCCTGCCGTCCACCTCAAGAGCCGGGGTTTCCAGCACTCCGGCGGCGGCAAGTTGCGCGGCATCCGTCACCTTTTCCGGAAGCGGTTCCAGACAGAGTTCCCGCATGACCTGCTCCGTCACCTGCGCCAATGCCGTACATTTGGCGCACCCCGGTCCGTAAATTACTATCCTCTTCATGTAATTATTGATTTATATTTTTAAGAATATCAAAATGTATGAATAAAAAATACTGAACAAACTGAATACCAATACCGTTACCCCTTTAACGCCGGGCTTTCCTGCAAACACGACAGCACGCTGCTGAGGCAGGGGCAGCACAGGGAATAATACACATTTTTCCCCGCTGCTCACAGGACACTATCCGGCTGTTCTTCAACACGTTCAAATGGCTGGAAACGGTAGACATGTCACGTCCGGAATCCTTCTGCAGTTCGCAGACGCAGCGTTCTCCATCCAGAAGCATCTCCACAATCATGAGGCGCACGGGATGCCCCAGCGCCTTGAAAACACCGGCAAGAGGTTCCAGCTCCTTGACGGAGTGAACCGGACGGGATGAAGAGGTGCAGGAGCAATCGGACATAAGCAATGGATTTATTATTTTTAAAATCGTAAAAATGTCAATCTGTTTTCCCGCCACGGCCATGGCACACCGCGCAGGCACGGAGCCATGCGGCAGCCGCTTGAAACCACCCCCCATGCTGGACACGGCAATTCCCTTCCGATATGCTCGTTTACACACCTTTACCGCCATGCTGTACATCGGATGCCACCTCTCCTCCGCAAAAGGTTACGAAGCCATGGGCAGGGTTGCCCTTTCCATCGGCGCCAACACCTTCCAGTTCTTTTCCCGCAACCCGCGCGGAAGCAAGGCCAAGGCCATTGACGAACCGGACATTGCCCGTTTTCTGAAGCTGGCGGAAGACAACGGCTTCAGCACGCTGCTGGCGCACGCCCCTTATACGCTGAACCCCTGCTCCGCTGACCCCAAAGTCACCCGCTTTGCGGCCCAGGTGCTGAGGGAAGACCTGGAGCTCATGGAGCATCTGCCGGGCAACCTTTACAACTTCCATCCCGGCAGCCACGTGGGACAGGGAGTGGAAAAAGGCATTGAACTGGTGGCGGACCAACTGAACGGCGTGCTTGCTCCGGACCAAAAAACCACCGTTCTGCTGGAAACCATGTCCGGCAAGGGAAGCGAGCTCGGCAAGACCTTTGAAGAACTGGCCGCCATCATTGAGCGCGTGGACCTGAAAGAAAAGCTGGGCGTCTGCCTGGACACCTGCCACGTTTATTCCGCCGGGTACGACATTGTCAACAGCCTGGACGCCGTGCTGGAACAGTTCGACTCCGTGCTGGGCCTGGAACGCCTGCACGCCATCCACCTGAACGACAGCATGACGCCTTTCTCCTCCTTCAAGGACCACCATGAAACCATCGGCAAGGGGAGCCTGGGAGAACAGGCCTTCATCAACATCATCAACCATCCTTCCCTCCGGGAAGTGCCCTTTTCCTGGAAACGCCCCGGGACGACGCCGGGCACGGCGAGGAAATAGCCTGGCTGAAAGAACATTACCGCGGCTGAGCGTGATTCCCGGATCAACCGGGTTGCCTGTGATGGAGAAAAAGCTTGCATGCGCGCCGGATACGGGATACATAAGGCCTGTAAATTAGTTTAAACTAATTCCAATATCTGCTTTTCAAGGCAGAACCCATCCGGCTTTTATGAAAGAAATGCGCATCGCAAAAATAACAGGGCGTGAAATTCTGGATTCACGCGGCAACCCCACCATTGAGGCGGACGTTTATCTGGAAGGCGGAGCCACAGGCACGGCGGGCGTCCCCAGCGGAGCTTCCACCGGGGAACATGAAGCCTGGGAACTCAGGGACGGCGACACGGCCCGCTACCAGGGCAAAGGCGTCACCAAAGCTGTGGACAATATCCGCAACGTCATCGCCCCGGCCCTGATCGGCCTGGAAGCGACGGAACAAACCACGGCGGACGCCCTCATGAGCTCCCTGGACGGCACCTTCAACAAGGCCAAACTGGGAGCCAACGCCATTCTGGGCGTTTCCCTGGCGCTTGCCAAGGCGGCGGCGGCCCAGCTGCAACAGCCCCTGTACCGCTACCTGGGCGGTCCGAACGCCAAGGTTCTGCCCGTCCCCATGATGAACATCATCAATGGGGGCGCCCACTCCGACGCGCCCATCGACTTCCAGGAATTCATGATCGTTCCGTCCGGCGCGCCTACTTTCCGGGAAGCCCTGCGCTATGGCGCGGAAGTCTTCCATGCCCTGAAATCCGTCCTGCACAGCCGCGGCCTTTCCACCGCCGTGGGTGATGAAGGCGGCTTCGCCCCCAGGCTGAACTCCGCGGAAGACGCGCTGGACTGCATCGCCCAGGCCGTGGACAAGGCCGGCTACCGGTTCGGGGAGGATATTTCCATTGCCCTGGACGTGGCTTCCTCCGAATTCTACGATCCGGAATCCGGACTGTACGTTTTCAAGAAGTCCGACGGCAGCCGCAGAACCGCCGCGGAACTGACGGATTACTACGTGGAACTGAAGAAGAAATACCCCATCGTCTCCATTGAGGACGGCTGTGCGGAAAACGACTGGGACGGCTGGAAAATCCTGACGGAAAAACTGGGCAAAAGCACCCAGCTCGTCGGGGACGACCTCTTCGTCACCAACGTTGAATTCCTCAGAAAAGGCATTCATCTGGGCGTGGGCAACTCCATTCTGGTGAAGGTAAACCAGATCGGCTCCCTGACGGAGACGCTGGATGCCGTGGAGCTGGCCATGGGCAACCGCTACACCGCCGTTATTTCCCACCGCTCCGGGGAAACGGAAGACGCCACCATCGCGGACATCGCCGTGGGGACCAACGCCGGCCAGATCAAGACCGGCTCCCTGAGCCGTTCCGACCGCATGGCCAAATACAACCGCCTTCTCCGGATTGAGGAGGAACTGGGGGAATCCGCCCGCTACGGCAACGGATTCGGCCTGTTCTGACCTCTTTTGCCGGAACTGGTATAAAGCAACCCAAATCCCCGGTCGTCGTGAGGCGGCGCGGGGATTTTTCATTCTCCGGGGTAATTGCATCCTTTTCTTTGGGACAAAATATGCAATGCTGGGCTTTCGGATTCCGCATTGCCAAAAAGCCCCATCTCCGTTCCGCGCCATGTCTCCCAGCCTTTCCCTGCCCACACGCCCCCTGCTGTGCGCGGCACTGGCGTACCTGGCGCTTCCTCTGGGCCTCTTCCTGTGGGGATGGCTGCATCCCGCCTTCTCCGTTCCGCTTTGCGCCGCACTGGCGTATGGATTGTACGCCTGCACCCGGAATCTTCCGGAACAACGGCTTCCTCTGAAAGCCCGCGGACTGGCCGTGCTGGGCTTTCTGTCCGCCTTCTGCCTGCTGCTGGTGCTGCTGTGCGGCTTCACGGGCCACTGCCAGCAGCACGCGGACTTTGCAGTCCGCAACGCCGTTTACGAACAGCTTGCGGCAGGCTCCTGGCCCCTCGTCATGTCGGACGGGCGCCACTTCATCTACTATCTGGGCCATTGGCTGCCTCCTGCGCTGGCCGCCTCCTGCTGTCCGGATGCATGGGCTCCCTGGCTGCTGGCCCTGTGGACCTTCCTGGGGCTGGAACTGGCGCTGCTGGCGGCTGCCTCCCGCTGGGGCGTCCGGCAAACGGCCTGGTGGGCGCTGGTTCTCTTCTGCCTGGGATCTCCGGCAGCGGCGCTGGACTGCCTGGGAATGCCCCTCCCCTCCCTGTTCGCGGAATACAATGCCCAGATGGTGCTGTTCATCGGCATGCCCGCCCAACTCTTCAACACGTTCAACCATGCCGTTCCGGCGCTGTTGTGCGCCGTGCTTATTCTGACCCGCTCCCTGCCTGCCGCGGGATATTATTTCATGGGGGCATTGCTGCTGCCGTCCTCCCCGCTGGGCGCTCTTCTGCTCCTTCCGTACATAGTGTATGAAACCCTGTTCTGCCGCCCAACGGAGCAGGCTCCTCCTTCCCGGCTCCGGTCCCTCCTGCTCCAGCCGGCTTTCTGGGTTGCCGCCCTGTGCGCGGCGGTCATGGCCGTCTTTTATGCCCATCTGGACGGTGGGGGGCAATTTTCCTGCCTTTTTGCCGGGAAGTATGCGGAAATCTACCACTACGGCCAGCAGCGGCTGCTGCTCTATCCCGGCTCCGTCAAATACGCCAGTTTCCTGCTGGCTCTGGCCCTGGGCGTTCTGCTGCCGGGTGCGCTGCTCTTCCAAGCATGCCGGAGGAATCCGCTGTACTACATCACGCTGGGGATAATGGCAGGCAGCCTCTTTTTCCGCACGGGCATCATGAATAATGAACTTCTCTTTAAAGCCCCGGCGGTCCTCTATCCCTTCCTCTCCCTGCTCTTTCTCCATGCCTTCCGCCAGGGGGGCACGAAATACCGGACACTCCTGATTCTTTACCTGGCCTGCACGGCCCTTCCGTCCCTGCAATGCATGATGGAAAAAGCGGGTACGTTCTCCACCCGGGCGAGCACTATGCAGGAGCATCAGCTGACGGCGCACGGCGGCATGCTTGACCGCCGGAAAGACCCCGTCTGCCGCCAATTCGTCAAAAAGGACGACCATCCCCTCCCCGCCTGGCTGTTCAAGACCGGAACAAGGCCATAACGTCACGGCGGCGGGAATCAATCCAGCCTGATGCCGAACATGTCCGACAGGGACCCGGCATCCTTGTCCAGCGCGTCTTCTCCTCCGGGAACGGCTTCCGGAGCCTTCGGAATCAGGACGGAGGCGTCCATTCCGCGCAGGGTGAACAGCAGTTCCGGCTGTTCGTCCAGCATCACGCCGAAGGCGTACAGGACCGCGGACGCATGCTTGCACAAATCCGCCCAGTCCGGGCAGGAACAGGAAAAACGCCACTCTTCCGGCGCAGGGAACAGGCCGCCCTCCGGATCGCACAGGATTTCCAGCAGCTCCGGGAAAGGTTCCCCTTCAGCAAGTCAATCCAGGAACCGATATGCCCGGCGCACCGCGCACGCAACCGGGCAAGCGCCTCTTCATCCGGAGGGGCGGCATGCACGCGGACCTCATACAAATGCTCCCCCATCACCAGCGCGTCAATGCGGCCGGGAGCCGCTTTCACGTCCAGAACGCAGCCATAGCGCAAATAAGTACGCCCGGGGGCCAGCCGCATGCCGTACACCTCGCACGCGGCCAGGCTCTTCATCCATTCCTTTCCCCAGAACTTTTTCGCCAGATTTCGCCCGGAAGCCGTCACGGGATGCAGCTCCATCCCCTCCGCGGCCAGTTCCGCCGCCTTCTCCTCCGCGCGTTTCCGCAAATCCGCCCGTTTCAGGGGCTTTTCATCATCCATGCACACGGAGCCATAGTAACATATGCGGCCCTCTTGCCACAGGCAAAAGGCAGCCATGCGCCGTTTCCCTTTTTCTTCCGGCCTCATTCCGGTTTTCCAGGCACACGGATTTTCTCCCGTTCCGCGGAATCTGCCTCCATTACCCATTTCAGGCTTTTAAAACGGAAGCTCCTGGGGCACAACATGTGGGTCATGTGGAAAGGCAGATTTTCTAAACCCACCGCTGATCTGGTACAACGCTACGGCGAATCCGTCTCCTATGACTGGAGGCTCTTCCGCCAGGACATTGCCGGATCCATCGCCCATGCGCGGGCACAGCTCAAGGCAGGGCTGCTTTCGCAGGAGGAATTCAGCGCCATTGAATCCGGCCTGAAGGATATCCTGAAGGACATAGAGGCAGGCAGCTTCACCTGGAGCCGTGAGCTGGAAGACGTGCACATGAACATTGAAAGCGAGCTGACCCGCCGCATCGGCGCGCCGGGAGCCAAGCTGCATACGGCACGCTCCCGCAACGACCAGGTGGCCACGGATACGCGGCTTTACTGCCGCGCGGAGATTGATGAAATCCTGGAAAAAGTGCGCCACCTCCAACGGGCCCTGGTTATGAAGGCGAAGGAATACGCGGACGCCATGATGCCGGGGTACACCCACCTGCAGCGCGCCCAGCCCGTCACGATGGGCCACCATTTGCTGGCTTACGTGGAAATGCTGAACCGGGACGCAGACCGCCTCACGGACTGCCGCAGGCGCCTGAACGTTTCCCCGCTGGGTTCCGGAGCCATCGCCGGTTCCACCATCTGCCTGGACCGCCACGGAATTGCCGCGGAACTGGGCTTTGACGCCGTAACGGAGAATTCCATGGATGCGATTGCGGACCGGGATTACATCATGGAAACCCTCTTTGACCTGGCCGTGATCGGCGCGCACCTTTCCCGCATGAGCGAGGACGTCATCCTGTGGTGCACGGCGGAATTCGGCTTTGCCACCCTTTCTGACGCCCATACGACGGGCTCCTCCCTGATGCCCCAGAAAAAGAATCCGGACGTGGCGGAACTGACCCGCGGCAAGACGGGACGCCTGTACGGCAACCTTACCGCCGTGATGGTGGCCGTCAAGGGGCTGCCCCTGACCTACAACCGCGATCTCCAGGAAGACAAGGAACCCCTCTTCGATTCCATTGACACGATCAAGCTGGCCCTGGACGTCAACGCGGAGATGATGGCCGCCATGACGGTCAACACGGCCCGAGCCCTGGAAGCGGCTTCCGATCCCATGCTGCTGGCTACGGACCTGGCGGACTACCTGGTTCGCCGCGGCGTTCCCTTCCGGAAGGCTCACGAACTGGTTGGAAAAGCCGTCGCCATGAGCATTTCCACGGGTACGCCCCTCAACCAGTTGAGCGACGAACAGTTCGCCTCCATTTCAGACGCGTACGGAACGGACGCGCGCGACGTATTTGAATTGACAAAAGCCTTCGCCCAGCGTACCAACCCGGGGGCTCCCAATTCCGGGAACACCCGCCGCCGCATCGCCTACTGGGAAGACATTCTTTCCAAATAACACTGCCTGCGGGGAGCGGACGGAACGGGGAACCTGCCGTCCGTCTCCGCGGCGCGCCTCCGGGTGCAGGAAGGGGACGTTTTACACCCCTCCGGCGGCGGCATTCCACCGCAGCCGGCCAACATCCCGGCAGCCATGTTCAGACCTGCTCTCCTTTCCTCTCTCAAGACCTATACCAAGCAAACCTTTCTGGCGGACCTCTTCGCGGGGCTCACCGTCGGCGTAGTGGCCATTCCGCTGGCGATGGCCTTTGCGATTGCATGCGGGCTCTCTCCCACCCAGGGCCTCATCACCGCCATCGTGGCCGGCTTCCTCATTTCCCTGTTCAGCGGAAGCAAGTACCAGATAGGCGGCCCCACCGGCGCCTTCGTCATCATCATCATGGGCGTGCTGGAACAGTACCACGCGTCCGGACTGCTGGTCTGCACGCTGATGGCGGGCCTCTTTCTCATTATCCTGGGCTTCTGCCGCATGGGGGCGCTTATCCGCTTCATTCCATTCCCCGTCACCACGGGATTTACCTCCGGCATTGCCGTGGTGATTTTCTCCACGCAGATCAAGGACATCTTCGGCCTCACCATCACGGAAAAAATCCCCGGCGACTTCATTGAAAAATGGGCGTGCTACTTCAACTACTTCCACACCATCAACTGGGCGGCGCTGGCGCTGGCCGTCGGCACCGTCGCCATCACCCTGCTGAGCCGCCGCTTCTGGCCCAGGGTGCCGGCCATGCTGGTGGGCATGCTGGGCATGACCGCCGTTTCCGTAGCCTTCTCCCTGCCCGTAACCACCATCGGGCAGGCCTTCGGCAGCCTTCCGAACACGCTTCCCCTCCCTTCACTGCCCCACATTGAATGGCACAACCTGGGAGCGCTGACGGCTCCGGCCTTCACCATCGCCCTGCTGGCGGCGATTGAATCCCTGCTGAGCGCCTCCGTGGCGGACGGCATGACGGGAGGACGCCACAAACCCAATATGGAACTCATTGCCCAGGGAATCGGCAACATCGGGTCCGCCCTGTTCGGCGGCATTCCGGCCACCGGGGCCATCGCCCGCACCGCTACCAACATCAAGGCGGGGGCCAAAAGCCCGGTTTCCGGCATGATTCACGCGGTGACCCTTCTTGCCATCCTGATGGCCTTTGCCCAGTACGCGCAGCAGATTCCCCTGGCCGTGCTGGCGGGCATCCTGACGGTGGTGTGCTACAACATGAGCGAAATGCACACGTTCAGCCGCCTGCTGAAAGGGCCGCGGCAGGATGCGGCGGTGCTGGTAATCACCTTCCTGCTGACCGTCTTTGTGGACCTGGTCGTGGCCGTGGAGGTGGGTGTGGTGCTCGCCGCCCTGCTCTTCATGGGCCGCATGGCCCAGATCAGCGACGTTTCCGCCATTAAAAACGAGCTGCTGGACAACGACGAGGAAGACGACGAAGACCGTTCTACGGCCAAACTCAGCATTCCGGAAGGCGTGGAAGTTTTTGACGTGAAGGGCCCCTTCTTTTTCGGCGCCGTGGAACAGTTCAAGGACCAGGTGCTGGAAACGCTGGAGCACGATACCAAGGTAGTCATTCTGCGCATGCGCCTGGTTCCCGCGCTGGACGCCACCGGACTGAATGTTCTTTCCGACTTCTGCCATCAGTGCCGGGAGCACGGCTCCACCCTGCTGGTCTGCGGCGTGCAGCCGCAACCTCTGGACGTCATCCGCCACGCGCCCTTTTACCGGGAGCTGAAACGCTACAACATCTGCGAGAATATTGACGCCGCCCTGAACCGCGCCCGCAAGATCATCAACGGTCCCGCGCCAAAACACCTGTAACGGCGGCTACTCCCCCCGTGCGGCCAGGTAGGCCGCGCCCCATTCATTCATGGCTTCCAGTACGGGCAGCACGCTCCTGCCGAAGGCCGTCAGGGAATACTCCACCCTGGGCGGAATGACGGGGTACGCCTTGCGTTCCACTAATCCGTCCGCCTCCAGTTCCCGGAGCTGCTGGGTGAACATCTTGGTGGTGGCCTCCGGGATCAGGCGGTGCAGCTCGTTAAACCTCACGGGAGCCTTCTGGTAAAGATGCCAGAGGATGACAATCTTGTACTTCCCGCCGATCAGGGAAAGCGTGACGCCGCAGGGGCAACGGTAGGAGGATGAAGGCTTTTTCATCGTTACAGTATCTTTTTTGACACTATATTACAAAATAGTGCCTACTTGTCAAAAACTCCCTGTCTCCCTATGCTGGCGGGAATTCCAATCCACACAGCCATGAAACTGACCATCGACCAAGACAAGTGCATCCACTGCCATTTATGTGAAAAAGCCTGCTTCCTGACCCGCTTCTGCGGCTTCGATTCCCTGGAAGGAGCTGCGGAACAATACTGCATCGGCTGCGGCCATTGCGTAGCCGTCTGCCCGCGGCAGGCCATTACCCACTCCGGAGTAAAAAGCACGGAACCCATAGGCCCCGTTCCGGGCGAAGCGGAAGTGCTGAACCTGCTGATGAAAACCAGGAGCGTGCGGCACTTCAAACCGGACCCCGTCAGCCGGGAAACGTGGAACGTCCTGCGCCGCGCGGCGGAATACTCCCAGTCCGGCCTGAACGCCCAGAGCATCCGCCTGACGGCGGTGGAAGACCCGGATACCCTCTCCGGCATCAGAAAGGCCCTGCTCCGCATGTACGACAAGCTGGAAAGGCTGGCCGCCTTCCCCGTCACCCGCCTGGCCGCCCGGCTAGCCCTCTCCCCGCAGGATTACCACGCCGTCATCTCTGAAACCGCTACGCAACCCCTGCGCAGGCAGGCGGAGGAACGGGGGGAAGACCCCGTACTGTACGGCGCCCCGGCCCTGCTCCTGCTGACCGGCCCGGCGTCACAAACCGCGCGGGAAGACGCTACGGTCCTCTCCCATAATATCATGATGGCCCTGACCGCGCTGGGGCTGGGGAGCTGCTACATGGGCGGCCTGGTCCTGGGATGCAGGGTTTTCAAGTACAAGCCGCTTCTCCGCGCCCTGGATTTGCCGAAAGGCCACGCGGTCCATCAGGCCCTTGTGCTGGGGACGCCCACCGTACAGCTCAAACGCATGCCGGAACGGAAGCGCCGTAAAATCAGGTTCCGGTAAGCTTCCCCGTCAACGGTCCGCTTCCTGCTCCTCATAGCGGGAAAGGAGGAAATCCAGGTCTTCCAGCAGGGTCTGGCAGGAACGGTCCCACCGCTTCCTGCCCTGGAGCGCCATCACGCATTCCTTTCTCCCGGTAAAACAGTATTTGGTAATGCCGTGCACCTGCAATTCTTCCACCTGCTTTTTCAGCTCACAGGCAAAAAACAGCCAGAACGGCACGCTGCGGGCAATCTCCGCCACGCTGACCGTCATGGGGGGCGTTTCCTCCTTCAGCTCCCTTGCCAGGTGCGCCAGGCCTACCTCCGTAAGCATGCGGCGCAGGCGTTCATACAGCTCGGACACCTGCATGACGGACAGGTCGCACTCATGCTCCAGATAATAGCGCACAGAGGCCAGCAGGTCATCCTTGAACGGCAGGGTGGTTCCGGCGCGCCGGGCGGCATGTTCCAGGGCATCCGCCAGCCACTGTTCCCCGTACTCGGTGATCAGGCAATCACCAAGCTTGAGCAGCGGTCTGTTGTTTCGGAAGCCGATCATGGAACAGGGAAAAGGGGAAAATTTAAAGGATGGGAAGCTTGCGCTGGAGAGGATCAATCAGCGTCTGGTGGCGCATCTGCGTGATCTCCTGGATGAACTCCTCCACATTGGAAAACTGGCGGTACACGGACACGTAGCGGATGTAGGCGACGGGATCGATGGCGTAAAGTTTTTCAATCACTTTCTTGCCGATCTCGCTGGAGGGAACTTCGCGCAAATGGTCGCGGTGCAATTCGGAAATAATTTCTTCCACGGCGCGGTCCAAGCGGTCCATGCTCACGGGCCTCTTTTCACAGGCCTTCACCAAGCCGCGCAAAATCTTCTCGCGGTTCAGGGCCTCCCGCAGGTTGTCTCTTTTTACAACGCGCAGCTCCGTACGTTCAATCTGCTCATAGGTCGTGTAACGGTAATCGCACCTCAGGCACACGCGGCGGCGGCGGATGGTCGTCCCGTCCTTGGACATACGGGAGTCAATGACCTTATCCTCCAAATGACCGCACTGAACGCATCTCATGGCACGACCATACTACTACATAACGCATCCATAAAGGAAAAAGTACGCCAAATATAGTACAGAGGCCTTAATGGCCAGCATCTCCCAACCAAGACTTCCTGTGAATAAGCCGGGGACAAAAATACTCCCGTCCGCGTTTCCGCACGGGTTGACGGAAATGCCGGAATTGTGAATAAGAGGCAGGCAGGCTTCCATGTACTCCGGGTGTGAAGACACATTTTTTATGCTCTCCTCCCACCGGAATAAAAACTGGAAAAGCCCTGAACGGATTCCGGTCCGCGCCAGGGTCGTTCATGGCCGTCCGTTACGGGTTCACCGTTCCGCCTTGATTGACGATACTGCCCGCAGCCAGCCTAGCGCCATTCAGATTCAACACAGCGCCGTCTTTGACGAGGACTCTGCCCAGATTCAGGGCCTGCCCCTCCATTCCTTCCAGGGACATTTCCACCTTTCCGGACAAGATCCAGGAACATTTCAAGGAAGCGGGCAGCACCCGTTCCAACACGACGCGGGCCATTCCCTCCGCTCCCCCTCCGCCTTCCGCACGAACCACCTGCACTTCCGCCTGTCCGGACAAGCGGACGGGGTGGGCTTTGTCCTGGACCGGCGAGGGCTTGAGTTCCACGGTGGAGCCTCCCGGAATATTCCAGGCCTGACGACCCGCAAGCTGTACATTTGTCTCCAACTGCAAATTTTCCCCTCCGCCAGACGGATGCCTCCCGGCCCAAGCGCCAAACGGTCGCCGGAGCCCCCTCCTTTGCTCTGAATAATCACGGTATTAACGGCGGGGTCCTCCACACGGATGCCGAACAGCTTCACCACGCCCGATACAATGCTGGGTTTTACGGAAGAAGCCAAGTTCCACACGCCTACGTTTTTCCCCGGCATTTTCCGATTCATCCAGGCATCCGGAGAACCGAGAGGAGCCTCATAACGGCCGCTGCGGACGGAGCCGGCATCCTTCCCGGCCAGACGGGCGGCTTCATAGGCAAAGCGCGCGCCGATGCTGATCTGGGACTGGCCGTTGTAATGCACCCCCATCTGGTCGCCGGCAGTCAGCTTGGGAAGGTCCCTGGTAGGGGCATAGCCCAGGGACGGACGGGAGGCGGCCAGCTCCTTCATCACCTGGTGGGTCGTTTTTCCCTGAACTTCGGTATCGCGCCCTTCCAGGCCGCCGGTAACATTGCCCGTCTCCGGATCGCTTTCATTCTTTCCGGCCCAGTTGGCATTCTCGCCAATGACGGCTCTCTGTGCGGCCAGGGCGGACGTATCCCCGTACGGTTTCAAGTCCGCCGCCAGATTGCCCAGAAGCTCCAGAAAACGGGAAGCGCTCTCCGGCACGGAAGCGCCGATATTGCTTTCCCCCTGCAAATACAGCAGCCCGGCAAACTCCACTTTGGAGTGCTTGGACTTGTCTACCGCGGCACAGGCGTTTTTGACGGCCTGCACCAGCGCCTTGTAAGCCTGGCCGTTCTTTTGCCAGTGGGAATTGTCGCCGCCGTCCCTGGAAGCCTTCACGACCGCCACGTCCGCATCCCTGAACCATCCGTTCTTCTCCAGCGCAAAGGCAAACCCGTACTCCGGCCCCATGCACAAACTGCCGTTATACCGCGGCATGGCGGGCCGTACCTGCTCCCAGGACGTGGAGGCCCCGGGAAACACCCCTTCCCTCTGGCCGAAGTTCTCATGCCAGTAGAGCGTATTCTTCGGCTCATACTTCTTCAACAACTCCGGAGAAGCGGGACTGCCCTTCACGGCTCCCAGGGAATTGGATTGGCCCGTCAGCAAAAAAATCTTCAATTCTTTTGCGGAGCATACCGAAACAAGGCACAGGAACAGGAAGGACAGCAGATAGGTCATTTGAGTTACAATTGCAGGAACACAACTATAACTGCCGGAATTTTCCTTTTCAATCGTCAACTGCCGGATATGGGAGCCGGAAGGAGGAGGAAAAGGAAAAGACCAGTTCTTCTTCTATGCTCCCGATGGACAGCATAGCCGCTTTATTGATTTTTTACCGAAGAGCTTGGAGGAAGCAAAGGCGCGACGGCTCGGACAGGCGGCATGTACCAAATATTCCTTTTAGCAAAGTATAGGAAGAGAAGGAGATTCAAGATCGCGCCATCAAGAAACCAACAAGCCCCGCCAGTTGAGGAACTGGCGGGGCCTGATGAAAAAAAATCCCGGCGGCGACCTACTCTTGCGGGACCTATCGTCCGACTACCATTGGCGCGGCAGCGTTTCACTTCCGGGTTCGGAACGGGACCGGGTGGGACCACTGCGCTCTGGCCACCGGGCTTCAGGGGAAGAGTTTTTCATTTTCTTCATCCTGCCTGCCCGGGAGCCCTTGGGGGGGCTTTGAGGGGGATTTTTTAAGGGTTGTTGTGTGTGTGGCTAAGAAGATTTCCTCTCGTTACGAGGGGAAGGAATCAGCGTAAACTGACATCTGCGTGGCTGGTGGTGTTACTTTTAAACATACATCCAATGAACAAGACAACAGCAAGTTGTTATTCACGAACGGGAGTGATGTAATATGATGAAGTCTATTGGTGATTAGTATCGCTTGGCTCAATACATTGCTGCACTTACACCTGCGACCTATCAACGTGGTGGTCTTCCACGAACCTATAGGGAAAACTCATCTTGGGATGGGCTTGGCGCTTAGATGCTTTCAGCGCTTATCCCGTCCGCACTTAGCTACTCGGCCATGCACTTGACAGTACAACCGATGCACCAGTGGTGCGTCAGACCCGGTCCTCTCGTACTAAGGTCTGAACCCCTCAATTTTCCAACGCCCACAGAGGATAGAGGACCGAACTGTCTCGCGACGTTCTGAACCCAGCTCGCGTGCCGCTTTAACCGGCGAACAGCCGGACCCTTGGGACCTTCTCCAGCCCCAGGATGCGACGAGCCGACATCGAGGTGCCAAACCACGCCGTCGATATGAACTCTTGGGCGTGATCAGCCTGTTATCCCTAAGGTACCTTTTATCCGTTGAGCGACGGCAATTCCACTTTCTACCGCCGGATCACTTGGGCCTGCTTTCGCATCTGCTCGACTTGTTGGTCTCACAGTTAGGCGGGCTTATGCCCATGCACTCGACACCCGGTTGCCAACCGGGCTGAGCCCACCTTCGCGCTCCTCCGTTACTCTTTGGGAGGATACCGCCCCAGTAAAACTGACCGGCTGACACGGTCCTCTGGCCGGATTCACGGCTCAGGGTTAAATCCTCCAGTTTCAAAGGGTGGTGTCTCATTGATGACTCCGACGCCCCCTAAAGGGCGTCTTCAGCGTCTCCCACTTACTCTGAGCATTAAAACCGAAGAAACAATGACAGCTTACAGTTAAGGTCTATAGGGTCTTTCCGTCCTTCTGCGGGTAGGCGGCATCTTCACCGCCACTACAATTTCACTGAGCGCCTGGTTGAGACAGTGCCCAACTCGTTTCACGATTCGTGCAGGTCGGAACTTACCCGACAAGGAATTTCGCTACCTTAGGACCGTTATAGTTACGGCCGACATTCACCGGGACTTGGGTTCAGAGCTTCGCCTTGCGGCTAACCCCTTGCCTTAATCTTTCGGCATTGGTCACGTGTCACACCCTATACTTCGACTTGCGTCTTTGCAGAGTGCTGTGTTTTTGATAAACAGTCGGTTGGGCCATTTCTCTGCGGCCTGCATCGCTGCAGGCACCCCTTCTTCCGAAGTTACGGGGCTAATTTGCCGAGTTCCTTAACCAGGTTTCACTCTTACGCCTTGGTATATTCTACCCACCCACCTGTGTCGGTTTGCGGTACGGGTCGCTTAGCATACGCTGGGGCTTTTCTTGGCACTCGATCCAATGATGCGCTGAGTCCGTGGACTCAACTCGGAATTCAATAACCTAGTCATCTTTTCTCATGCGTCCCCCCAGTTTAAGGGTCGCGAGCTCAGGATTATTAACCTGATATCCATCGCCTACGCCTCTCGGCCTCGGCTTAGGTCCCGGCTAACCCAGGGACGAAACACGTTGCCCTGGAAACCTCGGGTTTACGGCGGCCGGGGATTTCACCCGGCTTTACGTTACTCATGTCTGCATACTCACTTGCATGTGCTCCAGGGTCAGTCGCCATCACCCTTCAACGCGCATGCAACGCTCTTCTACCACTCTACCGTAAGGTAAAGTCCAGAGCTTCGGTATAACGCTTGATCGCCAATCATTTTCGGCGCAGGATCACTCGATGAGTAAGCTATTACGCATTTTTTAAATGGTGGCTGCTTCTAAGCCAACATCCTCACTGTCTGTGTAATCCCACATCCTTTCCACTGAGCGTTATTTAGGCACCTTAGCTGCTGGTCTGGGTTGTTTCCCTCTCGACAATGAAGCTTATCCCCCACTGTCTCACTGCCACGTTCCATTGCACGGTATTCGGAGTTTGATAAGGTTTGGTAAGCGGGTGTGCCCCCTAGCCTTGTCAGTGCTCTACCCCCGCGCATCAGCACGTGACGCTGCACCTAAATGCATTTCGAAGAGAACCAGCTATCACGGGGTTTGATTAGCCTTTCACTCCTACCCTCAGCTCATCAGAGAACTTTTCAACGTTCACCTGTTCGGTCCTCCACATGGTTTTACCCATGCTTCAACCTGGCCAAGGGTAGGTCACCTCCGCTTCGGGTCCAGTACCTGCGACTTAATTCGCCCTATTCGGACTTGCTTTCGCTGCGACTCCGGGCCGGAAGCCCTTAGTCTTGCCACAAACACTGACTCGCAGACTCATTAAACAAAAGGCACGCCATCGCAGATTGCTCTGCTCTGACACTTTGTAGACATACGGTTTCAGGTTCTATTTCACTCCGCTCACAGCGGTTCTTTTCACCTTTCCCTCGCGGTACTTGTTCACTATCGGTCGCCAACTAGTATTTAGCCTTGCGCGGTGGTCCGCGCTGATTCATACATCGTTCCACGTGTGATGTATTACTCAGGATTCCACTAATTCCCACGCTGGATTTCGTCTACAGGGCTTTCACCTTCTACGGCCAGCCTTTCCAGGCTGTTCTACTATCCAGTATGGTCGAATATCTCGTGGTCCTACAACCCCGAAGGAGTACCTTCGGTTTGGGCTCCATCCGCTTTCGCTCGCCACTACTTACGGAATCGATTTCTCTTTCTTTTCCTCCGCTTACTGAGATGTTTCACTTCAGCGGGTTTCGCGTTTCATACCCTATGTATTCAGGTATGAACGATCGAGTATTGCCTCGATCAGGTTACCCCATTCGGATACCCCCGGATCATCGCTTGCTTGCAGCTTCCCGAGGATTTTCGCAGCTTGCCGCGTCCTTCTTCGCCTGTTGGCACCAAGGCATTCACCGTACGCCCTTACTTACTTCATCATATTGCAAAAGTTTTTTACCACTTCCACAATACCACAAAGCCCTTTCGTGACTTACTGTATTGTCTTATTTCTTGGTATGCATGTTTTAAATTGTGTATTGTAGTTGTTTTTCAACTACCCACTTTGTTGGAAAGCAATTGCTTCTCAGCAATTGTTTTCTTTGCCACGCAGATGTCAATTTTCGCTTTCCCTCAATAATCGATTTTTTTGGTGGGCCTGACAGGACTTGAACCTGTGACCCCGCGCTTATCAAGCGCGTGCTCTAACCAACTGAGCTACAGGCCCGGCTTTGGGTCTCTGAGAGACAGTTACCAAATACTAAAGTTTAGTTACTAAAGTTTTCCGGCTCCCGCCTTCTTACCGAAACTGGTGGAGGCACGGGGACTCGAACCCCGGACATCCAGCTTGCAAAGCTGGCGCTCTACCAACTGAGCTATACCCCCAGTTGCGGTTCTTTTTGAAAAAAGGTCGTCACGCACGTCGTGCCTAGTTTCGCTCCAAGCGAACTGGCTGTTTACACATCTTTGGTTCGTTGCGGGCCCTCGCGGGTTCCGCTCTCTCTTCCCTCGGGAAGAGATCCGACCTGTGCATTTTTCATGCACTTTCTCCATAGAAAGGAGGTGATCCAGCCGCAGGTTCCCCTACGGCTACCTTGTTACGACTTCATCCCAGTTACCAGTCTCACCTTAGGACCCTGCCTCCTTGCGGTTGGCTTCAGATACTTCGGGTGCGACCGGCTTCCATGATGTGACGGGCGGTGTGTACAAGACCCGGGAACGTATTCACGGCGCCGTAGCTGATGCGCCATTACTAGCGATTCCGGCTTCGTGTAGGCGGGTTGCAGCCTACAGTCCGAACTGGGCCCAGTTTCAGGATTTCCTCCGCCTCGCGGCTTCGGCCCCCTCTGTACTGGGCATTGTAGTACGTGTGCAGCCCTGGGCATAAGGGCCATACTGACCTGACGTCGTCCCCACCTTCCTCCCAGTTGATCTGGGCAGTCTCGCCAGAGTCCCCACCTTTACGTGCTGGTAACTGGCAACAGGGGTTGCGCTCGTTGCTGGACTTAACCAAACATCTCACGACACGAGCTGACGACGGCCATGCAGCACCTGTGTAACGCCTCCGAAGAGTCGCATGCTTTCACATGTTGTTCATTACATGTCAAGCCCAGGTAAGGTTCTTCGCGTTGCATCGAATTAAGCCACATACTCCACCGCTTGTGCGGGTCCCCGTCAATTTCTTTGAGTTTTAATCTTGCGACCGTACTCCCCAGGCGGCACGCTTAACGCGTTAGCTCCGGCACGCAGGGGGTCGATTCCCCGCACACCAAGCGTGCACCGTTTACTGCCAGGACTACAGGGGTATCTAATCCCTTTCGCTCCCCTGGCCTTCGTGCCTCAGCGTCAGTTAATGTCCAGGAACCCGCCTTCGCCACGAGTGTTCCTCTCGATATCTACGCATTTCACTGCTACACCGAGAATTCCGGTTCCCCCTCCATTACTCTAGTCTCGCAGTATCATGTGCAGTCCGGGGGTTGAGCCCCGCCTTTCACACACGACTTACGAAACCGCCTACGCACGCTTTACGCCCAGTGATTCCGAACAACGCTTGAGACCTCTGTATTACCGCGGCTGCTGGCACAGAGTTAGCCGTCTCTTCCTCTTGTGGTACTATCTTTTTAATTTGCTCCCACATGACAGGGGTTTACAATCCGAAGACCTTCATTCCCCCACGCGGCGTCGCACCATCAGGGTTTCCCCCATTGTGAATGATTCTCGACTGCTGCCACCCGTAGGTGTCTGGACCGTGTCTCAGTTCCAGTGTGGCCGGACATCCTCTCAGACCGGCTACCCGTCATCGCCTTGGTGAGCCGTTACCTCACCAACTAACTAATAGGACGCGAGCCCATCCCCAAGCGCATTGCTGCTTTAATCTTGCGATTTTATGCGGTATTAATCCCAGTTTCCCGGGGCTATCCCACTCTTGGGGGCAGGTTACTCACGTGTTACTCACCCGTGCGCCACTAGAGAATTATTAGCAAGCTAGCAATTCTCTCGTTCGACTTGCATGTCTTATCCACGCCGCCAGCGTTCGTTCTGAGCCAGAATCAAACTCTCCATCAAATATAATTTTTGAAATTGCTGGACCAAATGGAATCTTTCGATTTCATCTGCGCCATGCTTCAGTCAGCTCTTCCCTCAAGTTGTGTCTCTTGAAGTCCTCTTCGCTCTGCCAAGCACGGCGCGCGTCACGACCTTTTTTCTTTCCCCTTGCTTCTACCAATCCGCCCCTCTCGGAGCTAGGTCGCTCCTTTGGGTTTTTTCTCCCTCACACGTCTCTCGACGCATTCGGGAAAACCCTCGGCGGGTTCGGTAGTCATTCCCTTGAAATCTTCTTATCGGCCCCTTTAATGAGGCTCTTCCGGGTGGCCGGCCCCGGCTTCATTCAGGCCCTCTTTCGAGTCCCTCCTGCCGCCGGGCTTTTCATCCCGTCGCCGTGTTGGCGTGCCGAGAAGTCTACCATTTTCACCTCCCTTGTCAATTTTTTTCGAGTCGTTTTTTGTGAGAGTCTTTCACCCATTTTATCACGTCCATTCATAACTTCCAATTTATAAAATAGTTAGGCTTTTGTCATACTCCCCCTTCTTCGTGCCATTTTTTTGAACATTTTCTCCCGTGATGTTTCCGCAATAACTACAGTTCCTCTTTTTTGCCCCCTGCCAGGACGAAAAAAAGGGCTATTGAACGCAGGTGCTTCCTCCGCCCACCTCCATTGCATTCCTTCCCTTGAAAAGGAGGCTGAACCATTTTGTTTTCCCATGGACGGAAAGGATTTTTTCTGCTATCTATAGGAAGTTTTTATTATTTTGCCATCTATGAAAAGATCATTCTGGATTGGAATTATCTGCGCTGCCTGCTGCCTGGGAAACATTCCTTCCTCATCCGCTGTACAAACAGCCAGTATAGGCTCCACTTTTTCCTGCACCTTCCTGGATTCCGGGGACCAGGGATTTTTTGATTCATCAAGCACCCATACATGGGACCAAGGCCAGATAGACGCTGCCATGCGGGCGTTGACCACATGGGATAGCTTGATCAATTCCACCCCGGGCAGAACACTTACTGTTGGCCTCACCTGGTACGACGGAGCCAATTCCTCCACTCTGGCCTCCGCCTATTCCCCTTACTTCTACTACCAGTCAAATGGACCGCAACAGGTTTCCACCCTGGTGGAGTCCGTCTGGCGCGATGGGAGCACGAGGACTGCAACGGGCTACGATATTTACATCCAGTGCAATACCTCTCATTTGAATTCTCTTTATTACGAGACCGCCTTACCGGCGGAGCATACGGGAAAATATGATTTTCAAAGCATCCTGACCCATGAGATAGGGCATGCCGCAGGGTTTCTTTCCCTGGCGACACAAACCGGTACCTTCCAGGTCCAGTCCGGGAATGCTTCAGCAGCTTACAGCACCATGCTGTACACCAGGTATGATTCCCTGTTAACCAACCAGGAAGGCCAATCCATCGTGAATAAGGCCGGAAACGGGAATACGGCATTTACACTTGGAGAAACCCTGTCCCTGGGCGATACGGGGCTCACCGCCTATAACCCCGCCACCTGGCAGCAAGGGTCCAGCATGGCCCACATCGACAGCGCGAGCGATCCGGACGCCCTCATGCAGTATTCCATTTCGCCGGATACCTACCACCGTACCCTGACGGATGGAGAAATGGAATTGATGCGTTCCATGGGCTGGAAGATGGTTCCGGAGCCCGGCACCTCCACGCTTTCCCTGCTGGGGCTGGCCGTGCTCGCTTTACGAAGACGCCGCTGCTGACGGTTTCCTCTCCCGGATTTTCCTTTCACGCCGGCCAGACGGCAGTTTCCTTTAGCCGCCAGGGAGTGGATTGGTAGCAGAAGGGCGTTCCTGCCAGGGAACGCCCTTCATGGTTTTTCCCGGCGGCACACCGGAAAAGCAGCCTTTTCAGTTATTTCTTTTCCTTGGTAAAGTCCAGCTTGCCGCCCTTTTCCCGCACCACGATTTCCGTCCCTTCCGGGAAGTCGCCCTCCAGGAGCTTGAGGCTGAGGGGGTCCAGCAGGTCATGCTGAATGGCCCGCTTGAGGGGACGCGCTCCATAGACGGGGTCAAAGCCATGGTCCGCCACCAGGGCCGTAGCCTCCGGAGTCATGCGCAGGAACAGGCCCTTGGCTTCCAGGCGCTTGCGGACGCGCTGGAGCTGGATGTCCACAATGCCTTTGAGTTCCTCCGCCGTCAGACGGTCAAAGATGATGATTTCATCAATGCGGTTCAGGAATTCCGGGCGGAAGTGGCCGCGCAGGGCTTCCATCGCCTTGGCTTCCCGCTGTTCCGCGTTGGATTCATTGAGGATGTACTGGCTGCCGATGTTGGAGGTCATGATGATGACAGTATTCCGGAAGTCCACCGTACGCCCCTGGCCGTCCGTGATGCGGCCGTCATCCAATACCTGGAGCAGCACGTTGAAGACGTCTGGATGGGCTTTTTCAATTTCATCAAAGAGGACCACGCAGTACGGACGGCGGCGCACGGCTTCAGAGAGCTGGCCGCCTTCTTCATAACCCACATATCCGGGAGGCGCCCCGATGAGGCGCGCCACGGAGTGCTTTTCCATGTATTCGGACATGTCAATGCGCACGATGGCGTTTTCATTGTCAAAGAGGAATTCCGCCAGCGCCTTGCTGAGCTCCGTCTTGCCCACGCCCGTGGGGCCCAGGAACAGGAAGGAGCCGATGGGTCTGTTTTCATCCTGCAATCCCGCGCGGGCGCGCCGCACGGCGTCGGACACGGCCTTGACGGCCTGCTTCTGCCCGATCACGCGGGCGCCCAGGCGTTCTTCCATGTGCACCAGCTTGGCGCGCTCCCCTTCCTGCAGGCGCGCGGCGGGAATGCCGGTCCAGGTGGCCACCACCTTGGCGATGTCCCCTTCCGTGACTTCCTCCTTGAGCAGGCCTCCGTCCTCCTTCTGCATTTTGTTGAGCTTTTCCTTGCCTTCCGTCAGGGCGCGTTCCGCTTCCGGAAGTTCACCGTACGTGATTTCGGAAGCGCGGGTCAGATCCCCCATTCTCTTGGCCCTTTCGCTTTCCAGCTTGAGGGCCTCTATTTTTTCCTGTTCCCTGCGGACGGCGTCCAGAACGTCTTTTTCACTTTTCCACTTGGCAATCATGGAGCCGGATTTTTCCTTCAGGTCCGCCAGATCCTTGGTGATTTTTTCCAGACGCGCCTTGCTGTCGGCATCCTCTTCCTTCACCAGGGCCTGCCGTTCCATTTCAAGCTGCATGGCTTCACGTTCGATCTGGTCGATTTCCGTGGGCATGGAATCCAGCTCAATCTTGAGCCGGGCCGCTGCTTCGTCCACCAGGTCCACCGCCTTGTCAGGCAGGAAACGGTCTGAGATATAACGGTCGGAAAGAGTGGCGGCAGCCACGATGGCGGCGTCCGTAATGCGCACGCCGTGGTGAACTTCATAACGTTCCTTCAGGCCGCGCAGAATGGCGATGGTGTCCTCCACGCTGGGTTCAGACACCATGACAGGCTGAAACCGTCGTTCCAGGGCCGCATCCTTTTCAATGTATTTGCGGTATTCGTCCAGCGTCGTCGCGCCGATGGTCCGCAGTTCGCCACGGGCCAGAGCGGGCTTAAGCAGGTTGGAGGCGTCCACCGCCCCTTCACTGGCGCCCGCGCCCACGATGGTGTGCAGTTCGTCAATGAACAGGATGATTTCGCCGTTGGAGTCCGTCACTTCCTTGAGGAAGGATTTCAAGCGTTCTTCAAATTCGCCGCGGTATTTGGCCCCCGCGAGCATGGACCCGATGTTGAGGGACACAATGCGCTTGTTGCGCATGCTTTCCGGCACGTCACCGTTGACAATGCGCCGCGCCAGGCCTTCTGCAATGGCGGTCTTGCCCACGCCGGGCTCCCCGATGAGCACGGGGTTGTTCTTGGTCCGGCGGGAAAGGATCTGGAGGACGCGGCGGATTTCCGTATCACGGCCGATAACGGGGTCAATCTTGCCGGCGCGGGCGCGGGCCGTCAGGTCCGTGCCGTATTTTTCCAGCGTCTGGTATTTGCCTTCCGGGTTGTCGTCCGTCACGCGCTGGTTGCCGCGCACTTCCTTCATGGCGGCCAGATAGTTGTCCTTGGTCAGTCCAAAGGTGTCCGTCAACTGGTGCACCTTGTTCTGCGTGTCCAGAGCCCCCAGCATGAAGTGCTCCACGCTGAGGTAGTCATCCTTGAGCTTTTTGCGTTCATCCTCGGCAGCGTGCATCACCGTAGCCAGGTCACGGCCCATCTGGGGCTGCGTGGTAGCACCGCTCTGGGTGGGTTCATGGGATACTTCCCTCTGGGCGGCCTGCAACAGCAGGCCCGGATCACAAGAGGCCTTCCGGAGAATAGGGGAAAGAATTCCGCCGTCCTGCTCCAGCAACGCCACCAGAACGTCCAGGGAGGAAATTTCCGGCTTTCCGAGCCGCCCTGCCGTCTGCTGCGCCTGCATCAGCGCTTCCTGAAATTTTGTTGTTAGATTGTTAAGCATGGTATGTTGGTAATTTAGACATAAGAATATCTCCAACCGTTGAATGGGAAAGCAGGATTTTTGCCGTTATCCAAATTTTTTTGACCCTCCGAATTCCTTGTAATATTGTAGTGCATCCGGCGTATTTTACAGAACCCGCATTTTACCGGCCTTTTCTTTTTTCCTGTCTCCAGTTTTTTACCAAAATGATCCGTCTTTCTTTTCTTCCGTTCCTATGCTCCGCCCTGCTCCTGGTTCAAACGGGAGCCTCCGGCAAGGAGATGCCTTCCCCCTATCCCGCTCCGGAACCCGGCGTCCGCCTGACACCGCCGGAATCACCGGCTCCCGTGCTGAACGAACCGCGGCTTTTCGGCGCACGTCCCGGCTCCCCCATCCAGTTCGCCATCTGCGCCAGCGGAGAACGCCCCATGAGCTTTGCCGCCGCCAAATTGCCCCCCGGCGTGAAGCTGGACAGGGAAACCGGCGTCATCACCGGTAAAATCAGCCGTCCGGGAACTTATGCCTTTCCCGTGCAGATAAGCAACAGCCACGGCAAAGCGAACGGGACCATCACTGTCCGCATCGGGAAGGAGATGTGCCTGACTCCCCCATGGGCTGGAGCAGCTGGTATTCCTACAGCGGCGGCGTGAGCCAGGAAAATATCCTGAAAACCGCCCGGCTGCTCATCAGTTCCGGGCTGGCCCAATACGGCTACCGCTATGTCAACATTGACGATTGCTGGCAAGGCGCCAGAGGCGGCAAGTACCGCGCCATCCAGCCCAACAAGCGTTTTCCGGATATGAAGTCCATGTGCCGTGAAATCCACAGCCTGGGACTGAAAGCGGGGATTTACTCAACCCCGTGGATGGGAACTTACGCCGGCTACATGGGAGGCACTTCCCCCAATCCGCAGGGAGATTATTCCTCCCTGGCCCTTCCTGAAAGCAAACGCCCGCAGCCCGATCAATTGTTCGGGAGCTGTCCGGGTTCCCAGCGGCTGGGAGCCGCCAAAACAGGCCCCGTATGGATGATTACCCAGGATGCCAGGCAGTGGGCGGAATGGGGGTTTGACTACGTCAAGATGGACTGGTACCTGATCGACGTGCCCAGCACGGAAAGAATCGCGGCGGATTTGAAAAAAAGCGGCAGGGATATTGTGCTGAGCGTTTCCAATTCCACCCCGTTCGAGATTGCCGGCCCCATCAGCAAAACGGCCAACGTCTGGCGCACGACGGGAGATATCGAAGACCACTGGGGCAGTTTGAAGAAGATCGCTTCCTCCCAGGAGAAATGGCAGCCCTATGCCGGACCGGGGCACTGGAATGATCCGGACATGCTTCAAATCGGCCGCCTGGGCAAGGTCGGAAAGGCGAATACCACATTCTCCCCCACCCGGCTGACTCCGGACGAGCAGTATTTCCAGATGTCCTTCTGGGCCATAATATCCGCCCCCCTGATTATTTCATGCGATCTGGAGCATCTGGACGATTTCACGCGGGGCATCCTGTGCAACCGGGAAGTGATCGCCGTCAACCAGACGTTTCACGGCCCTTCGGAAAAAGTCCTGTCCCAAGATGATGGAGAAGTATGGATCAAACCGCTGGGGGAAGGCCGTACCGCCGTCGGCTTTTTCAATAAAAGCAATAAAGGCCAGACCATTCATGTCCCCCTTTCCCGCCTCAAGCTGAAGTCTCCGCAAAACGCGCGCGACCTGTGGAAGCAGGAAAACGCCGGCACGGCAAGCCGGGAAATGAAGGTGCGGCTCAATCCCCACGGAGCGGCCCTGTTTCTTCTGGAAGGCAAAAGATAGCCCCATGGTTCTGGAGGAGAGTTCCTCCCTTTCATTCATAAAATCCGCCCCGGCGACCGGAGAAAGATGCGGAACCAAGGCACCGGACAACTGCCGGACGATTTTTCCGCCAGGGTATTCCCCGGACCGGGACGGTCAACTATATACCACTAACTGGGGGGCAATGTATCCAGGGCGGCGTTCAGCGTCATCACGTTGATTACGTTTTCCCCCAGGATGCCGCCCGGAATGAGGTGTTCCGCCACCAATCGCCTTACTTTTTCCAGTGGCAGCTTGCGGGCCGCCGCCACGCGGGCCGCCTGGAATTCCGCCGCTTCCGGGGAAATGCAGGATTCCAGACCGCTTCCAGAAGCGAACAGGAGATCTGCCGGAACAGGCGTTTCCTGCGGCAGGTTGTGGGCTTTCAGCAGGGCCGCCTTGCGCTCCGCCACCGTCCTGACCAGTTCTCCGGAGGTCCAGGAGAGGTTGCTGGCACCGGAAGGCATGGTGGCGTAGTCCCCGGCGGAGGGCCTGGGCCAGAAGTACCTGGCGGAAGTGAAGGGCTGGGCGATGAGCTCCGAGGCGATGACTTCCCCCCGTTCATTCCGGATCAGGGAGCCGTGCGCCTGATGGGGGAACAGAATCAGGCTGACAAGCGTGACAGCCAAGGGATAAATGCCGCCGGTGACGACGGCCAGCGCCAGAAACAGGCGCAGATTGGGAAATGTCCATTTCATAATGATTCAGCAGGTTGATTTTTAATTGTTCAGACGAGGTGCAGGGCGGTGACGGCCATGTCAATGAGCTTGATGCCGATGAACGGCGCAATCAGGCCGCCTACCCCGTAAATGAGGATGTTGCGCTTCAGCAGGGAGGCTGCTCCCGCCGGTCGGTAGGAAACCCCCTTCAAGGCCAGTGGAATAAGCGCCACGATAATGAGGGCGTTGAAGATCACCGCGCTGAGGATGGCGCTCTGCGGGGAGTGCAGTCCCATCACGTTCAGGGCGGAAAGCGGCCCCCGGGCCATGCCGTCAGCCACAAAGAGGCCCGCAAACATGGCGGGGATGATGGCGAAGTACTTGGCCACGTCATTGGCGAAGGAGAAGGTGGTCAGCGCGCCGCGGGTGATCAGCATTTGCTTGCCGATTTCCACGATTTCAATCAGCTTGGTCGGGTTGCTGTCCAGGTCTACCATGTTGCCCGCCTCCCGGGCGGCCTGCGTGCCGGTGTTCATCGCCACGCCCACATCGGCCTGGGCCAGGGCGGGAGCGTCGTTGGTGCCGTCCCCGGTCATGGCCACCAGATGGCCTTCCGCCTGTTCTTCACGGATGCGCGCCAGCTTCATTTCCGGCGTGGCTTCCGCAATGAAGTCATCCACTCCGGCCTCCGCCGCAATGGATGCGGCAGTCAGGGCATTGTCCCCTGTCACCATGACGGTGCGGATGCCCATGGCCCGGAGCCGGGCGAAGCGTTCCTTAATGCCGCCCTTGACGATGTCTTTCAGGTAAATGACGCCCAGCACGTCCCTTCCCCGTGCCACCACCAGCGGCGTGCCGCCGGCACGCGCGACGTTCTGCACGGTCATTTCCACCTCCTGCGGGAAGGCTCCGCCCTGGTCCTTCACCCACTGCGCCACGCTTTCCGCAGCGCCTTTCCGGATGGAAACGGCCGGCTGGCCGCCGTGCGCCGCAATGTCCACGCCGCTCATGCGGGTGGAAGCGGAGAACGGAACAAAGGTGATGTGGTCCGCGTCCATGTGGCGGCCCCGGATTCCAAATTGCTTTTTGGCCAGCACTACGATGCTACGCCCTTCCGGCGTTTCATCGGACAGGGAGGCGAGCTGGGCGGCTTCCGCCAGCTGCTGGTCCTCCACGCCGGGCGCAGGCAGGAATTCATTCGCCATGCGGTTGCCGAAGGTGATGGTTCCGGTCTTGTCCAGCATCAGCACATCAATGTCCCCGGCCGCTTCCACGGCACGGCCGGACGTAGCCAGCACGTTCCGGCGCACCAGCCGGTCAATGCCGCTGATGCCGATGGCGCTCAGCAGGCCGCCGATCGTCGTCGGAATCAGGCACACCAGCAGGGAGACCAGAACGGGCAGGGAGATATGGCCGTCCGCCCTGAAGCCCAGCGCCCGGGCGGAATCTTCAATGTATCCGGCCATGGCTGGGAGGGAAAGCACTACGGCAATGAAGACGATGGTCAGCGCCACGAGCAGGATGCCCAGCGCGATTTCATTGGGCGTCTTCTGCCGGCTGGCGCCCTCCACCATGGCGATCATGCGGTCCAGGAAGGTATTGCCCGGTTCCGCCGTGATGCGGATGACGATGCCGTCGCTGATCACGCGGGTGCCCCCCGTTACGGCGCTGCGGTCTCCCCCGCTTTCACGGATGACCGGGGCGGATTCCCCGGTAATGGCGGATTCGTCCACGCTGGCGATGCCTTCAATCACCTCGCCGTCAAGAGGAATGATGTCCCCGGCCTCGCACAGCACTTTTTGCCCCTTGCGCAGCTCGGAAACGGAGACTATTTCCTCCGTCCCCTTGTCCGTCAGCAGACGGGCGTTCACATAGACGCGCATTTTTTTCAGAGCGTCCGCCTGGGCCTTTCCACGGCCTTCCGCCAATGCTTCCGCAAAGTTGGCGAACAGGACGGTGAACCAGAGCCAGAGTGTGACTTGCAGGGTAAAGCCGAAAGGCTGCCCGGCGGCGGCATCCCGGATAAGGACGACCGTAGCAACCAGGGCACCGATGGCCGTGACGAATATCACGAAGTTTTTGGATAAAGCACGCGGGTCAAATTTGCGCAGCGCGTCCCGGAAGGCCGTTTTCAGCATGGCCCCGTTACACCAGGATTGATTCTTTTTCTTCTTTCATCATCATAAAATCTGGTTTGTTGGTGAATGCTCCTTACAGCATGGTTCCCGAATACAGGAGCAGATGCTCCAGAATGGGCCCCAGGGCCAGGGCCGGGAAGAAGGTGAGGGCGCCTACAATCAGCACCACGGCCACCAGCAGAACCATGAACATCAGGTTGTCCGTCGCCATGGTGCCCTGGGCCGGAGGCGCGGTTTTCTTGGATACCATGCTGCCCGCAATGATCATCACCGGAATGATGGCTCCGAAGCGGGCCAGCAGCATCGCCAGGCCGCCCAGCACGGAATAGAAAGGCGTATCCCCCACAGCCAGGCCGGCAAAGGCGCTCCCGTTGTTCCCGGCCTGGGAACCGAAGCAGTACAGGATTTCCGTCAGCCCGTGGGGTCCGGCATTGCAGATGGATTCACGCCCCACTTCCGTAGCGGCGGCCAGTCCGCTCATAAGCAGGACGGTTATGCCGGGCAGCAGAACGCCCACCATGGACCAGCGCACTTCCCGCGCTTCAATTTTTTTGCCCAGGAATTCGGGAGTACGCCCCACCATCAGCCCGCACAGGAAGACAGTGATCATGGCGAACATCAGCATGCCGTACAGGCCGCAGCCCAGGCCGCCGAAGATCACTTCACCCAGCAGCATGTTGAACAGGGCAATGCCGCCGCCCAGTGGGGACATGCTGCAGTGCATGCAGTTCACGGAGCCGTTGGAGGAGGCCGTCGTAGCCACGGACCAGAGGGAGCTGTTCGTCACGCCCAGGCGCACTTCCTTGCCTTCCAGCATTTCCATGCCGGGGAACAGCGGGTTCCCCGTGTGTTCCGCCCACTGGGAAAGCCCGATGGTCGTCACAAGCAGAAGCATCATGGCGCCGAAGATGATCCAGCCCTGCCTTTTTTTCCCGATCATCACGCCGTAGGCGTACGGGCAGGCGCAGCCGATCAGGAGCAGGGAGAGCATTTCAATCATGTTGCTGAACGGCGTGGGGTTTTCAAAGGGGTGCGTGCTGTTGTTCCCGAAGAAGCCGCCGCCGTTCGTCCCAAGCTGCTTGATGGCCACCTGGGAGGCCGCCGGACCGTTGGGAATCACCTGCTCCACGCCGTCCATGCCCGGTACGGTGGCGGGTCCGTCAAAGGACTGCACCACCCCCTGGGAGACCAGCAGAAGCGCGACGACCACGGAAATCGGAATCAGAAAGTACAAGGTACTGCGCGTCAGGTCCGCCCAGAAGTTGCCCAGAGTGGAGGCGCATTTCCTTTTCAGACCGCGGATCAGGGCGGCCATGACGGCAATCCCCGTGGCGGCGCTGACGAAGTTCTGCACGCCCAGCCCGGTCATCTGGACAAAGTAGCTGATGCCTTCCGGCCCTTCGCCGGAGTAGAACTGCCAGTTCGTGTTGGTCATGAAGCTGATGGCCGTATTCAGGGCAATGTCCCACCGCATGTTTTCCGTGCCGGCGGGATTCAGCGGCAGCCATTTCTGGCACAGCAGGGAAAGGAACAGGATGAGGAATCCGGCGGCGTTGAACAGAAGAACGGCCGTCAGATACTTTTTCCAGTCCATTTCGCGGGAGGGGTCCACGCCGGCCACACGGTAGGTGCAGCGCTCCACGGGACCAAGAACCGGGAAAGCCAGCTCCGCTTTCCCTGTAAAACATTCGCCAGCCACTTCCCGAGCAACGGAGTGAAGGCGACCAGTATGCCTATGAATAGGACAATGATTAACAAGTCGTGTGAGGACATAACGCAACTTTATACATGTTCCGGAAATTCCGGGTAGTTAACAAGGGGCTGCCGGACATTAAGAAATTGTTAATTTCCCTCCGGAAGCCCGTTTTTCATGACGCCAGTACGCCGTTAGAATTCCACGCCCAGGCGGAAGCCCACCCAGAACTCGTCCCCGGCGTCCCTGCGGCGCAGCACCGTAGCCGCCTGGGAATAATTGACGGAGCCGGAAAGGGAATAATGTTCCGCAAACCGCCACGTCACGCCCAGGCTCCAGTCAATGCAGTTGGAGCCGTCGTCATAGTCCACGTTATAACCGCCGTTGTACCCGTACCTGGCCATGGGCGTTACCGTCACGTTCTCCACGGGGGACCATTCCAGTTGCACAAAGGCGCTGTAATAGGCTTCAAAATCCTGGTGTTCCACCTTCACCTGGGTTTCCGCCCCCACGGTCAGCCAGTCCGTCACGGCATAGGAGACGGTCAGGGCCGGATTGGCTACGTTGTAGTCCTGCGTGAAGTAGAACTGGTGCTCATACCAGGGATTGACGGTCCACTTCCCCAGCTTCCAGGCGTAACCCAGAACCAGGTCCAGCTCGTCATAATTGGAGGAATCCCCCCCGGCGTACCAGGCGCTGAGCGTAAGGTCTTTCCAGGAGATGCTCGGAGCCACTTCCCAGATGCCGCTGCCCGGCAGGCAGTCCAGCCCTTCCGTCACGTATTTGCTGGACCAGCCCGCGGAAAGGGAGAAAGCCCAGTCCGTGTCCGTAGAAGGGATGGCGGCCTCCTGCGCGTTGGCCAGGGAGGGAGAGGAGGGAGAGGCCGTTTCCCCGCCCATGCAGGCGGTTCCTGCCATCATGGCGCAGCCCAGAACTGCGGCCCCTATGTTTTTTGCGGTGTGTGTAATCTTCATAAAGACGTATCGAATACGTCCTGAATCCTACACAGCATATTGACCTTCGTGAAGTTAAGCCATGCCCTGCAACCGTTATGAAAAAATATATTTCCCGGCTTCCACGGGTGGAAGGCCACAGCCTTTCCCGGCCCGCGGAAATGGGAAAAAGATTTATTCAGCTCCGTCCGCCACAATTCTGTACCCCAGGCCGGATTCCGCGCGGATGATGCGGTTTTCCGGATCGGAATCCCCCAGCTTCTGGCGCAGGTGGGCGATGTGCACCCGCAGGTAGTGCGTATCTTCCTCATGCTGGGGGCCCCAGATTTCACGGAGAAGCTGGCGGTGGGTCATCACCTTGCCCTGATGGAGCAGCAGAAGGCGCAGAATGCCGTATTCCTTGGAGGTCAGATGGATTTCCTCCTTCCCCTTCTCCACGCGCCGGGAGCTCAGGTCCACAATGATGGATCCCAGCCGGAATACGGAGGGCTCCCTGTCCGGCCGGTTGCGCCGCAGCATCACGCGCAGGCGCGCCAGCAGTTCCCGGCCGCTGAACGGCTTGGTCAGGTAATCGTCCGCCCCGGCGTCCAGGGCGTCCACCTTCTCATCCTCCCTGTCCCAGGCCGTCAGGATCAGAATGGGAACCTGCGTCCATTCCCGGAGCTGTTTGAGCACTTCCAGTCCGTTGATGTCCGGAAGGCCCAGGTCCAGAATAATGGCGTCCGGCCGTTTCAGAGCGGTCTCGCTCAGGCCGAGCTGCCCGTTTTCACACTCGCGGACATGGTAGCCTGCGCCGGTCAGCGTCAGGTTCAGGAGACGGCGTATCTGCCGTTCGTCATCAATAACCAGGATATCTGCGGGAAGGTCGCTCATAACACGGGGAAGGAAGGTTTATTCTTCAGGAACATGATCATGCTCCACCAGGGGAAGGACAAGACGGAAACAGGTTCCGGCGGGAACGGCAACCAGGGTAACGGCTCCCCGCTGCGCCTCCATGAAACCGCGCACGATGGAAAGCCCCAGGCCCAGGCCGCCGGGCCGCGTCGTCCGGAAACGCTCAAAAATGGTTTCCGCCCGTTCGGGGGGAATGCCCGGCCCCAGGTCATGGACATCCAGCCAGACCTGGCCGCGCACGGGATCGGCGCCGCCCTTCAGCGTAATGGGGGTTCCCGCAGGAGTATGCACGCAGGCATTCAGCAGCAGATTGACCAGCACCTGCTCCATCAGGGAGAAATCCGCCTTCACCAGCGGATAATCCGGCGGCAGGGCGACAGACACGGGATGGTCCCGGCGCGCCTCCCTGGTGGCGGCCAGAGCCCCTTCAATCACATCCCCCAGGTCGCACCAGTCCAGTTTGGGCTTCAGAGCGCCGGATTCCAGGCGGCTCACGTCCAGCAAATTTTTCACCAGGCGGCGCAGGCGGCGTGCGGCCAGCAGGATTTCCCCATACTCCTCCCGTTCCTCCGGCGCGGACGCGGCGCGCCCGGCCAGCTTCTCACAGCCGCCCTCAATCACGGCCAGAGGCGTCTTGAACTCATGGGAAACGCTGTCCAGCAGGGAGCGGTGCAGTTTTCCGGATTCCTCCATGAGCCGCGTACGCGCCCGTTCCGCCCGCAGTTCTTCACGTTCCAGCGCCATGGCCAGCTGCGCGCCCATGCTTTCCAGCAAATCCTTCTGCCCTGCCGTAAGGCGCTCCCCTTCCTCCGGCCTCACGCCCAGCACGCCCATGCAGCGTTCCCCGGACATCATGGGGAGGTAAAACCCTTCCGCCACCGGGAGCGTATCCGTAAACCTGCCTGCGGGCCGGCGGTGCTCCAGGCACCAGGCAGCCACGCTCCATTCCTTGTCATCCATGGAAAAAGCCCCCCGGATTCCCAAAGCTTCAGCCTGCGGCCGCTGCCTTCCGGCGTCATGACCGCCAGGCGCACCCCCATGATCTGGCTGATCTGCCCTGCGGCGACGGAAATCAGGGAAGGCACGTCCGAGGCGGACCCAATGGCCCGCGAATACAGGAACAGGGCATTCGTCTTTTTTTCCCGTTCCCGCTCCTCCTGCTCGCGGACCCTCAGGCGGGAAGTGAGCCGCCCCGTGGAGAGAGCCACCAGAAAGAAGAAAAGGCACATCAGGGCATCCTCCAGCCGTTCTATCTTGAACGTCATCACCGGGGGAATGAACAGCAGGTTCCACAGCAGGGCGCTCAGCGCAGCGGCCATCAGCATGGCCCAGCGGGAACGGATGAAAAAGCCCAGGCCCACTACTCCCGCCAGATACAGGAAGCCGGGAGCGAAATAACCGGTAAACGCGGAAATCAACAGGCCGATTCCCGTAACGGCCGCCGTCACGCCTGCGGCCAGCCAGTAGTCCCGGCCATATTTTTCCGTTTCCCGGTGCCAGCTCTTCCACCGGTTCCGGACCGGACCGGGAGCGGCGGGAACTACGTAAATGTCAATCTGGTCGCTCCCCTTTACCAGTTTGTCCACCAGGGACATGGGCCGCACCAGCCCCCACAGGTAAGCCTCCTGCGGCTTGCCCACCACAATCTGGCTGACATTTCTCAAAAAGGCCATGCGGAGCAGCGTCTCCGCCAGGTCGGAACCGGGCATCACGATCACTTCCGCACCCAGCCGCCGCGCCAGCTCCAGGTTGGCGTCCAGCCGCTGCTGCTGTTCGGGGGACAGCGGCACGCCCGTATCCACGGAAAGGGCAATCCACGGAGCGTTCAGGGCGTAAGCCATGCGCCGCGTCCAGCGCACCAGCCGGGCGGAAAACGGGCTGGGCCCCACGGCTACCATCAGCCGTTCCCCGCTGCGCCAGATGGAGCGGTCCCCGGAGATGGTGCGCACCTCCGTCAGCTCATGGTCCACCTTCTCCGCCATGATGCGCAGGGCCAGTTCCCGGAGGGCCGTAAGGTTGGACTCCTTGAAAAAATGGTTCAGCGCGGCGGAAGCCTGGGGAGCGCTGTATACCTTCCCTTCCTGAAGACGCGTCCGCAACTGCTCCGGCGTGATGTCCACCAACTGGATGCAGTCCGCCTCCGCCAGCACGGAATCCGGCACGGTTTCCTGTACGGGAGCGGCGGTAATGTCATGAACGGTATCGGAACGGCTTTCCAGATGCTGCACGTTCAGCGTGGTGTAAACGTCTATCCCTGCGGCCAGCAAATCCTCCACATCCTGGTAGCGCTTCCTGTGACGCATTCCGGGAACGTTCGTATGCGCCAGCTCGTCCACCAGAATGAGCTGGGGCTTCACGCGCAGCGCCTCCTCCAGGTCGAACTCCTCCATCTGCACGCCCCGGTAAGCCATTTTCTTCATGGGAAGGCGCGGCAGCCTGCCGATAAGGCGCATCGTATCCTCCCGGCCATGGGATTCCGCCACGCCGATCATGACCTGCACGCCCTTGCCCGCCGCCTGGATGGCGGCCTCCAGCATGGCGTACGTCTTGCCCACTCCCGGCGCCATGCCGAAGAAGATTTTCAGCAGGCCGCGGCCGGGGCGGGATTCCTCCCTCCGGATGGAGGCCAGAATCCTGTCTGCCCGCTGGCTGTCCGAATGCGTTTCTGAAAACATGAAAAAAGGGAACCGTAATGGTATCCGGCTTGAATGTTAGAATTAACCTAATAGAAGACCGTTCAAGGTGCAAATAAAACAGACCAGAAAAAACGTTAAAATTTTATTAAATTCCACCCCCCTTCCCCATTTTTGTTTCCATTCTTCCCTCTTTTCGTTATCAAGCATTTTTAAATTTTCCTCTTTCCTTTTCACAATGAACGCCTTCCAGACTATTCTCCGCACCGTCGCCTCTTCCGCAGTCCTGTTTCTCCTGCTCCTGGGAACCGCCCTGGCGCGGGGAGCGGAGGAAGCCGCTTCTGAAAACTTCGACTCCTTTCCGACGGGCAGCTTCACCTCCCTGGAAACCGCTCTGGGGACCATGACGGCGGAAAGCGGGCATGCCGCCATCGCCAGCAACCGCTGTTCCTCCCAGCCCAACTGCATGCGGCTCATCGGCCTGGGCACCGGGACGAAAAGCACGGCCACGCTGACGCTGCCCGCTCCCCTCGCCGTCAAAAAGACGCTTGCCCTGACCGGGGAACGCTGGACGTCCGACAGCCCCTTTTCCTTCACCATCCACGCCGCAGACGGGGAAGGGAATGAAACACTGGTCGCGGACGGCTCCTCCCTGAAAACGGGCAGCAATCCCATGACCCAGCAGGTGAGGGGCGCCATCCCTTCCGGCACCGCGCGCCTCATCTTCCGCTGCGAGGCCCCCGCCAATAAGGGCGTTCTTTTCGACGATCTGGTCTTTTCCGAATTCAACCCCCTCTCCAGCACCGCGGAAGCATGGCCGGCCATGATCCGCATGGAGGCCAACGGCATCCTCCGCTTTTCCCTGACGGAACTCCCCGCTGCGTATGACGGCATGGCCGTCACGGTGGACATGAGCCCGTCCGACGACCTGGGTGACATTGAAAGCGTTTCCCTTTACACCGGTGACGCGGACGGCATCTATTCCGCGCCCGCCTACGGCAGCAGCGGCCACGGCGCCATGAGCACCACGGGCGTCCTTGCCAGCCCGGCCCAGCCGCCGGCTCCCGTCATGACGTTCCCCGTCACTCCGGGGTTCTCACGAACGGACGGCAATACTACTTCTGGGTCAGCGTCAAGCTCAAGAACTCCGCCAGCATGGACCACAAGGTGGGCGCCAGAATCACCTCCGTCACCGTGGACGGGCAAACGACTGATGTTGCCGATGGAGTGACGGCCAGGCAGCGGATAGGCTATGCCGTCGCCAAGGCGAACGATCCGGTTTACGGAGGCCCCTTGGAAGGAAAGGCCTCCAGGAAATTCCGCATTCCGGGCATCGTGCGCGCCAGAAACGGGGATCTGGTCTCCGTTTTCGACATCCGCTACGACGGCCGGAACGACATGCAGGCCAACATCGATACGGGATGCAGCCGTTCCACGGACAACGGACGCACCTGGACGCCCGTCAACGTGGCCGTCAACTTCAACCCCACGGGCGATTCCGCCAACGACTACCATTCCGGCTACGGCGTCAGCGACCCCTGCATCCTTCTGGATGAAGTCAACGGTACCCTGTGGGTGGCAGGCATCGCCAGGCACGGGCTGGCCTCCTCCAAGGCCAACGTGGACGTGGAAAGCCTGGAAACCGCCCAGTATGTGGTAGCGTACAGCACGGACAACGGCCGGACATGGGGTTCCGCGGACCCCGGCACGGGGGAGTTCGTAAAAATGAAACCCCGGAGCATCAACAAGGACATCAAGAACAGGGCCTGGAAATCCTTTTTCCAGGGTCCGGGCCACGGCATTACGATGAAGAAGACGGTCAACGGCGTGCGCCCCATTGTCTTTCCTTCCCAGATATGGACGGGCGCCAGCGGCGCGGGAACACCCCAGTCCTGCATCATTTATTCTCTGGACCGCGGCCAGACCTGGATCAGCGAGGACACCGGCAAATCCGGCACGCCCGGCATCGGAGCCGGCTCCAGCGAATGCGCAGTCACGGAGCTCAGCGACGGGCGCCTGATGCTCAACGCCCGCAATGAAAGCAGGAGCGGGTACCGTAAGGTCTTCACGACGGACGACATGGGGAAGACGTGGACGGCTCATGCCACCAACCTGAAAGCCCTGCCGGAGCCCGCCGCCTGCCAGGCCAGCCAGCTCGCCGTGGAAAACTCCGCGAACATCAGCAGGGCCCTCCTTTTCTCCAACCCTGATAAAACTTCCGCCCCCCGCGCCCGAATGACCCTCAAAGCCTCCTTTGACGAAGGCGCCACATGGCCCTCCAGCCGCCAGGTTCTTTACGATTCCCGCCCCTGCTGCGGCTATTCCGACATCTGTGAAACGGGAGACGGCCACATCGGCGTGCTGTATGAAGGGCTCAACGGGGACGAAAACATCTTCTTCCTGCGCATTCCGTATGATGAATTCCTTCCTTCCCTGGACGTTCCCGCCGCCGGGGCGCCCGTCCGCGTGGGACCGGAAGGCATGACGGCAGCCACGTTCACCGTCTCCAGCGACGATTCCTGGACGGCGTCCTCTTCCGCTGGCTGGATCACCGTCTCTCCCTCTTCCGGCTCCGGAAACGGCTCCGTCACCTACAGCGTGGACCGCTGGGAAGGCGCGGGCGAACGCACCGGAACCATCACGGTTGCCGTTCCTGGCGTCCAGCCGGTCTCCGTCACTGTCATCCAGTCCGGCAGGGCCCCTGCGCTGGCGGTTTCCCCCGCTGCGCTGGTGCTTCCCAAAAACGGGGGAACGGCGGTCTTCTCCGTCACCTGCGACGCCGCCTGGAATGTCTCCAAAACGGGGGACTGGATAAACATCACCGGCATGCAGGGAGCGGATACAGGCAATGGTACCGTATCCATTGCCGCAGAGGCCAATGCCACGGAAGGCTCCCGTACGGCGCAGCTTTCCTTTCCTCCTTTGGAACCGTCCGCTCCGCCACCGTGACTCAGCGGGGGCAGAAACGCACGTGGAATGAATGGAAGGAGGATGAAATCACCTCCCGGGACCCGGACACGGACCAGACAGGCCCCAATGATTCCCCGGCCGGGGACGGCATCCCCAACCTGTTGAAATACGCCACAGGATTGGATCCCCTCAAACCCTGCGGTAGCGTCGTGCAGGTCACCGCGGAGGAAGCGGGCGGAGACGCCTGCCTGGTACTGGGCTGGCCCGTCAACCCGGAAGCCACCGGAATCAGGCACGCAGTGGAAGCCTCGGAAGACCTCCAGACCTGGACGGAGACGGCGGAAGTGAAAACGGAAGGCAAAAGCTCCGCCACTTTCCGGGATGCCGTGCCCATGAACGCGGAAAGTCCCCGGCGGAGATTCCTGCGCCTGAAAATTTCCCGTGAAGGGGAAAGCCCGCTTTAAGGGCAAAACAAGCACGCGGCACCGGGAATCTTCCGGCAAGGGGAAAAAAGCCTTTTTCCCTCAGCCCATCCTTTTCCGATATTGGAGAAGGAACCGGATGCCATGCCGCCATTTTTTCCGGATGGACTGCACTCCGCACTAAAAGCGGAAAATGCCGGAAACGCACTTGAACCCGGTAAATTCCGCTCTTGCCGTGTCCGCGGCCAACCGCAGGAATCCCCTTGTTTTTCTGCGTTCGCAAAAGACCGTCTAACAAATAAAATTAAAAAATCGGAACGTTTTTTCCTTTCTTAATTGACAAACCATGCCCTTTCCTCTTAATGATTTAATGTTTATGAATCCGGTATATTGTCTGCCAGCGGCCCTCTTCACATGCGTGTTGTTGTCGGCAACAGCCGCCTCCCTGCATGCGGAAACAGCGTACAGCACGCCCTGCGGCTACATCCAGACGGATCTGAATGCCAAAACAACGGGCTATCTGGGCCTGGGAGTGCATCCGGAAGCCCTGATGCAGCATACGCTTGAGGAAAACAACATCACCGTTTCCGGCAGCAAAATCACCATCACGGATCCGGACGTCAATTTTACCGACCTGATGGAGACGGATTCCGCCTATGTTCTGGAACTCATTTTCGGAGACGAGGCGATGGCCCTTCCCCTCAACAGGGACGCGTGGAAAAAGCCCGCCCCTTCCTGGACGGCGAATAAAATAACGGTGGATGACAAAAGCGCAGCGGACCTGATTAAAAACAGCAAGCCGGTTTCCTACGTGCTGCGCAAGGCGCGCACCCTGAACGATGTTCTGGGAGGCGACAATACGTTCAGCCTGAAAAGCGGCACTTCCGGCACGGCGGATGCCGTTTATATCTCCACCTCCCCCTCCATCCAGATTCCGGTTTACCACTCCGCTACGGAAAACAAATGGATGCGCCGCGGTTCCCGGGACGACATGGGCCTTCTCCCCGTCTTCAATCATGAACCCCTTAAAATCGTCCGGAAAGCCGGCAATGGCGTGCAGGCCTTCGTTATCGGGGAAGTGGCGCAGAAGCACCAGAGGCTCCAGCTCTCCCAGGAAAGCACGCTCCTTCATACGGGGCTGCCTGTTCCCCAGACGCTTCTCAGCACCTCCCTCCACACCGCCCTGCCCGATCCTTCCAGTGACGTGGTTTACGTGCCTCTCACACCCGGCGGCCCTCTGGAGCCCTGTTATTATGATTCTTCCTCCGGACAGTGGAAAAACAGGGACACGGGTGAAAACGTATCCTCCACGGCGGTGGAAGGCATCCTGAACATCCTTTCCGTCACCAGGCTTCCCGCTTACACAACTGTCCAGACCAATACATTACCTACTCCTCAATAACAACTTAACAAGTAGTGATACCATGATGAAACATTCCTTCCTGCTGTACGCAGCCGCCGGACTGATGATCGCGGGAGCAGCCTCTGCCACGACGCTCACCGTTTACAATGAAGACGAATATGGGACTGCCCCTATTACGTCCATTCTTGACGCTTCCGGCCATTCCCTGCAAAACGGCTCCGCCATGCTCGGATACCTTCAAGACAGTACCTGGTCTTTCGACCTGGTTGACGGCAAGATTGAATGGTCCAAAAACAGCACGCCCGCAGGCCAGTTGAGCTACAGCCAAATGGCGGAAATCAGGCAAAGCTTCACCACCAGCCTTTCCGCCGTTTCTCCGGAATATCCCGGCGCCATCACCAATGGCGGCCAGTTTTCACTTTCCGGCACGCTGGCCTCCGGTCTGGAAGGAAAGCCCATTGTCCTCCTGGTCAACAACGACGATTCTCCCGGCGAATTCTCCATGTTTACGTTCCGGAACGTGGATACGGGCGAACTGGCCAAGTACCCGGGAGTGGTGGGAAACGACATGACGTTTTTCTTCGGGTCGCAGGCGGATGCCATTACCGAGGGTTATGAGTGGTATGCCATCCCTCTCTTTAACGACAACTTCAATCTGGTTCCCGAACCCGCCACCGCTACGCTGAGCCTCCTCGGCCTGGCGGCGCTGATGATGCGCAGACGGCGCTAAAAGAGCTTTTCCCACTGTTAAAGCCTCCGCACGGGAATGCCTGTGCGGAGGCTTTTTTGCAGGCAGACGGCAGCCGCACTCCAGGCCCTCCTTCATCACATCCCTCCGCCGGAGGAGCACCGCGAGCCTCTGCGGCAACCGATTCATCATGCGGCTGGCAGCCGCACTGGTTTTCAGAAAACGCGCCCGCTGGCGCCCAGGTTCATCTTTAGTTGGCGCAAGGGCTTGCGGCGCTCCAACCAGGCTCCAAACGGCATTGCGGCAAATAAAACGCCCCGCGCACTCCGAAGAGCGGCGGGGCGTCTGTTCAAGCGGTGGAAACCGCAGGAGTTACTTTTTAACGGGAATGATATCCAGCTCCGCTACGGCGGCGTAATCCCGTCCCTGCGTCTCACTGAGGGCGGAGAAGCGGAAATAGCGCGCCTTGACGGGCGCCTGGAACTTCACTTCCTGAAGATCCGCGCTGTCCGGGAAGGCGCCCTTGGCGGCAGGCTGCCATTTTTCACCGTCCGTGCTCACTTCCACGGAATAATCCTTCACGCGGCCGTTACCGCTTCCGTCCTGGCGGGGCAGGTAGGTAATGCCGGAGAACTCCCGCTCCTTGCCCAGGTCCACGGCCAGCACGTGCGGGTGCTTGGTCACGGTCTTGTTGTACTCGGAGTGCCAGAAGGTGCCGGGGTCCCCGTCAATGGCGAACTCGGCATCCGCCTCGCCCTGCTCCTGGCTGGTCACGCTCTTGACCGTGTACTTGTCCGTACGGGTCAGCATGGTCATGTCCAGCTGGGCCGCGGGCACGCGGATTTCACCCTTGTAGGACTTGGAGGTGACGGGACGCATGAAGAAGGACAGCGGGTAGGGCTTGTTGGCCTTGATGATGTCCCTGCTCATGGGGCCGGGGCCGCAGGAGGCGCCCCCCAGGCCGCGCGTGGCGGAGGAGAGGACCAGCACGGTTTTGTCCGTCGTCTTGGGCAGCTCCACGGGGTGGTTGGCCAGAATCAGGTCCGTCGTGGTGTAGGGAATGGCTGAGAAGGCAAACGGAGCGCCCACGGAACCGAAGAGCAGGCCCTGCCCCTTGTCATCTGTGACGGCCACCCAGCGGGTGTCTTCATGGTTGCCGCAGTCCTGCGGCCTGCCGTACGGGAAGAAGGAATCCCGGGCCGTCGTCTTGTACACGCCCAGAGGCATGCCGCTCTTGCGGTCCGCATAGTTTTCCTCCGGCCCACGGCCGTAGTAGGTCACGTTGCCCATGTTCGCCGGCAACTGGAGTTCATACCCCAGGCGCAGCAGCTCCAGGGGATTGCCGCGCGGCAGCAGCACGGACTGGCAGACGACGGTTCCATCCGGGTAGATAGTCCATTCCAGATTGTTGATGAAATGGGTGTTCGTGTCATTCAGGGGCTGCTTTTTGGGCGTGATGGAGGTCTTGGTGTCTCCATAGCCGCTGATGTTTTCAGTCTGCTTGCCGTTTACCTTGACGGACTGCTTGACGGTGACGCTGCTGCCGTTGTCCACGGCTTCATAACTGAGCAGTTCATGCTTCAGCTCACGGAGGCCGTTGGCCATGCTCTTGGCCATGACGCCCGGCTCATTGCTGGAAGCGGCGCGCAGGGCGTTCACCGCCATGGGCGTCTTGAACAGGGGCTTGCCGTTCACGGTGAACTGGGCCAGTTCCCCGGTGGCCGCGTCAAACTGAACGGAGAAATCCTTGCCGGACACGGTGTGCTTGTCCGCGCTGAGGGTTACCTTGCCGGCAGGAGCCTTGAACATGGGCAGGTCTCCCTGCACGGGAAGTTGGAGCTGGTCAAAGGCCAGTTCATAGCCCTTCTTGGCCCAGTCCTTGTCCTTCTTCAGCTTGTAGCCTATGCGCAGGGCGTATTCCGCTCCCGGCTTACGGTTTTTCAGCTGCGGAATGTCCGGTACGGGCACCACGATCTTTTCCCGGGTCCGGCCGGCGGCGTATCCAGCTTGCCTTCCGCCACCACATTCCCGTTCTCCGTCAGAGTCCAGGTGATGTCGTACGGAGACAGGTCCGTAAAGAAGTTCTTGTTGAAGATGGAAATCCTGCCGTCGTCCGTCAGGGACGTGGAGATATTCTGATAAACGTGCTTCACTTCAAAGTAGCCCGGTTCCGGCGTGCGGTCCGCCAGGATGGTGCCGTTGAATACGAACTGGCCGCTGTTGGGATGGTCGTTGAAGTCGCCGCCGTAGGCGAGCATCCTCTCCCCGTTCGGCAGGGTCTTGTACAGGCCCTGGTCCACCCAGTCCCAGATGGCGCCGCCCATGATGCGGTCGGAAGATTCAATAGCCTCCCAGTAGTCCGCCAGGTTGCCCATGGCGTTCATCATGTTGTGCGCGTACTCTGAAATGTAGTAGGGCTTCGGGAAGTTCTTGTTGGCCGCCATGGAGCGCGTCCAGTCCACGGAGGGGTACTGGTTGGAACCCAGGTCCACGATGTCGTTGTTGCGCTCATAGTGGGTGGGGCGGGACATGTCCCTGGCCTTCACGATCTTTTCCGCGCTGCGGAAATTCTGGCCGGGCCCTGCCTCATTCCCCAGGGACCACATGATCACGCTGGGGTGGTTCTTGTTGCGCTCCACCATCGCCATGATGCGGTCCACGTGGGCCGGCATCCATTCGATGGGGTGGGAAAGGGACTCCTTGCCGTAATAGTAGCCGTGGGACTCGATGTTGGCCTCATCCTGCACGTAAATGCCGTACTTGTCGCAGAGGTAGTAGAAATAGGGGTCCGCGGGATAATGGGAGCAGCGCACATGGTTGATATTGGCGCGTTTCATCATCTGCACTTCCTCCTCCATCTGTTCCGGAGTCACGTAGTGCCCGGTTTCCGGGTGGCTTTCATGGCGGTTCACGCCCTTCACCTTGACCGGCTGGCCGTTCACCAGGAACACGCTGTCCTTAATCACCACGTTGCGGAAGCCCACGCGGGAGGAAACCATCTCCTCCGTCTTGCCGTCACGCTTCAGCGTCAGCACCAGCGTGTACAGGTTGGGGTCCTCCGCGGACCACAGTTTGGGCTTGGCGTAAATGCCCAGCAGGGAAGTTTTGAAATCCTTCATGCCGGTGATGCGCAGGGGCTTTTCCAGCACGCCGTCATACGGGGCGTCCTTGGGCTTGACGGGCTCCACCAGCTTGCCGGAAGCGTCATACAGGGCCATGGATACGGTACACCCTTCCAGCTTCTCGGTCGCCGGGAACAGGTTGCGCACGTCCACGTCCACCTGGAGGCGCCAGTCCCCGTTCATGGTGCCGGGCTTGGCATGATCAATGTTCAGGGCCCAGTCCCGCTGGTCCACCGGGTTGGTCTGCGCGAAAAAGTCGCGGATGTGGACCTTGGGCACCGCAAAAATGGAGACGTTGCGGAAAATGCCGGACAGGCGGAACATGTCCTGGCATTCCAGGTACGCGCCGTCGGAATGGCGGTACACCTCCGCGGCCACCACGTTCTCCCCCTTCTTGAGGTAGGGGCTGATGTCAAAGCGGGCCGGATTGCGGGAATCCTTGGAAAAGCCCACGTACTGCCCGTTGATCCAGAGGTAGAAGAAGGAATCCACGCCGTCAAACTGCATGTACACCTCCCTGCCGTCCCAGTCCGCGGGCACTTCAAACGTGCGGCGGTAGGAGCCTACGGGATTCCGTTCCTTGTAGGACGTGTAATTCTTGTTGGAGGGCTCCTTCATCACATAGGGCCAGGAGCGTTCAAAGGGGTACGGCTGGTTGGAATAAATGGGGGTGCCGTAGCCCTGCGTCTGCCAGGAGGCGGGCACCTTGATTTCCTTCCAGTCCTTCACGTCGTAATCCGGCTTGTAAAAATCGGCCGGGCGGCTCTGGGGATCCTTGGCCCAGTGGAACTTCCACTGGCCGTTCAGGGACTTGCGCCACTTGCTGTTTTCAGGCAGCACTTTCAGGGCGGACTGCAAATCGCTGAAAGACGCAAAAAAGGCCGTGGGGGCCTCCTTGTTCAAATGCAGGTTCTGTTCCTGTTCCCATTCCAGCCCTGTGGGGGCGGGCGCGGGGGAGGAATCGCCCGGGGCTCCCAGGCCGCACATGGCGGAGCCTACCGCCAGCGCGGTACAGGATAAAAGCCAGGATCTGGTCGTTCTCATGAAGTAAGTATGTGTCAACGTTGGTATGCAAAAACGGATTGTCCTGTTACATACGAATCCGCAATTCTAATTCTAACAGCAAACTTCACCTTTGCAAGCTGCCGTTGCGTTTATGAACCGCCTGCGAAGAACGCAGCCGTTAAAAAGTATGCTTTAACTGGAGGACGCCCACGCACTGCATGGATTCCTGCTGCGTGTACTCCTTGGTGATGTAGTGCAGGCCGAACAGCAGTTCCGTGCGCTTGTACCGGAGGCCGAAGCCGTAACCCCATTCCCCCACCACGGGATACTTGTTCACGTACTCCGGAGAGGAGCGGAACACCGTGCCGTCCAGGTACAGGTCATGGGCCACGGCGCGCACGGCGGCGTGAAGATAGCCGTAATACCCCCAGTTGGCGACGTTCGTCCTGTTGTAAACGAAGGGCGGCGCGGCGCTGGTGGCCCCGCGGATGCTGTTTTCAGGGGAAGTATTGCCCAGATTATAGCCAAAGCGGAAGGACATGCCGCCGCCCGCCTGCACCTTCACCGTGCCGGCATCCGCGTGCCAGTACGCCAGGGCGTCCGTTTCAAAGCCGGAACTGTAGCGCTTTTCCAGGCCGCGCAGGCGGTAGTAGCGCTTGAAAAACAGATTGGCCGTCATTTCCCCGGGGAGCTGGTTGGACCAGCCGGGCCATTGTTCCATGCCCCACAGCTTATGAATGAAATGCTGGGAGCCTTTCGCCAGGGAATTCGTGCCCGTGGTGCCCAATTGCAGCTCCAGGGAATTGGCCCTGTCTTCATTCTTGACCAGGGAGGTCAGGCCCAGCGTCAGGTTGCCCACGTAGGGATGCTGGTTATAAATGGGGTAGGTAGCCTTCTGCTCCGGAGTGTACATGAGCTGGGTCAGGTCCAGCCCCCACTGCTGGCGGAGGTTGGGGGAACCGTTCATGCCCATGAACCGCCGCCAGGAAGCGGAAGCGTTCGTGCCCCCCAGCACTGTTCCCAGCATGCCGGAAAAGGAGTGGCTCCGGGATGTGGTGCCGGACATCCAGGCAAAGCGGACGCCGTTGGTATAATTATCGTCATCTCCCACGAACATGTCGTTTTCCAGATGGAAACTGATGACAGGGCCCTCCTGCGGCGCTTCTATCTGCTGGGTTCCTGCCTGAAGGGAAACCGCCGACAACAGGCCGGCGCACATGCACAAAGCCGTACATTTCATGCGCGGCAGTTTGTGCGTTTCACTTCCGCGTGGCAAGGAAAAATCAGGCATGCCCTGTGTTTGCACTTTTCAAAACCGGGAAATATCCACAGACTTCCCCTGCCCTGCCAGGGTTTTTACGCCATGATTATTGACACGCACTGCCATCTGGCTTCCGCGCAATTCGACCAGTCCCGCCGGGAAGCCTATGTGGAGCATGCCCTCCGGGAAGACATCGACCGCATGATTACGCTGGGAGCCCGCCCGGATGACTGGGAGGCGAACACGGCGTGGGCGCGCCAGTTCCCGGGCGTGGTCTTTTGCGCGCTGGGCATCCATCCGGACGACGCCCATGAAGCGCCGGAGGGCTGGGCGGACCGTCTTTCCCGCATGGCGCAGGATATCCCCCTGGCCGCCATCGGGGAAACGGGGCTGGACTACTTCCACGGAGCCCCCCGGGGCTGGGAGCCTGACAGCTTCCGACGCCTTCAGCAGAACCTGCTGGAACAGCACTTTGACCTGGCGGCGCGCCTGGGCCTCAACATTGTCCTGCACACGCGGGACCGGAAAGGGTCCAGAAGCTTTGAAGACGCCCTGGCGATTGCCCGGAATCACGCGGGCCGCGTGCGCCCCGTGTTCCACTGCTTCATCGGAGACACGGCCCAGGCCGCTCGAATTTTTGACGAACTGGACGGCATGGTCTCCTTCACCGGGGTGGCCACCTTTAAAAACGCCCCCGTGGTGGCGGAAACCGCGCGCTGGTGCCCGGAAGACCGCATCATGCTGGAAACGGACTCCCCCTACCTCAGCCCGGAACCCCTCCGGGGCCGCATGAACGAACCCGCCCACCTCATCCATACGGCCCGTTTCATCGCCGCTTCCAGAGGCATGGAACTGGATGAGCTGGCCCGCGCAACGACGCAAAATGCGGAAACCTTTTATAATCTGGACAAGGGCTGAAAAAAAATCCCGGCAATCCGCGCTAGCGCCTTGAAACCGAAATCATAAATTAGTATGAACAGGGCACACATGAAAGCGCCATTCATTTTTACCTGCGCCTGCGCTGCCGCGCTGGTGCTCCCCTTCTCTTCCTGCTCCACCCAGAATTCCTCCACGGCCGGCTATGACACTGCGGAACCGGCCAGCGGCGAAATCCCGCCGTGGATTGCGGAAAGCTCTGATCCCGCTTATGAATCCGGCCATTACAGCCCGGTGAAGAGCTCCTCCAGCTCTTCCAGTTACGCCTATAATCCGCCCGCCAAGCCTTCCGTCAGCAAGAAATCCCCCACGCGGAAAACCACGGCCAGCAGCAAATCCTCCCGCAGCACGAGCGCCAGAAAGAGCACCACGCGCAAGCCCGCTCCCAAGGCACGCACCTACACCGTGAAAAAGGGCGATACGCTGGGAGCCATCGCCCGCAGGAACGGCACCTCCGTCAAGGCGCTGAAGAGAGCCAACGGCCTCAAGTCCGACATGATTCACATCAACCAGAAGCTCACGATTCCGCGTTCCAAGTAATCCGGGGGGCCCTTCCCGGTTTCACCGCTTATGAAGCATCTCTTTCTTCTGGCCGTCCTCCCCGTGGTTCTCATGGGGTGGACGTCCTGCACCCACTCCGGCAAGGGCCATACGGCCCTGCCGGATCCGCGCGCTGTGGACAAATCCGTCCCGGAGTATAAAAACCCGTTCCATCCCTCCACGTATGCCCACTTTGTAGCCCGCAAGGACTACCGGAAAACGTATGACGTCTACAAGGATGATACCCTGCTGAACCGCAAGCCGAAGAAATCCCGTAAAATCTTCGTCTGCCTGGACGAGCAGCGGGGCCAGTACCTGGTGGACGGCCTGATCGCCATGGACTTTCCCCTCTCCTCCGGCGTCAAGGCCTACCCGACCAAAACGGGAGACTACACCGTCATCTCCAAAAAGGAAGACCACGCCTCCAACCTTTACGGCAAGATGTATGATGCGGAAGGCAAATGCATCAACTATAACGCCGAATCCACGGACCCCGTTCCGGAGGGAGGCCGCTTTGACGGTTCCCCCATGCCCTACTGGCAGCGGCTTACCAATGCGGGCCTGGGGCTGCATGTGGGGAAGGTACGGCGCCACCCCATCTCCCATGGCTGCGTGCGCCTGCCGCGGAACGTTGCGGAAATTCTCTACAAGCAAACCAGCGTAGGAACGCCCGTCACCATCCAGAGAACGCCCCTGCCCGTACCGGAAGCTCAGAAAGCCCCTGCCGTACAGTAACAAACAGATAGAATCCTGCTACAGCAAAAACGACTTTTACCGGACAGTCTTTTTCAAATATATTTCTAAAAATTCTCTTCCTTTAGCGGATGCCTGTTAATTCACCTGCCGTCTGCAGGATTGTAATAACAGTAGTTGTAATAGACCCAGAGCCAATTTGCCATCGTTCATTTCGCTGGACCATTGCACCGGCTGGACGAGGTTTCCTGTGCTGCCAACTATCCCATAGGGGGAGTAGTCGTAAGTTGCCGCGATCGTTCCCTGCCCATCAAAAACTTCCGTCACATTCTTGTTGAAGTCCGTTATAGCAGTAAAGAGAGGCGGCCTGCACCAGGGCCAGGGGACGCGTAGCCACCGGTTCCAGGGGATCCCACAACAGTGTCCGAAGCACGTTCCAGTTGTCCAGCATGTCCAACACCGCTAGTTGCAGGTAGCCACGGTACAGGTAGAGTTCATGGCTGGCGACCGTCCCGTTGACGGTGACTTTCTTCATGTAGCGGCGTCCCATGGAGTTGTACCCGCATTCCACTACTATGCGTCGCCCTCGCTGGTGAAGCTTACCGCACGGTTGGCTGCGTTGTACACAGCTGTCCACACGCCCGTTGCAGTCTTGATCAATGTTTTTTGGTTGCCTGAAGCGTCATATTGCAGCACAAAGGGCGTTTCCCCACTTTCTTCCATGCGGGTGTACTGGTTGAGTTCGTTGACCACGTAAGTGAGTTCTTCCGCTATTTCCCGCGCCGTCTTGCGATTGCCGATGTTGACGCGACTGTTCCCAAGGCGGCTCTAGTGAGTTCACTTCTGGCATTATAAGTGAAGCTGTCGGCGCGGACGTTTCTGTTCCACGTAGTTAATAACTACATTCCTCGATGGCAGTAGTTTCTTCTTTCGGCTTCTTAATTTAATGGAAAGGATATTCTGTTTATCCACACAACACCTCTTAATTTGGATGGCGAATGTAATAGAACTATTCCTCTATTTCATCATTATATAATTTAAATAGATAAAATTCAATATATCCTGCCATTAATCCAACCGCTCCTGACAATATAAAAAAATAATGATGTTCATCGCATAAGATACGGTCCAGCATAGCGCCCATAACGAGTCCGATAATCAGTCCTAAAAAACAAGCTACCAGTTGATTTATTTCACTAGAGAAAATACGCAAGATTACCCAGCCAATTACAGCCAATATAAATGTTACTGGAAATGAAAATACAATCATTGAAAATCCAGCCATGACGGCATGGTGAAAATTAGATAAACACATGGAATGCCCGGCGCCAATAAGCCAAGGAGCAACCCCGCAAATTAATATGATATGAATTATGTTGTATATTAGTTGCATTGAGAATCATTAAGTAACATATTCCAACCAATATCAGAACCTCCTTCCGGAAGTCCCAAAAAAGGAATAAAGCCTCGGCTGGCATAACAAGTCACATGGCTTTTAGCCTACAGTTGTTTCTTTCTGAACAATACGAGACGTCTTGACACTGCTTTTCAGCATTTACCAAGCAAAGGGCTATCGAAATGACTGCAATTGAAAATTGGTATCTCTTCAAAAAATTAATACATATGGACTTTGCCTTGGCCGGATAAGGATCAAAAATCTTTGATGAATTTTGGCATGTGCATTTTGGTGCAGGTATAGAATAGTTACAAAATACTGATGCCAACTCATCTGGAGTAAGGGACTTGTTAGGGTAGGAAATTCCGGATGAGGAATAGGCAGGTCAAATCTTAAGCCATTCTTGTCCCCCTTATTTATTGCGTTATTACTAATAAACCCATATAAATTCCATCCCCCTTCTTCGGCGATGGGATCGCGATTGATCCATCTGCCGTCTGCGGGATTGTAATAACGGTAGTTGTAATAGACCAGAGCCAATTTGCCATCGTTCATTTCTCTAGACCACTACACCAGATAGAGAAGACTTCCTGTACTGCTGACTATTCCACACGGCGAATAGTCCTAAACTGCCGCAATAGCTACCGCCCATCGAAAACATCTGTGACGTTCTTGTTGAAGTTGTAAAGGACATTGTCCTGCACCAAAGCCAGGGAACGCGTGACTTCTGGTTCCAAAGGATTCCACAGCAACGAGTGGAGCATGTTCCGGTTGTCCAGCGTGTTCGATGCCGTTATTTGCCAATACCATAGTATTAAAACAAAATATTCCATCCATTATTAAAAAACGGTTTAGTTTAAACTAAATATTTATTTAACGCTTATTCTCTTTTAAGAAAATCTCGTATATTTTCGATGATGTATACTGTATCACTATCAGGAAAAACAAGTTCTTTTTTGTTTTTCCTTTCAAAATATCCTATGCCGCCGAATGTACCTTTTGGAGTATTGGTTGCACAATAGCTCAATTTTCCAAGATCATCTTTTTTTATAGGGAAAGATATTTGGATCTCATGTTTGCTTGTAACATTTATGATGGTTGTAATTTTTTGAGATTTATCATCGTACCGATAGACAAGAAAATTAATTTTATCTCCCTTGTTCATTGGTTTTACAACTGTATAAAATTCAAATAAATTTTCTCTTTCGATTATTTCTAATTCCACGTATGGACTCTTTTTAGAAAGAACCAATGATTTCGTTGTGTCAACCAATATAGGAGAGGCTTTTATATTAGGAACAATAAGTATTATGGATAATAAAATAATTCTTGCAATCATAGTCATTTTAACTTGTTCTCGTATGCTTTTAAACGTTGAGATAAAAAATTAATTCTTGTAGCAATTCTCTTTCTGCATGTCTTACTTATTTTCGGTTTTGTGAGAGATTCTCGTAAACACTTTATTTCTATTCCATGCGCTTTTATCTCAGATTCTATCAATTCTCGCCCATGAGCTGGACTGACAATTCCTCTTCCTGCCGGATAAGGTTTCCCTTTGTCATCAAATGCTATTCTTGGATTGGCAGCAAGGATGTCGCTCAAATGGCTTTGTTCATGTTTCATTAAGCAATTCAGACAACATTTCCTATCTACACTTCCTTCCGGAGCTTGTCCCAGATAGACTTCTAAATCGCCTTTACCATCAGTAACTACGGTATTTATTTTAGGTGGCCTCGAACCTACTTCCCAAAGTCCTAATACATCCGCCCCTGTAATAGGTGAGTTACGACAAAAAATATACAGATTGGGTAATTCAAAAGAAATATTCTGCTTTTTAACTCATTTTTCAAATATATTTCTAAAAATTTTCTTCTTTTAGCTGATCCCTGTTAATCCACCTTCCATCAGCGGAGGGTGTAATAACGTTAATTGTAATAGACCAGGGCGAGTTCTTCGTCTTTCATCTCGCTGGACCACTGCACGGACGGGACGAGGCTGCCTGAGCCGGACACGATCCTATAAAGAGTAATAATAAGCTATCGCAATTAAAAATACGGAACTGTTTACTCTAGTCTTGTTTCATGGATCTTCTCTGTTTTTCATCTGAGCAATTTTCTGAATATCAAAAGCTAAAATCTTTTGGAAATCTTACAGCAAGACTATTATTCATCATTCCGTTTTTAAATATAAATTACATATTTAATATTAAATAAATATTCGAATACACAAAACCTGAAAAAGCCATTCCTAAAAGAAAAAAATGTACTTGTTTTAATCGTCTGTAAGACATATTTCCTCGGATAGCAATTACAAGATAAAGTTCATCTGGATTCCAATGTGCGTTTATCTTACAAAGAACGTATACAACTATAGCCACACAGGACATCAATAATAACGTGTACACAGAACTTAGGAATATAGCAATCACAACACATCCGCCAGATTGGTACAGAGCTAACAGAATGAGTGCACATAAAACAATGAGAAATAAAGAACCTATAATTTCAGCACTGATTTTGTATTTTCTAACTATATTCTGAATTTCTCTCCTTTTATAAAACTTTTCTTCTTGCTTTGTCTTTGATGTTAATAAACACATCAAAAAGGACGAAATAAGAACCCACAGTATAGAAGACATAAATCTACATTTTTAGTTCAAGGCAGGCCATGGCCTAGATGGCAAAAGTGGTGAAGTGGGGGGAATCGTACGGGTAGATAAACGCTCTGATATCATATGGAAAATGTTCCGATTCAATTCTCTTCCTGTGTTCTTTGTAATACGCTAGCTTCTTATAAAACAAGTCTGAAAACATTTTTTCATGATTATTTCAATTGGAATCAGATTTATTTTTGATTTTCTTCAAAACATCTATTATTCTGAAACACTCAATGACTATAATAAGATAAGAAAAAATTAATGCTGTATATGATATTAAAAGTTCATTCGAAAAGTTTTCCCATAATAGATTTATACCATGATACATTGTTGACAAAACTCCAATTATTCCAGAGATCAGAAATAAATAAATTGTAAGTTTGATAATTGAAAAAGGGAAGTTATTAAATGAAAAATTAAGAGTATTTTTTTTGATCCAAACAAGGATTCTTAAAAATAGGATTACAAAAATACATCCACAAACTAATTCGAAATATTCATATCCAGTTAAAGGAGATTCAGGGTAAATCATAATAAAGATGACTAATTATATCGTGTTCATTATTTAGACCATATTTTTTTATTTTCATTAAAAGATTTGTTAGCGATTTCTTCAGTTTGATCTATAAAAAATGGAATTTTCAAAGTAGCGGCAATCTTAACATACCCCGTTGCATCTAAAGTTAAAGATATTGGTTTTGCATTCAAAGTTAACCCAGCACTTATCTTAAAATCAATAGAATAAGATGCTTGTATATAAGATGATAATGTAATATCCGCATCAATTCTATGAGACAATCCTAATAATTCTTCCCGATAGGATGTTGAAGTTTTACCATTACAATTGTCAATTTTAAGTATTTTTTCATTACTTAATCCAGCAACCATAGTTCGTAAAGAATATTCAATATCAGGCAGAATAGGCAACCATTTTTGTTTAATTTTAAGTCTTATGCTACACCTATACCAACATCTGTTCGTAATTTTGCTTCAATGCATACACAATTTTTCTTTTTTTCTATTGATATACTTCCCTCAATAATAAGAAGAATGGGTATGTAACCCGCAGGGATAGTCATTGTGTAGCCAAATTCGTTAGTTTCTTTTCCGAGATAATCAATAGAGAATACCACTTCATTATCAACAAACCCATACAAATTCCATCCCCCTTCTTCAGCGATAGGATCCCTGTTAATCCACCTGCCGTCTGCAGGATTATAATAACGATAGTTGTAATAGACCAGAGCCAATTTGCCATCGTTCATTTCGCTGGACCACTGTACGGGTTGGACGAGGTTGCCTGTGCTGCCAACTATCCCATAGGGCGAGTAGTCGTAAGCCGCCGCGATCGTTCCCTGCCCATCAAAAACTTCCGTCACATTCTTGTTGAAGTCCCATCCATAGCAGTAAAGAGAGGCACCCTGCACCAGGGCCAGGGGGCGCGCGGCCACCGGTTCCAGTGGATCCCACAACAGTGTCCGACGCACGTTCCGGTTGTCCAGCATGTCCAACGCCGCTAGTTGCAGGTAGCCGCGGTACAGGTAGCGTTCATGGCTGGCGACCGTTCCGTTGACGGTGACCTTCTTCATGTACCGGCGTCCCTAGTAGTCGTAGTCGCATTCCACCACCGTACTGCCGTCCCGGCTGGTGAAGCTCATCGCACGATTGCGGTAATTAGGATTCAAATTAAAAATTGAAAATCGTAGACTTTATTTTTTATAAAAATCTAAACATTCAAAAGGATTTTTATTTCTTTATTTCTATAGATGATAGGGGAATGCTATAAAATAGCTCCCATTGACTTTCTGTGTATTTTTCTTTTTTTAACATGTTCCATGTTTTAAATAAAAGTAAATTCAGTTTATTTGAATAATAATCATGCACATTAAAAAACATATCAGAAGGTTTCATTTTATTTAAAAATTCTACACATTTTTTTAAATTATAAACACCATTTTCATAAACGTATAATATTAGTTCAGGAGAATAAGAATCAATAGAGCATATCGGATAAGAAGATAAGTCTTCAAAACTACCTAAAGGAAAAATAGTATGAGATAAATTATCTGAAATATCGTTTATCTCAGAATCTGAATAAATTCTTATTTTTATACCGGTTTCTGGTCCGATTCGTCTGTTGATTGAGTTAATGACCTTGTCATCCCCTTCATCCTTCATTAGAAGATGGTTAATTAATATGGCTTCAATTTCGGCAGATTTAGGTATCTGATGAGTTTTAACGGCTATAAGATAATCGTATATTATATCGGTTAAAAAATTTACAGAAGACTTACTTATATCTTTTTGAGAGCAACCTGTAAGAAGCTTAAATAAAGAGGATGGCAATTCAGAAGTAGAATATGCTAATTTTGCTTCTATATACAATGCCAAAGTTTTCTCATAAAATTGCACCATCGGCAATCCTGATCTTATTTTATTTATTTTGGTTGCATGGCTTGGGATGCATGATGAAGATTCTGCCAAGACTATGTTATCAGGAACTGCAATCAAGTATATTCCTGATAAGTAAAATATAAATTTAAGATTATTCATTTTTTTTGCTTTTTACATGCTTTCTTCTTAAGGTTCGATGCAGTTCTTTTTAGCATGACTTTTAATTGATTAGTATAGGTGTTCATTCTTCTCATACTAGCTTCTTTTAGACTGAATATTAGATTAAAGCTATCTACGCCCGATACAGGATTCATAAAATATTTTATTTTACCTTTATTGTCAATTTCACAACAACAATATTCCAACTTAACACTTAGTTTTGTTTCTTCCAATATATATGCATTCGTTCGAGTATTTTGTACTATTCCAGAAAGACTTCGCATAAACCAATTATCATTGACAGCTTTTCTAGCTGCTTCAATAATTTGTCTGCCGTCTATTTCCTGCTCTAATATACTTTTTGCTGCATCTTGAAGCTTTTCTTTAAAAGTACCAATAATAACACTTTGGGGATCAGATACTGCGTATTCCTCTCCTCCAATGGTATTTGTTAATGTAAAGGATAATTTATCGTACCACCCCAAATGTTTTTTATCACATGTCCAGTCTTTTAATCCAAGATAATCACATTTATATACGCATATATTACCCATAAATTCATACAAATTCCATCCCCCTTCTTCAGTGATGGGATCACGATTGATCCACCTTCCATCGGCGGGATTGTAATAACGGTAGTTGTAATAGACCAGGGCCAATTCTACATCGTTCATCTCGCTGGACCACTGCACCGGCTGGACGAGGTCCCCCGTGGAAACAACCTGTCCGTATGGCGAGTAGTCATAAGTTGCCGCAATAGCTCCCTCTCCAGCGAACACCTCCGTGACGTTCTTGTTAAAGTCAACTCCATAGCAGTAAAGGGCATTTTCCTGCACCAGGGCCAGGGGACGCGTTGCCACCGGTTCCAGTGGATCCCACAGCAGTGTCCGAAGCACGTTCCGGTTGTCCAGCATGTCCAACGCCGCTAGTTGCAGGTAGCCACGGTACAGGTAGCGTTCATGGCTGACGACCGTTCCGTTGACGGTGACCTTCTTCATGTAGCGGCGTCCCTGGTAGTCGTAGCCGCATTCCACCACCGTACTGCCGCCCTGGCTGGTGAAGCTCACCGCGCGGTTGGCCGCGTTGTAGACTACTGTCCAAATGCCCGTCGAGGTTTTGATGAGGGTCTGGTTGCCCGAGGCGTCGTACGTCGGCACAAAAGGCGCCTCCGCTTTTTCTTCGATGCTTGTGTACTGGTTGAGGTTGTTGGCCGCGTAGGAAAGTTCCTCGGCCAGTTCCCGCGCCGTCTTGCGGTTGCCGATGTTGTCGTAGCTGTAACCGTAGGGGGCTGTTCCCAGAGTAGCCCCGGTGAGTTCGTTTCTGCCGTTGTAGCTGAAGCTGTCAGTACGAGTTGCTTCGGTTCCCCGCTGCTGGGTGCGGGTGACCGGGCGTCCCAATGCGTCGTAGCTCTGGCTGCGGGAGACCAGCGCGGTTCCCCCAGACGGCAGCTTATGGCCACTGCCAGGTCACGGTGTTCTTCATAGGCAAGTTCCCGGACGATGCCGTTGGGCATCGCGAGGCTGGAGGGCAGGCTGCTTCCCGCCAGGTAGCCGTAGGCGAAGGTTTGTTCTTCTCCTCCGTGCACGATTCCGGCGCCGGCAAGCCTCCCGTTGGCTTCATAGCCCTGGCTTGCTTCCTGGAGGACGTCGGTTCCCTGTTTCAGGGTATAGCCGGAGGACCGGCCGTAGGCATCGTAGTTTTCCTGGAGCTGGCAGGAGGCGCCTCCTATGGTGATGCTATCGGTGTCCGGTTCGTTGTAGGGAGTGTAAGTGATGGTGCGAGAGCCTGAGGCGTCCGTCACCTGGGTCAGCTGGTTGAGGCAGTTGTAGGCGTACTGGATGCCGGGCGTGGAGTCGCTGTAGGAGACGGAGGTGTTGACCCCTTTCTTCAGATTGTAGCCCCAGGTGGTGACCACCCCGCGCGCGTCTGTGAGCGTGGATTTGAGGTTCAGGGCATTGTAGGCGGTGTCCTCATGCGTTCCGTCCGCGTAGGTTTTACGCGCCAACAGCCCCGTGGCTTCATCATAGCTCCAGGTGGTGACGTCTCCGTCCGTGCGTCCCGTGGGGTCGGTGGTGATGTCGCCCGCGTCCTCCCGGAAGGTGGTAAGGCTGACCATTCTGTCGGCTTCGTCGTAGCCGAAGAGCAGGGGCTGGGCGCCCGTTCCCCATTGCGCCGTATTGCGGCCCCGGAGATCGTAGTTGTAGCATGTCGTTTTCCCGAGGGCGTTGGTGACGGCGGAAGGCTGGTCAAACCAGGGATCGTAGGCGGTAGAAGCCGTGTTGCCCGCCGCGTCGGTAACGGAAACAGTGCGCCCGGCGATGTCGGTACGTGTCGTAATGGTGTTGCCCCGTCCGTCCGTGTTAGTGTAGATGATGCCGGTTTCCGCATAGGCTCGGGTCTGCGTGGAAGTAATGCCCGCGTGGTCCGTCTGCGTGGTAGTAAAGTCGTCGATGACCGTCGCGGTGGCCGTGACATTGGAAGTGGGGATGCTGCTTTTTTGCGTCCGCAGGGCGCCTGTTCCGTATTCGCTCCACTGTGTGGATATATTTCCTCTGGGACCGATGAAGACGGTTTTGCTTTCCAGCGTGGACGAGAGGGAGGAAACCAGCGTCTTCTGCGTTTCGCCATAGGTAGTCCCTTGGCCGTTGTTCCTAGTCGCCGTGACGACGCGGTAGACGCCGTCCTGCGCCTGTTCCACGCCATAGCTCCACGTGGTGATGCGCGAGTTGGACACGGTGGCCGGATCGGCAAGCTTCCAGGTTTCCTTGACCTTATTGCCGAAGTCGTCGTATTCCCACAGGGTCGGCGCCATCGTCGTAGCTGCGGTTTCCGCATCTGTCTGTTCCTTGGTCAGCTGTCCCTTGGCGTTATAGGTGTTCCTCGTGTAAATGACTCCCCCGATGGTGTTGGGCCGGCCCGTGCGCAAATTTCCCCGGCACCGTTGGCGACGCTGCGCTGCAGTTCGGTTTCCGTTTCCCCGGAGACGGCTTTCGTGAAGGTCCGAACGCCGTCGGCAACCAAGTCGAGGGAATAGATGATATGCCGCTGTCCCGTGCCGGATTCTTCCAGGACCGTTCCGTCCGGCGCGTTGCGCGTGACGAACGTGGCTCCGGAGGGAGTGGTTTGCGTCGTCGTCAGACCGTCTTCGCTGTAGGCGTAGGTGGTGACTCGTCCCAGGACGTCCGTAGAGGAAGTTATCCTCCCCAGCAAGTCGTACTCCGAGCTTTCGCTGGTCGTCATGGCCCCCGTATCCCGGCGCGTAGAGAGGATGCGCCCCGCCGCATCCAGGGTGTAGGTGGTGATGGTTTCCGGCGTGATGACGGTTTCCCCGTCCATTACGGCGGAACGCGTGGTTTCCACCAGTTGGCGCGCCGTGTCGTAGGCATAGTCCATTCTTACACCATTTTCATCAATGTCCCACAACAGGCGCCCGTCGCACATCAGCTCGCGCTCCGTTATTCGGCCATTGCCCGCCGTCCGCTTCACCCACCTGTTCTGCGTGTCAAATTCATAGGAGGCGCTGTCCGTGAGCGCCCATTCCCCGCCGGTGAGCAGGGCGTAGCTTTCTTCCCTGACGCGCTGCCCTTCCGCCGTGATCCAGGTCGTGGTGCGCGTGCTCTGTCCCGGCACGGTTTCCCCGTTGACGCGCGTTTCCAACGTTTCCGTGTAGAGGGCGCCGTGCTCCGTCGTTGCCGCGTAGTCGTGCCAGGTTTGCACGCCGGTGAGGTCCCGGGTCATCCGGGTGCGTCCGCGGGCATAGACGTCGGGCGCGCCGGCCAGCCATTGTTCCGTGGCCGTCAGGCGCGTGCCCGTTACTCCCAGTCCGGTGACCCGCTTTTCCGTCCTTTTGACGTGATTGGCCGTCGTGTACTTGTAGGCAATGGTGGTCAGCGTCTTGACGTGTCCTTCCAGCGGAAGCAGGTCTACCGTTTCCGTGGCGGGTTCGTCGTTGAAGTCGGCTTCTCCCGAATAGGCATAGGTGTAGCGCGTGATGCGCCTGCCGCTTTCCGCCCACGGTTCGTCGCGGGAGAGCAGGCGTCCGTAGAGGTCATACGCGTAATGAATTTGGCTGCCGTCCGGGGCAGTTTCCGTCTTGAGCCGTCCGCACTGGTCGTAGGCGTATTGCGTGGTCTGGGCTTCCTGGCTTTGATAGCCTTCCACTTGAGTGAGCAGCAGATCGCCTACGTCCGTCGTTTGATATATGGAGCAGGTGCGCTCTGCCACGATACCTCCTTTGGAGATTTCCGTCACCAGCTGCCAGACCGAGTCTTCCGGTTCCAGCTCCGTGCGCGTGCGGATGGTCGTGACGGCGTCTTCCCCCGTGCCCTGCCGCATGTTCCACGCCAGGCCGTCGTTCCACCAGGTGACGGCGTAGGGCTGCCTAGCCGGCGCCTGTTCCGTGACGGTGAAGTGGCCGTCCGCGGAAAGGGAAAGGTTGAATGTTTTAAAGGGTGTCCCGGTGACCGTATAAAATCCCTGTTCGTCCGTTCCGGTGATTTGCCCAGGCGTGTAGAGCGCGATGATGTAGCCCGTGGAGGTGACGTTTTCCACGTTGAGCAGGCCGTCCCACAGGTTCCAGATTTGCCTCAGCGAGCCGTCTTCGGCATGCTTGACGTCCAGGTAGGATGACGCGTTGGAGATGACCTGCTTGTCGGTGGTGGTGTAGGAGAGGAGCATTCCTGTTTCCGCCGAGAAGAGGTATTGGCTGCCGTCTTCCACGATCCAGCGGAGGCAGGATTGTCCTTCCACCGTGTCCAGCGTTGCCCGTCCTCCGCCCGACGTGTCCACGCCAACGGGCAGCACGGACCCGTTCATATAGCAGCGCATGGCAATCACCCGGTCTCCCTGCACCAGATCAAAACGCACTCCGGGTACAATTCCCCCTTCGGGCACGTCCAGGCGGCTGTTCAACGGATGGTTGTAGGCCAGTGAGGAGGGGCTTTCCAGGCCGGAGACAGTTTCCTCAGCCCTCAGTTCCACAAGGCCCGCAGGAATCCCTCCCAGTCCCCGGAACATTCCGAAGTTGCAGGACCAGTACATCAGGGTGGCCGTGCTTTCCGCACTCACACTGCACCCTGCGGAGGAGTAGTTTCCCAGCGTGCTATTCCCCACCGCGGAGCCCGACCGGGCCAGCGACGGGGAAGGCGGCGTTCCGCCGCTGTTATCACACGTGTCTCCCTCGCACGGGCACTTCTCGGGCTCCTCCTTGCCTCCCGGCTCCGTCGGCACCACGTCGATGCTATAGTTGCAGATGGAGACGTTGTCTTTTTCAGGCTTGTAGTCGATGTTGGTCTGGTTGACTTCCCAAATGTAGGAGCCGGAGGGCAGCTGCGCCCCGCCGGTCCCCGTGTGGTATTTATGGCCGCCCTGCTTGCCTGCCGTCTGCGAGTCTTTCTTCAGGTCCACCTGCGCCACCACGCTGCCGCTGGAGTCCTTCACTTCCAGGCTGCCCCAGTCGTCCACCCCCAGGAAGAGCGAACAGGTGCCGTAGAGCTTTTTACCGTCCGCTCCTTCCGGAATGGTAAAGTAACCGTGAGCACTGTGTCCATCCGCCGACGTACTGGGCGGTCCCACGGTAATTTCATCGTGTTCGTGGATTTCCTCGAACGGTAGCGGATCGGGCTCCGGAGAGGCGCGCATGCCACGCGGCATGGGTTTGGCCGTAGAGCCAAAGTACCATTTGCGGTAAGCGGGGATGGAAGAAGGGGTGCCGGCAGAAGAAGTAGTTGGAGTATTCATAAGGCATTAAAGAACTGGGATTGATGATGAAATTAGAGGAGAGCAATCCTCCATGATCATTTTCCCAGTAGCATGATCCAGAGCCAGTGTCAATAAAGTTTATTTGCAAATTTTTGTTTGCCTATGAAACATAACGATTTTTTCCATCAAAAAATAATATAATAATTATTACGCTCAGTACCTTCCTTTTACAGACATCAATATTATCTATTTGTTAGAAAAAATCCACAATAGGATGTCATTCCTGCTTGGCGCCAGTCAAATTCCTGTAAAAAATGTCTCTCTCATGGAGAAAGAATGGTTGATGATTCAGTAGTTTGTCTTTTCGAATTTGCCGCAACTTCTGAAAACCCTTAAACAAAAAATACATCTTTTCCGAAGTTTTTCTATGAAAACGGGAGGAGAAAGATTGCCCTCCATCCGTAGAACCCTTACAATTTTTGCCATGCCTGTATCTCCGGCGCGCATTCTAGAAGATTTGTCCCCCTTCTACCGGCAGGAAAAATTTCCCGTGCTTCTGCACCAGTGTGAAACGTGGGCGGAAAGCCGTCCGTTGGAGGGATGCCGGGTGATTGACGCCTCCCCCGTATTCCGGAATACCTGCGCCAAATACGCCGCCCTGCTGGCGGCGGGAGCGGAGTTGACGGCAGCGGTCTCTCCGGTGATGCCCCACGATCCGGAAACGGTCGCGCTGCTGGGCAGGTATGGAATACCCGTGGTGGAGGCGGAACGGGCGGACGGACCCTATGATGTGGTGATGGACTGCGCCGGGGCGCTCAGCCATGTTCCCAGCCGCTGCGGGTATGTGGAACTGACCCGGTCCGGAGCGCAGCATTATACGCGCTGCACGCAGCCCGTGTGGATGGTGGACGCCGGAAAAATCAAGCAGATAGAAACCTGCCTGGGAACCGGGGAAAGCTTTTTCCGCGCGCTGGAAGCGCTGGGAATTGAGAGTGGCCCGGGACGGACCCTGGTAGTCATCGGGTACGGAAAAGTGGGCCGCGGAATCGTTCTGCACGCGCTCAGGCGGGGCTTGAACGTTATCGTGGCGGATGTGGAGGAAAAACCTCTCCCTCTGTCCTCCGCCTCATTCGTGCGCGCAACGGATGGAGAAGCTCTTACCAATGCAGTCAGTCATGCCTTTTGCGCCGTCACGGCCACAGGGCGGCGGCATGCCCTGTCAGGAGTGATTGACCCCGCTGTGACCCGCTCCTCCGGCGTTCTGCTGGCCAATATGGGCGTGGAGGACGAATGGGGGCCGGAGATCCCGAAGAACCGCCTGCTGAACGGAGGCCGCCCCCTTAATTTCATTCTGCCGGACCCTACGCAAATGTGCTACATAGACCCTCCCCTGGCGCTCCATAACCTGGGCGCCGTGGAGCTTGCCGCAGGCCGCGCCATGCCGGGCATTTTTCCGCCGCCTCCGGAAATGGAGGAAGCTTTCCTTTCCCTGATCCGCTCCCGCGGTTCCCTGCCGCCGGACATGCTGGACTGGATTTCCTGACTTATCATCTTGTCTTTGCAGGAATGAAGGAGTATCGTACAGAGTACGGCTGGGGGCTTCGCGTTCCCTGGCCGGCCTGACGTTTCATTGACTTCGCAATTCATGAACACTTATTATTCCTACCGCAGCTACCGGCTGGGAGGGAGACTCCTCGGCACCCTGGGGTGCGGCCTGGCCTGGGCATTCTTCGGGTCCGGATGGTGGAGCTTTCTCCTCGGCGCTCTTCTCTTGTTCCTGTGGCTTCCCGTCATTCTGGGGAGACCTTATTTTCTCACAATCACTTCCTCCTCCATCTCCTGGGGCAACAGCATTTCACGCAAGGAAATTCCATGGGAACTGATTGAGCGCATAGGATGTACGCCCGATCATGAATCTGAACCCGGACTGATGATTGAACTGAAAGACGGCCGTATTCTGGATGTGGAATCCTCCTGCTTCGGTTCCCTGCCTCCCGTACGGGAAGCCATTCTGCAAGCCTCCGGTTCCTATCCTTTCCATCTTGCTCCGGATTTGTTCGCCGATCCGGGGTTGTTGAGCGAATGACGCGGCGGAGCCTCCTTAGACCCGCTGCGGCACTCCGTGCCTTCCCTTGCGCCTGAACCGCACGTTCCCGGCGCCGGAAGGTGTTTATACGCGTTTTTTCCGGTGCCATGCCGGCACGCCTGTTTTTTTATCCCTCCCCCGGAAATCACCGTCCGGTTTATTGCCGACGGTGGAAAATGAAAAATGTTCCACGTAGAACATTCATGTGAATAACCCAGTCATCACTTTCATTTTCAATCAATAAAAAACAGGCGCCGTGACAGCACGGCGCCTGTTCTCGTATGAATGATTTTGTACCATCAAAATCAGTTGGGAGATCTCATTGGCATGAGCACGTACAGGAACTCATCACCTATCTTCAATACGCCCGGGCTCATTTCATCAATGAGGTTTAACGTAATGATCGTATCCCCGGCCATCGTCTTCAGGGGAGCCATGAAGAAATCCGGGTTGAAGGAGATGGAAAGCGGCCTTCCGGCATAAGTGATCGTCATGGATTCATGAGCTTCACCCACGCCTTCCGCGCTGGAAGCCACTTCGAGTTCGTTTTCACGGAAGTTCAGCTTGATGTTCGTGCTTTTGTCCACGGAAAGGAGGGACACGCGGCGCACCGTTTCCAGCAGTTCCCCGCAGGGCAGTTCAATGCTTTCCTTGCAGTCCGTCGGGATTACCTGGCGGTAGTTCGGGTAATTGCCGTCAATCAGCTTGCTGATCAGCAGCGTGTCATTGATTTCAAAAGCGGCCTGGTTGCGGGTGAACCGTACGGTGACGGTCCCCACTTCATCCAGAAGGCGGCGGAGTTCACCAACGGCCTTGGTGGGCAGAATGGCGTCCAGTTGCTGTTCTTCCGGGAATTCCAGGGCGGTTTCCGCCAGGGCCAGGCGGCGGCCGTCCGTAGCCACCAGAGTCATCTTGCCGTTGCGGAAGGAAAGGGAAATGCCGTTCAGCACGTAGCGGGTCGTATCCGTAGAGATGGCGTATTCCGTGCGGCGGATGCAGTCGCGCAGCAAATTCTGGTCCACCTGGTACACGGTCGCCTGTTCAAAGGACGGCAGTTCGGGGAATTCGTCCGCCGGAAGGCCATTCAGCTTGAACTGGGAGCGGCCGCATTCCACAGTCGCCTGGTTGCGCTGGTTGACGTCCACCTGGACTTCGGCTTCAGGAAGCTCGCTGATGATGCTCACCAGCTTTTTGGCGGGAAGAGTCACGGTGCCCTCGCGCAGCACGTTCGCGGGAACTACGCCGGTGATGCATACGTCAAGATCCGTAGCCGTAAAACGTACCTGGCCGTTTTCAGCTTCAATCTTGACGTTGGAAAGAATGGGCAGCGTCGTCTTGGAAGACACCACGCTGGCAACCTGTCTCAGACCGTCGAGAAATACTTGCTTGGAAATGGTAAACTTCATGTGTCTGTGCTTTTATCTGCCTCGCATCCTCTCACAAGTGCCTCCTGTGATTCAAGCCATTTCTCCGTCAAACCCTAATATTTGGCAGTATTTTTTTAAAAGCATACCATATGTAGTAATATGCTATTTCTCCGGGCATATCTTGCATGAAACGGTTTTTCAAATTATTTAAGTATTCTTAAAAGTCCGTTCTCCGGCGAACAATTCCCGGTTGACGCGCACGCGGATTTCGAATCCGGATGCCGTTCTTTTTCCTCTGGAAAGCGGCAAATTCATTGAACATATACACGATCCGGAAGAAGCGCTGTTTATGTTTCCTTTCATGCTTTTATTTTTCCGTGATCTTTCTTTTTGTTAACCGGCTTGTTCTTAAAAAAATAATTTGACCCCGGATTCGAAATCCGCTACTTTTCAGCCAAGCTTCGGCGATTTTAAACAACAAAGACTTTCAGAATTTCTGTGAAACGTTCATTCATTATTTTGTCTTTACTGGTTGCGGGAGGCATGGCCCATGCGGCTTCTCCCATTTATTCCTGGGAGTGGACCACTGAAGGAACGCAAATAACTGCTCCCGGCTGGAACGGTTCATTCAATTATACAACCGGCAACGATTATGCCACTTTCGGCAGCGGCTCCGGCGGAGGCACGCCCTACAACTCTGGCATAGCGGGAATTTCAGGCAGTTTCACCGTCAGCTTCGACCTGAAAAACCTGAGTTCCACCAACAACGCCTGGAAAGACGTTTTCAGCTTGTATTCCAATGGAACGGTTTCCGGAGAATCCAACAGCATGGTACTGGAATTCAATGCTTCCGGGGAACTTTATTTTTACAACAAGGGATTTGGAGGCCAATCCGGCGGAAACATCAATACAGGCCTGACCTGGACGGACCTCCAGCAGGACAACTGGAACAATCTGAGCATCGTTTCCGATCTTTCCTCCCAGACTCTCTCCGTGTACGTCAACGGCACCCTGGCAGGTACAATCACCGGCTGGAATCCGTCCTCCCCTGCCCTGACAGGCTCCCAATTTGGAGCTTCCTTTGGAAACACCCGTCCCATGAACGGAACCATAGATGTCAACAACATCAAATTTTACGACGGCGTTGTGCTTCCTGTTCCGGAAGCGGCCACTGCTTCCCTGGGGCTGCTGGGCCTGGCCGCCCTGCTGATGCGCCGCCGCCGGAGCTGCTAAGCATTTGCCGTTATCCAGCAAGAGGCCGCATGCCGGGAAGGGTTCCCCCGCATGCGGCCTTTTCCGTATTCCGGCACTTCCGTCCCGGAATTCATGTTCCCGTGAATGTTTCCCCCGGCATGGTCCAGGCGCCGGGCGGAACCACCCTGCCCGGCAAAACAACGGTATTGGCGCCCAGGCGCACATGATCCCCAATGACGGCTCCCAGCTTGTTCCTTCCGGTAATTTCCAGCCTCCCGGCCGCCATCATCCTGTGCTCCCCGCCGTCATGGCGGAAATTGGAACACACCGTTCCAGCCCCGAAATTGACGTCGCTGCCAATGATGGAATCACCCGCATAGCTCAGATGGGGAATAAACGTCCCGTCTCCGATGATGCAGTTCTTCAGTTCCACCCCCTGCCCCGCTACACAGCCGTTTCCCATGGACACATATCCTCTCAAATGGCAGTTGGGCCCAAGACGGCAGCCGTCCCCCACCCATGCGGAGCCCTCAACCACCACGCCAGGCATCACCACGGTGCCCTTTCCCACACGGAGACTGCCCAGGACGTAAACGCCCGGCCGCCCGGAAAAATCGTCTCCCTCCATTCCCTCCATCACTCTCTCCTGCCAGTCCAGCAGGTCCCAGGGATAGACGAGGCGCTCCACAGCCGCCTCCTGCCCGGAAAAAACACGTGACAGTCCGTTCCCCGGCCCTTTCCGGGCCAGCAGCCGCCCTTCTTCATTCCGTACTTCCCCTGTCCCGCAGGAAGCAAGCCATGCGGCAGCTTCCGGGGAAAAATCATGCATGGACACCTCTACCACTTCCGCCGCACTTTCCGTAACGGCGGCTTCCGGATTAAAAACCGCCTCAAAGCCCGCTTCCCGGAGCCGGGAGGCACAATAGGCGGCTACGCTCACCCCGGCCACGGAAAAGCCGCGGAAGAGCCTCTCAGGGCTCGTTGCGGGAAAGGTATGGTCCCTTTCCGGAATGTAAATCAATCTGGCAACCCTCATGGAGGAATGGTATGCTTTCTTACGGCGCTTCCGCAAGACGGAACGTGCGGCTCCGTTTCACGGTTCCACTTGCCAATAACCCTGTGAAAGGATAAGTCAATTAACTGTGAGTATGGTGTGAATAAGTTATTCAGATGTTATCCACATTTTTATGAACCGAATTTATTCACACTGTCGGATGGTTTCAATCCATTCATTCCCAGGCGGTAAAAACGTTGTTCACACTGGGCACAGGGTAGAAGAAGAAGGAATTTAATATTGTTAAATCTAATATTCTTCAATCACACAACGTGATTGTCCTTTCTCGCGCATTCGTGCTACAAGGTCGGCATGAACACGGAGGACCAAGATACGCGCTGGATGAACATGGCCGTAAAACTGGCCGAAAAAGGGGTCGGGCTGACAAGTCCTAATCCCTGCGTGGGAGCGGTCATCGTGCATGAAAACCAGGTGATCGGCTCCGGTTTTCATGAAAAAGCCGGCCTGCCCCATGCGGAAAGGAAGGCTATTGCCGATGGAACGGCCAGAGGCAACGCGGCCCTGTTTGCGGATTCCACTCTGTACGTTACTCTGGAGCCGTGCAGCACCACCGGAAAAACGCCACCCTGTACGGAAGCCATTCTGGAACACCATTTCAAACGGGTGGTTTATGGCTCTCAAGACCCCAATCCCAGACACCGCGGCGCCGCGGCTGATATTCTTGGGAGAGCAGGCATCCAAGTCACCCGCGGAATTCTGGAAAAGGAATGCGATCATTTAATCCGGGGATTCAGGCTGAACATGCTGGAGGGGCGCCCATGGGTGATCGCAAAGAGCGCCATGTCCCTGGACGGCCGCATTTCACGCAGTCCGGAACGGTCCCAGTGGCTGACGAATGAAAAATCCAGGTCTTTCGTACATACCCTGCGGGCTGAGTGCGATGCGATTCTTACCGGAGGAAATACCATGCGCCTGGACAATCCGTCCCTGACCATCAGAAAACCGGACCGTCCCGTTTCTTCCCTTAAGGAACAGCCCTGGCGCATTATCCTGACTCACAACGCCGCATCCATTCCTGCGGATTCCGTTTGCCTGACGGATGAATTCCGTGACCGGACCCTGATTGTAGAGAACGTTTCAAGTTATTTGGAATTATTAAAAAATCTGTATAATGAAAGAAAAACAGGGACTGTCCTGCTGGAAGCGGGAGGCTGCCTGGTCCGGGAATTCCTGAAAGCCGGCCTGGTGGATGAATGGGTGGGATTTTACGCGCCCATCATAACGGGCGGCGGCGCAGACGGCGTAACGGGCGGTTCATTCCTGGAACGTGAAGCCTTTCTTGAGCAGCCGGTTGTGAGCATCTTTGGAAGCGATGTGTGCATCCGGGGCGACGTAAGCTACCGGTAACGGGCACAGTCAATTATTCATTCGCCTTCCGGATTGTTTTTAAACCGGGAAAGCATCTTTAATTACCGGTGAGCCTGCCATTCGGCGGTTTTTCTCATCATTGTGCATCCTCTCTGTTCGTGTCCCTTTTTTAAGACAAGCCGGATGGCATGAACCGAGCCGGAAGCGTATCGGTCATACAGGGGAAAATATTCAGGAAAAAGTCCCCCCTCCCCTCGTTTATAAACCGGAGCCTGCAGGGAGTGGAAAACGGGTCATAGGGAGAGCATGAGGCTTTTACCTTGCATGCATGCAAGTTTTCAGCATTCAGGAGTTGGGCCGTATTCAAATTTAAAGCCCCGGCATGAAAACGGCGCAGGCTTTCATGCCTGCTGCCTGCCGCGCTTTTGCAAATGAACAAGCAGCAGGGCAATGTCCGCCGGAGTAATGCCCGGAATGCGGGAAGCCTGCCCGATAGTGGCAGGACGTATGCTGCCCAGCTTGATGACCGCTTCTTTTTTCAGGGCGTGAACGCGTTCGTAATCAATGTCGGCAGGAATGATTTTACTTTCCATCCGGGTGATTTTTTCCGCCTGTTTTTTCTGTCTTTCAATGTGGCCTTCATACTGGATATCCGTGGCAATGGCATCCAAATGTTCCACGTGGAACATTTTTTTCAGTTCTTCAGGCAGCAGGGTCCAGTCATTGCCTGGCCTCTTGAGCCAGGTGGAAAGGGAAACGCCTTCATGTTTAAGCAGAGCTGCTTTTGCTATTCCTTCCTCAATGGCGTTTTGCCTGTCTTCCGTTTTCCTGAACGTTTCGCGGGTGATGAGGCCCGTTTCAAAAGCCAGGGGGGCCAGGCGCAGGTCCGCGTTGTCCTGGCGCAGCAGCAGCCGGAATTCCGCCCGGCTGGTGAACATGCGGTACGGTTCGTCCGTTCCCTTGGTGACAAGGTCGTCTATCATGACGCCGATGTAGGCCTGGTCGCGGCGCAGCACCAGGGAGGGCTTGCCCAGAGTTTTCAGAGCGGCGTTTGTTCCCGCCATCAGACCTTGCGCGGCGGCTTCTTCATAGCCGGAGGTACCGTTGATTTGTCCTGCAAAGTACAGGTTTTCCACCAGCTTGGTTTCCAGAGTAGGGTGCAGCTGCGTGGGAGGGCAGAAATCATATTCCACCGCATACCCCGGACGAATCAGTTGGGCGTTTTCCAGGCCGGGAATGGTGTGGATGAAATCGCATTGCGCGGAGTAGGGCAGGGAGGTGGAAACGCCATTGAGGTAGAATTCCTCCGTACTGCGGCCTTCCGGCTCCAGGAAGACCTGGTGGCTGGTTTTTTCCGCAAAGCGCACGATTTTGTCTTCAATGGAAGGACAGTACCGGGGGCCTATGCCCTCAATGATGCCGCTATAGAGAGGGCTGAATTTTAAATTGTCCCGGATAATGTCGTGGGTGGTCTGATTGGTGTAGGTAATCCAGCACGGCATTTGCTTCATGCGGAAGTCTTCGTCTCCCCATGTGTTCAGGGTGCAGAAAGGTTCGGAAGCGCGTTTCAGTACGTCGCGGGAACGGTAACTGAACAGAGCCTCCGGCGCGTCTCCGGGCTGCATTTCACAAACGGAAAAGTCAATGGATCTTCCATTGACGCGCGGGGAGGTGCCCGTTTTAAGCCGTTCCACTTGAAAGCCAAGCGCGGCGAGGTCGGTGGAAAGGCTGGAAGGAGCGCAGCCCATGCGGCCGCCCGTTATGTGCTGAAGACCCACGTGCAGCAGCCCCTGCATGAATGTACCGGAGCAGATGACCACGCTGCGCGCGCAGATGGTGTAGTCCAGGGAAGTGACGGCTCCCGTCACCTGCTGCTCCCCGTTGACGAGCAGTTTGACCACGTCACCCTGGAACAGGCGTATGCCCGGGGCGGTTTCCAGAACCATTTTCATTCGTGCTCGGTAGGCCGTTTTGTCGCATTGGGCGCGGGGTGCGCGCACGCTGGGCCCCTTGGAGGCGTTCAGCATCCGGAACTGGATGGCGGTGGCATCCGTATTCAGTCCCATGGCCCCTCCCAGGGCGTCTATTTCCCGGACAATGTGGCCTTTGGCAAGCCCCCCGATGGCCGGGTTGCAGGACATTTGCCCGATGGTATCCAGGTTGTGGGTCAGAACGGCGACGGAGCACCCCAGGCGGGAGGCGGCCAACGCCGCTTCAATGCCTGCGTGCCCGGCGCCGACGACGAGGACGTCGAACAGGGAGGAGGCGGGGGAAGGAGAGGAATTCATCAGGATGCGGAGCAAATGGCAAGACGGTGCAGAATCAGCCGCGGATCAAGCGAAGAAGATACCAGGGCCTTGTCCGCCTTCATGCATTCCTTTAAAGTCTGCTTCAACCGTTCCGTCTTGAATTTGGAAGCGTTCTGCGCCGCCAGGAAAAGCGGGTACGCATTGGGAGTGCCGTCTTTTTTCAGGGGAATCAGCGCCGCGGCATAGGAGGGCAGGGAGGAGATGCGGGCCGTAAATTCCTTGAAGTTGGTGGGCTTCAGATTGAACGCGTCACATAAAAGCCTGGCGGCCAGCAGATTTCTCAGCGTGGGGATAAACGCTGCGCGCATGATCGTGACGGCGTTTTCACCGCGTTCCAGTTGAAAGTCAATCAGGGAGATGGCCGCGTCGCTCTTCTTGTTTTCCAGAGCACGTGAAATTTCAAAAATAACGCCTGTGCGCGTCAGCGGAACCATGCGCTCCACATCCTCCGGCATCACGGTGCGCCTGTCCGCGCCCAGATAAAGGTCCAGTTTTTCAATTTCGGAAATAATCTGGCGGGAGGATTCGCTGACGCGGTGAATGAATAACTCCAGAGCGGCGGAATCGAAGTTCATGCCCCGCGCGCCTGCCTCCTTGTTGATAAGGGGCATCAGGCTGCCTTCCCAGCCGGCCTTGGTGATGTCCGGCTTGTTCAGTTCCTCCGCGGCGGCGGATTGGAGCAGGAATTTGTTAAAGGAACGGCGCTTGTCAAATTCGGAGGCGGAGATGAGCAGCAGGACGTCCGGTCCCAGCCCCCCTTCCAGCAGATGCCTGAGAGAGTCCAGAGCCGCTTCCGTGGTGGAGGAACGCCCCGTGACGGAATCCCCCAGAAAATTGCAGTTCTTCATCCAGACCACCTTGCGGCCCGGAAAAAACGGCAGCGTGCGCAGGGCTTCCATGACCTGGCGCGTCACCTGGTCCGCTTCATCGGAATCGCCGCAGGCCGCTTCCAGGATTTCATGGGAAAATTCATTCGTGCCTTCCGTCAGGGCGGCAAAGATGCCGGAAGCCTTTTCACGCACCATTCCTTCGTCCGTACCGAAAACGAGGTGAATGGCTTGTTGTTGTAAAGTGCTGGTACCCATAAAACCGTACCCATACGGTATCATAAAATATGCCTCGTTAAAAGACGTATTTGTCATTTGAAAGTTTTTTCATTTGAAGAGAATAGGCTTAAATAGTATCAATAGAACCGGAATGTCAAAAAGCGGCTGGAGTCTTCCAGGTCCATTTTTCAGGCATCTCCTCGTGATCAAGCCGCAAACCGTTTGATCGTTACTACGGCAGGGCATTTCCATGAGATCGACTATATGGACACGGGCTTTACTTGTCATCATGATGACGGTTATGATGACCGTCGTCTCCGTTGCCTATTGGAGGTGGAACAGCCGCGTTACGGAGAAGAACGTTTCCTTCCGGTCTGAGGTGTTTACGATGGCGCAGCAGTCCGAACTCAAGGAGGAGGACGTTCCCATCCTGCACCAGCTCAATGAAGAATATTCACGCGTCGCCCGGCTGGTGGAACGGGTGCTGGTCAGCATAGACACCACGGGCGTGACCAGCGTGCCGCAGCCTTCCGAAGACGGCGAATCCATGATTGAAAAAAGGCTGGCGGTCCATGGCCTGGGTTCCGGCGTCATCGTCACGGAAGAGGGGCATATCATTACCGCCTACCATGTCATTCAGAACAAGCATGCGCTGCGCGTCACGCTGAGCAACGGGAAAAGCGTTTCCGTGCGCCTGGTAGGGGTGGATCCGGAGCTGGACATCGCCGTGCTGCAGGTGGAAAACCCGATGGCCTTCACGCCTCTTCCGTTCGGCAACAGTGACGAGATTGCACCCGGCATGATCGTCCTGGCCTGCGGCAACCCCTATGGACTGGGGACGACGGTTTCCCGCGGCATCATCAGCGCCCGTGAACGCAAGCTGGTGGATTCCGGCCTGGACCTGATCCAGACGGATGCCAGCATCTTTCCCGGCAATTCCGGAGGGCCTCTCATCAACATCCGCGGTGAAATCATCGGCATCAACAAATCGGTGCTTCCCAATGTGGAGAAAAACTACGCTGGCATCGGCTTTGCCATTCCCTCCAATCTGGTGGTGCACAGCTTTGAGCAGATTTGCAGGCATGGACGCCCCATGAGAGGATACCTGGGGCTGGACATTGTGCGCAATACTCCCCGCTCCGCAGTTTCCTGGACTACCATGAAGCAGGCGGCGCAGTAGTCAACATCGTGAAGCCCGGTTCCCCGGCGGAGCAGGCGGGCCTTCAGACGGGAGACGTGATGCTGAGCTTCAATGAAGTTCCCATCCAGACCGACAAGGATGTGAAGGACCACATTGAAAATCTTTCCATCGGCGACAAATTCCGGCTGAAAATCTGGCGCAAGGGACAAAAAATGAACGTCACCCTGAAAGTGGGGGACAGCATTTTAAAGAACGTTCCTTCTCCGTGGGAGGACTTTATGGAAGGAGTGGGCATGCACCTGCGTGAACTCACCGCTGAGGAACAGTCCATCGGCGCGCGGGGATTGCTGGTCATCCAGGTGAATCCGAAGAAATCCGTGGGGCAGATCCTCCAGGCCGGGGACATGGTCTTTGCCGTGAATCATCAGAGCGTCAGCACTATGGATGCACTGGTCAGGGCTTTGAGGGAGGGGCCGGCCCTGCTGACCGTTTCCCGTGACGGGCAGCAGTTCAACGTGAAAGTGGATGCCCGCCCGGTTTCCGAAAAGACGCTGCTGCCCCGCATTCCCACGGCGACGAAGAGCAACGCCATCATGCCGCGGGAGCTTTGAATTCCGCCTGTGCGGCGTCTGCGGAAGACCGCATCCGGAGAAGCGTTTTCCGGCATCCTTATGCCGCGGGCTTGACTGGCAGTCAAAAGCGCCTATAATGCATCACCTTTAAGAAATTAAACTTATGACTCGTCATACTATCTCCGTACTTGTTGAAAACAAATTTGGCGTGCTTGCCCGCATTGCCGGTTTGTTCAGTGGACGGGGCTACAATATTCATTCGTTGAACGTTGCCCCTAGCCAGGACCCGCGCTTTTCACGGATGACCATCGTCGTACGCGAAAAGGAGGATGTTCTGGACCAGATCATCAAGCATCTGGAAAAACTCGTCAACACGGTGGAAGTAGTGGATTTCCGCAACACGGACAACGTGTACCGGGAAACGGTATTGACCCGCATCGGCGTGGATTCCGCTTCGCGGCATGAAGTCATTGAATTCTGCCAGATCCTGGGCGCCAGCATCGTGGACGTCACGCGGGACGCCCTGACCATTGAAGTGACGGGCGGTGAGCACAAGATTGACCGCTTCCTGTCTCTCATTGAGGATTACGACGTGCAGATGCTGACCCGGAGCGGCCGCATCGCCCTTCCCAAACCCCGGCAGTAAAGAAATCCTTTCCGGCTTTTCCATCAACCCTGCAGGACGTTCTTGCAGGGTTTTTTTCTCCCCTCCATCATGAACATCACTTATCCGGACCTCCCCATTTCCCGCCGCCGGGACGACATTCTGGCGGCGATGCGGGAGCATCAGGTCATTGTGGTGGTGGGTGAAACCGGGTCCGGCAAGACCACCCAGCTTCCCAAAATGGCCATGGAGCTTGCCGGGGAGGCGCGGGGCAGGGTAGGGTGCACCCAGCCCAGAAGGCTGGCCGCGGCTTCCGTTTCCCGCCGTGTGGCGGAGGAACTGAATTGCGAACTGGGCGGCCTGGTGGGCTACCAGGTGCGCTTTGAGGAAAAAGCCGGGCCGGACACGCGCCTGAAGTTCATGACGGACGGCATTCTGCTGGCGGAAACGCAGCATGATCCGGACCTGCGCCAGTATCATACCCTGATTCTGGATGAAGCCCATGAACGCAGCCTCAACATCGACTTTCTGCTGGGCTACCTGAAGCTTCTGCTGGACAGGCGGAAGGATCTGCGGCTGGTCATCAGCTCCGCTACGCTGGATGCGGGTGGCTTTTCCGAGTTCTTCGGGGCGCCCCCATCGTCCAGGTGGAAGGCCGTACCTATCCGGTGGACCTTCATTACCTGCCGCCTCTGCGTGATGATGAAGAGCTCCCCGCCCATGTGGCGCGCGCCGTGGACTGGCTAGACACCCTGGACGACCGCGGGGACGTGCTCGTCTTCCTCCCCGGAGAGCGTGAAATACGTGAAGTGGCGGAAAAGCTGGAAGGCCGGAATTTGAGGAATACGCGCATCCTCCCCCTCTTTGCCAGGCTGGGCCTTGGAGACCAGCAAAGGATTTTTCATCCGGAACGCAGCTGCCGCCGCATCGTGCTGGCGACCAACGTGGCGGAAACGTCCCTGACCATTCCCGGCATCATTTACGTCATTGACTCCGGCCTGGCGCGAGTCAGCCGCTACAGCCCAGCGCGCCAGGTGCAGCGGCTTCAGATAGAACCCGTCTCCAAGGCCAGCGCGCGCCAGCGTGCTGGCCGCTGCGGCCGCGTGTGCGAGGGCGTCTGCATCCGCCTGTACAGTGAGGAGGACTGGGAGGACAGGCCGGACTTCACGGACCCGGAAATCAGGCGCAGCGCGCTGGCCGGGGCTCTTCTCCGGATGAAGGACCTGGGTCTTCCGGAAATGCCGGAATTCCCCCTTCCGGACCCTCCTTCCTCCAAGCTGGTCACGGAGGGCTACCGCACCCTGCGGGAAATCGGCGCCCTGGACAAGGCCCGGCAGCTCACGCCCGTGGGCAGGAAGCTGGCGCGGCTGCCCATTGACCCGCGGCTGGGCCGCATGCTGCTGGAAGCGCAGCATGAACAGGCCCTGCCGGAGATGCTGGTGATTGTGGCCGGCCTGGGGATCATGGATCCCCGGGAACGTCCGGCGGATGCCGCGCAGAAGGCGGACCAGGCCCACGCGCAGTGGAAGGATGAAGACAGCGATTTCCTGTCCCTGCTCAAACTGTGGAAGGCTGCGTGGCAGTTCCGGGAAGGCCGGCGCTGGCACAAAAACCAGCTCCGGAAATGGTGCGGGAAAAACTTCCTCAATTTCAACCGCATGATGGAATGGTTCAACCTGTGGGAAGACCTTTCCCGGCTGCTGAAGGAAACCTTGAAATGCAGGATCCCCCCCTGGAGGCGGAAGTGGAACGGCAGGCTTCCTTCGCCATGATTCACCGGAGCATCCTGGCGGGCGTTCCGCGCCAGTTCGGCCTCTGGGATGCGGACAACCGGGAATACCGCGGCGCCGGGGGACGCTCCTTCGGCATCTTTCCCGGTTCCGGCCTGTTCCGCCGCAAGAAGCGGAGCGAATGGGTGATGGGCGTGGAGCTGGTGGACACCACGCGCCTGTGGATGCGCCGCGCCGCCCGGCTGGAGCCGGAATGGGTGGAACAGGTGGCTCCCCATCTCTGTGAATCCCATTATTCCGGAGCCCGGTGGGACAAAGAGCAGGGCGCGGTTTACGCCGTGGAGCGCGTGGTGTGCGGCGGTCTGCGCATCATTGACAACAGGCGCGTCCACTATGGCCGCATCAATCCCGCCCATGCGCGGGAAATCATGATCCGTGAAGGACTGCTGGGCGGCGGCTTCCGTACGAAACCCGGATGCATCAGGCATCTGGAAACGCTCCGGGAGGAAGTGCGGCAGATAGAACTGAAGCTGCGCCGCCCGGACCAGGTCTGGTGCGAGGAAGGCGTTTTTGAATTCTTTGACAGGCTCATTCCGCAGGACTGCTGCACGGCCAGGGCCTTTCTGCGCTGGGCCGGAAGCATGGAAAAAGACAACCCGGAAGCCCTGCACGTTCCGCCGCAGGAGGCCATGTATGATTTCTGGGGCAGGGACCTTCTGGACGGCTTTCCGGATGAAATTTCCTGCGGCGGCGCGGAATACGCCGTGTATTACCAGAATGACCCCGGCGCGGAAGATGACGGCGTGACGCTGGGCGTCCATATTGACCAGTTGCCGGACGTGCCGGAATGGCTGCCGGAATGGGGCGTCCCGGGCCATCTGGCCCAGCGGGCGGAATGCCTGCTGCGCACCCTTCCCAAGGACCTGCGCGTCTTTCTCCAGCCCATCAGCCAGAAGGCCGCCTACTTTGCGGAACTCCGGCATGGCCTGGAGCCGGACGGGCCGCTGGCGCAGAAGCTGGCGGAATTCGTGGAAGCGGAAACCGGGCGTTTCTGCGCTCCCTCCTTCTTTGACATGAACCGCATTCCGGCGGAGCTGGTCACGAAAATCTGGGTCTGCGACGACGAAGGAGAAGAGCTTGCCATGGGTACGGACGTTGCGGAGCTGAATGCGCGGCTGGGCAAAAAGCTCTCCCGCCGGTTCCGGGAAACAGCGGCGGACATCGTATCCGTAACCGGAATGAAGGAATGGACCTGCGGAGATTTGGAGCGCACGGTGGACGTGGCGGGAAGGCCGGGTTACGTAGCCCTGGTGGATGAAGGCCCGTCTGTAGGCGTCCGCGTTTTTGAGGATGAACTGCGCGCGGAAGAAGCCCACCGGAGAGGCTGCCTGCGCTTCATGCGCCTGCGCCAGACGGACCAGCTCAACCACCTCCGCAAGAAATTCCCGCTGAAACTGGAAGGGAAGCTTTCCCTGCACATGCTGGGCAGGGACCCGTCCACCAATGCGGACGACCTGGTGGACGTCTCCGCGGAGATCGCCATGGGCCGCCCCCTCCCGCGCACGGCGGAACAATTCGCCGCTGCGGAAATGAGCCTGCGCCAGAACCTCTTTGACGCCGCCCACAGCGTGGCGGACGTCTGGGAGTTGATAGCGGCCACGGAGCATGCCGCCAGGGACTTTATGGCCGCGCAGCAGGGCGTGCGCCATACGGAGCGCATCACGGCTGACCTCCGGCGCCAGCTTGACTGGCTGCTCCGCTCCCGCTTCCTGTGGGCGCATGGAGCGGAACGCCTGCCGGACCTGAAACGGTACATGCAGGGCATCGCGGAACGCATCAGGCGCATCGGCCAGCAGCCCCTGGCCAGGGAGCTGGAACGCCTGGACCTCTTTGAACGCGTGTACCTCCCCTGGCATCAGGCCCTGCCGGAACATGACGGCGACCCGCGCTGGACGCAGTACGGCTATCTGCTGGAAGAATACCGCCTGGCCGTCTTCGCCCCCGCTATCTCCGTCAAGGGCCGTATCTCTGAAAAGCGCTTGATGACCGCTTTTGAAGAGCTGTCCTGAAAGACCGGTTTCCGGAATGGGACTGGTCCGGGTTTACAGGCCCTTGGACAACTGGGCGAATTCAATCAGGTTCGTCTCCTTGCCGAACAGGATCAGGATGTCGTGGTCTTCAAAGACGAGATCCGGGGAAGGGGTGCCAATGACGGGAATGCGCGGGATGGAAGAATTTCCCGGCGCCCCTGCGGGGTCTGGGCTTCTCCGCGGCGGATGGTGAGCAGGTTGAGATGGTGCTCCGTGCGCAGGCCCACGTCCCGGAGGCGTTTGCCCACCCAGATGCGCGGCACGGCTATTTCCACGATGCTGTGGTTCTCATCCATGGGGGAGACGCGCAGGAATTCCGGGGATTCCAGCTGGCTGGCGAGCTGCTTGGAGGCCACGCGCGACAGGTTGATGAGCGCGTACACGTTCATTTGGCTTAAAATGTGCTCGTGCACCGGGCTCATCACGCGGGCGTAGATGTAGCGCACGCCCATTTTCTGGAGGTGCGTGACGACGAGGAGGTTTTCTTCAAAGCTGTCCCCGATGGCGACGATCACGGCGGACTGGTCGTCCAGCTCCAGTTCCCGCAGGGCGGCCGGATTGGTATAATCCGTCACCACGGCGTAAGTCACCAGGTCCTTGATCTGCTCCAGTTCTTCATCCGTGGAGGCGACGGCCACTACTTCAATGTTGCGGGCGGAAAGCTCCGTGCAGAGCTCCTGTCCAAACTGGCCCAGGCCGATAACGGTATATCTCATGATGGTATGTTCAGGTTAACGGAATTTTGACGGATGGATAGCGGTAATGCCGCGGGGTAGGGGTGCCGGCCAGCGCGATGAGGAAGGCGAAAAGCCCCACGCGGCCGGCGAGCATGTTGATGATGAGAAGATACTTGGAAGGGTCGCTCAGATTGGGCGTGATTCCCCGCGACACGCCTACCGTAGCAAAAGCGCTGCAGTTTTCAAAGAAGATATCCAGTGAGCTCATGGCGGGCTCCAGGCTGCAAATAAGAATGGTGAAACAGCCGATCCAGGCGCAGGAGACCACCACCGTGATCACGCACCGCGCCACGGTGCGCTGGTCAATGCGGCGGTGGAAGAATTCCACGTGGTCCCGGCCGCGGAGGATGCGCAGGATTTCCGCGCCCGCAATGGCGCAGGTGGTGGTTCTCATGCCGCCCGCCGTGCCGCCGGGGCTGCCGCCCACCACCATCAGGCCGCACATGATGAGGCTGGCCGCGGGCAGGTAGCGGCTGTAGTCGCTGATATTGAATCCCGCCGTGCGGGCCGTGACGCTGTCAAAAAGGCAGCTCCAGAGGTGCTGCCCCAGCGGTTCGGAAGTGTGGGGGGCGGAAACGGCAAAAATGGACAGGGCGCCCCCAGCCAGCAGAATGCCCGTGGCGATCATCACCAGTTTGAAATACGGGGTCCACTGCATGCGCAGGCGGCGGTGCTTGGCCAGAAAGCGGTTGACCAGGCGGGAGTTGATTTCCTTGTAAATGCCGAATCCCAGGCCGCCGCATACGATCAGCGCCATGATGACGGCCTGCCCGCTGTAGCACAGGCGGATGCCCGGCTCCATCAGATTCATCGGGAACGTGGAAAAACCCGCGTTGCAGAAGGCGGAAACGGAGTGGAAGAGGGAGTGCCACCACAGGGGTTCCCCCATCAGGTTGATATCCTTTCCTTCCCAGGAAAAGTACAGGAGGACGGCCCCGCACAGTTCAATGAACAGCGTGCTGACTACGATGGTGGTGATGAAGGAGACCACGGACCCCAGGTTCCCTTCGTCCAGCAGGTCCGTCAGAAGCACGCGGTCCCGCAGGGAAAAGCCCTGGCCCGCCACCATGGCCACGAAGTAGGCGAACGTCATGATGCCGAACCCGCCGATCTGGATGAGGGCAAGCGTGAACATTTCCCCCAGCGGGGTGAAGGTGTTGGCGAAGTCCACGGCGTTCAGACCGGTGACGCACACGGCGCTGGTGCTGGTGAACAGGGCGTCCGTAAAGCTCAGCGTGATGCCCGGATACGTGGAATTGGGGAGCAGAAGCAGCCCGGTGCCCGCCAGGATGACCACTCCCAGGGAGGTTACGAACTGCATGGCGGGAGCCATCAGCGGGCGCCCTTTTTTCTGCTTGCCCAGCAGCCATTCAAAAATCCTGGTCAGGGACATCAGCGTGGGGATGGCGATCAGCCCTGCCGTAATCACCAGGCGGGAAAGCTCCGTAAACCTCATGTAACTGTCCTCCTGCTGCTCCCTGGCAATCAGCAGGAAGATCAGCAGGCAGCAGATAATCTGGAAAATCAGCAGCCTCAGGGAAGGGCGGTTGATCTCCTTCCGGAAGAAGGAGCCCAGCACGCCCGTCAAATGGCCCAGCGTGGCGACGGCCGCAATCAGGCGCGACCATTCATGCTCCGCATGCGTCAGGGGCCACCCCAGCTCCCAGATGACGGCCCCCAGAAGGATGGCAATGCAGATAGCTGCAAGTTTGGTAAATCCCGAGCGTGTGGTTGTCATGGGTGGAGATGCCTTGCGCGGAGTCTAGCACCTGGACATGGAAAGAAAAGCTATTAAGCCGTTTGCCCCATTTCGCCCTGTTTACTCCGGTTATTTCCAACGCGCGCAGAGGAAAGGCGGCTGGGAGGAGGAAGGCATAACTTCCAGTTAAATCCCCGGGCTGTTCAGGTCCGGTCACGGAGCGCCGCAAAGGCTGGCGGCGCTCCTGCTGGCTTCGGGAGCAGGGGGAAAAGTCAGGCCCTGCGGCGCATTGCCAGCAGAGCCGCCATGCCCAGGAGCCCCAGCAGGGCACAGGACGGTTCGGGCACGGAAAGCGTCACGATTCCCGTGGAAGCGTCGTAATCCAGCACATTCCAGCCATGGGCGGCCTCTGCCAGGGAAAAATCTTCCGCGGAGGAAAGCCCTTCCAGAGTACCCCCTGAAATATCCGTAATCCTGAAGGACATGGTGCCGGAGCGAGCAAGGATGCCGCTGACGTCCAGAGTCAGGCCGTCCAGCAGGTTCAAGACGCCTCCCGTCATGATGATGGAGGCCAGCCCTTCGCCTCCTTCCACCAGGTTCATGGATGAAAGCTCCACGGTAAAATTCCCCGCCGCCAGGCTGTCGCCCGTTCCCAGCGTCATGGAATTGCCGGCCAGGATGCGGGAGCCGTTGGACAAGGCGAGTGTTCCTTCCAGGTGCTGGTCCGCCCAGACCACCTGGTGGCCGATTTCCACGCGCGCAACGGTGCCCCAGTTCAGCACCTCCCCTCCGGACAGGCGGATGGTGTTGGAAACGTCATAACGGTTCAAATCCAGCGTTCCTCCCGTGTGAACGGCCGCCGTTCCCGTGCCCAGGGCGCTTTTGTCTCCGAGCCGCAAAGTGCCTCCCCGGATTTGGGTGCCTCCCGCATAGGTATTGGCATGGGCCAGAACCAGCGTATTGCCGGTGGTCTTGGACAAGGCCCCATTTCCGGAAATCCCGCCGGACAGGGTCAGGACTTTTCCGGTGGCGTTGGTGGAGCTCCCGAAGGAGGAAACGGTGCCTTCCTCCAGAATGAAACGGTTGCTCCACGTATTGGACGTCACGTGTTCCCAGCCGGCAAGGACGGTTGCCCCCTGGAGCGTGACGGAGCCCGTTCCCCAGCCGGAGCCGGCGGTCTTGGTATCCGTGCCGTTCATTGTTACTTCCACTCCCGGACCGACGGTCCAGTTTCCCGTAAAAGCGGCGGCATCCGTATTGACGTAGGCGCTGACCTCCACTCTGGCGATTCCGGAGGGATCAGCCGCAAGGGTGGAATTGCGGATGGCGACGTCTCCCGTTCCCGTGATGAACGTGAGCTGATGGTTGCCGGAAGAACTGCTCCCCGGATGGACAGGGTGCTTCTTCCCGCAAGGTTCCATTGCTGGTCGCCCTGAAGCTCCAGCACGGAAGCGATGTTCAGGTTTTTTCCGGTTGCGATGTCGATGCCGCCGCTCCCCAGGATCAAATGGCCGTCCTGCATGGAGGGAGCGGAACTGCCGTCAACGGCCACGCCCCGGATGGTGATGGTGTTCAGGTATGTATCTTCAATCCTGATGCCGTAAAGCACGGCGTTGGTTCCGGCGGCGGAACTCACCATGTTATCCTTGGCGGAGGAGGCTGCGTCCCAGACGGCCGTGCTGTCCACGGGGAGCTTGCCGTTCATCCAGGCTTCCGTGGAAGAGAGAGCGGCGTCGTAATTTCCGCTGCGGACCGTACCCGTATCGTACCCGGCCAGCCTGGCCGCCTCATAGGGATACCGCGCTCCGATGGTGATCTGGGACTTTCCGTCGTAATGGACGCCCATGTTGTCGCCGGAGGTGATTTTGGCGAGGTCCCGTGTCGGAACCCAGCCCATGTTGTCGTTTGCCCGGGCCAGGGCTTCCTGCTGGTCGCGGGTTGTTCCGGAAGAACCTTCATTGCCGTTGAATCCTCCGGTGACGTCCCCCGTTTCAGCATTCGTGACGTTGGTTGTGCCCCACTTGGCCTGTTCTCCCAGAATGGCCTGATGTGCCGCCAGAGGGCCGGTGTCCACTCCATCCCGGGCAAGGTCCCCCTGCAAGTTGTCCAGAAACGTTAAAAATGAATTGGCGGCATTACTGCTGTCAGTGACTGTATTGGACTCTCCCTGAAGGTACATTACGCCCATGATCTCCACCTTGTCGTAACCGTTGGCCAGGGCGTTTTCACAAGCCTTCCTGACGGTCTCCACTATGGCATTATAGGCGTTCGTGCCTTTGTTCCAATAGGAATTGCCTCCTCCGTCCAGAGTAGCCTTGACGATTCCCATGTCCGCATGTCCGGAGCCAGGGCCGCCCAGGGACCATCCCTTGCGCTCCATCATGGCGGCAAAGCCGTACTCCGGCCCCATGCAGTTGTAATTGCTTGACTCCGTTCCGCACACCTGGGGTACGACAGAACCCCAGGAAGAGGAAGCTGGCGGATTGCAGTCTACGGAACTGCCGGTGATCTTGTTGAAATTATTGTGCCAGAATTTGGTGCTTCCATCGGACCTGTACTGTTCCAGCAGCTCCGCGGACGCCGGAGACCCCTTGACGGCTCCCAGGGAATTGGATTGTCCTGTCAGGATGTATAATTGAAGCGTCTTGGCTTCTGCCGCGCCGATGAAAGCCGCCGTTATGGGGATGAACAGCAGACTGCGGTAAAGTGATGAAAATTTCATGGCAGTTGGATTCAAAGGGATAAAAAACAAAAGCCGCTGGCTGCATGAAACCGCCAGCGGCCCGACAGGAGGAAATTTTACTTTCTCCGGCGGCGCAGGAGCAGTGCGCCCAGCCCCAGAAGGCTCAGGGAGGCAGTGGCCGGTTCCGGAACGTTGATGATGGCTGCCAGGTCATCCTGCGTTGCCGCGCCTTCCCAGAAGCTGAGGCCGGATACCGTCGGGGAACTCTGGTTCCCGTTCAAGGTTGCCCAGCAGCCGATATAGAGCTGGTCCAGATTTCCGGCTTGGGCCATGTTGGGCCAGGATACGGTTTGAGTGGTGCCGTTCTGCGTAATGAACACGCTGTAGGCTCCCCCTGCCTGAACGGAGAGAGTCAGTGAAAACGGGCTGTTGAAGTCAATGGCGGTGCTGCTTAAGCCGCTTGCGGGACGTCCCGAGCTGCCGCCATTGTTGGCGATGCCTATCTTGCCGCTTTCATAGCGTCCTACAATGGAATTAAGACCGGTTCCGCCAATGGAAGCGCAGAAGAGGGAATCCGTGTTGTCCAGGCTGGCGGCGCTGGAGAAGTTAATGTTCACCGTATAGCCGGCAGCTCCGGAAAGCTGAAGGGAAGAAACATTAAGCCCGTTTTTCTTTGAATTGGTCGCATTGGACGTCCATGTTCCGTCGTTATTCCAGATAGCGTCGTTAAGCGTCCAGCTGAGGGACTTCGTTCCCAGGTCAGAAACAGCGGTGCCGCTGTCCGGTGAAGTCTGGTCAAACCGGGAAAATCCGGAAACCAGGGTGACGGCGGCGTGGCCGCCGGAAATGCCGAGGAGCGTGACGGCCAGAAGAGAAAGTGTTTTCTTCATTTTATTAAACTTTTGAGTCAAAAATACTGGAAGGAAGTATTTCCACCCGTTTACCGGATTAAGAATCCGGTTTTTTTATGTGAAATACAAATTTTGTATAACTTGCGGAGCAAGTATGGAAAGGATGAATTCAAAAAAGACCAGGAATACTATAATGATAGTATTTTCAATGTATTAAAATGTACAGTAAATTAATTGTTAACATTTTTTATTGTTTGCGGATTCTTAATCCGCAGACATTTATTGAACAGGAGGAGGAAAGCGTGTGTAAAATGCTTTCTATACATTTATCCATTTATTGAAATTCAAGGAATTGTCTTCAAATTTGATGGAGATGACAAAGAAAGCTTGCAACGGGATATTTATAGGAAAGAGACGTTTTTTCCCATCATAGGCATCCTGCGGCAAGCCGTATTTTAGGCTTTCCCTTTGCTGGCGGTGATGGCTTGATAAGGCCGTGCTGGCAAAAAGAATCATTCCATGTCTGGACGTAACGGACGGCAGAGTCGTCAAGGGGACCAATTTCGTCAACCTGAGGGATGCCGGTGACCCGGTGGAATGCGCCAGGGCATATGATGCCCAGCAGGCGGACGAGCTTGTTTTTCTGGACATCACCGCTTCTTCCGACGGCCGCGCCACCATGGTGGACGTGGTGCGCCGCACGGCGGCCTGCTGCTTCATGCCGCTGACCGTGGGAGGAGGCATCCGTTCCGTAATGGACATGCGTGAAATGCTTCTGGCGGGCGCGGACAAGGTGTCCCTGAATACGGCGGCCATCAACCGTCCGGAACTGATCAATGAAGGCGCGGCGGCCTTCGGCAGCCAGTGCATCGTCGTAGCCATTGACGCCAAGAGGCAGGCGCCCGGCAAATGGGGCGTTTCCACTCATGGCGGCCGTAAATTCGTGGGGCTGGATGCCGTGGAATGGGCCGTGGAGGCGGAACGCCGCGGTGCCGGGGAAATCCTGCTGACCAGCATGGATGCGGACGGGGCCAAAACCGGGTACGATATTGAACTGACCCGCGCCGTCAGCGAGGCGGTGCGCATTCCCGTGATCGCCAGCGGAGGAGCGGGCAGCCTGGACCACATGGTGGACGTGCTGGTGGAGGGCAAGGCGGACGCCGTGCTGGCGGCTTCCATCTTCCACTTCGGCGAATACACGGTGCCGGAAGCCAAAACCTACTTTGCCTCCAGGGGCATTCCGGTGCGTCCTTTGGCGGAATAGCGGAAACACTCTTTTTTCTTGAGAGAAAACGGAATTCCTGCACGTAATATACGCATGCGCCGTTTTCTTTTTCCTCTGTGTTCCGTTATTGCCTTAACGTCTTTTGTTCAGGCCCAGTCGCCGGACAGGCACCCGCTATATGAACCCGCCCTGGTTTCCGCCGGAGCGACGGGTGATGCGGGCAACCTGTTTGCCGGGGCCAAAGTCACCGCTTCCGGGCATTACGGCAACGACCGTCCGGAACTGGCCGTGGACGGCCAGGCGAACAACGCAGGCAAATACTGGGGATGTGAGGGCATTCCCGTCTGGCTTCAGATAGACATGGGGAAGCCCCGCGCGCTTTCCGCCCTGCATGTCTGGCCATATTGGGAGGGGGGCCGCATTTACAAGTATAAAATAGAAGGCTCGGAAGACGGCAAAAATTGGAAAATGCTGGCGGACCAGTCTTCCAACAGCATTGCGGCCACCTCGGAAGGCGTCCCCTTCAAATTCAATCCCCAGACGGTCCGGTACGTCAAAATCACCTTCCTGGGCAACAACGCCGGCAATGACAAGGGAGGGCACCTGGTGGAAATCAAGGGCTACGGCCCTGATGCCGCCCTGAACCTGCAAGCCGCGGCGGTGAAGGATTATGACCGCATCCCTTACAGCGGCGCTCCCAGGCAGGAAATGCTTCAGGATTCCGTGCGCCTGTCCGGCTGGAGGGGCGAACGCGCCGCCGGACAGATTGCCGTCTGGTCTTCCCAGGCGCAGCCCCAGTTATCCGCTACCTGCGCCGGGGTAAAAAATGCTGCCGGACAGGTCATTCCCGTCCGGACCTCCATGATACGCTACACCAAGGGAGGCAACAGGCTCATTTCAGATATCATCGGCAGTGAAAACAGCTGTGACCTGCAGGCCGGGGGCGTGCGTCCCGTCTGGGTGGAAGTTAACATTCCCCCGTCCGCCAAACCCGGCGTGTACAAGGGAAAAATAGTGGTTTCCGCGGAAAGCGGCTCTCCCGTGAGCGTTCCCGTAGTTCTGGAAGTGGCTCCGGAATCTCTGCCTGCGCCCGCCAATTGGCAGGTTCACCTGGACCTTTGGCAGCATCCGCAGGCTGTGGCGCGCTGGCATGATGTGGAACCGTGGTCTCCGGAACATTTCGCGCTGATGAAGCCGGTGATGAAGAGGCTGGCGGATGCCGGGCAGAAGGCCATTACCTGCTCCCTGATTGATGAAGCCTGGAACGCCCAGACCTACGACTGGTTCCCCCCATGATCGAATGGATCAAGGGCAAGAACGGAACCATGCGCTGGAACTACGCCAACTTTGACAAATGGGTTTCCTTCATGATCAACGAGGTGGGCGTCAAGGGCCAGATATCCTGCTACACCATGATTCCGTGGAACATGAAAGTCCGTTATCTGGATGAAGCTACCGGAAAATACAAGTTCCTGGACCTCAAGCCGAACGACCCTTCCTACGAAGCCATCTGGGGGCCTTTCCTGACGGATTTCCGCAAGCATGTCAAGAGCAAGGGATGGCTGGACAAGACCTGCATCGGGCTGGATGAACGGCCGGACTCCATGGTAAAGGCGGCCAAGAACGTGCTGGACAAGTATGCTCCGGAATTCAAAATCGTCTCCGCCGTCAACCGGCCTACCGCCATGACCCGGGACGTGTATGACGTCTCTCCCGTGCTCGACCATGCGGACACGGTCACGGGCGATCTCCTGGCGCAGCGCAAGAAAGAGGGGAAGAAGACGACGTTCTATGTTTGCGTCCATCCCAAAAAGCCCAACACCTTTACCATCTCCCCGCTGGCGGAGGCGGAATGGCTGCCCCTCTTTGCCGCCGCCAACCATCTGGACGGCTTTTTGAGGTGGGCCTACAACTCCTGGAACCGCAATCCGTTTGAAAAGACGGACTTCGGCAACTGGCCCGCGGGAGACTGCTACCTGGTTTATCCCGGCAACCTCAGTTCCCTGCGGTTTGAAAAACTCCGAGACGGGCTGGAAGAATTTGAAAAGGTCAATATCCTGCGCGCCCGCGCCGCGAAGAACCCGAAGGCGAAAGCCGCCGTGGCCCGCATGGATGAGGAGCTTTCCAAGCTCTTCACCGTGGAAAGAAGCCGCGGCGATTCCCATGAGGACGACGTGCGCAAGGCCCGTGAAATCATCCGTAAAACGGCGGAAGCCGCTAGATGATTTTATAGCTTCCGCGTTTTCGATTCTTTATTTTTATAAAAAGCTTGTCCTTGTCTTTCAGGTTGCTGGGGGACAACGGGCAAGCTTTATTTATTGTTCTTCCGCCTCTGGGAGCGAGCAGTTTGGGTAGTCCTTTGGACTTTCCGCCCGTAGTGGCAGCATTTATGGAATTTGCTTATTTTCAACAGGAGGGAGTAGAGGCACGTATCGTCCGTGTTTAATTCGTCAAGTAATGGTTGAATCCCAAAAAACCGATATTTACGATGGCATTCCATAAAAATACTAAATGCAATGAATAACGCAATTTCAATAAATAACGGTGATTCCCGGCATGAAATAAAGATTGAAAACGGGAAGATGGGTTCAACGGGAGCATTAAATCAGAAACACGATCAGGGATATGCGGAAGGCGTCGAATTTAAATATGGATTCATTTCTTCCACGGAAGGAACTTCCGACCGTGCTTCCAGAATCCGGAAATGGTATGCCCTCCGCGGAACAAAAATAGAATACTGGTCCGTAGAAAGTGATCATGTTACATGTGCAGAGCTGGATTCTGACAAAACTTCCGGAGGCATCAAACAAAGGATCATGTTCTTTGAAGACAGGGACTCGTTTGACACTCCGGATTATGCCGCGGGATTTTATGTAATTTCGTGGAAGGACCGGGGCAGGCGCGGTGATGATGGCAACAAGGTTAACAATAGTTACCATGTTAAAGTCACGCTGGGAGACCCGTCGCAGAATACCGGAGAAGTAATCGCCTCGTTGAATGTCAAGGAGGGTGAAATTATCCCGGGGGAATGGAGAGACAGATGCTTGCTGATGCGCCTCAAGCGTTCCCAGGAATTCAATACGGGAAGGGAGGACATATGGCTCTCCATGGAATGTGAGGAAGGCGGAACTTTTGGAACTCTGATTACGGAAGTGGATATTCATCCCGTCACCTTGAAGGCTTTTCCGGCTCCGCTGTTTGGAGTATCGGAAAGATTGGTCGTACCGCAGGAAGATGATCATTCCGATGCGCTGGGATATGTGGACGGCAGGAATACTGACACGATTGCATGGATTGATTATGCAGAGACAGGTTCCGGCCAGGAAAGCAGTCCTAGAATGCCCAGTTTGCATTTTGAAATAAAAGGGTTGGATGCCGGGCGTTTTTCCTGGAAAACCAGGCTGACGGTAAGCTACAGCCGCCCGGCGATCCAATATGCAGATGCCCCTGCCGGAACCCGGGATCGCAACCGGGCCGTTTTGGATAAAGATACAGTACATATCCCTTCCATTCAGGAAAATTGGAAAGAACAGCCAGTGTCCTTATGGAATATTGCGGAGGATACGGATTGGCTTGAAGAGGTGAATGAAGGCTTTTTTGGAGGAAATGCCAGTCTGGAATTTGAAATTAAATCCAAAAACGGCCACTCCTCCTATACAGGAGCGGATATCTATCGTTTCCGCATCGGAGGGCAGAATCCGGACGATCAAATGTGCACCCGGTATATTCAGTCCTACGTGCTTCAAATGTATCCGGATACTTTGGCCTCCATGGAATGGTGTCTTCCCGCCGTAGGCAAAAGCGAATCATTTGGATATGGCGGCGAGGCGGTTTATTACCCCTTCTCCTGGAGTAATGCCCCGTCATCCTTGTACAATCAATTTTTGGCCGGAGGCGGCAAGTACCGGAGGGAGCCCGGGGCGGAAGGAATTCCGCTTCATAGCCAGGATACCGCCGGCGCCGGCGGTTACGGCATTTTTCAAGTGACGGGAACGGCAGGGGGAGACGGCATATATACCGCCATCCCAAGGGAGCAAATATGGAACTGGCAGAAAAACATCCAGGCAGCCCTTCAAATCATCCTTGTCAAATACAATGAGGCGCACAGGTGGATGCTCCGTCAACTCCAGCAGCAGCAGGCGGAAGCGCCTGAAAGTGCTCTCCCGGTTTATCGTGCGGCCGATACCAATCCAGGCCAGGGGGTTCCGTATGATTATTCATTTGCGGAAGGAACGGCCTGTACCATCGCCCAGCTTTGCACGCTTAAGGCATATAACGGAGCTTCCAAATGTTCCCGGCAGATTAACGAACCCGGCACCAAGGTGCGCTCCCCCGGTTTTCTTTATGATCCCGGAAAAAGCGGCCACTACTGCGCCTGGATGAATACTTCTAGACAATGGTGCATTTCCAGATATAATAGCAATAATTTTGATTATGTGGACAGGGTTCTGTCCAGGGTAAATCAAATTTAGAATGAATGCTTTAATCACAGGATTATGCTTTTTATGCTGCTCTGCCGCCTTGTTAAAGGCGGCAGAGCAGCCGCCTGTTTTTTCCCTTCATTTTTCCCAGCTTCCTTCTTTTCTCCAGTGGAATATTCGCAAACAGGTTTCCGGACAGGGCGATCTTATTGAATCATGGACGGGCTGGAATCCTGCATTAAAGAATTCAGACGGCCCCAACGGCGGCCTTGTTTTTATGCAGGAAATTGATCTTGTGGGAGACCATGGAAAAGAAAGAATTTTCCTGTACCGGAACCCTGAAATAGCTGGAACTCCTCCCCGCAGGATGAACATGTAAGGTTTATCTGCAATGCGGATAACTCTTATCTTTATACGGTTCCTTCCTTCTGCCTGCACGGGAAGAAAATCGGCAGTGTTTTTCGTGGTGAAGAAGCTTATTATTTTTGTCCTGACAGGTATGTTAACAGGTATCGCTTTATCTATGGATGGAAGCAATGGGAACTGACGGAACAGTATGGCAGGGTATTGGAATGGAGCGGCTGTGAAGAGACCAATCCCAAAGATGGAACCCGCTGGAAAAGCGGCATGGAGCAGACGGAAAGCGTTTATGTAAATACGGGCGTCATTAAGGAAACATGCTCCCTTTCCCCAGGCAGCCGCCGGGTGCCTCTTTCCCAGGAAACCGAGGGTGAAGATCCGTTTGAAACAATAGTAAAAGAAAAGACAAAATCGCCTGCATCACCTGAACAGGAAAAATTGGCAGAGGACATGCCCTCTGAAACGGTTTGGGTTGTGTCCCTCTTTGAACTTCTTACACAGGATGCTCCCCAGTGGAAATGTTTTAAGGCGGTTTCTTTAAAAGAGGCGGAAAAAGAATGGAGGAAAATTTCCGGTCCTGCCCTTGAGCAATCCCGGAAATGGAATCAGAAAGAAGCCGTGCAGGCTATGGATGCGTTTCTTAACGTGAAGAATCCCCAAGGGGTAAAAAATTGTCCCTTATTCCAATCTCCGGCTGAAACCGCATTGAAAGATGATAAAACGCCGCCGGGCAGTCCCATGGGCGGGGAAGAACCGTAAAACAGAAATGTCCTTGATCTGCGGGCTTGGCGTGTTCATTTGCTGATAGGCTTTCCCCAGCGGGGACATGGGGCCAGAATGGGTACATTCCGCGCACAGAGTTAAGAGGTACTTCCGCATGTACTTTCCACGTAAGCAGGCCATTTTCTTCCATGAAGCGCAAATGCGCGCCCGGGTTCGTGGCAGTGCAACCGGTGCAGTTTGCCTGCGGCCACCGTTATCATGAAGTAAGTGAAGAAGTATTTTACATCATCAGGGACCATGCCGCCGTGCGTACTCCGGAGGGTGAAAAGAATCTAAGAAGGGGATGCGCTCTCTCCGGATGTCGGTACCCGCTTCATGCCCGATGTGGTGCACTTCCCGGATACGGCTTCCGGAATGGTATGTTCTTCCTCCGGCATGCACCATTTCCAGGAGTCCTGAGCAGTATTCCTGCTCCGGGAGCGTTCTTCCTTCACGCGGGCCGCGCCTGGGGAAGGAGATGCCTGGGACCGTTTTTCTTCCCGGCGGATAGCATGCCGGGATTGGTTTATTTCTTGCGGGGAGGAAAGGCTGCACCTATGCTTGATGCATTCAGACAAGTCCCATGTACGGAAATATTGTTTTGCTTGCGTTGTTTCTGCTGTCATCCATCGTTCCGGGGGTGGAGCCGGACGCTGCTCATTGCTTTTCCGCGAAGGGGTATTTGATCATGGATTCCCTGCTGTTTGCGGGGTGCTTCTGTTTCCAGCTGGTGATGATTTTCATCCAGTGCGGAAATCCGTGGAAAGGCCGCAGATGTGAAAGACCTTCCCTGAAAAGGTTTCTGCTGTTCCGTGGCGCATGGAGCTGCGGCTACTTTCTGGCGTGGTTTCTCGCGGCTGTCACCGCGGGGCAGGCGGTGCACCTGCTGCTGTTCCGGGACTGGAAGAACGGGTGGCTGTGGACGGACGCGCTCGGATGCCTGGCGGCCTGCGCGGGTCTTGTGGCCGGACATGCCGTGGGACTGAAGCTGTGGAAGAAAAGGGTTCTGTGAACCTGCGCGGAAGGCGCCCGTATCCGGCGCGCAGAAAAGAGCTCTCTCCTGTTGAATGAATAAAAACGCCCCTGCCGGACGAACCGTGCAGGGGCGTTGAAATTCAGCGGCTGTACGCTTTATTCCGCGGACTTGTCGGCGCCCATGTTGGCAATGCTCTGGTACAGGTTCCAGCGGTGCCAGACGTCCTTCTGGGCTTCTTCAAGGAGTTTTTCAAATCCTTCCTTGTTGGTCTTCGCCAGAAGCTTGAAGCGGTTTTCGCTGAGAAGCACGTCGCGAAGGTCGCCCTTCGGTCCCTTGCCTTCCACGATCAGCGGATTCTTGCCCTGGAGGGCCAGGTCCGGATTGTAGCGGTAGAGCAGGATGCGGCCGGAATCCACCCATGCCTTCTGCTGCTGCAGGCCCTTGGCCATGTTGATGCCGTGAGAGATGCAGTGGGAGTAGGCGATGATGATGGCGGGGCCGTCATAGGCTTCCGCTTCCACAAAGGCTTTCAGCGTATGTTCGTCCTTCGCGCCGAGGGCGACGGAAGCCACGTACACGTTCCCGTAGGTCATGGCCATGAGGCCCAGGTCCTTTTTCACGCCGGGCTTGCCGGTCGTGGCGAACTTGGCCACGGCAGCGCGCGGGGTGGACTTGGAGCACTGGCCGCCGGTGTTGGAGTACACTTCCGTATCCATGACCAGCACCTTCACGTTCCTGCCGCTGGCCAGGATGTGGTCCAGGCCGCCGTAGCCGATGTCGTAGGCCCAGCCGTCGCCGCCGAGGATCCAGACGCTCTTGCGGACGAGTTTGTCCGCCATGGTCAGGAGGCGTGCACATTCCGGCTTGCCAGTGATTCTCTTCTTGAGTTCGGCGACGTTTTCACGCTGCTGCGCGATGTCCGCCTCATCCTTCTGCGGGTTGGTCAGGATCTGGTCCACCAGTTCCTGGCCCACGATGCCGGCGGCTTCATGGAGGAGCTCAATGGCGTGTTCCATCTGCTTGTCCAGGGAGACGCGGAAGCCAAGGCCGAATTCGGCGTTGTCTTCAAACAGGGAGTTGGACCAGGCCGGTCCGCGCCCTTCGGAGTCATGGGACCACGGGGTGGTGGGCAGGTTGCCGCCGTAGATGGAGGAGCAGCCCGTAGCGTTGGCGACCACCAGCCGGTTGCCGAAGAGCTGGGAGAGCATTTTCACGTACGGGGTTTCACCGCAGCCGGCGCAGGCGCCGGAGAATTCAAACAGCGGGCGCAGCACCTGCATGGAGCGGATGTTGTCCGTCCTTACCTTGGTGCGGTCCACGTCCGGAAGGCTCATGAAGAAGTCCCAGTTGGCTTCCTCCTTGTCGTGAATCTTCAGGGTGGGCACCATGGTCAGGGCCTTGTGGGTGGGGTCCGTCTTGCTCTTGGCCGGGCAGACGTCGGAGCAGAGCGTGCAGCCCGTGCAGTCGTTCGGGGAGACCTGGATGACGAATTTTTCACCCTTCCAGTCCGGATGCTTGGCATCCAGGCATTCAAAGCCTTCCGGCGCGCCGGAGAGGGCGTCCGGAGAGAAGAACTTGCTGCGGATGGCGGCGTGCGGGCAAACGGCCGTGCACTTGCCGCACTGGATGCAGAGGGCGGGATCCCATTCCGGGAGGTCCAGGGCCAGGTTGCGCTTTTCGTACTGGGAAGTGCCGTTCGGGAACGTGCCGTCCACGGGCATCTGGCTGACGGGGATGCTGTCCCCTTCGCCGCACATCATCTTGCCGAGGACGTTCTGGACGTAGTCCGGAGCGTCAGCGGACATGACGGGCGGAATGGCATGGCCGGTGATGGTCTTGCCGGTGGTGTCCACCTGGTGGAGGTTTTCCAGCGTGGCGTCCACGGCGGCGATGTTCTTGTCCACCACTTCCTGGCCCTTCTTGGCGTAGGTCTTGGCGATGGCTTTCTTGATGTAGCCGATGGCTTCATCAGCGGGAATCACGCCGGCCAGCTTGAAGAAGCAGGTCTGCATGATCATGTTGATGCGGCCGCCCATGCCCGTTTTCCGGGCCACGGAGAAGGCGTCAATCGTGTAAAGCTTGAGGTTCTTGTCCAGAATCTGCTGCTGCATGCGGGCGGGCAGCGTGTCCCACAGCTTGTCCGCGGGGTGCGGGCTGTTCATCAGGAAGGTGGCGCCGTTGGCGGCGTTCTTCAGGAAGTCAAACAGGTTCAGCAGCGTGGGCTGGTGCAGCGCCAGGAAGTTCGCCTTGGTGATCAGGTACGTGGACTTGATCGGGCGCGGGCCGAAGCGCAGGTGGGAGATGGTGGAGGAACCGGCCTTCTTGGAGTCGTACACGAAGTAGCCCTGAACGTACAGGTCCGTGTGCTGGCCGATGATCTTGATGGCGTCCTTGTTGGCGCCCACGGTACCGTCGGAACCGAGGCCGAAGAACATGGCGCGCGTCACGTCGTCCGCTTCCGTGGAGTAATCTTCATCATACGGAAGGCTGGTGCCCAGCACGTCGTCGTTGATGCCGATGGTGAAGTGGTTCTTGGGAGCGTCCTGTTCCAGGCTGTCATAGACGCCCTTGACCATGGCAGGAGTGAATTCCTTGGAGGAGAGGCCGTAGCGGCCGCCTACCACCTTGGGCATGCCGTTGGTGAAGGGGAGCGTGCCGGAGCCTTGGGCGTCAAAGAGGGCCTGGATGACGTCCTGGTGGAGCGGTTCGCCCTGGGAGCCGGGTTCCTTGGTGCGGTCCAGCACGGCGATCTTCCTGACCGTGGCGGGGAGCGCCTTGATCAGTTCCGCGGCGGGGAAGGGGCGGAACAGGCGCACCTTGAGCACGCCCACCTTGGCGTTTTCACGGGCGATCATGGCTTCCACCGTTTCTTCCACGGCTTCCGCGCCGGAACCCATCAGGATGATCACGCGTTCTGCGTCCGGGGCGCCGGAGTAGTCCACCAGATGGTAGGAACGGCCCGTGAGGTCCGCAAACCTGTCCATGGCCTTCTGCACGATGGCGGGGGTGGCTTCATAGAATTGGTTGACCGTTTCACGGCCCTGGAAGTAAACGTCCGGGTTCTGGGCGGTGCCGCGCAGCACGGGAGCGTCAGGCGTCAGGGCGCGTTCGCGGAAGGAGTCCGCCCATTCCTGCTTGATCATGCCGTTCAGCGTATCGTCCGTGATATCTGCAATCTTGCCGATTTCATGGGACGTGCGGAAGCCGTCAAAGAAGTTCATGAACGGAACGCGGGATTCCAGCGTGGCGGCGTGGGAAATGGCGGCAAAATCCGCGGCTTCCTGCGTGGAGGAGCCGCACAGCATGGCCCAGCCGCAGGAGCGGGCGCTCATCACGTCGCTGTGGTCGCCGAAAATGGAGAGGCCCTGGTAGGCCAGGGAACGGGCGGCCACATGGAACACGGCCGGAGTCAGTTCCCCTGCGATCTTGAACATGTTCGGGATCATCAGCAGGAGGCCCTGGGATGCGGTGAAGGTAGTTGCCATGGCTCCGGTCTGGAGGGCGCCGTGAACGGTGCCTGCCGCGCCGCCTTCACTCTGCATTTCCACCACGGAGGGAACGGTGCCCCACAGGTTCTTCCGGTTGACAGCGGCCCAGCTTTCGGCTGATTCACCCATCGGAGAGGACGGTGTAATGGGGTAAATGGCAATGACTTCAGAAAAACGATAGGCTACGGAGGCTACGGCTTCGTTAGCGTCAATCGTGCTGTAAGTTACGGTTGTCTGATCACTCATAAGTCTGCACGGATAGTATATAATTGATAAATAAGGTGCGCCTTAACGGAGTTATTTATAACATGTCTGACGCCGAAGGTAAAAGCAATTATGCGTATGTGGGGTTTTGGCGGCTATTTTTTAATAATAAGACCAGTTTCTTTTCAATTCCTTTGAATATCGTGCCTTGCGTGGTTCTCCCGCTCCTTTTTACAGAGGCTGCGGACGGGCATCCACCCCCGCGGGTGCGTCCCCCGGCGCTTGGACTCCGGAAAGGAGGGCAAAAAGGTCCCCGGTTCCGGACAGGCCGCCAAAAATGCCCCCTGCCTGACAATGCACTAGCCAAAACGGAGGCAAGCCTTTAAAATCCCCGCACTATGTCCGAACAACAGCAGGCACATCCGAATACGACGGAATCCGAACTTATTGCCGTGCGCCGCGACAAGCTCGCCAAAATCCGCGAGCTGGGGATTGATCCCTACGGCGCAAGATTTGACGTGACCACCACCCCCGCCGGATTGAAAGCCGATTTCCAGGAAGACAAACAGGTAGCCGTGGCCGGCCGCCTGCTGGCTATTCGCGACATGGGCAAATCCCAGTTTTTCGTCATTGGAGACGTACGTGGCAAAATCCAGGGGTTCCTGCACAGGAATGAAGTGGATGAAACCACCTGGAAGCTGTGGAAGCTCCTGGACCGCGGAGACTGGATCGGCATTGAAGGAACCACCTTCCTGACCCGTACCGGAGAACCCACCGTGAAGGTCTCCGGCCTGACCATTCTTTCCAAGAGCCTCCGTCCCCTGCCGGACAAATGGCATGGCCTGGCGGACAAGGAGGTCACCTACCGCAAGCGCCATCTGGACCTCATTTCCAATGAGGAAAGCGCGTCCCTGTTCGTCACGCGCTCCCTCATGATTGCGGAAATCCGCCGCTTTCTCCAGGAACGCGGCTATCTGGAAGTGGAAACCCCCATGCTTCAGGACGTGGCCGGGGGCGCCGCCGCCAAGCCGTTTGAAACGTACCATAACGCGCTGGACATGCCGCTGACGCTGCGCATTGCTCCGGAACTCTTCCTCAAGCGACTGATGGTAGGCGGCTTCACCAAGATTTTTGAACTCAACCGCAGCTTCCGTAATGAAGGCATCGACCGCCGCCACAATCCGGAATTCACGATGCTGGAAGCCTACTGCGCCTGCGGGGATTTTGAAACCATGGCGAACATGGTGGAAGAACTCATCTGCCACCTGGCGGAAAAATTCTGCGGAGGCCTCCAGATAGACCACAAGGATGCAGAAGGCAACGTGCTTTACACGATCGACCTCAGCCGCCCCTGGAAGCGCGCCGACTACCAGGACCTGATCCGCGCCGTGGCCGGGCAGGACTGGTTTGACATTTCTCCCGAGGCGCGCCGCGCCCGCTGTGAGGAGCTGGATGTGGAAATCAGCCCGGACATGAAGGATGTGGACGTTTCCCAGCAGGTTTATGAAAAGCTGGTGGAGGAAAAAACCATGAATCCCTGCTTCGTCACCCATGTGGCCAAGGACCTGGTTCCCCTCGCCAAGCTGAACAAAGAAAACCCGGACGTGGTGGACGTGTATGAACTGGTAATCAACGGGCAGGAAATTTCCCCGGTTACTCGGAGCTGAACGATCCGGACGTGCAGAAAGAGCGCCTGGAACACCAGGCCGCCGGGGAAACCCAGCGCGTGGACTACGACTTCATTGAAACGCTGGAATACGGCATGCCCTCCGCAGGCGGCATCGGCATCGGCATTGACCGCGTCATCATGATGCTGACGGGCGCCTCTTCCATCCGCGACGTCCTGCTCTTCCCGCAACTGAAACGGAAGGACAGTTAATTCAGCCCCCCAGCCGCATGGCCCCCCCACCCCGGATACCCTGGACTGCGCTTCCGCCCAATGGATCGGCAAACGCCGTGAGCAGGAAGACGTGGTTAAAAGCCTTCCCGCCGCCGGCGGGATGCTGGGCATCGTGTGCGACGGCATGGGGGGCCATCTCCGCGGAGACTGCGCCTCCTGCGTGGTGGCGCAGGAATTTGCCGCAGTATTTGCGGAAAGCGGCGTGGAGGATATTCCGGAGCGTCTGACGGAAGCCCTGCATGCCGCCAACCGGGCGCTGGCCGCCATCCAGAAGGAGCCGGAGGAATCCGGAACCACGCTGCTGGCCGTCTTCATCCGTGACCGTTCCCTGTGGTGGATCAGCGTGGGGGATTCCCCCCTTTACTTATGGAGCGGAGCGGACAGCTTCCGCATGGACCGCCTGAATGAAGACCACTCCATGAGGCCCATTGCGGATTGCCTCTACCGGAAGGGGGAAATGTCCCTCCAGGGCGCTCTGCGCCAGCGCTGCGTTCTGCGGTCCGCCGTCATGGGGGGGCCCATGGAACTGGTGGACATCAGCGCCATGCCCCTGCTTCTGCATCCGGGGGATGCGGTGCTGGCCTGCTCGGACGGCTTGCAGGTCTGGAGCGAACTGCTGAGGGAGCCTTCTTTCCTGGCTCTCCAAAAGGCCAGGGACTGTTCCAGCCGGGAGCTGGTGGGAACCATCATGGAGCAGGTGAAGGACATGCTGGAACCGCAGCAGGACAATGCCTCCGTCTGGGCCGCCGTGATGCGGAAACCCTGCACGGACGGTAAATAAACCCGTTCCGGAAAAGGAAAAATAAGACCGGGGGCATCTTCCCCACGAGCGCGGGGCGAGCCTGTGCCGTTTTTACTGCGTCGCTTTTTAAAAGAGGGCCTTTCCTCCGGACGGGGGCGGTGCAGGAAGCCTTCTGGAAATCCGGTGCCGGGGAAGGCCGTTGAACGTTCCGCTGTTCCGCGGGAGCAGGCCGCCGGAAAGAAGCGTCCCGGAGACGATTTCCCCATTGTCATTTGACGGGCGGGGGGGTAGAATACCCTCCGCACGACATGATTGCCTGGATAGTTCTCTATATTGCAGCCTCCTACCTGGTTGGAGCGGTTCCGTTCGGCTACCTTGCCGGCAGGATCAGGGGCCTTGACCTGAGGCGGGAGGGTTCCTGCAACATAGGCGCTACCAATGCATGGCGCGTGCTGGGCTGGAAGTGGGGCCTCTCCGTTTTTGCGCTGGATTTTTTAAAGGGGTTCGTGCCCGTGTTCGGCGCCCTGAACTGGCTGCCGTTCCTGACGGGGGATGCGGGCGGCTGGGACTTCAACGCCGTAGTCGTCCTCGTCTGTTTCGCCGTGGTGCTCGGCCATACCTATACCTGTTTCCTTGGGTTCAGGGGCGGAAAGGGCGTGGCGACGACTGCGGGCGTCTTGTTTGCCCTCAATCCGGTGGTGGCCTGCGTGGCCCTGGGCGCGTGGCTGGTATTCATGGGAATCTCCGGCATCGTGTCGCTGGCCAGCCTGGTGGCTGCCGTGGCGATGATCGCCGCCGGATGGTGGTTCTACCCGCTTTGCCAGGGCGGGGCCGTTTCTCCCCAGATACTTTACATTGCCTTTTTCACGGTGGTGGGGGCTCTGGTCATTCTCAAGCACCGTTCCAACATCGTGAGGCTCCTCAACGGAACGGAACACTCCTTCTATTCCAAAAAGTCCAAGTAAGATGATGAATCGGTTACATAAAATAGCAGTCATCGGCGCCGGTTCCTGGGGTACGGCCCTCTCCATGGTCCTGGCGACCCGGGAATGTGAAGTCGTCCTGTGGACGCCGGAAGAAGCGCAGGCCCGGCAGCTTGCTGAAACCAGGCGCAGCCCGGTCCTGTCGGAAACCGCCGCGCCCCTGGCCCCCAACATCCATCCCACTTGCGACCTGGACCAGGTGAAGGACGCGGAGCTCATCGTGGTGGTGGTGCCTTCCGTAGCCATGCGTTCCGTAGCGCAGCGGCTGCGTGACCTGCCGGTGAGGCCGGACGCCGTCATCGTCTCCTGCACCAAGGGCATTGAACAGGGCTCCCATAAAAGAATGACGGAAATCCTTCAGGAATATCTGCCCTCCAATCCCATAGGCGTGCTCTCCGGCCCCAACCATGCGGAAGACATCTGCCTGGGCCTCCCGTCCGCCTCCCTGATCGGGTTTGAGGATCCGAAATATGCGGACTGGGTGCAGCAGATATTCGCCTCCAAGACCTTCCGCGTTTATTCCGCTACGGACATCATCGGCATGCAGCTGGGGGAACCATCAAGAACGTCTTTGCCATCGGGGCCGGACTGTGCGAGGGGCTGAACCTGGGAGATAACGCCCAGGCCGCCCTGCTGACCCGCGGCCTGGCGGAAATGACGCGCATCGGCGTAGCCAGCGGAGGCCGCAGGGAAACCTTCATGGGCCTTTCCGGCGTGGGCGATCTCATCGTCACCTGCTATTCCCGCCACTCCCGCAACCAGACGGTGGGGCGGAGGCTGGCGGAAGGAAAAAGCCTCCAGGAAATTCTGGACGCCCTGGGCATGGTGGCGGAAGGGGTGCCCAACACGCTCTCCGTCTATGAAATTGCGCGGAAGCTGGGAGTGAGGACGCCGCTGATTGACGCCGTCTATTCCGTTCTTTATGAATCCAAGCCGCCCATGGAAGCGCTTGTGGAGCTCATGACGCGGGACCCCCGCCCGGAATTAGATTGATTTTTTGTTTTTTTGAGTTGCTTTCCCTCGACAAATTATACTATATAAACAATCAGTATGAAACGTGCCATCATCTCAGCTCTTTTTGCCGCCGGCGCCATCGGTGTCGCCAGTGCGGACATTCAGGCTCCACCCGCTTCCGAATACACCCCCACCCGCAAGCTGGGCCGCGCCATCGCCAACATCATTTACTCCGTTGAAGAAATTCCCCTGGGAATCATCAACTGGACGAGCCGCGAAGGTGACTATGCCGGTTTTTCCGTGGGCATTGTTGATGGCACCGCCACCATGCTTGAACGCATGGGCTACGGCATCTATGAACTTGTCACGTTCTGGGCTCCCACCTACAAGTGCACGTACAAGCCCCCCTATCAGGGACGTTGCGGCATGAGCGGCCTTAAGGAATACAATCCCAACGGCGGCCTGAGCGAATTCCCTGCGGAACTCAGCTTCCAGAGCTACTACAAGTACTCCCGCCAGCAGCGCGACTAAAATCCGGCTGTTAAAAATTTCAAAAGGGCTGTCTGCAATGGAGCAGACAGCCCTTTTTAATGTGGTAAAGCCTTATTGCCCGCAGTAGTAAATTTCCATATTGGGAGGATTGACTCCACCCACGGTTCCGGTAAGGGTATGGGCATGGTGGAAACTCCCATTGGGTGGTCCACTGGGAGTAACAGCGATGACGAGTCCGGAATTCATCCCGGATTGTTGTAGTTTAGCCACATCCGCTAATGCATCTTGCGTAATATTGCTGCCCGGATGATGGCATTTGATTTCAATGGGGGCAAGATAAGGGCCATTTGAAAAAAGGAAATCAGGCGTTCCGTATCCCTGGATACCGTTTTCCCGTTCATGATCAATATTGTTCATGGTGAGGTACGTGGCAAATTCAACCTGGAACCAGCCCTCCCAGCCGCCGGGAATATCCCAGGGGTAATCAGTCCTGGCGACACTGCCGAGAACGGTATCAACGTGTTGTCCGAACCGGGCCATATGATCGATGAAGCGACCTCTATCGTCGGGGTTGTATCCTAGAAATTGTTGTATTGTTAATTGAGCCATATCGTATTAATTAGTGGTTGAGTCCCTATCATCTCTGTAGCGTTTGCAGGTGAAAAGAGAGCCCTGCCCAAGCGGGGAAATGGCTTTTACAAAGGCATGAAAGAGTGCTTGCCTGCCACTGACCGTATGTAGAAAAGAAGGGGTTGTCCTTCGTGACGACCGTCACGATTGACGGGAGATGAAGGAAGAAGTATCTTTCCGTGACGAAACGGCTTCCATATCATGAATAAAACAGTTGCTTTCATCGGCCTGGGCGCTGCCGTCTGCATGACGGCCCCCGCATTTGCCCAGGACACCCATCTTTCCCTGACCAAGGAGAGCGTTGCCAGCATGCATGAAATTACGGCGGCGCTGGACAAGGTGACGGACGAGCCCGGAGCGGCGGACGCCGTGAAAACGGTCAAAAAGGTGCGTGAAAAGCTGGTGGACCTCGGAAAAAGGCAGCTTGAACTTCCCGGCGCCACGCCGCAGGAGCAGGCGCAGATTTCCGCCCAGATGACGGAAGTGCAGAAAATTTCCGGTGAATTGGTGAAATCCCTTGCGCGCTTGAAAAAGGAAGGTCTGCTCACGCCCGATTTGCAGAAGGCCCTGATGGATTTGCAGTCCGTGCAGACGGAACTGGCGCAGGCTTCCCGGGACAAGGCCGCGCAGGCGGAGCCGTTCCCGAAGGATGCGGAGGGCAACACGCATGAAACCCTGCTGGCAAAAACCGTGGATGAAGTCAAAAACCTGGATGAATCCCTGTCCAGGGTGAAGGATGAGGAAACCAGCAAGGCCGCTGTGGACCAGATAGGGCATTACCGGGCCGCCCTGCTGGACATCGCCAAGAAACAGGCCGCCCTGCCGCCCCTCACCCGCAACCAGCAGGCCAAGCTGACGGGAGTGCAGCAGCAGCTTGTGGAAATGATGCAGCCCATCGTCAAGCATGTGACGGCCATCATGCTCTCTCCGGATGCCTCCAGGAATTTGAAGGAGGCCCTCAATTCCCTTTCCGAACTGCCCAAGGAAGTTCAGAAAATCCGTGAAGAGGCGGCCAAGTGAACTTTTTGGGGGAATGCCCCTCTTTTGGACTGGTCAAAAATTATAATTGTTCTAAAGTGGCTGTCCTGAGGAATGCGACCGATTTTTAGTGAAACAGATCTCAATGAACGCCCCTTCCTGGTTTTCTGGGAAGTGACGCGCGCCTGCGCGCTGGCGTGCAAGCATTGCCGCGCCGTAGCCCAGCCGCGGCCCCATCCTGATGAACTGACCCATGAGGAAGCCCTGCGCCTGATTGACCAATTGGCGGAGCTGCGCCCTCCCATGCTGGTGCTGACGGGCGGGGACCCCGTCATGAGGCCGGACATTCTGGAATTGATCCGCGCGGCGGCCGGCAAGGGGCTGCATGTGGCATTGAGCCCCGCCGCTACCGCCCGGCTGCTGCATGCGGACTTCCATGCCTTGAAGGAGGCGGGGGTTCAAAGCATGTCCCTGAGCCTGGACGGGGCGCATGAGGCCACCCATGACGCCTTCCGCGGCGTTCCCCACACGTATGAACGGACCCTGCGCGCGGCGGAAATGGCGAAGGAAGCGGGGATGCACCTGCAAATCAACACCACCATCACCAAGAGCACCCTGGGCGAGTTTGACGACTTTGTGGAGCTGATGAAGAAGATGCAGCCGGGCATGTGGAGCGTGTTCCTGCTGGTGCCTACGGGCCGGGCCGCCATGGATGAAATGCCCACGGCGGAAGAAGTGGAGGCCGTTTGGGAAAAACTCAGCAAGGTAAGCCGTGAAGTCCCCTTCGGCGTCAAGACCACGGAAGGGCACCATTACCGCCGCGTGGCGCTTCAGGAAGCCCGCGCGCAGGGGAGCAAGCCCGCGCGCCGCGCCGTTCCCACCCGGGACGGCAAGGGCATCATGTTCATCTCCCATACCGGGGAAATCCAGCCTTCCGGATTCCTGCCCGTTACGGCGGGAAACGTGCGGACGGATGATCCGGGGGAAATCTACCGCACGCACCCCCTTTTCCTCAAACTCCGGGATGACAATGCACTGGAAGGCAAATGCGGCCGGTGCGAGTACCGCACCGTCTGCGGCGGCTCCCGTTCCCGCGCCTATGCCGTTTACGGAGACATGATGGCGGAAGACAACCTCTGCCCCTACCAGCCCAGGCTTTCACAACACCATGATTAACATTACCAGACTTTGGACAGGGGCGGAACAGCCCGCGGACCATTTGAGATACGGGCAGGGCCACGGGCACGGCCGCTCCGCGGGAGGCGCCGTGGAATCCTGCGCTCCGGCTTCGTCCCGCGTCCGCAAGCCCATTGTGGTCTGGAACATCACGCGCACCTGCAACCTCAAGTGCGTGCATTGCTATGCGGACGCCTCCGCCCGGAAATTTGAAGGGGAGCTGGATTGGGACCAGTGCTGCGCGGTCATTGACGATCTGGCGGACTACAAGGTGAACGCCCTGCTGTTCTCCGGCGGGGAGCCGCTGGTGCACCCGCGCTTCATGGAGCTGCTGGAACGGGCCACTGGAAAAGGGCTGAAAGTGACCATTTCCACGAACGGCACCCGCATCACGCCGGAGGCCGCCGCGCGGTTCAAGGAACTGGGCGTGGCGTACGTGGGCATTTCCCTGGACGGCATCGGCGCCGTTCATGACAAGTTCCGCGGCGTGAAAGGCTCCTTTGAACAGGCGGTGCGCGGGTTCAAGCTCTGCAGTGAAGTGGGGCAGAAGACGGGCCTGCGCCTGACGCTGACCCGCAACAACGTGCAGTGCATGGACCAGATTCTGGACTTCATTGACGCCAATGACATCCAGCGCGTCTGCTTCTACCATCTGGTGCCCACGGGCCGCGGCGTGGAAGTGCAGACGTTGACGCAGGAGGAAGCGCGGAACGCCATGGATACGCTGATTGCCCGCGTGGAGGAATGGAAGGCGGAAGGCAAAAACCGTGAAGTGCTGACCGTCACCCAGCCAGCGGACGGCATTTACCTGCTGCTGCGCCAGCTCCGGGAAGGCTCCCCGCTGGCGAAGGAAACCCTGAACCTTCTTCAATGGAACGGCGGCGGGGCGAACAGCTCCGGCCGCGGCATCGCCAACATTGACACGCAGGGCGTGGTGCACCCGGACCAATTCTGGCAATCCGTCACGCTGGGCAATGTGAAGAACAACCTGTTTTCCGATCTGTGGGACGCCAAGGCGGGGGCCGCGGCGGAGATGCTGCCTGAGTTGCGCGGGTCCGACAATCCCCTGGAACGGCAGAAAAAAATTGAAGGCCGCTGCGGCCGCTGTGTGCACTTTGCCTTGTGCGGCGGTGGCTTCCGCACGCGCGCCGCATTTGCCAACGGGCACTGGTACGGGTCCGATCCCGGCTGCTACCTGACGGAAGAGGAAATTTCCACCCCTCTGCCGGAAATCAGGTAAAATCCGCAGGCTGTTCCCTTCTCCGGAAGAAGCTCCAAATACGGTGGCATATTCCTCAGGCCGTCTTTGGGAACAAGAGCCTCCCGGCACTTGAACGCGGCTGATTGTAACCGCGAAGGCGGGGAGGCAGGGAGCGGCTGGAAATGCCTCCTTTCCCTGCTTTACAAGGGAGGCGGCATGGCATAGCATCCCTGCATCATGAGTCAGGAATTGAGACCGGAAACCCTGTGCGTGCAGGCGGGCTGGACCCCCAGAAAGGGTGAACCCCGCGTATTGCCCATTTACCAGAGCACCACGTTCAAGTATGAAACCAGCGAACAAATGGCCAAACTGTTCGATCTGGAGGAAGCCGGATTCTTCTATACGCGCCTCCAGAACCCTACCAATGAGGCGGTTGCCAGAAAAATCGCCGAACTGGAAGGCGGCGTGGCCGCCATTCTGACCTCTTCCGGACAGGCGGCCTCTTTCTTTGCCGTCTTCAACATCTGCGAGGCGGGGGACCACATCGTCAGCACCGCGTCCATTTACGGAGGCACGTACAACCTTTTTGCCGTCACGTTCCGGAAAATGGGCATTGAGGTCACCTTTGTGGACCAGGACGCCCCGGCGGAGGAAATCGCCAAAGCCTTCCGTCCCAATACGAAGGCCCTCTTTGCGGAAACCGTTTCCAACCCCACGCTCTGCGTGCTGGACATCCGCAAAATGGCGGACATCGCCCATGCGCACGGCGTCCCCCTGATCGTGGACAACACCTTCGCCACCCCCATCAACTGCCGCCCCTTTGAATGGGGGGCGGATATCGTCACCCACTCCACCACCAAGTACATGGACGGCCATGCCGCGGCGGTGGGCGGCGTGATCGTGGACAGCGGCAACTTTGACTGGGAAGCCCACAGGGACAAATTCCCGGGCCTGACGGAGCCGGACCCTTCCTATCACGGGCTTTCCTACAGCAAGAGCTTCGGCAAGGGCGCCTACATCACCAAGGCGACCGTCCAGCTCATGCGCGACCTGGGTTCCATTCAATCCCCGCAGAATGCCTTCCTGCTCAACCTGGGCCTGGAAACCCTCCACCTGCGCGTGCCGCGGCACTGTGAAAACGCGCAAAAGGTGGCGGAATTCCTGCAAGGGCAGGAGGATGTGGCCTGGATCAACTATCCGGGCCTGCCGTCCAACAAATACCATGACCTGGCGCGGAAGCAATTCCGCAACGGGCAATCCTGCGGCGTGGTGACCTTCGGCATCAAGGGTGGCCGTGAACGCGCCATCAAGTTCATGGACAGCCTGAAACTGGCCGCCATCGTAACCCATGTGGCGGATTCCCGCACCTGCGTCCTCCATCCCGCCAGCCATACGCACCGCCAGTTGACGGATGAGCAGCTCATGGAGGCGGGCGTCCGGCCGGACCTCATCCGGTTCTCCGTGGGAACGGAAGCCGCGGAAGACATCATTGCGGACCTCAAGCAGGCTCTGGAAGCCATCCGTTAAACCGGTCTTTCCTTTCTCGTGCGAACAGCCGTTCCGCGCATGTCCGCGGAGCGGCTGTTCTGCGTGGGTGACGGGTGAAAAAGCCGGGATGGCCCGGCGTATTGAATGTTTCCGGAAAAGAGCGCCGGCAAACGGGAGGGCGAGGCATATGCTCCCGCTGGGGAAAGACCGTTTCCGGCAGCAGGGGCCTCCCGGCTCCTGTAAAAACCTGCGGAAACTCCGCAGAAAAATAACTTCATTTCATGTTCTCCTTATTCCAAAGTTTAATTCCACGTAAAATAGGTATTTTAATAGGGTTATAAAGAAAAATCCAGCAACGGCGAATTACGGGGAACGGCTCGGCCATTCAACCTCAAGAAGATGCGCCGGATTTCAGAAAAATCTGAAAATTCAAAGACTTTTCTTCTTAAATGTAAATTGACACACCATAATAAATTTATTATGGTGTGTAACTTATGAAAAATAGATATTGTGCTGTATTAATAAGTTGCGCCAGTGTGCTGGCTGCAAATGCTGCTACCATCATTGCCGAACTGCCCGAATCAGCCAATCTGTCGCAAACCGCGACCATGGCGCCGCAAACGGGAAACCAGCTGCTGGATAAAGTAAAAGGCCGTGAATTTGGCGTCTATGCGGGAGGCAATAACAACAGCCTGGCCAACTGGCCCCAGAATGGGGAGGGAACCTGGGTCAACCATGATGACGTCGGTTCCATCATCCTGTGCGGCAGAAGCGGCGTGGCCGGAGACTCCTTTGCCATGGTGCTGGGCGGCCCCCGGCAGGGAGAGCTTGTTTCCTCCATCATCTTTTCCTGTGACACGCCCACCTCCGTCATCACGAGCTACACCATGGTGCTGGCGGTTTACGACTCCGCCGGAACGTTGGTCCGGAACCTTTCCACCGTGGAAAGCTTTACCTTTGATTCCACTTCAAGAACGACGACCGTTTCCCTGGACATGGCGGATTCTCCCCTGGCGTGGGGGAAGGATACAAGCTGGTTGCCGGAGTGCGCGGCGGCGCGGGCGGCGCCACCTCCCCCTATACGCTTGCCAACATCCAAGTATCCTATGAAACCGTTCCGGAACCGGCTACCGCATCTCTGGGAATGCTTGGCCTGGGAGCCCTCGTCTTCCGGCGTTCCCGGAACCGGTGAGCGGTACACTTTTCAATCGGGAAGGAGGCGACCTGAAAAACGCCTCTTTTCCTTTTTCCGTTCGGAAAAGGCACGCTTTGGCATGGCGTAACGCGGCATTCCGGAATGGTTCATTCCCGGAGAGAATGTTCAAAGGCCCGGTACTGCACGGCCTCATACAAATGGGAATCCTGAATATCAGGGCTGCCCTCCAGATCCGCTATGGTGCGGGCCACCTTCAGAATGCGGTCGTAGGCTCTGGCGGAAAGGGCCAGTTCTTCCACGGCGCGGAGCAGGATGGCGCGGCTTTCCGGCAGCAGGCGGCAATGCCTCTGGAGCGCTTTTCCGGAAAGTGCCGCATTGCTGCGGAAGGGAGTGCCCGCATATCTGCTGCACTGGAGCTGCCGGGCGGCCATCACGCGTTCCCTGATGCCGGCGGAACATTCCCCGGCGGGTGCGGAGGCCAGAATAGAGGGGTCCACGGCGGGAACTTCCATCAGCAAGTCGAACCGGTCCAGAAGCGGTCCTGAAATCTTGCGGCGGTAGCGTGCGACCTGCGCCGGGGGACAGGTGCAGGTTCTTCTCCTGTCGCCCAGATAGCCGCAGGGGCACGGATTCATGGCGGCTGCCAGCATGAAGCGGCACGGAAACGTCATGGTGCCGGAAGCGCGGGAAATGACCACCTGGCCGGATTCCAGCGGTTGCCGCAGAGTTTCCAGCGCGGCGCGGCGGAACTCCGGCAATTCGTCCAGAAAGAGCACGCCGTTGTGGGCCAGGGACACTTCCCCCGGCGTGATATTCGCTCCTCCGCCCATCAGCCCGGCATCGGAAATGGTATGGTGCGGAGCCCGGAACGGACGCCGGGCCACCAGGCCGTTCCCCCGTTTCAGCAGTCCGCATACGGAATGGATTTTACTGGTTTCCAGAGCTTCCTCCGGATTCAGCGGAGGGAGAATGGTCGGGAGCCTCTGCGCCAGCATGGACTTGCCCGAACCCGGAGAACCGCAGAGAAGGATGTTATGGCCGCCTGCCGCCGCGATCTCCATGGCGCGGCGCGCATAGGGCTGCCCCTTGATCTCGTCGAAGTCAACGGCAGCCTCCTTGTCTTCGGCCTCCCGGTCCTCTCTTCCGGAAGCCGTGAAGGGAGGGGGCAGAACGGAGGAGGTAAGGAGTGCCCACGCCTCCTTCAAAGAAGCCACGGGGTAAATCTCCACGCCCTGCACGGGCGTTCCTTCGTGCGCGTTAGCACGTGGCAGCATGATGCGCTTCCTGCCCATGCGCCGCGCCTCCATAATCTGCGGCAGAATGCCCTGCACGGGGCGTACGGCGCCATCCAGGGCCAATTCCCCCACGATGCACCAGGAAGAAGCGTCCATGTCCCTTTCCGCCGCTCCGGCAACCATTCCCAGGGCGATGGGGAGGTCAAACCCCGGTCCCTGCTTCCTTAAATCCGCCGGAGCCAGATTGACGACGAAAACGCCCTGCTGGAAGGGCAGTCCGCTGTTCTGGATGGCCGTATCCACGCGCTGCCCGCTCTCCTTCACGGCCGCATCAGGCAGCCCCACGATAAAGGTGCGTTTTTCCGCCATGGGGCGGAAATCCACTTCCACCTCCACTTCTACGCCATCCACGCCCAGAACGGTGGAGGAATACAGCCGCGTCATCATTCCTCCATGCTAGGAGGAAATAATGAAAAAGAAAGAAAAATAACAAAAATTCGGGGAATATCTAACAAATAATTCAACGGCGGGAGGCGCGCCGGAGAACTTCCCGTTCCTCTTCCGTCAGGCTGGACAGGCCGGAGCGGGATATTTTTTCCATGATTTCATCCACCTCCTCTTCGGAGGGATGGTTACCGGCGGGGCGGCGTGCGGAGTGCGAGGTGGAATGGTGGGAGGAAGAAACGACCCGCCGCCTGGGAGAGGACAGTTTTTCCTTCCACAGGATCAGCAATGTCAGGATGAACCCGGCGAACATGCCGCCCAGGTGTCCGGCTTCCCCGCCCGCGTTGTTCCACTGGAAAATAATGACGGCGCAGGCGATGCCGAGGACGGCCAGGGCGAACTGGCGCACGCTCAAATTGACCGGAGGGAACAGAAGCTGCACCCGGGCGCGCGGAAAAAGCACCGCACACGCGGCCATGATGCCATAAATGGAGCCGGAGGCCCCCACCATGGGAATGAAGCGCCATTCCGGATCAAAGAACCCCATGTACCCCAGCAGGGAGGAAAACAGGGCCGCCGCCACGCCGCAGAAGAGATAATACAGCAGGAAGCGCAGATGGCCGAAGCGTTCCTCCACGACCGGCCCGAAAAACCACAGGGCGATCATGTTGAACATGATGTGCCCCAGATTGGCGTGCAGGAACTGGTAGGTGAACAATCGCCACAATTCCCCTTCATGAAAGCACGTGTATTCACTGTAGGCCCCGTAAAGCTGGATCAGGTCCAGACGGCCCGGCGGGTAAATATCCCGTGGAATATCCACCTGGAAGAAAAACCCGAGGATAAAGACGACCACATTGAGCAGGATCAGCCAGTGCACCATCACGGCGCCGCGCTGGTCAAACAAATGCTCCCGTACCGTATCTCCCCAGTTCTCGTTCTCCGCTCGCATATAAGGCCGCATGTAATCGTGTTCAGGGCGTTTTGACAAGGAAAATAGCTGTCCCGTTCAAGGAAGTACGGGAACCGCGCCGCATTATTTCCACAGTGCGGCGGGAAGCAGGTCCGGCGGCAGTTCCGCCCCGTGCACAAGATGTTCCGCCAGCTGGGCCGCGGCCCACGGGGAAGTGGTCACTCCCTTGCTGCCCAGTCCGGAGAAGACGAACTGGCCGTTCAGGCCGGGAATGGGCCCGGCGACGGGCTGGCTGCGCCGGATGATGGGGCGCACGGCGGCGCGGGCGCGGAGGAAGCCCGTCTCCCCGGAATAGCGTTTGACGAGGTCCAGCATCAATTCCTGGACGGCGGGGGCTTCCGGAATGCCGGGAGCGTCCCACGCCCACGCGTAAGTGGCGCCGAAGCGCCAGAAAGAACCGTTGTGAACCAGCCAGTGGCCGAAATGCAGGATGCCGGCGTGCCAGTCCAGCTCCTTCAGGTCCAGGTCCAGAATAGTGCCCTTGGAAGGGCGTCCCTTCAAGGGAGCCATGTCCGGGTGGCATCCGGCCTCCCAGCCGGTGCACCAGGCTATATGGGAAAACTTCTGCCCGTTCCAATGGAAAAGGCCGTTTTCATCCGGACGGATATCCGCGGGGGACACGTCCGCTTCCACAAAACGGCCCTGTTTCGTGAAAAACTTCCGCATGGCGTTGACCATGTCCTCCACGTGCAGCACGGCGGAGCCGCGCGTATAGGCGGCTTTTCCGCGGCCTTCCCAGTGTTCAGGCCATGGGAAAAGGGGGCCCGCATAGGCGCAGGACTCCGGGGCCGTCTGGCGTTCCTGCCAGACTTCCAGTTGGTCCTCCGTTTCCAGTTCCCGGAAAATAGGGGTCTTCTGCCACCAGGAGCCGCCCAGTTCCCGTTCCGTCTCCGGATAAAAGGCCTCCGCTGCGGACAGGCATTCCTCCTGCCGCCAGCCGGGGCGGAAGGCCCGGCCCGTCAGGGGATTCACCAGCCCGGCGGCCACACGGGAAGCTGTTTCCGCAATAGGGCGGTCTGTGATGGTGAAATCCGTGCCGCGGCGTTTCAATTCCCATGCCAGGCAGCTTCCGGCGATTCCCTGGCCGATGATAAGAACGTTCATGATTGTTGAATGAAGAACCGGAAAAGCCCGGGAATAAATGGAAGAACAGAGGAAGTGCCTCCCCCCGCTTCCGGAGGTGACAGCCCCGCAGACGGTGGAATGCGCCTGCGGAGCGGGAAAACGCCCCCTTAAAGGGCCGCAATAATGGTATCCCCCATTTCCGCGGTATTCACGCGGATTTCTCCGGAGGCGCCCGTAGCCAGGTCTCGCGTGCGGTAGCCCTGTTCAATCACGCGGCGCACGGCGGCGTCAATGGCGTCTGCCGCGTCCTTTTCCCCGAGGGAATAGCGCAGCAGCATGGAGAGGGAAAGAATCTGGGCGATCGGATTGGCAATGCCCTTGCCGGCGATGTCCGGGGCGGAGCCGCCGGAAGGCTCGTAGAGGCCGAAAAACAGGCCGTTGTCCTCATTGCCCTGGCACAGGCTGGCGCTGGGCAGCATGCCCAGGGAGCCGCAGATCATGGCCATCTCGTCGGAAAGAATGTCCCCGAACAGGTTCTCCGTCACCAGCACGTCAAACTGGCGGGGATTGCGCACCAGCTGCATGGCGGCATTGTCCACGTACATGTGGAGCAGTTCCACGTCCGGATAATCCCTGGAAACCTCAATCATCGTCTCGCGCCACAGCAGGGAATTGGTCAGCACGTTGGCCTTGTCCACGCTGGTGACGCGCTTGCGGCGCCCTCGCGCGGCCTCGAACGCCACTTTGGCGATGCGCACCATCTCGCTCTTGTGGTAGCGCATGGTATCCACGACGACTTCGTCGTCCCCCTCCTGTTCGCGGAAACGGGGCTGGCCGAAGTACAGGCCGCCGGTCAGTTCCCGGACGCATAAAATGTCAAAACCGCCTTCGATCAATTCATTCTTGATGGGAGAGGCGTGGGTCAGGGCAGGCAGGCATACGCCCGGGCGCAGATTGGCGTACAGGCCGAAATGCTTTCTCAGCGGCAGCAGGGCGCCGCGCTCCGGCTGTTCATTGGCGGGAAGGTGCTCCCACTTGGGGCCGCCTACGGAGCCGAACAGGACGGCGTCCGCCTCTTCACAGGCTCGGATGGTCTCTTCCGGAAGGGCCTTGCCGCAATGGTCGATGCCCGCGCCGCCCACAAAAGCCTCCTTGCGGCTCACGGTAAATCCAAACTTGGAACTTACGGCGTCCAGAACCTTCAGGGCCTCCGCCATGACCTCGGGCCCGATGCCGTCGCCGGCCAGAACAGCAATATGATGGTGATGTTCACTCATGTCGCTGAAAGTCTGGGCATTCTCCCCTCAAAGGTCAAGAAACACCGTTGGCATGCCCACGCCGCGGAAGCCTTTTTGCGTCAAAAAGCCTACAGAAACAAAAAAGTACTTGCCAAACGCCTGTGCCTCCAGTAAAAATCCCTCCGCGCTCCATGGAACGCAAACTCCCCTGTAGCTCAGCGGTAGAGCGGGTGACTGTTAATCACTAGGTCGTTGGTTCGAGCCCAACCGGGGGAGCCATTCTTTTTCTAAAGCCCTGTAAGTTCAATGACTTACGGGGCTTCTTTTTTGCCTGTTTTGGGGCCGGAAATGTGAAAAACCATGGAAAAATAGCCATAAATGCTGACCAAATATCATTTTTTGATTCCGTTCTGGCGTAAAATTGGCGTACTGTGAGGGCATCATGAAACGCCTGAAAATAACTCCGGTGAAGCACGCTCAAAGCGGACGCTGGCAGGTTCGCATCCCTGTCAAGCTTTCCGGAACCGGAAAGAGGGAAACAAAGTATTTCCCGACCAAGGCGGAAGCAATGGGATATATTACCAACCTGGAAGACGTGGCTGCGGGGTTGCGTTTGGGGGAAACATTGATGACGAGATCAGAATATGATGCCGTCATCGAAGAACTTGCCCGTTTAGCACCGTTTGACGTGACGCTTAAGGATGTTATTGACTATTACATCACACGGCATCGGGCCAGCGATGCCCGCAAAATATCCATTCTTGAGCCTCTTTACCGTGATACGCTACAAGATACCTCTTCTCATTACCGGAGCCGTGTAAGACAGGTTTTAGGTGCTTTTGCCTCTGTATTTGGGGATTGCCTGATTGACGACGTGACGCCAGATGAATTTGAAAAATGGCTGACCGGATGGAAAACGACGCCTCCTTCATACAATTCCGCGTTGCGCCACATTAAGCCGTTTTTTGCCTGGGCTATCAGCAAAAAATATGCCGTGCAGTCCCCCGCCGAAGGAATCAAGCAACGTAAGCACCAGCGGGCGCCCATTTCCATTCTTACGCCCGCGCAAGCTCATTCCCTGCTGGATGCCTGCAGAGACTATTCCGGAGATGGGACTATGCCGGAAAACTTGCGTGTAAATGCGGCGGACATGAAAATAGCAGTGGCCGTCCTGCTCTTTGCCGGCGTCCGGCCTGAAGAGGTCACGGCATTGACATGGGAACACGTCAAACTGGCCCATGGCTATATCAGGATTGAACCAGAGGTCAGCAAAACCAACTCCGTGCGGCTGGTGCGGATTGAAGCAAATCTCAAGGCGTGGCTGGAAACCGTACCGCCAGAAAAACGCTCCGGGAAGCTCGCCCCGAAGAACTGGCAGCGCAAATGGCAGGCAGTGCGCCGGGGAGCCGGCATCAGCCATTTAAACGACGTTTGCCGCCACTCCTACGCCTCGTACTGGCTGGCCGCCCATCGGGACACGCACGGCTTGCTGGAAAACATGGGACACACCACTAGCAAGACGACGATTAAATACTACCTGACGGCCTGCAATCCGGAAGAGGTGCCCGCCTATTGGCAGATTTTCCCTGAAGACAGAGGCGCCAGTTGAATGTCAGAGTTCGGAAATCTTCCGGCTGCTCAAAATCATTCCTTCATAGGCACCCCTTTCCCTATAACGTGGGAGCACATCCTTGCCGTAGATAAGACACTTTATCATTTATTGATATTGCCATCATTTTCATCTAAACTTAGATCCAAAGGCAATTGATCACTAAATAATTTTTCAAAATTACATTCATATTCTACTCTACTTTTAGCAAGCTTAGCTATAGCAAGTAATTGTCCTAGATGTTGCCTCAATGCTTTTACACCTATTTCTGCTAAGAACTGATGGAGCCTATTGTTTTTATTTCCATATTCTCGTTTATGTACTTTTAAAAGCTTTAAAAGCCTACCATTACTTCGTGCCAGTGGTTTATAAACTTGACTATTAGTGAGATGCATAAACCTCCAAGGCTTATTCTTTTTAGGACGTTTTTCTTGATAGAGCCTATACCATTCTTTATATAATTCATCAGGAAATTCTTTTTCATAACCTCTCGCTTCTTGAGCCACGAAGCGTTTAAAAGAACTAATAATTTCTTCCCTGGTAACATCATATCCAGATAAAGCATAAACTAAGCCCTTGATTCCAGCTTTTGCAGATGCTGCTACAATGATTCCTGCTTGCCGTGCTATGTGTTTTTGATTGGGAGCGAGCTTTCCTTCTTCATTGGCTTTCTTAATAGCTTGGCAGAGATCAATTAGAATTGTTACATCGTACCCGTGAACTATTGGATTTAATTTTCCGTCCGCCGACAGGCTATCTTTGAATATTAACGGATTACTTAATTTTTCCCTCAATCCGTCCGCCGATGTAATAATTTCAGATAGAGATTTAGATTGAACAAGGTTCGTAATACTATTTCCCCTATCGCTCATTCCTAATGATCTTGCCATACCGCGTTTACTAATGACCGCGGTATGTCGTTCATCATTCAGAACATAGCAATCGACATCAATTCCAAAGTCTTTTTTAAAGTTGCCTCTGTGCGTTGCTAATAACTGGATTTCTGTTTCCACAGTGTTTTTGTGCAACTGTAAATCCGTATGATCTACGTCTTCGGTATTCATCATGAATAGTTTATAGTTTTCGACATGTACCGTCAATAAATTATCTGGTTTTTTAGGAGATGTATCGTGTATCTGTTTTGAGATAGGATATTTTGCAATACGTTAAAGATTATGATGCGGGACGTTGGAGAGTGCAATAAGCGTCCTGGAAGCCCATTTTTCAATCGTCATACCATGGATGTCCGCCGTCATTCGAACCCGGTCAAATTGGCTTCGAGGAAAGGGAACCTCAATAATATCCATGTCAGGGTCATGCTGACTCTTTTGACGACGGCTATGTTCTTCCTTCATGATGCGCTCAATGACACGTTGCCGTGCTTCTGGAATTGGAAGGTAGGAAAGCCACTTATCAACTTGACTCTTGCTGACGCCACAAAGATCGGCAAAAACCTCTCTGCTCATTTCCATATCCTTCAGGAACACCCGGATTTTGTCTTTTATGTCATCCATGTGGGCATTTTTCCCAAATGGCAAACAGCGGCAAGTTTTTTCTTATGATTCTACTTTTTAGGAATAACTTAATACTAAAATGTTCCTATTATGGTAAGTGTTTGCCAAATAAGGAAAGATCGAGGCTCTATTATCGAGTAGCTATTCTCTAAAGAGTTGTTGCTTGTTGTAGTTGTTTGCATTATATCATCTTTTTATGAGATGGTTGCTATTTTTCATAATAAGCTCCTGCCTTGCCTTTGGTGAAACCATCAGGGGAATTGTGATTGATGTAACTGATGGTGATACAATTACTGTTTTGGAGAAAACGCCAAAAGAGAAGGTTGCTCATAAAGTTCGCCTGGACGGGATTGACGCACCGGAAAAGGGGCAAGATGGATACAGTGGAGCTAAATACTCATTGAAGAAGCTGCTTTGGGGAGAAACCGTGACGGTTCAATATACGAAGCGGGATAAATACGGGCGCATTCTTGGACTGGTTTTGTACAATGCTTCTTTCATCAACTATGAAATGGTCAAAGAAGGGTGGGCATGGCATTTTAAAAAGTACTCAAATAGTTATGAGCTTGCCTCGCTTGAAATAGACGCTCGGAAAGACAAAAGGGGACTATGGGGGAGCCGAATCCAATTCCCCCGTGGGAATGGAGAGCCGGAAAAAGGGGTGGTGCAGCTGCCGAAAAGAGCGATAAGAAAATTTCTTACTGGATCAGTTCGACGGGAAAGACACACCTTCCAGGATGCCGGTATTATGGCGTGGGGCAAGGGTCATTTAACGAGCTTGGAACGGCAGATTGCTGTAAATTGTGCTGGAAGATTCCTAAAATAAAAATCCGGCAGTCAGAATTGACTTATGATCCCACTTCTGAGGGTGGAAGAATACCAACGGTTCCAAGTAGGTCCTATTCAAAACCGCGTTACGAACCCTTCCTGGATGATGTGTTCATTCCAAGCAGTAGTACGGATTCAAAGGCGCGTACCATTTACACAGGTCCACGTGGAGGTAGATACTACATCAACAGGAATGGAAATAAGACATACATCAAGCGATAAATTGATGAGAACGAGTAGAATTTAATCATTATAGTAAAAATGAATTGCATTATTTGATATTATGAGCTCTCCCGAAGAAAAATCAGAAAATAATCTTGAATACAATGCGGATGGATATACGTATGGAGATTATTGCAAATTATTGAAATATAATGAAAAACAAGAATGCAAGGCACAAGCCTTGTGGGACAAATATGTGATTGCCTTGTCATCGGGAGGTATCGTTTTTGCCATTACCTTTTTAAGAGATAATGCAATTCCTCCTTATTTATTAATTCTATTTTTGATTGTCCTTGTATGCTGGGGATTGAGTTTGTTTTTTTCTGTGTGTTCTTTTTATTTTGCACAACGACATTTTAAAGCAGCAGCTAAACATATCAGAAAAACTGCTTGGAGTGAAATAAAAGAAGGCGATACAGAATGTTTAGTTCACTCGAAATACTGGAAAAGAATCAGACAATGTAACAAGTGGGGGTTTGTCTCCTTCATTCTTGGACTGCTTCTTATGATATTGTTCACTTGTATCTACTATTTATTTATTCTCATCAAAAAATGACAGAGGAAAAACATTTTGCTAATGAAGGAGGAGGAGGACTTCTTCCTCCGAAGGATGGTAATAATCCTCCTAAAAAGAAGCGTAAGACAACGAGGAAAAGAAGAAAGCCGATAATTCGGAGACGGAGCGCAATTTCTTCTTCAAGAATACGTGTGTGGAAAAGAAAAAAAATGGAATTTTTATTGGGTGAAAGCAACGCTGAGTTTCACCATGATGAAAAAAAGTTAGATTGAGGTCTTTTCTGATTTTTTCATAATTATTAAAGCCAAACGGATGAGATTATATCTTTACCGTCTGTCCGGTGTTGTTTCTTAGTGACTCCACGTATTATTCATTGAGTTTAGGGATTTTTTGAAACATTATAAGGATTCTCTTGTATTATACTAAGGATGATAAGTAGAGCTTTTGCTGGTATTGGGAAATGTTCAGCCAGTTTCAGAATTTATATCTTACGCCAGTCTTTCAGCGTTTCCACATACACGGCGGAAACACGGCCCCCGTCCATGGGTTCAATGTCGCCAAAAGCAGGGTTAAGCGGGTGTAGGACGTAGTCCATCTTCCCGGTTTCCGGATTCTTCTTCCTGGCCAGTTTTTTGAGCGTTACACCTCGTTCATCGTAGTATTCCACGATTGTGCCGGGTTTTGGTATGGGGGGGATAGTGTGCTTACGCATAATGACAAGGGCCCCGTCTGGGATGATCGGCTCCATGGATTTTCCTTCTACGCGTAGGACGTACTCATCTTTTCCCAGAGGGCGGTTTGCGGTGATATGGTAAGGAATGGTATCACCTGCCTGCAATCCACCAGCGGCGATATTGCCGATCACGGACAGATTGTACCTTTCGTTGCTGGTTGATATTATAGAGGGGAATGCTTCCACCGGGACAAACTGCTTGCGGGCATCTTCTTTTTCTTTAGCTGCGTTCTGAAGCGTTATATCTGCGAACTCTTTGAGTGCGTTACGGAATGCACTGTTGATAAATTCCATGAATGTCTGTTGAGTGGCTGTCATGGCTGCGCTCACCACGGCCCATTCTTCATCCGTGAAATCAAGCTCTACCTGGGGAGAAATGGGACAAGCTTTTTCTGCCATGAGGCGCTGAATGATCAGAATAGCCTTTGCAGGAACAGGACGCGCAGAACTCAGCCAATTATCAACCTGTCTTTTAGAAACTCCACATTGTTCTGCGAGCCATTCGCGGGATTTGCGTGAGGTCTTGAGCCATTTTTTTATCTCTTCCTTGGTCGGCGTCATACATTGATATTACAGCATTTTGATGAAATGTCAACGTCCTATTAAAAACATTATTCACCAAATGCGGAAATAATTATTGCATAATGTCAGCATACACTGTAAAAAATAATCATCAAACGCAACACTATGTACTCAATCATCAAACTCGATAAAATGGAGGACGGCATTAAGAATTGCCTGTTGGCCTATGCCGAGCAGGGAGTTCGCCCCAAAGAAGTGATCAAGACTCTTCTTGTCCAAGAAGCCCGACGACTGGGATTTGTTCTGACTCCTCCCAGCAAGCTTCCCCGTCCTCGCAAGGATAAGCATCCTGAAACCAAGAATCCAACGGTTTAATCCAGAGAAAAATGACAAAATAGGAAATATTTTGTTGAATTCTTCTGCTGAAATAGTAAATCAGGATTTGTTAGAACGATAATATCCAAAAAAAGAAAGGTAAATATGATTATCGAATACGACACCGAAGACCGCTGCATCCGCGTGGACGACGTAGCTGTGAGCCATGGAGAAGCCGAACGGCTCATGAACGAGCATGAAACCGCAGCCGCAGCCCTCGAAAACGCCCTTGTGCAGTACGAACGGGATCACGCCACGACGGATAATCCTGACGGCCATAGAGACTGAACTATGGAAGAGGTCCTTATCGAAGAATTGAAACGGCTCGGCTGGTACGAGCTTTAAACCCAACCCCGAACAACAATGAGAAAAATGACGAATGAACAATACTGGATGCGCCGAGACCGCGACGCAAAAACAGAATTCCTATACGGCTGCCCGCTGGATTTGCCGGAAAACGACCTCAAGCCCCGGTCCGGCATCGTGCAGGGCCTTGTCTTTTGTGCCCTGGTAACAGGGTTCGGAACAATCGTCTATTTCGCCATTAACTCCTTTTTATAAACAACTATGAAAGAACAACAGTACGAACAGACAATGTCCCTTGCTCAAGTATGCAAGGCCGCCCGTGAGAAAACCGGAGAAAAGCCTATTCACGCTATCAATGCGGCGAAATGGGTAAAAGCCGGAAAGATTCGAACGCACGTCGTTTGCGGGTTGACGCGCCCCCGGTTTCTGCTCTCCGAGTTCCTCGAAGACTACTACAAAAACGTGGCTCCCCGTTCAGTGGCGAAAGCCCGCTAACCCTTCCAGCCCAAGAAGCCCGCGGCATGATCATTTATTTCATCGTTAAATCTTAATTGTCAAAAATCATGGAAGGATTGAAGCAATTTATAGTGTCCATTGTGGAGCAGACTATTCAGAGTTTGCATGACCGAGGCTTGCTGCTCGTAAATGAAGGCGACGAGGAAAAGGCAACCCGCATGTTTGGCGGGAAGCTGGAACTCTCTATAAACGACCTGGCGCAGCATCCAGCCTGCGGATGGTCACGCAAGAAGACTATTAAACTTCTACGGGACAAACACATAGAAGACCTTGGTACCAGTGCCCGCGACTACCGCATTTCTGCCGTGAGCGTGTACCGCTTTCTGACTAAGGAGAAAATCTCTCAGACAGGGGTTGACATGAACAGACCTCCCACAAAACGGAAGAGGAACCCCTCAAGTACCATTTCCAACTAACCTAACTAAAATAACAACAAACCAATAGAACAAAACACCATGCAAAGAAACGAATGCAAGCCCGGAACCGAAGTCATCATCCGGGGAACAATCAGTGAAGATGACGGAACGGATTTTAACTCTATCAAAATCACTATCCGCCGTGATGACGGCAAAACGGAAGATGGCTTTTTTGACCCTTCTGCTCTTGAGCCCGCCCAGGCGAAATACGACCCGGCGCGGAAATACCGCAAGGGGGATTTAGTTCGAATCACCGGATTTCACGGGAGGCTTTTCGGAAGTGGAGGTAATCGGGAGTTGTCCGCAAATAACGCAATTGGAGGCCAAGTGGCCCTTTGTGGAGACGAGATTGCGGGAGGGGATGTTAGCCTCCCTGATGGCGTTTTACTAAACCGAAACAATTACCTTTCAGTTGCTTGTATCAAACTTGTCAAGCCGATTGAAGAAATTGAAGCGGAACAGCCTTATAGGGTCGAAGAGATGGCTTTTAATTTCCGGGTCACGAGAGATATCTACTATATGCACACAATATGGTGGAATTCAGACGCTTGTCTCACATCTCCCTACAACAAGGAAGAAGCCTTAAGGAAAGCGCAGGAGCTTTGCGACGAACTGAACCGCAAGCATCAGGAATCCCTGAATGCCTAAAAAGCAGTTGGCCGGGGTCAGCGCCAACTGATCCCCGGCCTGTTACACAGAACCATGCAAAGATTATGAGTAACGCACCTACACATAAACTAGATTTGCCCCAGGCGCCAGTCCCGAAAAAGACACTCCATGAAATTGTGATGTCGGAGGACATGAAGAGCCACATTGCCCAGCTTGTAGAGGGCATGATGACGCCGGAACGCTGTATCAGTATCTTCTGGCACTGCTGCCAGAAAACCCCACTCCTTCAGCAATGCGCCCCTGTAACGCTGATTGCATCCCTGAAAAACCTGCTGATGATGCGTTGTGAGCCTGACGGCATCCACGGCTATCTTGTTCCATTTTGGGCTAAAGACAAGGCAACCGGAAAGCCCGTGCTAACCTGCGTGCCGGTGCCCTCCGCCCGCGGCCTGATGCGTATGGCCCGCTCCAATGGCGTCACCAACCTCAACATTGGCATTGCACGTGAGGGAGAGCCGTTTTACTGGAATATCGAGGACGGGAAATTTGTCATGGGTCACACCCCCGGATGGGATGACGACAAGAAACCCATCAGGGGTTTTTACTGTATCTGGACAGACAAGGATAGCTACTTGCACGGGGAGCGGATGAGTCTGAAAGCCGTCAATGATATCATGGCCCGCTCCAACTCCCGTAACAAGAAGGGGGAAATCGTAGGACCCTGGAAAACCGATTTTGAACAAATGGGCTTGAAAACAGTGATCAAGCGCGCCTCCAAGCAATGGGATTTGCCCTTGTATATCCAGCAAGCCATGAGCGTCTCCGACGAACAGGAATTTGGAAGCGAAATGCGGAATGTAACCCCGGAAAAAACCGATGGACCCGCCGAAGGGGAAACCCCGTGGAACAACGCGCCAGCACCTGAAGAATTCCAAAACGGCAGCCGAGGAAACCGGCGCCGCCATGAATGAGGGCATAGGGCCGGAACAGGAAAGAGCTTTGGAAAACGCCAGGAGCAAACTTGACGAATACGCCGACGCCCTGACCGCTGCCGGTTCCCGGATGAAAGCCGCCTTTGACGACAACCCCGGACTGACCGGCTTTATCGACGAAGTAACCAACGGTGTTCTGACCTCCGAAGAATTCAGGAAGAAGCTGGAACAGGTGGATGACGTCTTTGAAGTCCTCAACGACAGGGCCTCCAACCTGGACCTTGGGGCGAAGTGGGGGGATGGCCTTGACGAAAACCTTCAGAAGATCATCGACGATTACAACAAGGAAATGGACGCCGCCGACAAGGCAGCGGACAAAGCGGAAGATGCGGAGGCCCGGAAGCAGAAAGCCGCCGCGGCTACGGTGGAACGGCTGGAAGCCGGGAACCGCCGCGCCTCTGCCACCTATGAGGAATTGCAGGCCGAACTTGAAGCCTACATTGCCAAGCTGGAAGAGGCCCGGAAGGCGGGGGACAACGTAGCCCAGGCGGATGCCCTGAAGAATATTCAGGATTTGGGAAGGCGCATCAAGACGGCAGGAGAAGCCGGAGAACTCACCACGACGCAGGTGAAGGGGATGGCCGGACAAATCACCATTGCGGCAACGCGCATCCTCGGCATGTCCAGTTCCCTGCGGGGGGCCATTCCATTCATTCATTTGTTCGGCACCACCATCAAGACGGCCATGGGGCCGCTTGGCTGGGCCATGCTGCTGATCCAGGGGCTTACCGCGGGCATTAGTGCCCTGATTGACCATTTCAAGGCCAAAAGCGATGAACTTGACAAGGCAGCCGAGAAGGCAAAGAGGAAGCATGATGAAATCAACCAGTATTTGAGGGATGCCGAAAAGGGCCGCCTTGCTCTTGTTCAGAAAACGAAACAGGAGGATGCGGCCAACGTCGTCAACCGGGAGTATGAACAGTACGTCAAAAACATTACGTACGAATATCAGCAGCAGACAAGGGAAATTGAGTATCAGCTTACCCTTCGCAAGATGGAGATTGCCGAAAAGCAGGGGGCGGACACCTGGAAAAACAAGATGGAACGTTTGGATGTAGAGGAACAATACCAGGATGGCAAAATCAGCAAGCACGAAAGAAAGTACAAGCTTTTGCTCTTGGATCAGGAGCTTGAAAGAATAACGGAGCGGGCAAAGATTCAAACCGCCCATGAGGAAGACCTTGCCTTAGCTGACAAACAGGGGGATGCCGAAGGGAAAAGAAATACCGCGTTAGATGAAAACTCACGCCTGCAGAATATGAAAATGTCTCTTCCAACTGTAGAGGAAATGGCTGGATTATTTAGAGAACAAAGTTCTGCAAAAGATAGCCTTAACGCAACAGGCGGGAGTCTTGCAAAAATACAGGAGAAAATAGAAGAATTACAAAAACAATTGGATTTCTTCACAAGGACAAATGATTTTTCTAATCAGGCGCTTGTGAAGCAATCTTTAGAACCCTTGTTATCAAAAAGGGAAAAACTTCAAAATACGAGAGATAACAGCCAAAAGATATTTGATAACTCAAACTCTCGTATTGATAAAATTAAAGAAAGACTGGAAGAAGAAGGTATATCGTTTCAACCTTCTTACGGTACAGGCAAAGATGGAAAACCTGTTACTGACGAACAAAGAACCGAAGAATATAAAACCTCCCTTCAAAAGATTGAAGCCAGACAAAAAACAGCAATAGAGGAGGCCGGAAAGCACCAAGAAGAATTAAATGGTATTTTGAAAGAGCGTGTGATTATTCAAAAAGGAATGTTGCGTCTTGAAACAGAAGAAGCGAGAAATGAGCAAGTGCGAAGTAAAGAATCTAGGGTAGGAAAAAAGGAATGGAAGAATGAAGACAAGAAGGAAGCTAAGAAGGCCCAGGAGAAGCTTGATAAAGAACGGGAACGTGAATTGAAGAACCTTCAGCGGGAACAGAAGCAAGAAGCCGATAAAGCTATCAAGACCTTTGTGGAAGGCTTGATTGTCAAGACCGGCAAGGGGTCAAAGAATCAACAATCCGTTATAGCCAATAAAGCCTTGGACGAAATAAGGAAAAATATCCAAGCTGCCGCAGCCGATGGATATATTGATCCAGAAGAAATGCGTGAGATTGGAAAGCTCTATGTTGCCAAATTAACCGAGTTGGGTATTGCGTCAAGGAAAGCTATCAAGGGCTTGAAACAACAAATGGACAACAATATGAGTACTTTTAACGCAGAACTTAACGCCATTAAGAGGTGGGCCAACACGACGGAAAGACAAAAGCGCCCTGGTGGTGTTGTTAATGCGCCCTTCCGGAGATAATCATCAGCAACACTCTAACACCAACGCCCCTGACCTCGGGGGGGCGTATTCAATCCTTGATACGCTTAAATGATCCTATCTAAGCTCCATATCTGTTGGAGAAACAGAAAGACACAAAGGAGAGCAAGGCAAAAAGTCCGATAATGCCATATCCTGTGAATTGTGCATTGTTTCGGGCGGAGTAATGTTTCCTATTCAATTCTGTTTTGGTTTTGTTGAACTCTTGACGTTCTTTTTCCCATTTTCTTACAAGCCTAGCTTTTTCTCTTCTGCGTTATCAAATTGATCCTGTAATTCTTCTAGCGTTTCCTTGTGGCTATTGGCTAGTTTTTCTTGTTCTGGGTCTGCGCTATCAATTTCAGCTACAAATTCTTTGGAGTGATTTAAATTAGCGTTTATTGGCTTATTATGAGGAGAATTTTATCCATGAAAGACTCTTCAGCCCTATCCATTTGAACAAGTTCATTTTCCATGTCAGAAATAGATGCCATGAGTCTTTGATTTTGCAGATTAACGGCTCTCGTCATGGATTGATGTTTCTTCACCATAGCTTCCTTAGCCTCTATGATAGCATAAGTAGTTCCTCTCCCTGATTTTTTTTCGTAGGTAAGATTATAGGAGGCTTGTCTTCTCATTTCGTCTTCCCGTTTTGCCATATCGTTCCTGTCTTCGCTGATTTTATCAGCCAGTTTCTGATTATTGGAGGCTATTTGTTCCCTGTTTTCTTTCAGAAGCTTAGCGATTTCAGCTCGGCGTGTTTTAAAGGTCGCTAAGGTGGCTTTCCATTCTTCTGCGTTCAGTTTTCTTTTAACAAGAGCTGCCTCTAAAGCTGCTTTTTTTCTTCGCAGAGCTCTTTCAGCATTTTGCTGACTTGTTTCCGCTTCCAATTTTCTTTTATCTTGCAAAGCCAAAATCTTTTTTTGATAAATATCCTCCTCTAGATCAATAGCAGTAGATGCTTCGTTCATTTCTTTATCCAATTTATCAATCTTCTGCTGGGTAGTCTCTTCGGCTTTTTCGTATTCAGCAACAAGAGACTCGCTTTCTCGCTGTTGTGATGTTTCCAGTTTGTTATTGTACCAGACAGCTCCAATTATAGACAGTATTGTCACAGTTAAGAGTAAGAAACGCATAGCAATAGTTTTTTTGTTAGAACAATATTGGAGCAGGGAAGTTACCTATTTTTTACAAGAATCCATTATTCACTGCAAGAAAAAAATACCCCCCCCCCCCCTATTTATATTCATAACATTATTAAAATAAATATATTATAAATATGAAATTTTAGAGTGAGATGATTTGGAATAGGGTATAAAGCCTAACTTTGGGTGGACTAACTATACATGCTCTTTTCTTCCCAAGCTTGGTTGGATAGACATCAGAGTCATTATCCGCCTCTTGGAACAGATTGCCGGGAACACGAGAAAGAGGTGATTCGCAAAATCAAAAATTGGTACATGATTTTTACACGTACCGATTGAGGAATGACACTATGTGTTATTTTTTGTTTGCCAAACAACACATAGTGTTATATTCTCCCGACATGGCAACAAGAATTCGCGATATTGTTGCCTCCCTGATCCAAAACGGATTCCAACGAACACCAGGAGGGAAAGGCTCCCATAGACGGTTCAAACACCCGTCCGGCGTTTCCGCTACCATCCCCGGGAAGGACGGAGACGATGCCAAGCCTTACCTGATCAAGCAAGTCCGCAAAAAGATCGAGGAAGCAAAAGGCAAGGGGGCGTAAGTCCCCTTGCCGATTGTCCAAACCATGAATCAAAAAGACCATGAACCAGAAAGAAATAAAATGCCTTGCCCGTCCTTATGCAAGGCTTATCCGGTGGAGTGACGAGGATCAATGCTTTATCGGTTCCTTGCCGGAACTGGACGGCGATTGCACCCACGGAGACACCGTCGAAGAAGTAGCGCGGAATCTGGATGAATGCGCGGAATTGTACGTTGAGGACTGCCTGACGGACGGGACACCCCTGCCTGAACCCCGGGCGGCGGTCATCGTTCCCGGCAAGTCCCGTGCATGGGCCAATGAAAACGCCATTGCCCAGCTTCGCCAGTCCCGGGGCGTCACTCAAAAGGATTTTGCCCGTCTGCTGGGCGTGAGTCTTTCGACACTGATCAAGTGGGAAAGCGGTCAGCGGCGCCCCAGCGGTTCCTCCGCCCGCTTGCTGGAACTGGTCAGCAAGCATCCTGAACTTCTCCAGGCCTGACGTCCCCGGCACGCCAAAATGAGTGCGGTAGCTTTTTTCAGGATTCCACACAAGAAAGAAACACGAGAAATGATGATAAATGACCGCAAGTCTTCACGTTTGAATCTCGACGTGGCGTATAGTTGGCGTACTAATAATTTGATAAATATATAACAAAGAATAAGTTGCGATTATTGTTTGGTTCTCTGTTAATCACTAGGTCGTTGGTTCGAGCCCAACCGGGGGAGCCATTAATTTTCTAACCCTCACAAGTGCAACTGCTTGTGAGGGTTGTTTTTTGCCCGGTTCAGGGTGAAAAAGGCGGAATTCATGCGAAATCGGCCGTGAATCATAGTGAAGCATGATTTTGATTCCGTCTTGGCATGAAATTGGTGTGCCGGAGGGCATCATGAAACGCTGAAGGCGAACCTGGCAACTTGCTCAAAGCGTGACTGGCAGAGCCGTATTCCGCCAGGCTTCCTGGCTTTTGAAAAAGAAAGGCCAGATATCTTTCCTTCAATAGGGAACAGCAGGCTGCCTCGCCAATCTGAAAAATGCGGACGCAGGATGGCGCTTGGGAAAAACGTTCGTGACGAGAGACCGGGCATAACGCCGTCATCGCAGAATTTGTCCATTCAACGTGACGCCCAAGGATGTAATTGCTCCTGCATCCCCAGGCTCAGGGCCGTGATTCCCATAGCGGAACATTGATGCTGAAAATGATGCGGACGCTCCGGAAAAGAGAAGGCGGCCATGCCGTCATGGGCGCGGAACGTCGGGAATGGCGTTACTCGCTAAAAAGCATAGGTATTTTGAGAAGAAGGCGAATTGAAATAAAATTACTGAAATAATTGCAGTAAAAGCATTGACCTGCTATAATAATTGAGTAGGTTGGCGTTGTTGCAGGAAAACAGCGAACAATCACCTACTGCGTATTTTAAAACATGGAAAAACATGATGTTATTTACTTATGCGGGCATAAAGGCGTTGCAGCCCTGTTTGGAAAAGCATGGGATATCCCTATCGACTGCAAGCCACTAAAAGAACTTCAGGAAAAATACATGGCCTCCGTCAATAGTATCCGTGCCGGCGTATTTCCGCCCGGCAGGGAATTGACGATGGGTGACGGAAGAAAGGCTCTGGAAGAATTGTGAAAACCTACCTGGACAAAAACGTCTATGAAGCGGCCCTGGAGCGCATAGCCTATTGCTTCCAGGAGTTTGACAATGTTCTGGTGGCCTTCTCGGGCGGCAAGGACAGCGGCGTCCTGCTCAATCTGTGCTACAATTACGCCGACGAACACGGTCTGCTGGACAAGCTGACCATGTACCACCTTGATTATGAGGCCCAGTACCAGATGACGACCGAGTATGTGACCCGGACGTTCCTGGAACAGTTCCCGGGCATCCGTAAAATGTGGTACTGCGTGCCGATTAAGGCCCAGTCGGCATGCGCCCTGGGGAACCTTACTGGACGCCGTGGGACGCCGCCAAAAAAAACTGTGGGTGCGGGCCATGCCGGAAAATCCCTATGTGGTTCACGAAGGGAATCTGGACGTTCCGTTCCGGCACGGCATGGTGGACTACGAATTCCAGGACAAGCTCTCGCGCCATTTTGCCAAAAAGCGCGGCACCACCGCTGTCATGGTGGGGCTGCGGGCGGATGAAAGCCTCAACAGGTACGCGGCCGTGGCACGCGGCAAAAAAAGGAGATCCTACGAGGGCAGGAAGTGGATTACGCAGACCAGTGCCGTGACGGCCAACGTTTACCCTCTCTATGACTGGCGCGTCAGCGATATTTGGACGGCCACCGCCCGCTTTGGTTTTGACTACAACCGTCTCTATGACCTCTTGTACCAGGCGGGCCTTACTGCCGGGCAGATGCGGGTGGCAAGCCCGTTCAACGACTGTGCCCAGGAAAGCCTGAAGCTCTACAAAGTGATCGATCCCTCCAACTGGGCGCGCATGATCGGCCGGGTCAACGGCGTCAATTTTACGGGCCTGTACGGAGGCACGACGGCCATGGGCTGGAAAACCATCAAGCTGCCGCCCGGCCATACCTGGAAATCGTATTATGAATTCCTGCTTTCCACGATGGATGCGAGGACGGCGGCCCACTACAACAACATCCTGGAAAAATCCAAAAGGTACTGGATGCAGGGGGAACCGTCGATCCCGGAACCGCCGATGAAGTGCTGGCGGCCTACCCGCTGGCTGCCGTGACGGGAAAATCGGGTCGCTACGATGGACGCGATATCGTTCAATTCATGGGTTATCCCGACGACATGCCCGTCAGCAATTTCCGGCAGGTGCCCTCTTACAAGCGCATGTGCATCTGCATCATGAAAAATGACTATTTCTGCAGATATGCCGGATTCAGTCCAACCAAGGGAGCGATTGCCCGGCGCCGTGCCGCCGTCAACAAATACCGCAACATTTCATGAACCCCCCCTATCAATCCCCCGTTTATCAAATCCGGCGTGTTCCGCTGGACCAAATCCGCTCCAATGCCTATAACCCGAACAGTGTGGCGCCGCCTGAAATGAAGCTGCTCTACCAGAGCATCAAGGAGGACGGCTACACGATGCCGATTGTCTGCTATCAACTGGAGGACGGCACCTATGAAATCGTTGACGGCTTCCACCGCTGCCAGATCATGAAAACTTACCGCGACATCTACGAACGGGAGGATGGCATGATGCCGGTGGCCGTTATCGACAAGCCTCTTGGAAACCGCATGGCCTCCACCATCAGGCACAACCGTGCCCGCGGGTCTCACAATATCGGACTGATGACCAGCATTATCCAGGAACTGACGGAAGCGGGCATGTCGGATGCGTGGATACTCAAAAACCTCGGCATGGATGCGGAGGAATTGTTGCGCCTCAAGCAGCTCAGCGGCATTGCGGCCCTGTTCCGGGACGGCGAATTCAGCCGGGCGTGGGAATCGAAATAACGTCAACCCGGGAAACCATGAACAAATATGTCACTCAACTGCTGGAAGTCATCCAGAAGAAAACGGGCTGTGACACGAGCGGCGCCGTGCGCTGGCTGGCGGAACAGGCCGGAGTATCCGAAAGAACAGCCTGGAACTGGAAACAGCAGGAAAAGTTGAGGAAGGCAACGGAAAAGAACCTCGGCAGAATTGCCGAGGAATTGAAGAAGTGAACAGGGTTCCGTGTTTCATCCTGCTGAATGCCGCTGGGCATCCGGTTCCATGCTGGACGCGCGGTTTTCGCAAGCGGTTTCATGGGTAACTGCATGAAACTTCCTGTTATCCTTAAGCCGGCAGCGGAATGCAGGCTTTTCCGCGCGGAGCAGTGATGCAGTCTGGCCTATCAATGCTCCGGCCAGGTTCGGAATAGGTTCAGGGATTGCGGTGTGGTGTGCCGGGAAGCGCAATGAACGTTCTGGAACCTCATGTTCCAACGGTGCTGCCATGGATGTTTGTTTTCATTTGCGGCCGACCGGCCGGTGCGGGAAAGACTTTCTCCAAAGAATGATTGCTTGTTGCAATTTTTTGAATTATATCATTTTTTTATGAGATGGCTACTGGTTTTCCTGATGAGCTCTTGCATGGCTTTTGGTGAAAGTATCAGGGGAGTTGTGATTAACGTGATTGACGGCGATACCATTACTCTCCTGGAAAAAACGCCCGAACAGAAGCGGACCTACCGGATACGGCTTGAAGGAATTGATACGCCGGAAAGGGGGCAAAACGGGTATGAAGGAGCCAAGGAGTATCTGGAAAAGCTGATTTGGGGAGAGACGGTTACAGTCAAGTACAGCCAGCATGACAGGTACGGCCGTATTTTGGGGGAAGTCTGGTATGGAAAGGTGTTCGTCAATGAGGAGTTGGTGAAGGATGGATGGGCGTGGATTTATAAAATTTTTCCGCCAGCCGGAAACTCGCTTCCCTTGAAGCGGAGGCCAGGAAGTCCAAAAAAGGCCTTTGGGCGGAGCCGAATCCCATCCCGCCGTGGGAATGGAAAGCCGCGAAGAGAAGGGAAGATGCCGCCGGAATGTTCCTTACTGAACAGGTTTCCCGGGAAAACGTCTCTTTCCGGGTGCCGTGATGCTGCCGAACAAGGGGTTTTCCAATGAATCAAAGGCAATTTTAATAGCTGCCGTTGTTCAAGGGCGGTCCTGTTTTTCCTTATCCGGCCGGGACGGTTCAAAGATGGCGGGAAGCGGGGTTCCTGCCCTGGAGCCTTTCCAGGGCCACGCTTCCGGATGGGTACGGAACGGCAGGAGATAGTCCGCAGCTTTCTGGATGGAAGCCCCGGCGGCCGTTTTCCGGTAACGGTAGTTTTTATCTCCCATGCGTTCCGCAATTTGCACGAGGTAGCCCCAGGCCTGAAGGGTGTAAACACTGTATTGCCATGGTTCCGCCCGCTTGAGTTCTTCCGGCTGGGAACCGTCGGGGGCAATGTGGCGGTCCATGTTGGCGAAGGCTTCCGCCAGCCATTGGCGCGCTTCGTTGTCGCGGCCCAGAAAGTGAGCCAGATGGGCGCATTGCGCCACATAGAACAGGTAATGGTTGTTGCTGCGCGTATGCGCATGCCTGCCCTGCCTGCTGGTGGCCAGCCATGCGTAGTACTGGTTCAGCCACGCGTCCACCCGCTTCCATTCCTCTTTTGTCAAGGCCCCGGAGCGTTTCAACGCCGCCAGGGCATCCAGAAAATCGGGCATGCGGTAAAGGTCTATGATGCCGCCTCCGTCGCCTTCCGTCCGGTGTCCGGGGCGGATCTGGGCGTATTTCAGGTGGGGCTGCATGCGGGTTGCCGGAGCAATGAACCAGGCTCTCAGCCATTCCCCGGCACGAGAAGCGGCTCGCGGGTCCCTGTTGAGTTCGTACTGGCGTCCCAGGCTGCAAACCGTACCGATAAAAGCGGCCATCTTGCCGCTGTCGTCCATGCTGCGGAGCCGTTGGTTCTTTTTGCCGTCAATGGGCTTGTAGGGGCCTTCCGGATTGGCGGGGTCAGGCCAGTAGTAGAGGGCATAGCTGACGTATTCATTAGCCTGCGCCTTTTCTCCGAACAGGCTTTTTTTCTCTCCAAGGGTGATGACGGGAGCATCCAGCGGGCCGCCATGCGCCGTGGGAAGGAGCAGGGCCGTTAAAAGAAGAAAAGACAGAGCAGTGCCGCCGAAGGACATGCCTTATTCAAGCAGGAACTTTCTGCGGGGACAACCGGGAAATGAAGGAATGCGCCTAATTCCTTTTCAAAGCCGTTCCCTGCCGTTTGCGTAATGGAAAAAAATGGCTCTGCTGACACGGGAGAGGCTTTTTTGTTTGAGCGAAATATCATTTTGTTAGGTATACCTTATAACGAAGGAGATCATCAGAGCCATGACCAGCAGCCGTGAAGATTATTTGAAAGCGATCGCCGAGCTCCAGCGGAGCAGGGAGAGGGTCGGCAACAGGCATATTGCTGATTATCTGGGCGTTTCTGCCGCTTCCGTCAGCGAGATTATCCGGAAGATGGAGAAGGAAGGCCTGGTGGAGAGCATGGAAAGACGCTCCATCCGCCTGACGCGGAAGGGAGAGGAAGCCGCCATGCAGCTGGTGCGCATTCACCGGCTGTGGGAGGTTTTCCTGGTGGAACATCTCGGGTATTCGTGGGGGGACGTTCATGAAGAGGCGGAGAAGCTGGAACATGCGGCTTCCCCCCGCTTGATGGAAAAACTGGACCGTTTTCTCGGTTATCCGGAGATGTGCCCCCACGGAAGGAGGATTCCGGGAGGGAGGACGGGCCGCTGCCGGAAGGGCCGCTTTCCCGCCTGTCCGACATCCCGGCAGGGATTCCGGCCGTAATCAGGCGCGTTCCCGAATCGAAAGAGCTGCTGGAGCTTCTCACCTCCCTGGGCATTCATCTTCATGAAACGGTAGCCCTGATGGAGGCGGAAGCGCACAGCGGAGCGTTTCTGGTGAAGGCGGAAGAAGGACAGCGGCTGGAATTGCCTGCCGCCGCCGCTGACGCCATCCTCGTGGAAGTTTCTGCATGAACAATTAATGGAAAGGAGAAAACTAACAATGACATTGAACCAGTTGCCTGAAGGGGAGACCGCCAGGATTGAGTCTCTCGGGATGGAAGGCCGTTTGAGACGGCGGTTGATGGATATAGGCATGATTCCCGGCACCCGGGTGGAATGCCTGGAACGGGGGCCGTTCGGAGACCCCGTCGCTTTTCTTGTGCGCGGAACGGTCATGGCGTTCAGGTCTTCCGATCTGGAAATGATTACCGTTAAGTCCGCGTGAAATCAGCCATGGAAGGAGAACGGGTGAGGCTGGACAGCGGAACGGAGAAGGGCGGATCTTCCGGCGCGGCGGAAGAACGCATGCCCATCGTGGCCCTGGCGGGCGCTCCCAACGTGGGAAAGAGCACGGTGTTCAATGCGCTGACGGGGCTGAGGCAGCATACCGGGAACTGGCCCGGCAAGACGGTCGTCCGCGCGGAAGGCATTGTGGGGCGCGGTCCCCGGGAGTACCTTTTGGTGGATACGCCGGGCACGTATTCCCTGCTGGCCTGTTCTTCGGATGAAGAGGCGGCACGGGATTTCATTTGTTTCGGTGACGCGGATGCCGTCATTGTCGTCTGTTCCGCCACCAATCTGGAACGGGATTTGAACCTGGCCCTCCAGGTGATGGAAACGACGGGAAATGTAGTGGTCTGCGTCAATTTAATGGATGAGGCCCGGCGGAAGGGCATCCGCATCGACTGCCCGCTTTTGGAAAAACGCCTGGGAGTTCCCGTGGTTCCGGCATCGGCGGCGAAAGGTGAAGGCCTGGACGTTCTGGCTGATACGGTGCAGCGGATGGCGTGGTCCGGAGAGAGGCGGCCCCCCTCCGGCTGCCCTATGGGGAGCACGTGGAACCGTGGCTGGCGCGTTTGGAAATGTTGGCCGGGCGTCTTCCGTGGCGCGGTTTGTCGCCCCGCTGGGCAGCCGTCAAGCTGCTGGAAGGGGACGAGGGAACGTTGCGGCTTCTGGAGCAGTACGCGGGAACCGGTTTGAGAGAGGAGAAGGAGGTGCAGGAGATTCTCCGTGAGGCCGCCGCCGCGGAGGCCGGTTCTTCAGGCAGTTCTTTTGGCGACCGCGTGGCGGCGGTATTCGTGGAACAGGCGGAACGCCTGTGCAGGGGAGTGGTCGCTTTGCCGGACGGAGGGGGGCTGGGGCGCGACAGGCGCATCGACAAGGTGCTGATGGGGCGGTGGACGGCTTATCCCCTGATGTTCGCCCTGATGGTGCTGATTTTCTGGATCACCATCGTGGGGGCGAATTATCCTTCCCAATGGCTGGCCGACCTGCTTGGAAAAGGCCAGGAGGCGCTGACGGACCTGTTCCGCCTGGCGCATGCTCCGGAATGGCTGCACGGCGTGCTGGTGCTGGGCGTTTACCGCGTGGTGGCGTGGGTCGTGTCCGTCATGCTGCCGCCCATGGCCATCTTTTTCCCCCTCTTCACGCTGCTGGAGGATTCCGGTTATCTGCCCCGCGTGGCGTTCAACATGGACAAGGTGTTCCAGAAGTGCTGCGGCTGCGGCAAGCAGGCGCTGACCATGTGCATGGGGTTCGGCTGCAATGCCGCGGGCATCACCGGATGCCGGATTATCGATTCCCCCGGGAACGGCTCGTAGCCATTTTGACGAATAATTTCGTCCCCTGCAACGGCAGGTTCCCGACGCTGATTGCCCTCATGACCATGTTTTTTGCGGGGACGGTGGCGTCCGGGTTGCAGCCGCTGGCTTCCGTGGCGGGCCTGGTGCTGCTGATCGGGTTGGGCGTGGGAATGACGTTTGCGATAACGGCCCTCCTGTCCCATACGATTCTCAAGGGAACTCCGTCTTCCTTTACCCTGGAACTGCCCCCCTACCGCAAGCCCCAGATCGGCCGCGTGATCGTCCGCTCCTTTCTGGACAGAACCCTGGCGGTCCTGTGGCGCGCGGTAATGGTGGCGGCTCCGGCGGGAATCGTCATCTGGCTGATGGCGAATATCCGCGTTGGAGACTCCAGCCTGCTTGTCCACGGCACGCAGTGGCTGGACCCCGCCGGGCGGCTGATGGGTCTGGACGGCGTGATCCTGATGGCGTTCATCCTCGGCATTCCGGCCAATGAAATCGTTTTCCCCCTCATCATCATGGGTTACCTGGCTTCCGACAACATGATGGACATGGACGATATGAACGAGCTGAAGTCCCTCCTGACCAATAACGGTTGGACCTGGGTGACGGCGTTGTGCACCATGCTGTTTTCCCTGATGCACTGGCCGTGTTCAACGGCTCTTCTCACCGTCCGCAAGGAGACGGGCAAATGGAAGTGGGCTGTTCTTGCCTTCGCCATTCCGACGGCCTGCGGCGTCGTGATGTGCCTTCTGGTGGCGGGAACGGCGCGCCTGCTGGGGTTTGCCTGACGGATGAATGGAGTTCATGCTTCCGCGGAGGGATGAAGGCGGCAAAAGTTTCCCTTTCCGGGAGTCCGGAAAGGGAACGGGCCATGGTTCCGGGTTTGCCGGGCAGGCAGCATGAAGCCTTTTCCCGGGCCGCGGATTTCCGTATCAGGCCAGATGCATGCCGCCGGTGACGCCGAAGACTTCCGCAGTGATGAAGCTGGATTCCTGGGAGGCGAGGAAGACGTACAGGCCGGAGAGCTCCACGGGCTGTCCGGCCCGCTTGAGGGGCGTTTTCTGCCCGAATTCCGGCAGGTCCTTCTGCAACTGGCCTCCGGTCACTTGCAGAGCCGTCCAGATGGGGCCGGGAGCTACCACGTTCACCCGGATGCCCTTGGAGGCTACCTGCTTGGCCAGGGCGCGGCTGAAGGCGATGATGGCCGCTTTCGTGGAGGCATAGTCCACCAGGTTCTTGCCGGGCTGGTAGGCCTGGATGGAAGAACACGTGATGATGCTCGCTCCCGGCTTGAGGTGCGGAAGGGCTTCCTTGGCAATCCAGAACAGGGAGAAAACATTCACTTCAAATGTCTTAGTCAATTGCTCCGTGGTAATGTCCTGAATGTCCTCCACCGCTACCTGCTTGCCGGCCACCAGGGCCAGAATGTCCAGGCCGCCAAGTTTTTCCAGAGCGTCCCTGACGAGTTTTTGACAGAAGGCTTCATCGCTGAGGTCGCCCGGCAGCAGAACGGCGTTCCGCCCTTCCTTCCTGATGAGCTCCGCCACTTCCTCGGCATCGCTCTGTTCTTCGGGAAGGTAGTTCAGGGCTACGTCGGCTCCTTCGCGTGCATACGCAATGGCGGCCGCACGGCCTATGCCTGAATCTCCCCCCGTGACCAGGGCCTTCCGTCCACGGAGCTTGCCGCAGCCATGATAGCTTTGTTCTCCGGCGTCCGGCACGGGTTCCATTTCGGACTGGAGCCCGGGAGCTTTCTGCTGCTGTTTTTCATACCCTTCCTGGCGGAATTCGTCGCGCGGGTCCTGCATTTCGTGAATGTCTTTAGTACTCATTTTTTCATCAGTCATGTTTTGGCGTGAAACTGCCGGGAGAAGGAAGGCGCCGCCCGCCATGCGTAAGATAGCTGGCTGCGTCCCTTTCTCCGGTGTTCCGCATTTCCTATCCGTGATGACCGGGATTTGGATGGCCTGTTCAAGGGAAGACATGCTTTTATTTCAGCATGTCATTGATATTCACTTATATAGGATTATTCTGAATGTTATTTCCATTGATCCTGATAGAGCCGTTCATTCACTGGTCTTCCTTGAATCCTGTTGAATTTCTCCAATCCGTTTTCGGGAAAAGCCGCTATATTGTGCTGATTAACCCGCTTGATGATCAAATGATTTGATCCTTTCATCCTATTTGCGCCGAGGGAGGGCGGGAACCTTCCTCCGTTTTTCAGCGCGTCCGCGCCGGATTTCAGGACAGTCCGTAAATGAAGTATCCGGCCACTCCCGTCAGGGTCATCAGCAGGATGGGGTTCATTTTCCATTTCCGCAGGACGAACAGGGCCGCGCCGAACAGGAGAATGCTCGGGAAGTCCACTTCCGCGATGGCGTGCCAGTCAAAGGTGCCGCAGAAGGTCAGCAGCAGGATGGTGCCGCCCGCGGACATGATCAGGCCCACGGAAGCCGCTTTCAGCCCTTCCAGCACCCCGGAAACATAAGCGGATTTTTTATGCCTTTGGAAGAAAAGGTGCAGCAGCAGCGCCGCCGCCACGCCGGGAATGATGCAGCCCAGGGTGGCCGCCACGGCGCCGGGAATGCCGGCGATTTGCAGCCCGACGAAGGTAGAGGTGTTGATGGCCAGAGGGCCTGGCGTCATCTGGGAAATCGTGATGATATCGGTAAAAACCTTCTGGGTAATCCAGCCCTGGTGAATGACCACCTGGTCCCGGATCATCGGGATGACGGCGTAGCCGCCTCCGATGCTGAACGCTCCGATCTGGAGAAAGACGCTGAAAAGCTGCCATAATGCCTGAGTCATCCGGCCCTCCTTCCCAGCGTTTTCCGGACGTGCCACAGGCTCAGGAGGCAGCACACGGCCAGAATGGCGGCGATGTTGGCGTGAAAGGCGAAGCTGGCGAGGAACGCGCCCGGAACCAGCGCGTTCAGCAGGGCGGATTTTCTGCGCAGGATCATCTGCCACATGTCCACGACTATGTCCACAATGAGGGCCGCCACGCCTGCCTGCATTCCCCGGAGGACCGCTTCCACGGCGGGATTGGAACTGAAGGCGTCATACCAGACGGTGATGATGGAAAGAATGACCAGCGGCGGGATGATGGCGCCCAGGCAGCTGCAAATGACTCCGGCCATGCCTGCGGTGCGGTGCCCCGCCAGCGCGGAGAGGTTGACGGCAATGGCTCCGGGCGTGGATTGCGCGATGGCGGCCATGGAGAGAAGCTCCTCTTTGGAAAACAGCCGTTTTTTCCAGACAAAGTATTTATTGATCATCGGCACGACAATGTAGCCGCCCCCGAACGTGAATGCCCCGATAAAGAGGTTGATCCAGAAGAGCCAAAGGCATTTTTTCACTTTTTCTCCGGTCATGGCGTTTAAAGAGGAAGGAATGGCGTTCCGGGTATTCCGCCTTTGCGGGAAATTCGGCAGCCGTTGTCCGGGAAAAGGCGGCTGAACGCCGCGCCGTTCCCGTTTTCCCGGAATAAGGGGTGGAGGGATTCTATCACAGGCGGCGGTGGAAGGCCATGCCATTACATGGATAAAGGGGAGAAAAGAGGTGAAGGTCTGCCTCTTTTATAAGTGGGGGGGACAATTGCGGAGCTTCCCGCGGCGCGCAGCAGGCGGCGGAACAAAAAAAGTCCGGCAGGTTTTACCCTGCCGGATGGCAAAGAATCAAGGGAGCCGGGGAGAAAGCCATCTTTCCCGGCTTGTTTCCAGGCGCAAGAAAAAAGGAATGCAAGAAGCCGGAGTCAGCTTTTTTCCTGTTCCAGCTCCGCTTTCCGGGCCAGGATTTTTTTCATGACGGCGTGGCGGTCTCCTTCCGGGATTTCCACGGGATTGCCGCGGTAGTCACTGGTCATGGCGGCCAGGGCGCCCCCTACATGATGCATGTTGAAAATCGGCAGTTTCCAGGTGGAGGGCTTTTCCGGGTCGGGAACATAGGCGAAGTCGGAAGCGGGATGTTCCTCCCCGTCCACTTTTTTCATTTTGGGTTCATGGTCGCGGTCCATAAGGAATGGACAACCGTCCTTGCGGGCCATTGTAAAAAAGGCCGGGATAAGACGCACAAATTCAACCGTCCGGTGTAAAAGCGGCTTGTCCCGGCGCATTTTTATTTTTTATGGAGCCTTTTGTTCCAGCGGTTTCAGGGGAGCCAGCTTCAGGTTCACCATCCCTCCCGTAAAATAATAGACGGGGGTTTTTCTTCCCGGCACGTCCAAGGGAGCCCTTGCCATTTTGGATTCTCCAAAAAGGGTGTCGTCCACCTCCAATCCGAAGCGCTTGAAGGTTTCCCTGTAGGGGGCGAGCAGTTTTTCCTCCCGTACCAGCCTCACGCAGACGCTCATGTAATGGCCGTCCTTTTTGGAGACACGGCTTTTCCCCTCCCTCGCCAGCTGCTTGAATTTTTCCTGGACGTCCTTTGCCCGTCCCAGGGAAGGCGTGGAAAAGCAAGTGATTTTTTCCAGCGGCATTCCCCTGGCCTGCTGTTCTTCCAGGAATTGCTCCAGGGCCGCCAGGTAATCCTGCAGCATGTAATCTTTGGGATAAGGGAAGGAACTGTCCCGTAACACGCAGGTAGCTTCTCCGCCGGGATGGGTATATTCCCTCAGCGTGAGTTTGAATTGAGGCGCCTTTTTTTCTTTTCCCTCATTTTGAATGGAAGGGGAGGTTCCGGAGTCTGTTGTATCAGCCATGGAAACCGGCACGGCCAGCAGGGAAAGGGAGACGAGGGCAATGGGCGGGGAAGGAGGAATCCGCATGGTTCCTTTTAAACTGATAACACATCTATCGTCAATACTTTATTGTCCTGCGAAAACGTATTCCCCTTTCTTGGAGGAATCCTCCGGGGCTGTCCGCCTTCCGTTTCCGCGTTTTGCTCTTTACAAGAGGGCCGGGATAGATGAGCATGAGCCCGTTAATTTATAATTGTTCTTATTTATGGAAAATACATACCACCATACCCAGCTTCCGGAGGGACGCATTCCCGCCCTGCGCGTGGAACCGATGCCTGCGGACACCAATCAGAGCGGGGAAGTGTTCGGCGGCTGGGTGATGAGCCAGGTGGACCTGGCGGGAGCCAATACGGCCATGCGTTATGCGTTGAGCCGCTACATCGTGACGCGTGCAGTCAGCAGCCTGACGTTTGAAGCTCCCGTGCTGGTGGGCGATGTGGTTTCCTTTTATACGGAGATTATCAAGGTGGGGCGCACCTCCGTCACCGTAAAGGTGGAGGTGTACGCGGAACGCCTGACGAAGCTCTGCAATAATATTGCCAAGATTACGGAGGCGGAGCTGGTTTACGTGGCCCTGGGGGCGGACAAGAAGCCGATTACCCTGGAAGAGTCCCGCGCCCAGTTCGCGCAGTGCTGCTCCCTTGAAACGGGGGACAGCGTTTCCTGTTCCTGAACAGAGGCGGGGGCCGCGTTCCCGCGCGTCAGGCCGCTTTTTTCCGTCTGCGGGTGATGCCCTTGTTTTTATCCACCAGGGCAAAGATGAAGGAGCTGGCCGCGGCAATGGCGCCGATGGTGACGAAGGTGGCGTGGAAGGCGGCTTCCACGGCCTTTCCGGAGGTGGCTGAATGGCCGCCGAAGCTGTCCAGCAGCAGGGAGGCCGCGGCAATGCTGACGGCGATGGAGAGCTGCATGATGGTGGAGAGCAGGGAGTTGCCGCTGCTGGCGTCCGCGTTGGGGAGGTCAATCAGCGTCAGGGTGTTCATGCAGGTGAATTGAATGGAGTTGGCCGCGCCCAGCAGGGCGAGCATGCCCAGCAGGGTGAGTTCGTGGGTGCCGGGGCTGATGAAGTAGAAGGCGGCCAGCAGCGTCCCGATGGTAAAGGTATTGACGACCATGATGTTCCGGTAGCCGAATTTGCCGAGCAGGCGCGGCGCGACCGTTTTTGCCAGCAGGTTGCTCAGCGCCAGGGGAATCAGGGACATGCCGGACTGGAGGGCGGAGTAACCCAGCACCACCTGGAAGAAGAGCGGAATCAGGTACGGCAGGCAGCTTCCCCCAGGCGGCAGACGATGTTGCCGGCGATGCCGATGGCGAAGTTCCTGATGCGGAACAGGGAGGGGCTGAAGATGGGCGCCTTTGAACGGAACGCCAGCACCCAGTACAGGAGCTGGAACACGCCTCCGGAGGACAGGAGCAGGGCCATGCGCGTCTTGTCGGCTGCGCCTCCTGCGGTGGAGAGGCCCATGGTGACCAGCACGGCGGAGGAGGAGAAGAGGAAGAAGCCCGCCCAGTCGAATTTCTGTTCCCGGACCGCTTTAAGGTCCGGCATCAGTTTCCAGGTGGCCCACAGGCCTGCGATGCCCACCGGAATGTTGATCAGGAAGATCCAGTGCCAGGAGGCGTACTGGACGATGATGCCGCCCAGCACCGGCCCCAGGAGAGGCCCCAGCAGCGCCGGAATCGTCACGATGTTCAGAACGTTGACGAACATGGAGCGCGGATAGGAGCGCAGGACGACCAGACGCCCTACGGGCATCAGGAAGGCCCCCCGATTCCCTGGATGACGCGGCACGCCGTCATCATGGCGACGGAGGTGGAGAGGGCGCACAGCAGGGACCCCGCGGAGAAAACGGAGATGGCGAAGAGAAAAGTGCGGCGCGAGCCCAGCTTGTCGGATATCCATCCGGAGGCCGGTATCAGGACGCAGACGGTAAGCATGTAGGCCGTCACCAGGGAGTGAAGCTGCAGCGGGTGGCTGTTGAAGCTGCGGGCGATGGTGGGGATGGCCGTGTTCAGGATGGTGGCATCCAGCATCTGCATGAAGAATGCCGATGCCACAAGAAAGGGCAGGTAGCGCAGCGCTTTGGAGGATGTCGGCAGTTTTTCCATGGAAGACCGCCGCCAGTATCCGGCTGGGCCGCGCCGGGGGCAAGGCAGATGTTTGTCCCGGCGCTCCCGTTGTTTTCCTGGCGCCCCGAACCGCTGTTATGCCCTGGGCTCCGTTTTACGGCCTGGGCTGTTCCGGTGCGCGCCGCGCCAGCACGCGTTTGGAAAGCCATGCGCGCACAGGTTCGTCATAAAGCTTCAGGCACCCGTAGGCCACGGCAATGCAGATGAACAGGACGCCCACCGCCACGGGGAGAGCGCGGGAAAAGGGCACTTCCGCATCGTGCACCCAGGCCAGGTACAGGTAAACGATGGGATAGTGGGTGATGTAAAGGGGGTAGGAGATGTTTCCCAGGAACCGGCTGGCCCGGGAGGAGATGTCGCCTGGGATGTCGCTGGCTCCCAGAAAGACCACCGCGGGGAAGATGACGATGATGCAGAAGGCGTCATACAGGCCGTTCAGGCGGAAGTTTTCCGCCCCGCCCACGTGCGGCATGGCCAGCGCTCCCACCAGAAGCAGGCTGCACCACCAGAAGCCGTGCCTGACCCGGCCGGGCTTGCACAGGCGGAACAGGAGCAGGCCGCCGAAGAAGGGGAACATGAGCCGCGTCAATCCCACGCGGCACTGTTCCACGTCCAGCGTCCAGCCGCCGATGTTGTTGCCCTGCGTGTAGCACTGGTGGATGAGGGCGCAGGCCGCCAGGAAGACCAGGACCGCCAGCCACCGGCTGGTGAATTTCCTGATGAGCACGGCGTAAAGGATGTTGGCGATGTATTCGAAGAAGAGGGACCAGGCCGGACCGTTCAGCGGGTGCATTTCCGTCCATCCGCGAATATCCAGGGAAACGGGGACGGGCAGCAGCGTGAACCCCACGGTCATGACCAGCAGCATTTTCCATACAGGGGTCTGTGCGATGTTCGGGAAGATTTCAGACCCCTGGAAGTAAAAGAGGGCTCCACCCAGCAGCATCCCCATGACCACCATGGGTTGAAGGCGCACCAGCCGCCGCTTGCAGAAATTCCACAGGCTCATCTTTCCCCAGCGGTCGTCATAGGCATACCCGATGACGAAGCCGGACAGCATGAAGAAGAAGTCCACGGACAGATAGCCGTGGTTGATGATCTGGTCCGTGTGGAATTGGAAGTCCCTGGCGCTTCCTTCAAACATGTGGAACAGGACCACCATGACGGCGGCTACGCCGCGCAGGCCGTCCAGGGCGGCATAATGCGGTTTGGGAGCCAGAACGGAGGGAGAGAGAGGGGCCGGAGTGCTCATGGTATAAGTACGGCGAAAAGTGATTGTGCTTACAGAAAAAGGGGCGATGCGTATTTTACGTGCGCGGCCGCGGAACCCCGGAACGGGTTTTTCCGCAGGGAAAGTCCCGGTACAGGCTGGTACTGAGACGGCTTGCCCGGCGGACAGGCAAGCCGTTTCCTATCTTCCACAGACGGCGTGAGACGTAAAGAAAAATGATGAAGGCTGTTCCTTCTCCCTTTTTCCTTTAAAGAGCCGGATTCCGGAGGAAAAGAGGCCCGGCGCCTACGGCGCGGGGGCAAGTACAATGGACTTTGTTTCCGCGCCGCTGGTGATTCCCTTGACGGTCAGGGTGCATTTTCCCGGCGGCAGGGTAAGGACGCCGGGGGAGTGCTTTACGAACCGGGACCATCCGCCGGTTCCCGGAAAAGTGAATTCCGTCAGCTTGTCATTGATGGAATAACCCAGCTTGAACAGGGTGGAGGCGGGATCGGCAATGGCATAATCCGTCGTTACCGTATAGGTTCCTCCGTTTTTGGTGAAGATTTCCCAGCTGACGGAGCTGAAGTGGGACAGGATGTTGAATTTTCCCGCATCTTTTGCCAGGGCATGCGTGATGAGGCAGTTTTCAGGCGAGAGCGTGATTTTGCCGCTGGCCGCCGGCTGGACTACCGGGAAGATAGAGGCGGGAATGAGCCGGATATAGCGGATGTAAATGCCGTCCCTCCCTTTTTTCTTGAGCGTAAAGGTTTGTTTTCCCTTAACCAGGTTCATGCGGCCCAGATGGTAGATTCCCCCATCGGCCTCACCGCCGCCGGAAGTGGGCACATTCCACAGGAAGGGGGCGCTGTCGCCGCATTTCAGTTCATAGCGGGCGGAAGCGGTAGCCGTCCAGGGGAACGTGTACCAGGCTTCAAGGATGTATTCCCCGTCTTGGGCGACGTTGATTTCCCAGCTTGCGCCGGAGTCTTTTTCCGCCATGCCGGCGATGAATTTGACGGACCGTATTTTTGCCAGCTTGCTTTTGGAAAGTTCCGCATTTTCAGCCTTCATCAGGACGGTCTTCCCCTGAATGGCGCCGGAGGCTGCCGTTTTAATCAGTCCGTCCGCCGGGAATTTGGCCTGGACGGCTGCGCAGAGCAGGAGGGAGGCATTCAGCATTAAGAGCAGTTTCATGTTGGATATGGATGGTTGGAGTTGAAAGACAGATGTTAATCTATTTCATCTTGTCCTTCAAGACGCTGTTGCCGTCAATAAAAAAGTGGGCAGGATTTTTCGTGCCTTCCCTCCGGATATGGTTCCGGAATGGCGAGAGGGCCGGCGATTCTCCGGCCTCCGGAGGGACTTAACAAGGGAGTTTTTACAGCTGGGAAGCTTGACGCTGGGCCGGATAATTTTCCGGAAATTTCCAGTAGTATGTTGAGAAGGAAGAAAGAGGAAAAGCTGCTTGTTCTCCATGCGTCAAGAGCATTTAATCAACGATGGCCGGAATACCCCCTGGCTGCCCTGATGATTGATGATGAAACGTTATTTGCTGATTTTCCTCCTGTCCGGAATGGACACGGGAGCGCTGAAGGCTGAAAAGGTCCTGGACGGCTTTGACGAGGAACCTTTTGAACAGCCCGTAATCCTGCCTGAAAAAACGCGCCTGTCGCCTGTGGCGGCCTATATGGGAGAGCCTTCCGCCGGCGGAACGGGAAAAGCCGTCCGTGCCGTGCTTGCTGCAAGTGGTGGAGGTGGCCGCAAACAGATGGCCGGGCCTGAATGGAAAGGCGGGAACGGACTGGATTGCCGCCGAATTGTTTTTCCAGTTGAACGGCTGTTCCATTACCCTGGGGAGGCAGTTGTTCCTGGATGCCCGGCAACCCGTTCTCCCAGTTGGTTCAAGGCTGTTGTTTTCCGGCTCCCTTCCCGCCGTACCGGATACCGGAGCTTTCCGTGGAATGCGTGTACCGGGCTCCGCCCATTTACAACGTGCAGTGGTCGCTGGAGAGCTGGGATTATGAAGGGAATGTGATGCGCGCGGTCAGGCGGCCGGTAGTGGAGAAAGAGGGGGGTGAAACTGTTTCCTATGACGTGCCTGTCCTCTGGCGCGGAAAAGCGGCGGCGTCTTTTCCGCTCACTCCGCCGGGGCGCATTCCCTGGCGCATGAACTTCATGCGCCGTCCGGCATACGGATGCCGGACGGCGGCCCTGCGGGGAAAACACGGATGGGAGCCGCGCGCATTCCTCTCACGGAAGCAGGTGCCGGGTGCGTTCAGTGTGACTGGAGCGATACGCGGTTGGCCAGCGGCTTGCCTTCCAGGAAGTCCCGGATGTTGTGCAGGGTGACTTCCGCAATGTTGTGCAGGGCTTCCTTCGTGAAAAAGCCCTGGTGGGAGGTCAGGATGACGTTGTTGAAGGAGAGCAGGCGCGCCAGGGTGTCGTCGTCAATGATTCGGTCGGACTTGTCTTCGTAAAAATATTCACCTTCCTCTTCATACACGTCCAGGCCGGCGGACCCCACTTTTTTTGATTTCAGGCCGTCAATCAGCATTTCCGTATTAATCAGCTTGCCGCGTCCCGTGTTGATGATCATCACGCCGTCCTTCATTTTGCCGATGGAGTCCGCATTAATCAGGTATTCCGTTTCCGGGGTGAGGGGGCAGTGCAGGGAAATGATGTCGGACCGGGCGTACAGGTCGTCCAGCGTGGTGTACGTAATGCCGGCTTCTTCCGCAAAGCGCTGGTCGGGGTACGGATCGTAGGCCAGGATGTTCATGCCGAAACCCTTGAGGATGCGGATGAGGATTCTGGCGATTTTCCCCGTTCCGATGATGCCGGCCGTTTTCCCGTTCATGTCAAAGCCCATCAGCCCGTGCAGGGAAAAGTTGCCGTCCCTGGTGCGCCAGTACGCGCGGTGTATCTTGCGGTTCAGGGAGAGCATCAGGGCTACGGCGTGTTCCGCCACCGCATAGGGGGAGTATTGGGGGACCCTGACGACGGGCAGGTCCGCTTCTTCCGCCGCTTTCAGGTCCACGTTGTTGAATCCGGCGCAGCGCAGGGCCAGCAGTTTGACGCCGTTTTCCTTCAGGCTCCGGATCACTTCCCGGTTTGCCGTGTCGTTGACGAAGATGCACGCCACGTCCGTGCCGCGGGTCAGCGGCACGCTGTCCGGGGTGAGGTGCCCCTTGAAGTAGCGGATGTCGTAATGGAATTCGCGCTCGTTGATCGGATTGAAGGAGTCCCGGTCGTAGGGCTTGGCGTCAAAAAACGCAATGCGGCAGGAATGGTCGGTCATGTGGAAGGGAGGGGGGTTAGGCGGTCGGCGGTTTTTTTTTCGCGCTTCCCTGGCTGGCGACGGCTTCCATGCGTTTGCGGATTTCTTCCGGATCTCCCAGAAAGTAGTCTTTCTCCAGGTTCAGGGAATCGTCAAATTCAAACACATAGGGAATGGCGGTGGGAAGGTTCAGGGAAAGAAGCTGGTCGTTGGGGATGTTTTTCAGGTACTTGATCATGCCGCGCAGCGTGTTGCCGTGGGCCACGATCAGGATATTGTCCAGCGTCCGGAGGGAGGGGAGGATGGTTCCCTCCCAGTAGGGCATCATGCGGTCAATGGCCTCCTTCAGGGATTCCGTCCGCGGAAGTTCGTTATCCGGCACCCCCTTGTAGCGGGGGTCCCACTTGGGGTTGGCGGGATCATCCTCCGCCAGGGGAGGGGGCGCCACGTCATAGCTGCGCCGCCAGATCAGCACCTGCTCGTCTCCGTATTTTTGGGCCGTTTCACTTTTGTTCAACCCCTGGAGCATGCCGTAGTGCTTTTCATTCAGCCGCCAGCTTTTGGCGACGGGCAGCCAGTCCTGGTCCAGACGGTCCAGCACGCAGTTAAGCGTCTTCACGGCGCGCTTGAGGTAGGAGGTGTAAGCCTGGTCAAAAGCCATGCCCTTGTCTTTCAGCAGGTCGCCCGCATGATTCGCTTCCTCTATCCCCAGTTCCGTCAGGTCCACATCCGTCCATCCGGTGAACCTGTTTTCACGGTTCCACGTGCTTTCTCCATGGCGCAGAAGAACAATTGTTTTCATATCGCTGAATTTAGACAGGCGCCCTCCGGCTTTCGCGCAAAGGAATGGAGGCGTATGACGTGATAATATTCCTCGCCGCAGGAGAAATTCCTGCCGTCCGGCCCCGGTAGTCCGCCGGGGGAAGGGAAGGACGCCTCACAGGTGCGGCGGCGGCGGGTAAAATTGTGATTGGCAACCGTCTTCAAATGGATTAACAGTTCAGCATGATGAAGCAATATGGTTTCAGTTGGGCTGCCGCCCTGATGGCCGCCGGAGTGGGAGCATTGGCATGGGCCGGTCCCGGGGCTGTCCGGAATGTGCAGAAGCCCGCTCCTTCCGGTGGAGCCCCCGCCGTGTTCAAGTTCGGCGGGGAAGGGAACCAGGAGTTCATGCTGAATGGAAAACCGTTCCAGATACGCGGAGCGGAGATGCATCCCCAGCGCATCCCCAGGGAGTACTGGAGGCACCGCATCAGGACTGCCCGGGCCATGGGCTTGAACACCATTGCGTTTTACGTGTTCTGGAACGACCATGAACAGCCGGACGGCAGCTTTGACTTCAAGACGGGCAACCGCGATCTGGGAGAGTTTCTCAAGATATGCCAGGAGGAAGGCATGTGGGTTCTGTTCCGCCCCGGTCCCTATGTGTGCGGGGAATGGGACCTGGGAGGGTTGCCCCATTATCTGCTGAAGGATCCCAAGGCCAAATTGAGGACTACGGAAGACGCCAAATTCATGAAGGCGCAGACGCGGTATCTGGAAGCCGTGGCCCGTGTGGCGGAGCCGTTTTTGGTCAAAAACGGAGGCCCTATCCTGATGACCCAGCTTGAGAACGAATACGGGAGCTACCAGAGGAAGGACCGCAAGTACATGGAGTGGCTGAAAGCGTTCTGGACCAGGAAGGGCTTCGGCCCCTTTTACACGTCCGACGGCGCGGGGGAACATTTCCTGAAAGGGGTGGTGCTTCCCGGCGTGGCCGTGGGACTGGACCCGGGGCTGAACGACGGCCACTGGGAGGTGGCTAATAAGTGCAATCCGGGCGTTCCCGTTTTTTCCTCGGAAACGTATCCGGGCTGGCTGCGGCACTGGGGGAGGGGAACTGGGCCCCCACCCCAGGCATTGTCAACCACGTCCGCTGGTTTATGGACAAGGGGCGCTCCTTCAGCCTGTTCGTTTTCCACGGTGGCACCAACTTCGGGTTTACGGCGGGCGCCAACAACGGGGGGCCGGGAAAATACCAGCCGGACCTGACGAGTTACGATTACGGCTCTCCCGTGGACGAACAGGGCCGGATGAATGAATATTACGCCCAGATGAGGGAAATCATCCTGGAAAAACTGCCTCCGGAAGCCGCCGTGCCGGAACCTCCCGCGGACATCCCGGCCATGGAGATTCCGGAGTTCACGCCCGTGGTCCATGCCGGCCTTTGGGAGAACCTGCCCAAGCCCTTCCGGTCCAAGTTCCCGCAGCCGCCCTATTTCGAACAGTGGAACCAGAACCAGGGCATCGCCGTTTACAGCGCCACCGTTCCGGCCGGACCGTCTGAAACGCTGGAATTCGCCAACGTCAATGACTATGCCCAGGTGTACCTGAACGGGGAGCCGGTCGGCACGCTGGACCGACGCCTGGGACAGAAGAGCGTGGAGCTGCCGGAGCGCAAGAAGCCGGGAACGCTGGAAATCCTGGTGGAGGCCATGGGACATATCAATTTCCACATCAGCATGGAGAGCGACCGCAAGGGGCTGCACGGCCCTGTGAAGCTGGGAACGCGCGAGTTGAAGAACTGGACGGTGAGGGCCCTTCCCCTGAAGGCTGACTCCATTGTCCAGGCGCCCAAGGGAAAGGGCCCTTCCCGGAAACGGGAAGGAGCGCATTTCCGGGCCGTCGTGAACATTGAAGAGCCGCAGGACACGTTCCTGGACATGTCCCGCTATGCCAAGGGATACGTGTGGGTGAACGGCGTGAATGTGGGGCGGTATTGGAATGTGGGGCCTCAATTAAGGCTGTATGTTCCGGCCCCCTTCCTGAAAAAAGGGGAGAATGTGATTGATGTCCTGGACCTTCACGAGAAGGAGCCCAAGCCCATCCGCGGCATGAAGGAGCGCAACAAGGAGCCTGGAAAGATAGATACCAAAAACCTGGACAACCAGTGGTAAAACCGCCGGGCCTTCTGCCCGCGTCACCGGAAAAAGCTTTTTTCCATGAACCCGCGCCATGGGGGGAGCCGTAGCCTGCGTGTCAGACGCCCTGAGCCTGCCTTTTTCTCCGGAATTCCTCTTTGAACGCCTTCCAGTCCGTGTCTCTGACCAGTTCCGCGAGGTTGGAGTAGTAGGACCGGTGGTGCCCGAAGCGTTCGTCCATCAGCTCTTCAAGCGCCTTTTCCGGCTTCCAGCCCTGCATGACGATGCGGTAGGCGGCGCAGACAATGCCGGTGCGGTCGGACCCGTGCCAGCAGTGCACCAGAACGGGCTTGGGCGCTCTGCTGATGACCAGCAGGCAGTCCATGAGTTCTTCCCGGGTCACTTTCCCTGCCGCCAGTTTAATGCGGTACAGGCGCAGTCCGGTATGTTCCGCCTCATCGGCGTCGCTGTGGTATTCCCGCAGGTTCAGGACGGATTTGAGCCCCAGCTTTTCCAGGGCCTTGAACCCGTCGCCGCCGGGTTGTCCGGAACGGTACAGCTCCGGGCTGAGGCGGTAGCAGTTTCTGGCGTCTTTTACCTTGATGGGAGCGGGGGGGTCCATCAAGATTTCTGCGCAGGCAAGGGGAAGAGGCGCCGCCAGAACGGCGAGTATCACAGCGTTCCGGTTCATGGTTTCTTTCAGGAATCGGACGGGTAACCGACGCTCTGGGCGTACAGGACTTTTTTAAAGACGGGGAGTTTCAAGCGCCGCTGGATATAGTCGGCGTCAATCATGGCGCGGAAGACGGTGCCGAGGCCCGCGGAAGTACAGAAAAGATAGACGTTTTCTCCGATGAACCCCACGCCCGTGCAGGCCGTGACCAGTTTTCTTTTGGCGTCAAAGTCTCCGGGCTGTTTGGACTGGTCCACCACATAGACCAGGTTCAGCGGCGCGGTAGCCGCGAATTCCTGCGTTCCCGTGGCGGCACGCATATCGCCCTGAACCACTCGCTCCAACTGGTGGGTTTCCGGCTTGTAAAGATAGGCGCCCTGCGGCAGGACGGCATAGATTTCTATTTCGTTGGAATTCCGGGAGGACGGCGCCGTACGGTAATCAGGATCGTCCCGGTTGACGCCTTGAGCCGCCCAGAGCAGGGAAGACAGGATTTCCATCGGAATGGGCTTGTCTGCGAAGGATCTGGTGGAATGCCGTTCATTCAGAACCTGCATGAGCGGCCTGCCGCCCTTTTTGTCCGGCGGAGGCAGCACGATGTTGTCACTGAGGGCCGTTCCGGAGAGGAGGCCTCCCGAAATGACGGCCAGAAGCGGGCTGAGAGCATGAGAAATATTCATAGGTGGCGAAAGACGGATAAAGATGATGGAATAATCAGCAGGATACTTGTATTTTTCTCATGTTTTTGGGAACACGTGAGAACCTCATCCTATAAAATGGCTATGAAAACACAAGGAAAAATCCCTTGGTTTGATTCTTAACGGGTTCCGGAAGATGGACTCTCCGGAAAAGACCGTTGTTTCAAGTTGACCTTGGGAGGGTATTGCGCTTTTATGTCAAACGGAACAGGGATGGAAATCTTTTTTCCTTCCCTGCCCAATTTGCTCCAACCCGTTCAAGCCTTATCCCATGAATCCTGTCAATCCCTTGCGTCCCGGTTCTCCCAAGCGTAAAAAATCCTCCTCCGGGGGAATTGTCATGACCATTATCCTGGTGCTGGCTCTTGCCGGCGGCGGAGTGGTTTACCACCGCATTTCCGTTCAACGGGAGGCGGGGGCCGCAGAGCTGGCGGCCAGAAGGGAGGCGGAAGCGAAAGCGGCGCGCGCACGGAAGGCTGCGGAGCTGGAGGCGGCGCGCAAGGCTGCGGAGGAACGGGCGCGTGCGGAGGCGGCGGAAAAAGCACGGCTGGAAGCGGAACGCCTGGCCGCGGAGGAAGCCGCCAGAAAACGGCAGAAGAAGGAACCGGAAGCGGTGAAGCCTGCTCCCGCGGAACTGAAGGAAGAGCCCGTGGTCCAGGAGGAAGATCCGCGGCTGGAGAGTTTTAAGAAGCCCGTTTTGCTGGTCAGCCTGAAGGCCAATAACGCCGCCAATAGAAAGCTGTTTACGGACGCCTTCAATCTGGCCCTGGAGACGGGCCGCTATGACTTGTACGCCGGTTTCCTGCGGTCCAATCTGGAACGTGACGCCGTTAAGGTCATCAAATTCGGCAAATTCGACGTGTCCATGTACGATCAAAGCCCCTATCTCATGCGCGCCAATGAGCTGTACCAGCTCATCAGCAAGGTGGGGGCGGAAACCATTCAGGAACAGATCCAGGAGAGTTCCCCCAGGTATTTCTATCCATGGCTTTTTTCAGACCCCTCCGACCCCCTGCGGCTCTTCCTGCGCACGATGGCGCGGGAACAGACTCCCAGGGAGGAATGGGGAGGCATCCTGCGGAAGTGGGCGGAGTTCTGGATGAAAACCTCCGCCATGCCCCGGAGCAAGTATTCCTCCCTGGCGCTGGCCTGCGCCATGCTGGACCCCCGCATCGCCTCCAGTCCGTCCAGGCTGCGGGCCTCTTCTTCCACCAACATTTCCACCACTCCCCTGACGCTGGAACAGGTGTTCGAGTACTTCGTGGAGATGGATGAAGCCCACGAGCTTCTTACGGATATTACCAAATTAAGCCCTTCCGAGCTGCTGTTCGTGGTGGACGTGCGCCTGCCGAGGTCGGAGATGGACTGGGCGCGCAAGAAGGTGCGCCTTACCCGGAAAGGCTGGGGCGGCGCCTATTCCATGATCCGCTACCGGATGGACCGCGCCGCCCTCGGCAAGGACCCTTACACGAATTACACCTTCCAGGAGATTCTGGATGAAGGCGGCATCTGCATGGACCAGGCCTATTTTGCCGTGAATACCGCCAAGTGCAACGGCATTCCCTCCGCCTACGTCACCGGGGACGGCAACCGCGGCCCGCACGCCTGGATCAATCTGCTGACGACGGACGAAACCTGGCAGTCCTATGGCGGGTATGGGTACAATACGGGGCATTTTTCCCATCCGCACAACCGCAAGTCAAAGCATGAATCCACTCTTCTACAGGGCATGGACAAGAAGGTGAACGGCTCCCGGCTGGACACCTCCCTGGATTACCTTTCCCTAGCGGACCTGTTTGAAGAGATGCAGAAGCCGGATTGCGTCCGGGTGATGCTGGAAGCCGCCACGCAGGCCACCCCCGGAAGCCCTCTGGGCTGGGAACGCCTGATCGCGCTGATGAGCCGTCCGGAAAGCGGCACGAAGCTGGAGGAATGGGATGCGCTGGTGACCATGATCAAGCGCAAGTTCCGCTCCCGGCCGGATTACCTGGCCATGGCCGCCCGCGTGGAGGATGAATACATTTTCCCCATGCGGGACGCCTCCACCAACAAGCGCAATGTGGCCCGGGACCTGAAAAAGCTGGAAAAGGAGACGGACGAGGGCCGCAGCGACCTGACTTCCGCCGCCATCAAGCGGCAGGCGGACATCCTGATGGAGAACGGGGACAAGGCCGGCGTGGCTTCCCTGTACCGCAAGTCCATGAAGGATTACGCGCGCCGCGCGGAAGTGTTCGAGGCGCTGATGGGGCAGTATTACCAGTATGTCTCCCAGGAGCCGGAGGCCGTTCTTCAGCTCGCCAAGGAGGCGGAATCCTCCTACAACCGCTATATCCGGACCAAGTCGGACGACTACTTCAAGGTGAAGAAGGAGGTTGCCATCCAGAGGAAGATAGCCGGGTACTATGAAAAGGGCGGCAATGAAAAGAAGGCCGCTTCCCTGCGCAAGGACGCGGAGAAGCGGGAGAAGAACAGCAAGAAGGGCATCCGGGAGGAGGGATAGCCCGGCAGGCCGCCTGCGGCCCCATCCATCATTTCCCCAGGCGCGCGGCCCTGGCCGCCTCCGGCTGCGGCATACCCGTGGAATGAACGTTTTTAGGCTGGAATGCTGTCTTATCTTCAACTAATACATGACCTATATGGCAAGAGAACCTTACGCGAACTTCTGGCCCAAAGTGGCGGATACCGCTTTTGTGGCGGAAAGCGCCGACCTGATCGGAGATGTCACCATTGGAGAGCACGCCAGCATCTGGTACCACACCACGCTGCGCGCGGACATCAACAAGATCGTCATTGGAGATTACTCCAATATCCAGGATAATAGCTGCATCCATCTGGCGGACGACTTCGGCTGCCATGTAGGCAAGTACGTGACCGTGGGCCACGGCGTGATTCTGCACGCCTGCACGGTGGAGGACAACTGCCTGATCGGCATGGGGTCCATCATTCTGGACGGCGCGGTCATCGGCCAGGGATCCGTGGTGGGCGCGGGCGCGCTGATCACCAAGGGCACCGTCATTCCGCCCAATTCCCTGGTGCTGGGGTCCCCCGCCAAGGTGGTGAAGGACCTGGGCCCGGAATCCGCGGATAATAACCGCAAGTGGGCGGAGAAATACGTCAAGGTCGCTACCCGGTATACGGAGCGAGTCATCAATCCCGGTTTTTAACATTTGATTTCCGCACGCCATGCCGGATGAAAAGCTGATCACCCTGGAACCGTACGCCCTGCTCTATACCCGGGCCGGGGCAGGGGTGTGCCTGCGTGATCCGCTGACCGGCAAGGCGGGCGTTATCTTCATGGAGCTGGCGGACGGCATGGCGCTGGAGCGCAGCCTGAACGGGGAACGCCCGGTGCGGCCGGACACGTCCTCCCTGCTGTCCCATTTTTTATCCGCCATGGAGTGCCGGGTGAGGCTGGTGCTCATCAATGGCCGCAAGGATGAAGTTTTTTACGCCCGCGTGGCGGTGGAGGCCGCCAACGAGGTCATGGACAAGCTGGTGGAGCTGGACGCCCGCCCGTCGGACGCCCTGATGATTGCGGCCCAGTTCGGGACCGGAATCAAGATTGTTCCCGCCGTCTGGGAAAGCATGGAGAACATCCTGCCCCAGCTGGAACAGCTGGACGCGGATTCCCCGGACAGCCGCGCGCCGGTGTATGTGGGAGAGCCGTAGGAACGGCGCTTCCGGCTGCCGGACCTTTTCCCGCCTCCCGGGCACGCCATCCGGCGCGGCGGCGGCTTGAGGAACCGTCTCCCGGTTTGCCGCCCGGAGGCATGATTGCGGCATAAGATTTTCCGGTCCTTGGGCATACCTACTTTTTACAAAAAAAACTTGCTAAGGCGCCGGAATCCCTATACATTCGCCGCACATCACTTCAAGTGGGTAGATTCCCGAGCGGTCAAAGGGGGCAGACTGTAAATCTGTTAGCATTCGCTTTCGAAGGTTCGAATCCTTCTCTACCCACCACTTTATTACTTTCATATTTGTTCACAGCCCTTGATTCTTCAAGGGTTTTTTCATTTCTTGCTTGCATGAGTTATCATGAGTACGCATGAAATAGGTGTACACTCAAGTGTACGTTTTCATCTTCTCCAAGTGTACATCATTAAAAAACACTGTTAGACATGGCCGGATTGATCAAAAGAAAGAATTCATGGGTTGCCCTTTTCAGCGTTGCGGGAAAGCAGATCCGGAAAACAACGAAAATAGCCGTTACCCCTTCCGTTATTCCTCCAGGAAAAAGCAAAATGGCTGTGATGAGGGAGAACGAAGCCAAAGCCCGTTTGATAGCCGAAGAACTGGAAAAAGCCGCCAACGGGGAACGGGTGGATGCCGAGAAGGTGAAAGCCATTGCCGGGGAAAGGGCGGGAAGAAAACTTTTGCGAGGCAAGCAGTACATGCAGGGTGTTAAGGAATACCTGGAAGAATGGATGAAGAGCCGCCAGAATGGGACACTGAAGAATGATCGGGTAGCTGTAAAGCGGTTTCTCGCATTGCTTGGAGATTCACAAAACATGCCGTTAGACATGGTAACGTCTGAACATGCCCGCCGTTTCATGGAAAAGGAGCTGGAACGGGTTTCTTCCGGAACAGTAAAGAATCTAACTGATTGCTTACGGGCGGCCTTTAACAGGGCCATAGACGGCAAACTGATTGGGAGCAATCCCTTTCACAGGGTAACACCCGGAAAGCTGGATAAGACGGACAAGCATGAACGAAGAGCTTTTACCATGGAGGAGGCAAAACGCCTGACAGAAATTTTACCGGGTGAATGGCCGGACATGGTGCGTGTGTGTCTCTATACGGGGGGCCAGCGATTGGGAGACATTGCCAAATTGAAATGGGAACAGATCAATCTTGAGGGAGGGCTAATTGCCATGACAACGGAGAAAACAAAGAGAAGAATGAATAAACCTATCATTTCTTCCTTGAAGGACGTTTTGAAGCGTCGTTATGAGGGGCGGGTGAGTGATTATGTTTTCCCGTTGGCAGCTATGAAACATGCACAGGCAGACAATACATCAGGCAAGCTATCTTTGGAGTTCCATGAACTATTGAAGGAACATGGCTTCATTGAAAACATGAATAACGCCCCTCGTCACGGGGACAGAAGAAGACAGGCTGATTTGAGCTTTCACAGCTTGAGGGCAACTGCCGTTACTGCGTTGAGGTTGGCTGGCGTTCCTTCCGACCTTTGCCGGGTCATTGTCGGACACGATTCCGAAGAGATTGAACGGGTATATTTCCGTCCTGATTCCGCAGCCATAGCGGAAGCAATGAAACACCTCTCGCTTTAAGACAATGAAAGCCCGTTTTTAGGCCGCTTCCTCCTTTTCCGCGCCTTTGTGTACTGTCTCCATGGTGGAACGCCCAGCCACGGGGCACGCCGGACCAAATCAGGCGCATTTCAGAGAAGAAGCTTCCCCTTTTACGCCATCCGCTTTAGATTTTATCCAGCAGGAAACAGAGGAATACGCTGACAGGAAAGAAAAAAACGGGCCGGCCGTCCCTATACTCGCCCGCCCTGGCTGAAAAAATATGTCTCCGTCTGGCCAGCGGTGAAACACTGCGGAATATTTGTGAAGATCCGGCTATGCCGGCGCGCGCCTCCATATATCGTTGGATAAATGAATATCCAAAGTTTAGAGACATCTTTCTATGCGCGCGCGTAGCAGGGGCGGCAATAATGATTGAAGAATGTATTGAACTGGCGGATGAAGCATCCCGGCTTGCCCTCGATCCGCAATGCGGATCCGCCTCCGTCGCCGCCAAGAAGCTCGCCATTGAAACGCGGCTGAAAGTGGCCGCCCGCTTCGCCCCCGAGAAATTCGGCGACCGAGTTCGGCAGGATGTAGCGGGCGTCCCTGGGGTGCCTCTCGAAAGTAAAATCTCCCTTGCTCCGGAACAGCTTGAGCAAATCCAGGAAGCGGAGAACGTCTTCTGGAGCAGATAAGAGCGTTTTCTGAAAGCATGTCTTCCCTCTACGCGCGCATATATAGGTATATTTTTTTGTAACTTGTAAACCGTATTTATAAGACATTCATTTATCAATGCTAGTTGGTTTACAAACCCGTTTACATTCGTTTACAAAATAGCCGTCTCGTTTACAAAATAGGAGTGGGAGGGGAGATGAATTGCACCCCTTTTCCATTTTGGACTTGAACGAACACCCCTAGCTTGAATGATAGGGAGCATGGAACAGTACTACATTGCCACGGCGGAAGGAAAGACAAAGGGGCCGTATTACTTGGAATCAGTTAAAGTTCAATGTAATTGTGGAATGATAACACCAGAAACTTTAGTGTGTGTAGTAGGAGGCCAAGAATGGGTGGAGTTCAAAACGGTTTTGGCGCAGAAGGGAGAAACGGTTCCGAGTCGTAAAAAGATAGAAGAAGTCAGGGAAAAATTATATGATCCCGCTTGGGGTTCTTCTGAAGACGAAGCCCAAGAGATCAATGTTGCTCAAAAGCCTTTAACGGAAATAACGGTTGAAGATATGTTCCGGGGTATCGGAATAATTGCCCTGATTGCGGGTGTAGTACTGGCCTTGTTTACTTTTCAAAGCAGTCCGTCCCTTGCCGTTCTTGAACTATTTTCTGGGGCCTTTTCCTGCCTTGGCTGCTTCTGGTGTGCTAAAGTCATCACCTTGCTTTCTCGTGCGGTCAACTTGCTTTCCGCCCTGGCCAGGAAGTTTGATTCTTTTTCCGATAAGCAATAACCGCTTCCCCCTGGACACAGGAACGCCCCGGACGTACAAGACGTTACGGGGCGTTTTCTTTTGGGCGTGGGATGGGGGCCGGTTTATTCAAGGCTTTCATTGATCACGTCCACGCACCATTGACGGAGAAGCTTGCCTTCCGCCGTGGCGGCCTTGTTCCAGGCGTCAAAGGTGGCATCATTTACTGTGAGGGTGATTGCATTTTCTGCCGCGCTTGGATACGTTGCAGGGGCGTTTCCCGCGGCGGGGTACTGCTCCATGAGAAGCGAAATCATTGCTTGAGCGTGTGAAGGGATAGCTCTTGAAGTAGAAAGCCAAGAATCTACGATTCTTTTTCCTGTTTTGCATTGTTCTGCTAACCAATCACGATTCTTCCCTATAGCTTTGAGCCATATTTTCACCTCTTTTTTCTGCATGGCTTTTTAATACATTCTTACAACTTAGGTTGCAAGAAATATGACAACATACAACACATGTTGCTTGTAATAAATCAACGTGTGTTGTATATTTGTCTTGTCATGAAGACGAAGCAACATCAAATCATGGTAGAGCTTGACCCCGGGGCCATGGAGGCGTTGAGACAGGAGGCCGCTAAGAAGGGCCTCTCGCTGGATGCTTACATACTCGGCATTATTAACAGGCGGGCGTGCCCGTCATTGAAGGAATCTCCAACCGGGAAAGGAGAAGCGGCATGAGACTTGAAACGCTGTTTGATACGGTTCTGCCCTTGGCAGGGGCGGTTCTGTGCAGCCTGGCCCGCGGCATCATCCTTGCCGGAATGGCATGGCTTGCCGTCTGCCTGTTCTGGCGGGCCGTAGAAATGGACAATCAGGACGTGCAAGATCGCGCGGCCCTGACGAAATGGAAAGGGGGCATTGTTCGATGAACGCAGATCAAATGGAAATCCCTCTTCCCGCCCCTGTTCTTCATGCGCTCACGGAAGAGGCGAAGAAGTTCGGTTTATCCTGTGAAGAGTATCTTAAAAAGATTGTTATCGGCATCATGAAAGACGAATTGGAGAAGAAGAAATTTCTCCTGTTCCTGGATGCCAAAAAACACGCGGACCGCCAATGAAAGAACCATCCTTGAAAATATGGCTCTATGCCGCTGCGCTGGGGAACAATACGGAGACCCGGAAAGAGAGCATTCGGGAAACCTATTCACTCCTCCTTTCCCATGAACGGAGTTTCAAACTGCGGAGGCTGGCGGAAAGATGCCATGTAAACGTGCCTCAACTTATTGATATATTGGTAGATAAGGCAATATTCAATGTTGAATTGGAGGCGGAAGACTACGAACAAATCGCAAACGAACTTCGACATGAACACAGTAAAATCGGAATCGGGAACACCTGACGCCGGCGAATGGAGCAAGGCCGTTCAGGGATATGCGGAGAAAGGGAAGCTGATCACTTTTCCCTCCGGCAAAAAAGTAAAAACTCCTTATCAGCGGCCTTTTCAGCGCATGGGGTTTGCCAGTCAGGACACTTTGGAAAAATGGATGAAGCAGGGAATGAGCATGGCGGCCATAGCCGAATGCCTTGAAAAAGACATCCACATTTCCGCCATGGGTTCATCTGTGAGCGAAACGCAGAAAAAAGCGAAAGAGGCCGCCGCCCTTGTCACCGAGGCCGTCCGCAAACTCAAGGAAGCGGCGGCCCTGATGAAAGACGGCTTACGGGAATTGCCGGGGCCTGATGACTTGTGCGTGATTTGCCAAGTAAACCCCTCATTGTTCCCTATGTTGTTTCTTGCGGACATCGAACGGATTCCAACCAACAGGACGACACCGGAAGCCGCACCCGTGCCCTCCGAGCTTGCTTCCCGATTGCTCAAGGACTGTCTCAAGAGTATCAACAGAAGGTATAAAAAAATGATGGAACCTTAATGGATGACGGTTAGGCGATTACAAAAAAGACTAAAAAATAATTTGACATTTCATGAAAAACGGATGTATTTCTAAAAACGGTAGCACTCAAAAGCAGAGTGCAGTAAGAAAAAATATAAAATTCAACCAGGAGGACTGCTCCAGGAATACACCATACATCACCAGCGAGGAACTACGCAAGACCCTGAACATTAGCAAGGGTTCTCTAGTTCGACTTAATAAGGAAGGTTGTCCCCGTGTTTATTTTTCCGGCGGGCTGGGAGGAAAAGGAACACACCCGCGTTACAAACTTGACGACGTAACAGCGTGGCTTGAGAAAAGGTCTCAAGAATTTTGAAGAAAGGAGGGCGAAAATGAATGCCCTCTCGGAAAATCCGTTGAAGAAGCTGGAAGCGGATGGAATGGGAATGATGCCCATATCCGTAACCGCCGCTCTGGCTTGGTCTGAATGGCTTCTTGAACGCCTGAAAACGGACATGAGGGAAACAGACGCCCCCACAAGCATAGAAGCCGTATGGGCCAGCCAGAAGACGCTTGCCGCCCGGTATGATATGAGCATATCCAGTATGGGGCGGTATTTATCCGAGGCAAGAGAATCGCATTGTGTTCGTATCTTACAACCAGAACGGGGCGGGAAATCGGGGAATGCGAGATACAACGTTGAGGACATGGACGCCTTTATGACGGGGAAGGGAAAGGAGGGAAAACATGAAGTTTGAACTCGCGGACCTGAAAACCCCGGACGCCCTGAATGAATACTGCCGGCGCACCTTGGGCCAGCCCCAGCAGCGCGGAAGCCTCATGATCTATCCGTGCCCGTTTGGAACGCATGCGCGTTTCAAGCTGCACGTCACGGAATACCAGGGAGATGGCCGCTTCAAGTGCTGGTCCTGTGACCGGGGCGGCGACATCTTCGACCTTCACGCCGGCATGAACGGCTTGGACACGAAAAGAGACTTTCCCGGCGTCCTGCGGGGCGTCTGTGACGTTTTAGGAGTGAGGCCGCCCAACGATGACGGAACGCCCCTTCCGTTTCGCAAAAGCCCCGTGAGGCCGCGCCCGTCTCTATCCATAGCCGCCGCCCCTCCGGCGGAGCCCTCCCGCTTCGTCTCCGCACCGGATGAAGCCGAACTCGACGCCTGCCGGGAAAGGTTGCAAAAAGATGAACGCCTTGCTGGAGAACTGGCTTGCGAACTGGGCATTCATCCCCTGATGATGCTGATCCATACGGCGCGGGAACTGGGCCGGGGCCTTTTGGGGGTGACGCCGGACAACCGGCTTTTATACCTGTACACGGCGGAAGATGAAGAAGGGAATACCCGCTACACCGGAGCCAAATTGCGCCGGAGGGACCACCATGCCAACCCCTGCTTGAAGCTTGAAAACGGGCAATGGAAACCCCGTGGAACCATGAACCCCACGAAAGGCAACTCGCGCGGATTGCGCTTTTTGTGGCCCATAGGGAACGCAGCGGCCCCCTGGGGACTTGATTCCACTCACGGCAAGCGGTTCGTCATCGTCACGGAAGGTGAAAGCGACTGTTTAGCCGTAGGTCAGGCTCTTGAATGCTTCCGGGAAGCCTACCAGCAGGACGTTGACCCCTACACGGGCCGCCCCTACGAAGACGGGCGCGGAAGCCTGGAAGCCACCATTCCCGCCGTAATAGCCATTCCCGGGGCGTCAGGCTTCAAAACCGGATGGGAAACCCCGCTTGCCGGTAAAAACATCATTCTTGCCCTGGACCCGGACAAGGCAGGACGCGAGGCCGCCGCCAAACTTCGGGAACGGCTGACCGCCGCCGGCTGCGTCATCCGCGACTGGACTCCCCCCTACAAAGACGCGCGGAACATGCTTCTATGCGCCGGTGAACATGCGCTTTATGAAAGCTTGTTTTCATCCATGCGTTCCATGAAAACTTCTAACGTGCCCACTCTCGCACAAGGATGAACACGCCCTTAGCCCCGACGCCCCTGACCCCCGGCGCGCGCTCCATGGACGAAGAAGCCGCCGCCCTGCAGAAAGAGCGGGAAGAGGCCATGAAGCCCCCCTTTCTGGCCCTGGGAACACAGGGGGCGCAATTCGTTTACTACGCGCGCCGCTCGGAAATTCTCTTCCATTGGAACACCAAGGAACATACGCCGGTGAACATGCGCTTTCTGGCCCCTGTGGAATGGTGGCAGAAGACGCTTGATCCGGACGGTAAGCTAACGCCCCGCCAGGTCATGGACAGGGCCATCGACTACTGCATCGAAACAACCAGCAACCGCAAATTTGACCCTGACTCCATCCGGAAATGCGGCGTATGGGACGAAGACGGGGCCGCCGTGTACCATGCGGGAAATGCCGTCTATCTATTCTCCCCGGAAAACGAACAGAAACTCCCCTTCCTGCCCGTGGACCATGCCCGGACGGGAAAGCCCCTCTACCTGCCCGGCAAGCCTCTTCTGGCCCCGTCAGATGACATTCTGACGGACGAAGAAGGAAAAGTCGTTGCCGAGTTCATCGAGGCGCACTCATGGAAACGCGAGGAAGACGCCTTCCTTTGCCTGGGCCTCGTCACGCAGGCCATTCTTTCCGGGTATCTCCACTTCCGCGCCCATGGCTGGATCAACGCCCCGGCGGGAACCGGCAAAACCACCTTGAGGAAAAGCATTGAACTTCTCATTGGGGGCGTTGCTCGGTACTTCAAAGGGCTGGAAACTACGGACGCCGGATTAAGGCAAAAGCTTGAAAGCGATTCCTGCCCGGTCATCTTTGATGAAGCGGACTCCGACAACCCCGCCAAGACGGCCAACATGGTCAGAATCCTTGCCCTATTGAGAACCGCCACGGACGGGGATGTTGGAATCACCAAGGGAGGCGCGGACGGCAAAAGCGTCACCTACCTCATGAGAAACGCCTTCCTTCTGTTCTCCGTGCGCTCCATGATTGAAAAAGCCAGCGAGCAATCACGCATTTTTGAACTGGAACTGGAAAAGAAGGAACCTTCCGAAGCCGCACCCGTTTTCCGAAGGCATGATGAACTGGCCGCCGTCATCCGGTCCGGGGACTTGGGGCGCAAATACGTGACCCGAATCATGCACCATGCGCCAGCCATCCGCCGCAACATTGAAACCCTGAGGCAATACCTTTCCGACCAGGGAGAAGAAGGGCGCCGCGCGGAAATGTTCTCCACCGTGTACGCCGCCGCGCACTTTGTCACCAGCGGGGAAGACCTGACGCCCCGGGACATGCAGGAATGCGCCGCCATGGCCTCCGGGAGTGATTACGCCCGCGTGCTGGACGACGACGGGGAACGCTGCCTGGAATGGCTCCTGGGTATTCCCCGCCCATGATGGGGAACCGCACCCTCCGGGAGTTCATCAAGGAAGCGGCCAGCGCGGAAGTATCGGAAGATTCCACCGTCCTTGAACGCTACGGCCTGTACGTCCGAAAAGCGGCGGACGGGAAGAAATACGTCTACCTTGCCGCCACCAGGAAGAACCGGAAGATAGGGGAAATATTCAAGGGTTCGGAATGGGAGGGGGTGAACGTGAAAAAGGTTCTCCTGAACGTGAAGGGAATGGAAGAGCAGCTTTTCCGGCCGAACAGCAGGGTAAACACCACGGCGAGAGGCGTAAAAATACCGCTGGATTTTATAACGCATTGACTATCAAATGGGAAAAGGTTTACAAATTGCGGTTTACAAATTGTTACACAAATAATGTATTGATAATTAAGATTTAATGAAAATCCTTCTGGATTGGTTTACAAACGTTTGTACACAAATTCAGATTGATAAATCAATAAGTTACTACGCCGTTTACAATTTTTGCGAAAAAACACACCTATACACACGCGCGAGAGAGAGACAACAATGACCCCGGAAACGCCCCTTATCATCATCGACAACAGAGAGCAAACGCCCCTCACCTTTCAGCATTTCTCCTCCCGGCGCGGAACGCTGCAAAGCGGGGATTATTCCCTGGACAGATTTGAAACCCGGTTCACGGTGGAGAGGAAGAGCATTGTTGACCTGATCGGAAGCCTGACGGCGGGGCGTGACAGGTTCGAGCGGGAATGCCACCGCCTCCGGGGATATGACTTTGCCCGGCTGCTGATTGTGGGGCATCCTGACGAACTGCCCTTTCACCTGTCCAGAAGGAAGACGACCAGCAAGGCCATTCTGGGGAGCCTGGGAACTTTCGAGGTAAGATACCGCTTGCCTATCGTGTGGGAGCCATCAGAAGCGCGGGCGGCAGCCCTGATAGAAAAATGGGCCTGGTACTTCTACCGGGAAGCATGGAGGCCCTTCAAGATTTTGCCTGCTCCTTTCGGGGCGGCAGAAATAACACAATAACCCAATATCAATAATATGATTGAGAACAAACCCGATAATAAAGAAAATAAAATAAATAGTGAGAATACAGAATCCGTCTTGGCGGAACTTCAAGTACGTTACCTTGAATCCATGCGCGAGTTCTGGTATGAATGCCCACTTGCGTTGAAAGAGATCCATCAGCTTTTGCCCGACATTCTGAAAACATCAGAACAGGCGGGGATTTGTCAACCTGTTGTTCTCGCTGGCTTCATCTCGGATATTAATCAATATTACTATAATCAGAAAATGACTCAACTTTCAAAGAAAGCATACAAGCTTCATAAGAGGAAAAACCGGATGTTAAAAGAGAGGCTCGAATTTAACAAGCTCGCCCTCTCCAGAGGGGAAATTCCTGACCATATTTTTCAGCAAGTACAGGAGTGCCAGAAACTCGAAAAACAGGAAGCTTCCCTCTAACCGTTGAAAGAACCAAGCCCCCCTCTCCCTGCCCGGAACTGGACGGGGGGAGGGGAAAAGAAGAAACACCTAAAGACCATCAAGCACCAGGACAATCAAGAAAGAAATCGAAGTAGGGCTTAAGTACTCCGTTGACGCCAAGGGCATCGAAGAGGCAAAGCAGCAGATTGAAGAACTCGGCAGGATAGAGGCCGGAGGCGACCTTTCCGCCTATGACAAGGCCCTTGAAAACGCCAATGAGAAGCTGGGGGAATTCGCCGATAAGATGACAGATGCCGGCTCTCGCATGCGGGCGGCGTTCCAGGACAACCCCGGACTGGAAGCGTTTATCGATGACGCGACCGGAGCCGTATTGACGGCGGAAGAACTCAAGAAGAAATTTGAACAGATTGATGACGTCGCGGAAGTCCTCAATAACAAAATGTCAGATTTGGACCTGGGGGCGAAGTGGGGCGAAAACCTTGATGAAAACCTTCAAAAGATCCTCGACGGCTACAATAAGGAAATGGACGCCGCCGACAAGGCCGCGGAAAAAGCGGCTGCTGCGGAGGCCCGGAAGCAACAGCAGGCAGCGGCAACCGTGGAACGGCTGGAAGCCGGGAACCGCCGCGCCGCCGCGTCCTATGAGGAATTGCGGGCGGAACTGGAAATCTATATTGCCAAGCTTGAAGAAGCCCGGAAGGCCGGCGACAACGTAGCCCAGGCGGACGCCCTGAAGAATATCCAGGACTTGGAAAAACGTATCACCGCTGCCGGAAAGGCCGGAGAACTTACCCGGCGCCAGGTCCGGGGCTTATCCGCGCAAGTGACGGAAGCGGCCGCCCGCATCCTGGGAATGTCCTCTTCCCTCCGTGGGGCAATTCCGTTCATTCGTCTGTTCGGAACGTCCATCAAGGCGGCTATGGGGCCGCTTGGCTGGGCCTTGCTGCTGTTTCAGGGGCTTACCGCCGGCATTACTGCCTTGGTGAATCATTTTAAGTCGAAAAGTGATGAACTTGAAAGGCAAGCGGAGGAAAAAAAGAAAAATATGGATAAGCTCATTAAAGAAGCAAATGAGCTAAAGGCGAAACTGAATAATGAATCTATTTTACAAAAAGAAAATGATCTTACGGCCAGAATTGCCGATAATAGGAAAATTGAAGTTGAAGCTTTACGGGAAGCCGTACGGGAACAAAGGCGTTTGATTGACTTGCAATCAAAATTCTTGATGAACAAGACCGCGCCCGCCTGCTAGATGTTGAAACTGATTTTTATAATGGAAAATACGGAGACCCTAACAGCCCGGAAGCAAGACGGAAGCTGGACCGCGTTCAAGAAGGAATAAGAATGGATGCAAATGCCAGACATCGAACGGAAGCAGAGGAAGCGGCGCAAGGTAGCGTTACAAATGCGGGAAAGGAATTGAGCAAGGCCGTTGAATCATTAAATCAAATAAAAGACCGTCTGGCAGTCTTAGAAAATACGCCTATTCTCTCTTTGGATGAATTGAAACAAATTGAGGGAGAAATTTCTAAAATAGAAAGCGGAAAAATTACATTCCCTGATTGGGAAAAATTGTATGCGGCAAGAAAACAAAGAGATAATTCCGATCAAGCTTTAAAAGAAGCTGGTTATGATATTACTACAGAAACGGCCAGGGAAAATGCCTATAAAGCCAATGATGAAGCTTTAAGGAAAGCCAGGGAAGAACAGACAAAAGCTTTAGAAGCACAATACAAAGCGGAAGATACTCTTGAACAGGCCACAAAAGAATTGGCCGAACGCCGTGCGCTTAATGCAGCCCAAAGTGCCAGAGATACAGCACAACAAAGGAATACAGAAGCAAAGCAGAAAAACGCTCAACGACAGGAAGAAGAAAAAGCTATACAGGATGCCCGGAAAAAAGAAGAGGCCCGACAGAAAGTCAGGGATGCCGCCATGAAAGAAGCAACTCGTGATGCAGTCAAACAGCAAGAGAAGCTGATCAAGAACGCCCCCTTTGAAGGGATTCCCCAGCATCCAACGCCCCAACAGCAGAAAAGGGTGGAAGCTGTTCAAGAAGCATGGGAGGCCGGCAAAAAGCGGCTTCTGGAAGGTATAGGCGGAGACGACAACACGCTTGATGCTTCCGAGATCAACGCCGCCATCAATGAAGCGTTGCAGACCCTCCGCAGGCAAGGGGAATCAACAGATCGCTTCATGGCTGCTGTGGTAAATAACTTTAGCAACTTAGCTACAACGATAAATGCAAACATTCAAAGAGCGCAAGACATGACCAACAAGAGAATTGATGAATTAGAACGCACTCAAAAAAGAATAAATAGACAAGTAGAATATAATATTCAGGGCATCCGAAGAGTAGCAATGCACTAATATTCTGAAGGAACTTCAACCTCATGGAGTGTCGCCCCCGACCAAATAGGCGGGGGCGTTTTTCATCTTCTGGACATCGGAAAGATAAGAATATATGTTTCATGGGCTATCACAGGCCATCACAGATAGCGAGATTATGGAAAAATGACGCTCAAGTGTACATAAAAGTGTACATATAGAACTAAAGTTATTGAATACCAATATTTGGAATGGTTCTCTACCACCACTTTTACTTTCATAACGCGTTCTCCGGAAGAACGCGTTTTTTATTGTTTCCGCGGTTGCGGGTTCGTGATGTTCAACGGGAAAAGGGAATCGCCGCCCTGTAGGAGAAGCAGGAAACGAGCATGCGCGCGGAGGATGGGGAGGCGGATGACTTGTTCAGCCTATCGACAAGGCGCGCAGGACATGTTAGATATTCTCTCTTGCCGATTTTTCATCTCTGCCGTTTATTGACATGTTGACCACGCTGCTCATTCTGGGAGTATCCGCCGTTTTGTTCGTCCAGGGGAGAATCCGTTCAGATATTGTCGCGCTGTGTTCCCTGCTGTGCCTGATTGTGTTCGGGATTTTAAGCCCGGAGCAGGCGCTTTCCGGCTTTTCCAACTCCATCGTAGTCATGATGGTGGGGCTTTTCGTGGTGGGGGGAGCCATTTTCCGGACGGGACTGGCCAAGATGCTGGGCGGCAGGATCATGAAGCTGGCCGGCAAGAGCGAGCTGCGCCTGCTGGTGCTGACCATGCTCGTTACGGCCGGAATCGGAGCGTTTGTCAGCAATACGGGAACGGTGGCGCTGATGCTGCCCATTCTGGTGAGCCTGGCCGCGGACGGCGGCATCCAGACGAGCCGCCTGCTTATGCCCATGGCGTTTGCCAGCAGCATGGGCGGCATGCTGACGCTGATCGGCACGCCCCCCAACCTGGTCATCAACAACCAGCTTCAGGAGGCGGGAATGGAGGGGCTGGGCTTTTTCTCGTTCACCCCCATCGGCCTCATCTGCATCGTGACGGGCGTCCTGCTGCTGATTCCCCTGAGCAGGAAGTTCCTGGGCCGTCATGACGACAAGACGGAACACGAGGCCAAGGGCAAGTCCCTCAGCCAGTTGATAGACGAGTACCAGATCATCAGCAATCTTTACCGTCTCCGGGTGCTGGAGGATTCCGCCCTGACGGAGAACCCCCTGCACGACCTCCAGATACCGGACCGCTACCACGTGAACATCGTGGAAGTGCGCCGCAGGCATTCCAGCCGGCATTCCTTCCTGCAAACGGTCAGCCAGACCATGGCGGGCTCGGACACCCGCGTGGCGCGGGGAGACGTCATTTACGTGATGGGGGAGTTTGAGGACGTGGACCGTTTCGCCCGGGAATACGGGGCGGTGATGATTAACCGGAAGACGTCGGAAGATACGGATTCCCTGCTGAAGAGCAAATTGAAGTTTGACGAGATAGGCATTGCGGAGATGCTGCTCATGCGCAACTCGGACCTCATCAACATGCCCGTGAAGTCTTCCGGGCTCCGCGCCAAGTACGGGGTCAACATTCTGGCCATCCAGCGGGACAACCATTACATTTTCCACAATTTGAAGGATGTGAAGCTCCAGTACGGGGATACGCTGCTGATTCAGGGAACCTGGGCGGATATTGCGCGCCTGAGTGAGAAAACCTTTGAATGGGTCGTGGTGGGCCAGCCGCTGGCGGAGGCGTCCAAGGTGACCCTGACGCACAAGGCTCCGCTGGCCGCTGGCATCATGCTGCTGATGATTGCGGCCATGGTGTTCAACTGGGTGCCCGCGGTGGCCGCGGTGCTGATCGCCGCCGTCCTGATGGTGCTGTGCGGATGCCTGCGCAACGTGGAGGAGGCGTACCGGACGATCAACTGGGAGAGCATCGTGCTGATTGCCGCCATGCTGCCGATGTCCGTGGCGCTGGAGAAGACCGGCACCTCGGAGGCCATCTCCCACGGCCTGGTGGCCGGCCTGGGGGGATTCGGGCCGTTCGCCCTGATGGCGGGCGTTTATTTCACGGCCTCCCTGCTGACCATGTTCATCAGCAATACGGCCACGGCGGTGCTGCTGGCTCCCATCGCCCTGCAATCCGCGGTGAGCATGGGCATCAGCCCCTATCCGCTGCTGCTGGCGGTTTCCGTGGGCACCAGCATGTGTTTTGCCTCTCCCTTTTCCACGCCGCCCAATGCCCTGGTCATGCCGGCGGGCAAGTACACGTTCATGGATTACGTGAAGGTAGGGGTTCCCCTCCAGGTGATCATGGGGCTGGTCATGGTGGTGGTGATCCCTCTGTTTTTCCCGTTCGTGAAAGCCTAGGCCGGAGAGCCGTTCACGAGGAGGAAAGGGCGCATGGCAGTGTAATTTACATGCATTACTAAAAAAAGAGAGACAAGGGAAGCGCGTGGGAGTAGAAGAGGATTGTTTAAGAACCCCCATTTAATGATGAAGTACTTGCTTATTATTATGGCCGCCGCGTTCGCCATGCCCTCCATGGCGGAGGAAGACGCTCCCAAGAGAATGACTTCCGCGGAAAAGAAGGCCGCCCTCCTTGAAAAGTATGATACCAATAAGGACGGCAAGCTGGATTCCGAGGAGAAGACCAAGATGAAGGAGGACCTGAAGAAGCAGAAGGAGGAGGAACGGGCCAGGAAGCACGCCTCCCGCAAATCCGATTAAGGTTTTACGGCTTCGTTGACAATCTGTTTTTCAGACGGCTTGAACCGGGTTCAGGCTGAAGGGAGAACGTATGCCTGTTAAAGCGATGAGATACGGAATTTGGACCAGATGGGCCGCTGCGGCCGTGTTTGCCTCCCTGGCTGCATGTACGGCGGAAGAATGGGCGCAGTTTAACAAGGAGATGGAGCAGAATCAGCGGGCCGCCGCCGAACGCCGGGTCAAATACCGCAAGATCAGGGTCCAGTGCTCCGACTGGGAGATGGCGGATACGGCTGCCGCCTCCCTCTCGTCCAAGGGTTTCCGGGTCATGTACCCCGGAGAAGACGGCTACGGAGCCGTGGCGACCGTCAGCAAGACGGCGCAGGAGCATGTGCTGATTCGCAACGGGAATTATTTCACCACGCTGCCCGGTCCCAATACGCGGCCCGGCTACAGGACGAAGGTTACCGTGACCGTGCATAATCTGGCGGGCAGGAAGCTGGCTGAATACCAGGGGAAAGCGTTCCTTCCGAATCCTTCCACCGCATGGAGGCGGCCCGGTCCGCCTGCCGCAAGGCCATCGGCAAAATGCCGTCCAGCACTTCCATTTACTGGTAGGGGGGGAGTTTTGGCCCTTATCCTGGGGACGGCAGCCGGGCTACACTCCGGCTCCGGTCCCGCGCCTGCCGCGTGACCTGATTTTATAGGCCAGCGTATCCGCCAGCTCCCGGAGGGCGTTGAGCGGGTTTTTCCGCAGGACGTGGCGCCCTTTCAGCGTGGCGCCGGGCCGGACGGTTCCCGTTCCCCGGTGGTTGTGGATGACGGCGGCTGTCTGGGCGAACATGTTGTACTTTTCCAGCACCAGGCGTCTAGCCTCGCGAATGGCGGGAAGCCGCTTTTCGTATTCCCCGCCGTCCATGGCCTTGCGGATAATTTCAAAGGCTTTTTGCGGATCGTCCAGGGGGATGGGGATGAAGCTTTCCTGCGGGAAGCATTCCGTCGCCAGCGGGTCCCCGGCGTAAAAGGGAAGGGTCATGGCGACGAAGGCGTCGGACAGTTTTTCCGTCCAGTGATGGGGTTCCAGATGGTTTTCCACGCACAGATGGTACTTGTAGCCGTCCATGGCGACGGTTTTGTTTTCTATTTCCTGAATGCCATGCCCGAACCAGTCCAGCTCCGGCAGGCGGTCCGCCAGGTAGCGCGTGAGGTCATAACGCATTTTATGCATGGTATGCGTGTGCTGCTTGGCGGAACAGATGGTGGAAAGCATCTTGGTTTTCGGAAATTCCGTCTGGTCCAGAATCTCCTGCATGGGCTTGATGTACAGCCATTCCAGGCATCCGCGGCCCAGGGTATGGTTGGGGTGCGGGAGGTCCCGGACGGAGTGGGTAGTCAGCACGGTGCCGAACTGGCCGGTGTATGCCCGGCTGTAGATTTTAATGGAAGGGGGTTCCACCGTGATCAGGATGGTCTGGTCCGGGGGACAGAGCAGGGGTTCCGTTTCATCCTTGATGGTGCCTATGGAGTTCCTGGGGAATTCATCGTATACTAGTACCCAGTCATAGTCCGTCATGGCGGCGTCCGTGCAGAACAGGCAGTCGCCCCACAGCAGGGATTCCGTTTTATCCGGGGAGGCCTTGGTGGATTTTCTGATGACCTTGATGCGTATGGGGCGGGAGGAATCCGTCATGGGAATGGAGGCGTTGAAGCGGCGCGCGGGCTTTCCGCCGTACGTCGGGCAACCCGTCCGGAAGCATCGCGGCGGCGGCGCTGCATGACGTCAGTGTAGGGGGCCTTCCTTCCTTGTCAATGTCAAAGGATTGGGCGTTTTTCCGTGCGGAGCTTCCGTCAGTTGGACACCGTGCTTTCCATCCCCGGAAAAAGCTGGTCGAGGATGCCGGAAACCATTTTCCTGGAACCGTAGGGGGAAAGGTGGTTGTCGTCACAGTACATCAGGTGCCCCTCGTCTTCTTCCAGCCACCGCCCGTTTTTATGGAAGGCGCCGTGCAGCGGGATAAAGCGGCACAGGCCCGTGGATTCCATGTGCTCCAGCAGGGCGAATACGGGGCGTTGCCGCGTGATGAAGTCTCCGCCCAGCAGGCGGTCCGCGCGGTTGGCGTTCAGCAGCGCATTGCGCCGCATGAGTTTGCGCGGGCCGAAGGTCCATTCAGGCACGGGACCCAGCAGCACGATTTGCTTGCCGGCCTTGCGAAGGCGTGCGCAGGTGTGGAGCAGGCCGTCCGCAACCAGTTGTTTCAGGCGCATGTCCCGGTGGCTGTTGACCAGTTCAATCCAGCGGTTGTGGATGAATACGGTGTGTATCTGGGGAGTGTTTTCCAGCCAGTCCAGAATCAGGTCCATGTTGTGCTCCCAGTGCGGGTACATCATGCGCAGCAGCGTGAGGGAATCCGCGTCTCCGGACTCGGAAATGCCGCTCAGGGGGCATAGCCGCGCCCGGTAGAACAGGCCTGACCGGTTGAGGAGCCGGGCGGCGTCGTCAAAGCCCGGAGAGCTGGCCATGGCATGGCTGTCTCCCATAAGCAGGAAGGAAGGGGGCTGCCCGGTTTTACCCAGCAGTACAAAGGGGTAGTCCGTCACGTCTCCCAGCTCCGGATGATGGGGCTGGATGGCGTTTCCCTTTTCCACCACCGCACGGTCAGGGGGCGTGATGCCGAAGGAGGGCGGGAAGGCCGGCCCCTTCCAGTATTCCGGGAATGATATGTTGTTGGCGGCCACGTGCCAGTAGTCCCGTGCGCCGTCCGTCCATTTGAGCCATTCTCCGGCAAAATCCAGCGTGAGGCACCCTGCCGCCGTGAGCAGGAACGCTTTTGCGGGCTTCCGCCATGCGGCGGCTGTCCTGAAGGGGGTTTCCACGAATTTCCAGGAAAGGAAACCGAGAAGAAGGGAGAGAAGGAACATGCCCGCATAGTCCCGCGGACCGCATTCATTGAAGCAGAAGTAGGTCCAGTACACGATGACGGGCCAGTGCCACAGGTACAGGGAGTAGGAGATTTTGCCGATGCCCGTGCTGAGCGGATGCCTGAGGATGCGCCCGGACCAGCCGTGGCTTCCGTAGCGGATCAGAAGGGCCGCCCCCGCGACGGAAGGAATGGCCGTATAACCCGGAAAGGGCGTGGAGGAGGAATAACAGGCAAAGGGGAGCAGAATGCCGGCCCACCCCGCCAGCCGCAGCCAGCGTATTCCCCGGCCCTGTTCCGCAGCGACGGGAGCCAGGGCCAGGAGACAGCCTGCCAGGAGTTCCCAGGCGCGGCAGTGAAGCAGGTAAAAGGCCTTGTTATGCTCCAGATTCCCCATGTGGTAGACGGCGGCGAACAGGGAGAGCGCCAGGGCTCCGCAGAGAACGGGCTTGACGGCGTTTTTCCTGAATTTCCAGAGCAGCCACAGGGCGAGCGGAATCGTCAGGTAGAATTGCTCCTCCACGCTCAGGGACCACAGGTTCAGCAGCGGGTTTTCTTCTGCGGCCGGGCTGAAATAGTTTCCTGCGGTCCTGCTGAAATAAATGTTGGTGATGAAGAGGGCGCTTGACCTCACGGTGCGCCCCAGGGTCCGCAGGTCGTCGCAGGCCAGCACGACCGCAATCAGGCAGAAATAGGCGGGCATGATGCGCCTGATTCTCCGGTAGTAAAAGGAGGACAGGGAGAAGTTCCCTTCCTTCAGGCTGCGGACAAGGCCGCTGCCGATCAGGTAGCCGGAGATGACGAAGAAGATGTCCACGCCCGTGTACCCTCCCGGGCAGATCCATTCCTGCAAATGGTACAGGACGACGGCCAGCACGGCAAAGGTGCGCAGGCCGTCGATGTGCGGAAAGTAGGTTCCGTGGGCGGCATTTCCGGCCTGATGGAGGGAAGGTGAACAAAAGTTTTCAGAAAGGCATTTGTTCATGAGGCGGAAAGGAGGAAAATACAGGGATGGGGGAGAAAGTGAAGAGGAAGCGAGAGAAGCCGGGATGGAGTTGAACTGTCCGGGAGCCTGGATCAGTGGCGCAGGCGGTTCTTCAGCCGCCGCCATGCCAGGCGCAGCCTGTGGCCGCGTTTTAAAAAGCGCTGGTAGTAGGCAATCCATGTGCCGTCCCCCTTGCGGCGCGCTTCTTCCGGAGACTGGTCGAATATCCGGTAGAGTTTGGCTGTTTCACGTTCCGTTTCTTCCAGGAAGAGGGCTTCCTGTTCCGGGGTTTTCCAGGGGCGGGACATGATTTCACACCACAGGCCGTCGTCTTCGTCCACTTTCTTCACGTAGGCCGCGGCGTCGTCCAAGGTGGGGAAGTCGTGGCAGTTGATGAACGCGGCGGAGTTGAATTCCCTTCCGATGTCCGGATTGCCCCAGTAAATGGGGATGGTGCCCGCAAGCATGCTGGTGACGATTTTCTCGCTGGTGTAGCCGGGGTACCAAGCGTTTTCAAAGGCAATGGAGAATTTGTACGGCTTTTTCATCCGGATGGAGGAGGCGTACCAGTCTTCCGACCGGTGGCCGTCGCCCGGCGTGTTGTTGAGGTGGGGCCCCAGGGAGTTGACGAACCGGACGGAGGAGAGCTTGTGAAAAATGGCGTCCCGGTTGGGATGGGATTTGCGGTTGGCGTAAATGAAGTTGCAGAAGCCCGTTTTGGAGGCCAGGAGGGCGCGGACGTCCAGGCCTGCCTTGCCGCCGTGCACTTCCTGCAAATGGTGGCGCAGGAAGGGGAGTTTGACGGTGCGGTCGCTTCCGGGCACCGCATCCAGCCCGATGTAGTAGTCAAACAGCATGAAGTCCGGGGCGATGGCTTCATGGCAGCCGTACATGACGGTGATATGGCCGGGGGCCCGTTCCAGAAAATCGTAAAACGCTTCCCGGTTGACGTAAAACCAGGGGGTGGCGATCAGGTAGTCGAAGTCGGAATCGTCTTCCACCACGCGGTAACGGTCTTTCAGGAGCTGGTAAATGCCTTCCCTGCCGAAATCCGGAGTGGACTGTAAAAAGGAGATTTTAAGCGTTTTCATGGGAGAAGGCGGGTCGGAGTGGTTGAGAGTGTATGGGGCGGCTCTTTCTTGTCAATGACAAAGGCAGGGGCCGGCCGGGCGTGTTGGGGGAAGGTTGCCCGGCGGTTAAACATCAGCCTTTTTCACCCTTCGCGACGGTATTCCCGGAGCGTTTCTTCATACAGGGCGGCGTGCCGCGCGGCAATGACGGGGTAGGAAAACGTTTGTTCGGCGTGTTGGCGGCCTTCCTCCGCCAGGGCCAGCAGGAGCTTTCCGTCCCGGATGAGCCGTTCGCAGTGGCCTGCCATTTGATTCAGGTCTCCCTGGGGTGCCACCAGCCCCGTCCTGCCGTCCAGGACCACTTCCGGAACTCCGCCCGTCCGGAAGGTGACGGAGGGGGTCTTGCAGGCCATGGATTCCAGAGCTACGTTGGAAAGGACGTCCTGAAGCGTGGGATTCAGGAAGATGTCCGCTGCGCTGTAAAGCCCGGCCAGCTTGTTCATGTCCGTAATGAAGCCGGCATTTGTGCTGGGGAAGGGGAATTCCACGTTCTTTTCCTGGTTGCCGAAGAGCAGCAGATGAAGGTTCCTGTGCCCGCGCCGGTACAGTTCCTCCAGCACCAGGGGGATGAAATGGCCTCCCTTGACCGGATTGAACAGGCCGGTTGCGCCGCAGGCAATGACAAAGGCTCCGGACGGGATGCCCAGGGCCGCACGGATGGCCTCCCGGTCTTCCGCCGGGCGGAAGAGGTCCGTATCCACGGGGTTGTAAATCTGGACAATCCTTCTTCCGGGGAACATGCAGCCTTTTTCCACTTCCCTTTTCAGCCAGAGGGAGGGCGTCACCAGCGTCAGGGACGGTATGCGGGCGAAGGAGCGGCGCTTGCGGGAGAACAGCCACGCCGGAAGGCCGCGGAAGAGGCGGGGAGTGCCGAGCTGGGGGCAACTGCCGCGGCATTCGTCCCGGAATCGGTCGCAGTCCATGGTGCAGTGGCACCCCGCGGTGCAGGCAAACATGTCGTGCAGCGTATAGACCAGCGGGCGGCGGATGTGGCTCAGCCGCGTGAAATCCACCGTTCGGCCGCCTATCCAGTGCAGGTGCACCAGGTCGGCTTTCTCCATCTGGGCGGTGTCGAACCCCATGCCCAGCACGTTCAGGGAGAAGGGCAGGTCCCTCCTTTTTCCGGCAGCAGGGCGTCAAATCCATGCGCCAGATGGCGGCGCAGCGCGTCCGTAGCTCTTCTGGCGGCGGATCTGCTGATTTCCAGGCCGTCTATTCCCTTGCGCCTCCTGAGCAGAAGGACGGATTCCATATCGGAAATATTCCGGTTCAGGGCATCATTCAACCGGTAGGGAGCGGAGCTGGCCGATACGCTGTGGGAGACTTGGAATACTGTCCTGCGTTGAGGAGAAGTCACATAGGGGAGTATGAGGATTAGGAATCCGGCGTCAAGCCTGCAAATCTGAAAGAAAAACGTTTTGGGAAGATTTCGCTTGCCGTTATTCCGTGAACCGGCAGACGCTGGCCCTGATGTCAGGGAGGCTTCTTCTTTCAACAAGAAGCAGGGGAAGCTGGCTCACGGAGGGGCCGCGGCTGTGAAAGGATATTTTGATTGACGGTGTTTTGCGGCTTCGGCGCCTGGGAGCGGAAGATTTCTGGCTATAATAGATATAACTCATTGTATATAATAGTATAAATAATATTAAATAGCCGTTGCTGCGTTCCGGAGGCGATAGGTATCAGGGCCGGGAGGCCGTGGCTCCCGGGAGGTACGCGACCATGAAAGGGAGATGGGGAGAATGTTGATGGAGCGGCAATTGGACCATCCCGGAGGGGGGAAAAGGAGAGCTTTTCCGAGCTGTGGCATCCTTACCGGATTCCTAATCCGCCCTTTTTGGCGGGAAGAAGAAGCTGCCTGCATTTTTGCAGCCAGCCTTTTTTTGCGGTCCGCGGGATTCCCATGTCGCGCCTGTCCTGGAATGGAAAGGAGGAAAGCTGTTCCCAGTCCTCCGCATAGGTTTCCGTACCGTCCAGGGCGGTGATGCCCTGCAGCTTGCACAGGATGGAGAAGATGCTCTGGTCATACCGGTTTTCCACAAAGCCCGGCAGGTTGGGAGAGGCGGAGGGAGAATTGTCCGCCAGGTGCAGATGGTCGTAAAAGACATGGAGCCAGTCCCGGATCAGGCTTTCCGTGACCGGGTTCTTTTTCAGAAAGACGTGGCCCCCTGCAATTTGCTGGGTGTGCGTGACATGGACATCTTCCCCGGAAACGCCGAAGTGGCGCAGGATGTCCCCCTTGGTCCATTTGTATTCCGGCTGCCCGTTGGTGAAAACCAGCATGCCGCGGCTGTCCCGGTCCAGCATGTCCACATATTCCCGGAAACGCTTCGCTCCGTTAATGTTGATATGGCAGCCTGCATCCAGGTACAGGAGGCGGTCGCCTTCCTGCATGTCCTGCAGGACGTGGTGGATGGCCCAGGGTTTCCAGGACCAGTACCCGAATCCCCGGCAGGACGGCGTCAGGTATTTGCCCATGCGGCCGGTGAATTCCGCGGAAAGGTCATGTTCCGTGAACAGCGTGATCTCATCGAAAAATTCCAGCGCTTCCGCCTGCCTGCCCAGCCGTTCCAGGGCGGCCGCCATGCGGGAGTCTGCGAATGAGAGAAAGCGGTTCATTGTCCGGAAGGTAGGGATAAGGCAATTTACAGGGAAGGCGGCGATGTGTCAAACGGCTCTTCCGGCGAGGCGTTTTTCCCTTGGAAACCGTTGGAATGCGCTTGGGAAAAATGTTCCGCGAGCATTCTTTTGCAGGAGTAATAGCGTCCCTTCTGTCCGGGAAGCAGGGAACAGGCCGCCAGCAGGATGCGGCCCCAGCCGTTGGATGGCGGCTGCGCCGAGTTCAGCAGGTCCACCAATTGCCTGTCCCGGCCCGGCAGGACGGAGAGGAACCGAGCCCCTTCCGCGTTCCGGTAGAACAGGTGCCACCAGTCCAGCAGGGACTGTTGCTGAACGGCGGTCATCTGGTGGAAAAGAGGATGCTTGGAAACGAAGAAAGGCCTGATTTTCCGCACGCCATAGGCGAACAGGCCTTCATTCTGCCATCCGTGTTCCTTCCAGTAGTCCACGATGTACAGCAGACGCTGGAATTCCTGCACGCATTTGAAGTAGGTGGGGTCATTGCAGCGGCGGGAAAGGGAACCGCTCCGCATGAGGCGGTAGTAATACAGGCAGTCCGGAATGAACAGGAGGCGGGAGGCGTGGGGGACGGCCATCAGCCGGAAGGTTTCATCCTCCGCGCCGGATTTCAGGTTCACATTGAAGCGGAGGCGGTGGGCGTCCAGCATGCTTTTCCGGAACAGCTTGCTCCATACGCAGATGTCCATTTTACCCCAGATGGAGTCCCGGAAGAAGCTGGCCGGGGAGGCGTCCTTTTCAAAATGCCAGGAGGGCGACCTCCTTCTGGCCTCAATGAGCCGGTCCGACGAGTCCTCGAAGACATGGTTGCCGCACTCCACGATGTCCGCATCATGTTCCAGGGCCGCGGAAAAAAGGCGGGAGTACATTTCCGGGTCCACGTAGTCGTCCGGGTCCGCAAAGCCGACGTAAAGGCCCCGCGCCGCATCCAGCCCCGCGTTCCTTGCGGCGGAAACGCCCGCGTTCTGCTGGTTCAGGAGGATGATTCTGCCGTCCTTTTCCTTCCAGCGGAGCAGGTGCGCCCAGGTATCGTCCATGGAGCCGTCATTGATGCAGATGATTTCAATGTTCCGGAGGGTCTGCCGAACCAGGCTGTCCAGACAGTCGTCCACATAAGCGGCTACATTGTAGCAGGGAACGATGATGGAAACGTCGGGACGCATAAGCTTATAATGTATGTAACGGATTTACAATCCGTGGTCAATGATAATTTTTGCAAGATAAATATTACCGAAGGTTTTTAACGTTGTCAGCATGAAAAGAGGGGATGAAGGCCGGGGATTCCGCGGGATGCGCAGGGATTGCGTTCCAACGGTTTTCCGCGTGGACCGGCCAGGGGTTGGAGTATCCGGATTGTAAATTCGTTGAGAATTTGGAGTTCGGGAACGCCTCAAATGGCAGTTGCCTAGGGCCGGGTGGATGTGGTACAAAAGGCCGTACAACTTCTTCATTTATTCTTCTCTTATGATTATTGTCACGGGTGGGGCCGGCTTCATCGGCTCAAACATTGTCGCCGCTCTGGAAAAGGCCGGTAAAAAGGATCTTGTGGTGGTGGATGAGCTGGGCTCTTCCGACAAGTGGAAAAACATCGCCAAGAGAGAGCTGTGCGCCGTGATTCCTCCGGAGGACATGCTTGACTACATGGAGGCGCATGCGGAGGAGATTGAGGCCGTCATTCACATGGGGGCCATTTCCGCCACCACGGAGACGGACGCTGATCTGATCATCCGGACGAATTTCACGCTGAGCTGGCGCCTGTGGGAGTTCTGCGCCCTGTACGGCAAGCAGTTTATTTACGCCTCTTCTGCGGCCACGTACGGGGACGGCTCCATGGGGTTTGACGATGACTCCTCCCTGGAGCACGTCAATGCCCTGCGCCCCCTGAACGCGTATGGCTGGAGCAAGGCCCTGTTTGACCGCAAGGTGGCCCGGGAGGTGAAGGAAGGGCGGCCGGTTCCTCCCCAGTACGCCGGGCTCAAGTTTTTCAACGTGTACGGCCCCAATGAATACCACAAGGGGGGCAGAAGAGCGTGGTGGCCCACATTTTCCCCCAGGTGAAGGTGAATGAAACGGTGAAGCTGTTCAAGTCCTACCATCCCGACTACCGGGACGGCTGGCAGCTCCGGGACTTCGTGTGGGTGGGTGACTGCGTGAACGTGGTGCTCTGGCTGCTGGACCATCCGGAGGTGAGCGGATTGTTCAATGTGGGGTCCGGGGAGGCGCGCTCCTTCTACGATCTGGCGAAGGCGGCGTTCAATGCGCTGGGGCTCCAGGAAAAGATTGCCTACCGGGAGATGCCTGAAGAACTCAAGGGCAAGTACCAGTATTATACGCAGGCGGACCTTTCCAGGCTGCGCGCCGCCGGCTATGCAGCTCCCATGACTTCCCTGGAGGACGGCGTGCGCCAGTACGTGCAGAAGTATCTGGACAGGGAGGACAGCTACGTTTAACCCGCATTCCTTTTTCCGCCCATGCCCGCACAGCGCATTCTGATGATCAAGCACGGCGCCCTTGGCGACGTGGTGCTTGCCATGGGGACGATGAAGCGGCTCCGGGAGCTCCATCCGGAGGCGCATATCACCCTGATGACCATGGGGATGTTTGTTCCCATGGCGGAACAGCTCGGGGTGTTTGACGATTTCATTGTGGACAACCGCCTGCCCTACCGGAAGCTGGGCGCCACGTGGGGGGCCATCCGTTCCATCGTGAAAGGGAATTTTGACGTGGTGTACGACCTCCAGGAATCTTCCCGCACCAGGAAGCGTTATTATCCCGCCGTGCGCTTCCTGCTGGACCATGACATGGACTGGGTGGCCTGCAATTCCGGGGAACGGCGCAGGCTGCTGAAAAAAGGCGGCTTCCGGTTTGGCAGGGTGGTGAAGGAACCGTTCCACCTGGAACGCGTCCTGACGGACCTCTCTTTCATGCACGGGGAAGGGCTGCATTTTGACGAGCTTCCGGAACGCTACGTGATGATGATTCCGGGCTGTTCCCCCAGCCATCCCTACAAGCGCTGGCCCGTGGAGAATTTCTGCGCCCTGGCCCGGCGCTTGGCGGAAAGGGGCATTTCCTCCGTCGTGATCGGCACCCGGGCGGAGGCCGCGGAGGTGGAGGCCATTGCCGCCAGCTCCCCCTGGCCGTCAGTTTTCTGGGCAAGTCCACCCTGATGGATATTCCCCAGATGGCGCTCCGTTCTCTGGCCTGTGTGGGCAATGATACTGGGCCTACGCACATGTGCGCCTATGCCGGGGTCCCGGTGACCGCTATTTTCTGCCACCGGACGCGCAAGTCCGCCATTACGGCCCGGTGCATTTCCAACCTGATTTCCCCCGGCTCCATTGAGGAAATTACGGTGGACCAGGCGTGGTCCACGCTGGAGCCCTTCCTGCCCCCGCAGGAAGAGCTTGAACCTGCAAAAATGGCGGCCACTCCGCAGGCGTCATGATGGCTCCCGTGAACATTTCCGTGCTGGTTCCGGTTTACAATGTGGAACCGTATCTGGCCCAGTGCCTGGAAAGCATCTGCGCACAGACGCTCCGGGAGCTGGAAGTGGTTTGCGTGGACGACGCTTCCACGGACGGGTCCCTGTCCATCCTGCGGGAGTTTGCGGAGCGGGACCAGCGGGTGAAAGTGGTGCAGGCCCCGGAAAACGGCGGCCTTTCCCGCACCCGGAACCTGGCGATGAGCCATGCGCAGGGAGAATACCTGGTGCTGGTGGATTCAGACGACTGGCTGGAAACGGATTTGCTGGAGGAGATGTACAGCCGTGCGAAGGCGCTGGACGCCGACAAGCTGGTGTGCGGGTTCCGGTATTATTATGAGTCCGACCCCGGAAGGGAGGACCGGTTCCTGCCGGAGGACATCGCGCCCCCCGGAAAGGGATGGATTCCCTGTACGCCGGAAACCATCGGTAAAATACACCATGGAGCGGGCGGCATGATGATACGGCGTTCCGTTGTGGAGGAGCACGGCATCCGGTTCCCCGAGGGCGTTGCCTGCGAGGACCTGTATTTCCACTATGCCGCCTTTCCGCGGTGCAGAAGGGCCTGTGTGGTCAGCAGGGCGGCGTACGTTTACCGCAAGCGCGCCGGGTCCATCACCAGCGGCTTTGCGTCCGGCAGTTCCCTTCAGTCGCTGGATTACCTGACGGTGGCGCAACTGGTGCTGGAAGAGTGGAAACGAGCCGGAATCCTGGAGGAATACAGGGCGGCTTTTCTGAAAATGCTGGTGATGGGCGTGCGGAATATCCGCAAGTACGCCCCCCATGCCGTCCAGAAAGAGGTCACCCGGAAAGTGTCCCGAATGCTCCGTGAAGAAAACCTGTACCGTCCCGGAGAGGAGGATTCCCGCCTGTCCCGCCGGGAAGAAAAACTGCTGAAAACCTGGCTGGCCGGAAAATCCGGCTTGGACTTTTCCTATTACTGGAAGAGAATGCGCAAAGCGGGCGCCCGGCTGCTGCGCCGCTGACACCACCCGAACGATCGACCGATGAAGAAGAATGAATTTGCCGTCGTCCTGGCCAGTGACAACCGGGGCATCCTGCCTTTGAGCGTTACCGTCTTTTCCCTGCTGAGCACCGCTGCTCCGGAAACCTTTTACAAGATTTACATCCTTTCCGACGGCATTGACGGGGAGAACCGGAACAGCGTTGAGCGCCTGGCGGCCCCGTTTGAGTGCCGGTTGGAGTTCATAGACGTTTCCGGCATTCTGGAAAAGCACGACTTTCCCCATACGGAACAGTGGCCCGTGCCCGCCTGGGGCCGCGTGTTCATCCCGGAGTTATTGAAGGAGGAGCGGGGCAACATCCTGTATCTGGACATTGACGTTCTGGTTTGCCGGGATTTGACGGAGCTGTTCCGGACGGATATGTCCGGCAACGCGGTGGGAGTGGTGTTTGAGAATTTTCCAGGCCCGGCTCCCATTTCAACGAGCGCCTGGAGATGCCGCTGACCTGCACGGGGTATTTCAATTCCGGCGTGCTGCTGATGAATGTGGACGTTTTCCGGGAAAAGAACCTGGTCAGGGCCGTGCTGGATTATGCCGTCAGTCACCGGGACAGGCTGACCTGTCCGGACCAGGACGCGCTGAACGGCGCCCTGTGCGAGCTGACCGTGCCGCTGCATCCGCGCTGGAACTGGCATGACGGCCTGACGCGCCGCATCCTGAAGAACGACCCAGGGAACGGTTCTGGCGAGGAGTGACGCCGCGCCAGGCGGTGGAAGCGGCGCTGGAACCGGGCATTCTGCATTACCAGGGGGTGCACAAGCCCTGGCGGTATAATTGGCGCTATGAAGGGGAACGTTACGAACGCGCCATGCGTGAAGCCGGGCTGCTGCATGGCCCGCTGCCCGGAAGAACCCTCCCGGCCATCCTGAAAAAGCACCTTTACCGGCCTGTTTACCGGATGACCAGGAATAAAATTCTCAGGCTGCAAAAGCAGTTTGAGAAGGAGGATGGCACATGCTCCTGAAGCCGGATGCGGGTTAATGTGCCTGTTTTATTCTGTACTGGATATCACGTAAAACCGCCCGGTAATACTTCTCGTAATCCGTACCTTTCGCGTTTTTTCCGGGAGGCGTGGGCGAAGAAGAGCAAACCTCCACATCAAATTCTTCCAGAAGGGCTTTCATGGCTTTGGCGGGCTGGCCGTAGAAAACGATGCGGTTTTGGATGCAGCGCGCCTTTTTTGAATCGCGCAGCCATCGTGACCGGAGGTTCAGGATGTACAGCAGGTCTATTTCTTCCGAAGAAAGATTCAGCCCCATGATGTAAACGTTGGAAAAGAAAAACAGGTCAATCCATGATTCCTCCAGTTGAAGCTGCGGCTTGCGCAGCTTTTCCGGGATGCCCGCTATTTCTTTTTTCTGTTTTTGGACCCAGTAAGTGTAGGTTCCCTTTAAATAGCTGTCAATTTTACCGATGCAGCCGCAATAGTGCTCATACCCGTATTGAATCGTGAAGGAGGAGGGTTTTTCATTATAGGTGCCGTGAATGTTCCAGATGCGGAGGGAGCGGCGTTCCTTCTCCATGCAGACATGGCGGCGGATGCTGTATTTGGTTTCCGAATTCCGGCGCTGGCTTGTCTTGTAATGCTGTGATTCCAGGATCTGCACCAGGAACGTGTCGTAATTGGTGGTCAGATAGTCGTCTATTGGAAGGGCGGCAAGCTGGTGTAAAACGGAGCCGGGATATTTCTGCGGGGTGAACTCTTCCAGTTTCTTCTTGAGCCGGTCACGCACATCGGAGGATACTTTGCCCATGTCGGCTTCCGGATGCCGTTTTTGTTTTTTCAGGATCAAATACTCGTAAATCAGGGGAAAAGGCAGATAGTCCCCCTGGTCTCTGAACGGGCAATAGATGTCTTGCTTGCAGCCTTCACCGCCGTTGCAGGGAGGGCAGACGGTTTCCTTGAGCAGGTCAATGCTGCTTGGGCTTCCCAGTGTGCGGATCAAACCGTTGCCAAACAGGACGGCGTTCTTTCTGAGGGTGGATTTGGTATTGGTGGAAGTAGTCATCATGGAAAACAGCGGAACCATTCTCCATGCTGGTCCATGGCCGCGAAAAATCAAGAAACAAAGAAAAATCCTTTTCCCGCCGCCGTCTAGTCCGGCATGAAAAGGGCTGCCGGCGTCAGTGCAGTTCCAGCAGATAGATCTCCGGAGGGCAGTTGAAGCGGAGGGGGAGCGTGCTGGTTCCCAGCCCCTTGGTAATCAGATAGGTGTTGCCGCCGGAAATATGCCAGGGGTAGGTGTAGGGCTGGGCGTGTTCCGGGCTGGCTTCAAACCACAGGAGATTGAAGGGAAGGCGTATCTGGCCGCCGTGGGTATGGCCGCTGATGACGATGTCCGCGTCCCCATGGGAAAGCATGTGATCCGCTTCCGGACGGTGGGAAAGCAGGAAATGGGGTATATCCGGGGACTGGCGCTTGGGGAGCCGTTTTTTGGAATTGCGCGAGGTGTCCAGCATTCCGGATAGCTGGAGCTGCCTGCCGTCCTTGAACGTGACAAGCGCGCTTTGGTCTTCCAGCACCGTGATGCCGGCCCGGGTCAGTTCCTTGCGCCAGTTGTCCCAGCCGAAGGTGAAGTCATGGTTCCCCTGGATGGCGAAGACGCCGCAGGGCGCTGCCAGCCCCCGCAGCAGCCGGGCGGCCGCGGCGGGGCTCATGCTGGCGTTTCTGCTGGCGCCGCGGGCATAATCCCCTACCAGCAGGATCAAGTCCGGCTGAAGCTGCATGATTCTCCGGACGTAGCGCAGCGCCCTCACTTCATCAAAGGCCGTGGGCATCAGGTGAAGGTCTCCGGCAATGACGACTTTAACGGGTTTTCCGCGGCCGTTCCACTGGGGGACGCGGTAGTCCACCTTCCGGACGAACAGAAGATTGGGTTCTATCAGGTACGCCCAGGTAATGCCGGCTACGCCGAGCGCGCAGACGCCCAGCAGCAGGGTGCCGAAAAGCCGGAGTATTCTGACGGAGAAGGGCATGGAAGGGAAGCGGCTTGGCAGAGACTATAATTCCTGAGGACCGCAGGCGAGCGATTTATGCGTCTTGCCATTTGAGAAAGGCCCGATTGCGGGGAGAAGCAGGCGGAAAGGCGCCCCCTTGGGAGATTTTAGCAAATTTGATTGACGGGCGCCCGCATGGTATGCTTTTATGCTCCAAGATATTTCCATATCCTTTATCACCCATCATTTAACCACGCATATGAAGAAGATTACCGTTATGGCTCTTGCCGCTTTTGCGGCGAGCATCATGGCTTCCTGCTGCTGTCAGGATCAGGGTGCTCCCCCTGACCCCCCTTCCCAAGTTCAATGACCTGAACCAGCCCGCCGTGGATGTGGCTCCGGTGGTCATGAAGTCCAAGAAGTAATCCTCTTCCGGGATTAGGTACGACTTTTCAAGCCGCACTTGGTGATTGTCCAAGTGCGGCTTTTTCTATAAAAATGCGGCAGAACATATGGAAGATTGGAAACATTGTCCCGAATTTGCGCCTTTGGCGGACCTGTTCCGCAGACATGACAGCTTTGCGGTAATTGCGCACGTGCATCCGGACGGTGACGCCATCGGTTCCACGCTGGCGCTGGGGGAAGCCCTGAAGCAGATGGGCAAGAAGGTGGTGATGATGAACGAGGACGGCGTGCCTTCCAATCTGGCCTTTATGCCGGGCGTGGAAAATATCATCCCCACGCCCGATGAGCCGGTGGACGTGGAAGTGGCCGTTTCCGTGGACAACGGCGCGTTCAAGAGGCTGGGCGAACGCAGTCTGAAGGCCCTGGCGGGAGTGAAGGTGTGGGCGAACATCGACCACCACCAGACTAATGAATTGTTCGGGGACGTGCAATGCGTTCTGCCGGACGAGTGCGCCACGGGTGCGGTGCTGTATTATTTTTTCAAGTATCTGGGCGTTCCCGTTACCCCGATAATGCGTGACGCCCTATACGTGGCCGTCAGCACGGATACGGGTTCCTTCCAGTACCAGATGACGACGGCGGCCGTGATGGAGCTGGCCGCGGATTTGATCCGGATGGGCGTTGACGTCCAGGACATCAACCGCCAGCTTTACCAGGAAAAGCCCTGGGTGAAGATGCAGCTGATGCGCGAGGCTCTGAACGGCATGAGGCTGACGCCGGACGGCAGGATTTGCACGTTCTGCCTGACGAATGAGGCGAAGGCACGGATCGGCAGCCGTCCGGAGGACACGGAAGGCCTGATTGACCTTTTGCGTTCCGTGCAGGGAGTCTGGCTGGCCGCTTATCTGGAGGAGGCGGAGGACGATCCCCGTATCCGCATTTCCCTGAGGTCCAAGACCCCTGAAATATCCGTGGCGGAGCTTGCCTCCCGTTTTGGAGGCGGCGGACATGCCATGGCCGCCGGAGTGCGCATCAGGGGACCCATTGAAGAAGTGCGCCTCACCATCCTGAAGGCCATGCAGGAGGAAGTGGAACGCGTGCTCCAACAGCAGATTTCATGAACGCTTCAGATTCCATGCAAGCTCCCTCGGGCGTCCTGTTGATTGACAAGGCGCAGGACATGACCTCCCACGACGTGGTGGCGATTGCGCGCCGCTCCCTGGGGATTAAGAAGATCGGCCACTGCGGCACGCTGGACCCCATGGCTACGGGGCTGCTGATGCTGGTGGTGGGAAAGGCGACCAAGCTTCAGGACAAGCTGATGTGCGAACACAAGGAATACGCCGGAACCCTGACGCTGGGAGTGGAGACCTCTTCCCAGGACGCCATGGGGGAAGTGGTGGCGGAGTATTCCGTGGACGGCGTGACGGAACAGGCCGTGCGCGAGGCGTTTGACCGGTTTGACGGCGCTTTTGAGCAGATTCCCCCGATGGTTTCCGCCATTAAAAAGGACGGCGTCCCGCTGTACAAGCTGGCCCGCAAGGGGCAGGAAGTTGTGCGGGAGCCGCGGCCCGTGGAGGTGTTCGGCCATCAAATTTCCCGCGTGGCCGTTCCGGAAGTGGACTTTACCGTTCAATGCTCCAAGGGTTTTTACGTGCGTTCCTATGCGTATGACATCGGGAAGGCGCTGGGCTGCGGAGCGCATTTGAGCGCCCTCCGGCGCATCAGGTCCGGTTCTTTTACGCTGGAGCGCGCCGTTACGGTGGATACCCTGAAAACCGCCCCCAGGGAAGAGCTGTTCCGGGCCATGCTTTCCCTGGAGGAGCTGGCGGACATTCTGATTGCCAGGTAGCAGCATGGTCATTTACCGGGAGTTTAAGGAACTGAAGGGTGTTTCTTCCCCCGTGCACTGGGCCATGGGGATGTTTGACGGGCTGCACCTGGGGCATGCCGGAGTGATTGCCGCAGCGGTGGAAGGCGCGGCCCGTGACGGAGGCATTGCCGCCGTGCTGACGTTCCGCACTCATCCGCTGGCCCGTGTCCGCCCGGAAAGCGTGCCGCCTGCCATTATGGCGGTGGATGCGGAAAAGTTCGCCCTGATGGAAGAGCTGGGGGTGAAGATGGTGCTGACGCTGGAATTTTCCTCCCGGCTGGCTTCCATGAGCCCGGAGGAATTCATCAGGGAGCTCTGCGCCTCCTGCCGCGTGGCGGAGATTGCCGTGGGGGAAGACTGGCACTTTGGCCGAGGCCGCGCGGGCGATGTGGAAACCCTGCGCCTTTTGTCCGGCCGCTACGGGTTCCGGGTGACGGCCGTTCCGCCCATCCTGCGGGACGGGGAGCGCGTGAGCAGCACCCGGATTCGCGAAGCCGTGCGTGCGGCGGATTTTTTACAGGCGGCCGGCATGCTGGGCCGTCCCTACCGCTGGAGGGGCCCGGTGATTCATGGACGCCAATTGGGACGCCTGCTGGACTACCCCACGGCCAATATGAAGCCCGGCTGCGGGTTGCAGCCTCCTCATGGCGTTTACGCCGTACGCGCCCGGGTGAACGGCGCGGAATATGGGGGCGTCGCCAACCTGGGGGTGCGTCCCACGGTGGAAGGGGAGGGGGGGAACTGTTGCTGGAAACGCATTTGTTCGGCCAGCCGGGGGACATTTACGGGCAGGAAATGGAAGTGGTGCCGGTCCGGTTCCTGAGGGCGGAAACCAAATTCCCCTCCCTGGAAGAACTGAAAAGCCAGCTTGCGCTGGACGCCGCCCAGGCCGCTGAGGTGTTGAGACGGGATAAGTAAGACACAGAAAACCGTAAAATGGAGGATGACGGCTTGACCGAAAGAGCGATCGGGGGTTTGTTGTTCGGACGTCATGTTGGTTGAGCAGTTAAAATCAAAAATCCATCGCGCCATGATTACCCGTGGCGATGTTCAATATGAAGGCAGTATTGAAATTCCTGCCGATTTGATGGCCGCTGTGGACCTGTGGCCCGGAGAAAAGGTCCTCGTGGCGTCCGTCACGTCCGGAAACCGTCTGGAAACGTATGCCCTGCAGGGGCCTGCCGGTACGGGGAACATCATCATGAACGGCGGCGCGGCCCATTTGATCAAGACGGGCGAACGGGTGGTTATCATGAGCTTTGCCCTGTCGGACAAGCCCATCGTTCCCAAGAAAATCGTTTGCAACGAGCATAACGAAATCATTTCCTAGACTTTACAAACCATCTGAATTCACACATACTCCCCGCGTTCATGAACCTTTTTTTAGCAAATTCACTTAATATCAGCATTCAGTTACTCTTTGCCGTTCTGGTGATTGTGTCACTTCTCCTCCTGGGCGTGGTGCTTATGCAGAGACCCAAGCAGGAAGGGCTGGGAGCCGCTTTCGGCGCCGCCATCACGGACCAGGCCTTCGGCGCGCGGACTACGGATGTGCTGAAAAAAGCTACGGTGTACTTCGGCTCCGCCTTCATGATTCTTTGCCTGGTGCTGGGCATGCTGATCAACCGCCAGCACGTCAAGAGCTCGGAAAGCCTGCTGAGCCCGGAAATGATGAAGGCCGCCGCCAAGCAGGAAGCCTCCGTTCCCGCCAAGACGCCGGAAGAACTCCAGCAGGAGGAGCTGCGCAGGCGCGCCGCTGAGGCGGAAGCCGCTTCTTCACAGGCTCCGGCTCCCGCTGTGCCGGAAGCTCCCGCTCCTGTCTCTCCGGAAGCTCCCGCTCCCGCTAATTAAAAGAATGTTCTTTTTAAACGCCCCGGCCGTCCTCCGACAGCCGGGGCGTTTGCATGCCGGGGCCATGCGCCGCATGTTTGCCGCTCCGGAAACGCGCTTTGAAATTGGCGGTTCCGGTTGTTTTCCGCTTGCCCTGAACCGTAATTGCGCTACTCTTGGCAAAGTATGAAGGCACCTTTTTTGAACCGTAAATCCAAGGGATTCACGTTGATTGAATTGCTTGTGGTGATCGCCATTATCCTGACGCTGGCCGGCATTGCCATGACGGTGGTGAACGGCGTGATGGAAAAATCACGGGTTACCACGGCGCGGAGCGATTGCAACGGTTTGCAGACAGCCGTTGAGAACTACATGCTGGACAACGGCCGCGTTCCCGTAGCCTGGAGCGGACGGGAAATGGCCAAGCAGGCCCGCAAGGACGGACAGTATTACATGACGACCGCCGTGGACGACGACAGCCGCATCATGAGCATCCTGACCAACTACATGGACCGCGGGGATGAAGACAGGAAGCTGAATCCCAAGAAAACGGCCTATTTCAACACCACGACCACGGATGTGGAAGGTTCTCCCGGCCTGTTCTTTGAAAGCCGTGGCCGCGTGGGCCTGATGGACCCGTGGGAATCCCCCTACCACATCATTTTGAATGCCAATCCCGACGACCGCACCCCCCGCGTCCAGGTCGGTTCCCGCATGGTGACCAAGAACGTGGCCGTTTACAGCGTCGGCAAGGACAAGCAGGGCAGCACGGAGGATGGCCACATCAACAATCCGGAAATGACGGAAGACAACGTGACTTCCTGGTAACGCATTCCGGAACCGCCTGTTGAGAGGCGGGACCGATTTATTTTGCGGGGCTTCCGGCTTATGGCCGCGAGGCCCCGCGATATATTCAGGCATATTGCCTCCAAACCGTATTTTTTTCTTTTCAACCACTCTCAAAAACCCCTCAATAAGTCCCAGACATGAACTGGTTCAAAACAGACGACGTACGCATTCAAGACATCGAGCCCCTGATTTCCCCCGCCATCCTGATCAAGGATTATCCGGCGACCACGGAAATCGCCAAAATGGTGGCTACGACCCGCAAGAATGCGGAGAACATCATTTCCGGCCACGACGACCGCCTGCTGGTGGTGGTGGGGCCGTGCTCCATCCATGATCCCCAGGCCGCAGTGGACTATGCCTCCCGCCTGAAGGAGCAGATGGCGCGCTTTGAAAAGGATCTGGTGATCATCATGCGCGTGTATTTTGAAAAACCCCGCACCACGGTGGGCTGGAAGGGCCTCATCAATGACCCGTTCATGAACCATACCTTTGACATCAACCGCGGCCTCCACATGGCCCGCGGGCTGTTGCTGCGCCTGGGTGACATGGGGATTCCCGCCGCCACGGAGTTCCTGGACACCATCACCCCGCAATATATCGCGGACCTGATTACGTGGGGAGCCATTGGCGCGCGCACCACGGAAAGCCAGGTGCACCGTGAACTGGCCTCCGGGCTTTCCATGCCCGTGGGATTCAAGAACGGCACCAGCGGCAGTCTCCAGATTGCCGTGGACGCCATCATTTCCTCCTCCTGCCCGCACTGCTTCCTTTCCGTGACCAAGCAGGGCGTTTCCGCCATCGTTTCCACCACGGGCAACAAATCCTGCCACCTGATTCTGCGCGGTTCCTCCCTGGGCCCGAATTTCGATGACGAACATGTGAAGGAAGCAGCGGAAGCCTTGCAGAAGGCCGGCATCAACAACCGCATTATGGTGGACTGCTCCCACGGCAACAGCTGCAAGGATTACCGCAAACAGCCGGCGGTGGCCGCCAGCATCGCGGAACAGATTTCCGACGGTTCCGACCAGGTGGTGGCTGTGATGATTGAGAGCAACATCGTGGAAGGGGCCCAGCCGCTGAGCTCCGACCTGGTGTACGGCAAGAGCATCACGGACCAGTGCATCGGCTGGGACAGTACGGTGGAAGTGCTGGAAAACCTTGCCGCCGCCGTCCGCAAGCGCCGTGCCAAACGGCAGGAAGCGTAAGTCTTCCGGTGTTGGCGGAAGACATTCCTAGGGATTAAGGACCAGGGGGTACGCCTTGGGTGATTGTACCCGGAAGCCGTAGTTCCAATCCTTTATATCCGGTTACTTTTCATTGGCCCTTCGGCGTTTTTGCCGGAGGGTCAATGGTCGTCTCCCCACAGGTAGGAATGGCGTTCGGAGATTGTTTTGCCGTGGTTGTCCTTCAGGACGAGCTTCCATGCGAGAATCTCCCCTTTTGTTTTGGCTTCATCCCCGATGAATTCAAAAACGGAATTTTGCGTGCCTCCCTTTCTCCCGGCAGGGTAGGAAATGGATTTTGTCAGGACGGCTGAACCTGTTTTTCCCTGTCGGTACATCATGACCAGGGTGGCCGCCTGTTCCGGGTTCGCATCATTCCAGGTGACGAAGTAGTATTGGCCCAGACGCTGGAGGCGTTGTTGCTGGGAGACGGCGCCGTGCAGCAGGTAAGTAGCCTGGGAGCGGTGCATGCCTACATCTTCTGCAGGAACCACCGTGGTTTTCAAGGGAACCTCCCGCACATGTTCAATCCGGGAAACTTGCTCCGCACAGGAAAACAGGACCGGCAGTACGGCGGCAGTGCAAAGGGGAGCAGGAAACTTCATGGAGCCCATTCAATACACATCCGCCGGGGGAGTCAACACAAAGGTGGGAAAGCTTCAGCATGGAAATGTGGTGGGGCCCAGAAAGAATAAAGGCGTTCCAGGACTGGAATGGTTCTGCTGATGGAGTATCCAACAAGGGAACCGCATCCATGAACGGGAAAGGTTCCGGAAGCACGGAGCTGGCCCGTGTCCCAGCCGGGCGATGACGCTGCCGCGCCGCCTTTAATACAACGGTACGACCAGTGAGGAACCCAGAGCCAGCCAGCAGGGCAGCGTAAGGAAGGAAGCCACGGTAGTGGTCAGCAGGATTTGGGTGCCCAGGTCGGGATGGCCGCCGAAGCGTTTGGCCAGAATGACCGGGATGACGGCGGAGGGAATCGCCGCCTGGATGATGATGACGCGCTTGATATAGTCGTCCACCGGCAGGAAATAGGCCATCAGGAGCAGCAGCGCCGGAGCCAGTCCCAGGCGCGTCAGCAGACCGCAGATGATGGGTTTGGGCTCCCACTTCATGTTGTGCCACAGGTCTCTCATGGAACAGCCGAACAGGATCAGGCACAGGGGCGTGGCGCAGTTGCCGATCATTTCAAAGGTTTTCATGAGAGGCGGCTGGGCTACATAGGTTCCCAGGCCGGACCAGGCGAGTGCCAGGCCCACGATGACCGCCAGCAGGGGGCCGCGGAAGAAGACGCCCATGTTCAGGTTGCCCGGACCGCCTGCGATGATGATGACGCCGATGCTCCATACGACCAGTTCACACCCCACGTTGTGGACGAAAAGGACGCCCAGCGTGGGGTCATTGCTGGCCGTGAACAGCATCTGGATAATGGGAATGACGAAAAAGGCGTAGTTCTGCACCCCCGCCGTCAGGGTGAAGGTGCGCAGGCCCGTGCCGATGCGCATGCGCAGCATTTTGGCGACCAGCCATGCGGACGCGATGCCCAGCAGAAGTTCCAGCGCTCCGGCTGCAATAGCCTGGAGGGAAAAGGAAACGCTGCTGAGCGTTTCATTCCCGGAGAGCACCATGTACTTCATGATGCTGTGGAAGACGAGGCAGGGATAGGCCACATCCATCGCGATGCGCATGATGGGCGCGTCATGGTCCGCCTGGATGACCTGCTTGTGGCGCAGATAGAAACCCGTGGCGAAGAAAAGATAAACGGGAATGGTGGAGAGGAAGGAAGTGAGGATGATGGAACCGGTGTCCATGGCGGCAGGATTGCAGGGCGCGATTGATTAAGGCAAATAAAAAAACGGAACAGGTTATGTGTTTTCCCGCGTCCGGAGCAGGAAATGCGACAGGTCCCTGATGCTGAAAAATACTTTTGAAGGGTTGGCTTCTTCCAGGCCGCGGATGTCCGCGGTAGTTCCCCAGGCGGCGGACAGGCAGGTCACGCCCGCTTTCCTGCAGGCGGTTACATCCGATACCGCATCCCCGACGTAATAAAATTCATCCTTTGCCAGGTGGCAGTCATGCAGCAGTTCCCCAATGGCTTCCGCCTTGTTCGGCCTGTCTTCCGCGCCGGTCTTGACAGAGCAGAACAGATCCTGCATGCCGAATTGTTCAAGCGTAATGCGGCAGCTCTTTTCTCCTTTTCCGGTAATCAGGGCAATCAATATTCCCTCCTTTTTCAAGGTGTTGATCAATTCGCGAATGCCTTCATACGGTTCCGGGCATTCCTCATGCATCTTTTCATAAACCGGGTAAAAATCATGAAGGGCTTCCTGCCATTTTTCCCCGGCGACCATTTTAATCATTCCTACTTCATTCAGGCCGAAGGTCTGCGTAATTTCCCGTTCGCTCAGTGTACGGCCCGCGTAGGGGGAAACTGCTTTTTCAAACGCCCGGATGCACATGGGGACCGTCTCCCCTATCGTCCCGTCCAGGTCAAAAGCGATCAGTTTAATCATTGTTCGCGATTCCCGTTGATTTTACGGATAACCCTGCAGGGGTTTCCCGCCGCCAGGCTGTCGGGGGGAATGTTTTTGGTGACCACGCTTCCGGCGCCGATGACGCTGCCTTTTCCGATCGTGATTCCCGGCAGGATGATGACGCCGCCGCCAATCCAGCAGCCGTCTTCTATCGTCACCGGAAGGGCGAAGGTATGGCGAATGTATTCCATGCCCTCCGCCGTTTCCACGGGAGTGAGGCGCTCATTCAGCTCAATGGGGTGCGTAGCGGTGTAAATCTGCACATTGGGAGCGATGAGCACATTGCTGCCGATGGTGATCCTGTTGCAGTCCACGAACGTGCAGCCCGTATTGACGGTGACGTTGTTCCCGATGTGGATGTTGCGCCCGTAGTCGCAGGTGAAGGAATGACCGATGGATACTTTGGCGCCGATGCTGCCCAGCATTTCCTTCAACACCTGGCGCTTTTCCTCCTTATGGTCGTAAGGCAGGGAATTGTACTTCATCAGGAGCCGGTGGGTCTTGCTCTTGAATTCCAGAAATACCGGGTCATGGCAGTCATACCATTCGCCCGCCATGCATTTTTCCAGTTCAGTCATTGTCTTTTTCCCTTTGTTGTTGATTATGGACTGTGGCAGCCATTCTGCCGAGCGATCGTGAATGAATGCTCATTTTGCAGGGTATGCAGATGCTTTCAAGCTAAATGACATGGGATACTTGTCCCTGTTGCAGCTATACGCATATAGCCCTTTCTTTGAAGAAGAAGCCTGCATATTTCCAGAATCATAAAAGTTTTCAGCATGTTCATTAAAATATTCAATGTGCAGACCGGCCCTCGTCAATGAATTAATAATATCCGAAACCGTATGCATCCAGAAATAGGATTTTACGCCATCTTTCGGTTCACAGGCGTATCCGCCGATGGAACTATCCACAGAGGGAATTTTACTGAAATAGGGATATTTAATCTCGAAAACTTCCTTGTCCAGTTTGCTCTCATCAAAGGAAAGAAAAAATGGTTGTGAATCAAATACATACAAATAGCCGTTATCCTTTAAAAGACTGCGAATGGTATTCGCCCATACATTCAAATCGGGAAGCCATCCCAATACTCCCTCCGAGGTAAAGACAATATCGTATTTTTCACCATGAACTTTTGATAAAGTCATGATGTCGGCTTCAATGAATTTTACGTTTTTAAAATTAAGATCGCCGGCAAGTTTATTTGCAAAAAATATGTTGTCAGGAACTAAATCTACCCCGACCACGCTTTTAGCTGTTTTGGCAAGTATCAATGTATCTGCACCGGTATTACACTGTAAATGGATTATTTCCTTGCCTGATATGTCACCCAGTTCTTCCTGTATATAATAGTTCAAGTGAAGATTATCATCACTTAGTAAAGCTTTAAAGTGATGATAATGCTCTTCTGATATTTTACCCCAAGCCTGCTTGTTAGATTCAATTTCAATCATGCAATATTGCCTTCTTGTTATTATAAATACCTTTTTTACTCCTCCATCGCAGGAAGTGATATACGATGCTATTCTGCAAATTACCAGCAGGGAGCAGCGGTGCACCGCCCCTTGCCATTGGCAAGGAACGGTGCCTGCGCTTTGTGGCAAACAAAAGGTTAAGGATAAACTAAACTTTAACCTCGCTGGGTTTATCCTCTCGCCATGCAATAGAGATCGAAAGACCTGTATTCATGGGACTTTACAGCCTCCCTTTTAGGGGCGGTATAGTATTACTCCCACTCGTTGTTGGGCATCGTGTTTAACGGATTTTGCTTCATAAATTTGATACCTCATTTTTTTGATTATTTGATGTGTCCATATTATCCAGCCTATACGATGGGCTGTTATCAAATTGTTATCGGTGGTGATAACGGGGGGTAGCAGGGTTGTTGTTTTCTCTGGTGGTTTACAACTACATTTTACCACGAAAGGCAGGGAAATGCAATAACCATCCTTGCTGTGGCGTATCAAGGAATCTTACTGAACATATGGCGCACCTTATCCAAACGGCTGTTTGGACGACGGGGCTGGATGACTGGCTCGCCGACAGTGGCCTGATACCCTTTCAGTTCCGTCAGGCACACGCTCCGCCCGTTGGTGTAAAAGGCCAAATCAGTACGGTATGCCTGTATGCAACGGGCGGGAATCTCGCCAGTAAAGACAACTTCATCCTTTTTTATCTGGGCCGTTTCGATGGTGGCACAGTATTTCGGCGCATCATGATAAGCCCTGGAAAGGTATTCCTGGGGCGCATAGAGGGTGAAGGAGAGATAAGGTTCCAGCAACTGCGTCCCAGATTTCTTCAATGCCTGTTCCAATACAATCGGGGCCAATGAGCGGAAGTCCGCCGGCGTACTGACCGGGCTATAGTAAAGTCCATATTCAAAGCAAATCTTACAGTCCGTTACGTTCCAGCCACACAAGCCTTGCCCCAAACCGTAACGGATACCATCCATGACAGCGTTTTGAAAACTCTGGTTCAGGTATCCCAGGGAAACCCGGCTCTCGTATTTTACACCGGAGCCAAGCGGGAGCGGTGTAACAGACAGTCCGATAGATGCCCAAAACGGGTTAGGCGGCACCTCGATATGGATGGTGTGACTGGCCACTTTGAGCGGCCGCTCTAAATAAATGACGGTGGGTTCCTTCACTGCTGTTTCAATCTTGTATTTTTCCGTCAGCAAAGCGGAAACAACCTCCAACTGCATCCGACCCAAAAAAGAAAGAATGATCTCATGGGTGGTGGAATCCACCTCGTAGTGCAAAAGCGGGTCAGTATCCGCAATTTGCGTAAGAGCGTCCAGCAACCGGTCTCTTTGCTCTGCCGTTTTTGGCGTAATCGTCGTCCGCAGCATAGGGAAGGGAACATCACTCCACATTTCACGAGGAAGTTGGGTTTTGTCCCCCAATATATCGTTTAATCTCAAGCTGTCGCTGGGAAGGATGACAATTTCGCCCTTATGGGCGGTATCTGTCCGAACAATCTCCCCTTTGGATGGAATACGCATCTCTGTGATTTTCAGCTTTTCTCTCCCGGCCAGGGCCACCGTATCCCGCAGACGCAGCGTTCCGCTGTATAGCCGCAGATAGACAAGCCTCTGGCCGCAATCTGTATACTCCACCTTAAAAACTCTACCGCACAGGGCGGCGCTCCCCTGTTCCTTGGTCGATTGGAACAGCCCTATCACCGCATCCATCAACTGTTGAATGCCAAGGCCGTTTTTGGCGCTACCATGATAGACCGGGAGCAGGGAGGCGTCTTGAACTCGCCGCTGTTCTTCTTGCGCAAGTTCTTTCTGACTGATTGATTCTCCTGCGATATACTTTGCCAATAACTCATCGTTATTTTCGATGACCGAATCCCACACCTCTGCACTAGTGTTTTCTGTCAGAGTTATTTTCGAGGACAGCGACACTGTCTGCTTGATGATAATATCAGCGGAGAGCTTATCCCGAACAGACTGATATACGCTCTCCAAATCAATGCCAACCTGGTCGATCTTGTTGATAAAGATAATGGTGGGGATGTTCAATTTCCGTAGGGCATGGAACAGAACACGGGTCTGGGCCTGCACGCCATCTTTAGCGGAGAGCACCAAGATGGCCCCGTCCAAAACAGCCAGAGAGCGGTATACCTCTGCCAAGAAATCCATGTGGCCGGGAGTATCCACAATATTGACTTTACAACTGTGCCACTGGAAAGAAGTGACTGCCGTTTGAATGGTAATTCCACGCTGCCGCTCCAAAAACATAGTGTCCGTTCTCGTTGTCCCTTTTTCGACGCTCCCCGGCTCTGAAATGGTTCCGCTGGCATACAGCAGGCTTTCTGTCAGTGTCGTCTTGCCCGCATCTACATGGGCAAGAATCCCGATATTGATAATGTTCATGTCTATCCTCCATACAAGGCCCAAAAGGGCGCAAAAATCCCCAGCGGCAAATACTTTTACCGCTGGGGATCATGACTTCGGATACATAGAAACGCATTCAGCTAACATGAGCCGTTATCCGTCACGATATTTGATAAAAAGGCAAAAGCATTCTTAAATTGGGTACAAAAACCAAGCCCCTGCAAGGGGCAATTATTTTTGTGCCCATTATCAAATTTTATTTAAGAATACCTTGCCGCATGTTGAATAGACTCCTCAAATCAGGATGACAGCAGTATAGCATAGCACACTCTAAAATGCAAGAAGTTTTTACCCGCTGTCCCAAATAAATCAGGAGGGCATTCACCGGGACACCCTCCGATTTGGGGCCTCATGCGCAAATAATTTCTGTGTCCACGATTTCCGCCGCACACGCCCGAATATTGTTAGTCCCTCTGCAACTCATACCACAGACCGTTGCCCTCGTCAAAGATGTACTTTTCCATGAAATTACCTCCATTTTTTGTGATTATCGTGCGCCTACCCTCATTTTTGACCTTGCACCCCATTTCCGCTCCTTTTCGACCTGTTCCTGCTGGTAAGCTGCCTCCAGTATCCTGTCCGCCTGTTCCGGGCCAATGGCCCGTCTGACCCGCTCATAGTCCCTGACTTGCCCTTTCAAGCCGTCCCTCTCGGCACAAACCTCATAAATCCTGGCTGACAGGGAGCCGTTCTTACTGACCTCACAATCATAGGCGCTCTGCAACCGCTCAAACTTGCTCTTGAGGTCGAAGTAGGCCCGGTAGACGGAGCGCAGCACCTTGACAATCTTCTCCCAAAGGGGCTTGGCCTTTTTCTCCCGGTAGGACTTGGCCGATTCCAGCGGCCCCGCCTCCGGCAGCGTCCGCTCCGGGTCGTCGGAGAAGTCCGCCGCCAGTTTCTCCATGCCCTTGAGCAAGGGCGCTACATCGTCCAGCTTAGCCCTGGCCTGGGCCGCTTTCTTCTCAGCTGATGCTGCCTCCTTATTCTTTTTGTCGGCCTCAACCTGGGCCAGCGCCGACACCTCTTGAAGCTGTGCAAGCCGTTCCTGCTCACGCTCCGTCTTGAACTGCGTAACAGTCAAATGTTCTTCGGAACTACCACGTTCCCCACGCTCTACATCGTCATAGCCAGCGGAGCGCATATGCTCAAAGAAATCATCTTGCAGGACACTGTACGACTTTCGTAGAACGGGTTTGCCCTTAGCTGTGCGTAACGGCTCCCCGGTGGTTTCGTCCAGAATGGGCTTGGACGCCCACTTCTTGCTCATGCTCACCTGCATGATCGTTTCCTTGACCTTGCCCACCAGGGACTTGTCCTTGCACCGCTTTGTCCAGCGTATCTCCTTCTCCACTACCGGGATATAAACCACATGGAGGTGGTAGTGGTACACGTCCTCCCCCAGCGCCTCGGACATGGCCCGGTTGCGCTCGTCAGCGTGCATGACCGCCGACAAAATATACTGCTCTCCGCCCACGATTTTGATTGCGGCTTTGTATGCTTCGGTGTAAAATTGTTTTGCAAAGTCATAGCCGCCGTGGTTGTAGAAGTAAGCGGAGTTTACGTCAAAGACCAGCTCACCATATCGAAAGGCATCCTCCTTGATACCACGAGTGGAAATCACGCCATCAGCCTCCATTCGAGCAAACATCTCTCGATACCCGGCAGACGGGGTTTTGAAATGGACATTGAGCGGCGTCCGCTCCAGTACAATGTCCTGATTGACATAGGAATCCTTCTCACGCTCGTTGTGCTGCTGGGTGTTACCGATCTTGGTTTCGGTCAGCCTCATATTTCTTGCGTTGGTACGGTCAATACCGTCGCCTCTCGCCATAGGCAAAAATCCTCCTGTTTCAGATGTTGGGTTGTTGAAAGAGGACGGGGGTTCGGGGGAGGCACTTCCTGCGGGAAGTGTAATAACCCACTATGACACTTTCATCCCTTCGGTCTGCAAAGTGTCGTGGGCTCTCCGAGGGGGTGTGGGGGCTTTGCCCCCGGCAACTGCGGTTGCCTCCCCCAGCAGGGCCGCCCTTTGAAAAGGGCACCCTGCACCCCGCCTAAACTTTGCTGCTCCCCGTGACAGCCGTGACGACCGTGACGATGTTTCAGACACCGCCGCCACTCTCAAAAAAGCCGTCACAGCCGTCACGGTCGTCACGCCTGGGACGGTTCCAGCGTCAGGCTGATACTTCTCCCGGCGTGGCTCCTGCTGTTCTCATAGCGGATGTGGTAGTCTGTCAGCAGCTTCCCGGCCCGGACGTTTAGCCGCATCGCCAGGGCGTTGGGCTTCATGTCAGTCTGGAGCGCCGCTACCAGCTCGGTGGCCGTACCACCCCAGGTCGGCTTCTCCACCGTCACAAGGGCGGCTATGGCCTCCAGCACCGGGTCGGGCGGCTCTGTCCATGCCTCCGTTTCCGTACGCTCCAGCGTCCATATCAGCCGTTCCTTGTCCTTGGTAAGATAGAATCGCTGGTCTTGCTGGTCACGCCCGGCCACGTCCAGAACGGCGCTGCCGTCTGTCCGCTTCTCCTTTTGAAGAAGAAAGGCCCCGTCCGCCGCTCCGAGCAGGCCGTTGGTGCCGGAAATCATATCGAACTTATCATCGGCCTGTTGTTTGCGGGTGTGATGTACCAGCAGGAGGCAGACGCCGCAATCATCGGCAAGGCGTTTCAGTTTCCCCACCACTTCGTAATCATTGGCATAGCTGTACTTATCCCCGCCAGCCTCCCGGATTTTCTGGAGAGTGTCAATGATAATCAGCTTGGTGTTCGGGTGTTCCCGGACGAACTTCTTTAGCTGTTCCTCCAGGCCAACGCCAAGCTGTTTGGCGTAGACCGCAAAGAGCAGATTGTCGGTGCCCTCTGTGCCGAACATTCGGTATAGCCGCCCCTGCAAGCGGCGGTGGTCGTCCTCCAACGCCAGGTAGAGGACAGTCCCCTTGTGAACAGGATAGCCCCACAGGGGGAGGCCCATGCTGACATGGTAGGCAAGCTGAGCCATCAGGAACGACTTGCCCACCTTGGGCGCTCCCGCAAAGAGGTATGTCCCAGGGTAGAGCAGACCGTCAATGACGGGCGGTCTGCTCTGGTAGATGTTCTGGTAAAGGTCGTTCATAGAAACCGTGTGGAGGTAGGCCGGGTCGCTCATGCGCCGCATATCTCGGAGCATTTCTTCCAAACTTTCCTCTTGGGGGTTGTTTTCAGCCGTTTCCTCTGCTATACTTTTGGCAGTTGTTTGTGAAATGGGCTGTTCCCCGTCTGTTGGCGCAGACGGAACCGGGACAGTCCTTTTCGTTTCTCTGGAATCCATCAATCTATCAATCCTCCTTCATGCCGCCCATGATAGCGGCAATCATCCGAATGGTGTCCAGCAGCTCGCTGTCCACGTTGGCCCCGTCCCTGATCCGCCACAGCTCGGCCAGCACAGTGGCCAGTTCGTCCCGCAGGGCCTTATACACCCTGGGATTGCCCTGCACTACCACGTCCCGGCACAGGAGCCGCTTGGTGATGTAGTCTTGCTTCGTCAGGCCAGAGAGCCGCACAGCGGCGTCAATCTGCTCGTTTTCCTCCGGGGATACCCGGAAGGCCACGGTCTTGTTCCTCCAGCGGTTGTGAGTGTCCAAATTCTTAGCTGACATTACGCTCCCATCCTTTCAAAGTCCAGTTTGTCCGCCATCTCCGTCTGCTTGGACGGAAACAGGTGGGCGTAGCGGTAGGTGATCTCGATACTCTCATGCCCCACGCGGTCAGCAATCGCCACAGCGGAGAAGCCCATGTCAATCAGAAGTGAGATGTGCGAATGCCGGAGGTCGTGGATTCTGATACGCTTGACCCCTGCCGACTTCGCCCCTCTGTCCATCTCATGGTGGAGATAGCTTTTCGTGATGGTGAAAATGCGCTCCTTCTTCTTGATGCCGTAGAGCATCCCCAGGTAGTCCTTCATCTCGTCACAGAGGAAGTTGGGCATTTTAATGGTGCGGTTGCTTTTCTTCGTCTTTGGCGTGGTAATGACGTCCTTGCCGTGGAGCCGCTGATAGGACTTGCTGATTTTCACCGTCCCGGCCTCAAAGTCAAAGTCTGCCGGGGTCAGGGCCAGCAGTTCCCCCTCCCGAATACCACACCAGTAGAGCATTTCAAAGGCGTAGTAGGAAACGGGCTTGTCCATCATGGCGTCCGCAAACTTCTGGTACTCCGCTTTCGTCCAGAACAGCATTTCCTTCCGTTCCTCTGACCCCATGTTTCCAGCCTTGGCGGCGGGATTGGAGCGCAGCTCATAGAAGCGGACGGCGTGATTGAAGATGGCGCTAAGCTGGTTGTGCAGGGTTTTGAGATAGGTAGCCGAATAGGGCTTGCGCTTCTCGTCCCGGTAGGCCAGCAACTCGTTCTGCCATGCGATCACGTCCTTGGTGGTGATCTCGCTAATCTTCCGCTTGCCAAAGTAGGGCAGAATTTTCTTCTGGATGATGTTCTCCTTGGTCAGCCAGGTGTTCTCCTTGAGCCGGGGTTTCACATCCTTGGTGTAAAGCTCGGTAAAGGCTTCAAAGGTCATATCCAGGTCGCCGGAGGTCTGCATCTGGAAACTGCGCTCCCACTCCTGGGCCTCCCGTTTGGTGGCAAAGCCACGCTTGCACTTCTGTTTGCGCTCCCCCGTCCAGTCCTGATACCGCACCATGACGTACCATGTTCCTCTTGCTTCGTCCTTAAAGACTGGCATTTAGTTCCCTTCCTTTCTGGCCCCGTAGAGCCGTTCGTTGAAATACTGGCGGTTGACCCGCCCTGCGATGGTGATGAAGCCCTTGTCCTTCAATTCTTCGTTGAGCTGCCGGATGAGTTTATAGGCGTAGGGCTTCGATACACCCAGCTCGTCCGCAACTTCTTCCGCCCGGATGAATCTGTTCTCCATATGGATTCCTCCTTTCTTTTGATTTAACGCTATTTGCTTAACGTAGTCCTATTATACTAACTCTATTCCGTTATGTCAAGACCTTCCAACGAGAAAATATAAACAAATTTATTTATTTTTCTCTTGACTGGTCTAAACATATCTGTTATACTTCAAGTGTCCCCATTACATAGATTGGAGTTGGCAGTTATGGCGATTGGTGAACGTATTCGTTTCTTCCGCAACATGAAGGGCATCACACAGAAGTATCTTGGCATGGTGGTGGGTTTCCCGGAACGCTCCGCCGATGTGCGTATGGCACAGTATGAAACCGGGAGCCGCACCCCCAAGGCCGACCTGACAAAGACACTGGCTGACTTCTTTGATATTTCCCCTGATGCCCTGACCGTCCCTGACATAGATACCGACATCGGCCTGATGCACACCCTCTTTGCTTTGGAGGATATTCGGGGGCTGACTATTGGGGAGATTGACGGCGAGGTTTGTCTGCGTCTGGACAAATCCAAAGGCAAGACCTATACCAATATGCTTGATATGCTGTCCGCCTGGGCGGAGCAGGCCAAGAAGCTGGAGGCCGGGGAGATCACCAGGGAAGACTATGACCGCTGGCGGTACAACTACCCCAAGTACGACACCACTCACCGCTGGGCCAAAGTCCCCTCCAAAGAGTTGAGCGATTTTCTGGTAGAAGCGTTCCGGGACAGGCTTGACATAGACGAATAGACAGCAAAAGCCCTTACCGACGTTGCCATCGGTAAGGGCTTTCTAATATGGTTGTCCTCACTTATAAGCCGTAAAAAAGCATTCTTTACCCGCAATCCAGTGGGAATATAGAATGATACGGTATATGGGGAGCGTTATCAAATCGTTATCAAAAGAGAGATATAAAACCGTAAAATCGTTGTGCCACAACGGGTTCGGAGTTTCAAAAAATCACTCCCACTCAATGGAGGCCGGGGGCTTGGTGGAAATATCGTAAAGGACGCGGTTGATGCCCTTCACTTCATTGAGGATGCGGTTGCTGGTTTCACGCAGCAGGGCCGGGGGCAGTTCTACCCAGTCCGCCGTCATGGCGTCTTCCGACACGATGGCGCGCAGGTTGGTGGCCCATTCATAGGAACGTTCATCTCCCTTCACGCCCACCGTTTTCACCGGGATGAGGCCGGCGTAGGCCTGCCAGACCTTTTCATACCAGCCGTATTTCTTCAGGTTGCCGATGAAGATGGCGTCACACTCCCGGATGATGTCCAGGCGGTCCCTGGTGACTACGCCGGGGCAGCGCACGGCCAGGCCGGGGCCGGGGAAGGGGTGGCGCCACAGGATGTCGTGAGGGATGCCCATGGAGGCGCCCAGTTCGCGCACCTCGTCCTTGAACAATTCCGCCAGGGGTTCCAGCACCTTCCCCTGCGCCTGGAGTTCCAGCACGCGCTCCACGCGGTTGTGGTGTGTCTTGATGACGGAGGCCTTGGACTTGGCGTTGGAGGCGCTTTCAATCACGTCCGGATAAAGGGTGCCCTGGGCGAGCATTTCCGCGTCTCCCACAGCGTCCCAGAATACGTCGATGAACAGGCCGCCGATGATGCGGCGCTTCTTTTCCGGGTCGCCTTCCCCGGCCAGGGCCGTCAGGAAGCGTTCGGAAGCGTCCACCGTTTCAATTTCCACGTTCATGCGGGCGAAATTGGCGCGTACCTCATCGGCCTCATTCTTGCGAAGCAGACCGTTGTCCACGAAAATGGCGCGCATGTTCACGCCTGCCTCATGCAGCAGGACGGCCAGCACGGTGCTGTCCACGCCGCCGGAGACGCCGCAGACCACCTGCTTGCTGCCCACGCGTTCCCGGATTTCCCGGATGAGCTGCCTCTTGAAGTCGCCGATATCGAATTTCTTGAGGTTGGCGGCGCAGGAGAGGAAGTTGCGCAGGATGGTGCGCCCTTCATGGGAATGGGTCACTTCCGGATGGAACTGGATGCCGAAAGTTGCTTCTCCCCACTGGAGGGAGACGGGGACGCCTTCCGCGTTGCGGGCGATCACCTGGCAGCCTTCCGCCAGGTGGTCCACCGTATCCGAATGGCTCATCCATACCTGGGAGGAGGGGGACATGTCCCGGTACAGGCCTGTGCAGGCTTCCGGAAGCAGGGCGGCGGGGCCGTATTCCCGCTTGTTGCTGGCCTTCACGGAACCGCCGTGCTTGATGTTCAGCAGCTGCATGCCGTAGCACACGCCCAGGACGGGGACGTTCAGGCTCTTGAGCCATTCAAAGTCAATGTCCGGAGCGTCTGCGTCCGTGGTGCTTTTGGGGCCTCCGGAAAGGATGACGGCGCCGGGTTCGTGAATCTGGTCCAGGTCTTCCAGCGCGTACAGTTTGGCCATGTAGCCCAGTTCGCGCACGCGGCGCACAATGAGCTGGGTGTATTGGGAGCCGAAGTCAATGACGGCTACGAGGTGCTTGTCGTCCATGGGAGAGAGGGTTTAACAGGAATAGTTGATGGGTTCTTCCGTGATGGTGATGTCGTGGGGATGGCTTTCCTTCAGGCCGCCGGAGGTGATTTGGACGAACCGGGCCTTGTCCCGGAGTTCCGTCAGGCTGTGTGCGCCCAGGTAGCCCATGCCGGAACGCAGGCCGCCCATGAGCTGGAAAACCACGTCCGCCAGCATGCCCTTGTATGGAACGCGCGCTTCCACGCCTTCCGCAACGAGCTTGCCGGAACTGTTCTGCCCGTAGCGGTCGCCGGAGCCGCGGCGCATGGCGCCCAGGGAGCCCATGCCGCGGTATTGCTTGAAGTGGCGGCCCTGATAGTGGACCACCTTGCCGGGGCTTTCTTCCGTGCCGGCCAGCAGGCCGCCCAGCATCACCAGGTCAGCGCCGGCGGCCAGGGCTTTCACGATGTCCCCGGAATAGCGGATGCCGCCGTCTGCAATGACGGTGACGCCCGCGGGACGCGCTACGGAGGCTACCTCCTGAATGGCGGTGAACTGGGGCATCCCCACGCCGGAAATAACGCGGGTGGTGCAGATGGAGCCGGGGCCCACGCCCACCTTGATGGCCTGCACGCCCGCCTTGATGAGGTCGGAGGCTCCTTCCGCCGTCACCACGTTGCCGGCCACGATGGGGCGGTCCGTCAGCTTGCGGAGGTTGGAAACCACGTCCATGACGCGGGTGGTGTGGCCGGTGGCGGCGTCAATGAACAGGGCGTCCGCTCCGGCGGAAACCAGCGCCTTGGCGCGGTCCAGGTAATCAGGGCCCACGCCCACGGCGGCGCCGCAGCGCAGGTGGCCGTGCTCGTCCTTGGAAGCGTCTGCAAACATGGCGCGCTTCTGGATGTCCGTTTCCGTGATGAGGCCGGCCAGCACGCCGTTTTCATCCACCAGGGGAAGCTTTTCAATGCGGTGGGTGTAAAGAATGTGGCGCGCTTCCTCAATGGTGGTGGTGGGAGCCGCCGTAATCAGGCGGGAAAGGGGGGTCATCACGTCCTTGACCCGGATGTTCTGGTAATCGTCCACGCCGCGCATGTCGCGTCCGGTGACGATGCCTTCCAGCCTGCGGCTGGCGTCCACCACGGGGAAGCCGGAGTAACCCTGGTCCATCATGATCTGATGGACTTCTTCCAGCGTCATGTCCTTGTTCACCGTGACGGGGTTCGGGATGACCGCGTTTTCAAAACGCTTCACGCGGGAAACCATGGCCGCCTGGATGTCGATGGGATTATTGCGGTGAATGACGGCCAGGCCGCCTTCCCGTGCCAGGGCAATCGCCAGTTCTGATTCGGAAACGGTATCCATGGCTGCGGACAGCACGGGAATTTTCATGTCAAAACCGGGAACAAGCTGGGAACTGATGTCCGCATCACCGGGAAGAATCGCGCTCAGGCGGGGCAGCAGGAGCACGTCATCAAAACTTAATCCAAGAGGGAGATCTGCCATGCGATAATCTACAGCCAGACACCCTCTGACGCAAGCCGAAACACAGGGGAATCTTATTTTGGGACGGCACGGCGGCGTTCTGCGCTTTGCTCCCTGCGTTGTCCCGGCGTGTGTCTGTTTTCCGTACAGGAAACTCTTCCCTCTTGATCCGGGGAAACGTCTTGCCTATCCTGAAAAAAAGAATTGTCCCTCATGAATGCTTCCGAACCCTACCGAGTCCTGTTTGTCTGCCTGGGCAACATCTGCCGTTCTCCTGCGGCGGAAATCATTTTTAAGAAGATGGTGAAGGAACAAGGTTTGGAAAGCCTGATTGAAAGCGATTCCGCCGGCATGATCGGCTATCATCGCGGCTGTCCTCCGGATGCCAGGATGGTCCAGGCCCTGGAAAAATACGGTTATCAGAATCCGGGAGTCAAATCACGCCCCGTGCGGAAGGATGATCTGGAACAGTTCGACCTGGTTGTGGGAATGGACCGGGAGAATCTGCGGGATTTGAAACGGCTGGACAAAAGAGGGCAATGGGAAGGAAAGATTGTTCCCATGTGCTTTTTCACCACCCGTTTTCTGGATGAGGAAGTGCCGGATCCCTACTATGGAGGGCAGGAAGGCTTTGACCATGTGGTGGAATTACTCCAGGACGGCTGCGCCAACCTTTTAGAGAACTTGAAGGAGCAGCTCTCCTGAATGATAAAAATGTATCGAGGGAAGGTTATTCTTCCCTTTCGTCTCAAGCGATTCCCGTGCTGTGTTCTGCTGGGAAAGGACCGGTTTATGCCCGGAATGAGGATTGGTCATTATTCCGGGCGATGGGAAGTCAGCCGGTATTCAATGAAGCTTCCTCAGTAGTGGGGAAAATCCCCTCTTTCTCATGGGAAAGAAGTAGTTTGGCTGCCAGAGTGAATGAAATGGCAGATATTCTTATGGCCCCTGGATAGCGTCTATTCCGTTTTGGGCGTGTTGAAGAGTAAAAATTAGTTGGCATAGGTAATGAATTGATAAAGTTATTGCTGGCATTCCCGTGTTGGAATCAATCAATGATTGATAATCAATGATTAATCTATTTCAACCATGAAAGAACAATTTAACGACGATATCAATTCCCTACAGGGGCGCGCAGTTCCGACAGCGGAGGAAAACCGACGCCCATCGATGAAAGCGCTCCGGATGCTTTTGACCGGAATTGGAATTGGGAATTTGAGGTGCGCCCGCTGGGGCCTTCTGAAACGGCCAAATGCTTTGTCACCATGGGCGCCGATGATTTGGCGACGCTGACGGTGGATCAAAAGGAGATCATGAACCTCGGTCCGCGCGGGCCGGAAGGAGGCGGTACCTATGATCCGAAGGAAACCTCATTTGACATCGAGGGAGGGAAGCATGAGGCTCATTTGGAATATCAAAACATTACCCTCAAAGACCATAAGAAGAATGTTGCCAAGCTTACCTTTGATATGAACGTGGTCGTCACTGACCATCAGACTGGTTCTTCCTCTTCCTATGTCCCTCCGGATACGCAAACGGAACCGGTGGACAATGACGACGAAGGCGAAGACGATCCATGCGGTTCCAGCAGCGGAGGGAGCAGCAGTTCTCCCAACAGCAGCTCCAGCAATCCATGTCCGGACGGCAACAATGGGGGAGATGAAGACGGTGATGAGCCGGTGGGCAATCCTTCCTCTTCAGACGGATGCATGGATAACACGGGAGGAGCGGAACCCCCTCCCACAGCTCGCAACAGGTTTTCTTCCGCCTCCCTGTACGGCAGCATTTCTTCCGCCGGTAAGCGCGTAACCACTCAGACCAGGAAAACCAGCATGGTGTGGCGCACCAATTTCGGAGCTTTCCGGGGATGGAAGGAATGCCTTATGGCATGCTGGAAATTGTAGCTTACAACTTTTCTTCCAAATTATGGACGCCCGCCGCTCTTCAATACCTGCACCCGATGGCAAGCAGTATCCAGCCGCCTCCCGGAGGCAGCTTGAGAGCGGACACGGCTTTTCAGATCAGGAATGGGGGTACCAATGTCAATTATTACTGCTATGCTGGCGCGGCCAGTGGCGGGTCCAAGAAACGGGGTGGCTCCGTTTCCATGACTTACGCCCAAGAGAGCAGCCGTACTGCCAATGCAGCTTCTCTTTTTTCTACGGAAATGCGCGTGAGCAATAACAGGGGAAATTCCGTTCTGTACGGAGGGGCTTCACTCTCTTCCCTAAAGAACGCTACCGGGTATGTTTCCAAGCTTGGTTCTTCCTATACGGCGCAGGATTTTTCCCAATATCTGGACATCGTGCGGGGGAGTGACGGAAACATCCGCCAGATATGGAACCTGTGGGATGGCCTTGCCAGTATAGAAAATGTGACGGCTGACGGCTATGTGATTGCCTTTTATCTGCCGGAGCAGGCGGGGGAAAAAGCGAATGGCGTTTATCCCGTCACGGGTATTCCGTTTAAGACTTTCTCCATTTCCGGAGATACGGCAACCAGCAAACTCACGGTCACGGAACAGGCTGAAGGCCGTTCCCCCTATGTCACCCGTTATTGGCAGGGAACGGGAGGCGCCTGGTGCATGTCCCAGGGTGAAGAAGAAGACGCCATTTACACCCTGCGGGAAAAACAGACTGTCACTTCCACCACATGGAAATTGATCACTACCGTTCAGCGCGGAGAAACAGGAACACCCATTTCTCGCGTGTGTGAAACTTATGAACAGACCTCCAAGGGGAACCTTTGCACCAGCCGAATTGAAGCCTACGGCACTGATTATGCCCGGGAAACCACTTACGATTATAACAGCATAGGAAAACTGTCACGGGAAACTGCTCCCGACGGGAGTGTCAAGACGTGGGCCTACGACGCTTTTGGTCGTGAAACAGTTCGCATGGAACCCTGGTCCGGAGGGGAAAGAAAAGGCACCTACACCTATTACCGGTACTCGGACCGTCCGGATCCGGATATCATCCACCAATATGTCGTTCTTACCATCAAAGCTGTACGGTTAAGGGACACGCACTACACCTATGAGGAAGCCAATGATGTGCGCCGTGTGACCAAGCGGACGGCTGCCCTGGGTGCGGAAGGAGAGCAAGTGGAAATAACGGAAACATGGATGCCCTCAGCTTCCAATGTCCATGCAAGGGGCCGGTTGAAGATGCGGCAGGCCGTCAATGGGGTACAGACCTCTTACGAGTATGAAGCAGACAGTCAATACGGCGCCCTGTACAGGATTACGGCGGAAACCCGGGTTGGGGGAGAAGCTGTGCCGGGGCAGAGCAAGCGCAAATTGACTTACGTGTCCGCACAGGGCACCAACACCCGGATAGAAAAATACGCTTTTCTGATGGATGGAACCTGGGCATTGACAGATACGGCGGACTACGAATATGACAAGGAGAGGCGATGGATCAAGCGCACGCGCGGCAACGGACGCGTGACGGAACGTGAAATGATGTGTTGCGGCCCCTTGTGGGAAAAGGATGAAGACGGAGTGATGACTACGTATGCCTATAACACGGCCCGCCAGCTTGTGGAAACCATTCGTTCGGCTACGGAAACTACTCCGGAAACCATTGTCAGCTACACGCGGGACGCTTTTGGCAGAACCCTGGCGATACGGCGGGACGTTGGTCCCATGGCCGCCAGTGAAGGGCGGGAATACAACCTGCTGGGGCAGCTTGTTCGTGAAACGGACGTGCTTGGGAGAGACCATACTTATGCCTATAGTGAGAATGGATTGACGAAAACCGCTACCACGCCGGCAGGAGCTACGCTTGTCACCCGCCGCCATGCGGATGGAACCATTTTGGAACAAAGCGGAACGGGACAGAGGCATTTGCTTTATCAAACGGAATGCATGGAAGAAGGGATTCTCCATTCCACCCTTATACCGCAGGAAGGCGGGGAACCGGTCCTCATGGAACAATCTGTAACGGATGGCTGGGGCAACGTGGTCCGTCTTTCCCGGGCCAGTGCCAGCGGCGGCCTCATCCATGAACGGTACAGTTTTGATACAAAGAACAGGCTGTTGCGGAAAGGGACGGACGGCATGGCCCCGATGCTTTACGACTATGACTCCTTCGGCAACGTAGTGAAAGAGACATGGAAGTTGGCGGAAGAACCTGCCCCGGCTAACTCCCGTATAACAGAATACTCCTATGCCTGTGAACGGAGGGAAGACGGCATATACCGTGTGAAGACCGTAATTAACTACAATAGTTACGGGCTGCCTTACTCGAAAAGCACGTCTACGCTGGTCTCTTTCCTGTCCCCAGTCGTTGCTGAAAAGATCATCTCTTCGGATACGAGAGGCAATGAGATTCCGGAATGGATGGAATATACGGCTCCCGGCAAACGTACAATCAGGAAACAGGTTCCTGATTCCATAGTCATTGCAGAAGCACTTGTCATTGACGGGTATGAAGTCTCCAAAAAGGATTTCGCAAACATGACTACGACCGCGGCGCGTTCCTACACGGCCACGGGGAAAAAGGAAATCCTGACGGACACACGCGGCAATGAAACCACGATCATGTTTGATCTTGCCGGACGCGAAACCGGGAGAACAGACGCTGCCGGCAATACGGTTACGACTGCCTATGATCCGGCGACGGCATTGCCCTCCTGCATCACGGACGCACTGGGGAAAACGGCTTGCTATGCTTACGATTTGCGCGGACGCAAGACTGCTGAATATGGTACGGCAGCGCAGCCCTCTGTTTTTGCTTACGACGATGCAGACAGGCTGATAGAACTCAAAACTTTCCGGGCTCCGGAAGAAACCATTGCAGGTGATCCGCGTGAACGGACGGATGGCGATACCACCGTGTGGAGCTATGATGAAGTCTCCGGCCTCATGACGGCAAAAACCTATGCTGACGGGCATGGGGAAACCTATTCCTATGACGGGTGGAACAGGCTGGTGACCAAATCACAAGCCCGGACGGTTGATGAGCAGGGAACTCATCTTATGACGACTTACGGCTATGATGAGTTGACGGGGAATTTGCTCTCTGTCACCCACAATGATGCCACGCCGGCCATAGGTTACACGTATAACCATCTCAATCTCCTTACGCAGGTAACGGATGATTCCGGTACGCGCACGTTTTCCTATAACCAATACAATGAAGCGGTACAGGAAAATACGGCAGGTTTGGTGGCCAGTCGGCTTGACTATCAAAGGGACAGTCTGGGTCGATTTCCTGGCTATAGTTTGCAATACAAAGGTGATGTTGTTTTTCAAACCATTTGGAATTATGATATGTACAAACGCCTTGGCACTGTTTCCCTCAGGCATGCAGGCGACCGGTTTACCTACGGCTATCATGCAGTTCATGGACTGTTGGAAACGCTCACCTATCCCAACGCCCTCAAGAGATGGTATACCCGGGAGGAAAAGCGTGACTTGCTGACTAAAATAGCCTACCAGCGTCCCGGGAGCGCCGACTATTTAGCTAAAGTCGACTATACTTATGATGCACTGGGGCGCCCCCTGGAAAAGAAGGATTACTTTAATACTCCCAATCCCGATCTTACTCATGTTTACACGTATAATGACCGGGACGAACTGGTTGCCGACGTGATGAACCGGGGCGGAACGTACAGCTACTCCTATGACAATATCGGTAACCGGTTGACCTCACAGGAAGGAGCGGAAGCGGCTCCCACCGTTTATTTGTCAAATAATCTCAACCAGTACATTTCCGGTGATCGGGAACCCTCACAGGAAGAAACGGGAGAAATTACAATCGTCTATGAGACGAATAGCCTCAACCAGTACACTTCCATTACGGATGGAGAAGAAAGGCCTTTGATACGGGAGTACGACGAAGACGGCAACCAGATTAAGGTAAAAACCTCTACAGGCGAGTGGGAGGTAAAGTATAACGCCCTGAACCAGGCGGTCAGATTCACGCAGGATACCAAGCGGGTGGAATGCCGTTACGACTACCTGAACAGGAGAGTGGAAAAAACAGTCTATGAAGGAGAAATGCTGGTGTCCCGGAAACGGTTTATTTACTGTGGTTTTCTCCAACTTGCGGAACTGGATGCAGCCAATGCAACGGAAACGGTGCAACCCGTTCTTCGGAAAACCTATCTATGGGATCCTATGGAGTCCACGGCAACACGAATCCTGGCAATGACCACATTCGACGAAACGGGAACCTATGTAGAAAACCTTTTTTATACGCATGACCTGCTGAAAAATACTACAGGCCTATTCGATACCCAGGGAGAATGCCGCGCCCTGTATGAATATGGTCCATACGGCAATGTTCTCAGGATGGAAGGCAATATGGCGAAGGATAATCCCTTCCGTTTCTCCAGTGAATATGCGGATGATGAATTAGGTCTGGTATATTATAATTACAGATATTATAATATTTTAAACGGTAGATGGTTGAATAGGGAGCCCATTGGAGAGGATGGTAATTTCAATTTATATAGAATGGTTTATAATAATCTTTTCACGTTTATCGATTATACTGGGAGTATCCCAGTGAAAACACCGGATGCTGCGATGACCAACTCTCCTTCTTATCTCGCGGATATAGCAAGAGCGACTCGAGGCATTACATCATCATCTAATATATCTCGAAGAGCTGCAAGAGTTGCGGCTGCGGCTGCGGCTGTTGTCATCGCTACCCGGAAAGGCTGTAAACCCTGTAAGCCCCCGGCTGGATCGAAACGGCATGACATTGCCAAACCAGGATCCAGAGAAAGAGGAGCTCACAAGTGTGATACTGTAGGTCACGTTAAAGTATGGACGATGAATCAGGCTCCATTTCCATCATGCATATGCAATTGGAATGGTCCTGTTACTTTGGAAAACACACAAACTCCACCAGAAGGAAGTGCCCCGGATGGCCCTCCCCCTCCTAATCCCGCTGGTGGCGGAGGCCCTTTATAATATAGAACAAAAATAATTCTATGCAAAAAACTATTTATTATCCCGAAGGCTTGCCAGTTAGAACAGGCGATATAGTGTGGAATAATGAGGGTGTGAATGTACGCAAAGTGATAAGTATTGTCACGGAAGAAGAGGCTAAACAGGTGTTTGTTGCAGATGGCGTGACAGATGGGGCCGGATTTTTCTGGTCGCGTTCTATCGGTGAATCGGATTTAGGTATCCTTGGATTTGAATCGAAAGAATCTTTTGAAGAAGAAGGCGTAGGAAAACTCTCTCGACCAGAATTATTATGCGTGAAATTTTTATTTCATTTGCTGGGAAAGCAGATCGGTTTGAACATATGGAATAATAAAGATTATCTGTATTATCCTGTTCTGTGGCCAGAGGAAAGGGAAGACGGAAAATATGAATGGATATGGTATTTGTTTTTCCAACCGTATCGCCCACCAGTCACATCGTTTGATGAAGAACAGTGCTTTCGGTTTGATGAATATCGATGGCATTTTGAAAAAGTGGATCGGAAAAAGCAGGATTTGGTTCGAGGTCTGTAACAAGTATTATGTTTTAAGTACTAAACATAAATATAATTTCTATCTTCTATCCTTTAAAGTAGAATGGAAGCAGCCTTTATAGAATACAGTTCATAAGCTTGTTACATGTTTGATTAAAGTTTAATTCAATCAATGCTAGACCTGTTCTTTTATTTTCCCCTAGGCAGAGATATGATGATATTAAGTACATTTGCCTGCAAAATATGGATCCAATAGTTAGGCAGGAAGTCTGCACTGTGGGCAGGAAACTGGCCCTAGCATGAATCGGAGAGTTATTATTGCATGAGAATAAAGAAAAAGCGTAAATTAACATGGCTATGATTTATCCTTCCGAGATTCTCAATAATATGATCCACGAAGTGGAAAAAGCATTTCCGTTGGAAACTCCTGTTTTTCCAACAAGTAGTATTCGCGATCTCATTGAAAACCCCGACCATCCGGATGATGAAGGGCGAGAATGCGGCGAACCGTTTTTGAACCAACGCTGGATTGATGTTCCTGCTATACAATGGTACTATAACGCCGAGTTTGTGAGTTTTGCTGCAAGTAGTGCTCTTGCCTATTTTCTCCCGTCAATCATAAGGCTTTCTTATCTTGAGGAAATAGCAAATGAAAAAAGGTACATGAGTGACACGAGGGAATGGATGATGAATGTACTAACTGGAATTAATTTTTGGGGAGAAGAAGTGCATTGGCGGATAAAAACTACAAATGATATCTATCATTCGTATACAAAAAAACAACTTGACTTAGTCAGAAATTGGATTTTATTCGAAAATAGAAAGCACAACGATGAATCCGGTTGTACTCATGCTCTTGACTTGGTAGATAGGGCAGCAAAAAAATTAATATAAATATGGCTTATTATTCCCATGAGAGTCTGAATAATATGATTCAGGAAGTGGAAAAAGAGTTTCCTCTTGGAAATTTTTTTTTCCGACAACCAACATTCGGGAGCTCATTGGAAATCCGGATTATCCTGATGATGAAGCAACAGAATGTGTCAAACCATTTTTAAATAAACGTTGGATTGATGTTCCTGCCATTCAATGGTATCACAATGCAGAGTTTATCAATTTTTCATCGACCTGTGCCCTTTCATATTTTTTCCCTTCTATTATCAGGAATTCCTAATGGAGGAAATATCAGGAGCAAATAATTATATGATAGACACTGAGGAATGGATGATGAATAAACTTATTATAATTTGTTTTTCAGAAAGAATACGGGACTACGTACAAAAAGAAGTAGATTATATATATCATTCCTATACAAAAGATCAACTCAGCATCGTTAGGAAATGGATATTATTTCAAAATAAGGATAATTATTTTACTGATGGATGTGATAATGCCTTAAAAATATTAGACATGGCAATAAGTAACAATTCATATGTTAATTCTTAGGGATATGTCCTCTACAATGGAATAACTAACTATGGACTCTCTCTACATCATCGGGTTTCCGTCCCTCTATGGAGGGGCGGGAGCCGAGCTTTACCACCAGATTAAGGTTTGGAGGCACATGTGTGTGGATATTCATCTCATTCCCACCCAAAAAAACGTGCACCGTGCCGAGCTCTATCCGGAAATGGTTGGGCAGGGCGTCACGGTACATGAGGGGTACGACTGGTCAGCTATTCCGGAAGGCGCGCCCGTTATCAGTTTTTGCAATGAAGAGTTCCTGGCTGCGCTGCCGGAGATACGGAAACGGACAAGAAAGACAGTGTTTGTCAATTGCATGACCTGGCTTTTCGGACGGGAAAAGGAAGCCATGAAGAGGGGTGATATTTCCCTGTTTCTTTATCAGAATGACCAGGTGAGGGAGAGCGTGATGCCGCGCCTGAGAGCCTTGAATGCCGATCCGTCCATCCGGTTCATGACGTTCAAGCCGTATTTTGACACGACTGATTTTCCCTTCATTGTCCAGCGATCCACGGACTGGTTTGGCGCGGGGCACATTTCCCGCCAGGATGAGGACAAATTCAGCAAGGACACGTGGCACATTTACGAGCATTTTGCTTCACCCGTCCGGAAGAGAGGAACTTTTCTTGGCTTTGATCAGCGGAGTGAGGCGAAGACCGGAAGGCCGCCCGACTGGGTGGAGACGTTCCATGACCAGAGGTCTCTATCCCAGCAGGAGTTTTACCAAAGATGCCACATCGTTCTGCAACCCACGGATACGACGGAGAATTGGCCGCGCGTGGGCTTTGAGGCCATGGCGAGCGGAAGCGTGCTTATTGTGGACAAGCGCGGAGGCTGGGAACAGATGGTGGAACACGGGAAGACCGGATGGCTGTGCGAAAGCCCGGGGGATTTCATCACATACGCCACCAAGATGGCGTGGGAACCGCATTACCGGGAGGATATGGCCTCCGCTGCCCGGGAACGCGGCATGGCTCTGGGAGGGCTGGAAGCGTCCAGGGAAAGCTGGCAGGGAGTGTTTGAAGCAATCAGCCGGATACCGGATGAATCCCTTCCATTTCTGCCATGATTGGAGCGTGGCTTGCTGCCTCCATACGGGTCAGATGAGCCACGTGCCGTATTGGCAGAGGTTTTTCTGCCTGTTCATGCTGTAGCCGATGATGTATTTGAGGAGGTCCGCCTGGGAGTAGCCGTGTTCTGCGGCCGCCAGGCAGATGGAGCCGCTTTTGCCCAGGTGGCAGCAGATGTTCATTTCCAGGATGCGCCGTTCGCCTTTTTCAAAGTCAATCCGGTAGTCGATGCGGAAATAGTCCATCGGCCCCAGGGCGTCCCAGACTTTCTGCACGTCGTTGGCGATGTCCTGTTCCAGGTCGTGCACGGAGACTATCTGGTAGCCCAGGTGGTCATGCAGTTTCAGGTCTTCCGTGATGATGCTGCCCGGTTTGTCGGATTTCGGCTGCACGTATCCCAGGATGACGGGTTTTTCACCCCCAGCACGGGAACCGTGACGTCAATGCCTTCGCAGTATTGTTCCACGAGCACTTCATGCCCTTCCTCCATCAGGCGCCGGGCGCACGCGGCTACCGCCTCCCAGGAGCCGCAGATGCTGTCTTCCCGGATACCGCCGGAAGCGGCTCCAAACCGTTTTTTGACGAAGTAGGGGCCGGGAAAGGGCGCTTTGTCCGGAATGCCTTTTTCCCCGGAAAGCCCGATGCCCTCCGGCATGTTCAGGCCCAGGGAGCGGAATACCAGCTTGGTCAGGAGCTTGTCTTCCGCAATGGCGCGGATGTTGGGCGGGGCGCCCAAATAGGGGATCTGGATGAATTCGCAGTACGAGGAGATGAATATTTCAGGCTTGGACATGCCGAACCTGTTCATCAGGGAGAATACATAGTCCACGTTTCCTTTGGCGAATTGCACGGAATAGGGCTTGGAGGAGGAGACGACGTCATAGCCGATGTCCTGAATGGCCTTGTAAATGTTGTAGTGGTACTGGGGATAGCCTCCGTTGCCCGTGTAGGGTTTTTTGGAGAAATCGGGAGCGTCGGGGGCATACGGGGCCAGATACATGATCCTTGCCGGCTTGCCATATTGATTGAGTTGAATATCCGGTATTTCAAACATGGTCTGTGGCGATTGCGTGGAATGTTTCTTGGATTATGGAAATCGCCGCAGTGTTCAAATAATATAAATAATAAGGGACGGCATAGCCGTCCCGGAGAGAATGGAAAAGAAGGAGGGAGAGCTCCCACTCTATTTTCTGGACATCCCCTTGGCCACGCGCTTGACATATTGCTCCATGGACGGAAGTTCCTGTTCAATGCATTCCACCAGCTTGAGCTGTGTGCGGCAGCGGATGAGGTTGTGGTCCGGGCGGGAAACCTTGAAGTATTGGTCTCCTTCCAGGTAGTCCGTCAGGAACCGGATGCCGATTTCCAGCGTGATGAGTTTTCCGGAGAAAGCAAGCTGGTCTATTTCCGCCTGGGTCAGGAAGCCGTGGGCGGCGGCCAGATACCCTTCCACAATGGATTGGAACATCGGCATGCGCATGCGCACCTTGTCCAGGTCTTCTTCATCTTCTTCCGTAGGCGGGGTAACGGTGCGCACCATGTCGCCGAAGTCGTACAGCACAAGGCCGGGCATGACCGTATCCAGGTCAATGACGCAGACGGCGTGGTCCGTATCTTCGTCCAGCATGACGTTGTTGATTTTGGTGTCGTTATGGGTGATGCGGGTGGGAAGCACGCCGCCGGCCTGGAGGTCCAGCAGACGGTCCACGTCCTGCTCGCGCGCCTTGATGAAGTCCAGTTCCGGAAGGCAGGTGGAAAGGCGTTCCTGCGGATCCTGCGCCGCCACTTCCATCAGGCGGTTGAAGCGGTTCCGGGTGTGGTGGAATCCGGGAATGGTTTCCACGATGTCGTCCGGATTCATGTCGCTGATCAAGTCCTGGAAGGATCCGAATGCAAATCCGGCCTGGTACGCCTGGCGGGTGTTTTCCACCACGTCGTAGGTATGCGTGCCTGCCAGGTAATTGTAGCAGCGCCAGATGCCGTCGCCGGGAATGTCGATGTAGTTGCGGCCGCCGCGTGCCGGATAGAGGTTGAGGGTCTGCCCGGCGGAGTCCTTCAGGCGGCGCAGGACTTTCCAGTTGATGTGCCGCGTGACTTTCTCCACATTGCGCATGACGGCTCTGGGGTCCTTGAAGACATAGTCGTTGATGCGCTGGAGGATGTAGGAGTCTTCCGTCCCGTCGCTTTTGCGGTAGGTGGCCTTGTAAGTGGTGTTGATGTGGCCGCTGGGGATTTCCTTGCCGGTGACGAATTCCCCTTCAATGGCGAAGAGGTCTCCAATTCCGGCGATACGGCACAAGAGCTGGTCGGGGTCTGTCGTTGCGGCAAGCGGAGCGGTCATGTGGAAGGGAGAGAGGGTTGAACGGATGGTTTTAACGAACGAATTTATAGCCTACAAGTTCGTCAAGCTTGCTCTTGAGCCGGGAAATGCCTTCTCCGTTGAGCGCGGAAAGGGGGATGACGTCCACCTTAGGAAAACGCATGCGGAAGTTGGCCAGGTTTTCTTCCGCCCCTTCCAGGTCCATTTTGTTGGCGACGACGAACCAGGGCTGTTTGGCCAGGTCTTCACTGTACAGCTTGATTTCCGTGCGGAGGTTTTGAAGGTCTTCAATGGGGTCGCGGCCTTCGCTGCCGGCCATGTCCAGAACGAAGACGAGCACCTTGCAGCGCGTGATGTGGCGCAGGAATTCATGCCCCAGGCCGCGGTTGTTGTGCGCGCCTTCAATGATGCCGGGAATGTCCGCCACAACGCAGCGGCGGAAGCTGTCGAATTCCACTACGCCGATGATGGGCTGGAGCGTGGTGAAGGGATAGTTGGCGACTTTGGGCTTGGCTTCCGAGATGTCTCCCAGCAGGGTGCTTTTGCCCGCGTTGGGGTAGCCCACCAGTCCGGCATCCGCAATGCGGCGCAGTTCCATGAAGAAGACGCCTTCCTCCCCTTCCGTTCCCATCTCGGCTTCCGTAGGCGCCTGGTTGGTTGCAGAGCGGAAATGCCAGTTGCCCTTGCCGCCGATGCCGCCCTGGCACAGCGTGAACCGGGTGCCGATTTCCGTCAGGTCCGCAATTTTTTCCAGCTCGATGCCTTCGCCTTCCCGTTCCAGCCAGGTCGCCTCCGCCATGGAGGAGGCATTGCTGCGGTAGATGATGGTGCCGGGAGGAACTTTCCCGATGACGGATTTGCCGTTTTTGCCATGCTTTTTGGCGCTTTGTCCGCCTACTCCATCCGTGGCGATCAATTTGGGGTCGTAGAAAAAGGAGCGCAGATCATTCGTGTGCGGGTCCACTTCCAGAATGACGCTTCCGCCATCGCCGCCATCTCCTCCGTCCGGACCGCCCTTGGGCACGAATTTGGCCCTGCGGAAGCTGACCAGCCCGTTTCCTCCCTTTCCTGCCCTGGCAAATATGCGGATGTTGTCAACAAACATGTTCTGAATATGAAGCATTTCCCCCCAAAACGCAAGACAAGTGCAGGACTGTACGGCTTTTCCATGGCATGTGCCGCTAACTTTTCCAGTGAACCGGAAAGCTGTTTGGCAAAAGGAAATTCCGGAAAATTACGGCAACCCCGGGTATTTTTCCGACGGTCCGTATTGGTTCGTTCCCCGCTGGCTGTCTTCACAGCAGTAAATGAGAAGAATAATGCTCCCTATCAGCGGAACCAGATAAAGCAGCAGCATAATTCCGCCTTTGTTGGTGTCATGCAGGCGCCTGCATGTGACGGCCAGCGAAGGAATCACGGTAAATAGACTCCATAGCAGAAGGGGAACGGCACCTGCCATGCCATAGGTAAAAGTTTCAGTTGATGACATTTGCTGCGGATGATGGCAGGCAAACAGGATGATCATGAAGATGGTGAAGGCCATGTCCAACAGGAGCAGGACGGCAGTCTGCCCCAATACCCAGTACCAATATTCCGAACGGGTAGCCCTCCCGGAAAATACAGCGTATTTGGAAATTACCGATTTGGCGGCCGTCAGCAGATTGTATCCCTTGAAAGCTGATGCTTGCGTGGCGTTCATGCCTGATGTTAGCCGCCGCGGGTCCGGGATGTCAATTCCCTATCCGGAGGGACGTTTTATATAGGGGATTTAAAGTGTGTGAATTATCTATTAAGAATATCTTTTGGGAAACTCCTGCTGGTCAGAAGTCTGGAAAAATGGAGCCGCATGATGGAACTTCATGGAATCCGCCTTCTGAAGGAGAGGCGCATGCAACCGCTTTTTTCCCGGGCATGCCGGGCAAACGGTCTTTTGGATTGAAAATCAGCGTCGGCATGGCATGATGCCCGTGAATCATGCCCCGCCTTTCCATCCAATTGCCCGACGGTTCCGAGAAAACCATCGTTCTTCCGAAGAACGGCGAATATTTCGCCCGCATCGGACGCGACGAACATTGTGAAATAGTGCTGCCTTTTCAGTCCGTGTCCGGAGAACACGCCCTGCTTCAGTTCAAGGAGGGCGCGTATGTTCTGGAAGACCTGGGTTCAACTAATGGAATCAAGATCAACGGGCTCACGCCCATGGGCGCCGCCTCTCTTTACGATGGCGACGAAATTGCCCTGGGAGATGCCAGGCTCCGGTTTGCCGAAGAGCCTTCTCCGGGACTCATTCCCGAGCCGACCGAAGCGGGGAGGAAGAGGCAGCTCCTTCCGCCGCCATGCGGAATTTGCAGCAATTGGCGGACGAGGCCACCCGTACGGCGCGGAAGAATTATTTGTGGATGGCCCTGTATGCCGTCCTGATGTTTTTCCTGGCCGTTTTTGCCGGGTTGACTTACAAGCATTACAAGGTGACGGGAGAATTGCTGCCCCTTCAGTGGCTCGGCATTGAGTCTCCCAAGGCTGCCTTGAAGTCCATGACGCCTCCGCAGGCGGCGGACGCCGCGCAGCAGTAGGCCAATTCAAGCTTTTCCGCCGTTTTCACGAGCTGGCAGGGGTATTCCATCGGGCGCGTTCCGCATCCGGGAACAGCATGAAGGGAGCCACGGCACCCTGTTCCAGTTCCAGCAGATATTGCTTGATAGTCAGGCCGCCCGCATAACCGGTCAGTTTTCCATTGGCTCCAATGACCCGGTGGCAGGGAATGATGATGCTGATGGGGTTCTGGTTGTTGGCATGCCCCACGGCCCGGCCGGCTGATGGCTGTCCAATTTGCCGGGCGATATCGCCGTAGCTTCTGGTTTCCCCATGGGGGATGGTTTGAAGGGCCTTCCAGACCGTTTGCTCAAATTCCGTTCCCTGCGGAGAAAGGGGCACGTCAAACATGCGGCGGGCACCTTGAAAGTATTCGTCCAGTTGGCTGGCTGTTTGGCGCAGCAGGGGCGTTTCCTCCCATTCCACATGCTCCGGTTGCACCAAGCGGCTAAAGAAAACGTGCGTGACGGCCGTTCCGTTTTCCACGATGACGATGGCCCCCACGGGGGTTTGATGAAGAAGGGCCCGGCCACGGGGTGAAGGAGTGGTCTTCATACCGTAATCATAGCATGCGGCGGAAGAGAGTTTCTATCCATTTTACAGGGTATTTCCGCCATCCTGCAAGGGAAGGGAGGGAAAAGGCGCCCGTCCGGACGTATTTTGTTTGAAAGGCTGCGGTTCCAAGTACAGTATTGGTCCGTATGAAGAAGAGCCTGTTTGCCGTGTTGTTGGCCGCATGCCTGTGCATGTCCGTAAAGGGAGAAGACGCCAAGCCTCCGAAGACCCTTCCCGGCGGATGGGTTTATGTTTGGGGTGACGAGTTCAACGGGTCCAAGATAGACGCCAAGAAGTGGAAGCCGGAGCTGGGCGTGATACGCAATCAGGGGTCCCAGCAGACCTATACAGCACGGCCCAAGAACATGAGGCTGGAAGACGGCTGCCTGGTCCTGGAGACCCACTTTGAGAAGTTCGCCAATATCAATTACAAGAAGAGTCCGTCGGACTGGATTAAGAATACCAAATTCATGCCCTACACGTCCGGTTCCGTGACGACGATCAAGACGAAGAATTTCATGTTCGGCAGACTGGAAGTTCGGGCCAAGGTTCCCAGAACCAAGGGCATCTGGCCTGCCATCTGGCTGCTTGGCAAGAACAAGTGGGGCTGGCCCGTCAATGGAGAGATTGATATGCTGGAGAATATTTCCCAGCAGCCGGATGTGGTTTATTCCACCTTCCATTTGAGCCCGGACGGCGTGTCCAAGAAGGATGCTTCCCGCGGAGGCACGGTGAAGATTGATAACCTCTCCGATGATTTTCATACGTATGTCATGGAGTGGGACAAGGATTCCATCAAGCTGATGGTGGATGGCAAGCTGGTGAAATCCATTGATCTGAATACCACTAATTATGCCAATGAGGCGGGCAATCCGTTCCGTACGCCGTTTTACCTCATTCTCAATTCCGCCGTGGGCGGCAACTGGTGTGAAAAGGCTCCGAAGGATGGCCAGGGTTATCCCGTGAAGTTCCTGATTGATTACGTCCGTTTCTACCAGACGAAGGAGCACGCCCAGCAGGCCAAGCAGTTTGATCCGGAAACCGGATTGCCGAAGAAGAAGTAATCCCGCCTTTTTCCTGGCTGGAACGGTTCCGGTATGGGGGCAGAAGCGGAACGTGTCCGGTTTTGTCCTTGTGCGTGGGAGATAAGGCGGAGACGGCTTTTTAAAGAATCCTTTCGCTTCGCTCTGGAGTGGAGTATGCCCTAAAGGCCGGGAGGCATTCATTCCCGGGTGAGCGCATTCCGTTTATGCCGGGGTGATGTGTTCTTTTACCGTGTTTCCTGATGGTCCGTACTGTAAAAACAGGCGTTTGATCCGTTCATGTTCCGGCTTCACTCCTCCTGTGGATTTCAAGCTGAACATTTCATGGAATGGCGTTGCGCCGCTTTCGGGTTTTGATGCAGTGGCGCAAAAAAACGGCCCCGTCGGACAGGAGGGGCCGTTTTTGCTATCAAAAAGGAAATGCCAGGCTTTAGAAGGCTGTTCCCGTGGTCTGGGTCAGTTCCTGGAAGCGGGCCAGGATGCGGGCGGTCACCGGACCGATTTTGCCGGAACCCAGCTGGTAGGCGTCCAGTTTGGTGACGGGGACGCATTCCGCTGCCGTGCCGGTCAGGAAGCATTCATCCGCGCAGGTGATGGTAAAGCGGTTCATGGTTTTTTCTTCTGCCAGGATTTGCAGTTCCCGGCAGATTTCCAGCACCACGCGGCGCGTGATGCCGTCCAGGCAGCCGTCCGTGACGGGCGGCGTGAAGACGGCTCCGTCTTTTACGATGAAGATGTTGTCTCCCGTGCATTCGGCCACGTTGCCCAGATCGTTCAGCATCAGGGCTTCCGCTACGCCCTGGCGCACAGCTTCCATCTTGGCCAGGATGTTGTTGAGATAGTTGAGGGATTTGACCTGGGGGCAGAGGGCGTCCGGACGGTTGCGGCGCACGGAGCTGGTGATCAGGGGCAGCCCGTTTTCATACACGGCGGGATCGTACAGGGAGATTTTATCCGCAATGATGAAGACGCTGGGGCGTTTGCAGTTGAAGGGATTGAGCCCCAGGTTGCCAATGCCGCGGGTAACTACCAGGCGGATGTAGCCGTCGCTCAGGCCGGAAGCCGCCGCCGTTTCGCATACCGCGTTGGAGAGTTCCTCCCGGGTATAGGGAATGTCCAGCAGCAGATAATGGGCGCAGTTGTACAGGCGGTCCATGTGGTCTTCCAGGCGGAAGACGCGCTTGTTGTAAAACCGGATACCTTCAAAAATGCCGTCTCCATAGAGCGTACCATGGTCAAAAACGGAGGTCTTGGCCTCCTCCTGTTCCACCAGCTTTCCATCTAACCAAATCTTCATCGTTGTCTAGAATTTAGAAATTATTTATGCCAGAGCAGGATAGCCCCATTTGAAGAGGGGGAAGCTATAAATTCACCGGAGAGAACAAAAGTTCCGTCACCTGCAACGGGAGAGGCACGCGCGCGTTAAAAATATATGGAGGTATTCATGGAGCAGGCTTGACATTTATTTTCCAGTGCTTTTAGCTCTCGCGCGCAATGTCAGACCCTTCCAAGTTCCGCAACCTCGCCATTATCGCTCACGTTGACCATGGGAAAACGACCCTGGTCGACCAACTTTTGCAGGCGGGGGAGCCTACCGGGCCAACCAGGCCGTGCAGGAACGCGCCATGGATTCCATGGACCTGGAACGTGAAAAGGGCATCACAATCAAGGCCAAGAATACTTCCATCCTCTGGAACGGCTACACGATCAACATTGTGGATACCCCCGGCCACGCGGACTTCGGCGGGGAAGTGGAGCGCGTGATGAAGATGGTGGACGGCGTGCTGCTGGTGGTGGACGCTTTTGAAGGTCCGCAGGCCCAGACGCGTTTCGTGCTCCGCAAGGCCCTTCAGGAAGGGCTGATGCCCATTGTGGTCATTAACAAGATTGACCGCCCCCATGCCGACCCTGCCGCCGTGCATGACCAGGTGCTGGAGCTTTTCCTGGAACTGGGCGCCACGGACGAACAATTTGAAGCTCCCTTTGTGTACGGGTCCGCCCGCGACGGCTATTTCATGAATTCCATGGAGGGGGAACCTCCTGTGGACTGCACGCCTCTTCTGTTCAAGATTGTGGAGCACATCCCCGCTCCTAAGGATGCCGATCCGGAAGGGGAGTTCAAGATGCTCGTTTCCAATATTGACTGGGACGACTACGTGGGCCGCGTGGCCATTGGCCGCATCACCTCCGGCACCGTGAAGAAGGGGGATACCGTATGGCTTCACCAGAGCGACGGCACCTGCATTTCCGGCAAGGTGACCCGCATGTTTGAATATTCCGGCCTGGGCACCACGGATTCGGCCATCGGCGTGGCGGGCAACATCGTAGGCGTGGCGGGGTTTGAAAACGTGAACATCGGTGAGACCCTGGGCGGTTCCGCGGATACGGAGCCCCTCCCGTTTGTGGCGATTGACCCGCCCACCATTTCCATGGAGTTTTCCATCAACAACGGGCCTTTCGGCGGACGCGACGGCAAGAATGTAACTTCCCGCGTGATTCGCGATCGCCTGATGAGAGAGATGCGGACGAATATTTCCATCCAGGTGGAGGATACGGACAAGGCCGGCGTTTTCTCCGTTTCCGCCCGCGGGGCCATGCAGATTGCCGTGCTGGTGGAAACCATGCGCCGCGAGAATTACGAACTGTGCGTTTCCCGTCCCACCGTGATCATGAAGAGGGATGAAGGTGACCGTCTTACGGAGCCGTATGAAACGATTTACGTGGAAGTTCCGGATGAGCACGCCAACGGCGTCATGAAGCTTCTGCACGCCCGCAAGGGACAGATGGAAGACATGATTTCCAAGGAGGGCACGGGCCACACCTTCATCCAGGCCTATATTCCCACCCGCGGCATCATCGGATTTGAGTTTGAGCTGGTCAACCTGACGTCCGGCCACGGCATTTTCTCCCACCTGTTCCGGGATTACGGCCCCTACGCCGGGGATATCACCACGCGTACCACCGGCACCCTGGTTTCCATGGAAACGGGCGTTTCCACGCCGTTCGCGCTGGTGGCGCTGGAAGAACGCGGACGTCTGTTCGTAGGGCCGCAGGAAGATATTTACGAAGGCCAGATCGTTGGTGAAAACCCGCGCCAGATGGATATGCCGGTCAATCCGTGCAAGGAAAAGCACCTGAACAACATCCGGTCCGCCACGAAGGGGGACGGCATCCAGCTTTCCCCTCCCGTCGCCTTTTCCCTGGAACGCGCCATTGAGTACATTGAGCCTGATGAACTGGTGGAAGCCACCCCCATTTCATCCGCCTGCGCAAGCGCATCCTGAACGCCAATGACCGCGTGAGGGAGTCCCGCAAAGCTGGCAACTAGAGGTGCCGGAACGCCGGAGAGGCGACCCCGTCCTATGTAGTTGCGTCCTGATGGCCGGTAAGGTAGAATCAGGGCGATGGATTGTAGCCGGATTTCCTGTTCCCCTGTCCCTGTTCACGCGATGATGGAGCTTCTGCGTGAGCTGGGGCCGTTCCATTACATGATGAACCAGGGGAATGTGGGGGATGCCCTGATTGCCGCTTCCACGGTCGCCCTGTTTGAAAGGGAAGAGCTGAATTTCAGTTCATGCGGCCCGGAACTCCCTGCAGGAAAGGAGGAAATAACGCTGGTTTACGGCGGCGGGGGAGGTTTTGTCCCCTATTTTGGCATGCTGCCTCATTATGTACGCCTTTTTTCGGATCCGCGCCTCCGGAAGTGCGTGATCCTGCCCCAGAGCTTCAGGGATTGTGATGAACTGGTGGATGTGCTGGATGAACGTTTTACCGTGTTTTGCCGGGAACGGGCTAGTTATGACTACTGCCTGTCAAGGAATGGGAAGGCGCGATTCCTGCTGGCGGATGACATGGCCGTGGCCGCGGAGCCCGAGATGCTGAAGAAGCGGCCCGTCAGGCTGCCTTTTCTGGAGATGGAGGAACGGGCGTGGGGCAAGCGCATGAAAAGGGATGTCAAGACTTCCTTGGTAGCGTTGCCCGGCGCCGGAAAGCTTGCCGTTTGCCTGCGAGATGATCCGGAAAGTACCGGCCACGCTCAAGCGTTGAAGGAACTCCCTTTGAATACGGACCTTTCCGTGTATTCCGTACGCGTGATTGATGAGGTGGAACACGCTTTTGCCTATACCCGCTGGCTTTTGAAGGCGCTGGACCAGCCTGACGCCATCTTGACGGACAGGCTCCATCTGGGCATTTCCGGAGCTCTTCTGGGCAAGGAGGTTTTTCTGATGGACAATGTTTACGGCAAAATTTCCGGAATTTATGAGTTGTCCCTGCGGGAGCGTTTTCCCCGCGTACATCTGTTGAATGAGTTGAGTGAATTTCCCTGGCTGGAGAAGGTTTTGACTGTACCGGACCTCGACCGCTGCCGGGAAAGGAAGGCGAAGCATGCGCGGCAGATAGGGAAAGCCGCCGCTTTGTCCAAGTACCTTTATTACCGCAAGGAGGAGAACGGAGTGCTCCGTGTCAAGGTCTGCGGCTTGCGGATTTGCAAGAAGCGGGTGGTTTGAGGATATTTATGGCCGCCGCGCGCTTGCATGGCGACAGGCTTTATCATTCGCGGCTTTGATGCAGGGGACCCTCTTTTTTACGTTTATAGATCCGAAGGCCAAGAATCTTGATGCGGACGCTGGCCGCATCTTCTTTTTTATAGTACAGGAAGTGTTTGATTCTCTTTCCCATCCGTTGAGGGAAAGTCAATGGCTTGGGCGCCGGGTACACACCCAGGGACAGCCTTTCCTTTAATGCCTGAGCCCACGGTTCCTGAGAAGTTCCCCATTTTTCGGCATCTTCCAGAATGGTCTGGTATTCGTAAAAGATGTGTTCATTCCATATCTCCTTGTCGCGAATTTCATCCAAAGATATATCGCGTAAATAAAAAGCTCCGGAGGCCTTGAAATTCAGGATGGTCCGGAAGCATTTTTCGCATACTCCGCAATTGTCCTGATCCGGATTGGAGTGCCAGCATACTCTCAGGTTGCGCAGTCCTCTTTCCCATTGGCTGACCAATTTTGCCTTCTGGCTCCGGGTGAATCCCCAGCCTTCTTCATACACACGGAATCGCCGGGAAGAAAGGAGGGGGGCCGTCACAAAGTTGGAGCCAAAATCCACTACGCCGGATGAATAGGGATAGGTGCTCCCCACCAGTACATTGCCATAATCCCTTTGCCAAAAGGATGCCATGCCTGTCAAAGCCGCCAGATGAACCAGTTGCCAGTGAAATCCCCAGTTAAGCTGGTTGTTCCAGAATGTATCCAGAGGGAAAATTTCAGGATAATTGCTTCCGCAGCGCAGAAGGCGCGTGATGCCCAGTTCCTCAATCGTAGAGAGAGCTTTTTCATAACAGCGCAGGAACAGGGGTTCTTCGTAAAGTCCCCGGTCTCCGCCCTGTACCAGCAGGCAGGCTTTCACATCCAGGGAATCATACCGCGGTTTCCGATGTGGGGATGCATGCCTGTACAAGGCGAAGGTCGCATCCAGCCCCTGGGAAAAGAGGGCAACCGCAGAATCGTCCACCGGCGCGTTTCTGTCGTCTATAATCCGGTCCGGCTTGATATCTACCACGTTAAGATACTCAGGATGCATTTGCGACCAGGCTTCCATGAAATGCTCCAAATTCCGAAGCAGAGTAAGACTGACGGCCCCTTTCACTTCAAAACGGCCTCCGACATGCATCATTTCAAAAATGAGCATCCTGATCCATGCGTCTGCAAAATTGTTTTCCACTGTGGGGGCCTGGTCGAAGGGTGCGAGGTCTACCCATACCCGGCAGTTATAACCGGGAGAAATAAAATCGCAATACAGGCGGGAAGTCCCATTGGGTTGAATATCGACCTGTTGTTGTGGAATGAGCTGGGAAGTAGCCATGGGAAACCGGAATCGGAAGGAGGTTGGGTTACTGGGAACTTCGGGACAACAGGGAAGGCTGCTTTCTGATGCAGTGGAACCATACCTGCCGTTTTTCAGATGGGGAAAGGACTGTGGAATGCTTCAAGAGATAAAGCATTTCCTGCTGGAAGTGGCCTGAATGAACAATCGTTTTTGCGAGGAAGCGCAGCGGCTTGTCTTGAAAAGCCCTCAAGTTGAAAACCTTGGAAAATTCCTGCAAATGACCAAGCAGATAAAGCTGGGAAATCGTACGGCGGCATTTCAAGCATGTGCCGCAGTTGAAAGCGCGTTCCAGGCAAACATTGAGGAAGTCGCAGGCAGGAGGATAATTGGCAAGGATGGCTGTTTTTTCATACCTTGCCAAATCCAGGCCATGCAGGTGGAAACGTACCTGTTCCGTTTCCGCCGCGGATAGAATGTGGGATTGAAGATGGAATTCACAGTAATCCCTCCGGTCCCTGGTGGTGAAATCCGGATGATTGATATGATAGGTGGCGGAAGTCCAGTATGAATTCATTAATCCATTCAGGACAAGCACACTGCCGGAATCCAAAAAGGGAAACCAGTTCAAATATCCCTCGTTGCCATAAAAATCGTACAGGGATGAATCCATCCAGACGAATTCCATACCGTTTTTTTCAGCAAAATTCCGGCTGAGCTTTCGTCTGCCTTCAAGCAGTTCCCGGTTTCCCCAATGGGAGCCGCAGTTATTGTGGAACAGGTGGGTGACAGGCGTCCCCGCCTTTTCCAGCTCCGCGATAGTGCACAGGGAATCCACCCCCAGGGACCCGCCCGTACCAATGCGGCAGCCGGGAATGGGGGAAAGAACTTCCGCGTGAACTTCTCCCGCCAGTTCAACGGGTTTCAGGAAAGGCCCTATTCCTGTCAGGATATGGGAGAGGAGCCGTATGCCGAAGTGGTACAGGTGCGCGGAGATGGCGGGAAGAACGCGAACCTGACCGCCCTGCTGGGAAATCCATGGAAGCAGGGCCACAAGGGCTCCATCCGCCCTGCCGGGATTCAAAAAGTCACGGAAACGGGAGTCTACCGTAAACGAAAGCGTGCGCGGCGCGTGGCCGTCCTGAAGAATGGGATAGGAGATGGTAACCGCATTTCCCTCTGTCTGTACGGATGGATGGTTAATCGTGATCATGAGTGTTGGAAGAGTTGGCGGATTTTATGTCTCATGCCGGTTGGCGGAAGATCCCTTTCCGCCAGCCGCCGTTCCAAGGTGACCGCCCAGGGCTCCTGCCCCAGTCCGTTGGCCTTGGCATGCTTGAGTATTTCCTGGGCATAGAGGACGCGGAAAGGGCGGTTAAACTGAATTTGGGAGATATCTTCATTCATGGCGTTGCGCGGCATGCACGTTATTTTGTCCCTGGGCACTCCCATGGCCATGAAGTTCATGATGGTCAGGCGGCATTTGGTGCATACGCCGCAGTTGCCGGACGCGTCTTTACCTTCCCAGCAACATCTCAGCAGGGCCATGGCCTTATCCCACTGCGCGATGAGTCCGGCTTTTTCCGTACGATCATGCCCCATGCCGTCCGTGACGGCTTCCTTGCTGTGGGAGCCTAGATAGTGGTCCGTGATGGGATTGGAGGCCCAGGGGTAGGAGAAGGAGTCATAGGACCCTTCGCTGCCCGCCATGAAGTAACCGAAGCGGGAGGTGAAAACGCGCATTCCTCCCATCAGCATGGTATGGTAGGTCATTTCGTAATCCATCCCCATGTTCCGGAAATTGGTCCGGATGCGGTAGAATTGGCAGATGCCGATGTCTTCCAGCAATTCTCTGGCCTTGGAGAAAGCCTTGTCAAAGTGTTCCTGGTTGTTTTCCGCAATGTCCGCTCCCTGGAACATCACGCAGGCCGTCAGATTAAGGGTCTGGGGGCCTGCCAAGCCTTTCCGGTGGCGGTAGGCGGTGAAGCAGGCGTCCAGACCGCCGGAAAAGCAGGAAATGGCTTCGTCCCGTTGGGGAACAGCGGAGTCGTCTCGCTCGGCGGCATGGATGGTGACGCGGTGAAAGACGTTGGGCATCCAGCGGTTCCAGGCTTCCGCGTAGCGGTCCAGATTGACCAGCAGGGAACGGGACAGGCGCCCCGGCCCTGTAACGGAGAATTCGCCGCCCGTTTCCATCATTTTATGGATGAAGAAGATGCACCAGGCGTCCGCCAAGTCGTCTTTGTCAATGTCCACGTTTCCGGTGGATTCAATATCCATGTATTGATGGAATTCCCGGCCTGCAGCTGTGGAGAGGACCGCTTTCAGCGTTGTTTTGTGTGGAGAGTGGACCTCGGGGGAAAAATGCGGAGTTCGTTGCTCATGTCGAAAAGGAGTCAGTCTTAAAGTCGAACGAACATTAACGAATAAGAAATCCGCAGACAACATGTTTTTTTGAGGCAGAAAGGGTAGCAGCAGGAGAAAGGAGGATTGCAGAGCGATGGGAAAAGAACGCCCCTGCTTTTTTTTCTTCCAAACCTCCCATTAAATGGATGGTTCAAAGAAAATGTTCCGCTGTCGTCCAGTTGGCGGATTTCTTATCCGCAGTCCGAAGAGCGAAAAAAATGCCCGGTTCCTTTGGGGAAACCGGGCATTGCATCAAAGCCGTTGAAGGGCTGTTTATATCTTGCCGAAGAGGGTCTTGCCGGCGGACATGAGGTTGTCTGCGGCTTCCTGGAGACGGGCGGCGACTCCCTTTTCACCCTTGGCGAGGTAGGAACGGGGATCGTAGTCCTTCTTGTTGCCCACTTCACCGTCAATCTTGAGCACTCCGTTGATGTGTTCGCACATGTGGGAGACGATCGGGCGGGTGAAGGCGTATTGCGTATCGGTGTCGATGTTCATCTTGACTACGCCGTAGGAAACGGCTTCGCGGATGTCGGAGAGTTCGGAACCGGAACCGCCGTGGAAAACGAGGGGCATGCGGGCCGCTTCGCCGTGCTTGGCGACCACGGCTTCCTGGCCGTCGCGCAGGATGCTGGGCTTCAGCTTGACGTGGCCGGGCTTGTACACGCCGTGCACGTTGCCGAAGGTGGCGGCCAGCATGAATTTGCCGAGGGGGGCCAGGGCTTCATACGTCATCAGCATGTCTTCCGGAGAGGTGTAGAGCTTGTCAGCGGGGTGGCCGGAGTTGTCCACGCCGTCTTCTTCGCCGCCCACGACGCCGATTTCAATTTCAAGGACGATGCCCAGTTCGGCGCATTCCTTCAGCAGTTCACGGGAAAGCTTGAGGTTTTCAGCCATGGGCAGCGTGGAGGCGTCCAGCATGTGGGAGTTGAAGAGGGGGGCTTCACCGCGTTCCACGCGGCGGCGGGATTCGGCGATCAGGGGACGCAGGAAGGTGTCCACGTGTTCGGGCTGGCAGTGGTCCGTGTGCAGGGCTACAAGCACGTTGTGCTTTTCAGCCAGGCGGCGCGTGGCTTCCGCCAGAACAATGGCGCCAAGGGCGGAACTGCCGATGGAGGTGCCGGAGGCGAATTTGCCGCCGCCGATGGAAACCTGGATGATGCCGTCGCTCTTGGCTTCGGAGAAGGCGCGGAGGGCGCCGTTGATCACTTCGATCGTGGTCACGTTGACGGCCGGATAGGCATAGCCTTCCTTCTTGGCCGTTTCAAGCATGGTAATGTATTGTTCTGGTGTGGCTATTGGCATAACGGGGACATGATAGGTGTTTTTTTTCGGGAGGGCAAGGCTGAACTCAGGCGCGCGCAGGGGTTGCAGAGCTCTTGCGGGACATGGTCATTCGCGGATCATTTTCGCCTCCGGCTGCGCCGGTTCTCCGGAGTCCGTCCGGTAGTTGACGCGCTGCGCGTCCAGGAAGGGCTTGTGCCTGTCCAGGCGTTCCTTGAAGTCTGTGAAGTCCTTGCGGCCAGGCTGCGTCCAGCCCAGCTCCGCGATGGCGAACATGCGCGGAAATACCATGTACTGCCATTTGGCCAGTGTGGTCATGTATTCGCTCCAGCAGCTTCCCTGCACGCCCAGGATGTTTTTTTCCTGTTCCGGGGTGAGCCCCTTCGGAACGGGATTCATGTTATAGACTTTTTGCAGGGGAATGGTGGAGAAAGTCGCCATTTCATATTCGGGGCCTTCCGGATGCGGCCCTTCCTGCCGGATCAGGTACGTGCTTTCAAAGGGAGTCATGATCACCTTGTTTCCGTGCTTGATGGCTTCCCGGGCAATGCCGGGATCATGCCAGACCATCAGGGTGGCCGTCTTGGAAAGGCCGCCTTCCCGGATTTCATCCCAGCCGATGATTTGCTTGCCGCGCGCGTTGACCAGCTTTTCCACGCGGTGGATGAAGTAGCTCTGGAGCTCTTGTTCGTTTTTCAGGCCGTTTTTCTTCATCACTTCCTGGGCCTGGGGGGAGTTTTTCCACTGCTGTTTGGGGGCTTCGTCTCCGCCTATGTGGATGTAGGGGGAATCCGGGAAGAGCTGGCAGACTTCTTCTAGGATGCCGTCAATGAATTTGAAGGTGGGTTCCGTGGGGCTGAACGTGAAAGGGAGGATCCCCCAGCGCGTCGCCACCCGGGGCTTGTAGCCGGGGATGTCCTTGTTGCCGAATTCGGGATAAGCCGTGATGGCGGCCGCGGCGTGGCCGGGCGTTTCTATTTCCGGCACGATGGTGACGTGCCTGCGTTTGGCGTAGTCCACCAGCTCCTTTACTTCCTTCTGGGTGTAGAAGAAGGTGAAGGGTTTGCCGTCTCCCTTGTTGCGGTTGCCGGGAATGGGGCTTTCCGGGCGGGTGGCGCCGATGGAGGTGAGCCTGGGATATTTTTTGATTTCCAGCCGCCAGCCCTGGTCTTCCGTCAGGTGCCAGTGGATGGTGTTTACCTTGTAGCAGGCGAGCAGGTCGATGATGGTTTTCAGCTCCGCGATGGAACGGGGATTGCGGCCGCTGTCAATCATGATGCCGCGCCACGTGAAGCGCGGACTGTCCGTGATGGTCATGCAGGGAAGGGCCCAGTGGCCGGCGGCATCCTTTTCCAGAGACTGCTTGAGGGTTTGCGCCGCATAGAAAGCTCCGGCGGGAGACGTGCATGAGACGGTGATGCCCTGCGTGGAGACCTTGATGGAGTACCATTCCGGAGACAGGGAAGCGTCTTTTTTCAGGATGATTTGTACGGCATTGGCCGCGGAAGGAGCCGGGCTTACCTTGATTTGCCGGAGGTTGTTGGAGAACCCCGTCACGAAGGAGGCAATGCAGCTTTTGTCTCCCGTTTTGGAAACAGGCAGCGTGTTGCTGACCAGAAATCCCGGCTTGTTTTTTTCCACGTCCAGCGCGGATGGGAGGGGGATGATGGCCGGGTCGCCCGGTACGGGTTTGGAGGGCAGGGAGAAGGCGGCGGACGCGGACAGGAGGCCTGCGGCTAGAAAGAGGCTTTTGGAAAACATGAGGAAAAAAGGGAGGGAAAATTTTAACGTAAATAGTATATTCCGCGGGTGTTTACAAGGCGGCTTTACGGGATTTGCCCTGGAGGGAATAAAGAAGTCCTGTCTCCGGTGCCGGGGTGGACCGGAAAGCTGCAGGGCTGAGGCCGTGGCACGGATTTTTTTGGAGATCCGGGAATGTCCGGCCGGGTGTGTTATTTCAGGGTGATGGAGGCGGTTCCGGGCTTGATGGCGTATTTTTTACCGTTAATCACCAGGGAATAAGGGTTGTTGCTTGTGACGTCAACGGTGTTTTTGCCGTCAAAAACGATGTCGGTGGTAGTCGTCCCGAAATGAAGATTTTTTAATCCGTGCCTGCCTTTCTCCCTTTTCAATCTCCACTGGATTTCATTCCGGAGTGCAGAAACCTTATGGAATCCCAGAACGTTTTCAATAAAGAGGGAAATGGGGCCCAGCGCCGACCAGCCGCAAAATTCCGGACGGGCCCTGCGGCCATGTTCGGTAGACGGCTCGTTGGCACTGGGGCTGTAACATTCCCATATCGTGTGCGGTTTGATGCCGTGGTAAGCGGCAAGCTGCTGGCGGATGATTTTTTCAGCGATCATGTCGGCTTCCTCATGGTAGCCGTATTCTTCAAGCGCCTTGACAGTCATGTACGTGGTGGGCAGCCAGATGCCGCCGCGCCAGTAATCCCCGGTTTGGTCATGGTAATCCCTATCCCTGCGGGAAAGGGTGGGCGTCGGGTAGTTTCCACCGAATTCCTGCGGGTCCCGAAGGTATTTTACCATTTTTTCCGCCTGGGCCGGCGAAGCAACTCCGGCTAAAAGCGGCCAGTAGGAGGCCATTGTCCTGATGCGGCAGGGCTGCCTGCTTTCTATCGCCACATCATAGTAGAACCCGTCCTGCTCATCCCAGTACAGTTCGTTTATTTTGTCTTTCAGCTTGCGGTAGACGGCCTCCCATTTCCCGGCTGCGCCTGCATTGCCCAGTGATTGTTCCAATTGGGCCATGCAGCGTGCGCTCAGGGCTTGCTGGGAAATGGCGTCAATCCATAGAATCTTATTGTAGCCGCCTGCGTCCCGGCCTCTGGGCGTGTTGTCCATTCCGCTGGCGCCCCCCGTCCATGTAAAACCATCTTCACCAATGGCGTTCAGGTGGATGTTTTGGGGAGAGCATTCGAAACGTTCTCCCGCTTTGGCATTGGCAAACCAGTCAAAATGTTTTTGAAGGTACTGTTTCCGATTCAGGATTTCATGGATGCGGTTTTTGTTTCCGGTAAAGTCGTAGTATTCCTTTTCAACCCATGCGAACAACGGAGGATTGTCCACGAGGTGAATGCGAAGCGGAGTTTTTTCCTTATCCCAAATGGGTTTGTACAGATTGTCCATGCTTCCCTCTCCGGGGAATGAGTTCGGCGCATACTTGGCAAAGAGCACCATGAAACAGGTATCCCAAATCCAGATTTGGTCTTCGTAACAGTTTTCATCCATGTAGGGCGACCCGGGGAGGCCCTCAGGGCCTTTTCTTACCCGTCCGGCCGTGATTTCCCATGTTTTATGGTAAAGATCCACGAGGTCTTTGTCAGGGTAAACCGGCTGGGGAATTTCTTCTTTCCAGCCTTCCTGAATGCAGCTGTCATGATGGGCCGTCGCTCCCAGGCCTTGCACACAGGCCATTGTTCCCAGGATGATGCCGCATGCTGTCCGCAGGTAGTATTTCATTTCCAGTATACGGCCAGGGAGGCGAGAAAATATCTTTTTCTCGTCCCGTACCGGGTGGAAGGATTTTCCATGCCGTCATGTTCCCCTGGCAGGCCAATGATGGCATGGAACCGAATTAGTATTACTGAAGGCGGCGCTGCCGCCGGAAGGATGAAAGTGAAGCGACAGCGTGGAGGAAAGGGAAAATGATTTTTTCCGTCAACATGGAATAATAGGAAAAGGGACGTCCCTCCTCCGGTTTTTATCTTCGTGAGACGCCCCTTTGAAAGTGGGGAAAGATGAAGCGCGGGAGGTTATTCCGGAATGGATTCCCCCCGGATGAGGTCTTCCCAGGTCTGGCGGCTGCGGATGACGTTCCACTGGTTTCCGTCCACCAGCACTTCTTCCGCCATGGGGCGGGAATTGTAGTTGGAGGACATGGAAAAACCGTAGGCGCCGGCGGACAGCACGGCCAGGAGTTCTCCCTGGCGCACGTCCGTCATGTCCCTGTTCTGGGCCAGGAAGTCCCCGGATTCGCAGATGGGGCCGACGACGTCCGTGGTAATGCAGGATTCGGAGAGGTGTTCCCTGACCGGGATGATTTCATGATACCCCTGGTAGAGGGCGGGGCGGATGAGGTCGTTCATGCCCGCATCCACGATTTTAAAGGTTTTGGCCTTTCCAGTCTTTTCATACAGGCAGCGAGTGATGAGCGCGCCCGCATTTCCCACGATGAGGCGTCCCGGTTCCACGATGATATGCAGGCCCAGAGGCTGGAGGGTGGGAACGACGGCCTGGGCGTAAGTGCTCAGCGTGAGCTGGGCGCAGTCTTCATTCCACCATTCCTTGACGCCGGAATCCAGCGTATCCTGGTAAACGATGCCGATGCCGCCGCCGATGGAGAAGAATTCGATGCCGTGCTTTTCTTTCAGCGCGGCGGCCAGCGGAGCCACTTTCCTGACGGCTTCCAGGAAGGGTTTCGCCTGGGTGAGCTGGGAGCCGATGTGCATCTGCAGGCCCTTGAGTTGGAGGTTCGGAAGTTCGCGGGCCGCCATCTCGTAAAGAGGTTCAATGAGTTCAAAGTCCACGCCGAATTTGTTTTCAGCCTTCCCGGTGGTGATGTATTTGTGCGTTCCCGCCTCCACATTGGGATTGACGCGCACGGCTACCGGAGCCTTTACTCCCATGGACGCGGCGATGGCGTCAATGGCGCGCAGTTCCGTCTCCGATTCCACATTGAAGCAGTAAATGCCCTGTTCCAGGGCGTAGCGGATTTCCGCCTCTGTTTTTCCCACGCCGGCATAGGTGCATTTGGAAGGGTCCCCCCGGCCTTGAGGACGCGAAAGAGTTCTCCGCCGGAAACGATGTCGAACCCCGCGCCATTGCGGGCCATGAGGTTCAGGATGGCGATGTTGGAGCTGGCCTTGACGGCGTAGGCCACTTCCGCGTTAAGGGGCGCCAGGGCTTCCCTGAGGCGGTGGAAATGGTTCAGAATGGTCTGCTTGCTGTAGACGTACAGGGGGGTGCCTTCCTTGTCCGCCAGTTCCTGGAGGTTGACGTTTTCACAGTAGAGCGTGCCGTTTTTATATGCGAATGAATGCATGGATTATTCCTTGGTTGTGCTTTCGTTGGTTTTCCCGGAATGGAGAGGAGGGAGCGGGAATCTGGGCGTAGGGGGGTTGTCGATGAGCTGGGCGATCCAGGCGAGATCCTTGGAGCTTTCCAGCCCGAGCTTGATCAGCATGGTGATGGGGACGGCCAGCAGCATGCCGATGGGGCCCCATACCCAGCCCCAGAAGATGACGGAAAGCAGGACCATGCTTGTCACGATGCCGAATTGGCGGCCCAGCAGCATGGGTTCCAGGCAACTCCCCAGGACCGTGTTGATCACCAGGTAGCCGCCGGCTACGATGATGCCCGCGGTGGGGCTGATCAGGAGCATGGCGAGCAAGGTGGGGGGAATGGCCGCGATGATGGAGCCGAAGGTGGGGATGAAGTTGAGCGCGAAGGCCACGATGCCCCACAGCAGCGGGAAGTCCACCTTCATGTAGTAGCAAAGCAGGAAGGCCAGCAGTCCGGTGGCTGCGCTAATGAAGGTCTTGATAATCAGGTATTTCTGTACTCCGGCCAGAGCTTTGGAAAATTTGCGGATTCCCGTGTCGCTGTTGTTGCCCAGTTTGTTGATGTTCATCCGGAAGCGGGGGGCTTCCCCCAGGAAGAAGGTCATCAGGATCAGAATCAGGGTGGTGAAGGTCAGCATGGAGGCGAGCTGCCCCATCACCCCCGTGGAGAACGCCACGATGCGCTGCCCGTTGAGCAGGTCCGGGAGTTCCTGAAGCATCTGGTCCGCCAGATTGTTCCAGTCACGTTCAATGAGGAAGGCGCGGAGTTCGTGGATTTTCTCCATCATCAGGGGCTGGTATTTGACCGTGACCGTCCGGGCCAGGTCCTGCCCCAGGTACTGGGCCAGATAGGCCAGGCCCACAAGAATGCCGAAGTCCATGATCACCGTGAAGGTTACCGCCAGCCAGTGCGGAAAACGAAGACGGCCCTTGAAAAAAGTGGTCAGCGGGTAACTGACGATCGCCAGAAAGCCGGACAGGACGATGGGGAGCAGCACCGGCTTCCCCGCCTGCAGCCCGGCCGTGATGACGATGACGCTGGCGAGCATGAGCAGGATTTTCAGGCCCTCTTTTCCGGATTCTTTCTGGGGAGTCATGGAAGGATTGGTGTTAACGGGGTGAGTAATGGTGTCCGATTTCCTGCGGGATTGCAATATTAAAGGCCCTCATTCCCATCATGTTCCCGGAAAAAGCGGTCCAGGTCTTCAAAGCGGGTCAGGAGGTAGTCAGGCTTCCGTTCTTCGAGCCCCTTTACATCCGCCTCCGCGGCCCATCCTGCGGCAAGAATGCGGATGGGAACGGCGCGGCATGCGTCCACGTCCGTGGGGGAATCCCCGATGTAGATGGCTTCCCCGGCGGAAGAGTCCAGGCGGTCCAGCGCCCGCCTGATGCGGTCCGGCTTCACGCCGCCCTCAGGGGAGCCTGTTTCCAGAATGGGGAAGAACTCGGCCAGATGGAAAAATTGAAGGGAAATCTCCGCGCTTTCCAGGCGTTTGCCGGTGACCATGGCCAGACGGATGCCGCGGCTGCGCAGGGCGTGCAGCAGTCCGGCCGCCCCGGGGAAGGGAGTGGGCGCCAGTTCCGGATGCAGCTCATGGTAATAGCGGAGGAACAGTTCCCTGCCTTTTTCGTGCAGTTCCGGCTTTCCGGGAAGCAGTCTTTGGATGACGCCCAGGTCGTCCGGCCCGAACTGGCGTTCGATTTCCTCATCCGTCAACGTTCTGCCGTCCAGTTCCCGGACGGCGCGGCGGAAGGCTTCCCGGCACAGGGGTATGGTATCCGCAAGCGTTCCGTCAAAATCAAAAATGGCGGTTTTGATCATCAGCCGTACCCTACATGCCGCCTGCGGACGGTTCAAGGGGAAAGCCGTGCCTGAATAGTCATGATGACGCTGCGGGGCGTTCCGGACCGGCAGGACGTGTCATCTCGTATGGAAAGGTCAACGTTCCGTCCCTGTAAGCTCTCTAATTCCCTTATGCACGGGAAGGCTCCAAAAGAATATTTATCCCTGTGGAGCGTGATTGCATTGGGAATAGGTTCCATGGTAGGAGCGGGAATTTTCGCCCTCATGGGTCAGGCGACCCTGATGGCGGGCAAAAACGTGTACTGGTCCTTCCTGCTGGGAGGCGTCGCGGCCCTGCTTTCCGGTTATACCTACGCCAAGCTGGGTTCCCGTTATCCCGGTTCCGGAGGAATCATGGATTATTTCAACGAGGCTTTTTCCCATAAGACCCTCTCCGGCGCGCTGACGCTGATTTACCTGGGAACGCTGGTCATTACCGTGGCCCTGGTCGCCAAGTCCTTCGGGGCCTATGCGTCCCGCCTGTTTTTGCCGGACGAATTAACCAACATCTATTCCACCGCCCTTTTCGCCAGCGTGGCCATTCTGCTGCTGGGAGCATTGAACATGGGAGGAGCCAAGGCCGTAGGGAAGTCGGAGGTGGTGATGGTGGCGTTCAAGCTGCTTATTCTGACGGTTCTGATGCTTGCCAGCTTCGGTTCTTCCGTGCCAGTGGGCGCGGACCCCATTCCGGTGAAAGGACTGGACGGGCTGCTGGGGAGCGTGGGACTGACGTTTTTCGCGTTTGCCGGCTACGGCATGATGGCCAATACGGCGGGCAATCTGAAAAATCCTTCCAAAACATTGCCCAAGGCCATTTTCCTGGCTATCGGCATCGTGCTGGTTCTGTACCTGGTGCTTTCCTACGTAGTGCTGACCAACGTTCCCGCCACTTCCCTGGAAAGCCACACGGAAACCGCCGTGGCGCAGGCCGCCTATCCCGTGCTGGGCGTGTGGGGCTTCATGGCCGTATCCGTGGCGGCGCTCATTGCCACGGCGTCAGCCATTAACGCCACCATGTTCAGCATGCTGGACATTTCCCGGGCACTGGCGCGCAACGGCCAGCTGGGAGCCATCTTCAAGCAGCCTTTCTGGGGCAGCGGCACGGAAGGCTTTTTCTATCTTCTGCTGGGCATTCTGGTGATGACGAATGCCTTTAACCTGGTAGCCATCGCCAATCTGGCGGGGGCCTGTTTCCTGATCAGCTACCTGGCGGTGTTCGTTGCCCATTGGCGGCTCCGGAAAGAGACGCAGGGGAACGCGCTGCTGATCATCCTCGGGTTCCTGCTGATGCTGTTTATTCTGGGAGCCTTTTTCTACCAGATGTTCTTCAGCCAGCCTTATCTGATTCCGCTGATCCTCCTGTTTGTGGCCGCCTGTTTCATTCTGGAATTTTTCATTCGCAAAAAGCTGGCGAAGGGGGCTTCCAAGGCTTCCTAGGCTGTGGGGGTTAGGAAAGAAACGCTTTCCCTCCCGTTGCACTTTTAATGCAGGAAGGAAGTGAGGGGGCTGGTGGCGGCAGCCCGGACGGAAACGGCGGGAAGGCCGGCCAGATGGGCCATGCGCCCGGCGCGGCAGGCCAGCGCGAACGCTTCCGCCATGGAGGCGGGGTCTCCGGCGGCGGCGATGGCCGTATTGACGAGCACGGCGTCCGCCCCCATCTCCAGGGCTTCCGCCGCATGGCTGGGGGCTCCCAGCCCGGCGTCCACCACTACGGGCACGACGGCCTGTTCAATGATGATGTTGATCAGCTCCCTGGTCAGCACGCCCTTGTTGGTGCCTATGGGAGCGCCCAGAGGCATGACGGCTGCCGCTCCGGCTTCCTGGAGGCGTTTGGCCAGCACGGGGTCCGCATTGATGTAGGGAAGCACCGTGAAGCCTTCCCTGACCAGGATTTCCGCCGCTTTCAGCGTTTCAATGGGGTCCGGCATCAAATACTGGGCGTCCGGATGGATTTCCAGCTTGATCCAGTTGGGGAGTCCGGCTGCCGCCGCCAGTCGCGCCAGTCGCACGGCTTCTTCCGCCGTTGTCGCTCCGCTGGTGTTCGGGAGAATAAGGTATTTTTCAGGGTTGATGAAATCCAGAATATTGGCGGCGGGGTCATGGGAGCCCGTCAGGTCCGCCCGGCGCAGAGCCACCGTCACAATTTGGGAGCCGGAAGCTTCCAGAGCTTCTTTCATGCTCTCATTGGAAGAAAACTTTCCCGTTCCCACCATCAGGCGGGAGGTGAATTGGCGTCCGGCTATCTGCAAAGGTGAATCTGTCATTGCGGGTGAAGGGTACCTCCCCTTTCCTTTCCAGGCAAGGGGGAATGAAGAAAAAGGCAGGAGTTGCCGCGGCATGGACGAGCGCCTCCGACTGGGAATGAAAGGTTGATTCATCCATCTTCCAGATTTACCCGCCCTGCGGGCTTCAAGATGAGCTTTCCATCCAGCCGGACTTGTCCGGTTTCCCGGCCTTCATACAACCTTCCCGATAAAAAATATTCTGAAAACTTTCCTTCAAATCCAGGAAAAACCGGTTTTTGAATGGACGGAGGGAGAAACCCCCTCCTCCCCTCTATTATTCCCCGCTGAAGGAAATGCCCCGGAGCGCTCTGGGCTTGCCCAGGATTTCCTGATAAAGAATGGCCGTTTTCAAGGATTGGGAACGGCGCAGGGAGTTTTTCAGGGAAAGAGGTTCGGACGCGGCGACCGTGGGAAGCGGTTCAGGCCGGCTTTCCTTCATTTCCCTTTCCTGCAAACGATGCAGGGCGGCCTGTTCCGCGTCAGACAGGGAACGCATGGACTGCCGGGCTTCTTCCGTGGCCTTTACGTAGCGTTCCAGCACGTTCTGGGCGGTTTGCTGGGCGGTTTCCGCCGTCCACTCCGGCTTGGGTTCCGGTTCAGGACGGCGCTTGCGGGCCACGGCGGGAGTGGGAAGCTCCACGGGTGGGGCGGAGGGGCGCGGAGCGCGCGCCGGAGCCTGTGGCCGTGCCGGCTGTGGCTGCCGCGGCTGCGGATTGGTCCGGCGCATTTCCGCAATGACTTCCTTCACGCGTTTTTCATGATGGTCTTCCGTGTCCAGGACGGGCGTTTCCTCATCTTTTTCTTTTGGTTTCAAAAACTCAATTACTTTCTTGATGAGAAAGATCGCCCCCACGATCAGCCAGAACCAGAGCTTCAGGCTGTCGTCATCGCCGCCGGAGGCGAGCATGTATGCCAGTGAATCCATAAAGGAGGAAGGGCCACCGGAGAGAAAATCCGGTCTCTCCGGTGGCCTGAGAATTTATTTAATGGAAGAGGGGGAAGCATCCGGCTTGGCAATGGAATCCCTCATCTTGGTATCGGCCACTACGTTCTGGTAGCGGGCATAATCCAGCACTCCCAGGTTGCCGTTGCGGAAGGCTTCCGCCATGGCCATGGGAATCTGGGCTTCCGCTTCCACCACCTTGGCGCGCATTTCCTGCGTTTTGGCGGCCATTTCCTGTTCCGTGGCTACGGCGGCGGCGCGGCGGACTTCCGCCTTGGCCTGGGCAATCTGCTTGTCCGCTTCCGCCTGTTCGGCCTGGAGGCGCGCGCCCACGTTGCCGGCCACGTCCACGTCTGCAATGTCAATGGAAAGCACTTCAAACGCCGTGGCGGCGTCCACGCCCTTGTCGCTCACGGTGCGGGAGATTACCTCCGGTTTTTCCAGAACATCCTTGTAGGAGGGCGCGGAGCCTACGGCGGAGACGATGCCTTCCCCGACGCGGGCGACCACCGTTTCTTCCGTGGCGCCGCCTACGAAAAGGTCCAGGTTGGTGCGCACCGTCACGCGGGCACGCACTGCCACGGCAATGCCGTCACGGGCCACCGCCGTCAGGCGCGTCTGGCCGGAGCTGGGGTTCGGGCAGTCGATGACGCGGGGGTTGATGGAGGTTCGCACGGCTTCCAGCACGGTCTTGGACGTGCCTTTCACGGCCAGGTCAATGGCGCAGGCACGGTCATAGCTCAGCGGGATGCCGGCTTTTTCCGCAGCAATCAGGGCGAGGACGCAGTCCACGATGTCGCCGCCGGCCAGGAAGTGGGCTTCCAGTTCATCCGTGCTGATGTCCAGTCCGGCCTTGGCCGCCGTGATGCGGGTGTCCACTACCAGGGGGTAGGGCACTTTGCGGAGCCACATTCCCAGCATGTTGCTCATGGAGACAGGGGCTTTCGCGAGGCGCGCGCGCAACCATGTCTTGAAGAATTTGGCGATGATGGCGAAGAAGATGACCAGGAAGATGACGAGGACGATCACCAGGATGGTCCCCCAGGCGGTGGCGTTGGAGATGTTTGCTAACAGCAAATTGTTCATGTATCCTTCCATACCATATTAACCGAAGCAGGGTAAAGATATAATTGTGTTACCTATGGTTTAAAGGTATTGACCTTTCGGCGGATTCGTGGCAATGCACTTGGCCGTGCGCACCATTGATTTTGATTATCCGCTGCCGGAAGAGTTGATAGCGGACCGCCCCCTCCCGGACCGCGCCGCCTCCCGGATGATGGTCATCCACCGGGATACCGGCCTGATTGAGCACAGGCATTTTTGCGACCTGCCGGAATATGTGCGGGAAGGGGACCATTTCATCCTGAATGATACCAGGGTGGTTCCCGCAAGGTATTTTTCCAATGACGGCGCCATTGAAGTGGTGCGTGCAGAGGTGCTCAACCCCCTGCTGTGGAAGTGCATGGTGCGCCCCGGGCGCAAGATGAAGCTGGGGCGTACGGTCTCCATCGGTGATGCGGTGGGCACCGTGGAAGGCATTGACGGGGAAGGCTACCGCCTCATCCGGTTTGACCGGGAGGTGGATGAGGAAAAGTACGGCCGCCTGGCGCTTCCCCATTACATGAACCGGGAGAGCGACCCGTCCGACAAGGAGCGCTACCAGACTGTTTACGCCAGGCATGAAGGGGCGATTGCCGCTCCCACGGCCGGGCTGCATTTTACGCCGGAGCTGCTGGCGGCCGTTCCCCATGATTTTCTGACGCTGCACGTGGGCGTGGGAACGTTTCGTCCCGTGAAGGCGGACAGGATTGAAGACCACCAGATGCACACGGAACATTTTTTCCTGCCTGAAGCCACCGCGAGGGCGATTAATGAGGCCGGGAGGGTGATTGCCGTGGGCACCACCAGCGTTCGCGTGCTGGAGCATGTGGCTACCGCGGAAGGACTGCCGTTAAGGGAGTGCTCCGGGTCAACGAACATTTTTATTTATCCACCCTACAAGTACAAGGTGGTGGATGCCCTGATTACGAATTTCCACCTGCCCCAGAGCACGCTGCTCATGCTTGTCAGCGCCTTTGCCGGCAAGGAGCTGGTCATGAAAGCCTACCTGGAAGCCATCCGGGAACGGTACAGGTTTTTTTCCTACGGGGATTGCATGCTGATTCTGTAGGGTTCCGGCGGCCTTTCCTTCCCTCTGGCGGAAGAAGCGCAGGCTGCCTTCAACGCTTGCCGCACGGAAGTTGTTCCGGGCTGCGAGGGGATGAAGACGGAGCGCCGTCCGGGGAAGCGTCCGGGTGCTGCTCTTTTTTAAGCTCCAGCAGGGTTTTTCCGTGGTCCCTGATTTGCTGGAGGGCAGTCAGGAAGTGCAGCGTTTCCCCCAGCAGTATGTTCATGACGTTGGCATAGTGGCAGTCCGTGTTTTTCAGGCACAGCCGGGGAAAATAGGAGGCTTCCAGCTCCGGCGCATTCCATTTGTCCCGAATGATGCGGCTTCTGCGGGATGCCGGAGGCCAGCAGGGATGCTGCCGGTCCCTCAAATAAAGGAGGTAGCAGTCTTTTAACATGTCGAGCTGGGAGACAACACCGGCACGTGCAGGAGGAGTGATGGACGGCTGGACATCCTTTACTCCTTCAAGCGTCATGTTGATGGTTGTTTCCGCAAGGACGGTCCAGTAAAGAATAGGTTCCGCCACGGAACGGCTCCGCCTGCGGAACCGCAGGTAGAAATGATGGCTGAGTTCCAGGGCCGACAAGGCTTTTACGTAATGCACCAAAACCACCCGGCCATATTGCCGGAAAATGAAGTGTTCCAGCTTTTGCCGGAGGGGAGCGTCTTCCATTCCCGTTTCCTTCCTGAGAAGGGTCCACTGTTCCTCGAATGTTGAATTTTCAGCCATGAATTTGGGAAGAGGTTATTTTTAATAAATATAAATTATGTTACCATGAAATTCAAATAAAATAACAATCATTATCAATGTTTATCAAAATAATCCGGGGAAAAAGAGAGGAATTCCTGCGGATGGGGCGGTAACACGGTAACCGCCTGGCGCAAAGGCGTACGAGAAACACCTGCGTCCGGAAAAACAGCCTGGGAGGTGGTAAGCCCGTGCACGACGGCTTGAGATGTGGATGCCGCGGATAATGAAAACGCCATGCCCGGACATGCAGGCATGGCGCTTGTCAAATCAGGCCTGAGCCGGATCAGAAGTTGTAACGGTAGCCGAGGGCTCCGCCGATGGAGGTGTCTCCGGAGCGGAGATCCGCATTGCCGTCCACATAAACGGCGCCGTAGTCGGAGCAGGGAATGCTGAGGCCTGCGCCCAGCTGGACGCCGGTGCGGCCGAGCTTGGCTCCCCTGATGGTCTGGACAAGGCCCGGATTGGCCAGGTAGGCCACGTTGGCCTGTGCCTTGTCCTCCCCGAAGTCCTGAGAAACCAGAACGCGGAATTCTCCCGTGATATCACGCCCGGTCAGGTTGGAACCCAGAACGCCTTTCAGGCGCAGACCGGCGGCCACGCTTCCGGTGGTAATATCCATGTCATCCACGCGGAGTCCCGCTCCGCCTGCGCCGGCTTCATTGAAGCCGTCCACGGAGGAGTGCATGACGCTGACATTGGCGACCGGCTGAAGGATGGCCGTCCGGCGTTTGTTGAGAACCAGGTCATAAGTGAGCTCATACATGGCTCCGAAACTCATGCCGGTGGTGCTGAAGCTGGCCTGGTAGCTTCCCAGTTCATGGCGTACGCTGCGGGTAATATCCGCATCTGACCAGCCTCCGGAGAGAATGAGGGAGTGGCCCCATTTCCTGTGGCGGTAGTGGCCGAAGAGGCTCACGTAGTAGGTGTCCAGGTCGCCGGAGGCGGAATCAGCCCCGTCAGAGGAGTAATCCCCATAGTTGGCGGAGAAGGCCGCGCCCAAAGTGAAATTCTCCGAGCAGTTGACGTCCAGCCCGGCGGTGCCTCCCCAGGAGTTAAGGGTGAAACCGTTGCCTTCATTGGAACCGTCCAGGGAATCCCTGCCCCCGTTGGCTTCAATCCAGCCGTTCACCTGGGGAAGGTCTCCCTGAATGTAGTCGGGATTGAGGCCCATGGTTTCCGCGCGGTTGCGGATGAAGGTCATTTCCCTCCGCAGGCCGGACCTTTGCGCGGCCAGGATGCCGGGAATGGCCGTTCCGGCGGAGGCGCTCAGAAGGCGGTTGGCCCTCGCGTAATCTCCGTCGTTCCAGGCGTTGGAAACGGCGCGGTTCAGGGAGCTCAGCTCCGTTCCGTCCTTGATCTCCCCGCAGTTCCAGAGCAGGACGGCCCCGGCGGCGGAATTGGAGGTATCAGCCGTGGCGAGCAGGGCGTTGTCCGCCTTGCGGGTTCCTGTCAGCACGATTTGGCCGTCCCGGTTTTCCGCATGCAGCTCGGAATAATAGGTGCCCAGCGCGCCGTAAGCGTTGATATTGAGGTAGCTGCCCACCATGTTCCCTTCAAAGAGAACCAGTTCCAGCATCCTTTCCGGCGCGGCGACGTTGGATTCAATATTGAGGGTGGTCCCGTTGCGGTCTCCCTGAATGGTCAGCGTGGCTCCGTCTTCCGTGGAAATGAAGGGAGTATTGGTCTGCGCCAGCAGGGGATTAATCACGAGCGTGATGGTGGAACCGTTCATGAACTGGCTTGTTCCGTTAAGGAGAAGCGTGGTATTATGGGCGGCTCCGGCGGAGGCCATGGCGAGCGTAAGCGTCCCGGTGGCATCAACCGTCAGGGAATGGAGCAGAATGGGATTGGCTGAATCACGGATCAGGGCCACTTCCCCTTCCGTAATGTTGAGGTTCAGGGTGTCTGACCCCGCGCCGGTGTAGGTCCATGCCGCTTTCCCCGCCTTGTTGATTGTGCCGTTCCCCTGGAAGGAGCCGGAAAAAACGGAGGATTTTTCCGCATGGAGGGCGAGTTCCCCGTTGTTGAAGATCACGGAGCCTTTCCCCAGCAGGCCGCCCACCATGGAATTGCGTGTGGAGCCCAGGTCCAGCGCGGCGGCAGCGGATTCCGGACCCACGGCGACCGCCGCTCCGTCAAACCTGGCATTTCCGGACAGGGTGAAGGTTCCTTCCTGGACGGCCAGCAGGCCGGAGCCGGCAATAGTGATGTCCGTGTCCAGCTTGTTGCCGTTGCGGATGGCCAGCATGGAATCCGCGTTCAGCCGCAGGATGCCGGTGCCGGTGATGGAGGCGTTTTCCGTCAGGACATTGGCCGTTCCGCTCATCTCCAGGGTGGCGTCATTCAGTGTTAGAGCGCCTTCCTGCCCGGAGAAACGGGTGGTGGAGGACGCATGGAAGATGGAAATGCCGCCTCCGTTCAGCATCATGGCTCCGTAGGCGGAGGATTCGGAAGCGAGGATGATGGCTCCGCTGGTGGAATCCAGATGGAACCCCGCGTTTCCGGCGCTTCCCAGCGTCAGGGCGCCGGCTCCTTTCTTGCTGAGCGTGCCCGTGCCCTGGAGAGTTCCGTTCCACGTGAGGGGATTGGCCGTATCCAGGGTGATTTGGCCGCCCTGGGCGGCCAGAACACCGTCTCCCGTGATGGAATGAATGACAATGTTCCGGGTGGCTCCCGCGTTCAGGGTGGAAGCGGCGGAATCCAGGGCCAGCGTAGCTATTTCCATCCGGGCCTGGTTGGTGAAGGCCAGCGTTCCCTGGGTGATGTGCAGGGTACCGTTCCGGGTACCGTCAATGTAGATGGCGTCTCCAATGGTGTTGCTGCCGTCAAAGGCAAGCGACTTTCCTTCCGCCAGGGCGACGGTGCCGGAGCCTACCAGTTTGAGGCCGCTGGAAATGGTATTGTCCGTTCCGGTCAGAGTAAGGGTGGAATGGAGAAGATTGATGGAGCCCCGGGTGCCGGTCAGCTTTCCGACCTTGGCTGTGGCTTCCTCCCTGGCAAGCTGGGACACGCCGAAGGTTCCTCCGTTCATCTTCAGCTCCCCGATGGTGTTGGAAGCGCCGGAAAGCACCAGTCCCCCTGCTGTACGTCCAGAGCTCCGCTGGTGGAAAAGCCGCCGCCCAGCACCAGGTTTTTAGCCCCCGTCTTGATGAAATTGGCGTCATTGCCGATGACCTCTCCGGCGCAGATGGAGTCCATGGCGGTGTTGGAGAGATTGACGGTCAGCGCTTTCCCCGCAGTGATGGTGACGTTGTATTCCGCCTTGTCTCCTCTGAGGGAGGGCAGGACGATAGTAGCGCCTTCACCCGGATCAATGGTCATGTTCCGGTTGACGAGAACGGAAGTGAAGAAATTCAGGTCAATCTGGTCCGTGATGGAAGCGCCGTCCACGGACGCATAATAGGTGGGGTCATCCTTGAGCACCCAGCCCATCTCCGCAAGGAGGGCTTTTTCCTGGTCGCTGGGGTTTCTCCTCTGGATGCCCTCCCCGATGGAATATTGCATCAGGGCGTTCGGGTCGCTTGCAGCGTCCACGTGGGACATGCTGGAACCGGGAGCGAAAACAAAGGGATTGTAAACAGTGAGGCCTCCGGAACCAATCGTGTAGGAAACGCCGGTCTGGTAATTGAAGCCCGCATCTCCCGGATGGTTGCCCTGGGCATCCGTGATCAGGGAATCCCAAATCGTGTAGTATTCTCCGTATGTTCCTGTATCATTCAGCGAGTTGAAGCCGACGTTATGCCCGATTTCATGCAGAAGGACGCTGATGAAGTCTGTGGCGTTCTGGGGCGTGGTATTGCCTGTGCTGAAACCGTAGACGGGATTGAATTGGAGCCTGAAATCCATTTCCCCTTCCTCCATCACGACGTCTTCCCCTTCTTTCCAGATGACTTCCGTGGAAGTGGCCGCATTGTAGTTTTCCCCGTCGTATTCGACGTAATTGGAGAAAGAACCTGCCAGGACGCCTTCTTCAAGGGCCCCCCAGGAAATGGTCGCTTCAATCTTCCGGGAAGCGGTGTTGCGGAAGGTATCGTCCCAGATATTGAGGGTGGTGGTGACGGCGGCTATCTGGTCGTCACTCCAGTCACGGGTCCCCATCCAGTCCGCCGGACCGTCCCCGTTGCCGAGGAGCGTGATGTGGAAGTTCTTGGTAGTGATTTCATGGGTGGCTGCCCAGCCCATGGGGGCCAGGGTAGAGAGGCCCGTCAGACAGGATAGGATAGATAGGGTGAGTTTCATCAACACGCTTTATAGGAATCCCGTATGCGTAAAGTCAATTAGAAACGATTGAAAATACAATAAAAACGGAGTTTTTAATAAAAATAAAAATATGATAGAATCCTGCCAGGCCCCGTTTTTCCTGCCGCAGATTCCCCCCGGCAAGAAAAATGCGACTGCATTCCAGTGCGGCGCAATGCGTTCTTGTGAGGGGAAATCAAACGCGATAGCGTAGGAACGACCTGGTGGTCAAAGATACCCTCTTAGACTTGTCACGCGCGTATGGATCACGATTTCAGCCTCATCTTCACTTTTGTCGGCGGATTGACCGCCGCTCTCCTTTTCGGCCTTATTGCCAGAAAACTGCATTTGTCTCCGCTGGTCGGGTACCTGCTGGCCGGGGTAGTGGTAGGGCCGTATTCGCCGGGATTTGTGGCGGATTCCCACACGGTGGAGCAGTTCGCGGAGCTGGGCGTTATTCTGCTGATGTTCGGCGTGGGGCTCCATTTTCATTTGAAGGATTTGATTGCCGTGCAGAGGGTCGCGGTGCCGGGAGCCGTGGTGCAGATATCCGTGGCTACGGTGCTGGGGGTACTGGTGGGCTGGATGTTCGGATGGTCCACGATTTCCGGGCTGGTGTTCGGCATGGCGATCTCCGTGGCGAGCACCGTAGTGCTTACACGAGTCCTGGAAGACAACCAGAACCTCCATACGCCGAGCGGCCATGTGGCCCTGGGGTGGCTGGTGGTGGAGGACCTGTTCACCATTCTGCTGCTGGTGCTCATCCCCGCCGTGATGGAGGCGCGCCAGAGCGGTGCCGGGGACTGGAGCGGCATTCTCTACGAACTGGGCTGGATGTTCGTCAAGCTGTCCCTGCTGGTGGCCCTGACGCTGTTTGCCGGAAAAAAAATCATTCCGCTGGTGCTGCGCTACGTGGCGCGGACGGGAGCGCGGGACCTGTTTACGCTGGCGGTGCTGGTCATTGCTCTGGGCGTAGCGGTGTGCTCCGCGAAATTCTTCGGCGCTTCCATGGTGCTGGGAGCGTTCCTGGCGGGGATGGTTGTGGGGCAGTCGGACTTTTGCGCTCGCGCGGCGGCGGAGGCCATGCTGATGCGGGATGCCTTTGCCGTGCTCTTCTTTGTTTCCGTGGGGATGATGTTTGACCCGATGTCCGTGGGGGATTGCTGGCCGCTGGCCCTGGCGACGCTGGGGGTGGTAATGATCGGCAAGCCGCTGGCGGCCTATGCGGTGGTGCGGTGCCTGCGGCGTCCGCTGCCGCTGGCGCTGAGCGTATCCGTAGCCCTGGCGCAGGTGGGTGAATTCTCCTTCATCCTAGCCGGGATGGGGCTCATGTACAACATTCTGCCGCCGGACGCCAACCAGGCCATCATTCTGGCGGCCGTCGTCTCCATTTCCCTGAATCCCATCCTGTACCGCCAGATTGGCCCTGTGGTCAAGTGGCTGCAAAAGCGCGGCATCGGCCTTACGGATCTGGGCGGAGTGAACAGCCTGGCGCTCCCGTCGCCGGACGCGCGGCGCGTGGTGCTGGTGGGGTTTGGCCCTACGGGGCGCATTCTTAAAAGAATATTGAATGACAACGGGGTGGAAGTCATCATCGTGGAGATGAACATAGACACGGTCACCGCCATACGTGAACAGGGCGGAGACATCGTTTACGGGGATGCCAGCCAGCGTGAAATCCTGCGCCATGCGGGCATTGAATATGCGGAAAGCCTGATTCTCTCCGCCTCCATTCCGGATGCCAAGGAAATCGTGGGGGTGGCTCTGGAGCTCAACCCCCACATTGACGTGATGATCCACACCAAGTACATGAGGGACGTGGACGTGCTTAAGGAAGCCGGCGCCTCCCAGGTCTTCTCCTCGGAATCGGAAGTGGCTCTGTCCATGGCGGAATACTTCCTGCGGGAAGGCGGCGCGGACGACGAACAGATCGTTTCCGAACGCCAGCGCATCCGTGCGGAACTGGACAGGGAAGTGCCCGGAGCTTCCGCCGCGGGGCACTGATGACCGGGGGCGCTACTTCTTGCGGGCGGAGATAATCAGCATCATGGGGCGGCGCAGCTCTTCCTGCATGCCGGGGACGGAATCCAGAAGTTCACGGGACGGCTTCGGTTCCTCCATGGCGGTAACCTCAAATCCGCCGGCGGCCAGAGCGCCGAGATAGGAAGTAAGCGTCCTGTGATACTTGGTCACTTCCTCCCCAGGAAAACGGCCTGCCGCGGTCCTTCCATGAAATAGCCGTCCACGGGCCAGTGCATGATCTGGCCGGATTCATCGTAATGCCAGTCCTGCGTTCCCTGGGCGGTGAAAACGGGATGCTCCACGGAGAAAATAAAGGCGCCTTCCGGCTTGAGCCAGCGGGAGACATTCCGGCAGACTGCCTGGAAATCCGGCGTGTAATGGAAGGCCAGGGAGCTGAGGACAATGTCGAAGGAAGCCTCGGGAAGCAGGATATCCTCCATGGGCATGCAGCGGTACTCGATAATGCCTTCGTTTCCCATGGACCTGGCTTTGGCGATCATCTTTGCGGAAATGTCCACGCCCAGCACGGAGGCCGCCCCGTGCTCTGCCGCATACCGGCAGTGCCAGCCGAATCCGCATCCCAGGTCCAGAACGTGCTTGTCATGGAAATCCGGCAGCAGCCGTTCCAGTGTTTTCCATTCTCCGGCCCCTTCCAGCCCCTTTACGGAACGGTCCATTTGACTGTATTTCTGAAAAAAGACGTTATCGTCGTACTTGTTTTGTTTCATGATGGGGAGGAAATGAACGTTGCGTGGAAATAAAATGCTGTTTTATTTGGCCGGTTTCAGAATGACGGTAACGCGGCCCAGGTGGTGCAGGGCATTTTCTATCTGGTCTTCCAGTTGGGAGGCGATCTGGTGGCATTCCCGGATGGTCAGGGATGCATCCGCGGAGCATACGCAAGTCAGGGTGGGGAAATTGTCCTCCCGTGCCAGGTCCAGCTTGAGAACCTTGCAGATATTCCTGTGCTGCTGGAGGATAAGGTTCACCTTCAGGCGGACTTCCTCCGGCGGAACGTGCTCCGGAATGGCGTTCGCCTTCATATCGCGGCAGTCCGGCTCAATGCGGCAGATCACCTTCTCCGGCTTGAGCGCATGCTGGACGGAATCCCGGAACGCCTTCACCACATGGTAGCCGCGCTCCAGAGGCCAGTCCGCGGGAATCTCCACATCCATGAAATAACAGGGAGCATGTTTGCCGCTGCCTGCATAGAACCCGTGGATGCGGACATGGTGGCGCAGGGCCAGCCGGTGGACGACCGTGTCCGGCTCCATGTTGGAAAAATTCTCACGGGCCGGTTCGATATGGACGATCACGTCCGCTTCCGGCAGCTCGTACTTGACAATGCCTTCGATGGACTCCGCCACATCATGGGCGTCGTCCACGTGCAACTCCGCGGGCGCTTCCACGTCCAGCTCCACAAAAATGCGGGCGCCGCCGTCGCGCAGACGGATGCGCTTGACCGGGTAATCCGGGGCGTTCTTCTTCATGGCGGTTAGAACCTGCTGCGTCAGGGCGGAAGAACCGCCGTCCATCAGGGCGTGAATGGAACGTTTGGCAAGGCCGAAGGCCACGGAACAAACCAGGGCCGCCACAAACAGGGCTGCGATGGCGTCCGCCTTCTCCAGCAAGCCGTGCCAGACGGAATCTGCGGGAACCAGGTGCGCCAGCCATACGCAGAAAAGGCCCAGCAGCACGACGGCGGAAGACCAGATATCCGTGGTAAAATGAAGGGCGTCCGCTTCCAGCGCCTGGCTCTTGTGCTTCTTGGCCACCCGGCGGAGCATGGCGGAGCGGTTCACGTCCACCAGCAGGGAAACGGCCACCACGGCGAAGGCCCACCAGGTGAGGGTGATCTCCGCCTCATTGTAAAACAGCCGGTCCACAGCCTCCCATACAATCCATGCGCAGGTAATCAGGAGCAGGGCAGTTTCCGCAAGCGCGGAAAGATTCTCCACCTTCTCATGCCCGTAGGGGTGGCTCTCGTCGGCAGGACGGGCGGCCACCTTCACGGCGTAAAAAGTCATGGCCGCAGCCATCAGGTCCAGGCCGCTGTGCAGGGCCTCGGAAATGATGCCCAAGCTGCCCGTCACGATACCGGCCCAGAGCTTGATGCCCGTCAAAAAGGCGGACCACAGGACGGAGGAAAAGGCCGCATGTGATTTTTCTTGGTGCGCTGCTTGTTCCATAAGACAGAGAAAAGGAAGAGGAGCATATCTAAGCCCGCCTCCCTTTCTTAGTCAATGATAACACAGACGGCGTTGAACTTCGGTCCCGTTCCATGACGGAATAGAGGTTTTCCCGGGAAAATGCGGGACAGAATATCGCGGATACTTTTAATGTTTATTATTATCTTGAATATTTTTTGAATGGATTTCTAATCAAGCCGGAACATGCCGGGCGTGTGGCGGAATCCTTTTTTCCGTGTAAAAATGATTACGGGGGTTCTTTCAACAAGTGGAAATGCCATCCTGTCCTCCCTCTGATGGACTGTGTCAGGAAAAGGCGGAGAAGGGGCCGGCAAAAGTGGTTATGCTCCACGTCCGGATGGTCGTGACATTTTCCGAAAATGGTTCTAAAAGATCAAATAAAGAGGGTTCGGTTTATTGAAATAATTGATATATCCTTCACATCATATTAGGATACATCATTCAGGGTAATGATATGGATCATGTTATGAGGTGTTCTTTATACATTTTTTTAATAGCAGTTTCAGGCGGGATAACTTTTTCGGAAGGGGCGAGGCGAATGATTGACCCGGTTGGGCATCCTGTGATGGATTTATGGGAGCCCCTCAACCCCGGCTATTCCGACCGGAAGTATCCTCCCGTCAATGGAAGATGGATTGAACAAAAGTTGATCGAATTCAATGATCATCAATATCTGCAATGGAAACTGATTCTTAATTGTGAAGAATGGATCGACGCGCCCCGCGGAACAAACCGGAAGCAGGGAGGGGTTTTGAATCTCCTGTCCGGATTCTACCCCAAAAAGGATTATGATGAAACGAACGACCGGGAATGGACGGACATTCAGGAATATGCGTTGTGCATTTACACCTATTTCACCGCGGATGGGAAAATCTGTGACCTTGACGATCAGGGCTATCACATGCGTGTGGTGGAAGAGAATAGGGGACGCAGGTGCGTCACTTTTTATGGTGTACGGGGAGAAGATGCCCTTTGTGCAAATGGTTATCACCGGGGAGAGGTTATTTGCCAGGAAGGGGCAGGGATTCTCAATGGTCCTTTCATTTTCAGGGAATCCTTTTTTGGAAAAGGAGATGATTCAAGAAATGTCGTAAGCCAGGAGCCTGTGGATGTGGAACGTCCGGCTATTTTTCCGAAAGGACGAATGATCCGTTACCATCAGTACAAGGCAACGCCTGCCGTGGAGGCGGGCGTTGCCTGCCTGGAAGTTCATCAAGGATGGGAAGCGGAATTGACGGCTTCCACAAGAAAAACCTTTTATTTAAAAGAAAGATTTGGTGATTGGAACGATATCGATCAATTGCGGTTACTTCTTCCTGAAGATTTGCTTCAAGCAAAGTATTATCTGGACCCTTATGATGTAGCTGAAGCGGAATATACGGACAAGTTTGGCCGGTTGACTCGTGGCCTCCAGGGGTGGGCCCGGCGTTGTGCAGACCATTATGAACCTGGGAGTGATTTGGGAGGAGGCCGCGCCGTGAAGGAAATCCGCTATTACGACGAAAACGGAGAGTTAAGTTCCGATCATTTAATGAAGTGTGCTATTATCCGTTTTTCCTATCCGGAACATGGATTCCAGCAAATCAGCTATTTTGATGAGCATGGCAGGGAATTGAAGCATTTTCAAAAAGCAAGGGAAGGGCCTTTGGAAAAGGAAGAGCCATATAGTTACTATTCCATGTTAAACGAAGATGTTACCTGCTATGAGCCCGACAACCGGGATGAAGGGGAAATAATAGAGCGTGAGGCGGACTAGCGGAGAGAGGATAAAGCGGCCGTCCATCTTTTCCTGGAGATGCTCGCGCTTTCATCAAATTAAATAAGACGGGCAGTCTTTCCGTAGAATGATTACTCCAGACTGTGGGAGGAATTGTTTATCCGGTTCCCTGGGGTTTGCTTCCATGCTTCCGTGACCTAAAAAAGTATTGCCAATGCTGGGGAATACGTTATTTTGCGTGTGTTGAGAGTGACTGCCAAGCGGTAGCCGGAGCCCCTTAAGGGAGTGCGGCGTGTTCCCCGGCAGAGTATCCGGTCCCTGTAACCTATTTACGGATGGCCGCACCCTGATTCCCTTCCTGCGTGGTATTTGCGAAAGACAATGTGTTCGCCCGGGTTGAAGAACAGTTCCACTTGTTAGTTTGTCTCTTTTCACATACACTTACTATTATTCCCAATTCTATGTCAGGACATAATAAATGGTCTAAGATCAAGTACGTTAAGGCTAAGGAAGATGCCAAGAAGGGCAAGGTGTTTGCCCGCTTTGCCCATGAAATCATGCTGGCCGCCAAGAGCGGCGGCGGAGATCCTGATCTGAACCCTCGCCTGAGGGCCGCCATTGACGGGGCCAAGGCCGTGTCCACCCCCAAGGAGAATATTGAACGCGCCATCAAGAAAGGCACCGGGGAACTGGGCGGCGCCACCATCCAGGAGATTACTTATGAAGGCTACGGCCCGGCGGGCACGGCTTTCCTGATTGAAGTGGCGACGGACAACACGAACCGTTCCGCTTCCGAGCTGCGCACTCTGTTTACCAAGAACGGGGGCAGCATCGGCACTCCCGGTTCCGTGGCCTACCAGTTTGAACGCAAGGGAGAAGCCCGCATCATGGCGGAAGGCCTTACGGAGGATTCCGCGATGGACCTGGCGCTGGAATGCGGCGCGGACGATGTGGAGCAGGGTGATTCCGACAATGAATGGGTGTTTGTTACGGACCCGACGGAATTGAACAATGTGTGCGCCGCCCTGCGCGAGGCCGGGCATACGGTGATTTCCATGAAGCTGATTTCCGTGGCGCAGAACGTTTCCGTGATTAACGATCTGGAGACGGCGAAGGCCGCCCTGCGCTTGTATGAAGCGCTGGACGATTACGATGACGCGCTGAACGTCTTCTCCAATTTCGACGTGGCGGAAGAAATCCTCGAACAGCTTGACTAACGCCGTTGTCTTTCAGGAGACGCCTGTTGTTGCAGTCCAATTTTCTTTTCCATGTCTGATACCCCCCAGATTTGACTCCGGAACAGGTTTCTCCGGAGCCATCGCCCAAAAAACGTATTGTCCGCAGAGCCAAGTCTGCGGCGGAAGCTCCGGCAGAGTCCCACGCCGCTGCGGAAGTTTCCGGGACGGAACAGGGTTCTTCCCCGGCCCCCCGCAAGCGGACGGCAAGGAAGAAGGTTCCGGAATTGGCGGGTGAAGGGATGGAGAGCACGGATGCGCCGCAGAAGAAGAGCGCCCGCAAAAGCAGCGCTGAAATTCCGGCGGCGGAAGGGACGGAGGAAGCTCCTGCCAAGCCCCGGCGCGGACGTCCCCGCAAGAAGCCCGTGGAGGAAGTTCCGGAAACTGCCGGTTCCCCTGATGTTCCCGTAACGGAAGCTCCCGTCAAGCCGGTGCGCAGGCGTTCCGCCAAGACCATTGCGCCTGAAGACGATGCCGCAGAGGGCGCCAAAACGGACGCTGCCGTTTCCATGGCGCCTGCCGAACCGGCCGCCAGTCCTGCGGATTCTGCTCCGGAACAGTCCGAAGGAGGCAGGCCGAAGGTGATCCGCCAGAGGTTTGTGAGAAAACCGCGGGTACAGGAGACAGGGCCGGATGCGGATTCTGCCGCTCCGTCCATCAAGGTGGTACAGGAAGGCGCTACGGATTTCTCCGGAGATGCCGCGCGGGAATCCCATCGGACGAATGAACCGCAAAGGCAGCGTTTTGAGAGACAGAACCGCCGCAATAACAACGACCGTTTCAATAAGAACCGGAACAACCGGCAGGACGGCCGCAATGGCAGGAACGGCAATGACCGGGTTAAAAACCGCTGGAACAATAATCACCAGGAGGGGAATGCTCCCCAGAATAATGCTCCCCGTGAGCTGGCGCCTCCGGAACCGGTGGACGGCCTGCTGGAAATCACGAATAAGGGATTCGGCTTTTTAAGGAAGCCGGATAATGATTTTGACGCTTTTGCGGAAGCCGTGTACGTTCCGCAGGACATGATCCGCAAGTTCGGCCTGCGTCCCGCCGTTTGGGTGCATGGACAAGCCTGCCGCCATGACCGCGGCATTCTTCTGACGGAGATATCCGCCGTCAACGGAGATGCTCCGGAGAAGGCCCGCAAGAGCCCGCATTTTGAAGAGCTCAAGGCGGTCAATCCGAATAAGCGCATTTCCTTTGAAACCCGTCCGGAGCGCTATACCACGCGCACGCTGGACCTGATTGCGCCTATCGGGCGCGGCCAGCGTGGCCTGATCGTTTCTCCGCCCCGCGCGGGGAAGACGACGCTGCTGCAGCACATGGCGGAAGCCATTCTGGAGAATTACAAGGATTCCATCCACCTGATGGTGCTGCTGGTGGACGAGCGCCCGGAAGAAGTGACGGAGTTCAAGCGTTCCCTTCCCGGAGCCGAGGTATACGCTTCTTCCAATGACGGCAGGGTGCGTGACCACTGCCGCATGGCGGAGCTTTGCATTGAGCGCGCCAAGCGGCTTGTGGAAGCCGGCCAGCATGTCTTCCTGCTGATGGATTCCATCACGCGCCTTGCCCGTGCCTATAATAACGCGGACAAGGGAAGCGGCCGCACCATGTCCGGCGGCATTGATGCCCGTGCACTGGAAATGCCCCGCCGTCTTTTTGCCGCCGCCCGCAATACGCGCCAGGCCGGTTCCCTGACCATCATCGCCACTGCACTCGTGGAAACCAACAGCCGTATGGATGACCTGATTTTCCAGGAGTTCAAGGGTACGGGCAACATGGAGCTTGTCCTGAACCGCCGCATTGCGGAGCAGTATATCTTCCCGGCCGTGGATATCCTGAAATCGGGAACGCGCCGGGAAGAACTCATCATGCCGGAAGCGTGGCTGTACAAGATGAACCTGATCCGCCGCGCGCTGGCGGGGCACAAGCCTGTAGAGGCCATGGAACGCTTCCTGTTTTTCCTGAACAAGTACCCAAGCAACGCCCAGATGCTGCTGGACCTGAAGCAGAAGGCATAAGCTGCCGGAATGATGGGGCGAAGAGCTCCACGCAGGATGCCTGCCAGGGAATATTTTCCTTTGACTATACAAGGGCGTTTTCAAACGCCCTTTTTGCTGTCCCAAATGGCGATGTGCAGACGGTCTGAAAAGCGGAGGCCATAACGGAGGCACCATTCCACCGTCTGCGCGCGCATGGCGTCCAGCTCTGCCCGTGTGGAGGCCAGTGGCATGAGCAGGATGCGTTCTGCGGGAATGTCTGCCCCGGAAGCCTGCCGCAGGGCGGTTTTTACATCTTCCTCGCACGCCACTACGAATTTGAACCACGCTTTTTCCGTGAAAGCCAGACGGCGCAGGATGTCCGGTTTCCATGTTCTGGCGGTTTCATTGCCGGAGTGGGGGAGTTTGGGAGACACGTTGAATTGCGTGATGCGTTCCAGCAGTTCCGCATCCGGCATAATGGTGCCGTTGGTTTCCAGCTCCACGGCATGGTCCGGCAGCAGGCGCAGCAGGGCGGGAAGGGCTTTTTGCTGAATGAGCGGTTCTCCCCCGGTCAGTACCAGGCGGCGGCATGGATAACGGAGCGCCAGTTCCGCCGCCTTTTCAGGCGTGAGCCGCACTCCGGGAACTGTCCCGTTCCAGGAGTACGCCGTGTCACACCAGGAACAGGCCAGGTTGCAGCCTGCCAGGCGCAGAAAGACGCAGGGAGTCCCCTGGGAGACGCCTTCCCCCTGGATGGAATGGAAAATTTCCGGTTGTCCGTGAAGCTGGGCCAGTGTGAGCATGATCAGGCAGGCCTGAGACTACCATATCCCTGCCGCCCGTCAACGCCTCCCTGCGGAGGGCGCCGGAAGAGCGGCAAACGGGACGCAGGAGCTTTTCTTCATTCCGTGCCCTCAAGTTTTCAGGAACACGCTCAGCCGTTGCTGCGGCGGAAGGCCCCCACCGTGAACAGGAGGAGGATGAATCCCACAACGGAGGCAGCGCCCGTGAACAGCTTCTGGAAGGAGGCATGGTCTTTTTCCTCCTTCTCCAGCTTTTTCACTTCTTCTCTGGAAGACTTGCGCATTTCAGCTCGGGCCTCGTCATAGGTCCGGGACGCCTGTTCCTCTTCTTTCCGGGCTTGTTCCAGAGCGTTCCGGACGGCTTTGGACTGCTCCCTGTATCCGGCTGTAGCCAGCAAATCGTCATCTCCCGGGTCCGGGGCGGCGGTTTCTTCCCGGTCATCGTCGGTTAAGGCCTTGTTTTTTTGTTCGGTGAGTTTTTCCTCCGCTTTCTGCATCAGTAGCTGCTGCTTGCCGGTTTTTTCTTCCAGGGCTTCCAGGGCGGCGTCCAGAGCCTGCATTTTTTTCTTTGTGGCGGAGGTTTTCAGGCGAATGAAGGCTATTTGCGATTGAAGTTCCGAGATGTTCTCCTTCTGGGGAGCGGCTCCTGAAAATTTCTTTTTGGCTTTGGCATCCTCCCGGTTCTTGGCCAGTTCCCGTTCGGCCTGCCCCAGTTCCGCCTGAATACTTCTCTGCTTGTCGGCCAACTTCGCAAGCAGGGTTTTCATTCCCTCCCTCTTTTGAAGCAGTTCTTCCCTGGCGGACTTGGAGTTTTCCCTCTGCCTGCTCATGCGGCGGCGCAACTGGTCAATCCTCTGGTCGTGTTCCTTCACTTCCTCCTGCTGGTCCGCCATGCTTTTTTGGTAGGCGGCAACCTGGGCTTCCTGCTGCTGCTGTCTTTTCTGCTCAAGATAGGTTTCCTGGAATTTTTCCATGGCCTCTTCCGCCGTCCGGGTGGCGTCCTGGGCTTCATCCAGTTTCTTCCGGGTCTGGCTGACGGTTTTCTCCAATACTACGGCCTCCTGTTCCATGGCTGTTTTCCGGGCGGCCAGTTCCTTTCCTTCCGGGGAGATATGGTGTTGATAGTACCAGACGGAGAATCCGGCGGTTAAAATGGTCAGGAGAAGCAGTACATAGCGCATGAGAGTGTTCCAACGATTCGGGTAAAAGTACAAAAAGGAGTGTGCCTTGTCAACATGGCAGAAATAAAGGCAACCCGCCTCCCTCCGGGAATGGAGAGGAAGCGGGCTGCCTGGAAGGCGGGTTCCGGCAGAGTCCGGAAATGAGTCTAATTCCTGTTAAAGATTCAGGGAGAAGGCGGAGATGGCGTCTATCTCTTCCGCAATCTTGTTCAGCAGTTCATCGGAAACGGGTTTGTTGGTCTTGAGGACGGCCAGGGCTTCCCGCGTGGCGTGATCGGCCGGAGCGGCGATGTTGTCAATGTTGATGCCGTTGGAGTACAGGGCGGAACCGATGGTGGCGATGATGCCGGGACGGTCCTTGTAATGCAGGAACAGCGTTGTGCCGCGCAGGTCCGCATACAGCCCGTTGAAGTTGTTCAGGCGGGAGACCATGGGAATGCCTTCCGTCACCACGCCGCGCACGCTGGTGTTGAAATATTCCCCCTCATCTTCCATCACCACGTCCAGCGTGATGGAATCTTCATAGGGCTTGTCGTCCTTGGGCTCCCGCGCCTTGAAGACGATGCCGTGCTCCCGCAGGGATTCTTCCGCGGCGGCGGGCATGAGGCCCTTTTCCGCGTGCGGCAGCAGCCCTTCCAGAATGGGGGCAGTGAACCATTTGCGGAAGACGCGCAAGTTGCCGTAGAAGGTGCATTCCACCCGGCGGATAGGCTTGTTGCCTCCGGCTTTGCGGGCCAGGGCAGCGAGCAGGAAAGCCAGTTGGAGATGGGCCGGATTGAGACCGTTGGGGGATTCCCCGTTCACCACGCAGGAGGTGTCTCCGTCAGAAAAATAGGCCACCATCTGTTCCGCGGCGCGCTTGGCCGCCTTCGTGTTGGCCTCCCGGGTGTTGGCGCCCAGGTGGGGAAGGATGAGGTCCGCCATGGCGGCGGAAGGTTTTTCTCCTGGCGCGTCCTTGGGGTGGACGTCCGTCAGGTAGCCGATGTTTTTGCCCGCGGCCTTGGCGGCGGCCAGCGCTTCTTCATCCACCACGCCGTAGCGGGAGCAATTGATGAGCACCGCGCCGTCCTTCATGCTGTCGATAAGTTCCGCGTTCACCATGTGGTGGGTGGAGGGACCGCCCGGAACGTGCAGGGTGATGATGTCGCACTGGGAGAAGATGTCTTCAATGCTGGTGGGGGTGACGCCGATGTTCAGGGCGCGCTGGCGGGCCAGAAAGTGGTCGTAGCCCAGCAGGGTGGGTTCAAATCCCTGGAGGCGCTTGACGAGGTTGCGGCCGATGTTGCCCAGGCCGATGATGCCCACGGTTTTTTTGGTCAGCTCGCTGCCCATGTATTTTTTCTTTTCCCACAGGCCTTCCCGGGTGGTGGCGTCCGCCTGGACGATGTGGCGGTAATACGCCAGAATCATGGCCATGACTTCCTCCGCCACGGCGTTGGAGTTGGCGCCGGGGGTGTTCATGACGTCCACATTCTTCTTGCGGGCGTACACGATGTCAATGTTGTCGTAGCCGGCTCCGGCGCGGATGACCAGCTTCAGGGAGGGGAGGGCGTCCATGATTGCCGGAGTGACTTTTTCACTGCGGACGATCAGGGCCACGGTGTCCGGATGGGCGGCGGCCTGTTCTTCCAGAGGCGTGTCGGCGTCCTGGACGACTTCATAGCCGGCCGTTTTAAGCGTATTGGCCGCTACGTCGGAGAGTTTGGTGGGAATAAGAACCTTGTTCATGTTGGTATGGTGGAAAATGTCATTGTTCAATGGTATGGACAAAAAGTCCGCTGCGCAGCTTGGGCTCAAACCACGTGGACTTGGGGGGCATGATTTCCCCGGCATCCGCCACGCGGAAGAGGTCGTCCATGGTGACGGGGTACAGGGAGAAGGCCAGCGCCATTTCTCCGGAGCAGCGGCGTTCCAGTTCTCCCAGGCCGCGGATGCCGCCTACGAAGTCGATGCGGTCGCTTGTGCGCGGATCGTCAATGCCCAGGATGGGGGCCAGCACATTCGCCTGGAGAATGGCGCAGTCCAGGCTTTCGATGGGATGGTCCGCCGGGAAGGTTCCCGGTTTGGCGGTGAGGGAATACCACCGGCCGTCCAGATACATGCCGAATTCGTGCTTGGCGCGGGGGGCGTAGCCTTCTCCGGGAACGGCGTCCGCAGGCGCCACGTCAAAGGAGGCGCGGAGCTTTTCTAGGAATTCTTCCCTGGACAGGCCGTTCAGGTCGCGCACGACGCGGTTGTAGTCCATGATGAAGAGGTCTTCATCACAGAAGACGACGGCCATCAGGTAATTGAATTCCTCCTGTCCCGTGTAGTCCGGGTGCTCCTTGCGCCGCCTGGCGGAAACGGCGGCGCTGGACGCCGTACGGTGATGGCCGTCCGCTATGTAAAGAGCATCCACTTCTTCAAAGCCTTTGCGGATGGCTTCCACCGTGCCGGGATCGGAGACGGGCCACAGGATGTGGGTAACGCCGTCGTCCGTGGTGAAATCGTACTCCGGTTTGTGGAATTTGATCCATTCCCGGATGATGCCGGAAAGGCCCTCGTGCTTGCGGTAGGCCAGGAATACCGGTTCCGTCTGGGCGGAACAGGCGTCAAAGTGCTCAATGCGGTCCAGCTCCTTTTCCCTGCGGGTCAGTTCATGCTTTTTGATGACGTCGCTGGCGTATTCATCCACGGAGGCGCAGCCGACGATGCCCGTCTGCACGCGGCCCCACATGATCTGGCGGTAAATGTAGAAGGAAGGTTTTTCATCCCGGACGAGGTAGCCCTTGCGGACGAATGCTTCCAGGTTTTCCCGCGCCTTGGCATAGGTTTCCGGGGCGTGGATGGCGGTTTCGCTCGTGTCGATGTCGGAGCGGCAGATGTGGAGGAAGGAGGCGTCGTTTCCGGCGGCCATTTCCCTGGCCTCCCGGTGGTTCATGACGTCATAGGGGAGGGAGGAAACCCGCGCGGCCAGTTCCCGGGGCGGACGGAGGGCGGGGAAGGGATGGAGTGTGGACATGGAAAAATGAGAGAGTACAGAAGGTTAATGACGGAGGGAGCAATGATATAGCGCACGGATGCCGGAGACAAGCCCCGCCAAAATACATGCCGCAATGAACAGCAGCAGGTACCGCATGGGCGCTCCTGCCGCTTTGAGAAAATCCAGGGGCTTGAACAGGAGAAGCCGGACAAACTCTCCGCCTCCCGGAATGCTGTTCAACAGCAGGAGCATCCCGATGAGCAGCAGGAACAGGCTTGCCGCGGCGGCCATGCTCCATGTGCAGGAGCGCGCCATTTCCCCCGCCTGTTCCCGGTCCAGGCGTTTTTTCACCAGGATCAGGTAGTACGGAACAAGCATTAGAAAGAAGGCTCCGGACCAGGGGCGCATGGCTTCATTCAAGGCTCCGGCGATGATGAGGGCCGTCAGGACGCAGGCGGAGGCGATGATGAACAGAGCCTGGAGCGCCGTGTGAAGAACCTTGTTCATGGCGGCTGTTCCGTTCATTCTCCGGAGGAGGCGTTCTTCCCTCTTTCCCGGGCGGGGCCGGAAAAGAGGGAAGGGAAAACGCTTACTTGAGTTTCAGGATGTCCACGATGTTGGACGTGATGGAGCGCATGTCGTCCATCGTCAGCTCACCCATGTGGGCGATGCGGAAGGTCTTGTTCTTCAAATCCCCGTAACCGTTGCCGAGCTGCATGCCGCGTTCGATCAGCACGTTGTTCAGGGCGGCGATGTCAATGTCCCTCGTGTTGCTGATGACCGTCAGGGTGCGGGAAAGATGGTCCCGGTTGGCGAAGACGCTGAAATATTCATCCGCCCAGGAGCGCACGAATTCCGCCATGGCTTCATGGCGCGCAAAGCGGTTTTCCACGCCTTCCTGCATGATGCGCTGGAGCTGGAGGTCCATGGCGTACATGATGGAGACGCAGGGGGTGTTCGTGTACTGGTAGTCCTTTTTCTGGATAGTGTCGTAAATGGAGCGCAGGTCAAAGTAGCAACCGCGGTTGGGGACGGAGGCGGTGCGTTCATAAGCCTTTTGGGACAGCGTGCAGACAGCCATGCCGGGGGAGCGCCAGCGCCTTCTGGGTGGAGGTCACCAGCACGTCCACGCCCAGCCTGTCCGTTTCAATCCGGGAGCCGGCGGCGGAACTTACCGCGTCCATGCACCATACGACGTCCGGGTATTTTTTGAGTACTTCCGCAATTTCCTCCACCGGGTTCTGGACGCCGGTGGACGTTTCATTATGGGTGATGCAGATAGTGTCGTACTTGCCGGTGGAGAGGGCGGCGTCCACCATTTCCGGGGTGGTGGGCTGGCCGAGTTCGCTCTTGAAAATGTCGGAGGGAACGCCGTTGCCCGTGGCAATCTTGTACCATTTGTCGCCGAAGGCGCCCACGGAAAAAATGGCGGCTCGCTTGGCGGTGCAGGAACGCACGGCGCCTTCCATCAAGCCCGTACCGGAGGAAGTGGAGAGCAGGATTTCCTGTTCCGTCAGCAGAATGCGGCGCAGATTGTTGGAAATGCGGCGCTGCAGGGCGGAAGCCGCCTTGGATCGGTGCCCCATCATCGGGCCGCTCATGGCGGCAAGTACTTCAGGTGCTACTTCAGTGGGTCCGGGAATGAATAATTTGGTTGCCATTTGTTTTAAAAACTGGGTACGTGTACTATAGCGTCTCCAAACGGTTTGGCTATGAATTTTTGTTGGGGCAGGCTGGGAAAACCTGCCGCAGCAGCGGGAATAGGAGCGGTTTACTGCCCGGATCCGCCGGGAAACGAATGATAAATCCGGAATCAGGGGCTGCTTTTTATCTCAAGGAACTCATGTTGAGTAGCCGTTTCTCTGTTGGAAACCGTTCCGTTGCGGATGAAACGGCCTTTTTGCTTCCGTACGGGGAGGAGACGCGGATGCATGCTCCCCCCGCAGGCGAAAGGTCTTTAAAGTTTAGAAGCTGATGAGCTTGACCAGCCAGTAGCCGCCGAAGAAGAGCCAGACGTACAGGAGGCCCGCAAGCAGGAAGGGGCGCGCTCCGGCTTTCTTGAACTTCTCAAAGCTGGATTCTGCGCCCAGAGCCGTCATCGCCATGGTCAGCAGGAACGTGTCCAGGGTGTTGATGGCGTCCACCAGTTCGGCAGGCAGCAGGTGCAGGGAATTGAAGCCGATGACGGCGAGGAACAGGAACGCGAACCAGGGGATGGTGATTTTACGTTTTTCGCTGTTTCCTCCGGCGGCGGAGTCCCGCCGCGCCAGGATGATGCTCAGGATGACCAGCACCGGGGCCAGCATCATCACGCGGATCATCTTGACGATGATGGCCGGGTCGGAGATGGCCTGCCCCATGGCGTTGCCGGCGCCCACCACGTGGGCCACTTCATGAAGGGTGGCTCCGGTAAAGAGGCCCATCTGTTCCGTCGTCAGGTTCAGCATTCCGGCCCGGTACAGGGCCGGATACAGGAACATGGATAGCGTGCCGAAGATGACGACGGTGGAAACGGCCACGGCCGCCTTGTAAGGCTTGCTTTTCACGACGGGTTCCGCGCCCAGGACGGCCGCCGCCCCGCAGATGGAACTGCCGATGGAGGTCAGAAGGGCCGTGTCCCGGTCCATTTTCAGCAGCCGCCCCAGTCCCGCGCCCAGCAGAATGGTGAGGGAGACCACAATGAGGTCGATCAGAAGAGCCGCGCCCCCGATGTCGATCACGCTCTGGAAAGTCAGCTTGAACCCGTACAGGACGATGCCTGTTCTCAGCACCTGCTTGGTGCAGAACTGGATGCCGGGCACCCACGCTTCCGGAAGGTGGTTGCGCAGGCTGTTGGCGTAAAGCATCCCCAGCACGATGCCGACAATCAGCGGACTGAAGGAGAGGTGTTTCACCCATTCAAAGTCCGCAATGTAGAAGGCGGAAAAGGAGAACAGGACGATGAGCAGGATGCCGTGGAGCGGATTGGCGAGATGTTTGGGGGACATGGGCTGTAGAATGATGGCTGCGGCCGCCCGTCTTGTCCGGAGGGGGAACGTGCCGGAACGGCTGCGTGGGAGATATACTCCACAATCATCATAAAATCTAATCAGAAATTGTTATAGGCGATTAGATTTTGTTATAATAATTCCGGCAGAATTTGATGAATAATTCATTGATTCTGCTGTAGTCTCCGTGCCCGTTGGCAAAGTGGAAGGAACGGCGGATTTCCAGATGGCGGAGATGGATTTTTTTCAAATCCCCGCGTTTGAGCTCTTCCCGCACGGCGAGGGAGGAGAGAAAAGAGCATGCCGGAGAATGCGCCAGATACATCTTGATGCTTTCCGTATTGCCCAGCGTCATCAGGACGTGGAGGCCGGAAGCGGCGATTCCGTGTTTCTTCAGGACTTCCTCTACCACCCGGCGCGTGCCGGACCCCGGTTCCCGCATGATCAGGGGAACATGGGAGAGCTGCGGGAGGGAGAGGCCTTCCCGCGGGGCGGCGGCATGAGAACCGCCCGCCAGAATGATTTCATCCTCCATGAAGGGCAGGTAATGCAGGTCCGTACGCCTTGCGGTGCCTTCCACGATGCCGAGCTGCACGGCTTCATCCTGCACGGCCTGTTCGATTTCCTCCGTATTGCCGCTTTTCAGCCGTATGCGTATTTCCGGATAATGGCGGTTGAACAGGGCCAGCAGCGGAGGCAGGACGTACTGGGACATGGTGGAGCTGGCTCCCAGGCTCAATTCACCGGAAACGGGCGTATTCCGGCCGGAAGACATGTCTTCCGCCAGCGTTTCATATTCCTTGAGGATGCGGCGGGAATGGACCAGCAGGCGCACGCCTTCCGCCGTCAGGGCGATGCCGCGGCCTTCCCTTTTGAACAGGCGGGCGTCCAGCAGGCGTTCCAGCTCCTTGATATGCCGGGTGACGGCCGGCTGCGTGATGAACAGCTCCTCCGCCGCGCGCGTGAAGTTCAGGCGCCGCGCGACGGTCTCAAACACTTTCAGCCGGAAATCCGTAATCATGGAGAAGGCATGCATTCAACCACGCCTCCGCGTTCCCGGCAAGCTCCTTTCCTTCATGCGGTTGCCCGTTGAAAAGAAAAGGCCGTGAAATCCGGATGATGACATGATGGCGGCTCGTGCGGGGAAGCCGGAAGGAAGAGAACAGGAGCAGCATGGGCATGAGATGGCGGATTATGGCCGCGGCGGCATTTTGCGTGGCCGGGTGGGCTTCCGGGGATGTGCCGTCCGATCCTTCCAGGGAGTTTTTACTGCCTTCCGGAACGTTGAAGGCGTTCGCCGAATATATACCAGCCTATGGAAAAGGTGCGGTTCCTGGTCCGGAGGGGACGGAGCCTGTCCGTCTGGAACAAGCGATAGACGCCACCCGGGCGGCGAAGGATGCTCGTGCGCTGAAGGAAGCCGCCGCACTGGACGCCTATTGGCAGTCCCGGCTGGATGCTCTTTATGCTCCCGTAGCCGCCTGGTTGGCTTCACGGTGGTTTGTAAAGTCGGAATTGATTGAACATCAATCAAAGTGGTTTAAGGAAATGCCTCTTCAGGAATTGCAGGATGAAATAGTGATGGAATCCTGGGTGCAGGCGCAGGTGGCTTGGGAGGCATTTTTAAGAGCGGATGAGAGGTTTTACAGGGCGTGGATGCTGGCCGACCAAAACCGGCGCTCTGCCATGAAGGGGGAGGGCGTACCCGATGCCGGGTCATTGGGAGAGCTGGAGGAGGCGGAAGTCCATGTGCGCCGGGCCTTCAAGAAGATGGAACGGATGATGGCTATTGCGGATACGGCCTGCGCGACGAATGCCTACCCTCTGGTGGACATTGCGCCCGTTGATCCCGGCTGGCAGGAGAATGACCCCGTGCTGCAAAAGGTGGAACAGGCCGTTTGTTCTTCTGAATATCCCTTCGTCAAGTTCCTGCTGGGCTCCTACCGGAATTACTGGAAGGCCCGGTTGTCCGGTATCCGGACGGCTTTCTTGCCGTAGAATGGCTGCAGTTTCATGCGTACCGGATGGGAGGACAGGCTCCGGGAGGCGGACCGGGCGTGGCGGCGTGATGTGGTTTTTTCCGTGGAGTATGAAATTCAGCCCGGCATTTATTTCTGGAGTTCCGGGATAGGCATTTACATGACGGCGCATGAGTCGTGGCTGTACCGCCAGAGGTGCCGGGATTTGCTGGCCGTCGCGGGGCTGGTACCGGAGAGAAGATCAGAGGGCTTCACCAGCCCGGCCCGGAATTTTGCCGGCTTTGGGGAAGCGCGTCTGATCGTGGAGCGCATGGCAGCGGCCGGAGGATCGTCCGCTGCGGCTTACCGAAAATTGTCTGAAAACCTGGAAAGGCTGCGCACGGATTTATTCAGTTCGGTTTCTCCCTGGCCAGCCGTTTTTTTGGCCGTGGAAACGGGGGATGAGAGCATGCTTCGTTTTCTGATGTCCCGGCTTCGCCTGTCCGGGGAGGATATGCTTCCGGGCGGTACGACGACTCCCCTGATGAAGGCCGTTGCCTCCCGATCCGCTCCCCTGGCGGATATTCTGGTTTCGTGCCGGGAGCTGCTCAATGCGGTGGATGCCAGGGGCCGTACGGCGTTGGACATGGCGCTGGAGCGCGGGGATGGGGAGATGGCCGCGTTGCTGCGGCGTCACGGAGGCATCACCGGAGAAGAACGGAAAAAGGAGAGAGAACATTCCTCCCCTTCCTCTCCGCCTGCGTATGACTGAGCCGGAGCCGGGAACGTTTTTCAGAGCTGGTGCGGGAGGTCATTCCCGGCAGGTTTTTTTGTTGGAAGGGGAATGGTTTTTGTTAATGCCGCCTTACCTGCCCGGAGCATGGTTGTCCGGAATATTCCGGAGGGTGCAAGGGCTGGAAGAGGTCCCGATGGTTTCCGGCGTGCAGCAACGCGTTCAAGACGGAGATAAGACAAACGGGCGGAAGTTCTGTCATTCATAAACGTTTCTGTTTGAAAATAAGTGAATTTGGAAAGTTTTCACGGCATAGTGGAAGTTCCCGGAACCGTGCATCGTCTGAACGGAACGAGACGGGAGGGAATCAAATGCCTATATGAAACTGCATTCCATGATCATTGTCGGCGGAGCCGGCCTTTTGCTGTTGGGGGCCTGTTCCCCTTCTTCCTATCAGACCACGTTCCCGGAACCGGCCTATGTGAAGGTTTCCACCAATAACGGAGCCTATGCGCCTTATCCGGACAACCCCATCGGCCAGCAGGAACTGGTGTACTGGTATGATTCCCTTACTACCCCCATGACGGTGGTGGCGGAAGTACCGCCCACTCCCATCGTCACCAAGGGCCCCGGCCCGGTGATCCTTGATTCCAACGATTTCTCCGCGAAGCTGTACCGGGACAGAACGGAAATCAAGAAGAAGGACAAGGATGGCAACTGGGTCACCAGCGTGCGCCCCACCACTCCCGCTGACCAGCGCATGAGGAATTATGTGATGGCTTCCAAGAAAGCCCGTTAATCTTTTCCTCCGTTAAATTCACGAAAACCTGTCCGGCCTGCTTTCCTCTCCGGAGGAAGCAGGCCCGGCTTGTTTACAGGCAGGTTTTTCTTCCCATTCATCCGCGGAAACGGGACGGCGGCGAACGCTTTTCCCCGGCCATGGGAGATAGGCGTCCGTATAAAAGGAGGAGCCGCAGCCCCGGCATTCCAGCATGATGCCTGTGTCCGGCCTTCCCTGTTCCTCCGGCGTCTGCGAGGCGGGGCGAAGCCCGGCATGCCCGCAGTGTGGGCAGCGGATGGGGAGAGGGGCGGCATATTGAATCATCAGAACTGCCGTGCAGACGAGCGCCCAGGCAATGTAACCGGCCCAGAAAGGCCATTCCGGATTCAGCAGCCAGATTGCCGTGACGACGGGAATGGAGCACAGGGCATATAGCAGGGTGCGCTTCTGCCTCGTGGCCAGGAGGTGGAAGCAGTAGATCGTATCCTGCATGAAAGGGGGGAAGGAAACGGTTACAGATCCTTCAGGGTCCATTCATCCTTCCATTCCAGAATGATCTGGTCGCCGTCCCATTTCATGGGAAGCCACATGTGGCGGCCGTCAATGGCGTTTTTAGGCCGCCAGATGTCCGCCATGAAGATGAATTTGCCGGGCTTGCCCTGTACGGGCAGGATGTAGGTGCTTTGTCCGCCGAAGGTGATATTGGCCTTGGGCCCCACGCAGGGATTTTTGAGCTCCGTCCACGGTCCGGCCATGCGGGGGGCCACGGCGCTGCGAGCCGCGTTGGGTGCCCAGCCGGAGCAGCCGGAGGCGATCATGTAGTATTTCCCGTTGTGCTTGCAGATGGCGGGAGCTTCCATGTAGCGGTTGACGAAGACGCGGACGTATTTTCCGTTATGCCCGGTGTAGTCCGGCGTCAGTTCCGCGATGTGCAGGGTGATGTTCCCTTCGGAGGAGTAAATATGGTAGGCCTTGCCGTTGTCGTCCACAAAGATGGTCATGTCACGGCTCATCTGGCCGCCGGGGAAGTCCCTGCGGATGATGCGGACATAGTCAGGCATCTCCTTGGTGAACTCGGTCGTCTGGTCCTTTTTGTCCAGATTCAGGGGCCATTTGCCCGGATTGACGCGCCCGGCTTTCAGGAACGTGAACGGTCCGGTGGGCTTTGTGGCCGTAGCCACGCCCGCGTACGCGGAACCGTAGCCCTTCCCCCTGAGTTCCAGGTGGAACCACATCACGTACTTTTTGGTCTTCTTGTTGTAGACTACCTTGGGGCGTTCCAGGATGCAGCCCTTGGCGATGGGGTGGGAGTTGTCCCCTTCCACCACTTTCAGGGCGATTCCTTCGTCCTTCCAGTTGTAAAGGTCCCTGGAGGAATAGCAGTGCACGCCCACCTGGGCGCGGTTTCCGGCGTCCCCCTCCACCTTGTGCTCCCCGTACCAGTAGTAGGTGCCCTTGTCGTACAGGATGCCGCCGCCGTGGGCATTGATGTGCACGCCGTTGTTGTCCGTCCAGATTTCACCGGGCTTGAAGGACGTGTGTTTGACGGGGGCGTCAGCCGTGGCAACGGAGGAGAGGCAGCAGGCCAGTCCGGCAAAAAAGGTGAGCAGCAGTGTTTTCATGCGTGTTGGCGGTGAATCGGGTTACATGTCTTCCAGTTTCCATTCGTCTTTCCATTCCAGTTTGATCTGGTCTCCGTCAAACTGGATGGGAAGCCACATATAGCGGCCGTCAATGGCGTTCTGGGGCCGCCAGATGTCCGCCATGAAGATGAATTTGCCGGGTTTGCCCTGTACGGGCAGGATGTAGGTGCTCTGTCCGCCGAAGGTGCTCCCGGCCTTGGGACCCACGCAGGGGTTTTTGAGCTCCGTCCACGGTCCGGCAATGCGGGGAGCCACGGCGCTGCGGGCGGCGTTCGGCGCCCAGCCTGTGCATCCGGAGGCGATGAAGTAGTATTTGCCCTTGTGCTTGAAGATGGCGGGAGCTTCCATGAAGCGGCCGGGGAAGACGCGGACGAATTTTCCGGTGTGCTCCGTGTAGTCCGGCGTCAGTTCCGCGATGTGGGTAGTGCTGTTTTCCTCGGAGGAATAGATGTGGTAGGCCTTGCCGTCATCATCCACAAAGATGGTCATGTCCCGGCTCATCTGTCCTTTTTCAAAGTCCTTCTTGAACATGTCCTCGGAACGCACGCCTTCCGGCAGGGCGCTGGAGGTCAGGCCGGGCACTCCCTTGAACGTTTTCATGGTCTGGTCCTTCTTGTCCATGTTCATGGGCCATTTGCCCGGATTGACGCGCCCGGCTTTCAGGAACGTGAACGGGCCGGTGGGCTTTGTGGCCGTAGCCACGCCCGCATAGGCCGCGCCATAGCCTTTTCCCTTGAGCTCCAGATGGAACCACATCACGTACTTTTTGGTCTTCTTGTTGTAGACCACCTTGGGGCGTTCCAGGATGCAGCCTTTGGCGATGGGGTGGGAGTTGTCCCCTTCCACCACTTTCAGGGCGATTCCCTCGTCCTTCCAGTTGTACAGGTCCCTGGAGGAATAGCAGTGCACGCCCACCTGGGCGCGGTTTCCGGCGTCCCCCTCCACCTTGTGTTCTCCGTACCAGTAGTAGGTGCCCTTGTCGTACAGGATGCCGCCGCCGTGGGCGTTGATGTGCACGCCGTTGTTGTCCGTCCAGATTTCACCGGGCTTGAAGGACGTGTGCCGGACCGGCGTTTCCGCGGTGGAGACGGCGCCCGCGCCGCAGAACAGGCAGAGCGCCAGAAGGGATTTCATGGTGTTTGTCATGGCCGGAATGGTGTGGAAGTAAGGGATGAAGGCGGTTCCGGCTGTCCGTACAGCTTGTCCCACGCGCGGGAAAGGGCGTAAAGGGCGTAGCCGGTGCCGTAGAATTTGTGATAATTGTACAGGGGGTAATCCCACCAGGAACCGTCTGTTCCCTGACGGGTGAGGATGTCGTCCGCCAATAGAGACGCATGGCGTTTTACCTGATTTGGGGCCAGCATGTCCAGACACATTCCTGAATAATAGTATCCGTAGTAGAAAAAGTAGCCGGAATTCTGAGCGAAACTTTCATGGGGAGTGGGCTTGTGCAGGGCCATCGTCAGCCATCCCCGGCGGCTCCACAGGCGGTCCAGTCCGTCCACGAGCTGGCGCAGGGAGATGTCCTCCGGCTCCCAGAGCCTGATGGCGTAGTCACAGGCGGGGGTGCGTGCCAGGCTGCCGGTGTGGCGGTTGATGGGCCGGCCGGGATAGAAGGCATGCCCCAGAGAATAGACGTAGGTTCCCGCCGGCGTCCTCTGGGATTTGAGGAATTTCAACGCGCGGCTGAATATTTTGTTGTCCAGCGACAGGCCGAATGATTTTCCGGCCATCCAGGCGGAGATGAGGACGGTTCCCGTCAGGAAGGAGGTAGGCTGCGCCGCGGGCCGTTTGCTGAAGCCGGAATAGGTGAGGTAGCCCCAGCCCCCCATGGCGGAAGCCAGCTCATTGAGCTTTTTCACCTGGGAGCCGGCGCAGCTTTTCAGCTCCCGGTAGCGCGGGCTGTTCCGGTCCAGTCTTGCGGCCCGCATGCTCATGGCGTCCAGCACGTAGGTATGCGCCCAGGTGTTGTACACGCAAAGGGAGTCGCCGCGCTTCAAATGGGGCATCGTACGGATCAGGTAGTTTTCCGCGCGGGTCATGGCCTGCTGCACGGCGGGTTCGTTGTGCAGGGGGCTGGCGTTAAGCCCCGCAATGCACAGGGCGGTGCTTGCCGTCTTGAAGGTGAGCGGGCCGTCCGGATAGGGGCAGAGGATGTTCCAGGTGCCGATCACCCGGTGGTCGCCCCAGGAGCCGTCCCTGTTCTGCGTTTTCAGCAGGAAGTCTACGCCGCGGCGGAACGCCTGGTCAAATTGTTCGGATTTCGCGGGCGGGATGTCCGGAATTTTGGCGATCTGGATGGCATCCGCCTTTTCCGCCTGCGCGGGTTTCCCGTGCGCTGCGGGAAGATGCAGGCACAGAATCGCGAGAAGGCTGGTCGTCAGCAGGCGGAACATGGGTCAGGAGGCCGTTGCGGCATTGGAAGGGTACAGGGATTCCCTGACGCGGGAGACGGCGTACAGGGCATAGCCGGTACCGTAGAATTTATGGTAGTTGTACAGGGGATAGTCCCACCAGGAGCCGTCTTTTTCCTGCATGGGCAGGAGGTCGCTTGCCAGATGGGAGGCATGGCGCGCCAGATGTTCCGGGGCCACTTCCTCCAGGCAGCGGGCGGCGTAATAATACCCGTAGTAGAAGAAGTAGCCCGCGTTCTGGGCAAAGCTTTCATGGGGAATGGGCTTTTTCACGGCCAGGGAAAGCCAGCCGCCGCGGCTCCAGATGCGTTCCAGGCCGTCTTCCAACTGCCGCCTGGAGATGAAAGCCGGGTCATACCGCATCAGGGCCAGGTCTCCGGCGGGGGTGCGGGCCAGACTGCCGGTGTGGCGGTTGATGGGCCGGCCGGGATAGAAAGAGTGGGAAAGGGAATAGACGTAGCTGCCGGCAGGGGTCCGCAGTTTTTCCAGGCAGGCGACGGCGCGTTTGACGACTCGGGCATCCGGCTTGAGGCCGAAGGCCTGTTCCGAGTCCTTGTAGGCGAGCAGGACCGTAGCCGTCAGGAAGGAGGTGGGCTCTCCGATGGGACGTTTGGAAAAGGTTTCAAACGTATAATAGCCCCAGCCGCCCTGGACGTCCGCCATCTGGTCCAGCGCCTTGACCTGAAGGCCGGCCACTTTTTTTAGTTCCGCATACAGGGGGGAATCCGCAGGAAGATTGCGGGCCGCCCGGCTCAGGGCGGAGAGGCCGTAGGCATGGCCCCAGACGCCGAGCACGGTGCGCGTGTCTCCCCGTTTCAGGGTGGGCAGCGTGGTTAGCAGGTATTGCACGGCCTTGTCCAGCGCGGCCTTGACGGCGGGGTCCTCCTTCAGGGGGCTGGTGAGCAGGCCGATTACGCACAGGGAGGTGGAGGCCGTTCTGAACGACCTGGGCCCTTCCGGGTAGGGGCAGATGACGTTCAGCCCCTTGGTGCGCGTATGGCTTCCCCAGGAGCCGTCCCTGTTCTGTTCCTTCAGCAGGAAGTCCGCCGCCTTCCGGATGGAGGCGTCCAGGGTTTCCCGGGAGGGCGGCGGAACGTCCGGCACCCTGGCAATGGGAATGGTATCCCTTTTTTCCGCGTTTTCCGCCGGAATGGAGGCGCAGAGCGCCGTGCTGGCCCCCAGGGCGGCGAGAAAAAAGACGGCTTTATTCATGGAGGTCCGTAGGGGGATCAGGCCTGCTGGTCCTTGATGGTGACCTGGACGGGGAGGCCGGGAGCGAAGATCTGGCTGGCGGGAACCTTGGGCGTGATGATGATGCGGCGCTTGCCGTCCGCCCCGGAATGGGGCTGGCTTCCGTAATGACGCCGGGAATCTGCATGTTCGTTACCTTGATGACGACGGCTTCCCCCACCTTGGGCGTGGCGGTGGAGTCCGGCAGCGTGGCCTGCACGATCAGTTCCGAGTTCGGCGGGACGATGGTGGCGATTTTGTCAAAGGCTTCCAGCTTGCCGCCGGGCTTGAGCTTTTCCGCCACCGGAATGGCTACCCATTTGTCCGCCACATAGCCGCCGTACAGCAGGATGCCGTTTTCAGGGGCCTTGAAGGCGGCCATTTCCCGGTCCGCTTTCAGTTCGTTGTATTTGTCCTGAAGGCGGCGCAGGGACACCTCCGCCTCCGTCAGGGCTATCTTTTTCTGTTCCAGGTCAAAATCAGCCTGCTTCCGGGCCTGTTCCAAATCCATCTGCTTTTCCTTGACCGCCGTGGCGTAGTCTTCCCCCAGGCGGTGGATGTTGCGCAGCTTGGCCAGCTCCGCGACTAGCTTGGCTCCCTGGACGGCAAATTCGCTTTCCCCAGTTCGTTTTTCAGGCGCTTGAGGATGATTTCTTCCGTTTCCTCCGCCACCTGGTCATCCTTGTACATCTTGGTAAGCTGGTTCAGCTCCTCCTGCTTGTAGGACATGTGGCGCAGGGCCTTGTTGACGCGTTCCTCTTCTTCCGCCAGCATGCGGGCCTTCCGCTTTTCCAGGAAGTCTTTCTGGTCCTCCTCCGTCCGGGTCAGGGCCGTCTGGTATTTTTGCAGAGCCAGCGCGGAGCGTTCCTTCTGCTGGTCCAGGGCGTACCGGAGTTTCAGCACTTCCAGGTTTTTGCTCTTGATGGTGCGTTCGTAGTCTTCAATGCTCTTGTCCAGGATGCGGAAGTCCGCCTGCGCCACGGATTCCCCCTTCTTGACGGAGCTGCCCTGCGGCATGATGCCGAGCAGGAAAATGTCCGAGCTCCCCTTGGGGGAGAAGGAAATGGACTTGGTGTTTTTCTTGGGAAGCAGGATGCCCGGGGCAATGGAATCCGCCAGGGCGGGAATTCCGATGAGCAGGGCGGCCAGAAGTCCGGCCGTTGTAAGAGTTGTGCGGTTCATGGTGGCAGGATGGAATCAGGATTGATGCGCGGAAAAGGGGACGAAGCGCCCCTTCTTTCCAAGAATAACGGTGTGAAAAGTGGTTTTCTTTCCTTTATGTGAGGCAGGCACGGCCTCCGTGCTCACTTCAAAACCCGCTTTTTGGAGTGTGCGGGCAAGCCGGACGTCCGGCCGGGCCACGGTGATGACCAGCAGGCCGCCCTGCTTGAGCGCGGCAAAATAGTCGGAAGCCTCCGCCACGCTCAGGTTCATGCGTTCATGCGTGGAACGGCACAGGATGGCGTGGAAGCTTTTCGGGTTTTTGCGGGCGATCTGGAGCGCCGGAGTGAATTCCACGCTGACGCGGGGATCGTGCAGGAAGCCGGGGCGTTCCCCGTCCATCAGCTCCTGGTGCCAGTCAACGAGCGGCTTGCAGGGCTCCGCTACGATGAAGCGGGCCTTTTCCCTCTGGACCAGGTCCATCAGGGCAAACAGGGTGAACCCCAGGCTTAGGCCGTCCAGGAGAAAAGCGGGCTGGTTGGCCCTTTTAACCGGGGCTGCCGCCATGGCCGCTGCCGCTTCATTGCTCCCATGGGAAAAACTGGACGCGAGCTGCACGCCGTCACGAAGAAGAAAATGGAAGCCGTCCCGTTCCCAGAGGTCGAGAATGGAACCGTCGGGCAAGGTGGTGGAAGCTAATTTGGTAATGGGTTTCATATGAAATAATGCCGGATACACAGCGTAGGAAAGAACGCTTTTCAGGGCAAGTCCGGACAGCGTGTTTAGGATGGAATACGCTCCAAATTAAAAAAAATTGCACGGAATTTGGGCTTTGCGCATTCTTTTTCTTGATTTACGGTCGGAAATAAGCGAGAGCTATCGTTCAGCACAGCTATTTTTTCCGATATGAGTAATCCACCTCCCCCCTCCATTCCGGGCGGTACTCCGCCTCCGCCCAGCATTCCGACTCCGCCGGCCGCTCCCTCCGTGCCCAAGGCACCGGCGGCTCCCTCTGTCCCTCCCGCCTCCGGCGCTCCTGCGGCTCCCGCCGCACCCGCCGCGCCGCCCGCTGCTGCTGCGCCCACCATTCCCCTTCGTCCCGCCGGGCTCGGCGGAGGCATCAAGCTTGGCGGCGGGTTGAAGACGGTTGCTCTCGGCTCCGCCACGACGCCCGTGGCTCCTCCCGCCGGTGCGGCACCCGCAGCCGCTGCGCCCACCGTTCCCCTGACCCCTCCCGGGGCAGGCATGGCGACCGCCCAGCTTCCGCAGGCCACCATCGGGCTGAATACCGCTCCTGCGGCCGCTCCGGTTTCTTCCGCCTCCTTTACGGCCAAGAAGTTTGAAGAAGATACGGAAGCGTCTCCCAATACGCTGCTCAATATTCTTTCCTTCGTGGCTCTTGCCTTTGCGCTTATTTTCGTTGGTTATCAATACGCCACGGATACCCTGGAAGCCCGTAGCATGACGGGCTGGCTGGGGAGCGACTCCAAGCCCGCTGCCGCGGCTCCCACCTCCGCCGGTGAAGAAGCGACCGATGACGCGGCCGCCGAATCTTCTTCCGATGACGCCTCCTCCGATGCCCCTGCAGAAGAGTCTTCCGATGATGGCGCCGATGCAGAAGAATAAGTGAACATAATGACTGTTGAAATACTCTAAGCGGTACTATGGCAAACGTATTTTCTGAAGCAAATTTTGAGGATGAAGTCCTGAAGTCCGACATTCCTGTGCTTGTCGACTTCTGGGCTACATGGTGCGGCCCCTGCCGCATGATCGCCCCGATCATTGACCAGCTTTCCACGGAACTGGCCGGCAAGATCAAGGTGGGCAAAGTGGATGTGGACGCCAACAACGGCCTTGCCGCTACCTATGGCGTGCGTACCATTCCCACCCTTCTGGTTATCAAGGACGGGGAAATCATGGATACGATGGTGGGAGCCTCTTCCAAGGACGCCATCATGCAGCGTTTGCGTCCGTTCATGTAACCGGACTGGTTTATTCATTCAAGCCGGCCTGCTGCGGAATGTACCGCGGCAGGCCGGTTTTTTTGTTCCTGGGGCCTGTCTGAATGAATCCGGTGAAGGGAAGGCTAATAACGGACCGTCCGCCGGGGTAAGATTCATTTTTTCTTGGCAGGACCGCCATGGAAGAATACATTGTCAGCATGGGCCCCGAGCAGCGGGACCGTTCCTCTACTCCTTTGCCGTTATGCGATTTATCTCTTCATTCCTCTCTGTCTTTTCCGCCTGCTGCCTTCTTCCCGCCGCATGGGGGGCTGGCGACATGGCGCCGGATTTAAAATCCGGCGCGTTCTGGACCCTCCCGCAACCGGATTTGTTTGGGAAATATTTCAACGGGGAATCCGGAGGCTGGGTGGACAGGGACAAGACCCAGCTCCGGATTGCGAAGCCTGCAATCAAAATAGGGGAAATGTCCCTGGGGGAAATGCTGGTGCACTGGAAGGAAGGCGTTCCCCAGTCCATGACCGTCATGATGTACAACAAGGGGGACAACGGGGCCATTGACAAGGATGAGTTTGAAAAACGCCTGGACCGCGTCAGGGAAGGGCTGACCGCTCTCACCGGAGTGCAGCCCAGGGAGTACCGGGCCACCCGGAAGGAGGCGGTGGTCAAGGTCAATGGCTGGTCCTGGATTTGGGACAAGGGGGCGATTACCCTGGAAACCAATACGTCGCGGGAGGGCAGGGAATTTGAAGCGGAATTCATCCGGTTGAAGGCCGGCCCCACGGAGGCTTCCATCGCGAGGGGCGACGCTTCTTCCCGCGCCAGAAAGGCGGACATCAAGCAGCACGTCAGGAAAGAAGGAAAACGGGTGGTCATCCAGGACATTCCCATGGTAGACCAGGGGCAGAAGGGTTATTGCGTGGTGGCGACCGCCGCCCGGATTTTTGCCTATTACGGAATGGATTACGTGGACCAGCACGAACTTGCTTCCCTGGCCAATTCCTCCGCGGAAGGAGGAACCAGCACGGCGGCAATGGCGGAGAACCTGAAAAAGATAGGGGCGCGCTTCCAGATCCGGATCAAGGTGCTGGATTCCCTGACGGACACCCGTGATTTCCGGAATCTGCTGAAAGCCTACAACCGCGCCGCCTCCAAATTAAAAAAGGAGAAGGTGGAGAATGAATATGACTGGTCCGGCTTCTGGGACAATGCGGACGGGGAGGTGCTGAAGCTGGCGCGCGCCGGATCTCCGTCCCAGATGGACAAATGGCTCAACGCCATCAGGCCCTACATCACGGCGGGCATTCCCGTGCTGTGGTCCGTTCAACTGGGCATCGTTCCTGAGCCGCTGCGCCTGTCCCAGACGCGCGGTGGCCATTTGAGGCTCATCATCGGCTTTGACGAGGAAAAGAAGACGCTCATCTTCTCGGATTCCTGGGGTGCGGCCCACACGGAAAAGGAAATGCCGCTGGCGGACGCCATCGCCATTACGACGGGGCGGCAGGTTATGCAGCCCTCCAAATAGAGCCGTGCTGCACGCCCTCCTTCCGCTGCCGGAAGCGCCTGAATATTCTCTCCGGAAAAAGTAATTCTGCTGGCATGGGAAAGGCGCTGTATTATACTTGCGCCATGATCAGCAGAACATTGGTGAAATATGCTTTGAACAGTGAGGCGGAAATGCCGGACGTACTGATTCAGGGCTGGGTGCGTACGCGCCGTGATTCCAAGGCTTTTTCCTTTCTGGAAGTAAATGACGGTTCTTCCGTGGCTTCCCTCCAGGTGGTGGCGGATGCAGGCATTCCCGGTTATGAACGGATTGGGGAAATGACCACGGGCTCCGCCGTGAGCGTTCGCGGGGCTCTGGTTGCCGGACAGGGCAGGCAGCGATGGGAACTGCGCGCTGCCTCCCTGGAGCTGGTGGGGACCGCTCCGGATTCCTACCCTTTGCAGAAAAAGGGGCATACGCCGGAATTCCTGCGTTCCATCGCCCATCTGCGCCCCCGCACCAACCTGTTTGGCGCCGTGTTCCGCATGCGTAGCAGGCTGGCCTATGCCATCCACCGGTTTTTCCAGGAGAGGGACTTTTCCTGGGTCAGCACGCCCATTATTACCGCCAGCGACTGCGAGGGCGCCGGTGAAATGTTCCGTGTGACGACGCTGGACGTGGGCGACGCCGCCTCCCGTGACGCAGCCCTGGATTTCTTCGGCAAGGCGGCCTACCTCACCGTGAGCGGACAGCTTGAAGGGGAGGCGTTCGCATGCGCACTGAGCAATATTTATACCTTCGGCCCCACTTTCCGGGCGGAGAACTCCAATACCACGCGCCATGCGGCGGAATTCTGGATGGTGGAGCCTGAAATGGCCTTCTGCGACCTGTACGGAGACATGGACATGGCGGAAGCGTTCGTCCGCTTCCTGGTCGGCGACGCCCTGGAGAACAGCGCGGAAGAGGTGGAATTCCTGACCCGCTTTGTGGACAAGGGACTGCGGGAACGCCTGGAGCATGTGAAGGAAACGCCGTTTGTGCGCTGTTCCTATACGGAAGCCGTGGATATTCTGCTCAAGAGCGGGAAAACGTTTGATTACCCCGTTTCCTGGGGCATCAACCTCCAGAGCGAGCACGAACGCTTCCTGACGGAAGAGCATTTCAAATGCCCGGTCATCGTTTACAATTACCCGAAGGAGATCAAGCCTTTCTACATGCGTCTGAACGAAGACGGCAGGACCGTTACCGCCATGGACGTGCTGGTGCCCGGCATCGGGGAAATCGTAGGGGGAAGCCAGCGTGAGGAACGGCTGGACATTCTGGAGGAAAACATGCGCCGCATGGGCATGAATGAGGAAGCCTACCGCTGGTATGCGGATCTGCGCCGCTACGGCACGGTTCCGCACGCCGGATTCGGAGCCGGGTTTGAACGCCTGCTGATGTTCGTGACCGGAGTGACGAACATACGCGACGTACTGCCCTTTGCCCGCACGCCGCGCAACTGCGAGTTCTGACCTGCGCGGGGAAGCTTCCGTTTTTCCGTTCGGGGCGGCGTTGCGCGGCCCCGGAGCGGCCGCGTTGGCGAATGGGGAAATGCTTGTGAAAATTGACCCCGCCGGCAAAAGAAAACCCCGGCTTTCCCTTTGGGGAGCAAGCCGGGGTAAAATCGGTGCTGGGGCGGAGACTACTGTCTCTTTCTTCTTAACAGCAGGGAGCCCAGTCCCAGCAGGCTCAGCGTGGCCGTTGCGGGTTCCGGAACGGTTTCATAGTTGATCAGTACCTTGGTGACGCCGTTTTCCGTGACCTGCGTCACGGTCGCCTGTACCTGGGAGTTGCTGGCGATGTTCAGGCCGCTCAGGTCCAGATTGAGGTTGCCTCCCTGCTGGGCGGATTTGATGGAAGCCAGTTCAATCGTTCCGCTTCCGGAAAGGCTGTTCATATCCAGCGTGCCGGTGAAGGTGACGGTTTTTCCGTTGGTCCAGAAGTTGGTGAGGTCCGTAGCGGTCCAGGAACCGTGTTCCGCCGCCGTAAAGGTGCCGAAATCCAGCGTAAAGTCACGGCCCAGTCCAAAGGCGTTGCTGGATTCAAATACCAGATGGGAATTGCCTTCCAGGGTAAAGGAATTGACGTTGAGATCCCCTATCGTAGTCGTGCAGACCAGGGTGCTTCCGGACCCTACCTGGACCGTATTGGTGGCGCCGAAGAAGGATTGCGCGGTGGACCAGGTAACAGTTCCGGCGTTTTCCCCGATGATGGCGTTGTCATTGGTGCTGTGCTGCGGGAAGTAGCCGTTCGGCGCGCCGTCCACCGTCCAGTTGTTGGAATCTCCATAGATCCCGTTTCCTGCCGCTCCGCTCCAGACATAGGTGGCAGCCTGGGAAATCCCGGCGGATAGGCAGCATAAAATGCAGAATGTAGATAATCTCATGCTCAACAGATACTTTAACAGAGACACGGATAACGGATTTCCAATCCGGCGTCAATGCAAATGTTTGAAGGAGGAACACATCAGGCAAACATATCTTTACTACAACTTAAACGGAAAAGAGGGCACGAGCATTTAATTAATTCATAATTCATTTATTGTAAAATATTTATTTTTTAATAAACCGGGAATCGGATTGGAAATCCGTGCAGACGTCATTCCTTTATTCGGAGATGCCGTTTTTAAAAGAAAAGATTTAATGTGCGGCAGGAGACAGTGGCTGAAACATACGGAAAACCCTTTCCCGCACAGGGCGGGAAAGGGCCTACCATAACCAAGTAAAAGCATGCGCTGAAGCGCCGTCCTACTTAGAACGTATAGCTGATGGCTCCGTTGATTCCATGGGAGGTCAGCTTGTTGCGGGTCTCGAACTGATAGCAGACCCGTGCTCCCCAATTGCTGGAGAAGAGCACGTCAATGCCGGCATTCAGGCGGAATGCGGTGCGACCGACGTTGACGCCGCGCACGTTCCAGGCTCCCAGGGGTCCGCTGACGTTGGACTTGGGATTCATGCGGCTCACATCCTGCGCCGCGGCCACCGTCAAGGCCGGGGTGATGGTGGTGCCGCCGTCCGTCTGGTAGGCGCGGGCGATGGTCACGCCCAACGGAATGGTCCAGTTCTGGGCGCGGGCGTGGTCAAAGGAGCGGCCGTAAGGTCCGCTTTCCGAGAAGCCCTTGAGTTCGGTGGTCATGAATTCGATACCCGTGTAAGGCGTTACGAAGGCCTTGCCGAGTGCGAAGTGTTCCGTCCAGGTGGCGTACAGGCCGCCGCTGAAGGAGTCCGCATTTTCATTGCCGTTGGCGGCGGTTCCCATGATGTAGGAATTGCCCTTGAACTTGGAGCGTCCGTAGGCGCCGTAGCCGTCCAGCGTGAACTTGCTTTCCCTGAAGGGATGCATGCGGCCGTAGATCATGGCCATGAAGGAATCCACGTCGTAGTCGGAGCCGAATCCGCTCTTGTCCTTGATGTCGCCGAAGCTCTGGCCCACTGCAATGCCAATCAGGGAACCCTGGGCAGCCTTGTAGTCAATACCCACGGCATAGCCGCCTGCATTGTACTTGTAGCCGGAGATGCCTCCGCGGGCGTCCTGGTCATCCCAGTTGCCCATGCCGCCTACCCAGATGTTGCCGTTGCCCTTGGCGATCGTCTTGCGGGCGATCGGGGAGCCCTTGGCGTCCACCACTTCAATGGTGTCTTCCGTCTGGCGGGCCATGGAGGCGGCGGACTGGATGCGTCCCAGGTCGGCAAAGCTCCTCAGCGTCCGGCTGGCGGCCCACGCGAAGTTCATCACGTTTTCACCGCTGACGGACTGAATCATGTTGGCAGCTTCGTTCGGGTCCGTCACGCGCAGCAGGGTTTCATAGAACTGGGCGGCGGGAGAACCGGCGGCCACGTTCAGGCGGTTGCTTTCCAGAGCGGCCGCTACGGTGTAAACGTTGCCGTTGTAGCCGGACATGGGACCGTCAATGCCCCTCATGTTCTGGGTGATGGTGGTGGTGCCTTCCGTCGTTCCCGGAGCCATGGTGGTGGTCAGGAACAGGTTGTTCAGCAGGCGTCCGGAAATGTCCGTGCCGTTCAGCGTGACGTTCACGCTTTCCGTGCCCTTCTTCAGCTGGGCGATTGGGACGGGATTGCCGGTGGCGTCGGATACCTGGATGCCCACGCGGGAATTATCCGTGAAGGTGGCCGGGGTGCCGAAGTCAAGCACGGAGCCGTCGCTCAGGAGCAGGGTGGAATCGCCTCCGAAGGAGGCGGAAGCCCCCTTCATGGTGGAATTCTGCGCCAGGGTCACCTGGCCCGTCCGGATGTCGTAAACCGTATCGTCCGTGCCCATTACGGCGGCGCCGATGGACTGGAGGGGGCCGACTTTTCCGGTAGCGGCGTCCACGGTTCCAAAGGTGGCGTGGCCAATGATCAGGTTGCCTTCAAGCTGCTGGTAGGTGCCTCCGAACGTGTCGGTGGCTCCGCCGCCGCCGTAGACGAGGGTGCCCGTGCCGGTCTTCGTCATGACGGTCTGGTCAGCGGCCAGAGGGGCGGCGTCAGCCGTGGGGGCCGCGGGAGCCGCGGTGTCAATGCCGTCATTGATGAAGGTGTAGGCGGTGCCGTCCGTATAAACGTTGATCTGGGTGTTCTGGCCCGCATGCACGGAACCGAGGACGCCGTTGGACGTGTTGCCGGAAAGAACTGCGCCGGAACCGATGTACAGGGTCTGGCCGTCGGCCAGGTTGATGGCGGCCTTGCCGGCGTTGGTGGCGGTGTTGCCCACGACCTGGGTGCCGTCTCCGATGGAGATCTGGCCTCCCGCAGTGATGATGCCGTCAGCGGCGGTATTGCCGGTGATCACGCTGTTGGTGCCGATGGCAATATTGTCATCCGCCGTCAGGGTGGAATTCCCCTTGACGGTGGTGTTGTTGCCCAGGGTGACGCTGCCTTCGATGGTGTCCAGCTTTTCCGTGCCCACAACCGTATTCCAGTTGCCGTCGTCATTGCTGTAAACCGTCTTGTTCAGGTCGACGGATTCCGCGGAAACGGTGGTGCCGTTCAGAACGGTGTTGTCTCCCAGGGAAACATTGCCGCCTACAGTCTTGATGGTGATGGATCCGGCCGTGGTTTCACCAAGGACGATGCCGCCGGAAATGCTGTCATCCATGGAATCGATGACGGTTTTGCTGTTCTGGTTGTTGGCCGCGTCAAACTGTTCCGTGGTCACGGTGCCGATCCCGGCCGTGGAGGTCACGTCTCCGTTCAGCGTAACTTTGGCCGCCGGATCACTGACGATCTGGCCGGTAGCCGTCACGGTATCCTGCATGGTGACGTTGTTGCCCAGGACCACGGCCTGCTCGTTGGAATTGCTGTAGGTGTCGTAGGTCGTCCTGGTATAGGCCTCACCTGCCGGGGGCGTGGAGGGGTCCACCGTGTGAGCCGCCTGGCCGGTAACGGTGACGGCTTTTTCCATGGAAACGTTGTCGCCGATGCCTACCTGTCCGTTCGTGGAAGTGACGGTGGCGCCTACCGTCTTGGGATTGGCGGCGTCATTCGTTCCTTCGATGGCAATGTTCCTGCCGTCAATGGTGGTGGTGTCCGTGGCGTTCGTGACTACGATGTCATTGTCGCTTCCCAGGGGTTCGCTCAGTGTGATGTCGTTGAAGCTGACCTGTCCATTAACCAGATCATAATTGAAATTAACCAGTTTGCCGCTGGGGTCCGCCATTTGGACGGTAACGTTGCCCGTTCCGGAGATGGCGTTCAACTGGGCCCGTTGTTCCTGGGTCAGTGTGATGTTATCGGAGCCTGCCGGCACGGTGATAGTGATGGTTGACGCTTCATTCGAGGCGGCAGCCTGGTTCCAGGCCGTCACGAATGAATCGGCGCTGTTGGCCGCATAGTTAGCTGCCGTAGCAACGGAGAAACTGCCAAGGCAAGCGATAACTGCTGCCAGCAGCATATGTGGGAGTCTTAATTTCATGCTTTTTTATTTGTTTAATGATTAGGTGGTTATGCGTTCGTGACAATCACGGCGCCCGAGGTTTTAGATGATTCTCGTTCCGGGCTGTTCAGTGGGATGACATGGGAAGGTTTGATGGAGATGGGAATGAAAATGATTCAGGATAAGATGGTTGCGGCTATTGTCTGGCGGTCTTTGTCATGACAGGGTTTTTAAACCTGGAGCCGGAAAGGAATTCCAGAAAGCTTCCAGTAAATTCATTTTCCTGAGAAGAAAAAATATCTCATTGATGGTGAGGGATGTATGATGTTTTCTGGGTCCTCTTTTATTTTGCTGTTTCCTTCCCGGAATAATGGCCGTGAAAATGGTTCAAATATAAATAAGAAAATTTGTTTCCGGCTGTGGTGGCAGTTTGGATGCTCCGTTCCGCCTCTGCAAGAATGGAGCTTTCCGAACAGGGATGTGCCCAAAGCTGTGCAATCAGGCGAATTTTATTGACTGCCAACGGTCGGCAGCCTATTACCGGGGAATGACTACCCGATTGTTTACGGTCCTCGCGGCCGTGTTGCTGCCGCTTGCCCCGGCGCAGGAGGCCGATGTGCCGCACCAGCCGCGCGTGTGGACCAATACCGCCGGCAAAACCATCACGGCGGCTTTTGTCCGCTTCAACGCCGCCGGCAGGAAAGTTTCCCTTAAATTGGAGAAAGGCCGACAGGTGGAACTGCCTCTGGCAAGCTTGTCCGGGAACGACGTGGACTGGATCAAGGAGCATGTTCCGGAAGCCATGAGCAACCAGGAGCGCATGCAGCGGCATACGGAAGGAAGGCTGGGGAAGATCACTAAAATCCCCGCTACGGATTCCTATCCGGAAGCCTTTGTCTATTATCCATCCACGCTGAAGGCGGAAACTCCGCCTCCCGTCATCATTCTGTTTAATTCCGTAGGCAATGGACAGCACATGGTCCAGAAATTCCGGAAGGCCTGCGAGGCCAACGGATGGGTGGCCCTGGGATTGACGACGTTTAAAAATTCGGAGTCCAAGGAACATGAAGCCGGACTGGGCAAGCTGTGGACTTCCACGAACGGGAGTTTGGAGAGAATGGCCTTTTTTGATGCGGACCGCATGTACATGGGCGGCATTTCAGGCGGAGCGTCCCGTGCCTTTACATATAGTGAGCGCAGGATTCCGCCCGTCCGCCCGTGGAAGGGGATTGTATCCATGGGCGGCTGGCTGGGAGGGAAGGACCGCCTCACGTGCCCCACGCGCATGGCGGTGGCTATTATCAATGGAGACAAGGACGGAGGAGCCAACAGTGCCGTCAGCCATGACGTCAAGGTTCTCAAAAGAAGGCAGTGCGCCATCAAGGAATTTCCCTTTCCGGGAAAGCATGAAATGCCGCCGGACGAGAATTTGGTGGAAGTCCTCAAATGGATGGAGGAGGTGTCACCCCAGACCTCCGCGCAGCGTCTTCCCTCCCCGGCGGAAAAGGATTAAAGACCCAGTGCGCCCCGCATTTACCGCAGGAAGGGGGACAGGCTTCTTATTCTACCGCCCACTCCTCCACCAGGCTGGCCGGGAATTCATCCAGAAAGCGGGAGGGCATCTGCATGAAGGTTCCTCCCTGCGCGCGGCAGTTCCAGCGGGGGTAGGTCAGGTAAAGCTGGTCTTTGGCGCGGGTGATGCCCACGTAGAAGAGGCGGCGTTCCTCCTCAAGACCCGCCAGGTCTCCGTCGTCAATCACCCGCTGGTGCGGGAACATGCCGTCGCACAGGCCGATCAGGAAGACGACGGACCATTCCAGCCCCTTGGCCTGGTGGATGGTGGACAGGGTGACGGCGCCTCCGGAGAGGTCTGCCGCCGCGCTTTCATCATCCGTATTGCCCAGCAGGGAAAGCTGGGAGAGGAAATCCTCCGTGGATTCAAAGCGTTCGGAGAATCCGGCCAGGTGCAGGAGGTCCTGCCTGCGCTGGTCGTAATTCTCAAAGGCGGCCTGCATGTACTCGTCATACACGGCTTCATTGATGGAAATGAGCATGGAGGCCGGCCCGGCGATTTTTCCGGCTGGGGCCAGTTCATCCAGCGTGTAGCAGAGCTGCGTCCAGGCCGTTTTGGACTTGGCCGGGACCGGAAAATCCAGCATCAGGGCGGAGAAGGATTCCGGCGGCGTTTCCAGCCGGCTTTCCGGGCAGGCGGCCCAGCGTATCCAGAGCTTCTGGGCCATGCCGGGACCGATGCCGGGCAGCAGCATCACCATGCGGCGGAAGGAGAGTTCATCCCTGGGATTGACCACAAAGCGCATGAACGCCACCACGTCCTTGATATGGGCCTGTTCAAAAAACCTGATGCCGCTGGTGATGCGGAAGGGGATTTCCCCGCGGGTCAGTTCCATCTGCAATTCCATGCTGTGGAAGTGTGCGCGGTAGAGCACGGCTATTTCATTGGGGTCCGTGCCTTCTTCAATGAGGTCCCGGATGCGCTGGGCGACAAATTTGGCCTGCATCCTGTCGTCGTTGAGCGGAACGAGGGCCGGGGGCATTTCCCCGGTAGGCCGCACGGAGCGGAGCCTTTTTCAATCTGCACCTCGTTGGCGGCGATGGCCGCGTTGGAGAGCTCCAGAATTTCCGGCACGCTGCGGTAGTTGGTCTCTATCTTGAAGGTCTTTGCCGCCGGGTAGCGGGTAGTGAAGCTGAGGATGTTCTCCATGTCCGCCCCCCGCCAGGAATAAATGCTCTGGGCGTCGTCCCCCACTACCATGAGCTGGCCGTGTTCCCGGGACAGCAGGTCGATGAAGCGGCTCTGGAGGTAGTTGGTGTCCTGGTATTCGTCCACTAGGATGTGCTGGAAGCGGGAGCCGTACAGGGCGCGCAGATGCTCCTGTTCCTGGAAAAGCCTCACGACGTTGAGCAGCAGGTCGTCAAAGTCCATGCTATTGGTTTCCTGCTTGCGGGCCACGTATTGTTCATGCACGTCCAGGATGGCGTCCAGGTGGTTGGAGAGGTACGGATAGGCGTTTTCCAGCGTTTCCTGGATATTGGCGCCCTCATTGTCCGCCAGGCTGAACAGGGAGGAAAGGACTTCCGGTTTGGGGAAGCGGGTGGATTTCTCATCCAGTTTGAGGGACTTGACCACGCTTTTAATCATGGATTTGCGGTCGTCGGAATCCATGATCGTGAAAGCCGGAGTATAGCCCAGGTATTCCGCGTGCTGGCGCAGGATGCGGTTGGCAATGGAATGAAACGTGCCGCTCCACAGGCGGGACAGGTCCAGGGGAATCAGGGAGCGAACCCGTTCCGTCATTTCACGCGCCGCCTTGTTGGTGAAGGTCAGCAGCAGGATGTTCCACGGGTCCGTGCCGTGGTCCAGGAGCCACGCCACGCGGTAGGTCAGCGTGCGCGTTTTTCCCGAACCGGCCCCTGCAATGACGAGCGCCGGCCCCGGTTCCGAAGAAACGGCTGCATACTGTTCTTCATTAAGGGCCGTGCGGTAGTCGATTCCGGAGATGGGCGCGGCTGGCGCGGCATCCTGCTTGATGACGTAACGGCGGGCCATGCGTTTCAGTTAATAGTTAATAGAGAATAGTTAATGGGATTGGTTGAAAAACTTTTCTCTCCACTCTCCACTCTAATCACTCTTTAAAAGTCCAGGTACATTTCCGCGCGGCGGTTTTCCTTGCGGGCTTCATCACGCGTTCCTTCGTCCGCCGTGGGGGAGTAGGTGCGGCGCGGTTGTGATTTGCCGAATCCCTTCGTGACGATTCTTTCCGCAGGAACGCCGAACTGGACGAGCTGGGCCTTCACGGCCGCCGCCCGGCGTTCGGAGAGGCCCTGGTTGTAGCGTTCACTCCCCACATCGTCCGTGTGGCCGCTGATTTCCAGCTTCTTGCCGCTATCCGTCTTGATGGCCTCCGCCACAATCTGGAGCTGGCGTTCGGAACGCTTGGACAGAGAATCTTCATTGAAACCGAAGAACAGGGCCAGGGAATCGCCCCCCTGCGGATTCTTCACGATGGGGATGAAAATGTCGTCTCCGGCCCCCTGCCGTTTCGTGTAGGCTTCCAGCATGTTGTCCAGGGAGGCTTCCGCAATCAGCCATTGTTCATCCTTCTTGGCTACGGTCAGGCCCACGTTGCCGGCTTTCCTGCCCTGGGCGTCCTGCAGGTGGACGAAAAAGCCCGCATTGGTGGGCGCTTCATAGGCGGTTTTGATGGGAGCGTCCTCCCGGAGGCGGAAGGCGCCTTCTTCAAACAGGATGCACAGCCCGGCCACGGTGGCGTCCTGCACCTTGGTTCCGTCCACGAATTTCCGTGCCGTGCGGAAGTCCGCCTTGGCAACGGCGTCCATGAAGGAGCTGACGATGCCCATGGGATCGTTCATGGCCATGGGGGCGGCCTTGTCCTTGGCCAGGTCCTGCTTGCTGGGCAGCGTAAGGGTGTCCAGTGTCCACTGCTGCTTGTCATTGCGCTTCATGTCCAGGTAGCCGCGCGCGCCGCTGCTGAAGTTGAGCGTGTATCTGGCCGTGGGGTTGGCCCCCTGGTTATTTGCGCCGATGCTGGTGATGCCGGGGGTGGAAAGGCGCACATGGCGCGCTTCCATGAGTTCCCGGATGATGCGGCCCTGGGCCTCCGTGACGGCCTGCTGGATTTCCAGGGATTTCAGGGTGTCCGCGTCCCGGTCCTGAATAACCTTGGCAATCGCCTGCGCCAGCGTCTGGGGGAGCTGAGGTTGACCAGGGAGGACGGCGTGGCCGTCTGCCGGCTGATGTCTTCCTTGGTGAGCGGGTCCACGGTGGGCTGGGGCGTCACCGTCTGGCGCGGAGGAACTTCCGTTTGCGCCGCGGGTTCAGCGGGGGCGGGCTCCTCCTCCCGGTTTCCCAGGAACAGGAAGACCAGAGCCAGGCTGCCCACGACCAGGAAGCTGATGATGAAGGCGGTGATGGTGGATGCGTTTTTCATTGGAGGTGAATGTATGAAAAAGGGTCAGGCGTTCAAGGCTTCCAGCAATTTGGCGTGAATGCCGTCAAAACCGCCGTTGCTCATTACCAGAATAACGTCTCCCGGCTGGGCTTTCTTGCAGACGGCGGAGACGATTTCCTGCGCCTGTCCGCCGATCAGGGCGTCCTTGCCCAGCGCGGAGAGATCATTGGAGAGTTTGGTGAGGTCCAGGCGTTCCTCCAGGGCCACCTTGTCCGGATGGTCCACGGCGGCCACCACGGGGAAATCCGCCGTAGCGAGGGATAACGCCAGTTCATTCTGGAAGATGTTTCTGCGCGTGGTGTTGGAGCGCGGCTCAAAAATGGCCCAGATGCGTGATCCCGGGTAGCGCTGGCGCAGGCCCAGGATGGCCTGCTTGATGGCCGTGGGGTGGTGGGCGAAGTCGTCCACCACGGAAATGCCGTTGACCACGCCCTTTACTTCCTGGCGGCGGGCCACGCCTTCAAAGCGGCCCATGGAGTCCGCCAGCTGCTTGACGTTCAGCCCCGCAAATTGTGCGGCGGCAATCGCCATGGCGGCGTTGCGGATGTTGAATTCCCCGATCATCGGCACATAGTAGCGGGTGCCTTCCAGCGTGAAATGGCTGCCGTCCGTGGAGGTTTCCACGTCCAGGATGCGAATGTTGGAAGAGTCGGAAAAGCCCAGCGTCTTGACGGGGCAGGGGGCCCCCTTCACCACGTCCAGGCAGTTGGGATCGTCCGCGTTCACCAGCGCCAGGCCGTTGCGGGGAATGATCTGGGTCAGGCGGCGGAAGCTCAGCTTGATTTCCTCCAGGGAATTGTAAATGTCCGCGTGGTCGAACTCAATGTTGTTGATGACCACCAGTTCCGGCAGGTAATGCAGGAATTTGGAGCGTTTGTCGAAAAACGCCGTGTCGTATTCGTCCCCCTCCAGCACGGAGAAATCGGAATCCGTAAAACGGCCGCCGCGGCCCAGATTGCGGGCGATGCCGCCGATCATGAAGCTGGGGTTCAGCCCGGAGTCCTCCATCAGCCACGCCAGCATGGACGTGGTGGTGGTTTTGCCGTGGGTGCCGGTCACCACGTAGTTGCGCTTGCCGCGCAGGAAGTATTCCTTCATCGTCTCCGGCAGGGAGAGGTAGCGCAGGCGCCGCTGGAGCACGGCTTCCACCTCCTCATTGCCGCGGCTCATGGCGTTGCCGATGACGATGACGTCCGCGTCCGCGGGGATGTTGGAGGCCTTGTAGCCTTCAAACAGGGTGATGCCCTCCTCCTCCAGGAAGGTGGACATGGGGGGGTAAACGTTGGCGTCTGAGCCGGTGACGGTAAAGCCGCGGCGGGCCATGGCGGCGGCTACCGCGCCCATGGCGGTTCCGCAGATGCCGAGGAAATGAAAATGGCTGTTCATGACGGGGGAGAGGAATGGAGCAGGTTTTTATTTGGAAAAGGTGGGGGCCGCAATGCAGGAATCCGCCAGGGCGCGGTCACGGCGGCGCACGATGCCGTTGGCGATGTCCGTCACCATGCCGGACAGCAGGCGGGTAAGGTGGCTGCCGGGCGTGTAATCCGCCGGGGCGATGAAGTTCACGCGGTCGGAATTGGAGGCCAGGTTATAGCACTTGCGGAAGCTGCGGCCCGTTTCGTCCTCCGGATTGTACACGGCCACGGCGTGGCCGCCGTTCCTGCGCATGACGGTGAAGCAGGGCACGTCCGTGGGGCCGTCGCCGATGTAGATCATGTTGGCGAAGGGAATCGGGCGCATGTCCTCCGGCATGTGGTCGTTCACGTCCTGGTCGTAATCCAGCATGCCCTTGTTGATGCGGAAGAGGTACTGGGTCTTCGTGGTGTGGGAAATGACCCTCTTGGGAAAGTTGATGTAGCCGTTCTCCTCGCTGAACTCGCACCCGAACACGGCCTTGAAATAGGGGCGCAGGGCAGAGCCGTCAATCAGGGCTTTCAGGCCGGAGGAAATGATGTAGTATTCAATGTTGATGCCCAGGTCCGTATGAAGGGAGGACAGGGTCATGGACGGGAAGGCGTCAAAGAAATCCGGCAGGCCGGGGTAAAAGGTGAGGCGTTCCCCAAGCTGGGTGAGCCGGGCATTGCTGACGCGGTCCAGGGAGAGGGCGTCCAGCAAGCTTTTCATGTAAATCAGTTCCCCGTCCCAGCCTTCCCGTTCCCCGGTGGCGTTGCACCTGGTCCAGAACTCCTGCGGGGAGATGCCGAATTCCGGAAAAATGGCCTGATCCTGCATGTAGAAGGGGCTCAGGGTCTGGTCATAGTCGAACACCAGGGCGATCGTATTCTGCGGAGAGGACATGGGAGGGGCGGAAAGTGGCGTTACATGCGGAACTGGTCGCCCAGATACTGCTTGCGGGCGATGGGGTCGTTGGCGATTTCCTCGGAAGTGCCGTGCTTGATGACCTTCCCTTCAAACAGGATGTAGGCGCGGTCCACGATGTGCAGGGTTTCCCGCACGTTGTGGTCCGTAATCAGGATGGAAAGGCCGTCCGTATCGCGCAGCTCCATGACGATCTTCTGGATGTCTGAAACGGCGATGGGGTCCACGCCGCTGAACGGTTCGTCCAGCATCAGCAGTTTGGGGCTGGTGGCGAGGGCGCGGGCGATGGTCAGCCGCCTCTTTTCCCCGCCGGAAAGCTGGATGGCCATGGAGCGGCGCAGCTTGGTGATGCCGAAGCGGTCCATCAGCTCCACGGCGCGGTCCTTCTGCTGGCGGGAGGTCATGTCCTTGCGGGTCTGGAGAATGGCCAGGAGGTTGTCCTCCACGGAAAGCTTGCGGAAGATGGACTCCTCCTGCGGCAGGTAGCCCATGCCGCGCCTGGCGCGCAGGTTCATCGGCAGTTCCGTGATATTCTCGCCCGCAAAAATCACGCGGCCTTCGTCCGGGCGCACGAGCCCCGCCACCATGTAGAAGGAGGTGGTTTTTCCCGCGCCGTTCGGCCCCAGCAGGCCTACGATCTCGCCATGGCCCACCGTCAGGCTGACCTGGTCCACGACGGTCCGCGTTTTATAGGTTTTGCAGATGCCTTCGGCTCTCAGCAGATGGGTGGATAGGGGGAGCTCACGGCTTGCGGTTGGTTTTCTGTTTGTCCCGGTCGGAAAGCTTCTTGTCTACGTGGCGGAACGTGGTCTTGGTGCCGCGGCTGCTGTACATATTCCCGTTCGAGTACACGCGGATGAAGGCGTCCTTGTTCGGATTCTTGATGATGGCGTCCGGCGTAATAATCACCGGGGAGCCTGTCAGGATGATTTCCCCGGTTTTGGCGTTATAGGTGATCTTGTCCGCCTGGGCGTTGCTGGTTTCCCCCTCCTTGTTGGTATAGCTGGCTTTCACGTTGCCGGAGGCTGCGACCGTTTTAATGGAGTTATAGTCAAAATTGCCGCCGTTGGGGAGGGCCACCTGGGGCTTCTCCCCTTCTTTTTCCTTTTCCTTCTCTTTTTCCTGCTTGCGTTCGGAGGGCTTCTTGTCGCCCGGCTTCTTCGGCACGAACTCCGCATAAATTTTCAGGTGGTCCGCACAGTCCATGGAAAGATTGGGGTTGCGCACCCGGACGTTTTTCATGAACACCAGCACGCCTTCTTCCATGTCGAAGTACAGGTCCCCGTCACAATCTACGGAGTACAGGTTGTTTGAGGAATTGGCGCGCATGAAGTTCTCTTCCGGATTGGGCGCAGCGGGAGCGGTGTCCGCAGCCGGGGCGGCGGCATTGCCGGTGACCTGGTGCTGCTGGCGGAATTCCTGAATCTGCCCGTCAACGGTCTTTTCCTTCACGTTGTACGCTTCAATCGCCTTCTCACCGTCTTCCTTCAGGCCCGCGGTCGGAACGGGGGCCAGTTCCCGTTCCCTCCGGGCGGTTTCCTCCGCCGTCAGGGGACGCACGATGCCGGAGGGGGGAGCCAGGGGCGGCTCCAGGCGTGGATCCAGTTCCTTGGGCAAAGGCTGTACGATATGGGCGGGAACGCCGTCAGTGGCGCCGCAGGCAAGACCTCCGGTCAGGGCGAGCAGCAGCAGGGAGGAAAGTTTTTTCATAAAAGGAATGGTTACTTGTTGCGTTGATCCATGCGGATGGTGGTTTGAACGGGGCCAAGGATGATGCCCCTCTTGATATTGGTATCCATGTAAAGGCCGGTGCCCCTGGCGGAAAAGTTCTCTTCCTTGAGGGTGGTCTCCGTATGGGAGACGACCAGTTTTTTGTCCAGAAAGTAGGAGGCAGCCTTCGTGAAAAGATGGGAGGTCTGGTTGTTCTTCCCGTACAGGTACACGTTCAGGATGCTGGCGGCAATTTCCTGCGGGGCGGCTACGGTCACGCTTGAAGCGGTCAGCAGCATGGAAAGGCGCGGCCCTTCATACCGTGACAGGCTGACTTTGGGGAGCACCTGGCCTACGGGCAGAAGCTCCAGCATGGGCAATTTCTTGTCTACGCCGGCGAAGGGCGTGGCTGCGGGCAGGGTGGTATCCGCCTGCGCCGCCATGCCATGCATGGCAATTACCAGAAAGCATGTGAACGGTAACTTCATCATGACTGAACCGCCTGATGGATGGACTGAAGGCGTTTCAGCACGCCTTCAAGCAGGTGGAGGGGGATTTGGTTGGGCCCGTCGGAAAGAGCCTTGGACGGATCCTTGTGCACCTCCATGAACACGCCGTCAATGCTGCCGGTCGCCATGGCGGCGGACGCCAGCACGGGAGCCAGTTCGCTGTCTCCGCCCGTGGTTCCGCCCAGGCCTCCGGGCCTCTGGACTGCGTGGGTGGCGTCAAACACGACGGGGAAGCCTTCCTGTTTCATCCAGTACAGGGAGCGCATGTCCACCACCAGGTTATTGTAGCCGAAGGAGGTGCCGCGCTCGCACATCATGAACTCGTCACAGCCGAAGGCGCGCATCTTTTCCCCGATGTTCACAGTATCCCACGGAGCCAGGAACTGGCCCTTCTTGATGTTCACGGGACGGCCGCTCTTGGCGCAGGCTTCCAGAAGATCTGTCTGGCGGCACAGGAAGGCGGGAATCTGGAGCAGGTCCACGTATTCAGCGGCAATCTCCGCTTCCCGGGCCGTATGCACGTCCGTAACGACGGGCAGTTCCAGCTCTTTGCCGATTTCCGACAGGATGCGGCAGCCTTCCCGTACGCCGGGTCCGCGGAAGGACGTGATGGAAGTTCTGTTCGCCTTGTCGTAGGAGGCCTTGAAAATCAGCGGGATGTCCAGGTTTTCCGCAATGGACTTGATGGAGCGGGCCATCTCCCAGACGAAGGATTCGCATTCCAGAGAGCAGGGGCCCAGGAGGTAGAACGGCCGCGGGCCGCCGATTTCAACGGATTGAATGTAAAACGACATAAAACAAAACCTGTATGTCCTTATATCATGACGGTTTCAAGCCCTCCGGTCAAGCCGCTATCCTGCCTCCGCCGGGAGATTCGGCAAGAGGGGACCATTTTCTCCGGACCCTTTCTTTAGAAAGTTCATAAGAAAATGAAAATCAGCGGAATAAAAGAATTTTCCTGCCGTATTGCGGAGAATGGGAGGCCATGGAGGGAAAAGGCGGTTATGGTATTGCCGGAATCCGGCGTTTCTGTTACAAACGGCAGGCATGCACCGTCCCTGCGTCTGCAAGTGGGGAAGATGCTGAACGCCGCCTTCCCTCTGGGGTCTCACTTCACATGCCCAAAAAAATTTACAAGCTATGCGTCTCCTATGATGAGGCGGGGGCCGAACTCCGGCAGCATCTGGCGGATCGCATCAAGCTGCTGGGCATGGACGGCGCTCCCGTCTGGCAGGCTTCCTTCCGGGACATGCAGGCGGACGACCTGCCTCCGGGCGACGGGGTGGTTCAGATTTATCCAGTCTTCATGCAGAGCGGCTGGACGGTGACGGAAGCGCTGCCGGAACAATTGAGCGCCATGTATGCGGAACGCGGCGTGTCTCCGGAATTCGAATTCAAGCCGGTGTGGGGAGCTGGGGAAGACGTGATGCCCTTCCTGACCGTCCGCGACGCCCTCGGGAAAGAGCTGGGGCCGGGAACGTCCCTGCTGGTGGTGGCCCATGGAGTAGTGGGAAAGGACCTTCCTCCGGAGCCGTTCGCCTTTTTACAGAAACTGCGGACCTTTTTATGGCCGCAGGAAACGGATATGGCCCTGGCCTATTTCGGCGCTTCCCCCTCCGTGGAGGAAGTATTTCCACGTTTGAAGGGAAACAGGGTGGTAGTGCTTCCGTTCCTGATTGGGGAGGGAAAGCACATGAGGGAGGACATGCCTTCTCCGGAATTGGCGGAGAAGTGGGGCAAGGAACTGGAAATATTGCCTCCCCTGGGCGCGTTTTATTTGCAGAAGGCGCGGGAATACTGGGGAAGGGAACGTTCCGGGATTTCCGCGAAGACCCGTGATTGACCCCTGGGGCGCTCCATGACGGTTTCCCTTTCCTCCGGGGTGAGATACCGGTTCCGGTGCGGGGCGAATGCCAGCCGCAATCACGCGGCCTGCCGGACGGCTCCCGGCTCTTCCTCACGGCAGGGAGGGAAGCCCTGCTTCATGGACCGCGCCAGCTTTCTGCTGGTGAAGTAATAGGCGATGGCGAGAGGCACGCAGGAGCCGATCCAGGCGGCGGGGCTCGCCATGCTGGCTCCGGTGAAGCCCAGGCAGCGGGCCAGCACGATGGCGGCCAGGGCGCGCATGCACAGCTCCATGACGCCCGCGAAGGTGGGCACGATGCTCTGGCCCAGCCCTTGCAGCGTGTAGCGGAAGACAAAGAGGAGCGCCAGCACCCAGTACATGGAGGCATTGATGTTCAGGTAGGTCTGGGCCAGGCTGACGACTTCCTTCTCCCCGTCTCCCACGAACAGCCGGATCAGTTCCGGTCCCCAGGCAATATTGGCGGCGGCTACGGCGATGCTGAACCCCACGGACATCAGGTTGCACTGGAGAACGCCCCGGCGGATGCGCTCCAGATTCCTGGCTCCGTAATTCTGGGCCACGTACGTAGCCATCGTGATGCCGAAGGACATCATGGGCAGCGTCGCCACCATGTCGATTTTCTGGGCCGCGCTGAAAGCCGCTACTGACTGCGCTCCCAGCCGGTTGAGGGCAAACTGCACCAGAATGGCGCCAATGGCGATGATGGATGCCTGGAACCCCATGGGAAGGGCCACGCGGATATGCGCCCAGAGGTAGCGGCGGCTCATGTTCCAGTCCGCCCTGGTCAGCCGGAGAATGGGAAACCTTTTAAAAACGTAGGCGGTGCAGCAGAGGCCCGCAACCAGTTGGGAGGCTACGGTGGCGACGGCAGCCCCCGCGGGTCCCATGCCGAACCGCAGGATCAGCGCCAGGTCCAGCGCAATGTTCAGTACGCAGGCCAGAACCAGGAAATAGAGGGGCGTCCGGCTGTCCCCGAGGGCGCGGAGAACGTTGGAGAGGAGGTTGAACAGCATGGCTGCGCCGATGCCCCAGGAAATGACGATGATGTAGGCGTGGGCCGCCTCCAGGATTTCCGGAGGAGTTTGCAGCAGTTCCAGAACGGGACGAGCGAAGGCGACGCTGACGGCGGTCAGCAGGACGGTCATGATGGAACTCAGGACGATGCAGACGGCAAAGCTGCGCCGCACCGCCCGCCTGCGGCCCGCTCCAAAGCGCTGGGCCGTGATGATAGCCAGCCCCGCCGTGAATCCGATGACGAAGCCGAGGATGAAAAACATCAGGCCGCCTGTGCAGCCCACGGCGGCCAGGGCTTCCACGCCCAGCGTGCGGCCCACGATCAGGGTGTCCGCCATGTTGTAAAACTGCTGGAACAGGTTGCCGATCAGCAGGGGAATGGTAAACAGGAAAATCAATTTGGCGGGATTGCCGCTTGTCAGGGTCTTGGTCATCCGGAACGCCCGCATGGAACGCCTCTTCCATGTTTTTTCCAAGACTGTTTTGCGGCATGTTCCTGTTTTTTATACGATAAGTATCAGGCAGGGGATGAAAGCCGCTGCGGAGGCGCTCCTCCGGCGGGATGCCGCGGATGGCGGAATGGTTGCGTAAATCAATGATTTATGCTTTGACAAGAAGGGCATCGTGAAGTATATTATTTGTCCCTCGCGTGATTCGGCGCAACCTGAACAATGGGGATCGGAGGGGTAGAAAGCGTCGAAGTCCCTAAAAACCGCTTTTCCTGCCGCAAGGAAAGCCACCTACATACATATATGATTAATGATCTGATTAACCAGATGGTTGAAGCCGGTGTTCATTTGGGCCACCAGACCCGCAAATGGCACCCCAGCATGAAGAAGTACCTTCTCAAGGACAAGGCCGGTATCCATATCATCAACCTTGAAGAAACGGAAAAATGCCTGGACAAGGCTTGCTCCTTCCTGGCCGATCTGGCACGCCGCAACAAGAAGATCCTCTTCGTCGGCTGCAAGCGCCAGGCCCAGGAAGCCGTCCGCGAAGCCGCGGAAGCCACTGGTCAGTACTACGTCAACCATCGCTGGCTGGGCGGCATGCTCACCAACATGAGCACGATCCGCAAGAGCATCGAACGCCTTTCCTACCTTGAAGGGATTGAAAAGACCCCGGAATTCAAGAGCATGTCCAAGAAGGAACTGGCCGCTCTGGACCGCGAACGCCAGAAGCTGGAACGCAACCTTCAGGGCATCCGCAACATGGGCGGCGCTCCGGACGCCATGGTAGCCATCGGCGCCGATCATGAAGACATCGCCATCCGCGAAGCCCACCGTCTGAACATTCCCGTCTGCGTTCTGGTTGACACCAACGCCGACCCGAAGGAAATCGATTTCCCGATTCCCGGCAACGACGACGCCGTCCGTTCCATCCGTCTGGTCCTTGACTGCATTGTCAAGGCCATCAACGAAGGCAAGGGCGCTCCCGCCGAAGCCTAAACCAACCCATTTAGAAAGAACAGAAACACTATGGCAGAAATTACTGCAGCTCTCGTCAAGGCCCTCCGCGACAAAACGGACGCCGGCATGATGGATTGCAAGAAAGCCCTCAACGAATGCAACGGCGACATGGAAGCCGCTGTGAAGTATCTTCGCGAAAAGGGCATTGCCAAGGCTGCCGCCAAGGCTGACCGCGATGCCAAGGAAGGCGTGATCCGCGCCGCCGTGGCTCCCTGCGGCTGCTCCGGCATCATCCTTGAACTCAACTGTGAAACGGACTTCTGCGCCAAGGGCGACAAGTTCCAGGGCCTGGTGAACGATGTTGCCAAGGCTCTCATGGATTCCAAGGCCTCCACGCTGGAGGAAGCCCTCCAGGTTGCCATGCCCGAAGGCACTACGGAAGAATACATCAAGGCCATGTGCAGCTCCATCGGTGAAAACATGGCTCTGCGCAAGTTCGCCCGCCTCACGGTGGACGGCTCCGGCGCTGTGGTCTCCTACATCCACATGGGCGGCAAGGTTGGCGTTCTGCTGTCTATCAAGGCCGGCAAGGAAGAAACCGTCAAGTCTGACGCGTTCAAGGCTCTTGCCAAGGACCTGACCCTGCACATTGCCGCCGCCGCTCCCAAGAGCGTCAGCTCCGACAGCCTGGACCCCGCCTTCGTGGCTGAGGAACAGGAAATCGCCAAGCAGCAGCTCATCCAGGAAGGCAAGCCCGAACACCTGCTGGAAAAGATTCTTCCCGGCAAGCTGAAGGCCCTGTACGCCCAGTCCTGCCTGCTGAACCAGGGATTTGTTAAGGATCCCAACGTCACGGTGGACGCCCTGCTCAAGCAGGTCGGCAAGGAACTCGGCGATGACGTCTCCGTCGTCTCCTTCGTCCGCTACCAGCTCGGCGCGTAAGCTCCGCGGCAGCATCAATCTCAGGAGCCGTTCCCTTCGCGGGGAACGGCTCTTTTTTGCTTGAGATGGATCCATTAAAGATTTATTCATAAACCATATGCATGGAGAAACCGGGAGTCCGGATATGGGTCATCAAAATGTGCGGGGAAGAAAAGATCCGGTCCTGCTGCTGATTATTGCCTCCACCGTGGTAGCTGGTTTCTGGAGCGCTCTTGTGTTGAGGAATGTCTTTGGCCTTGTGTGGGGGCCTTGGTATTTCCTTGCGGTGTTGTGGTTCTTCAAAAAGACCAATAGACGGTGGAAATGGGAAACAACTTCTTTTGTTGTTATCGGCCTCGTGTGTTACTATGAACTCTTTTGGTCCCGGGTGACTCCGGAAGATATGCGCGATGCCCAGTCGGGGCTGATTTTCATTTTTGGTCCGGTTTTTTCCGGAATAGCGGCTCTCCTTGGAGATGCCGGGGCAGCTCTTCTTTCCTTCCTTGTCCGTTCATCCTGCGGCAAAGATGAGAAGGAGAAGTAAAGTTGTTTTCGGTAGAAGGGCATCTATTGGTACAGGACGCGGCGGTAGTAAAAACAGACTAGATTTTTCCTGCGTATTTTTCAGGCCGGCCCCAGTGTTTTTTGGGGAAGGCATGAATGGGAGATGCGCGTGGATGTCTTGATATTGGCGGAGCTGGCACGGTTGGGGTCTTGTTTTGCCTCAGGAGGCTTGTTAGAGTGATGGTATGGCTTTTCTGGAACTGGATCATGTGAGCGTTGTCTTTCCTGCGGTGCAGGGGCTGCTCTCCTCCCGCAAACCGGCGTCTGTGGTGGCGGTGGACGGGGTGTCCCTGTCCGTGGAGAAAGGAGAAATCCTTGGGCTGGTAGGGGAGTCCGGCTGTGGCAAGTCCACTCTGTCCCGCACGGTGATGCTGCTCCAGAAGCCTACGGAGGGACGCATTTTTCTGGAAGGAGAGGAACTGACGGCTCTTTCCGCCTCCGAGGTCAGGAAGCGCCGTCCGGATTTTCAAATGATTTTCCAGGACCCCTACGCTTCCCTGAATCCCCGTTTCACGGTGTATGCGACGTTGAAGGAGGCGTTGGAATGCCGCAGCCGCAAAAAATCTTTCTCACAGATGAGGGACGAGGTGGCGGAACTGATGGAAAGGGTGGGCCTGAATCCCTCCCTGATGCGCAAGTATCCCCATGAATTTTCCGGAGGCCAGCGCCAGCGCGTAGCCATCGCGCGTGCCTTGGCTCCGGAACCCCGGCTGGTCATTGCGGATGAACCCGTTTCTGCGCTGGACGTCTCCATCCAGTCCCAGATTTTGAACCTTCTCATCGCTCTGGCCCGCGACTTGAACCTGACCATGATCTTCATTTCCCATGATTTGTCCGTGGTTCATTACATTGCGGACCGTATTGCCGTGATGCGCAAGGGCCGCATCGTGGAATACGGGGAGGCGGACGAAGTTTTTTCCTCCCCCTCCCACGAGTACACCCAGGCGTTGCTTGCCGCAGTGCCGCGGCTGTAGGTGAATGGAAGAAAAAAGAAGGGGGGAGGGATTCCTGTCAATGAATATGCTCGTTCCATCTATCTCCTTTCCAACAATCAGCAAAAGGGAAGTGCTCAGACTGTCCTGCATCACCAAATGGCAGATAAAGAAAGTTCGGTGTAGTCATAAAATCCTGGTCAGTAATTTGAGAATTTTACATTACTCTCATTTCCATTCGTCATTAGGTAATAAGGCATATTCTTTTTTAACCAGAATATCATGACAATTAAAGGTTAAAATGGTTAAGTGGGGATTGGGTCATATTTCCACTACTATAATGATATGTCCGGTCCAGCGTTATTGTTTTGGAAAAAACGGGAATGTTGCATGGGTTCCAAAGGTATGCTGATGCCAATTATTTTTAGAATGGAATGGAGGATTTTATTGTATTTAGGCCTGTAATAATGGTCGCCGTAAAATTGTTCAGGATAGATGATGCGGTCCGTAAATTCGACATGGAATTCTAAAGTTATTTTAATTTCATATCCGCATATTTGACTCATGTCTGAAAGTCGTTTGTTGATTTCGTTGATATTTTTGTCTGTAACCAGTATGTCTGACCAGTATTCTTCTAATACAAATTTACAAAAAACCTTCGGAAAGTTGTATCTTTTCGAACGTTTTAAAGACATTAAATCTCGAATTGATAATATTATTAAAATATCAATATAATTTTAAAGAAACGGAAAAATTAATAAAAACATTATACATATAAAAAAGAAGTAAAAAATAGAAACAACAAAAAATATCAGTAGATTTTTTCTATTTGAGAAGAGAGAATATATCCAGCAAAATAGAAAAATTAAAATAACTAAAATTAAATAGAAAATCAAATAACCTAATTGCCTATCATTATTTTTATTATAAAATTGTGGCAGAATATATGTGACACATATATTAATTATAAATAAAATAATAGGAACGAACCAGGTTATAACATTTTTTGTATTCATTTATTTGATGATAGATTATATTCATCTTGTTTTACACCTTTGATAATAAAATTCTTAGAATTGAATTGAAATTCAGGTATTTTACCGGAAACAAAACAAGCTACATTTCTAAAACACTTAGCCATTTTTTCTTTCCATGTTCCTTCTAAAGATTGAAAATCAAAATCATATATATCATATATATCATATATGTACAATGAATATTTAAAATTAAATTTATTATCAACAATACCTCCAACAATATAACTATAATCTCCTAAAATATATAGCATATCATTTTCTTTGGAATGGGCCAGAGACCAATTTTTCATTCTAATATTCTTATTGCATCTATTTTTAGGATCTTCCTTCACAAAAGCAATGGCTTTTCTAACAGCATACATCTCTGGTTTTTTGGGTATTTTATTAGGATCATATGTATAATCAGTTCCTCTTCCTGCCAAAAAATGAGTATAAATTTTCATTATATCAATATTCCAATATCTTAAACTAACAAATCCCATAACTGCTGCAAATACAGCTCTTCCATTAGGACCGAGTCCATTAATAATAAAATTATCTATGATTTCGTCATGACCAGGATCACTAAAAGAAAGATTATATTTCTTTGTCACAATTTCTTTAACATCTCCTAATTCCAATTCAATGGAGCTCAATCCTAATAAATCCGCCTCTATATTAATACTATTATTAATAAATGAGTACAAATTCCAACCTCCTTGTTCCTGAATGGGATCGCGGTTGATCCACCTGCCGTCTGCGGGATTGAGGTGGCGGTAATTGTAGTAGACAAGCCCCAATTCGTCATCTGCATACTCGCAGGAAAACCTGAACTTGTTCTCTTGAGCCATGTCTTCCTTAGCGGTGAGAAGGCTACCAAAAGGAGCATACTCGTAACGAGCTCTTCTCGTCTGTTGTCCGTCAAAAATGGAAGTAACGTTCTTCAAGGCATCGTGCATGAAGTAGAGATGCTCTTTTACTTTCATTCCGTTTTCCTGCCAGCATGTCATCATCAGGATGCGCGTTGCCGTCGGTTCCGTTGGATCCAACAGGTAGCTCTTTATAAGCATAGGCTCAGGCTGCATCAAATCCAGTTCGGCTACCTGCAGATAATCCCGGTACAGGAACCGGGAGTGGCTGGATACTGCCCCATTGACGGTGACCTTCTTCTCGAAGCGCCTTCCCCGGTAGTCGTAGCCGCAGGTAATGGACGTTCTGCCATCCTGGCTGGTGAAGACGACGGGGCGGTCATTGGCGTCGTAGGAGATTTCCCAGATGCCCGTTGAGGTCCTGATGCGGGTCTGGTTGCCGTCGGCATCGTAGACGGGGGTAAAATCTTCTCCTTCCCCGGCAATCTCCGTGTACTGGTTGAGCGGGTTGGATTCGTAGGCTACTTCCTTCTCCAGTTCACGGGCGGTCTTGCGGTTGCCGATGTTGTCATAGCAGTACGCAAAGCTTCCTCCCCGGCTGATGCGGTCTTCCAGCAGTTCACTGCGGCTGTTGTAGGTAAAATCTCTTATCGTCGCGGGAGTGGCAGCATCCCATAAGTCCCGTCGTTGAGTAGGACGCATCAGCGCGTCGTAGTCGTATTCGTGGCCGGCCGCCAATTCGCCATCCGCTCCCTTCCTGTAACCGATAGCGGTTACGAGGTTGAGTGTGGGATGGTAGGTATTGCAGCGGACCATGCCGTTGGGGTAGGTGAGATGGTGGAGGAAGCCGGTGGTTTGATTGTACCGCCAGGTAAAAGAAGACTTCAGTCCTTCCAGATTCATCCCAATCATGCCGCCTTTGGAATCGTAGTCAAGATGGGAGTGCTGCACGGTGCGTGTGCCGAGCATCAAGCGGTATCCGTTGGAACGCCCCTGGGCATCGTATTCTTCTTGAAGAGAACTTTCCACCTGTCCAAAGGAAGTGTCCTGAATCATCCTTCCGTAGCTGTCATAGGAAAATTCCCTGAGACCCGAAGCGTCATAGACGGAGATTATCTGCCCCAGATGGTTGGATGAAAAGATCCAGGGAGAAGTTCCATCGCTGTAGGAAACCGAGATGAGTTCTCCTGTAAAGGGAGCATACTTATACGTTATGACAAGCCCCCTGGCTTTGACAAGTGTCTCCTGACGGTTGAGCTCGTCATAGGTTCTGGAAACACAGGAACCGTCGGCATAAGTCTTTTTCAATTCCAGCCCCGTGGCCTCGTCATAGAGCCAGGTGGTGGTGTCTCCGTCGGTTCGGCCGGAAGGATCGGAAGTGATGTCGCCTTCGTTTGCACGGAAGGTAGTCAGGGCCACCATGCGGTCGGCTTCGTCGTAGGCGAAGCAGGCCGGCTGAATGGCGGTGCCATATTCGGCCGTCTTTCTGCCGCGTATGTCGTAGGAATAACAGGTTGTTCCTCCCAAAGCGTCGGTGATGCAGGCAGGATGGTCACAGCAGGACGAGTAGCTGGTGGTGGTGACATGGCCCGCAGGACCAGTAGTCTTAACCGGGCGTCCTGCAAGATCCGTTTCCTCCATAGTGGTGTTGCCGCGGCCATCGGTTTTTTCCAGAATCACCCCTGTAGAGGTGCAGGAACGCCGCTGGATGGAACAGATTCCGGAGTGGTCGGTCTGATTGGTCCCAAACCCGTCTACGACAAGAGACTCGGCTACCATGTTTGAAGTGGGAATGCGGCTGAACCGGGTGCGCTTGGTTGGAACAGTGTACTCCGTCCATTGTACGCTCTGCTGTCCGTAGACGTCCGTGGTGATGGATTTGTTTTCCAGTACAGCGCTGAGTCTGGAAACCATGTTTTCCGTGGTCTGGGTGAGGGGGAATCCGTCGGCGTTGCAGGTGGTGGAAGTCTGCACCTGGTAGACGCCGTCTTCCCGGAGCCGGTAACAGGAGGAGTTTTCCGAGACTCTGTTTCTAGAGGGATCATCCGGATGGAGGTCGTCCAGCTGGACGGTCCGCCTCACGGCGTGTCCCAGTTCATTGTAGACGGTGACTGTAGAGGCCATGTCTTCCGTCTGGGAACGAACCGGTTGCCCCTTGGCATTGTATGTATTACTGGTGACGATGAACCCTCCCTTCGTATTGGGCTGTTCCTGCCGGACGGTTTGACCGAAGCCGTTTTCCAGAGACCGCAACAGCACAATTCCCTTGGACAAGGTCGTGGTCAGGATGCCTTCCGAAGTCAATTCCAGCCTGGTCTCCATTTCGCGCTGGCCGGTTCCTCCCTCCAGAATGACAGTGCCGTCGTAATAGGTTTTGGTAACCAGAGTGGCCCCTGCTGGAGTGGTAACCGTGGTGGTAAGGCCGTCTTCGCTGTATTCAGTCCGAGTCACGCGTCCAAGAACATCCGTCGTGGCAATCGTTCTTCCCAAATTGTCATACTCCGTGCTTTCCGTCGTCGTCATGGGACCCACGTCCAGGCAGGCCGCCAACAGCCGGGAACGCGAAGTCGCGGAAATATCCGCGGGCCTGAAAGCCCTGGCAAAGGAATTAAAGGTTCCGGTCATCGTCCTGGCCCAGCTTAACCGTGGACCGGAGACGCGCGCGGGAAATAGCGTGGGCGTCCCCCGTATGTCCGACCTGCGCGAGTCCGGTTCCATTGAGCAGGACGCGGACATGATAGGCTTGCTTTACCGTTCCGACTACTACGCCGAGGACGAGGACCAGCGGCAACAACTCGCCGGACAGGCCAGCCTTCACCTCGCCAAAAACCGCAACGGCCCCACCGGGGACGTTCCGCTTCACTTTGACGCGGAACTCATGCGTTTCATCACCCGCGAGCCTGAAAAAAAATAGTGTCCCATTTGGGACACTTTACCCTTTCCTTTCCCACCTCCTGACCCTTCCGGATATTTAAGGTTCCACCCTTTCGTCTATTTATGGTTGGTCACACTGCTTCTGATTAATTTCCAGAAATCTTGAATAGGGTATAGATGGAATCCGTGTTTAGAGTGAACATGATTTCAACTTTTGAGGTATTGTTAGATTGGACGAAAACGGTGATGGTTTCTTTTGCCGATTTTTTGTTGTTAAAAGTACACTCTAGAATTCGAATAATATGGATTTGTAGTTATTTCTTGTTACTGAGGTCAGGAAGACAAAGTTTTTTATTTTCAACTCTCCCATACTTTTTCTTATCTCTTTTGAAATCATCATATAAATAAATTCAATAATTTATATTTAATTTCATGAAAGCTCAAAGGTGGAGAACCTGCAAGGAGTGATTGGTTCGATTTTACGGAGGTTATTGGCAGGGTTTATGTTTAATCTTTGAAAATTCTGAAATGATGGCACAGTTTTATGGAATGAAAGTCGTTGCGCGTTGTCTGACTAAAAACAGTCCTTCCCGTTTTAAAAACATGCAAATATCATTGTTGACCTTGCTGGTCCTTCTTCTCCAGACTTTTTCGGCCATGGCGCAGCAACCGGAGGTGCAGAGCGCCGCCAGGGACGCCGTGGAGTGGCGGCACCATATCCATGAGAATCCGGAATTGTCTTTTGAAGAATACAAGACGAGCAATTATGTGGCGGACCTGCTTGCCTCGTTCGGCCACATTGAAATTCTGCGGCCTACGAAGACCTCCGTGGTCGGCATTCTGCGCGGCGGAAAGCCCGGGAAAACCGTCGGCTTCCGGGCGGACATGGACGCGCTTCCCGTGCAGGAGGAGACAGGATTTTCCTTTGCCAGCAAAACACCGGGCGTAAGCCATGCCTGCGGGCATGACATGCACACGGCCATGCTGCTGGGAACAGCCAAGGTTCTTGCCTCCATGCAGAAGGAATTGCCCGGCACGGTGTATTTCATTTTCCAGCCCGGGGAGGAAAAATCGCCCGGGGGCGCCCTTCCGATCATCAAGAGCGGAGTTCTCAAAGGCGTAGACGCCATCTTCGGTGCGCATGTGATGCCCAATGAACCTGCCGGGTCCATCGGCATTCTGCCGGCGGGGGCCGCCTCTTCCTCGTCGGACGGTTTTTTCCTTACCATTCAGGGGAAGGGTTCCCATGGCTCCATGCCGCAGCTGGGCGTGGACCCCATCGTCACGGGCTCTGAAATCGTGATGGCACTGCAAACGGTCGTCTCCCGCAATGCGACGCCCGGGGACATGGCCGTGATCACCGTGGGAAAATTCCAGTCCGGCAACGCTCCCAACGTCATTCCGGACAAAGCGGAGCTGGGAGCCTCCATCCGTTCCGTAACGCCGGAAACCCGCAAACTGCTGGAAGAACGCACCCGGTCCGTCATCGACCATGTATGCAAGGCCAATGGAGCGCAGTACAAGCTGGATTACGTTCTGGGCTATCCGTCCATCCAGAATAATGCTGCCCTGCGGGAACTGGCGAAGAAGGCGGCCGTTGAAGCCGTGGGTGAGAAGAACGTTTTTGATTCTCCCAGAATACCGGCCAGTGAGGATTTCTCCTATTATGCGCAGGTAGCGCCCACTTATTTCATGACCATCGGTTCCGGGGACGGCCCTGCGAATCACAATCCCGGATTCAAGGCGGACGACGGAGCGATTCTCAACGGAATCAAGGCGGAGGTCCGGATGATCCTGGATTACCTGAACTCCAAATAAAAGGAGGAAGGCAACAAGGGAAAGGCCCCTATTCCTGGCCGGAGCAGCGGGCGGCCTCCTGCATTTCCCGGATGCATTCCTCCATTAGCGCGGCGTCTATTTCATGGACGTCCTTTCCCCGGCCTATCCCGGTAAGCATCAATACCGTCAAATGGCCGCCAAGGTGCTCACGGAAGGCTTCCAGGCCCTTCAGCACTTCGCATGCGCCATCCTCCGTCCTGCGGGAGAGCAGAGGGTGGAACACGGGCAGTCCCAGGGCTTTCAGTACGGAGACGATTCTTTCCGCCTCCGCAGCAGGCAGCCATCCCTTCCTGACGGAATAAAGGATATCCAGGCACATGCCCACGGAAACGGCTTCCGCATGGCCCAGCGTGTAGCCGGACATGGTTTCCATGTAATGGGCGGCCCAGTGTCCGAAGTCCAGGGGGCGGCTGGAACCCAATTCAAAGGCGTCTCCACCTCCGGCGATGTGAGCGGCGTGCAGCAGCGCGGAACGCTCCACGGCATATTCCAGCGCGTCCCGCTCGCAGGCGGCCAGCGCGTCGGCGTTCGTTTCCAGCCAGTCAAAGAAGGAGGCGTCTTTTACCACGGCCACCTTCACCACTTCCGCCAGGCCGGCCCTTTTAAGGGAGAGGGGCTGGGAATGAAGGAACAGGAAGTCGTTAAGCGTGGCCCAGGCTACGGCGAAGGTGCCCAGGTAGTTCTTCTGCCCCATGAAGTTAATTCCGTTTTTGACGCCTACGCCGGAATCCGCCTGGGAAAGGGTGGTGGTGGGCACGCGCAGCAGCCGGATGCCGCGGTGGGCGGTGGCGGCGGCAAAGCCCGCTACGTCCAGAAACGCCCCGCCTCCCACGGCAATGATGTAGGAATGGCGGTCGATGCCCGCTTCCACAATGTGGCGGAGGGCCTTTTCCCACGCGGCAAAGCCGGTTTTGGCCGCTTCCCCGCCCGGAACGGAACGGCAGCCGGCATAGGCCAGTTCTCCGGCGTTCTTTTCAAAATAACGGTCGATGTCCGCCGGGAGCTGCGGATAAAACCGTTCCAGCCCTTCCTCCATGAGGACGAGGACGCGGCCTCCGGGCCTCTGCTCCATCAGGCTGGCCAGCGCATCGTTTTCCGGACGGAAGGCTCCGTGGGTAAAGCCCGTTCTATAGGGAAAATCCAGCCGGATATTCAGCGTATGAAGGGACATTTCAGAAGGAATGCAATGGAATGGCTCGCGGCTTTCCTAATCCCTGCGGAGCACGGGAACAGCCCTCATCTGGATGAAGCGGTCCGCCTTGGCGGCCTCTTTCTGGGACATGTACATGGTGTACGGCTGCTGGGCCACCTCAATGCGGTGCGTGCCGCCGGGAGCGGGCAGGTCCAGAAGCTGGTTGAGGTGCTTGAGGCTCTTTACCTGGACGCCGTTCACTTTTTCCACAATGGAGGAGTTCATCTGGGCATAGCCCAGCGTGGCCTGGGTGGGCAGCGCCATCAGGAAGACCACGATTTCATCCACGCCTTTTTTCCGGATGTCTTCCTTTTTCTGAATAGCTTCCAGCAGGTTGAGAGGGGGGCGGTTCTTGCTGAGCTTATTGATTTCCCTCATCAGGGCTCCCGTCAGGGGGACGAACACCAGACCTCCGTAAATGCGGTAGGGGGGATTGGAAATAAAGGGGGCCGGATTGATCAGATCCCCCTCCAGCGCGCTCCGGTCAAGCTTGACATCCAGCGTCATGGGCTGGCTGACGCCGTCCTTATCCTTGCGGCGGATGCCCAGCGTGATGGTGTCCCCCGGCATGGCGGAGTCACGGAACAGGACGTTGGCGGAAACGGGGCCCAGCGCGGGGTCCCTGATCAGGCCTTTGCTGTCCAGCGGAATGCCGTTGACGCTTTCCACCACGTCTCCGGGACGCACGCCTGCCTTGTAAAAGGAACCGTAGACAGGCAGTTTCACCACGTAAAAGCCGCCGCCGGTTTCCGGAAGGCCCAGGAACTTGCGGAAAACGGGGTCCGTCAGCTCCGTGACCTGGGTGCCGTCCGCCGGGAAGCCGGTGTAATTGCCGGACCGGGCCTGTTGGAGGAACCGGGAAATCATGGTATGGGTCACGGCCAGCGCCTTCTGGGCGGAAGGATCGCAGCTGGCGCTGAGAGCCACCAGTTTATTATCCCTCATGATGGGGTTGCCTGCGCCGCCTTTCAGAGGCGTGACGGAGGATTTGACATTGTACAGGACAAAAGGTTCGCTGTTGGTGAAAGGGCTGGAGCTTTCCGTTGCCAGAAGGGTTCCGGACGTAGTGATGGGGAGGCCGTCGTCATTGAACTGCCAGAAGGTCACCTTGTCGCCCAGGCGCGGGGCGTTCCCCAGCGTGACGGGCACCAGCTTGTCCAGGAAGGCGGCGTCTGCCTCGTTTTTCAGGCGCAGCAGGGCAAGATTGGCTTCCGGGTCAAAGGCGGTCACGGTCACGGGAACCGTTTGGGAGCCGTCCGCGGAGGTCACTTCCACGAAGCTGGCGGAATAAACGATGTTGGCCGCCGTCAGAATATTGCCGTCCCCCAGGTAAATGCCGAAGCCCTGGCTGTACGCCGGGTTTTCCTTGCTCCACGGCTGGACCATGGCATAGCCCTGGTTGGTGGCGTTAATGCCTACCATGGAGTTGGTGGGAGAAGGGAGCTGCGCCGGAGCGGCCGTTTCCTCCACCTGTTCAGGCGGTGTTTCCGGCTGCTGCCCGGGCTGGGGTTCGGGAGCGGTTCGTCCGGCTTCGCGCGGCTGGCAGCCGCCGAGCAGAATCAGGGAACCGAGGGCGAAAAGGGAAAGAATTTTCATGGCGGTTAACGGGCGGGGTTGGTGTTCCGGTCAGGCTGGCGGCCGGGAATGGCGCTGTCCAGACGGGCGTTTTTCGGGATGTTGTAGGTTTTGGAGATGCGCTTGTTGGCCGCCTCCATGGCCTTGCCTTCAAAGATCAGGGGGCGTTCCCCGTTTTTCAGTTCAATAATCACGTATTCCGGCATATTCTTCGGATAAAGGAGTTCGTAGGCGTGGGTGAGGCCCTTGACCTTCACGCCGTTGATTTTTTCCACGATGGCGTTGGAGATGGAGCCGGACAGGCGCGCGTTCACTTCATCGTCCAGCACCTTGGTGATGATTACCATGTCTTCATGGTCCACGCAGCCGCCGTCTTCCTGGTAATCCCGGATATCCAGGGCGACGTCCAGCATGGAGATGTCCGCCGCCGCAAGCACATTGCGCTGGATGGGCTGGAACACCAGGCCGCCGAAGACGATATAGCGGGGCATCTTGTCGTATTCCGCCATCAGCAGATCCTTGGAGAGAGAGGGCTTCATCACCATCTCCACCTTCATGGGCTTGCCGTCGCGGATGATATCCAGCGGGAGCCGGTCATCCTTGAAGCAGCGTTCAATGAGCTCTTTCATGCTGATTTTCTGGCCGTCCAGCTCAATCATGGCGGAGCTGTCCACGTCGTAGCCGTCCACCTTCATCAGCAGGTCCCCGTTGCGGAGCACTCCATCGGCGGAGGAGCCCTTGAGCACTTTGCCAATCAGGACGCCCTTCTCGTCGTCCGGCAGGCCGAACGCCTTGCGCATGGCGGGATTCAGGATGGGCGCGGCCTGGATGCCCATGTCCACGTAGCCGTCATAGACGCCGTCCTTGATGTCCTCCAGAAAGTGGCGGATGACGGGCGTGGGAATCACGTAGCCCGTGTTGTTGGCGTTGTTCAGGCCCTGGAAGGCTACGCCGATGACTTTGTCCCCCATCAGGGCGGGGCCCCCGCTGTTGCCCGGATTGATGGCGGCGTCCACCTGGATGGTCAGGTGTTCCGTGTTGCGGGGGTGGGCATATGTGGTGAAGTCGATGCGGGAGACTACGCCGCGCGTGACGGAAAGCCTGTTGCCGCCGATGGGGTAGCCGATCACCCTCACCTCGTCTTCCAGGTGGGGCAGGTTCTTGCTGAATTCAAAAGGCCGGATGCCCTTGAAGGGCTTGGGGTCGTCCGCTTCCAGCAGGGCCAGGTCCGCATCATGGGCGATGAATTTGACCCTGGCGGGAATTTTGCGGGAATCCCCGTACATGGAGATGTAAATGCGTTCCGCGTTGCTGACCACATGGGCGTTCGTCATGAAGGCGTTTTCCCCGATCAGGAAGCCGGTGCCGATGCCGCCCTGGTAGCGGCCCGTATCCCATGGAGTGGCGTAGTCCGGCGTCAGGGAATCCACTTCGATCTTCACGACTCCCTTGTATTGGTCATTGATGGAAACGACGGGGCCGGACATGACCTTGTCCACCCCGAAGTCTGAAATGGAAACGGCCGGTTCATCCGCGTAGGAAAAAGCGGCGGCGGCCAGGACTGCACACAGTCCTTGGAGGCAGGTATGGAAGTGCATGGTGGTCTGTAGTGAAGAGGTAATGTTGTGAAAGTAAGTTGGTTATAGATTGCTTTTCCGGCTTTGGGTTGCCAGGCTTTCCTGGAAGGAGTTGACTTCCTCCAGCAAGGAAGAAAAACGTTCCGTCACCTCGTCGTCTACCTGGCTGCGGCGGATGTCCAGCGCGGCTACCGTCTGGCGCGTCTGTTCCACGCACAGGGCCATGCGGGCGGCCATGGTGCAGTAGTCCGCATCGTTTTCCTTCTCCTGGAGCAGGCAGGAGAGAATGCGCGGGGTGATGTAGCGGATGCAGTAAAAAATCTGGTTCAGGGGTTCCGGCGGTTCCGTCCGGTTCCTCTGGGATTTGTTGATCTCCCGGCTGAACTGGCGCTGGCACAGGTCCGTCAGCTCCATGACCTGCTGGAAGAGGGGGTGGAACATGCAGGACTGCACCTCCTGGGCCTCCTGTTCGTTGAGGATGTCAAAGAGGCTGAGCATGCCGGTGCTTTTGCAGGAACACGGAGTGCCCGTTTCCTCCGACTGGGCGATGTTGTCAAGCACGTCGTCCCAGCCCATCACAAAGGCCAGGCGGATGTCTCCGGTGGGGTTCAGCCTGTATTTCTGGAACACTTCCTGGTAGGCGATGGCGATGGCTTCCGCCTCCCGCAGGCGCTTGTCCCAGTGGTGGTCGGGCAGGTTGCCGTCTTCCTGGGTATTGGCATAGGTTTTGGACCATTCCTTCACCTGGGTGCGCAGCATCTGCTGGTTCGCCATGATCTGAACCTGTTCCTCGCAGGAATCCATGATCCATTCGGGGAGGGAGACCTTGATGGAAAAGGCCGTGCTTTCCAGCAGCACCATGTCGTGGTGGCTGGTGAACCATTCCAGGTACAGGGAGTTTTCCATGGTTTTCTTCCCCTTGACGGGCATGCGGCGGCTGGCCGTCATGTCCCCCGCCACGCCCCGGATGTTTTCCGGGAGCTGGGTAAGTTCCGCAGGGAGCATCCGGGGGAGGGGTTCCTGAAATCGACCAGGCATCCGGCCAGATCCTGGAGGCAGTCCCCCTGCAGGGTGATATTCACCGGATGGGGCATCCCCATAAGCTGCAGCGCAAGCTTGACGGTTCCGCGTTCACGGTTGTCCAGCGTGCCGTAGTGGACGTAGTCTGTAATTCTGAAAATCATATGGGGAGGTGGGGGATAGAGGGGGGTAGGGAGAGGTCAATGTTGAATCAGCAGGAGGCTGTTACCTGGGGCAGTTCCGCATTTTTCTTTTCCACGGCATCCATGTTGACAAGCAGTTCTGCAATGGAATCCCAGCGGCCCCGGCTCAGGGCTTCACGGGCTTCCGCCGGCATCCGGATGGGGAAGGAACCTTCCTTCCAGGAGGCTGTCATGTTCAGGAGGTCGATCGTCACTTCCGTTTCCGGATGATCGGAAATGTACCGGGTCAGTGCGGCAATGTCATCCGCGGACGCGCACACGCAAGGGAGGCCGATGCCGGTGCTGTTGCCGAAGAAGATTTCCGCAAAGGATTCCGCGATGACGGCTTTGATGCCGGAGCGTTTGATGGTTTGCGGAGCGTGTTCGCGGGAGGAACCGCAGCCGAAGTTGGAGCCGCCCAGGATGATGGAAGCCCCCTTGAAGCGGGGATCGTCCACCGGATGGGATTTGGACTGTCCGTTTTCGTCAAAGCGTTCGTCCCAGAACATGACTCCCGCCAGCTCGTCAAACGTGATGCATTTGAGGAAGCGGGAGGGGATGATGCGGTCCGTGTCCATGTCCGGTCCGGGAACGGGAACGCAGGTGCCGGTGATGGAGGTGAATTTGGTCAGAGACATAAAGGAAAAAGTTGGAAAGTTAATTCAGGGAAAACACGTCGCGCGCGTCGGAGACCTTCCCGGTCAGGGCGGCGGCGGCCACCATGGCGGGGCTCATCAGCAGGGTGCGCCCGGTGGGGCTTCCCTGGCGGCCCTTGAAGTTCCGGTTGGAGGAACTGGCGCAGAGCTGGTCCCCCTGGAGCTTGTCCGGATTCATGGCCAGGCACATGGAGCAGCCCGCCAGGCGCCATTCAAAGCCGGCTTCACGGAAAATGTCCGCGATGCCTTCCTCTTCACACTGCCTGGCAGTCATCTGGGAGCCGGGAACGGCCAGGGCCCGGATGCCGGGAGCCACATGGCGCCCCTTGATAAGGGCGGCTACTTCCCGGAAATCCGAGATGCGGCCATTGGTGCAGGAGCCTACGAAGCACACCTGCACCGGCAGTCCCTTGAGGGGCATGTCCGCGGGGAATTTCATGTATTCCAGCGCCTCATTGATCATCTTCCGTTCGTCGTCGTTCCTGGCGGAGGAGGGGTTGGGCGTGCTGCCGCTGATGCCCGTGTTCTGGTCCGGGGAAATGCCCCATGTCAGCGTCGGTTCAATGGCGGCTCCGTCAATCTCCACGATCTCGTCGTACTCTGCGTCCGCATCGGAAGCGAAGCTCAACCAGCGTTCCACGGCCTTGTCCCAGTCCGCGTCGGTGGGGGCGAACAGACGGCCCTTGATGTATTCCACCGTGGTCTGGTCGGGGTTCACGTAGCCGCAGCGGGCCGCGCCTTCAATGGACATGTTGCAGAGGGTCATGCGTTCGTCCATGCTCATGGCGTCTATTACGTTGCCGCCGTATTCATAGGCGAAGCCCAGGCCGCCCTTGGCGCCCAGAAGGCCGATGATGTGCAGGGCCACATCCTTGGCGCGCACGCCGGGGGCCAGTTTCCCGTTCACGTTGATGCGGCGCACCTTGAGCGGGCTGAGGGCCATGGTCTGCGTAGCCAGCACGTCGCGCACCTGCGTGGTGCCGATGCCCATGGCAATGGAGCCGAACGCGCCGTGCGTAGCCGTGTGGGAGTCCCCGCACACGATGGTCATGCCCGGCTGGGTGATGCCGAGTTCCGGGCCTACCATGTGCACGATGCCCTGGAGGCCGGTGGGGAGGTCGAAAAAGCGGATGCCGTTTTCCGCGCAGTTCCGGCGCAGTTCCTTGATCATGGCGTCAGCCGTAGCGTCCGCGAACGGTTCCGCCTGGTTGTCCGTGGGGATGATGTGGTCCACGGTGGCAAAGGTGCGTTCCGGGTGACGCACGGTTAGGCCCAGGTCCCGGACCATTCCGAAAGCCTGCGGAGAGGTGACTTCATGCAGCAGATGTGTAGCGATGAACATTTGCGTTCTTCCGTCCGGCAGGATGCCGACGGAATGAGCGTCCCAGATTTTTTGGAAAAGTGTTTTCCCCATAACTGGTATAAGCATCCGTCCGTTCGGGAACCGCGTCAAGATGCAAGGACGTATTGCTGACACGGTCTGTGTCTTACAGGAAGTGTTTTTTTGAACATTTCCCCTGCATTCATGGTCTGAAATGGCCGCTTCCCAGCCTTTGGCGCATTTCCGTCTTCAAGGGAAGAAGGATTTTTCATGCTCCCCGGCACACTCTGCACCTTTTGAATTCCGGTGGAATTTTTCCTTCCACAGTGTTGCAAAAGCGTTTCCGAACCGGTCCAGCAGGTCGTCCTTCTGCCCGGATTCCGGCATTTCCTGTTCCAGGCAGGTCATCTGCACGCCCTGGATGCCGCACGGAGTGATTGCCTGGAAGGGGGGCAGGGATTCGCGGGTCACGTTGAAGGCGAAGCCGTGCATGGCGATCCATTTTTTCACCCCTACGCCGATGGAGGCTATTTTGCGGTCCTCCACCCATACGCCCACCAAACCTTCCCGGATGCGGGCCTGTACGCCGAATTTGGCGCAAGCTTCAATCAAGGCGTTTTCCAGGGCGGTGACGTAGTTGTGCAGGTCCCTGCCGCAGCGGTTCAAATCCGTGATGGGGTACCCTACGAGCTGGCCGGGGCCGTGGTAGGTGGCCTGCCCGCCACGGTTGATTTCATGAACGGGGAAGGGGAGCGCGGAACCGGGGTGCAGGCTGGCGTGGTCGCGCGTGCGCCCGATGGTATAAACCCCGGCATGTTCCAGCAGAAGCAGGTCATCTTCCCGTTCCGGGTCTTCCTGATGGGCCCGGACCAGTTGTTCCTGAAGTTCCAGGGTTTCCTGATAGTCTGCCAGGCCGGGAATGCGGATGATGTTCATGCTGCGGAGGGGCAACCCCCGGTAAGTGCGGGGCTTAACGCGTTCTGCGCACCTGCTGGCCCAGAGCGGTGCGGTACTGGCGCACGGCGGCGGCCAGGGAGGAGGCCATGAAGTTCTGGTAGCGCTCCGTGGAGATGAGCAGAGCTTCCTGCGGGTTGGACATGAATCCGCCTTCCACCAGAATGGCTGGGTGCTTGATGGTGCACAGCACGGAATAGCGGGCGCGCTTGATGCCCCGGTCAACCATGGAGATGCCTTCCTTGATGGCGAGCGGCCCTTTCAGCATGTGCCCCTGCACGGCTGTAGCCAGGGCGATGTTCATGCTGTCCTGGGAGTTGCCCTGGAGGGCGTCCTGGCGGATGTTGCGGGACATGGAGGAGGAAGTGCCCGCAGGGGCCAGCGTGAAGGTTTCCACCCCGCGGGCGGAGGGGCCGCCGTCATTGAAGTGGATGCTGATGAAGATGGCGTTGCTGTGCCTGTTGGCGATGCGGACGCGGTCCTGGAGGGTAATGAAGTTGTCCGTGTCACGGGTCATCACCACCTGGTAGCCCATGCCCTTGAGACGGTCCCGCAGTTTTTTGGCGACGGAGAGGTTGATGTCCGCCTCCCTGCTGATGCGGTTGCGCGTGCCGCTGTCATGGCCGCCGTGGCCGGGGTCAATGACTACCGTATTGAAGCTGCGGCGGTTGGCGATGTAAGTGGGGCGCAGGACCGGGTCAATGATTTTGTGCAGGTCCATGTTGGAGACCATCAGCCCCTTGGACGGATGGTCCGCCACGGGATAGGAAAGCACGAACTTCATGTTGTTCATGAACATGTCCTGGCTGTGCGCCTGCATGCGTATCTGGATCTTTTCCGGCACTTCGTAAACTTTCTGCCGTCCTTCCGTGCGTTCCCGTGTCAGTTTGTAATGGGTGCGCACCTCGGACATCGGAATGTACTGCACGCCGTTGATGGTTTCCGGGTTCCATCCGAAGGCCGTGGACAGCGTCAGCAGAAACATGCCCAAAACGCCGAGCACGGCTGCAAATGATGTGCGAGAGGTCGGATACATAGGACGATATCGCGTCCAGACTAACGGATTTTTCATGACGCACAAGAGAAAAGTTTCCGTGAAAGATTCTTTTGCGCCTGCCTCCGGAAAGGGAAAAGGCGGCTCCCGGAAGGGGGAGCCGCCTTGAATGAGTGGGAACAGGGAAGGAGCCGGATTATTTGGCCGCCTTCTCGTCCATCTTGGCCTTGACCAGTTCTTCGATTTCCTTGTACAGGTCAGGGTTGGACTTGAGGGCTTCCTTCGCGGCGTCCCTGCCCTGGGCGATCTGGCTGCCGTTATAGCTGATCCAGGAGCCGCGCTTCTGGATGATGTCATACTCCATCGCCAGGTCCAGCAGGCTTCCCACGGAGGAGATGCCTTCATTGTACATGATGTCGAACTCGCATTCCGTGAAGGGGGGCGCCACCTTGTTCTTGACCACCTTGATCTTGGTGCGGTTTCCGGCTACGGAGCCGTCGCTGGCCTTGATCTGGCCGATGCGGCGGATGTCCACGCGCACGGAAGCGTAGAATTTCAGGGCGCGTCCGCCGGGAGTGGTTTCCGGGTTGCCGAACATGACGCCGATTTTTTCACGGATCTGGTTGGTGAAGACGCAGACGGTGCGGGCCTTGGAGATGAAGCTGGTGAGCTTGCGGAGGGCGGCGGACATCAGGCGCGCCTGGGCGCCCACCGTGGAGTCTCCTATTTCGCCTTCCAGCTCCTGCTTGGTGACCAGCGCGGCCACGGAGTCCACCACGATGACGTCAATGGAATTGGAACGCACCAGGGCTTCGCAGATTTGCAGGGCTTCTTCCCCGGAGCTCGGCTGGGAGACCAGCAGGTCGTCCAGGTTGACGCCCAGGCGGGCGGCGTACTGCGGGTCCAGGGCGTGTTCCACGTCAATGAACGCGGCCAGGCCGCCGGCTTTCTGGGCCTGGGCGATGGCCGTCAGGGTCAGGGTGGTTTTACCGGAGGATTCCGGTCCGTAGATTTCCACGATGCGGCCGCGGGCGAAGCCGCCCACGCCCAGCGCGCGGTCAATGAGAAGATTGCCGGTGGGGATGACGTCCACTTCCATCTTGACGTTGTCTCCAAGGCGCATGATGGCGTTTTCTCCGAAGTCTTTCTGGATTTGGGAGAGGGCCAGGTCAAGGTTGCGCTTGCGGGCCGCTGCCAGTTTTTCCGCTTCGGGTGATAAAGGTGTTTCGTTGCTCATAATATCGTGGAAAGTATAGCTTGCGCGGCGTTATTGGCAAGTGTTCAATAGGTCTTCACGATCTCATTTCCCGTTGAGAAAGAATAGAATTCTGACATGGGGGAAAACCTGTGAAAACCAGGTGTTTCGCTCGGGAGGAATTGAGGAAAATATGGGAGAACGTTCCCGGGAGAAGGCCGGGAACGGGGAAAAACCGCTTCCGGGAGGGGACGCCGGCACGGCGTCATTCCTCAATCGGTTCCGCAAGGGGGATGTCCTCGTAGGAATCGTCGAAAATGACGGGGATATTGTGCTCCGGAATCAGGTTGATGGCGCTGATTTTCCGGTGCGTCTGGCGTGCGTGCCGGAGAGCGCGGGACAGTTTTTCCACCTGGTGCTCCAGGCCGTAATGGCTGAAGGTGGCCTGGCAGTCGTTGGAGAAGCGCACGCAGAAGGACCAGTCGTTGGGCGTGGTGATGGAGACGATGCTGGGCAGGTATTCCGTCACCGTGCCGGAGAGCAGCTCAATCAGCTTCATGGGCGCTTCCAGCTCCCGGATGCCGACTCCGTAGCTGAGCTGGCCGGAGCTGGGCGGCCTGAGCGTGACGGAGGGCATGTGCCTGCCCTGGATGTAGGGCATGTGGACCTGCTCCATACAGGGGAAAATGACGCCCTCCTTGTCCGCCAGAACGCCGTATTTGGCGTCTCCCGGGTGGACGCCCAGTTCCGGGCAGTCAATCCATGCCACGGGGATGCGCGCGTCAATGTCCACCAGCAGCGTGGGATTGGAGGATATCTGGCGCTTGACGGCCGCCCGGCGGATGGCCGGGCATTTTTCCAGCCGCTGTTCCAGTTCCGGGGCATCCATGGAAAAGATGTTGTCCTTCGGGCCTATCCCCATGACGGCGAAAGCCTGCTCGGAGTTGAAAATGCCGTTGCTTTTCAACGTGACGGTGTCGATGGAGAGCCAGTCGTACTTGAGGATGTAATCCGTCCAGAGGAAGACGATGGCCCCGATAAGGCCGAAGATGAGCGTGTAAACGGTGACGATGTGGTACAGCTTGCGCCGGAAGAGCCAGAAACGGTAGTTCCTGCCCTTGCGCTCAATGGTTTCTTTTCTGGCCTCCCGTTCCAGCAGGAGCATTTCCGGCCTTTTGGCGGAACGGGGGACTGGCGTTGTGGCTTTGTGCGACATCGGGGGGTGTGGGATGGGCGACTCCCCGCCCTCTGTCAAATATTACGCTATTTCCGGGGGGTGGCTAGCGATAATTCCGCTATTTTTTCGCAAAGGGCCTCGTAGGACCAGCCGGCGGCAGCAGCCGCCTTGGGGAGCAGGCTGGAGGGGGTCATGCCGGGAATGGTGTTAATTTCCAGCACGAAGGGGGAGTCGTCTACCTCGCGCAGCAGCACGTCCACGCGGCCGTACACCTCCACGCCGGCGGCGCGGTAGGCCTTCAGGGCGGCCTCCTGCACCTTGGCGGCGATTTCTTCCGGAAGGTCCGCCGGGCAGATGTAATCCGTGCCTCCGCCCATGTTCATCCACGGGTACTTGTTGCTCAGGTCATAGAAGCCGGAGCGGGGGCAGATGTGGATGACCGGGAGGGCTTCCCCGTCCAGAACGCCCACCGTAAGTTCACGGCCTTGAATGAATTCCTCCACCAGCACGGTGGTGCCGTGGGTAACGGCTTCCTCCATGGCGGGGAGCACGTCTTCCTGCTTGTGGATGATGTGGACGCCCACGCTGGAGCCCTCGCAGGGAGGCTTGATGACGAAGGGAAGGGGAAGGGACGGCATCACGATGCCGCCGGAGCAGTCCAGGATTTCCGCGCGGGGGGTGGGAACCCCGGCTTCCAGAAATACCTTCTTGGATTCGGACTTGTCAAAGCACAAGGCGCTGGAACGGGAACCGGCTCCCGTATACGGAACGCCGCGTTCCTCCAGAATGGCTTGAAGGGCCCCGTCCTCGCCGAAGGTGCCGTGAATGATGTTGTAGGCCAGTTCCGTGCCTTCCGGCAGCCGGAAGTCCGGACCATGTACGTCCACCTCCGTTACGTCGGTAAACCCGGCCTGGCGCAGGGCGCCGTAAACGGACTTTCCGGAGACGAGGGATACTTCCCGTTCCGCTCCGGGGCCGCCAAGGAGAAGGGCAATCTTGAGGTCGCGCTTGAGAGTGCTCATGTTGAAATAAAATAATGAATGGGTTAAAACTGGGGTTCCCGGTCTCCGATGACCTGGGCTTCCGATTTCAGGTCAATGCCGCGGTTTTCCATGGCTTCCTTCCGGATCATGTCAATCAGGATGGTGATGTCCCGCGCCCTGGCATGGCCGCGGTTGATGATGAAATTGGCGTGCACGTCTGACACGCAGGCATCCCCCACGCAGGCGTTTTTCAGGCCCAGCTCGTCAATGAGCCTGCCCGCCGGGATTTCCTCCGGGTTCTTGAAGATGCAGCCTGCGCTGGCTCCTACGGGCTGGGAAAGCTTGCGCTTGGCCCTGGCCGCCGCCAGGAGCCGTTCCATTTCCTCCGCCGGGGCGGGCTGCGCTTCAAACACGGCCTGAAGCACAAAATTATGGGCCAGGTCCGGGATGGAGCGGTACTGGGCGTTCAGTTCCTCCTTTGTGTGACTGCGGATTTCCCCGTCTTCATCCAGGCAGACGACGGAGACGAGGTTTTTAATCATGTCCATGCCCATGGCCCCGGCGTTCATGCGGAGGCTTCCTCCCACATTGCCTGGAATGCCGTCCATCCATTCCAGGCCGCCCAGGCCGTTCTGGACGGCGGTGGAAACCAGCTTTTTCAGCCGCACTCCCGCGCCGGCGGAAAGGCGGTTCCCCTGAATTTCCAGGACGTCGAATTCGCCTCCGGAGGGGTGGATGACGGCGCCGCGCAGGCCGCCGTCCCTGACGATGATGTTGGAGCCGCGGCCAATGACGTGCACGGGAATGTTCCTGTCCCGGCAATAATTGACGGCTGTCTGCATGCCGGAGAAGGTGGAGGGCTCCAGCCAGTACTGGGCGCAGCCTCCCACCCTCATGGTGGTGTGGCGTGACATGGGTTCGTACAGCTTGCCTTCCAGGGATTCGCCCGCGGTGCGTTCCAGATCCTCCAGCAGAGCCAGGTCGCGCGCGATGCGCATGCCGCATTCGTGGACGTTTCCGGCCCCCAGCGTCAGGAACAGGTCTCCGGGTTTCAGCGCGTTGCCGATGGCGTGGTGGGCCGTGCCCAGGTCGGGAAGATAATGGGTTTCCACCGGGCCGTGCCTGTGCATGGCGTCGATGATGGTCTGGCCGCTCACTCCTTCAATGGGCAGTTCGCTGGCGGGGTAAACGTCCGCCACAAAGACGAGGTCCGCCGCCTGGAGCACCTTGCCGAAGTCGTCCGCCAGCATCTGGGTGCGCGTGTAGCGGTGCGGCTGGAAGTAAACCACCAGGCGGTTCGGCTGGAGGGAGCGGGCGGTCTGGAGCGTGGCGGCTATCTCCGTGGGATGGTGGCCGTAATCGTCCACAATCCGGATGGTGGGGGAAAGGTATTTGGTCTCAAAGCGGCGCTTGGCCCCGGCGAAGGAAGCCAGGCCGCGCGTTATCGCCGGGAAGTCCACGCCCAGTTCCGTTGCCAGCGCAATGGCAGCCAGGGAATTCAGCACGTTGTGGCGTCCGGGAATGCCCAGCTCCACGCGGCCCAGTTCCTCTTCCCCTTTCAGGACGGTGAACAGGGTGCGGCCGCGGCGTTCCAGGATGTCCGTGGCGGTGTAATCCGCACCAGACCAGCCGTAGGAAACGGAATTGGGATAGCCGGCGCATACGTCCGCTGCGCCGGGATGGGCGCGGCAGTAAATGATCTTGCCCCGCGTCTGGGAGCACAGCTGGTCAAACACGGCCTTGATTTCATCCAGGTCCTTGTAATGGTCCAGGTGTTCCGGCTCAATGTTGAGGACGATGCTGTGCTCCGGGATGTAGTTCACCAGCGTGCCGTCGCTCTCGTCCCCTTCCGCCACCAGGTATTCGCTGTCCTCGTTCCAGTGGGCGTTGGTGCCCAGCACGGGGATTTCCGCCCCTACATAGTGGCACGGGCGCATGCGGCCTTCCCGCATCAGGTGAGCGCAGAGGGCCGAGGTGGTGGTTTTGCCGTGCGTGCCGGAGACCACGACGCCCTTCTTCCCGTTCAGGATGGCCGCCAGGCATTCCGCGCGGCGCATGCAGGGAATGTTCAGTTTGCGCGCGGCGGAAAGGGCCGGATTATCCTCCCGGATGGCGCTGGAATAAATGACGATTTCCGCGTCGGAGACGGCGTCCGCTGAATGCGGGCAGGAAAAAGAAAGTCCCAGGCTCTGGAGCCGTTCGGTTTCCGTGCTGGTCACCCGGTCGCAGCCGCTCACCCGGTGCCCCATTTCCATCAGCATGAGCGCCAGGCCGGACATGCCGGACCCGGCCACCCCGATGAGGTGGAGACGTGCCGGATGTTCCCTGTCCATCAGGCGTTTGCGTAAAGTCTCAATCATGGATGGCTGCATGGTCCGTGTTTTCAATGACATTGGCGATGCGGGATACTGCATCAGGCGTATCCAGACGTAAAGCACATTCATTCATGGAGGCCAGCAGGGAGGAATCCTTGAAGACTTCGTTCAGAAAAGCCGCAATATCGTCCGGCGTGAGGGTGTTTTCACGCATCATGCGCGCCGCCCCGTGGGCCGCGAAGACGCGCGCGTTGTGCGCCTGGTGGTCATCCGCGGCAAAGGGGTAGGGAACCAGCAGGGCCGCCTTCCCCATGTGGGCCAGCTCCGTCAGGCTGGACGCCCCGGAACGGGAAATGACCACGTCCGCCGCGGCGTACGCGGTCGCCATGGCGGAACAGAACTCAATGACGTGCACATGGGGCATGTCCGCCGTCAGCTGGCTCACGCGCGCAAAATCCGCGGAGCCGGTGATGATGAGGAAGTCGCACAGGTCCGCGCACTGCCGGGCCGCTTCAATGACCAGGGAATTCAGGTTCCTGGCCCCCTGGGAGCCGCCCATCACCAGGGCCACGCGGCGGTCCTTCGGCAGGTTGAGCTCCGCCCGGGATTCATCCTTATCCCTGCGTTCCTCCATCTCCTGGCGCACCGGGGTGCCGGTGACGATGCACTTGGCGGGGTTGAAATAGTGCCTGGCCTCCTCAATGCCCAGCAACACGTTCGTGCAGCATTTGGCGGTCATGCGGTTGGCCTTGCCGGGCAGGGCGTTGGAATCGTGCACGTAGGTGCGGATGCCCTTGCGGTGGGCGGCGTAAACGGGGAGAAGGAAGTAAAGCCGCCCATGCCGATGACGACGTCCGCATTCACCTCGTCCAGAAGGCTGCGGCTGAAACGGATGGCCTTGTACAGCCTGAGCCCGAAGCCCAGCAGGGACATGGACGGGATTTTGGGCATAGCGATGGCCTCAATGGTGCGGAAATTGAGATCGCCGTAATTCTTGCTGGCCTGCGCATCCACCTTCTTCTGGGAAATGAGGAGGGTGACGTTGTGGCCGCGCTTTTTAAGTTCCTGGGCTACGGCTATGCCGGGGAAAAGGTGCCCCCCGTGCCGCCGCAGGCAATCACGATGTTCAGGGTGGGACGCGAGGGAGAGGGTTCAGTCATAATCTTACGTCAATGGAGCGTTCGTCTTTGCGGGTGATTTCACAGTTGGGCTGTGCACCGGTGGAAAATCTCTGAATGCTGGTGAGCATGCCCAGGGCGGCCAGCGTGAAGACCAGGTTGGTGCCCCCGAAGCTGATGAAGGGCAGCGGCAGCCCGGAGTTGGGCACGGCGTTGGTCACCACGGCAATGTTCAGGATGGCGGGGCAGAAGATGATGGCGACGATCCCCACGGCCAGGAACCGGCCGTAGGCGTCCCGGCACTGCATGGCTACGCCGATGCCCGCATAGGTCATCAGGAAATAGCAGAGCAGGACGAACATGGTTCCGTAAAAGCCGAACTCCTCCCCAAGCGGGGCGAAGATGAAGTCCGTATGGGCGAAGGGAAGCGTGCCGTGCTTTTCCGCGCTGTTGCCCAGGCCCACCCCGTCCAGGCCGCCGCGGGACAGGGCGATGGAGGCGCGGTACTGCTGGAGCCCCGCGCCCAGGCGGTGGGCGTCCAGGTCCTTCCAGGCCAGGAAGCGTTCCAGGCGGTTGGCGTTGCTCTGCACCAGAACGTACAGGGCCGCTCCGGCGAGCGCTAGGGCGCCGCCCAGGTAAATCTTGCGCGTGCCGGCCACGAACATCACGCAGAACGCGGCCAGGGCCAGCGCTACGGAGGTGCCCATGTCCTTTTCAAAAAGAATCAGCGCCAGCGGAATGCCGAAGATGACGCCGGGCATCACGAACCCCCACCAGAAGGAGGTAGTGCGGTCCCGGTACAGGGCCAGCCAGTTGGCCAGCGCCATCATCATGCAGAGCTTGGCGCATTCACTGGGCTGGAACTGCATGCCGATGGTGATCCAGCGGCGTTCCCCGTTGATCTCCTTCCCGATGCCCGGCACGTAGCACAGCACCAGCAGGAAGCAGGCGAACCCCAGAATCCACCAGATATACTTCCTCCATATCCGGTAATCTATCCGGGAGAGGATCATGGCCCCCACCAGCCCCGCGCAGGCAAAGGCGGTCTGCTTGAACAGGGGCTCGTACGGGTGCTTGGTTTCTTCCGCCCAGGCCGCCGTGCTGGATACCATCACCAGGCCCACGACCAGAAGGCAGATGACGAAAAACCAGACCAGAATCATGCAGACTTTGGAAGACATGGCGGCAGGGGCGGGAAGAGAAAGAACTTACTTCTTGGGAATCATGATCTTTTGACCGATCTTGAGGCGTGCTACGTCCCGGTCGTTCATCTTGTTGAATTTCTGGAGGGAGCGCCAGTTCATCTTGTACTTGCGGGCGATTACGGAGAGGGTCTCACCCTTCTTCACGATATGCGCCACGCCGTCCGGTTCCGTTTCCGCGGCGGCGGTTTTTTCCGGCGCCATCTTGTCGCCGGGGCGTGCCGGAATGACGAGCGTGCTTCCGCTGACAAGGCGCTGCACCCTGGGATTGACGGCTTTCAGGTCATTGACGGCCACCTGGTTGTCACGGGCGATCCGTTCCCACGTATCCCCCGTGCGCACGATGTGGCGCGCAGGACCTGCCACCGGAGCGGCATCCGGAATGTGTTCCTGCACGGCGGGAACCGGCTGCCTGTTCGGGCGCGCGTCCACCACCTGTTCCGGCTGCGTGATGGTGACCGGAGCCGCGGGAGCGGCCTGGGGAGCCTGGGGCAGAACCGCCGGGGGAGCCGCAGGAACGGGCGTCTGGGAAACGGTGGGCGGCGCGGGAAGGGCGGTTGCCATTTCCACGGTCTCCGTCGTATTCCTGAACCAGGTGCTGCGGACATAGACGCCGCCGATAACAAGAAGATGGAGAAGAAGGAGGACGACGAGCCAGCGCACGACGGTGCTGCTGGGAGCGTCATCTTCAAATTCGGAGACGCGTGCGCGGTATCTGCTGAGCTTGGCACGGAGCACGGTGCCCATTTTGCGTTTCGGACGGGTGCGTCCGGTCGGATTGTGATCGGGGGTCTTGGTCGTTTTCATGATGGTGGGTTTCTGGTGGGTTGTCAGGAAAGGGGGAGAGGGCGTTCACCGCGTCCCGGAAGGCCTGGCCGCGCTGGACGTAGCCGGTGAACATGTCAAAGGAGGAGGTGCCGGGGGAGAACAGGACGGTGTCTCCCGTCCTGGCGCAGGCGCGGGCCTTGGCCACGCAGTCCGCCACGTCCGCTGCTTTTTCCGTGGGAACCACGGGGAAAAGGCGTCCTGGAGCTGGTCCGCAATCTGGCCGAAGACGACGCACGCGCGCACCTTTTCCTTCAGCATGGGCCGCAGGGGCAGGTAATCCAGTCCCTTGTCCTTGCCTCCGGCAATCAGGATGACCGGGGAATTCTGGGATTTCAGCGCTGCTTCCAGCGCGTGCAGGTTCGTGGCCTTGGAATCGTTCAGCCACAGCACGCCGTCCAGCGTGCGGACGGTCTCGCAGCGGTGGCCGGGGGAGTGAACTCCTTCAATACTTCCGCAGCCGTTTCCGCGGGAATGCCCAGGTGGCGGCAGGCCAGCACGGCGGCCATGGCGTTTTCCGCGTTGTGGCGCTGGTTCAGGGTGGTATCCGCCAGGTTCAGCAGGGGCTTGTCTCCCTCCATGACCTGCGGTTCCCGGTAATAAAGGTCCGCCGCCGGATCTTCCGAACTGAAGGTGCGGACGGGGGCTTTCAGGTGCGGGAGCCTTTCCCCGGCGCGCACGACGGCCAGGTCTTCTTCCGTCTGGTTGTCGAAGATGTGCAGCTTGGCGTGGTAGTAATCCTCCACGGACTTGTAGCGGTCCATGTGGTCCGGCGCAAAATTGAGCCATACGGCCACGTCCGGGTGGAAATCGCGGATAGTTTCCAATTGGAAGGAGCTGACCTCCAGCGCCAGCACGTCCGGCACGGAATCCCGGAGCAGGATTTCCGCCATCGGGACGCCGTAATTGCCGCAGGCGATGGCCGCCTTTCCGGCGCGAAGCAGGATTTTTTCCACCAGGGACGTGGTGGTGGTTTTTCCGTTGGTGCCGGTGATGGCGATGATGCGGCCATGGTAGAAGCGGCAGGCCAGCTCCATTTCACCGATGGTTTCCACGCCTTCCCGCCCGAAGGCCCTGACAAAGGGGCTGTCCGTCTCAATGCCGGGGGAGATGACCACCAGGTCCGCGCGGAAGGCCCTCCCGTCTTCCTCCGTGGCGGCGGCGTGCAGCGGAATGTCTTCCGGCCAGTTGCCGATGGAGGGGGAGGCGTCAAACACGCGCACCCGGGCGCCATGCTTCATGGCGAGGCGCGCCGCGGCGCGTCCGCTTCTTCCCGCTCCCAGGACGGCGATGTTGAGATTGTTGAGCTGCATGTTCGTGGTTGTCAGGCGGTGGTGATCAGGAAAAGGCCCAGGAACGCCAGCAGGAGGCTGATCATCCAGAAGCGGGCAATCACCTGGGTTTCCTTCCATCCCTTGAGTTCAAAATGGTGGTGGATGGGAGCCATGGCGAAGATGCGTTTACCGTGGCGCAGCTTGAAGCTGCCTACCTGGAGAACGACGGATGTGGCCTCCATGACGAAAACGCCACCGATGACGATGAAAAGAAGCTCCTGCGCCGTGCAGACGGCGGCCATGCCGAATGCTCCGCCCAGGGCCAGGGAGCCGGTATCCCCCATGAAGACCCTGGCCGGGTAGCAGTTGTGCCACAGGAAACCCAGGCAGGCGCCCACCAGGGCCATCATGAAAACGCTGATTTCCCCTGCGCCGGGGTGGAAGGGGATGTCCAGGGAATCCGCCATCAGCCAGTTCCCGCAAATGGCGGCAATGATGGCGTAGGAGATGCCCGTGGTGACGGAGCAGCCGGAGGCGAGGCCGTCCAGTCCGTCCGTCAGGTTCACCGCATTGGAGGCGGACATGACCACCACGACGCCGAAGGGAATGTAAACGTACCACGGCAGGTTCACCTGGCCGTAGAACGGAATGAACAGGGAGGAGACGTAGTCATGCAGTTCCACGCGGGGGCTGCCTTCCGGGTACAGGTACAGGAACGTGACGCCCGCCAGCCCGGCCAGGAACTGGATGAAGAGTTTTTTACGCGCGGAAATGCCGTCCGAGGTTTTCTTGGCCACCTTCAGGTAGTCGTCCCGGAAGCCCAGCAGTCCCAGCGCCAGGGTGACGAACAGGCAGGAGATGATGAAGGGATTGTTCATTCTGGCGCACAGCAGGGTAGCCGCCGTCATGGAGCCTACGATCAGCACGCCGCCCATGGTGGGAGTTCCCGCCTTGGCTCCGTGGAGTTCCGCCAGCTTGTGCACTTCCTCCGCGGTCCTGATGGGCTGGCCGATTTTCAGGGAAATCAGCGCGCGGATTACCCGCGGGGCGAACATCATCGTCAGGACAAAAGAGATGAGGCAGGCCAGCAGGGCTCTCCCTGCCGGTTCTGCAAGCGCCCCCGCGGGGCTGAGCTGTTCAATGAAGGAATGCATAAAATTTACTGGGGCGGAAAGGTGAGGTTCATGACTTGCTCCATCCGGGCAAGGCGGCTGCCCTTGAAAAGGACGATGTCTCCCGGCGCCGTGTGGCTGCGGAGCCATTCGGCGGCTTCCTCTGCGGAGCCGAAGTTCAGTCCTTTGGTGGATGAGTTCGGAGAAATGGCGTCCGTAATCCGGGCGGCATCCGTTCCCACGCTGACCACGCAGTCAAAGCGGAGCTTTTCCGCCGTGCGTCCCACCAGCGCGTGCCCTTCTTCGGAAAACGTTCCCAGTTCCCCCATTCTGCCCAGCACCGCAAAGCGCCTGCCGGTGCAGGAAAGCTCCGCTGCGGTGTGCAGGGCGGCCTGCATGGAATCCGGATTGGCGTTATACGTATCGTCCACTACCAGAATGCCGTTGGACCGGGTGCAGTGGAGCCTGCCGCCCGTGAGCTGCGCCCGGTTGAGGCCGGAGACGATCTGCTCCTTCGCAAGACCTGCCACCCAGCCGGCGGCGGCGGCCAGAAGCGCATTGGCCACCATGTGGCGGCCGTGGACGGGCAGTTCCACCACCTCCCGGCAGAAATCAGGAATGGAAAGGGTGAAACGCGTCCCATTCTCCGTGGAGACCGGGTTTTCCGCGCGGACGGTTCCGGAGTCAATGCCGCACTCAATGCACGCGGCGCGGGTGGACCGGCGGATCATGTCCGCATAATCGCAGTCCGCCGGGAAAATCATGAAGCCGTCTTCCGGCAGGCAGCGGGCTACCGTGCATTTTTCCCGGGCAATGTTTTCCCGGGAGCCCAGGTATTCAATATGGGAAGTGCCGATGCTGGTGATGATGCCGATCTTCGGGCGTGTCATTTCACACAGGGGGGCCAGTTCTCCCGGATGGTTCATGCCCATTTCCCACACGGCGGCCTCGTCCGCCGGGGAAGCCCGGAGGATGCTGAGGGGAACGCCGATGTGGTTGTTCAGGTTTCCCTGCGTGGCGATGGTCCGGAGTCCCTGGGAAAGAACGGAGGCGGTCAGGTCCTTGGTGGAGGTCTTCCCGTTGGAGCCGGTCAGGCCGATGGCGGTGAGGGTCAGCCCGGCACGCCACCAGGAGGCCAGCTGCTGGAGGGCTTTCAGCGTATCCTCCACCAGGATGACGGCGCAGGAGGGGTCCATCCCTTCCTCCACGCGGCTGACGACGACTGCCGCCGCGGTGCGGGAAGCCTCCGGGGCAAACAGGTTGCCGTCAAACTTTTCTCCTCCCAGCGCGAAGAAAACGGCATGGGGCGGCAGGGCGCGGCTGTCTGTGCACACGCCTCCGGAAGCGACCCTGTCAAAGGGGCCGCTGACCAGTTTTCCGCCGATGGCGTTGCAGATGCCGTGTGCCGTGAGGGAGGTCATGAAAGATGAAATGATGTGTTATGCCTGCGGGAACTCTTCCCTCTCCTTGATGAACATGTTGCGCCGCACTTCCTTGGCGTCGCTGAAATCGATGCGTCCGGTGGAAAGCTCCTGGTAGTTTTCATGGCCCTTGCCCGCAATCAGGACGACGTCCCCCAGCCGGGCCTGTTCGATGGCCGTGGCGATGGCCCGGGCGCGGTCCGGAATGATGGCGTACCTGCCTTCCGGCATGCCCGCCGTAATCTGGCTGATGATGGAGAGGGGCTCCTCGCTCCTGGGGTTGTCGGAAGTGACGATGCAGGCGTCAGACAGGCGCGCGGCCACGGCGCCCATCAGCGGGCGCTTGCCCTTGTCCCGGTCACCGCCGCAGCCGAACACGGTAATCAGGCGGCGGGAGCAGATTTCCTTGAGCGTCCTGCAGACGTTTTCCAGGGCGTCCGGCGTGTGGGCGTAATCAATGAAGATCTGGGCGCCTCCGGGGTGGGTGAACAATTGCAGTCTGCCGGGAACCTGCGGAATGTTCTGGAGGTTCGCGATGGCGTCCCGTACCGGGATGCCGGCGCAGATGACGGCCGCCAGCGCGGCCAGGCTGTTGTACATATTGAATTTGCCGATCAGGGGCACGCGCACCAGGTAGCTTTTTCCCTTGTATTCCAGTTCGTATTCGCTGCCCTTGGCCGTGGCGTGGTGCACCAGCATGCGGAAATCCGCGCCCAGGGCGGAACCGTAGGTCTTGACGGCCATGCGGCCGGAGAACATTTCTGCCAGGCGGCGGCCGTAGGCGTCGTCAATGTTGATGACGGCCACGGGCTTGCGGCGGGCCCTGGTGTCCTGCGCCATCTGCTCGAACAACTTCGCCTTGGCCTGGAAATAATTCTCCATGGTGTGGTGGTAATCCAGGTGGTCCTGGGTCAGGTTGGTGAAAATGCCCACGTTAAAATTAATGCCGGCCACGCGTTCCTGGTCCAGCGCATGGGAGGATACCTCCATGGAAACGCCGCGGCAGCCGTTTTCAAACATCTCCTTCAGCAGGTGTTCCAGCTCCAGCGGGCCGGGCGTGGTGTGGGTGGAGGGGGTGATTTCCTCCCCGTTGTCATAGGCGATGGTGCCGATCAGCCCGGCGCGCAGCCAGGACTGCTTCAGCAGGGAATGGGCGATGTAGGCCGTCGTAGTTTTTCCGTTCGTCCCCGTCACGCCTATCATGGTCATGTGGCGGGAGGGATGGCCGTTCCAGGCCGCGCCCATCAGGCTGACGGCCAGGCGGGAATCGTTCACCTCCACCCAGCTGACTCCGGCGTCCCTGGCTTCCTTCGTGCAGGGCATTTCCGCGACGACGGCGCAGGCTCCGCGGCGGATGGCTTCCGGAATGAACTCGTGGCCGTCCGCCTGGGTTCCCTTCAGGGCAATATAGCAGGAGCCGGGCAGAACGCGGCGGCTGTCGCATTCCAGATGGGAGATTTTCACCTGGGGGAGCCGGTGAGCGTATGGGCGGGAAGGTCTTTGAGCAAGGTAAGTAGCTTCATGATAGGATTATCTGCGCGGCAGTTTGGACGGGGAGGAAGAGGCTTGGGCACGGGAGGCTTTTTTGTCTGCCTCCGCGGAAGGGGTATTCTTGGGAATGTTCATGGCCGCCGCCAGGCGGGTGGCCAGTTTCTGGAAGACCGGAGCGCATACGGTGCCGCCGCCGGGGTGGCAGTGCTTGGAGGTGGGATCGTCAATGACGATGAGGCAGACGAAGGCCGGGTCCTCCACCGGAAGCATCCCTACAAAGGAGACGGTATAGCGGTTGTCAAAATAGCCGCCCGTGGGCTTCACCTTGTGGGCGGTGCCGGTCTTGCCCCCCACGTTGTAGCCTTCAATCCGCGCCCTTTTGGCGGTTCCGTCCAGGTCCGTGACGTGGAACAGGGCGTTCCGGAGGTTCCGGGCTGTTTTAACGCTCATGACCCGGCATACTTCCACGGGGGGAGGGCTGGAAATTCTTGTCGTCCACGTAAATGCCGTCCACCAGCCGGGGGCGCATGCGCACGCCGTCATTCGCGATGGCGGCGTAGGCCATGGCGACCTGCAAGGGGGAGACCATCAGGGAATAGCCGAAGCTGATGCGGGAGAAGTTGACGAAGTTGCTGCCGTCCTGGCACTGGCTGTTGGTTTCCCCCGGCAGGTCGATGCCCGTCTTGGAGGAAAAACCGTATAGGTCAAAATACTTTTTATACGTGGGCCAGCCCGATTTCAGCGCAATGCGGAAGGCGCCCGGGTTGCTGGACTTTTTCAGCACGCCCGCCACGGTCAGGCCGCTGTAGAAACGGGGGGCGTCCGTGACGGGGCGGGAGCCGGGCACCATGTAGGGCGTGCAGTTGATCATGGTATCGAATGTGGCCTTTCCGCTGTCCACGGCGGACGTGACGGAAACGATCTTGAAGGTGGAACCCGGTTCGTACAGGGACTGCACGGCGAAGTGGTAGGCGCCTTCCTGCAGGCCCTCGCGCGTATTTAAATTATAGTGGGGACGGCTGGCCATCGCCAGAATGCTGCCGGTCTTGGGCTCCACGACGATAATGCAGCCGCGGGGCTTGTGGGTCTGGTCCGTGTAAAAGGAAATGGCGGCGTCCAATTCCTCCTCCACGATCGTCTGGTACTCCATGTTCACGGTCAGGCGAACGTTCAGGCCGTCCACGGCGTCCTTGAAACGGGAATCCGCGGAGGGGATGATGCGGCCCCGGCTGTCCTTCCGGTACTCCCTGATGCCGTTGTGGCCCAGAAGCTGGTCGTCCAGCTGTTTTTCAAGGCCGGAAAGGGCCACGGGCCGCGGACCGCTGTCCTTCGTCTGGGCGATGTAGCCCAGAATGTGCACCATGCATTCCGGCACGGAATAAACGCGCTTGGAAGAAGTCTCAAACCGGAACCCTTGGACGCGGGCGTTCTGGATGGCCTGGCGCAGCAGTTCCGCTTTTTCCTCGGACAGGTTCTTGGCGATGACGATGCGCTTCTTGGGAATCTCCCCGTCCTTTTCCACCGTGTTGATGATGTCCTGCACGCTCATGTCCGGCAGGAAGGGGGCGATCACGCTGGCGGCGTATTCCAGATGGGCCTGCACGTATTTTCTCACCATCTCCGGCTCATAAAGCTCTTCCAGCTTCTTCCTGGCCATGTCTACCCCTTCCGGGCCGTCCTCAGGCTCTTCCAGCAGGATTTTCGCCAGATTGTGCTCCTTGCTGCCGTCCTTCTTGCTGGCCGCCTGTCCCAGGATTTTGCTGCGGAAACCGGAAACGAGCTTCTCTTTCTCCTTGTCCGTGGCGGCTTCTCCCCAGAAGGCGGAGTGGACGGCCTTGGAATAGGCAAGAGCCCAGCTGATGGTCTTGGGATCGTTCAGGTGGTAGCCGTCCGCAATCAGCTCGGAACTCTGCATGTTGTTGGTGAGGATCTCCTCATTGGCGTCCATGATGCGACCGCGCTGGGGCAGGAGAACCTCCCGTTCAATAATGCCGCCGCTGGGGACTCCGCCCGTTTTCCGGGGGGAAACCAGTTGGAGGTTGACCAGCGTCAGCATCAGCCAGATGACCGCAGCGCCCGCCACGCCGCACAGGACGAGGCTTCTTCTGGCAAATCTGGACTTCGTGATCGTGGTCATGAACGGCTCGGCGCATTTAATTGCCTGCCGCGGCAATGCGGGAGGCGTTTTCGGAAGAAATGTATTCTACGGCTGAGGGCTCGATAGGCTGAAGGTTGGACTTGTCCTGGGCCAGCCTGTCGCGGATGGCCCAGCGGCTGGTCAGGGAGGAAGTCTTGGAACGGTAATATTCCTTCGTGAGTTCGCAGGAAGCGATCTCCTCGTTCATTTGCTTGATGTCGCGCGCGACCTGGATCTGGTCGTTTTTCAGCACGGCATAAGTGATGCCCGCCCCGCAGGTGAGGGAGGCGAAGGCAATGAGCCACATGATCATGCTCACGCTGATCTGGTGGCCGGTGAAACGCTGTTTGAATCTTTTCATGGCGGTGGCGAAGGAGAGATGGGTCAGATGATTTTTTCCACGCCGCGCAACTTGGCGCTGCGGGAACGGGGGTTGGTTGAAAGTTCTTCTTCTCCCGCAGTGACGGGCTTGCGGGAAAGCAGGCGGAAGCAGTAATCCGGGTTGGGGCGCGGAGCCGGCCATTCCGGACGGTCGATTTCCGGACGGCTCCGGAGGTCGAAGAACTGCTTGACCCTGCGGTCTTCCAGGCTGTGGAAGGTAATAACGGCCATGCGGCCCCCCTTGCCCAGCAGGCGCACGGAGGAATCCAGCAGCGCGTCCAGCGCGTCCAGCTCCCCGTTGACGGCGATTCTCAAAGCCTGGAACGTACGGGTGCCGGGATGCTGCCGCCCCTTGCGCGGAAGGACGGATTCCACCACGCGGGCGAGCTGGGCGGTGGTGGTGATGGGAGCCAGGGAACGCGCCTTTACGATGGCGCGGGCAATGGCGCGGGAAGCCCGTTCCTCTCCGAACTGCCAGAGGATGTCCGCGATCTCTTCTTCCGGGGCCTCGTTCACCAGGTTGCGGGCGGAAAAGGCGGCGCGGGTGTCCATGCGCATGTCCAGCGGGCCGTCTTCCCGGAAGGAAAAGCCGCGGGAGGCGGTATCAAGCTGGTGGGAGGAAACGCCGAGGTCCGCCAGCAGGCCGTCCACCTGGGAAACGCCCTGCTGGGCGAGGATGCTTTCCACATCCTGGAAATTGCCGGCGAGCACCTTGAAACGGGAGCCGAAGCGGGCCAGCTTCAGCGCGGCGGCGCGGCGGGCGTCCGGGTCGCGGTCAATGCCCCAGACGGTAGCGCCCTGTTCCAGAAGAAATTCCGTATGGCCGCCGCCGCCGAGCGTACAGTCCACGATCAGTTTGCCGGGGCCTGCCGCCAGCATGTCCACCGTCTCATGCAGCAGAACCGTAACATGGTTAAAACCGTTGCCGGAAACGGCTCCGTCCGTTTCCGCGTCAGCGGAGGCGGAAACGGCGTCATCCCCCAGTTCGGAAACCAGGGCGTCCACTTTGGCTTCGGCTTCCGGAGCTTTCAGGGCTTCCGTGTGGTACACGCCTTCCCAGTTCATGGAGGGGGCAAGCGCCTTCCAGGAACAGACCAGCTCGTCCACCCCCTTCTCCTCCGTCAACTCCGCAATCACGTGCACATGGTTGCGGCAGATGCTCCATGCCAGCACGCGGCAGGACGTTTCCGCCGCAAGGGCATTTGCCAGGGCCTGCGCCTCCTCCGTGCGGACATGCGTACCCGCGCCCGCGCGTAAAGAAAGCTCAACATGGCCATCAAAAGCCCGGTTCAGGCTGGAGGACAATGCGCCCAATTTGCCATAAGCGCCCTTCTGTCCCGCCAGGGACATTTCCGCGGTGATGCGTGCCTTCTCCTGCTGCCAGGCGATCATGTCCTGCGCCGGAAGGGCGTCGTGCCCCCAGAAAACAATGGAATAAGCCGTAACCTCCGCATTCAGCCCGGTTCTGGCGCCGACGCCCAGGCCGGAAACAAGCCAGCCCGGGCGCAGCGCAAGCGTTGCGTAGGGATGGGCCTGATGCGTGGGCGGAATGGTAGGGTCTGGGGGCATGAAGGGAGATCAGAGAATGCCGTAGGATTGGTTGATATCGGAAATATTGGCGTTTTCACGCCGGGAGACTTCTTCATAGAGAGAAGGTTCCCATAATTCGAAATATCCTCTCCGCGCGGCGAGCCGGACGGAGGAACTGAGCTGTGCGTGTTCGCACATTTGTTTGGGTATCAGTAGTTTGCCCTGGGCGTTGATGATGGCCTCCACGCAGTTGGCATATAATCTGCCGATGAACAGGTCGATCTGCGCTTCCGTGTAGCCGGGCGTGGCTTCTATCTTGTCAATGAGTTGCTGGAATTTTTCCCGCGTATAGGCTTTAACGGTCGGCAATTCAAGGCGCCGGCCGGATAGCAGGAGCAGGGCGCAGCCTTCGGTAGGCCTCCATTCAGCCGGAATCGCAATCCGGTTTTTGGGGTCCAGCTTGTGCGTGTATGCACCAAAAAGGTTGTCTGATACACTGCTCATCGCATGCAAGTACACTACGTAGTGACTTCAATACACTTTAATGCACCTGAAATGTCAACCCCGTACTGGAAAAAAGTATTTTTTCTTGTGTTCATGTCGTGAAAAAAAGCATTGATCCGCTCTTGCGCCGCTCCGGGACCGGTATTATATTCCGCGCATGATGCAGTTTTGCGTGTTGGGCAGCGGCAGCGGAGGAAATGCCACCATCGTCAAGGCGGGGGAAACCGTCCTGCTGGTGGATGCCGGGTTCAGCGCCGCCAGGCTGCGGGATAAAATGAAATCCGCCGGCGTGGAACCGGAGGAGCTGGACGCCATTCTGCTCACCCATGAACACACGGACCACATGAAGGGCGTGCATCAGTTCACCAGGAAATACACCGTGCGCGTCTATGCCACCCGCCATACGGCCATGTGCGTTCAGGAAAAGGCGCCGGAAGCCCCCTGGGCCTACTTTGAAAAAGGGCAGTCCTTTAAAATAGGGGATATCGTCATCACCCCCTTTGCCACCTACCATGACGCCGTGGACCCGGTGGGATTCAAGTTTGAAACGGAACGGTCCAGCCTGGGCTTCATTTCCGATACGGGGCAGGCCCCCGGCTGCGTGGCGGAACACCTCTCCATGGTGGACAGCCTGGTGGTGGAATCAAACTATGATCCGGACATGCTGGCGGCCACCCCCAAGCGGCCCTGGCCGTTGAAGCAGCGCATCGCCTCCACGCACGGGCACCTTTCCAATGAACAGGCCTGCGACCTGCTGAGGCGCATCGCCCATGACGCCCTGAAAAACGTAGTGCTGGCCCACCTGAGCGCAGAAAGCAATTCTCCGGAATTGGCAGAAAGCCTGATGCGTGCTACCCTGCATGACATGGGACTGGCTTCCACCTCCCTGTTCTGCGCCAGCCAGGACTCCTGCCTGCCGTGGATACGGGTCTGCTGAATCCGCCTCTTTCCTTCCTCCTGCCGCCATGTTCCTCTCCATCTGTGAAATCATGAGCACGATCATTGGAGCCCTGGCGGGATCCATTGCTTCTTCGCGCGTGAAAATGGACCTGTTCGGCGTGATTGTCTGCGGCACCCTGGCGGCCCTGGGCGGAGGGACCGTGCGCGACCTTCTGCTGGACATTCCGGTGTACTGGACGCTGCCCTCCGGGGAAATCTTTGTCCTGGCCGCCGTCGTCACCAGCCTGGGAACCTTTTACGTGGCCCAGAAATACCCGCCGCCCATGGGCACCATCCGCGTGGCGGACGCCATCGTTCTGGCCCTCTTCGGCATGATCGGCACGGAAAAATCCTACCTCCACGGCTATACGCCCACCGTTTCCGTGATGATGGGCATCTGCACCGGCGTGGCGGGCGGCCTGCTGCGCGACGTGCTCACCGGAAACGTTCCCTACGTGTTCCGCCCCGGGGAACTGTACGCCACCGCGGCCCTCCTGGGAGGCGTGGCGTACGCGGTGCTTTACTACTTCGGGATCGACTCCTCCACCTGCTTCGTGACGGGCTTCGTGGTCACGCTCTCCGTGCGCCTGGCGGCCATCCGCTGGAACTGGAACCTGCCTTCCTACATTCCCCTGTTCTCCCCGGAGGCGGAACCGGAAGCCATGGAGGAAGAGGAAAAGGAGATTCTTTCCGGGAAACCCGGCGGACGGTAATCCGCGCTACTTGTGGAAGCACCCTTCCATGCAATAGACGGAAAGCTTCTCCACCGTACCGTCCCGCTCGCAGCAGGAGCGCATGTTGCAGTGCGGGCACAGTTCCCGCACATTTGCTACGTCCAGGGTTCCCCGTTTTTCGTGAAGGGAATAAAGGTACTTCAGGTATTTCCCCTCCGCGATGCGGTGGTGGCTGTCCTTTTCCTTCAGCCCCTTCCATTCGTACAGGCGTTTCCCGCCCTTGGAGGAATTGCAGGACTTGCATACCCTGACAACGTTATCCATGATATCTTCTCCCCGCAGTCGCGGGGCAGGATATGCTCCGTGGTCAATTTTTTTTTCGCCGCAATAAATGCATTCTCCGGGATGTTCCATTTCCCTGACCCATTCGCGAACGGAGGAAGACCAATGTATGGTCCCTGCGCAAAGCTCCTTCCACTTGCTCATAATCATGCCGTAATTGGCCTTTCCGAAGCCGGAAGAAGAGGCAATGATTTTGGCATATTGGTAATAAATGATTTGGCGGACGGATTTGACGGCGGGAGGAGGCATGATGAGGATATAAAAGCTGCTTGTTGAATGATGCTGTCCGGATTTTCCGGAGCTTTACTTGCCCAGGCAGAAGGAGGAAAAAATGGCGCCCAGCACGTCCTCCGTATCCACGGCTCCGGTGATTTCCCCCAGATGCGTCAGGGCTTCCCTCAGTTCCAGAGCCGTGAATTCCGGGCTCTCCTGCCGGGAGATGGATTCAGAAGCCAGCCGGACATGCTCCAGGCACAGGCCCAGTTCATGCTGGTGCCGGGCGTTGATGGCTACCAGGGAGCTGCCCGTTTCACCGGGCAGGGAGGAAGCGAAGGCCCGGACGATGGCTTCTTCCAATTCCTTTCTGCCTGCTCCGGTGGCGCAGGAAAAACGGATGCCGGGAACGGCCTCCCAGTCCGGGTGGATTCCCAGGTCGCACTTGTTCAGAATCAGCAGCCGGGGCGCGGTACGGGCGGCCGTGGGGAAAGCCTCTGTCCGGGGCGCGGAGGCGTCCGCCACTTCCAGAACCAGGTCGGCGGTTTCCAGCGCCCTGTTGGTACGAGTGATGCCGGCCTGTTCAATCACATCGGAAGATTCCCGGACGCCTGCCGTGTCAATCAGCCGCAGAGCCAGCCCGGCGAGCTGGATGGATTCCTCCACCGTGTCCCGCGTGGTTCCGGCGATATTGCTGACAATGGCCCGGTCATACCCCAGCAGGGTATTCAGCAGGCTGGATTTTCCGACGTTGGGCGGTCCGGCGATCGCCGTGCGGATGCCTTCACGCAGAAGACGGCCGCCCTCGGCGGTCCGCAGCAGCCCGGAAAGCTTTTCCTCCATGCTCCGGAGCCGCGCCAGCAAACCGGAAGCGGTGTCCGGGGAAATATCTTCATCCGGAAAATCAATGTAGGCCTCAATATGGGCCAGGACGTGAACCAGGCTGTCCTTCAGTTCGTCCACCTGGGAGCCGATGCCCCCGTCCAGCTGGGTTTGCGCGGCTTTCAGGGCTAGGTCGCTCCCGGCGGAAATCACGTCCATCACGGCCTCAGCCTGGGTCAGGTCCATGCGTCCGTTCAGGAAGGCCCTCTTCGTGAACTCGCCCGGTTCCGCCGGGAAGCTCCGCACCGGTACAGGCGTTTCAGCAGGCGGTCTGTCACCAGCATGCCGCCGTGGCAGGAGATTTCCACGGTATCTTCCCCCGTATAACTGGCCGGGGCCGGGAACCAGGTGATGAGCGCCTGGTCAATGGCGGTTCCCTCCGCGTCCAGAATGCGGGCCAGCGTTGCCCGGCGCGGCTGGAGGCGTTCCGTGAAGGCCGCGGGGGTGCATTGTTTCAGGATGGCCATGCAGCTGGGACCGCTCATGCGGATGACGGCAATGGCTCCCTGTCCTGCGGCGGTGGCCTGCGCGGCTATGGTGCGTTCCGGGTCAATCATGGTTCTATGGATTCAAAAAAACCGCCCCCGAGCAACTTGCCTCCGTCGTAAAAAGCGCAGACCTGTCCCACGGCCAGCGCCCGGAGGGGCGTGTCAAAGCTCAGGCGCACCTTTCCTTCTTCCAGATATTCGCAGGAGGCCCATTCCGCCTTGGCGCGGTAGCGGGGCTGCGCCATCACGCGGGAGGGCAGGGGCGCCAGCGTATTGGAAATGCCGCCGACCACCGCATGGGCCGCATACAGTCCCTGCGTGGATGCGTCTTCATACCCCAGGATCAGGCGGTTGCGTTTGACGTCCTTCCCCACCACCACGTAGGCGATTCCCTCCCGCGGTGAGGCGACGCCGTGGCCTTTCCTCTGGCCCATGGTGAACAGGTGCAGGCCGTTGTGGGAGCCGAGCGTCTTCCCCTCCGTATCCACGATTTTGCCGGGTTTATCCGGCAGGTAGTGGCGCAGGAAGTCGCTCATCTTCACCTGGCCGATAAAGCAGATGCCCTGGCTGTCCTTCTTGCGCGCCGTGGGAAGGCCGTATTTGTCCGCCAGCACGCGGACCTCCGGCTTCAGCAGGTCCCCCAGGGGGAACACGGCGCGGGCTGTCTGGTCCGGGCGCATCAGGGACAGGAAGTAGGACTGGTCCTTGTTCGGGTCCCGCCCGCGCAGGATGAAGGAGCCCTGCGGCGTATCCAGCCTGCGGGCGTAGTGGCCGGTGGCTACGGAGTCAAACCCCTGCTCCAGGGCGTAATCCAGAAAGACGCCGAACTTCATTTCCCGGTTGCACAGCACGTCCGGATTGGGCGTGTATCCGGCGCGGTAGCCTTCAATCAGGTAATTCACGATGCGGGCGCGGTATTCGTCCACCAGGTCGATGACCCGGAATTCAATGCCGATTTTTTTGGCGACGGACAGCGCGTCCTGAATATCCTGCTCCCACGGGCATTCGCCGGGAATGCCCTCGTCATTCACCCAGTTTTTCATGTAGGCCCCCACCACGTCATGGCCCTGCTCCACGAGCAGGGCTGCTGCCACGGAGCTGTCCACCCCGCCTGATAAGCCTACAAGAATGCGTGCCACGATGCTGAAAAAGAGATGAATATAATGAAGCGGCCTGCTTTTGGAAAGCCTTTCCCGCCTGCCTCTGTAAACCAAAGATGCCCCCGCAAGCCAAGACAAAAAGCGTGGAAGACGAATATCCGGGGCGTAACCTGGGAAAACAAGAAGATGCCTTACAGTCTTTTTATGCAGGAAAGGGTTTGCACTAGTGACGCTTTTGTTGTCCGGATTTGGATGCCTCTTTAATTTTTCTGTTTGGGCAATCCTTTGTAAAGGTAGGCCGCTTTCGGCACCCGGCCGACGGTTCTGTCCAGCAGGGCCGGAATGTCCTTGTCCCTGTATCCGGCCAGACGCAGGTATTTTTTAACCTCCTGGGCCTTGGTCGGGAAGCAGGTCATCAGTTCCCTGATAAATCCGCGTTCTTTGCTTTTGATGGCGAATTGAGCGTTGTTGCTTCTCGAACTCAGCGCGCTTGTCTTGTTGAACAGCTTGGTATCGTTTCCTTCTGGCATTCCGGAGGCATGGTCGATGAGCATGTGGGCGAAGATTTCCGTAGCTTCAAAAGCATAATCTACCTGGCTGTGGAATTGTTTGATGATCAGAGCTTTTGCGGATAAATAAAATCGAAGGGCCTCTTCCCTGCCTGGGAGGCTGCTATTCTTGTCCGTTAGCGCAAGGAAAGGGATGCTGTTCGTGAAAAACTCTTTTGCGTGGTGATCTACGCTAGTGTAGGTAGCAAGCCATTCGACATTTTCGTAATCGTTGAGGTCAATGAACGGGGCCTTGGCAATCAGATAGCACAGGAAAAGCCCCTCCGTCAGCTCCTGAGGGGTGACGTCCTTTTTCCGGTAGCGGTTGGCTTCTTTCAATATTTTATCCGCCCCCTGGTAGAACGGAATGATCTGGCCACTGTCCAGCAGTTTCTTAAGCCGCAGGAGTTCCGGGTTTTGCTTGTTCAGATTCCTGATGGCGGAAGGAAGGGGGAGCTGGTCCTGCTCCGGAGAGGCTGAACAGGGAAAAGACAGCGAGTAAAGGACGAATAACAGAAGGAAGGGATAAGATTTATTCATGATGCTAAAAACAGGAGGTTATGGATTGGCGGTAGAGTCGGCATGCAGGGCGTCGTCTGCTGTGCTGCGCGTGACGGTGCATCCGAATTTGGTGATGCTTACCTTGATATTTTTCAAGCCCCTGGTGGGGGAGTCTTTATTGGTTTCCCTTTCATCTTCGTACTCAAAACTGAAATCCTGGGAATACGTGTCATTGCCAACCTTGCAGCAGTCCTTGCCGTCGGCGTGTACGTACCACCCGCAGGTCCATGAAAAGGAATCGGGAAGTTTCATGTCCTGCAAGTGCTGCAAGCGAATATCCTTCTCCTTGTCCCATCTCCAGCCGATGTTGTCATGATGGTGGGCATTCAGGGCATTGGGCCACATCAGCTGTTTTCCCGGGGTATGCACCGGTTTGAATCCTTCCGGGTCTTCTGCCCGTTCCATGATGGGAACATTGCTGAAACTGACCGCCAAGGGAAGAAAAGTCACGACAAGCTTGGAGGAAGCTCCCGGTCTGTCTTTCTCCTTGTCCCGGGGATGTTTTTCCACCCGTTTCCCGGAATGTTCCGCTTTAATGTCAGAGGGAACGAGAATGCTGAAAACGGAGGGTTCTCTTTTCGGCAGTTCTTCATCAAGGCTGGTTTTAACTCGAACCTTCAGGTTAGTATCCTCGGTAAGGTTTCTGCTGATGGTCAGCGTAGCTTGATTAATATCGTCATTTGATTTCTCAATGCTGGCCGCCTTCTCCGGCTCCAGGGACCATTCAAGGGAATCCGGGTCTACGTCCCTAACTCTCTTGCCGTTCAGGGCCAAGGTGACCACTTCTCCAATACCGACTTTGGTGCGTTTCCTGTCCTCGTCCTGGTCTCCTTGGTCGAGGAGGCATTGGGGAGAGACAACCTTGGTTTCCGATTCGATGTACAGGGAGCGGTCATCCGTGGTGGGAATGTCTTCTGCATGAACAAAGGTTGCCAGGGCATGCAGAAAAATGCCGGTAGAGGAAAGGCGGAAAGAGGGAAAGTTCATGCCAGGGTGCGAGCTGAGGAGAGTTATGCTCATGATAGTCTTCCGCCCCTTTTAATGTCAATGCATCCAAAAATATGTTAGATACAGTTTGCCGGGGGAAGAAACGGGCGGTTTTCCGGATGTTTACCGTCCTAGGAGGGGGCTAATGCTCCAGCTCCCGTATGATGCATTTCGCCAGCTCCCGGGGGAGGCGGAGGGGGCAGCCGGAAGTTCCCGGAGCCATTGCTCCCGTTTCAACCAGGTACGCTGGCGTTTGGCGTATTGCCGGGTGGCGAGCGCCAGTTTCGCCTGACAGGTTTCACGGGTGATTTCCCCGCGCAGCAGGCTGCGTATCAGCGCTAGGCCAAGCGTGCGTTCCGCCGTGGCGGAGCAGGGGCCCAGGGCAGCTGCTTCCTCCACGGCCCCCTCCTGCATCATGCGTGCGGCGCGGAGGGCGATTCTCCCGTCCAGTTCCGGAACTTCCCTGGTGATGACCCAGCCGGGCCCCAGGGGCGGCTTCAGCCAGTTCCGCTTCCAGAAGGAAAGGGGTTTTCCTCCGGCAAGGACGATTTCCAGGTTGCGTTCCACATACCGCCGGTTGGAAGAATTGGTCAGGGCTGCGCCTTCCGGGTCCAGGGAAGCCAGCCTGGCGTGCAATTCTTCCGTGGAACAGTCCGCAAAAGCGGCGCGGAGGGCAGCGTCCCCCGGCGGCGCTTCCGACATGCCGTGGGAGAGGAATTTGAAGTACAGTCCGGAGCCGCCCGTGACGATGGCCGTTTTTCCGCGGGCATGGATATCCTCCACGCACCGCATGGCGCGGTGGTAGTGTTCCGTGGCGTCCCAGGGCATCCGGGCCGGAATGATGGATACCATGTGGTGGGGAACGCGTGCCCGGTCTTCCGGGGAGGGAGCCGCCGTTAGAATGGGAAGCTCACGGTACACCTGGTAGGCGTCCGAACCGACGATTTCCGCACCCAGCATTTCCGCCAGTTCCACGGCCACGGCGGATTTTCCCGACCCGGTGGGTCCGGCAAGGAACAGCGTAGCGGGAAGGCCTGTAGTAGAAATGCCGGGCATGGCGCAGTCAGGATTTTTCCGGATGCCTGAGGCGTTCGGGCAGCGGCTTGTTTTCTGCGGGATTGCCGATCGCGAGACAGCCGGAAGGCACATCCCTGGTGACGACGGCTCCGGCGGCTACCACGGCTCCGGAACCGATGGTGACGCCTTTCAAAATGATGGCCCTGGTTCCGATGAAGCAGCCTTCTCCGATGTGAATGGGCTTGCCGTGCCCGGGATTTCCCCACGTGCTGCCCCAGCTGGCGCCGCTCCGGGGATAGTGCATGTCGTTGTCCAGAATCAGCGTGTCTGCGCCTATCAGCGTATGGCGCCCGATGTGGATGCCGTTGACGCAAACCAGGGTGGCTCCGCTGATGCCGCAGCCGTCCTCCACGGTGATGCGGGCTTCATTGGAAAGGGCCGCCAGGCAGGCATGGTGGGAAAGCACCGGATTCATCCGCGCCATGGAGTGGATGGTGACGCCGTTGCCGATGGTGATGCAAGCTCCCGGGAATTTTTTAATCCGGGGCAGGCCGGACAGGATGACGCCCGTTCCGGTACGCACTCCCCGGAGCTTGAGCAGCAGGCAGCCTATCTTTGAAAGGAACCGAATAATGAGCTTTTTTATCATGGGAAGAAAGGCGAAAACAAGTTTTCTTTGGAAGCTTCGGAGGTAGAAGAAAAACCTGCCTGTCAGGAATCCGTGTTATTTTCCTCTTTCATGTCCAGCAGCGAGCCATAGACGTCCATAAAGTCTTGGGAAGTAGTTTGAATACTGAGCTTCCTTTTTATTTCCTCTATTCCGTATTTTCCCATGGCAATGGATTTATCCAGGGATTCCGTCACGGCAAGGACGGCTTGGCGAATGGCTTCGCTGTCTTTGACTGGGAGGATGTATCCGGATTTGCCGTCTTCGACGTATTGTTTGCTCCCGGCATTGACCGTAGTGATAACCGGTAATTCCATACAGCGGGCTTCCTTGACAATGGTGGGTCCTGTATCGGCCAGAGTTGGAAGTAACAGGCACCAGGCCGTTTCCATCTGCTGCCTGAGTTGCATCCTGGATAGTTCCCCAAGCCAATGGATATTGGGAGGGCATTCGGAATTTAGCTTGGTGCGTAGTTTCCCGTTTCCTGCAATATAAAGGTCTACATGCGCCAGGGAGGGATTTTTAAAGGCTTCAATCAGAAAGGGAAGACCTTTACGTTCGTTCAGTGATCCTGCGAACAGGCAGGATGGCCGTGTACTGGGAGCGCGTTTCTTTTCCTGGAACTCGGACTCAATGCCGTAGTCGATAAGATGGATGGAGGCTGCCGGGTTGAGTTTCCGGACACATTCCGCAGCCCATGGTGATTCACATGTAATATGCTGGTATGCCGGAGTTGTTCGTTTTTCCCAGAATGCTTGAAGGTGCGCCAGAAAGGGCATTTTACTTTCCCGGCAATAGGCATGCAGGGCCCCCTGGTATGATAATAATCGGGAATACGGCTGGTTCATGCATGCCTTGGCATATGGAAATTCAATGCCCCATGCATGGACCAGGGCTGGTTTCAGGGAATGGAGAAGAAGGCGTATTCTTTTAGAGGCAAGAAAATGCCCGCTTAAAAGTCCCAGAGCCAAACTTGGATCAGGCAGAATGTGAATGGTCTGGCCTTTCAGTTGCCGGACGGTATGGGCCTTTACATATTTTTTGAGAGTAATCCAATGAATTTCATAGCGTTTTTGATGAGCCAGATCGCAGAAAAAAGCATAAATCCATGGAATCAAGGTGTGGTCTTGATCTTGAAACTCTTCAGGAAGCAAGCGTCCCAAAGGCATGTTTGCCAAAATGGCGATAACAGGAAGAGATGACCGATTTTCCATATAAAAACAGCAAGGACTATTAATAACGCGGACGAATTGAAAAGTCCAGAAAATGCGCAAGTATGATGATGAGCGCCTTGGCTGCGAGCAAGATGAAAAAAAGATTGTGTCTGTTTTCTATCTGGAATCCCTTTTTTAAACTGATACAATAATGGTCTTTCTTTAAAACGGGAGACTTGGTCTCCGCAATCTCCTATTGAAAAATTTTAACGCGAAAATTCTCATAACTGAGAAACTTGGCTGGTCCGGAAAATGCAATGATGAAAATGGTGAGAAGGCGTTTTACCGTGGGATAACGTTCGTGAGGAAAATAGCCGGGGCCGAATTCATCCCATGGAATCAATTCAATCCTTCTGCTTTGGGGTACGGGAGGAGGCAATGGAGCTGAGCAGGTCTTCCCATTGTTGATATACGACTGATGGGTCATACTGTTCCTGCCATTGCCGCAGCCCCTCCTGCCCCCGGCGCTCCCGGAATTTTTCGTCCGTCAGAGCCCCCACGGTTTTTTCCAATGTGGCGGAGGATGTTTTTTTCAGGATGATGCCTCCCTTCAGGGTGGAAACGGCTCCCACATCGGGAGCAAACCATGGGATGCCGCACGACATGGCCTCCAGAATGCAAAGCGGCTGCTGCTCCTGATAGGAGTAAAGGAAAACGGCGGCGCTCTCCATAATGGCGGCTTCCACCTCCGGACGGGGAAGATTGTAAAGAATCCTGAATCTGGGATCGTCCCCAATAGCCTGCTCCATTTGCTCAGCGTAGGAATTGCGTTGCGGAACAAGGAAAAGGAAAACGATGTTGTCCAGCTTGGTTTGCTTTACATGGCGAATAAACAGAAGCTGCCGCTTCGTGTTGCAGGCGCTGGCGGGGCACGTGAAAACGGGAGCGTGGGACAATCCGTATTTTTCCCGGAAGAAAGGAACGGCTTGTTTCAGCGCCGGAAACGTGTTGGGAATGCAGACGTAACGGGAAAGATTCAGTTTGGAGCAGTAGTAATAATCGAACCCTTTGAAGGGCGTTCCATAGGAGTCAAGGAAAACAAGGCGGTTTAACGGGGATTCCCGGTGTACGTTCAGAATGCCCCTGCGTATTTGGAAAAAGGAGCAGAGCCATTTTTTCATGCCGAAAAAAGGAGGGTAGTCCACGCGGAAATAGGAACGGAGGTTGGTGGGCATGCCGTGGGAACGCAGAAAAAAGGGAAGGCGCTTTTCCCGTGCGCATGCCAGCAATTCCTTCCGGCACCAGCCCGACCAGGAATGGTAAACGATAAAATCCGGCTGGATATCTTTTAAAAAAGCGTCCAGGTACTCCTTCAAGCGGTTGGTGTCGTCCGTCAGGGAATCCGGCAGGGCCGTGATGGGGCAGCATCTTGTGCGGGAAGGATCCTCCGGCAAATCCTGCTGGCGGGTGAGAACGTGAATGTCCCAGCCTCTGGAGCCCAGGCTGTGCGCCATTTCATAGGCCGCCATACTCACGCCTCCTTCCCCGGAGGGAAGGCATAGGCGGCAATCAGAATCCTTCCTTTGCTCACGGGCGGTAATATAGATGGAAGAGGGAAATAAAACAAGAATGCTTTATGGAACAATGTTGGATAACTGGTATGGAGCAGGTTGTGGCTTATGGATAAAAAGATGTTGATGCAGTGGAATGTTGTGCTAGATTAATGCCGCTTTTCATGGCCGTATGACTGGCAGAATATCCTGTTTGTATTTTACCAGCCGGATAAATGAAACCGGGTATGAATGATTTCTGTATTTTTTGTTTTCTCGTGAAGAGAGGATAAGTCCATGGAATAAATGGTATGAAGGAGTCTCGCGTAAAAAAAAGCCTGTTGAATGCCCGGGTGAACCTCATTTTTTATGTTCTGATTCTCATCATTTCATTTTTTTCAAGAAAAGTTTTCCTGAATTGCCTGGGCGCTGATTTCGTCGGTTTGACGGGAACTTTAATGAATCTGCTGAATTTTCTTAATTTGGCGGAGCTTGGCATAAGCACGGCTATCGGATATGTGCTTTATAAACCTATTTTTGAACATGATGAGGCCAGAATTAATGAAATTATTTCTGTTCTGGGTTACATGTACCGGTGGATAGGGCGCATCATTATTGCCGCCGGATTGCTGCTTTCCTGTTTTCTGCCGCTGATCTTCCCTTCAACGGGATTTTCCTATGGAATCATCTATTTTGCTTATTATTCTTTTCTCGCCTCTTCCCTGATTGGGTACTTCGCCAACTACAGGCAGACTCTCCTGGGGGCGGACCAGAGGAATTACGTGGTGGCCTTCTATTTCCAGACGGCCTCCATAATCAAAATTTTATGCCAGATATTATCTGCGTGGTATACGGGCAGCTATTATCTATGGATAATGATAGAACTGCTGTTCGGCATTATTTATTCCTTCATCCTTAACTGGAAAATTAATCAGGTATATCCCTGGTTGAAAAGCAATGTGGCTCTGGGAAAGGAACTGTTCAGGAAATACCCTGAGGTTATTAAATATACCAGGCAGCTCTTTGTACATCGGCTGGGTTATTTTTTCCAGTTCCAGGTCACGCCGTTTCTGGTTTATGCATTTGTTTCCCTGCAGATGGTCGCCTACTATGGCAACTATTCCACCATCATGGATAAACTGTTCCTCCTGGTCAACAACCTGCTGGGCAGCACGGAAGCCAGCGTGGGAAATCTGATCGCGGAGGGGAATGCGGAAAAAATCCGCAAGGTGTTCAATGAATTATTTTCCCTGCGCATGCTGATAGCCGGGACAATCTGCTTTACCCTTTACCAGCTTCTGGAGCCATTCATCACGCTTTGGCTGGGAGCGGGCTACATCCTCCCCCGGGAAATCATGATCCTGATCATCATCAACCTGTTCATCACTGTCACGCGGGGTGCAGTGGATCAATTTTTATACGGCTACGGCCTGTTCTGGGATGTCTGGGCGCCCATTGTAGAAAGCGTGATCAACATTTCCGTAGCAATTATCGGAGGTTACCTATGGGGATTGCCCGGCATTCTTCTGGGGGGTATTTCCAGCCTGGTGCTTATTGTTGGCATTTGGAAACCCTTCATGCTGTACACTTGGGGATTCAGAAAGAACGTGATGAATTACTGGCTCCAATTCGGTTACCAGCTGGCGCTGATTCTGATACCTATGGTGCTGATGAACTGGATTTGGAAATATTCCCCCTTGCAACCCTCCGGGTCTTTCCTGAACTGGTTTGCCTGCGCCTTCCTGATGGTTGTTTCCTATGGCGTCATAACGATTCTTTTAATGTATTGCTGTACGAAAGGCATGCGTGGCATGGTACATCGTGGACTGGCAATAGCGGGGACGCGGCTGCTCTGGAAGAGGAAAAAGTAAGCGTTCCCTATGGGGCATTATAAGGATTTTTTACTTCCTTGGCAGGAAAAATAAGTGCAACTCTTTTTTATTCATATATTCAGGGTAACTGGTTGATTTCCACGACAGCGGTCTGGGCATAGTGGTGGCCGACAAAAACCCACACTTGCCGGGGTTGCCCGGTCGTGTTGGGGGCAAGCGTCAGGGTGATTTGGCCGCCGCCGGCTGGTATCTGCTCCGCGGATTGGCTGCACCATACGGCGGCGGGGTCATGCCCGCACATCGTGTCGTTAATGGCGTACACAGCCTCCGCCAGCGTGGAGGATACCGTCAGCGTTACTTCACCGCCTTCCGCTCCCACCTCCAGCGCGGAAGCCGTCACCTCCGGCACGGGCTTGATCGCCACTCCGTCCATGACCACCTTCCCCAGGATATCCCTGGCCGCCGTGCTGCCGGGCAGGCTGCCCGTGTTCACCCGCATTCCGGCCATTCTCAACCCTGTCTCCTGCGCGCTGGCCACTTCATGGGCTTTGACTGTTGCTGACAATACAGCCGTATGGCCGCCGCCGCAGAACCGCGCTGTCATGGGCATGACGTATTGCCCGTCGACGAACAACTCCCACCTGTTTTCAACGTAGGGATGGTCTGCCGCATGCCGGGGCGCCATTGCTACGGCAAGATAGGTGGCGTTTGGGACCAGCGCCCACACATACCGGGCTTCCCCGTTGCCGCGCCCGTAATCCGTGCCGCGAATCAAGCAGGATGCAGAACTGCCCAGGTAAGACTTGCCGTATAAAGTCGCCTGCCAGGCGGGCGTCATATCATAACCGTTGTAATTATTAACGGAATTGAGCAGAGGAAACCTGTAATCCTGCCCTGTCCCGGCATGGTCATAATTGCACCAGTGAATGGGATGCGCATAGCATGGCGAGGACGGGTTTGTGGTGCATCCATAGCCATGTGTGGTGCTTCCCAGCATGATGGACGCCTTGTCCGCCCCCGTAATGCACCATGCCGCCGCCGCCGCAAAACTGGAATCTTTGTAGGTTCCCAGTGAATGAGCAAATTTCCAGGGCTTGGTGCCCACCCCCAGCAAGGAAATGCCGGAGGCGGGAGTCATTCTAATGACATGGTCATATAGTTCATTTTCAATGATGCCTTCCTTGACGGATGCATTGGCGCTGGAATACTTGTAAATGCTGAGGGATTGCATGCGCGCCAGCAATGCCACCCATGACGGAACGGCGGCATAGGAGGCGCTGCGCACCAGGAGCCATTCCCGTCTGGCCTGCTCTTCGAGCATGGAGTCCCAGGACAGGGCCTCCTGGGCCGTGGCAGGCAGCGGCACGCGAACGCCTCCGTTGGCGTTGACGGTGCCGGCAAAGGTTCCGGACTCCGCCATCATATTTTTTAAAATGGCATCCTCTCCGGGTTGAACGCCGTCCTGGACAAACAATCTCGGGACGGGCGTTTTAAAAATCTGTATGACAAAAGCGTTTTCATCGGATATTTCTACCGCATCCGTCGGAGCCACAAAACCGTATTGGCCCGCTTTTCCTGCTTCCAGAACAAGCATGAGATCCACGCTGGAACTTAAAACGGCATGTACTGTACAAGCTTTTGTACAAGTCATTACATAGGAACTTCCTTTGATAGTGTCAACTTTCATGAATAAACTAATTTTTAAAATACTCCCTACTTGCCGATACGGTCATCAGGTATAAAACGTTGACGCATTCTTGCACACGCTTTGCTGGCCTGCTTTGAATGCGTGTACTGCCAGAACTGGTTGGCGGAAATAGTCACCGTGGAACCCGGTCGTGGAAAACTAATGGAGGCATCCGTAAAATGATCTTTTTGGACAAGCCGGAAAATCACTATACCGGAATCTGGGCGTGAAAAGGGCTTCCATGAAAAACCCTTTGTACGCAAAGCTAAAAATCAAAAGGAAAAAATGGGCTTATTCTGCTTTCGTAATAACGTTTATGTGCGGGAAAGACAGGCAAATTCTGAAGCTGTGGCTTCGGATCATCATCAGCCGCGGAATGAAAAAGACATGAGCTTCGTGCATTTGAAGCATTTGCAGCCATGGAAATCCCGAGTGGACAATTTCCTGACTCGGGGAAATACCAAGGAAAAAAGGAATACGGATGGTATCCCGAAAAAAAATGGCTGATATTGGCGTTCCTTAATAAAAAAGCGCTCTGTAAATCGGTTGCTTCCTGGTCATCGGGAAAGGCAGGAAAAGCTGGCGCAATCCTACTGGTGTTTGCCCTGCAAAAGCCGTTTGCCCTTCCCCAGGAGGCATCTCATTCGGGAAACAAACATTCGGGCAGAATCATTTTGCTTTCGGAAATCCCGGATATTATCTTTCCACGGAGATTTTTTCCAATACTTGTAGAACAGCCCGTTATCCTGACGCAGGCTATTGGGCTGCCAGGGCTTGGGATGCCCCCAGTAATGAATGATGCCGGGACTGGTGGCGGCTTCCAACAAATCCTTCGGCTCTAGGGGATTATTCTCGAAGCTTTTTATTCCTTCCCAGCGGATCGACCAAATGGCGCCGTCGCAGATGTTCCACATGGGATGGAGCAAGAAAATACGTTCTTGATAACATGCGTTCAAAATATCCTGATCCTGCCAGGAGAGATGATGGATGTTGCTTTTCGCATAAGATAAAACTTGGGCTTCAAACCGTTCTTCACGAATTTTCTTAACATGATAAAGAACAACGCCTGCATTGATGTAAATGGAATCCCTGCCCAGATTCATTTCCCGTTTCCAGCGTGAGAAAAACTCCTCAGTCAAATGTTCCGTAGTGAAAACGCCGGCGATGAGGCAATCTCCGAACTCGGTTTCATACATGGAACTGATATCCCGGTTGAAAATGGTATCAATATCTACATACAGGGCGCGTTCCACCGTGGCGGGAAGTTCCCCTGCGAGGCCAAGACGGTAATACGTCGCTGCCGACCACTTGGAACCAACGGGAAAATCCTTGTATTTATCCTTCATGTCAATGAAGTGTAAACTCAGGCGGTAAGACCGTTGCAGAGAATTTAAACGAGCCGTATTATCCTCGTTCAAACCGTCTGTCATGATGTAAATATCGGCATGAACGTCGGCTGGTAAATTCTCCATGAGGGAAACGATGCTTACCCCCGTTCCCAGCGCTCCCTTATCGTCTGTAGCGTATACGATGTTCATGGTAAAGGTCCGGCATGGACTATGGCAGGTGAAGAAATGGATCTGCGTTTCCCATCCGCGTTACTGGTTTCTATTGAGAAACAACATGGATCTTCCCATTCTTTCCAGGCGGTCCAGCCAGACGCATAAGGAAACGGTTCTATTCATGAGCGCAGTAAATGATTGTTCCATTCCTTCCTTTGCAAAACATGCCTTCGCATAGGCGTCAAAATAGGTCCGGTTCAGGTAGGGATGCGTCACCTTCCTGATTCTGCCCAGCAAGGAGGTCCTTTCCTCTTCGTCAAGAGCCAGCAACCTGTTGGAATGCAATTCCCTGATGATCAGGAAATGAACGGCGAACTGCCATGTGGGTTTTTTCATGGCTTCAAGTTCATTCAGCAAGGGCGCAAGGAGCGTATGAATGGAGACATGCCGGTAATTCACATCATGCATGGCGGATGATGCCCTTTGCCGGTAAATTGAGGTGACGGTTCCTCCCAGCCCGATCAGGGCTGTCTGCCTCATGCACCGCGTCCAGTACAGGTTGTCTTCTCCATAGGACATATTTTCCTCCCAGGACGGAAGTTGAAACGCAAGAGATGAACTCAGGATAACATTGCTTGGGTGCATGAATAGCAATCCCCTTAACCCCAATTTCCGGATGAATACAGGATGGGATGGGGGACGTGGCGCTATGTTGGCCAACTCGTCCAGGATGTGACGGTTGGAATAAACCAATATCTCAGGATGAAGATTGAAAAAATTAGCCGCCAGCGCCAAATGTTCTGGGTACCAGTAATCGTCCCCGTCCAGAAAAGCGATATAAAGGCCTTGGGCTTTCTTCATTCCTGCATTTCGTGCTCGCGAAACGCCGCCGTTGCGCTGGGAAATAAGATGAATTCTTTGGTCGTGAAAAGATTGGATGATAGAAACGGTTCCGTCTGTAGAACCATCGTCAACGATAATAATTTCAAAATCCTGAAATATTTGAGCCAGTACCGACTGAATGGTAGCAGCAATATATTTTTCCAGGTTATAGGCTGGAATAATAACGCTGAAAAATGGCTTCTGCATTTAGGAAGGAGATGGAACGCTTTTGGAGCTGGACGGGAATCCGGATGTGGAGGAAAGACTTCGCGCTGATTCTGGAGTAATAACAATCGGTAAATGGAGGAGGGAAAAAATCCCTCGTGACGCCTTCATTGTTAATCAACGCATTGATGGACCAAATCATAGCGGATTAAGAATCCGGCGTCAACGGAAAAATCTGGGAAAAAGTTTGTTAGGGGTAATGGGGAATATAAGGATGACGGGGATAACAGGGATTAAAAAGATTCTCCTATCATCCTGATGTTCCCTATCATGCGCATCTTTTATGGCGGCGTTGATTAATCACGGATTCTTAATCCGGTACAAACGTGACGCCTTATCTATAAGTACTGTGGATCATAGTCCATCTCGGGATTCACATTTCCTTTTCCGTGCCGCTTTTCTTCATGAATCCTCCGGAACTCCCCTCCATCAGCATTATTCTGACCGGGCATAATGAGGAATATTGCATTGGAGATGCCATCCGGAGCGTATTCGGGCAGGATTACGAGGGGCCGGTAGAAATCATCCTGTCTGATGACGGTTCTTCCGACGGTACTTTTGCAGTCATGCAGGAAATGGCGGCGGAGTACCGGGGACCGCACCGTGTGGTATTGAACCGGAATGAAACCCCTCTGGGGCGCGGGCCGCATATACGGCAGGCCGTGGAGTTGGCCACCCATGAATGGATTCTCCGTCAGGACGGAGATGACTGTTCCTTCCCCTGGAGGTGCAGGATTTTTGCCGGAGTGGTGACGGAGCATCCGGATGCCGTGGCTGTCGTCAGCCAGATGACCCGCGTGTATGAGGAAGCCGGCGTTATGTTCGAATTCCCGGCGTTTCCTGCTGTTCCGGAAGAGGCCCCGGTGATCAGGCTTCAAGAGGGGACTTTCTCCTCCACTGCCCATTACGGAGGCAGTATGATGATCAGGAAAAGCGCCTGCCAATGGGGGCGCTCCCTGCCGATGACGGACAATTTTGAAGATGACCTGATGGGATTTCATGTGTGGCTGCAAGGCAGCATCTATGAATTGCCGGATGTCTCCCTGTACTATTACAGGTTTGCCGTCAAAAATATTTGTGCCGTCAACAGTGCAGCGCGGTTTGCCAGCATGAAAACGGCTGCGGCCTTTGAAAAAAGGGATCGGCTGATGCGGCGCCAGTTGAAGAAAAGCAAGGAAGCCGGCCTGGAACTGTGTAAGGACTTGTTGAAGGGCCGCACTCCGGTTTTCCGTTCGCGGGAAGAATTGCTTGACGAAATGGAGGAGAGAAGAAAGGCGATACGCTGCATTGATCAACAGCAGAACTGGTGGAACTATTCCTTCCGCCGCAGGTGGGCGCTAAGGAAGCCGGGATGGATGGGCATCGTCCATTGCTTGCCGCAAAAGCTGTATCTGCTCTACATGGTCTTCTTTTTCAAGCTCAGGAAAGTGAAAAGAGCCGTTTGCGGAGCGCGGTAGGGGGTGCCTGAAGACCCCGGATGGAAAGGGCCCGCCAGGGCAGGGAAAAGCTCTTGGATAAAACCTCCGTGAAGTGTTCATGGAACCATGTTCTGCATGGCTGCTTCCTCTGCTGCATGGGGAATAGCGTGTGCAGGTTTGAGTGCGTGGAATGGGAAAAAGGGAATGAATGCGTATTCATGCGCGAAAAAGAAGAAGGGGAAATCTTGATACCGGTCATTTGGCAGATAGGGACGCAGGGGGATGAACTGCATGCAGGGAAGGGCGATGCATAATCTTTGTCGATAGGTGAAAGCCTCCGGGAAGCGTCTTTTCAAACCGAAGGGATTGATCGGAGGGATGTAGGGAAAAAATGAAGGAAGTGCCGTATTTCATGGAATCATCCTTCTTTGGTTATCCGGAAAAACAGGAATCAGGATAGGAAAGCAAAAAGCATTTTATGTTTTGTTACTAAAAATGAGAACTGATGGCTTAACCGCGAATTTCTAATCCGGATTCAATAAAAAATACTTAATATAAATGGTGACAGTTGAGGGGAGGCAATCCTGGAAAGAAATGTCCTTCCTGTCGTGCAGCAGCATGAAGCCGTATAAAAAACTCATAATGTGCATGTTGGTAAACCTTCATGTATCCGGACAAAGAACCCGGATTAGAAATCCTGTATTTCTCCACCGAGTTTTAAATCTGGAAAATGGAAGAAAAGAACAGGCATATCCGGGATAGCCGCTATGGTTGGATAGAATTCAGCGTGATTTTAATCGCCTATAATCTGGAGCATTATTTGAGAAAAACCGTTCAATCCGTATTGGATCAGGAATTTAAGAATTTTGAATTGATCATCGTTGATGACGGCTCGACGGATGGCACCCTTCAAGTGGTGGAATTTTTTCAGGATTCCAGAATTAACGTCATTTCCCAGGAAAATGGAGGCGCTTCGCATGCCAGAAACACGGGAATGAAAGCGGCCAAAGGAAAATACGTGGCATTCCTTGATGGAGATGGCTACTGGTATCCTGATCATTTGAAGATGGCATATGATTTTTTCCGGAAGCATCCCGGCGTGTACGTTTATGCCGCCAGATATACATGGAACAAGGAGGATTGCATTCCCCGCAGGAAGGGAAAACCGTGCTCCTTCGTAGTCAGGAAACTGGGGTTAAGAGGGCTTTTATCCATCCATACGAGCAGCGTTGTTCTGAATTCCTCCCTGGCATCTTCTCTTCCCTTGTGGGAAGCAGGCATGAAATACGGAGAGGATGTCCTGTACTGGATGCGGTTGATGAGAAGAACGGCGATGATTGGCTTGGGAAAAAAAGTGGGCTCCATCTATGTACAGCGTGCCGGCTCTGCCATGCAGGAGCAGGCTTGCCGTGATATTTCCGTGGAAGACCTGCTGACGCGCCGGCTGGAGGAATGGAAACTGATGCCGCACAGGGAATGGCAGTTTGCCGTGCACTTTTTAATTTTGCGGGAATTACATGTGCCCAGACTGCTGAAGATGGAGAAAGAAGCCCGTATCCGGTTCCTCAAAGAGATTGGTTCCATGCTGCATGGATGGCTGGAGGGACCCTGTTTTAATGCTTATGTGCAGGCCTGCTCGCGGGAGGAGCCGGCTGAGATGGAAAAGGCGTTTGACAAGCTCCAGGCCCGGGTAAACTGCTGGTGCGTCTGGGCGGACAGGGCGGAAAGATGGTGCATGCGCCCCTGGTCCCTCCTGGTAAATGGGTTGTATAAGGGATTTCTATGGGGCAAGTAAATTCCCTTTCCGCAAGGGGCCCGGAAAACCCGGAAAAAGGGATGGAGGAAAAAAGGCAAGCCGCTCTTCCCTGCGTCAACCGGATTTACCGGTAACGGCTTCTCCGTAGTAAAAGAAAAAGCGCCTTCCCACGGATAGTGGAAAGGCGCGGTAAAAGGAAAGAAAGCGTATACCGGATTAATACACGTCCCGCTGGTAGCGGCGGTGCTGTTTCATGTCCGCTACGTACTCCGCAGCTTCTTCCGGAGTCTTGTGGCCCCAGGTCTGGATAACTTCATGAAGGGCGGCGTCAACGTCCTTGGCCATGCGGGAGGCGTCTCCGCAGACGTAGAAGCATGCGCCGTTTTCCAGCCATTTCCAGAGCTCTTCGCCTTCCTGGACCATGAGATGCTGAACGTATACCTTCTTCTCCTGGTCGCGGGACCAGGCTACGGACAATTTCAATCTGCCGTCCGCCGTCAATTTGGCCAGCTCGTCTTCATAGCAGAAATCGGTAGCTTTGTATGGGTTGCCGAAGAACAGCCAATTGCCGCCCTTGTCCCCGGAGGCGATGCGTTCCTCCCAGAATGCCCGGAAGGGAGCGATGCCGGTGCCGGGGCCAACCATGATGATGGGGGTATCCCCGTCTTCCGGCAGGCGGAAATTCTTGTTGGTATGCACAAACACCCTGGCCGTATGTCCCGGCTGGAGGCGGTCCGCCATGTAAGTGGAGCACACGCCGCCGCGCTTGCGGTCCCGGGCCGTGTAGCGCACCGCGCCCACGCACAGATGCACTTCTTCAGGGTGGGCGTTCGGGCTGGAGGCGATGGAATAAAGGCGCGGCATGATCTTTTTCAGGATGCTTGCAAAAGCCTCCGCAGATTCAAAGGAGGCCGGATACTCCGTTGCCAGGTCCAGCACGTCGCGTCCCCACAGGAAATCGCTGAGCGCGTCCTTGTCCCCGGCCAGCAGGGTTTCCAGCTCCTGACTGCCGGAAGCGGTTGCCCATTTGGTCAGCAGAGCCTTGTTGACATTGGTGATGTCATAGCAGTTGATCAGGGCGTCCCGCAGGCTGGCGGCTCCCCCTCCGGCGTGGGAACCTGGGAATCCGGGCTGAGGCCGAGCTTTTCAATCAGGGCCTCCACCAGGGAAGAATCATTGGAGGGAATGACGGCCAGGGCGTCTCCGGCAACGTACACCATTCCGGCGCCGTCCAGGCTGTATTCAATATGGATCGTTTCTTTCGGGCTGCCTTCCCCGGTGAGGTGCTTGACGGAAAGGACGGGTGCGGGGAACGGATTCTTTTTGCCGTACGGTTCGGTTGTCATGTGTAATGTAAGTTTCTGGAATGGAATAACGGAAATTACCAGCGGATGGCTGCGGCGCCCCATGTGAGGCCTGCGCCGAAGGTGACCAGGACGACATTGTCCCCCTTGCCGAACCTGCCGGTGCGGCGCGCTTCGTCAAAGGCGATGGCCACGGCGGCGGCGGAAGTATTGCCGTATTTCTCAATATTGATGAACACCTTGTCCTCCGGGATGGAAAGACGCTGGGCCACGGCATTGATGATGCGGAGGTTGGCCTGGTGGGGAATGATCAGCTTGATGTCATCCGACGTCAGGCCGGCGCGTTCAATCACGCTGGCGGCGGAATCCTTCATGCGGGGAACTGCCTGGCGGAAGGTCTCCTTGCCGCGCATGGCGAGGGTAGCCAGGCGTTCGTGGGCGTTCTCCACCGTGGTGGGGCAGCGGGAGCCGCCGCCCGGAATCTGGAGCAGGTCATGCAGGGCGCCGTCCGTGCCGATGTCCGTAGCGAGGATGGAGCCTTCCCCTTCTTCCCCTGTGGAAGCCTGGAGCACGGCGGCTCCGGCGCCGTCCCCGAACAGGACGCAGGTGGTGCGGTCCTCCCAGTTGACGACGGTGGAAAGTTTTTCCGCGGCGATGATGAGGGCCGTCTTCATCTGGCCCGTGCCGAGGAACTGGACGGCCGTTTTCATGGCGAACAGGAAGCCGGAGCAGGCGGCGGAAATGTCAAAGGCGGCGGCATTCTTGGCGCCCAGGGCGTCCTGGATATAGCAGGAGGTGGAAGGAGTGAACGTATCCGGCGTAATGGTGGAGACGATGATCAGGTCGATATCCTCCGGCTGCAATCCGCAGGATTCCAGCGCCCGCTGGGCGGCCTTCGTCCCCATGTGGGAGGTGTACTCGTCAGGGGCGGCGATGCGGCGTTCCACGATGCCCGTGCGTTCGATGATCCATTCGTGGGAAGTGTCCACCATCTTCTCCAGGTCCGCATTGGTCAGACGGCGTTCCGGAACATAGGAGCCCGTACCGATGATCTTGACGGGCAGTCTTTTAAAGGCGATATCAGAATTTGCGGCCATAGCTTTGGGCGTATGATGAACAGAAAACGTCCTGACGTTTTATGTGGGGACAGTCTAAAAGAAAGGAGGCCTGATGACCAGCACAAAACACGGGACTCCTGCCATGCCGTAAACGGATGGCTTACAACAGCCATCCCTGTCCGTTGGCGGGCGGCGTGGCCCCCATCTTGAGATAGGCGGAAGGCATCGCCACGCGTCCCCTGGGAGTACGGTTGATGTACCCCTGCATGATCAGGAAAGGCTCGTGCACGTCCTCCAGCGTGGAAGCGTCTTCCCCCACGGCCACGGCCAGGGAGGACAGGCCCACCGGACCGCCGTTAAACTTGTAAATCATGGCTTCCAGCAGGCGCTTGTCCATCTCGTCCAGGCCGTCGTCGTCAATCTCGATCATGGTCAGGGCATCGTGCGCCAGTTGCTCCGTAATCACGCCGTCGCCGCGTACCTGGGCGTAATCCCGCACCCAGCGCAGCAGGGAATTGGCCACGCGCGGCGTGCCTCGGGAGCGCAGGGCGATCTGAAGCGCGCCTGCCGGTTCCACGGGGACGTTCAGCAGCCCGGCGGATCGCTCGATGATCGCGCACAGATCCTCCTGCGTGTAATAATCCAGCCGGTTCACGAGGCCGAAGCGGGAACGCAGCGGGCTGGTCAGCATCCCGGCGCGGGTGGTGGCCCCCACCAGGGTGAACTTGGGAAGATTCAGTTGGATGGAGCGGGCGTTCGGGCCCTGGTCGATAATAATATCCAGCCGGAAATCCTCCATGGCCGGGTACAGGTACTCCTCAATGGCCGGATGCAGGCGGTGGATCTCGTCAATAAACAGGATGTCCCCTTTTTCCAGATTGGTCAGCACGCCTGCCAGGTCCCCCGCCTTCTCGATCTGGGGGCCGGACGTCGTATGGATGCGGCAGCCGACGGCATTCGCGATAATATTGGCAAGCGTCGTCTTCCCCAGGCCAGGGGGGCCGCTCAGCAGAATGTGGTCCAGCACGTCGTCGCGCTGTTTGGCGGCTTCCACCATCAGCATCAGGCGGTCCTTGATCTTCTCCTGCCCGCGGAACTCACTGAAGGCAGGCGGTCGGAGGGACAAATCAAAGGCGGAGGGGGGTGTCTCCGTAGTGCGTGTGTAAAAGGACTCTCCCATGCGCAGGACTAGCAAACCTGTCTTTGAGGCATCCGTCAAGATGGAAGTGCAGGCGGGAAGCGCCTTTTCCGGGACATGCCGTAAGCCTCTGGTCTTTTTTGATTGCGGATGGAATACGGTTCCGTCAGAATCGTGCGCAATGAAATGGCGTATCCTACCTCTTCTGCTGGCGCTGGGCGGCAGCGTTTTTGCCGCTGGCGACGTGGAATCCCGTCTCTATCACATCGTCCCGGAACCCGTCGAAGTCAGTACTTCCTCCGGAGTCTGTAAATCTCCCAAAATCCTCAAGCAGGCCGCCAATAAGGCCCTGGGGCCGGAGGGATACAAAATCACCATCAAGCCGCAGGGCGTGGAAATCCAGGCTGGCGACCGCGCGGGCCTCTTTTACGCCAAAAACACGCTGGAACAGCTCCAGGCCCAATACAAGGACGGCGGCATTCCCTGCGGCGTCATTGAAGACAAGCCCCGGTTTGGCTGGCGCAGCATGATGATGGACACCGCACGCCACTTCGTGCCGGTGGAGGACGTCAAAAAATTCATTGATGTGATGTCCTTCTACAAATTCAACAAACTCCATTTCCACCTCACGGATGATCAGGGCTGGCGCCTTCCCGTGCCCGGATACCCCAAGCTGGAAAGCGTGGCCTCCAGGCGTAAGGAAACCTTTGGCAACAAAACCCCCCATGGTGGCATGTACACCAAGGAACAGCTCAAGGACCTGGTGAAATACGCCGCCGCACGGAACATTGAAATCATCCCGGAAATAGACGTGCCCGGCCACAACCAGGCCCTTTGCACCGCCTATCCGGAATTCCTCTGCTTCCCGAACCCCAAGCTGGAAGTGCGCACGAATGCGGGCATCTCCTACACGCTGGTATGTCCCGGCAACCCGGACGTGTGGAAATTCTATAACGCCGTCTTTAATGAACTCAAGGACATCTTCCCGTCCCAATACGTGCATCTGGGCGGAGACGAAGCGCCGGAAGACAACTGGATGAAATGCCCCAAATGCGCTGACTTCCGTGAGAAAGCCGGTATCCGTGAGGAAAACAAAAAGGCCGCCGCGCAAAAGGAAATGGTGGAATTCTTCACCCGGTGCGCCAAAATGCTGAAAAGCCGCGGAAAAACAGCCGTCTTCTGGTATGAGCCCATGGGCAAATATCCGGATGGAGTAATCGTCACCACGTGGAGAGGCGGCCACACGCCTAAAACGGTAGCCAACACCACGGGCGACAAGGTGGACGTTATCTGCGCCCCCAACGGCAAATGCTACTTTGACTATCCCCAGCTTCCCGGCGACTGGCCCTCCGGCCAGCCGGACACGGGCTGGATGCCCGTCAACACGCTGGAAAACGTGTACTCCCTGGAACCCGGGCAAGGCCTCTCCGCCAAGGAAATGGAACGTGTGCGCGGCGTAGACTGCTGCCTGTGGGCGGAACGTCTGCCGAACATTGAGCGCGTCTTCTACCAGGCTTACCCGCGTGCTCTGGCCCTCGTGGAAACCGCATGGTCCTCCAAGGAGGTGAAAAACCTGAACCGCTTCAAGGACAAACTCGAATTCCACAAAAAATTCATGCAGGAAAAATGGGGCATTAGCCTCGAACGCCCGGAAAAGAAATAATGACTAGACAGCGAGAGTCCCTTCCTGAAAGACGCAAACGTTGAAAAAATAGGAAAAACGTTCTTTGCCCTTCTAAAGAAGGAGGCATCAGGCATGAAGGACTCAACATTGTTCAATGACAGGCTTCTGTGATCACAGAAGCCTGTTTTTATATGGTATGCATGGGGGGCTCTTACCATCCCATTTCCGGGATTCTCTAAATACCCATGCGCTTTCCATCCTTGTCAGAGAACATCCGGAAATGAGAGAAGAGCTTGAGAAAAACAGGAAAATGCCTCCTGGGTGAAAAAAAGATTGCCAACCCTCTCTTCTACCGTTACATTACCTCCGCTTTCCTATCTAAGACAATCTATCAACGGGCAGGTGTCAGAGTGGTCGAATGAGCACGCCTGGAAAGTGTGTGTACTGGCAACAGTACCGAGGGTTCGAATCCCTCCCTGTCCGCCATTTTATTCTTTTCATAACCTTGCAAAGTCCTTGATTTTGCAAGGTTTTTTCATATCGTGATTGTACCGCATTCGACCCGATTGCATGAAAAAAGGGTACATATTAGGGTACACTTTTACAATATGTACCCTAATGTACCCCATCGCAAATTCCAACTGATTTTTAAGGCTATGGCTGGATTGAAAAAACGGAACAATACATGGTTTGCCTCCTATTACGTCAATGGCAAAAGAATAATCAAAACGACCAAAATAGAGGTCTCCCCTTCGACGATTCTCCCGGGAAGACAAAAGCCAAAATGGAGGCCGAGCTCAAGCTGAATGCACAAATTATCGCCAATGAATTGGAGAAGGCCGCCAAAGGAGAAAAGGCAAACACCGAAATCGTCCATGCGGTAGCCGGATCTTCCAAGGCAAAGGCTCTGCTCAAAGGCAAAGCCCATATGCAGGGAGTGGATGATTTTTTGAAAGACTGGATGAAGTCCCGTACGGAAAAAGGGGCTGTTGACCGTGATGGAAAAGCTGTCCGACAATTCTTGTGCTATCTGGATGACCGCAAAACCCTTCCTCTGGATGCCGTTACTCCTCATCATGCAGAAGAATTCATGGCAAAAGAATTGGAGCGTGTATCCAGCGGAACAGTGAAGAGGTATCTTGAATCCTTGACGTGTGCCTTCAATAGCGCTGTCAGCAAAAGGATCATTACTATTAATCCTTTCAAAGGAGTCATTCCCTCCAAAAGCTCTCGGAATGACAGGCAGGAACGAGATGCCTTTTCCGTAGAGGAAGTACAAAAAATGATTTCCGACTTTCCGAATGAATGGCCCGATATGATACAGGTCTGCCTGTATACGGGAGGGCAACGTTTGGGTGATATCGCCAAGCTGAAATGGGAGCAAATCGATTTGGAAGGAGGGCGAATCTCCATGACCTCGGAAAAGACAAAGAGAAGAATGAACAAGCCCGTTATTGAGCAATTGAAAGAAATTCTACAGAGACGGCACGAGAAAAAAATCAATGATTACGTCTTCCCTCTGTCGGCCATGCGCCACTCACAAGCAGGCAACTCAAGCAAGCTCTCATGGGACTTCACTGAGCTGTTACGCAAACATGGATTGATTGTCCGGCACGATCAGAAAGCCCAGGGAAACAGAAGAACCCTTGCGGAAAAAAGTTTCCATAGTTTAAGAGCCACTGCCGTTACCATGTTGCGCTCCATGGGGGTGTCTCCGGATATGGCCCGTTATATTGTTGGTCATGATTCGGAGGACATCGAACGAGGCTATTACCGTCCACAGGAAGAAGCGGTAGCTGAATCCATAGCTCAACTGGGACAAGCCATATCGCCGCAATCCCCCTCCAAGCCTGCATAATTATTCCTCATTCAACTGCATAACATAATCCCCCTGAGTATCCGTGAGAACTCAGGGGGATTTTCATTTATCATGCAGTTTCCGTCAAACTATTCGACATTTTGCATAATATGCTTTCAATCAAATTGTTTTATGTCTCTTTCATGTCTCCATTCTGTGATTCTGTCGACAAATCGAATTCGAGCAATGACTTCACGGCTTCGATAGGAATGACGACGCCCTTGTGTTTGGAGTTTCTTACCCGCTTTTCCGACAACCAACTCGCTTCGGGGAGATTCCTCAGTACGTCTCCCCAACAGTTGCCCCAATCCGTATCTCTGAGGATATTGGATAGTTGCCTGTTTTGGGCGGAAATAAACAACATTTGTGAAGAGCCATTTCCTCCTTGAGGACGGTATACGCTGATGCCAATTCCATCCAGGAGCTTCTTTGCATCCTGTCTTTCAATAGAGGAATCACCGTGAAGGTAGTTTAGAATGACCTGTCCTACCGTCTCCGAATTGCCGACGACGCGACTTTCAAGAATCTCACGCAAACAGCGTTCCGCATCAGTCTCCTGATTTTCGTCTAGAGATCCTGTATTCATCGCTGCCGTATAGATGTCGATTTCCGGCTCGCTGATAATCCCTGCATGAGTCAGAGCATACGCCCCCGCCAGGATATTACCCAGCAGTTCGGCGCGTCTTCCGGCAAGTGCCGGATGTGCAGACAGCTTTTGCTGAATGAGATTCGCATTGGTCGCCATCACAGACGCCAGCGACATCATTCGGGCAATCAACTTACCGGGAGAAATGCCCGCCAGTTTGTTAGCTGCATCATCTCTCTTCTCAAAGCTCTCCAGTCCTTTATTGGGCCTGACATGCAAGTTGATAAACCTTGATTTGTCAGCTGTGCGTTGCAGTGAATTTCCAATACTCAACAGTAAAAAAGACGAACGAGCTCGAAATTCGATAGGAACAGACTCCTTGCTTCCTATAATGGACGTTTCTCCATCAGTCGCCCTCCGGACCAGAGACATAATTTTTTCTACCTTCTGCTTAGAATACTTATCCTGGTTGGCCGCCTCCATTTCGTCCAACAGAACAAGCCGGGCCCCGGAACCGATTTTTTGCCTAATGCCGGCTTCCGAAGTTCCGCCAGTGAAGGAAAGGGAGTAATTCCCAAGGAGCTCCTTCAACCTCGAAACCAGAAATGTTTTTCCCGTGCCGGCAGGAGCATTGATCCAAACATGAGCCCGGGTATCGATGAATCCTGCCGTGATGCCTTGTGCCAGAAAGCCGGATAAAAGCAAGCCTCCCATTTCTTCGCGCCAGGCGAAGGAATTCAGGTAATCAATAATGGCCTGTCCTTCTTCATCGCTCATCGGGATAGTTTCCGGATGTGGAAGGCTTTCGGAACGTTGGTAGATTGTACCTTCCTCCCTAATATTGCTTGTCTCTATGATCTTTCCGCTTTCGATGGTAAAGCACCAATCTCCCGCATTGTAGATAATGGCACTCTTCTCTTTCCAGAATCCAACGCCACGAATTTTATCAGGAGAGTAGTGTTTACGCCCTTGTTGTCCAAAACAATAGCCGGCGGCATCAGTAACGGTCCATTTCTCTCCCAACTTCTCTGTCCACCATGCTTCGGAAGCCAAAGTGATCAGGTTCAACTTACTGTGTTCGCCCGGTTTCAACTCAATTCGGCTGTCACTCATTCGGGAATAGTACACATATTTGCCACCGTTCTTTCCCAGGCAGATGAAAGGCATTTCAGCCTCTTTACCCGCAAGGACATGTTGATTCTGCTCAAGCTTTTTCAATAAAGGGCTGATAGCTCCCTGAAACTCACTCTTCCTATCATCCTCATGCATGGCAAACCTCCTTTTCTACGGGAGTTGAAAAAGAGTTAAGAGCGGAGAGAATGGATTGATACAAAGCCAGACTACCCTCGGAAGCCAATAAAGAACGTGCATCTTTGTAAGGACTTGGAGGAGCCCAGTCCACAACAATGCAACCGATATCCTCAAGAGTTTGCCGAATCTCTTTTGCGGCTTTCCGCCCGGCAGAATCGGAATCAAGCCCGAGGATGACAATCTTCCCTTTGAAGAATCCTGCCCACTCTCGTTTAAAACTCTGAGCGCCGGGAATAGCTACGGCGAAAGGAACCAATTCCGAACTTCCCGCATGCGGGACATTTCCAAATACGGAAGAATCTTCGGGTATAAGACAGCCAAATGCCTGATTGATAGCCAGAGCATCGGATTCTCCTTCACAGATAAGAACAATCTTTCGCTGCTCTGCGAATTCCATCCCCCAAGGTTGATAAGCTTTTCCGGCTACCCACATGAAACGCGAGCTCTCAGCGTTCATTGTGCCGCAAGATGTCCATTTGCCTTCTTTCAAATAGAGCTTGGGGTTGGGATGGTTGATTCTGCAACGCAGTTTGGCTCCCGTATACGTGATGTCCCCATCACTTCCCCTGGCCGTATAAAGATACAGCAAGCGTCCGTCTTCCGTCGCTCCAAGAAGACCTCGCAGACCAGGATGGGAAACGGTGGTGGCAGAGAGCATCAATCCTTCACGCAAGGACAATTCGGAACTTAAAAGGGAACGTAGGAGAATATCCTCTTCCAGCCGTTTGCGGCAAGTTTCCAATTCCATCACATTAGCAGGTTCAAGAAACACAGGAGATTCTGGACGGTGCATCAAACCTTTTTGAAGAATAGACATTGCGCCTGCTCTTTTACGGCTTGAGGAGGAATAGCTTCTTTTGCTCATCTTGCCATCCAGAGAGATATTCAATACCTCCGCCAAATGCTCCAGGACATCCGGGAATTGTGATTTGACATCAAGTTGCTTAAATTCTGCAGCCAGAGTAAAAATATCCCCGCCTTTGTCACATGCCCAGCAACGCCACAGTCCTATTCCGTCACGTTCGTTGACATGTAGTTTGGGGCGCCGATGTTCTCCAAATGGACACCGGAAGAGCTTCTCCCTTCCGATGTCCTTGTGGGTTCCAAACATGCGATTACAGTACTCCAGAAGGAATTTGGGCTGTTTTAATTCTTCGCGATTCATGGGTTACTGTTTGTTAAGGTTCCCCGAAATCGACACCATGTAGGAATCAAGTTCCGCAACATGGTACTTTTGGACTCCATTGTTTGGACGTATCATCTGAACCTTGCCTGCACTTACGGCTCCCGCCAGTATCCTGCAAATCGTAGACTTGCTCGTATCGTAGCGTTTGGCGAGAGTTGCCTGACTGGCCCAGACGACAGAACCGGAGTCAGTCGGTAGTTTGGCAAGGGCGTCAAGACGCTCACGGATGGCATTTAGTGCCGTATAAACATCTTTAGCTGTGAATAGGGGGGTATCAATTGGATTCATAACAATTATGTTGTTAATGTTATGCTTGAGTCAGCCGCCTCAATCCCCTATAATAAGTTCCGACTAAAGAGATCATCATTGAGTGATTCAGGCCTGCCTCGGAATTTGGATCTCCGGGGCAGTTGCTTTTTCAAGCGGGTTGCTTGGAAAGTACCCTTTGTCGATCCGTCTGGATCTTGAAACAAAGAAGAAGCTCTTTCCGGTGCTCAATGAACCACAGATGATGAAAATAATGTACCTGCCATTTCCTCCGTAAGTTGTATGGAGGTAATGAATGTTTATAGCAAATGACTTATAAGGCTATTTAATCAGCACTTTTTGTAGCCATGAAAATCCCCACCGTTCAAGAAACCTGCTTCTGTTGCGAGATTGTTGGTCTTTTTCTGCCTTGTTGTATGTACTCAAATCCTTCGCAATCCGTCCCAGTGTAGTTTCCGTATACTGGGAGTTTCCGTATTTCCTGACGAAGATATCTCCAACCTCTTTTTGTGTAGGAATCCTCTGATGCTCCATCACAAATTCTTTCATGATCTCCTTTAATGCTTCCCATTCAGTATCATCTGATTGTTCTCTCAAGACATCAATACTCATTTGATCTATCAATTTTCCCCATACGGCAATCTGAGCAAAATTTTCAGAGTCTCTGGATTCTTTGAGTTTTTGAGCGAACTCAGTCCCGGCATGGTGACTCTTCTCCAAAAATTCAATTTGCAGTCTTAATTGAGCCATGATTCCTTGTTGATATGCCATCCATCCCTTTTCAAGCAATGATGGATTGTTCATCAAATAAGAAAAATGTTGTTTCAAAAACCTTAACTTCCAAACAATCGTTAGATTATCCGGATAACGGCGTTCAGCTTTCTTCAAGCATCCCCACAATAATCGGAATGATTTTTGACCTGAATGAGTATTTAATATGTTTAGTTCAACAGAAGACCATTCTACATGCTTAATATCAGAATTCATGGCTTTCTGCAGCTGTATTTCTTTTTGAATTTCCTCAGCCTTGAAATGCCATAACGCAGCTGCAAAATCAGGATTTAACCTTTTTCCTTGGAGAACACCTTGTTTTTGCAACGACCAATTACCTTTGGTAGGAACACTGTGTTTTTTACAAAATACCAAAATGCTTGTTTTAATGTCATGTCGGACATGTACAGATTTTTCCTTCCCGTCATAGATGATGTAGCCATCCTGCAAGTCCTCAGAGCAAAAGAGTTTATACTCAGTCTGAATTTCCGGAAGACATTTTGAGAGAACACAATTCAGTAGTAACTGGTGTTCTTTCCAAAAAGCAGTCCAGTCCCATGAAACTAATTTTCGGGCTTCAATAGGTTTTTCCTCAGCTGACATGGTCTGTCAGCATACACCCACGAATCCCCGGGATACAAGAGACAAATCCCCGCCTAAAGTTTTCCAAACAACTTCGGATATTTCTTCCGCATCTCTTCGTGATATCCTCTGTCAATGATCCTCGCACGGAGACTTTAATGGCTTTCTCCCTCTGCTCGTTATCGGGATTCACCTCCAGATAACATTCCAGGTCGTTACTGAGACGACGGCCATCCTGAAGGATCGTCGTGTTGTAATAGGCCAGAGGTTCCGTCACCTCCTCAAAAACATAATCCGCCTGTCCCGGAAGGTGCGTCTCCTCAAAAGGAAAAGCCGACATCAACAGTCCTGAATTATTCACACGGAACCCCAAGGGGCCAGGTTCCTTGAAATTCTGTGTATAATGAAGAGAAGAAAGGGGCGAGTGGCTCCACCGAATATCTGCATTATTCAGGAAATTGATTATTTGCTGAATACCAATATCCCATGGCTTCGTCACATAAAGGCGTTTGACAACTTTCCTGCGCTTATGATTCTTCTTCAAAGAGGCCAGCAGAGAATCCGCGTCCCGCAGGCAAATGATACGTCCTCTACGGCAGATAATAGAGTCTTCTTCCATGGTCTTGAGAGCCTTATTCACTTGTGATAAAGAAATCTGGCCGGATTTCTTCAGGATGGAATTGCATATGTGCTTCTGACTGGGCAGGAAATTGCAGTTCAACAATGTCTCCGCGACCTGAATAGCCACACCCGTATAAGGATTCTTCATGGCAACGGGCAATGGCTTGAACTGATTTCTGAATCCGCTTCTCATCATGAAAAATCCTTTCCCTAAAAGAACTCCGTTTCCGCAAAAGTCGACACCACTCAAATTGTGTTGTTCCAAGGTTTCCAAATTTTGTGCCGAAAGATATGGGGTGATGAGAAGTGGAGGTGGGGAAGAAAAGACTGCCGCCAAGCTGTCGGATGAAAGACAATTCTTTTGCTTGAGCTCTTCCAGTACCTTCAGAAATTTTTTGGCAGTCAACCGCTCTGCTTCAACAATAGTGAAATTGCGTGTTGTGCCAGGTGCAGAAGGATTTTTGCCGGAAAATTCGAATCTAGCCTGATTGGAATCGGGATCAATCTCATTATCAAAAAGAGGGGACTGAGTTTTAAAAACCATACGTCCCCCCAGAAAGGAACGGTGTGATTGAAGAAATGTTAACTTACGCTTCATGGCCGCAATTATAAAACATGCTGCCGTAAGAACAATATCTCAAATAAACGTAAACCTTTTGTATTCAATCATGAAAATCACTTCCGCAAGATTATCTCCGCAATGAAATGCATCCCTTTTCTTTTCCCTCGCCAGTCCACCAGTTTTTCCTTATTCCGCAAGGCAAAGAACATATCAGCCTTTATAGCAACAGACATGATGAAACGTGAAAATTCATGGAATTTGTCTATGATGAAACGATCTGGAATATTGTCATACAAACTTTCACAGGCGCTCAATTTCTTCCCTGCTGTGTAATTCAGTCAAAACCAGCTCGTTTGAGTGCCAAAATCCTGGAATTACAGGAGGAAACTCATGAAAATTTCTTCTAAAACGCATCCATTTCAACAGATGGATACTTATAAAGCATTCATCAAGAATGCGTAATTGATCACTCTATTCGAAATTTCATGATTTTGAGATTTTATTTTCTTATCCTACGGAGTCATCCTCCCAAGTCCGCTCCGATTCCCCCAACTCTTAATCAGTATTATTTCCCATATTTTTTTCTCCGAAGACGATAATCACCTTCTTGATTTCGACAAAGGTGTAATACAATAATATGGCTTCAGGGATCCCTATGGCATAGGATAGCCATAAAGGTTGGTAAGGGATAAAAAGAGCAGAAATACAATCAATAATGAAGGAAATCACGTATCCGAGAGCATATCTGGGATGAAAAACAATATTTTTCATATTCAGGTTGTCTGCCATTTTTTGAGCGCGTTCCAGTAGCCCGGGCCATGCGGTAAACGCCCAATAAAAATTGAAGAGAGGAATAAAGAGAAAGCCAACTGCTTTTTCAGGTGAAGGTATGGGTTCTCTCGAAGGAATCAGGTAACTGAGAGGTTGAATATATTTCCATGCTTCATACAGTTTCATGAGGACGTAAATCATCAGCCCCAGAAGTAACAGTAGGCCTACTACACTCATCGTGTCGTTACCCTTGATTTCTGCCTGAGTCATGAAATGCCCCGCTGTGACATAGGCCATCACAAACCAGCCCAATCCCTTTTTGGCTTTTTTATCTACTTCCTCTACATCAAAACTATGATTATTTACAGGGGGCGGCGGGAATGCAGAGTTTGTCCTGAAATCGGTTTCATCAGTATTTTTGATCAAATGATGAATAGGTTCCCAATTGTCCATACCTTCCGTCCAAAAATAATCTGAAGGTTGGGATTTCCCCTGTCGCAGCATATCTCTAAGAGTTGCGATGTCGAAAGGGCCAGTTTGAGTGCCGTCTTGAGCCAAAAGGCGATATTTTTTCTCTTCCTGGTGCGAAGAATTAGGCGGACGCTCCGCTTCCAGAACAAGATGGATAGGGCTCCACGAGGAACGGCCATTCTGTGAGACCAATTCTTCCTTGTCGATACGTCCGGCTTTCAACATGCTGCGGAGCTGCTCTTCATCATAAGGGCCTTCGTGTTTCCCTTGTTTGTTGTAAATGTAATAGGACATGATTGTAAATTGCTTGCGTTTAGTAATATCTCCTTTGCCTCAATGCATCCTTTATGGTTTCAGCTTGGGGATTGCCATACACTCGTCCCTGTCCGCCGCAGTTGGGACAGACGGAACGGAATCCGTTGGAATATAAAATACCGGTACCATCACATTGCAGGCATGGTAAGGCCTGTTGAGGTTCTGCCTGGCGTTGCGCTTGGGTAGCCATGCCTGCTCCTATCAACATTCCTATGGCAGCCGCTTCATCATTGGACATGGATTGGGAATAAGACGACTGAGGAAATGAAGATGAATATCCGCGATCATAATAAGGTTGTCGGCTTGGTTCATTGCCTGCCAAAAGGATAATGAAAAGAAGCGCGACAAAACCAATGCCGGCACCTATGATCATTCTCCTTTTTTTAGTCAGTTTGAAACCTGAAGGCGGATTTACCTGATGATTGCGCCTGTTGCTCTGAGGATGAATATCATCAAGAACTTTATATAGAGGTATCCATTGATTCATGCCCTCACACCAAACGAGAGCAGCCCCGAGAATTTCCTTTCTTTCCATCATTGATACAATTTGGGCAGGAGAATATGGACCGTCCGGTTGTCTCCCGGCCCGGTAGATGTAATAGGCTTTCATAGTTTACTCATGGATGCTAATTGTTATAGAAGAGGCCTTTCCGCTTCCCGGAGGGAAAAGAGCCTGTTTCGTCTTTCTTCTTCGAGAAACTGCCGAACCCATGGTTCTATTTCCATGGATGCCGGGGTATCGAAAATGGACAAGCTCTCTTCTGGGAGAAAAGGAGGCGTATTCCAATGCTCCCTGAAAAACTCATCCTCGGAGAACGTTTTGAGCTGCTGTTCAAAGGTAAGAGGTGAGCAGGAGCAACACAGCATTTGTTCCTTTTGGGCATGGGCAGCCATGATTTTTCCTATTTGCATGGCCGTAAATCCCAGGAAAGCTCCAGCCGTGAAATACCCCGAAGCTGAACTGAGCGCTCCCAGAAGAGCTGATCTGGCCGATGTCCCTAGGACTGTCCGGCCAAGGGCTTCCTTGCCCTTCTTCCTGTTCAGTGCATAGGAAACCCCCGCCCCCAGAATAGCACCCGTCATCGAATGCCCGAAAAACGAAGCAGGATCAACGTAGTCGGTAAAGGTTTTCAGAGTGGAGACACAACCGGCCAGGATGTTTTCTATCCCCGCTCCAATCAACAAGGGATTTTGGGTAGAGTACCCCAATGCCAATTCTATCCCGCCCTCTCCGAAGGTATCAAAAGCCGTCCACGCATCCATAGGGACATTCCCGGACATGGCGGAAATTAGATCACTGGAACCTTCTCCTATGGCTAATAAGCCAATGCCGGCATCCATCATGTTGAGCGACAGATATCCTTTCGGTATTCCCATATCGACCAGCAACGAACCCAAGCCGGATTGTGAAAAACCGGGAATGGGGATCCCTGCCTTGGTGGGGAAATCTGTCAGGAGGATATGCCCCGCTTGTTTGACAGCATGAACTGGGTGCCGGAAAAACTGGCCGGCGATGTCCATAATCAGATCATGACCATGCACCCATCTGTGGCCAAATCCCGAAACGGCATCAGCTGCTGCGTTCTTGGCCAAAGAGGGAAACAATCCATCTACCGTATTTCGCAAGACATCAGCGGGGATGTGCATGTAGGCACATTGAGTTCCGCCAGCTGCCGATTTTATGCAGACTTCCCATAAATCTGATGGAGACATATGATAGGAGAATTATTAATTACCCGGCAAATAACGATTTTCCAATTGGCCTCCTCGCTCCTTCCAGTATTCAGCCAAAGCCCCTCTGAGCCCCTTGCGCAGGGCATCAACGGCTTTGTTCGACAGAGTTGGTGCATCGTTGTCAAAAATGAAATACCCGGCAATAACGGCCAGCATGGCGCCTCCAGCCATAGCTGCGATGGGTCCCAATATGGATGTTCCAATGAAAAAAGCGGTAACTGTCGTAACAATGCCCGCACCCCACCCCAAGGCGGCTCCTACTCCGGCTAAGATGATAGCTATTCCCGTTGTTCCGGATGTAAGTGAAATGACCTGCTTCATCAATTTGAGCTTCGCTTTTTTATCCGGAGCCAGCACTGCTTCGGCTAAATAGCAGGTCATTTCCACTCCTTGGGGAACCTCGTTGAATTGCTTGACGCAAGCGCTCTTCACAACAAGACAGACTTCCTGCATATCGCGCCAGTTCAGGTATTGTTGATCCTGTGGTTTGGAGGAAAGAATCTCCGATGCCTTGGCATTGATGAGCTGTTCCATTCCGACGGTAATTTGATCCAGTGTCATAGCTGTTAATGAGGTATTGCTGAATGTTCAGAAGAACGCGATCGAGATATCAGGATTGCCTTGTTGGGTATCTCCATTTGATTGGCAATGTAGTAGGCTATTTCCCGAAGCGCGTCGGTAAGAGGAAGAGATTGCCATGCTGCATACCTGAGCAAGAAAAGCCTGGCTTCATTGCTAAGCTTTCCCAACAGCTCCAGAACATCGCATTGACTGCTCTCCATATGGCAAAACTATGACTCATCAAAAATATCCGTCAAGATATTTTTGATAGAAATAAATCACACAAAATATCCACTGAGCTCAATAGCATAGCTTTCATGCAAGTCCTTGAATAGCACTTTATCTCTATGAAAAGCTCCAGAATTGACTTGCTTAGCAAAAAAGATAGTATCGAGAAAATGACTCCAGAACTCCGACCACAACAAGACTTGAAAGCCGACGTAAAACGTTGGCTGAAAGCCCGTGGTTTGGACTACAAATGGTTGGCTGAAAAATGCTTTGTCAGTGAAGTGACAGTTTACAACTGGATGGCCAAAAAAAGGATACCGGAAGTCAAAGAACACATCATTCGTTCTTTGATGGCTGAATTGCCCGTCACCCTGCCATCCGTCAAGGTAGAGACAGAGTCGCGTGTAATCCTCCAACTCCCTTCAGATGTTCAAGCGGCATTGGAGCGCAAAGCGCTCGACAGCAAAATGACATTGACCGATTTTCTAGCGACAAAAATTAATGAGATCGTTCACGAGGGGGCTTCTTCTGAATCTTTCCTTGTCGACGAAATTGAGCAAAAGGAATCCTCTCAAGAAGATAACTGATGCTTATTGAATGAAATTGCGTATGTGCCCTATGAGTAAACTCCGAGCAGGAATGTAATACTCTAAGAGTATTATTCGATGTGACAAGTCCTCCGAAAAAAATCCTCAGAATAAAATAGGGGAGCAAAACAATCCGAAGTATTTGTAGAGAACGCAACAGCACGGAACAAATCTAATTTTAAGCTGGTACTTCCTTAGAGGGACAACTATATTAAAATTACTTCTAAGCCGGATTCTAATGAGTTTGGATAGGTAAAATTAGAAGAAAATTTCATTCAAAAATCTTGTTATGAAACGCGCCGATTTGCCAGATATCCTTTACGAGATCCTTAGAGATCTTAATGGAAGAGCACCGATGATGATTGTATTCAGATACTTTTGGAACAAATATGGTAAAACATTATCACCAGAGGATGATATGTTTTATACTTGGAATTATGATATCCGATGGGCGGCAACGCAACTTCGGCAAAAAGATTGTATGAAACCAGCATCAACGAAAGAGAATACACATGGCTCAACCATAAGCCCTCGCGGTATATGGGAAATTAAATAAATAGTTTTTTCTATATCTAAATATACAAACTAATACCTAAGTCTTTTCTTTTGTAACTTCTCACGAATATTTCTTATTTTCTCCTGATCTTCAGAAGATAGGCCAAGCTTCGAAAGTATCATTTGATTCTTGTGTCTCCAAAAAATCATTTATCTCTTCCTTTGATTGAATATTAAAAGAAAAGAAAGAATATCTTCCCTCCTCGAAATTTGTGATATAGATTGGCAGAGATTTAAATTCAGAGGGAGTTAACTCCAATACCCCGCCTCCATAAAAACGTCCATTCAATTCAGCCCATGTTAAAGTAAGAGAATTAAAAAATGAAAAAAGTAAGGAATTAATAGAAAATCCTGTTTTCATATGGATCCCATATGCCGCATCAGTAGTAAGAATGTGTGCATCATTTTTCATAAATTTAGGTAATAAATGACATCTCTTAAAGAAAAAGGCTTCCGCTGGCTTGGGAATATTCGGAATGATATACCACTTGTCTCGTTTGAGCATTTTATACCGCTGATTTAATTGTTTAAGTTCTCCCTGTTCAAGATATTTTTGTGCTTTTGATAATATAGGTATGGATTTTTTGCTAAAATCGAGAAGATTTGTCGGTTGTCCAGAACGACGAAGAGAATTAAATTCCTTTTTAGTCAATGAAAATTTTTGGAGAAGTCCTGTTGCTCGCTGAACTATGGGACGAGCATAATCGTGAAGATTGTATTCTTGGATAGTATTATCATCTACGATAAAAAAACTATTTGCTGCTGTTACAACTCCAGGGGCAGATGAAAGGTATTTTGAAAGAGGAAAACAATCTTGAGAAATGCGATGCAAGTAATCTATTTCTTCTGCAGATAGCAAATAATGGCTCCATTTACTTTCTTCTACACGCTGGAGTTGTTGCAAGGAAACAACGTTTTGGGAAGAAGCATTTGGTATAGTAGTGAAGAAAACACCACGTTTGACAGACTGTTTCCTACAAACGAGTAACATGGTATCTTGCCCTTTACAGGTATCAAACATAAAATCTTCGAAAGTAATAAATTCAATTGAGGAAAATAGCTTAAGCAAATGGTAACGAATATCTTCAGCATATTTAACGGCAAGAAATTCTGTAGGAATAACAAAAGCTAACACACCAGAATCATTTAATAACTGAGTACTGGCAATGACAAAAAAAGCCCATAGATTAGTAACCCCTTTAAAATCATAATTATTTTCTCTAAAATATTTGACAATTTTTTCGTGCTGCCCCTTCATATATAAGTTCTTTTTAATATAAGGAGGATTACCAATAATAAGATCATATCTACGAACACAATCTACCGAATAATCAATAAAGTCTTCATTATAACAATAAACGTGTGGGTAACTTTTTTGCAGTAAAGAGATAGCCCGATGATCAATATCCACTGCATCGATATGCCATTTTTGAGAAAAGCAAGGATGTTCAATAATTTCTTTAATAAAGGCTCCCTCTCCTGCACTAGGTTCTAAAATAATAAGATCATTTTTATTCTCTAGAATATCTTCGATACGACTTTTCAAAAGTCGTACCATTTGCGGAGATGTATAGTAAGCTCCTTTAGATTTTTGTATACTCATCCTAGGAAACCCTTAAAAATTCAGTCATATCATAGTATGCCTCTATCACTTCATCTAAAGCATTTTTAAGATCGATATTATCAGGATACTGTTTTTTGAGTTGCCGAGCTTCATTTACAAGAATTGTAAGACGATCTAGCCACCAAATAAGTGCATATTTTGTTAAATAAAGTTTCATTCGTTCGTACATATGCTGAGCTATTTTTTGATGCGGAGCATCAGAACGTATTATTATTCTCCCAAAACAATTGCGGGCAAAATCCTTGTTAAAGTCAATATCACATGGATCAAGATATTCACAAGAATGATCATCACTTTTAGCAATATTAACACTCGCGCAACAATAAACTAGATTTTCATATGTATGAATCAAATCTTTGTAATATTTTTTAGATTTTAAATGATCAATATGGAAGCAAGAAGGTCCTCCAAACCAACCATCACTGCAAAAGGTATATCCACAACGTTTTTTAAAATCTTCTCTTAACTGATCTTTGTATGCACGATAATGGGATTTAGGTAGGCCTCGGTATCCACGGGAGGGTGCATAATATGGATCTCGGAAATTATAATACATGATTAAGATTTTTTTAATTCATTAACAATATTTTCTAATTTTTCCAAGGAACAACTTAATTTATTTAAATATGATTCTGATTTATATTGATTAGGAATTCTATTAGATTTTCCCCCATAAACTTCTTCTAGAAAGGAATCATCCTGTAGAAATTGAGAAGTTTCTTGAGAATTCAAGCGATCCCCATTTTCTATTTTGGAAATTATGTATTTATAACGCTCTTCTGCTTCTCTAATCAATCTTTTGCGAGTTTCTATTTGTTTATATACTCTATCCCAAAAACAAACAGTATCACTATAGCATTCTTGTAATACCTGAGATTTAGTATATACATGGTTAATATCATCTGCTTCCGAAGTCGCATTTTCGGCCCAAGCAGTCAAAACAAAAAAAGGAATTAAGCAGCATCTTTTTTTGTACGCTCTAACAATATCTTCTCCTGTATAATCAACCTGATAACTCATATCACATGTATTATTATTTAGCATAAAATCAGTAATAACGGCATCATAATCTCCCTCTATAATTTCATTAATCATATCATCAAGATTAAGTCGAGGGTAGATTGGAATAAAATCGAATTTCATTTCAAAATCACTAAGTGATAGAGCATTTCCAATTTCTCTCCATGCTCTTTTTCCTCATCTATATAAAGCAACTTATACATAAAACTAATAAAGCATAGTAAAATACATACAGAATCCTTTTAAATTTCTATTTAAAGAAATTTCTCCTCCGTAATTATGAATTATCGTTTTAACAATCCACATCCCCAATCCAGTCCCTATGGGCTCTCCTGTCTTCACGTCTCTTTTAGTAGTTATTAAAGGATCAAAAATAATTTCAGGAGGATTTAAATCCAATGAAAGCCCCGGCCCATTATCACGATATGTAAATTTTATTACTTTAGGATTATCTTCAATTGTACATTTAATAAAAATTTCTCGTTTATTAGTAGACAAAGAAAATGCATCTATAGAATTAATTATAAGGTTATTAAATATACTATCTAAATCAATTTCTAAACTTTGAATGAATACATTTTCAGGAGTATCACAAGAAAGAGCAATGCCTTTAACTGAAAGAAATGGTTCCCAATTTTTTTGTAATTTTAGAAAATAATTTTTAAGTGAAATTTGTTTGCGATTTCGTTTGTCTTTACGAGCAACTCTTTTAGCGAAATCTATCCATGCTGCAATTTTTCGATTGTCATCCTTATAATCTTCTATCATTCGGAATGGATTGAGTGAATCTTGGCATCCTTTTTGAAGTAGATCCTCTTCTTTGAGGTGACGTTCTAGCGTTTTTTTCAACCTTAGCATACGGGTTTCTTGAATAGCTAACTGTTGACTAAAATCATGTCCGAAAGTAGCCATAACTAAACCATTACTTGCCATAGCCCTAAGCAGGCTTTGTTCTTCCCGAATAGTTCTTTCCAATTCTAGAACTTTATCTCTTTGTTGCCGAGCATATTTTGCCATGGCAATCACTTTAGGATCTAAGTCTTGTGGATCTAATAGGGTTTCGCTGTTAGTTAATTCTTCGACAAGACGTTCTCCTGTTTTAATTTCTTCTGGTATATTTATTTTTGATTGCTCTTTTGAGTAAGATTTAAGCTCTTTGACTATTGTAGAACGATCCTTTTCTAATTCTGCAATAATCTCAATAATTAACATTTTAAAAAGATTAAATGCATCTCCTTCCTGCAAACCTTCACGGCTGGACTTATCTTCAAAACATGGATTAAGAAGGCGAGATATTTCAATAACCCCACTAAGGTTATTAACTTCCATTCGATAACCACCTAAATTTCTCCCAACGCCTGCCGGGCTTTTAGCTTTTCTTGGTCCTAAAGATAACCAGTCAAAAGCTGATTCTCGGGGGTCACCATAGGGACGAACCCGAAAGTTGTCTCTGAAAATTTTGATACCTTTGAATGTTTCAAGCCATTGTTGACGTTGGCCGCTCTGATAATTGATATTACGATAAAAGTACAATGAAATGTCCTTAGGGCGAACCGAGCGTTTTAGGTAGTAAAGAGTTAATGAAAAAGGCCCTAACTTAGCAATTTGCTCATGGGGCATGCCCGGAAGAAGGGTGAAAATAGACTTTGTCAAAGCAAAACCTTTATCAGAAAATTCTGAACGTCGATATGGGAATTTTTTCATTTTCCCACGTTCAAAAAAATCATCCGGTATTTTATTTACATCATATTCTCGCCGAATTATATGCAAATTGAGCTTTCCATCAACATTAACATCAGCTCTCAATTTATAATCAAAATCATCACATATACTGCTCAAAACTTTTCCATATTCATGGGGTTGTTGGATATGCTCGAAAATAATAGAAAATTCCTCGTTCCCCAACGGTGGAGTAAGAATGACAAGGTCGTTAAAAAGGTTAGTTATGTCTTTGGAAAACCAATCATCTCGCAATTGTGTAATGCGCAAACAAGTACCAGTAGACATTTCAGAGAGGTTTTCTAATGATCTTTTTGAAAGGGCAGGATAATGTTGAAGTAAACATTCAAAATAATTAGAATCGTTAATATTTTCTAATATTGCTGAAACATCTTCAATTTTTTTGCCTTCACCATCAAACTCATTCCAATTAACAGTCCATTTAATAGCTTGAAGATGTTTCTTTTTTGTGAATGATATCATTTCACATTGCTCTCCCAAACGATCTAAAGCAAAACGCCCAATGCCTTTAGCTCCAGATTTAATTCTATCTTTAATATTACTTTTGAAATTAATTAACTTATTTTGAGTGCCAATGACCATCCAATGATCTTTTACAACATCTGAAGACATTCCTTCTCCATTGTCAATAATATATATACTTGACAATTTTTTGCAAAAATTATTATAATCAAGATCTTGTTGTGCTGTTAAATTTGCTCGTTTCTTAGCCACATTAAAATTAACTTCAAAATAAGAATTTAATTCTTCTTTAGACAATCCTGTTTGCTCTACGCGTGTTAATACTATATTCCATTTTTCGCAAGAAAGGATTTTCGTCTCATTTGTCAAAGGTATATCAAATATGATTAAGCATTTTTTTGAATCAGCATCATAAGAATTTTGACCAATTCAATTATGGCACCGCGAGCGGACGCAACATTCTCTCGGCCGATAAGCCTGGCTGTACGAGCAGAAACAGTAAAAGGAAGTCTTTCCATTTTCGGGTTACATTACTACATTGATTTTGCCTTTTCAAGAGTATTGCTTTTGTATTTCATAATTATTTCATTATAATTCAGTTGTGATTTATTTTAGATAAAAAAGAGGAGTCGATTGGACAACCTCTTGAACGCCTTCCTTAGACAACATGTCGTCTTGGAAGGCATGTCTCACCGCCGGGCGATGAGATTGTAAATGGCTTGGAGTAATTGCGCGAGGATCATGGAATCAGCGGGGTGGAGGTTGAGACCAGGGATCTTCCGCCTCTTCCTCGTAAAGGGAAGGAGGACGAGGGCCGTTCCTCTGCTTGTTCCGAATGAACTCGCCTACCTTGTCGGAGGCGTAGCCCAGCAGGATGCGGGTGAGCTCGAACAGGATGATTTTTATCATGGGCATGGTGGTTGTGGTTTGGTGACGGCGTCGATGATGATTTGTTCCAAAGCCTGGACAATGGCCTCGGCGCCTTTTTTGTACACGACGACGGCGAGCAGTTTCCCATTGTGATGGAGTACCGCCCAGTAGCGCGTGTCCTTGTATTTGACGATGTGGTACATGGTTCCGGTGTCTGGATGGATGTCTCTTCAAAAGAGGCAGAACCACAGAAGCAGTCCTGCCGTCATCAAGCCGAAGGCCAGCACGATTCCCCATTTGAGGAGAGTGAACAGCCACGGAAACAGGAACCAGCCTGCGACAGTCACGAGGAGAAAGGTCAGCATACGGATGAGGGGTGATGATGATCTTTCTGTTCCATGACTGTCCGGGAACCGGTTGATGCCGCAGCATTCCTGCCGGCCAGCCGGATGTTGCCCAGATAGGCGGCCCATTCCAGCAGGGCTATTCGCCCGTCCCAGGTGGGATGCCAGGTGCGGGGGAAGACGAAGGGATCGTCTTCCCCCGTTTGGCAGATGAGTAGTCCACGGCGTTCCAGCAGGCGAATGATTTGCCTGACTCTTCCCCGCTCTTCCGAGTGGAAGGAGCCAATCAGTTCATCGCTCGTTTGTCCGGATACGGATTGCGTGAGAATCAGGACTGCGGCTTGCGCTCCCGTCAATGAGTAGGATGGATTCATGAGATGTTTCCTTTTCTGTTGTCATTTTTGAACCGTGCTCAGGAGATCAAACCGCAGACGGAATCGCACAGACCGTGCAGGGCCTGGCTCCGTTTGGCGACCACATGCGGGTTGACGGCCTTGAACTGCTCCGTAAAGGCGTTGAACAGGCTCCAGACGGTACGGGATCGGAATTCTTCATGAAGCGGCTCCCGCCAGTACCGGATGACTTCCGGCAGGACGGTCGGCGTAATGGCCCGGCAGTCGACCGCGCGGATCAGAAGATCATGCGCGGCCTTGTCGGTCAGTCTCTGTTTTTTGTAGGCGGCAATCCGTTCGTCTTCACGATGGAATTGTTCCCCAAGCCGTCCGACAGCCCGGGAGGTCATGAAGCGCAGATCCCGTACGGCGAACCTCGTATGTTTTCGGGAGAGTTTCACTTCTCCGTTGAACGCGAGGTTGTCGCAGACGAACACGCGCGTTCCCATGACCAGAGAGGCCGGGAAGGTTTTGTCGTGGGAGTTGCGGATGCCGACAATCCACGAGTAGTCGCCAGGGCCGTCGTCAGGCTGCAGGATTTGGAGGACGCCGAAATACCGTTTTCCTTCATGACTGAGGGCGTGGGTGGTTTCCCCGATGCCGAAGCCGTGGGCGGTAAGCTGGGATTCCACTTCCTTCAGCAGAAAATCATGGGGAAGCGGGAACCATGATTCCGTGCAGGACGGGGTCTCCACACGGGACAGGGTTCTCCTGTCGACGACCTCGGCCCCGCAGTGGAGGAGAAGCCCTTTGCGGAATACGGTCGGGGGAATAACCGGAGCCGCTGCCGGTTCCGGCATGATGTTTCTCCGCTGGAGGTGGGCTGCCTGTCTGGTATCTTCCAAAGGCAGGATATTCCGGGCTGCTACCGGATGGTGCGGCAATGCGATGATAGGATTCATATTAATGATGAAATATGGGTTGAAACGAAAACACCCGCTCCCCTGCGAATGGGAAACGGGTGTTGAGTAATGAAGTCAGAAGTTAAAGGCCTGTCTTCAGGTTTATATAACGGGTAGCGGTCAATAATTGCCGTTATCAGGGCTTTGTATCAAAAGCACACACTCTGTGACTGCTTGTGTGTACTTTTGCTCCTATTGGCATCAGATCACACTTCCGGATCACGATGGAATGTTTGTCTCAAGAGAAGATCAATATCATAAAATGATTGCATAAATATACTGTTTGTGTATATTTACGCAATCAAATAACGAAATGGAAGGATTTACCGTCAGATCCTGGATACAGGAACAGGCAACTCAAGGTCGCCTGTTTTTTACTCGTGAAGAGATACTGAAAGCACTACCCGATACGTCTAAACAGACAGTGGCAGTTGGGCTGTTGCGTGCCCGGGAAACTCGCCTCATTTCTATCGCCTGGCAGGGATTTTATCTCATTCTTCCCCCTGCTTACGTCAAACAGGGGACATTGCCTGTCACCATGTATTTGGACGCATTGATGAAGTATTTGGAACGTTCCTATTGTGTTGCGCTGCTCAATGCTGCAGCATTCTACGGAGCCGCTCATCAGAGTCCCCAAACTTTTGCTGTCATGACGACCATACCCGTTCCCCGGTCCAGAACCCAACATGGCACACGATTGGAGTTCGTGGGAAAGCGGGAGTTCAGTCAAGGTATCCCTCCTGAACTGCTCAAGGAGTTCAAAACTCCTTCCGGATACATTCAAGTTTCTTCTCCGGAATTCACGGCCTTGACGTTGGTTCAATATGCCGGGCGCATTGGAGGACTCTCCCGTGTGTTGACGGTACTGGAAGAACTTTTGGAAGCCTGCCATTTCGATCATATGCCGGGCAGTATCCTATCGTGCGTACCTCTGCCTTGTTTTCAACGACTCGGCTATATGATAGAAGTCCTTCTGGGGGATAAAGAACAAAGCCGTAGCCTGTACGCATTTTTGGAAACTCATCGCCAGCCTTTGCAAAAATCCCTTTTGTCTTTGGAAAGCCCTGTCAAAACAGGAACAGCAGATAAACGCTGGAAACTTATCATCAACGAAACTCAGGAAAGCGACCTCTCATGATTCCCGAATACTTTGTCCGATCATGGGCATCACAAGCACCATGGCCCCGGAATGAACTTGTCGAACAGGACATGATCATATGCCGTGCCTTGATTGCCATTTTCTCAGATCCATTTCTTGCAGAGCATCTGGCTTTTAGAGGTGGAACGGCTCTTCATAAATTGTATCTGTCGCCCCAGCCCCGGTATTCCGAAGACATTGATTTGGTTCAGATCCATGCCGGCCCCATCAAGCCGATTTTGGACCACCTCCGTGAAGCTCTGGCCTTTCTGGGTGAACCTAAAACAAAAAGAGCCAGCCATAACAATACCCTTGTCTACAGGCTGGAATCAGAGATTCTCCCTATCATGCCTATTCGGCTGAAGGTGGAAATCAATTGCCGTGAGCACTTTCATCAGCTGGATTGGGTACATCTTCCGTTCCGCATGAACAATGATTGGTTTTCCGGCGAGTGCCGCATTACCACTTATGAACTGGATGAACTGCTCGGCACCAAAATGAGAGCACTTTATCAAAGGCGAAAAGGACGTGACCTATTCGATCTGCACCGGGCTCTTTCCGAAGGAACAACTCATGCAGATCGCATTCTTTCGTGTTTTCGCACCTATATGGAATTCGTAGTCGACAGATCTCCTTCGCAAAAGGAATTTGTAATGAACCTTGAGCAGAAGATGTCCGACCCTGTGTTTCTTGGAGATACGGAAGCCATTTTACGTCCCGATACGGACTATGATCCAGCCCATGCGTTTGAACATGTTATGGAGAGACTGATCTCCAAGCTGTAGAATAAAATCTGACAGCTAAAGAAAACATCGTTGCGCTACCCCGGCTGAGGGATAGCGCAACATGATTCAATGAGCAGAGCTATGGAGCGATACCCACAGGTTTCCAAATCCTGTTGCCCCTTCCAAAATAGGACTTGGATACAGATGGAGCAATATACTCAGGCCAGACAACATTCTCCCCACAAGTATACGGAAAGAGCAGAATGAGAGTTCTCATGGTATCAGAATGGTGACTGTTTTCTTGAGACTGGAGCGAGTTGACGATGAGCATAGTTCTCTGTGTAGGAATCCTTGCCGGATGCCTTTCCAGATTTTGCGATCAGCTCGTTGATAAGAGTGGAGGCTTCCAGCTTATTCAGCTGGGAAACGCCCTTGCTGAAACAAAGTACAGCCAGATCATGGAGAGCTGAATCATTGATCCCGTTTTTGCGGGCCAGAGAAAGTATGACCTGCTTCTGTTTATCTGAACAATGCCATGCCGGTTCTTCGGGGTGAGATGCCTTGGAATTCGAAGACGATTGAACAGGAAGCCGTGGAGCCTGACGCATGGCAGGAAGCGACGTACCGGATACGCATCTCGAGCCATAGGAAGCATCAGGAACAAATCCAACCTGCTTGATCTGGGCATCCACAGCAGACTGGAGCGAGCTGTAGAGGCGTTCTGCGGCGAAATCGAGTTCAGAGGTGTTTCCGATCTCCGTTTCAATGGAGACTTCGAACTGATGGGAAGAATACCCGGTAGGCCGAGGCGTTTGCTGTAGTTGGCGATGAGTTTGATAGCCATGATGATTTAATATGTTGATGGTTGATGACGAAAAGACCTCTGCGCGCATTGCATACAGAGGCCGGGAATCAGCGGATAATGGTTCCGCCATCTTCATATAACGGGTTAATACACCCAATTGCTCTTTATCCAGAAAAGAAGACAATACGACAGGAGAAAGACATTAGAATAGACACATAACATATTACCAATAATGCATTTGCAAAGATAATCCCTATTGTCTAAAAGATTATTGAATGAAAAATACTTTGCATCCAAATGGAGTACTCATTGTCTTCAATTTGGGGCGAGTTTCATTGGACAAACCTCTTTGGGGAATCTATTATTCCACTGTGTTGCGGGTCATTTCAATCGCCATTTGATTCGATAAAAAACGCCTCAAGGGGTACACTTTAGGGTACATATTTATGATATGCAATTGACTATCAATTAAAATAATCCCTCCCTGTTCGCCATTAATTTTCTACCGCAATATATTGCATGCCAATATGTTGCGGTTTTTGTTTGTAGGAGCATGGGGAAGAAATGGGGGAAATAATATGAATTATCTTGCTTATCCGCTTGTTTGGATCTTTTATTATCCTAGCAATTAGAGTATGCATAAATGCATCATACATTTATAGAAATCGGCAGCACCCAAAAATATGAAAGAGATTCCTGCTCCAAATCTGCAAAGCGTGAGTCCTGTGCACGTCCAGTTTGGGAAAGTGATCCCTGCTCAACAACAGATTTTGCTCTATAATTTTTCTGATTGGGAGGATTTCGTGCATGAATGGGTTAATAGTCAAAGGTCGAAGTATCTTCAGGTCTTACGTATGTCAGGCCCAAATGATAAGGGAATTGACGTAGCTGGATATACAGACAAAGAAGGATTACATGGAGTTTGGGATAATTTCCAATGCAAACACTATAAAGACGCCTTGACCCCTGCAACGGCAATAATAGAAATAGGCAAAATACTATGGTATTCGTATTCAGGTGATTTTAGAGCACCAAGATATCATTATTTTATTGCTCCAAAAGGCTGCGGAATGAGTTTAGTAAGATTATTAGGCGACAGAGTTGCTCTAGCAACAAAAACAATAAATGAATGGGATAAATGTTGCGCAGAAAAAATAACAAACATCCGTAAAATTAATTTAGAGGGCGAGTTTAAAAAATATGTAGAAAATTTTGATTTCTCTATTTTTTCACATAAAACACTGCTCGAAATAATTGATGATCATAAGTTTACACAATATCACGCTGCACGATTTGGAGGAGGATTGCAACCTCGACCACCAGCCATAGAACCTCCTGAGTCTCTCCAAAGTAATGAAAGTCATTACATTCAGCAATTATATGAAGTTTATGAAGAAAAAACTAAGGCTAGAATTAGCGAAAAATGCCACTTAGAGACATATCCTGACTTATTAAAACATTTTAGTCGACAACGAGAGTTTTTTTATCACGCTGAATCGTTGCGGAATTTCGCCAGAGATAATGTACCTCCAGGGACATACGAAGATTTACAAACTGAAGTTTATGCAGGAGTTATTGATATTCATGATTTCACGCACAACAATAGTTTTTCTCGTCTCGGAGCAGTTTTACAAGCGGCATCCTCATTACAACTTACGTCAAATGCACTTATAAGCGTAATAAAAGTGCAGGACAGAAAAGGAATTTGTCACCAACTTGCTAATGATAATAGATTAGAATGGAGGCAGAAATGAAAAATGAAGCCCATGAATGTTTAACATTTAATAGTCCATTAGAAGCAGGAATTAGATCTGTAGGCTTACTAGTCGCGTCTTATCCAAAATGTTTTGATATACAACAACTTGTTGTTTTTGATTACTTAGTCGTACATACGGGAGATATTAATGGACCAGAGAGTTTGCACCCTCAAATCCCTTTACAATCAACAGAATTGTTGGTACGCCGAAAATTAGTAGAAAATGGACTTCTTCTTATGATGAGCAGGAAGCTTGTTGTTCGACAAGCTTGCTCAGAAGGTATTTTATATCAAGCAGGAGAAATGGCTGAGACTTTTATGTTGTGTCTGACTTCTCCATATTTGTTGGAACTAAAAAAACGTTCTATTTGGGTTATAAATCACTTTGGATATATGAACTACAATCATTTAAAAAAAATCATTCGAGAATTTTTAATCATTGGGTCGAAGAATTTCAAGATGTTCAACAAAGTTTAGAAGTAAAATAATGGAAAAACAGGCATTAATAATTCGACATTTGATATTTACAGGTCCTAATCGAGAATCTGCAAAACTTCATTTTGAAAAAGGATTAAATGTTCTTTATGGCGCATCCGAAACAGGAAAATCGTTTGCCCTTGAAGCCATCAATTATATGCTTGGAGCAAAAGAGCTCCGCGATATTCCTGAAAGAGTTGGCTATAATAAAATTTTACTAGGTATAGAAATAATACCATCAAGAAAAAAATTCACTCTTATCAGGAGTACAGATGGAGGACAATTTTTAGTATTTGATGGGTTACATGAAGTTGATCCAGAAGATGAAGAAAGTAGCCTTACTTTGACCTCGAAGCATAATGAAAAAAATACGAACAATATTTCAACATTTCTGCTGGAGAAGATAAATTTTAACAATAATTATATAAAATCCAATAACCAAGGGACAACTAAATCTCTGAGTTTTAGAAATTTATGTCATCTATGTTTAGTTGACGAACAAAATATACAGAAACAAAGGTCTCCTATAGAAGGAGGTCAAGTTACACTTAGAACAACAGAGTATTCAATTTTTAAATTGTTACTTACAGGAATTGATGATAGAGCATTCATTTCTCTTCCTTCAGAAAAAAATATTCAAGGAAATATTGTAAAAATAGAATTATTTGATGAATTAATCAATGAATTGCAAAAACAATTTGGTGAAAAAATACAAGAAGAAACCGAACTTAAAGATCAACTTCAACGATTAGAAAAAACAATATCTAAGCATCAAAATTCTCTAAATTCTACCGAAGAAGAATACAATAAATTAATAATAAAGCGCAATGATTTGCGAAATAAATTTCAAAATGGAAGTGACAGACATCTTGAAATTGGTGAACTAATAGCTAGGTTTACATTATTAGACCAACACTATACTTCTGACCTTGAACGTTTAGAAGGTATCAGAGAAGTAGGATTTCTTGTGGGTTCTCTTGAAAACTCTTCATGCCCTCTATGTGGTTCATTGCCTGAGAATCAGCATTTAAATGAAAAATGTGACGGGAATTTATCATCTGTCGTAACTGCTGTTTCCGTAGAAAGTGAAAAAATATCCAAACTCAAAAATGAACTTAATCATACTTTAAGTCAACTTAAAGCAGAAAATAAAAATTTTGATGAGTTATTGCCAAAAATCGAAAAAGAGATTTTTATTTTTGATAGAAAAATACAAGAGGTAGCATCTAGTATTTCCGAACATGGTGTCTGTTATTCTGATTTGTTAAATTCTCGTGCAAATATACTAAGTTCATTGAAAGTACTAGAACGCATACATGAATTAACATTAAGAAAAGAAATTTTGGGTAAAGAACAACCTATTGAAATACCTGTTGAAAAAGAACCAATTAAATTATCTTCTTCTACTTTAGATGATTTTGCCAAAAAAATAGAAGCAATATTAAAAACTTGGAATTTTCCAGATTCCGATAGAGTCTTCTTTGATGAGAAGACGCGAGATTTAGTTATTTCTGGTAAACATCGAGGTGCTCGCGGAAAGGGCATGAGATCTATCACTCATGCAGCATTTAGTATTGGTCTTTTGGAATTTTGTAAAGAAAACGAATTGTCTCATCCCGGATTTTTGATATTAGATTCGCCACTACTCGCTTATCGTGAACCCGAAGATGAAAATGATGATTTGTCGGAAACTGATGTTCAAGAGAATTTCTATAAATACTTATCCAATTGGGACGATAGGCAAATAATTATTATAGAAAATGTGAATCCTCCTGATTACGTTAAAGAAATGGAAACAAGCACAATGTTTAGTAAAAACATTCAGCAAGGTCGATATGGACTATTTCCTACTCGTACAAAATAGCCTACCCTTATATTGGAAATCTATGATATTTTTACATTGATATATGGCCAATGCTTGACTACCGATCCCATATTTCCTATTGCTTTAATCTTCCTTAATTATACATTGAGTGAGTTCATTTATTAATCGATTTTTGTACTGACATGTTATGTGCTCTTTGTAGAGAATACGAAAGGCAAGAAATAAGCCATATTATTCCCGCTTTCGTATATAAAAAATTACGACAACTTTCTCCTTCTGGATTTTCAAGAACGACATTAAATCCTAATAGAAGAGTTCAAGATGGAGAAAAATACCCATTACTTTGCCCAAATTGCGAAGATCTATTTTCCGTATGGGAAAAGAAATTTGCTGAGAATGTTTTTCATCCTTATTATGCATCTCAAAAAAATACATTTTCTTTTAATTATGATGAATGGTTTTTGAAATTTTTGGTTTCAATATCATATAGATCATTAGTTAACAAATTGGAAAATGAAGGGGTAGATGATCATTCTAAATTATGTGTCAAAAACATGCGAGAAGCTAAGGGTATTTGGAAGGATTTTTTACTGAACAAACGAAAAAATATTGGATTGTATAGGCAATATTTTTTAATTCTACCAATTCAAACTGAAACAGAATCTCTTTTTTTAAAATACAATAATGGACTTTTTAATTTTTATCTCTTAACTGCAACTGATGCGAATACGATTTTTGCTAAAGATGACTCTGAAGCATATCTCATAACAAAATTGGGAGAATGCTTTGTTATTGCTACTCTCATTGATTCAAATCCTAGCCAATGGAAAAGTCTTGTAACAAAATCTACAGGTGGAATATTTAAATGGAACACAATGGTTCAAACTTCGCCATTAGTTATTAATTATATCGAATACGCAATTAAGGATATTATAGAAGCGCAAAAGAATCTTTCTCCAGTGCAAACTGAAAAAATTAGATTAAGCGTCGAGCGATATATAAAGGATCATTCCATATGATGATCCACTTTCTTTTCTAAATCCTTCCCATGGAGTAAACACATACCTATCTTCCATGTATTCACCCCATTTATGTGCTTCTTCTAGATTAGGATTCCTCCAAATCATTTTTTGAAAATGCTTCCGTACAAAACCGATTGACCTTGGGAATGCTTTCAGGGGATCAGCTGCAAGGTATATTGAGCTGAAGTCCCTCCATATCCCATTTCTTCCATTGAGTAAGACCGCTTTTGTTGTAACGTATTCATTTACATATATTTATAATTTTTAATACTATTTTTGGGCAATGAATTCCAAGGATACTGAGGTATACATTAAAACATCTCCATTTATTTTAATATACATTGAGCAAGACCAAAATATTCATAACTTGCTCATTTTAATATATTTTTGAATTTTGTTTTCTGATTTTCAGCAATTTTAAAGCCTCTTCCCATCCGATGTATCAAAGCCATTGGAGGTCTTAGTATTCCAGTAAATGCAAATGGCTAATGTCGATAATCCGGTTATTTTATTCTCAATATTTCCAGAATCATTTGTAAGGATTCCAGAGGAATGATGAGGATAAGCATACTCAAATCTGGAAAATTACCGTAAAAAATAATTTTGCCTTACAAATGACTAAATGGACTTTCCGCTTTTTCCAATTGATACAGTTCCTAATGGAGAAAAGGTTTCCATTTTTTACTGAGGGACAGACATATCATGACTTTTATGAGGAATAAGTAGGTTTCCCTAATAACTTTATTCGCTTATTGCAGTGATGTCAGTTTCGGGTTTCGGGAAACCTTTATCGGCAATCCATTTTTTCGTTTCAGCCACCATTTCGGGGGTGACGGTGAAATCGTAATTGGCATAGTCGCCGATGTGGAATTGTCCGGTTTCGAAGAAGCCCCATTTCTCGAAGAAGTCGGTCAGGTCGGTTTTTGTGACGTCACAGCATGCCCTGATGAATTCGAACTGGTATTTAATGGTATCATTCCCTCCGTAGTTTCCTGCGTTGTTGCGCAGGTATTCCATGACGTCAGGGTAGAAGTCGGGATGTCCGTTTTCGGTAAAGTAGAGATGGAGCTGCCACAGGGGGACCAGCTTGTTGAAAACGTCCTTTGATTGCAGGTAGGCAATTTTCCCATCGATGATTTCCTTGCGCGCCTTGTCGTAGCTGCCCTGGCGTTTCAAGCGGCTTTCGTTGCCCGTTTTGGCGGCGGCTTGAAGAGAGAAGATGTTGTTGCTGACTTCCGTCATGCCGCCCCAGGTCATCGGGCGCATTTGCATCACGTGGCCGACTTCGTGGGAGAAGCCCCAACAGGCGTCGCCTTTGAGGACGTTTTCAGGATCGGTCACCATTCGCATCGTACCATTGTCTCCCAGGTAGGCTACTCCATCACCGTCGCGGAACATGTAGTAGTTGAAGTTCACGCGGGCAAAGACGCGGTTTTTCGGGATTTTGCCGTATTTCTCAAGGCCCATCAGCTGGTATTGGATGCCTATCAGCTTGTCGTAGGCGTTGATGAGTTCAGTGCCGCGGTCCCTGGTGAATTTTTTCAGGAATTCGACGGGGTAGGCAACCTGGATGTATTTTCCCCGGGCGTCCATGATCGGGGAGACGGCCTGGTCAAGCAGGCGTACCCAGTCTTCGTTGGTATCGCCCCGGGTGGTGTCGAAATAGCCGTTGACTTTGCCCGTCACGAAATGGACGGGGATTTTCGGTGCCGTGTCGGCATCGTTGCTGAAGTAGCTGATGTAGGCGTTGGCGGGCGTTTCTACATCAATGATGTTGATTCCTTCCTTAAGGGGTATTTGCTTTTTGTGCAGTCCCCAGCCGTTGGGATCCTTCGTCGGCTGCACTCCTTCGGCCGGCTTGCGCATCAGGTTCGGGAGCAGAAGACTGATTTCACGCCCATCCGTCTTGCCGACCAGCACGACGTGCTGCCCTTTTTCCAGATAGACGCCCGTCATGTTGTCGTATTTACTGAATCCCTCTCCGATTCTAAGGTTTTTGCCCGTCTGGCGCGGTGAGGGGAGGGCCTGGTATTCGGCATACAGGTAGTCCGGCTTGTAGTTGCCTGCCAGGATTTTGCCCGCGAGTTCCTTCATCGCGTCAGGCTGGAAGGCGGAAATGTCTTTAACATGCTGCTTCAAAGCCGTGCAGGAGGCATCCTTGAATAGTTGGAGGTCGTTGCCGATGCTTTCCGGAGTGTTGGCCGCAAGTACGGATGCGAGCGGCGACAGGGGCAGGGAGAGGAATGAAATGATTCGGTTCATGATAACGTGGGAGTGGGTGATTCTATGATGTTACAAGTTACATTCTCCGTTTTCCTCTTCTTTCACCATTTCTCTTTTTACCGGCAAACGAAAAAATCAACCTGCTTCAACGGAAGACGGGGCGGGTTGATGAATGGGAACGCTCTCACGTTGTATAGCTGGTTTTCTTTTCGTATGGCGTGTTTTTTAAGGCTTCCATGTTTTACTCAATTGCCTTCCCATACTGCGGTAGTCCTATGAGGGCGTTTGCGACTGTAACCCTTGAGCCATTTGATTGAGTCCTTCTGAAATTCTTCGACATCGGCATAGAATTTCTACCACGCGCCTCCCCGCAATATTCTCTTCCTGTCATCCGTCAGAATGGCTTTTATGTGCCATCCGTGTTGCTGATAGAAGAACAGCACGTTGTTGTTCAGGATGAGGGCTGCCTGATTGAGGCGTTTCTCCATGTAGAGAAAGCGGAGGCAACGGATCCATAGGTTTCTATGAGCATTTACAGGTAGATTCTGCCTGTGTTTTTGGGTTTGCCCGTACAGAGAGAGTCCGGCACAGCCGGGAACCTTGCTTTCCACAGCCATTCCTTGAAGCAAAGTCGCTCTTTTCGGAAGGATGGGCGCTGTTTTGAGTTGCTTGACTTGAGTGAACTCCTTTTCCAGTTTCAGAAACCATTTCCTGCGGTTTCCCGGATGCGGGGTTCCACTTCGAGAGACATTAAAGTTATAGAAATGATCGGCTTCTCACCCTCCTTTAAGAGTCTTATTCTTGAACGGAGAGGCTTCGATACTGTTTTAACAGGAGAGTAGCCTCCAACCGTTTTTCCAATTCCAGCTTCTGATGAAAGGGTCCTTCATTTTTCAAATCAGGTTATTGTTTTTGAGGGCTAACAAGCTTCTTTGGGTCAAGGCTACCTATTTTGCGCTGCTGGCTATTGTTACGGCTATTGCCTCCATTTACCTGGGCGAGTTTGTTCCGTTTGATATTTTTCAAAAGATCGGGGCCGATACGGTCGATACAATTTTGAATATCCTGGCTTCAAGCATGCTGGCGGTTACGACTTTTTCCTTAACCACGGTTGTTTCCGCTTATGCAGCGGCGACGTCGAGCGTAACGCCCAGGGCTACGAAGCTGCTGATGGAGGATTCCACGGCCCAGAATGCTCTTTCCACATTCATCGGTTCCTTCATTTTCAGCCTGATTGCGATTATTTTCCTGAATTCCGGCATGTATGACCAGCGGGGAAGGGTGGTTCTGTTTGTTGTCACCCTGGGGGTGATTGCCATTATTCTGGTCACGCTCATCCGGTGGATTGAGCATTTGTCCAGGCTTGGCCGGGTGGGAGAGACTTCCGAGCTGGTGGAGGGAGTAACGGAAAGGGCATTGCTGGAACGCGCCCGGGAACCCTATCTGGGCGCCAATCCCCTCGTTGATAGGGAGCTTGATATTCCGGAAAATGCCGTTCCCGTCAGGAGTGATCAGACAGGCAATATTCAATATATTGATATTGAAAAGCTGGACCATCTTTCCAGGGATAGAGATCTTGATCTTTACGTCGTCTCGCTCCCGGGGGATTTCGTGTCCGTTACCTCGGTTCTGGTTTATGCTGACAAGCCTGTGTCAAATGAAACCCGGCGTGATTTGCTTGGAGCGTTTATCATCGGGCATGAGCGCAATTTTGAACAGGACCCCAGGTTTGGATTGTGCGTGCTTGCCGAGATTGCTGCCAGGGCCCTGTCTGCAGCCGTCAATGATTACGGAACGGGTATTGATATTATTAACCGGGGCGTGCGGCTGCTGACGAAGTATGCCCGGGAAGAACGCCGTCCCGGCGTGAAGCACGAGAGGATATGGGTGCTTCCGTTGACCGTCTCCAATTTGTTTTCGGATATTTTCAGCCCTATTCTGCGCGACGAAGGAGGGATTATGGCGATTGACATCAAGTTGTTGAAGGCTTTTGCCGCATTGCATGGCCTGGATAACGGGCAGTTCAAGGAGGAAGCCCGCAAGTATTCCCGCCAATGCTATGAACATGCATCCAGAACGGTAGTGCTGGATGAAGATAAGGAAGTCCTGAAAAAACTGGTCATTGATTAGCTTGCTTGTCTTCACGGTGAAGAAGAGGGGTTTTAGAGGTCCAGGTATGGTTGAATGGGCTGAATCTTATTAACGGTCCACAGTTTCCCGGATGGACCAGGTTGCAAAAAGGCGTTATTTTCCGGGAGAATCCATGGGAGAGAAATCATCATGGTAAAACGGATGGCTGCCCGGAATTTCCATGTTCATCAATGGGGCAGCTACGGGCGTCATGTCTGTTGAATGATATTCAACATTTTCATGTGTAGTGTTTTTGGGCAGGAGGAAGTTTCATTCATTCCCCGGTTATTTTCTTCAGCATGTTGAATTTTCGATAGGTACCGGACCGTACATGACCATGATTCAGCGTATTGTCATGAAGGTAAGCACATGTTTTCGTACCGGAGTTCTTTTTTGCCTGTTGATGGCTGGCAGTCCTTATGGTTTTGCGGAGAAGCCCGTTTTAACAGACTGGAATTATTTGCCGTCCTACGGGCAGTCGCTTTCCGTAGGATGGACGGCCAAGCCGGTGGTGACGACGGAGCAGAAGAACGGCAATTTGATGTTCAAAGGCGGCGTTCGTCCTTTTGAGGGCGGCAATGACCGGAGCGCCGTGATTCCCCTGGTAGAAGGCATTTCTCCGGACGGCGCCAGGGGAGAGACGCCCGTTTCCGGCGCTGCCGGGAATTTCATGCGCCTGCTGAAGAAGCGTGACTCCGGGAAGGCGTCCAACGTCCGGTTCCTGTGCTCTGCCGACGGCGTGGGAGGTGTCAGCATCGGTGTTCTTTCCAAAGGCAACGCCCCCTATCAGCGTATTCTGGATGATTTGACAGCGGGGCGCGAGCTCGCCTCCAAGGCCGGCAAGTCATTTTCCATGCCTTGTTTCCTGTGGACGCAGGGGGAAACCGACCAGCAGGACAGGAAAACCGGGGAATGGTACAAGGAGAAGATGCGCGCGCTGATTCAGGATATTGACGCGGACGCCAAGGCCGTTACCGGACAGAAGAACGATGTGCTCTGCTTTGGATACCAGGTTGCCTCCCATCTCAATTATTTTGCCCAGAATCCGACGGATTATCCCGCGATTGCCGTGGCCCAGCTGGATTTGGCTCTGGAAAAGGACAGCCGGTACATCATGACTACGCCCATGTACCATTTTTCCTATAGCGACGGGGTGCATTTGACCGCTCCCATGTCCCGGCTTTACGGGGAGTATGCCGGATACGTCATGTACAAGGTGCTGGTGGAGGGCGTGCATTGGAAGCCCATCCATCCTGTCGCCCATGCAGTTGGCAGGAAGGGGAAGGACTGGACGGTAGACGTGAAGTTTTTCGTGCCTGTGCCTCCGCTGGCGCTGGATACCAAGACGATCCTTGATCCGGGCAATTACGGCTTTTCCCTGGTGAACGCGCAGGGCGAACCCCTGGAGATCAAGTCCGTCACGCTGAACGGCAGAGACGCCGTCCGCATCATAATGTCGTCCGACCCTTCCGGCTGTCATCTCCGGTACGGAATGACCTTGAAGGAGAAACTTCCTTCCGGCCCGCGCACCGGAGCGCGCGGATGCCTGCGGGATTCCCAGGGGGAGAAGGTAAAGACCCGGATTCAGGACGTCGTTTACCGCATGGACAATTGGTGTCCGTTTTTCGACTATCCCTTGGATTCCCGGAATGGGATGAACAAGACGGAGTCCAGGTAGATTTTCATGTGACTGCCAGATTTTTTTGGTTTCTCACTCCTTCAGCATGGTTTATCCATTCCTTTGGAGAGAGTCAGAGTTTCTGCTCTGGTCTTAGGATGGTACGGCATGGATTGCGGTTGTAGAGCCCTTCGGAACAAGATAAAGTCCAGTAATGATGAATTCCATGTTCAAGTTTTTGATGGGTGCGGTGTGCGCCGCAGTTCTGCCCGCCTTCGGGCAGGGAGAGAAGACGGATTTTCCCACGGACAAGGCGGTGACCGTATTCAGCGCTGGGGAAGGGAACCCTTATGCGTCCATCCGCATTCCCGCCTTGCTCAATATCGGGAAGGGGCAGCTTTTGGCGTTTGCCGAAGGCCGGTATAAGAATACTGACCAGGGGGAGAACGACATTATCATGAGCGTCAGCAAGAATGGCGGAAAAACCTGGTCACGCCCCCGGGCGATTGCCAAGTCGCATGGGGCCACGTTTAACAATCCGTGCCCGGTTTATGATGCCAAGACCAAGACCGTGACCGTCGTATTCCAGCGTTATCCCGCAGGAGTCAAGGAACGGCAGCCCAATATTCCTCAGGGTTGGGATGACGAGAAGTGCATCCGCAATTTCATGATCCAGAGCAGGAATGGCGGTTCCTCCTGGACGAAGCCGGAGGATATCACGAAGACGACCAAGCGCCCCACCGGCGTGGACATCATGGCTTCCGGCCCGAATGCGGGAACCCAGTTGAAGAGCGGCCCCCACAAGGGGCGCCTGGTGATTCCGATGAATGAAGGGCCGTTCGGCAAATGGGTGATTTCCTGCATTTACAGTGATGACGGCGGCAAAAGCTGGAAGCAGGGCCAGCCGACCGCCAATATGAAGGGCCTGGTGAATGAAACGTCCATCGCGGAGACGGATAACGGAGGCGTGGTCATGGTCGCGCGCCACTGGGGCGGAGGCAATTGCCGCCGCATCGTGTGGTCACAGGACGGCGGCGCGACATGGGGTGAAGTGGAAGATGCTCCGGAATTGTTTTGCGACAGCACGCAGAATTCCCTGATGACTTATTCTCTGACGGCCCAGCCTGCCTTTGGCGGCAAGAGCCGCCTCCTGTTTTCCGGCCCCAGTGCCGGACGGCGCATCAAGGGGCAGGTGGCGATGAGCTATGACAACGGCAAAACCTGGCCGGTGAAAAAACTGTTGGGAGAAGGAGGTTTTGCCTATTCCAGCCTCGCCATGGTAGAACCCGGTGTCGTGGGGGTGCTTTATGAGGAAAACCAGCCGAATATCAAGAAGCTGAAGTTTGTTCCCATTACGATTGAGTGGCTGACCGACGGAAAGGATACGGGGCTGCCGACCGGGCAGAAAGCTCCGGTAATAAAATAGTCCCGCTTTTAGTTGTTGATTATTGCCGAGACCGGGGGAGTTAATCTGCCGGTCCTGTTTTGTTCGTAAGCTTGCGACGGGATTCTCGAATTTTCCGGGTATTTGCTCTATAAGTCTCCTTCTCTTCATACCCACAGACCATGTTTCTAATATAAGCTTCAGAATTGTGGAGAGAAGAGTTTTTTGAGTTGAAATCCTTGCTTCTGGTAAAAAATCTATAAAATGTAGCAGAGACCACCCGTATGCCTCCGTCGCCATGAAGAAGTTTTCCTGCAGAACGCAGAAGCCTCTAATGGGCAGATGTTGGATGAAGTAAGAAAAGCTCTGGGAGGAACGGTGGTAGGAATTTGAGACATTATGAAAACAAGAACTGGATTTTTCTCTTGTTTTCATAATGTCTCGATGGTTGAAATTTCAACCAAGGGAAATCAGCATGTTCACCAAATCATAGGGAAGATATGATTAGTGATATCATGAGGAAGATATCTCGGAATGCCTGGTGAGATATTTTTAGATTAATTTGACAATCTATCATTCTTTTGTTTTTTTGTTTTTTTGCATTCATAGATCACTCTATCTACTAAAAATCCACTTCTATCCTCCAGAGTTGACATCAGCGTAAAAAAAGATAGCATAGAGTTCCATATTTATGCTGCTGCTGTCTCCTTTGTAGGGCGGAAGTAGGAACCTGAAAAGCTGGAAGAAGGGATTCTTTCTAGCTTTTTTGCTCTAACTGGATTCAGGCTATGAAATTTTTTTCATGGAGTCAACCTATCAATGATTTTCATAAGAATATTTTTTCGATTTTCGCTTGTATCTGATACCGTTTTAGCTACTATATGGCTAGTCGCATGGATAGGCGTGCGTGGATTGAAACTTATGTAAATCCTTGATTATAGAAGGAATAAATATACAGTGCGAGCTTTTGTGAGCTCGCACTGTATTTGTTAGAAGAATGAAGTTGCGGATTATTCAACCATGAACATGTCGTTGGTATCCGTTTCGCCTGAAGCAATAGTTTTCGTGCAAATGCTGTATTTGCCTCGGTTTCTAAGATAGAAGAAGTTTGAATCGTCTGATTCGGTTTCGGAGGATGTGATTGTAATCGGAAGAATGATCATGGAGGTTTTTTCTCCAGTTTTGAGGCTTTCTCAGCACCCATTCCTGTTGTTTCATTCCCTGCACTTTCGGCCTGATTGCTGGCAGGGATGAGAGGAAATAGTTTATGAATGTTAAGAGTTTTCTTTATTTGTGTTCACTGTTTCTTCAGCATTCCTGGTATGACAGTGTGTGCATGGTTTGTCTGCTTGATTCCGGGGCGGGCACGGGTACCCTGCAAGGCATCCGTTGCCCTTGGAGCTCTTCCCATTCGGGAGGGCCGGCAAACGGAAGATGATTCCCCGTTTCAATATATGTCCTGGATTTATCTGGTGTTGGCCGGTCTCTGTGAGATCGGATGGCCTCTGGGCTTCAAGCTTTCACAGGCGCCCGGCACGGGTTCCGGCAGGTTTGCCGCCTGCATTGCGTTCTCCGTGTTCAGCATGGCCCTGAGCGGTTTTCTTCTGTGGCTGGCCCAGCGCAGCATTCCCATCGGCACCGCTTATGCGGTGTGGACGGGCATCGGCGCGCTGGGAACGTTTCTGGTGGGCATCCTGTGGTTCGGGGATTCCTCCAATGTCTGGCGCATGCTGGCGGCCACCTTCCTGCTGATAGGCATTATCGGGTTGAAGCTGGCCCCCGGGCATTGAGCTTCCCTGTAGGGCAATTCATGCCGGGGCGCCGGAGAAGGTCAGCGTGCAGCAGCCCTCCAGAAGGGTTCAACGGTGGGAAATATATTTTTCCACACTGTTCCGCAGGCGTCGGAAGGCATGCGCCAGTCTCCTCGCGGAGAAAGGGCAATGGTGCCTACCTTGGGGCCGTCCGGCATGCAGCTGCGCTTGAATTGCTGCCGGAAGAAGCGGCGGATGAAGATGCCCAGGCAGCGGCGAATGAAGTCCGGCTGGAATTCGCCGCGAAAGGCGTGCTCCGCCAGATACAGGATTTTGTCCGGCTCTGCCCCGTATTTGATGAAGTGGAAGAGGAAAAAATCGTGCAGGTCGTAAGGCCCCAGCACGTCTTCCGTACGCTGTTCAATGGAGCCGTCGCCTGACGGAGGCAGAAGTTCCGGGCTGACGGGGGTGTTGTTGATGTCCGCGAGGGTGGCGGCCAGTTCCGGGGACGATTCTCCGGCGATGTGTTCAATGAGGCACCGTATCAGCGTCTTCGGAATGGAGCAGTTGACCGCGTACATGGACATGTGGTCTCCGTTGTAGGTGCTCCAGCCCAGGGCTATTTCCGACAGGTCTCCCGTTCCCACGACCAGCCCCCCGGTTTTGTTGGCCAGGTCCATCAGGATTTGCGTGCGTTCGCGGGCCTGGACGTTTTCATAGGTGGTAGTGCGTTCGGCGGGGTCGTGCCCGATGTCGCCGAAGTGCCGGAGGCAGCATTCGGAAATGGGGATTTCCCGAAGCTCCGCGCCCAGAAGGCGGCACATGGTTAAGGCATTGTCGTGGGTTCTGTCCGTGGTGCCGAAGCCCGGCATCGTGACGGCCAGAATGTCGGAGGCGGGGCGTTTCAACGCCCGGCAGGCGCGCTCGCAAATAAGCAGGGCCAGCGTGGAGTCCAGACCGCCGGAGATGCCGATGACAAGCCGCCGTGCATCGGTGTGCTCCATTCTTTTAGCCAGTCCCGCTGTCTGGATGGCGATGATTTCTTCGCACCGTTCCGGGCGGTGTGCGGGGGAGGGCAGAAATGGCCGCGCCGGATTAAAGGCGTATTCCAGACCGGGGGGCGGGAACTTCCGCCGGCAGCGTCAGATGAAGGGCATTTCCGGCAGGGGAAAGGGATTTGCTGTCATTGAAGGAGCTTTCGGAGAGGCGCGCCGCCGCCAGCCGTTCAAAGTCCACGTCCGCAAGGATGAGGGAGCTTTCCCTGCCGAACCGTTCGCCTTCAGCCGCCAGCCTGCCGTTGTCCGCAATGAGGGAATGCCCGCCGAATACGGTGTCCGTGGTGGATTCATGCACGCCTGCGGAGGAAAGGACATAGGAGCAGAGGCACCTGCCGCTTTGCTGCTTGACCAGTTCGCGACGGTAGGCGGCCTTGCCCGTGAGTTCCGTTCCCGCGGAGGGGTTGAATATGGCCCTGGCTCCCTGAAGGGCCAGTCCGGAGCTGGGGGGAATGACGCTCCACAGGTCTTCGCATATTTCCACGCCGAAGCTGAAGGAGGAGGCTGCATCGTGGAAGATGATTTCCGTTCCGAACGGAATATATGCCCCATTGACTTTGGCCTCCTTCGTCCCTGTTCCCAGCTCCCTGCCGGATGTAAACTGCCGCTTTTCGTAAAATTCCCGGTAGTTGGGGAGCACGGTTTTGGGGATCAGCGCCAGCACTCTGCCGGACTGGATGACCGCCGCCGTGTTGTACAGGGCATCTTCATGCAGGAAGGGCAGGCCCGCCACGGCAATGGTGCCTGAGCCTTCCGTCGCTTCCGCAAAGCGGCGCAGGCCGTCCAGGGCCGCCTCCCGCAGGCGCGGCTGGAAGAAGAGGTCTCCGCAGGAGTAGCCCGTGATGCTCAGCTCCGGAAAGACGACGGCAGCAGCTTTCTGTTCCGCAGCCTTCCGGAATCCGTCCATGAGCTGGTCGACGTTGTAATCCACATCAGCCACGCGGAGCTGGGGGACGGCGGAGGCAAGTCTGTAATATCCGAACATGGGCGGCGCAGTCTGGAAAATGGAGCCCGCAGATGGTCGTTTTCCCGTAATCAGGACGCAATCCGGGAGAAGCGGGCCTGATCCGGATACTAAAAGCTCGTGAAAGACTTGTAAAGCCATCAGTGGGGACTGCATCCCGCCCGTTTGCCGGGAGGATGAGGAAGCGGCAGGAAAAGGTATTCACCCGGCTGCCTTCAACGGGCCAGGCGGCGGGAGCGGCTCTTATGCCTTTTTCCTGAAATCCCGCGGTGCGGCGGCTTTTCATGTTCCGGGAACAGCATTGAAGCTGGAAAAACGGGAGAAAAGGAGTAAACCATCTCACAAAGCCCGATGAATAATACTGACCGATTTACCGGAAAAGCCGGGGCCTACGTTCAGGGCAGGCCCGGTTATCCCGCCGCCGTTGTTGAGCTTCTGACGCGGGAAACCCGCCGGGAGAATCCCCGAATGGCGGATATAGGTTCCGGAACAGGCATCCTGTCCCGCGCCATGGTGGAGCATGGCTGGACCGTGTACGGCGTGGAGCCTAACGATGACATGCGGAGGGAGGCGGAGAAGGTGCTGAAGGGTTTCCACCGCTTCCATTCCGTGCCGGGAACGGCGGAGCATACCCTGCTTCCCGGCGCTTCCGTGGACCTGGTAACGGCGGCGCAGGCGTTCCACTGGTTTGACGCCGCCGCGTTCAAGCGGGAATGCCGCCGTATTCTGGCCGCGGAGGGCAGAATAGCCCTGATTTGGAATTCCAGGGTGGAAGACGGCCCCATTGTCCGGGAGGAAGGGAACATCCATCGTCTTTACTGCCCGCGTTTTTATGGATTCAGCGGGGGCTTGGCCGACTTGACGGATAGACTCGGCGAGTTTTTCGACCACCGCTTCCGGGTATTCCGCTTTCCGAATGATTTGTCCTATACGCGGGACCAGTATCTCCGCCGCATGATGTCCGCCTCCTATGCCCTGACGGAAAAGGATGAGGGCCATTCCCCCTGGCTGGACGCCCTTAACGGGCTGTTTGACCGGTTTGAGACGGGAGGCCGTGTTACGGTTCCGAATGAAACCGTGGTGTATTTAGGGGCCTGCTGAGGACGCACCGTTCATGCACTGCATCCGGAAAAGGATGTTCACGCGTTCCTTTGCCGGTTGTTTCCTTGGCCTCCATCCAGTGCGATGTTCTTCCGGCAGAAGCCCGGAACCGCAACGGCCCTTCTGCCGGAATATCCCGGAAATGTCCGGCAATGAAAAAAGGAAAGCTTTCTTTCAATTCATGGATTGAAAGATGATGGCGGCAAGGACGGCGATGATTGCCAGAACAACAATGATGGTGGGAATATAGCGGGTTTTGTTCACGTCAAGAGTCCACTCCCTGTTGAGGCGGGAAAGATTCTCCCCTGCCGCGTAGCGGGAAAAAAGGTCATGAAGCTGGGAGTAATCCAGGGCTTTGGGAGCCATGTAAAGTTCCCTGTTCTTCCCGTTGACGAACGAGATTTCGCGATACGTGTCGTCCGGATTTCTACGGCCCCGCATTGATATTTGCTTTTCCGACTCCGGAAAAATCATCCCGGGATGCAGACATGGCTTCTTCTCTCACGTTATTCTTGCTTTATCCCGGTGGGCCTGCCGTGCTACGATGGCTCACCGCCATGACGCAGCAGCCTTTTTCCCAAGAACCTTTTATGGTTTCCGGATTGCATGGGGACCAGATTCTGGGCGCCCGCAGCAATCAGCAGGATTCCTTTTCCATCCTGGCCGGGGATGACGCCCTGGTGCTGGTCCTGGCGGACGGCATGGGGGGCTATACCGGAGGGGAGCTGGCCAGCCGCGCGGCTATAGAAGGTTTTTTTCAGGCGTTTGAGCGGGAAAACCGGTCTCCCGGCAAGAGGATGAAAGACGCAGTGACCGCCGCCAATGAACAGGTGCGTACGGTCCGGAAGAAGAGGGGGAAGGATGACGAGATGGGCACGACGCTGGTAGCGGCCTGGATAGGGCCGGAAGGGCTGCGCTGGGTCAGCGTGGGAGATTCCCTTCTGCTGCTCATCCGGGAGGAAAAAATGTTTCTGCTTAATGACCTGCACCAGTATTCCGCGGAGCTGGAACGCATGGCGGATGAAGGTTCCATCAGCCGGGAGGAGGCCTTGAGCCATCCTTCCCGCCATTCCCTGACCTCCGCCCTGATGGGGAGGGAAGTGCCTTTGGTGGATCTGCGGGAAGAGTGCTTCCCTCTGGTTCCCGGGGACCGCCTTCTGGTCGCCAGCGACGGAGTGGGGCCTTATCTGGACTCCCTGGGCCCGGCGGGGATGCGGTACTTGTCCATGCTGTCCGCGGAGGAATTGGTGCGGTCCGTGCTGGAAGGCATCAACCGTGACGGCGCGCCCAACCAGGATAACGCCACGCTGATCTGTGCGGAAATAGCGGAAGCGTGATTCTCCGGAGGCGGTGTGGCTGAAAAGGGGCCGGAAACAGGCGCTGGTTGAATTTCACATCCCTCCTCCGGCCCGGACGGATAATTAAATGCCCCGCATGCAGGAGACGCATGCGGGGCATTCCTTTTAAATGGCTGGAGCCGTCCGCGTTCAGGAATGATATTCCTGGAGGGAGCGGGGGGATACCTTCACATGCTGGGCGGAGCGGATGCCCTCCACCGTGGCCCTGGCGGCGGCGATGGTGGTCATGTACGGAATCTTCTTCTGGATGGACTGCATGCGGATGAAGGAGTCGTCAATCATGCTGGTGCGGTCCACCGGAGTATTAATGATCAGGTCAATCTGCTTGTTGGTGATCATGTCGCCCAGGTTCGGGCGGCCTTCATGCAGCTTGTTGACCACTTCCGTTTCCACGCCCTGGCCGCGCAGGTATTCCGCGGTGCCTCCGGTGGAGACGATCTTGAAGCCCAGGGAGATGAGGTCCCGGGCGATGGGTTCAATGAACTTCTTGTCGCGGTCGGAGACGGTGACGAGCACCTTGCCGGAGGTGGGCAGGATGCAGCCTGCGGCTTCCTGGGCCTTGTAGTAGGCCATGCCGAAGTTGTCCGCAATGCCCATGACTTCCCCCGTGGCGCGCATTTCCGGCCCCAGGACGGGGTCCACTTCCGGGAACATGTTGAACGGGAAGACGGCTTCCTTCACGCCGATGAAGCGGCAGGCGCGCGGCTTCAGGCCCAGGTCCTTGAGCTTCTTGCCCAGCATGATTTCCGTGGCGTGGCGCGCCATGGAGATGCCCGTGACCTTGGAGACGATGGGCACCGTGCGGGAGGCGCGGGGATTGGCTTCAATGATGTACACCTCGTCATCGCAGATGGCGAACTGCACGTTCAGAATGCCCTTCACCTGGAAGTCCTTGGCGATCTTGGCGGCGTGTTCCTCAATGGTGCGGACGTGCTTGGGGGCGATGGTCACGGGAGGAATGGCGCAGGCGGAGTCTCCGGAATGGATGCCCGCCAGCTCAATATGTTCCATCACGGTGGCCACGAAGGTGTCCGTGCCGTCGGCCAGCGCGTCCACTTCCGCTTCAATGGCGTTGTCCAGGAAGCGGTCGATCAGCATGGGGTATTCCGGGCTGACCTGGATGGCCTCCACGCCGTAGCGCTTCAGGTTTTCTTCATCGTAAATGACTTCCATGCCACGGCCGCCCAGAACGAAGGAGGGGCGCACCATCACCGGGTAGCCGATCTGGCGGCCCAGTTCCACGGCTTCTTCCAGGGAGCGGGCGGTGCCGCTTTCCGGCTGGAGAATATTCAGGGCGATCATGCGTTCGCGGAAGTATTCGCGGTCTTCCGCCAGGCGGATGCCTTCCGGCTGGGTGCCCATGATCTTCACCCCGGCGTCCTTGAGGGCCTGGGCGATGTTGAGCGGGGTCTGGCCGCCGAACTGGACGATGACGCCTTCCGGCTTTTCCTTCTCATAAATAGCCAGCACGTCTTCCACGGTCACGGGTTCAAAGTACAGCTTGTTGGCCGTGTCAAAGTCCGTGGAGACCGTTTCCGGGTTGCAGTTCACCATGATGGATTCATACCCGTTGTCCCGCAGGGTGAAAGCGGCGTGCACGCAGGTGTAGTCGAACTCGATGCCCTGGCCGATGCGGTTGGGACCGCCGCCCAGGATCATGATCTTCTTCTTGTCGTTCACGGGCACTTCATCCTCTGCGCCGCTGTAGGTGGAATAGTAATATTCCGCGTGTTCCACGCCGCTGACGGGCACGATGCGGTAGGTGGCGGTGATGCCGTTTTCCTGGCGGCGGGTGCGGACGGCCTTTTCAGGCACGTTGAAAATCTGGGCCAGATACTTGTCGGAGAAGCCCATCTTCTTCGCCTGGCGCAGGGTTTCCACGGGCAGGGAATCCCAGCCCTGGCCATCCAGGGAGAAGTCAAAGTCCGCCAGTTCCTTCATCTGTTCAATGAAGAACGGGGTGATGCGGGTCAGCTTCACGATTTCCTCCACGGTCACGCCGCGGCGCAGGAGTTCGTAAATCTGGAAGAAGCGTTCGCTGTTGCCGTACGTGATCTTTTCACGCAGTTCCGGCGTGGTGAGGGCTTCCAGCTTCTTCACGCGGCCCAGCCCGGCGCGGCCGATTTCCAGGGAACGCACGGCCTTCTGGAAGGCTTCCTTGAAGTTCTGGCCGATGCTCATCACTTCCCCCACGGCCTTCATCTGGGTACCCAGCTTGTCGGCTGCCTTGGGGAACTTTTCAAAGGCCCAGCGGGCGAACTTGACGACTACGTAGTCGCCGTAAGGCTCGTACTTTTCCAGGGAGCCCTTGCGCCAGTAGGGAAGTTCGTCCATCGTGATGCCGGAGGCCAGCTTGGTGGAGACGGAGGCGATGGGGAAGCCGGTGGCCTTGGAGGCCAGGGCGGAGGACCGGGACGTGCGGGGGTTGATTTCAATGACGATGATGCGGTTGTCCTCACGGTTGTGGGCAAACTGCACGTTCGTGCCGCCCGTGACGCCAATGGCGTCCAGAATGCGGTAGGAGTAATCCTGAAGCCTGTCCTGCACGTCCTGGGGAACGGTCAGCATGGGGGCCACGCAGAAGCTGTCCCCGGTGTGCACGCCCATGGGGTCCACGTTTTCAATAAAGCAGACGGTGATCTTCTGGCCCTTGGCGTCGCGCACGACTTCCAGTTCCAGTTCTTCCCAGCCCAGCACGCATTCCTCCACCAGCACCTGGTTGATCAGGGAGGCGGCCAGGCCGCGGGGGACGATCTGGCGCAGTTCCTCCACGTTGTACACGATGCCGCCGCCCGTGCCGCCCATGGTGTAGGCGGGGCGGAGCACGACGGGGTAGCCCAGCTCGGCGGCCACCTTCTCCGCTTCCTCCACGGTATAGACGGGTTCGGACTTGGCCACCGGCACGCCGATCTTGTCCATGGTTTCCTTGAAAATGATACGGTCTTCACCGCGGGCGATGGCTTCCAGGTCCACGCCGATGACTTCCACGTTGTACTGCTTCAGGATGCCTTCCTCATTCAGCTTGGAGGCCAGGTTCAGGGCCGTCTGGCCGCCGAGGTTGGGCAGCAGAGCATCCGGGCGTTCCTTTTTAATCACGGCCGTGATGCGGTCCACGGTCAGGGGCTCAATGTAGGTGTGGTCCGCCATGCCGGGGTCCGTCATGATGGTGGCGGGGTTGGAGTTCACCAGAACGACGTCGTAGCCTTCAGCGCGCAGGGCCTTGCAGGCCTGGGTGCCGGAGTAGTCGAACTCGCAGGCCTGGCCGATGATGATGGGGCCTGAGCCGATGATGAGGATTTTGCGGATGTCTTCGCGTTTTGCCATGGTATGATGCCTCTATGTGGTCCGTGGTGGTTAAAAATAAATACCGGAAACAAGGTCCGCCCAAGGTGCGTTGCCTCTCCGCTCCGCATACCCGGCGCGTGACCTGACGCACAGTAAGGGACGTTCTGCGATAAGTCCAGACAAAACAACAGGAATTCCGGGGAAAAGGCTATGGTCTTCTTCCCTTTCCGTACAGCGCTGCGCGCGCAATCCGCCCTTGATATTTTCCGCCGCCCGTATACCCTGTGGGGCAAGGATGAGGAATGCCCTGATATTGATTTGCTGCCTTGGGCTGCTGTGGCCGGCAGCCGTGACGGCGGCGGAACGCGCCCCCGCAGGCCGGGGTGCGGCCATGACTCCGGGTGAGGCCGCATGGTACCAGTCCCTGCGCGCCGGACTTTCCCAATTCCGGAAGGGTGGAGGCTACAAAACCAACAGGGAAGCCATGGAAGCCCTGGCGCAGAAAACCTGCCGCTGGGACCCCCGCACGCGCCGTCCCGTCTTCCTTCTCCGGGAGGCCACCCCTTCCTTCTGCTCCTCCGCCTGCTACCTGCTCCTTTTAAAATCCCTGCAATTATGGGACGCCGCCCAGCCGCAGCCCGTTATTTCCGAGCGAGCGTGGCTGGCTCTCATTCCCCGCCTGGGCCAGCATGACGGCGAAGGGCCGTGGGGCTGGGCGAACGCCAACGGTCCCGGCCTGGCCGTGCTGGTGCACAGGCTGGGAGCCGGCGTCAACTTTGAAGACTGGCGGAAGGCCCGTCCCGGAGACTTCATGAAAATATTCTGGACGGACCACATCGGCCGCCGGGAATCCGGCCACCTGACCGTTCTGGTGAAGGACGGCGGGGACACGGTCACCTTCTGGTCCTCCAACATGCCGGACGGCTACGGAGCCAAGACAGTGCCCAAATCCCAAATCAGGCGCGTCATCTTCACGCGCATCACCAGGCCGGAGCGGTTCAACCTGGCTCCGGCGGTGGGAAGCCATCCGTGGCTCTCCTCCCTGCTCCGGCAGGAGGTGGGCATCAAGGAGGTGCGCAGATACTCAGGCATGCAGAACCCGTGACCTCCTCCCGCCGTGAAGAAATGCTCCTTCCCTCCCTCCGTCACGCCGGAATGCTCCGTGCTGGTGCTCGGCTCCCTGCCGGGGGATGAATCCCTGCGGCAGGCCCAGTATTACGCCCATCCGCGCAACGCCTTCTGGAAAATCATGGGAACCCTGCTGGATTTTGACCCCTCCTTGCCGTATGGGGAACGCCTGTCCCTGCTCAACCGGGGCGGGGTGGGGCTGTGGGACGTGGTGGCCTCCGGCGTCAGGCCCGGCAGCCTGGACCAGCACATCTCCCAGGAACAGCCCAATGACATTGCCGCCCTGCTGGAATGTTTCCCCGGCATCGGCACCGTCTGCTGCAACGGCACCGCCTCCCATAAATACCTCAAGCGGTATTTTCCGGAACTATTCCTCCGGGAAACCCCTGCCATCATCCAGATGCCCTCCACCAGCCCGGCGGCGGCGCGGCTGACGTATGAGCAGAAATTCCGCGCCTATGAGGAAGTCATCCTCTCCCGACTCCGGCAGGGAGGGAAAAAAGGCTGAGCTTCAGCGCCTTACTTGCCGTCTAATTCCCTGGAGGTTTTGGCCCCCGCTTCTTTCAGGATGCGCGCCAGGCTGCTCTTTCCGGTGGCGATGGCGCGGTCCAGGGGAGTGGCCCCGCCCCTGGAGCGGAAATTCACGTCCGCCTTGTGCTCAATCAACAATTTGGCGGCGGCGTTTATGGAATTTTCCTGAAGGCCGGAAACGTCCGCGAGCACCCACAGGGCCGTTTCCGAATTGGCCGGCTTGTAATGGCCTAGCCGCGGCTTACCGTTGGGTTTGTTGGGGTCCGCACCGTTTTCCAGCAGGAACCTGACACTCTCCTCATTCCCGTACCTGGCGGCGGAAATCAGCAGGGTTTTGCCGTCATTGCACACGTAATCCGGGTCCGCCCCGTGCTCCAGCAGATAGGCTGCCTGCGGAGCCCTGGGATTGAAATAATGCCTGGAAAGAAGGGAGGAAGAGGCGTTTTTATACTCGTCGGACCGGCCTATTTCCAGATTGACGTCCGCCCCGTTGGCAATCAGGAGGTCCGCCAATTCAAAAAACTGCATGTCCAGCGCCAGGGCCAGCGCGCAGGAATTATCCCCCTGATGCCCTCCCCCTGGTAATTCACGTCCGCCCCGGCGCGGATGAAAGCGCTGACTTTGGAAAGCTCCGGCTTCGTTCCCTCTTCCGGCAGCTTGTCATACTTCCTCTTGCCGTTGATGGTGACAGAGGTGGTTGTGCTCTCCCGCGCGGGCCTGTAATCCTTCAGCTTGTACAGGTATTCATACAATTCAAGCCCCTTCTTCTCCCGGGTGGCGCGGTCGGCGGAGGGGTCCACGGGCAGCGGAGCCTTTTTGGGAATCAGGCGCAGGGAGCGTTCCGCCGTGCGGTGCCCCTGCCTGGCCGCCTTGGAAAACCAGAATTTGGCCTGGGAGGGACTGCGCTTGACGCCGTCTCCCTTCAGGAAGCAGAGGCCCAGACGGTACTGGGATTCCGCATTCCCTTCCTTTGCTTCCAGGTAGATGCGCCTCCCTTCTTCCGGGGTGACGGCGCGGACGGCGGGCGAACAGCCGAGGAAGACGGCGGCTGACAACAGCAGACGGGAGTAGTAGGTCATAATGGGGTAGGGGAGGTGAGGGAGTCTTCATTCAGGAAGACCCGACGGCGGCCAGCAGGTGGACGTCCAGCGCCAGGGCTTCATGAATGTTGAAATTCAAATCGTCGCGGAGCCTGTTGAGGGCTTCCATGCGCTTCAGCAATTCGTTCACGGGCATCTGTGCGGACAGCGTGCGCACCTCCGGATGAATCGGCGTGACCTCCGGAGCGCCGGAGGCGATCAGGGCCGCCTGGCCGAACCAGCTGATGAGCAATTCCAGGGCCTGGTTGCGCTGTTCCAGGTATTCCGTCTCTATCTGGGCGGTGTTCGCGTCCTTGTTGCGGGACTCCCAGTCGGAGGTATCCGTGCCCTGGGCGGCTTCCTTCGCTTCATCCTTCAGGGCCTGGTTCAGGTTTTTGGTGATGGCGGCCTTGGCCTCCGTCATGACGTCCACGAACTTGCTGCGGAAGGCCAGCGCGGCCAGGTCATTGTCCAGATTGCGGCAGGTCTCCAGCCAGTGGGGCAGCAGGGCCTCCTGGATGGGGGTGAGCCTGAACTCCGCGGATTGCAGCAGGTTGACGCGCACGCAGCGGGAAATAATGGTCTGGAGAAGCTGGTCCGGCTGGGAGGTGGACAGAATGAGCAGGCACTGGCTGGGCGGCTCCTCCAGGGTTTTCAGGAAGGCGTTGGCGGCCTCGTCATTCATGCGCTCCGCATCCATGAACACGGCTATCTTCCATTTTCCCTCCGCCGCGCGCTGCTGGAGGAAAGGTTCCACCGCGCGGATGTCATCCCGCAGGATGCGGCGCGACTTGGACTTGGGGCGCACCAGGCGGCAATACTCGTCCCGCACGCTGTCCAGGTGGTCCGCCCGGATGCCGTTCATCAGCTCCAGCAATTGAAGGATCAGGCGGGAGGCTCCCTGGTGCTCGTCTCCCACAATGAGCAGGGCATGGGGAAGCCGGTTGCGGGAGAAGGCGGTGCGGAGCAGGTCGAACGCTTGGGATGCCGTGAATGCCATACGCTCCCTATGAAAACATTTCGTTGCGTCAGGGCAACAGAAAAGATTGGTATATGTCGGATATTTCATGTACTAAGGGGGCCGGTTATGGAACAAAACGACATCTCATCCCGGATTGTCTTTGCCGACCGCGGCAAGGTGAATGTGGAAAAAGGCGCGGAATTCGCCCCCAAATTTGACCAGAACGGCCTGATTCCGGCCCTCGCCATGGACCACGTTACCCATGAACCGCTGATGCTGGCCTACATGAACGCGGAATCCCTGCGCATGACCATGGAGCTGGGGGAAGCCGTTTACTACTCCCGCAGCCGCCAGGAAATCTGGCACAAGGGCGCGACCAGCGGCCACGTGCAGAAAGTGAAGCAAATCCTGATTGACTGTGACCAGGATGCCCTGATCGTGCTGGTGGACCAGTGCGGCGCCGGAGCCTGCCACACCGGGCACCACTCCTGCTTCTACCGTTCCGTGCCCTTCGGCGACGAGCTGAAGGCCCAGCCCCAGGGGGAACCCGTCACGCTGCGTGAAGCGGACGGCGGCGTCGTTTTTGATGCTGAAGCCGTATACGGCAAGGGACACTAACTCTTTTTTGCGCGTCAATCTGCGTTCACCGGGTTGACGCGCCCTCTTTTTCTGCTGTAAAGTCATGAATGTGAAAAAGCTGCTTGTCATGATGGCCGCCGTCTCCGGAACACTGGTGCTGTGCCAGTGCTCTTCGGAAGCGCCCCCGCCCCCCGGAACCGTCCGCATGGTGGACCAGCAGGCCATCGCCCTGATGCAGGAAGCCAGGGCGAAGGAAGCGAAGAACGACCTGTCCGGCGCCATCAAGAAATACAAGCGCGTGGTGGAAAAGCACCCCCTTTCCAAGGAAGCGCCGCAGGCCCGGTTCAGAATGGCGGAACTCTATGAGGCCCGCAAGGAACCCGCGGATGCGTTTGACCAGTACCAGAAGCTCATTGACCGCCACCCGGACAGCCCCCTGTACAAACAGGCCATGGCGCGGCAGAAGGAAATGGCCTTCGGCGCGGCGAGCGGCGCGTTGACCAACCGCGTACTGTGGATGTTTGACGTCCGGATGGACCCCAAGAACGTTACGGAATGGCTGAACCACGTGCGTGACAACGCCCCGTACGCCCCTACCGCCCCGCAGGCAATGAACGTGCTGGGCAGCTACCTGGCCGCCCGCGGCCAGATGAAGGAGGCCATTGAGGCGTATCAGAACCTGGTGGACAACCATCCGCACTCTCCGCTGGCCCCGACGGCCCAGCTCCAGATAGCCACCCTGTACCGCCAGGCCGCCGCTGACGGGGACCGCAACCACGTCAATGTGGCCCGCGCCCAGGAAGCGTATGAAGACTACCTCCAGCGCTACCCCAACAGCTCCCGCGCCGGGGCCGCCCGTTCCGACCTGGCCGCCATGAAGCGTGAGCTGGTGGCCCAGCAGCTGGAAGTGGCGGAATACTACCTGACCAAGATGAAAGACACCGATGCGGCCATCTTCTGCTACCAGGAAGTGGCCTCCAAGGGCAGCGTCAATCCCGCCGCCGCCGCCAAGGCGAAGGCACGCCTGAAAAAACTGGGCGTCACCAGCAGATAACAGGAACTCTCCGTCCGCATGAACCGTATCCGGAACGTCTTCAAACTTCTTCTGCCCGTTCTGTGCCTGCTGGCCGGTTCCTGCGGCTACCAGCTCGGCGGCACCAAGCCGCCCAAGCTGGAATTTGCGCAGACCGTCAAGGTCTGCCTCTTTGCCAACAACTCCCTGGAACCCCGCGCCGCCACGCTGGTGACCGGCGCGCTGGCGGATGAACTGCAGCGGGACGGCACCTACCGGCTCAGCACCGGTGCGGATGCGGATATCCGGGTGGAAGGAGAAGTGTACTCCATCACCTTCGACCAGTTGCGTTCCAGCCGGGAAGACACCTACAAAAGTACGGAGCTGGGCCTGCGCCTGGCCGTCAAGTACCGGGTGGTGGACGCCAGGACGCAGAAAGTCCTGTATGCCAGCTCTGCGGAGGAAGTGGGCCAATTCTTTGACCTGGGCAACATCCAGACGGCCCGGACCAACGCCCTCTCCTATGCGGCGCGGCTGGTAGCCACCTCCATTGCGGAAACCCTCACCAACGGCTAGACCTGTCCGGCTCCGGAAAATTTGTGCTTATGGCGGAAGTGGAATACAGCGTTTACTTCGTTCCGGTGCCGATCGGCAACCGGGCGGACGTCACCCTGCGGGCGCTGGACGTGCTGCGCAAGGTGGACGTCATTGCGTGTGAAGACACCCGCCATTCCGGGCTTCTGCTCTCCCACTATGAAATCCGCAAGCCCTTGATGAGCATGCACGACCACAACGAGCAATCCCGCGCCGGGGAAATTGCCGCCCGTGCCGCCGGCGGGGAAAGCTTTGCCGTGATCAGTGATGCGGGCATGCCGGGCGTGAGTGATCCGGGCTACCGCCTCATTCAGACGCTCAAGGAAAAGGAAGTAAGCTTCACCGTACTTCCCGGACCGTCTGCCGTGGTGACGGCCCTGGTGGGGTCCGGACTGCCTACGGATGCCTTCTTCTTCGGCGGCTTTCTGCCCGTCAAATCCGGCAGGAAGGGCTCCATGCTCCAGGCGGCGGTGGAAGCTTCCCATACCAGTATCTTTTATGAATCACCCCACCGCATCGTCAAAACCGTGCAGGCGCTGGCGGCGCTGGACCCGGACGTTCCCGTTTGTGTAGCCAGGGAACTGACCAAAACCTTTGAAACCTACCACCGCGGCCCGGCTTCCCGGCTGGCGGCGGAATTTGCGGAACGTGCCCCCAAGGGGGAAATCGTACTGCTGGTGGGCGGCGTAAATGCGCCGCGGGCCGTCAATTAATGAGCCAAGGGCATTAATAACGCACCGTCACCTTGATCGGGCGGTGGTCGGAAGCGGCAGGCTCTTCAATCACCCTGCGTTCCGCCACCTTGAACGCCTCCGCCTTTCTCCCCCTGTACATCCAGATGTAATCAATGCATTCCGCCGGTTGATCGGCAGGGAACGTTTTTTGGGAAAAATCGCTCAGCGGAATGAAATGCTTCTTCATCCGGGCTATCGGTTCCGAGCCCGGCGTCAAATTAAAATCTCCCGCAATGAAAAAGGGCTTCCTGCACTCCGCGGCCAGAGCGGCAATCATGTCGATGGAAGCGTTGCTATCCTCCCGCGTCAGGGACAAATGCGTGACGCAAAAACAGTAATCCTTGAACTCGGCCATCAGCAGCACGCGCGCCTCCTCCCGGCCGGGCAAAGGAATTCGCTTCACGCTCAAAGGCTTCTCCCTGGATAAAAGGCCGACTCCATAGGAACCGCCCGAATAATCAATGGCCTTGGCGTACGTCCCCGTCAACTTTGTCCTTACGGCCAATTCCTGCAAAGTGTCCCTGCCGCCGCTCCTTTTTGTCTTGCTGTCCAGTTCCTGAAGGGCCGCGACATCCGGTTTTGCCTCCGCAATCACCCGCGCCGTACGGTCATAATCCCGCTTGCCGTCCATGCCGGTACCGTTCTTTACGTTGTAACTCATGAACGTGGCTTCCCCGCCCCACAGGGAAAAAGGAGCCAGAAGAACCGCCGCGGCTGCGCATGGACTGAAAATGACCGGATTCATACCTGCAAAAATGAAATTTAGGGCCTGTTGTTCCGAACGGCCCGGATTACAGATAATACGCATGCCTTTCCCCGTTTCTTGCAGAGCTTCTTTCCTTCCTCCGGGTGAGTAAATCCCGTGGATGGGCGAATCAACAACACATCTCCCGCTCCGGGAAATTTCCTCATCCGGTTTCCGGACACCCGCCTTTTATACCCTTTCCGCCCCATACTGCCGGAAAATGACGCAGGTCTTATCAACTTGACGCCTGGAAGTGTGTCATGATAGTATTCTATCATCATGCTGGAGGATAGGAGATCACGTTCCTCGCGCAAGACACCGGATTTGGTGACTGATGAGCTTATTATCATTCTTCATGAGGCGGGCATGCTGGAATTCAATGACATCTTCCAGCGTACCGTTATCGTGATGAAGCAAAAGCACATGTCCCTGGGCGGTGAGGAAATCCTGCGGCTGCGGATTTATGAAAAGCTCCAGGGCCTCGTGAGCGCCGGCGGCCTAGTGAAAAAAGGCCGCGAATACACAGCCCAGCCCAAGCTGATTACATTGAAATCGGAAACGTTCCCGGACACACGGTTGTGATTTTAAAAGAAATGGGCAGGATGGGCCGGATTTTACTCCATGCCTCCCATCCTGTCCATGAACCCAATGTGTGGTTTAGCGTCTCAACTTCTTAGAAATTGGTGCGGAAGGCAATGTTGTAGCTCCAGCCGGTGAAGCCTTTCTGCTTGCTGGCGTCCGTGCCGTTGGAATGGGCGTATTCAACGCCCGCCATGATCTTGGCCATGTTCGGATTGCATTCGAAAATGTAGTAGTTGACGCCCAGGTACAGGGCCTGCATGCAGTCGGAAGTGCCGGAATAGGTAGAGTTCTGCGTATAGCGCTTTTCCCATTTCACGGCGTTGCTGCCCGCCGCCATCTGGTAGCGGACCACGCCTTCCCAGTTGGGGGTGAATTTGTAGGACGGCATGATGGTCACGCCGAAGACGTTTTCAGCCCCTGCCTTCATGCCAATGACGTTGAAGCCGGCCATCACTTCCGTCATCAGGGAGAAATCCCCCTGGGAGCCTTCCCAGGTCAGCGCCACCACGTCCTTGGCGCCGGTGCCCTGGTATTTGGATTTGAAGCCGTAGCCGGTGAGCTTTTCATACGCCTTGTTTTGTGCGTCGTCGCCCCAGTTGGTGAAGTTATGGGCGTAATCCAGCCACAGGCGGCTTTTTTTCAGGAAAACGTCGTTGGACGTATCATAGCTGAGCGTGCCGGTGACGAAGCAGTTGTCCCGGGAGTTGAAGGCGGGTTCAATGCGGTTGTTGAACGTGCCGGTTCCGGTTCCTCCGTTGCCGTTCATCCAGATGCCCGCCGCCCAGCCGAGCTTGTCATTCTTGTCGGAATTGTTCACCTGGAACCCGTAGTTGGTTTCCGAGCGGAGCTGGTTGACCAGCATGGAGCGTTCAATGGTCAGGATGGCGGAGGAGGAGGTGCGGTATTCCCCGGTGATGCGCGGCTTCATTTTGCCGATGGCGTAGGTGACGGGGCCTCCCTTGTATTCCAGATTCAGTTCATACAGGGAGTAGGTCAGGTCGGAGGTGTCCCAGGTGTTGGTTTTCGCGTTGTAGCTTTCCAGACCGTCCATGCCGCCGATGTTCCAGACGTTGTTGAGCTTGAAGTTTTTCAGGAACTTCATGTTGAAGCCGGCGCGAAAGCGGCGCCATTCGTCGTTGAAGCGGCGGCCGTTGCCTTCCTTTTCACCCATCACGCGCCCTTCGCCGTTCGGGTCAATCCAGTCCAGTCCGTACTGCATGCGCAGGGAAACGTTGAATTCCTGGATGTAGGGATTCTTGTGATCCCGTTCCGCATTGAACCACTTGAAACGTTCGCCGAGCCATTTGCAGGTGGAAAAGCTGTCGCGGGCCAGCAGAACGTCTCCGGTGGAAGGCGTGGCGGCGGCAAAGGCGGCGGCTCCGAGAGTCATGATGCCGATGACGGGGAGAGTATAGGTTTTCATTTGTTTTCTATGGTTGGTGTGTGTCTGTGAGAAGGTCTTCCGGGAAGGTTCTTCCTCACGGAGACGGCTTCTGTCTATCAAACCAGCCACAGGGCTGTCCAAGGCTTAAGGGTGACAAAATAGCCACCCGTCCCATTGAAGGTTACACGGTAATGCGGAGCCATGCTTTGGCGGCCAGGGCGTCCGCGGCGGCGGCCACTTCCGCCTTCCGCTTGCTGGCTCCATGGCCGGAACCGATGGCGTGTCCATGCCAGAAAACGCGGGAGTGAAAACGGTTTTCGGCGTCCCTCTGCCCTTTTTCTTCCGTTTCATAGGAAGGAGTTTCGGGCAGGATGTCCTGAAGAATGGCCTGGAGTTCCCCCTTGGGGTTGATTTCCTTGGGGTGGGTGGCCGCGGAGTCCAGCGCTTCATGAAGAACGCGCAGGGCCACGGCCTTGGCCGTTTCATAGTCGGAGTCCAGCGACATGGCCCCGAAGACGGATTCAAACGTGTTGGCGATGATGGAGTTTTTTCCCGTCCTCCGGCCCGTTCCTCCCCTTTTCCCAGGGCAATATATTTGTCCAGCCCCAGGATGAAGCCGTATTTGCCCAGATTGGCGCGGCTGACGGTGCGGGCGCGCAGTTGGGTCAGCTCCCCTTCCGGAGACTGGGGCATGTGGCGGTAAAGGTACTGTGTGACGGCAAGCTGTAAAATGGCGTCGCCCAGGAATTCCAGCCGTTCATATGTCCGGCGCGTTTCCGGCTTGCTGTCCGTGCTGGGGTGGGTGAGGGCCTGCACGAGCAGGTCCGGGTTTTTGAAACGGTAACCCAGCTTGTCTTCCAGCGCGGTATAGTTCATCCCGGAAATGCTAGGGCCGCTAATTAGGAAATGCAACTCCAAAGGAAGGGTGTTTCCGGCAGGGCGGGGCACGCCTTTTCCGCGTCATCCCAGCCGCTCCGCGGCTTTGACATATGGCTGGAGAGGTGTAGGATGGTACGCGAACGAACGTTAGAGACCGCGATGAAAAAGATTGATCCAAAGGAGATTCGGGATAACGCCATGCAGTTGATCGGGCACGACTGGATGCTGGTGACGGCTGGAACGCCGGAGCATTTCAATATGATGACGGCCAGCTGGGGCGGCCTGGGCTTCATGTGGAAGAAGCCCGTGGCATTCGTGGTTATCCGTCCCCAGCGCCATACCTTCGGCTTCATTGAGGCCGGGGAGGAGTTCACGCTTTCCTTCTTCAGCCATGAGTACCACAAGGCGCTGACTGTTTGCGGCACCACGAGCGGACGGGATACGGACAAGGTGGCCGCCTCCGGACTGACGCCGTACGCAACGGAGAACGGCAACGTGAGTTTTATGGAAGCGCGCCTGGTGCTGGAATGCCGCAAACTGTATGCGGAGGCTCTCAGTCCGGAAGCCTTTCTGGACAAGACCATTGTACCGGAGTGGTACGCCGCGCGGGATTTCCACAAGATGTACATCGTGGAGATTCTGAACGTTTGGGTGAAGGAATAACGTGCCGGAAATGCCGCCGGGGTGAATTCTTGTTTATCGTGATTCTCCTCAGTTTGTTTAGAGCGGTTTGAGCGTGGAATCCTCCAGCCGGAAGGACGGCAGGGGGCACGGGGTATCGTGCAGCCAGTCCAGATGGGTGGTGGTGATGAGGCTTTGCGCGTCCGCCGGGAGCGATTGCAGAAAGGCCACCCGGCGCGTGGGGTCCAGCTCCCCGAAGACGTCGTCAATCAGGTGGATGGGCGTATGCCCCGTTTCTTCCGTGAGCAGGGAGGATTGGGCCAGCTTCATGGAGATGGCGATGGTGCGCTGCTGCCCTTCAGAGGCGAACTGTGCGGCGCTCCTGCCGTTCAGCGTGATGTCCAGGTCGTCCCGGTGGGGGCCGTTCTGGGTTTGCCCGTACCGGATGTCCCGGTCCACGGCGGCGCACAGCCGTTCATACAGGTCCCCTTCCTCCGAGGCGCGGTAGGCCACGGCCACCTGTTCCTCCCGTTCGCCGATGCTGCGGTAGGCGAGGGTGATGTGGGGGGCCAGCAGCGTCAGCAGGCTGGCGCGCAGGCTTTTCAGTTCCGTGCCGTGCAGGGCCAGCTGGCGCGTGTAGGCGTCCAGCTGCAGCTTGTCCCTGTGCCTGTGCTTGAGCAGGTAGTTGCGCGTTTTCAGCGCCCTCCGGTAGCTGAACAGGGCCAGCCTGTAGCCGGGGTGCCACTGGCTGCCCAGAAAGTCCATGTATTTTCTGCGGGCGTCCGCTCCGGCCTGCACCAGGGAAAGATCGTCATTCCCCATCCATACCACGGGGTAGCTGTCAGCCAGATAGCTGCGCTGGTCCTTGCGCGGCTCTCCGTTGACGCGGAGGTCCGGAGCGTCCGGGGTCCACAGGATGCGCCGGGCCTGCCCCGGCAGCTCTCCGCGGATGCCGAAGGCCTGCTTTCCGTGGGCGGCCAGCGGGCCGGGCCGGGCGGTGCGCGGGGATTGCAGGCGCAGCAGGAAGCAGACGGCTTCCAGCAGGCTGGTTTTTCCCTGCGCGTTGTTTCCCAGGATGATGGCCCCCTGCTGCGGAATCTGCCAGGAGAAGCTTCCGTAGCAGCGGAAGTCCATTAATTTCAGCCTGGAGATCATGGGGCAGGGGAAGGAGGGATTATTCCGCAGGGAGGGCGCGGATGGCGTCCATGATCCTGTCCGTCAAATGCTGGTACGCCTCTTTTCCCTTGGCGTTAAGTTCCGCCGGAGTAAAGGGGATGGGATCTCCCACCGTGACCGTGACGGGGTGGAGTTTGGGGAAGCGGGCGCCGATGGGGAAGGCTTCATACGCTCCGCTGATGCGCAGGGGCTGCACGGGAACCTTCGTCTTGCTCAGAATGAGGCCGATGCCCCCCATGCCGTCGTGGATTTCACCGTCCGGAGTGCGGGAACCTTCCGGGAAGACGAGCACGCGCTTGCCGGATTTCAGCAGGCGGATGACGTGCTTGAGGCTGGCGGCGTCCGGGTTTTCCTGGTCGATCGGGATGGCCAGGCAAAGCGGAAGCGCCCATTTGAAAATGCCCCGGAACAGGGTCTTGCGGGCAAAGAAATAGATGCCGTCCTCATAGGAGATGCCCAGCATGGGCGGGTCCAGAAAGCTCTGGTGGTTGCTGACGATGAGCACGGGGCCGTCTTCAATGAGCTTTTCCCGGTTGACGACTTTCCAGGAAAAGAAGGCTTTGGAAATGCTTTTAAAGAGCGTGTAGAAAACCCAGTAGAAGGAGTTCATCTGGCGGAGAGTTTTTGTTGAATGTTGTCGGTAATGAAACGGACGACCTGGTCGATCGTCATGTCTGACGTATCCACCAGCAGGGCGTCCGGAGCCTGGGCCAGCGGGGCGGTGGCGCGGGAGGAGTCCTTGCGGTCCCGTTCCGCAATGGAGTCCGTCAGGCCTTCCGCGGCGCGGCGGGAGGCCCTCACTTCCTCGGAGGCGGTGACGAAGTACTTGAACGGCGTGTCCGGAAATACCACGGTGCCTATGTCCCTGCCTTCCATCACCACGGGTTCCCGGCGGTTGTATTCCCGCTGCCGTTCCACCAGCAGGGAGCGCACTTCCGGAATGGCCGCGATGGTGGAGACGTGGTCGTTAACCTGCGGGCGCGTGAGTTCTTCACCCAGCACGCGTTCCCCGCACAGGACCACGGAGCGGCTGCCGTCCTTTCCGAAGGAGAGGGGAACGGAGGACAGCGCTTCCAGCACGGCGGCCGTGTCCGCAGGGTCGATGCCCTGTTCCAGCATATACCAGGTGACGGCCCGGTACATGGCCCCGGTGTTGATGAACGTGTAGCCGAGGCGGTCCGCGATGAGCTTGGCGACGGTGGATTTTCCGGATGCGGCGGGACCGTCAATGGCGATGGCTGGATGCATGAGTGTCTTCTATGTTGGAAATGGGGGCTAAAGCCGCTTGGATTGTAGCTTTGCGCCCCGTGGAAATCAAGACTGCGTTCCGGCGGCCCGTGCAAAAAGAGTTTCACTTTTTCCTGTAAATCCGTTATACAGCGGGGCATGGCCCAACTCAAACACCCGAAGATGGTGGACATCAGAGACATTTTGGATGAGAATACGCGCCTTCCCGCCCTGGTGGCCGCGTCCGCCGAAAAGTTGCTGGGCCTGGAACGCTTGAACAAGGCGTACGACAAGATCGTGCGCGACAAGGAATCCGGTTCTCCGGAGAATTTCTTCCAGCTTGCTTCCAGACATTTGAACCTGAAGCTGCAACTGCGCCCGGGGGATCTGGAAAATATCCCCAAGAAAGGGCCGGTGGTCGTGGTCGCCAACCATCCGCACGGCCTGTCGGACGGCATCATGTTCGGAGAGCTGCTCACCCGCGTGAGGGAGGACGTCCGCATTCTGGCGAACGAACAGCTTTCCCTGTGCCAGGAGTTGGAACCCTGGCTGATCAAGGTGGACGTGTACGAGGATGAGAACGCCAAGCGCAAGAATCTCTCCGGCATGCGCAAGATGATCTCCTGGCTGCGGAAGGGCGGCGTGCTGGGCATTTTCCCCGCCGGCACGGCCTCCAGCTTTTCCCTGGCCCACAAGAGGGTGACGGACAATCCCTGGAACGCGAACATCGCCGCCATCATCCGCATGACGAAGGCGACGGTGGTTCCCGTGCATTTTCCGGGGCGCAACAGTCTGCTGTTCCAGGGCGTTTCCCTCATCAACCGCAAGGCGCGCGTGGCTTTCCTTCCCCGTGAAGTGGGGCGTGACGGGCGCCGTACGCACCGCATCGTGGTGGGCAAGCCCATTCCGTTCAGCCAGCTTGGGCAGTATGATTCCGATGAAGCCATGGTTTCCCATCTGCGCCTGCGCACCTACCTGCTGGGCAAGAGTTATGAAAAGAGCCGCCGTCCCCATGTGCACAGGAAGGACCGGAAGGCGAAGATGGCCGCACTGATTCCGCCCGTTTCCGTGCAGGACATGCAGGCGGAGATTGACGCACTGCCCGCGGAATGCCTGCATGCCCGCCAGGAGAACGGAGACTGGGACGTGTACGTGGCGGACGCCCTGCAAATCCCCAATATCCTGATTGAAATAGGGCGCTTGAGGGAATACACCTTCCGCCAGGTGGGGGAGGGCTCCGGCAAGGCGTGCGACCTGGACACGTACGACAACCATTACAAGCACCTGTTCCTGTGGGACAGGACCCACCGGAAGATTGCAGGGGCCTACCGCATGGGGGAGACGGACAAGATCATCGCCCGCTACGGCGTGAAAGGGCTGTATAACGGGGAATATTTCTCCTTTACCCCCGCCGCCCTGAAGGTGCTGGACCGCTCCCTGGAAATGGGACGCGCCTTCATCGTGCCGGAATACCAGAAAAGGCCGCTGGCCCTCGGCTTCATCTGGGAGGGCATCGGCCAGTTCATGGCCCGCAACCACCATTACCGCTACCTGTTCGGCACGGTAAGCATCTCCCGTGATTACACCAACCTTTCCCGTGCCCTCATCGTCTCCTACCTGAAGGCGCATGAAATGGACTCCGTGCTGGTGCATGAGGTGAAAGCCTACAATCCGCCCCGCAAGGCGGACCTGAAAAGGTCGGAATCCTGTATCCTGCCCATTGGCCTGACGGACGCCCAGGGGCTCTCCCAGCTCGTGGCGGACATTGAGGAGGACGGCAAGGGAATTCCCGTGCTGCTGCGCCAGTACCTGAAGCTGAACGGAAAAATCCTGTCCTTCAGCGTGGACAAGCATTTCGGCGATGTGCTGGACTGCCTGATCCTGGTGGACATTTTCAAGTCTCCGGAGCGTTCCATCAAGCGCTACATGGGGAAGGACACGTACGAACAGCTGCTGCCCTATATGCAGCGGGAGAGGGAAGAGGAGAAGGCGGCGGAATAGTTCCGCAGGCGTTTTTTGCCGGTTTCCGGTCCGGTTTTTCCCTTATCCGGCTAGTTGAAATGCCTGTAGCCTGACGGAAGGGCGGAGGAGGGTTCCGTCGTCATTTCCCCGATAACGGTGAAGGGCGTTTCCGGGAAATGCTCCGCGGCCAGCCGGGCAACCCGCTCCCGGTCGCCGGGACGGAACGTGACCAGCAGCTCGTAATCCTCCCCGTCTCCTGCGGCCTGCGCCGCGGTGAAGCCCGGGCGCACGGGAAGGAGTTCTGCATGAATGCGGAATCCCAGTCCGGAGGCCGCGGCCAGCCGTGGAAGGTCGGTTCCCAGACCGTCGGAAAGGTCCATCATGGCGGTGGCCAAGCCGGAGGCGGCCAGTACGCCGCCCTCCCTGACCCGTGGAATGAAGGAAAGATGGTGCCCCGTGGGAAAGCTGCCGCCGAGCACGCCCGTGACGGCGAGCAGGTCTCCCGCGCGCGCCGTGCTGCGCAGGACGGCTTTCCCTTCCGCAACCTCTCCGGTGAGGGCCACGCTGATGATGAGGCCGTCTTCCGGCAGTCCGGAAGCTTTCCCCTCCGGCAATGCTGATGCCGAATTGCCGTGCCAGCCGTCCCATTCCCCGGTAAATTCCTTCCACCTGGGAGACGGGGCGGTCCGCATGCACGAACAGGGTCACCAGCGCGTGAAGCGGTGTGCCGCCCATGGCCGCTATGTCTGAGACGGCCCTAGCCAGCGCCTTCCTGCCAATCAGTTCGGGATCCGTTCCAGGCAGGAAGTGCATGCCTTCCACCACGCAGTCCGTTTTCAGGAGCAATTGACGGTTTCCGGAGCTCCGGGTCACGGCGCAATCGTCCCCCGGTCCCGTGACCAGGAAGGCGTTGGAGGGCATCAGGGGCAGGAGCCGGGCCACCAGCGCGTCCTCCCCCGTCTGCCGGATGGTGGGATCAGGTTCCATAGGGAAGGAGAACGCCGGGATACAGGATGTTGATGAGAGTGGCGGTGTTAAAAATGCAGTGGGCGATGATGGGCGTCCAGATGGAGCCCGTGTATTCGTACAGCAGCACCAGCATGGCCCCGAAGATTGCCAGCGGAATGAAGGGCACCAGGCTGACGTGGATGATGCCGAAGAGCAGGGACGTGGTGACCAGCGCAAACCAGGCGCCCGTGTACTTTTTCATGATTGGGTACAGGTAGCCGCGGAAGATGAGTTCCTCCACCAGCGGGGCCGCGATGGCGGCGCTGAAGCAGATGACCACAACCAGGGGAATATCGCTGGAATGCCGCAGCACGGAGACGATGGACTGCTCCGCCGGAGCGTGCGTGACCTGTTCAATCCACTGGAACAGGCCCGCCCTGTCCAGCAGGAAGTGGATGACCAGCACCAGCAGATAGCCCGCCACGGGGGCATAAAGAAGGGCTTTCAGGGAATGTTTTTTCAGCCCTAGCGCCTCCATTCTGCCTGTGTGGAACATGCGCACCAGCAGGACGAAGGCCAGGATGAGGTTCAGGCAGGTGCCGTTGAAAATCTTGTAGCCGTCCAGCTCCATGTTTGTAGTGGTGGGCGGAGCGGAGGCTCCCGGAGGCGTGGCCGCAGCCATCAGGGCGCCCAGGCTGAAGTACAGGACGATGATGCCGCACATGGCGATGTCCAGCATGTCCAGATGGTCCACGGGGATGTGCCATTTCAGGGGGCGCTGGATGTTCGGCGCATGGGCCTGGCGGAAGATGCCCACCGCCACGGCGATGAACATGACGGCAATCAGGGCGGAGGAGAACAGGGTAATAAGCTGGTCCGTTAATTCATTCATGAAACAGGTATGCGTGGAATAGGCCGCCCTTCCGGAGCGCCACGCCGGAATAAGGACACCTGCTTCTTTAGTGAAAACACGGTGATTTTCCAGCAGAAAGTGAGCTATCGCCCCGTACTCCGCAAAAAAAATCATGAAGGAAGGGAATGAATACTTTTCAAAGAAAAGCGGGTATGCTACATTTCCAACGGATTATTGCCATGAATATTCAACCCAAAATCACGCCTGTGCTGGACCCCGGCTTCGTGCCGGCCGTTCTTTGGAATCAAGCCTTTGAGGCCAAAGCCGCCGCCGATCCCGCTTCTCATCAAGTGGACATCGCTCTGACCCGCAATGACGGGACCTGCTTCCGCTGGTCCGGCAAGCTCCTTCCCCACACCGGAGAAAACGTTGCCCTGAATGAGACCTATGTGGAACGCATCGTGAAATTCCTGCTGTGGCAGAAGGGCGGCAATATCATCCTCGTCGCCGGGGATGACGCTATTGCGGACATGCTGGCCTCCCGCTACTGCAAGGGCGGCGCCCGCGAATTCGACTGGGATTTCATCGGCAAGAAGATTTACGGCTCCCCCATTGAAGTGAAGAAGGTGTCCGTGGAAGAACTGCCTGAGGAATATTCCGGCTCCATGACCCTGGGCCGCAACCTGGACGGCTACCGCATCGGCTTCGACCTGGGCGGTTCCGACCGCAAATGCGCCGCCGTGGTGAACGGAGAAGTGGTGTATTCCGAAGAAGTGGTCTGGGACCCCTATTTCCAGAAGGATCCCCAGTACCACATTGAAGGCATCCAGGACTCCCTGGAACGCGCCGCAGCCCACCTTCCGCGGGTGGACGCCATCGGCGGTTCCTCCGCCGGCGTCATCATCAACAGCGAGGTGCGCACCTCCTCCCTGTTCCGCGGCGTCAGCCAGGAAGACATTGAAAAGACCCTCGGCAAGGTGTTCCGCACCCTCCAGAAGGAAAAGTGGAACAACATCCCCTTTGAAGTGGTGAACGACGGTGAAGTCACCGCCCTCGCCGGAGCCATGGGCATGAACGACAACGCCGTGCTCGGCGTAGCCATGGGCACATCCGAAGCCGCCGGCTACGTGGACCCGGAAGGCCACATCAAGCCCTGGCTGAATGAACTGGCCTTCGCTCCCGTGGATTACTCGGAAGAAGGCGGCGTGGACGAATGGTCCAAGGACATGGGCGTAGGCGCCCTCTACTTCTCCCAGCAGGCCGTAGCCCGTCTGGCTCCCCGCGCCGGCTTCCAGTTTGAAGGCATGCCCTTCCCGGAACAGCTCAAAAAGGTTCAGGCCGCCATGGCGGAAGGCGACGAACGCGCCCGCAAGATTTATGAAACCATCGGCGTGCACTTCGGCTATGCCATTGCCCACTACGCCAGGTTCTATGATATCCGCAACCTGCTCTTCCTGGGCCGTGTGGCTTCCGGAGACGGCGGCCAGATCATCATTGACAAGGCGGAGGAAGTGCTGCGCACCGAATTCCCCGAGCTGAAGATCCAGCTCCGCGTGCCGGATGAAAAGACCAAGCGCCACGGCCAGGCCGTAGCCGCCGCTTCCCTGCCGGCCCTCTCCTGACAGGAGGAATGAAATTTGCGGGAGGGACCCTGTATGGGGTCCCTCCCTGCTCATATCCGGAGGGGGACTTTTGCCGGATGCGCTGAACAGCCTCTGCCGCGCCGGATTCCCGCCCCTCCTTTTTCCGATTCCCGCCCCGACGCCCTGCGTTCATGAATCCCCAGCAAGACAACATTGTTCATTGCCCGGAATGCGGGCAGGCCATGGACGTTTCCCAACTGCCTCCGTATGCCAACGCCATCTGTCCGGGCTGCCAGGCGCTGACGCGCGTGAAAACGCGCATGGGCCCCTACCGGATTACCGGAAAACTGGGAAAAGGCGGCATGAGCGTGGTATACCGGGCGGAAGATTCCGTGCTGGGGCGGGAGGTGGCCCTGAAGGTGCTGAATGACACCTATGCCGGGGATGCCCTGCGCAGTGAACGCTTTGAACGGGAGGCCCAGATCATGGCGCGGGTTTCCCATGAAAACCTAGTGCAGATTTATGCCGTGGGGCGCGACCAGGGCCTTTTTTACATTGCCATGGAACTGGTGGAGGGCAGCGGCCTGGATGCCCTGATTACCGCGGAAGAACGCGTGCCGGAGGACAAGGTGCTACGCCTGACGCTGGATATCGTGCGCGGCCTGGACGCCGCCTGGAACGCGGGCCTCATGCACAGGGACATCAAGCCCGCCAACGTTCTCCAGTCTCCTGACGGAGTCGCCAAGATCGTGGACTTCGGCCTCTCCCTGCTGCACAGTGAATCCGACGTGGAGCGGGAAATATGGGTCACTCCCTATTACGCAGCTCCGGAAACGCTGCTGAGGGGAGAAGAAGACTTCCGGACGGACATGTACGCGCTGGGAGCCACCATGTACCATTTGCTGGTGGGCGCTCCCCCCGCGTGGACGCTTCCCAGTCTTCCGATGTCCTTCTGGAGACCAAGAAAAACCTTCCCCGCCTGGAACAGGTGGTCAATGACGTCTCCCCCATGACCTGCTTCATCGTGGACAGGCTGATGGCTTTTGACAGGGAAGACAGGTTCTCCTCCTATCCGGAATTGATGGATGCCGTGGAACAGGCCCTGGAGGAATACACCCTGGCCATGCAGGAATCCGGCCTCACCTGGTCGGAACGGCGCGCGGCGGAGGCGCGGCGCGTCCGCCGCAGGAAATGCCGCATTATCGTCATTTCCTCCGTTGCCTCCGTAGTGGCGCTGGGGTTGGGCATCTGGGGCTGGGCGGCATGGCAGAAGGGGAGGGGCGCTTCCCCGGGAACACCCCCTCCGGCGCTCACTCCTACGGCGGGAACGGGCACTACCCCGGAGGACACGGCTGCGGCGGAATCGCGGCTGGAGCGCAGCATCCGCTTCGGCAAGCTGTTCAATGAAGCCCAGGAATCCCTGAACCGGGGAGACCTGGTGAAAGCCGCCGCCATGTTCGGGGATCTGGCGGACCAGCCGGACTGCCCCCTTTCCACCTCACTCTGGGCCGGTCTGAACCAGGTTCTGTGCATGTGGACGCGCGGCCAGTTCCCGGAAGGGGTGGAGCGCCTGGAAGAGCTGAGCAGGAAGGTGGAGGCCTGCAAGGACCCTGCGGAACTGGAACGCTCCAGGGACGTCGGCAACCTGGTCATGTACTTGAGTTCCGGGGACTGGTCTTCCCGAATGCCGGGTTTGCGTTCCAACTCCAATCTGGCCGTGCATTACTATGTGGGCATGGCGCTGAAATCCTGGTACTTTGCCGGTAAATGGCCGGAATACGGCGTTTTTCTGGACAAGGTGGCGGCCGATGCGGCGGACGACCGGGACAGGAACGTCCGTGAGCTGGCTTCCGCCTGGCTCAACAACCTCAAGAGATATACGGACCAGTACGAACGCCTGAAACGCCTTCAGGACATGCCGGAAAAGACGGTGGCGGAAGTGGAGGCCAAACGGTCCGCCGCAGACTTCCTGCGGGAACAGATGATGATCGGGGAAGTGTCCGCGATGCCTCCAGCCTATGCTGCGCTGGAAGGAATGCTGGACCATTTGAGAATGCAGTACCAGACAGCCCGTGACTGGGAGGCGGCGGAAGCCGTGAAGATGGCTGAGAGGAAAAAGGAGGAGGAAAGACAAAAAGCGCTGGAGGAGGAAAAGAAAAAGGAAACCCTGCTGGCCGCTCAGTCCAGAAGCTATGAAGACGTTTGCCGGGAAGCTGCGGACGTCATGAAAAAAACCGGGGACTTTGAAAAGGCCTCCGCCGTTTACGGCGGGGCGGAAAAGGTTATTTCCTCCCCCGCCGTCAAGGCCAGACTGTCCGTGCGCCGGGAAATGACGGATCAAATGCTGCCCCTGTTCACCCGCATGGAGAAAATTCTGCCGCTCTCCTGGAAAAGAAACCTGGAAAACCCCTGGTGCTGAAAGACGGCTCCAAGGTGCGCCTGACAGGGATGAAGGGGCATCTGCTGACTGTGGAACCGCAGGACAGCCGGGAAGGCAGTGATGCGTACCAGGTCAGCTGGAACGAGCTACCGTTCAACTCCCTGTATGCCCTGGCGCGGGAATGCCGCCAGAAGCAGCCTGCGGAATTCTCCCCCCTGGCGGATGCGTATTCCAAGCCGCTGCTTATTTTCGGCAGTCTGACGGAGACCATTTCCCCCGCCCAGCAGGAAAATGCGCTGCTCCAGATGGACCGCGCCTTCATTGAAAAATGGAACCTGTGGATGAGCGGTTTGGACGCGGAGGAGACGCCCCCGGAAGACGGTGAAGAATCGGATTAATTCCGGCAGGCTCTTGGCCGGAGGAGGGCGGGAAGGCCGTGCCGACGGTGGAAAAGTCCCGTCTGGAAAAGGAACCCTGCGCCGGTTTTGCGGAAAAGTAGGCGTGATGAAGTAAAATTTGCTTGCCTAGGATACTCCGTACAGGTCTCATAGCCGCATGAGACTGATCAGCTTTTTGACGCTGGCATGCGTGGCCGGCATCCTCTCTTCATGCGGTTGTGACTGTCACAAACACGCGGACTTCGCGCTGAAGGACTACCAGCCCACCTCCAGCAAGCAATTCCGTTAACTGCTTGAATATGTTTGAAATTCGTGAAAAGCCGGAAATGGTGGAGCGAGCCATGCTCGTTTCCATCTACTTCGACCCTTCCGAGGCCAGGGAAAAACAGGCCATGCTGGACGAGCTGGAAGACCTTGTCACCAACCTCGGCATCAGCATTGCAGGCAAGCACCTCATCAAGTCCCGGGACATGCACGCCAAATTCCTGTGCGGCACCGGAAAAGCCCAGGAAGTAAAGCAATTGGCGCTGGACTGCCGGGCGGACTGCGTGGTGTTTGACAACATGCTTTCCCCCTCCCAGCAGCGCGAATGGGAACGGCTGATTGACGAATGCGTGATTGACCGTGAAGAGGTCATTCTGGATATCTTTGCCCGGCGCGCACGCACGCGGGAGGCCACCCTCCAGGTGGAGCTGGCCCGCATGCAGTATTCCCTGCCGCGCATGGCCCGCATGTGGAACCACCTGGACCGCCAGGGCGGCGGTTCCGGAGGAGGCAAGGGCGGCGGCGGAGCCGCCAGGGGCGAGGGCGAAAAACAGATTGAAGTGGACCGCCGCCTGGCGCGCGCCAGGATTGAAGCCATTCAGAAGGAACTGGCCCTGGTGACCCGGCAGCGCGCCACGCAGCGCAAGGAACGGGAGCGCCAGGCCGTAGCCACGGCCGCCATCGTGGGCTATACCAATGCCGGGAAATCCTCCCTGCTTTCCCTGGTATCCGGTTCCGAAGTCATGGCGAAGGACATGCTTTTTGCCACGCTGGACACCACGACGCGGAAAATAGAACTTCCCCACGGGCAGCCCCTGCTGCTGACGGATACCGTGGGCTTCATCCGCAACCTTCCCCACCGCCTGGTGGAGGCTTTCAAATCCACGCTGGAGGAAGCCGTGCTGGCGGATTTCCTGGTGCAGGTGGTGGACGCCTCCGATCCGGAAGCCGTGCGCCATTATGAAACCACGCTGGAAGTGCTCGGCGAGCTGGGCGCGGGCGACAAGCCCATGATCGTGGTCCTGAACAAGGTGGACCTTGTGCCGGAAGAAGAGCGCCACACGCTGGAAACCCTGTTGAAGCCCCACTTCAACGGCAGGGTGGTGCCCATGTCCGTGCAGGAGGGGCATGGCGCGGAAGACCTGCTGAACGCCTGCGTGGAGATGCTGGAAAGCCGCGTCCGGCGCGCGCGGTTCCTGATTCCCTATACCCGGAGCGACCTGGCGGCCGCCATGCATAGTGAAGGGAAGGTTCTCTCCACGGAATACGTGGAGGAAGGCACCCTGATAGAAGCCGTGCTCCCTGTGGCGTTTTATAACAAATTCAGCCGTTTTCTGGCGGAAAAATGATTTCCTCTTGATTGCGGAGAAACCGCATCCTCGGCAGGGAAATCATTCTTTTTCTTGAATTTTTGTATGTTGGATATATTATATCCAGCATCTATAATGAATAAGTTGTGCTGTATTATTTTGTGCGGAATAATTTCCTGGGCCACTGTAAGCGCCCAATCCCTGCCTCCGGATGCCCGGAAATTGAAGGAACAATATGAGAACATCCTTTCTTCCATTAATCAGAAATATGAGGCGTCCAAATTGAAAGCCTATCGGGATTCCATGAACAAATATGCCGCGAAGAATGACTTCGCTTCTGCGGCGGAACTGCAGAAAGTCGTGGAATATTTGGAGAACCGCTTGTCCGCCAAAGAACTTGTTGGGAGGGATGAACTGTCCCGGATGGAAAAAGTTTCTCCTAAAGTAGGCGTACAGATGAAGGAAATTCAAGAAGATGTGGCGTCTAAAAGAATGAAGGAAAGGAAAAAGACGGACAAGGCCTACTTGGATGCCCTTCTTAAAATTCAGAAAAAGTACGCCAATCTCGGTAAAATAAATGAAGCGCTGGCCATTCAAAAGGAACTCTCTGCAGTTCGTGTTATTGCCTCTTTTATTGGGCGGTGGAAAACGGTTAAAGGGGATACCGCCGCGAATGAAATTCTTTATTTGAATGATGATTGCTCCGTCTTTTTGGGCAAGGACGGAAAAGAGGTTACTTGGTTGGGCCACAAATCATTCAGGGTATCTCCCCAGGCAGAGAAAACCATTGAGCTGTTGAACGACAAAGGGAACCACAGCGGATCCCTCAAGATGCTTTCCAATTTTGAAATCCAGTCGCCGTCTGGCTGGAAACTGCGCAAAATGAATCCCTGATGAAGAAGGCAGGAACGTTAAACGTACATTTAATGCTCAGTAACCCAAGCTCCGCAGGCATTCCACCACCTCCCTGACGGGCAGCCCGATTACGTTGTCCGTATCTCCGCGCACGGAGGAAATGATCATCTCCCCGTGTTCCTGGAACGCGTAGGAGCCGGCCTTGTCCATCACATTCACCAGCTCCATGTAGCGGCGGATGTCCTCTTCCTTCAGCTCCCGGAACGTCACTTCCGTCAGCACGGCCAAGTCTTTCACTCCCAGGGGGGACCGGATGGAAACCGCCGTGCACACGTGGTGCGTCCGTGCAGAGAGCATCCGGAGCATGGAACGGGCCTCTTCCCCGTCTTCCGGTTTGCCAAGAGGAAGGCCGTCCAGAAAAACGAGCGTATCCGCGCCGATGACGGTGGAATCCGGATGTTCCCGGAATACGGCTTGCGCCTTTGCCCGCGCATTGTGCAGGCAGAGTTCCTGCGGAGGCATGGCGGCGTCCTTCAGCTCCTCCGTATCCCGTACGACGAGGGAGAAAGGCACGCCGGCCTTCGCCAGAAGCTCGCGCCGCCGGGGGACTGGGAGGCCAGGATGATGGGGGAAGCATGGAAGGAGAGCCAATAGTTAATATCTATTAACTATTACCTGTTAATTGTTAACTATCTGCTTCCCATAATCCGGTGGAAGGCCTCCGGAGAAATTTCCCGGATGGCCCGGATGATGTTCCTGGAGAATCCGGCCATGCGCTTCCGTACCGTTTCCCGGTCTTCCGCGGATTCAAACTCCATGCCCACCAGGGCGCGGCCCACGCGTTCCCCGGTATAGGTGTAATTGAAGTAGCAGAGGGATGCCAGGTCCGCGATGCGTTCCATGAAGTCAAGAAAGGCTCCGGCGCGTTCCGGAAATTCGATGTGGACGAACAGGGGATGCTGGCACAGCTCCGCCTGGTAGTGAATCATGCGGAAGCGCACGTCGTCGTCCTCGCTGATGTCTTCAAACTCAATGCCCTTCTTCTTCAGCGTCGTGCGGATGGTGTCCAGGTCTTCGTCAGAGGCGGCGATGCCGAACACGGGGTACTGGGTGTTGCCCTCCGTCTTGCCGTACTGCACGTCCACCAGCGTGGTATCCTGCGGGATATGGCGCAGATACTTGAGCACCTGGCCGCGCTTGGAATCCATGGAGATGCGCAGGTAGCGCGTTTCATGGTTGCCGATGCCCGCCTGGCGGGCAATCTGGGTGAGGTGGGTGAAATCCATGTTGGCTCCGGAAATGACCACGAAGCTCTTTTCCTCCGGCTTCACTTCACCTTCGTTCCATTGTTTCAGGAATCCGGCCAGGCTCATGGCCCCGGAGGGCTCCGGCACTACGCGGGAAGATTCCCACATGGCGCGGATGGCCTGGCAGACTTCGTTATTGGTGACGGTCACGAACTCGTCGATCAGTTCCCGGCAAAGGGGATAGGTCAATTCTCCGGGGATATGGACGGCGGTTCCGTCGCAAAAAACGTCCACGTAATCCAGGTTCACCCGGTGTCCCTGCTCAATGGAGGTTTTCATGGAGGCCTGGTCCACGCCTTCCACGCCGATGACCTTGATGTGGGGCCAGAACTTTTTCAGCCAGCAGGCTACGGAGGCGGCCAGTCCGCCGCCGCCGATGGCGACGTACGCGCGGTCAAAAGGGCCTTCCCCGCTCATCACCACTTCATCCGCCAGCGTTCCCTGTCCGGCCATGGTCACCAGATCGTCATAGGGATGGACAAAAGTGCTTCCGTGGGTTTCCGCGTACTCGTGGGCGGCTGCGGCCGTCTCGTCATAGCAGTCTCCATGAAGCATGATCTTCACGTGCCTGCCGCCGTGGCGGCGTACTTCCGTCTGCTTCACTTCCGGCGTGGAGCGGGGCATGAAAATGGTGGCGTGGCAGTTCAGGACGCTGGCCGCCAGGGCCACGCCCTGGGCATGGTTGCCGGCGGAGGCGGCCACAATGCCCTTGTCCCGCGCCTCCTGGCTCAGTGCGGCCATGCAATTGAACGCTCCGCGCCATTTATAGGCCCGGATGGGGCCCAGGTCCTCCCTTTTGGCGTATACCGGGGCCTTGATGCCCGGCAGATTCAATCGTTGAAGAGGAGTCGGTTCGCCAACCGTGTAAACGCGCTGGCGGGCTTGCAGTATTTCCTCGGAAAGACGGTCCGAAAGTATGCTCATGATTGTAATGCTGGCTCCCATTCTACCGGGTTCCGGCCCTCTTTTCCAGTAAAACATTGCCACCGGACTGCCTGTTTCCCAGGTCCTGGACTTTCCGGGCACAAAAAAACCGCCCGGAGGCGGTTGTTTCTTTGAAGCAAGGTGGCGAAGCGGACGGGGCTCGAACCCGCGACCTCCAGCGTGACAGGCTGGCGCTCTAACCGAACTGAGCTACCGCTCCGTGACCTTGGATGCTGTGTTCCTGCCTTGCGGCGGGGACGTGGAGGCTTATACAGGCACTCCCATGGGAATGCAAGACAAGAAATCACTTTTTCCTGCATGCAGGCCGCGCTTGCTGGAAGAAGCGGGAGAAATACCCGTGCGGATTTAAAATCCGGAAATGTTCCTTAATGAGACCAGATATATAATAAAATATTGATAATGCCCGTACTTGGCGCCGGTATTCCCACTCTTCTTCCCTTCCTACGCATCAAGCCGTTCAATTGTCCTAAAGCGCTTGGCATTAAAAATTGTCATTGACTCCGGATTTTAAATCCGTTAATTATTACTAACGATATAGTCTGGTATATAATTTATTATTAATTATCAACACGTTACAAAATTATGCGTCCGCATTTGCCCCTCCCTCTCCTGTCCGCTCTTCTGGCCTGTTTCATTTCTCCGTCATGGGCTGCCTATACGTTGACGGGCAACGGAGAAACGACGATATCCTTTGCCGACGACCAGTATACGATTACGCCGCCGGCGGGGGATCCAGTGACTCAGGCGGATTCCCCCGGTGACATCTATTTGACGGATATTACGGAAAGCGGGACCTATGAAGACGGCTATAACCGGGTTCTCAATCTGGAAGGAGGAATTTATACGAAGCTGCAGTTATGGAATGTTGCGGGTACCGCCGGAGGCGTCACCTTGGGAGGGACCAATTCCTTTGTAATCAATATCGGGGCGGGAACGTCCCTGCTGAATACAAATCCTCAATTGATGGGGTGGAGCAATCAGAACCGGATCGTGGCTGCCGACATCACGCTCAATGTGGACCAGAATGCAGGGACGATCAATGGATTCTGCCTGGTGGGGGATGGCAACAAGACGGATGCGTTCCAGACGACAGGGACATACATTGTCAATATCCATGGGGGGAATGGGCCGGAACTTCGGTTAGCTCGCCTGACGCCAGGTGGTGCATAGGGCTGGGGCAGGAATCCTTCCGCCATACGGGAGACGTCACATTCACCATTGACGGCGGAACCTTCGCGCAACTGGTAACGGCCGGAACGACACGTGGTGCGGGTCAAAAATCAACCATTCTCGGGAACGTTGCCCTGAATCTGGACGGAGGGACTTTTAACGGCTCCGTGGCCCTTCTGGGAAGAGGCCTCGTCCAGTTGGGAGACGGAACGAATGCGTATACGGCCAAATTGAGAATTGCGGGAGGCCAGTATAATGCGAATGTGTATGGCTTGTCCGATGCGACCGCAGCAGGTTCCGCAGCAAATATTGCAGCCAATTCGTCCGCTTCCATGGAAATCACGGGAGGATCCTTTGCGCAAAGTTTGTTTGCGCAGGGAGTGACGACGACTATCACGGGAGCTACTTTTTCCGGAGACGGAACCAAGAAAATTTTGCGGGCGCCCGTTTAAGCACGTCAGCCTGGAGCCTTACTGATACCAATATGACGCTGGACCTGGGCAGTGGCACGGTAGCGGCCATGATTGCGGGGGAAGCTGGGTGGAAACCGGGGAAAGCACGTTCAATATCACAGGTTCCACCAACCTGACCTTCAAGTCCGGGACGTATACAGGCCAGATCTGGGGCGGTTCCTACATTAATGGAACCGCTACGGCTGCCCTTACCGGAAATATTGGTTCCACCAATATCACGATTACAGGGGGTACATTTGACGGAGCGCAAATATCCCTGGGCACGTATGTGGAACGCAACAACACCAGTTCCGCATTGACGATCGGGGAAGCCAACCTTTCCATCAGCGGAGGCACGTTCAACAATGCCGCCATTTATGCGGGCGGCCAGAAGGTCAACGGCACTTCCCTGACCACGGCGCTGGCCAACGTGACCATTACGGGTAATGACGCCGTCTTCACCGGGACGACAACTCTTTCCGGCCAGGGGCGCGGGGATGTGGTCACCAAAAGCGTGCTGAACCTGAACGGCGTGACGAAAGCGGACATGTTCGCCAACGCGACCGTTACCGGGTTTGACGAGATATCCGCCGGAGCGGGCACGGATGCAATCATTGCCAATGCCACGGTTCTGGATGGGCGGAGCGCCTTCACCAAGAGCGGCACGGGCAAGCTTACGCTCAGTTCCTCCGCCGGGTTTGCGAACGCCCTGACGGTTTCCGGGGGAGAACTCAGCTTCGGGCTCGCCGGCGGAGTGGCCTTCGGCAATTCCATCACGATGGGAGCCGGGGCCCGTCTTACCTCTGCGGGTGATATGGCTCTTTCCCCGGCTTCCGGCCTGACGCTGGACCTGACGGGGCTGAATTCCTCCAGCGCTTCCATCATCCAGTCCGGCGGCACGCTTTCCTTCAATTCGGAAGGTACGCTGACCCTGACGATCAGCGGGGTGGACCAGACGATGGAAAACGACTACAAGCTGATTACGGCAGACAGCTTCGGCACGCTGACGGCCAGCAACTTTTCCTTTGATCCCAGCGGTCTTTCCGGCGATTACACTTATGCCCTGGAACTGTCCGGAAACACCCTTTACCTGCGCGTCAAGGCGCTGGGTGAAGCCCTCAACTGGAACGGAGGAGCCGCGGGTACGTGGACGGCAGCGGGAGGCGCAGCCATCTGGCTGGACAAGGATGGGACGGCGGTCGTTTATGATGCCGCCAAATCCGCCAACTTTGAAGACCTGGCAGGCGTGGCCCTCTCCGCCGTCACTATTGACGGGGATGTTTCCTCCGCCCGCCTTACGGTCAACAATGGGGAAACGGCCTATACGTTCACGGGCACGGGAGCCCTTGTAGACGGCGCGAATCCGATGTCCCTCGTTAAACGGGGGAAGGGGAGATGACCATTGAAAATACCGGGACCAATACGTTCTCCGGCGGCACGACCATCATGGCCGGCACCCTCAACCTGAATGCCGTCCAGGGCCTGGGCACCGGCACGGTGACGCTGAACGGAGGGGAACTGGTGCTGAACACGGCGGGAACGACGGAAGGAACGCTGGGGCTGGTAGCGACCAACAAGCTCATTTTTGCAGGTGGCATTTTCACGTACGGCACGGGGGCCACGCAGGATATTTCCGGCCTCATTGACGCCGCCGCCAGTACCAGGGCCATCCAGGTGAATACGAACGGCAATAATATTGCGTGGGCCACCTATACCCAGGAACTGGGGAACAAGGACATCGTCAAGCTCGGGGACGGCCTGCTGACCGTTAACACGACCCTGGGAGGCGCCTTCACCGGCGCCATCACCGTCAGCGGCGGCACGCTTTTCTATGATATCGGGGCCAACAGCGCCACCCGGACCTGGAGCGGAAACATCTCCATCGCGCAGGATGCCACTCTTCAAATCAGGGACAACCGCGCCCATGCCAGCACCATGACGGATACGCTGTCCGGCCGCATTTCCGGGGCCGGTTCCCTGGTGCTGGGGCACAAGGAGGGAGGAGGATTCCCCGGAGGAGGCCGTTATTCCATCAGCGGAGACAACAGCGGTTTTACGGGCACGTTCAAGTTGGTGGGCAACGGCACCAACGCCGCGTGGAATGAAGTGGCCTTTGCGAATGCGGCCGCCTTTGGCAGCGCCAGCCTGGAGCTGGACGGACGCGGCTTTTTTGTCAGTGATTCCACCAATTCCGTCAATGCCGACATTCATGTGAGGGCGGCGGGAAGCTGGCTGAACGGCAATTCCAACCAGACCGTGACGTTCGGGGGCGACTTGACGAGTGACGCCGGGGCCAACCTGGGAACGACGGCTGCAGGCAACCCGACGCTGACCACCATCTTCACCGGAAACCTCACCGGTTTTGTGGGAACCATGCACTCCGGGCAGGGGAATGTGGTTCTTGCCTTTGGCAACGGCGGTGCGGCCGCCACGCTGGGAACGGGCGAATTCATCAAGGCCGTTTCTATGGGAGGGGCCGGAACCTACCGCGTCAACTACACAGGCACGGGCAGTGACCTGCTTTATACCGGCAATGTGATTGATACGGCGGCTCTGGACGTCCAGGGCGGCGACAAACTGGTTCTTACCGGGGCGAACACGTCCACAGGGGAATTGAAGATTGCCCGGAACTCCTCCGTCCAGCTGGGCGACGGGACCGGGGATAACGCCGCCTGGGCCGGAACTGTCACCGGAGCGGGGAGCCTCACCGTCAACACCACGGGCACCTTTGCGGTGGGAGACCGCGCCAACGGCCTGACGGGAACGCTCACGCTGGCCAAGGGTACGCTGGACCTTTCCGACGCGGCGGCCACTACCAACATCCTCATTCAATCCGGTTCGCTGGCGAACGCCGGGAACTATGCGGGAACGGCTGCGAACAAGGTCCATGTCAATGCGGTTGCCGGTTCCGGCAATATCGCCCTGGGCGGCCTGGATGCCGCCGGGCTGGGAACGGTCGTCACCGCCACTGCCGGGACGCAGCTCACCGGGCTCAAGCAGGGTTCCACCTGGACCGTGACCGGCACGGGCAGCAGCCTTGCGGTAGGTGCGGGGAACATTTCCGGAGACCCCTTCACGGGGACGGATTCCCTGATTCAGTTTGAAGGCGCGGGGGACAACCTGGGCAGCATCTCCTTTGGAGACGGCTCCACCCTCACCCTGGACCTCACCAGCGTCATGGATGCCATGAAAACGGCGGGCGGCAATCTGGAAATCCTGCTGACGAACGGCGGCTTTGCGCAGGACCTTGAAACGCTCAAGGGCCACATTGCGGCCAATCCGCTTTTTGCCGCGCTGGGCTTCGGCATTGTAGACGTCAACGGGGGCAGCATCGTCCTCTCCGGTGATACGGACCTGGTTTACGTCTCCTCCGTGGACGGCACGGGCAGTGCGGACAATCCGGTTACGAACCAGTCCCTCAACTTCTACCAGGCCGTGATCGTGGACCAGGACCTTTACGTCCAGTCGGACGGCTCCATGGTGATCAAGAACCTGACCGCGCCGGGAACCAATCCGGGCCAGACGGGAACGGGCAACCTCATTGTCACCAACACGGCGGACAACAAGGGCAGCATCGAATTGCAGAACAACCTTTTCCATGAAGGAACGGGAGTGGACACCGTTTTTGCCGGGAACATCAGCGGCCTGGACGGTGCCGCGGCCAATACGGACCTGGTCAAGACGGGAGCCAACAAGCTCACCCTGTCCGGGAATGTGACGCTGGCCGGAGACATCATTGCGGAACAGGGAACGCTTCAGCTTAACGGCACGGCCAATGTGGAAGCCCTGCGCCTTGATTCCACGGACGCGGGCTCCCTTGCGGTAATCGGCATGGGAGGCCACACGACGGCCCAGACGCTGGCGTCCGGCGCCAACGGCGGAAAGCTGGATATCGGTTCTTCCGGAACATTGACGCTGACGGGAGCTACCGATGGCCTTTCCCGCACGGAAATCGGCGGAACAGGTACGCTGAACATTGCGGAAGGCGCTTCCCTGGGACTGGCGGCGGACAGCGCGCTTTCCGGCGTGGTGCTGGACCTGGACGGCTCCCTGAGCCTGGCGGCGGACGGCTCTGCCGGTGGCCTGAACGGCGCCGGAGACCTGGAGCTGAACGGGCAGACCCTGCATATTCAGGCGGCTTCCGGCCAAACGCATACGTATGATGGAACGCTGGGGGCCGGAACACTGGATGTTTCCGGCGCAGGCACCCAAGTCCTGCGCAGCTCCGGCGCGGATACCGATCTGACGGTCAGCGGAGGAAACCTGGTTCTCCAGGGCAAGGCGGATGTAGACGGCGCCCATCTCAGCTACGGTAATCTGGTGAACAACGGCAAGCTGGCCATCCAGGCCAGCGACAACGCCCTGACGGCGGTCAACACCACCCTGAGCGTGGAAAACGCCACCTTCGGCAGCGGTTCCACCACCACCTTCACCCTGAATACCGATGCCGACATGACCGCCAGCTTCATCAAGGCTTCCGGAGACATTGTCATTGAAAACGGAGCCGCCTTCCACGTCACGTCAATTCCGGGCGTCAACATCACCTGGAAATCGGGCAATCCGATGGAACTCACGCTGATGGAGCTCACCGGAGCCGGAACGATTGACCTGGGAGAAAATACGCTGACGGTAGGCGGTCTTTTCCTCACCTATTACAAGAATGCCCATCTGGTGCAGGAAGGGGACAAGGTCGTTCTGAAAGCGGAGGAACAAACGGACAATATTTATGCCGGCGTCGCTGATACGGCCAACTCCATGGCGGGCGCCAATCTGATTTGGGAAGCCGCCAGGCACGGTTCCGTGGACCAGGCCGTTACGGACTTCCTGGCCGCCCTCAATGACGACATGGTTAACAATCCCTCCGCCGCCAGGCGTTCCCTGGCCGCCGCCGCGGGCAGCACGGTCACCAGCCTGGGCATCGCCCAGCGGGACGCCCTGCGCGACCAGATGAACTGGATACGCAACCGCACCAACCAGATGGGCGTGAACCCCGCCTACGTCAATGCGGACCTCCCCTACTTCCACATGTGGATGCAGGGCACGGGCTCCTATGCCAAGCTGGACACCAGGGGGGATGAAAGCGGCTACCAGCTCACCACCTGGGGCGGCACCGTGGGCATGGACGTGGACCTCAGCGACCACTTCACCATGGGAGCGGCCTTCACGGCCAACTACGGCGACCTGACGGCCAGCGCGGCGGACTCTGCGGACGGTCACCTGGACAGCTACTACGCCAACCTCTTCGGCCGCTACCAGAGCAAGCGCTGGGCGCACACGCTCATCCTGACGGGGGGGTGGAACGACGCGAAGCTCAACCGCACGGTCAACTACGGAGCGGGCAGCTACGGCACGCAGGGCAACACCAACGGGTGGGGCTTTGGAGCGATGTATGAACTGACCTACGACGTGTACCTCAATGAAGACAGGAGCAGCATCCTGCAGCCCCTGGTCAACGCCTCGGTAGTAACCACGAGAATGGACGGCTACACGGAAACGGGAGCCGGCAACATGGGCCTGAACGTCGCCAAACAGGAGTTGACGACGGGAACGGTTGCGCTGGGCGGCCGCTGGATGGGCCTTGTAGGCAGCAACATCTTCGGTCGAGAAGCGCTGGCTGAGTTCCGTGTCAACGCGGCCCAGGACATGGGAGACCGCCGCGGAGAAGCCAATGTGGCGCTGCTGGGCAACCCCGGCTTCACGCAGAGAGTCAGAGGAGCGAAGGTGGGAATGACGGCTCTGCAAATCGGAGCAGGGCTGAGCGTGCCGGTAGGAACGCAGGGAACGATCTTCGTGGACGGCAATGCCGACTTCCGGGACGGAGCGAACTCGGTGAACGGAAGTATCGGCTACCGGTATGACTTCTAAGGAGAGTTGAAGTTTGAGAGTGGAGAGTGGAGCGGAGACGCTCTGCTCTCCCGGACCCGCAGGGCCGTTCCGGCATTGTCCGGAACGGCCCTGTTGCGTAAGGAGCGCGGCTTACAGCCGCGTTTTCGTTTAGTTGCCGCATCGGCATGCGGCGTTCCGGCGTCTGTTGGGAAAATACGGGAAGCTCCGTTTTCACTCTTCCAGTAGCCGGCCTCCGTCATGCCATTCTCCAAACATCCTGTTTTCCCGGGTATTCTTCAGGAACTTTTCCAGGCGGCTATGGAACAGCTCCGGCTGGTTTTTCTTAATCTGGATGGTATCCAGGCGCACGTGGCGGTACAGGCGGGGAAAGGCCAGGAAGTTGGAATAAACGCGCGGGTCCTTCTGAAGGGCTTCTAAAATATCCGGATCAATCCGGAACGCCTCCGGGTCCATTTCCGGCAGGCATTTTTCTCCATAGGGGGTCATCAGCCCCAGCCTGGTCAGGCGGCGTACGCGTTCCTTGTTCAGCTCGGACCATTTGCTTTTCCTGGAACGTGGGGTGAGGCGCTGGGCCAGAAAGCCGGAGGCTGTCTTCTTGCGGGTGCTGTCAATCCAGCCGAAGCACAGGGCTTCTTCCACGGCGTCCAGGTAAGGAATGGCATGGGGGAAGGCTTTCTCGTCGTGAGAACCCAGCAGCAGGAGGAGGAACGGTGGTTCTGTTCCAGCCACGTTCTTAATTCCTGCCGTGTGGTGATGGGGAGAAGGTGGTCTATTTCCATGGCGGTTCGGTGGATGCCGCTTCTTTCTGCGGCAGCGCGCAAAAAGAGAAGGTGCGCAGGCCGTTTTTACGAAAGGGCCTTCCGTTGATGCGCCGCGTGCCGGGATGGAGCGGCTAACGGGGTGAGGATACCTTCCCGGAGGCTGCATTTCCAGTACAGGCATGTTTTTCTATTCCATGGCATATTTCCCGGCAGGGGGCCTGCCCTTCCTCCAAGTCCGGGAATCCCTTCACGGCGTCTTTTTTTCTTTCTGCGGACATCCTTTCCCCTCTTTTGCGTAAGGAAGGGCCGGAGACGGTCCCGCGCATGATGGAGTACGGCACCTGCCCATCCTTTCCCCGGAAGAACGGGGAACTGGCCTTCCATGCCGGCGGCTTTTCACCGGAAAGGTTATTGTTCCCGGAGTGGAGGGGCAGGCCGTTCCCGACGTTCTTTTCACTTCCGGCAAAGGGCGGCGGGTTTTGTCCTTGTCAAAACGAATGCCGCCATTATACATGATTTATGAAGAAAAGCGTGTTGCTGGCCGGGCTGGGATTGGTTCTGCTGGCCTCCGTGGTGGTGACTCTTAAAATGGCGTGTGCCGAGGATTCCGTCAACCGTGCCGATGCCGCGCGGGAACGGGTAACGCCCGTGCTGAATTCCTTCCTGGGCCTCTGCGGGGCCAAAGTGGGGGATCCTGTATTCCTGCGTGCCGTGAAGGAAGACTCCGTGCTGGAACTGTGGGTGAAGCCGGATAAGGCGGAACGCTACGTGCTTGCCAAGCGTTACCCCATTGCCGCGTGGTCCGGAAAGCTGGGGCCCAAGGAAAAGGAGGGGGACAAGCAGACCCCGGAGGGTTTTTACGAAGTGGAGCCGTCCGGCCTGAATCCCCGCAGCAACTACCATCTGGCTTTCAACATCGGCTATCCGAATGCCTATGACCGCTCCCTGAACCGGACGGGAAGCTTCATCATGGTGCATGGCCGGGACGTTTCCATTGGCTGCCTGGCGATGACCGATCCGGGGATTGAGGAAATTTACACCATGGTGGAACAGGCCCTGATTCATGGGCAGCAGCGCGTTCCCGTGCAGATTTATCCCTTCGTGCCCACTCCGGCGCGTTTATTGAAGGAAAAGAATTCCCCCCACGCCGCTTTTTGGGCGGACATGGCACGCGCGTGGGACTGGACGGAACGGACCCACACCCCGGCCCGGGTGAATGCCGTGGATGGCAGGCTGGTGGTTGTGGAACAATAAAAATCCTCCGGCCGGGGGCCGGAGGATGGGAAAGGTGCGGAAGGAAAGGGGAACGGTTGCCCCTGTTGCCGCGCGTCCGGGAAAGACGTGCCGGAACGCTCTAGACGAGCTGGGCAATCAACTCTTCGCGGTCGCCCGGCAGGAAGTCCATCGGGGCGATTTCCGGCAGCGTGTAGCAGCCGGAGGCCAGTTTCATGCTGGCTCGGGCGCAAGCCACCATGACCTGGGCGGTCAGGGCCGGATTATTGATGCGCATTTCAAACGTGAACATCTGGTTCTGCGTGGAGCCGGAAACGCCCTTGCGTTCCATCAGCACGCCGTGGCCCATGTCCTTCAGCGCGTCGATGTCGGGCACCTGCTGCACGCGGGTGTCGTCATGGCTGAAATAGGAATCGGACTTGATGGCGAACTCCACGTCGGAGAACTTGGCTCCTTCCTTCAGCACCACGTAAACCATGCGGCGGTGCACGCCGGAACCGGTGGGAATGGTGAGGGAAAGGGCGTCCGCCACTCCTTCCTTGGAGCGGGCGACTACGCTGTGGCCCATGCTCATGCCGGGACCGAAGTTGGTGTACGTAATGCCTTTGGGAGCCATCGCCAGCATCAGGGTGCGGATGACGGAGTCCGTGCCCGGGTCCCAGCCGGCGGAGATGATGGAGACGGCGTCATGCTTGATCGCCTGTGCTCCCAGGGAGCGCCGCAGGTTCACGATGTCCCCGTGGATGTCAAAGCTGTCCACCGTGTTGATGCCGCGGGCGAGCAGGGGCAGAGCCGTTTCTTCCACGCTGCGGGTGGGGGTGCAGAGCAGGGCCGCGTCCACATGGCCCAGGTCCTCCATGCTGCTTGCGGTCTTGATGCCGTGCACGGGTTCGCTGCCGGGGCGGCGGACGATGCCCGCCAGTTCCATATCGGGCGCGGCGCGCAAGGCGTCCACGGCGTATTTCCCGATGTTGCCGTATCCTACAATGGCTACTTTGATCATCTTGGTAGTAAATAGTAATGATTCCGGGAGCGGGGACGGAATGTCCTCCGGATGTTTTCTCCCGTTGACGCATGTTTTTTAAGCGTTGCGGGTGCGCATGGCAAGAACGGAGAATGACAGGAGCGCCTGTGCGGCATCATGAAGGGTTCTTTGAACGGAGTCCGGAGAAATGGAGTCTGACCACTCGGAACTCTTCCAATAAAACGATGAAAAGCAAATTGATTATTCTGAGTATCGCCACCCTTCTTGGGTGTGTTTCCTGCCATACGATCGGCGGAGTAGGCAAGGACGTGGAAGCCGTCGGCAGTGACATTAATTCCGCCGCCCGCTCCACCAGCCGTTCCATGTAAAAAGACTGTGTGTGACCATGGACGAAAACCGCTTCATCCGGATGGATGAAGCGGTTTTCTTTGATGGGCGTGACGCCTTCTTTCCAGCCTCCGGTTTTCCGGCCCCACGGAATGTTCCCGCTCCCTGTAAAAAGGTTTTTTTACGATGTGTGACGGAAGCAATAAAAAGGGCATGCCGTATGTCCGGCATGCCCTTTGAAAAGAAATTAACCTTCCGTTTTTAACGGCGGCGGCGCAGCATCAGGGCCGCCAGGCCCAGAAGGCTCAGGGAGACAGTGGCCGGTTCCGGCACGCCGTTGATGTAGGAGACGTAAATCTTGCCGTCCTTCGTGAACACCTGGTACTTGCCTACGTTTTCAGCGGTAAGTGCCTCGGCGGCGATGTCGTCGCTCTGCGTTCCGCCCGTGATGGTCGTGTTGCTGGTTGCGGCGCTTCCCACTCCGTTGACGAGTTCACGCGTCACGAGCTCAAATGTAGTTCCTTCCGTAATCAGGTCGCCCAGGGAGGCGGAGAAGGCGAAACGGCCCAGATCGGTCTGGTTCGTAAGATTCAGGATGCCGGTCGTGCCCAGGTCCACGAACAAGTTGTTGCTGTTGGCGTTCCAGGTGAGTGCGGCGGTGAGGTTCAGCGTGCCGTATACCGTCCAGTTCATGTTCTGGTCGCAGTTGGCTACGATGGAACCGCTCGTTTTGCCGACGGTCAGCGTGGAGCCTTCACCCACGGAGACGGTCGTGCGCTGGAATTTGGTGAAATTCTGAAGGGACACATTGGCTCCGTTGGAAACATTGATGGTGGAGGTCCATCCTTCCACGGTGGTACCGGGTCCGCATACCACGGTATGGTTGCCGGATACGTTGACCGTGCCCCAGTTGGGATTGACCAGCGGAACATCGGCGCTGGCGCCGGTTTCCGTCTGCCAGTTGGAGGCCTGGCTCCAGTCGGTAGAACCGTCAATGGGAGTCCATGTATAAATAGCGGCCTGCGCCGTCATGCAGGAAAAAGCCAGCAGGGAGGAAAGCAGGATCAGAGTTTTCTTCATATGAATGCGATGTGAATTAGAGCTTGAAAGGGAAACTTTCAAGCCCGCGGGAATATGCCGGATTACAAATCCGGGGTCAAGGGCCGATTTTCATATCAAGGAACTTATGCTGCCTGACCGTTGCACCATGGGAGACCGTTTCCGTGTGGGAAGCCTTCCGGAATGAGGAAGCCGGCTCTTGGAACGCCGCAAGCCTTTGCGGCCGTTGAAATATACGTATCCTGCCAGGACGCACTGATTTTCAGGGAAAAGGATTCGCTGCCGCTCGGGTTAAATACGGATGCCCCAAGGACTTGCAGCGCTTCATAAGGCATCGGGACCATTCCATGTTAATCTGTAACGGATTTGTAATCCGCGGGCGGCAGAGCACTCCATGGAGAACCGCCATCCATGAAACGATGGGGGAAACTTTAAATCTTTGCCTCTTTTGAATTAAAAAGAGGCTCCAGGCTGGTGGCCGGATGCTTCTTCCGCTTTACTGCATGGACTCCCTGGTGGCCTGGGAGGCGTTGTCAATTTTGCTGCCCATGGCTTCCACGTCTTTTCCGATTCCGCTGATGGTGTTGCAGGAGGCAAGGCCGAGGGCGGCGGCGAGCGTCAGAAGGGCGAGTTTGGTATTCATCGGTGGAAGAGAGGTTGAAAGCCGCATCCTACCCTGCTTCCGGTTCCTTGTCAATGAGCCGAATGCTTGCCGGAACGCCTCTTTTTCCGGGCATGGGGCTTTCCGGCGGGGAAGAAAGTGGCTGTGCCGAGCCCGGATTCGGAAGTTATGTAAAAAATCTTCGCCGGGGACCTGGCGGCGGGTTATTGATGAAGGCCGCGGGGCCTTCATTCACGGGGGAATCGCTGCGTGGACGGCTGCCGGGAGAAGGGGGTTTTTTCCCCTTGGCTAGATTTCTCCCTCCGGACCGCCTGGAGAACGGCGCAGTTTCCTTTTCAGCACCAGCCCCGTGCGGACCAGGAAGTAAATGGCCGCGGCGGCCAGCAGAACGGCCGCGACGGGAAGAACGCAGGCCAGCACGGCGACGATAGAGGCGGAAGCCGTTTCCGCCGTGGTGACGACGGAGTTGCCCAGTCCGCCCGTAGCGGCGGAGGCCGCTCCCCGGATGGCGGCCATGCCTCCGTGGATGATGCCTGCCGCTCCGCCTCCGGCAATGGCGGCCAGCCCCCATTTAAGCATGGGGTCCATGCTGCCGATGAAGCCGGCGGCCAGGATGGTTCCCGCAACGATGGCGGCGGGAGCTCCCAGCACGTCCAGCGTGTGGTCGATGACCGGGATGTAGTACGCCGCTATTTCCAGCAGCGTGGCTACGGAGAGGGTGACCAGCGCGGCCGTGCCGCCCAGCCATGCGAATTCCGGCGTCACCGTCAGGAAGCCTCCCCGGATGGCGATGGCGGCTACCAGCAGAGGCACAAAGATGCGGAAGCCGCAGGCCGCTCCCAGCCCGATGCCGAGCAAAACGCCCATGACGGCTTCCATATTCATCTGCGGATCAGTTCAGTTTAACGGTGGTTGCAGTCGTGGCCGCCTGGGTGGCGGCTGCGGGAGCGGCTGCGGCAGGGGCCTTTTTCTCTTCCGTGGATTTTCCCAGGAAGGAGGGCAGTTCCAGCCCCACGCTCTTGCCGAGCTCGTGGAGAGGCAGGGTGTCTTTCACCAGATTCTGCACGAATCCGCCCACGGAGGAATCCCCTCCGTTGCCCATGACGACTACCTTGTCAAATTTCAGGCCCTTGATGGCGCCGGACTGGAGTTCCACGATCTTGGTGAGCTGTTCGGTAATCAGGAGGCTGGAAGCGGCGTCGGACGAGCCTGCCGCCTGTACAATCTGCTGGAAGCCGCGGGCCTTGCCTTCCAGTACGGCTTCAATGGCGGCGGCTTCACCGCGGCCCACCATTTCCATGCCTTCCCCTTCCGCCTTTTTCTTCAGAAGGGTGGCCTGGGCTTCGCCTTCCGCCAGTTGCCGGATGGCTTCCGCTTCCGCCCTGCGCTGGATGAGCAGGGCCTGCGCCTTGCCTTCCTGTTCCAGCTTGAGCACTTCCGCCGTGGCCTGGGCCTGCACTTCGCGCTGGCTCTTTTCAATGCGGGCCGTCACCAGGATGTTGGCCTCCTGCGTGGCGCGTTCGCGTTCGGCGCGCTTTATTTCCGCTTCCTTTTCCGCCTCGTAGGCTTCTTCCAGGGTCTTGGCTTCCTGCACCTTCTGGGCCACTTCCGCCAGCTTCTTGGCCTCCGCCTGCTTCACCTGCAGCTTGGCGGCGGATTCCGCAATCTTGATCTGGGCTTCGTTCTGGCCCTCAATGGCAATGGCGCGGGCGTTCGCCACCTGGACGGTCTGGTCCTTTTCCGCTTCCGCCTTGCCGATTTCCCCGCGGCGCGTTTCTTCCGCCACCTTGATGGTGGCGTCATTGATGGCGCGCGCGGCTGCTTCCTTGCCCAGGGCGCTGATGTAGCCGGAGGCGTCCTGAATGTCCGTGATATTGGCGTTAATGAGGTGGAGGCCCACCTTGTGCAGCTCCACGTCCACGCCTTCCGTAATGCCCTTGATGAGTTTTTCGCGGTCGGAGTTGATTTCCTCAATGGTCATGGAGGCGATCACCACGCGCATCTGGCCCATGATGATTTCCGCAGCCAGGTTGCGGATTTCCTCCCGGGAGCGGCCCAGCAGGCGCGCGGCGGCGTTCTGCATGATTTCCGGCAGGGTGGAGATGCCCACGATGAAGGAGGAGGGGACGTCCACGCGGATGTTCTGGGAGGAGAGGGCGCCCTGGAGGGGCACGTCAATGTTGATGGGGTTCAGGTCCAGGTAGCTGTAGGACTGGAGGACCGGAAGCACGAAGGTGGAACCGCCGTGGTAGCATTTGGCGGGCTGGCCCGTGCCCACCTTGCCGAAGACGATGAGGATTTTGTCCGGCGGGCACATGCGGTAGCGGCTGAACAGCCAGGAGGCCGTCAGGATGATGAAGAGAACCAGAATGGCGATAGGGATGATTTGGTCCATGGTATTGGATGGGGTGTATGGTTGGGTTTATTGGTTAATGAAGAGGTTTGACGGTGACGACGCCTGCCGTGACGGCGACTACTTCCACCGGGGTTCCTGCGGGCAGGGATTCCTCCCCTTCCTGAACGGCGGGGAGGTACAGAAGCTGGCTGGGATGGGCAATCGTCACCTGTCCGCCGCGTTCAAGCCTGCCGGGAATGCTGATGTAAACGGTGCCGTGCATGCCCTTGAGGGTTTCATAGTTCAGGGTGCCGTCTGATTTGAGGCTCATGATGAAGCGCATGGAGATGCCGATGATCAGGAACATCAGCACGCCGGTGAAGAAGGCCGCTGCCAGGGAGGCGGCCATTCCCCAGCCCAGGCCCTGGGCGAGCACGCCGCCCCAGCCGAAGCCCAGGAAGAAGCCGATGCCGGATTTAATGGACAGCAGGCCCACGTCCGCGCCGCCGGCGTCCGCGTCAAAGTCCAGGTCATGTTCCCCCAGCCCGAACAGGGACAGGAGAAACAGAAGCGCTCCCACGCCCGTCGCGGCCACGGCGATGATGAAGAAAATGGAGTAATCAGTCATAGGGTAGATTGATTGCCGGGAGTATCCATGTTTGGAGCCCGCTTGTCTATGGAAAAAGGAACGGCGGCCGGATATTCCGGCCTATTTCATTTCCACCACGGCTTTTTCCCCCTTCTTGAGCTCCAGTTCCCGGAGCAGGAGGAAGTCGTTGGTCAGCAGGCCGGCCTTCTCCACGGGAGTGGCGGTTTCTCCAATGGTGACGGTGGCCTTTTTGGCGGTGATCCTGTTGGGGAACCAGACGCCCAGGCGCGCCTTGGCGTCCTTGTTGGCCGTGACGGTGAAGCCCTTGGCGGCGTCCGCGGGGTCGTTCCACTCAATATGCCACGGGGACGGAGCGCGGGATTCGTCCAGGCGCGCCGTCCAGGCGGGATCCCCGTAAAAAGCCACGGTATCCCGGTCATGGATGAGGCCCATCTGGTCCTTGCCCATGCCGTAGCCGGCGGAGTTCATGCCCTTGGCAAAGTCCGGGTCGTCCTTGATGCCGTTGATGTCCGGCGCGTTAAAGTTGACGTTCATGAGCTTGGGGAAGCGGGTCATGGTTTCGTCCAGAATGAACTGGTTGTTCAGGTACCAGGCTTCCGCCAGGCTGGAGGCGTCATGGTTGCTGAACAGGAGTCCCAGCGTTCCCCAGCCGCCCTTGCCGTACCAGGAGGGGACGGTGTAGCCCACCAGCTGGTTGAAGCCGTAGTGGCTCAGGGCGGTGACGGCCATGGAATTCTTCGTTTTTTTAGTATCCCCTACCAGGCAGTTCCCCGCGGCTACCCAGACGGCGGGAACCGGCTTGATTTCAATCTCCGGAGCCTTGATTCTCTCAAGGAAGGAGAGCAGGTCGTCCTCCTTCCCGTTGAAGATCGCGCCGCGCAGGAAGGTGGTGAATTCCTTGAACTGCTTTTTGTCCAGCACGTGGAACCGGTTGTTGCCGGAGACGATGATCCCCTTGCCGAAAGGCATTTCCAGATTGAACTGGGTGGCGTGGGAGGCCGTGACGAAGAGCTGGGGAGCGTAAAGTTCCCAGTATTCCACGAGCTTGGGCGTCACGCCCAGCGTGGTTTCATCCCCGCGGTCCTGTTCCTTCAGGCCCTTCACGTAAAAAGCGGGCGTTACCTTGCCCTTGGAATTGTGCTGTTCCAGGTACTGGAAGGGCTGCCAGTCCGTGATGCTCATGCTGTCGGTGAAACGGGAGGCGTCCACGTTGGTGGTTCCCATGGAGCGGCTGATCACGAGCGGCTGCGTTTCAGAGGCTATCCTCATGGCGTCCTGCGGGGTGTAGCCCGTGACGATGCCCCAGATGCAGTCCCCGTACGGGTCGTCGTCCAGGCGGCGGGTCAGGCGGTGCAGGTCATTGACCAGCACCCGGTCTATTTCCTCCGGTCGCGCGACCACGGCCATGAAGCGGGGAGCCATTTTCTTGAGCGTGTCCAGCTTGGCGAACATGGAGTCCTTCACGGTGACGATGGAGCCTCCGTGCTTTTCAGCCAGCTTGTCCGCCACGGCCTTCCATTCCGGCATGGCGGCGGTTTCCTCGGAGATGATGATGGCGTAGTCATTCTTGCCGGAGTCTTTTTTTATGGTTTTCACGGCAGTGGCGTGAATGCAAAAAGCCGCCGTGGAGACGGCGGCCTGGGTGGCATCGGGTTTGTCCGCCTGCTTTTCAGCAGGCGGAGCTTCCGCGGCCGGATGGTCCGGCAGGATGTTCAGGTTGAGATGTTCTCCCTTGCCGAAGATGTCTTTGGCAAGCTTGTTGACCTCTTCCACGGTGATGGCTTTCACGTCCGGAATGCTTTCCCTCTGCTGGGCCAGCCGTTCCGGTTTGGCCTGGGAATCCCTCAGCACGGAGGTCCAGTAGCCGTTGTCGCGCTGGGCGCGGTCCATGGAGTTGAGAATGGGGTTGCGGGCGCGGTCCAGTTCCTCCTGGGTGACGTTCCCCTTGCCGAGGTCGTCCGCAATCCTGGCAATCGCATTCCGCACGGCATCCTTGTTGCGCATCACGCCGGAGCTGAGGGTGATGATGTAGCCGTCGTCCGGGTAGGTTTCACTGATGTTGAGCCCGGTGGAGGGGGAGTAGGTTTCCCCCATGTCTTCGCGCAGGCCCTTGAACACGCGGTCATAGAAGACGGCCTTGAGCATGTTCAGCCTGCGGGCCAGCTTCTTGTCTTCTCCGCCGGGCGTTTTCCAGAAGAGGCAGACCAGCGTCTTGTCAATGGAGGAATCATAGGTCAGGTCCTTGGAGAAGTTGAAGTCCGCCATGGCAGGGTGGCGCAGTTTTTCATCCAGCTTCGCAGGGGCGTCCGCACGTTTGGGCACCGCGCCTACGGTGCGTTCCAGCAGGGGAATGATGTCTTCCGTCTTGAAGTCCCCCGTGACGGTCACTTCCATGTAATTGTTCTTCAGGGGGCGTCCACCCAGTCCTGCACGTCCTTGACCTCATAGGAAGCCAGTTGTTCCTGCGCGGGGAAGGTGAAGCGGGGATTGTTCTTGTACAGGATGGCGGGCACCTGCATCTTCATGGCTCCCTGAACCTCATGGTTCAGCTTGTTGTAAAGCATGGGGATGGCGCGGCGGAGCAGGGTGACGCCGTCCTGGCGGTAGCCGGGGTACATCAGGTAGGCCGTCTGGAGCTGGAGCTGCGTTTCCAGGTCTTCCTTGCTGGTATTTCCGGAGAGCAGGAAGGAGCGGTCCGTCATGGAGAAGCCCACGCCGACTTTCTTGCCTGCCATGATGGCGGCCAGTTCGTCGTTGGAGTGGTCCTTCAAGCCGCCGCCGTTCATCACGGCGCCCGCAAAGAGTTCCAGCCCGGAGGCTTTTTCCGGCCTGCTCAGTTCCCCGCCGTCCACGGCAAAGGTGATGTTGATGGAATCCTTGTCGAACTCCGTGGGCTTCAGGTTGACGCGCACGCCGTTGGAAAGGGTGAGCTGGGTGACTCCCAGGTCAGCGGCTTCCGCGCGGGCCGTCACCTTGCCGGGTTCCCCGAATTTGTAGGAGAAGTCCTTCCGGCTGTCCGCCTGGTAGGGCTCCACCTTGGAGGCCCGGGCGTCCTGGTACGTCTTCATGATTTCAGCGCTTCCCTGGGCGTTTTCCTTGTTGGAGGTGACGATCACGCGGGGGAAGGCTCCGGTCCAGGCTTCCTTCAGAGCGGCCTGGCATTGTTCGGGCGTCAGGTTTTCCACGACTTCCCTGGAGATGGCCCAGTCTTCCTGCGGCGTGGTGAAGACCTTGTCCTGCGCGGCGCTCTGGGCGATGGCGGAGGCCACGTCTTCCGACTTGACGGTGGGCCAGGACTTGATGGCGTTTTCCGCGGCGGCAGTGATGTTGCTGCGGGCTTCCGCCAGCTCCTCCTTGTTGAAGCCGAATTCGATGGCCCGGCGCAGCTCCTGTTCAATGGCGGTCAGGGCCGGCTTCCAGTTCTTGTAGTCCGCCTGGGTCTGGATGGCGTCCACTTGCGCCGCTTCCATCACGTCCATGCGTCCGCCTTCCGCGGAAATGAAGGGGCAGTCCGCATTCTTCGCCATCTTTTCCAGACGGCGGTTCAGCATGGCGTAAGCCACGTTGAGGGGAATGTCCTCGTTGCGGTTGGCGACCGTGTCCGGCTTCTTCACGTAGGGACGGGCGATGTTGACGCTGACTTCCGTGCTGGTGGCCTCCTTGTTGGTGATCCAGTGGGCGGTGGTTTCCGTGGCCGTCTTGAGCGCGCCCCGGTCCGTCTGGAAGGAGTAATTGTCCTTCTTCATGGAGCCGAAGTATTTTTCCACCCAGGCCTTGCCCTGTTCCGGCGTGATGTCTCCGGCGATGACGAGCTGCATCTGGCTGGGGACGTAATGGGTCTGATAGTAGTTTACAAATTTTTCCCGCGGCGCGGTACGGATTACTTCCAGCGTGCCGATGGGGTAGCGGTCGGGAATCCTGGTGCCGTCAAGCATGATGGAGAAGACCTCCTTCATGACCCGGTAGCCGGCGGAATCCCGCGCCTTGTATTCACTGGTGATGATGCCGCGTTCCGCGTCAATGGCGCTTTCCTCCAGCAGGGCGCCGTCCGCAAAATCCCTCATGATGGTGAAGGCCAGGTTCACGGTGGACTCCTTCATGCTGGGCACGTCCATCATGTACACGGTTTCGTCAAAGGCGGTGTAGGCGTTCGCGTCCCCGCCCAGGCCCAGGCCTTCCTTCTGCATGGCGGGAATCATTTCCCCGCGCTTGAAATGCGTGCTTCCGTTGAAAACCATGTGTTCCAGGAAGTGGGAGATGCCCTGGATGTCGTCCGTTTCATTCAGGGAACCCGTATTGACGCGCAGGCGGATGCTGAACCGGCCCTTGGGCTCTGCGTTCGGGCGGATGAAGTAGGTCAGCCCGTTGGGGAGCTTTCCCTTGATAAGCCGGGGATCCTGCTTGGGAATGCCTGCCGCCGGTTGGACAGCGGCGGCCTGGGTCTTGTTTTCTGCTGCGGCTTCGGCCAGCGAATGGGCCGGGAGTAGGCACGCGGCAGCCAGAATGGAGGTGATGGTAAATGCCTTCATGGAAAAATACTGCCCTCTTGTTTCACACGATTTTCCGGGCAAGTCAAGCGGCCTTCTCTGCATAAAAGAGGTGAATTTCCGGAGAACCTCCGGAAACGGAAGCCATATCAAAAGGATGAGGAAGGCATCCATTCATCCCGCGGGCGCGGCTCTGAAATTCCGCAGATGCGGTCCACGCAGCGCTCCCACGCCTCCCGGCCCTGGTAGATCTCCACCTCAATGCGCAGGAAGTAAATGGGAACCTCCGGGTCTTCCTCCGGTTTTTCCAGCCGCACGGCGTCCTTCTCCGTGGTCACGATCATGTCCATGGCCCGGTCCGCGCAGCGGTCGTAGAACTCCTGCAATTCCGCTTGTTCAAACCAGTGGTGGTCCGGGAACCTGCGGCAGATTTCCACGTGGGCGCCCAGGGAGCGCAGGGAATCTTCAAAGCTTTCCGGGCGCGCGATGCCGCTGAGGCACGCCACCCATTTCCCCTGGAGGGCCTCCAGGGGAAGCCGTTCCCCGTGAACACGTTTTCTAGGTACCGGGGGCCGTGGTCGCTCACGATGATGTCCGCCACGGGATTGTACTTCCTGATGGCGGCGATCAGATCATCCTGGGGCTTGCCGCCGCATTTGGTCAGAACGATGTAGCTGGCGCGCGCCAGGCTGCCCCTGGGCTCCCGCAGGGTGCCGCGCGGGAGCATGGCCCCGGTGCCGAAGGGCGCGCCGCAGTCCACCAGCACGATGTCCAGTTCATGAGCCAGTTTCAGGTATTGCATGCCGTCGTCCAGCAGCAGGGTGTCGCACCCCAGGTGTTCAATGGCGAAGATGCCGGACTTGATGCGGTTCTTGTCCACCAGAACCGCCACGCCGTCCAGGTTCTTGGCAAGCATGAAGGGTTCGTCTCCGGAATGCAGGGGGCCCAGGTAGCGCGTTTCCCCGTCGCTGGCGATCTTGGGCAGGTTTTCCGGCTGGCGGCCGTCCTTGTCCTTCCACTCCTGGGGCTTGTCCAGGTCCGCGCTCTTGTAGCCGCGGGTCAGGATGGCTACCTTGCGGCCGCGCTGGGTGAGGGTGCGGGCCAGCAGTTCCACCACCGGAGTCTTTCCGGTGCCCCCCACGGTGATGTTCCCCACGCTGACCACCAGCGTTCCCAGCCTGGCCTGCTTCGCGATGCTGGAGTGGAACAGGTACAGCCGCGCCAGCACCACCAGCCTGAACAGCCAGGAGGCCCCGCGCAGGACCATGCGCATCATGGAGGCGCGGAACCCCTTGGCCCGGCCGAAGATGACTTCCGTCCCCCACTCTTCAAACTCTTCCGATCTGGATTTCATGATAAGCCCGGCGGCGCGCCTGGAAACTCCGTCAGTGGAGGATGCGGTGGCAGCTGTCGCAGTAAACGGTTTCGTGGCCGCCCAGCACCTTCATGCGGGCGTTGTCCGTAATGACCATGTGGCAGCCGCCGCAGTGGCCTTTTTCATCCATCGGCACAATGACCGGGACTCCCTTGCTTTTGGTCATCCGTTCGTATTCCCCAGGGAATCCTCCGGAACGGCGGCGGCCAGGTCCGCGCGTTCCGCATTCAAGTGGTCCAGAAGCTCCTTGTCCGTTTCCGCCGTCCGGTCAAAGCGGGCCAGCGTTTCCTCCATCTCGCGCTGGGCGTCCCGCGCGCGCCGGATTTTCTGCTCCATATCCGTTTTCGCGGCTTCCAGACGTTCCATCAGCTCCAGCTCGGAGGTTTCCAGGGCGTCAATGGCGGCTTCCGTCTTCTCCACCTCCTGAATGCACATCTGGTATTCCTCGTTTTTCCGGGTGTTGGACTGGAGGGTTTTCATCTTGCCGACGTAGGCGCGCTTGGTTTCAACGGCGGCTTCCACGTCCCGTATGCTCTTCTCAACGCTCGCGACTTCCTGCTTGGCGGCCAGGGCCTTCTGCTTGATGGCCTCCATCTGGCGCAGGAGGCGCGTTCTCTGTTCCGGCAGAGAGGCCAGCTCCTTCCGGAGTTTGGAGATCCGCACGTCCTTTTCCTGAAGGATCAGCAACTGGTCTAAATCGGCATGATTCATCGCCTGCCACCCTAGCATGCCCCGGCGGGGTGGAAAAGATTTTTTCTCGGCTCCGGGGCGGCGGCCCTTCCGTCTTTTTACGGTGCAGGGGAGCGGCGTCCCGTGTTTCGGGGAAAAGGAGGTTTTCCTGAGAAACGGCCTCCCGTTTCCCGCTGAGTATTTCAAGCAGGGCCTTCTGCTGCGCCGGAGTGCCGCCCTGTGCGGGCGGCGGCATGGAAAGTTCCGCGTACTGCCGCGCCAGTTTGTTTTTCTTCTGCCGGTTCTGCCAGAAAAGGAAGGCGCACACGGCAAGCACGCAGGCGCAGGCGGCTGCCAGGACCGTGTATGAATGGCGGTTGGAGGGCATGACGGGAGAGACTAGCCGTGCATTGTAGAGAAAGACGCTCCCCTGTTCCAGGTAAATCAACAACGGGGAAAAGAGAGCCGCCATGGGGGCGGAAGCCTTCCGCGGCTGTTCCGGCGGCTCTTAAAACGTCAGGATGGTTTGGAGCCGGAAGACGCTGGCGTTTCCGGTGTCGTCCCGGCCCGCGGGGTTGGAAATCCACAGCAGGGAGGGCTGGATCAGGAACCAGGGAGTCACGGAAATGTTATAGTGGCATTCCATCACCACTTCCTTTTTGCTTCTGGAACGGCCTTCCGCCATGCTCCCGTCGTCCGGGCGGGTCACGGCCAGGGCAATGCCGAACTGGTTGGCTTCCCCCTCCTCGCAGACGCCCAGGTGCTGGAGAGGCTGGCTGCAAACGAAGCCGCCGGACCATTGGACGGCGGCGCCGCAGAAGTTGTCCCGCGTGGAATCGCTCCAGCCCGCGCGGCAGAAGGCCTTCCACGGGCTGCCGCCAAGCTGCTGCTCCACGTTCAGGGCAATCCCGGCCACGGTGTGGAGGTTCTTCCTTTCCTCCCCGTCCGGCAGTTCGTTGATGCGGGCCATGAAGGGGGTGAGCTTGACGGCCCCGGAATCATGCACCCACGCCAGTTCCGCCAGGACGTTGAAATTCTTGCCGTCCGTGTGTTTCAGCGGGGAGGCGTTCTGGGGGCAGCTGGTGAAGTTGCCGCCCAGCATGGCGTACCACTGTTCGTGGAACTGGTGCTGGAAGATGACGCCCAGGTTGGAATCCGCCATGGGAATCACCTGGTTGTTGACGAAGGGGGAGGCGCAGAACTGGCCGAAGGAGGAATTGGCGTAGCTGTTGGTGTCAAAATAATTCGTCTGGTTCACCACGCCCGCGACGATGGCGCTTTTTCCCCGGTTGAAGGTTTGCAGGAGCGCTATTTCCGGCAGGAAGAAGATTCTTTCCCCGAAGATGTCCGTATGCGTGTCTCCCGTCAGGCCGATGGCGTCATTCATGTTGCCGCCCCTCCACGTCTTTCCGGTCAGCGCAGTGGAGCCTGAAAGCTCCAGTTTCAGCCACGTTTCCCGGTTGCTGGGCGCCTGGATGAGGCGGTAATTGGCGTGGGCGTGCAGCAGGTACCAGAGCTGGGTGCCGGGCTTGTCCGGAGCCGGGTGGTGGATGGAGTTGTAGGAAAAGGCGTTTTCCACCAGGAATTCCAGTCCCGCGCGGTGCGCTTTGGAGTGGAGGCCGGTCAGGGCCTGCGTAAGGGAATCGTTGGGGATGGGGGCCGTTTCGTCCCCGTAATCCCCGCCCAGCAAATTGATGTCCGCCAGCAGGTGGGCCGGAGGTTCCGGCTGGTCCGGGCGGAGCATTTCGGTTCCTGCCTGTCTGCCCTGGGCGGCGAAGGCTCCCAGAAGGCCGAGGATGATGAGGGGACGGTACATGTTGTCAGGTGAATAGGTAAGTGGTGCAGGGGGAGGAGGGGCCCTATCCTAAGGGATGGGGCAGGAGGAGGAAAAGCGGCAAATCACCCCCGTTGAGTCATGACGCAGCCGGCGGGGCATTTCTGCCGCGGAAGGTCCGGTTCAGGGGGAAATGCCGGAAGCGCGCCGGAAAGACGGGGCCGGTTAAAAGCCCAGGGCTTCCTTCTGCCAGTTCAGCAGGGTGGAGACGCCTTTTTCCCTGTCTTCCGCAATGGCTTCCAGGGAGGCCCGGGTAATCAGGAAGGAGCCTTCCATGCCCAGTTCTTCAGCCTTTTCATCCCTGAGCTTGCACAGGCGCGCCAGATTGGCCTCAAACTGGTCGGAATGCTGGCGGCGCTGGATGCGCGGGCGGCAGGGATAGTCGTCTTCATCCAGCAGGTAAAATTTCTGGAGGGCGTCCATGAACCGGCTGCGCCTGTGGGAGTGGAAGCGGGGCGGAGGAGTCACGGTGCGCTGTTCCTGAAGGGCCAGGCTCCACTGGATGAGGTCCGCGTTGGAGCAGACCATGAACGCGGGCTTGTCCCACGCTTTAGCCTCCGCATCGCGCCATGTCCACAGTTCCCGGAGGGCGGCCAGCCCTTTCCTGTTCAGCTTGCCGCAGCCCTGGATGCGCCAGGGGTCCTGATGGCCGGCCAGATGGCGTTCCCGGGCTCGGTCCATGGAGTGCCTGCAAATCTCTTCAAACCAGCCCATGCGTCCTTTTTCCCGGAGGGCGGCCGTCAGTTTGTCCGCCATGTCCAGCATGTAATTCACGTCGTTCAGGGCATAGGTGACCATGGTCGGGGAAAGGGGGCGCCGCGCCCAGTCCGCCTTTTGGGAGGACTTGCTCAGGGCTACGCCGTGGAAATGTTCCACCAGGGCGGCCAGCCCGAACTGGCGGAAGCCCAGCAGGCGCGCCGCCGTCTGGGTATCCCAGATCATGGCGGGCAGCGTTTCCCAGGCGTTCTGGAAGAGGCTCATGTCATAATCCGCCCCGTGCATCCAGACTTCCGTTTCCTTCAGCCAGTTGTAAAACGGCCCCATGTCTTCAATGGAGAGAGGGTCGATCAGGCAGGAGCCCGTTTCATCCGCGTACTGGATCAGGCAGATCTTTTCCTGATAGCGGTGCAGGCTGTCTGCCTCCAGGTCCAGGACTACCCGTCCCGTGGGCTGTGCGGTGGCGCGCTTGCGCCATTCCAGTAATTCCTCTTTCTCGCTAATCATCTTATTGCAACAGAGCGGGATTGAACCATGTATCAGCACGCCGGGCAACTGGAAATGCAAAAAAAGTGCTGATGGGGCAATCATGTATTGCCTATTTCCCGGAAATAGGGCACGAAGAAAGGCGCATGGAAGAGGAAGCTACAGAAACCGGACGCAACCACGGAGAACAGCCTTTGGACGAATTGATGAAGCGCTGGCATCTGACCAACCACGACCTGGTGGAGATTTCCCCGGAACAGCTTACCCACAAGCAGGTTCAAAAGGCCCGGCAGGGACGCCAGCTTACCTTGAAAATGATGCAGAAGGTGTGCCGCGCCTTGAACGTGGCCATCTGGGAGCGGCTTACCCCCATGCAGAAGGAGCAGTATTTTGAATACATGCACAAGCATGTGTTCAGCTATGCCAAGGGGTATGACCCGGCCTGGAAGGATCCGAACATGGACATGATGGCCTGATTCCGGACCTCTTTTCCGCCGCGGAGGCACGCGTTCCCTTTTCCGTTTCTTGTTTCACGCTTCCGGGGGAAACCGGGCTGCGGCAGGGAATTTTTTTACAAGGCTGGCGGTTTTTATGAAGCGCCCTGATGCCCCGTTTTTTCCCGTTTTTACGGGAGATGGGCAGATCGTCCCGGGTATGGTATTGTGTTCCAGCAGGATGGAAAAAAACAGACATTCCATTTGACAGCCAGAAAACCAGGGTGTATACGCCGCGCTCCTTTTTATCCGTCATCATGATGAATATTGCTTTTATTACCTGTTTCGCCGGTGTTCTGGGGATGTGTGCGGGAGCGTCCCTGGCCGAGGGCAAGCCGTGGTCCGGAGAAAAAGTTCCGCTGGCGGAGGACGGCGCGGTAGTTCTGGATGACAATGAATACCTGCTGAACCTGGCGGATTATGAAAAACTGGAGCAGGGAGGCGGTTTGCTGGTGCGGTATGCAGCCGGAAAGAACGGGCTCCGGGAAGACTCCGGCGCGTTCTATTTTGAAAACAGCCATGGAAAAATGGTGAGCGCCGCCATGGAGCCGGTATCCGGAAATGCCGGAAAAACGGAACCGGAGCGTCTGGCTCTGGTCAGTCCCGCTTTCCCGCTGAATCCGGAAGGTAAGTGGAGCCTCAAGCGGAAGAGCAGGCCAGCCGAACTTTACCGGAAGAAGGTGGCCGTCTCCCACATGGATCAGGAATACACGTTCCAGAGCCACGAAGATGCTCAGGTGAAACTGGTGCACGGCGTGCTGGCAAATGCCCTGGTATCGGGAAATAACCGCTCCAAGAGTTATAACTCTTTCAAGGTAAGCCGTCCTACCCCCCCCCCCCCCCCTTCTTCCTGACTCGCTGAAGGAAAATTCCGGTTCTTCAGACGGGGAGGAAGAGGCAAGGGAGGAAGACGGACAGGCGGAAAGCCATGGGGACCGGGAGAAGCCGGAATCCGGGCTGCATCTTGCAGAGAATGCCGTTGCGGTTTCCGGCCCCGGCAGCCTTGCCGCGGTCCCGCGCGCGGGGCAGGACATCACCGTGACCGGAGGTGGAAGCGTTGCCCTGGAGGAAGGATTTGACGGAACGGTGCGGATGGAAGGTTCCGGAGATATTTTCCTGGACAGCGTCAATGTCAGCGACGGCGGCAACAAGGAAAAGCATTACGGCCTGAATATCCGGATGGACGGCGGCCCCGGCTCCAAGGTGTATCTGGGCTTCACGAGCTCTACGGCGCGCACGGCTTTTTTAGAGGGTACCGTTTCCGGTACGGGGACGCTGGTGTTTGAGAACACCAGCCGCAGCCGGGTAAGCATTTTTGACCTGACGGGCGTGGACATGAGCGGTTTCAGCGGCGTGGTCCAGGCGGCGGCGCCGCGTTCCAGCCTCTCCTCAGAAGGGTATAATACGCCCGTCCAGCTTCAGGCGGCGGGGAATATGAACGCCACGGTCATGGACCTGTCCGTGATCCGCCAGGGCGGCAAGGACCCCGCCGGGCTGGGAGGCTGGCTGACGGGCAGTGCAGGGACCCCCTCCATGGTGATTCTGAAGCTGGAGGGGGATTTGACCGTCTCAGGCCTGGAAGGGGCCACGGCCGGTTCCTCCTCCCGCGTGACGGTGGGCAATGGGACTGCCGCTACCCTGACCATTGACGGTGCGGAGAACCATGAATTCAAGGGAATGATCGGCGCCGCGGGCGCGGACGGCGGCTACTACGTGGGGACAGAGAAGAATGAGAGCTACAAGAATACCCAGCTTGTGGAGGCGGACGGCACCGGAGTCATCAATCTGGTCAAGAAGGGAAGCGGGGAGCAAACCGTTTATTCTGGCCGGCTGGGCAGTCTGGACATTCAGGGCGGCGTTTTCCGCCTGGGGGCGGATGGGGCCCTGACCGTAGGGAATTCCTTTTCCACTTCCTCCGGCGGCTTGCTGGACATTGCGGCAGGGGCCGCCCTCGCGCTGGATTACCATGAAGCGGCTTCCCGGCTGGGGGAATGAACTGGCGGTCCGCCGGAACGCTTGTCTTCAACAAGGGGCTGGTTCTGGATGTGGACGGAACGTTTCAACTGGATTCTTCCGTGCAATTTGCGGAGGGCAGCCTGCTGACGGTAATCATGCCCGCATCCGGCATTCAGTCCGGAGACTCCCGCAAACTGGTTTCCGTGACGGAGGGGAACACCCTCTCCTTTGCGGATGCCGTGCAGCGGGAAAAGGTCAGGTACGCCACGGGCAGGGATGCCGACGGCAGCTGGATTTACCGGGAGCTGGACGTTTACAGCGGACTGACCCTGAATGTGCAGGGGGGAGGCCAATGGCAGATGCTCGTAACCGGGCTGGATTCCACTTCCCTGGAAGGCACCTATTTTGACGCGGACAAGTTCAATTACTACGTCTGGCAGGGGAACGGGTCCAAGGTTCCGGACGGCAGCGTGTGGTCCGACGGGGCGGCGGGCTCCAGCCCGTGGGAAGGCGGCCTGACGTTCCGCAACGGGGAGCGTGAAGTCTTCTTCGGCATGCAGGATTTATCCGGCCACGCCGTGGACGGCTTTGACGTCATCCTTGACGGAACGGTGCGCGTCTCCAGCCTGACGGTCTCCGTGGACAAGGAGGCGAACGGCGGCATGGGCTATGTCTTCCACGCCGCGGACGGCGGCGCAGGCAGCATTGCGGACGCCGGACCGGACCACGCGGGCGAGCTGGTCAAGGAGGGCGCAGGCATGCTTACCCTGGCTACCGGCAATACTTTTTCCGGCGGAACGGAAATCCGGGAGGGCAGTATTCTGGCCGCCCGTGAAGGAGCCCTGGGCGCCGGGGACATCCGCATGGCGGACGGAACGGAACTGTATGTCAACTACCCCTTTGCCACGGAGCTGGATTCCTCTTACCGCAACCCCTCCATTGCCAACAACATCCGGATCGGGACGTCCTCCAAGGACACGGCGAAGGTGGTCATCGGCTACTCCCCCCTTTCCCTGGCGGAGAAGGAAGACCTGCCCGGCGCAGGTTCCTCCGGCTACCAGTGGGATTACCTGACTTCCCGCCACTGGCGCACGCTGTCCCTGACCGGCAGGCTGGACGGCTATGGGGAACTGACGCTGATGGGCTATACCTCCACGACGGCGGGCGGCCAGGACAAGTGGGTAAGCATGTTCCACATCTGCGATGAAAGCCTGGCCCCGGGGGAAAAGTCCAATTTCACCGGCACGGTCAAGCTGGACAACTACATTCTGTATTCCGAGGCGGACTCCCCCGCCAATGCGGATGCCAACAACGACATCCTGGCCATCCGGAAGCCCGGCGCCGTACAGCTCATCGTGGAAGACGATGCGCTGCGGAACGCCAAGGTGGACCTGACGCGCGCCCATACCGTGAACGCGGCGGACAACGGCACCGTTTTTGAAGGAAAGGAACGCATGGACCTTTACCACATCCTGCTGGTGCAGAAGGATGCCGTTCTGGCGGGGCTGCAAGGGGATTTGATCGGGAAAACGCAGGACAGCGAGTATTACGGCAAGACTTGCACCGTGGGGAGCGAAGTGGATACGCTGCGCGTGCTGACCAACTCCAACAGTACGCTGACGCTGGACGTGAACGGTACGGAAAAGCTGTATTTTGCCGGTGTCTTCGGGACGGCATCCACGTATGGTTCCGCTACCTCCGGCAAGGTGACGGCCGCAAGCAGGGAAACCCTTTCCCTGACCAAGACGGGCGCGGGAGCACAGTACATCCATACGGCCGCGGTCAACCGCCTGGTGCTCCAGGAGGGGACGCTGGGCTTCAACAGCCTCAACGTGAAAACGAGCGCCGTCCTGTACGGAGGAACCAACTTGAATCTGGGAGTGACGCGGGGCATCGCCTCCGACGGCACGGCGCAGGAGTGGGGCGCCGCGGGGGGAGGCATGACCATCAATCCCGGTTATGCGCTCCACATCGTGACGGACAGGACCGTAAACGCCGGTACGGGGGCAGGGGCCGTTGCGGTTCCTGAAACGGCGGTGGTGAACGGTTCCGTGACGGTATCTGATTCCTCCTTCCTGTATTTTGACTGCTCCATCCTGCCCTCCGAGCTGCAGGAGCATCCCCTGCTGGCCGTCAAGGGGCTGGAGGACATCGCTGATTCCGGCAGGTTGAACCTGAACGGCGATATTCTGGTGCGTTTCGGGGGATACGATTTTGGAGAAGCGGACACGGTTGACAAAAAATACTACCTGGCGACGACGGAAAGCGGCATTTACGTGGACGGGGCGCTGGGCGGCTTTCAAACCCGCACGATTTCCATCGGGAACGGGTGGTTCGGCATCATCAAGGTTTCCGGGGACAACATGAACCTGGTCATGACGGTGACCAATACGCCCATCCGCACCTGGTACAACGGAGAAAACCGGAGCGAGGGGGAATACGTGGCCGCCACGGACAACGTCTGGTTTGCCAATGAATTGCCCGAAGGGGAGGGGACCGACCGCAACCACTGGCTGGAGGGCCTGGACAAAAATCTGGGCCTTAACGGCTTTTACCGGGATACCTACCATGTGGCCTTCGGCGCGGAAGGAGCCGGGAAAACAGGAATGGTGGAAAGGGAGGAAGGAAAGGATTACAACGTGGTGCTCATCAGGGGGAAGTGCGCCCCGCCTCCATCCGCGTGAAGGATGACGTCAACTACATCTTCCGCGCCCATGCGGACGGGGGCCTGATTGCGGACGGGGAGCTTCCGGATGACTATGAAACCAGCAACTGGAAAACCATTCTGACCAAGGACGGAGCCGGAACCCTGGTGATGGAGACGGCCAACACGTATTCCGGCGGAACGGAAATCAACGGCGGCAGGGTAGTCATGAGGGATGCCGGAGCCCTGGGGACCGGGGAAATCCGGATGTTTGACGGCACCTCCCTGGCGCTGGACTACCAGAGCGGGGGCTTTATCCAGAAGGTGGCTCTGCTGAATAACCTGCTGACGGTGGCGGAGGATTCCGTGGTGACGGTGTCCCATACGGACAGGGTGATCGGTGGCGTCATTTCCACGGTCCGGGGGGATTCCACCGCCAACCTTGTCCTGCAGCATGCCAACGGCAGCGGCCAGACCGTTTTCCAGCTGGATGACGGCTCCAAATTCCATGGAAAGATCAGCATGAGCGGGACGCAGGACGGCCAGGGAACGGTGCAGGCCTGTCTGGACCGGAACACGTGGGAAGAAGCCGGTTTTGATTTAAGCCTGAATGGTGTGCAGAGCACGATACTGCATCTTGATTCCGTGGAGGACGTCCATCACATCACCTTGGCCGGCATCATGGGGCAGGATGAGGCTTCCTTCGTGACCACGGAAGCCAGCGCGGGGCGCGATTCCTCCACCACCCTTTTCCTGGCGGTGGGGACGCAGGACCGGATTTATTGCGGCAATGTGGGCTTTGGGCAGTACATCGACATGTATGATACGGGCCTGCGCCATGATTCCGGCTACATCAGCCTGGTGAAGACGGGCATCTTTTCCCAGACGGTGGGGAATGCGCGCCTGGCTTCCCTGCAAATTGACGCGGGTTCCCTCAAGGTGGTAAACACTCTTCTGCTGGCCGGGGAATTGAGCGTGGCGCAGGATGGCAACCTGGTGGTGGGCCATGACGAATGGCAGGGGCTGTACGATTATGACGTGCAGGTCAACGACGGCGGCGTTCTGCGCCTGGGCTCCGGCTTTGGTTCCCTGACCGGGACTCCCTACACGGAAGACGGAGTTCAGAAAACCGGCAATACGATTCTTCTGAACGGCGGAGGCGTGCTGGGCATGCTGGACGCGGACTGGAGCAATGAGAATGAAATGGTGGTGAACGCCGGAGGGAAGGCCTTTGTGCTGGATACGACGGGTTACGATCCGGACTCCATGACGGCCTCCGGAAACAGCCATGTCATGACGCTCAACGGAACCGTCAAGCCCGGCGGCGCCTCCGGAACCATCATCGTCAAGAACGGCAATGCGGGCAAAAACGGCCGCGTGGTGCTGGGCGCGGCCAACACCTGGGACGGGGTCTACCAGGTAACGGACCATGCCGCGCTGGAGCTGGCGCATGCGGGCGCGCTCAATACGAAAGCCGGAGTCGAACTCCAGGGAGCGGCTTCCCGCCTGGACGTGAAGGCCGGAACGGTTTCCTACGCCGCTTCCGTGAAGCTGGCGGGAGCGGGAGCCTCCGTCAATACGCTGAATTCTTCCTCCCTCTCCGATATTTCCGTGGCGGTGACGGCCCGCACCGGGGCCGCCTCCTCCACGGTGGAGAGGGCTTTTCTAGGTTCTTCCGCCGGAGCGGGAATCGTGCAGGGAGCAGGCTCCGCGGCCCGCGCCCTGTTCAACGGCGTCAACGTGAACGTCAGGACGGGAGCGGCGCTGGCCCATACGGAATTCTCCGGCTCCGTGCTGGAGGTGGCCGCAGGGCAGGAGGCCCGCGTGACGGACATGCTCATTCATGCGGCGGATTCCGGCATCAGGCTGGGCGCGTTTTCCTCCCTGGCCGTCACTGGCGTTTCCACAACGGATGCCGTGCCGAACCTGAACATCAGCTATGCGGACGGCAACTTTTCCATGACAGCTCCCGATGCGTGGACGACCAATGCGCTGATTACCGGGGCCGGGCAGGCCTCCGTGGACTTCTCCGGCGGCGTGAACCTGCTGCTGACGGAGTGCTCCGGCAGCCTGATTGAAAAACTGGTGGAAGCCCGTGTGAGCACCATCAACTTTGTGCTGTATGACGGCTCCCTCACCAATGCCTTCAGCGGGGATTACTCCCTGGCCTCCGTCCTTTATGACGCCGCCCTGAAAAACGCCGGCTTCATCCTGGCAAACGGGGACTCCTGGATGCGCGACGGCGTGGTGACGCTGGTGCGCACGGTTCCCGAACCCGGCACGGCCTCCGTGGCCTTGCTGGGCCTGGGCGCGCTGCTGCTGCGCCGCCGCAGGAGCTGAACTCCTGAAAAACATTCCGGCGCCGCGCGCATGAATCATGCAGACGGCGCCGGAAAAGGCAAAGCGGAGAACCGGAACAAGGCCCGGTCCGGGAAATGGAAATACTTTATTGGGCGGACTTCGCCTGCTGCCAGCGTTCCTCCATGGCGTCCAGGGAGGCTTCTTCCAGGGAAAGGCCGTCTTTGGCAAGCAGGCGTTCCATTTCATTGAAACGCCGTTCAAACTTCCTGTTCGCCCCGGCCATGGCCGTTTCCGGGTCTATTCCCTTCTTCCGGCACAGGTTGACTACGGAAAACAGGAGGTCCCCCAGTTCCTCCGTGACGTGCGGATCTTCCTCCGGCACGGGAAGGATTTCCTCACACTCCGCGGTTTCCTCCTTCACTTTATCCAGGGCGCCCTGGGCGTCCGGCCAGTCAAACCCCGCTTTGGCGGCTTTTTTCTGGAGCTTCCAGGCGCGGAGCATGGGAGGCAGTCCCTTGCCCGTTCCATGAAGGTACGGGGTGGTCTCCGCGCCTTTTTCCTGGCGTTTGATCTTGTCCCACTGGGTCAGCACGGCATCCGTCGTGTCCGCCGTGGACTGGGCAAACACGTGGGGATGGCGGCGGACGAGCTTTTCACTCACTTCCGCGGCCACATCGTTGAAATTGAAACGTCCGGCTTCCTGGGCAATCTCCGCATGAAAAACCACTTGAAGCAGAACGTCGCCCAGCTCCTCCCGCATCTGCTCCCAGTCATCCCTCTGGATGGTGTCCACCACCTCGTAGGCTTCCTCAATCATGTTGGAAATCAGGGAGTGGTGGGTCTGTTCCGCATCCCAGGGACAGCCCTGGGGAGCGCGCAGGCGTTTCATGATGGCGATGAGGCGCTGCATTTGAAGGGCAGGCTCGCGGCATTCGATCATTTCAGTGTCGTTCATGACGGAGCCATACTAATCGCGCAAGGGCGGATGACTAGCAAAAATTCCTCTTTACCCGGAACGGTTCTTCCCTACACTCGCCCCCATGGAAGTTCACACGTGGAAAGAACGCACGGAAGAAGGTACCCTGGTATACAGGGCATGCCACCACGCCAGCAAATGGAAGCTGGAATGCGCCCCCAAGGTGGGCCGTGCGGAACGTGACGATGTGGAGTGGGAACACGTGGAATTCACGCGGGCGCACTGGGTGACCCTGCGCGACGTGCTCTGGCGCAAGTACCAGCGCAAACGCTGCCCGTGGCGTTTTATTGAAGCCATAGACAAGCTTCTGGAAGACATGCCGGAAGAGGAGGAAACCGGTTCTCCCGATGGGGAGGACGGGCGGTAGGAACGCCCTTCAACTTCTGCCGTGCCGGGGATGCTGGGAGCGGTTTTCAGGGAATGGCTCTCCTGGGTGTACCCTTTCGTCTGCGAGTTGTGCGGACGGGGCGGACTGGACGGCTGTCATGTTTGTCCGGAATGCCGGGAGCGTTTCGTGCCCATTGAACCACCCTGCTGCGCCGTCTGCGGAGAACCTGCGGAAGGTTCCTTCATCCCGTCCGGGTTATGCGCCCGCTGTGCGGAAACGGCTCCGTCCTTTGAGGAAGCCCGCGCCGCATACGTGAACGAAGGGGCATTGAGGAAGCTTCTGCTGGCCTTCAAATATGCGGGGGCCGTTCATCTGGCCGGAACCTTCGCGCGGATGATGGCGGAGGCCGTGCGCGGAAATCCCCACTGGTTCGGAGGAAAAAAGCGCCTGCTCGTTCCCGTGCCCATGCACCGCCGCAAGCTGGTGCGGAGGGGGTACAACCAGGCGCAGGAACTGGCGGCGCTGCTGGGGAGAGAACTGGGCTGGCCCTGTGCCGGGGTGCTGAAACGCCTGCCTGACCGGCTGCCCCAGGCCAGCCTGGCGCGGAAGCAGCGGCTCAGGCACGCCCGCAGGATTTATGCCGCGGATGAAAAAGAATCAAACGTCATCCCGTCGCGGGAAGGGACGTGCTGCTGGTGGATGACGTTTTTACGACCGGGGCCACGGCGGACGCCTGCGCGCATCTGCTGCTCCGGGCCGGGGCGGCTTCCGTTTGCGTGCTGACGCTGGCGCGGACGCACCATGCATGGCATGGCTGAACCGGAATTTCCTTTCAGCTTCACCGTTTCCTTCCTACAATGGCAGTCATGAATCCGGAGCTGATGTTTCATACGGAAGACGAAGTCATGTTTTATGATACGGACTGCGGCGGAGTGGTTCATAACCTGGCCTACCTGCGCATGATTGAAGCCTGCCGCACCAAGCTGGGAGCCAAATTGGGCATGGATTACAAAACCATGAGCGATTTGCAGCAGTTCGCCGTGGTGGTCCGCCATGAAATCGACTACGTACGCCCCGCCGTGCTGGGGGACACCATTCTGACGACGGGATGGCTGCAATCCGTGGAACGGGCCCGGTTCTGGTGCGATTTTGAAATGCGCCGCGCCTCCAACAACGATCTTCTGGTGAGGGCCCATCAACAGCTGGCCCTGGTCCGGATGCCCCAGGGGCGCCCCGCGCGCATTCCAGCTGAATGGCGTGCGCGGTGGCAGGAATACATGGAATCCTGATCTTTTTTTGTCCGTCTTCCATTTTGCGCTTGCCATGAAAGGGGGCGTGGTGTTTACTGCCTCCGCCCTTCCAGCAAGGGTAAGTGCTTGGGTAGCTCAGTTGGTAGAGCAGTAGACTTTTAATCTATTGGTCCCGGGTTCGAGTCCCGGTCCAAGTACCATTCCCTTTCATACGTTGAAACTCCGCAGGAAGTATTTCCGGGCGGAGTTTCTTTTTTGAGGTAGCCGGAAAACGGGCGGGAACGTGGTGTTCCACCATCCAATGAGCATGGGAATGGGTATTGCCGTGCTGCCCGGTCCGTGAGGCCGCCGGCGGAACGGAAAGACGGAACCGGGCGGGGATGTCCATCAGGGCAAATCATGCCGGACGGCGCGTTCTATTTCATGGAACAGCAGGAAATGGTCTTTCAAATGGTACAGCCATGATCGGATGTCGGCCAGTTCGTGGGTTTCCAGCATGACCACCGGGAAGATGAACGGATTTTTTTTAACGGAGACTTCAATGAGGCCGATGATTTCATTCCTCCTGCTCAGGACGGGGATGGCGAGGTATTGCATGTATTTTTCCTCCGGGGGCTGGTTGCGCTTCCGGAAGAAGCTGCGCCGCACTTCCGCCGGGCCGGAGAGGACTACGGGGCTGAGATGGCGTTCAGCGAACAATTGTTCATCCAGCATGGAGGGAGTTCCCGTCACGGGCCGCGGAGGCTGGGCCAGCAGGGACGGGATGTCGTTATTGTGTTCTCCCTGCGCGTAGCCTGTGACGCGCAGGAAGGTCTGGCCCTGCTGCCGCTCCGCCTGGATGTAAAGCACTTCAAAGATGAGGGAGCTTTTATATTCGGCCAGGGCTGCGGCGATGGTGGAACACAGGAACAGGCAGGCGGAGTTGAAGCTTTCCGTCGTTGCGCGGGAGCCGTCCGCTTTTTTCTCCCGGCGGTCTTCTCCATTCAGCTTGTTGGCGAAGTTTTCATATTCCCCGCTGAGGGCGGCGTAGGTTTTTTTGTAAAGAGCCGCACTGCGGTTTTTCAGGGTGCAGGCCTGTTTCTTCATCTCCCGGTTCCTGTTGATCAGCCTCTGGCATTCCACGTGCCACACGATGAAAGCGGCGCCCAGGATAACCAGCAGGACGATTTTTCCCGTGTTGGCGCCTTCCATGGGCGTCCCTCCGATGATGGAGATCACAACGACCAGGATGGGCTGGAACAGGTTTGCTTTTTTGAGGAAGGAGGGCTCTTTGAACATAAGAAAGATGCGGGAGAAAGGTTGGTTGAAAAGAAGGTGATGCTGTACAAGTCTTGTTAAAGGTGTGTTATTTGTTGATTATCAAAAATATTCCATATTGAAGGTTGAAATGGTGCGGAATGAAAGCAGGAAGCGGAGAGGTTTTTTCTTATGCCATCTTAAATTAAGTTTATTTATAATCAATGAGTTTTTTGTTAATTTAGAAGCATTCTAATACGATATTTCTTTGAATGATAAGGCTTCCTTTGTTCCAATAATTGTTAGGAAAAAATAAGAGTTTTCCATTTGGGAAACGATTTGTTAAATCGCAGTGTTTTGATGTGTTTTATTTTGATTCATGGAATATCTTTGTTTACAGGGTAAAAGCATGGAGAGCCGGAGCAAGCTCCGTCCGGAGGGCCGGACTCCTTGCGGAATTGTCCGTCAATATCCGGATGGGGAAAAGGAATGGTGAATGGGCCCCCGGATATCAAGGGGGGAACAAATATTCTTCCGGCTTTTTCCCGGAAATGATGCGGGTTACGGCTCCGGTGGCTGCGGTGCCGGAACGTCAGGGCTTGCCCCTGGGTAATGTTCCGTGCGCGCCTGCCAGGCTACCCGCCGTGCCGCATTATTCGGCATGGTTTTCTTCTGCCCACTTCCTGTACTGTGCGGACAGTTGTTCAATAAGCGGCTGGTGCCTGGAAGCGAGGTTTTTTTGTTCCGTCCTGTCCCTGATGTCGTATACCTGCCAGGGGCCGCGGTTGGGAGCCACCAGTTTGAATTGGCTGGTCAGGGCCGCGCGGTTCCTCTGGTGCTCCCAGAAAATGGTGCGGGAAGGGCAGGTGCCGGGAATGTAGTCCCATACCCTGGACGGAGGAAGCTTTCCGGGATTGGCCCAGTAGGCGTTGAGCGGTTTGCCGTCCATGTGGACGGGAACCGGAAGCTGCGCCCACGCCAGGCAGGTGGGGGCGAGATCCTGAAGCAGGAAGGGGGAGTGATAGCGCGCGCCGGGACGGATTCTGGAAGGGTAGCGGATGATGAAAGGCGCGGACAAGCCGCCGTCAAAGGTCTCAATCTTATACTGGCGGTAGGGGGTGTTGGACACGGCCGCCCACATGGGGCCGTACCCGTCCCGGCAGCCGGCTTCCCCCAGCGGACCGATGGGAAGAACGGTTTTCTTGTTCCTGTTGTTCTGGGGCATTTCCGCCGTTGCGCCGTTGTCTGACAGGAACATGACGATCGTGTTGCCGCTGAGGCGGTGGCGGTCCAGGGACGCAAGGATGCGGCCTATGCCGCGGTCCATGATGGAGATTTGGGCGGCGTAGGTGGCCATGCACCTGGAAAGGTAGTCCTTACGCTCTGCTGTGGCCTTTTCATAGCCGGAAGGATTGAATTTTCCGGCCATGCCCAGCTTGGCGGAGGGAGGGACGATTCCGAGCTGTTTTTGTTTTTCCAGCCTCTTGGAGGCGATGGCATGCGGAGATTTTCCGCGGTAGGACGGCAGCATTTTTTCTATTTCCTCCCGGGGGGCCTGAAGGGGGGTGTGCGGGGCCGTGTAAGCCACGTAGAGGAAGAAGGGTTTTTTGCTTTTGGCGGCGTCGTCAATGTAGGCCAGGGCCGTTTGGGTGATGTCTTCCGTCATGTAGAAATCCTCCGGCAGGTCCTCCGGCCGGAGCAATTTTCCGTCTTCTCCGAAGGGGCGGTCCGGCATGGGCTTGTAGTAATCCGCCGCGCCTCCCAGCAGGCCGCGGGAACGGTCGAAGCCGCGGTCCCAGGGGTAGGTTCCGCGGACTTTCCCCAGATGCCATTTTCCGGAAAGGTAGGTACGGTATCCCGCTTTTTTCAGGAGTTCAGGGAGGGTGGGGATATCCGGATTCAGCCGCCCGCGGTAGCCGGGGCGTCCGCTGTCGTCGTCCAGCAGCCCTACATCCACCTTGTGGGGCTCGCAACCGGTCATGATGGAGGCGCGGGAGGGGGAGCAGCGGGAAGCCGTGTAGCACCGTGTAGCCAGCATGCCCTGTGCGGCGAGGGAGTCCAGATGGGGGGTGGGGATTTCCGAGCCGTAGCAGCCCAGGTCGGACCATCCCATGTCGTCAGCCAGGATGAGGACGATGTTGGGCTTGTCCGCCGGGGAGGGAACAGGGGAGAGCAGCCAGAGGGCCATGCAGGCCAGGAGGGGGAAACTTGGAATGAAACGCATGGGAGGAACGGGGTGTATGATAAAGCAGGCAGGCCCGCGGACGGATCCTGCCCGGAGGCTGGAAAAGGAAAGCTGTCTTCCCTGTTGGCCCGGACAGCTTGCGCGACCGGGAATTCCTCCGGAAAAAGCCGGGTGGGCGGATATGGTGCGCCGGAAAAATGCGTCTGCTACCACCACAGGACGGCGCAGAGCAGAATGGCGGCTCCGTAGGCCATGCCGCCCAGGCAGAGGGGCGTCCACCAGGCCGGTTTGGAGCATATCTTGTTCACCATGTCACGGTACAGGTAGGGCTTGCCTATCCAGAGGAGGGAAAGGAAAATGACAATGTAGCACCAGATGGGGATGAGCAGCCTGGTGACCGGATCCTGGAGGAAGGCCGCGCTGAGAAGAGGGGCCGCCACCATCAGGCCGAAGATGCCGAGCGCCCGCGGAAAGAGCAGGTTTTTCACCTGGGTGACCATCAGCACCAGGAAAACGGGACACGCAAGCTGGAGCAGCCAGCGGATGCCTTCAAACTCCGCCAGCCCTACCCGGAAATAACTCAGCACGCCCAGCCCTTCCGGAGCCACCAGCAGGAAGAACCAGAACAGGCCGATGGCCAGCAGAACCTGGGCCAGCAGGTGGTTGCGCGGGGAAGCCAGCAGAAAGGCCTGCACCTGCTGCCTTTTTACCAGTGCGTAAAGGTGAACCAGCAGCAGAACGGCGCCCAGGACATATCCCGCCACGGGCAGCGGTATCATTCCATCATACGGATGCAGGAAGGGAGCGTGCTGGTTCATCTGAACGCTAACCTTAATGATTATCCCGGCTTCGTAAAGGCGAATCAGCGGGAGAGAGAAGAAAATTCCATCGGATTCCTGGCGTCAGGCCGCTGGAATTCCCCCGCAGCCGGCGGAGGAACGCAGGCTCAGGAGCCTTGGGTGACTTTTTCAAACGTGGGATCCTCCACAGGGGTGATTTTCCCGTCCGCGTAAAGCACCATGATGCCTCCCTGATGGCGTTCCAGGGCCGGGACCACGATTTCCTCAAAGTCCTGTTCCGTGATGACGCTGCGCCCGTCAAGCGGAATGCCGTCGCTGATCCAGGGCTTGCCGCGCAGGGCCTGCCCGCGCGCCACGTTCATGGGGCGTCCCTTCCGGTTGTCCAGCCAGCTAGTGTAGGAAATGGTGTCCGGGCTGGCGGGAAGGATGGAATCTTCCGCCGCGAGGATTTCCGGCCGGTTGTCATTCTTGCAGCGGAAGGTGTCCGGAAGCATGTTCGGCTCCTTGTCGTTCCGGGCAATCAGGTCGGGCTGTTCTGCGTTCACGATGGGGGCCAGGGCGTCCCACCAGTTCCGGCACTCCCTGGCGGTCAGAAGGCTGTCCTTCATGCCGCTGGAGGGCAGCTTCCCGCCGTTCTGGCCTGCGAATTCCTTGCCCCAGTCGCTGATGCGGCGCAGGTTGTCCGTGCAGCGCGTTCTGGCCGCAGTCTCCGTAGCATGGGAATAAATACTGTAGGATACGCCAGCCAGCAGGGCGATGATGGCGATGACCACGAGAACTTCAATAAGCGTGAAACCTTTGCTGCGTGAGGGGAGTAAGCGGGCTTTCATGATTTCCCGCCATTATGCACGATTGCCGCCGCTTGAAAAGGCAGAAACTGCGCCCTGGGGCGGAAAAGCGCCGGACGGAGCTCCGGAAACGAAAAGGGCCGGTCCCGTGAAGGACCGGCCCGCAGGAAAGGAAATGGCTGGATTGCGCTTACTTGGCGGAAGTGACCAGCGCGGCGAAGGATTCCGGCTTCAGGGAAGCGCCGCCCACCAGGGCGCCGTCAATGTCCGGCTGGGCCATGAGCTCCACCACGTTTTCCGGCTTTACGGAACCGCCGTACTGGATGCGCACCCTGGCGGCGGTGTCCGCGCCGAAGACGTCGGAAATGACCTTGCGGATGAAGGCGTGGGCTTCCTGCGCTTCCTTGGAGGTGGCGGTCAGGCCGGTGCCGATGGCCCAGACGGGTTCATAGGCGATGACCAGGCTGGCCACTTGTTCCGGGGTGATGTCCTTGAGACCGCCCTTGAGCTGGATTTCCAGCACGGGTTCCAGAATGCCGCCCAGGCGTTCATCCTTCGTTTCACCGATGCAGAAAATCGGGGTGATGCCGGCGGCGATGGCCTTCTTGATCTTGGCGTTGATGATGGCGTCCGTTTCTCCGAAGTACTGGCGGCGTTCGCTGTGGCCGAGCACGACGTACTTGAGACCCAGTTCATTCAGCATGCTGGTGGAGATTTCCCCGGTGTAGGCTCCGTTGTCATACTGGGAGACGTTCTGGGCGCCTACGGCAGTGCAGGAGCAGCCGTTCAGGGCGTTCAGCACGGAGGGGATGGTGGTGAAGGGGGGAATGACGACCACGTCGCATGCGACGTCTTTTCCCTTAACGAGGTTTTTGAAGCTTTCGATGAATTGGGCGCCTTCGGCGGGGCCGATGTTCATCTTCCAGTTGGCGGCAATGATGGGTTTGCGGGACATAGTGGAATGAGATTAATCAGGAGCACGCATTGTTGCCAAATTGGGGCCGAGGTCAAGCACAGATCAAAAGGGCCGCATACGCGCCGTCCGATTTTTCCTCATGGGGAAGGATGAGTTTTTCCTCCTTCAGGGTCCATTCCGGGTGGTTTTGCAGAAAATCCCTGACCACCAGGCCGTCTTCCTCCGCGTCAATGGAACAGGTGGAATAAACCAGCCTGCCGCCCGGCTTGACGGCCTGGGAGGCGTTTTCAAGAATGCTCCTCTGGAGGGCGGCCAGGCGGCGGATTTCCTGCGGGGTCAGGCGCCAGCGCACGTCCACGCGGCGCTGGATGACCCCGGTGTTGGAACAGGGCACGTCCAGAAGCACGGCGTCAAAACGGCGTTCCCATTCCGGAGGGCAGGGGAGGGACCAGTCCGCCTGCGCCGTCCGGACGGAGGAGGAACCCTGCCTGTCCAGGTTTTCCTTCAAGGTGGGCAGACGGTGTTCATGGAGGTCCGTGGCGGTCAGGCGCGCCTTGCCTCCGGTAGCGGCGATGATGGCGGCGGATTTGCCGCCGGGGGCGGCGCAGGCGTCCAGGATTTCCTCGCCGGGCCGGGGAGCCAGCAGGTCGATGGCGTAGCGGGTGGAGGGGTCCGCCACGTAAAGGGAGCCCGCTTTGATCTCTTCCAGCGGCAGGGCGCCGTCTACGGAGAACCAGCCGGGAGCGCGGTCCAGCGGAGCCAGGGAGGCTGGCATGCCGTTCACGGGGACCAGCGGATTGGCGCGGACGTACAGGCGCGGCGTGGTGTTGTTCCAGTGGAGCAGGGCGCGGACCGTTTGCGGCTCCATCTGCTGCGTCCACCGCTGCACCAGCCACGCCGGGGTGGAATAAAGAACGGGAAGCGGCAGTTTTTCCCGTTCCTCCAGGATGGCTTTCTCCCGCCGAAGCGCGTTGCGCAGGATGGCGTTGACAAGCCCCCGCAGGCGTGCGGGCGCAAGATTGACGGTTTCATACACGGCGGCGTGGTCTGCCATCCCCAGCAGGAAAAGCTGGCACAGCCCCAGTTGGAGGATAAGGCGCATTTCCAGGTCCAGCCTGCCTTTCCGCAGGGAGTCGATCACATGGTCCAGCCAGGTCTGGTTGCGCAGCACGCCGAAGACGAGGGCCTGCACCAGATGCCTGTCCGCCGTGGAAAGCGCAGCCCGCGAACATTCCCGGTCCACGAGGGTTTCCGCAAAGGAGCGGCCTTCATGCCAGCGCATCAGGCAGGTCAGGGCTGTCTGGCGGGAGGTGGGGGGATTGTTCTTCACCGGGGAACTCTACATGCGGAACGTTCAAGTTTCAACCTGCAAAAGCAAGCGGCGGAAAAAGGGCGGTTTTCCGGGGTTGTTCCGGCTTTTGCCTGTCTTTTCTGGGGCTTCCCGCTTCCTTTCTGTAAATGGCCTGGAGCCTTTCCAACTGGTCTTTCCTTGTTTCCGCCAGATTGTGCCTTTCCTCCGGGTCGCTGCTGATTTGAAAAAGGAGCCACTTGTCCTGCTTGTGCGTGAGCTTCCAGCCGTCCCCCGTGATGACCGTGTGGTCCACCACTACGTAATCGCGCTGGCTGGAAGGTTTGCCGAAGAGCATGTTTTTATAGGAAACGGAATCCTTGCCTTCCGGCATGCCCACTCCCGCCAGCTCGGCAAAGGTGGCCATATGGTCGTAGTTGGCTACCAGGCTGCGGCAAACCTTCCCGTGCGGCACGGTCCCGGGCCAGGAGACGATGAGGGGAACGCGGATGCCCCCTTCATGGTTGGTCCATTTCAGCCCGGCCAGGTTGACCATGGCGTTCTTTTGGCCGATGAGCCCGCGGCTGCCGCGGAAAACGTCCAGCAGCTCCCCGGTGCCGTCCAGAACGCCGCCGTGGCAGTTGAGGCCGCGGCCCCGCTCCTTGTCCGTGCGGTAGTAAAGTTCATGCCCGTTGTCGGAGCTGAAAACGATGATGGTGCGCTTCTCCAGTCCCAGTTTGTGCACCTGGGCCAGGATGGCGCCCACCTGCCTGTCCAGCTTGTCCACCATGGAGGCGTATTCCTCCGCCGCCCCGGCGCATTCCCTGTTGCCGCCCGCGGCGCCCGCATAGGCCTGGCGGATGGCTGGATGACCGGCATACTTGTTCTCTGCGGGGGGAATATCCACCGGGCCGTGGGGCAGGTTGGTGGAGAAGAGGATGAACATGGGCCTGTTCCGGTTTTCCTCCATGAACTTGAGGGTCTCCGCCAGCATGGCGTCCGGAGCGTACGTCACTTTTCCGTCCCGGTTTCCTCTCCGTTTTTCCGTGGCTCCCGGCCCGTAAATCTCCGGGGTCTTGCCGCCGTCGGCATGCGTGTTGCCCGGAAGGGGAAGGCGTTCGCCGTCTTTCCAGAGGAAGGAGGGATAATAGCCGTGGGCCCGCTGATGGTCCATGTATCCCACGTAACGGTCCCATCCGTGCCTTTTCAGCTCTCCGTGCCAGGTGGTGAAGCCCCACTCCAGCTTTCCGAACTGGCCCGTGACGTATCCTGCCTTTTTCAGTAGTTCCGGAAGGAAAACCTCTCCCCCGGAAGGCTTGATGCGGGCCGCCCTGGCCGCTTTCTTTTCCAGTTCCTCGTTGGACCAGCCTTGTTGTTCCGCCGTGATGACCAGGCCGCCGTTTGTCTGGGTGTAGGAGCGGGAGTGGCTGTCATGCACGCCCATGAGCAGGGAGGCGCGCGCCGGGCAGCAGTATTGGCTGCTGTAGCACCGGGTGAACATGATGCCCTGTTTGGCCAGGCGGTCGATGTTGGGCGTTTTCACGATCTCCTGGCCGTAGCAGCCCAGCATGCCCATGCCCAGGTCATCCGCATAAATCAGAATGATGTTGGGCCTGGAAGCGGCAGTGGCCGGGACCGGACAGAACGCCAGCGCTGAAACAACTGCCAGAAATGTGCATGAAATAAATCCCATCACGGGCAGTACGTGGAAAAGGAAAGGATTGTTGCAAAGAAAAAACCGTCCGGAACTGGTATTCCGGACGGTTGATTGAAAACGTTGTGTTGCGGGGGGTTAGTTGCCGTAGGGCTTGTTGACGCGGCTGAACTGCTTCAGGCGCAATCCATTGAGGTGGATGAAGCCTTCCGCGTCGTCCTGGTTGTACAGTTCCTCATGGCCGCCTTCCATCGTGGCGATTTCTTCGGAATACAGGGACTGCGGGGAACGGCGTCCGGCGTACATGACGTTGCCCTTGTAAAGCTTTAGGCGCACTTCCCCGTTGACGGTTTCCTGGGACTTGGTCACCAGAGCCTGGATGGCTTCACGTTCCGGCGCAAACCAGAAGCCGTTGTAAACCAGCGTGGCGTATTCCGGAATGAGGGAATCGCGCACCTTCTGCACTTCACGGTCAATGGTGATGGTTTCAATGTCGCGGTGGGCCGCCAGCAGGATGGTGCCGCCGGGGGTTTCATAAATGCCGCGGCTCTTCATGCCGACGAAGCGGTTTTCCACAATGTCCACACGGCCGATGCCGTGCTTGCCGCCCAGGGCGTTCAGCACGTACATGACGCCCAGCGGGCTGAGCAGGGTATAGCCGTCGCGTTCACCCTTCGGGGTGACGTTCAGTTCTTTCAGCAGCGTGTCAAGGCCGTCGTACTTGATGCCGATGGCATCGCCCTTTTCATACAGGATCTGAATGTATTCGGCCTGGTCCGGAGCGTCTTCCGGGGAAACGGAAAGCTTGTACATCTCACGGTCGGCGGGGGTGGTGCCGTCGTACCAGGTATCTTCCAGCATCCCTGCTTCAAAGGAAATGTGGAGCAGGTTGCGGTCCATGGAATAAGGCTTTTTCAGCGACTGGCGGATCGGGATGCCGTGGGATTCCGCGTAGGCGATCATTTCCGTACGGCCCGGGAACTGCTTGCGGAATTCGGGGTCGCGCCAGGGAGCGATGACCTTGATGTTCGGGGCCAGGGCATTGACGGCCAGTTCAAAGCGCACCTGGTCGTTCCCCTTGCCGGTGGCGCCGTGGGCGATGGCGTCCGCTCCTTCACGGATGGCCAGGTCCACCATGTCCTTGGAAATGCAGGGGCGCGCGATGGAGGTGCCCAGCAGGTAGCGGCCTTCGTAAAGGGCGTTGGCCTGCATCATGGGGAAGATGTAGTTGGCGGCGAAGTCTTCCTTGAGGTCGCCGATGAAGCACTTGGAGGCTCCCGTAGCCAGGGCCTTGGCTTCCAGGCCGTCCAGTTCTTCCGCCTGGCCTACGTCTGCGCAGTAGGCGATGATTTCGGCATTGTATTTTTCCTTGAGCCACTTCAGAAGAACAGAGGTGTCAAGGCCGCCAGAGTATGCAACTACGATTTTCATGTACGTCAATGATTAGTGTGCGGCGGCATGATGCCCCATTCCCTCTCCGGAGGAAAGGACAAAATCATGTTTAACCATGGGCTTTTTCCCGGAACTGCCCGGAGCGGCTTCCCCGGGATGGTTCCTGAACAAAAACAAGTGGAGGTTCGTCAGGATTCGTTCACCGCATAAGCCCGGAAAGCTGCTTTTAATTCTTTTTCTTGCCTCCTCTATACAGAAACTCCGTTTCCTTGGCACGTCCCAAGGTCCGGTCCACCAGTCCGTTGATCTCCTTGTCTTCGTATCCCGCCATCCGGATGTACTGGCGCGCTTCCGCCGCACGGCCGGGAAAGTATCCCACCAGGATGCGAATTAAATCTTCCTCCAGCCATTCTTCTATCTCATATTTCATATCATCATTTCTGCCCTGGGCCACGATGAACTGGTCTTCCCAGCCAAAAACACGTCCCTCCCGGTGCACCTTCCACGTGTTCTTTTCCCCTTCCTTCCATCGCTTCCTCAGCTTTTCTTCGGAAGTCGCCTGGTGCTCCTTCCGGAATCCTTTTAAAATTACCGCTGTATATAACGCGCTGAACTTTCCGATCTCCTTCTGGTTCACGTTCATGCGTCCGGCAGATTCTTTTTTTATAATACGGCTTAGGCATGAAACGGCTACCCTCTTCGTATCCATATCTCCCGTCCTTCTTCCGTATTCCCACGGATGCTCTCCGCTGAAGTCCACCTGGTAGAACGGCGCTGCCGTCACCAGACCGCACAAGTGGTACAGTTCTCGGCATTGTCTTCCCCTCAGGTCATCAATATGGATCACACAATAGATTTGGAACAGACGGGCTGTGCACAGGTAGAACAGTTCCAGCTCGTTCTTTTTGAGCATTTCCTGCAGGTGCCAGAGCGGAGGATACGGTTCCTTCACCGGCAGGTACATCCATCCCATCTCCGCCAGCATGCGGTAGCCCGGATACGCGCGGGGCTGGGCCGTTTCCGGATAAGCCAGGGGAAGGCGAGACCCCGGGAGCGTGGCGGCTCCCTGCACCCGGGGCGTGATGCCGGAGCAAAGAAGGATGAGCGGGAGGACGAGGTGGAATGTTTTCATCATTATTGTGGGGATCATTATTTGTTGTCTTGCGGGGAAAACGCATGGGTTCCCTGCTGGGAGTCGCGTTCCACCTGGCATTCAAATTTGGAAATCCATGCATGGACGGCTTTTCTGGTCCTGGGGTCCGTCCACCGGACCTTGAAGCTTTGCGTCACGGTATTGAGCATGTAAACATCCCGGTGCAGAATAGACTGCACGTAACGTTTACATGCCCAATCCCATTTCTGTTCCGGGGCATCCGGACTCAATCCGGCTTTCACCTCATTCATCGTCTTTTTCCATGCTATGGTGTCAATGACCCTGTTGCCGGGATCAATCTGGGACCATGTTTCTCCGGGCCGGTGCCTGCCTCCCAGGGGAGGAAAAGTTTTGTCGCTGGCGTCCGCGTCTTTTTCAATCACATGGATATTCTGGAAATTGACTTTCGTGGGATGGATTGTCAATTCCAGCTGGGCGGAAGCTCCGGGTTTGCCCCGGTCCTGTGCCTCATCCGTGGGAAAACCGGGAAATTTTCAGCGTCCGCAATCATTCCCCTGCCGCCTCCTTCCTTTTTCCTGTGCTTCCCGGTGATGTGGGTAGGGATGCACACTTCCAGTTTGAGCGGTTTATCGGGCATCTGCTGCGTTTTTGAACCATATGCCCAGACTTTGATCGTATGGTTGTTTCCGACGGTCTTCGGACCCAAATCCTCATTGATGGACAATGTTACTTTACGCTTTCCATCAGTTATTCCCTCAAAGCTGCCCAAATGCGCCCCGTCCGCCAGGCTCCACCTGATGTCCTCATCTTCTCCAATGAGCGCCTTCTTTCCCGTCAACGTCAAGGTAACCTTCTCGCCCATGCCCACGCAGGTCCTTTTTTTATCCTCGTCCTCGTCCGGATTCTGTCCTTCTTCCTTGGCGATGTGGTAATCCGCGGAATACTTATGCGTTTTCGATTCAATCTTCAGACCTTGCATGGGTCCCTCCTCTTCCGCCGTCACACGGCAGGGGCATGCAAGAAGTGCGCCAAAGACGCAGATCTTCATAACAACCTTGTTTTTCAACAACATTCTTGAAAAAGTTTTCCAAAAATACGATTGAAGTCAAGGGAATTCCCATTTTATGCTGATGCCTTGCAGATATGATCCCGTTCCGCCGGGGAAGAAATGATTAGGAAGAGTTAAATAATCGACTGCTTCTGTTCCGCCGGAAACGCCTGTGAGGCTTTTCCTGATGGTGCCGCTTGCGGAAGAAACAGGCGTTTAAGCCGATGTGCGGAAGCTGCCAAAAAGGACGGATGACATTGAAAACGGCTTGAATTTGATGAAATTGAAAAAAAGCGCTTGATTTTTCATCCCCGGCCCTCTACTTATTCCGCCGAACTTATGGCTAAGAAGAGCTGGATCGCAAGAGACAAGAAAAAGGCTGACACCGTCAAGCGCTACGCGGAACTGCGTACGCAATTGAAGGCTGAGAAGGATTATATCGGTTTAACCATGCTGCCCCGCAATGCAAGCCCGACCCGTACGGTCAACCGCTGCCTTGTTTCCGGCCGCCGCCGCGCATTTATCCGCCGTTTCAAGCTTTCCCGTATTTCCTTCCGCGAACTGGCCAACGCCGGCATGATCCCCGGTGTGACCAAGTCCAGCTGGTAAGGGCTGGGAAAGGTTGCAGCCTTATAAAGATTTTGACGCTAGGCTGATTTTTATTTAGCCTAGCGTTTTACTATGCCCATATACGAGTATATTTCCGAAAACCCTGACGACCCCGGCCAGTCCTGCCCGGTGTGCCGCCGCGGTTTTGAATTGCGGCGGCCGGTGGACCGTGCGCCGCTTGAAAAGTGCCTGGTGTGCAAGCACCCGGTGCGCAAGGTCATCAGCCGGATCAATGTGCCGGAGGTGACCAAGCCCCTTTCCGTTTCCGACGCCAAGGCAGCCGGGTTCACCGTGCTGGAGCGCCGGGACAAGGGCGTTTATGAAAAACTGTAACACAAAAGCCGGGAAATATTCCGGCCTCCTTTCCCGTATACTACTTGAAACAGAATGAATGATCCGGACCCTCTGAGTATTCTTGCGGCCTTCGGGGCCGCTGAAGCGCCCGGCGCTGTTCCGGCGCTGGGTGGAATGACGCTGGCGATTGCCGGCTTTATCCTTTTTTTACTGCTGAACGCGTTTTTTGTGGCGGCCGAGTTCGCCCTGATGAAGGTTCGCGAAAGCCAGCTGCACGCCGGGGATGGCGTTCCGGCGCGTACCCGTAGGAAGCTGGCCCGGGCACGGAAGGCGGTCAAGCACCTTGACCTGTATTTGGCCGCCTGCCAGGCGGGCATTACCCTTTCTTCTCTGGCGCTGGGATTTTTGGGCACGTTTTTCGTGGCGGAGCTGACGGCTCCCTTCCTTGTTTCCCTGGGGCTGGGCGGTAAGGTTCCCGTTTACGGCATTGCCCTGGCCGTTACGTTTATTTTCTTTGCCTGCTGCCAGGTTATTTTTGGGGAGTTTATTCCCAAGGCCATGGCGGTGCGCCATCCGGACAGGGCCGCTCTGGCGACGGTCCCCCTGCTGCATTTCTTTTACACGGTGTTCAAATATACGGGCATTCTTGGCCTGACGGACGGAATTGCCCGGTTTGTGCTGAAGTACCTGCTGGGTATCGATCCCCGCTCCACGGCCTGCACGGTTCACAGCACGGATGAACTGATGTACCTGGTGGAGGAAAGCGAACGTTCCCGAGAGCTGACGAAGCAGGAGGCGGAGATCTCCAAGAATGCCCTTGAACTGAACGACATGTGCGTCAAGGACGTGATGACGCCGCGTTCCGAAGTGGACGTGATGGATTTGACGGCTCCCTTTGAGGAGAACTGGGAACTTGCCCGGAAGTCCCGCCATACCCGTTTCCCCCTGGTGGAGGGCGACCATCTGGACGAGGTGAAGGGCTGGGTGCACGTCAAGGATCTGCTCAAGCTGGTAGGGCAGGAAAATCCGGACCTTAGAAGCGTGCGGCGTGAGTTGCGCGTGGTGCCGGATACGATGCCTCTGGACAGCCTTCTGACGTTCTTCCTGAAAGAGCATGCCCATTTTGCCCTGGTGGTGGATGAGTTTGGTGATTCCATCGGCCTGGTGTTCCTGGACGATGTGCTGGAACAGATCGTGGGGGACGACATTCAGGATGAGTTTGACCAGGAGGAAATGCGGGAATTCGTCAAGACCGGCAAGGATACGTATGCCGTGAACGGAGCCGTTACCCTGTTTGACTTGGCGGATTACCTGCCTGAAATGGACCTGGATTGCCCGGGCGTCACCACCCTGGGCGGTTACGTGATCAGCCGGCTGGGTTACATTCCGGAAGAAGGGGAGGAATTGAAGATTGGCCGCTACCGGGCCGTAGTGACGGGGTCGGACGGCAGAAGAATCACGCAGATTCTGCTGACCCGCCTTCCGGAAGAACAGGAGGAGGAATGAGGCCATGACGGAAAAGTCACACCCGGATATGAGTTTTGAAAGGGAGGCCCGTTCCTCCGGTTTTCTTTATGTGGCCGGGGTGGATGAAGCCGGCCGCGGCCCTTTGGCCGGCCCCGTGGTGGCCGGGGCCGTCATTCTGCCTGAACTGCCGGAGGAACTGTCCGGGTTGAATGATTCCAAGCAATTGACCGCGGCTAAGAGGGAACGCCTATTCCTGGCTCTGCTGGATTGCGAACAGGTGGCCTGCTCCGTGGGAATGGCTTCCGTGGAGGAAATAGACCGTCTCAACATCCTGAGAGCCACTCATCTGGCCATGGCGCGCGCCGTGGAAGGACTGGCCCCGCATGCGGATTTCTGCCTGGTGGACGGCTTGCCCGTCAAGGGGCTTCCCGTTCCGCACCGCGCTATCGTGAAGGGAGACGGCAGGAGCCTTTCCATTGCCGCCGCCAGCGTGCTGGCCAAGGTGACGAGGGACCGCATGATGACGGAGGCGGATGCCTCCTATCCGCAGTACGGTTTTGCAAAACACAAGGGATATGGCACGAAAGCCCACATGGAAGCCCTGCGGAGGCATGGGCCCTGTCCGCTTCATCGCCGCTCGTTTGCGCCGGTTTCACAAATGGAACTGTCCATTCCTGAATAGGAAGGAGCGGGATACGGCATGGCTGGGAATGTACGGGGAACTGGCAGCGGCCTCTTTCCTGCGTGGGGAAGGGTTTTCCGTTTTAAGGAGGAATTGGCGTCCCGTCAGGGGCGGGGAACTGGACCTCGTGTGCCGGGACGGGAACTGCCTGGTTTTTGTGGAAGTGAAAACCCGTACGGGAAACAGTTACGGGGGAGCCCGCCGCGCCGTGGACGCCCGCAAAAGGGCGCTGATACGGCGGGGAGCGGCGGAATGGCTCCGCCAGCTTCCGGAACCGGTTCCCTCCCGTTACGATATTGTGGAAGTCCTGTACCGGGAGGGGAAGCCCCGGAATTCAGGCATATACGCGGAGCGTTCAGGGAGAAGGATTTGCCCGCTTCATGAAAAGCGCCGCAGGCGCAGGGCGTTCAGAATGACGGATACGGAGCTCAGGCACATGGCCCCTGCCGCAATGACGGGAGAAAGCAGGATGCCCCAGAAGGGATAGAGGATGCCGGCGGCTATGGGGATTCCCAGAGCGTTGTACACGAAGGCGAAACCCAGGTTGGATTTCATGTTTTTCACGGTGGCGGTGGAAAGGGCGAAAGCCTTGGAAATCACCAGCAGGTTCCCCTTCACCAGCGTGACGCCGCAGCTCTGCATGGCTACGTCCGATCCCGTTCCCATGGCGATGCCCACATCCGCTTCCGCCAGTGCGGGAGCGTCGTTAACGCCGTCCCCCGCCATGGCGACCACGGCGTTCCCGCTTTTCAGGGAGGCGATGAGCGCCTGCTTGTCCGCCGGTGTCATTCCTCCGTGGAATTCGGAAATGCCCAGCTCCCTCGCCACGGCTTCCACCGTCGCGGGCGCGTCCCCGGAGGCAATGATGATGCGGATGCCGCGCGCAGTAAGGTCCGCCAGGGCCTGGCGCGTGTTTTCCCGGATTTTATCCGCCAGGGAGAAGGCTCCCGCCGCCTGGCCGTCCACCGCGGCAAAGACAGTAACGCGGCCCTGTCTCCGCTGTTCTTCCACCCACGGAGCCAGGGAGGAGATGTCTACGCCCCGCTTCTGCATCATGTCTGCGGTGCCTACGCAAACCTTGCTGCCCTGGAAAGTCCCGGCCACGCCGCCGCCCGGGAAGGACTGGAAATCCTCAATGGGCGACAGGGTGAGCTTTTCCTCCGCCGCCTTCTGGAGGAAGGCGTGCGCGATGGGGTGTTCGCTGTTCTGCTCCAGAGAGGCGCACCGGGCGAGCAGCGCGTCCATATTCACGTTGTTCCCCGTGGTTACGTTGACCAGGGATGGCCTGCCTTCCGTGAGGGTGCCTGTCTTGTCCATCACCAGGATATTGACCTTGTGCATGGTTTCCAGAGCGGCCGCGTCCCGGAAAAGGATGCCCAGGGAGGCCGCCTTTCCGGAAGCCACCATCATGGACATGGGAGTAGCTAGGCCAAGCGCGCAGGGGCAGGCTACGATCAGGACGGCGACGGCGTTCACCAGCCCGTGCGGCCAGGATGGCTGCGGCCCCCAGAATCCCCAGGCGAAAAACGTGAGAACGGCAATGAGCACCACCGCAAGCACAAAGTAGCGCGCCACCTTGTCCGCCAGCCTCTGCATGGGGGCCTTGGTCCGCTGGGCCTGGGCCACCAGGTTGACGATACGCGCCAGGACGGTGTCATTCCCCACGTTCTGCGCCGTCATGGTGAAGGTGCCTGTGGTGTTCAGCGTGGCGCCGATCAGCTTGTCGCCGGGAACGTGGGAGACGGGAATGGGTTCTCCGGTCAGCATGGACTCGTCTACATCGCTTCCCCCATCCTTCAGGACGCCGTCTACCGGAATCTTTTCTCCCGGTTTCACTCTCAGCACGTCGCCGGTCTGCACGTCCTTCAGGGGAATGTCGCTTTCCACCCCGTTGGGGAGTACCAGATGGGCGGTGGCGGGGGCCAGATTCATCAGGGCCCTGATGGCTTCCGCCGTACGGGATTTGGCTTTCAGTTCCAGCACCTGGCCCAGAAGGCTGAGGGAAATGATGATGGCCGCCGCCTCATAATAAACGGGAACATGCCCGTCATGGGTAAAAACGGGGGAAACCAGCCGGGCACGATGGTAGCGGCCAGGCTGTACAGAAAGGCGATGGAGGTTCCGGCGCCGATCAGCGTCCACATGTTGGGATTGCGGGTCTTGATGGAATCCCATCCCCGGACCAGGAGCGGCTCTCCCGCCCACAGGACCACGGGGATGGCCAGGAACAGTTCCACCCAGTTCTGGACTCCGGCGTTCATCCAGCGCGCAAGATGGCCGCCCATGGAAATAATGAAGATCAGGACGACGAAAGGCAGGGAAAAATAAAAACGCCTGCGGAAGTCATTCAGCTCCGTATCGTCCCGGGCGTTTGCGGAAGGGAGCAGTGGTTCAAGCGTCATGCCGCAGATGGGGCATGCTCCGGGATGATCCTGCCGGATTTGAGGGTGCATGGGACAGGTGTACACCGTACCGGGAGCGGCGGCCGCAGACTCCATGGCAGAGGAATGGTCCATGTCTTCATGGTGGTGCATGGGCATGTCCATGCCCTTCATGTCCATGCCGTGTCCGGCGTCCGGAGGGTGGGCAAGAGCTTCTTCCGGCGCTGCCGTGAATTTATCCCGGCAGGAACGGCTGCAGAAAAAATAGGTTTTCCCCTGATAGCCGGCCTTCCAGGGAGTATCTTCCCCGACTTGCGCTCCGCAGACGGGGTCCGTGTGTCCGGAAGCTCCATGCCGGGCATGCGGGCTGTTGGTCATGTCCATACGGAAAGTGAGACAATTCCGGGACCCTTTCCGTTCCGGGACAGCCATGATTGGAAAAACCGCGGAAGCGGCTTCAAGCCCGCATTTCTCCATGCGGGCACAGATTGCTCCTGTCTATTATATATAGTGCAGGAGGAAAAATCATTCCGCCCTGAGCGCCAGAATGGCTTCCATGAAATCTTGGGGAATATCCATGCGGGCCAGTTCGTCCTGAAGAATGACGCCGTTGGCTCCGGCGTCCAGCATGCGGCGCGCGTCTTCCACGGTGCGGATGCCTCCTGCGGCCAGGACGGTGACGGAGGCGGGAATTTCTTCAATGAGTTTTTCCGTAACCGCCGGATTGGCCTGGAGGGTATGCGGATCCGCATTGTTGATGCAGACGAATTCCGCTTCCAGATCCATGGCGGTTTCAAGCTCATTCAGGGTATGGACTTCCATCATCACGTCCAGTCCCAGCCCGGAGGCCATGCGGTACAGGTCTTCCAGGTCCTTTTCCGGCAGGGCGGCCGCCACCAGGTTGACGGCGTCCGCTCCCGAGACGATGGCCTGGCAGATCATGGCGGGATGGATGAAAACGTCGCGCGCCATGACGGGGACAGTGCTGATTCTGGAAATGGTGGAAACCATGTCCCAGGAACCGCCGTATACCTCCGGTTCCACGGCGATGGAAATGCCCTGCGCGCCGCCCTGGATGAACATGCCGTACAGGTGGCGGAGGTCCTGGTTTGACTCCCGGAGGTTGAGGACGGGATGGACCCTGGACATTTCCGGGACGACGGAAAGACGGTTTTCCCCAAGGTCCACCGCGGTGCGGAATCCCGCATAGTCATTCCTCTGGATGGCGGAGGCCCGCAATTTCCCTTCCAGGGGAAGGATTTTTTTCAAGTCGGCGCGTTTGCGCTCCAGAATGCTGTTTAAATAATCCATATGTTACTTTTTGGGCAGGAAATAGGAACGTTGCTTTTCGGAAATGGGAAGGCCGGCCTGTTCCATGACGCACAGCATGTCCTCCCAAACCTTTCGTTTTTCTGAAATATCCTCCGTGCGGAGGAGGTAGCTGGGATTGTAAGTAACGCGCACAGGCGTGTCGAAAGCCGTGTGGAACGTCCCCCTCAGGGCGGAAAGCGGCGTCTCTCCGGATTGGAGGATGCCCCTGGCCGCGATGGCGCCCAGGGCTACCACCACTTTCGGGCGCACCAGCATGATTTCCTCCCGGAGAATGGGGAGGGATACCTCTATCTCCCGGTCCGTGGGAGGCCGGTTGTTGGTAAGCTGGCGGGGGAGGGCGGGGCGGTACTTGACCAGATGGGTCAGGTAAATGTCCGTACGGGAAAGCCCCATGGCTTTCAGCATGGCGTCCAGCTTCTGTCCGGAGGGGCCGGCCAGGGGAACGCCCTGCTTTTCTTCATACAGGCCGGGGGCGTCCGTGACCATCATGATGTCCGCCCTGGGACTGCCGGAGGAAAAGACGGGCGTGTCCCGCAGGGACTCCATATTCCGAAGCGGCGGCCAGTTGACGACCAGTTCCCGGAGGGAGGACAGTTTCTCTTCCTCCGTTTCACCTTCCAGGGCAAAGGAAATATGGCGGGGCAGCGTGGCTTCCTCCTCCGTTCTGCCCGGCTGTACTCCGTTGAGGATGTCCCGGAGTTCGTTGCCGAAGGAAACTTCATCCACGGAGTCCGGCGGCTGGCCTGGAATTTCCGGCGGCGGCTGCGTTTCTCCGGAAACAGAGGGGGCGGAAACGGAAGAGGGGATTTCCCCCCTGGCGATCCGCCGTGCGTCCATGACCCATTTCCTCAAGACCGTTCTGGCCTCCTCCGTGACGGCAGCCTTCTCCACGCCCCGGGATAACAGGGCGCGCAGGTAGTCCAGCGTGAGGTGTTGGGGCAGGCCGGCAGACATGTTCGTTCCGGAGTGTAATCTATTTCCGGAGGGATGCAACTGCCCATTGGGTGTGCGCCCGGCCGCCGGGAGCAGGAGGCTTGGCGTCATCTGAAGAGCGTCGCAGGAAAGAGGGGAAAGAGAAAAAAGGAAGGGCGGCTATGAAATTTCCCCCCTCTTGTCCATGAATGCCGTTCAACGGGGCAATGCCCGCCTGCAAGCGGGCATGCTTGTTCCGGGACCGTTTTACAGGAGGCAGGGAATTGATTCGTTCGCCTTCCGGCTTTCCCTGCTCTTCAGGGTTGAAGCTTCGTTTTCCGTCCAACCGGGCTTTTCCGGTTCCCGCTCCGGAAAAATTACAGGAGAAAACGGAAGGATTCCTTTCCTGCGCAGAGCGGGCTGTTCCCCGCATCTTTCTTTTTCTTGGCATGGAAGTTTCTCCAGAATTTGAAAAACTGCTGCAAGACGGGTTACGGGATGTTTTTTCAATCAGGCCTGCATGCCTTTTTTTCTATAGCTTTCCCATGGCCGGAGCATGCCCCGGTAAAAATCCCGTGTCCCGAATCCTTATTGCCGGGAAATGTTCTTCCCAACCTCTTCCCGAACCCTGCATTGCGGCATATTGGGAAGCAGGAAGGGCGCAGATAAGGAAACGGGAAAGGAAAAATTCACGTGGAAGCCTGAACAGCAAAGGGAAATTCGTTCAAGGGGAGACGCGATTTTTCCATCCATGACGGCCTTCCGGAATTTGGCCCATTGAACTTTTTTAGGGAATCTTTTGAAGGATTGAGGTCGATTTTCTCTTATATCATATTTATAGTAAGCAAGATGTATTAAAAATAAAAAAGTGTGTCGTGATGTGATAGAAAAAGATGTTTCGTGAAGTATATTATTTGTCATGATATGACAAAAATGCGGCATGTTTTATATATTGCTTATTTTTAGCGTTTTATATTAATAGGTTTTCCTTGTTTGGAAGGGGGTCGGTGAAAAAAAAGGATTGCCAAGGCAGAAATTATTTCGTACCCAAGAGCCGCCGTTGCCGATTTTTCGGCTTCCGCACATGGCCTGAAGGTTCTGCCGGAGTGACTGCCATGTGTATGGCGCCTAACCTCATACCGCATGAATTTAAGAATAATTGCCACCCTGTCTTGTGCCGTCGCGGCCATGTTTGTCAGCAGTTGCTCGACAAACGGAGCTGTAACCGGCATGGGGAAATCCAGTAGTGACGCCCTTGTTTTGGCCCGTGTAGGTGAAAATGCCCAGGGATTTGTTCAGCCCCTGGCGCCGAGCCGTTCGGCAGTGCCTTCTTCCAAGCTCCCCAAACTGGGGCGCGACAAACACAAGATGCCGTTTTACCACCCCGCCCAGCGCACCCGTGTAGTACGCACCACGGCTTATACCCATTCCGAACGTGACCATCTGGCCTACGGACCCCGGAATGCCGTTGGCACGACGCTGAAATACACTTCTTCCGTGCGCAGCGCCGCTGCGGACTGGTCCGTTTACCCTCTGGGAACAACCTTCCGCATCAAGGGGCAGCCCTATCTCTACGTCGTTGACGATTACGGGAGCGCCCTGGTCGGCACCGGAACCATTGACATTTACCAGCCTAACAAGAAGCTGATGAAGGAATGGGGCCGCCGCTATGTGGAACTGACCATCGTCCGCTGGGGAGACCCCGCCAACAGTCTGGAAGTGCTCGGCAGCCGCCGCGGCTATAGGCACTGCCGCGCCATGTATGCGGCCCTGCAGCACCGCGTGTCCAAGGGGCTTTACGCCAAGGCTGACTGACCGGATTCCTGAACCCTTTAACCCGGGCGCCGCCATTCATCACATGGCGGCGCTTTTTTATTTTCCGGCGTGCGTGCAGGATGGTAATCTGGCGGCATGGATACGAAAAAACGGGCTTCCATTGTCCGGGAGGAACTCATGTCCCTGTATGGGAACCCTCCCATCCCCCTGGCGCACCGCGACGCCTACACCCTGCTGGTGGCGGTTCTTCTGTCCGCCCAGTGCACGGACAAGCGCGTAAACCTGGTGACCCCGGCCCTGTTCGCCCTGGCTTCCACCCCGGAGGAAATGGCCCGGCAGGATGTGGAAGCGGTCCGGGAAATCGTGCGGCCCTGCGGCCTCTCGGAAAGGAAGGCGTCCGCCATCGTGAACCTCAGCCGCATCCTGGTGGAAAAATACCAGGGGCAGGTTCCCTGCGACTTTGCGGCCCTGGAATCCCTTCCTGGGGTAGGGCATAAAACGGCCTCCGTCGTCATGACTCAGGCCTTCGGCGTTCCTGCCTTTCCGGTGGATACGCACATTTTCCGCCTTTCCCGGCTGTGGGGGCTGAGCAAGGGGAAAACGGTGGAAGCCGTGGAACGTGACTTGAAAAGCCTTTTCCCTGAAAATTCATGGGGAGATCTTCATTTGCGCATCGTCTTGTACGGGCGTGAATACTGCTCTGCGCGGGGTTGCGGAGGGCGCTGTCCGATCTGCAGCCGGCTGGCCCGGGAAGACGGTTCCGCGGGTGTCTGAATTTTTGCCAGGGCCCGAAATGAATGCTTGCAAGTCTGAATTTGCATGCTTTAATACACCAGTATCTTTTCGAACAACCATATAACTTAAATTATGAAGAACCTTTTTAGACTGGGTTTCCGTTTCGCCGCATTTGCTTCCGTCCTGATGGCCGCGTTTTCTACATCCGCCTTTGCTCAGGAAGCTGCCGAAGCCGCTGTTCCGCAGGAACAGACCATGCTTGACAAATGGATCATCGCCGGTGGTTGGACCATGATCCCGATTATGCTGGTGGAAGCCTTCATCGTTTTCCTGGTAATCTACAACATGGTGGCTCTGAAAAAGGAAAAATTCTGTCCGGAAGACCTCAAGGTCACCCTGCTGCAGCTGATGGCCGAATGCCGCATCCGCTCTGCCATTGAAGTGGCAGCCGGCAGCCCCACCTATCTGGGCCGCCTGGTTGCGTATGCCCTGCCGAATGTGGACGCCACCCGTCCGGAAGACCTTGGCAAGGACGCCATTGAAGACGCCGTAGCCGACTTTACGGCCAATGAAAGCCGTTCCGTATTCAAATGGATTAACATGCTGGCCCTTTGCGCGCAGATTTCCCCCATGCTCGGCCTCTTCGGTACGGTGCAGGGGATGGTGGGCGCGTTCGGCACGCTGTCAAGCGCCGGACAGGCAGACCCCACCCAGCTTGCCGGTGACATCTCCGTGGCTCTTCTGACGACCTTCTGGGGCTTGATCAACGCCATTATCGCCACGCCGTTCTTCTTCTTCCAGAAGGGCATCGCCAACGCCCATATTGCCGAATGCGTAGGCACCGTGCAGGAAATGGTGAACACCTCCATCAACGTGGTGAACGCCGAAGCCCAGCTTGCCCGCATTCCCGAAGGCCTGGCCTGATCGCCGGGAAAGACGGTCCGGTCCGGAAGTTTCCGCCCAGGCGGAGCCGGGCCGGAGAATCTCAACCAAATGTAGCTTATGGGTAAGAAAAAAGCCAATGTAGCGGCCGACGAAGAGAGCGGGGAAATGGATATGTCCCCCATGATCGACATGGTTTTCCTCCTGTTGATCTTCTTCGTGGTGAACGCTACGGCCATTACCGTTAAAAAGGATAAGAACATTCAAATGCCCACGGCCAGCAGTTCCGGTGAAGTGAAATCCGCCAACGGCTGTATCGTGGTGAATGTGTACGGTGAAGGGGATGGAAAGCGTCCCGCCGGCATGGACCCCAACGTTCGCTGGGCTTCCGATGTCAGTGCGCCGCTCAACTCTCCGGATGAACTGAAGGAATATATCAAAAACCTTGCGGAACGCTTCAAGGACAAGCAGGACTTTGAAACCCGCCTGTATCTGCGCGGCGACCAGAAGGCCCTGTTCAAGGGCTCCCGGGAAGTGATTCGCGTGGCTGCGGAATGTGGCGTGGTCAAGGTGATCTTTGCCGTATTGCCTGCTAAAATTCCTCTGCTGCAAACAAGGCCGAATAACATTACGCGCTATGGCAAGACATAAAAAATTGGAGATGGTTGAGGATGAAGATCCCAAGCTGGATATTTCCTCCCTCATCGACGTGTGCTTCCTTCTGTTGATTTACTTCATTGTGGCGACCTCCCTGATTCAGGAACGCAAGCTGGACATGTCCATGCCGGGGCAATCCGTGAGCGATACCGCCTCCCAGATTGAACCGGCGCTGATCCGCATCATCAAGGACGGCACCATTTACTGGGGCAAGGACAACAGCCTGATGATTGACAATGACATGAACAACCATAACCTGGCGACCCTCGTGCAGCAGCTGGAAGCCAAGAAACAGGAAGCCAGCGCCGTAGGCACCAAGCCGGTAGTTCAGTTGTGGGTGGAGGGCGATGTTCCCCACCAGCGCGTCATTGACGTCATGAACGCTTTGACAGAAGCAGGAATTACCACGGTGGCCCTGACCGACCTCAAGGACGACTAAGCCATTCACGGATGGACCGTGTTATTGATGTTCGGCTTCCCTGCAAGAGTGTGGAAGTGGCCCGCTGTCTTTTTTTCTTATGGTCCGGTCAAATCATGTAGCCCGGTGGGGGGCAATCCTGATCGTCTTCTCGAACGCCGTTCAGGCATTACCGTTGAAGGCGTCTCAGGAATCGGGCGCCTGCCGCAGCATCCCGGTTTCCGAGACGGCAGGATGTAGTGCGCGGCGGGGAGAGGAAGGCCTTCAGATGCAGGAAGATGAACATTCCGGAGAAATCAGGTCCTCCTTCGGCAACATCGTGATTAATGTGTATGGCAAAAAGGAGGACAGGCGTCCGGAAGGTATTGATTCCAGTATCCGCTGGGGATCCGGCTCCCATGAGCCTCTCCATTCCCCGGAAGAACTAAAGAAACATATCAAGAAGCAGGCAGAACAGCTGAGGGCAAAGGGCTGTAAGGAGCCTTTCCTCTATCTGCGCGGTGACCGGAGGGCTCTCTTCACGGATTCCCGCGAAGTTATACAGGTTGCCGCAGAATGCAATGTGAAGAGGGTTCGTTTTTCCGGACCTCCTGTTGCAGCAGTTCCAGGCATTCCTGAAAGGCCGCAGAGCGGGACGGTTTCATCAATGCCGTCCGCTTCCATTTTTCTTCTTCCGCATGCTCTCTTTTACGGTAACGGGAATGGCCTTTTTTATCCTCTGGTGGAGGAGAAAGGGAGCCTGGGGGTTATCGTCGAGTGGCTGAAAAACAAAAAGCGGAGCGCGGGGAGGGCGGGAGGCAGGGTAGTGGTTCAGTTAATGGTGGCTGGAGATGTTCCCAATCAGCGCGCCGCAGCTGTCATGGATGTTTTGATGAGAGCCGGGATGGACTCAGTGGTCCTGAAAACTTTCAAGGATAGTTGAGAGAGGGGCGTTCATTTCGTTAATGGCCGGAATTTGCTCCGGCTCGGAATGCCGGATCTTTTTTTGAAAGAGCAGGATTCTCAGAGATAAAAAGGCCTTTTTGGTTCCAAACCCAATCCTCCCTTAAGGGAACGCGAGCAGGAAGAACTTTCTTGCAAGGATGACTAAAAATACAGAACTTTCTGCTTTAGAGTTTGCAGCATCCTGTTAGAATGACGCAATCCATTACAGATAGGTGCATTCCGTGCATTTGCACAGATATTGTACCTATTCTATTATCTCTTCTGTTTCAACGAATTTTAAACACATGATCAAATCAAACTATACTACTGCACTGGCTGCAGGCCTGGTTTCCGTGGTGAGCATTGGGGCGGCGCTCCCGTCCAGTGCCCAGCATGGCCCGCGCGATTACCAGCGCACGGCCCTGACCGCCATGAAGGAAGGCAAGTGGCAGGAAGCCCTGGATGCCGTGGACCGCTGCATCCGCGTTTATGAACCCCGTATCAAGACGCTGGGGCTGGATGACGGCTTCGGCTGGTTCTATTACCAGAAGGGCGTCTGCCTGGCCCAATTGAAGCAATACAAGGAAGCTGTGGAAGCGTTCAAGGCGTGTTACACCAAGTTCCCGAGCGCCAAGAACCAGCTCGTGAAAATGGCCCTGTTCCGCGAGGGGGAAAACTATTGCCGCCTTGGGGATTTTGCCAAGGGCGCGGAGCTGCTGGAGAAATTCCTGAAGGAATACCGCAGCGACCCTGTAGCCCGGAATGTTAATGCCGGTGAAGTGCAGGGACTGCTGGCCCAGTGTTATTTCAAGATGGATCCGCCCGCCTTTGAGAAAGGGCTGGAAAACCTTACCTCCTGCGTCACCTCCCGCTACAAGGGGCGCCGCATTACGGATGCCGTCATCACCAACGGCTTCCTGGCGATGGTGGATGCCGCCATCAAGACCGGCAAATGCCAGGAAACGGTAAAATTTGTGGAAGCCCATCCTTCCGTGATGAACATCAGCCCCACCCGCGTGGCGCTGTACGCTCCCCGGCTGGTGAGCTACATTGCGGAAGTGCTGGAAAAATCCCGCGCCCTTCTCCAGGAAGGAAAGCAGAAGGAGTCTGAAGACTACGCCTCCCTGGCAATGGTGCTGATGGGCCTCCTGCCCGACCAGGCCGGAGTGCTGGCGGACGCCAACCATTCCCTGGACCGCCTGGGACGCGCCAACGGCGCCGTGCCCGGCGTGACGGACCTCTCCCATACGCTGGACAGGACGAAGGTGACCGCCCTGATTGACCAGTTCAACAAGATGAAGGAGGAAGGGAAGGTCATGGACGCCTTCACGTTCAGTTTCATGGGCAACCAGGCCCTGGTGCATGGTTCCCAGCGGGTCGCCCGCGCCGCTTACCAGCTTATCAATGAATCCTATCCGGACGCCCCGGGCAGGGAGGACAACCTCTATTACCTGGCCATGACTACCTGGCAGTTGGGAGAAGCGGACAAGGGCGGCGAGCTTGTGGCGCAGCACCTGAAGGAATTCCCAATTCCAAGTATGCCCCCATGCTGAACACCCTGTCCCTGGAAGGACTGCTGAAGGACAAGAAATTCGATCTCTGCGTCCAGCAGGCGGACAAGGTCATGGAGCTGCACAAGGACGACCCCACCCACAAGTTCTATGAATTGGCCCTGTACTGCAAAGGCGCCTCCCTGTTCAACCTGGGGGCTGCGGACGCCGCCCGCTACAAGGAAGCGGTGCCGGTGCTGGAACGCTTCGTGAAGGAATACCGTGACAGCACCTACCTGAAAACGGCCATGTACCTGCTGGGTGAAACCTACACGAACCTGGGCAATACGGATGAAGCCATCCAGGCCTTCACCAATTACATTGCCCGTTTCCCGGACAAGAATGACGCCAATATGGCCGCCGTGCTTTATGACCGTGCCTTCAACTACCTGAACCGCAAGAACCCCGGAGACGAGGAGCTTGCCACGAAGGATGCGAAGGAAATCGTGGACAACTTCAAGGAGCACCGCCTGTTCCCGTATGCCAACAACCTGCTGGCGAACCTGTATGCCGGCAGCAAGGAGCATGAACAGGAAGCGGAAGGCTATTTCCTGGCCGCTCTGGAATCCGCCAAAAAGCTGGGCGACAAGCGCCCCGCCGCGGAAGCCGTGTACAACCTGCTCATCAATGCCACCAAGAAACCTCTCCCCGTAGAACCGAAGGAAGCCGTGGAAGCGGCCAGGACGGCGCGACGGGACGAAGTCAAGAAGTGGTATGACGAGTACTGGAAGAACAGCGACCAGCCCGGCAGCCGCTACAGCCTCCAGCTGGCTGCCGCAGCCATGGACTTCTTCAAGGACGACAAGGAGATGTTTGACCCCGCGTCCGTCAAGATGCAGGAAGTCATTGTGAGGGAAGGCAAGAAGGACGATCCCAAGATGACCGTTCTTCTGGAGGAAGCCGTCAACTCCTACACCAAGACGTACATGGCCGGCAATCAGGCGCTGGGCCGCAATCTGGACGCCAACGCCATGCGCAACCACTTCTACCGGTTCCCCGGCGTGGACAATGACAAGGACAAGACGCTGAGCGCCATGCTCCGCATGGCCGTCATTGCCCAGACGCAGGAACGGTATGAAAAGGCTCCCACGGAAACGGACGAACAGCGTGCCGAGAAGGCCGCTCTGGAAGGTCTGGTCAAGCAGCTCTTCGTGGAGCTGAAGCGGGACTTCAAACCTTCCGACCTGCCTCCGTACACGCTCGTGAAGCTGGGTGTCCACCTGGCCAATACGTCCCAGCCGGAAGAAAGCATCGCCTACTTTGATGAAATCCTGGACCCGTCGGAACCTGATCCGGTGCGCAAGAAGGCCCGCATCAACGGCATGTCCAAGTACCGCAAGAATGCGGTCTTCGGGAAGGCCGTTGCTCTGGGCCGCAGCAAAGATAACGCCAAGGTGGAAACCGCCATCAAGATGATGAAGGATGAACTCAGCAAGGAGGAATCCAGCGCCAACCCGGACCGCAAGGCCATGGAAGACGCCCAGTACAACCTGGTCAAGTTCACCTCCGCCCGCCAGGACTGGCCGTCCGTCATTGCCGCCGCCGACAAGTACCGCGAGAACAAGTCCTACAAGAAGAATCTGCCGGAAGTCCTCTACCTGCAAGGTGAAGCCTACCTGAAGCAGAACGAGCTGGACAAGGCCCTGATCAACTTCATGAACATCACGGGCACGTACAAGGGCCTCGTGAAGTGGTCCGCTCCCGCCGTGCTTGCACAGATGGATACGCTGTGGAAGAGGAACACGATGTCCCAGGGGGCGGGCAAGCAGCCGTCCGACAGGTATATCGCCTGGAAGGCCGGCAGCCAGTATGTGCAACTGCTGGATACTCCCGCCAACCGCAAGAAGATGACGGCAGAAGACAGTGCCCTGGTCAACGAGGTGAAGGATAAGACGGCCAAGTTCGGCTCCGATCCCGCCGTCAGCCAGGAACGGGCGGACATCGCCGCCTATGAAGCCGCCATACGCGCCGCCAAGGGCCAGAAGTAACAACAAAAGGTTTAGCAATCAACAATATGAAAGCACTTTCAGTAATAATGGTATTGGCCGGCTTGTCCACCCTGGTTCCGGCTATGGCTCAGAATGCCCAGAATCCCCAGCGCCTGCGCGCCAGGGCTGCCGCTCCGGCCATCAAGAATGGCCGCCCGACGGATATTTACATTCTTTCCGCCAACGGCCCCATGGTCCAGTTCGTGGAAAGCCGGGAATCCCAGGAAGTCCTCCAGCAGATGGCCAGCGCCTTCAAAACGCTGTACATCTTTGAAACGGATGATTTCGTGGACGCCAAGGTGGCTATGGAAAACCGGAAATACCAGGACGCCCGCAACAAATTCCATGCCCTGGTGAACAAATATGCCTCCACGCTTTCCATCAAGGACAGCCTGTCCGCCCGGGCGGCCGTTTATGAATTGGAGTGCGCCATGCGCATGATGGACTGGGCCGGGGTCAAAGGCCTGCTGGCCAAGTTCCCCGTAAGGGGTTCCAATCTGTCCCCCTCCGCCCAGGATGATCTGGAGGTTGCCAAAATCATGGCCCTGATTCCGGACAAGGACTGGAACGGCGTGAAAAGCCGTGCCGCCTCTTTCCTGGCCACCAAGAAAAATGCCACCCGCCTTCAGCAGGCGCGGATGAAGTATGCTCTTGGGGCCGCCGCCATGGTGGCCCAGGATTGGAACAAGGCTCTGGATTACTTTGCGGAAGCCCTGGTGCTGCTGCACGGTTCCGATGAAGAACTGGCCTCCGCCTGCGTGGTGCGTTCCCTAGACTCCTACCTGCACATGCCGGATGTGGCCAAGTTCCTGGAGGATTCCGCCGTGACGGCTGCCGTGGAAGCCAGAAAACACAATCCTGAAACCGTGATTCCCGACTTGCAGATGAAGGCCCGTCCCGCGCACGTCAAGGAAGCGGCCGCGCTGTACCGCCTGCATGAACTGATGCTTCCGGACAGGAAGCTGCCGGCCAAGTACGATGGGTTTGCGGTTTCCTACAAGCATCCCGCTGCCGTTGCTCCGGCCCAGACTCCCGCTCAGGCGCCTGCCCAAGCCCCGGCACAGGCTCCCGCCCAGCCGGAGAAAAAGTAGTAACGAACTGACGCGGCGGGTTTTCTGCCAGCCGCCTTCCATTCAACAAGGACTGTCTCCCCTTCACAGGGAGACAGTCCTTTTTTGTACTTCGTTCCCTCATGAGGGTACCGCATCCCTACTGTCCGGAATGGCTGCCGCGCCTTAGGGGACGCTGCACGTTTTCCGGAGACATTTTTTCATTGGGAAAATGCGGAAGAGCCGCTGGCAGGGAGAGAACAAGAGCGGTTAAAAAACGGTGCGTACCGTAGGGAGGGGCTCTCTTGAGCGCAGACTTGCGGAAAAATATGAGGTGGCGGCTGCGGGCGCGTGTTCCACAAGGAAGAAAAGACAGTTTTTTGCAGATGATGCAGTTTCCGGGACTTTGTGCGGAGATGCCTGGAAAGCCATATTCCGTATGTTTTGCCCTGGCGCGGGGAAGGAGAAACGGCGTTGTTGATGATAGGGGGCCGGAACAGGGAAACCGGTGCGGCTGTTGCGGCTTCCATGACTGTTTGGGGTTTGCCTCCCCCTCAAGCTGAAAGCCGGGAATGAAGAATTCCGCATGGACGGCCAGCCGGCCACTCAACGCCGGAGAGGGAACAGGGGGCAGGAAGGCCGTTGCGCGGCGCTGTCCTCCGTTAGAAGGTATCCTTTTGTTGGTTTTCTGCCCCCATGTACGGAACGCCCCTGCGTCCGGGAAAAAAGCTCGTCTTTTCAGAAGCTTTATTTTTCCCGTGCAGGGTCATTCCCTGTTGGAGGATTTGGGGGGTCCGGAAGAATGATGTCAGGCCGCAGTGCGCCGGCGCCGCAGCATGGAGAGGGAAAAGCCGAACAGGCCCAGGGCAGCGGCAGCCGGTTCCGGCGTGTTGAAATTGACGCCTACGTAGCCATCCCGGCTCATATCCAGCTTATACCCTCCTTCCGTCCGTACTTCCAGCCCTTCCAGGCTGATGCCGTTCCCTGCCAGTTTGAAGTAAACCATGCCGGACCCATCCACCGGAAGAGCGTCCGGAGTTCCCATCAATTGAAGGATTACATTGTTGAATAAAAGAGAGCCGGAGGCTGTGGAATTCCCCTCCAGGCTGAACAGGGGCTTGTCCTGGCTCAGGGAGGCCATATCCAGGGTAATGGTCAGGTTTTCCAGGGTGACGGAAGCGCCCGGGGAAAGGGATGAGCCCTGGATGCTGATGGAATGGAAGTTTTTCAAATCGCTTGAAAACGTGAGGTCCGTCTCCGCCGGTTGGAAGACCATGGTGTTGAAGCCTGTTCCTCCGTCCACGCTGCCGTTCACTGTTCCGCCGGAATAGGAAAATACATCGTCGCCGGAACCCATGACCACCGCCTGGCCGCTGCCTCCTGTAATGGTTCCTCCTTCCATGAAGATGCAGTTCTCCCTGTCGCTGACAATCCTGATGCCCACGCCGTTGGCGCCTGTTCCCTCAATGGTGCCGCTGTTGGTGATCCGGATGGCTTCAAAGGCATTGCCGCCGTCGGAATCATCCACCAGAATGCCGTAGGCCTGGCCGTTCGTGTTGGAATTGGAAGCCGTGATGGTCCCGGTATTGGTTACGACGCCCCCGCCGATGGCAAGGCCGTCCGCACTGCCGAAGGAGTCCTTGGCAATAATCGTGCCGGAATTGGTCAGGTTTACGATGTAATCCACGTCCACGCCGTCGCCGTCCAGGGTGGTTGCGTCTCCGGTGCCGCTGATGACGCCGTCTTTGCCGTTAACCACGGTGACCACGTACTTGTCGTCCTGCTGGAGGGCGGCGTTCCAGTCCCAGTTCAGGCCGGAACCTCCCCTGCCTTCAATCCTGCCGTTATTGCTGATGGCGGCTTTCCCTTCTCCGGTAACTCCGTGTTTCATGCCGGTGATTTTCCCTCCGCTGTTGTTGGCAAGATCCAGGCCATGGGCAAAGGTGTCAATGCCGTCGTCTTCCGGATCGTAATGCTTGGCCGTGATGCCGTTTTCCCCCGCAGCCGTGGTTTCAATCGTGCCATTGTTGGTCACAGTGGCGTTATTGCCCAGTTTGACGGCTCCTTTCTGACCGGCGGAAATGGTACCGTTGTTGGTGATGGTGGCGGACGTGTTGATCATGTAGCGCAGGTCGATGGCCTGTTTTTCCGTTCCGGTCATCGTGCCGGAATTGGTCACGCTGATCAACTGTCCCGTTATTCCGTTTTCCATGCCCTGGTCCAGGACAAGGGCGCTTTTTCCGGAAATCCTGCCTCCTTCCATTACCGCGATCTCAAGGGCGGACTGGATGGGGTCTTTCAGGTTGACGGCATTTTTGGCGACGTTCAGGAATCCGGTTCCCGTGACGGTCAGTTTGCCCTCCGTCATGTTGACGGCCTTGGTCTGGGTGTCGCTGATGGTCTGGTCCGCAAGGGAGGGCGCGGCAAGCAGAACCGCCGTGGCCAGGGTCGTGGCTGTGGAATAAAGATGGTGTGCCTTCATGGTGACAAGCTCCGCAGGTTAACGGGAGCGACGCCACCATGCCAGAACGGACGCGCGGGAGGGAAACCTGTTCGTGCAACAAGTTTGCCACGGGGAATGGCGCGAAGCAGGGAGGAAAGGAAGAAGGACGCCTACCGCAGGACGGGGGCGCTTTTCACTTCCTCCGTCCATTTCCTGTACAGGTCCGGGGAAATTTCGGAGGGCTTGATTTCCGAGCGTTCGCCCCAGAAGACGGCCGTATGCAGGACGGGAATGCCTGAGGCGTCCAGATGGCGGTCAATCGCCGCCTTGTGTTCCAGCACGGCGTTTTTTTCCAGGCCGTGCACCACGCCCATGATCTGCGCCCCGCCGAAGATGTCCCCTCCGGTTCTCCAATAGCAGTGGGTCATGCAGATGTGGCGTCCGCATTCCGCTCCCGCCCGGATTTCCATGCCGGCGGGAACCGTCCAGTGGAACAGTCCGTTGTATTTGGTGACGGGGCCGTCGTTCGTTCTGGTCCGTACATGTTCCAAAAAGGTGGCGAAGCGGCCGATGACCTGCTTCCGGTCCAGCTCTTCCGCCGTGCGGCAGTATTCCTCCGGTTCCAGGCCAGCCTGGGCGGCGCGGAGGGCCCAGGGGTCTTCCACCATTTCCTCCGGCCTGAGCTGTTCCTTGACGGAGAGGAGCACCTTCCATTCCAGCCCGGAGAGGGAGACGGTTTTCGTTTCCTGCATGGGGGCCGGTTCCGGAGTCTTGTCCCCGGGCCGGAGGCCCCTGCGGCGCATGTGCCCCACGCCCAGCGCAAAAACGCCGCGGGCGGGCAGCAGGACATAGTCGTCCGCGCCGATGTGGCGTTTCAGTATCTCGCAGTGTTCCTCCAGCGTGCCGCAGCCCACGGGCACCTTGACCGTGGTCCAGAGCCTGTATTGGGCGCCGGGATTGGCCGCATCCGTGTTGCGGAGCACCACGTGGCCCGTGAAGGGGTCGTGCTCCTTCATCCAGTCAAAGGCCGCATCCAGGTTCTTCTCCGGCAGGGACCATGCCACCAGGGCCCCCTGGGCGAGCTTGGTAGCCAGCAGCGTCTGGCGCACGCGGCGCACCACTCCGGCTTCCATCATGGCTTTCAGGCGCTGGATGACTACCGGGACCGGGTGGCCGCATTGCTCGGAAATGGCATGGAAGGGGAAGCGCCGGAAGCCCTTGACGCGGTCTTCCGCCACCATCAGGATGTCCGTGTTGACGGGATCGTTCGGAGAGGAGGGAATGCTGTTCATGACGGGTCAAAAAAAGGCCGGGCGATGGTGTCGCCCGGCCCGGAAAGCCGGAGTTGGTTTAGCTACTGCCCGGATTGGTACAGCGGCTTGTTGTCGTACCGGGCGTCGTAAATGGCGAAGGATTCGCGGTGCTGGTTGTGGTCGCCGCGGAAGATCAACCTTCCGCTGTGCTGGCGTTCCAGTTCCATGAGCAGGCTGGCGTCTTCATTCTTGAAGCGGGAGAGCACCTCCGAGTTTACGACGATGACCATGTCCCCGATGGTTTCCCTGTATTTCTGGATGCAGGCGTAGATCTGCCGCTGAATTTCCACGCTCATGGTCATCACGGATTTGACGCGGCCCCGGCCTCCGCAGTACGGGCACGGGTCATGAACGGATTCCCGGAGGCTTTCATTGAGCCGCTGGCGGGTCATTTCCATCAGGCCGATGGGGGTGATCTGCAGTACCTGGGTCTTGGCCTTGTCGCGCTTCAGGCGGTCCTTCATGGCTTTGTACACGGCCTGCTGGTCCTTCCTATGGCGCATGTCGATGAAGTCCACCACCACCAGGCCGCCGATGTTGCGCAGGCGGAGCTGTCTGGCGATTTCATAGGCGGCTTCCAGGTTGGTGTCCAGAATGGTCTTGTCCAGGTCCTTGGTGCCCTTGTTGCGCCCGGTGTTCACGTCAATGGCAATCAGGGCTTCCGTCTCGTCAATCACCAGGTAGCCGCCGCAGGGCAGGAGCACCTGGCGCTGGAAGGCTTCGTTGATTTGTTTTTCAATCCCCAGTTCTTCAAAGATGGGCGTGCGCACGGGGAAGTGCTGGATGTGGCGCTTGGCGCGACGGGAGATTTTTCCCGCAATGGAGCGCATGTGCTCCGTAGTTTCCGCGTCGTCGCAGATGATGTTGTCCACGGTGTCCGTCAGGAAGTCCCGTGCCGTGCGTTCGATCAGGTCGGGTTCCCGGTACACGCAGACGGGGGCGGGGTTGGCCTCCTTTTCCTCCACGCCGTACCATTGCTCCAGCAGCATGGCGAGGTCGCGGACAAAGTGGCGGTAGCGCTGTCCCTGGGCCACCGTGCGCATGATGATGCCCATGCCGTCCGGCACGTTCAGCTTCTGCATGATCTGGCGCAGGCGCAGGCGTTCCTTGGGGTCTTCAATCTTGCGGGAGATGCCGAACTGGTCCGTGAAGGGCATCAGGACCAGGTAGCGTCCCGCCAGGGAGACGTTTGTGGTGACGCGGGGGCCCTTGGTGCCGATCGGGCCCTTGGTGACCTGCACCATGATTTCGGAGCCGATGGGGTAGATGTCCGGAATGTCCTTGGACGTGATTTTGCGCTGCTGCTTCTTTGGCCGTCCTTCGCGTTCGATTTCTTCCAGGCTGGAGTCCAGCGCGGCGGGCAGAGCGTCCCAGAAGTGGAGGAAGGCGTTCTTTTCCTGGCCGATGTCCACGAACATGGCCTTGAGGCCCGGTTCGATGTTTTTGACGCGGCCCTTGAAGATGCCGCCTACGATGTTGTCTTCGCCTTCGCGCTCGATGGTGTATTCTTCCAGTACGCCGTTTTCCAGAAGGGCTACGCGGCGTTCGAGTTTCTCGGCATTGATGATGATGGTGGAGCCTTCCATGGGATCACAGGATCCGAAGCCGAAGGCTCGTTTAATTTTTTTAAGCATTTTTGTAAACACGGGGTGTGAATAAGCTAGGGTGTGCTATTGCCCGCAATGTTCCCGGAGGGCCGCCTCCCGGCAGGAGCGGCTGGATTTCAAGCTGTGGAGATGGCCGGAGAGGAATCATGCAGGCAGATGCGTTGATGTGATGCGGCAGTACGGCAGGCGCAAGGCCGGAGCGCTGGCTCCGGAGGTTCCGTCTTCAGTCTTCCGCGTCAGTAACATTAGTGAAGAAGTCCAGTTCCTGAAGGGCTTTTCCGGTACCTTCCGCAACGGCGCTGAGCGGGTCTTCCGCAATGTGGATGGGCAGGCCGGTCTGCTCATGAAGGAGCTGGTCCAGTCCGCGCAGCAGGGCGCCTCCGCCGGCTAGAACGATCCCCCGGTCCACGAGGTCGGCGGCCAGTTCGGGGGGCAGCGTTCCAAAGTCGTCCGCACGGCGTCAACAATTGTGTTGAGTTGTTCCGTGAGCGCTTCGCGCACTTCTTCTGATCGGATTGTCACTGTCTTGGGCAGGCCCGCGACCAGGTCGCGGCCCTTGACCTCGATAGAGAGTTCCTGGGGCAGGGGATAGGCGGAGCCGATGCGGATTTTAATGTCCTCGGCGGTGCGTTCCCCGACCATAAGATTGTAGGTTCTCCTCATGTAGGAGATAATGGCGTCGTCCAGCTCGTCCCCGGCGCAGCGGACGGAACGGCTGTAAACGATGCCGGAGAGGGAAATAAGTGCCACTTCCGTAGTGCCCCCGCCGATGTCCACGATCATGTTGCCGGCGGCTTCCTGGACTGGAAGGCCCACGCCGATGGCGGCGGCCATCGGCTCCTCAATCAGGTGCACGCGGCGAGCTCCCGCCGCTTCCGCGGATTCCTTGACGGCCCTGCGTTCCACTTCCGTAATGCCGGAGGGAATGGCGATGAGCACGCGCGGCTTGATCAGGTAATACCTGGCCGTGGCTTTTTTAATGAAGTAACGGAGCATTTCCTCCGTGATGTAGAAGTCGGCGATGACGCCGTCCTTCAGCGGCCGGATGGCCGTGACGAAGCCGGGGGTGCGGCCCAGCATTCGCTTGGCTTCGTCCCCCACGGCCAGAACCTTGTCTCCCTTGACGGCGACAACCGAGGGCTCTCGCAGAACGATGCCCTGGTCCTTGACGTTGACCAGCGTGTTGGCGGTGCCCAGGTCAATGCCAATGTCATAGGAGAAAAGTTTGACAATTTTCTGAAAGAAAGATGACATAAAAAACTAGTGGATAAAGGCGTAGCCCTGAAACAGCCGGGGAGGAACGCCACACTTTTTCCTTTTCACGGGACTGAAAGCCTGGCACCCGGACCGGGGCTGCGGGATAATCCCGTACAGGACGAATCGACTATGAAAAAACATGCCTTCCAGGTCAAGCGGAAGATGCGGGATGACATATGTATTTGCATTATCAGCAAGGATGTACTATATGAATGAAAGATGGCGGCAGTGTTTCCCGTATATCCAAATTACATTCACCTATTCCATTTATGAAAGTCACTACTATCCTGACGGCGGCGGCATGCCTGGCTGGTTCTTTCTCTCTTTATGCGGACCCGGCTGCGGACAGGGAAGAAGCTGCGTCATCCACGGGAGCCTATTCCGTAGCGGGAGCCCTCCGCCTGCCTGAAAATACGACCAAGAGGGATGTCTACGGCATGAACGTGGGCTGGAAGCTGTTCAAGGGCAAAAATGCCCCGGAAGGAGTGAACAGTCCGGACTTTAATGATTCTTCCTGGGAATCCGTGAATCTTCCCAACGGCATTGAGCTTCTTCCGGAGGAGGCCAGCGGCTGCTCCAATTACCAGGGGCCGGTGTGGTACCGGAAGACGTTCACGGCCCCGGAGAAGCTGAAAGGCAGGAGGAACACCCTGTATTTTGAAGGCATCATGGGGAAGAGCGAGGTTTGGGTGAACGGGGAGAAGGCCGCGGAGCATTTCGGGGGTTATCTTCCCGTCATCGTGAATCTGGACAAGTGGCTGAAGCCGGGCCAGAAGAACGTGATCGTCGTGAAGGCGGACAATTCCAACGATGGGTCCTATCCTCCCGGCAAGCCCCAGGAAAGCCTGGATTTCGCCTACTTCGGAGGCATTTACCGTGACGTTTACCTGATTTCCACCGGTCCCGTCTATATCACGGACCCGAACGAGGCCGGAACCGTTGCCGGCGGCGGAGTTTTCTTCCGGACGGAATCCCTTGACCCCCGTACCCGCAAAGGCAGGGTGGGAGTGAAGGTGCAGGTGGCCAACGATACGGACAAGGAACAGAAGGTGCGCGTGCAGGCGCTGATGACGGACCCCAAGGGCGTGGACCCCGTCGGAGAGACCGCCCCGCTGGTCATTCCGCCCCATTCCACGGGTGAAGTGGATATTCCCCTGGTGATCTCCAATGTAAAGCCGTGGTCGCCGGATGATCCCAACCTGTACACCCTGAGCGTGGAGGTATGGAACGCCGCCGGAGGGAACAATGCCAAGAATCCGGCCCATCTGCTGGACAACCGCTCCATGAGGGTGGGCGTCCGGACCGTGGAGATTACGGAAAAGGGGCTGGTGCTGAATGGCTCCCTGTTCCCTGAAAAGCTGATTGGCGGCAACAGGCACCAGGATTTCGCCCGGCTGGGGAATGCAGTTCCCAACAACTTGCAATGGCAGGACGCCGTGAAGCTGAGGAAGGCCGGCATGCGTGTAATCCGGAGCGCCCATTATCCGCAGGATCCGGCCTTCATGGACGCCTGCGACCGCCTGGGCCTTTTCGTCATCGTCGCTACGCCGGGCTGGCAGTTCTGGGGCAAGGGGCCTTTTGCGGACCGGGTTTATGACGACATCCGCCAGATGGTGCGCCGGGACAGGAACCATCCCTCCGTGATGATGTGGGAGCCCATTTTGAACGAGACCCATTACCCGGCGGATTTCGCCAAGAAGGCCCGCGACCTGGTGCATGAGGAATACCCGTATAAGGGCTGTTACACCGCTTGCGACGCGGTGGCCCAGGGCAATCAGCATTATGAGGTGCTGTACGCCCACCCGGCCACGGGGGACAAGCACTGGTCCATCAAGGAACGGAAGGACAACAAGCCGTATTTTACCCGTGAATTCGGGGATAACGTGGATACCTGGTCCGCCCATAACTCCACCTCCCGCGCGGCGCGCCACTGGGGTGAAGTCCCCATGATGGTGCAGGCCCTCCATTACCTCAAGACCTCGTTCCCGTACACTACGTATGATACCCTGAACGCCGCTTCGGCCTACCACTTCGGCGGTTGCCTGTGGCACCCCTTCGACCACCAGCGCGGCTATCATCCGGACCCTTTCTACGGCGGCATTCTGGATGCCTTCCGCCAGCCCAAGACCTCCTATTACGCCTTCATGTCCCAGCGGCCCCAGAAGACGCGCAATGAGCTCGGCTCCGGTCCCGTGGTGTACATAGCCAACGAATGCACGCCTTTTTCTCCGGAAGACGTGACGGTGTTTTCCAACTGTGATTCCGTTCGCCTGAGCGTCAACGGAGGCGTGCCGGTGGAAAAGAAGGTGGCTTCCTACCCCAACGGCCTCAAGCGCGTTCCCGTCGTGTTCCCGAAGGCCTGGGATTTCATGGAAAACAAGAAGCTCGCCCGCGCCGGCAAGGAAGGGGCGGTGAAGCTGGTGGCGGAAGGCCTGATTGGCGGCAAGGTGGTGACCAGGCATGAAGTGCGGCCCTCCCGGAGGGCGGAAAAAATCCGCCTGAGCCTGGACCGTGAGGAAGGCGTGGAGCTGTGCGCCAACGGTTCCGACGTGTTTGCGGTGGTGGCGGAAGTCACGGACAGCCGTGGAACGGTGAAGCGCCTGAATGATGAAGAGCTTGTCTTTTCTGTGGAAGGTCCTGCCGAATTGCTGACGGATTCACCGGACGGCACCCTGACCCAGCCCGTCAAGTGGGGCTCCGCTCCGGCGCTGGTGCGCCTGGGCGCCAAGCCCGGAACAGTGACGGTGAGGGCCTCCGTGAAGCATCCCGGCTCTCAGAAACCCGTTTCCGGCGTCTTGAAGTTTGACACGAAGGCTCCCGGGCTGAACATGCTCTTCACGGAAGATGCCGTAGGCAAGGCGAAGAAGGGGGCGGCTGCGCCGTCTTCCGCAGAGGCGCCTGCTTCCGAACGGGAAAAATCCCTCCAGACGGAGCTGGAAAAGGTGCGCCATGAGCTTAACAAGCTGCGCAACGACAAGGTGAGCGCCCAGCAAACCCACTTTGAATAACCGGACTCCCCGCCATGCTGAGAGAAAAGATCATCCGTTTCTGCCTGCTCCTGCTCCGGCTGGGGATGGGGGGCTTTTTTCTCTTTGTGGCGGGGCGCAAGCTGTTCCACCTGGACCAGCTCCAGGCGACTATTGACCGGTTCGCCATTTTCCCGGAGGCCTGGGGACATCCCCTGGCCTGCCTGGGCGTGGCGTGCGAGATTGTGGTGGGTCTGGGACTCCTCTTCCGCCGGACCTGCGCCGGCGCCGCGCTGCTGGGCAGTGCGCTGACGTTCACGTTTGTGGCTCTGTTCGTCCAGGGATGGGTCAGGGGGCTTTCCCTTTCCTGCAATTGCATCGGCGTGGAAAGGGAAGTGACCAGCTATCCCTTTGAAGTGGCGTGGAGGCTGGGCCTGTTCCTGCTGATGCTGGTCATCCTGTGGAATTCCTGCCGGAAGGGGAAGACGTATTTCAATGTGACCCGGCTGGATTTCAGCGAAATGTGACCGATGGGAAAGGGCGTGCGGCCGTTTTCAGGCCTGGAACGTTTCTCTGGGAATACATTCCGGGGAGAAGGATTTCCAGGGACCGGAAGACCCTTGCTCCCTGGAGGCAGTTTCGCGTGCACGCCGCCGCATTCATATATGCTTGGAGAACAGGCTCCCTTTCCCGGAATGAAGGTTTGATCCGTTCATTTTTCAGATTTACTCACCCTGCGGGCTTCAAGCTGCGCTTTCCGACCTGCCGGTTTGTCCGGTTTCCCGGCCTTCATAGCCTCATTTTACCAATGAACGCCGCCTTCCGTCCAATCGGGTTTTCACCGTTTCTTGAGACCGGTGTTCGTCGTGGAAAATTTCCTTGCAGGGGCAGGGAGGCAGGGTATCGTCCGGAGGGATGGAGAAGCCTGAAGCCCGCAGGAAGGAGGAACCCGCAGGCCGGCGCATCACCCTCCGCTTGTTCTCCGGCGCGAACCCTGTGCACATGCCCTGGCTGCCGCCAAAAGAAGGCGCACCTTTCCCGGGCGCCTTTGCCGCCGTACTGTCTTACAGCTTGTGGCCGAAGGTATCTTCCGGCTTCAGGGATTTGATCAGTTCCAGCAGGAGCTTGATCGTGTTTTCCACGTCCGTAAGGGCGGCCGTTTCCACCGGGGAATGCATGTAGCGCAGGGGCAGGGATACCAGAGCGGAGGCCACGCCGTTGCGGGAAACGTAAATGCTGTCCGTGTCCGTTCCGGTGCGGCGTCCGGCGGCTTCGTGCTGGAGCGGGATTTTGTTCTTGTCAGCCACGATTTCCAGGCGCGCCACCAGGTTGGGGTGGTTGGCCGTGCCGTGGATGACCGCGGGACCGCCGCCCAGCTTGATGTCTCCGAATTTGCCCTTGTCCAGTCCGGGGAGTCCGTGGCATGCGTCACGTCAATGCAGATGGCCGCGTCCGGACGCAGGCGGTGGGTGATCATTCCCGCGCCGATGCAGCCCACTTCCTCCTGGACGGCGTTGACGAGCATCACGTTCCAGGCGAGGGGCTTTTTCAGCTTGCACAGTTTCCTTGCTATTTCCGACAAGACGAAACCGCTCAGGCGGTTGTCCAGGGCGCGGCATACCAGCTTGCTTTCATTCATCAGCATGGGGCCGTCGCAATAGACGCCCACATGGCCCACGCGCAACCCGAGTTCCGCCACCTCCTTGTCGGAGGATGCACCTACGTCAACGTAGATTTCCCAGATTTTAGGTTCCTTTTCCCCGGGTTCCCGCAGGTGGATGGCCGTGTTTCCGGTTACGCCCGTCACTTCCCCCGGGAGCCCAGGAAGCGCACGCGGCGTCCGCGGGCGATGGCCGTATCCGTGCCGCCCACGCGCTCCACGTAAAGGAAGCCGTCCTTGGTGATATGGCGGATCATGAAGCCGATTTCATCCGCATGGGCTTCAATCATGAGCGTGGGAGCGTTTTCCGCTTCCGCGTGGAAGGTGGCCCAGGTGTTGCCGTAGGTGTCGCACTGGACGTCTTCCGTGTACTTGCGCAGCTCGTCCGCCCAGATTCGCTGGGCGTCTATTTCAAAGCCGGAGGGGCTGGGAGTTTCCAGAAGTTCCGTTAAAAATTCAAGACTGTCGTCGCTGATCTTCATGGCTTTTGTATAGCACCGTTCCCGTATCCGCTCAACAGGAAAGCATGGCTGCTGGCGGGGAGACGTTCCGGGAGGGGGATGAAAAAGCCCCGCCTGCACGGGATGCGGGCGGAGCCGGGAAATGGTTTTCAGCGGGGGCTAGGCCTGCCTGACCGGAGAAAGCCCTTCCAGGACGTCCTGCTTGTCCATGATATAGCCGGTGTCCGGATCATGGTACTGCGTGGAGTAAACGGATGTTCTGGCGCTCCCGTACGGGTCCGTTTCCTTCGCGACGGGAAGACGGTTGCTCAGGGAGGGGAAGCACTGCTCCACCAGTTCAAAGGTGGTGACGGGCTCCGGCACCAGGTTGACGGAGAAGATTCCGCATTCCCATGCCTTTTCCACATCCCTGACCAGGCGGTTCATGGGATAGAGCTGGTGGCGTTCCAGCAGGGCCGCTTCCAGTTCTTCCGTTCCTTCCGGGGCGGCGGCCAGCAAATCCGCCACGCTCATGTCCGCTCCCGTTCCGGTGACTTCCGGAAGGTAGACGTTCAGCACGCGTCCGAACCGGAGGTTGATGAAGGCTTTCATTTCCACCAGCGCGGCAAGCCATTCATCTTCCGGTTCGCGGAGCAGGGGGAATGTTCATTGCCCGTTTCCGGCTGGGTGTCAATGCAGGTAACGTAGGTTACCCGTTCCGCCTTCACCTCATGCAGGAGGTCGATCAGGGTTTTAACCTGCGCCAGAAAAGGGGCCATGTTCTGCCGGATGGCCCTGCGCCCTTCCCGGAGGGAGGGGCAGATGATCACGGCCTGCCCGAATTCCTTGCCGCGCAGCAGGGACAGATTGGTTTCATCAATCAGGTAGTCGAAGTACCGTTTTGAGGACCAGAAGGCGCCGAGGGCGCAGGAGGAACCGATGAGTGCCGTGTCTGTCATGGGGAGGTGCGGAGGTTGGGCGGTTGAGTGGGATGGTGCCGTTATTTCAGGGCGTCAAAGGCGGATTTGAAGAGGAAGTATCCCCAGCCCCAGTCTTCATTGCCGGCCCAGTCCTTGTCATAGTGGTGGCGGGGCAGCAGGAAGCGTTCCGGGTGGGGCATCAGGCCCATGGCGCGGCCGGTGGAATCCTGGAGGCCCGCGATGCTGCATTCACAGCCGTCGCGGTTGTCCACGTACTGGAGAGCCACATTTCCGGCAGCCAGGTATTTTTCCGCGTCTCCGGGGCGGGTGACCAGGCGGCCTTCCGCGTGGGCGGAGGGCAGCTCGAATTCATCCGGAAGGCCCTGGAGGAAGGGTGAGTTTTTAGCTACCTTCACCAGCTTGGCCCAGACGCATTCAAAACGTTCCTTCTTGTTGTCAATCAGGCTGGAATCCGGCAGAATCCCCAGCTTGGTGAGTATCTGGAAGCCGTTGCAGATGCCCAGGAGCAGGCCGCCTCCGGCATGGTGCCGGTGCAGGGCGTCTCCCAGGAAGCGTTCCGTTTCCAGCTGGGCCAGGCGGCCGCTGGTGACGTAGTCCCCGTAGCTGAAGCCGCCGCCGAGGACGACGAGCTGGGATTTGGCGACGTGTTCCGGCGTGGCCGTGGCGATGGGCTGGATCTGGGTGGAGAAGCCGGCCGCGCGCAGGGCGCGTTCCGTTTCCGCGTCACAGTTGGTGCCGGGGTATTTCAGTAAAAGTGCGTGAGGCATATTGGTAGAAATGAATCGTTGGTATGGTTAGGTCCCGGTTTTTGGAAATCAATAATAGGGGGTGAGCCCGTCTTTCCAGAGCTTCTTGAGTTTGGCTACGTCGCAGTCCAGCACCTTTTCCCCGCCGCAGCAGGTGGCGGTGAGGCTCTTTTCCTTCGTGACGCTACCGATGCAGGCGCAGGGGAAGCCGGCCATGGCCGCTTCAAAGTCCGCGGCGAATTCCGGGTCCACTTCCACCAGGATGCGGCCCGTGCTTTCACTGAACAGGGGGACTGCCGGGGATTTCCATCCGTTGACGGTCGGCGCCTTCGTGAGGTCCAGCCGTACGCCGCCCTTGCCGGAGAAGGCCATTTCCGCCGCCGTGACGGCCAGGCCGCCTTCGGAGACGTCGTGGGCGGAGAGCACCAGGCCGGAAGTCAGGGCGTTGTAATAGGCCTTGTACAGCTCCATGTTTGCCGCACAGTCCGTTTGGGGGACCTTGCCGTCTTCCACGCCGTGGGTGCGGGCGAAAACGGAGCCTCCCATCTCGTCTTCCGTGTGGCCGATGAGGTACAGCAGGCTGTCGTTCCGCCGCAGGGAGGAGCCGATAACATGGTCCGGACTTTCCACCACGCCGAAGCCGGAGCAGAGGAAGGTGACGGGCACGTTGATGGGGCCGTCTTCCGTTTCAAAGTAGTTGTAGAAGGAGTCCTTGCCGGAGATGAAGGGGGCGTTGTACGCGTCCGCCGCTCTGGCGATGGCCTTCACGCATTCCACCAGGCGGCCGAGTTCCGCCGGGTCTTCCGGGTTGCCCATGCAGAAGTTGTCCAGCAGGCCGATCTTGTCCGGGTTGGAGCCTACCAGGATGAGCTGGCGCACGCATTCGTCCACGGTGCCGGTGCCCATGGCGTAGGGGTCCGTCTTGCCCCATTCCGGAAGAATGGCGCAGGCCATGGCCATGCACTTGTCCGAGCCGTCGATGTCCACCACGGAGCCGTCCTGCGGGGCGTCCGCCTGTGCGCCCGCCAGGGGCTTCAGGATGGTGTTGCCCTGCACTTCATGGTCGTATTCCCGGATGATGGGTTCGCGGGAGACGATGGCGAAGTCTCCCATGACGGTTTCCAGGGATTTGTTCAGGTCCTTGTCCGGGAGGGGCAGGCCCGTGAGGCCCTTGCCGGGGGTGAAGACGGATTCCAGCTTCTTGATGGGGGCGTCATGCAGCTTGGAGTTGTCCAGGCAGCAGACGAGTTCCCCCTTGTGCCAGACTTTCAGGATGCCCGTATCGTCGGAATGGCCCAGGACGGTCAGCTCCGTCTGGAAGGTGTCCGCCAGCTTCTGGAGCTCCGGCAGGTCTTTTTCCTCCACGGCCAGGACCATGCGTTCCTGGGATTCCGACAGGAAGATTTCCCAGGAGATGAGGCCCGGTTCCTTAAGGGGTGCGTTGTCCAGGAAGATTTCCCCGCCCGTGACGGAGAGCATTTCCCCGGCGGCGGAAGAGAAGCCGCCCGCGCCGCAGTCCGTGATGAAGACGATGAGGCCGCGTTCGCGCGCTTCCAGAATGAAGTCCAGCGTTTTCTTTTCCTCAATCGGGTTGCCGATCTGCACGGCGGTGAAGTCCTCTTCGTGGGAGGCTTCGTCCAGCGCGGCGGAGGAGAAAGTGGCCCCCTTGAGGCCGTCGCGTCCCGTGCGTCCGCCGATGACGATCACCTTGAGGCCGGGGCGCATTTCCTTCAGGATGTCCCCGCGGGGAATCACGCCGGCGGTTCCGCAGAAGACGAGGGGGTTGTAAATGTACGTGGGGTCAAACTGGATGGCGCCGTTCACGGTGGGAATGCCCATGCGGTTGCCGTAGTCGCGCACGCCGCGCACCACGCCGCGCATGATGCCCAGGGGGTGGATGACGTCCGGAGCGGTGATGTCCGCCGGATTCGTGTCCGGAGCGCCGAAGCAGAAGACGTCCAGGGAGGCGATGGGCTTGGCGCCCTTGCCTGCGCCCAGAATGTCGCGGATGACGCCGCCCAGCCCGGTGTTGGCCCCGGCATAGGGTTCAATGGCGGAGGGGTGGTTGTGCGTTTCCGCCTTCAGGCAGACGGCCAGCTTGTCGTCCAGGGCGATGAAGCCGGCGTTGTCGTCAAACGCGCTGAGCACGAAGCCCGGCTTGCGTTCCATGATCTTTTCGGAAGGCTTCTTGATGTAGGTCTTGAAGAGGCTGTCCACGGTTTCCGGCGCGCCTCCGTTGACGCTGTGGCTGATGGAGGCGGAGAAGATGCGGTGCTTGCAGTGTTCCGACCAGGTCTGGGCAATCACTTCCAGCTCCACGTCAGTGGGGTCGCGGTCGATTTCGCGGAAAATCTGCTGGACGACTTCCATGTCCTCGCGGGACAGGGAAAGCTTCTGCTTTTTGCTGAGTTCAAGCAGTTCGTCGCTGCTCAGGTCCCTCACGGGAACGGTGCGGTAGGTTTTGGCGGACATGTGGATGGGGAAGGAGAGGGGTTAGGCGATGGTCCAGTTGTGAATGGCGGGGTTGCAGACGTCCTTGGCAAAGCGCGCCGCCAGGGCTTCCTTGTCCCCCTGGCCGAAGACGTACACGCGCTGGGTGATTTTCAGGCCGTCCAGGGTAAAGCCCATGTTCTGGCGGCCGCGGTAGTTTTGCAGGATGGCTTCCTTTTCCAGGTCCAGGGCGCCGGCCTTCATGCCGTAGTCAATCGTGAACAGGGAGTCTTTCAGGATGGGGGCGGCCTGTTCCGTGCATTCCTGGGAGATGGGGTCCACCAGTACACTCAGGAGATATTCGCGGGCTTTTTGTTCGTCCCCGCTGATTTCTACGGTGTAAACGCGGCTGCGGCGGAAGGTGAGGCCGGCATTCAGGGGAGTGTAGAGCAGGGCGTCCGCGTTGGCGGCGGCCTGGAACCGGCTGATAACTTCAAAGTGGAGGGTCATATCGCTCAAGAATGTTGGTAAAATGAAAAATGGGGGCCGGTCGGACAACCGGCTCCCATGAAAGGGGAAAGGGCTCAGGCCTTGTTCTGGAGCCGGGAGAGGACTTCCTCGTAGGCTTCCATCACGTTGCCCAGGTCCTGGCGGAAGCGGTCCTTGTCCATCTTCTCGCCGGTCTTGATGTCCCACAGGCGGCAGGTGTCCGGGGAAATCTCGTCAGCCAGCACGATCTGGGAGGGATCTTCCGCCAGACGGCCGAATTCAATCTTGAAGTCCACCAGCGTCAGGCCCACCTGCTTGAAGAAATCAATCAGCACGTCGTTCACGATGCGGGCCTGGTCCTTCAGGAAGGCGCATTCCTCTTCCGTGGCGGCATTCAGTTCACGGGCGTAATCATCATTGATGAAGGGATCGCCCAAGTCGTCGTCCTTGTAGGAAAACTCCACGATCGGCTTCTTGAAGGGGGTGCCTTCCTTGACGCCCATGCGGCGGCTGAAGGAGCCGGCGGCGATGTTGCGCACGATCACTTCCAGGGGAAGGATGGAAACCTTTTTCACGTCGATGTTGATGTCGTCCACGTCCGCGACCAGGTGGGTCTTCACACCCTTGCTTTCCAGCATGCGGTAAATGACCAGGGTGATGGCCTTGTTCATCCTGCCCTTGTTTTCAAACTGGGCCTTCTTGGCTCCGTTTCCGGCGGTGGCGTCGTCCTTGTATTCCATGCGGAGGACGTTGGGATTGTCAGTCGTATAAAGGCGTTTGGCCTTCCCTTCGTAAATAGGTTCCATGATACGTGTTGCGCAGGGTTGAATGCGTGCGGGGATGTTACGCCAGACGTTCCGCACGGTCAAGCCGCAACTGGACGAAGGAAGGGGGCGCCTCCGCACGCCCTTGCGGCTATCCCATGGGGAAGGAATTGACAAGGGCCATCCAACCGGGCAAACCCGGTTTTCCGGTCTCTGGACTCGGGTCTTTTCCGGAGAGCCACGGAGGTGAATGTCTGAAATCCGGCACAAACCGGCGGCCATTATTCTTCTGAATGAAAAAAGCATAATCAACTTGCCACCTGTTTCCGCGGATGTTAGGAAGATGATTGATGTTCAAACTGGCTGCATGTTTCTGGACGGCTCTCGCTCTCACACTTCCGTCCCGGGCGGAGGACACCTGCCATTCCGATGTTGAAAGTTGGAGTACTCTAAGATGCCCGGTTCAGTATTTTGCCGTGGAATCCCAGAACAGCCGCTATTGGACGACCCTTTTTCCGGACAATCCGCCCTTTGCCTATGCGTGCCTGTACCTTCCTTCGTTTGACCGTGAATTCGGCTTTTATCTGGACGGGAACGAACTGTGCTGGGCCAGAGCCATCGGGCCATGCAGCATGCAGATGCTATCCCAGTTTCCGGTGGCGGATTTCCGGAGTCCCGGGATGAAACAGGCTGCCGTGCTGCTGACCTGCTTGCACTTTCCCGTTTTAGGGAATCTTTTGGAGGGATGGGACTGTGTTGCCGATACCGTAACGGAAGAAGACCCTTTTGCCGGGCGTAAAAGAAATATGGTTCTGAATTTCCTCCAATTCCGGGAATATCGTGAGCTCTCTGCCGCCTGGGTGGAGGCCGTGGTCAATCCTGTTCTTTACAGTCGCTTATTTGTTAAAAGAGGCCGGACGGCATTAAACCCTGCCGTAGCGGCTGAACTTCGCAAAACGTGGGATGAAGCGGTCACTCGCAGAACTTTCCCCATGGACCTGTACCGCCAGTACGTGACCGGGTGCGACGGGAATTACTGCTACTTCCGCGGGGAGTCCGGCGCTATGGCGGAAGACCTGTGCCGGGGAGAAGGCAGGATGAGGCCGGCCATGAGGTTTCTGGCCTGGGGATTGGCAGACATGGCCATGATGGATGATTTGACCCCGGCAGGGGAGCAATGGGTGATGAAGCAGTGCGCCGCCGTCCGGAAGTATGCCGCAGAAGCGGGTGACGAGCCGCCTCCCATGGTGTCCAGTGAATGGGTGGAGGGATTCAGTAAACGGGTTTGGAAACGAATGGAGCAGGATGAGGCCGCCCGGGAACGGGAAAAAAGCATGCGCGGGGAGTTTGCAGCTGCGGAAGAGGAGCCGGAAGAAAAAGCGCCCTCCCCGTATTCGGGAGAAAAATATGTCCGTGGGTTCCGGGAGCGTTTTCTGAAGCCTTTGGGAACAAATCCCCTTTGGAAGGATTTGTTCCCGGCGGGGACGGAGGGGAAGCCCGCCGTGTGCTGTTTGCTTCCCGGGCGCGGCATCTGCGGTTTTTATCTGGATGGCCCCCTCATGGGGCGTGCGGAATCCCAGTCACATCATCCCTGGGAGGTTTATGACAGCTGGTTTTTTCACCGGGTACCGGAAAGGGAGTTATTCCCTTATGAGGGCATTCCGGATGCGGAGGGGGATTGTGAAGCCAGGGTGAAGAGGGAGTGGCTCATCGTCGGGAGGGAGATAGGCGGCATGATGGAAGGGTTGCTCACCGGGATTGCCAGGGGAGAGCTGGTGTCCGGAAAAGGGAGAACGGCTCATCACGTGGACGATACCGGCTTTTGCATCGTGCGCGGGGCTGACGGAACGGAGAGGATCATGTCTGCCGCTGATGCTGATTTGGGAACCGTGGTGGAGCTGATGGATTTATTGTATACCATGGACCTGCTGTTCACTTGCGATGAGGATTATTTGAAGGGAATTATTGAGAAGCGTGCCGTGCTGCAGGGAAGAACGCCGGAGGAAGGGGCGCGGGAATATCGCCGTGAAAGCGGCCTGTGGAGCAGCAGGGGTGGCCGGGCCTGGTGGTTTTAATCCGGGGCCGGGGGGATTTTCCCTGTGTCTTTTCCGGAAACGTCCGGGCTAGGGCTCCGCAGCGGAAGGGCCGGAGATGAATTGCCTTTATTAACTTGCCCATGGTATTCTACTGGTTTAAAAAAATACTGATGTTCAAACTGCTGCTCTGCTTCTGGATGACTTTTTCGCTGGTTCCTTTTCCATCGGCGGCAGATGAGGAGGTAGAAGAAGGAATGACTCTCATTTACCCGGCCCAATATTTCGCATGCGCTTGGGAAGAGGCCTATTGGGGTGACGCCGGCGTTTATTGGGAAATGCTTTTCCCGGAAAATCCCCCCTTTACGTATGCCTGCATTTACCTGGGGTCCTTTGACTAGGAGTTCGGTTTTTATCTGGACGGAACGCTGATAGTCCGGGCTTCTTCCCTGAATTTGAATCCTGCCCAGATGTATTGCAATTGGTTTTTTGAAGGAACTCCTGAAAGGCGCCTTATTCCTTATGAAGGCGAACCATTCTGGATGGATGCCGGGGGCGTGGGCCGGGATTATTCACCCAGGGTGAAACGGGGGTGGATGGATATGGGGAAGGGTTTGTCCCGGCTGATCATCCGGGTCCTGGACCATGCCGCTTCCGGGGAGATTGCCGCCGGGAAGGCGGCGGGGGATTCAGACCCGGATTCCCTGGACATGGTGATCATCCGCGGGATGGACGGAAAAACCAGGATACTGATGCCGCAGGACGAGGGGTTTGAAACCGTGGAGAAGCTGCTGGAGTGTGCGTACAGCGCATACCAGGACGAAAGCGTGAAGGACAGTGCGGGGTATATCATGAAGCATTACGATGTGTTGCGGGAAGACTCCGCCGGCGGGAGGGTACCCCCGCAAAGAGTGCTTTGGAATCAATGGGAGCCGTTTTGACTGGTAGGCGGAAGGGGTTCAGGCAGCCCTTGATGCACTGGCCGTGTGCCTCTACGGGAATTTAGTCTTGATACCGGTAGGGGTGCGCGTATCATGCACTTTAGTATGCACGCCGACTTGGAGAAATTATTGTCTCTGGGGAAAATCACCCCCTCTCTCGCTGAAAAACTTGATCGCATCGCACCTGGCCGTTACTGCTTCCATACCACCTGGGGCGCCGGCAAAGTCATTTCCTGGAACCTGGCCGCCAAAAAGCTGGTTATTGATTTTGAGGAAAATCCGGAACACGAAGTTGCCTTGGAATTTGCTCCAAAAATTTTGGAGTTCCTCCATGATGACCATTTCCTGGCCAGGCGTTATGAAGATACCGAATCCCTGATCAACCTGTCCGTGGACGATCCGGTGGAACTGGTGCGCGTCACCTTGCAGGGCTACGGCAATTCCCTTACCCCGGAAAAGCTGGAAGCTGCGCTGAAAGGCACCGTGATTGCCGCGGACAAATGGAAGAACTGGTGGGACAAGGTGCGCGCCATGCTCCGTTCCAACGTCCAGTTCATGATGCCTACCCGCAAGGGAGAGCGCATCACGCTCCGCACGAATATTCTTTCCCGCGCCCAGGCCGCCCTGGAGGATTACAACAAGGCCGCGGACCTGAAAGCCAAGGTGCGCGTGCTGGACGGCATCAAGATGGAAACGGTCATGACGGAGCCGGACGCCGTCAACGCCCTGGTTCAGGCGGTGGACGCCGACGTGCGCAACGGCGGAAGCCTGGCTCTTCAGCAGGTGCTGGAGCTGGCCGTGCTCCGGGACGACCTGATCGCCGCCGTGAAGAACACGGAAGCGGCCCAGGCCGTCTACCCCCTCCGCTCCATCGTAGAAGCCAATATCGGCGATGTGGAACGCTTCGCGGAAGTGCTCAATTCCATGCCCGCCGTGCGCCAGAAGCGCGTGTACGTTACGCTGCCCGCCGTCTTTGGAGAAGAGTGGACGCAGAAGGCGCTGGAGCTGTTTGACGCGAGCGGCGCCCGCGCCGTGGGAGAGATTGCCAAGTTCCTGATAGAGGAAGGGCATGACAAGGCCCTGGTCAAGCATTTGAAGCATGAACTGCTGCGCCAGACTCTTCCGGCTGAATCCCTCATCTGGATATGCCGCCAGCGGCATGACGCCTCCAAGCCCCTCTTCGGCCTTCCCGTCGGCATTGCGATGCTTTCCCTGATTGAACAGGACCACATGGACGGCGGCCCCAACCGCATGCTGCGCTTGAAAAACCTGTTCATGGAGGACAAGAACATCATCCAGGAAATGATCAAGGGGCAGGACGTGGCGGAAGTGCGCCAGTTCGCCAAGATGCTGTACAATACCTCCGCCTTCTCCGAACAGGACCGCGGTGCGCTGATGGCCCGCGTGATCAGCGTGTTCCCTGACCTGCACGCCATCGTGCTGGACGCCCTGGTGGATACCTCCGACAAGCCGGAACCGATTTTCGTTTCCTGGGACAGCCTGGAAGCCCGCAAGAAGGAGCTGGAAGAGCTGGTGAATGTGAAGATTCCGGAAAACCTGCACAACAAGAAGATTTCCCGTGCGGAGGGAGACCTCCGTGAAAACGGCGGCTACCAGGATGCCAAGGAAGTGGAAAAGGTGCTCAACCGCCGCCGTTCCGAACTGGAGCAGGCGCTGGCCCTGGCCCGCGGCACGGACTTTGCCGTGACGGATACCTCCAAGGCCGCCATGGGGATGAAGGTGACCCTCCAGCCCCTGGCCGGAGGGGATGCCGTGGTGTACACCATTCTGGGCGCGTGGGATACGAATCCGGAAAAGCACATTGTCTCCTATCTTTCCCAGGTTGGCAAGGAGCTGACGGGCAGGAGCGTGGGAGACCAGGTGAAGATCGTGCCGATGGACGGCGACAAGAAGAAAGTGTTCACCATTACGAAGATTGAAGCCGCTTTTTAATTTTTAAGAGAGTTGCTTTCCCTTTTGACTAAGGCCTTTTTGTTGTTCATGGAAAAACTTTCCATTGTTTCACGGATTTAGAATCCGTGGTCAACAAAAAAGACCAGAGTTCGGATTATTATTTCATTAGTATGAATACCTTAATCAAACAGACTATTGTTTGAATGGGCTGGACAATCTCTCCGGCAAAGATTCATTTTTCAAGGCACAAAAAATAAAACGGCTTATTTTCAATGAGATGCGCAGTATATTTTTTCAGATTTTCTTCTAACATTCATAACGGATTCTAAATTCGTTATTTGTCAAGAAATGGAAGCGGTGTTTCATCATTTCCAATCACATATCCCATTGACACCATGAAGAAAACATTATTCATTCTGGCAACTATGGTTGCGGCGGCGGTGGCGGCCGAAGCCTCCACCGTTCTGATCTCGTTCGGGATCAATTCAGGCAATGGCACCGCCGTTGTGGACGGCACGTATCTGGGAGAACCCGGACAGAAAGTGAACAAGATTTCCACGGGACAGAGTAATTCCTATACTTCCGGAACCTTGGTCACTACGGGGGGAGGAAGCACCGGAATCACCCTGACGACGGGAGGACTCTGCTGCGGAGGTCCCGGCGCCATGACCGATGCCGCTGCCAAAGGGTCCGCCCTGGGCCAGGGCAACAAGTTTTACGATGTTTTCGGCCAGGATATGACTACCGGCAATCCGATGGGGGGCGCGATCAATCCGATAGGCTCCGCGAACGGCAATTTCACGATGTCCCTGAACAACCTGTCCGCCGGCACCTACACGCTGACCATGCTGGTGGGACGCGGAAACAATTACGGTGCGGGCAACACTTCTTCCTTCAGCCTTGACGGCACCGGAATCTCCAACATTTCCGCCAGCCTGGACGACTACTCCACCGGGTCCGGCGCTACGCTGAACGGCGCCACCGTCACGGGCAACACGCATACCGGGGACTGGATGCTGATTACTTACACGTTTGACGTGGCGGCGGATGGCACCCGGCTTGATATCCAGTCCCAGGGAGGTACCGGCAACATCAATGCCCTGGCGCTGACCTCCGTTCCGGAACCGGCCACGGCCAGCCTCGGCCTGCTGGGCCTGGGCGCTCTGCTGATGCGCCGCAGGCGCGCGTAACGTTTGTTCTTCATGCAGGCGCCGGCCGTTCGCGAAAGGAACAGTCGGCGCCTTCCTGTTTACGGAAGAGGAAATCACCATGAGAAAGCTGAATTGGTGCGGATGGGTTCCGGCTGTGCTGGCCGCCTGCTCCCTGGCGCATGCGGAAGAAATAGGGATAGGAGTGCTGAACGGAACTGCGGCCACGGAGGCGGCGTTCCGGCAGGCGGAGCCCGGAACCCTGGCGGAGGAAGGAAAAACATGGAATTTCATCAAGCCTGCGGCGAATGCCGCTACGACCGTTTCCTCCTTGAAAACTGCGGCGGGAGTGTCCACGGAAGCCTCCTGCGCCATCAATCCGGGTTATTGCGCCAGTAACGGCATTTTTGCGTCGGGCAGGAACCGTGATTATTTGCTCATGGATTCCTGGGCCGGTATCCGGGGAACGGAAAACGTCGTGATTTCCCGGCTTCCCGATTCCATGGCGGAATACTGCCATGTGGAAATTTACGGGGATTGCAATGACTCGGACCGGGACATGCTTTATACGGTTAACGGCCTCACCGGCACCATCCAGGACCGCGGCACGTTTTCCGGCGCGTTTCAGGAAGGAGGCAACAAGCTGACGCTGAAGTATGTGCCGGTCACCGGAGGAACGATTACCATTACGGGCAACGGGGCCTCCCAAACGCGTTCCGCCATCAATGCGGTCCGCCTGACGGCTCCTTCTCCCGGCATCGTGACTTTTACGGCGACTCCTTCAGAGGTCATGGAAGATTCAACCTCCGGAGCCGTCCTGAGCTGGAAAACCTGGAAGTGCGGAGCGGTCACGCTGAGCACCAGGGACGGCCGGGATATTCCGGCCACTACGGAAGACGGCACGGGTTCCGTCACGGTAAAGCCTGATGCCACCACGACCTACATTCTCAGCGCCGCCTGTGAGGACGGAACCGTTTCCAAGGAAGAAGTGACGGTGACCGTCAGGAAGCAGGAACCGGAAATCCTTCTCTTTGAATCCGACAAAAAGAGGGTTGCTCCCGGCAGTGATGAGAAAGCCACTCTGACATGGAGCACGGTGAAAGCGGAAAGCCTCGCCCTGACCGCCAATGGCGCGGAGATTCCCATCACCAGCACGGCGGGAGCCGGCAGTGTTCAGGTGTCTCCCGCGGAGACGACGCAGTACACGCTGACGCTGACCGCGGCGGACGGCACGGAGAAGAGCAAGTCCCTGATTATTTCCGTGCTGGCGGAGAACACGCCCAACGTCCTGGTGTTCCTGGTGGACGACATGGGCTGGCAGGATACGTCCGTGCCATTTTATTACAAGGACGGCCAGCCCGTCGTTACGGAGCTGAACGCCTTTTATAAAACGCCCTCCATGGAAAGGCTGGCGGCGCAGGGGATGAAGTTCACGAATGCCTATTCGTGCCCTTTGTGTTCTCCGGGCCGCACGTCCCTGATGACGGGCAAGACCTCCGCCCGTCACCGGGTCACCAACTGGACGGCCGTGAATGCCCCCACGCTGAATGAATACAGCGGCGGTCTTCCCCACATCCGTGCTCCCCAGTGGAACATGGCAGGGATGAGCCAGCAGGAAATTCCTCTCCCCGCGTGCTGAAGGATGCCGGCTACCGGACCATCACGGTGGGAAAGGCCCACTTCGCCCCGTCCAACCAGCTTTATTCCAATCCAGCCAACCTGGGATTTGACGTCAACATAGCCGGCTGCTCCGCCGGACAGCCCGCCTCCTACCGGGGAGAGGATCAGTTCGGCTCCGGGAACACCCATGTTCCTGACCTGGAGGAATATTACGGAACCACTGCGACGGAAGACAGGAAGAGGAATTTCCTGACAAATGCCCTGACGCTGGAGATGAAGAAGCAGATCAAGGCCGCCGTGGATGAGAATGCGCCTTTCTTCGCGTACATGACCCATTACGCCGTCCACCAGCGGCACGACCAGCCGGACCCCAACGGGGACTACGATACTTATCCCTCGGGCACGTCCTTTGAACCGGGAGTTTCCATTGGCGGCAATCTCCGCAATTTCGGCACCCTGATCGGCGGCATGGACAAATCCCTGGGGGATCTGATGGATTACCTCAAGGAACTGGGCGTGGCCAACAGGACGCTGGTCATTTTCATGTCCGACAACGGCGGAGACGCTCCCATCCAGCAGAGCTATAGCGGAGATATTCCATGGCTTGAGAAAATCAGCGCCGTAGCTCCTCTGAGAGGGCGCAAAGGCAGCCGTTACGAAGGGGGAACGCGCATCCCGATGATCGTGGGCTGGGCGGAGGTCGATTCCTCCAGCCCCATCCAGCAGGAATATCCCATTCCGCAGAATTCCGTGAACCATGACATCGTGGCGATTTGGGACATTTATCCCACCATTCTGAATATGCTGAAGCTGAAGGTTCCGGTGGGCCATCAGGTGGACGGGGAGGACATCAGTCCCTATTTCCGGGGGGATTCTTCCTTCCACCGCACCCAGAAGATATTCCAGCATTTCCCGCACCACCATTCCTACGCCAATTTCTATTCCACCTACCGGAAAGGAGACTGGAAGGTCATTTACAATTACATGGACCAGTACGCCCATACGGATTTGTATTCCGGCAACGGCTACAGGACCGCGGGCCGCTTCCCGTGGCAGCTTTTCAATCTGAAAGACGACATCGGAGAGAGCAATGACCTGGCCCAGGACCCGGCGCAGCAGGAACGCCTGATGCGCATGGCGCGCTCCCTGATCCGGGAACTCCGTCAGGCGGATGCGCAATATCCCGTCCTCACCAGGAACGGCCAGGCGGTGGGGACGGCCTACATCCGCATGCCTGATTTCCCGGACGTGGATTCCGACGGCGACGGCGTTCCCGACCTTGTGGAGGACGCCAACGGCAACGGCGTCATCGATCCCGGTGAAACGGACCCGGATGATGCTTCCTCCTTCGTTCCCATCCGGCAATAAACTTTTCACCAACTGGACAAGACTCATGAAGAAAACACGTTGTTTTTCCGTTCTTCCCGGTCGTCTGCGTCTTCTCAGGATTGGCCTTGGGTCCGCCGCCTTCCTCTCCGGGGCCCTTCTGCTGGCGGATGTGCTGGTCAATGCCGGCGGCGGCTCCAGCAATGCGGACAAGACGGGCAACGGCGGCGGCATATTGGATTACGGGCAGGTCACTTTTTCCGGCTCCGCCTCCTATGAAAATAACACGGTGCGCGGCTTCTCCCAGGGCGGAGCGGTTTACGCAGGTTCCGTAGTCCAGCAGGCCGCCGTTTCCTTTACCGGCAACAGGGCGGAGGGTGGCAGCGGCGGCGCGCTCTACAGCCGCGGGAACGTGCAGGTAGCGGCGGGTTCCTCCTTTTCCGGCAACGCGGCGGCCCACAACGGGGGCGCCCTGTGCCTGGATGCCAATGACGGGGAGGAGGAGCGCACCGTGAACGTGGAAGGCGGCTGTTCCTTTACCGGAAACAGCGCCGGAAACCTGGGGGGCGCCGTTTACGTTTCCGGCGGCAGCGCGGAGGCTCCCACCGTGCTCAACCTCCGGTCCACGGATTCCTCCCGCCCCGTTTCCTTCAGCGGCAATTTCCGGGGGCGTTCCGCGGGAGCCTCCACGGGCGGCGTGCCCAATTCCATCACGGTCATGGGCCATGTGCGCCTGGTGATGCATGCGGACCCGGATTGCCTGGTCAGCATGGAAGACCCTCTTTATTCCTTCGCCGGGTATTCCTCCACCTCCAGCCTGAGAAAGACGGGGGAGGAACGCTGGGCTTAGGCGGCATTTCCTTGTGCCATTTTCCGGTGAGCGTGGAAGGCGGAACGGTGCGGCTCGGCACGAACGCCGGCGTGCGCGGAATGACGCGGCTGGACGTGGCCGCAGGGGCATGCCTGTCCTTCTCTCTCCCCCGGAACCCTAGCCAGGAGGCCAAGTGGAGCGCGGAGGGGCCAGTGTCTCTGGATAGCACGGCGGAAATCCGCGTGGCTCTCCCTGCCATGGCCGGGAAGGAACAGGAACAGAGCTGGAAGCTGGTGGAAGGGACCACTCTTTCCATGGCGGCTCTTCCCTCCGTTTCCTATGACGCCGCCAGTGCGGAAGCCTGGAAGAGTGAGGGTTCTTTTTCCCTGAAACAGGAGAATACGGCGGGAAAAAGCGCCCTGGTGCTAGCCTGGACGCGTACGCCTTCCCCGTATGACCAATGGAAGAAGGACCATTTTGCCGACGGAACGCCGGAGGACCAGACTGTCCCGGACGCCTGTCCCGCGGGCGACGGCATCACCAACCTGATGAAGTATGCCGCGGGGCTGGACCCGAACAAGCCCTGCGGAAGCGTCACGAGGCTGGCGGTCAGGGAGGAAAACGGGGAATGCCGCCTGGTGCTGGAATGGCCGGTGAATACGGCGGCCACGGACGTGACGTTCAGCGTGGAAAGCACGGAAGACCTGGTTACCTGGAGGGAGGAAGCGACGGTCGAGCCATCCGGAGACCGTGCCGAATACCTTGATCCCATAGTGATTGACGGCAACGCGCCGACGCGGCGGTTCCTGAGGCTGAAGGTGTCGCGGGAATAAGGTGAAGGCTGTCCATTTTTTATCCTGAACCGCCTGGTGAGTGGATCCAGAGGATGAATGATGCAGGCCTTCCTTTCCGGGATGCCGGAGGCACAATCCCCGCGGCATGTGGAAATAGCCGGGTTTAATGGGTTGGCCAGTTCATATTCATACGGAGAAAGACGGAGCTTGCGGGCAGAGGGGGTGTTGGGTGGGGTTTCATCAACCCTTTTCCGGGGGATGTTCTGGCGGGTCATGAAAAAGGGCTGTTCCGCCGGATGCGGGACAGCCCCTGAAAAGGAATGGCGGTTAAACGCCGCAGATTATTTGGAGAGCACCTTTTGGACGGCGGCAACGACGTTGTCCACGTTCATGCCGAGCTCGTCCAGAACTTGCGCTCCGGGTGCGGAGAAGCCGAAGCGGTTGATGCCCACGGCTTCGCCCTGGCAGCCCAGGTATTTCCACCAGAGGTCCGTGACGCCGGCTTCCACGGAAACCCTCTTCGCGCAGGAGGAGGGAAGCACGCTTTCCCGGTATTCGGCAGACTGCTTGTCAAAGCGGAAGAAGCTGGGCATGGAAACCACGCGGATTCCTTCTCCGGTTTTTTCCGCCGCCTTCAGGGCCAGTTCCAGTTCGGAACCGCTGGCAAGGATAATGGCCTTCAAGGTTCCCTTTTCCTTCCGGGCTACGTAGCCGCCTTTCAGCACGCCTTCCCGGCGCGTTTCCACGGGAATATTGTTCAGGGTCGCTACCTTCTGGCGGGTCAGGATGAGGGCGGTGGGGCCGTCGGCGCGCTGCATGGCGGCCATCCAGGCTCCTGCGGTTTCTTCCGGGTCCGCCGGGCGGATGACGTCCAGGTTCGGGATGACGCGGAGGCCGGAGACGGTTTCCACCGGCTGGTGGGTGGGGCCGTCTTCGCCCACGGCCACGGAATCGTGCGTCAGGATGTAGGTGACGGGCAGGCCGCTGAGGGCGGCCACGCGGATGGCGGCGCGCATGTAGTCCACAAAGACGCAGAACGTGGCGGCGCTCACGCGGAACAGGCCGTCATAGGCGATGCCGTTGCAGATGGCGGCCATGGCATGTTCACGGATGCCGAACCAGAAATTGCGCCCTTCCGGGGTTTCCGCGGAGAAGTCCCCCGCGCCGGAAAGGTAGTTTTTATTGGAGCTGTACAGGTCCGCGCTGGTGGTCAGGAACCAGGGGTCCGCCTTGGCGATGGCGTTGATGGCGACGGCTCCGGCGGAACGCGTGGCGTCGCTGTAGTCCTGCGGGAAGGCGGGGATGGCCTTGTCCGAGTCCGCGGGATTGACGCCCCTGGCGCAGGCGCAGATGCCGGAGTCCAGTTCCGCGGCCAGTTCCGGATAAGCCCGGCGCCATTGTTCGTAGGTGGCGTTCCAGGCGTTGAAAGCTTCTTCCCGTCTGGCCTTGAGGTCCGTGAAGGCGCTGCGGACGTCTTCGGAGACGTAATAGCGTTCCCCGGCAGGAATGCTCCAGTTGGCGTGGGCTTCTTCCTGGAGCTTGGCTCCGCCTTCCCCGTGGCCCTTCGTGGTGCCTTCAATGCCGGGGATGCCTTTGCCGATCACCGTTTTGGCGATGATGAGCTGGGGCTTGCCGTTCCTGGCGTTTTTGGCGGCTTCCACCGCTTCCGCGATGGCCTTGAGGTCGTGCCCGTCGATCTGGCGCACGTCCCAGCCCAGGGCTTCATACACGGCGCGCGGGTCGGCAAGCTGGGTGCGTTCCGCAGGGGCGTCCAGCGTGATGTCGTTGGAATCGTAAATGAGAATGAGGTTGTCCAGCTTCAGGACGGCGGCCAGGGCGAGGGATTCGCGGGCCACGCCTTCCTGGAGGCAGCCGTCCCCCGTGAGGCAGAAGATGTGCTGGGTGAAGATGTCCATGCCGGGCTTGTTGAACCGAGCGGCGGCGCGCCTGGCGGAGAGAGCGAAGCCTACGGCGTTCGCAATGCCCTGGCCCAGCGGCCCCGTGGTGCATTCCACGCCTTCCGTATCCCGGAATTCCGGGTGGCCGGGCGTGATGGAGCCCTTGTGGCGGAAGCCCTTGAGGTCTTCAATGCCGATGTTGAATCCCGACAGGTGCAGCCAGCCGTAAAGGAACATGGAGCCGTGGCCGGCGGAGAGAATGAAGCGGTCACGGTTGAGCCAGCGGGGCTGCGCGGGGCAGATGTTGAGCAGATCGCCGAACAGGACGGCCCCGATTTCGGCGCACCCCAGCGGCAGGCCCAAGTGGCCGGATGCGCAGTCGTGAACGGCATCCATGGCAAGTCCCCGCGCCTGGTTGGCGGCTTTTTGGAGAAGGTCAAGATTCATGCCCGGGCAATATGAGCAGATCAGCCCCATATTGGAAGCCTAAAATGCGTCTCCGGCAACAGGGCGGAGCGGGGAAAAGCATTGAAGATGGAAGCGCCGGGCATCTCCGGTCCGCATGCCGCGGCGCCCCCTGCGGCACATGGCCCGGCATGCGCAGGCGGTTCAGGCCATGAAGCTGCGGAGGAACGTGTTGGGCGTCCTTAGCCCATTTCTCTTTCACGGCTCCATTTGACCCCGTTTTTGATGACCTTGGTCGGGTTTCCCGCCAGAGCGGTGAATTCCTCCCGGAAGGATTTGGTGACGACCGATTGCAGGCCGACAACCGTATTTGCCGGGATGATGGCATTTTTGGTGAAGGTTGCCCCCTGCCCGATCCAGCAGTGGTCGCCGATGAGGACGCCCTGCGGCTGGTCGTTGAGCAGTTCCCCCGTGTCGGCGTCCATCAGGCGATGGGAGTCGTTTGCCCAGATGGTGATTCCGGAGGACAGCATGCAATCGTTGCCAATGTGGCATTTGCCGCCCACAAGCATGACCGCTAATCCTTCGATGCTCGTCGAATGGCCGATGGACAGGGCGCTTCCGGATGCAGCTGCCAGAATGCTGACATTGTTCCAGTGGCTGTGCCCGGACGACGAGGAGCCGAATTCGATTTTCGCGCCGCGGACATGTTTCCAGATGTGGATGGAGATATTGTTTAAGGAGAGCGGAGCATGGAAGATGAGCGTGTTGTGCTCTCCCTCAATGTTCAGCCGGACGGACCCCGGTATCTGGTACGGCTCGACAAGCTGTTTTTCGCCGGAAGGAAGAATGAGAAAAATGCGGTTTCCTACCGGGTTTACATAACCTTCCCCTCCCGTCTTCAAACCCAGGCGGACGCGGCGCTTCTTTCTCGTTTGCGGAGAAAGAGATAGGTTGCAATAGATTGTTGCAAGAAAACGGTTCATGAGGAAAGCCCCGATTCTTCATCGAGAAAGGCACTCTCCCGGATTCTCCATTCAGGGTCAAGCGGAAAATGGCGCAATGGCCTTGGCCCCGTTGCCTGGAGGCAGCCGCCGGGAGGGCTTGGCTTCATGGGGTACGCCATGCGCCGTTTTCCCGTCCCGCGGAGGAAGGCCGCAAGCAAGTTGTTTGCCTTTCCGGGATTTGAAAGAAACTTTGTTGACACCCTTGAAAAAATTAGTTTATAATAATTCTAACTAAAAGACACCATGAGTGACCAAAAGAATTTAACGACCTCCGTCGGAGCGCCCGTTCCGGATAACGAAAACGTGCTCACGGCCGGCCCCCGCGGCCCCATGCTGCTCCAGGACGTCTGGTTCCTGGAAAAGCTGGCCCATTTCGACCGGGAAGTGATCCCGGAACGGCGCATGCATGCCAAGGGCTCCGGCGCCTTCGGCACGTTTACCGTGACGGGGGACATCACCCGTTACACGAAGGCTGCCATGTTTTCCGGAATTGGCAAGAAGACCGACCTGCTGGTGCGGTTTTCCACCGTGGCCGGGGAACGGGGAGCGGCGGACGCGGAGCGCGACATCCGCGGCTTTGCCATCAAGTTTTACACGGAGGAGGGAAACTGGGACCTAGTGGGCAATAATACCCCGGTTTTCTTCCTGAGGGATCCGCTCAAGTTCCCGGACCTGAACCACGCCATCAAGCGCGACCCGCGCACCAACATGAGAAGCGCGCGGAACAACTGGGATTTCTGGACTTCCCTGCCGGAGGCTTTCCACCAGGTCACCGTCGTGATGAGCGACCGCGGCATTCCTTCCTCCTACCGCCACATGCACGGGTTCGGCAGCCATGCGTTCAGCATGCTGAACGCGGACAATGAGCGGGTATGGGTGAAGTTCCACCTGAAAACCCAGCAGGGCATCAAGAACCTGACGGACGCGGAGGCGGAAGCGATTATCGCGAAGGACCGGGAGAGCCACCAGCGGGATTTGTATGAGAGCATTGAGCGGAAGGATTTCCCGCGCTGGACGATGTACATCCAGGTGATGACCCAGGAGCAGGCCAAGGCATGCCCCTTCAATCCGTTTGACCTGACCAAGGTATGGCCGCACGGGGATTACCCCCTCATGGAGGTGGGCGTGCTGGAACTCAACCGGAACCCGGACAACTATTTCGCCCAGATTGAGCAGGCGGCGTTCAACCCGGCCAACGTCGTTCCCGGCATCGGCTTTTCCCCGGACAAGATGCTCCAGGGGCGCCTGTTCTCCTACGGGGACGCCCAGCGGTACAGGCTGGGGGTGAACCATAACCAGATTCCGGTGAACGCCCCCCGCTGCCCGTTCCACAGTTACCACCGGGACGGCATGATGCGTGTGGACGACAATGCGGGAAGCACGCTGGGCTATGAGCCGAACAGTTACGGGGAGTGGCAGGAACAGCCGGAGTTCCGGGAACCGCCGCTGGAGCTGGACGGCGCGGCCTGGCACTGGGATTTCCGCGAGGATGACGACGATTATTATTCCCAGCCCCGCGCCCTGTTCCGGCTGATGAATCCGGAGCAGAGGGAGGCCCTGTACGGCAATACCGCCCGCGCCATGGGCGACGCGCCGGACTTTATCAAGCAGCGTCACATCGACCACTGCATGCAGTGCGACCCCGAATACGGGGAAGGAGTGGCCAAGGCCCTCGGCATGTTCAAGGGATAATCAAATTTGGGTGTTCCGGGCGGAAGTTTCTCCGGAAGGGGAGGCTTCCGCCCGTTTTTTACCCGTTTGACGCAGCCAGGGGATTGATGGCCGTGAATTCCGGCAGGCAGCACACGGAATCGTGAAATATCAGGTGCGGAGGGAGGACGGATGGGGTAATGTGGCCTGGTGGATGTGAATGTGTTGCTTTTTGATGATTTTGAGACGCTGGATGCATTCGGCCCGGTGGAAGTGCTGGGCAAAGTAGAGGAATACCGGCTGCGTTATTTTTCCGAACATGGCGGAACCGTCGCAAGTGCTCAAAAGACGGTAATTGTCACTGAACCAGCCACGGAGGCGGACGGCTGCGGAATTTTAGTGGTTCCGGGAGGAAGGGGGACCCGCCGCCTGGCGGTTTTTCCGCCTTTCCTGCATTTTCTCCGGGGCATGGCGGACGATGCGGAGTATTGCCTGTCCGTCTGCACGGGGGCCGCGCTGCTGGCCGCCTGCGGCGCGCTGGACGGCAGAAGGGCAACTTCCAACAAGAAGTCTTTTGCATGGGTGAAGTCCGTCCGCGGCGCAGTCGGCTGGGAGGAACGTGCCCGGTGGGTGGCGGACGGGAAGTTTTATACTTCCTCCGGCGTTTCCGCCGGAATGGACATGGCCCTCGGGTTTGTGAGCGACCGGTTTGGCAGGTCACGGGCGGAGGGAATAGCGGAGCAGCTCGAATACGTGTGGAATGATGACTGCACCAGGGACGTGTTCGCGCGGAAATGAGGTTTTTTCATGGCTGGAATCCCTGCGCGGCCAGCGGAACCGCGGCATTGCGGGAAGAACGCGTTTTCTGCTTTCTGTGAGGAAAGAGCCTGTTATATCATAGAGGGCAGAAGTACATGAAAATCGTAGTTAAAGTAGGAACGGGCGTTCTGACCCGTGAGAACGGGAAGCTGGATGGTTCTTCCATCGTGCATCTGGTCAGCGCGCTGGCGGATCTGATGCAGCAGGGCCACCAGGTGGTGCTGGTGAGCTCCGGGGCTGTGGGGTCCGGCGTGTCCGTCCTGGGGCTGCCGTCCTATCCGCAGGAGTTGTCCCTGAAGCAGGCCTGCGCGGCCGTGGGGCAGACGCGGCTGATGCAGACGTATGAGAATCTTTTCAACCATTTTGACGTGGATGTGGCCCAGCTCCTGCTGACGGCAGAGGATTTGAAGCGCCGCCGCCACAACGTGCAGGCTACGGTGCTGCGCCTGTTTGAGTACGGAGGCATCATCCCGATCGTGAATGAGAACGACACCGTATCCGTGGAAGAGCTGAAGTTCGGGGATAACGACATTCTTTCCGTGCACATGGCGCGCCTGGTGGAGGCTGACGCGCTGTTCATCCTGACGAGCGTGGACGGCCTGTATCCCCCGGAGGCAGCCGGGAAGCCATCATTCCCCGGGTGGAGGACGTGGATGCCGTGCTGGCGTTCGCGGAGGAGGACCGGGGCCGCTTTTCCATGGGCGGCATGAGCGCCAAGCTCCAGGCCATCCGGGAGGCCGTGAATGCGGGGACGGGCGTTTACATGCTGCACGGCCGCCATCCGGAACGCATCGCGCTGCTGCTGGAGGGGAAGGCGGAAGGAGCCGGAACGTATTTTGTACCGAAGGGATGAAGTTATGAAGATGGAGAATCCTCTTGAACCGGTGGGACGGGCCGCGCTGGCGGCTTCACGGGAGATGCTTGCCCTGGAGCCGCAAGAGAAGGCGCAGGCCCTGCGCCTGATGGCCGCAGGCGTTCGGAGCGCCGCGGAAAAGATTGTCCGGGAGAACGGCCTTGATATGGAAGAGGCCCGGAAGGGCAGCCGCAATGCCGCGTTTCTGGACAGGCTTCTCCTGACGCCGGAGCGCGTGGAGCACATGGCCCGCGGCATGGAGCAGGTGGCGGCCCTCCCTGATCCCGTGGGCGAATGCATCCGGGAGTGGACGCGCCCCAATGGCCTGCATATCCGCCAGGTGCGCGTTCCCCTGGGGGTCATCGGTTTTATTTACGAGAGCCGCGGCACCGTTACCTGCGATGCCGCCGCCCTGTGCCTGAAGTCCGGGAATGCCGTCATTCTGCGCGGCGGGAGCGAGTCCCTGCGGACCAACCGGGTTCTGGCGGAGGTTCTGCGCGCCGCGCTGAAGGAGTCCGCCGTCCCCGCGGACGCCGTGCAGCTTCTTGATTCCGGCAGCCGGGATGAGGTGCGGCAGTTGTGCGAGCTGGATTCTTTCCTGAACGTGGTCATTCCCAGGGGTGGAAAGGGGCTGATCCGCGCCGTGACGGAGTACGCCAGGGTTCCCGTGCTGAAGCATCTGGACGGCGTTTGCCACGTGTATGTGGACGCCGCAGCGGATTTGAAGATGGCCGTGAACGTGCTGGACGACGCCAAGACACAGCGCCCGGGCGTTTGCAATGCGGCGGAAACCCTGCTGGTGGACGCCGCCGCGGCGGAACGGTTCCTGCCGATGGCGGCGGAGCGCATGCGCCGGCGTGCCGTGGAATGCCGCGTGTGTGAGCGGAGCAGGCCGTTTTTCGGTCCGGAGGCCGTTCCTGCGGAGGAAAGGGATTGGTCTACGGAGTATGAAGACCTGATTCTCTCCGTGAAGGTGGTGGACGGCGTCCGGGATGCCGTGGAGCATATCAACCGCTACGGTTCCCATCACAGTGATTCCATCATCACGGAGGATGGAAAGGCCCGCGATTATTTCATGAGCCGGGTGGACAGCGCGTGCGTCTACCATAATTGCTCCACGCGGTTCAGCGACGGGGAGGAATTCGGCTTCGGCGCGGAGATAGGCATCGGGACGGACAAGTTTCATGCCCGCGGGCCAATGGCTCTGCGCGAGCTGACCTCCTACAAGTACGTCATTGAAGGCAGCGGGCAGATGAAGGACCCTTCCCGGATTCCGGGAAGACCGCGCCTGAACAGGCACGTCCGCAATCAGAAAGGGAGCACCGCAGCATGGCCGCGATGCTCCCCGCTTGTACACACCCCTGAAGAAGTCCCGTTAGAAAGTCAGCCTGTAGCCGATGCTTCCGTTGAAACTGGTGGCGCGGCTGCGGAAGTCCGCATTGACATCCGCAAAAATGGAGCTGGTGTAACCCACCGGAATGGTGATGCCCGCGCCTGCCTGCACGCCGGTGGCTCCTTCCCTGGCTCCGTTCACGCGGAATCCTGCGCCGGGCACGCCGGCGGGCGACAGCGCTGCCGTGGTTTTCCGGTCGCCCAGGAGCTGGACAACCTGCACCCGCAGTTCACCCATGGACGCGCGGCCCGTCAGGTTGCTGGAGAGCTCTCCGCGGAGCCTCGCCCCCAGTCCCACGGTGCCGTAGGTGGAATCCATGTCGTCCACGCTCATGCCCAGGCCCCCTGATTCCGTGAAGCCGTCCATCCGGCTCTTGTACACGGAGGCGTTCACCAGGGGCTGGAACGCGGAGGTTTTATTTTCATCCAGGTACAGGTCATACGTGCCTTCATAAAAGGCGCCATAGCTGCTGCCGCTGGTGCTGCCGTGCATGGCGTACATGCCGGCTCCGGGGATGCCTGCGGTGCGGTCCAGGGAAGCGTCGTTCCATCCGTAGGTGAGGATGACGTTGTGCGCCCAGCGGCCCGACTGGATGCGGAAGAACAGATTGCCGTAGTAGGAGTCCAGGTCTCCGTTCGCCATGTAGGCGTCCAGGTCGCCATAGCTGGCGGAGAAGGCCGCTCCCCATACGAAGCTGTCGCTGCACGTTACGTCAAATCCGAAGGTGCCGCCCCAGGTGTTGAGCTTGTAGCCTGATTCGTCCATCCGGTCATCCAGTTTGCGGTAGCCGCCTTCCCCTTCAATCCAGGCGTTGAAGCAGGGCAGGTCATCGTTGATGTACTGCGGGGAGGCTCCCATCTGGGAGAGGCGGTTGCGCAGGTGGAGCACCTGGTCCCGGAGGGCTCCCTTCTGGGCGGAGTGCAGGGCGGTGACGCCGCTGCCCGCATAGGAGGAGAGGGCGGATTGAAGGGCGCCCGTGTCCCCCATGGCCTGGGCGGTGCCCACGGCATTGAGGAATTCCATCATGGCCGGGGTGATGCTTCCGGGGGAGGAGGTGACGGCCCACAGGCTGTCCACCGCGGCTCTCTGGTTTTCCGTGGAGGCGAAGTCCTTCAGCGGGCTGTCTCCCAGTTTGGTGAAGTGGACCTGGAACAGCTTGCCGTCGTCGGAGAGTATCTTGCTGATGTCATAGACGAGGTTGGCGAAGCCGGCATAAGTCAGGTTCACCATGTCCGCCGTCCAGGTTTCCCCGTTTGCCGTGGCCAGGCCGTTTTCCGCATAGAAGGCGTTGATGGTGAATTCCGGCAGGATGGCCCAGTCTCCCGCGGTACCCAGGCCGTAAATGTTGACGTTGATGGATGGGTCCGCCCCGTTGATGCGGATGGAGCCGTTTTCCGCCTTCACGGCGGCCCAGGCGTTGTCCGCGCTGCGGGCCAGCGTTTCCGTATTGACGGTGAGGTCCAGGGAAGCGCCGGAGTCCAGATTGGCCGCCACTCCGCCGTTGCTGCCGGTCAGCACGAGCTGGACCGCCCGCTGGTTGGGATTGCCGCCCAGGTATAGTTTGCCGTTGGAGGCGATGGAGAGCGTGTTGGCCGTGGTATTGTTCATCAGGGAGAGGTCCGCCGTGGCGTCCAGGCCGGAGGCGTCCCGGGTGTTGCTGCCGATGGAAATGTCCCTGTAGGTCATGGAGCCGTCCGCGGCCAGGTCCTTGTCTCCCAGGACGAGGTGGCCACCCGCCCGGGTATGGCTGACGTCCACGCCGCCATTCCCGGAGGAAAGGATGATCTGCGTGCCTTCGCCCCGGTGGGTGATGGCTCCCGTGCCGGTGATATCCCCCTTGAAGGAGTAGGTTTTCCCGTCGTTGGAGGCCAGTTCCAGACGTCCGTTTGCCCCCAGGTGGAGCGCGCCGTTTTCCTGCTCCTGGTGGAGCCCTTCCAGCGCGATCGTGGAGCCGTCCTGCAGGCGCAGGCTGCCGCCCCCCAGATGGAGCAGCACGTCTTCGCCCAGATTGCTGTCCGTGCCCAGAATCAGGTTGCAATTGTCCAGTTTCATGGTGCCGGAGCCGGTGACGCTTGCGTGGAGCGTCAGGTCTGAAAGCGTGTCTCTGGCGATGGTGAGCAGGGCGCCCCCGTTCAGGGTGATGGAGCCGGAGCCCGCCAGATCCCCGGCGGCCAGGGAGGCGGAGTTCAGCGTCAGCGCGGCATCCTGTTCCACGTTCAGGGCGCCGGAGATGATGGAACTTTCCTTCGTGTTCTGGAGCACGAGCTCTCCCTGCTGCACGTCCAGAGCGGAGGCGGTCACGCTGCCGTCAATGGTCAGCCTCTGTTCACCGTCCTTGACGAGCTGCGCCGCTCCTTCAATGGAGCCCGCATAAGCGGTGTTGCCTGGTTTGTCCGGATCTGCGGAGGTTTCATTCAGCAGCGTGATGATCACGTCGCTGTCCGTTCCCGTGTTCACGACGGCACCGGCTTCCGTGCCGGCCAGATAGCGGATGGTGGTTGTTTTGTCTTCCGGCGCAGTGGCCGCGGACAGGTCGATGTTCAGCGTTCCGTTGTTGGTGACGCTGGGGGTTGCCCCAGGGTGCTGGCGGAGGTGACGTTTTTGGAAGCTCCCTTGTCAATGACCATGGCGTCCAGCTGGCCGAAGGAGATGATTACCTGGCCGCCTTCCGTCCGGGTAATGTCCCACGCCATGCCGTTGTATTCGCTCAGCGTGATGTGGTTGGTATCCGCGTGCAGGGCGGCGTTGGTGACGTGGAAGGCGTAGTCCCCCGGAGCGGCGAGCAGCGCCACGGCATCCGCCGTCAGCGTCAGGGTCAGGTTCCCCAGGGTCAGAGTGGAATTAGCCGCGTCATTGAACTGGATGATTCCCGTGCCGTCCGCGCCCATGTTGGCGGCGGAAAGCCTCAATTGCGTGTCGGAGCCGGACAGGTCCGCATGGCCCGTCAGGCCGGAAATGGTTCCTGTGCCGCTGCCCATGTTGATGGAGTTCAGCTTGCTTCCGTCCAGTCCGCCCAGGTTGACGTTCCCGGTGATGCCGGAGACGGAGACACTCCCGGCTCCCAGTCCCGCCGTATTGGCGAGTGCCCCCGCAGAGATGGATATTTTTCCGGAGACGGCCTGCCCGGCCAGGTCCAGCGTTCCTCCTTCCACCCAATAGGTTCCGGTTCCGGTGTCTGCGGATTTGAGGGTCAGGTTGTGCGAGGTGCGAATCGTGCCGTTGTTGGTGATGTCCAGCGTGGCTCCCTGGTCCTGGTTGAACCGGAGGGCGGAGCCTGCATCCACGGTCAGGGAGGCGACCGTATTGCCCAGGGCCTTGTCCAGCGCAAGGTCCGAATTTCCGGTGACCTGCACCTTGTCAAAGTTCTGGAGCGTTCCGAGGAAGCTGGTAGTGTAGTGGTCGAAGACGAGCTTCTTCTCCCCGTTCACTGTTCCTCCCCCTTGCCGTCGATGGTGCCGGCGTATTTGTCAAATTTGTGTTCGGAACCGTCTCCGGTGGTGGCGGCAATGTCCTTCAGGGTGATGGCGGTGCCTCCGTTGATGGTGCCGCTGGCCTTGTTGCCGCCGCACAGGAGCGTCCATGTCCAGTTGTCCCCGTCAGCCTTGCCCAGAATGGCGTCCGTGCCCGTGACGGTCAGGCTGGTTCCCTGGGAGATGGTGCCGTCCGTTTTGTTCCCGGCGTAGATTTCGTTCATGAACGTTCCGCCGTTGATGTAAAGGGAGGTGGAGCCGGAGATGGTTTTGTTTCCCGTGTAAAGGCCGCCGAAAATGCGGTGGGAGAACACGCCGTCATTGAACACCATGGTGATGTCCCCGTTCACGGCGGTGGCATAGGCTCCCGCCACGGAGGTGCGGTCCGCCTCCCCGTTGGTGAAGGAGGTGTCATAGGTCCCGGTGGAGGAGGAGAATTCCAGGTAAATATCCCCGTGGACGGTGCCCCCGTTAACAGTGCCGAATACCGTGGATTTGCCAATGGCCCCTTCCGCCAGGCGCAGGTGGATGTCCCCGTACAGGTCGCCCGACGTGTGGCCTCCTATCCAGCCGTTATCGCTGCTGACGCCTTCCCCCAGCGTCACCCACAGGTCCTGGCGGCTGTCCGCGCTGCCATAGGCCCCGTTGTTGGCGTAAATGAATTTGGTGCTTCCCGTTCCCGTGATGCTGGCAATGTTGGAGTTGGTGCCGTTGCGGGCATTATACGTGGCATTGGCCCCGGCCGTAGCCACGGCGGTGGCGGCGGCGCCCGTTGTCCATTCGATCATGCCCGGCTTGAGGGCGGAGGAAGCTCCGCCGTTTGCCAGATAAAGGGCTTCCGGTCCGGTGATGCCGCTGGTGGAGGGCGCGTAGGAGAGGGAGCCGTCCAGCGCCAGATTGGACAGGATGGCGTCCAGCGTGCCGGAATAGCTGAAGGTGAGGCCGGAGGAGCTGCCCCCCGCCGCCGTCTGCGCCTCCCCGATGAGGACGTCCCCCAGCCAGATATAGTAGCCCGCGTTCAGGCCGTGGGCGTTGTCCCCCGCCACGTAGGCCACGCGGATGGAATCCGCATTGGCGGACATGTCTTTGGAGTACAGGATGGTGCTTCCCCACTGGATGTACGCTTCATTGATGTTCAGCGTTCCGTTGCCCAGATTCAGGGAGAAGTTGTTCGTGGTGTCCCAGCCGCCCGTGGCGCCGTTGCCCAGGCGCAGGGTGAAATCCACCGTGTAGCCCTTGTCCTGCCCCTGGGAGGCTCCCCAGTTGTAAGTGAGGGTGCTGCTGCCGGATTTGTTGAAGTTGATCGTGTTGTTGGAGATGGTGACGTTATTGGCGGTAAAGCCCTTGGCCGTCAGCGTCTGCTGGGTGATGGAGGGCGTCTGGCCGAAGTTGACGCCCAGTTCGTGGGCGGCTTTCCTTTCCTGCCCGGCGGACCGCCCCGCGTACCCCATGCCCTTGGCCAGGTTGCCCGCCATCAGCAGGTCCCCCTGGGCGTTCGGGTGCAGCCCGTCCGCCGTGGGATTGTGGAACATGGAGCGCACCCCGTAGAAAGGGGTGGAGGAGGCCACGTCAATGATGCCCGCATTGATGTCAATGACTTTGACGCCGTTGGCGGCGTTTTCTGCGCCCCATTCTTTCAGGGATTCGTTGTAGGTGGCTACGGCCTGGTGCGTTTCAGCCAGGTTCCCGTTGGAATGCTGCGTCCAGCAGGGGATGGTCATCACCAGAATGCTTGCGTGGCTGTTGGCGGTGCGGATGGAGGAGACGATGGAATCCATGTCGCTCAGCAGAAGGTAGGTGACCCCGTCCAGCCGCAGGTGCAGCGTACTGTTGTTGTTGTCGGAAAGGAGGTCGTTGGTGCCGGCGAGCAGGAAAAACGTGTCCGGCGTGTCGGCCCCGGTAAAGGTCTGGCCCGTGTAGGTTCCCCCTGGGTTTTTTCCGTGCTCAGGCCCAGCCAGTTCTTGATGTTGGAGCCGTCAAACCGTCCGTAGCTGCTGCTGTTCGCCCTGCCGGCGATTTCATAGGCCCGCGCGCTGGCCGCGGAGGAATGGAGATTCTGGAAAATCCTGCCGCCGTAGGAGGTTCCCGCGGCCACTCCGCCGCTGTAGTTGCCGGTCATGATACCTTTTTCGGTATAGCTGATGCCGTTGTCTGCAAAATTTTGTGCATGGCCCAGCGCCAGGAGCCGCTGTTGACGCCATGGGTGATGGAGTCCCCTACGTACATGACGTTGCCAAGGTTTCCGTCTGAAACAGAGGCGGAGGCCACGGTAGAGAACAGGGCGCTGCACGCAAGCAGGACGGACCTTAGAGAGAAGGGTAATCTTAAACGCATATCCTAGCAGTATGCGAATTAGGAATCCGGCCTCAACTCAAAATGTTGAAGTTTAGTGTATTATAAATTTCAATACATTGAGATTGAAATCATTGTGACACGTCTGGTCTTTTTGGAGCTTGCTTTTTCCCCTGATTTTTGCAGGGCTTGGGATTTGCCGTGTTTTTAGCAGTAACTGACGGATTCCTAATCCGTTGCAGGATTAGTCACAAAGGCACTGGTTCATGTCCAGCGCAGGGTTGTCCGGAATGGAGTCATTGACGATGACGGCGGGAACGCCCGCCACCGTGGTATGGGGAGGGACGTTTTCCAGGACGACGGAGCAGGCGGCGATTTTGGCGCAGGCGCCGATGGTGACCCTGCCCAGGATTTTGGCCCCCGCGCCGATCAGGACGCCGGATTCCACAATGGGGTGCCGGTCTCCTTCCTCCTTGCCCGTGCCGCCCAGCGTTACTTCATGCAGGATGGAGACGTTGTCGCGGATGATGGCGGTTTCCCCCACTACAAAGCTGGTGGCGTGGTCCAGCAGGATGCCGCAGCCGATGGTGGCCGCCGGGTGGATGTCCACCGCAAAGACTTCGCTGGCCAGGCTCTGGAACTGAAGGGCCATGATGGTGCGGCCGTGCTGCCACAGCCAGTGGGAGATGCGGTACGTGGTGATGGCGTGGAACCCCTTGTAGAAGAGCAGGGGTTCCAGCGGCGTGCGGCAGGCGGGGTCCCGGTCCACGATGGCGATCAGGTCGTTGGCGATCTGGCTGAGGATGTTCTGGTTTTCCGCCAGCGCCTCCCGGATGAGGGGTTCGATCAGTTCCCGCGGCATGTCCCGGCGGGAGAGCTTGCGTGCCAGCCGGGCAGAGATGGAGGTGGCCAGGGAATTGCGGGACAGGCAGACGTCGTCCAGAATGCCGCGCATGGCGGGTTCTTCCTCAGCCGCCTCGCGGGCGCATTCCACCACCCAGTCCCATACTCCGTTGATGATGCATTCGCAGTTGGTGCACTGCCGGAGTTTTGAGCGTTTCAGGCTGGTCATGGCGGAAGAAGGTGGAAAGGCAAAAGGAGCCGCCTTTCCCGAAGGGGAAGGCTGCACCCCCACAAGTACCAGAGTACGGCGGATTTGAGAACCGGAAAGTACGTCCTATGCCCAGCCGGGCATGACCTGCCTCCGTCAGCCGAAGATGACGTGCACGATGTCCATGCACCAGGCGTCCACGGACCACGGGCCGGGACCGGTCAGCAGCAGCGCCAGGGCGGAGCCGGCATAGAGCAGGTGGAATTCCACGCCTTCCCCGGCTTTTTTCCCGGACCAGTTGGCAAAGTAGCCGTTTTTAACGTGCTTGGTCATGGCGACGGCCATCATGATGATGACCGCGAGCGCAGCTATCCTGGTGAAGACGCCCAGCACCAGGCAGATGGGGGCGAAGAATTCCGTCAGCATAGCCACCTTGGCCAGGAAGGGGGGAATGCCCATTTTTTCCGTGAAGGCCTGGTACGTGCCGTCCCAGCCCGCTCCCCGAACCAGCCCAGCACTTTCTGGGCTCCGTGCGGCCACAGGATCAGGGCCAGCGTCAGCCGAAGGACCAGCAACCCCCACGCCGCCGCAATAATGGTAATGGAATCAATGGTGTCCATGAATTTGAAATGGTTGAAGAAAAGACCCTTTTATTCCATGGGACGTTCATTTCCGGGCATGGAAAAGGCCGGAGAAGGAGGTCATTTCCTCCCTCTCCGGCCCTTGAAGTCAGGATGGCGCGTCCGTTACCGGGGAATGGAATGGTAAAGCTGTTCCAGCGCCAGCACGCAGTAGGAGGTCACCAGGACGGGGTCCGCCTCCCACCAGCGGTTGTTGGTGTTTACCCAGGAGCCGTCGCTCTTCTGGATGGAGATGAGCTTGTTGGCCAGTTCGTCACGCCAGTCCACCTTGCGGCCGTCTTCCAGCGTCAGGGTGTCTATTCCCATGGCGCTGAGAGCCTTGGACATGGCCTGGTAGTAGTAGTACAGGCCCTGGACGCCCATGCCGGGGTTTTCATCCAGGTTGTAGCTGTTTTCCAGCCATTTGAGGGCCAGCTTGACGCGGGGGTCGTTCTTGTCCACATTGGCGTAAATGAGGGATTGCATGCCCGCGTACGTCATGCTGCCGTAGGCCCTGGGCGGTTCCGCCTTGTCAAACGCGGCGCTTTTGCTGTCCCTGGCGCTGGCGACGCCCGGGCGGTACACGAAGCCGCCGAGCTGGGATTTGTCACTGGAGACCCAGGGTTCCTTGTTGACGGCTGGGTTCTGCTGGCAGCGGTTGATGAATTCCGTGGCGGCGTTCCAGTCCAGGTCCGGCTGTTCCCCGTATTTGCCGTCCTTGGCGAGCTTCTGGGAGTAGTAAATGGCTTCCAGGGCCAGGGAGGTGTTGGAAAGGTCTGCAATGGGAGGGGCCTTTTTATCCCCGTAGCCGATGCCGCCGTTGTAGGGGTTGTCCGGAGCGAAGTGGTTCTGCTGCTTGATGAGGTAGGCGCGGCCCTTGAGGATGGCGGGGGCGTATTCCTCCTTGTTGGCGGCCAGCAGGGCCATCATGCACACCGCGGTGTTGTAGGAGGACATGCCGCGGTTGAAGATGGAGCCGTCCTCCTTCTGGGATTTCAGGACGAAGTCATACCCCTTCCGGATGTATTCCGGGATGGGCTTGCCCTGGTTGGCGGGGTCGCGCATGTAGGCGGTGACCGCCAGGGCCGTCAGGGCCGGATAGGACGGCTGCGCCCAGTAGCCTTCCGGGTTCTGCTTGCTTTTCAGGTATTCGTTCCCTTTTTCAATGGCGCGCAGGATTTCCTGGCTGATGGAGGCGTATTTGGAGGCGGCCGCTTCTCCGGGAACGGCCGTCACGGTGGTCTGGCCGAAGGCGGCTGTGCCCAGCGCGGCGGCCAGCGTTAATGAAAGTGCGGATTTGAACATAATGTGCTATTGCTTGGGTTGAACCGGTTTCTGGGAGATGGTGACGGTGACGTTCGTGCCGGGGGGCAGGTTTTTCTTCGGGTTGACAATCCAGCCCGTGTCGTTGACGCCGTCATGAAAGTCGCCGATGTAGTTGATGGGGGAGGTGCGGCTCGCGAAGATGGAGATTACTTCTCCGCTCAGGCTGGCCTGGTAGGCCCCTTCGTAAAAGAAGGAGTTGGTGTAAAGCCAGTCATTGGGGTCCAGCCCCTTGCGGGTCTGGGAGTTCACGACCATGTCGGAAAAGTCGCTCTTCTGCTCCTTGCCGTTTTCCGTGTAGGTCATGGCGACCTGCACGTAGGAGTCCGCATAGTCCGCGGGCTTGGGCTCCGTGAAGGGGAGCCATTCAAAGTTTTCATCCCGCACCGGGAAGAATTTTTCAAAGCGGTGGAATTTGAGCAGCGTCATGCCCAGGCTGATGTGCAGGGGGTCCGCCTCCGTCACCAGCAGGGATTCATGCAGCTTGCCGTTGGGCATGCAGCAGATATATTCCAGAATGCCCGCCTGCATGTTGACCTGAGCCTGGAAGCTGACGGTGCGTTCCTTGTGGTTCACGATCACGTTGCCTATCTTGATGCGGTGCTCGTCCAGGGGTTCGAATTTGGGTACCGTCTTGCCGTCCGGCAGGGGGACTTCCCGGGGGGCTTCCTCTGGTGCGGGCGCATCCGGATCTCCCGCCGGGGCGGAAACGTCCTGCGCATGGGCAAAGCCCCAGGAGCAGGCAAGCAGGGTGATCGTAAATTTCAGGAACATGTTTATGGAAATTAGATTGTGAAAATGAAAGCTTCCGTTCAATGAAAAAGGCGTCCGTGATTGATTTGTTACTTTTGAATCACGGATGCCTGGAAGGAATGATGGAGGGAGCCTAAACCAGTTTCAGCCTGGCAAGGTCCTGAAGGTCGACGATGCCCACGGGAGTCATTTCCGCGTTGAGCACCACCAGGTCGTCAATGTGGCGGTTGCTGACGGCCTTCACCGCCTCGGCGGCCAGGTCGTCTTCCATCACATAGATGGGGTTGCGGGTCATGAGGCCGCTGACGGGCTGCTCCCCGATGAGGGGATTGGCTCCGTACGCCCGGACGAAGTCTCCGTGGGTGAAGATGCCGGCCAGCTTGTTGTCCGCCGTCAGCAGGATGCAGGCGCCGGTGTGGGCGGTGGTCATCGCCTTCAGGCAGTCGTTCACGGAGGCGGTTTCCGGAAGGATGGCCATTTCCTCCCCCGGCGCATGATGTCGCTCACCTTGGTGAGCAGCGCGCGGCCCAGGGAGCCGCCGGGGTGGCGTTTGGCGAAGTCCCGCGCGGTGAAGTGGCGCGCTTCCACCAGGGCCATGGCAAGGGCGTCCCCCATGACGAGCATGGCCGTGGTGCTGGAGGTGGGGGCCAGGTTCAGCGGGCAGGCTTCCCGGGAAACGCCCGTGTCCAGCACGATGTCCGAGTATTTGGCCAGGGAGGAGGCCGTATTGCCCGTCATGGAAATGATGGGCAGTTCAAAGCGTTTGATGAAAGGGAGCAGGGCCAGCAGTTCCGAGGTTTCCCCGGAGAAGGACATCGCGATGCAGACATCGCCGTCCTGGACGATGCCCAGGTCCCCGTGCAGGGCGTTCAGGGAATCCAGCAGGACGGTGGGCGTTCCGGTGGAGTTCAGGGTGGCGACGATTTTGGCTCCGATGTTGCCGGATTTGCCTACGCCTACGATGACGATCTTGTTGCCGCGGTCCAGGGCCTGGGACATGAGTTCCACAGCTTGGTTGAAATTGTCATCCAGCCGGGACAGGACGCCGCGCAGCTCTTCAATCTCCATTTCAAAAACGGATTTGGCGCGTGTTAAATGATTCATATCTGGCGGGAATGATGCCAGATGCCCCCATGGCCGTCAATTTTTCATTGCGGCTCCGCGGTCCCCGTTTTTCCGGCACCTGCACGCGGGATTGGCTGCCAGCGGAATGGTGGTGAAGCGCATGCGCCGCGTGTCTGCGGAGAGCATGGCTCCCACCAGCGGAGAGGGGATGCCGGCCAGGTATTTCAGGGTTTCCATGGCCTGGATGCAGCCGATGATGCCCGCATGCGCGCCCAGGATGCCGGCGGCGGAGGCGGTGTCTTTCTCCTGCATGGGCGTGTCTGCCGGGAAGAGGCAGCGGTAGCACGCGGTGCCCTGGTGGGGGGCGAAGACGGCCACCTGGCCGATGAAGCCTTTCACGGCTCCGTGCACCAGCGGCAGGCGCAGGGCGCAAGCGGCGTCCGCCATGGCGAAGCGCGCCGCGTAGTTGTCCGAGGCGTCCAGGACCAGGTCGCACCCTTCCAGCAGGGAAACGGCGTTGTCTGGGGTGAGCCGCCTGTGGACCGTGTTGATGTGGACGGAAGGGTTCAGGGCGTACAGGCGCCTGGCGGCGCTGGCGGTCTTGGCCGTTCCCGCCGCATCCGTGGCATGCAGGATCTGCCGCTGGAGGTTGGAAAGGCAGACCTCGTCCGGGTCGATCAGGGTCAGCCGCCCCACGCCCGCGGCGGCAAGATAAAGGGCCGCGGGGGAGCCAAGCCCCCCGAGGCCCGTCAGGGCGACGTGCGCCCGTTTGAGTTTTTGCTGGCCCTGTTCGCCCAGTTCCGGAAGGGAAAGATGCCTTGCGTACCGTTCGGTTTCTTCCTGGGTGAGGGTCATTGCTGTCGTCGGGATTAACGGCGGGCGGAGTTGCCGCTGAAGGCGTACAGGAGCAGCGTCCATCCGGAGAAGATCAGTTCCACTGCGATCAGGGTGCCGATGAACCAGGCCGTGGATTCAGGCCAGCCGAAGATGACCATGAGGCCCAGGATCAGCGTGATGATCACGTTGAAGAGCCGCCAGCCGCTGGCGGGCAGGGAACGGGTCTGGAGCCAGATGGCCCCCTGGAAGACGGCGGCGATGACCAGGCCCCACCCGATGATGAGCGTGGTGATGGCCAGGGAAATATTGGGGTCCCGGAACAGGAACCAGCCGGCGATGCCGTACAGGATGGCCGTCACCAGGTTCCACCAGCGGGAGGACGGGACGGTGAAGACCTGGACCAGCCGGACGACGGCCAGGATCATCAGCATGATGCCGATCACCCAGATGAAGCTGGCCCCGACAATCCAGGGAGAGGCCAGGGCGATGAAGCCAAGAAATAGCTCGATGACGCCAAGGATACCCATCCACCATGAGTTGCCGGATACCGCGGAGCTGCTGACTTGAGGTTGAGTTGTCATATGGCGGTATGACCGGACCCGCGGCGGAAACGTTGAAGAATGACGATTTTATTTGCCGGCGGATGCCTGCGGCGGAGTGTTCTTCGGGTCCATGGTCTTCAGCAGCTCCGGAGTGACGTTGATCAGAACGGGGCCGCTTTTGGGGTGCGCCTGGGGGGACGAAGTAGGAAAAGGCCCTGGCGGGCAGTTGTCCCGGGATTTCCGGCATGATGTAAACCTCCACGAGAACGGCGCCCTTTTTGCCGTTAGGGCTGTCGGAAAAGTTCAGCGTGAGGGAGTTGGTTCCGTCCCTCAGCCCGCCGGAAATGATTTCCGCCAGGCGCGTGTTGTCGAATTCATGCGGGGAAATGTTGTTTACGTTCGCCTTGACGGTGCGGCCGGGGCAGTCCACCAGAATTTTTGCGATGTATTTGGGCGGCGGGCAGACAGGCGGCACGGCGGGAATTTTTCCAAGGGGCTGGAAGCCGTCCTGCTCCATCAGGACGGTGGCGTCGCCGCGCTTGAGGCATTCCTTGACGGCGGGCAGGCGGGTGAGGTTGAAGAAGCGCGCCTGGTCGTATTTCCATTTGCCGTTTTCGTGGGTGAACAGCAGGACCAGGGCGTTGGAGTCCGTCGGTTCCTGGCCCAGCCCCAGGTCCACCTTGCCGTAGTAGGTGGCCGCGGCCGTGGGACCGTCCACCACGGAGCCCACGTACATCAGCGGGGCGAGCGCGGGCGGAGCCATGGGCTGCCGGAACAGGGAGGCGGGAAAGGGGCGTTTTTCAGAGACGGCCAGGTTGCGCACTTTCACCTGGCGGTAGGCGGAGGTGGTGGCTCTCCAGCCGTCATAGTTGCCGCGCAGCAGGTGCAGGCGCCATGTGTTGTAGGCTACGTCCAGATCATCCCTCAGTTTGGCGTCTCCGGGCCGGGGGGCGGCGGAGGCGGGGGCGAGAAGAGCTGCGGCGCAGCAGGCCATGGTGAGAATGGAGCGGAAAGTCATTACACGATTATTTAGACATCAAACTTGCGCGGAGTGCAACACAATTGCATCATGAAGCCGTTCTTATGGAATTGTTCACGGAAGCCGATCATCTGGCGGAAGCCCGGTACAGGAAACTGTTGCGGGAACAGCCCGGCTTTGTGTGGAGGCGGTTTTCAGACGGTGAGGAGCTGATGGCCTACGTCTTTTTTCCTCCTGGCCATCGAGAGGGCGCTTCCGCGCCCTCCGTGCTGTTTTTTCACGGCGGCATGTGGGTGGGAAAGAGCCTGGGGGATTTTGTGCCATGGGCGCTTCACCTTGCCCAGCAGGGAATTGTGGGGATTATTCCCATGTTCCGTACGCGCGGCGCTTATGAGGTGGAGCCGATGGATATTCTGGAAGAGGGCCGGGAAGCCTGGGCCTGGGTGTATGAAAACGCCGCCCTGCTGGGTCTGGACCCGGCCCGCATTACCGTAGCGGGGAGCGATGCGGGAGGACTGATGGCCCTGCATGTGGCCCTCCCCGACCATCCCGCGCGCTGGTCCCTGTTCCGCAGGAAGGCTCCCCTTCCGCCCGGTCCTGCCGCCGTGGCCCTGTTCCGCGGCGTGTGCGATCTGGCGGCGCAGTCCGCCTTTAAACTGGGAGGCATGATGCCCCCTGACCAGCGGGATGCCGTCAATCCCCTGCGGCGCGTGCAGAAAGGGCTGCCTCCCCTGTTCGCGAGCCATGGCGGAAGAGACAGGCTGCTGCCGTGGCGCAATAGCGAGCGGCTGGCGGAGCTGTGGCGGAAAAAGAAAAACCGCTCCAGATTTGAGCTTCTGGACGTGGCGGACCACACGTTTTACCATTTCAATGTAAATGCCGCCTATTTTGAGCAATTGCTCAACAGTTGGAGTTCCTTCATGGTGGAGCAGGGCATTTGGGAATATAACGAGGGAATGGACGCCGGATTGCTGGGCTGACCGGAGAATACCGCCCGTGAAATACACGGCGGCAAGGGTGGGGCTTTCCTGTCAGCGGCCGCCCAGCATGTTTTCCCGGATTTCCTGCATGTCCCGGCGGAAGGCGGGCTGCGTCTGCGGGGTAGGCGGCTGGATATCCCATTCCTTCATCTTTTTGCGGACCTTGAGGAATGCCTCCTGCTCGCTGGCGCCGTATTTCTTGCAGACGGTGGAGAGGGTCAGTTCCGGTCCCGTGAAGCGGCCCTTGAGGAAGAAAGGCAGGTCGTGCTGCCAGGCGCGGCGGAAGTCCTCCGGGCATCCGTCCGTCCTGATGGGGGCGAACAGTTCCCTGACCTGGCTTTCCCGGATGCCCGCGGTGTTCATGCAGATGGCGGTTTCCATGTAGGCCAGCGTGAATTCCAGCATGACCCGTTCAATGGATTGCCTGGCCTGGGCCAGTTGGTCCGGGGTAAGGCCCATGACTTGGGCGCGCAGGGCGGCCAGGGCTTCCAGGATGGCCTTGGGGTCGCCACAGGTGCGCGGATCCATGCGGGGGATTTGTTCATCCTCGTCGTAAAGGGGAATGGGCGGATGCACCCGGGAATTGATCTTGAACAGTTTGCCCTGGAGCCGTTCCCGGAGGTCCTTCAGGCTGACGCCGTACTTACGCAGGACGGGCGCCGCGTAATTGCGCCCCGGCTTGTCCGTCTGCCGCAGCCATGCTTCCTGAAAATCAGCGGGGCATTGCTGAAGGCCCGCCGCCAGCATGGCGTTCCGGAAGTCCTCCGCCTTGGGCGTTTTATTGGCATAGGCGTGGGTCCATTCCATTTCCAGCATCCAGATGGCGGTGAGGCCCAGGAATTGTTCAATCGCCTGTTTGGCCTCCGCGGGTTCCGGTGCGGGAAGTCCCGCCGGAGCGGCGGCGGAGGACGGGATGTGCCAGCAGAACGGGAACAGCAGGGCGAAAGCCAGGAACGGGCGCAGCAGATGCATGGGGGGAAGGAAAGAGGGTTGGGAAGGGACGGCAGCGCTCATTCGGCTGTCACGGTAACGTCCAGCGGGCGGTCGGAAACGGGGAATTGCAATTCATAAAAACCGTTGCCCAGGTTCTTGACGGGAACGTTCCCTGCCTTCACGGGGCTTTTCCCGCGCCAGACGACGACCGGGCCGGATTCCTTCACGCGGAAGCGGAGGCTGTCCGCCCCGTATTCCGGAGCGGCGGCCAGGGCGCAGGGAGAGAGGAATTTGTTCCCCTGCCGATGACGGCCCAGCCCCGGACGATGGGCGCCATGATGAACAGGCGGTCCTTGAAGCCCGTTAGCTTCACGTCCAGGTCCGGCTGTGCCGGGGTCAGCGCGCGGCCTCCCTCTGCGGAATAGGCGGCGATTCCCTCCGCCGGAATGGAGGCATAGGCTTCCGCCGCGTTGCCGTTCAGCAGGGCCGCCGCGTTTTTATAATCCCCCAGGGAAATTTTCCCCTGCACCGGTTCCGCCGGGGAGGGGTGTTTGAGGTTGTACAGCACCACGGCGGCGCTTTGGCCGGGCAGCGGGGCGATCACCCGGTACAGGCGGTTCTCGTTCAGCGCATCCAGAAAGACGGAATCCGGCAGGGGGACGGCAGGGGCCAGCGGCCGCAGCAGAAGGCCGTCGGACCAGACCAGGGGCATGATGTTTTCCGGATTGAGCTTGTCAGCCGGGTCTGAAAGGTAGACGGGGCCCCCGGATACGGCCTTGGAAACGGCCATGAGGCGCGCGCTGGTGGGGTCCGTGGAATGGAACATGTCATGGTCCGGCCACGCGGTCTGCCCCAGCCAGAGCGTATTGGCGTAGGACTGGAGGATGTGGGACTTGCCCATGGCTTCATCCCCCAGCTTGTAGTCAATGCTGCACCGGGTGATAGCGCTGTAGCGGGTATTCTGGATGTTGACGGTGCCCTGCGCCATGCAATTCATCAGGCTGAGGCCCGTCTTCCGGCATGCCTGTTCCAAGGCTTCCGAACACTTGGTGTTGTGGCGGACCGGGTTGTCCAGGCCGTCCGCATGCTTCAGGTATTCCGCCTGCACGTCGATCTTCACGAAGTCGAACCCGGCGTCCTTGACGGATTGGAGAAAAGGGTTGTAAAACGCCCCGGCTCCTCCGGGGCCGTCACCGGGGAGGATTTTCCCCTTGGTAGTGCTGACCAGCCCGCGGGCCGTCTGGGCGTCCAGCCGGTGCTTGGGGTGGATGCCGTTCCAGAGGCCGTAATAGCAGTTCCACAGGCCCATCCATTTCAACTTGGAGCTTTTGTGCTTCATCAGGGGCTGCCAGCCCTGCGGGAATTTGTCCTGGCGGGTCTGGAAGCTGATCAACTTAAGCCCTTCCTGGGTCTGGAACCCGTCGTCCACCAGCATCCACCGGACGGGGATGGGGGAGGCCTCCAGTTGGCTGGCCGTTTCTTCAAGCAGCTTGGAGGAGATGTTCTTTTTATACCGCTCCCAACTGCACCATCCGAGGTACTTGAAGGGTTCCGGATAAACCTTCTTTTCCCGGGAAAGGTTCTGCCCTTGATGAAGGGGAGGGAAAGGGCTTTGTTCCAGGCGGCGGAGCAGGCGCGGTAAATATCCTTGTCCACGGCGGTGACGGCCAGGACGGGCTGCGGTTTGGCGGTGGAAGTTCCCAGCGTGCCGGATTCCACAAGGAATTTGCCGTCTCCGTCAAGCTTCAGCCACGTGAGGGAGTCAGGGGTGGCGACGGGCAGCACGGCCATGAAATTGCCGTCCTTGAGGTGGAACAGCGCAAACATGGCGTGGTCCCCCGGTTTGGCGGTGCTGGGGTTCGGCTTGCTGTCCAGCAGGTTGCCGGGAGCCGTCCGGCCGAACCAGGGCAGCACCCGGTTGCCGTCTCCGGGCCAGCGGCCGCGGTCCGCCGCGAACCAGCAGAAGGACTGGTAGGGAGGTACCTGAAGGGAACGTGCGTTTTTTCCCGGCAGCGGGGGAATGGTGGATATCCGGGTTTGGGCGGCGGCAGTCCAGATGCTCAGGGCCGCCAGGACAAGAGCCGGGAACGTGAATGCTTTCATGGGAATCATCATTAGGTTAAGGAAGGTGGCAGATGGACTAGCAGGAGGGCAGGGAGGGTCGCTTCCCTGCTTTTCGGAAAAAAAGCCGTTGCGCCATGATGGCAAAGCATTTGCCGGAGACGAGCAAAAAATGATGTTTCCGCCTTATTTTGCTTCTTTTTCCATGTGGAAAACGGATTGCTAATCCGTTACGGAATAGTTCCAATGCCGCATGGTGCGCCGCAAGCCCCTCGGCATCCGGACGCCAACCTGTGCAGCAATGATTTCTCTTTCCTGAAATTCAGTATATTCCGACGGAATATATGTATGTTCCACACCCGCAAAGGCTTCGCGGCTCTGCAACGTACCGACAACGCAACGGAGGAAGCCTTTTCTCCGGAGAAAATCATGACTGCCCAGGTTATAAAACGGACCGGGCAACATAAGCACCTTTCCCTGTAAAATCAGAGCTATGACGCCGGATTAGCAATCCGATATTAGAAAAACCAGGGTTCCAAGTCTTGGCTTCTGACCGCAGAACGCTCCCGGGAGCGGATTTGTGCAGCAGTCCGGCGATAGGTGCGGATCCATTCATATCCATATTTAACTTTTGATTTTATGAAGAAAACCTTATTCACTGCTTCCTGCGTCCTGGTTGCCTTGTCCGGCCTGGGCGCAGCGGCCACCTATCAGTGGACGGGAAACGGGGACGGATCCTCCTGGACGGACGCGGACAACTGGACGGAGGCCGGCGTGCCTCCTACTACTCTCGGCGCGGGAAACAGCATCATCATCAACAGTGACGCCTCCATCTCCACCGCCGGCGCGGGGAGCCTGAATTACAGGAATGTCGACCAGTTTGTTCTGAAAGGCACGGGTACTCTCAGCAACAATACGGGAGGGGCCTTGGTTTTAGGGAACGTGGACATGGACAAATCTTTTTCCCTGAACTCAGGCAATACGCAGCTCTGGGGCAACTTGACTATTGATTCCAGCATCAATTCAGGAGCGCTGGGAGGCGGGCTGTCCACGGGGTATGTTTGGGATTTCGGATTAAACGGACGTCTTGCGACGACCAGCCTCTGGATCAATGCGAGCGGGGGAACCATCCAGGCCGCCATTGATCCGTACACGACCACCGGAACCGTCGGGACTGCGGTGCGTGAACTGCTGGGGCAGAACAGTTCCTCTTCCTCGGGAGGCTCCGGGTTTGATACGGTTGACTACGTGGTCAGGGACGCTGACGGGAATATCCTGACCCGTGCGGACGGTCCGCTGGAAGCTACGGAAGAAAATGTGGGCAAGTATTGGATCACCACCAATGGGGGAGCCTGGGCCAACGTGAAGATTCATTACATCACCGGAGCGGCTCCAGTTCCGGAACCTGCTGCGGCAGGCCTTTCCGCCGCCGGTCTTCTGCTGGCCCTGCTGCGCCGCCGCCGGATGCGTTGAGCCGGGCATTGTTGTCCGGACTGGTTTTCGGAAGCGCCTCTCCTGCACGGGAGGGGCGTTTTTGTTTATCCGGTCATGGCCACCGTTTTTAGCGGCTGTCCGGTTCTCTCCGGATGGGAATATTCATGACGGGGTGTTTTCCGGAGAGAGCCGGCCTCATGGCCGGGAATTTCATCCACGCCGTCACTTGGCCGGGCTTTTGGCGAAGGATATGCGGCGCCTGTAAAAAAAGAGCAGAACCAGCCATTGCAGCAGGAGAAGGGAAACGGCGAGCAATACGGGCTGGAAAGGCGGGAAGAAGTCCGCCGCGCCGCTGAAGATGCGCTGGTTGAGTTCATGCACGTTGAGCAGGGCGTGGATGAGGTAGGCGGCCAGGGCGTTGACGCCGATGACGCGGAGGGGAAAGGCCCATTTGGCCCATTTTCCGCCGTTCCATGCGTCGACGGCCAGATGGAACAGGGACAGGAGCATCAGGGAGATTCCGGCAGCGGCCAGAACGAAGGTGCCGGTCCACATGCTTTTAATGATGGGATAGGCGCCGTCCAGCATTCGGGCGGCGGAAAAGAGGAGGATTCCCGCTCCCATCATCGCCATGCAGAGGCGGACGGAAGGCAGGCGACTTTCCTTCAAAAATTTTCCCGCCAGCCATCCGCCCATGCACAGGGCGGAAGCGGAGGCGATGCAGAGGGGGCCTTCCGGATCAAAGACGCCTCCGTGCAGACGGCCGGGAAGCCAGTGCATGTCCACCCAGGAGTTGACGGAGCCGTCCGGCGTGAAGCTGCCGCAGGTGAATTGAAGCAGGGCGATGAGGCCCAGAAGGCCTCCCGCCGCAGCGGCAATCGCTCCCGTGCGGCGGCACAGCAGGATGCACGTGCCTGCGATGGCGCAGGAAAAGCCGATCAGGCCCAGAACGGAGGCATAACGCATATCCTCCGTCCAGGTAAGCGTTCCGTTGACCAGGAGGCCCAGGAAGGCCAGAACGAAGGCCCGTTTCCAAAGGTGGAGAAGCCCGGGGGCCGCAGAGGAGTTTCCGCCGGTGTATTTCGCCAGGGAGAAGAACATGGAAACGCCAGAGATGAACACGAAGACGGGGAACACCAGGTCATACAGGTGCAATCCTGCCCAATGGGCATGCGACATCTGGCGCGCGGCTTCCCGGAGGAAGGCGTTTTCCGGATTTCTGGAGGCCAGGAGCAGGACCAGGGCGTCCAGCCCCAGGATGATGAGCATGTCCAGCCCGCGCAGGGCATCCAGGGAGTGCAGCCGGGGGAACGGGCGGGAACGGAAGAGGAGGCGGTCATGGCGGCGGGGAGGAAGAACGGGAACAGGTACGGACGGAAAAGGGCGTCTTTATCAGGATTCCTCCAAACATGCCGGAACAGAGGGGAATCGTGCTTGATTTCCACGGGGGAAGAGGGTAAAGCAGGCCGCATGCCGCGCTCCCCTCTCGCCTTTCTCCTTTTCCTGTGTGTCTCACTGCTGCTGGCTGCCTGTTCCTCCACGCCCAAGACTCCGCATGGCAAGCCGTTGATGAAGGACGGCAGGTACTCTTCTTCCTATGACGCTTTTGTAGCGGACCCCCAGTACCGCTTCACGCGCGACATCTGGTACCATGACGAGCGCATCCGGCAGGCGCAGACGCGGAACAGCAAAATCGTGATTCATTTGAAGGACCAGCGCGGCGTGCTGTGGGTCAACGGCCAGCCGGCCATGAACTTTCCCGTGTGCACCGGCAGATCCACCCATGAGACGCCCCGCGGCAAATTCTCCATCATTCAGAAGGATGCGGACTACCGCTCCCGGTCCTATGGCAGCGTGTTTGATGCAAGCGGCCTGTGCGTGAATTCGGACGCCACCTCTTCTTCCCGCGTGCCGTCCGGCGGCAAATTCATCGGCGCCAAGATGCCGCTGTGGATGCGCATTCATGGCGGGATAGGGCTGCATGTGGGCACGGTGTTCCGGGACGCCAATTCCCACGGGTGCATCCGGGTGCCTGTGGAGGCATGCCGCATTTTGTTTGACAAATGCGGCATGGGAACAACCGTAGTAGTTCAGGAATAAGCGCGAGCGTGAATAATCGTTGATTCCTTACGGTGCATCTGTCACACTCCTGCAAGCTGATGAAAATGAAGGTTCTGATACGTTCCCTGGTATTGCTGGCCGGGTTGGCCGCCTGGACGGCGGATACGGCCTGGGGCCAGTCCTCGTCACGCCATTCGTCTTCCCGCGGGGGAACGCCCGTGCGCCAGGCTGCGGCGCAGCAGCGCGGAGAGGATGACGCCGTGGAAACGGTTGACCTGGGGGATAAGAAGAGGGAATCCGGCACGGCGTCCGGTGAACGGGAAGGCGTGGCTGACGCCCCGGAAATGCCCAAGGAAACGGAGAAGGAGCAGAACGGCCTGGATTCCCTGTCCCTGATTCCCTCCCTCAAGGGGGAAGGATGGATGCGGCGCGGGAAGCGCACACCAGCACGCGGCCTTCCGCCAGAACCATGGCCCTGCTGATTCCGGCTCCGCGCGGCCCCATTCTGGACCGCAACGGAGAGCCTCTGGCCGTGACCTCCGTGGCCTACCAACTGGCCCTGCGTTTTGAAATTTTTGAAAATCCCAATCGTTCCCGCGTGGTGGACTTCGGGCGCAACTGCCTGGAACAGGCCAAGAAAATTGCCGGAAAGGCGTGGTCCTTTTCCGATGACCAGCTCTGGAAGCACTATGAGCACCGCCGCTGGCTGCCTCTTCCCCTCACCAACGTCATCCGCGCGGAGGAAGCGGAAAAACTGAAGGACAAGGTGAAGGGGGTGCGCGGCCTCCAGTTGCTGCCCATCTACATCCGTTCCTATCCGGAAAAGGAAATCGCCGGACATATCATCGGCTATGTGGGTTCCAAGGGAAAACTGCCTACCGGCCCCATCAACCATATGGACCCGCTGTGGGAACAGGTGGAAGGCCGCGCGGGACTGGAAAAGGAATTCAACAAGGACCTGACCGGGACGCCCGGCGTATGGCGCCTGATGTTTGACGAGGACGGCAACAAGATTCTGGATGAACTTCAGATACGCCCCAAGCCCGGCGGCGCCATCGTCACCACCCTGAACCTGAAATGGCAGCGGGATGCGGAACGCATCCTTTCCCGCGGCAAGAGGCGCGGCGCCATGGTGGTGCTGGACTGCGTAACGGGTGAAGTGCTGGTAATGGCCTCCACGCCGTCCTATGACCCGAACATGTTCATTCCGAACATATCCCAGAAGGATTACGATGCCCTGCGCAACGACCCCGCCGGACCGCTGGGCGCGCGCGCCTTCCAGGGGCGCTACCCCCCGCCTCCACCTTCAAGGTGCTGACGGTGGCCAGCGCCCTGAAAAACAACAAGATCACGGAAAATACGCAGATCTACTGCCCGGCATCCATCACGATCGGCAACCACGTTTTCAACAACTGGAGCAAGACGCCCCTGGGGGACATCAACTGCATCCGCGCCCTGGCGATGTCCAACAACCCGTTCATGTACCAGATGGGGCTCAAGCTGGGAGCGGAAGCCCTGATGGATACGGCCCGCGCCTTCGGACTTGGCGAGCGCACCGGGCTGCCCATTCCGGACGATCCCGGCCTGGTGCCCACCAGCGACTACATGATCCGCAACTACAAGCGGGATTTCATGTCCGGAGACGCCGCCAACCTTTCCATCGGCCAGGGAACGCTGCTGGTCACGCCTCTCCAGGTGGCGCACATGATGTCCGGCGTGGCGAACGGCTACCTGCCCAGGCTCCAGCTCATCAAGCAGATTCAGGACGGCAACGCCAATGTCATTTACGCTCCCAAGCCGCAGGAGGTCCAGCGCCCCCTGCCGGCCTATGAACGTGCCCTGTCCAGCGTGCGCAAGGGCATGAGGGAGGTGATTGAAGGCGGCACGGGCGGCCGCGCCCGCCTGTCCTATTCCAGCATCGCCGGCAAATCCGGCACGGCCCAGTGGGGACCGGAACGGGAAGACAAGCGCCTGGCGTGGTTCGCCGGCTTTATGCCCTGTGACAATCCCCGCTTCGCCTATGTGGTTCTGTATGAAGGCCGCGCCCACGAACGGCTGGGCGGGGGCGCCGCCGCCGCCCCCATCGTGAAGGAATTCTTTGAGACGGAGAAGAAGGACATCAAGGCCATCATTGACCCGCCCAAGGACGACATCCCGGTAGCGGAACCGGTGGAGGAAACCCCGGAAACGGCTGCCGCCGCCCTTCGCGAACGCGGGGGATTGCCTGCCGTAGTGCCAGACAATCTGCCGCCCGGCCTGTATGATCCGGAAGGAATGGAGCCCATCAAGGTTCATGAAATCCCTGCCGATCTGGACGACTCTTCCGATGCGGAAATCAAGGCGACCCCGGTGGGCGGTTCCTCCGGGCATGCCAGGCCGTCCGCGCCTTCCTTGTCGGAGGAGCCTTCTGCCGCACCCCTCACGCCCCGACGCGGAGATTCCGACTACATTCCCGGCCTTCCCCATCAGATTCCCCGCCATCTCAACCATTCCTCTCCCGTAAAAGCTCCCGCGCCCCAGGCCCCCCTTCCGGAGGATGACATTCCCATGGCGGAACCTCTTTAGACCGGCTTTTAAGGAAGGCGGAATCGTCCGGCAATGCTTTTCAGGGCGTTCGCCGTAACAGGGTCATGCATGGCCTTTGGCCCGTTAATGCTTTTCATTGTGCTTGCGTCATTGCGGGGAAGCGCCTATATAATGCGGATGGTGCGCGTCGATGAGACTGTTGCCGTAAGGAGCGGCGCTTTTGTTGGATGGCATCATGACCCCTACGTTTAAAGATAATGAAAACGCATTATTTCTACTCCATACCCTGTTTTGCGCTGACCTGCGCTCTTGCCGCCTGCTCTGACGACAATAAATCATCTTCCGCCAAGGCCGGACAGGATGCCGCCGGCTTAACCCCGGCTTCTTCGCTTGATCCCTCCGCCCCCGTTGCTTCCGATCTGGTGGCGAAGCGTGCGGAACGGCTCGGAATCGCCGCCCTCTTTCCCATGGACATGGGTATTGTAGCCGGTGTTTACGACGTCCCCGGCATGATCAGGAGCGTTCAGAATCTGAACATGGTCAAAACCTGGGGTTCCTGCTCCGCTGGGGAAGACGCTGATGAATCCATAGCCATTCCGGGAGAGGATGCACCCAAGCCCGTCCGGAAAAAGTGCTCCGTCAACACCCCCGTCATTGACGCGATGATCGGCTTCGGCCCCGAATGGGCTCCGTGGATGGACAGCGCCCAGTCCGCTTTTACAGGCATGGGATTGCACCAAATGAAGGGAATTCTGTCCGGTTATAAGCTTTACCAGGATTTAATCAATGGTAACAAGAAAGCTAGTGACGCAGAAGTGGAAGTAATGGGCAACAGATATACTGAAATGCTCATTAAGTGGATTGATTTGGTGGATATGCGCCCCTCTCAGGCCGCGACGGCTCCCGTAATGGTAGCCGCCAAATTGACGCCGGAAGCCCTTGCCCAGGCCAAGGCTACCCTGAAGGACGCCAATCTCCCGGAAGGCATGGAACTGCACGGCATTGTTTCCCTGTATGACAAGACCTACAACGGCCTGGCTTGCAAGGTAGCGGAAGTGGACTGCAAGAAACTGCGGGCGAAGCTGGAAGAAAGGCTGGAAGAGGCTAAAGCCCAGATAACCGTCTCCCAGGAAAATCTGGACCGTCTCAAGGCGGCTCTCAAGCGTCTGGACGAATCCAAGCTGTATGTGGCCGTCGCTTTCGTGGATGATACCCTCGTGGGCTTTATAACCACCAATCCTGAAAAGCAGGTCCGCCTGGCGGCTTCTCCCAGGATTCTGTTCTGGCGCGTCCGGATTTCTCCATGGCTGACGCCCAGCTCCAGTATCCCGCCTATGGCCTGATATTTGCGGACAAGGCTTGCGCCAAGGGCCTTATTAACCTGGACATCGCCTACTACAAGGGCATGTTCTCCGGGTTGAAGGACCTGATGCAGACGGTAGGCACCGACTGGAAGATTGCCAATCTGGCTCCTTCCATGGCCGCGCTTGATTCCATGAAGGGCCGCCTCCTTGGGCTGTATGAAAAGGTGGCGCAGAATGCCACGCCCGTTTCCTACTACGCGTGGCAGGACCAGGGGGTGCATGTGGAAGCCTGCACGTATCCGCTTGAATTCTACCTCCTGGACGCTCCCTCCTCCATGAACTCCGTCCGTCCCGGGGCGGATACGGTGCTGTATTCTTCCTTCCGCATCAATCCGCAGATTGTTGACATGGGCTGCACCCTGTATGAAAACATCGCGCAGATCGGCTGGGATTACGGCAATGCGTATATTTCCAACCCGAAGCATGACGTAAGCGACCAGATCCGCATGGTTGCCCCCATGCTCCAGATGGCCCGGCCCACCATTGAAGAACTTTGGAAGGCGTACAAGACCGCACTTTCCGGCCTTACGGATTCCGGCGTGTTCATCATGGACATGCAGGGCGCTCCCAGCCCCACGCTCAAGAATGTTCCGGCCCCGCGCTTCTCCGCGGCTTATGAAGTGAAGAACCGTGCCGCCTTGGGCGAAGCGTGGCAGAAAGTGTCTGACGCCGCCAAGACCATCGTTACCCTGGCCAGCCAGGGCAAGATGACGGAATTGCCCTCCCCCAAATCCTCCGTGGAAGGGGATGTCACCACCTACGATTACGAGTGCCCGCTGGGCGCCGACCTGAATCCGGTGGTGAGCGTTTCCGACACCCGCTGGGCCATCAGCATGCCGAAGGCCTTCGGCATGGAAGTCGTCAAGGAATCCATGAAGGCCCCGGGGCAGGTGGCTCCGCTGGAATTCCAGCTTAACCTCGTTCCGGTCCGTGATGCCCTGAAGAGCGCGGCGGAAGGCAACAAGGATATCCGGAAGGCCGTGGAAACCCTGGACGTGATCACCTCCGACGTCACGGGCGTGCATGCTACGGGGCGCAAGGGCGCGGACGGCAGGGACGTGTATCACATCCACGTTATTTCCGCTGCCAAATAACAGGGGTTTCCCATTGGATTTACAGGCTTCCGGGAAGAAATTTCCGGAAGCTTCTTGTTCCTGCCGTTCTGGAAGTTATCTCCGGAAAATTTTTTAATGCCCGGAAGAAAAAACGGAGTTTTGCAACGGCAAGCCTGCAGCCGCCTTAAGATTATATACAAATGTATATAATTTGTGCGCGTGCCAAGTTTTGGGCTTGCCAAGGGGGAGGGGAGAGTACACAATCAAAACCGTCAAATAAAGGGAATGGCTTCCCTTTTCCCGTATTTACAGGAGTTGGCGCGATAATGGTGAAAGATAGACGATGAGCAGATTTTTCCAGTTCCTGTGGTTGGCGGCGTTGGCGGTGCCCGGCATGATGGGCGGTAGCGCGTGTGCGGCGGAGGAAGGAGCGGAGCACGGACTGGAGCAGGCCGCCCCCCACTTGTTCTCCATTCCGCTTCCAGGCGGCATTGAACTGCCGGTGTCCAACTCCATGCTGATGCTCTTTCTGGCGGTTCTGCTGATAGGGGTGGTCGTATGGTTCGCCACCCGCGCCATGCGCATTCTGCCGTCCCGGTTCCAGAATGCGGTGGAATATTTCTTTGAGACTCTGTACAACTTTGTGGAATCCCTGCTGGGGCCGCGACTGACGCGCAAGTACTTCTGGTACTTCGGAACCATCTTCACCATCATCCTGGTCAGCAACTACATGGGGCTTCTCCCCGGGGTAGGGACCATCACCTATAACGGAGTGCCGCTGTTCCGCGGGGCGAATGCGGACATGAACGTGACGATGTTCCTGGGCATCTTTTATGCGCTGATGTGGCTTTACTGGTCCATCCGGGAACAGGGCCTGAAAGGCTTCTTCATCCACTTGTTCGGGCCCAAGGGAAGACTGCCCGGCTTCATGGGATTCGTGCTGGTGCTCATCTTCATCTTCGTGGGGCTGGTGGACGTCCTGAGCATTACGATCCGTCCTATTGCGCTGGCGGCCCGTCTTTACGGCAACATTTACGCCGGGGAAACGATCATTGACACCATGGCTCACATGTTCGGACCCGTCCTCAGCGCCCTGTGCGTACTCCCGTTTCTGGCGATTGAGCTGCTGGTGGGCTTCATCCAGGCTCTGGTCTTCCTCCTCCTGACGGCGATTTTCCTCAAACTGCAAGTGGGGGACGGGGATGCCCACGGCCATGCCGCCAAGGATGAGGGAAAAGAACCATCCGTGCCGGACAGCCTGCCGTCCGGAAAGGCCTCATAAGCCGCACCGCCAACTTTCCGTTCCGGACCATGGGCAACCTGTGGGGGAACGTTCAACAAAAAACATAAACCATACCAATAACATGATTGATCCTACCGCAATGACCTCCCTGGCCGAACTGTCCGGCAACGTGGGCTTCGGCCTCGTCACCATCGGCGCCGGCCTCGGCATCGGCCTCATCGGCGCGAAAGCCGCGGAAGCCACCGGGCGCAACCCGGGAGCCTCCTCCCCCATCATGGTGATTGCCATTACGCTGGCCGCCCTGATTGAAGGCGTGGCCCTCATCTCCATCTTTGTGAAATAACCCGGAGGCCCCGTTCCCGGAGGGAGCTTCTTCCGCTCCGGGGCGGCGCAGCCGTTCCTGCCGGTCCGGAAAACTTCCGGCATGTTTCAACCCGTTCATTTTATGCTGAATCTCATAGCCGACCAGTCCTGGAATCCCTTTGCGCCCTTCGGGGTGACAAGCTGGGAACCCTTTGTTGCCAACCTGATCGCCTTCATCCTGATGGTGGTGATCCTGCGCTACCTGGCGTTCAAGCCCATCCAGAACGTTCTGGAAAAAAGGCGCCAGCGCATTGAGGAGGGAGAGGAAATGCGTGAGGAAAGCGAGCGCCAGCTGGCTTCCGTGAAGGAACAGACGCATGAAATGCTGGTGGAAGCGGGCGAAAAGGGACAGGAAAAGATAGACGCCGCCAAGGCCGCCGCCTCCCGCCTGCTGGAGGAACAGGAAACCGTGGCCTCCCAAAAGGCGGAGGAAATAGTCAGAAAGGCCCGGCAGCTTGCGGAACTGGAACAGCAGAAGGAACGCGAAGCGCTGAAAGAACAATTCGGCCAGCTGGTGGCCCTGGCTGCCGCGCAGGTCACCGGAAAAATGCTGACGGAAGAAGACCAGCGGAGAATCAACCGGGAAGCGATCGACAGCCTGGATTCCTGATACGCTTTATGAAGATCGGAAAGGACACGCTCAATGCCGCCCGCAGGCTGTTCCGGCTCTGCATGGACGGGAATACCGTGGCGGAGGACCGCGTGCGCCTGATCGCCCGGAAAATTGCGGAACGCAAACCCCGTAACTATGTCGCTCTGCTGACGGCCTTTTCCCGCATGGTGGAATACGCCGTGAAAAGCCGTACGGCCACCATTCAAAGCGCCGTACCGCTGACAGAGGAGGAACGCTCCCAAATTCAAGCCAAGCTGACGGCCAAATATGGCGACGGCCTCTACTACCACTGGGAGGTGGCGCCGGACCTGCTGGGGGGCATCCGCATCCAGGTGGGGGACGACGTGAAAGACGGTTCCGTACGCTCCAGAATCGACCGTCTGGCCGAGATGGCCCGCAATCTTTCCAATTAACCAACGAAACTTTTTTCCATGAGCAACATACTTCAAGAACTCGAAGCAGAAATTAAAAAAGCCACGGCTTCCGTCAGCCAGGAAAACGTGGGCGTTATTCGTTCCGTGGGGGACGGCGTCGCCAAAATCGAAGGGCTGAGCGGCGTGATGCTCAATGAAATGATTGAGTTCCCCGGGGGCGTGATGGGCCTGGCGATGAACCTGGAAGAACATGAGGTGGGCGCCGTGATTCTGGGGGATGATTCCAATTTGAAGGAAGGGGACTTGGTCAAATGCTCCGGACGCCTTCTTTCCGTGCCCGTGGGGCGGTCCCTGCTGGGCCGCGTGGTGAACACGCTGGGAGAGCCGATTGACGGCAAGGGGCCGATTGAGGCGGAAGCGTATTATCCTGTGGAAAAAATCGCCTCCGGCATTATCTCCCGCCAGTCCGTCACTGTTCCCGTGCAGACGGGCATTCTGCCCATTGACGCCATGATTCCCATCGGCCGCGGCCAGCGCGAGCTTATCATTGGGGACCGCGCCACCGGGAAAACCGCCATTGCCATGGATACCATGATCGCCCAGGCGGACCAGAACCGCCTGGCGGAGGAAGGCAAGCTGGCGGACCACCAGCCCCTTTACAACATCTACGTGGCTATCGGCCAGAAGCGCGCCAACATCAGCCGCCTCGTGGCAAAGCTGGAAGAAACGGGCGCCATGAAATACTCCATCGTGGTGGCGGCCTCCGCCTCCGACCCTGCCGCCATGCTGTACCTGGCCCCGTATGCCGGCTGCGCGATGGGCGAATACTTCATGGACAAGGGGGAGGACGCCCTCATCGTCTACGACGACCTCTCCAAACATGCCGTGGCCTACCGCCAGATTTCCCTGATTCTGCGCCGCCCCTCCGGTCGCGAGGCGTATCCGGGGGACGTATTCTACCTGCACAGCCGTCTGCTGGAACGCGCCGCGCGCATCAACAAGGAACACGGCGGCGGTTCCCTGACGGCCCTCCCCATCATTGAAACGCAGGCCGGGGACGTTTCCGCCTACATCCCCACAAATGTCATTTCCATCACGGACGGCCAGATATTCCTGGAAACGGACCTGTTCTACCAGGGGGTGCGCCCCGCTATTAACGTGGGCATTTCCGTCTCCCGCGTGGGTTCCTCCGCCCAGACGAAAATCATCAAAAAACTGGCCGGCTCCATCAAGCTGGACCTGGCCCAATTCACGGAATTGCAGGCCTTCGCCCAATTCGGTTCCGACCTGGACCCCAGCACGAAGGCCAAGCTGGCCCGCGGCCAGCGCATCGTGGAACTCTTCAAGCAGAACCAGTATGAGCCCAAATCACTGGGGCTGGAGGCCGCGGACCTGTACGCCATGCAGAAGGGGTACTTTGACGATGTTCCGGTGGACAGGATCAAGGAATACCAGAACGCGTGGGAAGCCACCATGAAGGACCAGCATCCGGACCTGTTGGAAAGCATCCTGAGGGAAAAGGATCTGACGCCGGAAATAGACGCGGGGCTTAAAGCCGCCATTGAATCCTTCAAGCTCAGTTGGAACTAACGATTACGGGAGCACTGAAACATGGGCAACCTGAGAGACATCAGACGCCGGATCAAATCCGTCAAAAACACGTCCCAGATCACCAGGGCGATGCAGATGGTGGCCTCCGCCAAGATGCGCCGCGCCCAGGACCAAGCCGTGAAGGGGCGCCCCTATGTCCGCGCCCTGGCGGAAGTGCTCTACCATCTCCAGGATGAAATAGACACCAGCAACAGCCCCCTGATGCAGACCCACGGCGGCGCGGACCTGGTGCTGCTGGTGAACACGGACCGCGGCCTCTGCGGCGGCCTGAATGCCAACCTCATCAAAATGACCCGGGAGCACGCTCCGGAAAACGCCCACTACATCACCATCGGCCGCAAGCTGAACGCCGCGCTGGCCAAATGGAATGAACGGCTGGAAGCCACCTGGAGCCTGACGGACCCGCTCTCCCTGCTGGAACTGAAGCCGGTGTTCGACTTCATTGTGCAGAAATTCAAGGCGGAGGAATACGGGCGCGTCTTCGTAGCCTTCTCCGGCTTTGTGAACACAATGGTCCAGAAGCCTATCTTCCGCCAGCTTCTCCCCATTGAACCGGAACCGTTGATGAAGATGGCGAAGGCCGGAGGCGCGGCCCTGGACGGGGAAAATGCCCACAAGCAATTCCTGCTGGAACCCAGCCCCTCCGCCCTGCTGGATACCATCCTGCCCCTTTACGTCTTCCACGGCCTGGTCCAGATCGTGCTGGAAGCCCGCGCATCCGAGCACTCCGCCCGCATGGTGGCCATGAAGGGCGCCACGGAAAACGCCAAGAACATCATCGACGGCCTCACCCTGGACTACAACAAGGCCCGCCAGACGCAGATCACCAATGAACTGCTGGAAATCACCACGGCCATGCGCGCCATGGAATAACGCCGGACTCCGTTTATTCACCCACCTTTCAAACAGAACCCTCACTCCTCTTATTTCAACACCAAGTTTTTCTCATGATGAATAACACAGGCACTCTCGTTCAGATCATCGGCGCCGTGGTCGATGCGGATTTTTCCCAGGCTGAAACGCTTCCGGCCCTGCTCAATGCGCTGGAAGTGGACTATGAAGTTAACGGAAAGCGCAAGACCCTGGTGCTGGAAGTCCAGCAGCACATCGGTGACGGCTGGGTGCGCGCCGTGGCCATGAGCTCCACGGATGGCCTGCGCCGCGGCATGCCCGTGCGGGATACGGGGCACCCCATTGAAGTGCCGGTGGGGCAGTGCGTGCTGGGCCGCATCTTCAATGTGCTGGGTGACGCCGTGGACGAACGCGGCGCCCTTGACTGCGCCGGAAAAAAGAGCATTCACCGCAGCGCCCCTCCGCTGGAGGAACAATCCACCAGCACGGAAGTGCTTGAGACGGGCATCAAGGTGATCGACCTCATCTGCCCCTTCCTGAAAGGCGGCAAAATCGGCGCCTTCGGCGGCGCGGGGGTGGGCAAGACCGTGCTCATCATGGAACTCATCAACAACATTGCCAAGGCGCGCAGCGGCCTCTCCGTCTTTGCCGGGGTGGGGGAACGCACCCGTGAAGGGAACGACCTGTACAATGAAATGATAGAATCCGGCGTGATTAACCTGGAAAAGCCGGAGGAATCCAAGGTGGCGCTGGTATACGGCCAGATGAACGAGCCTCCCGGCGCCCGTCTGCGCGTGGCTTTGTCCGCCCTGACCATGGCGGAATACTTCCGCGATGAGGAGCACAAGGACGTTCTTCTCTTCATTGACAACATTTTCCGTTTCTCCCAGGCGGGGTCGGAAGTGTCCGCCCTGCTGGGCCGCACGCCGTCCGCCGTGGGCTACCAGCCGAACCTGGCGGAGGAAATGGCGGACCTTCAGGAACGCATCACCTCCACCAAGCACGGTTCCATCACCTCCATGCAGGCCGTTTACGTTCCTGCGGACGACCTGACGGACCCGGCCCCGGCCACTACCTTCGCCCACCTGGACTCCACGGTGGTGCTGGAACGTTCCCTGGCCGCCCAGGGCCTGTTCCCCGCGGTGGAGCCGCTGTCCTCCACCTCCAAGGCCCTGGCCCCGGAAATCGTGGGGAATGAGCACTATGAGGTGGCGCGCGGCGTGCAGATGGTGCTGCAGCGCTACAAAGACCTTCAGGACATGATTGCCATTCTGGGCATGGACGAGCTTTCGGAAGAAGACAAGCTCATCGTGAGCCGCGCCCGCAAGATCCAGCGCTTCCTGACGCAGCCTTTCCACGTGGCGGAAGTCTTCTCCAGCATTCCCGGCGCTTACGTGCCCGTCTCGGAAACCGTCCGTGGTTTCAAGGAAATCCTGGAAGGCAAGCTGGACATGGTTCCGGAAGACGCCTTCTTCATGCGCGGCGGCATAGATGACGTCCTCAAGGATGCAAAGGACGCCGAATAACCCCTTTTCCCGCAATTCCACACCATGAGCATGGAGTTCAAAGTCATTACCCCGGATGAAGTGGCCGTTGCCGCCACGGTGGAATACGTGTATCTGCCCGGCAGCCTCGGGGAGATGGGCGTGCTGGAACACCATACGGCCCTGATCACCTCCTTGGAACCGGGGAACTCCGCTACAAGCCCCTGGATGGCCCGGAGGAAAGCATGGTAGTGGGAACCGGCTTTGTCCAGGTCAATGACGACCACGTCCTGATGGTGACGGACTTGGCCCTCAACTCCTCCCAGATTGATGAAGGCAGCGTGGAACGGGCCATTCAGGAAGCGCAGGAAGTGCTGAAGGCCCGCTCGGAAATGTCCCGCGAGGAACAGGCCCGGTTTGAGGCGAACCTGACCAAGCAGATCATGATGCTCAACTTCAAGCGCAAACACAAATCCCCGGGCAGATGATGGCGGAAGACTGGAACGACACGTTTTACGACCTTTTCCGCGAGGCGGTGGGGCGTTACCATGAAGGTCACAGGAATGTGGACGGCTTCTTTACGGACCAGGAAATCATCTTCCTGTCCTCCATCGGCTGCCGCACGCGGGAACTGTTTGACTTTGTGGAACTCTATGCCCGCACGGGAGAACCTTCCCCCACCACGGTACTATTGATGGCCGCGGCGCGCAGGGACTTCTTCCTGACCATCCAGCACGGGCAGTTTTACCAGGGCAAGCCCGTCATCGGGTATGACCTGCCGGGCTTCGGGGATGAACTCAGCGGCCTTCCCTACCTTCCGCGCCTGATTGCCAAGGCGCGGGCCAAGCTGGCCGGCTCCATGGGGGATGACATCATCTACTGCTGTGAGAACGACCGCCGCTTCTTCCGGGAACACGGCAACATCCATCCCGCTGACTTCCTGCGAGTGGTCTGGGCCGCGGGAGACAGTGACCCCAAGGTGTACGATTACGTGCGCCAGTGCACGCTGAGTTCCACGGCCAAACCGGTCGATGGTGAATGATGTTTCTGCATCGTGACGGTGGGAGGAGGCTTGGTGAAGCAGAGCGTCTGTAGAACTGACGTTCGGTTAGATGGTGCTTCCAGGGAAATCTTATAGGAGGAAAGAAAGTTCGCTGACCGGCGGTATCTAGCGTCCTGGATATGGATGATCAGATGTCTTGTGCTTGATTGGGACTTTAAAGCTGGTCGCTGGAAAAATCTGTATTGCCGCCTTGATTAATCAAGAGAATCAGAAGAAGTATTATGTATTTTATGAAATACCTATGTTGATAATATTATCGTGTATTTGAATACCATAACGTTCCCGGCGTGTTTACACTGGTAATTCTTGTTCTCATGGTAGTCGCAACTATTGAGCCAACATCATTTCATTACCATGAACAACACTTTCAACATCGGCGCCATGGACACCGTCTACCCCTTCATTCCCATGTACCCCAACGGACAGCCCCAGGGCAACTTCCTGGTCAACGGCCTCTCCGCTCCTGTCCTTATCCCCAAACGCGCTGCTTCCTCCTCCTCCCGCCACGAATGGTTCGGATACCTCAAGGTCATGGCTCCCGCCACCTGTTTTCTCCACCTCCACGCCCACTCTTCTATCTCCCTTTCCATTCCCGCCAAGGATCTGGAACTCTCCACGGAGGCCGGATCTTCCGCTCCTCTCTGTCGCCAGATCCAGTTCGAACAGGGATACTACTGGTGCCACATCGTCCATCAACACCAGCCCGACCAGGGGTCGGAAGCCGAGTTCTGCATTGCCCTGATATGCGACAAGGAAGGCGAGCCCGACCTGGACTATTACCTGCTGGCGGAAAACACGCCTGCCGGCAAAGAAGGAGAAACCGTGCTAACCCTGGTCAACCTGTACCAGGAAGAGGAGGAAGGGAACTCGTCTAGCAGTTCCTCGGCAGGGGGAGGAGATTCCTTTGAGTTTGACCCCAAGCCCAGCAGCAGTTCGAGCTCTTCCTCCTCGAGCAGTTCGTCTTCCAGCTCCTGGCAGAGTTCTTCGGCTCCCGAGCCTCCGGATTCTTCCAGCAGCGCTCCATCGTCTTCCAGTTCGTCGTCTTCCAGTTCGTCGTCTTCCAGTTCGTCGTCTTCCAGTTCGTCGTCTTCCAGTTCGTCGTCTTCCAGTTCGTCGTCTTCCAGCAGTTCGAGTTCTTCCTCGTCATCTTCTTCCAGCAGCTGGTCGTCTTCCAGTTTCCACAGCAGTTCCTTGGTGCCTGAAACACCAACTTCCTCCAGCAGCGCTCCGTCTTCCAGCTCTTCCTCGAGCAGTTCCAGCAGTTCTTCTTCCAGTTCGTCGTCCTCCAGCAGTTCGAGTTCTTCGTCCTCAAGTTCCTTGAGTAGCTCCAGCTCTTCCTCGTCAAGCAGTTCTTCCTGGTCCTCGTCAAGTTCATCGAGTTCTTCCAGCTCTAGTTCCTCTTCCAGCAGTAGTTCCAGTTCCCTCTCTTCTTCCTCCAGCGAGCCGGAGGAAGGCGGTTGCCCGTGCCCCTGTTCCTGTGATTGCGACGAAGACATCGAACAGTCCGATTGCAGCAAGAACACCTCCCATTTCTTCGGCGGCAACCCGGATGGAGCCGACGACTGCGAAGGCTTACTGGAAGTAGGAACCGGAGACTCAGGAGGGGCAGGAGGAAGTAATTTCCCCGTTCCCCGCACCCTTGCCGAACCTTCCGCCCTCTCTTCCATCACCCTGCGCTACAAGCACCCTCTCGAATGGAGCGCCTCCTGCAATCCCGAAACCGGACAGATCTCCGTCAAACGACCCACGGGCAGTTCCATCTCCTTCCAGAGTTCTGACGGCCATGCCGAAGCCTCCGTCTCCGGAAGTTCGCGCAAGTTGAACTACAAGGTTCAGAAGCTGAATGCCGACAAGTCTCCCTGCACCGGCGGCTCTCCCGCCTATCTGGACATGGTCCAGAGCAATGGGCGCACCCTGCGCTTCTCGGCAGCCACCGGAAAGGTCGTCTCCATGGTTTCCGCCTCCGGCGTGGAAACCACGGCGGAAGATTATTCCCGGCAGATGAAGGTGAACCGCCATCCTTCCACGGGAGCCATTCAAAGCATCTGGTCCAAGTCCCAGGGACTGCTCCAGGCGGTTGGGGAAGGCAACAGGCTCACCCTGGAATGGTACGCTCCCGGCCAGGTGAGCAAGAATGCGCGCGGCTTTGCCGGCACTGGAACTCCTTACAAGACGGTCAGCTATGAATTGAGTGACGACCAGGGCGTGCAGGTGATGGATATCGCCGAACAGAGGGAAGGGATGCCTGTCTTCCGGACGCAGCGAAGGACGGAAGGCAACAAGGTGACGACCATTCAGGGAGAGGGGGATGAGCGCACCGTGCGAACGGTGGAGAAAAATGTCCTCCCCGGAGGCAAATGGGAAATGATTGAGAGCTTGCGCGGCATCGACGAGGAAACGCCTTCTTCCTGTACCCGCACGGTGAAGAAGTACACCGACGGGGGCTGGCTGACTATCAGCCGGACGGAGGGATACAACACACCTCTGGCCCGAACCACCCTCTATACCTATAACGACCAGTTCCGGGTGTCTCTGGAGATCAAGCCCGACGGCGGTTACACGCGCTACGAGTACGATGACCAGGGCAGAACCGTGCTTTCCGCTGCTCCCTGGGCCGGAGGCGGGGAGAGAGGGACCCGAACCACTTACGCCGACTTGCGCTTTAACGACTTCAGGCCAGCCACGGAAACTAAGGTGGTCATTGCCGAGGATGGAACGGAAACGGAACTTCTCAAGCGCACTTACACGTATGAAGACAGTCCGCAGGTCAGCCGCACCACGGTGAAGGAAACGGCGTTGGGGTCGGAAAACACACATATCAGTATCTCTGAAACCTACGGCGAGGCGGCGGAGTATCCCTACGCCCGGGGCAGGCGGAAGATGAGCCAGGGCGTCAATGGCGTCCAGAGGGTTTATTCCTATGAAGCAGCCGCGGAATACGGAGCCCTCCACAAGGAGACGGAGACCGTGCAGGCCAACGGAAGCATCGTTCCGGGACAAAGTACACGAAACGTGCAATACATCGCTGAAAACGGCGCCACCACCAGGAAAGAACAATACGTTCACACCGGAGAGGACTGGTCGCTGATTGCCTCGGAGGACTACGAGTACGATGACGAACAGAGGCTCGTCAAGACGACGAAGGGCAACGGGCGCACCAGCACGACGGAATGGATGTGCTGTGGCCCGTTGAGGGAAACTGACGAAGACGGCATCACCACCAGCTACGGCTACAACTCGGCCAAGCAGCTGGAGGAAACCATTCGCTCGGCGACGGAAACCACTCCGGAAACAATTACTTCCTACAGCTATGATGCGGCGGGAAGAAAGGTTTCGACACGCCGCGACATAGGAGCCATGACCACGGTAGAAGGGGCGCAGTACGACGATCTGGGACGAGTAGTTTCCTCTACGGATATACTTGGCAGAGTGACACGAACGGAATACAGAGAGGACTACCTTACAACAACCATCACTACTCCTTCGGGAGCCACACTACTTACCAAGAGGTACTATGACGGGACTACCATCTTACAAGGCGGAACCGGCCAGCGAGAGATGGAGACCCGGCTGGAGCTGACAGAAGAAGGCATCCTGACCACCACTTTGTCCAAAGGAGCCATTCTCTCACGCAATCTGGAAAACGGTTTTGGCCAAACCGTCCGGCAGGAACAACCCAATACGAAGGGGGGATTCGTAACAACCAGGAATGCCTACAATGAGAAAGGACTGCTCGTACACACCCAAAAGGAAGATTTGGCACCCACGGTCACCACTTACAGTGAACTGGGGCAAGCCATAAGACGAACTGTTCTCTTGGACACTCTCCATCCGGAGGATACTTCAAAAAACAGGATATCGGAAACCTCATCCTGCTTCCGGGTTCGGGAAGACGGCATCTACCAGGTGCACACTTCCACTACCTACAATGCCGACGGTTGCCCCCTCACTCAAACCACGGAGAATATGATTTCCAGGCTCAGTGCAATTCTGGAAAACAAATCCATCACCACAGACGTCTACGGGCAGCAGAGCATCCAGTGGACGGAGTATACCGCTCCGACTAAACGCGCCCGGTTCAACCAGATTCCGACTTCGGATATTATAGCCGAATCTGTCATCGTAGACGGCTTTATGGTAAGTCAAACGAATCACACCGGCATCCATGCCTCACAGCAGCGCTTCTATATCTCCACAGGCATGATTCTAGAAAAAACCGACGGCCGCGGCAACACTACTATTGAGGAAACGGATCTTGCAGGACGTACTGTCAAGATCACGGACGCATCCGGCACCATGACCACCACCAGCTACCTTCCCTGCTGCAATGCCGTGGCTTCCATCACCGACGGGCTGGGAGGCACTACCTGCTATTCCTACGACATCCGCGGCAGAAAGATAGCCGAGTACGGCACCGCCATTCAGCCGGCCTGTTTCGCCTACGACGAAGCCGATCACATGGTGGCGTTGACTACTTTCAGGATGGATGAAGGGGATATTACGAATAATCCTTCCGGCCGTACTGACGGAGACACCACCACTTGGCTCTACCACGTGGCTACGGGGCTGGAACTTAAGAAGACCTATGCAGACGGGTCCTGTGTCTCCAAAACCTACGACGGACTCAACCGTCTGGAGACATTGACCAAGGCCAGAGGGATTGTCGCTAGCTATATCTACGCGCCATTGACCGGAGAACTTGTCTCCATTTCTCACAGCGATGAAACCATATCCTGGCTCTATTCTTATAACCATCTAGGTCAAGTGGTCTCTATCTCCGATGCCTCCGGCATCAGGGAATTTTCCTACGATTCCTACGGCCGCATGATCCAGGACACTTTCTTTGGAGGTGTGGAAAGCTGCACTCAGGAAGAATACGATGCCCAGGGGCGTTCCAACGGATATCGCCTGATGCTCGGCACACGCACCGTGCAGCACTCCCATCTTGACTATGACCATCAGGGTGGCATTATTAGGATGAATCTGGAAGGACTGGAGTCTTCCTTTACCTGGCGGTACAATCCAACCAGCGGCTTCCTCAACCATCTCACCTACCCCAATGGCATGGTCCGCAGCAATACTTACCATCCCAGGCTCAACCTCGTAACCGCCATCGGTTACAGGAAGGGCGCGGATGGCGAATTGGCGGCCGGCCACGAATACGACTACGACGCGCTGATGCGTCCCACTCAACGCCGGGACTCATGGGATGCTGCCACTCCTGCGACGATAAGAGATTTTACCTATAACAAACGCAGTGAACTGGTCAAAGATCAAATCCGGCAGGGTGGGAGCTTCAACTATCGGTACGATAACATTGGCAACCGCAAGACTGTTCAGGAACTGGAAGAGGAAGTCTCGTATGCGGCCAATAGCCTCAATCAGTACATGGACATGACCGTGAATGAAGTTTCATTCACTCCCACTTACGATGCAGATGGCAACCAGACCCGCATCAGGACCTCGACAGGTATCTGGGAAATCAGTTACGACGCCAACGACCGCCCCGTTGTCTTCACCAGCCAGGATGGCCGAACGGCCATCACTTGCGGCTACGACTACCAGGGAAGGCGCTTCGAGAAGAAAGTCACCGTCAATGGAACAATATCCAGCCATTGCTGGTACTTGTACCGAGGCTATTTGCAGGTAGCCGAGCTGGATTTGATGCATCCTGAACCTTTGCTGGTAAAAAGCTATTTGTGGGATCCGACGGAACCGACCGCTACACGCGTTCTGATGTTGACTAATTGGAAAAACGGTGGAACAACCATTGATCAGCATCTTTGCTTCATGCACGATGCATTGAAAAATGTCACTTCTATCTTTGATGATTACCAAACGCGAAGAGCTCGCTATGAGTATGCACCCTTTGGCAGACTTATTGTGGCAGAGAGAAACATGGCTCAGGAAAGTAGGTTCCGCTTTTCTTGCGAGTACATGGATGACGAACTGGGACTCGTTTACTACAATTACCGCCACCTCAATCCCACAGACGGAAGATGGATCAACAGGGATCCCATTCAGGAACAAGGAGGTTGGAATTTGTATGCATTTATTAGGAATAGAATTAACATAGAAGTGGATTTATTAGGTAAAATACCCCCCTACAATGGAGGTGCTTCTGGAATCGTTGAAGTTCCTATTTTTCCTCCTGCACCAACACCTCCTGCACCAACACCTCCTGCACCAACACCTCCGCAAGAAGGATGTTCAATCCAAATTTGTTGCAGGCCTGTAGCGGTCTTTAGCAGAGCCCATTGCGTGATCAGGTTTGTCTCTTCGTCAGGCCCCTCCAGAGGATGTAGAGGAGGTCCTACAGGAAGAGGAAAAAGTAGCGGTGCTGGTGGTAGTAGCGGTAGTAGCGGTAGTGGTAACGGAAATGGACAAAGCTCTCATTGTAAGGGATGTTGTGGCTCATGGGGGAATGTCATTGGAGGATGTGGTTCGATTTCAAATGGAACGGATCCTCTCAGCGTAGGTATCACTGAAGATCTTAATGATGCCGAAAGCAATCCTAATCGTTGTGAGACTGTAGCTATCGTGAGTGAAAGAATGTGTTCAATAGCCTATAGTTGTATCCAAAAAGAAATGGAAAAAATAAATCAAGAATGTTATATCTATAAGCCTTTAGGCAATAACAGCAATACAACATGGAAAACTGCTTATAGGAATTGTATTGGCGGTGATTATGATCCTCCAGAATCTCAACCAGGAAATGATGAATTCGACGAAAATGAAAAATGTAAGAAATAAGATTCTAATTATTTTATTAATTTTAATTCCTTTTTCTTTAATGAATTTATTTGGAAAAGAGCAATTGGAAGTAACCATAAAAAATCAAGACGAGATACCTGTAAAGGCTTTCATCTCTCTTGAGAGAGATAATTCGTTTTTTCAAAAAATTATTAATCCTGTTGGTTCTTTTTATCATAATAAAAGCACTATCTATACGGAAGATATCAAGGGAAAGGGAAAATTGAAAAATATTCGAAATGGTGACCGATTGGTATTATTTACGAATAGGAGTATATTGCCGATTCAGTTGCAATTAAAAGGGAAGGATATTTATCAATTTACGTTGAATTCCACCGACTTGCCTCCGTTGCCAGAAGAAAATGGAATGAAACGTGATCCGGATTGTGTTCTTTTCACTTTTGAAATTCAAGATATGTCAATTAAATTGCTCCATATTGAATACGCTTGGTCAGCAGAAGGGAATCAACGATGTAAAGCTATGGAATTGACAAAATGATAGGTATGGTTCGTCCTGAAAAAGCGTTACAGGGTTAGACGTAAGATTTTAATATTTCCAAACCCTCCGGAAAGTTGCATTTTCCGGAGGGTTTGCTTTTGCTGATTTATAGCAGATAGCTTTGCTGGGTTGTATAGCCGTTCCGGTGTTTTTGAGGAATCTATATACTTGACTAATGAGACTATTTTACATCTTTTTATTATTTGAAGGTGAACAATTTTTGAATGATATACTTAGAAATTTATATCATTAAATTTTAATAATAATTCACAGTTTCTTTCCATTTTTTATTTATTGGATTTAATGAAAAGAGAGATGCCCGGTTTGGACGAATCAGATGACTATTTAAGGATGATTAGTCAAGTATGTAGGTTTCAAATATTCCTGTCGTTGTTTTGGATATTCTTCAAATGCCGCACCAGTTTAAAAGCCAGGCTTGGCGATTGTTACAATAGCTGTGGTGGACCGATTGAAAGTCAAACCAGGCAGAGAGGAAACTTTTGATATTAATGCGACAATATCAGAAATTTTGTATGCCACCCTTGGTCATTCTTTTTCATAAGGCGCCAGCTCCAACTGGCCCAACGTGTCGGGGCGCCCTTTCAGGGCCATGCGCTTGAGGTGTTTGGCGAAGGCGGGGCGGCGGTGGTACTTTCCCACAACCTCTCCCGTCGTTTTCAGGCGCAGAAGGTACTTGTATGTGGTGACGCGGATGGCGTCCGGTTTGGCGGCGGCGCAGGGAACGGCCCCTATTTCCCGGCAGATTTGTTTCCACCGCGGGCCGTGGGTGCGTTCTCCGTGGCGTGTCCAGGCCAGGGCGTGGGCTATCTCATGCAGGATGGTGTCACGGATTTCATGGGGGCTTCCAGATTGGCGCGGACAAAGTGGACGGAGAGGGAGATGCTTTTTTCCAGCAGGCGGCATACGCCCAGCCGCCTGCGGGCACGGTCCCAGCCGAATTTCCAATCCGGGAGGTCCAGTTCATCCATTTTCAGGCGGGCATAAATTTCAATGTCCCGGAAGCTGTCGCGGTTGCCGGATTGGAGGTTCCCGATGGTCATGCTGCGGGGAGAGCATAGCACGGAGTGTGGGGAGGAAATACGGAGAAGGTCATCATGACGGAGTTGCCGCGGAGGGTATGGTTTTTTTACGGAAACAGACGTTTTTCTTTGCGGAATCGCGGAAAAAGAAAGCATGCGGAAAGGTTGAAGGGCAGGGCTCCGTAATAGGGGATATCACTATGATTTCAGCTTCCGGTACCAAGCCGCAGAGGATTGCGGCCATTGACGCCCTGCGGGTTTTTGACATGTTTTTCCTGACGGGGGGCTGGCCCTGGTAGTGGCCGGCATCAATCTTTTTTATGACCAGAGCCCCGCACGGTGCAGCGCTCCCATCTTGACTACGATCGGAAAGGTGGCATGATTGGGGTGAATCTGGATGGTTTGGCCTCTTCCTTCACTTGGGAATACGATGAAACCAGCGGCTTCCTCAATCGGCTCACCTACCCCAACGGCATGGTTCGCAGAAACATCTACCATCCCAAGCTCAACCTCGTGGCTTCCATTGGCTATGAGAAACAGGGAAATGGAGGCATGGCCGCCGGCCATGAATACCAGTATGATGCCCTGACGCGTCCAGTTCAACGCCGGGACTCCTGAGATGCCGCCCTTCCTGCCACAGTAAGAGATTTTACCTACAACAGCCGCAGTGAATTGACTGGAGATCAACTCAGGGAGAGAGGCAGCTACAGCTACCGGTACGACAACATCGGCAACCGCAAGACTGCACGGGAACTGGAGGAAGAAGTATCCTACAATGCCGACCGGCTTAACCAGTACACGGACATTACCAGAAATACGGAACCATTCATTCCCACTTACGATGCAGACGGCAATCAGACCAGAATCAAGACTTCTATCGGCATTTGGAAAGTGAGCTATGATGCCAATGACCGCCCTGTAATTTTTACCAGCAAAGACGGACGGACTGTCCTTACCTGCGGCTACGACTACCAGGGAAGACGCTTCAGCAAGAAGGTCACCGTCAACGGATTAACAGCCAGCTATTGCTGGTTCCTCTACCGGGGCTATTTGCAGGTGGCCCAACTGGATTTGATGCGCCCTTCTTACAGACTTGCGAAAACCTATCTGTGGGATCCGACGGAACCGATGGCCTCGCGTATCTTGATGATGACCAGCTGGAAGGATAATGGTACGGGAATAAAGGAACATTTTTGCTTCATGCACGATGCTCTGAAGAACGTCACTTCCATCTTTGACTGTAAGCAGACGCGAAGGGCGCGCTATGAGTATGCCCCCTTGGAGCCCTAATCACGGCGCAGGGCGACAGGGCTCAGGAAAACAAGTTCAGGTTTTCCTGCGAGTTCATGGACGACGAGCTTGACCTGATCTACTACAATTACCGCTACCTGAATCCTACAGACGGCAGATGGATTAACAGGGATCCTATTGATGAACAGGGGGAGCAAATTTATATGCATTTTCAGGAAATGCTGTGATAAATAAATTAGACTTATTAGGATTAAAGCCTGCTTTGATGGATGATTATGATAATGCAACAAAATTCTTGAAAAAAGAAGTATCTAAGCATATTTTAGCTGCACTAAGTAAAATTATTAAAAAAGCTAATTTTAAGATGTTAAGTGGCAGGCAAACTGTCGAGCATGGAGGGGCTTTATTTAGAAAAAAAACAGCTAATTCCTATTCATATAAAGTAAGTAATCACGAAGCAGAGAGTAAAACATATCACCACCAACCAGAAGTAGCTCCAAAAAATTATTGTGAAGTAGCAATTTGGCATTCTCACAATATCGTATTCAAACACGATGGTATAAATGAAAAAACAGGGTTCGTTCTAGGCGGAAGGTTGGAAGGCGTATTTGGACCTGGTTCCCTTTCTCCAGAAGATGAACGTACTGGATATGGATTTGTATGGGCTAATGGACATAGAGTTCCTAAAATGGACAATCCTGAAAGTGTCCCTGCATATGTTATCCAAAGTACTCCGAAACCAGCTCGCAAAGCTCTCAGACTAAAAACGTTGGATCAAGATATAAAAACACAATTCTCAGAAGAAGATTTCACAGCTATCTTGGTAGCGCGACAGATTGATGACCCTCAATCAAATAAAGAAGCAAATATTGTTATTTTAGATGAACACGGAAAACCTTTACTACCGAAGCCACGTCCTCCGAAATCTGGGAAGACTAGGCACTAATATCTTAATAATATATTTATGTTTAGGTTCTTTTTCGTGGGGGATGATCACCTGCGAGAGTCTTCTGCAAACTTAGATGATATATTTGTATCTTCTACAGATTCCAGCAGCAAGAGTCTTAACGATAGTGATATACAGATTTTTTACTTGGTGAGTGATCCATGTTGGGGAAATTTGGAAAAAGATAAGAACAATTTGTTGGAATCAGAATTGCGGAAAATCTATCCTGAATCAGGCTCTCTCTCATGGCTGGAATTTCCCATATCACCGGATTTGCCCAGTAACCCATATGGCATTAAGACATGGAGGATATGTCGCCAGCAACTCCTGTATCGGCATTATTACCCGTTCACGCATTTCTGGTATGAATACCTAAATTTAATGCCCTGCTGGATGTACAGTTTGACTGATTATATCAATGCTCCTGAACTGCAAGCCATACAACTATTGCCATGTCTTTTGAAACAGCTTTCAGATACCATGAGTCTATTTCAACATTCACCGAGAAGACTTGGAATGGAGTGGGTAGATATAGGTTCCTTGAATATGCAGGAATACGGAGGAACCCTTTCCATGATCCAATACCAAAATATGCCATGGGTTGCCTTATGTTCATATTTCACCGGCAGAACTGATTTGAAAGACAAATCATGGCTTGTGTGGTGCAGCGAGTATATTAGTCGCGTAGTCAGAAAATATCAGTATTTATATAGACTGATTTATAATACGTCTGAGTTTGCTCATCTTGGGGTATATGAGCAATTATGGATTGCCCATCAATTCAAAGCAAATAATGAATTAAAAAATAAAGATAATCATAATTATTTGGCTGATCAGTTTGATTCGAAGCGGTTATGGAATATATTATTCCCGAAAGATTATCCCGACAGCATCCGGATTTTATTTTTGGATTTCCAATATACAGCTGGGTTGTCAATTCGCGGGAAGTATATTTATTACGCCATGATCAAAAATGATAAAATGCACTTGTTCAATGATTTATTTTTTCATAAGACATTGCCGATTCCAGCAGGTTACGAGCAACTGGAACATCAATATGGGTTGCGTAAATTATCTCAACAAGAGTATTGGGAAATGGCTCTTAGTTTGGATGGTGTCACAAGAGGTCTTATCATTTCAAATGATCTGTTTTCAAAAATGAAAACCTTGTTTTCCCAATTACGTTTTCAACGGAAAGAAGAAATATCGGATTCCGAACTATTTTATATCCGAATGCCCAATGATCTGGAATGGAAAAAAAGTTCATCCATTGTGAATGATGAAAATTTGACCAAATTCCAGGATATGATCATGGATATTGCTCTTATTCTGCATTCGGAGTTTTTACATCAATTTGTGTATCCAGTCATATCGGATGAAAAGCCTGAAGTACAATAGATACTTTAAAGTAAAAGTAATGAAGAAATAATGTCTGTGGATATAGGCGGTAAACCGCATGTGACAAGATCGGCGTTTTCTTTTACCGGCTCTCCTATCCCAACGCCAAACTTCGCAGTAATATCTACCATTCCAACTCAATCTTGTGACTGCCATCGGCAACGGTCAGGATGGAATGGTCAAACAATGACCACATACGAATGCCGGTACAACTCCCTGATGACCCGCTGGAAGAATGCAGAAGGTGAGCTTTTATGATAATGACGTATCCTGTTTTTCGCTGGGAATCAATTCCAGTTGCCCCAGGGTGTCGGGGCGCCCTTTCAGGGCCATGCGCTTGAGATGTTTGGCAAAGGCGGGGCGGCGGTGGTATTTGCCGACGACTTCGCCCGTCGTTTTCAGGCGCAGAAGGTACTTGTATGTGGTGACGCGGATGGCGTCCGGTTTGGCGGCAGCGCAGGGGACGGCCCCTATTTCCCGGCAGATTTGTTTCCACCGCGGGCCGTGGGTGCGTTCTCCGTGGCGTGTCCAGGCCAGGGCGTGGGCTATTTCATGCAGGATGGTGTCACGGATTTCATGGGGGGCTTCCAGATTGGCGCGGACAAAGTGGACGGAGAGGGAGATGCTTTTTTCCAGCAGGCGGCATACGCCCAGCCTCCTGCGGGCGCGGTCCCAGCCGAATTTCCAGTCCGGGAGGCCCAGTTCATCCATTTTCAGCCGGGCGTAGATTTCAATGTCCCGGAAGCTGTCGCGGTTGCCGGATTGGAGGTTCCCGATGGTCATGCTGCGGGGAGAGCATAGCACGGAACGCGGGGAAGGAAATACGGAGAAGGTCATCATGACGGAGTTGCCGCAGGGGGGCGTCTTTTTTACGGAACGACCGTTTTTCTTTGCAGGATCGCGGAAAAAGAAAGCATGCGGAAAGGTTGAAGGGAAGGGCTCCGTAATAGGGAATATCACTATGAGTTCAGCTTCCGGTACCAAGCCGCAGAGGATTGCGGCCATTGACGCCCTGCGGGGTTTTGACATGTTTTTTCTGACCGGAGGCTTGGCGCTGGTGGTAGCCGGCATCAATCTTTTTTATGACCAGAGCCCCGCATGGCTGGTGAAGCACAGCGCGCACGTGAACTGGGAGGGGTTTGCGGCCTGGGACCTGGTGATGCCCCTTTTCCTGTTCATTGTGGGGACAGCCATGCCGTTTTCCTTTTCCAGGCGCATCGGCACGGAACCCATGTGGAAGATTTACCTGAAGGTGGCCAAGCGGGTGGTGGTGCTTTTTTTGCTGGGGATGGTGGTGCAGGGGAACCTGCTGAGTTTTGAACCGTCCAAGATGTCCCTGTACTGCAATACGCTCCAGGCCATCGCCTCCGGCTACTTGATTGCGGCCATTTGCCTTCTTCATCTGTCCATCCGGTGGCAGGTAGTGGTAACAGGGCTGTTGCTGGTTGTGTACTGGCTGGTCATGAAGTTCGTTCCTTTTTCCGACCCCGTAGTGGGTTCCTGCACGGCAGGGATGCTGGAACCGGGACGGAACCTGGCACTGCTGCTGGACAAGTACCTGATGGGGGATTGGCAGGATAAGACGAATTACGCGTGGATTCTGGCCCAGTTCGGCTTTGGGGCCATGACCATGCTCGGGCTGCTGGGCGGCCAGATTCTGAAAGGGGTGCAGGGGCACGGGAAGAAGCTGGCGTGGCTGCTTGGCGCAGGTGCGGGCTGCCTGATTCTGGGATATGTCTGGAGCCTGGATTTTCCTATCATCAAGCATTTGTTCACCAGCTCCATGGTATTGTGGGCGGCGGGATGGTGCTATTTCCTGCTGGCCCTGTTCTACCTGCTGACGGATGTGCTGAAACTGAACTGGCTGACGTTCTTTTTCTCCGTGATCGGGAGCAATGCCATTTTCGTGTACATGTGGGCGGAGCTGTGCCCCCCACGCGCAATTTCTCCCGGGTGCTGTTTACCGGGTTCAGCGAGTGTTTCGGGGATGCGAACCGGTTTGTCTTTTATTTGTGCAATTACGCCCTGATTTGGGGCGTGCTGTATTACATGTACAAAAACCGGACCTTCATCAAGGTCTAGGCTTGTTTTCAGCCCTCCGTTCATAGTAGGGTCTTCCGCGTGCGGGCGGCGCTGCCGCGTGGAGCGTTTTCCGCGTGGACCGGCATGCCTGCGCCGGGCGTTCGTCATGAGCCGGTCCTTTCTGGAGCCATGGAGATTCCTTTCAACCAACCTCACAAACACGGTCCCGAACTGGATTATATCCGGGACGCCATCCAGCGTGCCCATTTATGCGGGGACGGCTATTATACGAAGAAATGCCATGAGCTGCTTATGGAGCGCACCGGGGCCGGAAAGGCCCTGCTAGTCCATTCCGGAACCGCGGCTTTGGAAATGGCGGCCCTGCTGATCGATTGCCGCCCGGGGGACGAGATTATCATGCCTTCCTATACGTTCGTCTCCACGGCGAACGCGTTTGTGCTGCGCGGCGGCGTTCCGGTGTTCGTGGACATCAGGCCGGATACGCAGAATATTGACGAGACGCTGATTGAAGCGGCCATCACGGACCGCACCCGCGCCATCTGCGTAGTTCATTATGCGGGCGTGGCGTGCGAGATGGATGCGATTATGGAGATTGCCCGGCGGCACCATTTGTACGTGATTGAAGACGCCGCCCAGGGCGTAGGCTCCTGTTACAGGGGGCGCAGACTCGGTTCCATCGGCCATTTGGGGTGCTACAGCTTCCATGAGACCAAGAACGTCATTTCCGGAGAGGGCGGCGCCCTGCTGGTGAATGATCGGGAGCTGATGGAGCGCGCGGAGATTATCCGGGAAAAAGGAACCAACCGGGCCAAGTTTTTCCGCGGCCAGGTAGACAAGTATACCTGGGTGGACGTAGGCTCATCCTACCTGCCCGGAGAGATGACAGCCGCCTATTTGTACGCCCAGCTTGAACACGGGCAGGAGATCAACGGGGAAAGACTGAAGTGGTGGAATATGTACCACCGCGCGCTGGAACCCCTGGAAAAACAGGGCGTCCTGCGGCGTCCGTGCGTTCCGGAACACTGCGCGCACAACGCGCACATGTATTACATCCTGCTCAATTCTCTGGAGGAGCGCACCAGCCTGATTGGCAAACTGGCGGAATGCGGAATCAAGGCCGTGTTCCATTACATCCCCCTGCATTCCTCCCCCGCCGGGGTGAGGTTTGGGCGTTGTGCCGGCCCCATGCCGCATACGGACCGCACCAGTGAAACGCTGCTGAGGCTTCCCCTGTATTATGACCTGGGGGAAGAGGGCTGCCGGGAAGTGCTGCGGGCCGGGTTCGGCCTGGAAGAGTTTGAAGAATGATGAAGATTCACCTGGTCAACGTGTCCGATGTGGACGAGTCCATGCGCATGCAGCTCCGCATGTGGCGCAATTCCGACGCGGTCAGCCCTTTTTTTCTGCTGGACCAGGTAACGGAGGACCAGCACCAGGCATGGCTGGAAAGGAATATCCGCGGTGAGGACGCCCTTGCCTGCGTGATTTACGCGGACCGGGTGCCGCTGGGGCTGGTGTACCTGCCGTGGTTTGACCGCGCCGCGCGCCGCGGTGAGATAGGCATTTATCTGTATGACCGGGGATTCAGGGAACTGCGCCCGGCTTCCGCCGCGTATGCGCGGATGATGGAGCTGGCTGCAACAGAGCTGGAGCTGGAACGGCTGTACGCCCGGATTCTGGAGAATAACGCCGCTTCCATCCGTTTTCATGAACGCATGGGATTTTCCCATGCCCCGGAAGAGGACGGGGAGTGCGAGAAGAACGGGGAAAGAAAGCGCGTTCTGATGTATGTAAAAATGTTATGACTGATCCACAGGTTCAACTGTCCATTGTGGCTACCGTGTACTGCACGGGTGGCTATCTGGCGGAGTTCTGTTCCCGCAGTTTTGCTGCCGCGCTTGAGGCGGGTTATGACCCCTCCCGCACAGAGGTGGTGCTGGTGAATGACGGCTGCCCCAGGGGAGGGCTGGAACAGGCCCTGAAGGAACGGGAAAAGGACAGCCGGGTGCGCGTGGTGGATTTGTCCCGCAATTTCGGCCACCATCTGGCCATGTACGTAGCCTGCGAGGAAGCCCGCGGAGAGCGCGTGTTCCTGATTGACAGTGATCTGGAGGAAGCCCCCGAATGGCTGGCGGATTTTTCCCGGGAGATGGCCTCCACCGGGGCGGACGTGGTGTACGGCGTGCAGGAGAAGAGAAAGGGCGGCCTGTTTGAAGCCGTTTCCGGAGAGTTGTTTTACACGCTGTTCAACCTGCTTTCCGACCAGCAGATTACCAGGAACATGGTCACGGCGCGGCTGATGAGCGCGCGTTTCCTGCGGGAGATGTTGAAATTCCAGGACCGGGAGCCCTTTTTCTTCGGCCTGTGCGTTTCCGCCGGCTTCCGGCAGGTGCCGTGCACGGTGAAGAAGGCGTCCTCTTCCCCCACCACCTACACCTTCCGCAAGAAGATGGCGCTGGCGATGAATTCCGTGGTTTCCTACAGCGCCAGGCCGCTGGTGTACATTTCCTACTTCGGACTGGGGGTCACCCTGATTGCCATGCTGTACGTCATCTGGGTGGTTGTGCGCCAGCTTTTGTACAATGTGGCGCCTCCCGGCTGGGCCTCCTCCGTGGCCTCCATCTGGCTGGTCGGCGGTCTGATTCTGATGAGCCTGGGGGTCATCGGCATTTACATTTCCAAGATTTACAAGGAGACCAAGCACAGGCCCGCCGTAGTGGTGGCGCGCCGGTATGAGTGAGTTCCTCCGCTCTTTTTCTCTCATGATCAACTACCTTATTCTGCACCTGCTGTTCATCGTTTACGCCCTGAATACCGTTCTGGGGCGGATGGCGGCTCCCTATAGCTGGACGGACTGGCACCGGTTCGCCCTGCTGGCCGGCGTGCTGTTCCTGCTGGGCATTTATGCGGCAGGGTGGCAGGTGATGCTGAAAAAGTTCAATCTGGGCGTGGCTTATGCCAACCGTTCCGCCGTGGTCATCTGGGGAATCCTGCTGGCGTGGCTCTGCCTGGGGGAGACCCTTTCCTGGACGCTGGCGGCAGGGGCGGTGCTGATTATCAGCGGCATTATTCTTGTTTCCACGGAGGAGGACGCGCATGAATGAGGAATTCTACATCGGCCTGAACCTGTTTTCCGTTTTCCTGGCCTCCTGCACGCAGGTGATTCTGAAAAAGTCCGCCATGAACGAACGGCTGTCCGGCCTTTCCTATTTCGTGAATCCGGCCACCGTGACGGCGTATTCCATTTTCCTGGGCTGCTGCCTGCTCACGTTTTACTGCCTGTCCCATTTGCCGATGATTACAGTGAATGTGCTGGAATGCTCCGCATACGTGTACATCCTTTTCTTCGACCGGATTTTTTTCGGCAAGCCCATTACCATGCGCAAGGTGGGCGGCAACCTGATGATTATTGCGGGCATTATCATCTGCCTGAACCGCTGAGGCGGCGGCCATGGCCTTTTGGTCCTTCCGGGCTTTGCGCCGGGATAGGCTCTTGACTTTCATTTTATCCGTTTCTAGTATGCGGGCCCGGGCAGGGAGAACAGCCCGCAAAGTCAGGGAATTTGCTTATGTTGAAACAGGTTTGGAGATGGGTATCGCTTTTTCCGCTGCTCCATCCCGTATGGTTCAACCTGCTGTTGCTGGTTTTGGCCTGGAGCATTGTGGGCGTGGCGTACCAATCCAATGACGATCTGGTGATTGCGTCCGTGCTTGACGGCTGGGGCGACCCCTCCTACGCGGACGCTCACGTCATTTTCGTCAATCCCCTGCTGACCGGGCTGCTGCTGAAAGCGGCTCCCGTTCTGGGCGGCCTGTCCGTCTGGCCCGTGTTCCTGGCGCTTGCCACGCTGTCCAGCGGAGCGGCCATTTTCACGATGCTGACGGCGCACGCCCGCAAGGCGCGCAGATATGATTTCAATACGCTGGTCCTGCTGCTGGTGTGGCTTTTAATCATGCCGGGCTTTTATGCCGCCCTGCAATTCAGCCATGCCGCCTTCCTGACGGGGTTCACCGGAGTGCTGGTATGCCTGAAGTACGGTTCCTCCTCCTGGAAGGGACTGTGCACGGGGGGATTCCTGTGCGTGCTGGGCAGCATGATCCGGCTGGACGCCGCCCTGGTGTGCGATGCTTTCTGGGGGGCCATCCTGCTGGCTGGCAGTTTGGACGGGTTTAAACCGTCCCGGGAAAAGATGCGTGCCCGCGGCCGTCTCTGGCTGGCCCTGGCCGGCGTACTGGCAGTCTCCTTCGGTCTGAATGAGTATAACAAGCACGCCCACCGGAATGTGCTGGAGGGCTGTGACGTGGCGGCGTGGAACCAGGCCCGCGCCCTCCTTTCGGACACATGCCCCATCAGGCCGGAGGGCGCCTACCAGTGCGAGGAGTACGGCGTGTTCGCCAACGATATCAAGATGGTCCGGATGTTCACCAATTGCGATATGGACGCTTTCAACACGGATTATCTGGAAAGGCTTCTGCTGGCGCGGGACGGGGGCGAGTTCTGGCCCAGGGCCTGGGTCCGCGGGGAGAAGGCCCTTCATCTGTTTTCCTGGGATTCCGTCATGGACCTTCTGCCGTGCTGGATTTTATTCGGCCTGGCCTGCCGCGTGTCTTTCCGGCGGGGGGATTCCCCGGCTCTGGTGTTCTGCGTGGGCGCCCTGCTGGTGCTGATTCTGCTGTACATGTCCAGCATAGACCGCCTGTATTTCCGCGTGGTGTATCCCACGTTCCTGATTGCCGGGCTGTGCCTGCTATGGTCGGATAAATACCGCCCCATTCGTTTCAAATGGACCGGAAAGGGCGCCCTGACAGGCGGCGTGCCCATGTTCTGCGCGTTCACCGTTTCTTTGTCACAGGCGTGCGCCGCCGTGTGGGAGGCCAATCTGGAGTCTTTTTCCCCGGATGCCGGCCGCCTGCTGTGCGAACGGGTGGACCGTGAACCGGATTCCCTGTTCTGCGTCCAGATGTCCGGCGGCACCATTGACGACCTGGCTCCGGGACAGTCCGTTTTCCGCAAGGCATGGAGCTGTTCCCGGAAGAATGTCGTGACGCTGGGCGGCTGGAATTTTCCGTTGAAGCCCGTGCAGCGGAAGCTGAAGGAGATGGGCTGGGAGGGGCAGTCCTCCCTGAACCTGTGCAGGGACAACGTATATATTGTCTGCCTGACTCCGCAGGGGGACGTTTCCGACATGGACAGCAAGTTCATGGGGATGCTCAGCCGCCATATATGGGAGCGGCACGGCGTACGCACGGCCTGGCATCTGGATGAGAATATTGAGGGCGTGCGCATTTACCGCCTGCGCAAGACATGGTTCCAGCCCGGGAAGCAGGAACTGCCTCCGTCCCGGTGATGCGCCGCGCCGGAAAGTAAAATCCCCCGATGCACGCTGCGCACCGGGGGATGAAAGGGAAATTGGAGCTGTCGACGGTTGTTAAAAGCGCGGGCCGCCGCCGGGCATGCGCCTGTTTGTGCGCTCTTCACGGAGTTTTGCCTGTTCCGCCGGGGTAAGAAGCAGGAATTCCAGGTCGCGGATGGCGCGCTGTTTTTCAGCGGGATCCTTGATGCCGGAAATCAGGCTTTTCATTTTTTCAAGGGCGGCCACCTGGTCGCCGAGCTCAAAGCATGCCTTTTCCCGTTCCCACTGCCTTTTGACCAGGAAGCTGGCTTTTTCCACTTCCGCCGTTTTTTTGTCGCTGGCGGAATTATTTTGCAGCAGGGTCGCTTCCAGTCCGATGCGTTTATTCCAGAGTTTCCGGAAGTTTTCCACATCCTTTTTTTCCTTGTAGGGAGCCAGCAGCACGCGGTCGAAGATGGTGTTGAGGTCCATCAGGTTGTCCGGCAGAGTATCCGAACGGTAGTCGCTGATGTTCAGGTAGGAGCGGATTACTTCACTGGCTCCGCCCACCATGGGGAGCTGTTCGCCCACATCCTTGGCGTTGGCGGCCACTTCATCCAGCATGGACAAGACGCTGGAGGAAACGTTGAGTTCGCGCTCGTTCTTCTCGGCATCCGCCTTTCTCAGGCACAGCAGCATCCATTTGCACTGGATTTGAAGGGCTTTTTTGAAGCCTGGGGCCACGTTGTTCCCCGTATTCTGCTTGCGCCAGTTGGAAAAGGCGGTGCTGGGGCTGTCCGGCTTGCTGCTGTTGCCGTTGCTGCCTCCTCTTCCTCCGGAGCCCGGCATGCGCATCATCCGGAATCCTCCCCCTCCGCCCCGGTTCAGCATGCGGGACATCATGCTGGTCGGGTTCAGAAAGCGGTCTTTCATGGCGTCTACATAAAGTTTCATGGCGGCGTTTTCCGTGCTGGTGGCCGCGGTGAGGGCGGTCACAGCCTTCTGGATACGGGCGGAGCTGGTGTTCAGGTAGCCGGATTTGACTTCCTTAAGCCACTCGGTGGCTTCCTTCCTTGCGGAATCGGTAAGCATTTCCTGAGCCTGGCAGAAACCGGAGCCCAGGATGAGAAGCATCAGCGCGGAAAGCGCCGGACGTTTGCGGAGCGGGGTGAAGTGTATCATGACGGTATGAGGTTACAGGGTATTTTTACAAACCCCTCCCCTGAAGAAAAGTTGCAGCTTTTCTTCAAAAAAAAGAACAGCACATATTGTTACGGAGGAAAAATGTTTACCCCAGCACCTTGCGGACGCAGGCGGAGCAGACGGCTACGGCCTCCTCCATTTCCTCCGGGGAAATGATGAGGGGCGGGTTGAAGTACAGGACGTCTCCCAGCGGCCGAAGCAGCAGGCCCTGTTTAAGCGCTTCCTTGTAAATCTGGTATCCCAGCCGCCGTTCGGACGGGAAGCTCTTCTTGGTTTCCCTGTCCTCCACCAGTTCAATGGCGTTCACCAGGCCCAGGCTGCGGATTTCCCCCACGTGCGGATGGTTCCCCAGCGCATCGGCGATCATCCGGTGGAAGAGGGGGGCCTTTTCCTGCGCCCGGGAAATAATTTGTTCCTCGTCCAGAATCTTCAGCACCGCCAGGGCGGCGGAACAGCCCAGGGGGTTGCCGGAGTAGGTATGGCTGTGCATGAAGGCCTTTCCTTCCCGGTAGTCCGCATAAAAGGCATCGTAAATCTTCTGCGTGGTGATGGTGATGGACATGGGCATGTAGCCGCCCGTGAGCCCCTTGGAGACGCACATGATATCCGGGGAGATGCCGGCCTGGTCGCAGGCGAACATGCTGCCCGTGCGGCCGAAGCCGGTGGCGATTTCATCCGCAATGAGGTGCACGTTATAGGCGTCGCACAGGGCGCGCAGCTTCGCCAGATAGGCGGGGGGTACATTCGCATGCCCGCGGAGCCCTGGAGCAGGGGTTCCACCAGCAGGGCGGCGCATTCGTCCCCATGGCGCGCAAAGGCCTCCTGGGCCGCGTCAATGCATTCCGCCTGGCAGCAGCCTCGTTTTTTTCCCTTGGGGCAGCGGTAGCAGTCCGGAGCGGGAATGCGCACGATGTCCAGCAGCAGGGGCTTGTAGAGTTCCGAGTAAAGGTCCAGGCCGCCTGCGGAGAGGGCTCCCAGGGTTTCTCCGTGATAGCCGTCACTCAGGGACATGAAGCGCACTTTCTGGCGGTTTCCGGTCTGGTAGTGGTACTGGAAACTCATTTTCATGGCGGATTCGATGGACGCCGAACCGTTGTCGGAAAAATTGAACTTGCAGAGTCCCTGCGGGATTTTTTTCATCAGCTCCTCGCACAGGGTGATGGCCGGCTTGTGCGAGAAGTTGGCGAAGATGACGTGCTCCAGGGAATCAAGCTGGTTCTTGATGGCCTGGTTGATTTTAGGGTGGGAGTGCCCGAGCAGGTTGCACCACCAGGAGCTGACCACGTCCAGATAGCGCTTCCCGTCCACGTCGTACAGGTGGATTCCCTGCCCGCGTTCGATCACGATGGGGGGCAGCGTTTCATAGTCTTTCATCTGGGAACAGGGATGCCAGATGTATTCCAGATCTTTTTTTGACCAGTCGGAGTGATTCATGGGGAAAGGAGCGGGAAAACGGGACAGCCCTTATTTCATGCGGACTTCATAGCCCAGCTCCGCCAGCATGGCCAGGTCTTCCCGGATGGTGACGCCGGAGGTGGTGAGCATGTCCCCGGAGATGGCGGCATTCGCCCCGGACATGAAGATTTTCCTGCCGTGGTCCTTCATGGTGTTCCTTCCGGCGGCGATGCGGACGAAGCCATCCGGCATGATGAAGCGCACCAGCGCCACGATGCGGAGCTGGTCTTCCTCCCCAAGCGGGGTCATGTTCGCGTACGGCGTACCGGGGATGGGCGTCAGGAAGTTGATGGGCGCGGACTTGATGCCCAGTGCGGCGATGTCCATGTACATATCTATCCGGTCCTCCAGGGTTTCCCCCAGCCCCATGATGCCGCCGCTGCACACTTCCAGCCCGGCTTCCATAGCCCACTTGATGGTTTGCAGCTTGTCGTCGTACGTGTGCGTGGTGCAGACATTCGGGAAGTTGCGGCGGGAGGTTTCCAGGTTGTTGTGGTAACGGGAGACGCCCGCGGCCTTCAATTGTTCGCAGTGCTTTTTGGAGATGAGGCCGTGGGAGGCGCAGAGGGAGATGCCGCAGCGTTCGGCGATGTGCCTGTAGCTGGCGCAGAGCCGGTCCACGTCCGCATCCGTCAGCCTCTTGCCGGAGGTGACGATGGAATAGCGCAGGATGCCCCGTTCGTCATTGTACCTGGCGCCCGCCAGCAGGGCTTCATCACTTAAGAGGGGGTATTCCTCCACCGCGGTGGAGTAATGGGCGGACTGGGCGCAGTACTTGCAGTTTTCCGAACATTTGCCGCTGCGCCCGTTGATGATGGTGCAGAGGTCGAAGACGTTTCCGCAGAAGTGCTCCCGGATGGCGTTGGCCGCCTGGCACAGCTCCTCCAGCGGTTCCCGGCTGAGGGCTATCAGTTCTTCTCTGGTGCAGGAACCGCCCTGGAGCACCCTGGAGAGGAGGGAAGAGGTCAGACTCATGCGTCAAAGACTACCCCCGGCGCGGTTCACGTCAAGGGCAGAATGCCGGGGGTTACGTATCGTGGGGAATCCTTCCCTTTTTCCTTATTTGGCCGGCTGTTCCGGGGCCTTGTAGCGCAGGGCCTGGAATCCGGGCGCGGGCTTGTATTCCTTGTCCAGGATGGCGATGGCCCTGTCAATAAGGTCACGGTTTTCCGCGGCGATGTCGTTTTTCTCCGCGGGGTCTTTTACGATGTCGTACACTTCCCAGTTGCCGGGTTTTTTGCCAGGGAACAGGTTGAGGCGGATGACTTTCTTTGCGTCAAAGCGCACGGCCACCTGGCCGCCGTAGCCGCCTCCCGCCCAAACCACGGGTTTCCTGTCTTTCAGGGCGGATTTTTTACCCAGCAGGACGGGAGAGAGGTCTATCTTAATGGGGGGAGGAAGGCCGTTTTTTTACATGCCGCCAGAGACAGGCGGCACAAATCAGGAGAAGGGTGGCGAGGATGATGCAGTAATAGGTGTTCTGGCGGTGGTCCCTGTATTGGAGGAGGACATGCGCGGGCGTGTCGGAAACGGGAAGGGGAACGATGATGCCGTAGTTTTCCGAGCATTCCACGGGAACGGGCACCCCTCCGTTGATGCGTGCCGTCCAGCCTTCGGAATAGCTTTCCAGAATATCCAGTGAGGAGGCCCCCGGCGGGACGGTGAAGTCCATTTTATTGTACGTGAGCCAGTTGGGGTGCACGACGGCGCTTTCTTCCGTAGCAGGGCCGTTTGCAAAGTATCTGCCCCTGTAATGCGGGTTGGCAAAGAGGACGTACCGGGAAGTGTTTTCCACCAGGTTCCAGCCTTTGGTTTCCGGGAGCTGCTGGCGCGGGTTAACGAGAAGGTGGGAAATGCCTGCCTTGGCGGCGGCTTCCGGATGGGTCAGGATGTCCTGAAGGGCATGGAGACGTTTGGGCCTGACGGTTTCATAGCCTTCCGCCTGTTTGATGCCGAAGCTGGAAAGGTGGTTGTCGTGGAAATAGTCCTTGTCCCTGTGTGAAGTGTAGCACAGGACGGAACCGTCCCCCACCTGCTGTTTCAGGTGCGGCAGCCATTCGGGTTCCCTGTACAGGCCTGCGGATTCGGGCTTGTCCGCATAGTGGACCCAGGTGGCCTGAACGAGAAGCTGTTCCCCCAGGGAGCACAGAATGACCGCGGAGGCCAGCAGCAGCTTGTGCCGTGCGAAGACATGGATGCGGGAGGCGGCCCACAGGCCTCCCCACAGCAGTGCAAGCAGGGCCAGCGTGCGGGGATACCAGATGCACGTTTGTTCCAGCAGGCGTTCCGTCCTCAGCATGTACCAGGCTTCCCTGCCCGTTTCAGCGGGTGAGAGGCGGGAAACAAGGTTTCTCTGGAGGGTGGAGAGAATGTCCTGGTGGAAGATTTGAATCAGGATGGAGCACAGAAGCCATCCCAGCGTTAGGATGCCCAGCGCGATGAAGATTTTCTTCCAGACCGTTCTTGCGGGTTCCTGAGTAAAGGCATGGAGCTGCCACGCGGCCAGCCAGGAGGCGCCCAGGGCATAGACCGTGGTGGAACGGGAATAAAAATAGGTGATGAGGGGGGTGAAGGCCAGAATCAGGCTGATGACCATCAGGAATTTTGCCGTCAGGGGGGCTTTTCTGTTAAAGAGGCCCAGCACGGCAAGGACGAAGATGACGCCTCCGGTGAATTTCAGGTCAAACAGGTCCTGGCCCATGAGTTTGAACAGGTCAATCGTTTCCGGAACGCCCAGGAGCGTGGGGAACAGGACGGTGACCAGGGAGGGAAGATGAGTGATTCCGGTCAGGAAGGGAATGGGCCTGCAACCTTCCATCAGGGGTGGAATGGTCTGGGCCAGCACGTCTATGGAGAGAAGGCCCCCGGCGATGCCGGACACCAGGTAGGGCAGGGAGACGCGCCAGAGGGTTTTAAACTTCCAGCGTGAGGGGGACGTCCACCAGTCCGCCAGCCAAACGCACCCCGTGAGCAGTACGATGAACAGGCACGCCTGAAGGTGGCCGCCCCGGAACCCGAGGGCGATGAAGAGGATGGAAGGAAGGTCGATGATTCTTTTTTCCCTGTTGCGCATCAGCGCCCATAATATCCACGGGGCCCAGCACATGGTTCCCAGCACCCACCGGTGGTAAATCCACAGGACGAATTGGGAGTAGAAGCCGTAGCCTATCGCCCCCAGCAGGCAGTAGGGAGCCGGAACCTGGCGGCTCCGCAGGAAGACGATCATGCCCAGACCCGCAAGGAAGAATTGCAGGATGATGCCCGTGTCCCAGGCCGTCCAGAAGGGCAGGAAGAAGTAGAGGACGTGGTGCCAGTCACCGGGGCACAGCATCGTGTTTTCCGCAATGGCCGTTCCGTTGTGGGTGTACGGATTCCAGCCCATGTAACCGTCCTGCCGGAAGCTTTGCGCTACGGAGTAGTTGTAGGGCAGGTATTGGGAGATGGCGTCCACGGTAAAGTGGTTGTGGACGTTTTCCATGGGCTGCGTGGCATACGGGGAGATGAGGCAGTCCATGATGTCCATGGGCGCCAGCACTTTGCCCCCGAAGATGGCCGGGGCAAAGCAGGCCCCAACGAGGACGGCCCAGAGGAGGCAGCAGAGCCAGAAAGAGCGCCGGGAGAGGGAGTCAGTGTTTTTCATGCTTAAGATTGCGTTCCTCCCAATGCATGAGGGAGAGGACATGGTCGTACCGCTGGGCGGACCGGAGGCCGTGAAGTATGAAGGCGATGGTCAGCGCGAGGGCCGATACGGTGAAAAGGCCCATGGACAGGACGGCCAGCGGAAGGTGGAAGACATAGTCGTACCGGAAGTAGTCCAGAACGGCAGGGATGCCGGCCAGAATGGCGAGGATGAGCAGAACCGCGCTGATGATGGAGAAGAAGAACAGGGGGCGGTGGTTCATCAGGACGGCGAAGATGGTTTTGATGACCTTCACCCCGTCAGATACGGTAGAGAGCTTGGATACGGAGCCTTCCGGGCGGTCCATGTAATTAGTGGGGATTTCCACGACGGAATAGCCGTTGTCCAGGGCGTGGATGCTGATTTCCGTTTCCAGTTCAAAGCCCGTGGAGAGAATGGGGAAGTTTTTGACGAACCGCTTGGAAAAGACGCGGTAGCCCGTCAGGATGTCATGCAGGTTGCCCTGGAACAGTTTGTTGATGAGCATGCGGACGGCCTTGTTTCCCGTATTGTGCATGGGGCGCTTGTTTTCCCGGCTGTAAATGCCGGCGTCATGGCGGTCTCCGCATACCATGTCCGCATCTCCCTGGAGAACCGGTTCCAGCAGGCGGGGGAGGTCGGCGGCGGGATAGGTCAGGTCTGCATCCACCATTACGTAAACGTCCGCATCTATTTCCCGGAACGCCTTTTTAATGGCCATGGCCTTACCCTTCCGTTTTTCTTGAAGCAGCGTGCCGGAACAGCCTAATTCTTCATAAGTTTTCCTGGCTATTTCCGCAGTTTTATCGGAAGAATTATTATCAACTACATAAATGGCCGCTTCCGGGCAGTGGGAATGAAAATCCTGCATCACTTCCCGAATGGTCAATTCTTCATTGTAGGCGGGGATAATGATGGCGATGGAAATCATGTGATGACCTTTTGAAAATTGAGTATCTTACCAGAGATTACGGATTGCGAATTCGAAGTCAACATGTTTTTCTGAAACCGAATTAGTTAATAGAAAAGACCGGTTATCGGAAAAGAAATTTTTCTTTAATTTGAAGGTGTGGATTCCTGATAAAATTCTGCCTTGCAAAAGATTTCAGGTTTGCATCAACCGCCGTTCTTTTGGCCGGATTCGCAATCCGCTGGTTTTTCCATTATGAATGAAGATGGTCCCTGTCAATCGCGGGACCGTTTCTCCGGGAGAATGCCTCCCGGCAATTAAAACCGTGCTTCATTCCGGAGGCTTTTATCAAGGAAGCGAAAGGAGGAGGAAAGGGACACGGTTTCCCCGGATGAAGAACGGTTCAGGAGAGGACGATTTCCTCTACAGCGGCGCGGAGGGTTTCATCACTGAATTGGTCCAGCGCATGTTTCAGAAAGCCCTGGGCAATCATCCTGCGCGCCGTGTGCTCCGGAATGCCGCGTGAAAGCAGGTAGAAGATTTCTTCCGGAGAGATGGAAGAGGTGGCGGAACCGTGCGAGCACTGCACCCTGTCCGCCAGGATTTCCAGGCCGGGAATGGAGTTTGCTTCCGCCCGGGGGCTGAGGATGAGGTTGCGGTTGCTCTGGTAGGCGCTGGTATCGTGAGCACCTTCCGCCACCAGGATCATGCCGCTGAAAATGCTGCTGGCCTCGTCATCCAGCACATTGACGTAAAGCAGGTTGCTGGAGGCTCCGCGATAGAGGTGCTTTTGGTAGGTTCTCTGGTCCAGCTCCTTGTTTTCCTTCAGGTGGCTGGCGGAAAGCAGGCGTACGTTGGCGCTGTCTCCGTTCAGGAGGCAGACCGTCTCCTGTCTGGCCCATGCCGCGCCGGGATGGCTGACGAGGTGCTCCATTTCCGCGGAATCGTCCGCCATAATGTGGCAGAGCTCCACGGCCCGGGAACGGCTGTTGAGCTCCTGGACCAAAGCGTATTTGACGGAGGAAGCGGAGGAAAGATGGTGCTGCTGGAGCGCTCCGCAGAATTGGCTGCCGTGGTCCGCGCTGACGTGGCGTTCCAGGATGTGCAGGCGGCTTCCGGTCTCCGCAATGACCAGCGTGGCGGGGAAGACGGCCACGTTGTCCCCGGAGATGAAGTGGAAGATTTCCAGGGGGCAGGAGATTTCCCGGTCCGCCATGATGACCAGACCGTTGTGCTGGAGAGCCGTGTTCAGGGCGGCCAGTTTTTCGGAACCGAGCGTTTCCGGCGCTGTTTCCAGGTGTTTCCGGGCCGCGTCCGGGTATTGGAGCACAAAGTCTTCCAGATCCATCACGGCGAGGCCTTCCGGCAGTTCTTCCGGGATGGAGACGGGGAGGCCGTTGGCGTAAACGATGCGGATGGCGTCCGGCATGGAGGCATGCTCCCTGATGATGGAGGCCAGGGCTTCCGGTGCCACGGGAGGGGCGGCTTCAAAGTTTTCCAGGGATTCGTTGCCGGGAGTTCCGAAACGCCAGGATTCCATGCGGCGGGAGGGTTCCGGAAGCTGGCCCGCCTGTTCCAGGGCCTGGCGGTGCCTGGCTTCAAACCATGCGGGAAGGAAGCCTGCGGGGAATTGTTCTTCGTTGAGCAAGTGGTTCATCATTTCCCTCCTTATCCGATGCTGTCTTCCATTTCCAGGTCAATGAGCCTGCGCAGTTCCACGGAATATTCCATGGGGAATTCCTGAACGAGGTCGTTAATGAATCCGTTGACGGCCAGGGACATGGCCGCCGCCTTCGGGATGCCCCGCTGCTGCATGTAAAAGAGCATTTCTTCAGAGACCTGGGAGACGGAAGCTTCATGCTGCACCGTGTTCCTGTCCCCCTTCACCGTGATGGCGGGGTAGGTGTCCGTGCGGCTGTTGGCCGCCAGCAGGAGGGCGTCGCATTCCGTGTTGTTCTTGCAGCCCTTGAGGCCTTTGCCCATGACCACCTGGCCCCGGTAGCTGGCGCGCCCTTCACCGATGCTGATGGATTTGGAAACGATGTTGGACGTGGTGTCGTCCGCCGCGTGGATCATTTTGGCACCCGTGTCCTGGTGCTGGCCCGTATTCGCCAGGGCGATGGAGATGACTTCCCCGCGTGCACGCCTGCCCTTGAGCACCACAGCCGGGTATTTCATGGTGAGTCCGGAGCCTATGTTGCAGTCTATCCAGCGGATTTCCGCGTCTTCCATGGCCAGTCCGCGCTTGGTGACCATGTTGAAGACGTTGGAGGACCAGTTCTGCACAGTGACGTACTGGATTTTCGCTCCTTTGAGGGCCACCAGCTCCACGACGGCGGAGTGGAGGGTGGTGGTTTCAAACTGGGGGGCCGTGCACCCTTCCATGTACATGAGCTCCGCCCCTTCATCCGCAATGATGAGGGTGCGTTCAAACTGCCCGAAGTTTTCCGAATTGATGCGGAAGTACGCCTGGAGCGGGTGCTTGAGTTTCACGCCCTTGGGTACGTAAATGAAGGAACCGCCGGAAAATACTGCGCTGTTCAGGGCGGAGAATTTGTTGTCTCCCGTGGGGATGACTTTGCCGAACCAGGGGCGGAAGACGTCTTCATGGTATTTCAGGCCTTCCGTGGAGTTGACGAAGATGACGCCCTGGCTGCGGAGTTCCTCCTTCATGTTGGAGTAGGCGGACTCGGAGTCATACTGGGCTTCCACGCCCGCCAGGAACTGGCGTTCCTGTTCAGGGACGCCCAGGCGTTCAAAGGTGCGCTTTACGTCTTCCGGCACGTCGTCCCAGCTTCGCTTGGGCCGTTCGCCGTCGGAAAGATAGTAGCGGATCTGGGAGAAGTCTATTTTTTCAATGTCCGGGGACGCCCAGTGGGTGGGCATGGGCTTGCTTTCAAAGACGGCAAGCGCATTTTTGCGGAACTGGCGCACCCATTCCGGATCGTCCTTGACGTCGCAGATGTAGTCGATGGTGGCCTCCGTCAGGCCGTAGCCGGCGTTGAATTTATGGCGTTCCGGGAAGGAGAAGTTCCCCTTGCTCCGGTCGAAGTCAAACAGGTTCTGTTTGTTCCCGTCCTCTGACATGTCAGGTGTGTCGCTCATGATTGACTGCCGGATTGGCGGCGTTACGCCTTTTCCGCTCCTTCCGCCTCTTTCAGGAATTCATATCCCCTGCTTTCCAGTTCGTCCACCAGCTCTCCGCCGCCGGTACGGACAATCCGTCCGTCGGCCAGCACGTGGACCACGTCCGGCTTGATGTAATCCAGCAGGCGCTTGTAGTGGGTGATGACGAGGAAGCTGCGGAAGGGAGAGCGCATGGAGTTGACTCCTTCCGAAACGATGCGGAGGGCGTCTATGTCCAGGCCAGAGTCCGTTTCGTCCAGAATGGCGTAAAGGGGATCCAGAAGAAGCATCTGCAGCACTTCATTGCGCTTCTTTTCACCGCCGGAAAAGCCTTCGTTGACGGCGCGGGAGGTGAATTTGCGGGACATGCCGAGCTGGTCCATTTTTGCATACAGCGTCTTGTAGAAGGTAACCGCATCCAGTTCCTCCCCCTGGGGCATGCGGGCCTGCATGGCGGCGCGCAGGAAGTTGGCGTTGGACACGCCGGGAACTTCCATGGGATACTGGAACGCCAGGAAGAGGCCCGCGCGGCTGCGCTCGTCAATGCTCATGTCCAGCAGGTTCTGTCCGTCCAGCCAGACCTCCCCTTCCGTCACCTCATAGTCCGGGTGGCCGCAGAGGACTTTGGAGAGGGTGCTTTTTCCGGAACCGTTGGGTCCCATGATCGCGTGCACTTCTCCCTTGGGAATTTCAAGATTGATGCCTTTAAGTATTTCCGTGCCTTGCACTTTGGCGTGCAAATTTTTAATGACCAGACTCATGATGATGAAAGGGATTTAGCCCTGCGGCGTGATGATGGAGCCCCTGAGGGTGATCTGGGCTTCTTCGATGCACACGTCGTCGGGCAGGTTGATGAATTCCTTCAAATCCACGCCCTCCTTGATGGTGATGTCGTAAATGCAGCCGGTCCGGGTGTCCTGGAAGTGCCCATGATCAACGAGATTGGGACAGAAGCGGGAAGAGCTGCGTTCAAAGTTGACCTGATTGACCAGGCCGTGATTCACCAGGGCTTCCAGGCAGTTGTAAACGGTGGCCAGGGAGATGCTGGGGAGCTTTTTGCGCACCCGCTGGTAAACTTCATTCGCGGTGGGATGGTCTCTCTGTTCCAGGAGAACCTGGTAGACTTCCTGTCGCTGCTTGGTGAGTCTCAAACCGGAAATAACCGGGAGGGTAGAGGCGGTGCGGGCGGCTTGTTTGGAATCTGTTTTGGGATTCATATCTTATTTTTCATGCTCTGCGTGGATAGTGGGGGAGGGTCAATTGTTTTGCAAGAACAATTCCTGTTATTTATTCGGGCGCGGGGAGGGGTAAAAAAGGGGCGGTCATCCCTGTGGATGGCCGCCCCTGCAGGGAGATAGAGTTATCTGTAATTTAGTTGGCAGCCTCGGAGCTTTCCGGGGCCACATTGACGCGGCGGCCTTCGCGGTCAAAGAACACGCGGCCGTCCACGAGGGAGAAAATGGTGTAGTCACGGCCCATGCCCACGCCCTTGCCGGGGTGCCACTTGGTGCCGCGCTGGCGGATGATGATGTTGCCCGCGATCACTTCCTGCCCGCCGAATTTTTTAACGCCGAGGCGCTTGCTGCGGGAGTCGCGACCGTTCTTGACAGAACCTTGACCTTTCTTGTGAGCCATAAGATTAGGATAAAATTAAGGGTTGAAATTAGGCGTTGATACCGGTGATTTCCAGCTTCGTCATGGCGCGGCGGGAACCTTTTTCTTGTGGAAGCCCTTGCGGCGCTTGAATTTGAAGGCGATGATCTTCTTGTCGCGGAACTGGCTGACGACCTTGGCGGAGACCGTAGCTCCTGCCACCGTCGGGGTGCCGAGGGTCACGTTTCCGTCATTTTCCACCATAAGCACCTGATCGAAGCTTGCTTCAGCACCCTCTTCAAGGGTATTGATGCACTCAACGTCGATCACGTCGCCCGCCTGAACGCGGTACTGCTTGCCACCTGTTTTGAAAATTGCGTATGCCATTGCTATCACTGTTAAGGTTCACCCGCGGATGCGGGAGCCGCAATAAACCATATCACCTTCTTTTAGACAAGCAAAATTTCATGAAAAAATGAGCGAATGGTATAAAATTTTTAAAAACGGCCCCGTTTTAACTCATTCTCCGGAGGAAATGAGGGAGCTGGGACGGCAAATAGGTAAAATTTTAATGCCCGGTGAAGTGTTGGGCGTGGTGGGGGAGCTGGGCGCCGGAAAGACGCACCTGACTCAAGGGATTATGGAAGGGCTGGGGAGTTCCGATGCGGCGGCCAGCCCGACGTTTTCCCTGGTGCACGAGCATGCGGACGGGCGCCTACGGGCGTGCCATTTTGATTTTTACCGGCTGAAGGATGAGTCCGAATTGCTCGGCATAGGCTGGGACGAGTATCTGGACGGGGACGCGGTGCTCATTGTGGAATGGGCCAACCTGTTTCCGGACGCGCTGCCGGAGGGAACTTCCTGGCTGCTGCTGGAGCACGAGGGGGAATGCCTGCGCCGGGTGTCTCTGGCCCCTGTGGAATGAAGCGGCTCAGTAGCTGATGCTCCTGGAGAACGCCTTGTCAAAGCCGGGGCTGAGCCAGATGGTGTTATGCATGGCGCCGGGGAATTCCTGGTAGTTGACCGGCGTGGAGAAGCAGTCCCGGAGCCGCTTGGCGTGGTCAGGCGGGATGACTTCGTCCGATCCTGCCGCCAGGATGCTGACGGGGCAGCCTACTTTGGGCGCTGCCAGGTCTGACCGGAAGTGGTCCGGCAGGAGAAGCTTGACGGGAAGGTAGGGGAAGAGGCCGCGGGCGGTTTCCAGAAGACTGTCAAAGGGAACCAGCAGGACCAGCTTTTTCACGTTCCTGACGGAGGCTATCTGCGTGGCGACTCCGGAGCCGAGGCTTTGCCCGACCAGGATGACGTCGTCCGGCGTTCTTCCGGTTTCCTTCAGCACGGAGTCGAGAATCGCCAAGGAATCCCCCATGATGTTCTGCTCCGTGGGCGTGCCGGTGCTGAGACCGTATCCCCGGTAGTTGACCAGGAGCTTGGCATGGGGGAACCGGTCCAGGTAGGGAAGCATCATGGAGATGTCCATGGCATTCCCTCCATAATACACCAGCAGGGGCTGTCCCTTCTTTTCAATAAGCCAGCCGCTGAGCTGGGCCCCGTTATGGTGGAAAGTGCGCCGGTGGGGCTCCCAGGCGGCGCGTTTTTCCAGATACACGGTTTTGTCCTTGGGCTGGGGCGGCAGGTACACCAGGGAACGGACGGAACACTGGACGCACGCCAGGGCCAGCGCTCCGGCCAGCAGGGCGCTCAGGATTTTCCATTTTCCCGGTTTCAGCATCCGCATGAGGTTCATTGTCCAGAATTTTCCGTGGTCATGGTTCCGGCCGTGCCGGTGCGGGGTAGGGCTGTCCCCCGTTCCTGGCAGCTCCAGCCGGTCAGGGAGGACGTTTTGCCTTCCGCGTCCAGGCGGCACACCCCGCTGAGGAGTATTTCCCGGGATGAGGTCTTAAAGTGCAGGACGGCGGGTGATGTTCCCTGCCGGTACGTCACCGTTGCCGTTTCCGGAAGAGCCCCGTTGATTCCCAGGGTGCCTCTGCCGTCACCCAGGGAGTTGTATAAGAGAGTCATGCCGGAGTTTGCGCGCTGGATTTCCCGTGCTGGGGCAGGTTCCGTTTCACCATCCAGGACAATGGCCGTGCGGCTCCCGTTGGGGAACCATTCCGCCTGGACGTTATCCGTTTCAAGCGTGGCGCCGCCGCGCCCGCAGGCGCAAAGCGTCAGCAGCATGCCGGGCAGGAGGAGGAAAGCTGGTCGCATGGAAAGAGTGTCCCCGAATTTGAGGAGGAAGGCAATCTCTCTTTTCTCTCCATGGGCGGCTTTTGCAGGAATTGGAATTTTTCTGATAGAAGAAAACCGGGGAAAAGGTATAATAAAGGATATGTTTAACCGGATGTTTTCATGGAGTTTTGTGGCCGCAGCGTGCGTTGCGGGATCATTCCCGGCACTATCCCGGGGGCAGGAAGGCGCGGCTCAATCCGGGTCCGCAGCCGTGAAGGTGCCTGCCGCCAGTCTGCTGATGGCCCGCCAGGAGGTGGGGGAAACGCGGTTGGACCGGTCTTTCAAGAATGGTGAATTGAGCATCGGGGGTAAAAAATACGCTGCGGGCATCGGCACTCACGCTACATCCATGATTCCGCTCCCTGTGCCGGAGGGCAGCGGCTCAAGAGTGTGGAAGCTGGAAGGGGCCTGCGGCATTGACGACGGTACGGACGGAGACGGCAGCGTGGAATTCCGTGTAATGAGCGGTTCCGAAGTTTTATGGAGTTCCGGCGTGATGAAGAGGGGAATGCCTGCGAAAAAGTTTTCCGTTCCGGTAGCGGAAAACGGCATACGGCATCTTTACCTGATGGCTGACCGGGTGGAAAATAATTCCTATGACCACGCAGACTGGGTGGACCTGGTCTGGAAAACGGGCGGTGAGCCGCAGGGCATGAAGGGAGCCGTGGTGAATGCCGCCAAATTCGGCATGATTCCCGGCGTCAGGAAAAATCAGGGTCCGGCCCTGCGGTCCGCGATTTCCGCCCTGCGGAAGCAGGGAGGAGGCGTGCTGAACATCCCTAGGGGAGTCTATCATTTTTATCCGGAGGGAGCCTTGAACATGAGCTTCAATATCTCCAACCATGACCAGCCCCTGGTTCATCCGGTGTGCGTGACCCTGACCGATTTGCGGAATGTCCGCGTAGAGGGCAATGGCTCCCTGTTCCTGTTTCACGGCAAGGTGGTTCCCCTGCTGGTCATGGACAGCGAAAACGTCAGCATCAACCGTCTGTCCGTGGATTATGAACGGTCCTATTGTACGGAAGCGCGCGTCTTGAATGCGGACGACAGGTCCACGGAGGTGGAAATAGACAAAAAAGCCTACCCCTATGAAATCAGGAACAACAGGTTCGTTTTCCTGGGCGAAGGCTGGGAGGAAGGAATGGGGAGCTGCATGGCCTTTGAGAAGGGGACCGGGCACATCATTGCCAATACGTCGGACATGGGCTGGAACGGCCGGGTGGAACCCCTCGGAGGGAACCGCCTCCGGCTGGACTGGAACCTCAAGCAGAAGGGAATCAAGCCGGGGGATACGCTGGTGCTGCGGAATTATAACCGCCCCCATCCGGGATGCGTGGTTTACCGGGCGCGGAAGACGGTCCTGAATGATGTGGCCCTGCACCAGAGCACGGGCATGGCTTTGCTGGTCCAGCGGTCGGAGGATTTCCACATGAAGGGCGGCGGCGTCATGGTCAGGAAAGGGACGGGGCGCGTGCACACCGCCGGGGCGGACGCCACCCATTTTTCCAACACCCGGGGCGAGATTGTGGTGGAGAAAGCCTTGTTCGAGGGAATGATGGATGACGCCATCAACGTTCATTCCACCTGCCTGGGCGTGACGGAGGTAGTGGACAGCCATACGCTGAAATGCAAGTACATGCACCGCCAGGCGGTGGGGTTTGAAGTGTTCCTGCCCGGTGAAAAAATCCGTTTTATCAACGGGCCTACGCTTGAACCGGGAAGCACCGCTACCGTAAAAACCGCCGTGAAGAAGAGTTCTACGGAACTGGTGATCACGCTGGAAGAACCGCTGCCTCCGTCCGTCAAGGCCGGGGACGCCGTGGAAAATGCGGATTTTTACCCTTCCGTAGTATTCCGCAACAACATCGTCCGCAACAACCGCGCCCGCGGTTCTCTTTTCACGACGCCTGAGAAGGTTCTGGTGGAGGGCAATTTGTTTGACCATTCCTCCGGCGCGGCCATTCTGCTGGCCGGGGACGCCCAGGGCTGGTATGAAAGCGGCGCCTGCCATGAAGTGGTGATCCGCAGGAATACCTTCATCAACAACCTGACCTCCCGCTACCAGTTCACGAACGCCATCATTTCCATTTACCCGGAAGTCAAGCAGTTGAACAAGCAGAAGGATTATTATCACCGCAATGTCCTGATAGAAAACAATGTGTTCAAGACGTTCGACGTGCCGCTGCTGTTTGCCATTTCCACGGATAACCTTAAATTCGTCAACAACAAAATCATTTACAACAATGATTTCAGGGGCTGGGGGCAGAAGCCCTTCCAGTTCAAGAGGTGCGCCAACATCCTGATTAAAAATAACAAGGTTCAGCCTCCCCGCACATGGTCCATTGAGGACTGCAAGCTGGAAAATACTCCCGCGGACCAGGTGCGCATAGAGAATTGACGTTTCCCTGCGCCATTCCGCCTTTTGCGGATTTTTCATGCTGCAGGGGCCGGACGGCCGTCCGGGAGGAAGGCGGAGTTTTTTACGGTTATTTCAACGTCTTGACGCAGAACGGTGTCATTACCGGAATGATAGATATTCCTTCCCGTCTGGTCAAACGCTGCAAAAAGTTCATTGAGCCGTACCGGGTGACGGACGGCAAGGGGTTCAAGTTATCCCACTATGATCCGGGCGATCTGGGCAAGCTGGACAAGGACAGCAAGAAGGAAGCCGTGGACAAGCTGGAGAAGGGCATTGAGCTGCTGGAACAGCTTCAGGAGGTGCTTTATGCCAGCGAATCCTATGCGCTGCTGGTGGTGCTGCAGGCGATGGATAGCGCGGGCAAGGACGGCATTGTGAAGCATGTGATGGGCGGAGTCAATCCGCAGGGGTGCGTGGTCAGCAGCTTCAAGCCGCCCTCCACGCTGGAACGGAGCCATGATTTCCTGTGGCGGTGCGTGGCCCGTCTTCCCCGGCGGGGAATGATCGGCATTTTCAACCGTTCCTACTATGAAGAAGTGCTGAGCGTGCGCGTGCATCCGGAATTTCTGGCGGGGGAGGGGTTTGATCCCGTCCATGCCAAGGGAGCCTTCTGGAAGGAGAGGTACAGATCCATCAATAATCTGGAACGCCATCTGCTCGCCAACAAGACGCGCATCGTGAAGATATTCCTTAACCTTTCCAGTGAGGAACAGAGAAAGCGCCTTCTGGCGCGGCTGGACACCCCGCACAAGAACTGGAAGTTTTCAGAGGGGGACATCCACGAACGCGAGTTCTGGGACCAGTACCAGAAGGCGTATGAGGAAATGATACGTCATACTTCTTCCCGGGACGCGCCGTGGTATGTGGTGCCGGCGGACAACAAGTGGTATTCCAGGCTTGTCTGCATGTGCGCCATTGTGGAGGCACTGGCGGAAATGAAACTGGAATACCCTAAGGTGTCCGGGGAATTGAAGGCGTTCTTCCCTGAATTCCGGGAGGAACTGGAACGCCCCCTGTCCGGGGACAGGGATTGAACGAAGAGTCCGGGAACGGAAGGGAAAGAAAAAAGGCCGCGGAAGAATGGCAAAAAGAAAAACGGCGCATCATGCGGAAGCTTCCCTCCGTCTGCTGCGCCGCCGCATTCCATCCCGTGCGGGCCTGCCGGTTCTTTAATCAGCGCCTGCGTTCCCAGGATTTCACCTTGCCGTTGATGAACAGCACGTAGCCGGTATCCACCGGGACGTAGGTGACGTCATTGTAATACGGGTAATAGGGACGGTAGAACCCCGGTCCCCAATAGGGGCCTCCCCAGTAGGGCCCGGCCCAGAAGGAGGGCGGCGGGGTGTAAACCGGCTGGAGGGAAGAGTAAATCCAGCGGGTGGCGGATTTTCCGTTAAGGTTGCCTTCCGCGACGGCGGAGGGGTCTCCCCAGGCCAGGAAGACGGCGGGCGGCGACATGCCTTCCGCAATCTGTCCGGCTTCCACCAGCGTTTTCTGGCTGGGCGGAAGGGAATTGAAAAGGGCTGGGTTTTTCTGGATGCGGGATGCCGGGGTGGACACGCAGGAAGCAAGGCTCAGAGCGGCGGCCAGGGTAGTGAAAAGTAACTTCCAGTTCATGATGTACATACGGATAACACTCACTTTGACTCTTGCCAAGGGTGTTTTGTTGAGTAAAATGTACGAACACGTTATGAAAGCGCTCCGCAATCTGGCTTTAACACTGATGGTCCCCGTTCTGGTTTCTTCCCTGTCCGCAGCAGAAAAGCCGGAAATAATCGATGAATATCTCCCGGTCGGCAAAATGGCGGAAGCTTCCGCCGTCAGCGTTGTGCTTGATGAAAGCCTTCAGCCATTCATGGAAAAGATTGACGGCGTTTTTGCCTCCCTGCCCGACAAGGACAAGAAGGAGCTCGTCAGCCAGATCGTTCCCGGTCAGCCCGTTCCGTATGACGAACGTCTGGGCTGGACCAAGGATGAGTATGCCAAGTATCTGGAATGCTGGAAGCTGAAGCAGGTGCAGGAAGTGGCCCCCGTAGCTGTGGGCATTTTCGCCTCCGGGGAACGCGGCATCTGGACTCTGGCCGCGGTGGCCCAGCAGGGACCGCTGCCGATGAGCACCCTGAAGTATGACTCCAATACCAAATCCTGGATTTCCCCCAACGGCGCCCTGGCCCTGAAAGGGGACGTTTCCTATGACGATCTGAACGTGTACGGCGCATGGAGCGGCAAGGAATGGACCATGGAAAAGAAGACCATTCTTTCCACCCTGACGGAGACCATTATCGCGGGCAAGACCAAGGACGGCAAATATACCTATTTCGTTTACAACATGTCCGAGAAGAATCCGGATAATATTGCCATTGCCAACCAGTCCATCGTGCTGCGCATCCCCATCACCCGCATTACGGGAGACCCCCTGCTGGAAAAGGCCAAGGCCAAGGCGCGCCAGTAGGGACAACAAGACGTTCCTTTCATTCCGGTAAAAACATGCGTATCATCAGCGGAAAGGCCGGCGGCATAGCACTGTCTGTTCCCAAAGGGGAAGTGCGGCCCACGACCGACCGGGTCAGGGAGGCCCTTTTTTCCATCCTGAACCCGCTGATTGACCATGCCGACGTGCTGGATTTGTTCACCGGCTCCGGAGCCTTCGGCCTGGAAGCCCTCAGCCGCGGGGCAGGGAGCTCCCGCATGGTGGATTTTTCCCGGCTTTCCTGCGCGACGGCCAAGGCCAATCTTGCCAAAACCGGCCTGGAGGGCGGCGCCGTCATCCAGGGAGACGCCGTGCAGTTTGTGAAAAGGGAGCTGCTGGCCGGCAGGAAGTACGACATTGTTTTTGCAGATCCCCCTACTGCAAGGGCCCGGCGGACCGGGATTTTATTGTGGAGCTGGCGGAGGCCGGAATTGCCGGACTGTTGAAGGACGGCGGCGTGTTTATTGCGGAAGTGCAGGAAGGCTGGGGAACCGGCATGGAAGGCGCCGCGGAGTTTGACGGCCTGGACCTGGTGGATACCCGCCGGTACGGGAAAAATATGCTGTTGTTCTATCGATTGCCTGAGAAGTAAGATGAAAGCCTTCCTGTTCTCTTTCTGTTACAATGTCCTGTACACCCTCGGGTGGCTGGTGACGCTGCCTTCCTACCTGCTCAAGCAGAAGAGGCGCGGCGGCTTCGGCACGGGGTTGATGGAGCGCTTCGGCCTGTACCGGGTTTCCTACAACCGGGAGCCGAAGGGGGTGCTGTACGTGCATGCCGTGAGTGTGGGTGAAGTGGTGCTGGCCCTCAAATTTCTCCGGGCGTGGCTCCGGGAGCGCGGCGGTTCCGCGGTGCTGGCCACCAGCACGGCTACGGGGCATGATACGGCGGTGAATGCCCAGGTGTCCGGCGTGCGCGTAATTTATGCCCCCTTTGACCTGCTGGGCCTGCCGGGGAGGTGCTTTGACCGTTTTGAACCGGAAGCCATTGTGTTGGTAGAGGCGGAATTATGGCCGAACTTTGCCCGCGCCGCCAAGGTGCGGGGCATTCCCATGGCGATGATCAATGCCCGAATGTCCGCCAGGTCCGAGAGCCGCTACCGCGCTTTTAAATGGGTGTCACGATATTATTTTTCCACGCTGGACGCCATGGGCGTGCAGGACAAGGGAGACGTCCGGAGGTTTGAATCCGTGGGGGTGCGCCCCTCCATCATCCATGTGACGGGCAGCATCAAGTTTGACCAGCAGATGGCGGAGCGCAAGGAAACCAATGCGGAGTTTGCCGCCATTCTGGACAAGCTGAAGCGCGGCAAGCCCGTGGTGCTGGCCGCCAGCACGCATGACGGGGAGGAAGTGCTGATTGCGGAGGCCGTGCGCAAGGCGGGAGGCTTCCCCTTGATAGTTCCCCGGCATGCGGAACGCCGCCATACGGTGGTGCGTGAGTTGGAGGCCCGCGGCTGGCAGTGCGTGCTGCGGACGGATGGCGAGCTTCCGGAAACCCTGAAGGACAATGTCTGCTACATTGCGGATACGACCGGAGAATTGAGGGATTGGACCGCGCTGGCGGATGTGGCCGTGATCGGCAAGAGCTTTCTGGCGGACGGCGGCCAGAATCCGGCGGAGGCCGTTGCCTGCGGCGTGCCCGTGCTGACGGGGCCGCACATGGAGAATTTCGATGCGCTGGTCCAGCTGCTTGAGGGCGTGGACGGCATTACCCGGTGCGATGAGGAGCGTCTGGCGGACGTGCTCAAGGAGATGCTGGACAATCCGCTGCTGGCCCATGCCCAGTCCTCCCGCGCGCAGGTGGCGTTGAAAGCCCATTTCGGCGCTACGGCCCGCACCATCCGCATGATCTGCATCATGCTCAAGATTCCCGTTTAACGGCGGGAGCCTTTTGTCCGCGGGCCTCCGGCTTGGAATGGAGCGGCAGGGCGAAGACTCCCCCTGCGGCGCGTCAATGATGATGTCAAAGTGCTGGAGGGTGTCCACGCCTATCTGGCATCTGCCGCCTGTTCCCGTCACGGCGAAGGAAAGGCCGTCCATCTGGAAGTCCGGCCCCATGCGGAGGGTGGAGGGTATGCCCAGCTTCATGACGTTGCGGTCCCCGCTGTGTCCGTTGATGTCGGAGGCCTTGGCCGTGAGCTGGTTTCCATTTGGGTCCGCGGGCCACTGTTCCAGCGGGGCCAGGGAAAGGGAAGAACCGGAATCAAGGGCCAGCAGGAAGGCGTCTCCTCCCCGGGAGCAGCGGACATAGAAAATTCCGGATGGGTGGCGTTCCACTTCCAGCGGCTTCATGTTCTGGGAGGGAAAGCGGGAGCGTTCCAGAAATTGGAGGGAAGCATCCCTGACGGACAGCAGGAACGGGGAGAAGCCCAGGTAGTTGATTCCCAGAATGCCGTCCACCCTGACCTGCATATCTTTTTGAAGGGGGGTGAGGTCCATGGCGAGGCCGAAGAAGTTTTTAATGTGAAGCCCTCCGATGGAGAAGGACTTCATGGCGAAAAGCTGGGGAACGGTGTTGACGTTGGAGCCGGGGGCGATCTGCGCGTTTTCAAGCGGCAGGCCGGGGAAATTCTCTTGATGAATTTGATGTCAAACGTGGTGTGGGAGGCCGCCGTGTCCACAATGAGATTGCATGGAACGCCGTTAATGGTGCATTGCGCCACAAGAAGTTTGCTGTGGGCGTCTCTCGTCAGCCGGACGGGGTTCAGGTCCGTGATGGAAACGACGGGCCTGGCTTGGGCGGGGTCCGGCTGTTCCGCTGCGGAGAGAGGAAGCGCGCCCAATGCCAGAAGGGCCGCGGAAGCGCGGAAAAGGCTGCATGGGAAGAGCATCCCTTACTGGTAAGCGCGCCTCTGCGGTTTGACAAGCCAATTTGACGGAGAATCAGTCATGGCTGCGGTGGTTGGGCTTGTGGCGGCGTTCCAGTTCCACGCGGTCCTCATAATTCCGGGCCTGTACCTTCCGGTCTCTCTTCCCGGCCCGTTCCACGTTCATCTGCCTTTTTTTCTGGCGTTTGGCAAGCCGCGCGATTTCATCTTCCAGATTCAGGAAATTCAAGTACCGCTCCCTGTCCAACGTTCCTTCCTCCACGGCTTTCCTGATGGCGCAGCCGGAATCCGTGCCGTGGCTGCAATCCGCAAATTTGCATTCCTGGGCCAGCTCCGTCAAATCCGCAAAGCTTTCCCGCAGGGTATGTTCATCCGTCCACATCTGGATTTCACGGATTCCGGGATTGTCAATCAGCAGGCCGCCGTGTTTGAGGAGCACCAGTTCGCGCGCCACGGTCGTATGGCGTCCCTTGCCGGTCACCTCATTCACTTCCCCCGTCCAGAGCCATTCGTCCCCCAGCAGGGTATTGACCAGCGTGGATTTTCCCACTCCGGAGGAACCGACGATGCAGATGGTTTTTCCCCTGGAAAGGCATTTGCGGAATTCCTTGATTCCCTTGTTGTGCAGGGCGCTGATGCCGATGATGGAGCATTCCGGGGAGAGTTCCCGCAGGGCCTGCACGGCTTCGTCCACTTCCTCCCTGGAGAAAAGGTCCGTTTTATTGAGCAGGATGAGAGGTGCGGCGCCGCTGCGGCGGATGAGCGTAAAGTAGCGCTCCATGCGCCTGGGGTTGAAGTCCGTTCCCGGCTCCGTCACCACGGCTACGGTGTCCACATTGGTTCCCAGAACCTGTTCCGCGCTGCTTTTTCCCGGAGCTTTGCGGGAAAAACAGGTCTGGCGGGGGAGAATGGCGCGTATGACGGCTTCGTCTCCCGCTTCCCCCGGGTCAATCGCCACCCAGTCTCCTACGGCGGGCAGTTCCGCATCCGTGGCGGCGTCATGCCAGAGCTTGCCGCTGACGACCGCGTCCACGTCTTCCCCGCCGTCCAGCAGGGCGGTGAAGTTGATTTTCGTTTCCCGGATGAGGCGTCCCGGAACCCAGCCGGGTTTGGCGACGGCGTTGAAAGCGCGTTGAAAGTGGTCGTTCCAGCCTAAATCCTGAAGAGTGACGGGCATGAAAATGGAAAATGTAGTTTTGGGAAAGGCCGCCGGCATTTACATGCCGACATCGGATCGTGGGGCAAACCTTCTTCCGGTTCAAGCGTGGAACGGGTCTGCCGTGCGCCATGACGGAGCTTTTCCCTGTGCGAGACGGCATGCGCGCTCAATGATTTGAAAGGCAATTTGCGTTTTAGGCGCTTTTTCCAAAAGCTCCGTCCGGTCCGGGTAAACGAGCAGCACTTCATTTTCAGAGGAGTTAAAACCAATGTCACTGCGGGAAACGTCGTTGGCCACAATCATGTCGCACCGCTTGCGTTCCAGTTTGCCGCGCGCGTAATTTTCCACGTCATGGGTTTCCGCCGCGAAGCCTACCAGAATGCCTCTGAAGCCGAATTCCGCGCGCATGGAGCCAAGAATATCCGCAGTACGTTCCAGTTCCAAAATCATGCGCTCCCCGTTTTCTTGATTTTGCGGTCCGGAACGGAAACGGGGCGATAATCCGCTACGGCGGCGCTGAGGATGGCGGCGTCGGCGTAGGGAGCCTGGTTTTTGACAGCATCATACATTTCCCGTGCACATTCAACCGGCAGGAAGTCCACGCCGTGCGGGATGTCCAGGGAAGTGGGGCCGGAGATGAGAAGGACGCTGTGGCCTTCGTGAACAGCCGCTTCCGCCAGGCAATACCCCATTTTTCCGGAGGAGTGGTTGGTGAGGTATCTGACGGGGTCAATAGCTTCTCTGGTGGGGCCTGCCGTGATAAGAAAACGCATGAGAGGCATTATGCGGAATCACGGGTAAAAGTGAAGAGTGATCTTGTGCAGCTGCGCATTATGTTCCGGCTTGACTCCTTCCCGCGATTGGGGGAGTTATGAAGGCGTGATTTATTGGGATAATAACGCTACCACACCGCTGGCCCCGGAGGTTTACGAGGCCATGGAGCCGTTTTTAAAAGAACGGTTTTTCAACCCGTCCGCCGGTTACGGCTGCGCCAGGAGCGTGCGCGAGGCGGTGGAGGAAGCCCGTGCGGCCGTTGCCGCCCTGTTGGGCGCATTTCCTTCGGAAATTGTATTTACTTCCGGCGGAACGGAGGCGTCTAATATGGCTTTCCGCCAGATGGCCGGGGAGCGGGAGGGAGGGATAGGCGTTTTGTCCACGGACCATGACGCCTCCTTGAAGACGGCCCTGGCCCTGGGCAGCGGCTGTGTCTGCCCCGTGGACAGGGAAGGGCGAGCGGTTCCGGAAAAATGGGAGTCCATGTGCGCAGGGGGCGTGTCCGGCGTTTCTTTTGCCTGGGCCAATAATGAGACAGGCGCATTGCAGGATGCGGCGGTTTTGTGTTCCTCCGCCGGGAAACATGGAGTTCCCGTGCATTTGGATATAGTGCAGTGCGCCGGAAAAATTCCCGTGGATTTGCATGGAATGGAAGTGGATTATGCTTCCGTATCCGCACACAAATTCCATGGCCCCAAAGGGATTGGATGTCTGTACAGGAGAGCGGGGGCTCCTTTTTCCCCTTTGCTGTTCGGGGGGCAGGAGTACGGTTTGAGGTCCGGCACGGAGAATGTTCCGGGAATCATTGGTTTTGGTGCGGCGGCGCGGGCGGCATTGAGGCACTTGGAGGAGGACGCCGGACGGCTGTCCCGGATGCGGGATTCTTTTGAGTCTCTCCTGCGGGCACAGGTGGGCGGCGTGACGGTGCATTCCGGCGGAACGGAACGTATTCCCAATACTTCCAATCTGGCGTTTGACGGATGTACGGCGGAAGCGCTGATGCTGTTGCTGGAACCTGCCGGCCTGCTGTGTTCGGCTGGGTCTGCCTGCCACACGCTGCAGCCGATGCCTTCCCACGTGCTGACGGCCATGGGATTGTCTGATGAGGCGGTACGTTCCTCCCTGCGTTTTTCCCTGTCTTTCATGACGACGCAGGAGGAGGTGGAACAGGCTGCCGCCCTGGTGGGCTCCGCCGTTCGGAAGGTGCGCGGCGTTCAGTCTTCGCGTACCGGCCCGGTGCTCGTGTACAGGCCAGAATGGAAGGGCTGAGAGGCTGGGGCGCTTTTACAGAAAGCCGTTTGTGTTCCATGACACCGGAGCTCAGTAACAGCGGCTCCCTCCCTATCAATGCTTTTACAGATGTTTATGAGGCGATTCTATTGCGGCAGAAATATATTGCAGATTTTTTGCTCATTCGCGAATCGACTTAAAATTTAAACGTGACGCCCATATTGACGTTGTGGCGCACTTTGTCCGAAACGTCCGCGGCATAGTCGGCATAGACGCTCCACTGTTCCGTGATGCTGTATCCGATGCCTGCGCCGAATACGCCAGCGTCCCTGTCCATTTTCCAGCCCCTTACCCTTATGAAGGAAGAGCCGAGCATGGCATTTACTCCGTAGCGGTCGTCGCAAAATTCGTGCGTGTAGAACATTCTGCCCGTAAAGTAGAAGCCGTTTGAAAACGCGTAAGTGCCCTCAATTCCCACAAGCGACTTCACGCTTGTATAGTTTTCTGATTCCGCGCTCATGCGTTCTTCCCCGCTTTTTTCCGTGAACGACGGGTTCATCAGGAAGTCCGCGTTTACGCCGATTGTGGGTTTCAGGTAAAATCCGGTGTCGGCAAAAGGCTTCCACGCGTATCGAACGCCCGTGAAGACACCGATGAGGTTTGAATTCCAATCGGCTTTGCTTTTGTTCAGGATGTTCATCCTTTCGGCTTTGTTCATGCCGAAAGCATAGGTTGCACCGAAGTACCAGTCAAAGTTGCCGAAGAACCGCCAGTCGGTGTAGGCGTTGACCGCAAGGCTTTGGGTTTCCGCCTTGCCGCAGTTGCCCTTGCCTGACGATTTTGCCTGAAAACCGCCGAAGCCGAAGCCCGCAAGAAACGTGTTACCCGCCGTGTATTCAAAATTCACCAAGCCGCCCGAAATATAGTCGCTCGACCCATCCATGTTTTCATCGCCGCCGTAGGTGGCAAACCTGTTTATGTTGCGGACGGTAATGCCTGAAAAACGCCCCCCGAAACTTCCGTGCCGCTGCTTTTTGCGCCGAGGCCGTCGATTGCCGCGCTCGTGCGGTTGAGCGTGTCGAGGTGGATTATGTCGGCAAGATCCATGTTCATGCGCACGCTGTGCACTACCGACTGCGGAAGTATCGCACCCAGTGTGCCGCTTTTTACCATTGCGGCGAAATTACGTTTTTTGGTAACTGCCGCCTCGTTCGCCGCGTCGTCGCCGTCGATGTATTCAAGATCGTCGTAGGTTTTTGCCAACGCCTTTTCGAATTCGTTTGTCGCAACTGCTTCGGCAAGATAGGTGTTCTTCTTGATTTCGTAGCCGACATTGCTGCCGACGTTGACGTACTTCACGGTGATGTAGGTGTTTTCAAAAGGATCCAAGTCGCCGTCAATCATGCCCGAAATGTTGTTCGAGACGACGTCGTGCGTGCCTTTCAAGGCGGTTGCGGCGGTGAGGCTTCCCGAAGAGTCGTCGGTTGCGGAGAAACCGAAGATGTTGTCGTAGTGGTTGTTGATGGTGCCGCGCAAGCCCGCGCCCCCGAGTGTCCCCGCGCTGATTACGGTCGCGGCTGAAGAGTTTATGCCGAAGACACTGTTTATCGTAAGTCTGTTCCCGCCCGCCGAAACTGAACCCGTGAGTGTTGCCGAACCTTCGTTTGACAGTATGAGGTCTGTCGTCGAAACGATGTCGCCGCTCACAGTTTTGCCGTCAAGCACATTGACATTCGTACCGCTTACGCGGATGTTGCCGACATCGCCGACGTTCAGTCCGTTAGTGACATTTGTTGCTGAGATGTCGCCAACGGCGTTGTTTACCGTCGCCGAATTAACCGAGTTGAACGAGACGTTGCCGTTTGCGTTTTCGATTGTCACCAAAACGGCGTTTGAAATGTTTGCTGATGTCTCGACTGTGTTGACTTTAATATACCCGAATCCTCGCCCGACGTACCGATTTCGAGCGAACCCACTGATGCGGTAATGTTCAGGCCGGCAACCGAGTCGAATTTCATTTTGCCTGAAACCGTGCCGATTGTTGATTCTGCGGCAAGATGTTTACCCTCGATATTGCCGTTGACGACTACATTGCCTCCGTTGTTTAGCTCCATGCCGGCGTCCGCCATGAGGTCGCCATTTATCGTCGCGCTGCCGTCGAATGTCAGATAGAGGTTTTTCGAGCGGATTGCCTGGGCGCTGGAGTTTTCGTTTGCAGCGATTGCCGAGATTTCCGAACCATCGAGCATTTTTAAGAAAAGGTCGTTTTCCGTCCAAATTCCGTAGGCGTTGGAGTTTTCGCTTGAGGATAGGATTTTGCCGCCGAGGGTGATGTCAGCGTTGTCGGCGAAAATACCGTTTGCCAATCCGTTTTCAGACGAAACCGTAATGTTGCCTATGATGTTTTCATTTTGGCCCGATTTTGTAATGGAGTTTGCAAAGATACCCGTGGCATCTGCGCCGCCTGAAACCTCCAAATTATCTATCCTGATGTTTTCGAGGTTTCCGGCTGTGGAAACAGGGTTATCTCTGCCTGGCGCGGCGATTATGCCTGCTGCGTTGCCGCTGATTCCCGCGCTTACTTGCATATCGGATATGGTGAGGTTGCGGCCGCCTTCCGTCAGATGGATACCGGTTGCATTGGTGTACCCCTTTACTGTGATTGCATTTGCTGTCAAATCGCGCTTGACGCTTTTTGCGTATATACCCGTTGCTTCACCCTGCGTGCTGCCCGAAGTGATTGTGCTTTCGATGTCGAGTTCGCCCACGGAAAGCGAGTAGATGTCGCCCGCAGCAGAGGGGTCCTTGGCCGCGTTTTTACCAACTTTTACACCGAAGGCGTCTTTTGCTGTCACGTAAATTTGGCCCGAATAGTTATTTTTGAGCGAAACGTCGTCGCTGCCGAGCTGGTTGGCCAGTATACCTATCCCCGTGCCTTGTTTTGCATTGATTGTAAGTGAACCCGAAATCGTCATCGCCTGCCCGTCAGAACTGCTCGACGTGTTCACACCCACGATGTAGGAGTCGTCGTCGATTGTTTTTGCGGAATTCCCGTCCACAGTGTAAATTCCCGAAATTTCGAGGTCTGTAATTTGACCGCTGGTCTTGATGAGTCCGAAATCTTTATTAGTCTCGATAGAGGAAACGTTCCCGAAGCTATAATATCCACTTCCGCCCAGAACGCCTGAAGAACCTGTGGTTGTCTTGTTGTCCCACAAATACGAGCTTGCACTTACAGTGCCGTTTGTGCATCTTATGTTGCCTTGGTTTTCGATTCTGATTGTGTTGGTGAGCCGGTTCCCGTATAGTTCAAGACTGGATTGGGAATCCAAAATAAGGATTAACCCCGTGCCGCCTTTATCAAAGTCCCCCGATGCGCCCAAACGCGAATTTTCTAATTTCAGCGTCGTGTTGTTTCCCTCAGAAGTCGGCTCCACATATTTAATGCGGATCGAATCGGGAGATGTCCAAACGTCTTTTAAGATAATTTCTTTTGTGTCTCCGAATATTTCCGAAGTCCCAGGGACTGTGCTCCCGGGGGTTATTGGTCCTTCCAGAGTAATGCGGTCGGCAACCGTATTGCCCTTGCCTGTTATCACAAGCGTTTCAGAGGAGGAATCGTAGTTGTATGTTTGGGCGCAGGCAATACCAGCTGTCGCCAACAGGGAAGCAGCAATCTTTTCCATGTTTATTGCAGAAAATCTATGGTGTTTTTCGTTTATTTATACAATTCTGAAACAAGCCTACCTTTACTCATTTCCAAATACTAAATAAGCGATTTTTCTTTTCAGATAAATTCAGGGGATGGTCAAGTATAAACTGTTATCAGCTCAAAAATGGTGTGACCGGCCATAAATCACGGTAAGGGTGCATCCCTAAGTAATCGTAAGGGTCATGGATGTGCAGGGACGGCGGCCGTGTTGTCGGGTTTGCCTGCCTGGTGGGGGAAGGGGAAGAAGCCGCTCTGTTTGTGGCGCCGGAGCGTCAGTGCGAGGGAATAGGCACGGCTCTGCTGGACTGGGTGAAGGAGCACAGCAAGGGGATGCTGACGGTGGGCGTTTACGAGGAGAACGCCCGTGCCCGCGCGTTCTACAGGCGTGGAGGATTTGAGGAGATTGGCTCCAGGGATGACGAGCTGACAGGAAGCCGGGAGTACTGGACGGAATGGAAAGGAGAGAGTATATGATCATCATAAAAAAGGCGGAAGTTCCGAAGAACTTCCGCCCCCTGTAAAGCAGGCCGGCGTCAGGCGAGCTCCACCTTGACGCCGCTCTTTTCAATCTGGTCAGCCATTTCAGGAGAAAGGGCTTCATCAGTGATGAGCATGGAGATCTGTGAGGGCGCAACGGTATAGAATGCCGGGTTGTTCGCTACGCTGGTGGAAGGCATGGCGATGATCACCTTGGCATCCGGGGGAATGACGCTCTTGATGAATTCGGATTGAAGCATGTTCTTGTATCCGGCGCCATGCTTGGGGGAGTAGCAGTCCGGCGTCAGTACAACCATGTCAATGCTCAGGGAACCTGCGGCCTTGGCGGCTTCCTGTCCCACATAGACCAGGGCTTCGCGGTCGAAGCGTCCGCCCGTGCAGTAGAAGCTCAGGTTCGGAATGCCTTCAAGCCGGGTCAGCAGCGTGGGGTTGTTGGAAACCACGTGCGTATCCCTGGAATTAATGTGGTTGCAGATCTGGTAGCCCATGGTGCTGCTGTCAATGAACATGACCACGGAAGCGGGGATGTTCTGGACGGCTTTTTTTGCAATCCTTATGGAAACATCGTCTTGAGTGACAATGTCTTCATGGAGGGATTTATGGGTAAGGGCCAGAGCGCCGCCGTGGACGCGCTTGAGAAAGCCGCGTTTCTCAAGGTTAATCAAATCATTACGGACCGTTTCATCCGTGACCTTCATCTGTTTGGCCAGAGCAATGGTTCTTGCGGCTCCATGTTCGGCCAGCGTTTTCAGAATGAACTCTTTACGTTGGGATGCTAAATACATTGGGTTCTGTTTTTCTATATAGAATGTTTACACGTTCTAGGTGTTAAGTTGTTTTCTAACAATTTTTCACTGTCCCAGTCAAGCGTTAGAAATTCTAAGTTTTGATTGTTATTGTGAATAATGCAGATTTTGTAATAATGGGACAATTGAATACCGAGAAATGTACAAAAATAATTTTATGATGCACAAACTAGTTATCGGTATGACAGAGTTTATCAATCTGGAATGATAATGGACGCCGGATTGAAGTTGGGAGTGGGGAACGTGAGCTGGAGATGGCGCAGTTTTTCCACCATCAGGCGGGCGACGACGAGGTTCCTGTACCATTTCCGGTCTGCCGGAATGATGTACCAGGGAGCATCCGGAGTGGACGTTTTTTCAATGAGATCCTGATAGGCCGTCTGGAATTCGTCCCAGCGGTTCCGGTCATCCAGGTCGTCCATGCAGAACTTCCAAAGTTTGTCCGGATCCTGGAGCCTGGATTCCAGCCGTCTTTTCTGTTCCGCCTTGGAAATATTCAGGAACAGCTTGATGATGACGGTGCCTTCTTCCGCAAGCATGGATTCAAAATCCAGAACGTGCTTGTAACGTCGCTTCCAGACGGGGTCCGGGAAGATTTTTTTCACGCGGACGGCGATGATGTCCTCGTAATGGGAACGGTTGAAGATGGCAATCTGCCCCTTGGCGGGCACTTCCTTGTGCACGCGCCACAGGAAGTCGTGGTCCAGTTCTTCAATAGTGGGTTTTTTAAAGGGAACCACGTGCAGCCCCTGCGGGTCCACCCGGGAAAAGACGTGCTTGACGCATCCGTCCTTGCCGCCTGCGTCCATGGCCTGCAGAATGACGAGAACCCTGTGCTTGTGCTGGGCGAAGAGTTTTTTCTGCAGTTCCTGCAGTTCTTCCCTCAGCTTGTCGAATTCAACCAGGGATTCTTCCTTGGTTCCGGAGAAGAGAGATTTGTCATCCGGAGAGTAATCCTTTAAACGCAGTTTTTTGCCCGGAGGCACCAGGTAACGGTTCATTGTATGCGAAGTTAACGTTGAAGAAGCGGGAGAGGAGGTGGAAGAGGTTTTCATGGCGGCGGGTTTGGCCGGAAAATCCGGCCCGAAGAATTGCTGAAGGGCGTCCTTGATGACTTTCCTTTTGAATTTGGGGAACATCTCCAGCTTGAGGTCCTGGAGGGGTATCCATTTCGTTTTTGAGAATTCAGGGCTGCGGTGCAGGTCCGTCTTGGGGCGCCTGGCCTTGCAGCGCACCAGGAAGTAGGTTTGCTCCTGGCCTATCCAGCGCGTGACTTTGCGGTTGCCGGAGGGGTATTTGTACCGCAGGCCGGGGAGGCGACTGACAATGGTGTATTCCGTGGGACGCAGGCCCACTTCCTCCCATACCTCCCGCGCGAGCGCCCGTTCAATGCTTTCATTTTTAATGACGCCTCCCTGCGGGAAGTGCCAGTACGGGTTGCGGCCGTTGTCCTTGCCCAGCAGCACGTAGCCGTCGGCGTCCATGATGACGGCTGCTGCGTTGAGTCTCCAGTTTTTGGCTGTAGATGGAGTGTCCATGACGGGAGGGGGCGGCTTAACTGGCGGTTTGAGCCGGCGTTTCCGGCTTTCCGGTTTCTGGAGCGGCATTTTCCGGTTCATCCTGCCAGATGAAGTGTTCCAGCTGGATGCGGCGCGCGTAGGCCGCCGCTTCCCTGGCTCTGGGACCGGAGGTCTGCGCCAGTTTTTTAGCCAGCGCCAGGGCGCCGTCCCAGTCCTGGAGCTGGCCCAGCAGGCGGATGGAGGCGAAACCGGCATTGTAGAACCAGTGCCAGTCCCGGCGCTTGTTGGCGGAACTGCCGCTGGGCGTATGGGCCAGGATGGAGGCGTAGTCATCCAGCGCCTTTTTCTGGTCGTTCATCCGTTCGTAGAATTGGGCCCGCTGGGTGAGGGCCTTGAATTTCCAGGCCAGGCCCAGGTTGGGGGTGTCCAGAATTTCCGTGCACAGGTTGATGGCCTTGCGGAGGGTGTCCGAATGGGTGTCTTCCTTCGTCACCCAGGCGTCCGCCTGGATGGAGAGGGCCAGCAGGCGCATGTAGCGCGGAAGGGGGGAGGAAAGCAGGTTTTCCAGAGCGGCGATGCATTGGTCCGCTTCTCCCATGCGCAGCAGGACGGAGGCTTCTTCTATCCTGGCGGGCTGCGCAAAGGGGGTGTCCCCCGCGCCCAGGGTTTTGAAGATGTTCAGGGCGGCTTTCAGCGTATTGCCGGTGTTGCTTTGCTGGGCGGCTTTTCCGGCCAGGAAGAGGGCCGCCGCCTGGAGGGGGCTGCCAGGGTATTTGGAGGGGAAGGGCTGGAGGACAAGCTGCGCTTCATGGAAATCCCCGTTCTTGTACAGGAGTTCCCCCAGCTTGAGATAGAGCATGTCCGCCTGTTTGCCTTCCGAATCCAGGGCGATGGCCTGGCGGCAGGCTTGGATGGCGCTGGGCCATTCCTGCCGGCTTTCCGCCTCCAGGATGTTCAGCCGCGCAAGCTGCATGGTCTGTTCCGGAGTCAGCTGTTCTTTTTCCAGCGGCGGAAGAATGGCCTGCACGGTTTCAAGGTCCGGCGGGTTGAGGTTCAGGGCCACTTCCGCCTGGTCCAGCCGGGCCTGGGTTTTCAGGGCCGGGTCTGTCGCCAGTGCCACGAAGGACGCCAGCAGTTCGGGAGCCTGGGGGTTCATTCTTTTGGCGGCGTAATGGGCCTGTTCAAAGAGGATGTGTTCCCGGAGCTGGGCAGAGCCGGCGGCTTCCTTGACCAGGGCGGCGGCTCCAGCGGCGTCATTGGCGTTCAGCGCAGCCAGATTTTCATTGAACAGGGCGCTTTCCGCCGTTTTTTCAGAGGCGCGCCGGGCTGCTTCCCGGAAGAGGCTCTGCGCCAGAGGGTAGTCTCCCTTGCGGAAGGCCAGGGCTCCCTGCTGGAAGACGAGGCCGGGGGACGTTCCGGGATATTTGGAGATAAGGCGTTCCGCGTCTTCCACGCGGTTTTTGTCCAGCAGAGTGGTGATGGTATTCAGGGAAAGGGTCTGGACGGGAAGGCTCTGAGGATATTTGGAGAGGCCGTCCTCCGCCATTTTGACAGCTCCCGCCAGGTCGTCCTTTGCCAGAAGCAGGCTTCCCATGGCATACATGGCTGCCGGCTGGCGGCCCGCATCCCTGGCATTCACCCAGCCGGTGAGTTTTTCCAGCGCCTGGGGATTGGTGCGGAAGATGTCCTCCTCCAGCAGGATGTTGAAGGCGTCCATCAGCAGGGAGGATTCCGATTTGCCGCCAATGAACGCCAGCAGGCGTTCTTCCGCCGTTCCGGCAGTGTGTGGGGCTTCCTCTTCCTGAGGCTGGGCGCGCGTTTCCTCTTCCGCCTGTTCCGGGTTGTTTTTCTCCCGGACGATTTCCGCCCTGGCGAGGGCCAGACGGCCCAGATCCGGATTTTCCCCGGATAGGCCTTGTTGTCCATGACGGCGGCGAAGATTTTTATGGCCTGGTCCAGGTTCCCCTGTTTGTCGGCCAGTTTGCCTTCCACGAGTTCGGCATAAGAGCGCATGGGCAGGTCCCTGGCCGTGCCGTCGTCCATTCCCGTCTTGAATTGTTCAAGAATGGCGGCGGCCTCCGCATAGCGCCCCAGGTTCACCAGAACGTCCGCCAGAAGGACGTGCGCGGTCCGGGAGATGGCGGTGGATTCCGCCTGCCCCAGCCTGGTGAGGGCATCCAGTAAAAGCTGCCGGTCCTGAAGCTGGCGCGCGAGCTGGGCTTTCAGCTGGAAGCCGTAGAGGGAGAGCGGGTCCGTTTCAGGAATGGAGGAGAGTTTTTCCAGGGCCCTGGTAAAGGAGCCTTTGTTAAAGAGGCCCGCCGCCATCCAGTATGATTTCATGGAGGAGTCCGGAAGTTGTTCCCAGGCAGTCAGCCCTTCTTCCGTTTTTCTGGCGCGGATCAGGGCTTCCGCCAGGAAGGGGCGGATGATGGCTTTCTGGGATTCCGGAAGATTTTTGGAGTTCAGGCATTCCTGAAAATGCTTGCTGGCTTCCAGGGGCAGGCGGTCTTCCAGGGCTTTCAGACCCTGCTGGTATTTTTTATTTTTCAGGAGGGCCTGCCTGTCCTGCGAGAGGGGAGCCTCCGGAGGAGGTGTTGCCGCGGCTGCAGGGGGAGTGCCCCCCATGGTGAGCAGAAAAGCCGCGCAGGACGTAAGAACGGCAAGGGAAAAACGGGGACTGAAGAAGGTGTGCATCATCGTAGGATTATGATTCAGGCCCCATGAAGATGAGCCGGATGTAGCGTTTGCCGGAGGCGGTCAGCTTCGGATCTTTGCTGGAGCCGGAAACGCGGTTGCAGGTCCTGTACAGTTGGGAGAAGGGATGGGGAACAGCCCGGATGACGGAGGGTTCCGTGCAGGGTTGGTCGGAGGGAGTCACGGAAACGGGAACTCCCGTTCCCGTAAAGCTGATTTCCCAGGACTTGGGATTGGCCGGTCCCGGTTTCAGCAGGAAGGGGTAGCGTTTGACAAGATTGGGCAGGCTTCCGGTAGATGGAGCGCGTACGACGTACTGAACGGGCAGGGAGGAGATATGGCGGGAGAGGGAGAATTCCGCGCCGTCCTTGCACTGCATGAGGGCGGGGGCCGGGTCAAAACCGGCCAGATTCAGGCCGTTGTAGGCGCCATGGCGGTTGGGGGTACCCAGTTTCAGGCTGGAATACCAGTTTTCAAAGTCGTCCTGGAGCTTGAGGCAAAGTTCCAGATGCACATGGGCGCGTGTTTTGTTCAGGCCCACTCCGGAGTAGCCCAGTTTTCCGATGACGTTTCCGGTGCCTACCCGGTCCCCCTCCTTGCAGGAGACGGAAGCCAGATGGGCGTACAGGCTGTAAAGCGGGCCGTCCGCCAATTGGTGTTCGATGACCACATAGCGGCCGTAGTTGCTGTGGGTGGGGTTGGCGGAAGCGTGGACCACGGTGCCTCCGGCTACGGGATGCACGTCGTCCAGCGGAATGCCGGAGGCGTCGCGCCTGAGCGGCTTGATATCGATTCCTTCATGGAATTTGACGGCTACGGGGCCTGCCTGGGTTCTGACGAGGGTCCGGGTAAAGCCGTAGGCTCCGCCTCCCAGGGCTGGGATTTCTTCCCTTCAAAGTTCCGGTCCACGTACATGTAGAAGTCCTGCGGACGGTTGTCCAGCAAGGCCGTGTTTTCCGTGGGGAAGCGCACGACAATATCCGCCATCAGGAATGGCATGCTCCAGAAGAACAAGAGGATGCCGATCAGGGAAGGGAAGAACTTGCCGTGCATGCTCATACAAGGGGTGCTGGATCAGATCCGCCCCCGGCGGGTGCTGACCACGGTGCGGTCCTTATGTTCTTCGGGCTCCTTGGCTTCCTTCTTTTCCTGGGTGGGGTCCTTGATGGGAAGAAGGGGCTTGGTGACGGCGGCCAGCTTGTTGATGGGCTCTTCCCTCTTGGGGTCCGCCGGAGGAATGAATTCCGCCATGGCGGCAAGGTCCGCCGGGGAGAAGCCGCCCATGACGGCCAGTTTGCCGGAGGTAACGGGTTTGTTGTAAAGGCGCAGAGGCTGCATGGCATGACCGTTGACGACCGGCAGTATCTGCTTGCCGAGGTTGGCGGCGGTTACTCCTTCTACCCGGCTGTCCAGGCCTTTTCTGACATTGACCACAATGCCGTAGGTATTGTCCTCTGCCGGGAAGGAGTAGTAGGATTCAATGTCCTTCTGGGAAATGAAGGGAGCCTTGCTGTAGTAATGCCCGTCCCGCTCAAAGGCGAATTTTTTGCTGTCCGTCGCTCCCGTCTCCATGTGGAAGCTGACGGGATACTTGTCCGGGCCGCAGGAGCAGAGCATGAGGGAGCCAAGGAAGAACAGGAGCATTTTCATAATGTCCATGATAAAAGATTTAGTTCTCCCGGGGCAAACCAATAAACAGGCATGGAGTAATTTTATGCCGCCGTTACGGCAGGAGGGAGAGCGTTTTTTGAACAATCAGGTCTACTGGCATCAGTTTTCCCGCTCCTTCCGCTCCGCAGGCCAGCACGCCGGATTCACAGGGCCCCAGAATGCAGTGGCCCTTTCTTTGTTTCAGGACGGCCGCATTTTGCTGCGTGGCCGTGTGTTCCCACATGTGGACGTTCATGGCCGGACAGATGAGCACCGGGGCCTGGCAGGCCAGATAGAGGGAGCTGAGCATGTCCGGGGCGAAGCCGTGGGCGAAGTTGGCCATGGTGTTGGCCGTGGCGGGGGCCACGAGCAGAAGGTCCGCCCGCTGGGCCAGTTGGATGTGCGGGGGAACCCAGTCCGCCTTTTCATCCTCAAAGGAGGAGAAGACGGGATTGCGGGAGATTGTGTGCAGGGTGAGGGCTGTAACGAATTCCAGGGCCTTGGCCGTGCAGACGCAGTGCACCTCATGCCCGCTTTTGACGAGGGCGGAAGCGATGTCCGCCGCCTTGTACGCGGCAATGGAGCCGGTGATGCCCAGAATGATGCAGGCCATGGGTGGGGAGGGGTCAGGCTTTGGAGGCTTTTTTGCCTTCGTCAATGAGTTTCCAGAAGTGTTTGGACTGGCTCAGGATTTCATCTTCCCCTGCGGTCGGGGAGATGTTGGTGCGGAACAGAAAGTCGTTCAGGCTGTTGGCGTGCAGAACGCGGTGGACGACCACTTTGCCTTCAATGACTTCAAAGTAGATGCGGTAGTCCCTGGCTACGTAGCGGTAAAGAATTTTGCCATCCTTTTCCATCTTGCCGAAGCGGGCGTCATCAAGGGTTTGGAGGGTGGATTCAGAGACCTGGAAGTCCCCGAGCAGGTCCAGTTGTTCCAGGGTGGGGATGCTGGATACTTCCGCAGCGCTGATTTTATTGAAGACGATTTGAAGCACGCCCTTTTTTAAGTGCGCCGGCGGGTTAGTTCAAGCCTGAAACAAGGCACGGGCCGATTTTGAGAAGGACCGTTCCGAACCCCGGCATTCCCTTGGGAGCCGGGGTTCCGGATTAACGGGAGTCCTGCGTGGGGATGATGCCCCTGCTTTTTACCACCTGGGTGCCGCGAATGACTTCAACGGTCAGAGGCTTTTCCCCCGTGAGGTAATAGGTGGCATCCAGCATGTCCCCGTAGTTGTTAATGGTCGTGCCGTTGATGCTGATGAGGATGTCTCCTGTCTGGATGCCTCCCCGCGCGAGAGGGCCTCCGTTAATGAGGCCTTCAATGACGGGAGTGGAGGCGTTGATATCCAGCAGGCATCCCAGGCGCACCCTCTTGGCTTCCGGATGGGCTGCCAGGAAGGAGATGGCCTGGGCGGGCAGCAGGTGGCAGGTTCCCTTGCGGGAAACTCCCAGCACGATGCCGACCAGACGGTTTTCAGCGTCATAGCACGGCTGGCCGATGGGCGGCGCAGCCAGTTTGGGGAATTGGGCGCGGACAAGACGCAGCGGGAAGCTGGTGTCTCCTATGGAGTGCTCCATGCCCACGTAAATTCCCAGGGTGGTTTCATTCCGGCTGCTGGCAAAGGCCAGCTTGTCGCCGCGCTTGAGAAGGCCGGAGGGCGTCACAACCGCCTGCCCGTCGTGTATGCGGGCAGCGTCCACCTTGAAAATCGTCAGGCCCGTGAGCTTTTCCTGGGCCCATACCTGAAGGGGAGGGGTGTCCTTGTCCCCAAGGTAGTAGGTCACACCGCCGTTTTTAAAGACCCGGTAGGGAATCAGGGAGGCGAGCATGTCTTTTCCGACCTGCGCCGCCATGGCCGTGTACGGCTCTCCTTCCGCCTGGTGGGGAATGGCTTCTACCTTAAAAGGGGCAGGCACGGCCGCCGCTTGATAAATCAAGCCTGCAACGGCTATGCCCGCCAATATCGGAGCCAGGTTCATCATGGATTGTTACATCTCGATGAGAACTCGGGATACCGGTTTTTTATCGGTATTGGAATCAGTTTTCAGCTGATTGTCGTTGGCCGATGTTTCATATGAAGGCGCTCCCGTGGTGAATTCGGGTTTTTCCGCAGGGGCGACTTCGGTTGAGGGTTGTTCAATAGTTTCCTTACTTACGGGAACCGCTTTTTCCTTCAGGAGAATCTCTTCCTTATCCTTGGTGGAGGATGCGTAAGAGTCGGAAGGATCATCCATGTTCCCGGATGCGATAATAACGCCTACCGCAGCCAATGTCACGATGGACATGGAAGCATAGACCCACTGCCAGCCACGAAAGTTCTGCAGATAGTTGTCCAGGCGTTCGAGTAACAATTTCCAAGCAGAGTGGGTAGCCGGATCGGTTTCCTTTCTAAGATGAAAATTGCGGAGGAAATCTTCTTCAAAGTTGTCATGGTAACAAGCTTCCTTACGGAAAGATGCCAGCATGGCAACCAGAGTTTCCTCGTTATGTTCTGTGGATTGTTTATCCATCGTCGTTGATGTTAAGTGTAATAAAGGTTAGGGTGTTTTAGTCCCGAATCTGGGACTATGCGTTTGACAGGGCGGAGGGAACCGATGTTCAATATTTTTTCCACCGTTAACTCAGATATTCCGCCAGCAGGCCTTGCAGCTCCTTGTGGGCATAATGCAGACGTGATCTGAGCGTTCCTTCAGAGATGCCCAGAAGGGCGGATATTTCCGTGTGGTTGAGTCCTTTTACATCATGAAGCACAACGACTTCTCTGTGCTTGGTGGATAGTTTTTTCAATGCTTCATTAATCTTGAGCTGAAGTTCGTTCAGATGGGTGCGTCGTTCAGGGTCCGCTCCGTCCGTTTCGTCAGCCATGTTCATGTCCTTTTCCGTATGGTCGCCGTACTCGTCGTCGTCCAGGCTGTAGGTCATCCTGCGGTTGCGTTTTTTCAGGAAGTTTCTGGCATGGTTGACGGCAATGGAGTGCAGCCATGTATAAAAGGCGCTTTGTCCGTTGAAGTAGCGCAAGGCCCGGTAGGCTTTGGAGAACGCTTCCTGGGCGATGTCATAGGCATCGTCGTAGTTGTCCGTCATCTGGTACAGGGTGGCATGGAGCTTGCGGCTGTGGCGAATGACAAGTTCGTCAAAAGCTCGCGAATCTCCCTCCCGCGCCCTGGCGACCAGTTCAGTGTCTTCCAAGGTCGTATATGCAATGGGTCCCGACATATTAGCAGCAGAATACCCAAAAATAGGGACCCGCTACAAGGGCAAATCGTATGCACGCCCCCCTTTACCCTCAAACCAGCGCATGTATGCCACATTAACTGTGGTATATCCGCCCGGAGTCGGGTAGTCTCCGGTGAAATACCAGTCGCCGCAGGGGCCTTCTATGGATTCGTGCAGGTTTTCGATGGTCTGGAAGATGACTTCCACGGGGCACGGGGCGTCGTGCGGAGTGACCAGGCGGGTGATTTCACGGGAGATTTCAGCGTCCGTCAAGCCTTCGTAAATGGCCTTGACGCAGTTGCGCCGTTCTTCCCTGGGCTTGGTCAGTTCCTCCTTGCATGCCTTGTATACTTCTTCCAGCAACCGGGCCTGCCCGTGCTGCTTGATCAGGGAGACTGCCGCCTGGAAGGCGATGAAGTTCCCCAGTTCGGACATGTCAATGCCGTAGCAGTCCGGATACCGGATTTGCGGAGCGGTGGAGGCGACGACGATTTTCCGCGGATTGGTGCGGCCCAGGATGCGGAGGATGGACCTTCTCAGCGTGGTGCCGCGGACGATGGAGTCGTCAATGGCGACGAGCACGTCTTCCGGTCCCACGGCCCCGTAGGTGAGGTCATATACGTGGGAGACAAGCTGCGCGCGGCTCTTTTCCTGCGTGATGAAGGTGCGCATCTTGATGTCCTTGTGGGCGATTTTTTCACCGCGCGGCCACCGTTTCAGGATGGCGCTGTCCAGCATGTTTTCATCCAGGGTCCCGTTTCTCAGGGCTTCCAGTAGCTGGGCGTGCACGCGCTTGCGGCGGTAGACGCGCAGGCCTTCCAGCAGGCCGTAGTAGGCGGTTTCCGCCGTGTTGGGAATGTAGGTGATGGCAGATTTGTCAAAGCGGTCTTCCAGGGAGTCCACGATCTGCGGGGTCAGCGCCGCGCCCAGGGCCTTGCGTTCCCGGTACACGATGGGGTCGTTCCCGCGGGAGAAGTATATCTTTTCAAAGGAACACGGCGTGGGTTTCAGGGGCGTGGTGAATTCCGTGATGACGTGCGTGCCGTCCGCCTTGATGGAAAGCATGTTGGCCGGCGGCAGTTCCTGCACCTGTTCGCTTTCCACTTCAAAGACGGTCATCAGCGGGACGCGTTCAGAGGCCACGGCAATGAATTCATCCGTAATCAGGTAGTGGCAGGGGCGGATGCCGTGCGGGTCCCGCAGGCAGAAGTAGTCCCCGTTGCCGATGGCGCCCATGATGGCGTAGCCGCCGTCCCACTGCCTGGCTGAGTTGTGAATGATTTCCTGGATGTTGAGCCGGGAGGAGATGGCATGGGGGATTTCCGGGCCGGGCATGCCGCTGTCCCGCAGGGCGCGGTAAAGGTCCGTATGGGCTTCATCCAGATGGTAGCCGATTTCTTCAAGGACGGTCTGCGTGTCCGTGCCGAAGACGGGATGCTGGCCGCGCTCAATCATGCGCTGGTTCAGTTCCGGCGTGTTGGTCATGTTGAAGTTGCCCAGCACCATCAGGGTGCGCGTCGGCCAGTTGGTGCGGCGCAGGTAGGGATGGCAGGAGCCTTCGTCAAAGAGGCCGGAGGTGCCGTAGCGGAGGTGCCCCATCAGGATTTCCCCGCCGTAGTCAAAGTTGTTTTTAATGTCTTCAGCGTCTTTCAGGTTGACCTGACCGCGGCGGACTTTTTTGTTAAGCTTCTTGATTTGCCCGTTGAAGATGGTGGTGAGGGCGTCCTTGCTGGCGTCCCGGGTGCGGAACAGGTAGGGCTGGCCGAGGGGCATGTTCAGTTTCACGCAGCCGATGCCCGCGCCATCCTGGCCGCGGTTGTACTGCTTTTCCATCAGGATGAGCAGCTTGTTGAACGCCCAGAGGGTGGAGCCGTATTTATCCTGAAAATAAGAGAGAGGCTTAAGCAGACGAATGGCGGCTACGCCGCACTCGTGTTTAAGAAAATCGCTCATGGGATTGTGATGAAAAGATTGTCCTGTAAGTGTGGTGTATCCGCTGCAAGGAGATGGTGCCTTCTCTATTCGCCCTGTACCTTGACATGAATGCCGCGGCCTTCTCTCAACGTGCCGATGACGGTGCCGCCGGGGCCTGCCTTCAGCGCGGCTTCCACGTCCTCCGGCTTCACGATGGCTACCCAGCCGATGCCCATGTTAAAGGTGTTGAAGCGGTCCTGCGGGTCCACATGCTTCAGGATTTTCTGGGCTGCGGTGTTGTCCCAGCAGGGAATGGTGAGGTCCGCGCCGTAGTCGCCCAGGAAGCGTTCCAGGTTTTCCGGAAGGCCGCCCCCGTGATGTGGGCGTATGCCTTCGGGATGACGTTGAAGCGGCGCATGTCCGCCACCACGTCATGGTACAGGCGGGTGGGCTGTAGCAGGGAACGGAGTTCCTCTTCATCAACCACGTCCGGGTTTTCCTCCAGAATGCGGCGGATAAGGCTCCAGCCGTTGGCATGGAAGCTGTCGGATTTGTAGCCGATGAATACGTCTCCGGGGCGAACGGTCTTGGGGTCGATCAGCTTGCTTTTTTCACAGCATCCGATGCAGAAGCCGGAGAGTTCCACGATGGATTCCGGAACCACGCCGGGCATTTCCGCCGTTTCTCCGCCGGCCAGGATGCAGTTGCAGGATTCCAGATAGTCGCACATGCCGGCCACCAGGCGGGTGATGCGGGTACGTTCCTGTTCCAGATTGGAGATGCCCAGGTAGTCCAGGAAAAGAAGAGGGTCTCCGCCCGTGGTAAGGATGTCGTTGACGTTCATGGCCACCAGGTCCTTGCCGGCGGTTTCCACCATGTCCAGTTCGAAAAGGATTTCCGTCTTGGTGCCTACGCCGTCGCATCCGGTGACGATGACCGGTTCCTTGTAGGAGCTCAGGTCATAGGCGGCGGCAAAAAGACCGAAGGCCTGGTGCAGGGATCTCTGCTTTTGCGTTCTTTTAACGTGAGAGCTGATGTCGGATACGAAAGCGGCTGCTTCTTTGGTATCGACCCCCGATTGCTTGTAGGTTAGTTTGCCGGACATTGAACGGATGGACTGGGTGTGCCAGCATCCTAAAGGAAGGCTCCTGCCGCGGCGAGTGAAAAAAGAAGTATTTTTGCCATAGGCCGCGCAGGAGGAAGCCTTTTTATTCCACTTCTATCTTGCAGTCGCGCCAGAGCCACCAGGCATCCAGCGAGAATTTGCCCGGTCCCGTGTAGAAGAGGGTCAGGTAAATCAGCAGATAGATGGCGGCGAGCTCCTGTGCGCCCCAGCCGGAGAGGCCCAGGACGAGGAAGAGAGCCACGCACATGTTGATGATCAGGAGAAGGGAGGCCAGGCGGGTGAAGAGCCCCAGGAAGATGAGGATGGAACATCCGAATTCCGCGCCTACGCACAGCAGCAGGGACAGGAAGTTGCCGATTCCCAGCGGGTCCTGGAAAGCCGCCCAGTTTCCGCTGATGAGCATTCCCAGCTTGGGGATGCCGTGCACAAGCATCATCGCGCCTACGCCCAGGCGCAGCAATAGGACGCCGAAGTCCATGCTGGTGTTGGTGGAGAAAGAGCCCAGCAGGCAGCACGCGGATGATTTGCATTTATTCTGTTCCATGCACTGTAGACCGTTCGTGCGGCAGAAATGCTCAAATAAAATAGGATGAAATGAAATATCCGGAACCAGGAGGAAGCGGCCTGCTGCGCGGACGTTCCGTTTGAGGAGAAGCCGGGCACTTTCCGCAGTTTCCGGCCTGCCGGCAGACACTGCCGCGCGCGGGTGGAGAAGGAGATAATGTTTCTTATTGAAGAGGCTGGCAGACAGCCTCTTCAATAGGTTTTTCAAGGGGTGTTCAATGCTTTTTTGCGGGAATCAGGCGGAAGGCGGAGGGGGATTTGGCGGATTTGATTTCCAGGGGCTTGGTCGGGTCCTTTTGAGTTTCCGCGCCTATGGTGATGATAAGCCTGTCTTTGGGGTGGATGACGGTAGCGTTTTCAAAGACGAGCGTATTGGAGCCGTCCGTCAGCTTCCAGCCGTCCAGCAGGATGCCGGAGTCTCCGGAATTGTTGATAATCACGTTGCCGATGCCAGGTTCCAGCTTGGGGGCGGGCTGCTTGAGCTTCATGCTTTTTGCCAGCTTGGCGAAGGTGATTTCAGCAATGCGCCGCGCGCCCGGCTCCGTGGGGTGCAGGCCGTCCACATACCATTCCGGATGATCGGAAAGGGGGTGCAGCGCGTCAAAAAGGCCGACCTTGTGCTTGCGCGCCACGGTGGCGATCAGTTTTTCCGCTTCCGGACGGTTGGCCGCGGAGCCGTTGTCCGAGCCTGCGTATTTGCGCACATCCGGGTAGCAGTTGCCGGGGAACGCCTTTTTGTTGAGCGGGCCGCGGTAGTCCGGACCCAGCAGGCCCCAGGCGAAGAATCTGGCCTTGGGATTGGCGGATTTCCAGGCATTGAACAGGTCGTCATAACCCTTGGCGAACAGCTTGGGGTCCCACCAGCGGCCCGTATCGTTGATGCCCAGGTTGCAGATGTAAACGTCCGCCTTGAATTCCAGGGATTGCTTGTGTTCCTTGGTGCTGCCGTACCAGCGGCCCACTTGGCCCGGATAGTCGCCCGCCGTTTTTCCGGGGTTGCCGAATCCCCGGACGTCAAAGTCCGGGCCCATCAGCGTGCCGAGCACCTGCGGATACCGGGCATCTCCGGGTTGGAGGCCGGAGCCGAAGGTGATGCTGTCCCCCACGCAGGCTACTTTGGTGGGGACGGCCTGTGCCGCGGTGCCCAGGGAAAGGGCCGCGGCCAGGGAAGCGAAGAGAAGATGAAGGTTCATGGTATGGTGGAGTGAGAAGGGTTATTTTTTAGGAGTGGGCGCATCCGTGCGGAAGGGGCGGGCGGGGAGCTGGTCGCCGTTGACCAGGTTGGGGGTCACGAAGCGGTTCCAGCAGTACCGTGCGTGTTTGGGGGATTTGACCTCCGGGGAGGTGAGGCGGATGACAGCGGTGCTGCCTTTCCTGTTCGTGATTTCCGCCGTGGCGGGATGGTAAGCGCCGTCCGCCCCGGCAATTTCAAACTGGGCCGGTTCCTTGCCGTCCGTCGTGGTCAGGTCTTTGGCGTGTTCCAGTTGGATCAGAAGGGCGCTGCCGGAGGGTTTGAAGGCTTTGAAGGAGGGGCCTTCACAGGGAACCTTTTTGCCGTAAACCTTGTTGAGTGCCGTGTTCCCCGCGCGTTCTCCCACGGGACGCTTGAAGGGGGGGTGGACATCGGCGTTGGTGGAACCCAGGTCAATGGTGTTGACGCTGTAGACCTGCGGGACGGTTTTGGCTACCGTGTCCTGCATTTCCCGGAATTCCGGCCAGCCGGCACGGATTTTTGACGGATCGTTGATGCGGGGGAGCTGAATCATGACGAAGGGCATTTCCGGATTGCGGAAGGCTTTTCTCCAGGAGGAGATCATGGTTTTCAGCAGCATGCCGTTCTGTTCGTTGTCAATGATTTCAGCGTCGGATTCGCCCTGGTACCAGATGACGCCCGTGATGGGGAGGGCTGTCATCCACGCGATGCCGGATTCATAAAGGAACGCCGGTTTGTAGGGATGGTCCGGAGACCCCTGGTCCAGACGCGGGGAGATGTTTTTTCTGGCGCGTCCCCTTACCCAGTCGGAGATGAGGGGTGAGTCCAGCCAGTGGTTGCCGCGCAGGGTGCGGAAGCTGCTGTTGGCATTGATGACCTGCCGGGGAATCCACGCCGCTATTTCCGAGCCGCCCAGGGAGGAATGGATGATGCCTACCGGAATGCCGAGCCCTTCACGGAGTTTTTTGCCGAAGTAGTAGCCGACGGCCGCCATCGGGCCCGAGGCGGCGGGGGAACTGACGGCCCACTGCCCCTTATAGAATTTGTCCGTAGTGACGGCGTCAAAATCCTTGTCGGAATAGGGGGCGTTGTTCGTGTGGGCCTGTGGGACGTTGTTGAACAAGCGGAGCTGCTCGTCCGCGGAGGCGGCTATGTCTTCCTTGGCCGTGGAGGTCTGGTTCAGGCGGAACAGCATGTTGGACTGCCCGGAGGCCAGCCACACTTCTCCCACCAGCACGTCGTCCAGCTTGGAAGAGTCTCCGTTCTGGGTGGCCGTCAGCGTTTGTCCCTCTGCGCTGGGTTTCATGGGGGGCAGGGTGACGCTCCATTTTCCCTTGGAATCCGCCTTTGTTTTCAGGGAGGAGCTTCCGAAGGTGACGGTCACTTCCTTGTTGGGATCAGCCGTGCCGGAGACGGGCACGTTTTTCCCGTGGGGAAGGACCATGTGGGAACCGAATACCCGGTCGAATTGGGGAGCGGCCGCCCAAGCCGCATTCAGGGCGATGGCGGCAGCCAGGATGCATGGAGTATGGAGATGCATGATTTAACAGGTTATTTGAGAAGGAGTTCGTCCCGTGTGAGGCCGGTCAGCCGTCCGAGCCGTTTGATCAGGCGCGTCATGATGAAGACGAGGGCGACCAGGATGGGCACCCCGATGATCAGGAAGCCCCACCAGGTGATGCTGCCGATGGCCACGTTGTAGGCCACCTGCTGTTCCGCCTCAGGCTGGCGCATGACGGAGGACATGAAGGAGAGGCTCAGGAAGAAGTTGCCGATGGAGGAGGCAACCAGCGTGCCCGCCAGAATCCAGGACGAGTTTGCCAGCAGGCGCTGGTAGGTCTGTTCCTCGCCGTTGGCGGCCACCGCCTGTTCTATCCTGCGCACGTCAAACAGCTTCGGCGTGTAAATGAACATGTTGAGAAGGGGGAGCCGGTGGAGCGGGAGACGACGACCGCCGCCGCCAGGATGAGGGGAATCAGGGCCTCCTTTCCGGCAAACAGCCAGGGAGTGGCGCTGTGGATGCGCCCCTCCGGCCCGATGACGAAGATGCTGATGACGCCCGTCAGCAGCACGCCGGCCATGCCTACGCCGGACATCAGGTCAAATTTCCTGGTGACGACCAGGGAACGGATTCCATAGACCAGGGGAAGGGAAAGGGCGAAAACGAGCGCCCATACCGGGCCGATGTGCCAGAAGCTTTCCCCGCCGGACGTTCCAGGGGATTGGCGGGGCCCGCGCTGCAGTAGTCCAGAATCAATACCGGGAGCAGGATGTTGATGAAAATTCCCAGCAGGGAGGAACGTGAGTTGTTTTGCGTTTTATCCATGAATTCGGAGGCAGGTACTTGTATCATACGCAGATGCGTCCCCGCAAGTTGCAACCCCGTGTGTGAATGTAAAGACCAGAAGCGGGGGGAGGCGGTTTTTTCCTCCGCAGGCGGCCCCGCGGAAATCGTGGCATCTAACGGCATCTTCCGTTCTTTTGGCTGGACACAGGTGTGAATAATGTTCAGCTTCTCCCGTGACTCTGACAGATCATTTTTCCCCCATGACTCAAACATCTTCTTTTTCGACGCTTGGCATTTCGCCGGAGATTCTGGAAGCCATTGAAGTGCTCGGCTTCGATACTCCTTCCGCCATTCAGGAGCAGGCGATTCCCGCTGCGATCGGAGGGTCCGATATCGTGGGGCTGTCCCATACGGGTTCCGGAAAGACGCTTGCCTTTGCCATTCCGGCCCTGGAGTGCATTGATCCCGAGGAGCGGAATGTCCAGGTGCTGGCCCTTTGCCCCACGCGGGAACTGGCCGTCCAGATTTGCCGGGAGGTGGACAAGCTGGCCCTGTTCATGGACGGCGTTTCCGCCGTTCCCATTTATGGCGGTTCCTCCTTCCGCCCGCAATTGGACGCCCTGCGGCGCGGGGTCCAGTTCGTGGTGGGAACGCCCGGCCGCGTCATGGACCTGATGGAGTCCGGTGCGCTGAAGCTGGACAATCTCCGCATGCTGATTCTGGATGAAGCGGACGAGATGCTGGACATGGGCTTTCTGGAAGATATTGAACGTATTGCGGAGTTCATGCCGGAAACGAAGCAGACCCTGTTTTTCTCCGCCACCATGTCTCCGGAAATCAACCGGCTGGTGAACCGGTTCATGAAGGACCCCGTCCAGATCACCATTGAGCGGCCCACGCTGACGGTGCCCACCATTGAACAGTCTTATTATGAGGTGGTATTTTCTTCCCGGATTGAGGTGCTCAGCCGCTTGCTGGACACGGGGAAGATCAAGATGGGCCTGGTTTTTGCCAATACCAAGAAAGTGGTGGACGACATCGTGGACGGCCTGACGGCCCGGGGTTATCCCGTGGACCGTCTCCACGGGGACATGCCCCAGATCATGCGGGAGCGCGTGATGGATTCCTTCCGCAAGGGGAGCCTGCGTCTGCTGGTGGCTACGGATATTGCCGCCCGCGGCCTGGATGTGGACGATGTGGATGCCGTGGTGAATTTTGAACTGCCGCGTGATCCGGAGGATTACGTGCACCGCATCGGCCGCACGGCGCGCGCCGGGCGCAAGGGGAAGGCCATCACTTTTATGGGGCGCCGTGATTTTTCCCTGATGAGCCGCATTGAACGCTTCATCGGCGTCAAGCTGACTCCGGAACCCGTGCTGACCGCCGTTCAGGTGGACCAGCTCCGGACGGAATCCCTGGTGGATGATATTCTGGAACGCCTCAAGCCGGATGCCGTTCTGCCGGAGGAATTGAAGGAAGTGGAAGCCGCTCCGGAAGCCATGGCCGCCGCCCTGTTTGATTTGCTCCGGGAGCGCACGCACCGGGAAGTACAGCCCATTCCGGAGGACAAGCCCGCCCGCAGGACGCGCCATGTATCCCAGCCCGGAGAAGAGGCGGAGAGCCCGCAAAAGGGAGATTCCTGGCAGCACAAGGGGGATACGGTCACGCTGTTCATGAACGGCGGCAAGATGATCGGCCTGCGGCCCAAGGACATCGCCGGATTGTTTTACAATACGGTGGAAATGGAGAAGGGCGCCGTGGGCGATATCCGGATTTTCCCCAAGCATTCCCTGATTGAGGTGGACGCTTCCGTAGCTCCCCAGCTCCTGGACGCCCTGGCTACGGCCACCGTCTGCGGGTATGAGGTCAACGTCCGCGAGGACAAGGGCACGCCGGAATATTCCGACGGGCCGCGTCCACCCCGCCGCAGCGGAGGTTTCCGCGGCGGCTACCGCGGAGACCGGGACCGGAGCGACCGCGGCGGATTCAGGGGAAACCGCGGAGGCTTCCGCAGTGACCGTGGTGAACGCTGGGGCGACCGCCCCCGCAGGGACGACAGGAAGAAGCGGTTCTGACGCTTCCGCGGTTCCGGACACGTTACTTGCGTCCTTCCGGAAACGGTTTTTTCCACGGGAGCGGCTGCTTTACTGGAGTTTCAGTTCCATGGGCACGGGGTCCGGATTCAGGAGGATGCCTTTCCGGTAGGCGGTCCCCGCCTCCTCGGCGCCGTTTTTGTACTGCTTCCACAGCCTATGCAGCGTATCCCGGTTGCCTGGGATGCGCAGGAAATCGGTGTGGGCCTTGTTGGCGTGTTTGCTCCATGGAGCCATGCCCCTGGCGGATTTCAGCATTTCCAGTCCGGCAGACAGTTCCTTTTTTTAAATGGCGCCCTGCCATGCAGATTTGGAAGATCTGCCGTTCCGGCACGCCGTATGCCTCCGGATTCCAGGCGCCCCCCTGTAAACGATGAACAGGTCCTTATTCTCTTTTTCGGCTTGTGCGGCGGCTTTTTCCAGGTCAGCCATTCACACGTCCAGCCCGCAGAGCGTACCGGAGGGAAGCAGAAGGGCGGATGCAATCAATAGAGTATGGGGCAGTTTCATAGTTTTTTCACTATAGGCCTGATACAGCAATCATCAATTCCCTTTCCGTTTAATTATCTTGAGAGATGGGAGAATTCATGTAAGATTGCGCTCTGTTTTAACGTTTCCCCTAGAGTCTATTTTCATCTGAATCATGAAGCTGGTATCTTTCCTATCCGTTCTTCTGACTGCCCTGGTTCCGTGCATGAGCGCTTCCGGGCAGGCTGCGAAGCCCGCCGCCCGGGCCGTCAAGAATTCAAAACCCAATGTTATTTTTATTCTGGTAGACGATATGGGCTGGGGCAATCTGGATTCCAACTGGAGCCAGCAGAAGCTGAACGGGCGGACGGTGGACAGGAAGAACGAGTTCAAGACCCCGGCTTTGTCCGCGCTGGCCCGGGAGGGAATTCAACTGCGCCGGCATTATTCCGCCGCTCCGGTCTGCGCTCCGGCGCGCGCCTCCCTGCTGCTGGGGGTGCACCAGGGGAATTCCCGCGTGGTGAGGAACAACCGCTTTGACCATCCCATTGAAGATTCCCATACGCTGGGCACCGTGATGCGTGACGCCGGTTATGATACCGCCGCCATCGGCAAGTGGGGCGTGGGCGGCGGCGGCGAAAGCCATGGTCCGGTGACGGGCGGTCCCCACCAGCGCGGCTTCAATTATTTTTACGGCATCCTGGACCATCTGGCCGGGCATTTCCATTATCCTTCCGAGTCCCGCGACATTTTCGAGTACAACGGTTACGCCTCCAATCCCGAATGGAAGAATATCAAGGACAAGGTTCCCCAGACCGCCTATTCCACGGATTTGTTTGCCGCCCGCGCCAAGCAATGGATTGTGGACCAGCGCAAGTCCGCCCGCAAGACCGGCAAGCCGTTTTTCCTGTACCTGGCTTTTCCGGCCCCTCACGGCAACCTGGTGGTTCCCGGAACGCCCTATCCTTCCGGCGGCGGTTTGAAAGGCGGCCTGCAGTGGGTGAAGAAGAACGGCACGGAATCCGTAAATACGGCTTTTGACGCCAAGGCGGAAAAAGACAAGGACACGTACATTTATCCGGACAATGCCCGCTTCCCGAATGAGGTGGCCAAACGGCATTCCACGATGATCCGCCGCGTGGATGATGCCGTGGCGGATTTGATTCATCTGCTGAAGGATTTGAAGATCGACAACGATACGATGATTGTCTTTACCTCCGACAATGGCCCCCACAATGAAGGCGGCGCCGACCCCAAGCACAGGCATGGGGCGCAGAATCCGCAGTTTTTCAAGAGTTACGGCATGATGGACGGCATCAAGCGCGACTGCTGGGAAGGCGGAATGCGCGTTCCCACGCTGGTACGCTGGCCCGCCCGCATTCCCAAGGGCCAGATCAGCCTCCAGCCCGGACAGTTCCATGACTGGCTGGCTACGCTGGCGGATGCCGCCGGAGTGCCGGTTCCCGCCCGCAGCGACGGCGTTTCCCTGCTGCCGACGCTGACAGGCCATGCGGACCAGCAGAAGCCCGGCATTATTTATTCCGAATATAACGTCGGCGGCAAGACGCCCGGCTACAAGGATTTCCTGGGCGAACACAAGGGAGCGGAACGGGGCCAGCAGCAGATCGTCTTTGTGGACGGCCTGAAAGGCCTGCGCATGGGGGTGAAGGACGCGGACAAGGATTTCATGATTTTCGATACCCTGAATGATCCGCAGGAAAGCAAGGACCTTGCTTCCTCCAAGCCGGAGCTTCAGGCCCGCATGAAGGCCGCTGCCCTGTCCAATCGGCGTGCCTCCCTTCCTTCCAAGACGGTGTTTGATACGGCGCTGGTCCCGGCAGTGGAGACAAAAGGGGCTGCCTCCCCCGGCTTGAAGTGGTCCCTCTATGAAGGAGAGTTCCCCTGGGTTCCGGATTTCCGCCAGCTCAAGAAGCAGGCTGCCGCGCATGGCGTGGCCCCGTCTCCGTCCGTCAAGATGAACGGGCCCCGGAAGCGCGGGGTGGAATTGACGGGGTACGTGAAGGTGCCCGCTGACGGGGAGTATACTTTTTATCTGTCCACGGATGCGAATAAGGGAAGCAAGGCTTTTGTCCGCCTGCACGGCATGGAATTGATTGATGCGGACAAGACTTACGAACCGGGCTCCGAAGTTTCCTCCGATTTGGGCGACCGGAAGAATCCCGTTTATTTAAAGGCCGGGTTGCATCCCATCCGCATCGGCTATGTGGGCAATGCCGGTCCCGCCTCCAAGCTGGTCTTGAAGTGGCAAGGCCCCGGCTTGTCCAAGCAGGAGATTCCCGCGTCCGCGTTCAGCCATGACGGCGGGGCCGAATAAGAACCTCCGATGAGCGACCTTTACGAGTACCAGGCGATTGACGGTTCCTCCAAGGGACCCGTCTCTCTGGTGCTTCTGATTCAGGCTCGCAACCATGGGCGGCTGTCCAACCGTACCCTGGTGAGGAAGCTTCCCGACGGGGGCTGGCAGCCGCTGTCTTCCTTCATTCCCTCCATGACCGTCATGGATGCCGATATGGAGGAATCAGCCATGCCGGAGCTCGAAACCGGGGAGAGCCCGCCATTCCCGCCTGGACGCGGAAGAAGTATTGGACGCGCATCATTAAGGGATGGTGCAGTTTTGAAGGACGCGCCGGAAAACAGGAGATGCGCGAGGTTTATTCCACCATGGGCATCGCGTGGCTGGTCGTGGCAGGGGTTCCGTCCATCATGAAAAGCGGTTTTTTTTCCGTGTCCCCCCTGTTGGAGCTGCTTTTTCCCCTGGCTTACGTGGTGCTTCCCGTGTTGTTTCTCCCCCTGGCGGCTACGATGGTGCGGCGCCTGCATGATGTGGGGAAAAGCGGCCTTTTCCTGATATGGCTGGCCGTGCCCGTAGTGGGCTGGCTGCTGTTGATGTATTTGTGTTATGGGGAGAGCCTGCCGGGAGAGAACAAGTACGGTGATCCGCCCTGGAGTTGAAGAATGAAGCCGGAAGCTGGACGCATTGAAGGAGAACAGGCCGGGATGGAACGTCCGGTTAAGGGAATTTCTGCATGATTGCAGCATTGAAAATGAACAGTTTTTTTGTTATACTGGTTGTGCTGGTTCAAAGCGCTGCCCATGGCTTCTCCCAGATGGAATTCACCATTGGCCTTTTTGATGGCGGCAGGAACAGAGTGGTTCCGGTAACCGTTTATCAGCCGGAGAAGGAAAGCTCCGAGACAAAGGTAATCATTTTCAATCATGGCTATGACGGAAACAGGAACGTCAAATCCAGCCAGGCATATTCCTATTTGAACCGTTTTCTTGCAGGAAAGGGGTATTATGTAATCAGCATACAGCATGAATTGCCCCAGGATCCGCTTCTGGCAATGGAAGGGAATTTGATGGAGGCCCGCATGCCGAATTGGGAAAGGGGAGTGGAAAATATCCTGTTTGCCATTCAGGAGTTCAGGAAGCTGAAACCGGGATTGGATTGGGGAAAGCTTATTCTCATAGGGCACTCAAACGGAGGGGACATGGTCATGCTTTTTGCGGCCAGGCATCCCCTTTTGGTCGATAAGGCCATTTCCCTGGATCACCGCAGGATGAAGATGCCGAGAATCCGGAAACCGCGGCTGTATACCTTGAGGGGATGTGATTATGAGGCGGACGAGGGAGTGCTGCCCGGTATAAAGGAGCAGGAGGAGTTTCATATGAGGGTGGTGAAGCTGGAGGGAGTTACGCATAGCGGCATGGGAGGGGGCGGAACGGAGAAACAGCACGAGCTGGTCAATCGGTTTGTACTTGAGTTTATCAAGTGAGGTCCGGGTTGCCCGTTGGTGGCGCGATGCCCAGGGAAGAGATTTTCCTCGAAGGAGCGGTCTTGTTCTGTGGAAATAGAAAGGGCCGTCCCCAATGAATGGAACAGCCCCTTCTAGGTTAAAAGTTATATTTGGCGTTACGCTTCCACGGCTTTGGAGAATTCCTCCACCGTGTCACAGGTGCAGACCAGGTTCCGGTCCCCGTAGACGTTGTCCACCCGGCCCACGTACGGCCAGAATTTATGGATGCGCAGGCCGGATACCGGATAGGCCGCCTCACTGCGGGAGTAGGGGTGCCGCCATTCGTCGGCGGAGACCATTTCCGCGGTATGGGGGGAGTTTTTCAGGACGTTGTCTTCCTTGTCCGCCGTGCCGTTGATGACGGCCGTGATCTCCGCATGAATGTGTTCCATGGCTTCGATGAAGCGGTCCAGTTCCTCCTTGGGTTCCGATTCCGTGGGTTCCACCATCAGGGTTCCCGGAACAGGGAAGGACATGGTGGGGCCGTGGAAGCCGTAGTCCATGAGCCGCTTGGCGATGTCATCCACGGTGAGGCCGGCGTCATGGGTGAGCTGGCGCGGATCCAGGATGCATTCATGGGCCACCAGCCCCTTGTTTCCGGAGTAGAGGACCGGGAAGAGGGGGCCGAGTTTTTTAGCGATGTAGTTGGCGTTCAGGATAGCCATTTCCGTGACTTCCTTGAGGCCTTCCGGTCCCATCATGGACAGGTACATCCAGCAGATGGCGGCAATGGAGGCGCTTCCCCATGCTGCGGAGGCCACAGCTCCTTCCTCATGGCCCAGCGTGAGGTGGCCGGGCAGGAAGGGAACGAGGTGTTCCGCCACGCCGATGGGCCCGATGCCGGGACCGCCGCCGCCGTGCGGCATCGCGAAGGTTTTATGCAGGTTCAGGTGGCAGACGTCCGCGCCGATGCAGCCGGGGCAGGTCAGCCCCACCTGGGCGTTCATGTTGGCGCCGTCCATGTACACCTGGCCGCCGTTGGCGTGGACGATGTCGCAGAGTTCCCTGATGGTCTGTTCATACACCCCGTGCGTGGAGGGGTAGGTGACCATGATGCAGGAGAGGTTGTCCCGGTGGGTTTCCGCCTGGGCTTTCAGGTCCTCCATGTCGATGTTGCCGCCTTCGTCACATTTGACGGGCACCACCTTGAGGCCCGCCATGGCGGAGGAAGCGGGGTTCGTTCCATGGGCGGAGGTCGGGATGAGGCAGACGTCGCGGTGGCCTTCCCCGGCGTGCTTCTGGTAGCGGCGGATGGCCAGCAGGCCGGCGTATTCCCCCGCCGCGCCCGCGTTGGGTTGGAGGGAGACGGCGGCAAAGCCCGTGATTTTCGCCAGGCGGTCGGACAGGACGGAGAGCATTTCCCGGATGCCTTCCGACTGGTCCGCCGGAACAAAGGGATGCAGGGAGCTGGTTTCCGGCCACGTGATGGGGATCATCTCGGAAGCGGCGTTCAGCTTCATCGTGCAGGAGCCCAGAGGGATCATGGCTTCGTTCAGGGCCAGGTCCCGTGATTCCAGACGGCGGATGTAGCGCATCATTTCCGTTTCGGAATGGTAGGAGTTGAAGGCCGTTTCCGTGCAGAAGGGCGTCTGGCGCGTATGGACTGGGGCCCAGGCGGGAGTCTCGCAGCAGCAGGGGGCGGAGGTTTCCGCGCCCGCAAGGGCGGAGGCCAGCGCCGCTACGTCTGCGCAGGTAGCGGTTTCATCCAGGGAAATGGTGACGTGGCCGGCATCCACCTTGCGGATGTTGTAACCCGCTTCCAGGGCTTTCCGGACCATGGCGTCCGCCTGGCCGGGGACGGTCAGCAGCAGGGTATCAAAGAAGTCCTTGTTTTCAATGGTGATGCCGGCGTTCGTGAGCGCCTTGTACAGGCTTTTGGTTTTCCGGTGGATTTCCGTGCCGATGCGCTTGAGGCCTTCCTTCCCGTGGTATACGGCGTAGAAAGCGGCCAGCACGGCCAGAAGCACCTGGGCGGTGCAGATGTTGGAGGTGGCCTTGTCGCGGCGGATGTGCTGTTCCCGCGTTTGCAGGGCCAGGCGGTAGGCCGGGCGGCCCTGGGTGTCTATGGACATGCCGATGAGGCGGCCGGGCATGCGGCGCTTCAGGGCGTCCGTGCAGGACATGTAGGCGGCGTGGGGGCCGCCGAAGCCCATCGGAACGCCGAAACGCTGCGTGTTGCCAATGCAGATGTCAGCCCCGAAGGCGCCGGGTTCCCGGATGACGGTGAGGGCCATCAGGTCCGCCGCCACGACGCAGAGCGCGCCCGTGGCATGCACGCGGGAGAAGAAGTCCGTGTAGTCGCAGATGCGGCCGAGCGTGTCCGGATACTGGACGAGCGCCCCGGCTGAGATCCGCGCCGACGGAGGCGGGGTCAAAGGAGGTCCAGTCCCCCACCAGGATGTTGACGCCCTGGAAGGCGGCGCGGGTGCGGATGACGCTGATGGTCTGGGGGTGGCAGGTGTCCGCCACAAAGAAGGTGTTTGCCTTGGGGCGCGCGTTCCGGCACATGGTGACGGCTTCCGCGGCGGCGGTGCCTTCATCCAGCAGGGAGGCGTTCGCCACCGGCAGGCCCGTCAGGGAGGAGACCATGGTCTGGAAGTTCATGAGCATTTCCAGGCGTCCCTGGGCGATTTCCGGCTGATAGGGCGTGTAGGCCGTATACCAGCCGGGATTTTCCAGTACGTTGCGCAGGATGACGGAGGGCGTGATGGTGCCGTAGTAGCCCTGGCCGATGAAGGTTTTCAGAAGCTTGTTTTTCCGGAGGATGGAACGGAGTTCCTCCAGGGCTTCCGTTTCCGATTTGGCTGCGGGCAGGTCCAGGGGATCCTGCATCCGGATGTCTGCGGGAACGATGTCCGCAATGAGTTCATCAAGAGTTTGGTAGCCGAGGCTGTCAAGCATCTCCCGGCGTTCTTCCCCCTGGGGGCCGATGTGCCGTCTGGCAAAGTCTGAGTGGGTATTCATGTGGTATCTGGCAGGTAATGGAGCCCGGCCGCGGGGGCCGGGTTAAATTCAAAATGCCCCGGGATGGAATCACCGGGGCGGGGGAGGGAGGAACGGGTCAGGAACAGTATTCCTCGTAGTCCGTGGCGTTCATCATGTCTTCCGTTTCCGTGGGAACGTCCAGGCGGATTTTGTACAGCCAGCCTGCTCCGTAGGGATCGGAGTTGATGAGGGAGGGATCATTGGAAAGTTCTTCATTCACTTCCAGGATTTCACCGGAAACCGGGGTGTACACGTCACTGGCGGCCTTGACGGATTCCACGACGGCGACGGGGTCGCCGGCGGCAACGGTGGCGCCTACTTCGGGAAGGTCTACAAAGACTACATCGGAGAGTTCGGCCTGTGCATGGTCTGAGATGCCGATGGTGCCGATGTCCCCGTCAATTTCAATCCATTCGTGATCCTTGGAATACAGCAGATTTTCTGGTACGTCGTGCATAAGATGTAATTGTTTGAGGTGAGAGTGTAGTAAAATGCAGTGTTTGTCAGTTTATTTTTGCGCCGTAGTGTCAACCTTTCTTATAAAAGGGTTTTTTAACTACCACGGCAGGGAATTTCCTTCCCCTTACGTCAATTTCCAGCTCGGTGCCGACCTTGGCATGGGCGACAGGCAGGTAGGCCAGGGCAATGCCCTTCATCAGTGAAGGAGAGAGCACGCCGCTGGTAAGTTCTCCGATGGCTTCTCCTCCGGGAACGTGAACGGCATAGTGGGCGCGGGGAGGAGCTCCCTTGCCGGTGTATTCAATAGCCACCAGGCGCTGGGTGAGGCCGTTGGCTTTCTGTTCACGAAGAATGTCGGCGCCGGTGAAGTCCGTATCCAGCGCGCAGAAGAAGCCGAGCCCGGCTTCCAGAGGCGTTTTGTCCGGAGCGAGGTCGGAACCGTTCAGAGGATAGCACATTTCCAGGCGCAGGCTGTCGCGCGCGCCCAGGCCGCAGGGCTTGGCGCCTGCGTCAAGGAAGGCTTCAAACCATTTGACGCCTTCCCGGGCCGGACAGAAGAATTCAAAGCCGTCTTCCCCGGTATAGCCGGTGCGGCAGACGAGGAGGTCCGTTCCGTCCACCGTGATGCGGGAGATGCCGTTGCGGGGGAGCTCCACGCCGGGAATGACGCGGGCGAAGATTTCTCCGCATTTGGGGCCCTGGACGGCCAGGCCCACATATTCGTCGGAATGGTTTTCCAGGACCACGTCCGCGGGCTTGTGGGCGGAGAGCCACGCGAAGTCTTCGTCAATCTTGGAGGCGTTCACCACCACGAAGAAGGTTTCCGGCTCCATCCGGTACAGGATGAGGTCATCAATGACTCCGGCCCGGTCATTGAGCATGATGGAGTATTGCCCCTGGCCGATGTCCAGTTTATTGATGTCATTGGTCAGCATGGAGTTCAGCCATGCAGCCGCTGCGGCGCCGGCCACCGTGAACTGGCCCATGTGGGAGATGTCAAAGATGCCGCAGGCTTCGCGCACGGCTTTGTGTTCGTCCAGGATGCCGGTGTACTGCACCGGCATGTTCCAGCCGGCGAAGGGAACCATTCTGGCTCCCAGTTCAACGTGCTTGGCTGCCAAAGGGGTGGATTTGACGTCGGGATCAGTCATGAGGCGATGTGAAGGTTATGAGCAATCTGCTCTCTGCATCAGGAAAAGTCAATGGAATTCCGGTAAAGCTTTGGGCTAAACATTGAAGCGGAATTCGACCACGTCTCCGTCCTTGACGACATATTCCTTTCCTTCAATGCGCAGCTTGCCGTGCTCCCGCGCTCCGGCCTTGCCGCCGCAGGATACCAGGTCGTCGTAATGCACCACTTCCGCAGCGATGAAGCCGCGTTCAAAATCCGTGTGGATGACGCCCGCCGCCTGGGGGGCCTTGGCCCCGGCCGGGATGGTCCAGGCCCGCGTTTCCTTGACTCCTGTGGTGAGGTAGGTGCGCAGGCCCAGAAGGTGGTACACGGCGCGGATGAGGTCGGAAACGCCGGAATCCTGCACGCCCAGGGATTCCAGGAATTCGCGGGCTTCTTCATCCGAAACGTCGATGAGTTCTTCTTCAATCCGGGCGGAGATGACAATGGCCTCCGCGTTGTGGTGTTCCGCCACGTATTTTTTCACCTGGGAGACGTAGGGGTGCGCGTCCGGATTGTTGATGGCGTCCGCCAGTTCGTCTTCATTGACGTTGCAGGCAAAGATGCTTTTTTTGTCCGAAAGGAGCTGGAAGGAATGGAGCAGCTTGCGTTCGTCGTCATCCAGTTGCGATTCAAAGGTGAGGGCCGGATTGCCCTCATTCAGGTGGGGCAGCAGCTTGGTGATGAGGGCCACCTCCGCCTTGGCTTCCTTGTCTCCGCTGCGGGCCTTGCGCTCCCGGGAGGAAAGCCTTTTGTCCATGGTGGCGATGTCCGCCAGAATGAGCTCCGAATTGATGATTTCAATGTCGCGCAGGGGGTCCACGGAACCAAGCTCGTGGATGATGTCGTCATTGTCAAAGCAGCGCACCACCTGCACGATGGCGTCCACTTCACGGATATTCGCCAGGAACTGGTTGCCCAGTCCGGCTCCTTCCGAGGCGCCCTTGACCAGGCCGGCAATGTCCACGAATTCAATGAGCGTGGGGATGATTTTTTCAGAGCCGGACATGTCGGAAAGCACTTGCAGGCGGGAGTCCGGCACCGTGACCATGCCCACGTTCGGATCAATGGTGCAGAAGGGATAATTGGCCGCCTGGGCCTTGCGGGTTCTGGTGACCGCGTTGAAGAGGGTGGACTTGCCGACGTTGGGGAGACCTACAATACCTGCCTGTAACATAGGCAGGACTGATAGCGGCTCACGCCGTGAAAGTCAAATACCAATTGCCGCCGTGCATTTATGCGGCGTCACCCAGGGCCCATTTGAGCAGGTTTTCAGATTCCGCCCAGATGCGGGACGGATGGCAGCCGAGAACGACGACGATGACATGGCGGCCGTTGAAGCCGGCGGAGGAAACCAGGCAGCGGCCGGCGGCGTTCGTGTAGCCGGTTTTCATGCCGGTGACCCACGGGTGCTGGGTGAGCAGCTTGTTGGTGTTTCTCAGCAGAAGCGTCTTGCCGTTGGCGCGGGTGAAGGCGTACTGGCGTTTGCAGATGATGTTGCGCAGTTCCGGATTGCGGTAGACGTAATAGGCGCAGCGGGCCATGTCAATAGCGGTGGAGTACTGGTCCGCGGGGAGACCGTTGGGGTTGACGAAGCGGGAGTTGTACATGCCCATCTGGCGCGCCTTGGCGTTCATCAACTGGGCGAAACGGGGAACGGACCCCGCCGTGTCGCGGGCCAGGGCCACGGCTACGTCATTGAAGCTGCGGATCATCAGGGCATTGAGCAGTTCCCGGCGGGAATAGACTTCTCCGGCGCGGAAGCCCAGCTTGGTGGGATCCGCCTTGGTGTCGGAAGGCTGGATAACCACCTTCCTGTCCAGGCTGCCGTGTTCAAGGACGACCATGGCCGTCACGAGTTTCTGCGTGCTGGCTACTTGGCGGTGCTGGAGTCCGTTGTGGGAGAAAAGCACTTTTCCGGTGAGGGCGTCCATGACGCAGGCGCTGGCACAGCGGGGCGTGCGGGGGGCGCTCGGCGGAATGGCTACCGGACGCGTGGGAAAGTTGGCGGGGCGGGGAAGGGCGTTGGCTACCGGCTGGGAAAGCTGCGGGGGAACGGGCGTTGCCAGGGGGATGTAATCACTTGAATCCCCATACGATTGGCAGCTCGTGGAGCTCAGGCAAAGGGTGAATCCTGCGAGAAGGGCGAACAAACGCATGTCTTGTTGCTACAGTAAGAAGTTTCATTCATCAAGCCCAAACTCCGCATTTGAAAGGGAGTTGGACAAAAAAAGGCCGCGGGTTGTTTGATCCGCGGCCTTTTCTCTCTATTAACTACCTATGGAACCAAAAACCACCCTGGACGGATTTTGAGTTACTTTTCCCACCCGTCGGATAGATCTTGTGAAGGGTGAGACTTTATCCCGCAAAAAGATGTTCAAAATATGTCCGTAAACGGTTATTTTTTTAAGAAATATTTCTGCATGTTTTTATGTTTGCATTAATATAAACACGTTATGGGGTTTTGGCCCTGCATGTACTGTCTGTTGCAGGCATGAGAGTTCTTCCGCAGGCCTTGAAGCGCGAGGGATCTTCCCTTGTTGACATATTTAATTTCTGGAATAATAACTGTTAGGAGGTAGCTTGACGGCTGTTTTAGATGTTTGAGGGTATTTGTTTTGCATCATGAGAAGAAAGTTTTTTTTGCCGGAAGCAGCCCGGAAGCAAAGAAAAAAGTCATTGCGGAGCATAGACGATTATGGTTCCTTACCATAAATTTGAATCATCATGAAAGTTTCCGTCCTGTTTTTGTCACTGGTAGCCTCCTGCATGGCCTGCGCCGAAGTTCTTCCGTTCAAGACGCCCTCTTTTGATACCAAGAGATGCGCTGACAGCGCCAAGTCCTCCGTGTCCATGGAGCAGAAGGAAACGTGCGTTGAAGTGAAGCTGCTGGACGGGGAGAACAGCATGGAGGCAATGATTCCCTTCCGGGACAAGAACGATTACAGTAACCTGGCCGTTTTTGAAAAGGCATTTGCCAAGGAGAATATTTCAAAGAAGCTTGATATTTTGAAGAAGGTGGAACCGAGGCTGGTCAAGACCATTATCCGGGGCAAGGAGGTGAAATGCCCGGTGGTGCCGCTCGTTTCTCCGATCAAGGGAGAGGACGGCTTGATGCTGGCGCTTTTCCTGGCGTCCTATGAAAAGATAGATTTCAAGGCCCAGCAGGAAGGCCGCTTTCAGAAGAAAAGAAACCCGGACGACATCAAGTTTGTATATGGAGTGATTTTTGAAGTTTCCGATCCCGTGTCCAAGAAGAAGCTGGCCGCCCCAGTCAAGTGGGAGCAGGCGGAGACGATTTCCGCCTGGATTGATGCCGTGCGCAAGGAGGTTAAGCAGTAGGAGCTTTTTCTGTTCCTTTAACCGGGCTGACGCGGGCTGCCGCCGTCCGGGGGCGCCCTGCCTGCTGTTGAGACATTTCCGGAAAGGGAGGAGAACTGTTTAGTGTCCCTTGTGGTTGATGGAAAAGTATCCGCCTGCATCCGGCGTGATTTGCCCTGCAATTTGCATTCTGGACAGAAGCGGCGTAATGGCGCATGCCGGTTTCCCCAGTGAGGCGCAGAGGGTGTCAATGGTATTGAAGCCCATCCTGACGGCATGGAGGATTTCCTTTTCCTCCGCAGTGGGAGGCAGCGGAGGTGCAGCGGCGGAAAGGGAGGATGGGGAAAAAGGGGCAGACCCTGTTCCGGGGCGGTCCATTTCATGTCATGCAGGATGTCGGAGGCTCCGGCGGCCAGCGTGGCTCCGTCCCGGATGAGGGCGTGGCAGCCGTCGGAGGAATGCCGGTCAACCGGGCCGGGAATGCAGAAGACCTCCCGTCCCTGTTCCCCTGCCGTCCGCGCCGTGATCAGGGCTCCGCTGCGTCCGGAGGCTTCCACCACCAGCGTCGCGCGGCTCCAGCCGCTCACGATGCGGTTGCGCATGGGAAAGGTGGTGCGGGAGGGGGGCAGCTCCATCGGGAATTCGGAGACTACCGCTCCATGGCCGTCCGCAATGCGCTGCGCCAGGTTTCTGTTTTCCCATGGATACAGCTTGCTGAGGCCCGCTCCGATGACGGCGACGGTGCGTCCCCCGCATCCAGGGCTCCCGTATGGGCCTCCGTATCCACGCCGCGCGCCAGTCCGGAAATGACGGTTACCCCGGCCTCCGCCAGGTCATGAGAGACGGTTCTGGCGCATAGCCTGCCGTAGTGGGTGGCCATGCGTGAACCGACGACGGCGATGGAGCGTTCGGAATCCCCCGCGGTCCAGGATCCCCAGGAATAAAGGACGATGGGCGCGTCCGTCAGCTCGCGCAGGGCGGCGGGATAGGAGGCGTCAAAGACCGTGGTGACCGTGGCCCCCGCCTTATCCGCCAGTTCCAGCTCCCGGTACGGATTGACGATGCTCCGCCAGGATGAGATGTGGCGAGCCAGCTGTGCCCCGATGCCGGGAATATCCATCAGCATGGAGGCCGGAGCTTCCAGAACCAGTTCCGGAGAGGCGAATACCTGCATGAGGCGCATGACCCTGACAGGGCCCAGCCCCGGTATCAGGTTCAGGGTTATGGCGGCTTCCCGGGGCGTCATGAATAAGGGGTCAGTTCCTGGTAAACGTCCAGATGGGCCTGAATCATATCCTCCATCTTGTAAGGGGAGGGTATGTGACGGGGCAGGGGAGGGGGCTGGGCGTACCAGCGGGAAAGCAGGGCAGCCATGGAGGAAGCGTCCCCCACGGCGATGTTTCCTTCCGGCAGGAAGGCGTCCAGTTGTTCCTTGACTCCGCCGTGGGCGTACCCGGCAACGGGTCTGCCCAGGGCGAGCGCCTCAAGGGTTGATTTGCCGAAGGCCTCCGGGCTTTTGGTCAGGGAAAGAGTGACGGAACAAGTGGAAATGATGTCCCGCAGGTCCTGGCGGTGGCCGGTCCAGGTGAAGGCGTGGGAGACGCCGGCCCGCTCAATTTCCCGGAGGACTTCGTTTTTATATTCTTCCTTTCCCTTTTTGGTCTCTCCCACGATGACGGCGTGGGCCGGAATTCCCCGTTCCAGAAGCTGTCTTACAATGGGAATCAGGTCCAGCTGCCCTTTCAGGCGCGTGATGCGGCCTGGCAGGCACAGGGTGAATTTTCCCTTGAGCTCGGGATAGGACATATGCCAGCCCGTGAGCCATTCCCGGGAAGGGGAGTAGTCCGGGTGGTGCTGGTCTGGGGAAATGGCATTGGGAATGATTCTGATATGGTCCTCGGGAGTGGACGGATAATGGGTGAGGATGTAGTCCCGGATGCAGTTGGAAACGGCAATCACCCCTTCCCCCGGCTCATGATGGCGGAGTACCGGTTGACGGAGTAGAAGCCGTGCACGCTGGTGACGAGGCCGGGTCTGTCTTCCGGCGGCAGTTTTTTCCATGCCAGGTAGCCTACCCAGGCGGGAACGCGGGAATGAAGATGCAGGATGTCCGGCCTGACGGCCTGGAGCAAGGCGCGGAGGGCGCCGATGCGGAAGAAGGTGGCGAGGCTTTTTTTGCCGATCGGCATCAGGATGTGGCGGGAGCCTTCCTTTTCCAGCCGGGGAACCAGGCGTCCGCCGCCGGAGACGACGATGTTTTCCACGCCCCGGGCGGAAAGGCCGCTGCCCAGTTCCATGACGACTTGTTCCACGCCTCCGGATTCCATGGAGGGGACGAGATGTACTATTTTCATAAGGCGTGGAGTTGGGGAAAGAATCTGGTGAGGATGTAGTCTGCGGCGCGGTCCGCCTCCAGAAGGGGGGCTCCGGGCGCTGCCAGGCGGAAGCCCTGCTTTTTCCAGTCCCGGTATCCGGTGACCAAGCCTTCCTTTTCCAGCATTTCCAGGCCGGACAGGATGCGGGATTTACGGTTGCCGTGGCGGCGGGGGACAGCCAGGACGCCTACGGGCGCGCCCGCGCCCAGCGCTTCATATACCATGGAGACGCTGTCCTGGCTGACCCAGGTGGCGGAGGCGTGCGCCAGATGCCGCGCTACCCACCCCGGCTGCGTTTCCTCCACTGGAACGACGGTGATCTCCGGAACGGCCGTCTGGATTTTCTCTGCAAAGCCCGTCGGCGTCCGGCGCGAGGTGGTCAGCACGATGTTGCCGGGGGTGTTGATGCTGATGTCCGAGAGCTGGTTGAGCATGGCTTCGTCATCCCAGTCAAAATCCTTGCTGGGACCTCCGATGAGGATCAGGGTGATGTCCTTCGGGATGGAGGGATCAGGCCTCATGGGGTGAAGCGCTCCATGGGTGGGAAAGATGCCCGTATCCGTATAGTCGCGCCCGGGGCGCAAGTCATGGCGGGGAATGAGGCAGAGGTCAAAAAAGGTGCAGGGAAGCGTGGGCTTCATGCAGAGGACAGCCCGGGTCTTGAAATGATGGCGGGCGCAGATGAGCGGGATGTGCGTGGCGTGTCCGGCGGAGATGAACAGGTCCGGCTGCGGCGTGTCGCTGCCGGAGACGACCTTCCGGATTTTCCCCAGAAGGGAAAGTCCCTGCAGGTCCACCGTTTCCACGGCCCCCCCTGCTTTGGCAATCAGAGCCTGCGCCAGTCCCAGGGACTGGTTGAGATGGCCCTGTTTCCCATCGCTCAGAATCCGGATGTTCATATAGGTCTATTATGAAGCGGCGGCAGGGTGCAGGCAATCCAATTTCCACCGGATTGAAGAAATTCTTGGTGGAAGGGGCGCTCTTGTCCATGATGCGGGCGTGCTGACGCCGGATCCCGCTGTTATTAAAGATTCCCTGTGCGCCGTGTCCCGGCAGCTTGGGTTTTCCGGCTGCCGGGTGGCCCGTGCGGGAAGGAGCCCGCATGCGGAAAAATTGTTCCAATGGCTGGAACGGGGCTGGCACGCCGGGATGGAATGGATGGCGCGTTCTCCGGAGCGGAGGGCGGACCCTGCGGAGGTGCTTTCCGGCTGCCGTTCCGTCATCTGCCTGTCCTATGACTATGACAGCCCCGCCATGCGTCCGGAGGGGGAGGGAAGCATCTGCCTTTACGCCCACGGAAGGGACTACCACGGAATTCTGGAAGAGAAGCTGGCGGATTTGCAGGAACTGCTTTCCATTTACGGTGGCGAGCAAAAGGGATATGTGGACGCCGGACCCGTCATGGAACGGGACCACGCGGAAGCGTGCGGCCTGGGATGGCGCGGAAGAAGCGGCCTGATTGTTCGCAGGAAGGGAGGCTCGCGCTTTTTCATCGCCACCCTGCTGACCACGCTGGAGCTGGAGCCGGACACTCCGGTCTCCCACGGGTGCGGAAGCTGCCGGCGCTGTGCGGACCTGTGCCCGACGGGCGCAATCATGGAAAACGGCCAGGTGGATGCCGGACGCTGCCTTTCCTACTGGACGATTGAACACCGGGGATCCATTCCGGAGGAAATACGCCCCCTGGTAGGGACACGGCTGTACGGGTGCGACACCTGCGTGACGGTCTGCCCCTGGAACGGGAAGCCCCTGCCGGAGGCGGATGAGCGGTTCCGCATGTCCCGCCTGCTGGCCTCCATTCCGCTGCGCGATCTGCTTGCCCTGGATGCCGGCGGCTTTGCGGACCTGTTCCGGAATTCCCCCTGAAAAGAATCAAGAGGGAGGGGCTGCTGCGCAACGGCTGCATTGTGCTGGGGAATGCGGGAACTCCGGATGACATTGATTTTCTGAAGGCGCTTTCCGGGGAGTCCCCCTCGTGGCGGAGCATGCTTCCTGGGCGGTGGAACGCATCCTGCGCCGCCACGGGCGGCATGCATGTTCAAGCGGCGCAAGAGATTAAAAATAGAAAAAATGACGTTTTGCTCTTGTCAAAACCTCAATTTATGGTATCCATCTTGCCCCAAGCAATAGCTCTGCGCGAGGCAGAGAAAAATAACAGCTAGCAAATCCAATCCATTATGGCACGCCTTTTCGGTACAGAAATACCCAACGAGAAGCGCATCGAGGCTTCCCTTCCGTATATTTACGGAATCGGGCACTCGACTTCTAAGAGAATCCTGGAACAAGCAGGCATCAATCCCGACATCCGTACGGGACAGCTTACCGACGAACAACTCACGAAGATTGTTCAAGTGATCACCACTGACGGAATCCTGATTGAAGGTGACCTTCGTCGTGAAAAGCAATCCATTCTCAAGCGTCTGACCTCCATCAACTGCTATCGCGGTCAGCGCCACCGCCGCGGCCTTCCGGTCCGTGGCCAGCGTACCCGCACGAATGCCCGCACCCGTAAAGGCAAGAAGAAGACCGTTGGCGCGCAGGCCAAGAAGAAGTAATCCGGCAACCTGAATTTTACTATATAGCTTTACTATGGCTAGCGAAGAAATCACCAACGAAACCGCCAAAAAGCCCGTGGAAGCGGCAGCTCCCGCTCCCGCTGCTGAAACTCCGGCCGCCGCTGTTTCCGCTCCTGAAGAAGTCAAGAAGCCCGAACCCCGCAAGGACATTTTTGCGGAACTCGGTCTGGGCGGCGATGATGACAAGCCCAAAATCCTGAAGGCCAAGGGCAGCAAGAACGTTTCCTCCGGCGTGGTTCATGTTTCCTCCACGTTCAACAACACCGTCGTGACCGTCACCGACCAGCGCGGCAACGTGATCGGCTGGTCCTCCGCCGGCAAGATGGGCTTCAAGGGCTCCCGCAAGAGCACGGCTTACGCCGGCCAGGTGGTTTGCCAGGACGCCTGCCGCCAGGCCATGGGCCACGGTCTGCGTGAAGTGGAAGTGCGTGTGAAGGGACCGGGTTCCGGTCGTGAATCCGCCGTGCGTGCCGTGCAGACGATCGGTATTGAAATCACCTCCATCAAGGACGTGACCCCCATTCCCCACAACGGCTGCCGTCCCCCGAAGGCCCGCCGCGTCTAATTGAATCCTTTTACCTATAGATCAAATATATCATGGCTCGTTATACCGGTCCCCGCGATAAAGTGTCCCGCCGTTTTGGCGTTGCTCTTTTCGGTTCCACCAAGGCTCTTGAAAAGCGCCCCTTCCCCCCGGCCAGCATGGCATGCGCGCCGGCCGCAAGAAGAAGTCCGACTACGGCGTGATGCTTGCTGAAAAGCAGAAGCTGCGTTTCCAATACGGTGTGCTTGAAGGCCAGTTCCGCAAGTATTATGCAGAAGCCGCCCGCCGCCGCGGCATTACCGGCGACATCCTGCTTCAGCTCCTTGAACTCCGTCTGGACAATGTTGTGTACCGTCTCGGTTTCAGCAACACCCGCGCCGGCGCCCGTCAGCTCGTTTCCCACGGCCATATCACCGTGAACGGCAAAAAGACGAACGTTGCGTCCTACTCCTGCCGCCCTGGCGATGTGATCGCCGTCGGTGGAAAGGCCTCCTCCCAGCAGCTGGCTACCCGTTTCCTTGACCTGACCCAGGCCACTGTGGTTCCGGATTGGCTGGAATGCGACCGTGACAAGCTCACGGGCAAGATTGCTCGCGTACCTTCCAAGGAAGAGATTGCTCCCATCGTCAATGAGCAGCTCATCGTGGAATTCTACTCCCGTTAATCTTATTTCCTTCTGGATTTGCTTCAAAACCCCGGTTGCCTTTTGGCGGCCGGGGTTTTGGGCGTTTAAGGGAAGAGGATGGAGAGTTGAGGGTTGAGAGTTGAGGGTTGAGAGTTGAGGGTTGAGAGTTGAGGGTTGAGAGTATAGGATGGGGGTATGACGGATGATTTGAGCGAAAGGGGAGTGGCCCTTTTTGATATGGACGGAACATTGCTGCCCTGGGATACGCAATACGTTTTTTCCTGTTTCGTGCTGAGGCTCCATCCATGGCGGCGCCTGCTGGTGCTTCTTTTCCTGGCCTGCATTCCTCTTTATGTTCTGAGGATATGGGATGAAAACCGGATGAAGAGGGCCTATCTCATTTATTTGTGGGGACTCCCCGCAGAAACGGTGCGGGAGTATGGAAGGAAATTCGGCTCTCTGGCACAGGAATGGATTTATCCGGAACTGAAGGAACGGCTGGAGGAACACCGGAAGAAGGGGGATCTGTGCCTCATGGTTTCCGCCTCCCCAACCTTTTACGCGGAACCTCTGGGTGAGCTGCTGGGATTTGACGGCGTTCTGGGAACGGACGTGCTTCTGGACGGCCGCATGCCGGCGATGCCGGAATTGCCGAACGGCAACAACAAGGGACAGATAAAGGTGGAGCGCCTGCGCGAGCGGAAGGTGCTGCCGGAGCACGGCGTTCTGGATAACGCCGCCGCCTACAGCGACAGTGGCGCGGATATGCCCATGCTGCTTTCCTGCGGACAAAGGGTCCTGGTGAATCCTTCTCCTTCCCTGAAGGAAGACGAACGCCTGGCCGGGGCGGAATGCCTGTATCCTGCCCGGCCATGGAGAGGAAAGCTTGGCAAGATCTGGAAGATTGCTCTTTTTGTCATGGGGATGGTAAATATAAATGTTAGAAAATCAATGATTAGCTAACTGTGGGGGAGAAAAGGCTTTACATTTGTGACGGAAATGTTTCACTTTCCTTAACAAGGGGGAAAAGATACTTTTCTTTCCTTGTTAGCAAATCAACAATTAATACCCTAACCAAGTAATAGTCATGCAAACCAAGAACATCATCAGTGTTGCGGCAGCTGTGGCATCCTTTGCCGGCGCTGCTCTTGCGGGCACTCCCGTCAAGATTGTTGCTCCGACTCCGGTTCCCACTCCCGTGGCGACTGTCAGCCCGCTGTCCGGCGATATCTACGCCGGTTATGCCTCCAATTACACCAGCCGCGGCATCGTGGCTTCCCACGCCTTGGTGGGAGGGGATAGCGTTATCCCTGCCGGTGTAAATCTGAATTACAAGCTGAGCGACGCCAACTCCATTGTGGGTGCCGCTTCCTACACCTCCCTGACCTCCGGTCACGAGCTGCTTGGCATGAAAGATATTGCTTTCCACAATGAAACCAATTTCAACCTTGGCTGGAAGAACCAGGACGGTTTGCTGAAGAACCTGTCCACCACCCTCGGCTGGAATCTGATTCATGGCGGTCTGCTCGGCAACTTTGCCAAGTATGATTACAGCAACCTCCTTGCAAACGGCGTCGTTGGCCAGCGTCATGCCCACTCCGTGGCTCAGGAATTCTATCTGAACCTGAACTATGACCTGTGCAGCAACTGGTTCGCCGGTGTGACCACTAGCTATGGCTTCCAGGGAATGACCGGATGGTGGTTCCAGCCGTATGTGGGCTGGAAGGCTTCCATCTGCCCCGCCACGGACATCGTGATCACGGGCGGCATGTCTGCCACTGCCGGCTACTTCGACAGCAAGTCCGCTTTCATGTCCAACGGCGCGCAAGCTTGGTGGGTGAAGGCTGAACTGCCTGTCAAGCTGGGCGTGAAGAATCTGGCCGTGGTTCCCTTCGTCAGCTTCAACTGGGCCGGCAACGGCGCCTTGAAGGCTAACAAGGGCGTGGACGCAGGTTCCAAGCCTTACAAGAACTTCGGCGTGGTGGCTGGCGCCAACCTCGTCTATTCCTTCTAAGCCGTCCGGCTTACGATTGAATCATGTTTCAAGAGCGGCGGAGCAATCCGCCGCTCTTTTTCTTTCATGTTCCGGATGGAGGAAGGAGAAATTGCCGATTAAGGCGGGGACTAAATCCGGCCATTGTTCCTGTTCCGGCCGGTGATGGCTTAGGAAAAGCCGTCACGGATATGGCTGCTGCTGCACTGGCTGGAAAATTTGGGGCAGCGGCAGGGCGGATTTTTTTATTCCTTGCAGGATGAGCGGCTTGCGGAGGAATTGACTTTCCGGGGTAAAGGAGAATTGCTCCGCTCCTTTTTTGCTTGTTGCCAGAGGCAGTATTTTTATTCAGAATGCCGCGGAACAGGAGTTCCAAGTTTATGAGTTTTTCCTTTTTTTCTGCTCTTGGGGCGGTTCTGGCCGTTTCCATTTCAATTTCCCTGGCGGAGTCACGCATTCCGGATGTTCCTTCCGATCCGCCTCTGAGACCCGTGAGCGGCAGCTTGAAGGCGGGCTATTCCACGAATTACGAATTCCGCGGCCTGATTCCCGGCGGCTGTAATCCCACGGCCCCCTTGCGTCTGGACTGGAGAAGCGACCTGAATGACCGGTATTCCCTGATTCTGGCGTTGAAGGAGGAAATTTTCCTGGGGCATCCGGCGGTTGACTTGGAGAATGAGACAATGGCTGATCTTGGGCTTCAAAGGAAGTTCGGGAAGGCCACTTACGCCGCATTATCCTTCCGTGCGAATGACGGCGGTTTGGCGGGGTTTGCCTCCGAACATTTGTTCGGCAACGGTGGGACAACGTATGAAACGGCGCTGATTCTGCGCCATGATCTGGGCTTCCTGCCCGGTTTTTATGCGCAGGGAAGCGCCGCTTATTCCTTTTACGGCATTACGGGCTGGTGGTTTGACATGTGCACCGGGTCGGATTTCCGGATGACGGAAAACCTTTACATGGGTTTCAAGTTCGGCGCGGTGCTGAGTTCCTCCTACTGGCCTTCCGGCAGCAACGGTTGGCAGTCCCTGTACGTCAGGGTGACGGCGAATTACCGTTTGTTCGGGAATATTTTTGTGGAGCCGTTTGTGGGGCTGCACTGGCTCGGCAAGGGAGCCCACGGAGTGAACCGGGTGTATGGGAGAACGCTGGTGAAGGGCAATAGCTGGGTGACGGGCGTCAGCCTGGTTTATAGCTTCTGACCAGTTGGAGGTGTTTCCCCCTCCTGCGGGAAGAGGTCCGCACGCATGCGGATCATGTCAATGCACTGCACGCCGTTGTCCCAGACGGGTTCCGGGTAGTTGTCCGTAAAGTGGTTTTTGACGACGCCTGAAATCCGGAAGCCACAGCTTTCATACAGGGCCATTGGGCCCGGGGAGGCATCGCACGTTCCCAGTTCCGCATATCTTGCCCCCTTGTTCCTGATGATGTGCAGGGCGTGCAGCACCAGAGCGGTTCCGCAACCGTGCCTTCTGTATTCAGGGGCTACGGAACAGTTCATGATTTCCCATGTGTCTTCCCCCGTTTGCCGGATGACGATAGCTCCGGCGGCAGCTCCGCGGCTCCGTGCGACGTAAAGTTCGCCGTGGGCCAGATGGTCCGCTACCTGCCGTTCGTCCGGATCGGCATCCAGCAGAAGTTCCCTGAGGGGAGGGGGCGGAGGCCACACGGCTGTTTCCTGCGCCACATGGAAGGCAGGGGCCATCATTCCGCGCGCATGAAGATGATGGAGTCCGCCAGCAGTTCCCCTTGCAGGCTGTCCCCCTGGATGACGACGGGCTGGCCGGAGGTGATAAGCCCTTTTTCCTTCAGCAGGTTCAGAGCGGTGGAGATCATGCGGGCCGGGTCTTTCAGGAAGGGGGATTCAAAGGCGGTCACGTCGCGTGCCAGCGCGAGCTGCCGGACGACAACGGGGTCATTGCTGAAGGCGAAGATGGGGGCCCGTTCCGGCCTGAGGACGGCTGCCTGCGTGGCGGCCAGGCCGCGGCGGGTGAAGATGACCATGCAGGCGTTTTCCACGGAGTCCGCCAGGGAGATGGCTGCCTTGGTGGCCTTCTGCCTGTCTCCGTTCAGGATGGCGGAGGCGGCAAAGTTAAGGTTGCCGGAGCGCTCCATGCGGTGCGCGATGGAGTCCAGGACCTCCACGCAGCGCACGGGATAATGGCCTACGGAGGTTTCTCCGGAGAGCATGACGGCGTCCGCCTGTTCAAAGATGGCGTTGGAAACGTCCGTGACTTCCGCACGGGTGGGGGTGGGCTGCGTGATCATGGATTCCAGCATGTGCGTGGCGACGATGCAGCGGCGCCCCAGCCTGTGGCAGTGGCGAATAATGCGGCGCTGGATGATGGGAAGTTCCTCAATGCTGACTTCAATGCCCAGATCGCCGCGCGCGACCATGATGACGTCTGCAGCCAGGATGATGTCGTCAATGTGGCGGATGGCCTGCTGGTCCTCGATTTTGGCGACAATCTGGGCCCTTCCTCCAAGGTTGTCGATATGCTCCCGGAGCTGGGCAATGTGGGCGGCGTCCCGGACGAAGGACATGGCTACGTAGTCCGTCTCGCATTCCACGGCTACGGCCAGGTCCGCCAGGTCTTTTTCCGTCAGGGCGGGGAGCCGCAGGGCCACGCCGGGGAGGTTGATGTGGCGGCGGGAGCCGAATACTCCTTCCGTGAGCACCTTGCAGATGAGCCTGTCCGGGCGCACTTCCTCAATGCGCATGAGAATGCCTCCGTTGTCCACCACCATCGTATGGCCTACCTGGACGTCCTGCAGGAGCCCGTCATAGTTCACCGTGGTGGAGAAGGGGAGTTCCGGCTTGGCCGTGCTCAGGCGGATTTCCAGCGTGTCCCCTTTTTTCAGATGGTAGGGTTCGGGCAGGTCCCCGGTGCGGATGGACGGCCCCTGGAGGTCAAAGAGAATGGCTATGTTCGCCTGCAGCTCTGCGGCTTTCCGGCGGATGCGGAAGACGACTTCCCGGACCCAGTCGTGTTTGGAGTGGCTCATGTTGAGCCGGAAAACGTTGGCTCCGGCTTCAATAAGCTGGCCCAGCATGTCGGAAGTGTCTGTTGCTGGTCCAATGGTGCAGATGATTTTGGTGGCGCGGGGCCGGGAAGGTGTGCTCATGGTCTTTGTCAGTGCCCATACTGTATCTTACGGGACGTTCAAATGAAGTTTTTTGTGGTACATGGCAGGATTGTTGCATGTCACGGAGCGGATGCGGGAGCATACTGGCGGCATGAAGCAGATCAGGGTTGAATTGATCAACACCGGGACGGAAATTTTACTGGGGAGCATTGTGAATACGAATGCCGCGTGGCTGGGCAACAGGCTGTTTGAGGCCGGATTCCGTGTGGAGAGGGAGACCGTGGTTCCCGATGGCTATGCCATTAACGAGGCCATGAGGGAGAGCGCCCGGCGGGCGGATATCGTGATTGTGAGCGGAGGCCTGGGACCGACGAGCGACGATGTGACCAGAGAAGCCCTGTGCGACGTGTGCGGCGTGGACATGCATCGTGACGAGCAGGTGGCGGAGAGGTTGAAGAGCTATTTTGAACGCAGGGGGATTTCCATTGCGGAATGCAATTTCAAACAGGCCATGGTTCCGGACGGCGCCGCGGTGCTGGAGAATTCCAACGGCACGGCGCCCGGCCTGGTGATGCCTGCCAGCGGTTCCCTTCCCATGTTCATCCTGCTGCCCGGACCTCCGTCGGAGTTGAAACCGATGGTGGAGCAGTCAGTGATGCCGCTTCTGGAAGATCTGGCGGATGAGGATATTCCACATCTGCGCGTTTTCCGGCTGGTAGGAATCGGGGAGAGCGACCTTCAGGAGCTGGTGGATGATTCCCTGCACCAGGTGGAGGGACTGGAGGTGGCGTATTGCGCGCGCATCGGAGAGGTGGATGTGCGCCTGGTGGGCAGTGAAGTGGCGCTGAAACAGGGGGAGGCGCGCCTGCGCATCCTGGCAGGAGCGTATATGCTGACTCCCGCGGGAGTATCCCTGGAGAAGGCGGTGGTGCTCCATCTGGCGGAACAGGGGTTGAAGGTGGCGACGGCGGAAAGCTGCACCGGCGGCCTGATTGCCAAGAGGATTACGGATGTGCCGGGTTCCTCCGGCGTTTTTGAGTTCGGCTGGGTGACTTACGCCGACCGGGCAAAGACGAAGATGCTGGGGGTGCCGGAGGATATCCTGAAGCTTCACGGAGCGGTAAGCGAACCCGTGGTGAAAGCGATGGCGAAGGGGGCCCTGGACCGTTCCGGTGCCGGTGTGGCGGTTGCCGTCAGCGGCATTGCGGGGCCGGGAGGCGGCACGCCGGAAAAACCTGTGGGTACCGTATGGCTCGCCTGGGCTTTCCGGGGGGAGAGACGCGGACGGAGATGATGCTTTATCCGCGGGACCGAGGGTCTTTCCGGCAGATGGTTTCCCAGAAGGCCCTGGCGGGGCTTCTGGACGCCAGAAGAAGGGAGCAGGTTACGGAATGAGGAACCACACAGGGAGCACTCCGGCTTCATGTAGCCCGCTGATGAATTCAAAGATGCCGATGAACCAGATGAACCACAGCGCGTCCACGATGTTGTGCGTGAAGGTGGCAGGATTAACGGAGTAGGTTGCGGGCGGCGGCTTCAGCCGCGATAGGGAGGGAATGAAGGAGGGGACGCTCCGGCAGTAGTTCCGGTAGGCGTCTCCGAAGAGTGAGATGAGCCGTTCCTGTTCCTTCCTGATGATGGACGGGTAGTAAATGCCGAAGGCCAATGCCGTCAGCAGGGGGACCGTGAAGGTTTCCGTGGCGCACGCTACGCCTATGCCGCCGATGAAGCTGAAGAAGTAAAGCGGGTTGCGGCACATGGAGTACGGCCCTTCAATGACAAGGACGTTGTTTTTATAACCAGCAATGTAGAGGGAGCACCAGATGCGCCCGAAGGCGCCTATGCCGGCCATGAAACAGGCCAGGAGCATGAGGCTTTCTTCTATGAGCGGGGACATTTCCCACCGGGATTCTCCAAAGAGCAGGGCGCAGCCGATAGCCAGGCCGAAGAGGAGTGAGATGAGTGTGCGGAAGCGCTCGTTGAGTGATTTTGCGTGAGCTTGCATAATGCTGAATAAAGGGTAATGGAAAGATGTTACGGCCTCCGGCAATGGCGTGAAGATATTTTCCGTGACGTTTCCGTCACCCGCCCGGCGAATGCAAAAGAGGCTGTACGCATTAGCGTACAGCCTCTTGAAGAAAAAATGGGATTCCGGAAATCAGGCGCGCCTGCGGCGCAGCATCAGAGCTGCCAGCCCCAGCAGGCTGAGGGTAGCCGTGGCGGGTTCCGGCACGACGCCCGCTACTACGTATTGCACCTTGACGTCTCCGTTTTCCGTGTAGAGGTAGTATTGGCCCTGATAGTCCGCTGCATTTCCTTCCATGAGGCCGGAGGCCTTGGTCAGCGCGCTGCCGTCTTCAGCGGTAAAGTCCCCCAGGGAGATGGACCCGCCGTCAAAACCGGCGGAGGTGACCAGCGTGCGGGTAACGAACTGGAATTCTCCCACAGTCAGGTCCGTGGATGTGGTGGCCAGCAGTCCGGAGACGGAGAAGCTGGACGCGCCCCAGATTTTCTGGTTGACGTTCATGATGCCTCCAATACCGAAGACAAGCCGTGCGCCATTGCCGCCGGGATCAATGCCGCAGACGGTGAGGTTGAGGGTTCCGTCAAGGGTGATGTCACTGCTTTTGAAGTCCACTTGCCCGAGGTTCAGGGTGGAACCGGAGCCGACCGTTACATTCCCCGTATAGCGGGTGCCGCCGACGGTAACGTTGCTGTTGCCCGTAACGGTGATGCCGCCGCCGTCGGAGGTGTCCACCATGGCGCCGTTGACGTTGACGGTTCCGGCATTGTTGAAGATGACATCCGGGCCCTGGCCGTTGCCGCGGCTGGGAATGCCGTTGCTCCAGTTGCCCGCGTTGCCCAGTTCATAGGTGTTGCCTTCCGTAGGGCCGGCCCCACCGGTCCATTCCGTGACCATGCTGGCGGCATTGGCGCAAACGCACAATCCGCAGAGCAGGGCGGCGATAGATAAGGTTTTTTTCATATTAAAACAGAAATGACTTGATAAGTAAGCCCAGAAGAGACGCTGGCGCTGCAATGAGGCTACCGGATTTACAATCCGTCACGGTCTGAAACCGGAGAAATGTCCATCTCCTTACAGGGAGTACCGCATACCTTGCGGCAATTGAAATACGTGTGCCCGTCAGGACGTACCGGCTTCCAGGAAAGAGAGTTCGCTAACGCTCCCTTTCAAATTCAAATGCCGCAGAAGCCTGCGGCATTCCTCGCCCCAGTCCGACAGCTCCCGACGGGTCCCCATCTCTTATAAACAGCTCCTCATAGGCGGAGGGGCGTCATCGCAAGTTCTTTTCCCTTAGAATCACAGCTTGACTCCGGATTGTAAATCCGCAGAAATTTGAAGCTCGGAAGGGATTTTATTCGTTTTCCTGGTCGTGTTCATCCGCTTCACGGGTGGAGAAGCGCATGAGTTCCGCTTCAAAGTGGAGCGGCACGTCCCCGGTGGGGCCGTTGCGGTTTTTAGCCAGGTGCAGGTTGGCCCGTCCGGCCATCTGCTGGCGTTTTTCCTCATCTTCCGCATAGTAGGCGGAGCGGTAGAGTAGCCCGATCATGTCGGCATCCTGTTCGATGGAGCCGGATTCACGCAGGTCGGAGATGCGGGGCACGCCCAGGCTGGCGCCCGTACGGCTTTCCGGTCCGCGGTTGAGCTGGGCCAGGACGATGACGGGCACTTTGAGTTCCTTCGCCAGGGCCTTGAGGCCGGCGGAGATTTCCGCCACTTCTCGTTCGCGGCTGTTGGCGGCCTGCTTGGAGTGGGAGCGCATGAGCTGGAGGTAGTCCACGCCGATGGCGGCCAGGCCGCCCTGGTCCCGCATGACGCGGCGCGCCTTGGCCCGGAGTTCGTTGATGGAGATGGCAGCCGTGTCGTCAATGACAAGCTGGGAGGCCCCCACTTCCTTGACCGCCTGCTTGAAGTGCTTCATTTCAAGCTGGGTGAGGTTGCCCCTCTTGATGATTTCCCGGCTGCGGACCCCGGAGCGGGCGAAGAGAAGGCGTTCCACGATCTGGACCGCGGGCATTTCACAGGAGAAGAGCAGAGTGGGCTTTTTTTCATTCAGCGCAATGTGCTCGACGATGTTGAGCAGGAAGGAGGTTTTACCCATGGAGGGACGGGCGGCGATGATGAACATGTCCCCAGGCTTGAGGCCGTTGCTTTTTTTGTCCAGTTCTTCAAAACCCGTGGTCAGCCCCTGGATCTGTCCCTTGCTGGCAATGAATTTTTCAAAGTTGGTGACAGCCTGCTTGAGGATGCTTGCCAGGCTTTGTTCGTCCTTGGCGCTGTTGTAGCGTTCCCGTATCTGGAAGATGTGGGTTTCCACGGAGTCCAGCAGTTCCGCCACGTCGTCCGGATTGTCAAAGGCCTGGGTGGTGGACCGGGTGGCGATGTCAATGATGGAGCGGAGAATGAATTTGTCCTTCAGGACGTTGAGGTAGTGCTCAAAGTAGGCTCCGGTGGTGGTGAAGGTGTAGATTTCTGCCAGGCCCGCGCTTCCGCCCACCGCTTCCAATTGGTGCATGTCTTCCAGGGCCTGGGTGATGGAAACGATGTCGATGGGCTCGTTTTTATTGTAACGGGTCTGGAAGAGGCGCCAGAGCAGTTTATGCGCGGGCAGGTAGAAGTAGTCCTCCGTCATGCCGATGGTCACGCACTGGCCCACGTAGGTGGCGGGGTCCATGGCCATGAGGGCCAGCACGCCTTTTTCCGGGCCAGGAGCCTGCGGAATGTCCCTGAGGTCCAGGGCCGGGGCTTTGCGGGGGGCCTTGGTCAGTTCCAGCGGGGAGGCGGCGGTGATGGTTTCCGTAGTTTCCATGATGCGGCGGCGGGATGGGTGGCATCCGGCTGGAAAGGAATAGCACAACGAAGGGCGGCGGGCAATAGGCAACGTCGTAAATTCAGAAAAGCCTCGTTCCGTCAGAGGGACGTTCCACCGTTGTTTTCCCGTTCCTTCCTCAGTCTCAACTGGCCGCAGGCGGCGTTGATGTCATGGCCTTTTTCATACCGCATGGTAACGGGGATGCGCGCCTTGTGGACGGCGTCCCGGAAGGCGCGGCAGCGGCTCTCCGCAGGGCGTTCCCATGGGAGCCCCTCCACAGTGTTGTATGGAATGAGGTTGACCTTGGCATGCAGGCGCTTGGCGATCCGGACGAGATGGGATGCGTCGTTCAGGGAGTCGTTCACGTCCCGGATGAGGATGTATTCCAGCGTGGGCATCTGGTTCCTGTCCTTCCCCCATTCCTCCAACGCGGGAATGAGCTGGGAGAGGGGCCATTTTTTGTTGACTGGCATGATCTGGTCGCGCACCTCGTCCGTGGCTCCGTGCAGGGAGACGGCCAGACGGATTTGCCTGGGATAGGCGGCCAGTTTTTTCAGGCCGGGAACAAAGCCTGACGTGGAGATGGTGATGTGGCGCGCGCCTATTTCCAGCCCGCGGTGGGAGGTGATGATTTCCAGGGCGTCCTCCAGGTTGTCGAAGTTGGAGAGCGGTTCCCCCATGCCCATGAAGACGAGGTTGTTGACCCGTTTTCCGGCGATGGTTTCCGCAGAGAGGATTTGCCCGATGATTTCCCCGGTCGTGAGGTTGCGTTTGAGGCCCAGCAGGCCGGAGGCGCAGAATTTGCAGCCGAAGGCGCAGCCCACCTGGGAGGAAACGCAGAGGGTGATGCGGTCCGCCTGTTCCCCGTTTTCCGCAGCGGCGGCGGGAATGATGACGGATTCCACCAGACTGCCGTCTTCCATTCTGGTCAGGAATTTCCGTGTGGTGTCCGCAGAGCCGTGGACTTCCACGATTTCCGGTGTGTGGAAACGGAAGTTTTCCGACAGCAGGTTTCTGAGCGCCGGGGGAAGGTTGGTCATCGCGTCAAAGGAGGTGACGCGTTTGCGCCATACCCAGTCCAGGACCTGCTGGGCACGGAATTTGGTGTGGCCGCGTTCCGTCAGGAAGGCGAGCAGCTTTTCCTCCGTCTGGGCAGTAATGAGGGGAAGAGAGGGCATGGGGTTGAACGGACCCGTTACAGCAGGGAATCCACGTAGCGGTCCCGGTTGAAGGGTTCAAAGTCTTCAGCTCCTTCCCCGGTTCCCAGAAAGGCAGGGGAGATGTGCATTTCATCCATGATGGCTACGGCCACGCCGCCTTTTCCGGAGCCATCCATCTTGGTGATAATGACGGAGTCCAGGGGAGTGGCCTTGTGGAATTCCCTGGCCTGGGCCAGGGCGTTCGCGCCCGTGGTGGCGTCCACCACCAGCAGGGTGCGGTGGGGGGCCGCTGCATCTTGCTTGGCGAGGGTGCGGCGGATTTTGGAGAGTTCCTCCATAAGGTTGTGGCGCGTGTGCAGGCGCCCCGCGGTATCGCAGATAAGGTATTGGAAGCCTTCCCGGATGGCCTGAGTGTGAGCCTCATAGCAAACGGAGGCCGGGTCCTGGTTGGGCGCTCCCTTGTAGATGGGAATTCCCAGCTTGTCCGCCCAGCTCTGGAGCTGTTCCACGGCGGCGGCACGGAAGGTGTCCGCCGCGGCCAGGAGAACGCGGGAGCCCTGTTTTTGCAGCAGGTGGCCCAGTTTGGCGGCGGAGGTGGTTTTTCCCGTGCCGTTGACGCCTACGACCAGAATGACCAGCGGCTTTCCCTCCGGAGGAGCGGGCAGGGACGGAGCGGTAGCAGGAAAGGCCTGGCGGAGGACTTCACGGGTGGCTTCCACCAGGTTTTCCGCATCCAGTCCCTTGCTTTCCCTCAGTTGGTCCGCAATGTTCATGGCGCGCCGGATGCCGATGTCCGCAGTAACCAGGTCCGCTTCCAGTTCATCCCAGTCTATCCGGGAACCGCGGGAGAATTTGGTGAAGAGTTTTTTAAAGAATCCAGCCATGGTACAGGGTAGTGGTTACGCCGGGCGTTCCGTTTTTGAGATGCCGGCCAGCACGCCGTTGACGAAGCGGGGGGATTCCGCGGAGGAGAAGCGTTCCGCCAGGCGGATGGCTTCCGAGATGACGATGGGGGCGGCCAGGTCTTTGCGGTGAAGGAGTTCGTAGGCGCCCAGGCGCAGGATGGCGCGGTCAATGGCGCTGACGCGTTCCGGAGAGTAGTTTTCCAGGGTGCCGTTGATGGCGGCGTCCAGTTCGTCCCGGCGGCGCAGAATGTCTTCTCCCAGGGCTTTGGCTTCACGGTAGAGTTCATCCGCATCCTTTCCGGCTTCCACCACTTTTTTCATTTCCGCCAGGGAGGGGCGGCCGTCCGGGTGGATGAGGCAGTTGATGCGGTCGTTGATTTCCTGGAGCTTGTTGCAGGAGGAAACAAGGGGAGCCCAGATGCCGTTGTAGGCAGGGAAGTCCTTGAGGGCATCCAGCAGGCGGCGGCGCATCTGCATCAGGGTGGTGTTGAGTTCCTGCGCGGCGTCACAGGCGGCGGAAAGCGCGCCTTTGTCATTGGAGGGGTCTTCGTACAGGTTTTTTTTCAGTTGGAGCAGGGAGGCGTTGAATTCCCCTTCCTTGACCAGCAGGTCCTGGAGCAGGTCGCGGACGGGCAGGGTGAGGGGGTCGTGCTGAAGCTTGTCCGCCGTTTCCCGCGCACGGGTGACGAAGAGGCGCAGCTTGTCCGGATAGTCCCGGGTCAGGTGGCCGGAGACGGCCTTGGCCCTGAGCTTGCAGTAGTCCCCGCGGAAGGGTTCCATCAGGATGTCCCAGATGCCTTCGTCCTGTTCCTGCTCCTCTTCCGGAGTCTGGGAGGTGGCGTAGAGGTATTGGAGGGCTGCTTGTCTGATTTGGTTGCGTGAGAGCATGGCGGTAGAGAAGAGAGAGGGAGGATGTGCCTTATTGCCGGGAGAGGGAGTTGAGGAAGAGTTCCGCCATGCGGGCTGCGGTGCGGGCCGCTTCCCGGCCGCGGTTGAGCTGGGAGGCGATGCAGCGGGCAAAGGCCTGCTTTTCATCGTTCAGGAGAAGGACTTCATGAATGACGGGCGTGGTGAATTCCAGCGCGAGCCGCATCAGGGCCTGCGTGATGGTGGACCCGATGAGGTCCGCGTGGTCCGTGCTGCCGCGCAGGATGACTCCCAGGGCCACCACGGCGTCCGGGCGTTTTTCCGGAGAGCGGGAGAGAACGGATTTGATGGTGACCGGGATTTCAAAGGCTCCCGGTACGCGGATGATTTCCAGCCGGACTGCGGGGAGCACGGCTTCCAGTTCTTCCGAGCAGTTGTCTACCAGGGCCTGGGTGTATTGCTCATTGTATTCCGAGGCGACGATGCTGATTTTGGCGCGCGTGCCCGTGGCGCGCTGGCGGCGTGGAAGTTCCGTGGACATGGAGGGATGGGATGGAGTGGGAGTTTACAGGATGTGGCCCAGCTTGCATTTTTTGGTAGCCAGGTATTTGCTGTTTTGTTCGTTGGGGGGATGACGAGGGGAACCTGTTCCGTGATTTTAATGCCGAAGCCTTCCAGCCCCACGATTTTCCGGGGGTTGTTGGTGAGCAGGCGCAATTGGTCCGCTCCCAGGTCATGCAGAATCTGGGCGCCGATGCCGTAGTCGCGAAGGTCGTCCGGGTAGCCGAGCTTGAGGTTGGCTTCCACAGTGTCCAGCCCCTGTTCCTGGAGCTTGTAGGCCTTGAGTTTTGCCGCCAGGCCGATGCCGCGGCCTTCCTGGCGCAGGTAGAGGAGCACGCCGCCTTCCTGCGCAATGCGGCGCATGGCGGTGTGGAGCTGGCTGCCGCAGTCGCACCGGCGGGAGCCGAAGACGTCCCCCGTAAGGCATTCGCTGTGCACGCGCACCAGCGTGGGCTTGTCCGGGGAGATTTCCCCGTGCACCAGGGCCAGGTGAAGGGCTCCGTCCAGATGGGATTCATAGAGGTGGCAAATGAAGTCGCCGTAGTCCGTGGGCATCTTGACGGTTTCCACCAGGCGTATCTGCTTTTCCTTGGCCCGGCGGTATTCGATAAGCTGGGCCACGGTGCAGGCTTTCAGGCCATGTTTTTTCTGGAAGCCGCCCAGGTCGCCGGTGCGGGCCATGGTGCCGTCTTCCTTCATGATTTCACAGCAGACGCCGGCAGGCTGGAGGGCCGCCATGCGCACGAGGTCGATGGTGGCTTCCGTATGGCCGGCGCGGCGCAGCACCCCGCCGGGAACGGCTCGGAGAGGGAAGGTATGGCCTGGCTGCACAAAGTCATTGACGGTGGCCTTGGGGTCCGCCAGCGTGCGGATGGTCAGGGCGCGTTCCGCGGCGCTGATGCCCGTGGTGATGTCATGGGCCGCATCCACAGAGACGGTGAAGGCGGTGGACATGTTTTCCCGGTTGACGGAGGTCATGAGCGGGAGCTGGAGGGCGTCCGCCCGTTCCGGGGAAAGCGGGGCGCAGACGAGGCCCCTGGCGTGGGTGACCATGAAGTTGATGGCTTCCGTCGTAGCGAATTCGGCGGCAATGATGAGGTCAGCCTCGTTTTCACGACCGGGGTCGTCCGTAACGATGATCATCCGTCCCTGCCGTATTTCTTCCACGGCTTCGTCAACGGTGCAGAATTGAAGTTGGTTGTCCATAAAGGGGGTGAAAGGAGAGGAGGTTATTTTTGCTTTTTGGCCCAGGAGTCCTTAAGGGCCACGGTGCGGTTGAAGACGGCGCGTTTGCCCGGTACATGGTCCCTGCGGTCCGCCACAAAGTAGCCGAGGCGTTCAAACTGGCAGCGGAATTCAGGTTCCGCTTCAGCCAGGGATGGTTCCAGCTTGGCGTTCGTGATGACGGTCAGGGAGCTGGGATTCATGACGGAGAGGAAACCTTCTTCCGCGGCATCCGGGTTTTCTTCCGTGAAGAGGCGGTCGTAGATGCGGATTTCACCGTCCACGGCGTCCCTGGTGCTTACCCAGTGGATGGCCGCCCGGCACTGGATTCCTTCCGGAGGGTTGGAGCCGATGGTGCCGGGGATATGCTCGCAGAAGATTTCCGTGATGTTTCCGTCCGCATCCTGCCGGTAGTCCGTACAGGTGATGCAGTAGCCGCCGCGGAGGCGCACTGTGCGGCCGGGAGCCAGTCGGAAGTATTTCTTGGGCGGGTCCAGCATGAAGTCGTCCCGTTCAATCCAGACTTCCCGGGTGATGGGAAGACGGCGGGTTCCTTCCTCCGGTTTTTCCGGATTGTTCAGCACTTCCGCCATTTCCTCCGAGCCTTCCGGCAGAGTAGTGATGGTTACCTTGAGGGGATTGAGCACGGCCATGCGGCGCGGAGCGTTGGCGTTCAGGTCTTCCCTTACGCTGTATTCCAGCAGGGCCACGTCCGTGAAGCCGTTGAATTTGGTGATGCCTATGGTCTGGCAGAAGTTGCGGATGGCGGCGGGCGTGTAGCCGCGGCGGCGCATGCCGGAGACGGTGGGCATCCGGGGATCGTCCCAGCCGCTGACGTGCCCTTCCTGCACCAGCTGGAGCAGCTTGCGCTTGCTCATGACGGTGTAGGTGAGGTTGAGGCGGGCGAATTCCGTCTGGCGCGGGCGTGCCGGCACGGGGCAGTTTTCAATCACCCAGTCGTACAGGGGACGGTGGTTTTCAAATTCCAGCGTGCAGAGGGAGTGGGTGATGTGCTCGTAGGCATCCTCCAGCGGGTGGGCGAAGTCGTACATGGGATAGATGCACCATGTGCCGCCCGTGTTGTGGTGTTCCGCGAACATGATGCGGTACAGCACGGGGTCCCGCATGTTCATGTTGCTGGAGGCCATGTCTATTTTGGCGCGCAGAATGGCTTTTCCTTCCGGGATTTCCCCGTTTTTCATGGCCTGAAAGCGTGCCAGGTTTTCTTCCACGGAACGGTTCCGGTAGGGGGATTCCTGGCCGGGCACGTTCACGTTGCCGCGCTGGGCGCGTATTTCCTCCACCGTCTGTTCGTCCACGTAGGCCAGTCCCTTGTTGATGAGGGCGACGGCGCATTCGTAAAAGAAATCGAACATGTTGCTGGCAAAAAAGAGATTGTCCCCCAGTCGAAGCCCAGCCAGCGGATGTCTTCCTGGATGCTGTCCACATATTCCTGGTCTTCCTTGCTGGGGTTGGTGTCGTCAAAGCGCAGGTGGCAGCGCGCGCCCGGAAATTCCTGGGCGATACCGAAATTGAGGCAGATGGATTTGGCATGTCCGATATGGAGGTAACCATTGGGTTCCGGAGGAAAGCGGGTTACCGGTGCCTGATGCTTGCCGGAGGCAAGGTCATCAGAAATCATATCGCGGATGAAATCTCGGCGTTCGGCAGGCTGCAATGACATGGCGAAAATTCTACTACCAAATTTCCTTCTCTGCAAGCGTGTTCACTCGGAATGACATGGGGAGGAATACGGCGGATAAAGAGAGTTTTTTATCTTTTCCCGGAAGGCACCGGTTATAAAATTTAAATAATTTATATATAGGAATGTTTGGGAATGTGGATTTCTGATGAAGGTTGGCTAAAAAATCCCCAGTCTTTTACTAGGAAAAAATGTTGTCGGCCGCTTCGCCTTGTGTTCAAGGTTCTGAGGAATGGTTGTCAGTTATAGAATATTTTAAATGTAAGATACCTAGGTTAAATTTAAAGTTCAGGAAAAAAGAGGTGGAACAGGATGGTTCGGGAAAGCGGCTGAGCTGGAGTTCAATGGGACATCCTTGAAAATTTATGCAGAATAACCGGCAAAAGGAAAGTTTGAAAGACAGGTATTGCAAAAGAATCAAAAACGTGCATATTGAACTCCGGTGAATCTGAATTGTCCACAGTGCAAACGACATATCAATGTTCCTTCCGCTGCGGAGGGTTCCATGGTGAATTGCAGCAAATGCGGCCATGAGTTTCTTTGCGACAGGGAAAAGCTGATCCCCAAGAAGCCTTTTGCCAGGGCGAAGAAGGCCGTTACCGTGCATACCCCCAAAGACCGCCGGGAGGCCATTCAGAGCGCCTTGATGGAAACGGGGCTGATTCAACTGATGTGCCTTTGCGCCTCCCTGGTCATCGCCGCCGGCTGCGTCTGGCTTTTTTACAATGCCTCTTCCGAGATGGACGGGACCTTTTTCCTTTCCATGCTGCAGCAGCCTCAGCAAAAGGCGTTCGCCCTGTTTTTCGCCTGTCTTGCGGGGGGCTTGATGGCCTGCGCCGGACGCAGGCACAAGATTGTTTTCATTTTGCTGGGCTTTCTGGTGGCGGGGGGCATTGCCTCCCTGCCTTTCGTGTATCCGGTCAAAATGAATCCCTCCCTGCTCGGCGGGAAGGAAGCGGTCGCCCAGGCTGAGGAGGAGGAAGGCGTCTCCGGCTTTACCAGCATGAGCCTGGAACAACTGGCCGAACAGAACGCTTCCGTTCAGAATTACGGGGAAGGGGATTTGAAGCCCCTGTTTGCCGCCATTGACCGGAAAGAGGCCCAGGGTGTTCTGGGCGTGTGGGTGGTCGGGGTGAATGCGGCCAACCGGGACATGGTGAAGGCGTATTTGAAGAGGATGGCCCAGTCTGAAGACGAGCCGATTTTTTATGACCGCAAAGGCACGGGCGGCGGCTTGTTCGTTATTACTCCTACTCCCATCACGTTTAAGGAGTTTGTGGACGTGGTAGCCAAGATGGGGAACGTGACTTTGCAGGACAAGGAGCATTTCTTTGTGGAAGTGGTTCTGAACCGGGACAAGTTTGAAGCGCGCCCGGCTTCCGCCGCGTTGCAGGATGAACGCCACCAGTATTTCGTACTGGCCAATTTGAAGGAATTGTCCTGTCTGGACATCCGGCGCGTGATTGCCGCGGCAAAGCGTCTGGCTTCCGTGAAGCCGGACAAGATGCGCCATGAAGTTTCCGCCAAGCTGGTGGAGCTTCTCCGGGAGCCGTGGGGGCGTGATGCGGAGTATGTGACCGCTTTGGCTTCCGCCCTCGTCGTGTGGGCGGAGCCGGATAACACGGAGGCGCAGCGCGTGGTTTACTATGTGGCTACGGAGTTGAAGAAGGCGGACTGCGAGATTCCTGCCTCTCTGGTCAGGTTTTTGCTGCACGGTCCGGAGAAGAAGAGCTTTGCGCTGCTTCTGGATGAATGGAAAAAGGATCCCCAGAAGTGGGAGGACGAGTGCAAGGCCGTCGGTCCCACCGGGGAAGCCGACATTATCCGGCTGATGAACGAGTCGGACGATTTTGTGCTGAAACGTTCCGCCGCCCGTATTCTTGGGGAAATCGGTTCGGAGGCTTCCCTGTCCGCGCTAAAGGCTTTCACCCATGACGCCGACAACGAATTGCGCCTGTGCGCGGAGCTGTCCGTAAACCTGATTGAAAAGCGGCTGGGGATAGATTCTTCCGCGAAGAACCCCCAGTAGGGACGGCATCCGTTTCCGGAAGAGGGCGGGAGGTTTTTTATGCCCGGTCTGATTGGGACGCGTCGCACCGCTCTTTTTTCAGCTGAATGGTTCACGGGGCCGGAGGGAAGGCGGCCGCGTTTTTTTCTTTTGCGGCTGTTTTTTCATGAAGATGCGGGGAAAATGGCAAGAGGTGTTTTTGGAGTCATTTTAAACGATCTTCCTTTCCTGTACGGCTTCCTAGTTGTTTCTTTTGTGATATTTTTACCATTTGGGCGCATTTGAGGGGAGGAAAGTTGTTTTTGTCCCGGAAGCGTCTCTTTTTTGGTTGCGGAGAAAAGCCAATTTACTAGAATGCAACGACCATGACAGACCAAGAAAACATGAAGGCCGCCGTTCCGGATGCGGCCAGGCGATACATGCGCTACCTCCTCATCATGGCCGGTTTGGGCGGCCTGCTCTACGGTGTGGACGTCGGCGTGATTGCTGCGGCGCTCCCCTACATTGAGCAGACGGCTGGTTTCAATCCCTCCCAGCTTTCCCAGGTGGTGGCGGCCGTGCTGTTCGGCAGCGTGCTTTCTTCCCTGTTTGCCGGGTATCTGGCGGACAAGTTGGGACGCAAGGCGCTGATTACCGTAGCCGCCGCCCTGTTCACGGTGAGTATTCCCGTGATCTGCCTGTCCCAGGAAGTGTTCGGCATCATGCTGCTGGGCCGTATTCTCCAGGGCGCCAGCGCTGGTATTGTAGGCGTGGTGGTTCCCCTGTACCTGGCTGAGTGTTTGAGCGCGGAATCCCGTGGCAAAGGGACGGGGATGTTCCAGTTCCTGCTGACGGTGGGCCTGGTGTTCGCCGCCGTAGTCGGTCTGCTTGCCGCCAGTTATGTGGGCGGCGTGGAAAATTCCGGCGCGAGCGAGGAAACGCTGACTTCCGCCAAGATTTTTGCGTGGCAGGCCATTTTCTGGGTTTGCGCCGTTCCCGGCCTTTTCCTGTTTTTCGGTTCCTTCCGTTTGAGTGAATCCCCCCGCTACCTGTTCCGCCGCGGCCGCAAGGATGAAGCCATGGCCGTGCTGGTGCGCAGTTATGGAGATGTGCGCGCCAAGGAGGTGTTTGATGAAATGGTCCACATTGAAGAGGAAGAGAAGCAGAAGGCTGAAGAGCTCAAGAAGCAGAGTTCTTCCGGTGAATCCCTTCTTCAGCGCAAGTATGTGTATCCCTTTGTTCTGGCGGTCCTCGTCCTGGCGTTTACGCAGGCCACGGGTATCAACTCCGTGCTGAATTACTCCGTGAAGGTGTTCCAGCAGGCCGGCCTGGAAGGCACCACCGCCAACTGGGCGGACTTCACCATCAAGGTGGTGAACTGCTTGATGACCATCGTCGCCATGATCCTGGTGGACCGCAAGGGCCGCAAGTTCCTGCTCAAGATCGGCACTGCCGGCATTGTGGTGGGTCTGCTCGGCACCGGGTTCCTGTTCAATAATGTGGAAAAAGCCCGCAAGGACGTGACCACGGACGTGGCCGCCCTGCTGGCCGCCCAGAGCCCTTCCGTCCAGAAGGAGTTTGACCAGGGCAAGGACGTAGGCTCCATCCGCACGCTGCAGCTGGAACGCACGCCCGATTCCCCCTTCGTCAAGAACCTGCTTGCCAAGAACGGCATGGGCGACAAGGACATCAACAGGATGCAGCTCATCATCACCTATGACCAGCCGGAAGCCAATCCCGCCTGGTACCAGTTCCTGATGGGTTCTTCCACCCAGCTTTCCGTGGTGGAATTTTCCGAGCTGACCAAGGATGCCAAGGATATCAAGAAGGAAGAGGACAAGGCTTCCCTGGCCGTGATCAAGGCCGTTCCGGATTCCACCAACAAGATGGTGGTGAACGGCAAGGACGGCTATGCCATGAAGCCCGTTTCCATCCTGAAGGCGGAACTGGGCGAGAAGCCGGATACCTCCATGGGCTGGGGCGTGACCGCCTTCTTCATCATCTTCATCGCGTTTTATGCCACTGGCCCCGGCGTGTGCGTCTGGCTGGCCCTGTCCGAACTGATGCCCGCCCGCATCCGTTCCAACGGCATGGCGATTGCGCTGCTGATCAACCAGCTTGTTTCCACGATCATTGCCGGTTCCTTCCTTCCGTGGGTGGGAAGCTGCGGCTATTCCGGCGTGTTCTTTACGCTGGGCGGCATTACGGTGCTGTACTTCATTACGGTGACCTTCTTCCTGCCTGAAACCAAGGGCCGTTCCCTGGAGGAAATCGAAGGCTACTTCACAACAGGCAAGATGCCGGAAGATCTCAAGATGATCGGTGAAGGCATTGAAGCGGAAGAATAATCTTCCCTCCTGTGGTTTTCAAAGCCGCCTCCCCGTCCGGGGGGCGGCTTTTTCATGTTCCGCCAGAGGAAAATGTTTGCTCCATGGCTCCGGAAACCTGGCTGTTCCGGGCTTCCGGCATTTCCGGAAGGAGCATGCCGGGCGTGTTTAAAGACCGGAAGAGGCGGCTTGCGTAAGGTCTCTTTTGTACCGGAGAGGTCCGGGGATGAATCCAGGAACGAGCAGGCCAAGGCTCTGCTGCGGCTCGCTTGAAAGACCCATGGCGGACGGGAACGGCCAGACCCCTTTTTCCGCTTTCACTGGAAAGGAAGATGGCGCTACTCGGTACGCGGTGCTTTTTTCTGTTTGGCCTGCCAGTCTTTAATGGCTTCCGCAATGGGGGGATACCCGTTTTTTATGTGGAAGTCATAGGCGGTCTGGCCGTCATCGTTGCGAAGGGCGGGATTGGCGCCGTTGTCCATGAGGCAAACGGCTATCTCCGGAGAGTTGCAGGCCATCAGCGGCGTCAGGCCGTCCACGTCCGGCTGGTTGGGGTCCGCTCCCGCCTTGATGAGAAGTTCAATGAGGGGGATGAGGCGTTCCGCCGGTTTTTCCTTGGTGCAGACCAGATGCAGGGGGGACTGCTTGCTTTCAAAGAAGCGTTCGTTGACGTCGCAGCCTGCCTTGATGAGCCGTTCGTAAATGGCAGGGGAAAGGCTGAGGAAGCCGACTCCGCGCGCCTGGGCGTTTAACCTGCGCTTGAGGTCCGGAGAACCGGCGTCCAGCAGGGCCAGGGCTATTTTTTCCTGTCCCGGATCAGAGTCATTGAGGGCGGCGGAGTACATGAACGGGGTGACGCCCCACGGTCCCGGCTGGTCCGGGTCGGCCCCGTGCTTGAGCAGGGACTGCACCAGCGGCAGCCTGTCTTCCGCCGTGGAGTTCATGTAAAGGCCCGAGAGGCAGGCCCAGGTGAGGGGGGTGTCTCCCGGTTCCTTAGTGCCGTCATGCATGAAGATGGATTGGGCGTTGACGGGAGCGCCCGCTTCTATCATCCGGATGGCCAGTTGATTCAATCCCAGGGCAATGCAGAGGTGCAGGGGCGTGTTGCGGTCCGGAGCCTGAAGCATGAGGTTGCCAGTCTCCCGGAATTGCTCCAGCATCCGGTAGCACTGGAGGATGAAGTGGAATTCCTGTTGAGCCTCTCCGGCGAACATGATTTCCAGGGGCCAGGAGTCGTGCAGGAAGCGGAGGGTAAGTCCCAGCAGCTTTTCATTTGCCGCTTGGATTTCCTGTTTTTCCGCTTCCGTGAGCTGGATCGTCCTTTCCTCCGCATCCGCCAGGGGGGCGGCTGCGACGGCTGCTGCGGACAGAAGCAGCATGGACCCTGTCATTTGTCTCATGGCATCCTTATAGGGGAAGGAAAGTGGCCTGTCACTTCAAATAAGGGGCATTATCCCAGTTTGGAGAGGCTGACATGGACTGCTTCCACCGTACGGTCAATGTCTTCTTCCGTATGGGCCGTAGAGATGAAGCCCGTTTCATACGGGGAGGGGGCAAAGTAGACGCCCTGTTCCAGCATGTTCCAGAAGAAGGGTTTGAAGAGTTCCTTGGAGGCTTTTTGCGCGGAGTCCAGGTCATAGACTTCCTGCTCCGTGAAGAAGAGGCAGAACATGGAGCCTGCGCGGTGGAAGGTGTAGTTCCTGCCGTGCTTCCGGATGGCCTCGCGGATGCCTTCTTCCAGACGCGCGCCGAGCTGTTCCAGGCGGTCGTAGGCGTTTCCGTCCAGGAGCTCCCGGAGCTGGGCAAGGCCCGCCGCCATGGCGACGGGGTTGCCGGAGAGGGTGCCCGCCTGGTACACGGGGCCGATTGGGGAGAGGCAGTCCATGATTTCCGCACGGCCTCCAAAGGCCCCCACGGGGAGGCCGCCGCCGATGACCTTTCCCATGCAGGTGAGGTCCGGAGTGATGCCGTGAAGCTGCTGCACGCCGCCGGGCGCGACGCGGAAGCCCGTCATGACTTCGTCAAAGATGAGCAGGGAATCGTGCCGGAGCGTGATTTCCCGCAGAAAATGGAGAAAATCGTTCTGCGGGAAGTAAAGCCCTGCGTTGGCCGGGAAGGGCTCCAGGATGACGGCGGCGATGTCGCTCCCATGGAGTTCAAAGGCTTTTTTCACCGCTTCCCGGTCGTTGTAGGGCACCGTAATGGTGAGCTGGGTCATTTCCCTGGGTACGCCTGCGCTGTCCGGTTCTCCGAAGGTGAGCGCCCCGGAGCCCGCCGCCACCAGCAGGGAGTCCACATGGCCGTGGTAGCAGCCGATGAATTTGATGATTTTGCGGCGTCCGGTGTAGCCGCGCGCCAGCCTGATGGCGGACATGGTCGCTTCCGTTCCGGAGTTGACCATGCGCACTTTTTCCACGGAGGGCACCATGCCCGTAATCATTTCCGCCATGTCCACCTCCGCCGGCGCGGGGATGCCGTAGCCCAGCCCCCTGTCCACGGCGGCATGGACGGCGTTCAGAACGGTCTGCGGAGCGTGGCCCAGAATGGCCGGGCCCCAGGTGCCGATGTAGTCAATGAGCTGGCGTCCGTCCGCGTCAGTGATGTAGGCTCCCTTGGCGGATTGGACAAAGAAAGGGTCGCCGTCCACGTTGCGGAAGGCTCTGACGGGGGAGTTGACGCCGCCGGGGATGACGGCGCGCGCGCGGGAGAAGAGCTGGGCGGATTGATTCATGTGCTGAGGGAAGCAAAAAGGGCAAACCTTGAGAAAGGGTTGCCCTCATTGAAATGGGTTCTATTCCCGAACCAATACTGATTTAAGCTTCAGGAGCGGAAGCGGGAGCTTCAGCGGTTTCGGGAGCGGCTTCTTCGCTCTTGTTGCTGTAACGCCATTTTACCTTGTTGCGCTTGCTGGCGGAACGGGCCTTGCGGCGGCGTTCGTCCATCGGGGTTTCAAAGGCGCGGCGGCGGCGCATTTCATCCAGAATGCCTTCAACATCCAGTTTTGTTTTGAGGCGCTTAAGAGCGCGGTCGATAGGTTCACCTTTTCTTACGGTAACTTCACGCATGATTTGTTTTCCTTTTTCTATTCGTCCGGGAACGGGAGACAATACGTAGTGCTTTCCTGCTTACAGGTCAAGATTTTTATCATGGCTGACCCATTTTTTGCCTCTGAAAGAAGGGTTCCGGTGCCCGGGGCGGAGGGGACAGCCTGTCTTGCGCCGTTTTCCGGCTCCGGAACGGGCTTCAACTGTCCTTGCCTTACGGTATGGGGCATGGTAGAAAGGAACGTCTCCCATGAATCGGCTGCATACATTGATTGACGGATTTCCCCGCGTGCGGATTCTCTGCATCGGTGACGTAATGCTGGACAAGTTTCTGTACGGGAGCGTCAGCCGGATTTCCCCGGAGGCTCCGGTTCCCATCATGAAGATGGACCGGGAGACGCGCATGCTGGGCGGCGCGGGCAACGTGGTGACCAACCTGTGCGCACTGGGATGCCGCACCACCTTCGTCAGCGTGGTGGGGAATGACGGCCATGGACGGCAGGTAAGGCGTTTTCTGGAAGAGACGTGCTGCGTTCCGGAGCTGGTGGAGTGCGAAGGGTATGAGACGACCGTGAAGGTCCGTTTTGTGGCGGGGAAGCACCATTTGCTGAGGGCGGACCAGGAACAGCCGCTGCGGATGGTTCCGGAGCTGGCCTCCCGTTTTCTGGAACGGGTGGACGCCTGCCTGCCGGAGGCCGACCTTGTTCTTTTGTCCGATTACGGGAAAGGGCTGTTTGACGGGCAGACAACCCCTGACGTGATCGCCCGGTGCTGTGCGGCGGGCAAGTCCGTGATTGTGGATCCGAAGGGTTCGGATTACTCCCGTTACAAGGGGGCCACGCTGGTGAAGCCCAATATGAAGGAGTTCCAGGAGGCGACCGGGGTGACGCTGAATCCTTCCGCGACAGGCTGGGAAAGGGATGCCATCGCAGGGGCGCAACGGCTGTTTTCCGAGTTCGGCATTGAGAATTTGCTCGTCACCCTGAGCGAGCACGGCATGATTTTCATTCCTTCCTCCAATCCTTCCGATTTTGTCTGCATTCCCACGGAGGCCCGTGAGGTTTTTGACGTGTCCGGAGCGGGGGATACCTCCCTCGCCAGCCTGGGCGCGGCGCTGGCGGCCGGAGCTACGGTGCCGGAGGCCCTGGTGGTGTCCAACGTGGCCGCCGGAATCGTGGTGGGCAAGTTCGGAACGGCCAGCGTGACCGGAGCGGAGCTGAAGAAGGCGCTGGAGGAGAAGGCCCTCAAGGCATCCTCCTGGCATCACCGGAACAATATTCTGACGCCGGAAGCCGCGGCGGAGCTGGCGGAGCGTTTCCGACGGGAGAAGAAGGTGGTGGGGTTTACAAACGGTTGTTTTGACCTGCTGCACCTGGGGCACCTGCATTCCTTCATGAAGGCGCGGGAAGCGTGCGACGTGCTTTTCGTGGGGCTGAATACGGACGCCTCCATCAAGCGGTTGAAGGGAGAGGACAGGCCGATCAATAATGAGGAGATGCGTTCCCTGCTGCTGGCCTCCCTGGATTTTATCGATTACGTGGTGCCGTTTGACGAGGATACGGCGCTGCCGTTGATTGAGAAGTTGCGCCCGGACGTGATCGCCAAGGAGGGCTATCCTCTGGAACGCTGGCCGGAAGGGCAGTACGTCACATCTTACGGGGGACAGGCTCTTGAGCTTCCCCGCCTGGAGGGCTTTTCCTCCACCAATATCATCAACCGCATGAAGAACAGTCCGGAATGAGCGAGTACATCAGGAATCAGATTTTAGGAATAGCGGATAATTTCAAGGCTCTGGCCGCCATGGCCGGAGAGATTGAACAGGTCGCCCGCGTCTGCGCGGATACCCTCAAGGCCGGGAACAAGATCATGTTCTGCGGCAACGGAGGCTCCGCCGCGGATTCCCAGCACCTGGCCGCCGAGCTGGTGGGCCGCTACAAGCTGAACCGTCCCGCCATGAATGCGCTGGCCCTGACGGTGGATACTTCCATCCTGACCGCCGTAGGGAATGATTACGGGTATGAAACGGTCTTTTCCAGGCAATTGCAGGGATTAGGCCGTTCCGGTGACCTGTTGGTGGGGCTTTCCACGAGTGGCAATAGCCAGAACATCGTCCTGGCGATGGAGCTGGCGCGCCGCATGGGCGTCAGGACCGTGGCCCTGACGGGCCAGGGCGGCGGGGAGATGAAAACCGTGGCGGATTTCTGCATTGCCGTTCCTTCCGATGCCACGAACAATATCCAGGAGATGCACATTGCCGTGGGCCATCTGGTCTGCGAGCTGGTTGAGCAGGAAATGTATGGCAGCTAAGGCTCTGTTTCTGGACCGGGACGGCGTGGTCAATGTGGACGGCGGCTACGTGCACCGCATTGAGGATTTTCAGCTGGTTCCCGGTATTCTGGACCTTTGCCGCCGGGCGAAGGAGAAGGGGTATCTGGTGCTGGTGGTGACCAACCAGTCCGGCATAGGCCGCGGCATGTTTACGGAAGGGGATTTCACCCGGCTGACGGAGCATATGAAAGGCGCGTTCAGCGCCGCCGGAGCGGAGATAGCGGATGTGTTCCACTGTCCCAGCGTGGATGACGGCCATCCTGACCGGAAGCCGAATCCCGGCCTGTTTTTGAAAGCCGCCGCCGCCCATGGACTGGATATGGCGGCTTGCGTGTCCGTGGGTGACCGGGAGCGAGACATTCGCGCTGCGCTTGCCGCCGGAGTGGGGCGGAATTTCCTTTTTTCCGCGGAAGATGTCCCGACTCTCGCCACAGCCCGTGTGGAGGCGTTGGAAGAAGTAGCGGCGTGGCTGTAAGCTTGGGAGTGATTGCTCAGGACTGCCCTGTCAGCCCTCCCCGTGTTCCGGCCGCCGGGATGTAATGATGGATGTTCCTGCTTCAAAAAGAAAGCTTTACAAGGGAATGAATATTTCTTATCTATCCAATAGGATGAAACCCTTGCTACCCCTGTTATTGATTGCGTTGTTTCCTGGCCTGTGCGCCGCTGCCAAAACCGCAGAGCCGGCCATGCCCGAGCGGCTGGAAAAAGAGAAGCGGCCACCCGCATTACCTATCAGGGCGGAGACGGCTCCAGCTTTGAGAAGGCCGTCGTGATTGCCGGAGCGAAAAGTTCGATGGATGGCGTTCCTGCCGAACGGAAATGGCTCAAGAAGAAGTACGGAAATTACGAAAAGCTCAAGCAGGCGCTCGTCAAGGAAGGAGGCAAGTATTATGACCTGGTCACGATCAGGACGAAAAAAGGCAAGGAGCTGGTCGTCTATTTCGATATTTCCGGATTCTTCAATCGTGAAGAATAGGGGAGGCCGTTCTTTTGCAACTCTTGATGGCGTGCCGTCCCCGGCTGTCTGCCCGGTCGTTCCCGTGTTTTAGCACATTCCCGCTTTTCCCGTCCCGGGAGCTGCTCCTCCAGCGGCGGCCGTCGCGATGTGGAACCGGGCATGAAGGAGGGAAACGGAGAGCCGGGTTGGGAATCCGGCGGTGTTTGCGGGAACAACCGGATTCCTGAATGACTTATCCCCGGAAGAGGCAACTTCCCGAATGGGGCGAAGTAATTTGACATACGGGGAGCGCCCTGTTAGAAGTGGGGCGATTGGTCCGTAGTTTCGTGGACTTGTCCTGTACAGGCTTTTTACTTTTGCACATATGAACTTGATTTCCTTCCGATCCATGATGGCGGTTACGGCGCTGGGAGCCGGCCTTGCCCTTCCGGTGTTCGCCCAGTCCTCTTCTCCGGCCTCTTCCTCCGCGCCTGCGGCCTCCCGCGCCAAAAAAACGGCCAAGATGCCGGTGTATCCCATCCCGCAGAAGATGACCAGGAGCGGCGGTTCCGTGACGGTTCCGGCCCTGAAGCTGTCGGGAGCGCGGGACGAACCTACCGTGAATGCGCTGAAGAGCATGTTTTCCATCGCTCCGAACGGGCTGCCCGTGCAGATGTCCATCATCAAGGGAAGCAAAAAGGCCGCCGGGAATGTTCCGCAGAAGGCCGGGGCTTATTCCCTGAGCGTCACGCAGCAGGGCATCCGGATGACGGGCTATGACGACGAAGGCCTGTTTTACGCGGCCCAGACGCTGCTTCAACTGGCGGAGAAGACTCCTTCCGGCGTAACGGTGCCTGTGGTGGAGGTTCTGGACTGGCCGGACGTTCCCTTCCGCGGCACCATTGAAGGCTTTTACGGCCTGCCCTGGGGGCAGGAAGGACGCATCAGCCAGTTCAAGTTTTACGGGAAGTACAAGATGAATACTTACATCTACGGCCCGAAGGACGACGTGTTCCACGGTTTTTCCAAGCGTTGGCGCGAGCCGTATCCCGCGGACATGGCGAAGGACCTGAAAGAGCTGGTGAAGGTCGCGAAGCAGAACAAGGTGAATTTTGTCTGGGCGGTGCACCCCGGAGCGGACATTCACTGGGGGGAGGCGGACCGGAAAGCCGCCGTGAAGAAGTTTGAGATGATGTATGACCTGGGGTTCCGCTCCTTTGCCGTGTTTTTTGACGACATCGGCGGGGAGGGCGCCAAACCGGAAGGCCAGGTGGAGTTCCTGAATTACCTGAACAAGGAGTTTATCCACAAGAAGCCAGACGTGACTCCGCTGATCGTGTGCCCCACGGCGTATTCCGGCGGAGGTGGCCGCTACCACGAGGTGATGGGGGAACATCTGGACAAGGACATCGGCATCATGTGGACCGGGTCCAGCATCGTGAGCGATATCCGGACCCCGGCCTTGAAGGGGATCAACAAGTATTTGCAGCGGCCGGCGTTCATCTGGTGGAATTTCCCGGTGACGGATTACGTGCGCCACGCCCTGTTCCTGGGGCGCACCTATGGCGTGGATGCGGACGCGATGCCGTTCATGCAGGGGTTTGCTTCCAATCCGATGGACAAGCCGGAGGCCTCCAAGATTTCCCTGTTCAGCGTGGCTAACATGACCTGGAATGCCAAGGCCTATGATTCCGACAAGACATGGAAGGACAGCATCCGGATTTTGTTCCCCGGCTGTGCCTCCGCCATGCAGACGTTTGCCGACCATAACAGCGACGGGGGGCCCAGCGGGCACAATTACCGCAAGGAGGAGTCCGTAGAGATTGCCCCCGTGGTGGAGCAGGTGCTGGAATTGTGCCGCCGCGGCGCCAAGGTGTCTGAAAGCAAGGCGTTTGACCGCCTGAAGGCCGAGTTTGCGAAGATGGCCCAGGCTCCGGACATGATCCGGGCGAAATCGAACAATCCCGCTTTCGTCGCAGAGGTAGAGCCGTGGCTCATCCAGTTCGAGTCCCTGGGCAAAGCTGGAATGAACAGCATGCAGATGATTGAGGCCACGGAGGCGGGAAATGCCTCCGGAGCGCTGAATTACGCCATGGAGGCCGCCTGCCTGCTTGCCGAGATGCAGCGTTACAGCAAGGAGATCAGCAAGGCCATCAACAAGCACGTGACGGAGGTGACCAAGAAAAATTCCCCGTGGCAGACCGCCGTCAAGCCGTCCGAACTGGTGATGGCCCCTGCCGTGCGGGAGCTGCTGGACATGGGGTCCACCCCGTGCTTTCCCGTGTGAGCGGACAGGCCGTTGGCCGTGTGAAGCCTTATGTTTCCACCAAGTCCAAGGGAGGGATTGAGAAGATGCTGGATGACGATCCCGAGTCCTTCTATTATTGCAAGGAGGTCCAGAAGAAGGGCGACTTTTTCGGCGTGGACCTGGGCGCTCCGCGGGAGATACGCACCGTTTCCATCGTGATGGGCCGCAATGATTCCGATACGGATGCCGTGAACAAGGGCCAGCTTGAGGTATCCATGGACGGGCAGTCCTGGTCGCCCCTGATGCCGGAGTCCAGCGGGCTTCGCGTGGAGTACCAGGGAAATGGCAAGAAGGGCCGTTTTGTACGCTACCGTGCTACGGCGCAGGGTGTTCCGGGCGGGAAGTCCGACGTGTGGACGGCCATCCGGGATTTCAAGGTGAATGCCCCCGCCGCTCCTTCCGTGCTGACGGACGCTCCGGCGTTCAAGACTGCTGTGGTTGAAGCCGGGGACAAGGATATTTCCCTGAAGCGCATCATGGAGGTGCATCCCCTGCCGCCGAAGAAGTCCCTGGGGCTTCAAATTCCGGCGGGAGCATCCGTGGAGTCCGCCTCCGTCAATTTGAAGACGCCGGACATGAAGTGGGCCAAATTGTACATTTCCATGGACGGAAAGTCCTGGACGGAGGTTCCGTTGAAGGCGGACGGTTCTGCGGAGATTGGCGGCGTGATCAAAGGCATCAGGCTGTTGAACGCCGGATCCTCCCCACAGGAGGTGACCCTGGAAGAGTTCAAGCTGAATCTTGCCAACAAGGGAGGAAAGTCTGCCGACAACGGAGCCGCCGGGGATTTCAACCTGGCTACGTTCCTCCCGGTGGAGCTGTCTCCGGAGAAGGTGGAGATTCCCTGTGATTCCCCCCGTGCGAATTCCGCCATTGTCCTGTCCGACGGTAAGGAAGCTTCCGTGCTGGCCTGCGGGGCCGACGGACGGTGGGTTCCCGTGGGCAATTTGGCCAAGGGCAGGAAGGTGAATACGTTCAGCCTGAAGTCCGTCAAGAAGCCGGTGAAGGCCCTTGGCCTGACCGGGAAGAAGGGAAGCTCCGTGAATATTTTTGAAGTGATCTGGAAGTAACGGGTTCCGCCGGGGGCTGCCGCATGCGGCAGTCTTCCGCGGGGCGATGCCCGTTGACCCTGGGGCGGCTGTTTCCTCCATGGAATGGCCGCCCCGGCTTTTTTCAGTTCCTGGTTTGCCGGGAGGCGCGTTTTTCCGCCAGGTGCATGCAGCCGAGGACGAGGGCGATGATGACCAGCGGACCCAGGATGTCCGCATACCCCACCATGCCCGTGTTCACAGGGGCCACGCAGAGCAGAAACCACCAGCCCAGGGCCAGCAGGCGGAGCAGGGGCGGAGCTCCGTTGCCGGAGAGGAAGACGTAGATGACGAGGGCCCATAGCTGCGGGAAACGGGGCAGCGTGACCAGCCATTCCCGGTGGTCCCCGCCGGGCCAGACAAGCGTGCCGTAGGGGCCGGCTGCGGGGAGGTCGCCCCACATGGCTCCCGCGGGAAGCGCCAGGTTCATCAGCAGGTTCAGGAGCAGTCCCGCATAAACGGCGATCATCAGGGCCCTCCATTGGGCGCCCGTACGCACCGCCAGGAACAGGAAAGCGGGCACCAGCAGGAAAGGCGTCAGTTCCAGCGCTCCCATCCAGGCGGGGAGGACGGTGCCTATTTCAGCGTAGCGGTCCGCGCCCTGCGGAACGGCGGAAAGAAGAGCCCAGTACAGGAGCATCAGGAGAATGCAGCGGTACCTGGCGCCCCGGCCCACCGGGCGTTCCTCATCCGGAGGAAGGCCCAGCCATGCTCCGGAATGGGGCTGGTTGGAGGGGTACTGCATGGCGGGTTGGGAATGGAGCCTTTTGTAACGGGAATAGGCGGCTTTGTCAATAAAGCCCGGTTCAGGTCCGGAACCGGGATTGTTTTTCAACAAAATGGGCATTCCTGCTGTCCACATTGTGACAAAGTTGTTGCCATCGGATTCTTGCCGCGGGCGGCTTCTTCTGCTAGTCGGTGCCTGAAAGGGCGCGGAAAAATGGCTGTGCCCCAGTAACTCATTCCTTTTGATTATGTCCCATTCCAGATTCCTGACGATTTTACCGGCCCTGTTTTTCTGCCTGCTGGCTGTTTCCTGCGGAAAGAAGGAGAAGGATGATCCGAACGTCATTGAATTGAACTTCGGCCATTTTCCCAACGTGACGCATGTGCAGGGCCTGGTGGCACACCATTTTTCCCGGCAGGGGAAGGGGTGGTTTGAGGAACGGCTCAAGGAGGCCACCGGAAAGGACGTCAGGATCAACTGGTACGTGTACAATGCGGGGCCCAGCGCCATGGAGGCCGTGTTTGCCCGCTCCATTGAACTGGCTTACGTGGGACCAAGCCCGGCCATCAATGCGTTTGTGCGTTCCCGCGGGGATGATATCAGGATGATTGCCGGGGCCGTGGAAGGAGGCGCCGCCCTGGTGGTTCCGGAGGATTCCACCCTGAAGGAGCCTGCTGATTTCCGCGGCAAAGTGATCGCCACTCCCCAGCTGGGGAATACGCAGGATGTTTCCGCCCGCGCCTGGTTTTCCCGCGGCGGCCTGCACGTGACGCAGCGCGGCGGGGACGTGACGATTCTGCCCACCCCCAATCCGGAGCAGCTCAGCCTGTTCCGGCAGGGCAAGCTGGACGGCGTGTGGACGGTGGAGCCGTGGGTGAGCCGCCTGGTGATGACGGCGGGGGGAAAGGTGCTGGTGGACGAGAAGGAGTCCATCGCCACCGTGCTGGTATGCGGAGCGGATTTCCTCAAGGAGAAGCCGGAGGTGGCGAAGGCCCTGGTGCAGGCGCATGAAGAGCTGAATGAATGGATAAGGCAGCATCCGGAGGAGGCCCGGGCGATCGTGGTCAAGGAACTGGAGGAGCTGACCCATTCCAGGATAGACCCGGCGTTGATTGCGGAGGCCTGGAAGAGCATCGTCATGAAGGACAGGATTTCCATTCCCAAGCTCCAGCAGTTTGTGCGGGACGCCCATGAGGCCGGTTTCATGAAAGAGGTTCCGGACGTGGGCGGCCTGGTGGTGCCGGAGGCGGCGGAGGAACAGTTGACCATGGTGAAGGAGGCTGCCGGAAGATGATTGTGGGTGAAGAACATTGCGGCCCCGGAGGGTGCAAGCTCCGCATTGCCGGAGTGAGCAAGGTGTTTGACGGGCGGCGCGGAAAGGTGGTGGCGCTGGAGGGCATCAATTTGAATATCAGGGGCGGCGAGTTCGTCTGCCTGGTGGGGGCCAGCGGCTGCGGAAAGACTTCCCTGCTGAATATCATCGCCGGGCTGGAATTTCCCACTTCCGGGGTGGTTGAGCTGGACGGGGTTCCCGTGACGGGGCCCGGACGGGACCGCACCGTGATGTTCCAGGAGTCCGCCCTGTTTCCGTGGCTGGACGTGATGGGGAACGTAATGTTCGGCCTGAAGCTGACGCCCGGCCTGACGCGGGGGGACCGGCTCGCCATTGCGGAGAAGAATCTGGAGCTGGTAGGGCTGAAGGAATGCGCGCATTCCCATATTCATGAACTTTCCGGTGGGATGAAGCAGCGCGTGGCGCTTGCCCGCGCCCTGGCTACCAGCCCCCGCATCCTGCTGATGGACGAACCTTTTGCCGCCCTGGACGCCATGACCCGCGAACAGCTTTACCAGGATATTCAGGATATCCATTTCCGTTGCGGCATGACGATCATTTTCGTCACGCACAATATGCGCGAGGCCGTGTGCCTGGGGGACCGCGTGGTGCTGTTTACTCCGCATCCGGGCCGGGTCTGTGAGGAGTATTTCGTGGACCTCCCCCATCCCAGGGATATCAACAGCCGCGATCTGGCGCAGTTGTCATCCCGCATCACCCGTGATTTGAAAGGAGCCATGGCATGAACAGGAACAAATGGTCCAAGTGGGGAGCCCATGCCTGCTCGCTCGTGTTTTTCATTCTCGTGATCTGGTTGTGGCAGTATTTGAGCGACCAGAAGGTCTGGAAGCCCTATTTGTTTCCCTCTCCGCTGGAGGTGTGGGAGTATTTATGCTCCTCCTTCCTGGACGGATCTCTGGAGGAAGCTTCATGGATTACTGTGAAGAGGCTGGTGATGGGGTATGGAATAGGCCTGGTGATGGGGATTCCCCTGGGCATGCTGTGTTCCCGCTTCCAGCTCATGCAGAATACCCTGGGCCTCGTTTCCCTGGGGTTCCAGGCCCTCCCGAGCGTATGCTGGGTTCCGCTGGCTACCCTGTGGTTCGGCCAGACGGAGGGGGCCATGCTGTTCGTGGTGATCATGGGGACGCTGTGGTCCGTGATTCTGGCGACGGCCAACGGCATGAGGAACGTTCCGCCCATTTATGCCCGCGCAGCGCGCACCATGGGCGCTGGTCCCATTTATTGCCTGATTCACGTGACGTTGCCTGCCTCCGCCCCGTTTGTGGTGAGCGGGATGAAGCAGGGCTGGGCCTTTGCGTGGCGTTCCCTGATGGCGGCGGAAATTTTCGTTCCCATCCTGACCGGCTTCGGCCTGGGCCAGCTTCTGCACTTTGGCCGGGAGTTGAACGCGATGAACCAGGTGGTGGGCATCATGTTCGTGATCGTGGTGATCGGCCTGCTGTCTGACAAGATTCTGTTTTCCCCGCTGGAACGGTTCCTGCACCGCCGCTGGGGGACGGGGCAGGCCTGAGGGCTGCGCCTTGCAGACACAGATGAGCTGGTTGCGTCCGGCGAGGGGAAAGCCCGTTACTTGCCGGGGGATTCCAGGTTCCTTTTAAGAGCGTGGACTTCCTTGATGAGGGCCGGGAGCTTTTTGAGCGCGGCGTACTGGCGGCTGGCGTCCTTGAACGGAGATGCCGGGAAACCCCAGTAGGCGACGTTTTCCGGGATGTCCGAGATGACTCCCGTTTTGGCTCCCAGAACGGATTTCGAGCCGATTTTAAGGTGTCCGGAGATGCCGACCTGGGCGGCGATGGTTGCATAGTCGCCGACTTGGGTGCTGCCGGCGATTCCGGATTGGGCGACAATCACGCAATGCTTGCCGACGACGACGTTGTGGCCGAGCTGGATGAGGTTGTCTATCTTGGTGCCTTCCCCCACGATGGTGCGGCCGAACCTGGCACGGTCAATGGTGGTGTTGGCTCCTACGTCCACGTCGTCCCCCAGCTCCACGATGCCCACCTGGTCAATGCCCACGTAACGGCCGTTGTCTCCCATCAGGAAGCCGAAGCCGTCGGAACCGATGACGGCCCCCGGCTGGATGGTCACCCGGCTGCCGAGCTTGCAGCGTTCCCGGATGATGACATGGGCGTGCAGGCGGCAGTTTTCCCCTATCGTGACGCCGTCCCCGATGTCGCAGCCGTTGCCGATGTCCGTGCCGTCGCCAATTACGCAATGGGCGCCGATGCAGGTATAGGCGCCCACATGGATTTTGTCCGGATTGAAGGTGGCCGTGGGGTCGATAATGGCTGTGGGATGGATGCCGGGCGTGAACCGGTAGGCGGAAGCCATGAAGTATTTCACCAGGGCGTTGAATGCCATGGAAGGATTGTCCACTTCCACAAAGGCGACGTTTTCCGGGTACGCGGGCAGGGCCGGAGGCACCAGGACGATTCCGGCAGAGGTGTGAAGAAAGTCTTCGAAGTATTTCTCGTTGCCGAGGAAGGAGGCTTCCTCATGAGATGCGTCGAGAAGGGAAGCGACCCCGAACACAGTCAGTTCGGGGTCGCCAGAAAGGATTTTCCCTCCGGTGAGGGCGGCCACGGCTTCAAGTGTAAGCTTCATGGGAGTATGATTCCGCCTTCCCGGGGGTAATGTCAAGGGTTAGTTGGCCGGAGCCGCGGGAGCGGCAGGAACGGCCGGGGTCTTTTTCTTGGTGGGGTCAAAGCCCTTGGGAGCGTCCTTGTTGAGTTCCTTCATCACGGAGGGGGTGATGTCCATGCTGGGCTTCGTGTACACGAAGACCTGGTTGGAACGGAGAGCCTGGGCGCTCTTGTCCAGAATGAGGTCATAGTTGCCCTTGGTGGCGATGCCTTCCGTGATCTTGGTGATTTCACCCATGATCTTGGTGGAGCGCACCTTCATCTGTTCCTGAAGGGACTTGAGCTGGCGTTCCACGAAGCCGCGGCGTTCCTGTTCCAGCGCGATGACTTCCTGACGCTTGATCTGGGCTTTCTGTTCCAGCTCCTTCTTGTCCTTTTCATTCAGCATGGGATCCTGAAGCTGTTTGACCATGTCGTTGAAGTCGGCTTCCATCTTCTTGATGGTTTCCGCGCGGGTGTTGTTGGTTTCCTGCACGGTCTGGGCAGCCTTGTCTACTTCTGCCTGGGCTTCATGGGTCTTATAGTAGTCGGCGAAGAGTTTCTGCACGTCCACCGTTGCTACTTTAAGTTCGGCGTTGGCAGTGGCGCTTAATGCCATTGCAGCTGATACACATAATGCTGTTTTGAAGAATCTCATAATTTTTAGCGTCTTCTGACTTTGCCAGTTTACATGTGGAACGGCATGCGTCAACCTTCTAGCTATATTTCAGGATTGAACTTTTGTCATCATGGGGCCACTTTAGGCGCATGCAAACATTTTCCACCAAGGCCCAGTTGAAGGCGGCCCTTCTCAAGCATCACCGCAAGCATGACCACGTGGTTCTCGTTCCCACGATGGGAGCGCTTCACGACGGGCACCGCGCCCTGCTGGAACAGGCCCGCAAGCTGGCGGGAGAAGACGGCGTGGTGGTGGCCAGCATTTTCGTCAATCCCATCCAGTTCAACAATTCCTCCGACCTCCAGACCTATCCCCGCACCCCTGAAAAGGATTTGGAGGTGTGCGAGGGAGCGGGCGTGGATTACGTGTTTTCCCCTCCCCGGAGGAGATGTATTCCGGGGAGCGCAGCATTACCGTGGAGGAGAGCTTTTTATCCGCTACGCTGTGCGGGGCGTCCCGCCCCGGACATTTTTCCGGCGTCTGCACGGTGCTTGCCAAGTTGTTCAACCTGGTGCAGCCCACGGACGCCATTTTCGGCAAGAAGGATTACCAGCAGCTGGCGATTATCCGCCGCATGGTGCGTGACCTGGATTTCCCGGTGCACATCCACGGGGCGGAGATTGTGAGGCATGGGAACGGCCTGGCCTATTCCTCCCGGAACGCCCGGCTGACGGCGGAACAGAAAGAGCAGGCCGTGGTGATACGGAAGGCCATGCTTCAGGCCAGGGACGAGTTCCGGGCCGGAACGGATGTCCGGACGGTGAAGGAACATGCCGCCGCCATGATTGGGGCCGTGCCCGGCACGCGCATCGATTATCTGGAGATTGTGGATGCGGAGACGATGCAGCCGCTGGAGGAGAACCGGAATCCGGCCCTGATGGCCGCCGCCGTCTATTTTGGCGACGTGCGTCTTATTGACAATATAGAACTTTAATCCGGCACGGATTCCCTTATACTGCGCCCGTGATTACCGCCGCCAACCTCCACCGCAGCTATTCCATCGGCAAGAAATCCATTGAGATCCTGCACGGGGTGGACCTGCACATTGCCGCCGGGGAGAAGGTGTTCCTGTGCGGTCCCAGCGGAGCCGGCAAGACCACGCTGATGTACACGCTGGCCGGGCTGGAGACGCCCCAGGAGGGAAAGGTGACGATTGACGGCACGGATATTTACGCCTTGTCCGCTACGGCGCGGTCCGTGTTCCGGAACCGGAACATGGGATTCATTTTCCAGAATTACCTGCTGATGCCGGAGCTGACGGCGCTGGAAAACGCGTGCCTGGCTTCCTCCATAGGAAGGAGGCCGCGCGTGGAGTACGTGACGGAGCTGATGGCGCGCGTGGGCCTGTCCCACCGCCTGAACCATCTGCCCAGCGAGCTGAGCGGCGGGGAGCAGCAGCGCGTGGCGATCGCCCGCGCCCTGGCGAATGACGCCCCGATTATTTTTGCAGATGAACCTACCGGGAACCTGGACCGGAAGAACGGCGCGGAGGTGCTGGACCTTTTGTTCGGCCTGGCGGACGAATCCCGCAAGACGCTGGTAATCGTGACGCATGACGAACACCTGGCCCGCCGGGGGGACCGCATCATCACGATCATGGACGGGCAGGCGGTCTGAGGCCGTCCGGTCCTGCGAGTTTTTTATCTCTCCTTTTATTTGCCGTCCGCCGCCAAATGCAGGACGGCCTGGTGCACGCCCCGGACCACTTGGGCCATGCGGCGGTAGTCCAGCGTTTCCGGCAGGTCTCCGGGCTGATGGTAGTTCGGGTTCCGGAAGAAGGAAGTGTCCGTAATCATGACGGCGGGCAGGTCTTTGGCCCAGAAGTTGCGGTGGTCGGAGAAGTCCATGCACATGCCCTTGATTTCCGGCAGGTTCAGGCGGACGGTAGGCAGGAAGGACTGCATGTTTTTCTGGACTGTCCGCGCCAGCCTGACGCTGTCCCAGTTGCCGACGATGGCGATGAAGTCCCCCTTGTCCGGGTACAGGGCGCCCATGCCCGCGGCGGGGTAGGACTGGCTGTTTTCCCTGTCCGAGAAGTAGCCGATCATTTCCAGGCAGATCATGGCTTTCACGCCTATCTGCTCCGTATAAAGTTTTTGGGCGTGCTGCGCGCTGCCCATCTGTTCCGTGCCGAAGTAGGGCGGTTCCTCGTTGGCATACGCGATGAGTTCAATGGTGTCATGGGGGGAGATGCCCTTGAGCATGCGTCCCAGGGCCAGCAGTCCGGCTACGCCGCTGGCGTTGTCGTCCGCTCCGGGGGTGCTTCCGCAGGTGTCGTAATGAGCGCCGACGATGACCCTTTTGGCGGATTTGCCGGGGAAAACGGCGCTGACGTTGACGAAGGTGCGCTTGTCCGCCGTGAAAGGCTGGTACGTGACCGCGGCTCCCGATTCCGACAGGGACCGGGCGATGTATTGGACCGCCCTGGCCTGGTTCTTTTCATAACCCGCCGGGCGCGGGTGGCAGGTTTTGGCCAGGTAGAGGACGTCCTTTTTCAGTTCCTGCTCCAGCCCCGGGCGGACGGCAGCGGCGGGAGCGCCGCCGGCCGCGGGGGTGGTGCAGTGGGAAATGATGCAGCCCGTGGAGACGGTGAGGATGGCCAGGGCGGAAAACAGAGAGAGGTAACCCGGAGTTTCATGCTCCCTTTATATCAATACGCATCAGGCGTGACAATTTCAATGTGGCAAAGCATATGTGCGGGTCATGGAAGCCTTTTCTTCCTAGTGGGCATCACTCTGAATGGGGGATTTCTGATGAACCATATATCCATGAGGAGGTGTCCGGCATTCAGAAGAGTCCGCCCTATATTCCTAGAGAATAGCGCATCCACTTTGTTTACCTTGGGATACGGATTTCGTTAATGCATTGGCATCATTTTTTTCCACCTTTTTTTCAATGAAAAGGTGATTGTTTTGTCCAAAGGAATAGCAATGGAAGTTGTCAAAATCGGTAAATTCCATAATTCCTGCCGTGTGGTCTTTCATGCCGCTATAAGGATTATATACAATATAATTTGTTCCTTCTTTCCCAATAAGGTTTTGAAAGGCTGTTCTTCCGTCCACCTTTCCATCGCTGGATGTGGTGATATGTGCAGCATACAAGATACCCTCTTGCTCAAACAGGGCCATGAAGCATCCGCTGAAGTCAAAGCTGACGGCGTATATTTTTTCTCCACGCGCATGTTGAATGGGATAGCAGGTTATTTCTTGTTCCGGTTTATGTACCACGATATTAATGCCTTGTGTATCTATGTCGTTGAAAGGTGGCGTAAGTTCGTCTTTTGCCAGATAAAAACCATAGCAACTGCATCCTGACGGGATGGGGAATGAAGATGTAGTTTGAAGTTTTTCTCCTATTTTTTCTTTCAATGCTGAAATTCCTTTTGCTTCTTGCCGGAGCAGATCAGGTAATGTTTTCATGAATAGTATTTATTTCTGTCGTATTTGATATGATCCGGTTTTTCGGATTCACTAGAACAAACCTGTGTCGAGCGGGAAATACTCACCGCATGTACGGTATATTTCGAAAACGCGGGTTTGTATGGTTATTGTATGTGGCTTTCCGGAAGTTTCCGTCTTCTCTTTTCCAAGCATGAGATATTATTTCTGAAAGCGCCTTGCGGGGTGCGGATTAACTGTTTCATATCCGGCTGTCCTCTATCGCATGCTTGCATGAGATAGACAAAATGGAAGTGCTGGGCGCTCCTGAATTTACGTCTGCCGCAGGCGGTATTGTTCTTCTGCCTCCAACGGCAACGTGGAAGGAGAGGATCGGTATTGCAATCATGCGGGTTGTTGTGTAGCTTGTTGCGCATGTGGGACTGGATTATGATCAAGGATGCGCTCCGGGCAATCGTTGAAATTTTCATCCTGTGGGTATTCCTGTACCAGATTTACCGCGCTTTCCATGCAACGCGCGGCGCGCGCATCATGGTGGGGCTGTTCGCCTGTTTCCTGGCCTTGGTGGTGCTGGCCTTTTTCTTCCAGTTGAACGTGATTTCATGGATCCTGACGCGCATTTTCGCCCCCGGCCTGGCGCTGGCGCTGGTGGTGATTTTCCAGCCGGAGCTGCGTGTGGGGCTGGCGAAGCTGGGCAGCCATCCGTTCTTCTCCTCCTTCGCCAAGCTTCAGCGGGTTGACTTTCTGGACAATTTCTGCAAGGCGGTGAGCAAGCTTTCCAACCAGCGGTTCGGCGCCCTGTTCGCCTTTGAACGTAGCATCAGCATGAAGCCCATTGAGGATTCCGGCGTGAAGCTGGACGCCATTTTTTCTCCGGAACTGGCTCTGACGATTTTCCATACCAAGACCGCCCTGCACGACGGAGGCGTGGTGATTTCCGGCGACCGCATTTCCGCGGCGGCCTGCGTGTTCCCGGTTTCCCAGAAGGAGATGAGCGACCGTACCCTGGGGCTGCGCCACCGGGCGGGCGTGGGCATGTCCGAGGAGAGCGACTGCGTGGTGGTGGTGGTGTCCGAGGAAACGGGGGCGATTGCCCTGGCCGTGGGCGGCAAGCTGGAGCGCAACCTGACGCCGGAACAGTTGAAGGGCCGCCTTGAAGAGCTATTGAATATTTCTCCTTCCAATGAAAAAACTGCTATTGCTTAACTGGCCGGCCAAGCTGTTCTGCCTGGTGCTGGCCGTGATCATCTGGTCTTTTATCAATCACTGGGTGACCACGAACGACGGCGTGCCCTCCCGTGGGCAGCTTGAGGAGATCAGAAGATCCCATCCCTGAAGATTTACCGTTATGAGGAATTTCATTGTTACCGGAACCGATACGGAAGTCGGTAAGACTTATGTGAGCTGCCTGATCGTCAAGGCCCTGAGAGAAGCGGGCATCAATGCCGCCGGGTTCAAGCCCGTGGCCTGCGGAGACAGGCAGGATGCCCGTCTTCTGCGCGAGGCAGGACCGGAGGGGCTGACGCTGGACGAGCTGAATCCCGTTTTCCTGAAGAACGCCACCTGCCCTTATGTGGCGGCCCGGCTGGAGAATACGCAGGTGGATGAAGGATCCATCCGCCGCGCCTATGACGCCCTGGCCGCCGCGCATGAATGCGTGCTGGTGGAAGGTGTGGGGGGATGGGAAGTCCCGATAGGCCCCGGCCGGAATTTCAGCGACGTGGCCGCGGATTTCAAGCTGCCCGTGCTGCTGGTGATCGGCAACAAGCTGGGGGCCATCAATCATGCCCTGCTGACGCTGAATGCGGTCAAGGCGCGCGGCCTGGAATGCCTGGGCATTGTGTTTAATAACGTGAAGGATGAATGGGATACGGCCTGCGTGACGAACAGGAGCATGGTGGAGGAGTTTTCCGACGCGCCCATTCTCGGCGAGCTGATCCATGGGCAGGATTCCATGGACATTGACGCCTTGATGGAACGCCTGCGCTGAGCACGGTAGCAGTTTGACGGATGGAAGAAGATGGGGGAAGAAGCTCTTTCCTCCCCGTTCGTTTCAGGGTGTGAACTGGCGGCGTAGAGGAACCGGCATGTAGTGTTAAAAGACCAGGGGAGAGGGACAGGTTTTCAGCTCCGGAAGTCCTGTTTTGACAGGAATTGAGACGGGAGGGCGTAAATAAGGAATGTTTTTGTCCAGAGTTTTCAGCATTCCTGTACGGTTTTTTATTGCCCTGCTGGTTTGTTTCCCGTGGGAGCTGCTGGCAGGGGAGGTGGTAACTGCGCCTGTGCCGGAGTTTTCCTCCCCTGCGCTGATTCCCTATCCTTCCAAAGTCGTCAGGGGTAAGGGTAGCACGCGTTTTAAAAGCGTTCATGTACATTTGGGCCGGGATGTTCCCCGCAGAGATGACCTGGTGAGGGAAATGAAGGATGTATTCAGGATATCCGGCATTCCGGCTGCCGTGAGCAAGGATGTTTTTGAGGAAGGTTCCCTGACATGGGAGTTAAGCCTGGACGCCGGAATTGAGGGAGAAGCGTATGTCCTGTCCGTCACGCCGGAAAAGACAACTGTCAGGGCAGGGGACTTTGGCGGTTTTTTCAATGCCCTGCAAACGCTGCGGCAGCTGGTTTCCAAAGAGAAGGAAGGTTTTTTCATGCCGTCCGTGCAGATCAGTGACGAACCCGCCTTCGCCCTGCGGGGTATGATGCTGGACGTGGGGCGCTATTACATGTCTCCCGCGTTTATCAAGGAGCTGATGCGCCGGGTTTCCCGCTACAAGATCAATACGCTGCATCTGCATTTGACGGATGATCCCGCGTGGAGGCTGGAGGTGAAGAAGTATCCGGCTTTGACAGACCGCGCTTTTCACTGGAAGTCACGGTTACCGGGCAAATTTTATACGCAGGAACAGTTGAAGGACCTGACGGATTATTGCGCCCGGCTGAATATCCAGGTGATTCCGGAGATCGACATGCCGGGGCACAGCCAGCCGTTCGCCAAGGCCATGAAGACCGGCATGCAGACGGAGAAGGGCATTTCCATACTGAAGGATGTCGTGGACGAGACCGTTGCCCTGTTTCCAGGAAGGTTTTTTCACATGGGGTCCGACGAGGTGCACATTACGATGAAGGATTTTATTCCGCGCATGGCGGAGTATATCCGCGGGAAGGGCAAGGAGGTGATCGTGTGGTCGCCGGGTGGCCCGCACGATAAGGATTCCGTGCTGATGTGCTGGGGCGAGAGCGAGGCCGGAGCCCGGATGGACAAGGGAATGAAGCGCATTGACAGCAATGGCTTTTACATTGACTGGGCTGATTCCCAGTCCGGCGTATACCAAGTGTTTTTCCAGCAGCCCTGCGAGGTGCCGCAGGGGGATGAGAAGGCGTTGGGAGCCATCATGCCCGTGTGGTGCGACGGGAACCTGAGCAGTGAGAAGAGGGTGCTGGAACAGTATCCCCTTTACCCCTGCGTACTGACGTTTGCGGAGCGCGTCTGGCGCGGGAGCGCCACCAAGCGGAAGGATTACATGGCGCAGCTCCCTCCCAGGGGAACGGCCGGATGGGCGGAGTTCCGGGAGTTTGAACAACGGCTGGCTTCCCACCGTGACCGGTTTTTCCGGGACGTTCCCTTTGCGTACGTGAAGCAGGCGGATATGGCCTGGAGCCTGATAGGGCCATTCGACCACCGGGGTAAGAATGACACGTCCTTTGAACCGGAGCGCAAGATTGCGCCTTTCTACCGGGACGGGGACAGGACGCTGGAGTGGAAGAAGACGCCTGTTTACGGTGGAGCCGTGCATATCAGGCACCTTTTTGCGATGTTCAATATGCACCGGAACCAGTACCGGCTGGACCACTGGCCCACGCTGATGTCGGGGGACGTGGGAAAGGGCAGCGGAACCTGCTATGCGCTGACTTCCATCCGCAGCCCGAAGGATCAGGAAGTGTGGCTGATGGTTGGCCTGAACGGCATGTGGGGGCATTCAGGCGGGTACCGCAGTGCCCGTGCTCCGGAGCAGGGGAGCTGGGATTTTTCCGGCGGGGACGTGTGGCTGAACGGAAAGCGCGTGAATCCGCCCAGGTGGCCGTTCAGGAGCCTGCCCTGGACGGATTGGGGAAAAGGCCGCATTGAAGAAGCCCCCCTGACCTGGGAGGGGTATTTCTGTCCCCCCGTGAAGGTGAAGCTCCGCAAGGGATTGAACCGCGTACTGATACGCAGCGTGTTCGGCCACTGGAAGGGGGACAACGGGCAGAGAAGCTGGTTTTTCTGCTGTATTCCCGTCCTGTGGGATGGTGTCCATTACCGGGAGGTTCCGGGCCTGGAATATGATCCCCGCCCGGACGCCCGCTGACAGGCAGGCTTCCTGCCGTCACTCTTTTTCAAAGGCGGAGAGGATGGCCTCATGCACGTCCTGCGCGGAACGGATTTCCGGCAGGGATGCCGGGCCGATGAATACGGGCTGCTGGTTTGCGGGTACCCGGTCCCTGCCATGGGAGCCTTTCACCTGGTCTCCGTTGAGGGGAATGATTTTCATCAGTGCGCGGAAGCCCAGCTTTTTTTTCAGCAGGAAGGCGGCGGCGTGGAACATGGGGAAGGAGAGGGTCGGGTCAAAGAACATTTCCGCCGGATCGTAGCCGGGCTTGCGATGGATGTCTACGCAGCGGGCGAAGTCCGGGGCCCTGGCGTCGTCCAGCCAGTAGTAGTAGGTGAACCACGCATCCGGGGCCGCGACGGCAGTGAAGTCCGGCAGGCGTTCCTGCGCCGCAGGATTCAGGCCGGAGAAGTCCGTTTCCCTGGTTTCCTCCACTCCGGGGGTGGCGGCGAGCAGCGTTTTCACCTCTTCCTTCACGGAAGGGTCGTTGATGTAAATATGGGCTGTCTGATGGTCCGCCACAGCAAAGGCCCGGGAGGCGCCGCAGTCCAGCATTTCCGTACCCATTTCCGGTTTGACGGCGATCCAGCCCCGTTCACGGAAGAGGCGGTTGAGGGCAATGCTGCGGGAGACGTCGGAAATGCCGTATTCACTGAGGATAACGGGGGTGACGCCTTCCTGTTCCAGAAAGTCGACCAGGTCGCAGAGCAAACCGTCCATGGCTTCCGCCGCCCGGGCCGCCTGCATTGAGGAAGGGCCGAATTTCTGAAGGTCATAGTCCAGGTAGGGCAGGTAGATGAGGTTGAGGGCAGGGCGGTGTTTCCGTTCCACCCACCGGGCGGAGTCCGCTATCCATCGGGAGGACTGGATGCCGGCCATGGGGCCCCAGAAGGTGGGGAAGGGGAATTCCCCCAGGTCTTTTTTAATGGTCTCCCGGAGTTCCATGGGCTGGGTGTAGATGTCGAAGACCTTGCGGCCGTCCGCCGGGTACATGGGGCGCGGCGTGATGGTCCAGTCCGCCGTGGAGTACATGTTGTACCACCAGAAGAGCTTGGCGCAGGTGAAGCCGGGTCCGTACCGTTCCCGCAGCTTTTCCCAGAGGCGCGGTCCCTGCACCAGTTTGTTGGATTGCTTCCAGAACTGGATTTCACTCATGTTCCGGTTGTACCATCCGTTGCCGGGGATGGCGTGCTCCCGCGGGGAAAGCCCCGTCACATAAGTACTCTGCGCGGAGCAGGTGAGGGCCGGAAAGGCAGGGGGGAAGGAGGAAACGCGCCTCCCCTCCGCCCAGGCGGAGAGTCGCGGCATGTGTTCCATCATCTGGCGGGAAAGGGCCACCACGTCAATGACGGCCACACGGGTGCGAGGGAGTTTCATGGAAGGGATATTAGCGGTTTGATGCGGGAATTCCATCTTTCCATTTGAAAAAAATGGCGGCATCCGTCATGATTCCCCGCATGGAACGTCAGGATAAACGACTTGTGGACCAGTTGCGCCCGATCAGCTTTGAAACGGGGATTGCCCCGAATGCCACGGCCTCCGTGCTGGTGACCTTCGGCCGCACCAAGGTGATTTGCGCCGTTACGATTGAGGAGGATGTCCCCCGCTGGATGAAGGTTCAGCGTGTGGAGGGCGGCTGGCTGACGGCGGAGTATTCCATGCTCCCCTATTCCACGCTTGACCGCAAGCGGCGCGATATTACGGCAGGGAAGCTGGACGGACGTTCCAGCGAAATCCAGCGCCTGATAGGCCGCTCCCTGAGGGCTGCCGTGGACCTGGGCAAGATCGGGCAGCGCACGATCTGGGTGGACTGCGATGTTTTGCAGGCGGACGGGGGCACCCGGACCGCTTCCATCACCGGGGCTTCCGTGGCCCTGGCCATTGCCGTGAACAAGCTGGTGGCGCAAGGCAAGCTGGCGGAGTCTCCCATGAAGAGGCTGGTTTCCGCCGTTTCCGTGGGGATGCTGGGCGGGGAAGCCCTGCTGGACCTTTGCTATGTGGAGGACAAGGATGCGGAGGTGGATATGAACCTGGTGATGACGGACCGCGGTGAGTTTGTGGAAGTGCAGGGCTCCGGGGAGGAGGCCGTGTTTACGGCGGACCAGATGAGCCGGATGCTGGAACTGGGCCGCAAGGGCCTGGAAGAGATTGCCGGGCTTCAGCGCCAGGTGATCGCCGATGCGGACAAGCCGGACGCCGACGCGCTGGAAGGGCTGAGCGCCTTTTTCGGCAGCGGCAGGCAGGCATGAATTTCCCATGGCGCGGGATTGTTCCGGCTCCCGGCAAACGGGGGCCGCGGAGGAATCCCGGCGCCCTTCCAGGCCCAACATTTTTATGAGAATATGCTTGTCCTGACTGGGAAATCACGTTAATAGTAGAGACGAACATAGATAACCACGTACGGTTTTCTTAAACTGTAAACATTCCATCATATCCAACAATGAAAGTATCTTTTGCAACACGCCAGTTACGCAGGGGGTTCACCCTGATCGAACTTTTGGTTGTTATTGCCATTATCGCCCTGCTGGCTTCCGTGGCGTACGGTCCGATTCTGAACCAGATCAACAAGGGCGACCAGATGCAGGCCCTGACCAACATGAAGAACGTGGGTGTGGCGATGAACGAGTTCAAGTCCAACAGCAAGCTGGGCAACTTCCCCGATGACATCACCGCGGACCGCGTGGTGGCGCAGCACAATTACATGAGCGGCCTGGGCGCGCTCCAGGGGGATACCTCCAATGACTACTTCCGCCAGCTTCTGGGCAATGAGTCCGTTTCCGAAAGCAACTTCTACGCCAAGGTGCAGACTCCTTCCGGCGGTTCCACCGTTACTCCCGACGGTGAAATCTATGACGGCAAGGCCCTGACCCCCGGTGAAGTGGGCTTCTCCTACGTCATGCGCAAGGGTGACAATAACAAGAAGGTAGGCATTGGCAGCTCCGTGGGTGAATATCCCCTGATGGTTACTTCCGTGCTCCCCGGTGAAGACGGCAGCACCGTCGTGGCTGGCAACGCCGTCCGCTTTGACCCGGAAAGCTTCCGCGGCAAGGTTCTGATTTTCACGACCGCCCAGAGCGCCAAGACTCTGGAACTGGATGACAACGACAACCTTCAGGACACCTTCATTCCCAAGAGAAGGGGCAAGGATGTCAGTGATCAGTTCCTGATTCTCACGCCTGATTTCAGCGGCCAGGAATAAGTTTTTTCCGTTAGCATGATTTGCACAGGGCGCATCCTTAGGGATGCGTCCTTTTTCATGCCCCTTCACTGGAATCTGGAGCATTCCGAACCGCCGGTCCACACCGTATGACAGAAATGGCCGGCCCGGTAAAAAGAGGCAGCGGCCACGGTTGGTCCGGGAACAAGGAGTAAAAAACGTTGTTGGATTTCCCCATGTTTGTTTGGATTGCATTTGATTAGCTATTTTTTATATCTGCCGCCGGATAGCCGCATGATGGGGCAGCGGAAAGGCGCGGCCCGTGAGCTATTGTCATTTATGGGTCATCCGTTGTGCGCTACGGAGTGGTCATGGTTTCAATACACTTATCATGACCAAGATTGTGATTGCCCTGTTATCCTTAGCGGCGCCACTGGCATGCGCCGCCCTGCCTTCCGGTTCACCCTCCGGAGCCGCCGCCCCTGGTGAGGAGAAGGTGGTTCAAATGAAGGGCGTCATGTCCTTGTCTCCCGCTATGGTCAAGGAGATCAATGAAGGCGGAGCCCTGACTATTTCCTCCCCCTCTTTTCCTTCCGGTTATTATACCGTGTACCGTTTTGTTTCCTCCCGCGGGAATGTAGTGCAGGCTTTTTCCGTGTTGGAGAGAAACCAGCTCCAGGCCCTTGGGATGGCTCTTCCCGTGCAGGTAAAGGCCCGGGAAGAGCTGGATGAAGACGTATCCTGGAAGCTGGAACGGGAAGTGGTAGCCATGTTTTCCTATGGAAGATCCTATATGCCCCATTGTGAGGAAGTCCTGGTGCGGGAGGCCGTGTACGGCCCCTTGTCCGGCGCGATGGTTTCCCATGGCGGCGGCGGAGGATTTTACGGAGGGCCTCCCGGCAGGGGAAACGGGTTTGCCGCCAACCAGCTTAAACCAAGTCTTCCGGATAATGAGGCCAGCTCCAAGCCGTCAGACGACAAGGAGACGCCTGTTTCTCCGGACAGGAAGCCCGACGGAGGGACAGAGGCGGCCGGAGATGAGGCTGTGGCTGATTCCGGGAAGGAAGAGCTTTCTCTGGATTCCCTGCTTACTGAAAATACGGTGCCGACGTCTTCTCCCGATCCCAAGACGCTGCGTTTGCCGGCGTCTCTGAAGGCGGAGGCCGTTCCGGAACCGTCTTCCGCCATGCTGGGCATGTTCGGCATCGCCTGCCTGCTGATGCGGCGCAAGCGGAGTTGAACTCCGGTCCCGTTCTCCATTCCGGTTTTCCAGCCGGGAAGGAATGGCTTTTCTTTTCCACGCCGGAACATGGTTTGCAAACAGGCCGTGTCATGAGAAAGGCGTTCCGGCCTGAAAAAGCCGGAACGCCTTCATGCAGCTAAGTGAATGGATTTTATTTGCCTGCGGGCGTGCCGAAGACGTTGATTTCCGCAGCGGAAGCACTGTTGCCGTCCAGCGAGTTCGTGCCGGTGAAGCGGAAGTAGCGTACGGGTTCCTTGACGTTCTTGAGGTTGACGGATTGCTCGATGGGATTGGCGCGGAGGTTGGAGAATTCCCCTTCCGCCGCCTTCGTCCAGGTTTTTCCGTCCGGGCTCACTTCAAACTGGTATTTGTCCGTCATTCCGGAGGTTTTTCCATCCTGCCTGGGCAGGTAGGAGAAGCTGGAGACCTGGTAGGGTTTGCCCATATCCACCACAAAGGATTGGGGCGCCTCAGCCTTGGCGAACCAGGAGGTTTCCGGATTGTCGTCAATGGCCGCCGCAGCGTTTCCGGAAGTGGCGTTTTTCACCTTCCACCCGGTTTTGCTGATGCCGAATTTGGCCTGGCTGACGGGACCCAGCTTGCCGTTGGAGAATTGGCAGCGAGCCTTGACAGTGCCGCTTTCCGCAAATTTGGCGCCCTGTCTATAGACGGGGAGCCTTCCTTGGGTTCGCTGCCGTCCGTCGTGTACAGGATTTTGTTCTTGCCGTCCGCAAGGATGATGAGGTTGTCTCCGCGGCGGAAGATGGAGGGCCGCACGGCGCCTGCCGGCTGGCGGAAGAGGGAGAATTCAGAGATGCAGGGCGTGGCCTGGCTGCCCGTGATGCGCAGGCGCAGCTTCTGGGCGGTGATGGGGCGGTTCAAACGCCGCATGACCTGGTTGCCGATGGTCTTTCCTTCATTGTCGATGCAGACCCATTTGCCGTTGATGAAGGCGTCAATGTTGAAGGAGTCCACACGCTGGCCCAGGCGGATCTGTTCGCGCAGCCGGATGACGTCGAAGGTGGCGGGTTTGGGCAGCGTAATGAAGGCGGTGGGCGTCAGGTTGTCGTCCTCCACGGCCCAGTAGGTTTCCATGTTGCCGTCCGTCATGTTGGAGGGGGCGAATTTTTTGTCATTGCCGCGCGTCTGGGTGGCCGTGACGGTGGCGCCCAGGGCATAGTCCCTGGCATACAGCTTGTCGCGCAGTTCCTTGAATTCCATCAGGGATTTGACGTCCGCAGGGTCCAGTTTGCCGGTTTTGTCCGCCGCCACGTTGAGGATGAGGTTGGCTCCGCGTCCCACGGAGTCAAACCATACCTGCATGAGTTCTTCCGGGGATTTGACGCGGGAAGCCTGCCCCTGGTGCCAGAACCAGCCGGAATGGTTGATGGTGGTGTCCCCTTCCGCCGGCACCCAGCGTTCTCCGCCGCGCTTGCCGGTTCCTCCGCCTCCGCCGTTCAGCCCCACGGTGCTCCAATGGGGGTAGTTGACGTGGCCCTTTTCAGAGCCGCCCCAGCGGGCGTCTCCGTAGTGGCCCGCGCCCCAGATGATGCAGTTGGGCTGGATTTTGCGGATCATCTCCACGATTTTTTCAAAGTTGTAGTACTTTTCCGCGTCGCCGATGTTGCGCTTTTCCTTGGCCCCTCCGTAGTAGCCGTCCCCCCGTTGGCGCCGTCAAACCAGATTTCAAAGACGGGGCCGTAGTTGGTCAGCAGTTCGCGGATTTGCTTGTAGTAAACGTCCAGATAGCCTTCCTTGCCGTAGTCCGCATTGTTGCGGTCCCAGGGACTGAGGTAGGTGCCGAATTTAATGCCGTGCTTTTTGCAGGCCAGGGCGAATTCCTTGACCACGTCTCCCTTGCCGTTTTTCCACGGGCTTTTGGTGATGTTGTGGTCCGTGGACTTGGTGGGCCACGCGCAGAAGCCGTCGTGGTGCTTGGCCGTATAAATCATTCCTTTCATGCCGCCCTTCTTGAAGGTGGAAACGATGTCGGAGGCATTGAAGTCCGTAGGGTTGAAGATTTTCGGATTTTCGTCGCCATAGCCCCATTCCCTGCCCGTGAAGGTATTCAGGCCAAAGTGGATGAAGCCGTAGAATTCCATGCGCTGCCAGTTGACCTGGGAGGGGGTTGGCACCGCCCCGTAGGGCTTGGGAGGGTCTGCGGCCCAGCCGGGCAGCATTGAAGAAGAGAGAACCGTTCCGAGGAAGAGGGAGGCAAGCTTGTTCATGCAGAAAAAACGTGTGTTAAAAAATACGGGGAATGTTCCACCCTTCTTTCATACGGGGGCTTGGCTGTCAAGTTGAAAGGGAGGGTGGAAGGGGAACGAAGGGGGTTAGCAGGCTCTAACTTCGACATGCGGGGAATTCCGCTTGATACGGGACCGGGGTCCGTTTAGCATACAGAGGACTTTTGTTCCCATGTCCTATTTCCGTTTTTTACTGCTGGCGCTGGTTCTTCTGACCGGTTCCGCGTTTATCAGCGAGAGCGCTCCCGTTTACATGGCCCGGCGGGACAGCAAGTTCGCGCTCGTCCCTCTTTGCGACGGTTTTGATTTTCCGGTAGGCAAGCCTGACGGCAACGGCTATTACCGGTCCCGCGGCCTGCGCGTGAAAAGCCCCCGCCACATGGGCGAGGACTGGAACGGCAACAGCGGGGGCAATTCCGATCTGGGCGATCCCGTTTATTCCGTGGGCCACGGCGTGGTGACTTACGCGGCGGACGCCCGCGGCGCGTGGGGAAAGGTGGTGATTGTCCGCCATGCCTTCCGCGAGCCCAAGTCCGGAAAGGTTCTTTGCTGCCAGACGCTTTACGCCCATTTGAATGATATTAACGTCGTGCTGGGGCAGTTGGTGCTCCGCGGCACCCAGGTGGGCACCATCGGCACGAACCGCGGCATGTATCCGGCCCACCTTCATATTGAACTGCATTACAATCCGGACGTGAATTGCGGCCAGCAGGGTATTCCCAAGACGGAGCGCAATTACGGCCGCCTGACGGATTTCATCACCCGCTTCCGCCGCCTGCCTCTGGAAAAGAGGATGGTGCGCGTGCCCATCGGCGGGTTCCTGCCTTACAAGGGCACGGAAGGACTTTGATTTTTTGACGGATGACGGACGGTGAAGCTGTGCATTTTCGGCGGTTCGTTTGATCCCGTGCATGAAGGGCACGTTCGTGTGGCTGCGCATGCGCGTGAGTACTGCGGGCTGGACCGTGTGCTGTTCATGCCGTGCTCCCTGTCTCCGCTGAAGGAGCAGGCCCCCGCCGTGACGGATGACCAGCGTTGCCGGATGATTGATCTGGCGCTTCGGGGACTGGATTGGGCCGTGCTTGACCGGACGGATTTGAATCTTCCGCCGCCTTCGTGGTCTTGGAGAGTGGCGGAGTGCGTAGCGGACCGTTATCCCGGCGCGGAGCTGTTCTGGCTGATGGGCAAGGACCAGTGGGATTCCCTGGAACAGTGGGGCCGCTGGGAGCACCTGGCCGGGCTGGTGACGTTCATCGTGTACCACCGCGGCGGTGAACCGGCGCCCAGGGAAGGGGTGCGCGCCGTTTTCATTGAGGGGGATGAGCCCGCTTCTTCCACCCGTGTGCGGCATGATTTGCGTACGGGCGTATGCCCCGTGCCTCATTTGAATCCGGAGGTGGAGAGCCTGATCAGGCGGGAAGGCCTGTACGGCGCGGCGCGCAGCTGGGGGGAAGCAGCCTGTTTTTACCTCATTCCTGCTTGTTTCCGGGGGCTTCCTCCGCGTAGTGGACCTGCATCAGCGTGAGCCCGTCCGGCGGGGCGCAGAACGGGCTTTTATCATCCGGGCGTGGGTAGTTAATGAGGCGCGCCAGTTCGTCCAGCGTGATTTTTCCCCGCGCGGCTTCATGAGCGGCTCCTGCCATGAGGCGCACCATTTTATAGAGAAAGCCCGTTCCGGTGAGGGTGATGAAGACACGTTCCCCCTCCTGCACCACCTGCGCCTGCGTGATGGTGCGGAGGAAGTAGTCCGCCGGGATGGGGCGCGGTTCATTGCCGCGCAGGGCCGCAAAGGCCGTAAAGTCATGCGTTCCCAGAAAGAGCCGGACGGCTTGCTCCAGAATGTCCGTGCTCCAGGCCAGTGGACGGTGCCAGGCCAGCCCGGCGTCAAAAGGGCTGAGGACAGGCGCACGGGAGATACAGTAGCGGTAGGTTTTTCCCGCCGCGCTGAACCGGGCGTGAAAGCCTGGGGGAACGTATTCCGCATGGGTGATCCGTATGGTCCGGGGCAGGCGGGTATTGAGGGCGGTGGGCCATTTGTCCGCAGGAATGCGGTGGGTGTCCGGCGCATCCACATGGAAGACCTGGCCCAGCGCATGCACGCCGGCATCCGTCCTGCCGGAGCCGTGGATGCGGACGGCGGAGCCGAAGAGGGCGGAAAAGGCGCGTTCCAGGGCGTCCTGTACGGTGCGGCCTCCCGGCTGGCTCTGCCAGCCCAGGTAGGGGCGTCCATCGTACGCGGTGGTGAAACGGATGCGGGGCATGGGGCCGATTGTGTTGGAACGGTCCGGTTTTGGCAAGCGGCAAGTACCGTGCGGTGACGGTTTGGAATGGATGCCGTGCGTTCCGTCCGCTCCCTAGCTTGGAGGCCATAAAAAGATGGCTATACGAATACAGGATTTTGGAATGCTGCATGTGGCTCCGGATTTGTCCGGCGTGATTCCGTTGAACGCGTTTGAAGCGCAGGCCGCCGGAGTGCGGAACCTGGCTGCGGGCGCGATGGATTTGGCAGGAACGGCGGGTGCCGCGCTGAAGGAGATGCAGGAGGTGAGGGATGCCGGGCAGTGGGCGCAGGCCCGCGACGGCCTGTACCGCTTTGAACAGGACGTGATGCGGGAGCTGGAGGCCGGCGGGGAGCCGGACCGCCTTCAGGAGAAGTGGAAGAAGGCTTTGGCGGAACGGCTTCCCGCCTACCTGCCGGGCCGGATGTCCGCCCCGGTGAGGGAGCGCGTGGAGCTGGCGAGGGAGAACCTGGAGACTGCCGGAAGCATTTATTTGCAGAAGATGTCCCGGCTGGGCCAGTTGGAGGAGGCTCGGCGGTCCTGGGCCGGAGGGGTGGAGTCCGCCGTAGAGCAGGGGGAGGATTCCCTGGCCGAACGCAGGATTGAAGAAGGCCGCGGCGTGTTTGTGACCGGAGATGAAGCCTCCCGCATGGCGGAGGAAGCTCGTGCCCGTGTGGCGCTGAACCGGGCGGTGGAGGAGGTTCGCCGTGATCCGGCCGCGGCAGTGCGCCTCGTTTCCCGGGAGCGGGAAATGCCTCAGACCCCGGAGGAAAGAAGAGTGGCGCAAGAGGCTTCTGCGGCATATGGAGAGCTGAAAGCGGCGTTATGCGGATGCTGTGGCGGCTACCGTATCCGGCGGCGGCCTGCTGCGGGATGACGGGCTGGCGAATGCGGAGAAGCACGGCTTGATCAGTTCCGAGCAGTTGAGGCGTTATACGGCTTCCAGGGACCGGAGGCAGGCGGCGGAGTTTTCCGGCGTCAGTATTCCGGGAGACGACATGCTGCTGTGCCGCATGGCCTCCCTGATTGATGAGGATTGCGGAGGAGAGGGGGATGCGGACGCCATGATTGAAGTGGCTACTTCCGGCCTGCCTGCGGCGCAGGTGGAAAGACTCCTCCGGCGGCGGGAGGTGATGATGAATGTTCCCCTGGAGCTGCGCCGCGCGGCTTCCCGCCGCCTGTCCTCCATGTTCCGGAACGGAGCCTGGGGACCGCCGGAGGACGCCCGTGCGGTGGAGGAATGGAAACGCGTCCAGATGGAGTTGGCGGAGGCCGTGCAGAGGTCTCCGGAACAGCCGGCGGAGGAGATGGAGAAAGTTTTTGAGAAGGAAAACCGCCTCCAGGATGCAGGCTGGGTAGGTTTTATGGATATGAATATGAATAACGGAAAGGAAGGCAAGTGATGATGGAAGATGAGAGGAACCAGGAACAGGACGGGACATTTTTGGTAGAAGAAGGCGTGCCGGAAAAGGCCTCCGCAACGATGGAGGAAAACCGGTTGCAGGAGGAGAACGCGGTATCCGCAGTCCCTTCCGGCGCGGGAGAATTCCCGGAGCAGGGGGCGGCGGCGAAGGAAGAGTACTGGAACAGCGTGCTGACGGGAGATGTGATGACCATTCCCCGGGAGGTCAGGCAGAAGGCGGAAGCGATGTATCCGGCGGGAACGGCTGACCGGGAAAGGATTGCCGCGTGCGTGATGCAGTCATGGGTGGCGGATTCGGGGGAAATCCCCCGCGAACGCATCCGGAGGGACTGGAAGAGTATCCGGGAAGAGGTGGCGCGGCAGTATGGAGCGTCCGGCAAGTCTGATGACGAATTGTTTGTGGCCGTCTCCATGCACAACCAGGTGCGCCTTTCCCAGCGGGAGACCTTGTTTGAATTGTACCAGGAGGAGTATGACCGCACGCTGGCCGGGAGTGGAACGGCTCCGGACGAACGGAGGAAAGAGGCTGTTTCCGCGTGGCCGGAGGAGATGCAGGCCGTGGCGGACCAGTTGAAGAGCAGGGCCGTGTCCGACGCCCTGGATGACAGGAACCGTCTGGCGGACGCCGCCGGAATTATCCGCAGGGGGCTGGAAGGGCTGGTAGCCAGTGAGGCCCCGGCGCCGGAAGGTTTTCCCGCCGTGCAGGTGAACCGGAAGGCGGTTGCCGGAGTTCCGGACGTCGTTCGCGCCGTGGATTGTCTGGCGTCCCTGGAGGACGGGGACCGGCGGAAGGTGTTCCGCATGATGGCCCCCTACCTGCGTTCCCGGCCCGCTTTCCGGGATGCCCTGGGGAACGCGCTGAAACGCGGAGCAGCGGAAGCAGCGGAAAATGTGGCTCATCTGGCCGTGAACGGTGCGGCCTGGGCCCTCCCGGAAGGCCGGGAGAAGGAGGCGTTGGACAGGTATTCCCGGAGTTTTGAGGAACTGCGGAATTTTGCCAGGATGGAGTTTGCTCCCCTGCGCGGAGGAAAGGATGCCCCCTGGTTCCGGGAGATGCTGGTGGACATGGCCCAGCAGGGCGCATCCACGGCGCTGGCGTTCAGCGGCCCGGCCGGGCTGGGACTGCTGATGGCCGGGGAGACGGGCCGCCACATGGCGGATGCCCGGCGCATGAATCCGGACGGCGTGTTTGACGCCCAGATGGGTGGCGCGGTCGTGTCCGGGGGGATGAACACCCTGCTTTCCTTCGGGATGACGAAGCTGGGCCAGCGGATGCTGGGGCAGGGGATGCGCGCGTTCCGGGCCATGAGGTCCGCTTCCGGGAATGTGGGAGCGGTTCTTTCCGGAACGGGAGCCATGGCGGCGGATGCCGTGAAGATGGCGGCGGAGAACAAGCTGATGGAGCTGACGCCCATGGTGGCCCAGGAAGGCGTGGGAGCGTTGACGGACAGGGTGTCCGGCGTGGACTGGGAGGGATGGAAGGAGCGGCAGATGTCCGTGGACGACCAGTTGAGGGAGGCGGCCATGATGATGCCGTTCCTGCTGATCGGCGCGGGAAAGGCTTCCCTGCACCATTTCCGCCATGCCGGAACCTTGCTGGGGGACGGAGAACCTCTGAAGGTGTTTGGCATTCCGGATGAAGCGGTAACCCGCATCCTGCGGGAGAAGGACATGCGCCGTGCCGGGGAGTTGCTGCAGAAGTCCCTGCGTGATTCTCCCCTGTGGGGATCCCTGTACATTTCCAGAAAGGCGCTGGAATGGTCCCGCGCGCTGGATGAAGCCGGGGAGCCTTTTTTAAGGACGGAACAGGACGTGAGGGATTTTCTGGAACTGCCTTCTCCCGTGCGCACGAAGCCTTGGAAGATGAGGGATTTTCCGGAGTCGGAAGCGGTGTTGAAAAAACTTTTTCCCCATCCGGACCATGCGGCGGCCAGGACCAAGTGGCTGTTGCGGGCCGGGCTGCCCCGCGTGGGAGAGTCCGCCGCGGCGGATGGCCGCCGCGTTTATGAGGCGGAGCCGGCCCCCGGCATGGAGATGAAGAGAACCCGGGGCCGGAGTTCGGTAGAAGAGGCCCTTTCCTCCTGGTATGAAGCCCTGTGCCGTATGGAAGAGGAAGACCTGGGGCTGGCCAGGAACAGGAACGGGAGGGAAATTCCGTGGCGTTTGAGGAATGCGGCGGATTACGACGTGCAGGCGGACGCCCTGCGCCGCGCGTTTGTGGAAGACAGGCTGAAGAAGCGCGCCTACCGCCCGTACAGGATGCTGCTGCTGGCTTATCCGGAGGAAGCGGGGCGTAGCGGTTTTTCCGGCAGGGACTGGGACGCCGTCACCGTGGAAATGGAGCGCCGGACGCGCGCCAATGTTTACGAGGGAGTGATGGAACGGGTGCACGGCGCTTCCCATGAGGAGGTGTCCGGGCATGTGGCCCTTCGCCTGTGGGAGTCGTTTTGCCGTGATGAGGGTTCCTGTGCCAGGGCGCGCCGCTGGCTGGAGGAAGGGAGCTCCCTGCTGAACGCTCCGGATTTGCTGGCCGGGGCTTCCGGTCCGGACGGCCTGGCCGCCGCCCTGTCCAGGATGAGCGGCATGATGGCTTCCCTGGGGGACCGGGAACGCCACCGGGTAAGCCCGGAGCTGCGGGAGATGAACCGCATGGTATGGGGAACCCAGGCGGATGTGAACAGCTTGTACCAGGTGCTTCCCAATATGAAGGAGTTTGACGTGCATGTAGGGCGCGGCTACACGCCGGTGGAGAGTTACGGGCGGCTGCTGTCCCGTTTTCTGGAAGTGGAACCGGAACACGTGGCCCGTTATGCCACCGTGCTGGATGCGCCGCGGCTGCATGCCGGTCCGGAGCGGGCGGTTCCGCGCGTTTATCCGGGTACGCAGAAAGCGGTGGAAAATCTTTCCCGCCTGACTCCGCGCCTGTTCCAGTCCTCGCGTGGGAGCGGAGGCGGGGAAAGGCTGTGGCGGGTAAAATATCCCAATGGCAGGTGGTCGGCCTGGCATCCTTCGCAGGAGGCGGCGGGAACGGACCTGATGGCCAATGTCTCCATGATGTTTTCCCCCGCCTGCACGGCCAAGAGGGATTTGATCCGGAGCTGGGAATGGCACGCCCGCAGCGGGCATCCGGAATGGGATACCAATTATCTGCGGCTGACCGCAGGACTGGAAAACGTGCAGGGGGAAAGGCTTTCCTGCCTGTATGACAGCCTGACGGCCATGGCGGTGGCGGATATGCTGAAGGCCGGTTACGGCGTGCGGGGCGCCGTGGGTTCAGGGGACCGTCTGGAGGTGACGGGCAGGGGCCGCGTGGCCGCTGAAACGCTGATGAGCCATGACGCCCTGCGGGAACGCATGGATATCCACGGCAAGTACGTGGGGGACGTGCAGCGGCTGGGAGTGGATGCGGACAATCAGCCCGTTCCCTCGGCCAAGGGACTGGTGATGCACCGGCTGCGGCTCCATAATACGGAGAATCCCCTGGCCTTGATTGAGGACAAGGCGGAGGTCGTATGGGACCGGCTGATGCGCACGGACCAGCTTTCCCCGGAGGACGCGTGGGAGATGCTGAAACGTCTGGGCCGCGTGCCGCGCCGCAGGGCGCTTCCCGGAGAAACGGAATTGATTGAAGAGCTTTCCCAGCTCTCCAAGGAGTATTTTTTTGCCCATCTGGACCATGACGCCGTGCCGGAGACGGTAGCTTCCTGGGCGCGCTACGGGGCCGCAAGCCCGGACAAGGCCCTGGAACCTCTGGAGGAATTGGTGCGCCGCGCCGGGCTGCTGAAGAAAACGCTGAAGGAGGGGCCGGAAACCGCCGAATTCATGGGCATGCTCCGTGAAACGGTGGGAATGAATGACCGGATACGGGCTGAACGCGCCTGGGACGCAGGCGGTGAGGAGGTGCGCCTTCCCATGATGGAAAGGTACGCCCATAGCCTGATGACCGGCAGGCTGCTGTCCACCGCGCCGGACCACGTGAGGGAGGACCTGCTGCGTTCTCTGGCCGCGCTGGACGGATATGAGGGCGGGTCCGTCCGCAGGATGGAACGGCTGGCGGAACACCGCATGACGGAACTGGCACGGGCGCTTCAGGAGTTTCCCCAGTTGAATGCATGGCGTCCGGACCCGGAGCATCCCGGCCTGTACCTGCATTTGGTGAAGCGGCCGTTCAAGGCCGGGAAGGGAACCCTGCGCGCGAAGGATGTTTCTCTGGAAGCCATGGGAGAACTCCTGCCGGAACCTGTTCTGGAGGCCCCCCTGTATATGGAGGAGGATTTTTCCGTCAGGAGCGGCGTTCCTGCCCCTGCCGCATGGCGCAGCCGTCCGGAGGTAATCCGTGCGGTGGAAACGCTGGACGTGGTGAGGCGGGATTTTGCAGCCCGGCCGGAAGCCGCGGAGTCCGGCGTCATCTGGCAAGGAAGAACCTACCGGATTGATTCCTGGACGGCCCCCGAAGGGGTGGCAACGGCCTGGAGCCGGGAACTTCCCCTGGATGAAGCCGCCTCCCTGATTGATGTTCTGGACCGCAGGCAGGAGGAAATGAGAGGGGGCATGCTCCCCTTCCTGCCTGATCCGGAGGAGGCGCGCGCGATGTACGCCAACTGCGTGATTTACCGTGACCCGGACGATCCGGGGCATACCGTTCGCCTGATGCCGGGCATTCCGGAAAGCCCCGTACGGCAGGCGCGCGCTCCGTATGTGGTGCATGCGTGGAACGGCGTTTACCTGGACAGCCGGGGTCTGCCTGCGGCGTCCGAGCGGGATTCCTATATTCCGCTGGAGCGCTTCACAGGCGCGGGAGAGGAGCCTTCTCTGGAAACCGCTCGGGAGAGCCGCGCCCGGTCCCTGGGCCGGATTCTGGAAACGCTGGGGGATGCGGATGCGCAGGAACGCTGGTGGTGGAACAGGGAGCAGGCCGTTGGGTGCTTCATGGAAGACGTCGTCAGGCTGTATGAAGAGCTGGGGGTACGCTCAGGCTATCTGAGGGGGGAGCTTGACCTGCTTGATCCCGTGATGGTTCAGGCTCTGCGCTTCGTCTCCCACGTGCTGAACAATCCCCTGGCCTACCGCCTGCCCCTGGACAAGGGGACGGAGGCCCTGAAGGGAATGACCAGGGAGGGAGTCCTGCTGAAAGAACTAGTGGAGGAACATGGAAACTTCTAATCATCTGACGGAATCCTGGAGCCAGCCTTGGCAGTCTGTCCTGTCCAGCCAGCTCTGGAGGCTGGAGCACCTGTACTGGATAGAAAACAAGGCCGGGCAGCTCCAGCGCTTCTCCCTGAACAGGGCGCAGCGGCGGCTGCATGAGCGGCTGTGGTACAGGAACGACATCCTGAAGGCGCGCCAACTGGGCATTTCCACGTATGTGGCCATGCTGATGCTGGACATGAGCCTGTTCCGGTCCAATTTCCATTGCGGCATTATTGATAAGAGCCTGCCGGACGCCCAGCAGAAGCTTGCCAAGCTGCGTTTCGCCTGGGACCATCTGGATTACGTGCCGCCCGACCCTTCCGCGATGGATGTGGCCCTGGCCCGGCTGGGAGAGAGAATCAAGAGCCTGTCCGGCGTGGAGAAGAAGGGGGAATGGCGGCCCTGCACGTCTGCGCGCAACCGCCTGGCTTTCGCCAACGGGAGCGACGTGCGCGTGGGGACGAACCTGCGCGGGGGCACCATGCAGTTCCTGCACGTTTCCGAGCTGGCGCATGTTTCCGTGCACGCCCCGTGGCGTGCCAGGGAAATCCGCACGGGGGCGATCAATACGGTGCCCCCCGGCGGCTTTATCCTGAAGGAGAGCACCCATGAGGGCGGCCGGTATGGCGTGAATTACGAACTGACGCGCCAGGCCATGGAGAACATGGGCAAGAGCGAGCTTTCTCCCCTGGATTTCCGGTTCTTCTTCTTTAGCTGGTTTGACCAGGAGGAGTACACGTTGCCGGGGCGCGGCAGATGGAGCCGGGAACTGGACGAGTACTTCCTTTCCCTGGAACGGGAAACCGGGGTGGCGCTGGATGCGGGCCAGAAAAGGTGGTACGCCAGGATGGCCCGCGTGATGGGGGCGGCCATGAAGCAGGAGTACCCGGGAACGCCGCAGGAAGCTTTCTCCACCGGGGAGGAGGGGAGCATTTACGGCAGCCGCATCATGGCCCTGCGGGAACGCGGGCGCGTGGGGACGGAGTTTGCGGCGGACCCGGACGCCCCCACCTTCACGGCGTGGGACCTGGGGTTGAGCGATCATACGGCCATCTGGCTTGTGCAGGTGATGGGGGACAGCTTCCACTGGCTGGACCATTACGCCGCCAACCAGCAGCCCCTGGCCCATTATGTGGAAAAAATGAAGGAATGGGAGAAGGCGCACGGCGTGGCGGTAACGGCCCATCTGCTGCCCCACGACGCCGCGCGGAGGGATGCCCACGGCATTTCCTACGTGGAGAACATGTCACGTCTGGGATTGGCGAACGTGCGCGTCGTTCCCAGGACCACGGACGTCTGGCGCGGCATCAATACGCTGCGGGAACTGCTGGAGCGCAGCTTCTTCCATGCCCGCACCCAGGAAAGGGTGCGCGGCGTGCGCGGAGAGGAAGAGCCCGGCGGCGTGGAACATCTGGAATTGTACAGGTCCAGGCCGCCGGGTGCGGGCGGTTCCGTGGTGGAGAGCCCCGTGCATGACGGACATTCCCATACGGCGGATGCCGCGCGCACATTTGCAGAGGCGTGGTCCCATGGACTGCTCCACGGGCCCGGGAATGACCGGGGCCGCGGCAGGCGCGCACGGATGTGGTGATGGAAGGAAAACGGGGCCGGGAAGAGATTTTTTTGATTGATGGTTGACAGTTTTGTCAAAAAGCGGTTCCTTTTTCCGGCTTTCCGTTGTCTAACGCAGTGATGCGACTCCCCGAGATGAAGTTACCCCTTTTCCATCTGCTGGTTCCCTGCCTGTGCGTTCCGTTCCTGTTTTCCTCCTGCGGCACCACGGGTGGGGGCTCTTCCCCTTCTTCCTCTTCCAATGTTCCGGTGGAGGAAATGACCGGGTATTTTGAGGAAAGCGGAACCATTCCGGGACACCTGCTCAAATGGGAGGACAATCCGTCCCTGCCCGGAAAGTTCTGGTCGTGGTGGACAAGAAGAAGCAGATGATGTACGTGTACCGCGGGACGCACCGCATCGCGTATGCGCCCATCAGTTCCGGAAGGAGTTCCGGCATGACGCCCTCCGGCTATTTCCGCATCGCCTCCAAGGATGCGGACCACCATTCCTATTACGGCGCGTTCATCAATGCCGCCGGGGAGCTGCGGGACGGGGATATACGGAAGGATGCCGCACGGCCCGGAGAAAGGTTTGAACCGGCCAAGATGCCCTATTTCATGAGGGTGAACGGGGCTGTAGGCATTCATGAGGGGTACCTGCCCGGCCGCCCGTCCTCCCACGGGTGCATCCGCATCCCCCATCTGGTGGCGAAGAACCTGTTTGAAGTGGCTCCCGTGGGAACCCGCGTGATTGTCAGAGACGGGGATTGGAATATTCACGAGCTTCAGAAAAAGCCGTCCGGTATTTTCAGAACGGTGCATAAGCCGTCCGCCCAGCGGGCTGGCGCAAATTCAGCTTCCTCCGGGAAGAAGGAGCTTGTAAAGTCAGAGGCGTCCGTAGAGAAGGATGCCGCTGCCATGCCGCCTGTTGGAGAACAGGAAAACGCGCCGCTGCCTTCTTCCGGCGCGGACGCCGTGACCCCCTCTTCATCCCATGGACTCGAAGGACTGGAATAACATGCTGGCCGGGCGTTTGTACCATGCCCAGGATTCCGAATTGACAGCCAGGCGCCTTCGGGCGCGCAAGCTCGTCTTCCGTTACAACCAGTCCGCCCCGGAGGAGGAAGAACTGCGCCGGGAATTGGCGCGGGAGCTCTTCGGCGGCATGGGGGAAAACTGCTATCTGGAACCTCCGCTGCGGTGTGACTATGGAACGAATATCCGGCTGGGGGATCGCGTATATGCCAACTTCAACCTGGTGGTGCTGGACTGTGCCGCCGTCACAATCGGCAGTGATGTGCTGATAGGCCCCAATGTGGGGATTTACACCGCCACGCACCCCGTGGACCCGGGGCTGAGGCGGGACGGTCTGGAATTTGCGCTTCCCGTCACCATTGAGGACGGGGTGTGGATAGGCGGCCATACGGCCATTGGCCCGGGCGTGCGCATCGGGCGCAATTCCGTGATAGGCGCGGGAAGCGTGGTGACGAAGGACATTCCCGCCAACGTGGTGGCTGTGGGAAACCCCTGCCGCGTGATACGGCCCATTACGGAAAAGGACCGCGAGGCCTGGGGTGCGGTGGAAAATGGTGGGGAGGCCGCTACCGCAGGAACGGAGGCAAATTCTCCTGCATGATGAAATTTGAATTGCTTTTGGGGACGGATGGTGCATAGTTGGCGCCCTCACAGTGTCGATTAGCCGCTGCCACGAGCTAAATACATTCAAAGAAAACACTTATGAGTAACGAAATCAATTTGCAGGAATTCAAGATGCATGAAAAGGATTCCGGTAGCTCCAGCTACCAGATCGCCCACCTGACCCAGCGCATCGCCCACCTGACCGACCACCTGAGCACGAACAAGCACGATGTTTCTTCCCGCCGCGGGTTGTTGAAGATGGTGGCTCTGCGCCGCAAGCTTCTTGATTACGTCAAGCGTGAAGATCTGGCCCAGTATCAGAGCCTGATTCAGCGTCTTGGCCTTCGCCGCTAAACGGCGGAGCATATTCCCGTTTGATTCGGCCGTTGCGGTTTTCCGCAGCGGTCGTTTTTTTGCCGCGGGGGGAAGGGCGGTTCCCCGTATTTTTGTTCCGGAAGAGGCCTTGACCTTTAAAAAATGTCTGTTAGCCTGACAGACATCTATGGAACAAATGACACGGGTCCAGCAGAACACGCTGAGAAAAATCGTGGAGGCGGCCATTGAACTGATGAGTGAAAAAGGGTTCCACCGCGTCAGCGTTCAGGAAGTAGGGAAAAAGGCCGGTATTTGTGAAAAGACCGTCTTCCGCTACTTTGCCACCAAAAAGTCCCTGCTGGATGAAATCATCCGGTACCGGGAATATGCCAGCGAACTGAAAAAGGAATTCGAGAACAGGAAAACGTGGGACCTGGCGCATGACCTGAAACTGGCTGCGCGCCTGTACTTCCAGGCGACGAAGGCCAAAAGGAACGCCTTCCGGGCCTACTTGAGCGCGCTGGACTCCGTGGATACGAACGGAGATGATTTTTTGCGCGACCCGCGGGAGCTTCATTCCTTCCTGTGTGACTACATGGGCGCCATGCAGGAAAAAGGAAAGGTCAGGGAGGGGGATGTGGGGCTCATGGTGCGCGCCTTTGTCAATACCCTGCACGGCTACATGCTGATGTACTGCCTGAATGACGACAGCAAGGCATGGCAGGACAAGGTGGCCTCCATGAAGCTGACCATTGGCCTGTTCATTCAGGGATTTTCCCGGCAATGCACATCCTGCGGCGCATGAGCAAGCATTTGAAGGCTATATCACTGGGCAGCATGGCCCTGGCGGCCGTGGGAGCCATCGGCTGGGGAGTCTGGCATTTCCGGGAGAGCCGCACCATGAAAACGGACGACTGCCGCGTGGAGGCGAGCATCGTTTCCGTGGGATCAAAGCTGGCGGAGCGCGTCACCAGCGTGGATGTGGAGGAAGGGGAAACCGTCCGCCGCGGGCAGACGCTTGCCCATCTGGACAGCCGCACCATGCAGGCGCGCCTGATGGCCGCGCGTTCCCGCGTCAAGCTGATGCAGGCCAGGCATGACGAGATGCTGGCCGGCTTCCGCCCTCAGGAAATCGAGTCCCAGCGGGCCAGGACGGCCCAGGCCTCCGCCAGCCTGGAACATGCGCGGCGTGATTACGAGCGCGTTGAAAAGCTGGTGAGGGAGCAGGCAGGCATCAGCTCCGCGGACCGGGACGCCGTACGGGCCACCTACCTGGCGGCGCAGGCGCTGGAGAAGGCGGAGCAGGAGAATCTGGCCCTCAAGCTGGAAGGTTACCGCGAGGAGGAAAAAGATCCGCCCAGGCCCAGCTGGAAGCCGCACGGGCGGAACTGGAGGAGTTGGAAGTGCTGTGCGGGGAATGCGTGGTTAAATCCCCCGTGGACGGCGTGGTGGCCCGCAAGCTGGTGAACGGCGGGGAGATGGTCAGTTCCGGCCAGAAGCTATTTTCTATTGTGGACGGCGGGGACGTCTGGCTCAACGTCCGCGTGGAGGAAACCAAGATAGGGCGCATCCGGCAGGGTCAGGACGTGCAGTTCACGCTGGACGGTTATGACGGCAGGGTTTTTCACGGCACGGTTTATGAAATAGGGGCGGCCACCTATGCGACATTCTCCCTGATTTCCACGGAGAACGTCAGCGGTTACTTCACCAAGGTCATGCAGCGCTTTCCCGTCAAGGTGAGCCTGCCGAAGCCGGAGGATGGCGTAGTATTCCGCCCGGGAATGCAGGGAAAGGTTTCCATTGATTTTTAAGGAAAAAGTATGAGCGGTCCGGTTATGCAAACAATGTTTCCGGCGTGGAAACGGCGCCTGCTGACGGGGATGGCCTGCGCGTGCACGATGCTGACGTTTCTGAATATGGGCTGCATCACGGCGGCCACACCGGATTTGTCAGGCACATTTGTGGTTGGCACCCTGGATGTTTCCTGGTCGGGTGCGGCGTGTCCGCTGGGAACTGCCCTTTCCTTTACCGTGGCGGCGTATCTGTGGGCGCGCATCGGGCTGAGAAGGTCCCTGCGCACGGCCCTGCTGATCATGCTGGCCGGAACCTTGCTGGGACTGGCGGCGGACCATTTCTTCCTCATGATTGCGGCCCGCTTCCTTCAGGGGGCCGGAGGCGGCCTGGCGCTGGTGTACGGAACGGGGCTGGTGAATGCCGCCCTGCCGCCGGAGCGCCGCGGCGTGGCGATGGGCGTGAAACTTTGTTCCATTGGCCTGGCTTCCTGCGCCAGCCCGGTAGTGGGGTGCCTGCTGGTGCAGTACTGGCACTGGCGGGGGCTGTTCGTCATCGTGGGTGCGGCCGCGGCCGTCCTGGCCGTGCTGACGACGCTGTACGTTCCCAACCAGAAGATTCCCAAGGGAGGGAAATTCGATTGGTTTTCCTTCCTGGCGGTGGGGATGGGATGCGTGTGCATGCTGATGGTGCTTATTTACGGGGAGACGGACGGCTGGACGGCGCCCGGCGTGCTGGCCTGGATGTACGGCGGATTTTGTTCCTTTGCCTTGGCCTTCATTTCCTGCATGACCCACCGCACCCCCCTGCTGGATGTCCGCGTGCTGGGCAACTGGCGGTTCCTGTGCGGCCTGCTGGCGTCCCTGTGCAACATCTTCTGCATTTGCTGGGTGCGGGTGGGGACGGTGCAGTTCATGCGCAATGTCATGAACTATGAACCGGTGGGCATTGCCTATGTGTTCATGGTTCTGGTGGCCGGATTTTGCGGCGGCGCGGCGCTGGTGCTCCCCCTGATGCAGAAGGGCAGGCTGGCCCTGCGGGTGGGCATGATGGCGGGGCTGCTGGCGCTGGGCGCCTCCGCCTTCTTCCTGTCCCGGCTGGACGCGGGCTGCTCCTGGCTGGACGTGGCGTGGCCCCTGGGGCTGTTCGGAATCGGTTATGCTTTCTGTTTGAATACGGCTACGCCGCTTGCCCTGAGAGGGGTGGAGGGGCGTTCCGCCGCCGCTTCCTCCCGGACGCTGAACACCGTGCGCTACATCTTTATTTCCCTGTACGTCAGCAGTGTGAGCACGGTATTGGCCCATATGAAAACGGGGTTCCGCTTCAGCATGGCGGAACAGGTAAGGGACGATTCCCCGGGAACGGCGCATACGCTTGACATGTGGCAGAGGCACTTTGCGGAAACCGGCGGCACGGCGCGGGAAATCCATGCATCCGTGGATGCGGTGCTGCAAAAGGCCGTGGCGCTCCAGAGCCAGGTGTTCTCCGTGGATACCTTTTATCTTTGCACCGTGATCGTGGGGGCGGCAGGTGTGCTGTTTGCCCTGTTCTGCCTGAAATCCGGCCAGGAAAGGAAGGCCGCTTCATGAAACGTCTGATGCTTCTTCTCATGGCCGCACTGCTGGCTTCCTGCGGCAGTCCCGCCGTATTTGAAAGGCCCGTCATGGAAATGCCGGAGGGAACGGCCCGGACTTCTCCCGTGGGGACCGGGTGGTGGCGCATCTTCAATGACCGTGCGCTGGACCGCCTGGAAGAAAAGGCCGTGGCTCATAACCGCGATCTTGTCCGCGCGGCCGCCTTGGTGGACCAGGCCTCCGCCCTGGCGGCGCAGGCGGATCCGCCATGCTGCCCCGGGCGGAACTGGAAGCTGGAGCCAGCAGCGAGGAACTGTCCGAAGGTGAACGCTATATGAACAACCTGCCGGACCGGGCGAGGGATTTGTGGTCCATGTCCGGCGTGCTCTCCTATGAAGTGGACCTGTGGGGGAAGTTGCGGGCGCGCACGGAGGTCGCCCGGGCGGAACTGCTGGCTTCCGCCGCCGCTCGGGATGCGGTTTATCTGCGGCTGACGGCGGAAGTGGCCTCCGCCTACATCAATGTGCGCACGTGGGAGGAAAAATGCCTTATCATCCGCCGCGTCCATGCCTCTTATGAACAGACCTGCGCCATGTATGAAAAAAGGTTTGTGCAGGGGCAGTACCCGGAGCTTGCCCTGCGCCGCGTCCAGGCGGAGCGCTCCAAAACGCTGGCCCAGCTCAGGCTGTCGGAAAACGAACTGTCCCGTGCTGAAAGCGTGCTGTCCGTGCTGGTGGGGGACAGTCCCAGGCAGGTGATGAAGGGCGGAAGGCCCGGCGGGGGTAATGCCGCCCTGCTGGCTTCTCCTCCGGTCATTCCGGCGCGGCTCCCTGGTGACATGATCGAACGCCGTCCGGATATCTGGGAGCTGGAATCCCGGCTGAAAGCCGCCTTTTACGGAAGGGAGGCGGCGCGGAAGGACAGGTTCCCGTCCCTGGTGCTGACGGGGCAGCTGGGGCAGGTCAGCACCCAGTTGAACGAACTGCTGAACCAGTCTTCCAGAAATTATGAATTGGGAGCGGGCATTCTCCAGACCCTGTTTGACGGGGGAGGAAGCGAGCCGTCGTGCGCGCCGTGGACGCCAAATGCGCCGCCGTCCAGGCCGCGTATGAGCAGGCTGTCCTGAACGCTTTCCGGGAAATCAGGGATGCCCTGGTGGAACGCCGCAAAAGCGCGGAGGTTTACGAGGCCACGCTTGATGAAGTGAACTGCCTGCGCCGCAGCTGGGACATTGCGTCCAGGCAGTATGAGGCCGGGTATGTGGGGCTGATGGATGCCCTGGATACGCACAGGAGCCTGCTGAGCGGGGAGCTGGACATGGCGGATGCCGCGCAGATGCGGCTGAATGCCGTCGTCAAATTCTGCAAGGCTCTCGGCGGCGGATGGCAGCGGCGCCCCGGTTCCTCATGAGGAACGGTTCTTGCCGCCGGGGATGCCCCCATCTGCTCCGGAGGAAGTTTTCCGGCAGGGAAGGGAGGGGATGTCCATTCCCGGCAGGTGGCGGGGAAAAGCACGGAACAGCGGGGCTATCAAACTATTTGCTTGCATTCTCCTTGACAGGGCTTATGCTGGCATCCGACGTTCGGGGACTCGTTTCCCGGTGCGTTTCTGTCGGGCATGCCTTGAGAAATTTTCGGATTTTCACAGGCTGTCAAGCCGGTAAGACTGGGCCGGAGCGTTTGATCCATCTGGGATGTGCGCCCTGCCGCGCGGACAGTGTTCCCCTTTATTTTTGGGAAAAGGCTGCTGCGGATAACACTCTTCCTGAGGCACTGCCCGTACCTGACGCCATTCAGGCTTCCCGCCCGGAGCCGGTCTGAATGGGCTGATGAGGCTGCGGGTGACTGAAAGACAAGAAATATAATGAGCATACATTCAGTTGAATGCAACGTTGGTACGAATCCCATCACGATTGAAACCGGAAAAATGGCCCGTCTGGCAGACGGCGCGGTTGTCGTCCGCAGCGGCGATACCGTCGTTCTCGTGACCGTGGTGAGCGCCACCAAAGTCAAGGAAGGCCAGACCTTCTTCCCCCTGTCCGTGGAATACAAGGAAAAGGCCGCTGCCGCGGGCATGTTCCCCGGCGGTTACTTCAAGCGTGAAGGCCGCCCCACGGAAAAGGAAATCCTGACGTGCCGCATGACGGACCGCCCCCTGCGCCCGATGTTCCCCAAGGGCTACTTCTATGATACGCAGGTGATCACCCTTCTGCTTTCCGCCGACGGTGAAAATGAACCGGACATTCTGAGCATCAACGGCGCTTCCGCCGCCTGCGTCGTTTCCGACCTCCCCTTTGCCGAACCCGTGGGCGCCGTCCGCGTGGGCCGCGTTGACGGCCAGTTCATCATCAACCCGACCAATTCCCAGCGTGAAAACAGCCAGCTTGACCTGGTGTTTGCCGGGACGAAGGACCAGGTGATCATGATTGAAGGTTCCGCCAACGAACTGCCGGAAGAAGACTTCATCGCCGCCCTGCGCCTGGCTCAGGAAAACGTGAAGGTTCTTTGCGAAAAGCAGGAAGAGCTCCGCGCCGTCTGCGGCAAGGAAAAGCGTTCCTACGAACTCTGCCTTGCCAAGCCGGAACTGCTGGAAATCGGCTATGAAATCGCCGGTGACCGCATTGAAGACGCCATCTATGCCGCCTCCAAGGTGGAACGCCAGAAGAAGGTGGGAGCCCTGCGCGACGAAGTGGAAGCCGCCATCAAGGAACGCCATCCGGAAGCTACCGATTTTGACGTGGAACAGGTCTTTGAATACATTCAGAAGAAGGCCTTCCGCATCTCCATCATGGACAAGGACAAGCGCGCCGACGGCCGCGCCCTCAAGGAACTGCGCCCCCTGACCGCGGAAATCAACGTGCTGCCCTCCGTGGTGCACGGCTCCGCGATGTTTGCCCGCGGTGAAACCATGTCCCTCTGCCTGGCGACGCTCGCTCCGATGGAAGAACGCCAGTACATGGACAACTACACGGGCAGCGTGAATGAAAAGCGCTTCATCCTGCACTACAACTTCCCGCCCTTCTCCGTGGGCGATACCGGTCGTTTCGGCGGTCAGAACCGTCGTGAAATCGGCCATGGCGCCCTGGCGGAACGTTCCATCGCTCCGGTTGTCCCGAGTGAACAGGAATTCCCGTACGCCATCCGCATTTCTTCTGAAATCATGGAATCCAACGGTTCCACCTCCATGGCTTCCGTCTGCGCGGGCACGATGTCCCTGCTGGCGGCCGGCGTGCCCCTCAAGCGCCCCGTGGCGGGCATTTCCGTGGGCCTGGTGACGGAACAGAATGACCAGCATGAAATCACCACGTACAAGACCCTTCTGGACATCATCGGTTCCGAAGACTTCTACGGTGACATGGACTTCAAGCTTTGCGGCACGTCTGAAGGCGTGACGGGCTACCAGCTGGACCTCAAGCTGCCCGGCATCCCCCTCTCCATTCTGGAAGAAGCCATCCACGTGGCGAAGGCCGGACGCACGGACGTGCTGAAAGTCATGAATGACGCCATTGCGGCTCCGGCCCAGATGAGCCCGAATGCTTCCCGCATTGAGACCACCAAGATTCCCGCCGACCGCATTGGCGAGCTGATTGGCCCCGGCGGCAAGAACATCAAGGCCATCCAGGCTGAATCCGGCGCCGACATCAACATTGAGGAAGACGGCACCGTGCACATCTACGCCTCCAAGCAGGAAGGCCTGGACCGTGCGCTGGAACTGGTCACCCGCATGTTCAAGACCATTGAAATCGGTGAACTGTACACCGGCAAGATTGTTTCCACGACCACCTTCGGCGCGTTCATGGAAGTGCTTCCCGGCAAGGACGGCCTGATTCACATCTCCGAGCTGGCCGAAGGCCGCACCGCCAAGACGGAAGACGTCGTTAGCGTGGGAGACGTGGTGACTGCCAAGTGCATCGGCATCGACGACAAGGGCCGTGTGAAGATGTCCGTGCGCGCCGCTCTGCGCGACGCCAAGGCAGCCGAAGCGGAAGCCGCCGGCATCACGGAATAACGGTTTTTCCATTGAGCCTTTAAACTTCCAGCCCCGTTTCCGGTTTGTTCCGGGAGCGGGGCTGTTTGATTGTTTAAGGGGGGGGTTGACTGTAAGAAGGGAAGGGCTGTTCGCGTGATCTTCCGGATGTTTTTTTGCTGTTTCAGGGAGGAGCCGGGAAAAATCAGGCAGCCAAGGAGAACAGGCTGCGGAAGAAACCGGAAGGCGGTTTTGTTTTTGCAGCGGTATGTTTCTGGACCGCGGGCTGGATTCGCGCCTGCGTTATTGCCGTTCCTTCCGTAAGAAGATTTTTTTGCCGTACGGCATTCCTGCGGGACGTCAGGGATGTTCCTTTTTCTGCACGGACGCCGTTTTCACTTCAGCAGAAGGAGGCGTGCACAGAAAGCGGCCCAGCAGATCCAGCGTGGCTTTCACTTCCTTCAGGTCCGCCAGCTCCCGGGGAGAATGCATGTAGCGGATGGGGGGGCCCAGAAAAGCGGCGTGGCCGCCGTAAAGCTTGACGGGGACGAAATTGGCCATGCCGGGCGGGAAAGCGGCGTCCTTCTGGAACGGAATCCCGTGTTCTTCCGCCAGTTGGAGCAGTTGGGCAGTGATAGGCTGGTAAAAAATTTTGTCATGAGTAAAAATGACGGGGCCTTCCCCCATGGCCTGGCGGCTCAATCGCTCGTTTTCTTCACGGGGCGGCAGGTCGTCCAGCTGGACGGTATCCAGCGTGCAGTCAATAACAATAGCTAGTTTGGGACGGTTCCTGCCGCAATACGCCGTGGCTCCTGCCAGCCCTGTTTCTTCCTGGGAGGAGGAAAGGAGCGTGACGTGGTATTTCAGGTCTTTTTTGTGCCGGGACAGGAAGGAGGCCAGCTCCATCAGCATGAAGGAATTGAGGCGGCAGTCCAGGCCGTGGGCCATCAGGCGCGTGCCGTGCAGCAATTCCGGCTTGGTGGAGGGAACGCCGCGCCGGCCGACGCTCAAGCCCATTTCCCGTGCTTCCTCCGCGCTGGATGCCCCTGCGTCAAACAGGATGTATTCCCCTCCTGCCGGAAGGGGCTCGCGGTTCAGCCACCAGCCGGGAACCGCCCCGGCAAAGGCGGTGACGGGGCCGTGTTCCCCGTCAAAACGGTAAGGGCAGGAAAGCATGGACTGGAAGTCCGGAAAGCCGACGGGCCTTACTTTCAGAAAGCCGGACGGAGTGATGCCTGCAATGACAACGCCCACTTCGTCGGCATGGGCGTCTATCAGCAATTCCGGTGCGTCCGGGTCCGGGCTGCGGAACGTAGCCCAGGCATTTTGATGCGCGTCCGTGCCGGAACTGTCCGCCAGGGGCGCCACGTGCTTGAGCCAGAATTGCTGGAGGGGGGCTTCCGCTCCGGAAGTGGAGGGGATGTCCAGCAGGGAAGCCAGACGTTCCATGGACTGGCCGCTGAAAGGCGGCTGCGTTTCCGGCATGGAGGCCACGCAAAGGTTGAAAAGAAGCAGTGGAAGCAGCAAAAAGCGGATAGAAGGCATTCCCCAGCCTATCATGGAAGAAGGGCGGGAAGCAATGCTGGAGGAATGAAGTGCGCGGTCCGCATGGCAGATTTTTTTGTTTCCCGTTCTTGACAGGATTTTTTTGGTTCCTATGATGCGGATGCCCGTTGCGTTTTACGGACACCCCCGCCATACATGATTCTTTTTATCATCTTCGTTATTCTTTTCCTGATTCTGGTCAACGCCTTTTACGTTGCCGCAGAATTCGCAGCGGTGAGCGTGCGCCGCAACATGATCCGGGAGATGGCGGAAGGCGGCAGCAAGGTGGCTGCCCATTTGCTGAGGATTTTGGAAAACACGAAGGAACTGGACCGCTACATTGCGGCCTGCCAGTTCGGCATTACCATTTCCAGCCTGATTCTGGGTGCGTACGGCCAGGTGGAACTGTCCGCCTACCTGCTCCCCCTGTTTGAACGGTTTGGCGGCATGGATTCCGTGATGGCCAATTCCGTAGCCGCCATTGTAGTGCTGGTCGTCCTGACGGTCCTGCAGGTGATTCTGGGGGAACTGATGCCCAAGTCCCTGGCGCTGCAGTTTCCCAAGCAGGCGGCCCTGTACACGTATTACCCCATGCGCTGGACGCTGACCTTCTTCGCATGGTTCATTGACTTCCTGAACGGAAGCGGTCTTCTGCTGCTTAAACTGTTCCGTCTGCCCCCCGGAGGCCACCAGCACATCCACTCCCAGCAGGAGATCAACATGCTGCTGGATGAAAGCCACCAGGGCGGCATGCTGGAGGAGGATGAACACGAACGGCTGCACAGCGCGCTTTCCCTGGCGGAACGTACGGTGGAGCAGATCATGATTCCCCGTTTCCAGCTCGTCTGCCTGGATGTGGACGCTACCCAGGAGGATATTCTGAACATGATTGCGGACAGGCCCCATACCCATATTCCGGTGTATGAAGGAAACCGGGAGGCCGTCATCGGCATGCTGCACATCAAGGACATGGTGGCCGCGTATGCGGAAAAGGGTGTTCTGCCCCCCTGCGCTCCATGCTGCGGCAGGTGCCGTGCGTGATGGAGATGCAGACGGTGGAGATGCTGATGTCTCGTCTGCGGGAGGACAAGGCCAAGGAAGCCTTTGTGCTGGATGAGTACGGCAAGTTCGTGGGGCTGGTGACGCTGGAACGGCTGCTGGGTGAAATGGTGGGGGATATTGATGAGGAATTCATCCGCTCCGGGGAAAAGGTGGAATACCTGCCGGACGGTTCCGTGCGTATTCCCGGCATGATGCGCGCCCATAAGGCGGAATGCCTGGTGCCCTTCCTGATGAACGGCGCCACCACAGTGGGCGGCTGCGTGATCAAGCACATGTCCTGCATTCCGAAGGAGGGGGACCGCCTGATTATTGCGGGGCGCGTGCTGGTGGTGGAAAAGATGGACCACAACCGCGTTTCCTCCATCCTTCTGTTGCCTCCGGAGAAAAAGGAGGATGAACCTGCCATGGAAAGCGGGGTGGAATCATGATGACGATTTTTATTATTCTGCTGCTGATTGTACTGAACGGCCTGTTTGTGGCCGCGGAATTTGCGCTGCTTGGCGCGCCCCGCGCGGCTCTTGAGCAAATGGGGGCGTCCGGCAACATGGTGGCGCGCCGTGTTTCCCAGATATTGAAAACGCCCCGTTTGCAGGACCGCTACATTGCCACGGCCCAGCTCGGCATCACATTCGCCAGCCTGGGGCTGGGCATGTACGGGGAGCATGCCGTGGCCAGATGGCTCCACGAATGGCTGGCCCAGTACGGCTGGGCCTCCTGGCTGGTGGCGCATGGCGCAGCCAGCGTTCTGTCCGTAGCGGTGCTGACGTACCTGCACATCGTGCTCGGGGAAATGGTGCCCAAGGCTCTTTCCCTCCAGTACGCCACGAAGCTCTGCCTCATCATTACGATGCCCATGTACGTGATTCAGCTCTGCCTGTATCCGCTGGTGGTGGGCATGAACACCCTGGGCAACTTCTTCCTGAGGCTGCTGGGCGTGGACAGGAATGAATCCAAATCCCATTACCATTCTGCGGAAGAACTTCAGTACATCATTGAGGAAAGCCATGAAAACGGCGCCCTGCCGCAGGAATCCGGCCGCATCATGGACGGCCTGTTTGACCTGGAAGACCTGTATGTTCACCAGGTCATGACTCCGCGCGTCAGGATAGACGCCATTCCGGAAAGAGCTGGGCATGAGCAGATAAGGGAAATCGTGCGCCGCACCCGCCGTACCCGCTACCCTGTCTACCGCGGGGACCTGGACCACGTGGTGGGCATGGTGCATGCCCGTGACCTGTTCCGCATCATGCTGCGCGGGAAGGCCCTGACGTCCGAATACATCCACGCCATTCCCAAGGTGCCCAAGACGGTGAAGTTTGACAACGTGGTGGAGATCATGAGGAAGGACAATGTGCGCCTTGCCATCATTCTGGACGAGCATGGGGGAACCTCCGGCCTGCTGACCCTGACGGACGTGTTTTCCGAGGTGATGGGCTGGGACCGCGGCCGCATCAGAGTATTGACAGACCTGCCGCGGGACGCAGTGGGCTTCTCCTGCGACGTGTCCGGACTCGCCCGTATTGAGGAGCTGGGGGAAGCCATGGACATGGACTTGCAGAGTGAGGAAATCGATACTGTGGGCGGCCTGATTCTCAATCTGCTGGAAGCTCCGGCGGAGGAAGGGGACACTGTGGGCTACCGCGGCCTGGAATTCAAGGTGACCCGGACGGAGAACGGCGGTGTGGAACGCTGCACCGTAACCCGGATTACTCCACTGATGCGGGAGGAAGCTTTGGAAGAAGAGGAATAATCCGCGGGACTCAGGCGGGAATGCGCCGGAACCGCGTTGCTTTGTGCAAAAGTTCCTTGGTGGAGCGCGTATGATATGGCAGAATATTTTCCGTCATGTCCCAACCTGAGTCCGCCGATGCTTCCATGAAACGCCCCTCCATGAAAAAGTGGGTTGTTCTCCTTGTTGTTCTTGGGGCGCTGATCGGGGTAGGCACGATGATGAAGGCATGGATGGACCGGCGTTCCGGCGCGGAGGCCCAGCCGGCCGTTTTCTCAGGCGGCAGCGAGCACTGGGACCAGAATGAAGTTCCCATCTCCATGCAGTGCGGGGCTTGCCATGAAAAGGAATTCCGGCAGTGGGCCGGATCGGATCACGCCTGGGCGTTCCGCAAGCTGGGGGACCAGTGGGAATCTGAGGCGTTCCATAACATGAAGCTGAACGCCCACGGCAGCATTCTTCAATTCTCCACAAATGCAGAGGGGCGCATGGTGCATGACGGCCAGTCCTCAACCTCCTGGCGCGCGGACTGGGCCACGGGGAGAATCCCCCTGGTGCAGTACCTGGTTCCCGCCAAGGACGGCGGTTATCATACCCTGAGCGCCGCGTGGGACGTGAACCGCAAGGAATGGTTTGATATCTTTGGCAAGGATGCCCGGCAACCAGGGGACTGGGGGCACTGGACGGGCCGCGGCATGAACTGGAACACGCAGTGCGCGTGGTGCCACATGTCCCTGTTCCATAAAAATTATGATCCGGTCAAGGACCGCTATGCCTCCACCTGGACAGAACCCGGCGTGACCTGCATCCAGTGCCACGGCCCCTTGCTGGATAAGCCGGAGGCGGGAACGGGATGCATGATTTCCACCAAAAACAAGCTGACGCCGGAGCAAATTCACGACAACTGCGCGTCCTGCCATGCCCGGCGGGATGAATTCGATCACGATTTTGCCGTTGGCGACCGTTTTGACAACCATTTCCAGCTCGTGCTTCCCGTACAGCCCGGCGTTTTCTGGCCCAACGGCATGCAGAGGGATGAGGATTATTGCGAAACCGGGCTGCGCCTGAGCCGCATGGGCAAGGCGGGCGTCACCTGCCTGGACTGCCATGACCCGCATACGGGAACGCTGAAGCTTCCGCAGGAGGATAACACGCTCTGCCTGCGGTGCCACGGCACCGGGGAGGCGGTAAACGGCGTAAAAGCCCCCGTCATTGACATGGCCAGGCATACGCCGTGTCCGCAGTCCAGCATGGGCGCCCGCTGTGTGGAATGCCACATGCCGGAAAGCCTGTACATGGCCCGCGATCCGCGCAGGGACCATTCCTTCAATTCTCCCGATCCCCTCCTGAGCGTGGAGCTGGGCATTCCGAATGCCTGTACCATGTGCCACCGGGAAAAGAGTAATGAATGGGCCGCGCAAGCGGTGGAAAAATATTACGGGGCCAAGCCCAAGATGGCGCAGTACAGGGACCGCACCCGGGCCGTGCAGCGTGCCTATGAAGGGCGGGAGGATGTGCTGCCCCTCCTGATGGAATGCTTCAAGCGGGAGGAAGTGGGCGCATGGCGCGCGACGCTGCTGGATCTGATGGATGCCTGGGCGCATGAACCTGCCGTTCAGGAGCTGGCTGCAGCGGCGGTCAAGGATCCGGACTCCCTGACGCGCGCCGCCGCCGCCAAGGTGATGGGCCGTGCGGGCAATCCCGCCGCGGGCAAACTGCTCAATGATCCCTTCAAGGTAGTGCGCCTGCAGGCGGAGTGGGCCCTCCGGGATTCCCTGCCGCCGGACAGCCCCGGCATGAAGGAGCTGACCGCCGCCGCCCTGCACCAGGCGGACCAGCCGTCCGGGGCGATGAAGCTGGCCCAGATAGCCATCAGCCGCAAGGATGCGAAGGCGGCAGAACAGTGGTTTGCCAAGGCTTTGAAATGGGATGCCACCTCTTCCGTGGTGCACCGGGATTATGCCGTTTTCCTGGCCTCCCAGGGCCGCAGCGGGGAGGCGGTGGACCAGATGAGGGAGGCCGTGCGGCTGGCTCCGAAGGATGCCAATCTGTGGTATCTGCTGGGCCTGGGCCAGATTGAAAACAACGATGAGCCGGGCGCGCTGGAATCCTTTAATGAAGCTCTGAAAATAGAACCCTCCTTCATCCGTGCCCTGTTCAACCGCGCCCTGCTGAATGAAAAGGTGGGACGGCTGGAACAGGCTCTTCAGGACCTGGAAAACTGTTCCTCCCTGGACAAGGAGAATGCGGATATTCCGTTCACGCTGGCGGTGATGCTTTACCGCAACGGACGGTACCGTGACGCCGCCGCCGCCGCCGCGGAAGCCCTGCGCCGCGATCCTGGGCACGCGCAGGCAAGGCAGATTTTGGAATCAGCTTCTCGACATGGAAGGTAAGAAGTAGTATATCAGCGTTATGCGCATGAAATTTTCCCCCTGGCGTATTCTGCTGGTGTCCGCATTCGTAGCGGGTTCCTCCTTCTGTTTTGCGGACGCTCCCGGAGCGTCGGAGGATCCGTCCCTCCGCATTTGGACGAATAAAAGCACGGGCAGTACGGTGGAGGCACGTCCTATTGCCTTGAACATGAAGACCGTCAAGCTGGTAACTACGGCCAAAAAGCCCATCACCATGCCGTTGGAAAAGCTTTCCGAGGAAGACCGCGCGTGGCTGGAGGAACACAAGGAAGTGATAGGCAAGCCTGTTGCGGAATGGTCCTCCGTGCCGTCCGGCCCCGTGGCGGAGGAAATGAAGGGGAAAACCTACATGCTGGAAAACGGCAAGCTTGAAAAGAAGGACGGGAAGCTGAATCCCGGGCATTTCATCCTGTATTTCAGCGCAAGCTGGTGCGGCCCGTGCTGCCGGAATGCGCCCCACAGCGTGGAGGCCTACAACAAGGCGGTGAAGGACAACCCGGATGTGGAAGTGATCATGTGCAATCTGGACCAGAACCTGGAAGCCGCCCAGAAATGGGCCGCCGCCAACAACATGCCCTGGCCCATCCTGCTGAGGCAGGATTTGACGGAGCTTGCCAAGAAGGTGGCTCCGCGCGGCATCCCTACGATGATTCTGGTGGATAAGGACGGCAAGCCCATCCAGTCTTCCCAGGACATGGAACAGTTGGTGAAAGCCGCTGGTTCAAGCCGTTCCTCCCGCTAAGCGGCAGCACCGTTTGATCTTTTGAAACGATGGCTTCCATCCGCAAATCCCAGTCGGACCGCTCTGCGGAAACCAGCGGTAAAATTCTCCGTGCCGCGCAGAAACTTTTTGCCCTCAGGGGATTTGACGGAGTGACCATGAGGGCGATTGCCTCTGAAGCAGGGGTGAATCTGGCCTCCATTGTTTACTACTTTGAAAACAAGGAAGGACTGTACCTGGCCGTTTTCAGGCAATATGCGGAACCCCTGATGGAGGAGCGCATGAAAATGCTGAAAGAAGCGGACCTTCATCCGTCCCTCAGGGCGTATGCCCGTGCCTTCATTGAGCCCGCTTTCCGTTTGCTGCTGGATAAAAATCTGGGCGGTCCGGATCACGCGCGCCTGCTGTGGCGGCTGCCCCAGGAACCGGAATACCTGGGAAGGAAGATTTACGATGAATTCTATGCTCCGCTCATCCGGGAGATGACGTTGAGGGTTCGCCGATTCTGCCCATGGGACGATGAGCTTTCCATATCCTGGCACATACATATCATGAGTTCCATTTTCCATGCCACGCTGGGGAAATACGTCACACGGCTGGAACTTCATGACAAGGAGCCGTGGATGAAGGATCAGGACCGCATCCTGCAAATGATTGTAGATACGGCGGTCCTGCTGATTTCCCGTCCGGCTCTTTCTCCGGAGGTAGAGGAAAGACAGGGGTAACCGCGGAAGTGGAATGCAATACCCGGGAAGGCGCGTCTTTCCTCACGCTTCTCCCAGTCTTTTTCTAAGCGCCGCGACCGTTTCCGTTATATCCGGGTGTGTAAGCAGCCAGGAAACGATGACGACCCTGCTTGCTCCCGCCTCCAGAACGGAGGGCAGCGTGTTTCCATTAATGCCTCCGATGCAGAAGACGGGAAACTCTTCCGGCAATTGCCGCCGCACGCCTGCAATGTCTTCCAGGCCGATCGCCGGCCTTCCCGGCTTGGTGCCCGTGGGAAACAAGGGGCCGAATCCGATGTAGTCCGCCCGCTCCCGGAACGCGCCCAGAGCCTGTTCCGGGCTGTGCGTGGAACGCCCGATGATGGCGTTCGCCCCCAGCATGGCCCGCACGGGAGCCAGTTCCCCGTCGTCCTGGCCCAGATGGACGCCGTCCGCCCCTGTGCCCAGGGCAATTTCAGGATAGTCGTTGATGATGAAAAGACAGCCGTATTCGCGGCACAGCGGGGCAAGCCGGCTACCCATGCGCGCGATATGTTCCGGATCATGGTTTTTCGCCCTGAGCTGGAGGATGCCCAGACCGCCCGCCAGCAATTTTTCCGTAACGGAGATTAATTGATGTTCAGCGGTATATCCCATATCCGCGATGCCGTATAGCCGGCAGGATGAGAGGCGTTCCTTCCTGTTCATGGCAGGGAATTGTACCGGATAAAATCATCCCGGCAAGACGCTTCCCATTCTTGACCCTAAAGGAGGGTGTGATACACTCCCCGCATCGTGTCACCCGCCTTATATTCCGCCGCTAAAAGTGTACTGTTCCAGATGAATCCGGAAACCGCCCACAAAGTGACCTTGTGGGGGCTGCGCCTGGCAGAAAAGATGCGCGTACTGCCCCTTCTGATGGGGGAGGTTCCTTCCGACCCCGTGGAAATCCTGGGGATGAAATTCCCCAACCGTGTGGGTCTCGCCGCCGGAATGGACAAGGAGGCGGATACGGTGAACGCCTTCGGCCAGGCCGGGTTCGGCTTTGTGGAAGTAGGCACGCTGACGCCGCGGCCGCAGCCGGGCAATGACAAACCCCGCCTGTTCCGCCTGATTCCCCAGCAGGCCATTATCAACCGGATGGGATTCAACAATGAAGGCATTGCCGCCGGAGTGGAGAACATCCGCTCCGCCACCCGTTTTCATGGCGTCCTGGGAGTTAACATCGGAAAAAACAAGGTGACGCCCAATGAAGATGCGGCCCAGGACTACCTGACCTGCCTGCGTGCGGCATGGCCCGTGGCGGATTACATTGCCATCAACTTCTCTTCTCCCAACACGCCCGGACTGCGCGACCTTCAGGCGGCCGAACCCGCCGCGCGCCTGCTGGCATCCCTGAAATCGGAGCAGTCCAACCTGGCTGTGGAAACCGGACGCAATGTGCCCATTTTCATGAAGGTGGCGCCGGATGTGACGGATGAGCAAATTGCGGAACTCAGCCGCGTTTTCCTGGATGAAGGCCTGGACGGCCTCATTGCCACGAACACCACGCTTTCCCGGGCCGGGGTGGAAGCCAGCCCGCGCCGTGAAGAAGCCGGCGGCCTGTCCGGCGCGCCGTTGACGGCGCGGTCTACGGAAGTCATTGGAGCGTTCGCCTCCGAATTGAAGGGGCGCATCCCGATCATTGGCGTAGGCGGCATCATGAGCGGCGCGGACGCCGTCGCGAAAATCAAGGTCGGGGCCAGCCTGGTGCAACTCTACACAGGGTTCATTTACCGCGGGCCGGACCTCATCCGGGAATGCGTGGAAGCCATGAAGGCTGAATGCCCCGTTAACTCCTGATTCTCCTTATTCACTGCCTACAGGTTTCATTCATGCCCGGTTCCTTCGTACATCTTCACAATCACACGGAATACTCTCTGCTGGACGGCGCAGTCCATATCAAGGACCTCATTGCCGAATGTTCCCGCATGGGAATGCCGGCCGTAGCCATCACGGACCACGGCAACCTCTTCGGAGCCATTGAGCTGGTCATGGAGGCGAACAGCCTTAACAAATCCGTGGCCGCCTGGAACAAGGAACATCCGGAAGGACCGCAGAAGCAGGAGGTGAAGCCCATCTTCGGCTGCGAGGTGTACCTTTCCCCCACGCCCATCGGCGTGAAAAAACAGCTTCCCGGGCGCCGCAAATATACGCACCTGCTTTTGCTGGCGGAAAATGAAACCGGCTGGCAGAACCTGGTCAAGCTGGTATCCCGGTCCCATCTGGAAGGTTTTTATTACAAGCCCCGCGTGGACATGGAAACCCTGCGGGAATTCCATGAAGGCCTTATTTGCTGTACGGCGTGTCTTGCCGGGCCGCTGAACGAATGGCTGCTCAATGACCAGCCTGAAAAGGCGGAGGAAGCCCTCCTGGCGCTGAAGGATATCTTCGGGGACGACAACATTTTTGTGGAGCTTCAGGACCATGGCATGGAGGAGCAGAAAAAATGCCTGCCGGAGCTGGTGCGCATCGCCCGCAAGACCAATACCCCCATTCTAGCTACCAATGACGTGCACTTCCTCCGGAAGGAGGACCACGACATGCACGACGTGCTGATCTGCATCGGCACCAACGAAAAGCTGGCTTCTCCCAAGCGCATGCGCTACTCCACGGAAGTCTACCTGAAATCCCCCGAGGAAATGAGGGAGGTGTTCAGGGACTATCCGGACGCCGTGGAAAACACGCTGAAAATCGCGGAACGGTGCAACGTCACCATCAAGCTGGACTCCGCCAGTACGGAAAAATACCCGGAATTCGGCACTCCGGACGGCTCCACGCGTGAGGATTACCTGCGCAAGGTATGCTATGAAGGACTGGAGGAGCGGTACGGCAAAGAACGCGTGGCTAAGGACAAGGAACTCCGCGACCGCCTGGATTATGAGCTGGGGATTATCAACCAGTTGAAATTCCCCTCCTACTTCCTGATTACGGCGGATTTCATCAACTGGGCGAAGGACCATGACATTCCCGTGGGGCCCGGCCGCGGTTCCGCCGCCGGTTCTCTGGTGGCGTATGCCATGAAGATCACGAACATCGACCCCCTGCGGTTCGGGCTGATCTTTGAACGTTTCCTGAACCCGGAGCGCGTCAGCCCTCCGGATATCGACATTGACTTCTGCCAGACGCGCCGTCCGGAGGTGATTGACTATGTGCGGCAGAAATACGGGGAGCGCGCCGTGTCTCACATCATCACGTACGGCACCATGGGCGCCAAGTCCGTGCTCAGGGACGTGGCCCGCGTGATGGACATGTCCTACGCGGATGGAGACCGCATTTCCAAGCTGATTGAACCCGGTCCCAAGGTAACCCTCCAGTCCAGCTACAAGAGCAGTGAGGAACTGCGGGAGCTGATCGCCTCCGATGAAGGATACGCGGAGCTCTGGGGTTATGCGACGCGCTTGGAAGGGCTGATCCGCAACGTGGGCGTGCACGCGGCGGGCGTCGTGATTGGTGACCGTCCGCTGGACGAGCATGTGGCGCTCACCCGTGACGACCTGTCTGATCCTCATGCAGCCGTCGTCGCCCAGTGCGACATGAGCGCGATTTATGAAGTGGGTCTCTTGAAAATGGACTTCCTGGGTCTGAAAACCCTGACCGTCATGCATGATGCGGAGGAATACGCCCGCTGGCGCGTGCCGGACTTCAAGCTGGATTCCGTGCCCTTGGATGACCGGGAAACGCTGGACCTGCTGAACAGGGGGACACGATGGGCGTGTTCCAGCTGGAATCCGGCGGCATGGTGGATACCTGCCGGCGCTACGGCATCCAGAAGATTGAAGACATCATTGACTTGCTGGCCCTTTACCGTCCGGGAGCCATGCAGTTCATGGATGAAATGATCGAGGTCAAGAAGGGGCTGCGCCAGGTGGTGTATGAACACCCGCTGCTGGAACAGGTCAGCGGAGAGACCTACGGCGTGATGATTTACCAGGAACAGGTTCAGGCGGCGGCCAAGCTGCTGGCGGGCTACACGCTCGGCGGGGCCGACCTGCTGAGGCGCGCCATGGGCAAGAAGGACCCTGCAAAAATGGCCAAGGAAAAGGCCCACTTCGTGGAAGGGTGCTGGAAAACCAACCAGATTGATGAAAAGACGGCTACGGCCATCTTTGACAAGATTGAGAAATTCGCCGGGTACGGCTTTAACAAATCCCACTCCGCCTGTTACGGCCACATTTCCTACTGGACGGCCTACCTCAAGGCACACTTCCCGGTGGAATTCCTCTGCGGCCTGATGTCCAATGAAGCGAACAACGACAAGATCGGCGTGTTCATTCAGGAAGCCAACCGCATGGGCATTGAAATCCTGCCCCCCAACGTGAACAAATCCATGCTCAAATTCACTCCGGAGGAAACGCCTTCCGGCAAGCTGGCCGTGCGCTACGGACTGGCGGCCATCAAGAATGTGGGGGAAGGAGCCATGCAGATTCTTTTGGAGGAAAGGGAAAGAAACGGGGAATTCACCAGCATGGAGGACATCTGCAACAGGCTGGATTCCAAATCCGTCAACAAGAAGATTCTGGAATCCCTGATTCGCGCGGGAGCGCTGGACTGGACGCTGGAACCGCGCTGCGCCCTGTTTGAGCGGGTGGACCTGGCCCTCAGCGGCGCATCCCAGGTGCACAAGGACAAGGCCCTGGGGCAGGGCGCCCTGTTTGACATGACTTTTGAAGCTCCCAGGGTGAAGGATGAGCCTGCTGTTCTGGAATGGTCCAAGGAGCAGCGCATGGGGGATGAAAAGGACCTGTTGGGCGCCTACTTCTGCGGCCATCCGCTGGACTCCATGCGCGGCGTCATTGATGCGGAAAAATACACCCGCATCGGTCTCATTGACGCGCTGGAGTCGCACGAACTCAAGCAGAAGCACCAGATCGCCGGCATGGTGCGCTCCATCATCCCCAAGATCAGCAAGGCAGGCAGGAAATTCGCCATCCTCACACTGGAAGACTTTACCGGCAGCATTGAAGTGCTGCTGTGGTCGGATGTCTATGAAAAGGCCCTGGAAATGGAAGGCGGCCTGGAACCGGGCGTCTTCGTCTCCGTGCGCGCCAACATCCGGGAGGATGACCGCACTTCCGCCAAGAGCGTGGCCGCGCAGAGCGTGGACCCGCTGGGAGGCAGGAGGCGCAAGTCCAAGGCCGGGGACCAGGGCCCTCTGAATATCATTGTCAGCCCCCTGCGCCACACGAGGAAAAATCTGGAGCAGATACGGGACATCCTGAAAAGGTACCCCGGTCGTTCCAAGGTCAATCTCACGATCAAGGACAGCCTGGGCCATAGTCAAATACTGGAGCTGGACGAACGGTTCCGCGTGAACCGCTGTCCGGAGCTGGAAACGGAACTTTCCATGTACAACTAGCGCCATGCCGGGAGGAAAACTGCTCTTGCCGGAATCGGAACGGCTGGCATTCCGGGCGTGGGGGAAAGGGACTGGCCCTTTTTTGCGGCCATGAACGCCAATCCCCGGGTGATGCGTTTCTTCCCCGCCGTCATGACGGAGGAGGAATCCCGCGCCATGTGGAACCGCCTGCGGGCGGAACTGGATGAAAAGGGTTACGGGGTGTACGCCGTAGAGCTGAAATCTTCCGGCTCCCTCATCGGCCTCCTTGGTTTTCATTGGGCGGATTTTAAAGCGGACTTCACGCCCTGTGTGGAAATAGGCTGGCGGCTTGTGCCGGAAGCCTGGGGGCATGGCTACGCCACGGAAGGGGCCAGGGCTTGTTTGGAGCACGGTTTTGCCAGGTTGGGCCTTGACCGGGTGTATTCCTTCACCGTCTGTGTGAATCTTCCTTCCCAGGCCGTGATGCAGCGTGCCGGAATGAGGAAGACGGCGGAATTCAACCATCCCAAAGTAGCTCCGGATTCCGTCCTGTATCCGCATGTGCTGTATGTAAGGGAAGCTTCCCACGCATGATTCCATGACGGGGTTTCCGGTGTAGCCGGCCGGTCCATTTTTTTAATTGTTCTGCCTCCTGGAAAGCAACGGACGCGTGCATTTCCGGTGAAATGGCCAGTGCGTTCTTTACGCTTGTTGCTGCCGGTTTCCGGAAAAAATCGAACGGGCTGCAATCCCGGAGGAATGCAGCCCGTTGACTGGGCAGGGGGCGCAGGGCAGCGGAACGTGCCCGCTGCCGTCATGCGCGACTTAGAAGGCGTAGCTTACCCCGGCGTTGACCCGGTGGTAGGTTGACTTGCTCCTGCCTTCGAATTCATAGCCGGCGTAGGCCGTCCATTTGGGGTTGATGACGACGGTGCTGTTGTAATTGACGCGTACGGCGTTCCGGTCCGGGCGGGAACCCCTCGCGGTCCAGCTGAAATCGTTCAGCAGGCGCGTGGCCCTGGTTTCCGGGTTGTCACGCACCACGTCGGGCACGTAGCTTACGGACAGGCTGTTCACCCACAGCACGCCGTTGCTGAATTGCAGGGCCTTGCTGACGCCTACGCCCACGGGCAGGCTCAGGTTCTTCAGATTCCCGCGGTCGAAGTGCCGGGCGTCATATCCCGTTTCCGTGAAGGAATTCTGGTTGACCTGGGTGTACTCGATTCCCAGGAAGGGGGAGAGCGTCCAGCCCTTGTTCAGGCTGTGGTCCCACGTGGCCTGAAGGGTGGCGAAGCCCATTCTGTTCTGCCATTTGCCGTGGGAAGCCCCTCCGTCATAATAGGAGTCCAGCTTGTTGGTTGTCCATCCGAAGCCGGCTGTTCCGCTGATGGTCAGCATGTCCTTGGGGGCAAGCTGCTTTCTCCATGCTCCGTAAAGCAGGGCAACGTAGGAGGTCTGGTCCACTTCGCTGGGCCAGCTGCGGCTCTTGTTGGTGCCGTACAGGTTGCCGAAGGCGGCGCCCAGAATGGTGTTCGGGGTGAACCTGCGGTCCGCACCCACGGCATAGCCGCCGCCATTGTAGTCGTAGCCGTCAATGCCGTCGCGGGTGGCATGGTAGGTGAAGTCTCCCATTCCCTTGATCCAGAAGTTATTCTTCGGACCCATCAGGAACCGGGTGATGCCCACCTGGCCCAGAGCGGCATTGGAAACGGACTTCATGTTGGAAGCGGAGCTCCACATGGAGTTGCCGATGTCCGCCCCGTCCAGTTCCGGGAGAATCTCTTCAATGCCGGCGGTGGGGTTCCAGACGGCGTACAGATGGTCGTTGATTCCGTCTCCGTCCAGGTCTTCCCATTCCTTGGTCCAGTACCCTTCGTAGGTATAGGGGGAGTTGACCGTATTGGTTCCGGTGGCTGTGGAATAGATGTCGTCAAAATCCCCGGAAGTTCCGGGAATGGCCGCTTCCCCGATGGCCATGGCCAGGAAGCGCTGCTTCTCGGCCCATCTCTTGTGGGCGTAATCCTCCAGGGAATCCGCTACTCCCATGGAGCCGCCCATGGTGTGGCTGTTGGCTTGCTCAATGCTGAGGCCGGAGCTGTAATCGTCCATGAAGGGGCGGAAGTCAAAGATGACGCCCTTGCTGATGTCGATCGTGTCCGCATGGAAGGCGGCGCCCCTTCCGGTTCTCAGGGTCACGCCGGATTCAATGGTGATGTTCCTGCTGTTCACGGAACTGTTTCCCGTGATTTCCAGAACGCCCTTATTCACAGTGAAGGATGAGTCTTTGGTGAGGTCCTTGTTGCCGTATGTCACACCGTCTTCCAGAATCAGGGTACCATCGTACAAGGTGGTTTTTCCGCTGACATTGAAGTACTTGGACTCCGCCAGCCGGTTTTGCCAGTCGGCTTCCGTTTCTCCGGCGGCCTGGGTGATCAGCTTGTCCGCCTCCGCTCCGGAAAAGCGGATGGTTCCGGTGAATTCCGGAGCCGTTCCGTTGTAAGGAGTGGTATCCACTCCTTCGGACTTGTTGAAGTCATAGACAATGTTGTCATACTCCGCTCCGTCGCCTTCATTCCGGAAGGGGTCGTAGAAGGTGACCGTCCTTCCTTCCTGCGCGCGGAGCACCACGCTGTCCATGGAAGCGCTTCCGTTGGTTCCAAACACCAGGGAGTTCAGAATAGGGTTGGCCCCGCCGCGTTTTTCCGTGTTGCCTTTCACGATGATGTCCCCCTGGTCAGCGGAAAAGACGGCATCCTTGTAATAGAGGAGCATGGCTCCCGCAACACCGTCAACGGAGTTGTTCTCAATAAGCACACCGCCGCGGTTGTTGATGAACTCCAGGCCGTTGGCCCCCTGAAGTGCTCCAACGTCCCATTTGGCCGAGTTGCCGGAGATGGTGACCTTCCCCGTATTGACGAAGGATGTTTTCCCATCCACCAGGAGGGCGCCATAACCGTAGTCCGTGGATTTGTTGCCGGAAATGGAGATGTCTCCCGTGTTGGCAAAGGACAGGTTCCCGTGGAACTGCCCCACGCCGTAGTGCCAGCCCGCCGTATTATTGTCCATGGAGATGTTTCCGGTCCGGGTGAACGAGGTATTACCGGTCACCTCAATGGCGCCGTTGTACTGGTCCGCGCTGTTTCCGGAAAGGGAAATGTTCCCTGCATCCGTCACGCTGAACGTTCCGTAAAAGCGCAGGGCTCCGTTGGAACCCTTGGTGGAGTTTCCTTCCACAGTGATGTCCCCATTGTTGCTGAACGTGGTATTGCCGAAGACGGCTACACCTCCCATTTGATTGTCCGAGCTGTTTCCTGAAATGGTGATGTTTCCCGTATTGGTGACGTTCCAGTCCTTGCTGATCCAGCCTACGGCATACGTCTTGTCCGCGTGGTTGCCGATGAAGGTGATGGAGCCGATGTTATTGAGGTTGAAGTTTCCGCTGACGCCGAATGCCCCGGCGCTGTTGCTGGCCTGGTTGCCTTCAAAGCGCAGGTCTCCGCCGATGTTGGAGATGTCCAGGTCCTGGCCGCTGTATACTGCGCCGAAGTTGCCGTTCCAGTCGGAGGCCAGTTCCCCGGCGTCCGCCCGGTTGTTCCTGAAAATCACGTCTCCGGTGACGCCGGCTATCTTCATGCCGCCTCCGGTATTATCGTAGCCGTCTACGGCGCCTGCATAAGCGTAAATGGCGCCGGCTATCCATGCGGAATTGTTTTCAAAGGTCATGTTTCCGGTAACGTTCTGGAACGTCAGCGCATATTCCCCGGCGGGAATGTAAGCCTTGGTTGCCGTAGAAGTGGAATCATGCGCGCCTGCATAAATGGCGCCCCCGATGTTGGAGTGGGCGCTCGTGGGCGAGTGTCCGGTGGAGTTTCCGCTGAACAGGATGGACTTGGTATTTTCAAAGTCGATCTTTCCCCACGTGAACAGGGCCCCTCCGAGGGCTTGCCCCTGCTGGCTGTCGTCACCCAGCATGTTGTTGGTGAAGGAAATATTGCCCATGTGGGAGAAGGTGATGTCACCCCTTGCGTTCACGGCGCCCCCGGCATTCGTATCCGCATTCACGATGGATTTGCAGTTGTTGAAGGAAAGGTCGCCCATGTCCGTGAAGGTGAGCGTTTCTCCGCGGATGGCGCCTCCCCCTTCGTTGTCATTGACCCAGCGGTCGCTGTGGATGGAGGAACAATCGTCAAAGCTCATGGACATTCCCGTGCCGGTAAATGTCATGACGGACTCGCTGGCGGGCCGGGTGTGGTCTGCCAGCTGATTGAAGAAGACGCTGCCTGCGAAGACGGTGTCTTCCGTCCGGAATCCGGAAAAGCTCAGGTCCTCCTTCAAGGTGTAAGTGATGCTGTCCTGCGTCTCCTGGCGCGTGACAACGGTGCCCTGATAGAGGTCTTCAGCCTGTTGGGCTGTTCCCGTCTGCGCCAGGGAGGCTGTCATCAGGAGAAGGATGGCGGATACTGCAAATTTTGGTTTCATTAGTATGCGGTAAGGTTCTTTGTTAGGTACCAGACCTGAGCCGTCTTTTGCCCGGGCGCCCGGGTGGGGGCTTTTGCGCGCGCTGGCACCGGTGTCTGGAAACTATAAGAGTCTTTTGAGCGCGTTTTTTCTCAACGGATGTCATGCTATGCGCAAGGCTCTTCTAACATATTATTCCGCTTGGCCGTTGAAGCTGAAAACGTCCGGGCCCCTCATCTGTGAAAATATGGCCTGTGTCATACATAGGGTGTTTTATGAGTGTAGGTCAGGAAATATAACAAATTTTGTAATTTAATGATTTTTAGTAACGCATGGATAATAAAATAAAGCTTGTTCCTGTATTTTTGTAGAAAAGTTATGCGGGGGTGAATGACAATAGAAATATGAACACTTTTGTTCGTAGAAGCTTCTATCCTTCATGCGGGCGGTCTTTCACGGCTGGCCCGGAAATGATGAAACAATAGATACCGTCATGTTTGATCCAAATCAAAAACCCGATACAGCCCGGGCAGAAAATTCCATTTTCGGCTCTCCGGAAGCAGACAACCTACTGCCCAAGGATCAGTTCCCGGATTACGCCATGCGTGCGGAGGACGCCTTCCAGTTGGTGTCCGATGAATTGATGCTGGACGGCAATGCCCGCCAGAACCTTGCCACCTTCTGCCAGACGTGGGATGAAAAGCAGGTCAGGATGCTGATGAATATCAGTATTAACAAGAATATGATCGACAAGGATGAATATCCCCAGACAGCCGCTATTGAAATGCGCTGTGCTGCCATCATTGCCAACCTTTGGAACGCCAGCCAGGATGAAAAACCCATCGGCTGTTCCACCATCGGTTCCAGTGAAGCGTGCATGCTCGGGGGTATGGCCGCCCTGTGGCGCTGGAGAGCCCGCCAGAAAGCTGCCGGCAAACCCACTGACAAGCCCAACCTGGTATGCGGGCCCGTCCAGATCTGCTGGCACAAGTTCTGCCGCTACTGGGATATTGAAATGCGTGAAATCCCCATGTCACCCGGAAAATGGAAGATGGATGTGGACAGCATGCTGGAACAGATTGACGAAAACACCATCGTGGTGGTTCCCACGTTCGGCGTGACCTACACGGGCGCTTATGAACTGCCGGCGGAGATTGCCAAGGCCCTGGACGATTACGAAGACAGGACCGGCATCAGTGTGGACATCCACGTGGACGGCGCCAGCGGCGGTTTCCTGGCCCCGTTCTGCGCTCCGGACATTGTCTTTGACTTCCGCATTCCCCGCGTCAAGTCCATCAGCGCTTCCGGCCACAAATACGGCCTGGCTCCGCTCGGAGTGGGCTGGGTGGTATGGAGAGACATCGCCGACCTGCCTGAAGGGTTGATCTTCAACGTCAACTATCTTGGCGGTGAAATCCCCAACTTCGCCATTAACTTCTCACGGCCGGCCGGACAGATCATCTGCCAGTATTATGACTTCATCCGTCTGGGCAAGGAAGGGTATACCAACATCCATACCCAGGCCTATGAAGTGGCCAAGTACATTTCAGATGAGGTTTCCAAGCTCGGGCCGTACGAATTCATTTGCACGGGCGATCCGGAAAAGGGCATTCCCGCCGTCTGTTTCTTCATCAAGGACGGAGCCAAGACGAACTATACCCTCTTCGACCTTTCGGACAAGCTGAGAACCCGCGGCTGGCAGGTGCCCGCCTTCACCCTCCCTGCCAATTGCCAGGATACGGTGGTGATGCGCGTGATGGTCCGCCAGGGCTTCACCAAGGACTTGGCAGACCTGTTCCTGGAAGACTTCAAGCGCATGCTGGCCTTCTTCGAGAAACACCCGGTCACTTCCCCGATGACGGCGGAAGAAGGCACGGCCTTCCACCACTCCTGATGGAAGCCACGCTGAGTGATTTTTGTTGGATGAATAAGTGTGTGTAAGCGCAGCTCCGCAGTTGTCAAGGTTTGTGCGTGGACCTGGCGGCTGCGGAGTTTTTTTATGCTCCGGCGGCTGCGCCGCGGACGGCGGAAGCGTGATGGAGGCTTCTGTTGCGGATGAACGCGGACCGCTCCGGAACTGTTTCCAAAAGGGGCTTTGTGAGACCTGGCGGACTTTTCCGTTCCCCCTCCGGAATTCGCGGAATGCCGTGTTTCCAAGTTGCTTCGTGAAATCCTGCGCGTTCCCCGTCTTCTTATAAAAAGACCGGGGATTTTGTTATTCCTGCGTCTTCCGTTTCGTTTGGGAAAAGGCATGCTTCCGCAAGGATCCTTGCATCATTCTTTCGGAAGGGTGGGGGGTATAGCGCGGACTCCGGATAAATGCGGGGTCCACCTGTTTGAGGCGTCATCTTTACTTGGTGAAAGATTGCTGCGTTTCAAAGCCTGGCGCGTTGGGACAGGCGGGATTGATAAAAGCCGTCCTGTTTTTTCATGCCGCCGGGTTGCAGACCCTGCGGAGATTACCGGAAGGGGACGGCGCGGAGGCTGTTGATTCCCTGATCCGCTTACATGATGCCGCGTCGCGGACGCATTGCCGGCTGGCAGCGAATGATGGATTCAAAAAAGCTGTGCCCGCCGCTTTAACACGATCGGCAAAAAGCAAGGGAACAACCCCGGTCAGGAGTCTTCCTCCATCCTCAAATCCGGAATGCAGCGGGAGGCGTGGAATGGCGCTTAGCTGATGCAGCGGTAATAATAATCCACGCGGGAAATGAACCAGGACCATTTGAAACCGGGCTTGCCGTTGTCCAGCAGCAGGTGGGGGCAGCGTTTTCCGGTCCAGTAGTAATGCGGCACGACGTTCCGCAGGGGAATATCGTGGGCGTACATGTTGTAGGCGGCCAGCTTGGCGGCGCGGTCAAAGGTCTTGACGATGCTCTGTCCCCGCTTTTCGCACATTTCAATGCCGATGGAATACATGTCCCCGGGGCCGCCCGGTCCGCATGGCGTCCCGTTTCATTCAGGGGGATATGCTGCATGGCTACATACGGATCCACCGTGTAGTGCCAGTTGCAGCGCAGGGCTCCGTTATTCAGCGCGCGCGCGTGCTGCATGGCGTCTGCGGAAGGGTTTTCCGTGTTGTGCATGGTGATGAAGCGCGGCTTCATCCGGGAAGAGCGCTGCCGGAGAGGGGAAGAGCGGGGCATGAACATAGGCCGGACGTTGCATTCCGCCAGCAGCTGCCGTGGAGAGCGCTTCACCACGGGGACACCGGAGGGCTTGAAGGAAATCATGGGCGCCATTCCGGCTTTGCCGGAGGGTTCCGAACAACTGGTCAGGGCCAGCAGGGCGGCGGCTTCCAGCAGGAAGGTTCTGCGGTCCATGCCCTGGACTTTCTCCAGCATGGGCTGGAGCTGTCCGGAAACACGGGCAAGATAAGTGGCGATGGTGGAAATATTGCTCATACGGCGGCCGGGAGGTGAGGGATTTACAGCACGGATGCGGGAAAAGTTTAGTTCACGCTAAGATTCACCTTTCTTCTTTGCAACGAAAAAGTGTGAAAGCTTTAGCTTTGTGCCGAATTCTTCACGCTTTTTGTCATATTGGGCCGTTCAAACCGTTGTTGAGAGCAAAACGGTATCCGGTTCCACGGCGGTGACGGCGTCCGCATTTGCCGGAGACAGGATGAATTCCCCCTGCCGCGCCGTTTTCCCGTCCCAGGACACGGAGCCGCGGAGAACTGTGAAGATGGCGAAGCGGGAGGCGTCCGGCTGGGTGAATCGTTCTCCCTGGTCCAGCCGATATTCCTCCGTGGTGAAATGCGGCATTTCCGTCAGGTAGCCGGGCTGCCGGCAGAGCTCCCGGAATTCCGCGATGGAATCCAGCGCCTGTTCCATGTGCAGTTCCCGTCCCTGTCCGGAAGCGTCTGTCCGGTTCCAGTCGTAAAGGCGGTAGGTGGTGTCGCTGTTCTGCTGGATCTCCGCAATGAGGTGCCCGGCGCCGATGGCGTGAACCAGGCCGGCGGGAATGTAAAGATGTTCCCCCTTTTCCAGATGGGTGGAGCGTATCAGTTGCTCCATTTGGCCCGTTTCCGCCGCCCGGCGGATGTCCGAGAGCGTAGCGGTTTCTTCCATTCCTCCGTAAATCAGGGCATCCGGGTCCGCGTGCAGCACGTACCATACCTCGTTTTTAACCTCTCCCCGCCGTGCTGCCGCCGTGCATTCCGGGGGATGCACCTGGACGGAAAGATTCTCACGGGCGTCCAGAATTTTGCAGAGCAGGGGAAAACGCGGAAAACGTTCGTAGCCGGGCCCGAAGAGTTCTTCCCGCCGTTCTTCCCATAGCTGGTGCAGGGGCATTCCTTCCCATTCGCCTTCCCTCACCGTGCTCATGGCTTCCGGACGGTCGCTGATTTCCCAGGCTTCCCCGTAGGCCGTTTCCCGGTTGGGCAGTTCCCGGCCCAGCATGGTTCTCATGTGCTGGCCGCCCCAGATGCGCGGCTGATAGATGGAATGGAATCGAAAAGGCTGCATCGTAATAACGGGAGCGTAGGCCATCTTTTACGGCCGGGCAAGTAAAATGCCCGCAGGAGGCCTGCGGGCATGAAGAGAGGGAAATCGGGAAGTTTCCGGTTATTTGATGGATTCCCATACGATGCCGATCTCATCAAACGGCACATATTCCTTGTTCTTGTCCGGTTTCGGTACACCGTAGTTGGTCCGGAACAGGGGCAGGATGGGCGCTCCCGTCTTGGGATCCTTGCTCATGGGTGCCATTCCCACTTCCTCCAGCAGCAGGGTCATGCCGAATTCGCCGCCGGGACCTTCGCTGACCAGGATTTCAATGGGGTACACCTTGCCTTGCTCCACCGTGAACTGCTTGCCGGCGGCTACGCCGCGCATGGTGTTGTTCCAGTGGCCGGAGGGGCCGTATTTGTAGAACGTGACGGGGGGACGTTGATGCCCGCGTCCTTGAGTTCCTTCTTCAGGTCGTCGTTGCCGGGCTTGCCTTCCATGGCATCAAGCCATTTGGCGTTGTTCGCCGTCATTTTCCCCAGGGAGGCGGATTCCCAGCCGTAGTCGAATACGTTCTGGTTGTTGAACCGCACTACCAGGTAGTCGTCTCCCAGCCCCACGAAGCGGAACGTGCCGGATTTGGGAGCGCGCACTTTGCCCCGGTAAATGGCAAGCCACTGGCTGGGTTTCACCTTGTCGTCGCATCCGTAGGCCTTGGGCGCGTCTTTGGCGGGAGTTCTGGGAATGTAGAACTGGGCGGCGTACAATTGCTGCGGCGCCTTGTAAAAACGATTCAGCTCCGACTCATTCCAGCCTTTGTTGACAAAGCGGGAAAGAAAGGCGCGGTACTGGTCCATCGTCATGTTGGTGGGCCGTCCGCCGGGCGTCTGCTTGGTATCGTAAAAGGTGCCTACCAGCGTACTTCCGGAGGGCTGGGACGTGCCGAAGGCGGAGGTGGCGTCACCCAGGTCGGGGCCGAAGCCGTCTCCCATGCCCAGGGCGGTTCCTTCTTCCAGCATGACGGGTTCGTCCGGCGGGTCAATGTCGATCTTGGGGAGGCTGACCGGGGCTGCCGCCGCGGCTACCACGACTTTGACGGGAGTTTCCGCATGGGAGGAAGAGGAGGTTTCCCTCTGCACTTCCGGCGGCGGAGGCGTATCCGACGGAGGAGCTTCGTCCGGCGTGATGTAGCCGACGACCTTGGGTTCTTCCGGGGGGCGATGATGATGGTCAGGGAGTAGAGAATGGCTCCCGCCAGGACGACGGAGAGAATGGATGTCGCCAATGCGGCAATGTAATTTTTCCGCCTTTCCTTGCGCAGGGTTTCCACTGCGTCTTCTGTGGGTTCTATATGAAGGCTCATGCATGTATGATAACATAGGAGCCCCATATGTTGAGTAACATGAGGATAACAAGGATAACATGTCGGTAACAAAAAGGGCGTCTTTGACGCCTCTTCTTCCTTATGGCTTCTCAGCTTTTCCTGCGCTTTCCCGTTTTTCCGGGAGCCAGTGCGATGGCAAGAATGGAACAGACGCCCAGAATCAGGGGGTAATACAGGTATTCCATGATCAGCAGGGGGAAACCTGGGCGATTCCGGCGGCCATGAGCATCTGGGCCCCGTAGGGAATGACGCCCTGGACCAGGCAGGAAAAGGTGTCCAGAATACTGGCGCTGCGCCTGGGCGCGATATGGAATTTATCGCTGATCTCCTTCGCGATGGGACCCACCGTAATGATGGCGATCGTGTTGTTGGCGGTGCAGAGATTGGCCAGGGAGACCAGGCCGGCGATGCTGAATTCCGCGCCGCGCCTGCTCCGGATGTGGGCCGTGATTTTTCCGATGATGTACGCAATGCCGCCGTTGAAGCGGATCAACGCCAGCACGCCGCCGGCCAGCAGGGTGACGATGATCAGCTCCCCCATGCCGGTCATGCCGCTGCCCATGGCGCGGAACCAGGCCATGAAGGAAAAATACCCCATGCCTACTCCGACAAGTCCCGTGGCGAGCAGCCCCAGCGTCAGAACGGCCATCACGTGGACTCCGGCCAGCGCCGTCACCAGAACCAGCAGGTAGGGGAACACCTTCATCCATTCAATGGGAGCGTCCGCCATGGAGGGGGACTGCACGTTCCATCCGAGCAGGGTGTAGCAGGCCAGGGCCAGCAGCGCGGCGGGAAGCACCACCTTCACGTTAGCCCGGAATTTGTCCCGCATGGCGCAGCCCTGCGTGCGGGTGGCGGCGATCGTGGTGTCTGAAATGAAGGAAAGGTTGTCTCCAAAAAACGCTCCGCCCACCACAATGGCCGTCATCATGCCGGTGCTGACCTGCGTGGCGTGCGCCAGCCCCGTGGCTACGGGAGCAAGCGCCACAATGGTGCCCACGGAAGTGCCCACAGAAAGGGAGATGAAGCAGGATGCGATGAAGACGCTGGCAAGCAGCAGATTGTCCGGCAGGAGGCGCAGCGTGAGCTGCACGGTGGCGTCAATTGCCCCCATGTCCCTGGCGGACTGGGCGAATGCGCCCGCCAGCACGAAAATCCAGATCATCATCAGGATATTCCGGTTGGCTACGCCGGAGGAAAACAGGTCCACCCGTTCCGCCATGCTTTTCCCGCGGGTGATGAGCACGGCCCAGACTGCCGCCGCCGTAAAGGCCACCGTCACCGGAACGGCGTAAAAATCCTGTACGGCTACGGAGATGACCAGGTAAAGCAGGAAGAAAACCAGCAGGGGGCTCAGCGCCCACAGGCTGGGTTTGACGGGCGCCGTATCCTGGCTGTCTGGAAAATGGGTCATGGAGGAGTGCGTGCTGCCGGAGATGCTGGGCGGCTTAGTTTCCGGCGGCTTCCGCCTGGCCCAGATACCACCGGTAGATGCGCTCCACGCCTTCTTCCAGCTCCACCCGGTGGGTCCAGCCCAGGGAATGCAGCTTGGAAACGTCCGTCAGCTTGCGCATGGTGCCGTCCGGCTTGTCCGCGTTGAATACCAGTTCTCCCCGGTAGCCTTCCGTGGCGGCTATCAGGCGCGCCAGATCGCCGATGGAGATTTCCTTTCCGGTGCCGATGTTGATATGGCAGTTCCGCACCTCCCGGTCTTCCCCTTTCAGCTGGCTGAAATCCACCTGTTCCATCACGTGGACGCAGGCGTCCGCCATGTCTTCGCTCCACAGGAATTCGCGCAGGGGCGTGCCCGTTCCCCACAGTTCCACGGAACCGGGGGTGATGCCGTATTTGGCCAGCGCGTCCAGGATGGCTTCTTCCGGCGCCGTCCCGTCCACCTGTTCCACAGGCCGCGCGTCCAGGTCTTTCCGCACGGCGTCCCAGTCCCCTTCCATCAGGCGCTTGGCCAGGTGAATCTTGCGCACCATGGCGGGCAGCACGTGGCTGTTCTCCAGGTGGAAGTTGTCATTGGGGCCGTACAGGTTCGTAGGCATCACGGCGATGTAGTTGGTGCCGTACTGGAGGTTGAAGCTCTCGCACATTTTCAGGCCTGCGATTTTGGCGATGGCGTAGGGCTCGTTGGTGTATTCCAGCGGGGAGGTGAGCAGGGCGCTCTCCTTCATGGGCTGGGGTGCCTCTCGCGGATAGATGCAGGTGCTCCCCAGGAAGAGGAGCTTGGAGACGCCGTGCCGGAAACTTTCCCCGATGACGTTCTGCTGGATCTGGAGGTTGCGGAAGATAAAGTCCGCCCGGTACCGTGAGTTGGCGATGATGCCGCCCACGAACGCCGCCGCCAGAAAGACGTATTCCGGCTTTTCCCGGTCAAAGAATTCCCGCACGGCCGCCGGGTCCTCCAGGTCCAGTTCCCGGTGCGTCCGCCCGATCAGGTTAGAATAACCCCTGTCTTCCAGGGATTTCCAGATGGCGGAGCCCACGAGGCCGCGGTGTCCGGCCACGAATATTCTGCTGTTTTTTTCCATCTCAGGAATTGACGGGATTTTTGACGTATTCCATGTCGTGGCGGACCATGATGCGCACGAGTTCCTCAAACGGGGTGGAGGTGGGGTTCCAGCCGAGGAGGGTTCTGGCCTTGGTGGGGTCTCCCAGCAGTTGTTCCACCTCGGAGGGGCGGAAGTACTTGGGATCCACTTCCACCAGGATATGGCCCGTCTTCTTGTCGCGCCCGCGTTCTTCCACGCCTTCGCCTTCCCATTCCAGCTCAATTCCGGCTTCACGGAAGGCCAGCGTGCAGAACTCCCGGACCGTATGCATCTCCCCGGTGGCGATGACGAAGTCTTCCGGCTTGTCGTGCTGGAGAATCAGCCACATGCATTCCACGTAATCCTTCGCGTAGCCCCAGTCGCGCAGGGCGTTCAGGTTGCCCAGATAAAGCTTGTCCTGCATGCCCTGGGCGATGCGGGCCGCCGCCAGCGTGATCTTGCGGGTGACGAAGTTTTCCCCGCGGCGTTCGCTCTCGTGGTTGAACAGGATGCCGTTGACGGCGAACATGCCGTAGGATTCGCGGTAATTCTTGGTGATCCAGAAGCCGTATTGCTTGGCTACGCCGTAGGGGGAGCGGGGATAGAACGGCGTGGTTTCCTTCTGGGGAACTTCCTGCACCAGCCCGAAGAGTTCGGACGTGGAAGCCTGGTAAATGCGGCATTTCTTTTCCATGCCCAGGATGCGGACGGCCTCCAGCATGCGGAGGGTGCCCACGGCGTCCGTTTCCGCCGTGTATTCCGGCACGTCAAAGCTGACCTTCACATGGCTCTGGGCCGCCAGGTTGTAGATTTCATCCGGCTGCACGGTCTGGATGATGCGGATCAGAGAGCTGGAATCCGTCATGTCGCCATAGTGGAGGTTGATCAGCCGGTTTTTCTTCATGTCCCGCACCCACTCGTCCAGGTAAAGATGCTCGATGCGGCCCGTGTTGAAGGAAGAGGAGCGGCGCAGGATGCCGTGTACTTCATAGCCCTTGTCAATCAGGAACTCTGCGAGAAAAGAACCGTCCTGTCCCGTGATGCCGGAGATTAATGCGATTTTGCTCATGTGCTGTGTGTAGATGGTTTGTTGGTTGGGGAGGTTGATGAATGAAAGGAAAAACCTCCGCCGGAGCCGCAATTCATGTGCCCGGGCATAAATAGCGCATTTTTCCCATGGTGACGAGGAAAATGCTCTGGTCATGGAAGAGGAATGCCACTGTCAGCGGGCGGTTTGCCGTTTGCTGGCCGCAATCATCTGCTTGAAGTCCCGGAACAGGTACTGGGGGTCTCTGGGGCCGGGGGCGGCTTCCGGGTGGTACTGCACGCTGAAAACGGGGAGCGTTTTGTGGGCGATGCCCTCCACGGTATTGTCATTCAGGTTCATCAGCGTGATTTCCACGTCGTCCGGCACGGTGTCCGGATCCACGGCAAAACCGTGGTTCTGGGACGTGATGCTGATTTTACCCGTGCGGAGGTCCTTCACCGGATGGTTGGCGCCGCGGTGGCCGAACTTCAGCTTGAAGGTCTTCGCCCCCAGCGCGTGGGAAATGATCTGGTGCCCAAGGCAGATGCCGAACATGGGAACCTTCCCGATCAGGGCGGCTACTTCACGGTGGATGTCCGTCAGCGTGGCGGGGTCCCCCGGACCGTTGGAAAGAAAAACGCCGTCCGGCTTCATGCCAAGCACTTCCTCCGCCGTCGTGTGGGCGGGAACCACGGTCACACGGAAGCCGTTTTCCCTCAGTTGGCGCAGGATGTTGTACTTGATGCCGAAGTCGAAGGCCACGATGTCGTACTCCGTGGGGGGCAGTACCCCTTCCGTCACCAGCGCGTCCACTTCCTCCGGGGTCATGGGATGGGAGCCGATCTTGTCTACGATGTTGCAGCCTTCCATGGAGGGGGCCTTTCTGGCGGCTTCCACGGCTTCCTCCGGCGTCAGCTCCGTGGTGAGGCAGGCGCGCATGGCGCCCGCGGAGCGCAGGTGCTTGGCGATCTTGCGGGTGTCCACCCCCTCAATGCCGATCACGCCCTGCTTTTCCAGCCACGGGCCCAGGGCTTCCGTGGCGCGCCAGTTGGAAGGAACCTTCGCCAGCTCCGCCACCACGAAGCCGCTGACCTGCGCCTTGCCGGACTCGTAATCTTCCGGGTTGACGCCGTAATTGCCGATCAGGGGATAGGTCATCGTGACAATCTGGCCGCTGTAGGACGGGTCCGTCAGGACTTCCTGGTAGCCGGTCATGGACGTGTTGAAGCAGGCTTCCCCACTTCCGTGCCCGTAGCTCCGAAGTGCGAACCGATGAAGACGCTTCCGTCTTCCAGTGCGAGAATGGCTCTCATGATGATATAAAAATGCTGTTTGGTATGGGGTTAAACGGTCTGGGCATGGTATTCCTGGATGGTGCACACCTGGAGGTTCCTGTTCTTCAGCGCCTCAATGGCGTTCACGCAGGCCTGTGCGGAGGCCAGGTTCGTGCAGTAGGAGGTTTTGGCGGCGATGGCGGAGGAACGGATGATGATGTCGTCCGCCCGCGCGTCGTGGGAGCCGGGCGTGTTGATGATGAAATCGATGTCCCCGTTCTTGATGTGGTCCACGATGTTCGGGCGGCGCGCCTCGTTCACCTTGTACGCGCGTTCGCATTCGATGTCGTGCTGGAGCAGGTGGATCATCGTGCCGCGCGTGGCGCACAGCGTGAAGCCCATGTCCGCCAGCTGGCGGGCCATGTGGAGCACGCGCTCCTTGTCCCGGTCATTCACGGAGATGAAAACCTTGCCTTCCGTCGGCAGGGGATTGAATGCGCTGATCTGGGATTTGGCGAAGGCGATGTCCGGGTCCGGGTCGATGCCCATCACCTCCCCGGTGGATTTCATCTCCGGCCCCAGCACCACGTCGATGCCCGGAAAGCGGCCCCAGGGGAAGACGGCCTCCTTCACGCAGTGGTATTCCGGCGTGATTTCCCGGGTAAAGCCCAGCTCCTCCAGCGTCTTGCCGGCCATGACCTGTGCGGCCAGCTTGGCGAGGGGCCTGCCGATGGCCTTGGAGACGAACGGAACGGTGCGGGAGGCGCGCGGATTCACTTCAATGACGTAAAGCTGTTCGTCCTTCACGGCGAACTGGATGTTCATCAGCCCGCAGACGTTCAGCCGCCGTGCCAGCTCCTTGGAGGCGCGCGTGATTTCCTTGTGCATTTTCATGGAAATGCCCATGGCGGGAATCATGCTGGCGGAATCCCCGGAGTGGATGCCCGCGGGCTCCACGTGCTGCATGATGGCGCCGATGACGGCCCGCTCCCGGTCCGCGATGACGTCCACGTCAATCTCCACGGCGTTTTCCAGAAAGCGGTCGATCAGCACGGGGCGTTCCTCGGAGGCCTCCACGGCTTCGTTCATGTACCGGCGCAGCTCCTGCTCCTCGTACACGATGATCATGCCGCGGCCGCCCAGCACGAAGGAGGGGCGCAGCAGCACCGGATAGCCGATGCGGGCGGCAATGGCGGCGGCGTCCTCCACGTTGGTGGCCGTCCCCGCGTCCGCCTGCTTCAGCCCCAGCTCCCTCAGCAGGGCGGAGAAATGTTCGCGGTCCTCTGCCAGGTCAATGGCCTTCGGGCTGGTGCCGATGACGGGCACGCCGTGGGCTTCCAGGGCGTTGGCCAGGTTCAGCGGCGTCTGGCCGCCGAACTGGACGATGACGCCGTCCGGCTTCTCCTGCTCGCAGATGTGGAGCACGTCTTCCAGCGTCAGGGGTTCAAAGAAAAGCTTGTCGGAGGAATCGTAGTCCGTGGAGACGGTCTCAGGGTTGGAATTCACGATGATGGTTTCATACCCCATTTCCCGCAGGGCCATGGAGGCGTGCACGCAGCAGTAGTCGAACTCGATGCCCTGGCCGATGCGGTTCGGGCCGCCTCCCAGGATGAGGATCTTCTTCCGGCCCGTGTCGCGCGCCTCGTTTTCATCCCCGTACGTGGAATAAAAGTAAGGCGTGTATGCCTCAAACTCCGCGGCGCAGGTGTCCACCAGGCGGTAGCCGGGCACGATGCCCTGTTCGCGGCGTTCCTTGCGGATGCTTTCCTCCGTAGTTCCGCGGGCCAGGGCGATCTGCCTGTCGGAAAAGCCCAGCTTCTTGGCTTCCCGCAGGTCCAGCGCGTCCAGGCGGTCGCCCGCCTTCGCCAGGTCCCGCATCTGGGCCAGGAACCAGGGGTCAATCTGGGTGAGCTGGTGCACCTCGTCCAGGGAAAAGCCGCTGCTGAACGCCGTCTGAATCCAGAAAATGCGTTCCGCCGTGGGGACGGCAAGCTTCCGCGTGATTTCCTCCGCGGTGGGCTTCTGCGGCGCCTTCGTGTCGAAACCCCAGCCCCAGCGGCCCGTTTCCAGGGAGCGCAGGGCCTTTTGCAGGGATTCCTTGAACGTGCGGCCTATGGCCATGGCTTCCCCCACGGATTTCATGGAGGTGGTCAGGTGCTCGTCCGCCTGCTTGAACTTTTCAAACGTGAAGCGGGGGACCTTGGTCACCACGTAGTCAATGGTGGGCTCAAAGCAGGCGGGCGTTTCCCTCGTGATGTCGTTGCGCAGTTCGTCCAGCGTGTAGCCCACGGCCAGCTTGGCGGCCAGCTTGGCGATGGGGAACCCCGTGGCCTTGGAAGCCAGAGCGGAGGAACGTGAAACGCGGGGGTTCATCTCAATGACGATCATGCGGCCGTTGGCCGGGTTGATGGCGAACTGGATGTTGGAACCGCCCGTTTCCACGCCGATTTCCCGGATGACGGCGAAGGATGCGTCCCTCATGACCTGGTATTCCCTGTCCGTCAGGGTCTGGATGGGAGCCACGGTGATGGAATCCCCGGTATGCACGCCCATCGCGTCAATGTTCTCAATGGAGCAGATCACCACGCAATTGTCCGCGCGGTCTCTCATCACTTCCATTTCAAACTCCTTCCAGCCGATGAGGGATTCCTCAATCAGGATTTCGGAAACGGGGGAGAGGTCCAGCCCGCGGGCGCAGATTTCCTCAAACTCCGTCTTGTTGTACGCCACGCCGCCGCCCATGCCGCCCAGCGTGAAGGCGGGGCGGATAATCAGGGGAAAGGTGCCTATGTCCCCGGCTACCCGGCGCGCCTCCTCCATCGTGTGGGCGATGCCGGAGCGCGGCACGTCCAGGCCGATGCGGATCATGGCCTCCTTGAACAGGTTGCGGTCCTCCCCGCGGTCAATGGCGTCCGCATGGGCGCCGATCATGCGCACGTTCTCCCTCTCCAGCACGCCGCTGCGGTGGAGCTCCATGGCGCAGTTCAGGGCCGTCTGGCCGCCCAGGGTGGGGAGCAGGGCGTCCGGCTTTTCCCGGATGATGATTTTCTCCACGAACTCCGGGGTGATCGGTTCAACGTAGGTGCGCGGGGCGGTCTCCGGGTCCGTCATGATGGTGGCGGGATTGGAGTTTACCAGCACTACTTCATAACCTTCTTCCCGGAGGGCCTTGCAGGCCTGGGTGCCGGAGTAGTCGAATTCGCAGCCCTGGCCGATGACGATCGGGCCGGAGCCGATCACGAGAATCTTTTTGATGGAGGTATCTTTAGGCATAATGGCGATGGAAGAATCCTGTGGTTCTGGACCGTGGATTTCCGCCGGGGGAATTAAGTGCCCGCAGGGCTCCGGAGGAAAGTTTTTTTACGGCCAATGACGCGGATTTTTCTGGGGTTGGTGGTCGGTGGAAAACAGTGGGAAAAAGGGCGGCCGGGACAGGGCGCGCCAAGGCCCCGGAGCCGTGCCTTTCCCTCTGCGGGCAGAGGCTTGCCCCGCAAGGGGGCCGGCAAAGCTCCGGAGCTCGTCGGTGCACCCTAATAGATGAACAGCATTTCCCGGTACTTGGGGAGAGGCCAGGACCGGTCGTTCACCAGGGTTTCTGCGGCATCGACGCTGGTTCTCAATCGGGACATCGCGGCAAGGATGTCCTCATGGCAGCTCGTGAGCGCGGTTTCCAGGGTATCCAGGTCGGACACGACGGAATCCAGGGCGTCGCCCAGCTTGTCCGCCAGCTTTTGCAGGGCGGCGGTCCCGTTGGTCCGCTTGGCGTCCAGCGCCCTGGAGAGCGCGGAAACGGTTTGCTTGTATTCGTTGCGCAGGGCAGGGAGGATGATGGTGGCCGCCATTTCCCAGGACAGGCGCCCTTCAATGCGGATGCGCCTGTGGTATTCCTCCAGGAAAATCTCAAACCGGGATTCCAGTTCCCTGCGGGAGAACACCCCGTACTTCTCGAACAGGGCCACATTCTTCTCATTCACCAGGGTGTGGAGGGCGGTCATCGTGTTTTTCAGGTTGGGAAGGCCGCGGCGTTCCGCTTCCTTCACCCATTCCTCCGAATAATTGTCTCCGTTGAAGATGATTCTCTTGTGTTCGGAAATCCTGCGCTTGAGCGTCTCCTGGAGCTGGGCCAGGAAGGTCTCCGGAGCGAAGGAGGAAAGCTCCTCCGCCAGGGAATCGAAGGCCTCCGCCACAATGGTGTTCAGGGTCATCATGGGGCCCGCGCAGGACTGGGCGGAGCCGGGGGCGCGGAACTCGAACTTGTTGCCGGTGAAGGCGAACGGGCTGGTGCGGTTGCGGTCCGTCGCGTCCCGGGGAAGGACGGGCAGCGTATCCACGCCGATCTGGAGCGTGTCGTTGCGCCTGCCGCGGCCGGATTCCCCGTTGATGATATTCTCGATCACTTCATTGAGCTGGTCGCCCAGGAAAATGGAGATAATGGCGGGAGGGGCCTCGTTCGCGCCCAGGCGGTGGTCGTTCCCGGCGCTGGCTACGGAATTGCGCAGCAGGTCGCTGTGCTTGTCCACAGCCTCGATGATGGCGGCCAGCACGGTCAGGAAAATGGCGTTCTGCTGCGGGTCCGTGCCGGGATCCAGCAGATTCTTGTCCCCGTAGGAAATGGACCAGTTGTTGTGCTTGCCGGAGCCGTTGACGCCCACGAAGGGCTTCTCGTGGAGCAGGCACACCAGCCCGTGCCTGCTGGCCTGCTGGCGCAGGATTTCCATCACCAGCATATTGTGGTCGATCGCCAGGTTCACGTCCTCAAACAGGGGGGCCAGTTCAAACTGGGCCGGGGCCACCTCATTGTGGCGCGTCTTGGCCGGAATGCCCAGCCGCCAGAGTTCCTTTTCCACATCATTCATGAAATTGAGGATGCGCGGCTTGATGGAGCCGAAATAATGGTCTTCCAGCTGCTGGTGCTTGGCGGGCGGCGCGCCGAAAAGGGTGCGGCCCGTCTGGACCAGGTCCGGGCGGTTCAGATAGAAATTCTTGTCGATCAGGAAATACTCCTGTTCCGGCCCCAGCGTGATGGTCACGCGTTCATCCGGCAGCCCGAAGCACTTCATCAGCCTCTTGACGGCGTTGCCCAATGCCTGCCGGGAGCGGAGCAGAGGGGTTTTCTTGTCCAGCGCGTCTCCCGTATAGGAACAATAGGCGGTGGGAATGCAGAGGGTGGCTCCGTTCCCGTGCCTCTTGATGAAGGCGGGGCTGGTGGGGTCCCACGCGGTGTATCCGCGGGCCTCAAACGTGCAGCGCAGGCCGCCGGAGGGGAAGCTGGAAGCATCCGGCTCGCTCACGATCAGGTTCTTGCCGGAAAAGCTCATGATCGGCTCCATGCCCTTGGGGTCCAGGAAGGAATCATGCTTCTCCGCCGTGGAACCCGTCATGGGCTGGAACCAGTGCGTGTAGTGAGTGGCTCCCCGTTCCAGAGCCCACTGCTTCATGGCGTGGGCTACGTCCGCGGCAATGTCCGCGTTCAGCGGCAGGCCGTCCTGGATGGTGGACAGGAGGGTTTTCGCCGTGTCCTTGGGCAGGTACTTCTTCATCACCTCCGTACTGAAAACGTCGGCGCCGTAATAATCAATGCGGACAGGAGCGCTCTCGCTCACCCCGCTCACGGGAAGGGAGGCGATGGCGCTGATGGCTTGTGTTCTTGTCGAGTCACTCATCATGGTTAACTGTTGTATCTTTTTCTTAGCAAGAACCGTGCCAGCTTTTTGAATCAACTTGTGCCGGAGTGGGTATGGTGTTTTAAGAAGTTGCCTATAAATATATTGCAGAAATTGTAAAAGGAAGCCGTGGAAAGAAGAGGGATGAAAAAGGTGAAAGCATTAATTACAAAAATGTAAAATCACGGTAAAAGGGTAATTACGAAAATGTAAAAATATCTGCTTGGGAGAGGGAATTGTCCTTTGCCGCCGTGGGTCCTCTGTCATGCCGGAAGGCCTGTCAAATCATGTAAAACCGGGGCGGCGGCGTTCGGAAAACGGGGAGAGTGGAAGGAGTGCATAATGTTGGCACGGTTTTTGCTATAAGAAAATCAGCTTAACTCAAATAAAACAGCAAACTGATGAATAGTGATCAATTCGAGACAGGCATTCCTGCGCCGCAGGGATTGTATGACTTTGAACAGGAGAGGGACGCCTGCGGCGTGGGGCTGGTGGCGGACCTGAAGAATGAACCGAGCCACAAAATCATTGAAATGGGTGTCACCGTTCTCAAGAGGCTGATGCACCGCGGCGCCGTGGGAAGCGATCCCGATACCGGGGACGGAGCGGGCATCCTGCTGGCCCTGCCGGATGAATTCTTCCGCCTGCTCCTTCCCAACAAACTCCCCGCCAGAGGAAAATACGGAGTCGCCATGATGTTCGGCGGCTGCGGCCATGAAGAGGAACTGGAGGCCGCCGTCACGGAAAACGGCGGCAGGGTGATTGCCTGGAGAGAGGTTCCCGTGGACCGCGACAGCATCGGCGAGAACGCCCGGCGCACCTGCCCCCTGATTCGCCAGCTCTTCATCGACGGCAGCGGCTTTGCGGACCAGGCGGCACTGGAACGCAAGCTCTTCGTAATGCGCCGGGAAATGGAGCGGCGCGTGGAAGGATGCTACGTGTGCAGTTGTTCCAGCCGCAGCATCGTGTATAAGGGATTGTTCCTCGGCACGCAAATTGACGGATTTTACGAAGACCTGCGCCATGAGCGTTTCAAATCTCCGCTGGCCCTCGTCCACCAGCGCTACAGCACGAACACCTTCCCCACGTGGAGCCTGGCCCATCCCTTCCGCTACCTGGCCCACAACGGGGAAATCAACACCCTGCGCGGAAACCTGAACCATCTGAGCGTGCGGGAGCCGCACCTGTCCTCCGCCCTGCTGGGGGATGACTTGCAGAAGCTCCTGCCCCTCATTCCTCCCGGCCAGAGCGATTCCGCCTGCCTGGACAACATGGTGGAACTGCTCGCCGCCGCCGGGCGCGACCTGCGCCACGCCATGCTCATGCTCATGCCGCAGGCCTGGGGCGTCAACTACCATCTGGGGCCGGACGTGCGTGGCTTCTTTGAATACCATTCCGCCCTGATGGAGCCGTGGGACGGCCCGACCGCCGTCGTCTTCTCCGACGGCGTCAACGCGGGCGCCATGCTGGACCGCAACGGCTTGCGCCCCGCCCGCTACACGCTGACCACGGACGATATTTTCATCCTGGCCTCGGAAACGGGCGTAGCGGACATTCCCGCGGAAAAAGTGGCCCGCAAGGGCCGCCTGCGCCCCGGAGAGATGATCTACTGCGACTTGGTGAACCACCGCCTGGTGTCCGATGCGGAAACCAAGAATGAAATGGCCCGGCGCATGCCCTACCGCCGCTGGGTGGAACAAAACAAGATTTCCGTCCGCTCCCTGTTCGACTCTGTCTCCGCCTCCGCGGAAATGCCGGACCTGGCGGTTCATCAGCGCCAGTTCGGCTTCACGCAGGAGGATGTGGAACTCATCCTCCGCCCGATGATGATGAAGGGCGCGGAACCCCTCGGCTCCATGGGGAACGACGCGCCGCTGGCCGTCCTCTCCGGAAAGGCGCCGCTCCTGTTCAACTACTTCAAGCAATTGTTCGCGCAGGTGACCAACCCGCCCATCGACCCCATCCGGGAGGAACTCGTCATGAGCCTGACCACGTACATCGGCAACCATCCCAACATTCTGGAGGAAACGCCGGAGCACGCCCGGCTCATCAAGATGGCGCGCCCCGTCATTACGGACGAGGAGCTCAACCGCCTCTGCAACATCCGGGAAGCCGGCTTCCCTTCCGCCAGGCTCCCCCTCCAGTTCCCGGAAGGCGGGGACGGAAACGCTCTGCGGGAGACGCTGGACAGCCTGGCGGAATCCGCCGTGGGGCTGGTCAGGTCCGGCGTGCGCATCCTGGTGCTGACGGACCGCAACATAGGCCGCGGCTACCTTCCCGTTCCCAGCCTGCTGGCCTGCTCCGTGGTGCACCGCGCCCTGGCGGCCGCCGGACTGCGTTCCGACGTGGGCCTGATCCTGGAAACGGGGAAGCGCGGGAAACGATGCACTTCGCCCTGTTGCTGGGTTTCGGGGCCACGGCGGTCAATCCGTACCTGGCTCTGGCGACGGTCACCTCCCTGGCCGCGCCGCAGGACTGCCCGCTGGACGTGGTGAAGGCCTCCGGCAACTACATCAACGCCATTGACAAGGGGCTGCTTAAAATCATGTCCAAGATGGGCATTTCCACCCTGCGTAGCTACCGCTCCTCCCAATTGTTCGAGGCCGTGGGGCTGAACCGGGAACTGATTGACGAATTCTTCCCCGGCACCGTCAGCCGCGTGGGCGGCATCGGGCTGGAGGAAATAGCTGCGGAATGCAACCAGCGCGCCGCGCAAAACGCCGGGAAGGAAGGCGGGCTGAATGCGGGCGGCCAGTACAAGTACAGGAAGGGCGGAGAAAACCACCTCTGGAACCCGCAGACGCTCCAGGCCTTCCGTGCCGCCGTTCGCGACAATGACGAACGGAAATACCGGGAATTTGCGGACTACAGCAACCACCAGGCGCAGCACCTCTGCACCCTGCGCGGCCTGTTTGAATTCGCTCCCGCGGACACCGTCCCGCTGGAGGAAGTGGAAAGCGCGGATTCCATCCTGCGCCGCTTCGTCTCCGGGGCCATGTCCCTGGGTTCCCTCAGCCCGGAGGCCCATGAAACCATCGCCATCGCGATGAATAAAATAGGAGCCAAAAGCAACTCCGGTGAAGGGGGCGAGGATGAAGCCCGCTACGAACCCAACGCCAGGGGCGAGGTGCGCTACAGCGCGATCAAGCAGGTGGCGAGCGGACGCTTCGGCGTGACCATCAACTATCTGCGCCACGCCTCCGAGCTCCAAATCAAGATGGCCCAGGGCGCCAAGCCCGGAGAGGGCGGCCAGCTCCCGGCGCACAAGGTGGACCCGTACATCGCCCGGCTGCGCCATTCCATGCCGAACGTCAGCCTCATCTCTCCCCCGCCGCACCATGACATCTACTCCATTGAAGACCTGGCCCAATTGATCTACGACCTGCGGAACTCCAACCCGGACGCCCGCGTCTCCGTCAAGCTCGTCTCCGAGGTGGGCATCGGCGCGGTGGCCGCCGGAGTGGTGAAGGCCCACGCGGACGTGGTTGTGGTCAGCGGCCACGACGGGGGTACGGGCGCCTCCCCGCTCACCAGCGTCAAGCACGCCGGACTGCCGTGGGAACTGGGTCTGGCGGAAACGCAGCAGACGCTTGTGCTCAACAAGCTCCGCTCCCGCGTCCGGCTCCAGGTGGACGGCCAGCTGCGCACCGGGAGGGACGTCGTCATGGCGGCCCTGCTGGGAGCGGAGGAATTCGGCTTCGGCACTGCCGTTCTGGTCGCCATCGGCTGCGCCATGCTCCGCAGGTGCCATGAAAACACGTGCCCGGTGGGCGTCGCCACGCAGAACCCGGCCCTGAGAGCCAAGTTCAGCGGCAAGCCGGAATACGTCATCAACTACCTTCGCTTCGTGGCGCAGGAAACGCGGGAAATCCTGGCTTCCCTGGGCCTCCGCTCCCTGGACGAAGCCGTCGGCAGGGCGGACCTGCTCTCCGTGAACCGCGCCATTGACTTCTACAAGGCTCAGCATCTGGACTTCTCCTCCATCCTGCATGCGGCGGAGGGGGACGGACGCAGATTTGACCCCTCCTTTGAAAAGGAACCTCTGGACAACTACGACCGGCGCCGCCTGCTCCCGGACTTGAAGGGCCTGCTGGAAAAAGGGGAAAAGACCGAACTCTTCCGCGACGTCCGCAATGTGGACCGGACGGTGGGCACGGAGCTATCCGGAGAGCTGGTGATGAAATTCGGCCCGCGCGGCCTGGCGGAGGATACGCTCACGGTGCACTTCACCGGATGCGCGGGGCAGAGCTTCGGGGCCTTTCTGGCGCCGGGCATCACCTTTGAACTCGCCGGGGAGGCGAACGACTTCGTAGGGAAGGGGCTTTCCGGGGGCAAAATCATCGTGAGGCCTCCGGAAAACATCTCCTACGCTCCGTCGGACAACGTCATTGCCGGCAACGTCATCGGCTACGGGGCCACGTCCGGCAGCATCTTCCTGCACGGGCAGGCCGGGGAGCGTTTCGCCATCCGCAACAGCGGAGCCAAGATGGTGGTGGAAGGCATCGGCGACCACGGCTGCGAATACATGACCGGGGGCCGTGTGGCGGTGCTCGGCAAGGTGGGCGTCAACTTCGCCGCGGGAATGACCGGCGGACTGGCCTACGTGTACGATGCGGACAACGACTTCGATCAGAAATGCAACCTGGGCAGCGTGGACCTGGAAACGGTCATGCCGCACTCCGCCGACGAGGCGGAACTGCTCCAGCTCATTTACGAGCACTACATGGCTACGAAAAGCCGCCGGGCCTGCGACCTGTTAAACAACTGGCCGGAGGAACGCGGCAAATTCATCAAGGTCTTCCCGGTGGAATACCGGCATGCCCTGGCCATGCATTCCTGAAAGAAGCATGCAGCAGTTTTCTGTTGTTTGGGTAAGCTGGGGGCCTCCGCGGGTGCGGAGGCCCTTTTTTTGTTCTTTGAAGTCTTATTGGTCTCATTGCCGGAGCGTCCGCTGACCTTTTCAAGGTAGCAGATTGGCCCTGAAAGCAGGAATGAAGTAATTTTCTGAAATCCGATATTAAAAAATAACTTTCCATTTGGTTGACTTTGAATGATGCATCAATTATACAGAAAATATCATAAAAGGATAATGAGTGTCATATTCGGAAATTTATGCAGTGCTGCCGCTATGCTGCTGATTGTTATGGGGATGTGGACTGAGGGGGGAATTGCCTTTGTCCAAGTGCCGGAACAACTGCCGGAATGCCCGGTGCGCTTTATCCGCGGTACCCTGGTGGCGCAGGATGGAGCTATATGGGCCGTGGGGGAGAGGGAAAGCGTTTACCGCCTTCAAGTCGGCGACAGGGCATACGAGAAGTCGTGGCTCAACATGGATTATTATTCCGGCTTTCCCAAAGGAAAGAATTTCACCTGCATTGCGGAGGACAGGCAGGGCCGCATCTGGGTGGGCACGGACGACAGCGGCGTGGCCGTTTTCAACGGGAGGGAGTGGAAGACGTATGACCGCGGCAATGCCCTGAACGGAGAGCATGTTTATGCGCTGGCCGTCTCTCCCGTTTCCGGAGAGGTGGCCGTTGCCACGTCCGGAGGCGTGTCCGTTTATGATCCCGGGAATGATTCATGGAAGGCGCTGGACCGGTCTACGGGACTGGTGGAAGACCAGGCGGCTTCCGCCGGCTTTGACGCCAGGGGGAATCTGTGGCTGGCCTATGCCTGCGGCGGTATCTCGTATTCACCGCGCAAGTCGGGGTACATGCAGTGGAAGAACGTGCAGGCGCCGTGGTACTGGGACAGCAAGCAGTTTGCCCGGCAGCCGTACCAGCCGTATGGGGACGGGCTGCCTTCCAATATCTGCAATGTTCTGGCCTGTACGGAAAAAGACCAGGTACTGGTAGGCACCTGGTCCGGCCTGGTGTACAGCAACGGCATCAGCTCCTGGCGTTTCTTGCGCGGCCGGGATTATGCCCAGAAGAATAGTAATCTGTATGGTTCCGCTGCGCGGAAGACGGCCGTTCCGGGTGAGGGAAATGCCAAAATGCTGTCGGAAGACTTCGTGTCTTCCATCCTCCGGCAGGGAAAGGATATTTTCATCGGCTACCGGACGCAGGGGGTGGACGTGCTGGATGCTGAAAGGATGACGGTGCGCCGGAGAATCAGGAAGGGACTGGAAAATACGGATGTCCCCTCCCTGCTGGCGCTGAAGGACGGAAGTGTCTGGGCGGCGACGTATGGGAAAGGGCTTGTCAGTCTGAAAAAGGGTTCCCTGTCTTATCAACTGGACAGGAAGCAGCAGGACGATGAGATTCCGTTCCCGTCCCCGGCCCGGATGGAAGACCCTGCCGCAGTCCTGAAGAGGCTGGAAAAGCTGGGAGCGGATGCGCATGCGGGGAAGAGCATTGTGTTCCGCGGGGAGGACTGGTCCACGAAGGGGGACTGGTGCGGGAGGTACGGCCTGACGCGCGCCACGCTGTGCGCCATGAATGCCCCCATGAACAATTCCGAGTTTAAAGCCAAGCAATTACCTGTCCGCATGGAAACGAGCGCTGAAGACCCTAAATGGAAACGAGTGTATCCCTGTTATTGGATTCAGGGACTGATGGGGCTCAACCGCAATCAGGGAGATGGATTGCGCTGGTGGGTACAAAGCGCCAATGTGGCAGGAAACCGCAATGTTCTCTTTGACCCCAGTGATTCCACAAGAACAGAGGCGGAATGGGACGACCACGGGGAAGTATATCCGTCCTTTGTGGACGGTCCCGGTATATGGGTAGCTGTGGAAGTGCCGGAAGGGGTTCATGAAATAGCCCTGTATTTCTATAATCCCAACGGATATCTTCAACATGAATCCAGGCGGGATTATGTGGTAGAAGCCCGGAGGCATCCTTTTTCTTCTTCCATTCAAAGCCTGTTCGACAACAAAGCGGATATTGAAATTGGGAACCGCACTAAAAAAGGGAAGACGCTTGCCGCTTCTATGGAGCAGTGGCAGTCGTTCCCGGTGGAAGCGCGCACGCGCGTTTCCAGGTTTGCGGGGTCCGGAGTTTACAAGCGCTTCATGTGCAGGAAAGGCGGCGTATACTTGTTCCATGTTTGCAGGAACGGTTCCTTCAATACTATTTTAAATGGGGTATTCATCAATGCGCTTCTTCCTCTGGAAATGAGAACGCCTGATGAATTGCCTTATTATGTTGATGGATTATTTGCAGGCATTATTCCTTCCCCCGAGAGAGTTCATTCTTCTGTTGCCGGGCCGGAGGAGAAGGTTCTTCTCAATCAACTGCTCACTCTCCAGTATCAGCCACGGTATGTTACGCCCGCAGGATCTTCCTGCTTGAACAGGTACATTCTTTCCTCATTCCGTGAGGCGGTTGAAGGAAAGAAAAAGAGCAGGTGCTTGGAAGACTGGTTTCAATGGGAAGCCAGAATTTACTCTCCAGATGTACGTTCTTCTTTTGACCAGACCATGGCGGCTGCGTGGGACCAGTGTCAGATTTATTATCCGGATCTCAGATCCAGGGAATGTGTTCCGAATGCCCCGGGCACGATACCTTTTTCCGTAAATGAAGTTTATTTGATGGATAAGCTGGATATTGATTGGAGGCAATATCGAGATGATGCCGAACAACCTCCTGTGAAATCAGTTCAAGAGATGAAGAAACACCTTGAACATGAATCCCAAAAGAAAACGACAACATGAATAATAAAATGATATTGGCTGCGGGAATCAGTCTGTTGAGCATGAACGTGCTCAACGGAGAGATTACCGGGGAGCATACCATGTGGTCAGGAACTCATCTGAATTATGATGGGGTTTCCATTATTAATAAGCCGGCGCTTCCCCAAAAAGGAGTGGAAGCAAAAAAGGGTGTAAAAAATGCCTACAATATTATGCCGGGTAAAGTGACGGTGATCACAAGCCTCAATAAAAATCCTCAGGAAAAACAGGAATGGCTGTACAAAAAAATACATGAAGTACGGATATCCATGACTGGAAATATATATGTAGCGCTGATATTCGCCGATACGAAGAATGATGTCCCCTTCGCCTATGATCCCAATAAATTTGGAACATCGGGAACCCTTTATTCACAAGTCTATATCACGGCCCTGCACAAGGTGACTAAAATGGAGAATAAAAGTGATTTCGGGACCAGCGGAAAGGATGAAGACCCTACTTTTACTTTAGTTAAGAAAATATGACCGGCATTCCGGCAGTATGATGCGGAGGTTTTATTCCTTATCCGGAAAGGGATAAGACTTCAAACAAGGGTTTCCGTATGGCAGCGGCCCTTGTTTTTTAGAGTTGGATATATAGCAAACAGGGGCTGTTCCGCACCTTGCTGGCGGAACAGCCCCTGAATGGAGTCTTCTGTTAATTCAGGAAGCTCAGGCCTTCTTTCTGCGGCGCATCAGCAGGGCCGTGAGGCCCAGCAGGCTCAGGGTGGCCGTGCCGGGTTCCGGTACGGCCAGGCCGGTGAAGGTCAGGCTGCCGTTGTTGTAGGTAACGCCGTCCCAGATCAGGTTCTGGCCGTTCTGCGTAAGCGTCAGCAGGGAATCCCAGTCGATGTTGTCCGCCAGGGATGTGCCTTCGCCCACAGTGATCAGGTCGATCGTCAGGGAGGTAAGGTCAAGCGCCAGGGCACTGTCCAGATTCAGCGTCAGGCCGCCGGTCAGGTTCAGGGTGGACGTTCCCTGCATGTCGATCAGAGCCGTGTTGAAGCTGGAGAGGTTCAGCGTGGCGTTGTTCAGCGTGGCTGAGGTAGTGCCGGAAAGCGTCAGCACCTGGCCTGTGGAAATCATGGGCGCGCCGGAAGCGTTGCCCAGGATTACCGTTGAGTTGTTGATGGCGGCGTTCCCCGTCAGGCTGACGGTGAGGTCCTTGGGAGCGGAAGCGCTGCCGAGGTTCTGGATGGTGCCCGTCTGGAGCGTAATGGCGTTGGCCAGGGCCTGGCTGTTGGCGTTGAGCGTTCCTCCCTGCACCAGAACGGAACCCTGGCCAAGTGCGGTTGCGGAGTTGGTCTGGAGCGTTCCCTGCACGATGGTGGTGCCGCCGGTGTACGTGTTGTTGCCGGAGAAAACGACTACGGAGCTGTTCTTGTTCACCTTCACGCTCATCTGGTGGGAGGCGTCCTTGTCGGAAATGACGGAGGAAATGGTGAAGTTGTTGCTTCCGCTGGAACCGTTGGTGACCAGCAGTTCTCCTTCGCCGGTGATCGTTCCGCCAAGGTTGGTGGCGTTTCCGTAAAGGGAGCCGGAGATGGTCACGCCGGCTCCGGCGGCGTCAACGGTAATGTTGGCGCTGATGGGGGTATCCGCGCCATACGCGCGGCAGTTGAGCATTTCAAATGTGGAGCCGGACTTCATCAGGATATCCGGCGTGCCGCCCAGTACGATGCCTACGCCATTCAGGCTCAGCTTGGAGTTCTGGCCGATGGTGATGGATTCAAACGTGTAGGCGGTGTCGCTGCCGGACAGGTTGACTGTGCCGGCGTCAATGATCAGGTGTGCGATGTCGGAGGCATGGTTGGCATTGATGGTGCCGGTGCCGTCCGTCACCTTGCGGACCGTCAGGGTGCTGTCTGCATGGGTGATGGGAATAAGCGTTCCCCTTCAAAGGTGTATTCCACGTCTCCGGCTCCCGTCAGGGTGAGGGAGGAGGCGGTGTGCGCCCATGAGTCGTTGGCATTGTAGTTGGCCGCCGCTATGGTCAGGGCTCCGGCGAAGGTCCAGTTGGGATTGGCTGCCGTGAGGGAGGCGTTTTCTCCCAGAGTCAGGGCTCCCGTATAGCGGGAGGCGGTATCTCCCGTGATGGAAATGGAGGCGTTGTCCCCCAGAGTCAGGGCTCCGGAACCGGCCAGGCCCGTCAGGGTGCTGGTTCCGTTCATGATGACGGTGCCGGCCCCGTCCAGAGTAGCCGTTCCGGACAGGCTGGAGGATACGGTGAGCGTGGTGCCTTCTGCCGCGCGGAGGATGCCGGGGCCCGACAGGCTCAGGGTGCCGCCGGAAATGGTGAGGTTTCCGCCGGTGAGTAGGATGGCGTCCGTATGGCGCGTTTCCCCGTCCGCAATAGTCAGGGCTCCCGGGCCGTTGGTGACGTTGATGGAAGCATAGGTGCCGGCTCCGTCAGCGGAGTCCGTCCATGCGGCATCCCCCAGTTGGGAGGAAGTCCACTCAGAGGAGGAGGTGCCATCCAGCGTAGCGGAAATTTTAACGCCCTCATAGGTATTGACGATCTGGATGCCTGCAATGCAGCCGCGGGTGCCTGAACCGCTGGTGTTGCTCGGAGCGGTGATGCTCAGGTTGGGTGAAGTCTGGCCTTCCACATACAGCGTATTGGTCCCTTCCACCGCCTGTCCAAAGGTTCCCGTTGCTCCCCACGCGGCAGAGCCTGCCACGGTGGAAGTTCCGTTCCAGGTGTAGGAAACGCCGTTGACGGTCTTGGCGGAGAAGTTTCCGTTGGCTGTGTCCGTATTGCAATAAATGTAGACGCCGTAGGTCAGGAAATCAACGCCGCTGACATTGATGGTGATGCCGCTGCCGTCGTCCAGGTAGCCCTTCAGCATCTGGCCGTCCCCGGTGGAGGGGGTGTCGCCTCCGCGCCAGGTATTTTTACTGGACCAGGTGACGGTCGCTCCGGTGGCGTCTCCGTTGTTATCCTTCAGGTTCTGGGCCGTGGATTGGGAAGCTCCGCTGAATTGATTCCAGTTGGAGCCGGGAACGGCTTCAAGCCCGGCGCTGGAAGAATCGGAAATGGTGCCGTTTGGTTCGTTGGTACCAAAATTGATGCTGATGCTTTCTCCGGCAGCCTGGGATTGGGAGGCGAGAGTTCCGAAGAAGGCGGCTGCCATAAGCCACGCTGTTAGTTGATAAGGCAAATGAGGTTGCATGAAATTAATACTATAGTAATTTAAATTATTCCATTCAAAATTCAGGAGAGAAAGAAACCCCTGCGATACCCGGTTCTTATCGGATTCCGAATCCGTTGCAATGCCTTGAACACATGAATATCAAGACTGTCAGATAGTTATCATTTAATTCATTTTTTCATTAATTGCTATTTCTCCAATTTTTCCAAATCCAAATTCTTCTAACATGTTTTAAACCAAACTTTCCTGTTGACTTCGGATTCGGAATTCGATGTTGATGAATGTCCGGAAAGAGCATTTTTGAAAGAAGAAAAAGCGGTTGGTCGCCGCTTTTGAGTTAGTCTCCTGCATTTTTTCTGTCCGGGTACAGGAAGGGCGGTGTGTCTTGGGTTTTTCTAAACCTGAATAATTTTTATAACTAACATATATTGAATGACTTATATATTTGACTGTAAACCGATTGTGTGGTTTTTTGATTGGATAAAATTGAGAATAACTTGGAAATGGGGTTGACGTCGGCAAAATACGATAATATTCTCACATAATAATCAGGAAATAATTGGTTATGTTAATTAAATTCAAACATTTCATAGGAACACTCGCATTGGTTTTCCCCCTGCTGGGGGGATGGTCCGCAGGAGAAGTCAAATCCGTCCAGATCCCGGAACAACTGCCGGAATGCCCGGTGCGCTTTATCCGCGGTACTCTGGTGGCGCAGGATGGAGCTATATGGGCCGTGGGGGAGAGGGAAAGCGTTTACCGCCTTCAAGTCGGCGACAGAGCGTACGAGAAGTCGTGGCTCAACATGGATTATTATTCCGGCTTTCCCAAAGGGAAGAATTTCACCTGCATTGCGGAGGACAGGCAGGGCCGCATCTGGGTGGGCACGGACGACAGCGGCGTGGCCGTTTTCAACGGGAGGGAGTGGAAGACGTATGACCGCGGCAATGCCCTGAACGGAGAGCATGTTTATGCGCTGGCCGTCTCTCCCGTTTCCGGGGAGGTGGCCGTTGCCACGTCCGGAGGCGTGTCCGTTTATGATCCCGGAAATGATTCATGGAAGGCGCTGGACCGGTCTACGGGACTGGTGGAAGACCAGGCGGCTTCCGCCGGCTTTGACGCCAGGGGGAATCTGTGGCTGGCCTATGCCTGCGGCGGTATCTCGTATTCACCGCGCAAGTCGGGGTACATGCAGTGGAAGAACGTGCAGGCGCCGTGGTACTGGGACAACAAGCAGTTTGCCCGGCAGCCGTACCAGCCGTATGGGGACGGGCTGCCTTCCAATATCTGCAATGTTCTGGCCTGTACGGAAAAAGACCAGGTGCTGGTAGGCACCTGGTCCGGCCTGGCGTACAGCAACGGCATCAGCTCCTGGCGTTTCTTGCGCGGCCGGGATTATGCCCGGAAGAATAGTAATCTGTATGGTTCCGCTGCGCGGAAGACGGCCGTTCCGGGTGAGGGAAATGCCAAAATGCTGTCGGAAGACTTCGTGTCTTCCATCCTCCGGCAGGGAAAGGATATTTTCATCGGCTACCGGACGCAGGGAGTGGACGTGCTGGATGCCGAAAGGATGACGGTGCGCCGGAGAATCAGGAAGGGACTGGAAAATACGGATGTCCCCTCCCTGCTGGCGCTGAAGGACGGAAGTGTCTGGGCGGCGACGTATGGGAAAGGGCTTGTCAGTCTGAAAAAGGGTTCCCTGTCTTATCAACTGGACAGGAAGCAGCAGGACGATGAGATTCCGTTCCCGTCCCCGTCCCGGATGGAAGACCCTGCCGCAGTCCTGAGGAGGCTGGAAAAGCTGGGAGCGGATGCGCATGCGGGGAAGAGCATTGTGTTCCGCGGGGAGGACTGGTCCACGAAGGGGGACTGGTGCGGGAGGTACGGCCTGACGCGCGCCACGCTGTGCGCCACGAATGCCCCCATGAGCAATTCCGAGTTTAAGGCCAAGACCGTGTCGTTCCGAACCCTTTCCTCCGTTCCGGGTTATCCCGGATACCAGGGGGCCGTGTCTTCTTACTGGATCCAGGGATTGATGGGGCTCAACCGCAACAAGGGGGATGCCCTGCGCTGGTGGGTGCATAGCATCAAGGAGAATGATAACCGCAACATTCTTTTCAATCCCACGGATTCCGTGCGGACGGAGGCGGAATGGGACGACCACGGGGAAGTGTATCCGGGCTTTGTGGATGGTCCCGACATTTGGACCGTTGTGGAAGTGCCGGAGGGCGTCCATGAAATAGCCCTGTATTTCTATAATCCCAACGGTTATCTTTCCAATGAATCCAGGCGGGATTACGTGGTGGAAGCCAGAAGGCATCCTTCCACCTCCTCCCTCGTCTTCCAGTTCAACAATGTGGGAGACCTCGCGATAGGGGAACAGAACAAGTGGGGAAAGTTCTTACCGCCGCCATGGAGCAGTGGTATTCCTTCCCGGTGGAAGCGCGCACGCGCGTTTCCAGATTTGCGGGTTCCGGGGTTTATAAGAGGTTCATGTGCAGGAAGGGGGGAATCTACCTGTTCCGTGTTTGCCGCAACGGTTCCTTCAATACCATTTTAAACGGCGTATTCGTGAATGAAAAGATTCCGTGGGAAATCCGCATGCCGGAGGAACTGCCCTATTATGTGGCCGGCCAGCTCGCGGGCATTGTTCCCACTCCAGAGAGAGTGAACGGAGCCACCCTGGGGCAGAGGGAGAAGGCCGTGTGCAAGCCCCTGTATGAGCTGCAATACACGCGCAAGTACCTGACGCCTGCGGCGTGCAGCCTTCAGAACAGGTATATTCTCTCCCTGTGGCGGCAGGCCCGGGAGAACCGGGCGGAGGGCGGCTGCCTGGCGGATTGCCTCCAGTGGGAAGCCAGAGTCAGTGACGACCGGGTAAGGGCTTCCTTTGATGAAACCATGAAGCGCTCATGGGACCAGAGCCAGATTTATTACATCGGCAACCGGTCCCGGGATTTCATGCCTAATGCTCCGGGCACCGTTCCTTTCTCCCCCAGGGAACTGCGCCTCATGGCCAAGCTGCGCATCGACTGGCGGCAGTACCGGGACGATGCGAAAAATCCTCCTGAAAAAACTGTTCAGGAAATGAAGGAATTCCTCAAAAAGGAATTATTAAAACAACAACAAACCAGAAAACAACAATGAACAAAATTGCCTGTGCAATTATGGTTTCTCTCTCAGGGACCTGCTTCCTGAAAGGGGAAATAGCTCCGCCGGAAACGGAGTGGAAAGGGGCGCGCCTCATTTATGAAGGGGTCTCCATCCAGAACGAGGTGACTCTCCCTCAAAAGGGGGTCATGTACCATGATGAGGATAAATTATCCTTCAACATTACAAATGCCACCATCGAGATGACTACCAGCCTCTCCAAGAAGCCGCAATGCGGAAAGGAGTGGTGCTACAAGGGCATCAGCCACATCATTATCAAATATTGTGGTCCGATTGCCGAGCCTGATGACGGAGGGACCATCTACTTCGAGCCGACCTACAATCATCACGTTTGGTTTGATAATGACAAGTATGGACAATGGGGAATCATGTTCTCCAAAGTTTATATCATCACCCGCATCAAAAATGCGAATATCGAGGATACCAAAGACTATGGCATCAGCGGGGAGGACGGAAGCATCTTTTTCCAATACGTGGAAAAGATGATGGCTGAAATGTGAGCTGCGCCCGGTTTCCGCGGATGAAGATTATCGTCCGCTGATTCCGGTCATTCAGGCGCCGGAGGTCTGCAAGTGAGGGCCTCCGGCGCCTTTTTAATGCAACCGGAACCCGGGTTGCGCAGCTCCGGGTGAAGGCGGCAGCAATTCCGCTCTGCTTGATGGAAGGTACGGGCTTCCTGTTCGTGAAAGGCACCCTGTGCCTGGGAAACCTGATGGGATTGAAAAAGAACAATGCCTGGGAAGGATAGTCCAAGCGGCAGTATCCCGGTTGCTGAAACAAAAGCCGGAGGGCATGAAGCCCCTCCGGTTTTTGTTGCGGGTTGATTCAGCAGTTTTTAGGGCGCTTCACAGTACACCGTTCCGTAGGAGTCGCTGCCTCCGGCCCCCTTGAATCTGGCCTTGACCGTGTAGGATGCCCCTTGCCTGGCTTCCGGAACGTTCAGGATGTACTGGATATTTTTCTGATCGGTACCGCTCCTGCCCGAATGAGCGTCCCGGGCAATTTCCTTCTCACCTTCATACAGGGCCACGGATTCGATTTCAATGGCGTGTGCCCCCTTGTCGTAGAGCAGGGTCACGGTGTATTTGCCGGGAACCTTGACCAGTTTGGTGACGTCGAACGAATGCTCCTGTCCGGACAGGTCGTCAGGCGTCCATGTGCCGATCTGCGGCGTGTTGAAAAAGTCGGACTTGTCTATCCGGTTGATCACATCCCCGGCGTACTTGATGCCCATCAGGTCCATGCGCCCGCTATATTCCTTCAAGCGCTTTTTAAAATCCGGGAAATCCTTTTTCCCGGCAGGTGTCCAGCCCACTTCCGCAAAGGCGCAGGCCCGGGGGAATGCCTGGTGGTGGAGGCGCTCCGTATTGGCAATCCATTCCGTCCATACCTGCGTCCCCAGCCCCTTGACCCTGGAATGGTACTGTTCCTCCAGGCCCGGGAAAATGGGCTCGAAGCCGTATGCCTTTTGCAGGGAAATTCTGCCGTAGCTGTAATCAAGGTAAGTGGAGCTGTGGAGGGAATTGATGACCTCATGCCCGTCCTTGATGGCGTTTTTAGCCAGGTCCGTATTCCCTTTCCAGAAGTGGATGACGGCGTTCGTGTCCAGTTTGGTTCCGGCTTTGCCTCCGCCGTCCCCGTTGACGTCATGGCCGTAAATCTCATTCCAGCCCATCATGCGGCGCCCTTTTTTGGCGACGATGCCGGACATGCGGTTGGTGAAGTACATCTGGACGTCCGCATAACTCTTCATGTTGTTCTTTTTCATGAACGCCTCAATTTCCGGAACGTCCTTCCATTGCTGGGCATAGCGCACTTCATCGCCGCCGATATGGATGATCCTGCTGGGGAACAGCGCCACGACTTCGTCCAGTACGTCGGACAGGAAGGCATAGGTCTTTTCCGAGGTAGGGTCAAAGGCCGTGTTGACGATGAACGTGGTGGGCACTTCCCTGGGTGATTTCAAGCTCAGGAACGGGTACGCTGTGGCAGCCGCGCTGGCGTGGCCCGGCATTTCAATTTCAGGGACGATGGTGATATTGCGCCGGGCCGCGTATTGAACGATGTCCCTGATCTGCTCCTGGGTATAAAAGCCTTCATGCGGCGTGCCGTCGGACTTGCCGCTGTTCCACGTACCGGTTTCGGATTCCCTGCGCCTGGAACCGATGGTGGTCAGACGGGGATACTTCTTGATTTCAATGCGCCATCCGACGTCGTCCGTCAGGTGCCAGTGCAGGATGTTCATTTTCAACAGGGCCATCTGGTCGATGATCTGCTTGATGGCTTTTTCACCGAAAAAGTGGCGAACCTCGTCAATCATCAGCGCACGCCAGGAGAACCGCGGGTAGTCCACCATGTTGAACGGAGCTCCGGAAATATTCCACTGGACGGCGGATTTGTCCGCCTTCCGGTCGTGGAAAATGACGGGCATCATCTGGATCAGGCTTTGCCCGGCGTAAAAAATGCCTTTGGCATGGGCGGCTGAAAGAATGATTCCCCTGGGGGAGGATTGGATGGAGTAGGCTTCCTCCCCCTTCGCGGCCAGGGCCGGGTCCTTTTTAATGATGATGCAGGCGGCATTCTCCGGTGCTTCTCCGGGCGTTTTAAGGGGGAGGGGCAGTCCGGTTCCTTCGCCGAGCATCTGTTGCAATTGCCTGGCGCGGTTCAGGAAAGCCTTGTCCTGCGTCGCGGTAATGATGGCGGACGCCGGCGTGAGCTGGGCAGGCTTCCCGTGGAACACCGTGATTTCTGCCGGTTTCGGGATAATTTGTTCTTGCGAAAATGCCGCGGGAAGGCAGGCGGACAGAACGAGCGCGGGAATAAGGAACTTCATGAATACTGTCTTGGATACAAATCCTGCTGACACAATCTTTCAATGGAGGTTTGTTTTTTTGCTCTGGAGGCTGCATATTGTTTTTTCCATGGTGTCCCATTTTCAGAAGGCATTTTATCCGGCTGCGGGCGGAGTATCGGCTTGCAGTAAAAAACGGAGCGGGAGTACAACATGGAAGGATGCCGTCCTCGTCCGGATGCGCCGCCCCAGAAAACGCCTGTCCAACCATAAATGAATATGAAAACGAACACTGCGACTCAACTATTGCTGGCGGCCTGTGCGGGTGTGCTGTCATGCCCCGGCGCCTGGGGTTCCACGACGGTTTGCCAGGATCAGTCCTACTACCTGAAGACGGCCTGCCCCCATCCCCTTTCCCTGGCCGGCCCCACGGATGACCGGGTTTATCTGCGCTTCCAGACGGGATGGGCCAGCAAGTACGAGTGCGAGGGTCTTGACCTGTGGGACGGCTCCCTGTGCATGTTCGTTCCAGAAATACAGTACAAGGAATGGGTGGGGAAGATATGGTACGGCGTTTCCACGGACCACCGGAACCATGCGGAATTAAAGTACCGGCTGGATTACATCAAGGAGCTGGGGAACTGGACGGTGATGCCCTGGTATGAGCACAGCTTTGTTTTTCCGGGGGACAAGGGCATCCCGCGCCCCGGCCTGAAGACGACCTATCATTTTTCCGACCGCTGGTTCGGCGGCACGGACCTCTACTGGCAGTATAACAACCATACGTTCCGCGGCTATTACGCCGTGTTTGCGGGGCTGCACGAGGAGATCGCGGATTGCGTGAGGGTGGATGCCGTGGTGCGTTACGGCTACAACGGGGGGTACGTGGGCCCGGTGGTGCACCACGGATCCAACGCCCTGGATTACAACCTGAGTTTTACCTTCCGCGCTACCTCGCGCCTGACCGTGGAATTGTTCACCAACTACAGCCAGGCGCTGACCGTGGTGAAGCAGAGGGACCTGGGGGATGATTTTTATTACGGCATCAACCTGAAATATACGTTCTGACGCCCGGGCCGCTCCGGTGCCGCCTGGGGGCTTCCGCGCACTTTCACGGCCTGGCGAACTGGAAGTGCATCCAGTCGTAATTTCTCTCGCGTCCCAGGGAAAAGGCCCCCTCCTTTTCCACGATGGACCAGAAGGCATCGTATTCCGGTCCGGAAAAGACGGCTTCCGGCGTGCTCATGTACAGGGTATTGCGTTCGGGGTCCATGTCTATCGCAATGCCCCACGCGTGCAGGGACGGGCGGGAGCCTCCGCGGATGGGGCGGTTGTTGAAGCAGCCTCCGTAAACGTCCAGCCGCAGTTCGCGGATGCGCTCCATGCCGTAATGTTCCAGCGTTCGCTGGAAAATCCTGGTGAGCGGCACGGCGATGAAACGGTGGCAGGTAATGGACGCAAGCTCCGTGTCCGGGGACCAGGACGGCCTCAGCGGATAGGGCAGCGGAACCGTGACCAGGGAGGCCGGGTCCCCCGGCTGTCCGAAGATGGAATGGCCGGAAAGCACTTCCCGTTCCGCGGGCCAGACGGAGGCGGGATGTTTGAGGCCGTACAGCTGGCTGCCTGAAATGACGCAGGCAATCAGCAGAAGCGCCTGCTTCCGGAGGCGCGGGGATAGCCGTGGCGGAGGTTGCGGCGTGCGGTCAGGCATGGGAAAAGGGGTTGGGGTTCTTCCGGTGTAGCAGGTTTCCGGCGCGGTGCAGGACCTTTGCCGGGCAGGCGCCTTCTCCGGAGGGAGCGGCCTTCCGCGTCTTGCGGCCCTTCACGGATGAAGCACTGCAGGTATTTTCTGCGGCATCGAACATCCGGAGGCGTTTTTTTGTCACAATGGAATAATATTGCCGCTTTGCCCATGAATTCTCCATCCCCCCAGCCCCAGCCGCCGCCGGATTCCGTCTGGTACGGGTGGATTTTAAGGCTGTTCCATCATTGGAAGGTGGGGGAAAGGCAGGTCACTTACGTGTGGGCCGTGATTGTGGGGGTGGTGGGCGCCAGCATGTCCCTGTTTTTTGAGTGGACGGTGGAAGTGATTCAATGGCTGCTCACGGGCATCTGGTCGGATTCCCGCGTAGGCACCTTTTCCCAGGTGGAGCCTGAGTGGCGCATGTTTATTCCGGTGGTGGGCGGCCTGGCGGCCGGCTGCATCCTGCTGTTCCTGAAAAAAAGGATGCCGGGACAGGCCACGGAATACATGGAGGCCATGTCCATCGGAAACGGGCTGATCAAATTCCGGGCGTCCGCCCTGAAGGTGTTTTCCGCGGCATGGAGCATTGCTTCCGGAGCGGCCATCGGCAAGGAAGGGCCTATCATCCAGTCCTCCGCCTTGATCGCGTCCGCGGTGGGGCAGCGGCTGCACGTATCCATTCCGCGGCTCCGGCTGCTGGTCGGCTGCGGGGCGGCGGCCGGGTTCACCACGGCGTTCCATGCCCCCTTTGCCGGGTGCCTGTTCGTGAGTGAAATCATCATCGGCACCGTGAGCATGGATATTCTGGCGCCTCTGCTGATTGCCTCCTGCACCGGGTTCGCCATGCTGCACCTGCTGGGGGATCCCGCCCCGCTGTACAGTTCGCCGTTTGAAAGCTTTACCGTCTTTTCCCAGTCCCTGTGGTGCATTGCGCTGGGAGTGGCGGCCGCCGTGGCGGCCAGGGGATGGGTCAGCCTGCTGGATGTAGCTACCAGGTATTTGAACGGCCGCCAGTCCCTCCTGCCGCTGCGCCTGATGGCCGCCGGACTGGTTGTGGGGGTGCTGGCGGTTTTTTATCCGGAGGTGGTGGGCAACGGGCAGGCCCTGATTACCGGGCTGGTGGATGAAGATTACAGCACGCAGCAGGCGTTTATCCTGCTTCTGGTGAAGGTGTCCGCCGTGGCGATCGTGTTCGGCTGCGGTACGGTGGGCGGAGCCATGACGCCCACGCTGTATGTGGGAAGCATGGTCGGGTTTATTTTCAGTACGGTCCTGACGTCTCTGGGCATGGAGGGCAACCATACGGTGGCGTATGCGATGGTGGGGATGGCGGCCTTTTTTGCCGTGGCGGCCCAGGCTCCCCTGACCGCGCTGGTGATGGTGGTGGAGTTCTCCATGAGCGGGGAAATGATTTACCCGCTCCTGATCGGCGTGGTGAGCGCTTATGGAACGGGGCGGCTGATTCGCGCGCGGTCCATGTATGCCGCCAGCCTGTCCGGCAGTCCGGAGTCCGTGGTCAACCTGCCCATGGCGCAGGTCCATGTGCATGACCTGGCTCGCCATGTGGTGCCCCAGGTGGCGCCGGACGCTTCCCTGGACGACGTTTCCTCCCTGATGCTGCGGAATCCCGGAGACCTGATTTTTGTGGTGAAAAAGGACGGGACTTATGAGGGTGCCATTTATCCGGATGACTTTCTGGCTGTCCGCCGGCAGATGGAGGAAAAGGGGAAGAGCCCTCCTCCCACCGCCGGGGAGCTGATCCGCGCGGGCGCCCCCGTGCTGGATGCCGGCACCCATCTGACGGATGCCCTGAAATTGTTTGAACAGACCCATCTGCCCGCCTTTCCCGTGGTCTGGAAAAATACCGGGCGGCTGGATGGCGTCCTGTACCGCAACGCGCTGTTCCAGGTCATCACGGAAATGATGAAAAGGGAGTCCGGCGGAGACGTGGGCATGTGAAACGGGAGGAAAGAGGCGCCATGCATTACAATTTTGTAAACTTCTTTTCTCCTTCGTTCATAACAACATCAAAGTTAAGTACTAGAACGTTATCTGCATTTCCCGCGGCAGCTTTTTCCCCGGCTGCATGACGGTGGAAGAAAAAGTAGTTGGTCTGCCAGGACCGTACGGTTAATATTCGCCCAGCCCCGGACTTCATGAATGAAATAAACAAGTCACCGGATTTGGAAATGGTCGTGCTGCAGGAAATCAGCTCCGCCATTGTCAATGAACGCAACGGCACGGCGCTGCTCCGGCATATTCTGGACGTGCTCTACCGCCGCATGAAGATGCTGCGCGGCACCTTCACCATCCGCCGCGGGAACGATCTGATGATAGAAGCGTCCCACGGCCTGGACGAGCAGGAGATGAAGCGCGGCCATTACCATGTGGGGGAGGGCATTACGGGCCATGTGGCGGAAACGGGGAGGCCCCATGTGATTGAGGACATTTCCCGGGATTCCAGGTTCCTGAACCGTACCCGTACCCGCAAGAGCGGGGAAAAGGTGGCGTTCATCTGCGTGCCCATCATTCATTTGCAGCAGGTGATCGGCACCCTGAGCATTGACCGTCCCGTGGACAGGGAAACGGACCTGGAACGGGACCAGAAGCTGCTGGAGATTGTGGGCAACATCGTGGGGGACGCGCTGGCGGCCAGCCTGCAGGCGCATGAGGAACGGGCGGCCCTGATGGCGGAGAACGAGAAACTGCGCCAGCTTTTAACAACCAATCCGGGCGAACTGATCGGCAACTGCCGCCCCATGCTCCAGGTGTATGAACAGATACGCCAGGTGGCCCCCAGCGACGCCACGGTGCTGATCCGGGGCAGTTCCGGAACGGGGAAGGAGCTGGTAGCGCGCGCCGTAGTGAACCTGAGCGGCAGGAAGGACAAGCCGCTGGTGACGCTGAACTGTGCGGCCATGCCGGAAAACCTGCTGGAAAGCGAGTTGTTCGGCCATGAAAAAGGCTCCTTCACCGGAGCCACCGCCCGCCGCATCGGCCGGGCGGAGGCGGCGGACGGAGGTACCCTGTTTCTGGATGAAATCGGGGATTTGAGCCTCCAGATGCAGGTGAAGCTGCTGCGCTTTCTTCAGGAAAAGACTTTTTCCCGCGTGGGGAGCAACAGGGAGCTTCATTCCGACGTGCGCTTCATTGCCGCCACCAGCCGCAATCTGGAGGAATTGATGGCGGAAAACAAATTCCGGGAGGACTTGTACTACCGGCTGAACATTTTCCCCATCGTCATGCCGGACCTCTCCAAGCGCAAGGGGGACATCATGCTGCTGGCGGAACACTTTCTTTCCAAGTTCAACCTGAAATACGGGAAAGATATCAAGCGGCTGTCCACGCCAGCCATCAACATGCTCATGGCCTACCACTGGCCCGGCAACGTGCGGGAGCTGGAAAACTGCATGGAGCGTGCAGTCATCACGGCGCAGGACGACTGCATTTACGGTTACAACCTGCCCGCCTCCCTCCAAATGCCCAGCCATGACGCCCCGTCTTCCCGTGACGGAGAGGATCATGCGGACTTGCCGACGATGGTGGATTCCTTTGAACGGGAATTGATTGTGGCCGCGCTGAAACGCTCTCCGGGCAACATGTCCGCAGCGGCGCGGGAACTGGGCATTTCCCCACGGGTGCTCCATTATAAAATGCACAGGCTGGGCCTGCAAAAATCATGAAAGGACTTCGTCAGCTTCTGTCCGCCGTTTCCCGGTCCTTTTATTTGAGCATGCGCTTCCTGCCCCGGGAGATGCGCCCCGGCGTGGCCGTGGGCTATCTGCTGGCGCGCGCTACGGATACGGTGGCGGATACCGTGGACATGGATTGCCGGGAACGCCTGGCGCTGCTGAGGATGATGGGCGCGACGGTAGCCGGGGACGCCTCCCGGGAGGCCGCCGCCTCCTGTTTTGGCCGTCTGGGCATTCTTTCCACCGTCCAGACGCACCGGGGGGAGGCGGAGCTGCTGGCCCGTTTTCCAGAATGCCTGGCGCTGCTGGAAGCCCTTTCCCCCGTGAGCAGATGCTCGTGAGGCAGGTGCTGTCCACCATTGTGGAGGGGCAGGCGTGGGATTTGGAATATTTTGAAGCCCGTTCCTCGGTTTCATGTCCCGAACAACTGGAGCATTATACCTACATGGTGGCCGGCTGCGTGGGAGAATTCTGGACCAGGCTGGGCCTGCTGGCGCTGGGATCAGGCTTCAGCACGCAGCCGGAGGACCAGCTTTTACGCTGGGGCAGGCACTACGGCATGGGGCTGCAATTGGTGAACATTCTGCGCGACCGGGAGGAAGACCTCTCCCGTGGAAGAAGCTATTTGCCTACTTCCGATGTTCAGCCGTGGCTGGACCGGGCAGAACGCTGGCTGAAGGAAGGCGTGTTTTATGCGGAATCCCTCCGGAACGGGCGGCTGCGTTTTTCCACCGTACTGCCCGCATGGCTGGGGCTGGATACGCTGGAACTGCTCCAACGGCAGGAACAGCCGGGAACAGGAAAGGTAAAAATCACGCGCGGGACCGTTCATTCCCGCATGTGGAAGGCCTTTCTCTTTTCCTGGAAGGAAGCCCTGTAGCCTACGCGGCGGTTTTGCCGGGTTCCGGAGCGGGCGGAGTGACAGGGGAGGCTGCCGGGGCCGGATTTTCCGTCGGGGCATCCGCCTTCTTCTGGTCGTTCGCGGATGTTTCCGCAGGATTGCCGCTCCCTTGTTTGGGCGCGGGGGAGCGGGCGGCGGCTTGGGCGCCAGCAGGTCCTCCCACTGGTGGAGCTTGAAATCCTTTCCCATGCCGCCGATGTCATGGAGCAGCTCCTGGCATTTGGCTGTAAGCTTCTCGTAGTCGGGCGGTCCGGCTTCCGGATCCGCGGAACCGGGGAAGATCAGGTAGCTGACTACCAGGTCGGAAACGGGGCGGCTGTAAGGCCCCGCCTTGGGGTTGATTTCACGGCTCAGGCGCAGGGAGCCTTCCCCCGTCTTGTAGCGCGGTCCGGCGTCTCCCACCAGGGCCGGGTACAACTTGTCCCCCACGATGACGACGGCGTAATCCCCGAACTGCGGGGAAAAGGGAGAGGATTGGTTGACCACTCCCAGCGGGACCACGATGAACGGATCGTATTCCGAGATCAGGAAACTGTAGCGCTTCAATTCTTCAATGACCCGTTCCGCGTGGTCTATCTTGCGGCGCAGGGCCGGTTTTTCCGCGGCGGAGGCTTTTTCCAGCGTCTTCTTGTAGGAAGCCAGCCTCTGCTGCCAGGGCTTGAGGAGGGGATTGGGCTTGTCCGTGCGCTTCTTCCAGCGGTAGGAAGTGCTGGGCTGGTAGAAGGAGCTTTTCAGGATTTTATCCGGCATGGTGGACAGGCGGTCCCCGTCCGAACCGTCGGAAACAACGTCCATTTCACTCTGTAGCCAGAGGAGTTTTCTGCCCGTATCCGGATAGGTGGTTTCCAGAATCGTCTCCGTATCGTAGTAATTATGGCGGTCCAGGAGCTTGAGCAGGGAGGCCAGGTTCTTGCGGATTTCCGTCTGCTTGCGGACGTAAATCTGCCCGTAATAGGGGGAGACCCGCGCATGCTTGAACAGGGTGGACAGGCCGGGAAGCATGGTTCCCAGCTTGGGGTTGATGTTCAGGATGTCCTCCTTCTTTGTCAGGGCCTTGGGCTGCTTGACGTTCAGGGTGAGGGTCATCTGGTAATTGCTTTTAGTCTCCCTGTCCCTGGAAGCCAGGGTGCCGGGCTGGAAATTGACCTGCGTTTTCAGGTTCAGGCCGCGTGCCAGTTCGTAGATATTCGTCATGGCTCCCTCCGCGGGCTTCGTGGGGAGGACGGGCGGGAAGGGGGGATACTGCACCGGGGGGAGGGCAATCGTGCGCTCCGGCGTCCAAGGCGTGGCCAGCCGTGAATCTTCAGGTTCCTTTCCGGGAACGGATGGAGTAAGGGGGGCGCAGGCTCTTCCTGCCCTGGCTGTTCCGCAGGGATGGATTCATGCGGCGGATAGGCGCCGGAATCCGGGGGCGCCTGTTCGGGTTCCCCTTTCAGGGCCCGGATAATCTGGGCCGGATACGGTGTGAACAGGGATGCCGCCATGGCTGCCAGGCAGATGCAGACTGCAAGCTTGAACCAGGTGAGGCGGGGTGTTCCGCGGCGGTGTGCTTTCATGATGCTGAAGAAGGTGAATCGTTGGGGGCAGGCTGGACTTTCCGCGGGCGCCTGCCCATGAAAAAGCGGATCAGCCCCAGCGGGGCAATGCTCAACAGCAGGGCCGCCAGCCGTATCTTCATGCCGGGGAAGACACGTGCGCGCCCGCGGGACAGGGCGCGGAGGCTGTCTTTCACGACGGTTTCAACGGACGTATCAAAGGCGTTGCGGCCCGGCATCATGTTTCCGGTAAAGCCGGGGCGCCGGGCCGCTTTTCCGAAGCCCGTGGAAACCGGGCCGGGGCAGACGGCCAGCACGCGGATGCCGTGTTCGCGCAGTTCCAGCCGCAGCGCTTCCGACAGGCTGGAAACATAAGCCTTGGTGGCCGCATAAACGGCAAAATCCGGAATGGGCAGGAGGGCTCCCAGGGAGCTGAGGTTGATGATGTCCCCGCCGTTCCGTTTCATGGAGGGGATCAGCGCATGGCACAGGCGGGTGAGGCTTTCCACGTTCAGGCGCAGCAGGGCGCGGATTTTTTCCCAGCGGCCGTCCGCGAATTCTCCGTAATCCCCGGCTCCCGCATTGTTGATCAGCAGGGTTCTGCCCGGAGGAAGGCTGTCCAGATGTGAAACGAGCGTGTCCAGGGAAGCTTCATCCGCCAGGTCGCAGGGAAAGACGGAGGCGCGCAGGCCGGGGTGGCGTTTTTCCAGCGCGGCGGCAAGCTGGCGCAGGACGTCCCCGTTCCGGGCAATCAGCACCAGTTCCGCCGCATGAGGGGCCAGCGTTCCGGCAAAGGCTTCCCCGAATCCGGACGATGCGCCCGTGATGATAATCCTGTCGTACTGGAGGCGTGGGGTTTGCATGGCGGGTGGGAGCGGTTCGTATCATGGTCAATCCGGTGGGGAACCGCAATGAAAAAGGGGGCTGGAGAACGCAAAAAAGGCGCACCTCCTTTCTTTCCAAAGAGAAAAGAGGGCTGCGCCAACCATGGCGCTTCCCCACCCGGCGAAAGCCTGCCTGCGCTCTCCCGGGAAAGAGGGACTCCCGGCCCTCATAGCCATGTCCGGTTAGTAAAAGAGAAAAATGAGCCTAGGTTCCGCTTTGAAAAGCTTTTCAGTACGAAGGCCGGAAAGCCACCTCCGCTCCCGGGGGAAGGCTTTGTGAGCGAACCGGCTTTCATGGGAACATGGAACCGGTGGTTTTCATCTCCCTCCTTCGGGCAGACGGGGGCTCCATGCACCCCAACAAAAAACCGCCTGCCGGGTGAACGGGAGGCGGTTTGATGAAAAAGAAGATTATTCTTAGGCCTGGGGAGCTTCTTCCTGCACCTGCACCACGCGGAAAGGCACGCGGGAGGCCAGTTCGCCGTCAACCGTCAGGTCGATGGAGTAGTTGCCGGGCTTTTCAAAGCGCAGGCCCTGGAAGTTCATAATCAGGTTGCGGGTGAAGAAGGAGACGCCTTCCGGGAAAGCGGGCACCGGGAAGTTGATCTTGATGGGCATGCGTTCCTTGTCCAGCGGCGTGCCGTCGGCGTCAACGATGCTCAGGCCCAGTTCGTGGGTGCCTTCGTCTTCAGGAGTGAGGCAGATGCGCAGGGCAACGGCGCAGACGGGGTGCACGACGGGGAACTGACGGGCGACCAGGGAGTCAAAACCGCCCTGGATGCAAAGCTTGCCCTGGTAGTCGGCGGCGAAGTCACAAAGAGTAGAAACTAAAATATCCATGTTGTGATAATGTTGATGTATTTGGCTCGCTTTCGCATGGAAAGCATGAACATTGGACAGAACTATACTTCCTCCAGACCTATTGCAAGATAAAGCTGTAGAAAATATTGTCATTTCTCCGTGAAATTCCGGTTGCGCTTGAGGTAGGCCGGGAATCCCTGTACTACTGGTTCCGGCAACGCGTTCCCTGGCATGATCCGATGGTTTTTTGACATACCCTCCAAGCTGATTCACTGGAGGCTGAATCTGGTCAGGACGCTGGGCGCCTACGTGCCGTGGCTGCGCCGGGACGACGGTTCCATGAAAGTGCATGCCGGCACGCTGGTGGACCTGTTTGCTACCATTCTGAGCGGGCGCCGCCACTTGAGCGCGCGCGACGCGGATGCCGCGCTGGACATTCTGCGCTACACCTTCCCGGAAGTGGAGCACCGCTGGCTTTCCAACCGTTTCGAGCGTTCCATGCGGGCCAATCTGACGGTGGCGGATGTGCTGGCTTCCGCCGCCTCCGGCAGGGACGAGACGGAGCGTATGGCGATTGCGCTGGAAGTGCTTTCCCTGCTCATCAACACGGGAGACCCCCGCATGACCGGGGAGCTGTTTGACCAGGTGACGTACGGCCTGGAACTGCCGGGTACGGCAAACCACTTGAGGCAGCTTCTGATGACGCCGGACGTGGAGGCCCAGGAGCCGGCGTACAGCGTCGGTTTTTCCTCCGGCATTGGTGCGGAGGTATCCCTGCCGGAACAGGACAAGGGCATTTCCTTCCGCCTGATCCGGTGTTCGCGCCTGGTGCTGGTGGTGAATGACGGCTCCAGGCCTATTGTGGTGCGCGGCCGCCACCTGCCGCCCGGCGGGGTAATGCCGCTGACCAACGGGCAGGTGGTGCTGCTGCCGTCAGGTCCGCTAAGCTTTGAAGACTTCGCGTTCTTCCTGGATTGCAAGCGTTCCGGCAAGCAGGAAGTATGCTATATTTCCCTGGACAACGGCGCCCTGCAAATCAGCCGGGTGCGTTCACGGGCCAGCGAGGTGCGCGTGAACATGGGGTTGGCGTGCAGGGTGGAGGTTCTGAGGCCGGAAGTGGAATTCGTGGTGGACGGGCGGCGCCTGTACCCCGGTGAGAACGTGCGCATGGCCTACTATTCCTCCTTCACGCTGGACGGGGAGGGGCCTTTTTCCATGGGGGAGGTGCAGAACTCCATGTCGGACATCGGACGCCGCTTCCGCCTGGACCCCGGGACCCGCAAGCTGCGCGTAACCAACCTGCCGGAAAAGGCGCGCAAGGGGGACATGCTGCTGACGCCGGGTCTGGCCGCCGGAGTGGTGCTGGAGGTTTCCTTTTCCAGCGCCACCAATTCCGGCTGGCTGGAAGTGGTGGAGGCTTCCATGCCCCTGCTGCTCAATGGCAGGCCCGTGCGGGGAAGGGTTTCCTTGCGCGACGGGGACGTGGTGCACCTGAACGCCTATCACGCCTTGCGCTGCCGTTTTTCCGCCGGGGTGCTGGATGAAGAATACCACGCCATCAGAACCCTCAGCGTGGAGGGCGTGACCAAGGAATTCATGCGTTCCGGCCGTGTGCTGGACAACATTGACCTGACCGTGAAGCGCGGAGAGATGGTCTGCATCCTGGGCCCCAGCGGATCCGGAAAAAGCACGCTGCTCTCCATGCTGGCCGGGCAGCTTCCGCCCACGCGCGGCTGCATCCGTTACAACAACCAGCTTCTGTACAGCGCTCCGGACCTGATCCGGCCCTACATCGCCTTCATTCCGCGGGAGGACATTCTGGATGCGGCCATGAGCGTTTCCGAGCACATCGCCCAGGCCACCATCATCCGCCGTCCGCGCCTGACCCGGTCGGAGCGCGTCAGGCGGGTGAACGCCATTCTGAAATTCCTGGGGCTGACGCACATCGCCTCCCGTCGCGTGGGAGAGATGAATGCGCGCACCATTTCCGACGGAGAGCGCACGCGCCTGAACCTGGGGCTTGACCTGGCGGGCATTGCGGACGTCTTCCTGCTGGACGAGCCCATCAGCGGCCTTTCCACCTCCGACGCCAAGCTGGTCATGCAGACCATGCTGAACATGAGCCGTGACAAGATGGTGATCGCCACCATGCACCGGCCCAGCACGGCCATCCTGAACCAGTTCCAGAAGGTGCTGGTGCTGGACCACGGCGGCCAGATGGCCTACTGGGGGGACGTGCCGGGCATGATGCGCTATTTCCGGAAGGCGGCCGTGGATATGGCCATTGACGTTTCCGAGGAGGCGCGGACGGCCGGCGGCGCGGACTACGTGTTTGAAGTGCTGGAGGCCCCCCTTTCCTGGCATGACCGCCGCAGGCGGCAGCACCCCCGGCTGTGGCAGGAGCGCTTTGAAGGCTACCGATTCCGCAACGTAATGGGGCACCACCATGAAGGAGGGGCGCCCAGAACGTTGTATGAAGGCACGCTGGAATTCCCGCCTGCCCCCGGCGCAGCGTGATGCAGCTCTGGCGGCTTTTCCGCATCTGGGCCGTGCGCACCTTCCTGGGCCGCGTGCGGAGCCGCATGGGGCTGTACACCATGCTGCTGGAAGGGCCGGTGCTGGCCCTGCTGATTTCCCTGACCCTGCGCGCCTCTTCCAGCCCGGAATACACGTTTGCCACCGCCCTTCACATACCTTCCTATTTGTTCCTGGCGACCATCGTGGCCATGTTCTTCGGCCTGACCGGGGCGGCCAGCGAAGTGCTCAAGGACCGCGCCCTGCTCAAGCGGGAGAGCAACGCCAAGGTGTTCGTGACCGGTTACGTGCTCGCCAAGGCGCTGGTGCTGACGGGGCTTTCCGCCGTGCAGTCCGCCCTCTTCCTGTGGGTGGGGAACGCCATCCTGGAAATCCATGAAATGTTCCTGATCTACCTGGGGACGATGACCCTGACGGCCTTCATCGGCGTAAGCCTGTCCCTGCTGGTCTCCGTCTTTGCCAAAACGGAGCGCGCGGCTCTCAATATGGTGCCCCTGCTGCTGATTCCCCAGATACTGATGGCCGGGGCCATTGTCCACTTTGATGAAATGAACCAGTTCATCCCGTGGTCCGCCCACCGCACGGATGAACACGGGCGCCTCAAGCCGGGCCGCGTGCCGCTGGTGGCGGAATTCTGCCCCCTGCGCTACTCCTTTGAAACGATGGTGGTGGACCAGGCCTCCAAAAACGTATGGGAAAGGGAGCGTGAAACCATTCAGGAGAAAGTGGACGAGCTCAAGGAGCAGCCCCAATTGGACAACAGAGAATTTGAGGAATTCAAGCTGCTCAAGATGGCGCTCCTGCACATAGCCGCCATCGGGGCGGACGATCCGGAACAGGCCAAGGCCGCGGTCCGGCGGGTACGTAGGGCGGCGGTCAACGGCTATGAGAAAAACTACAGGCAGGTGATTGCGGAACTGGAACAGCAGGGGAAGGGCAAGCCCTCCGTTAAATCCTTTTACGTCAATGACCGCATTGTAATGCTGGATGAATCCGCGGAAATCCAGCGCGTCAGCCGTGATACGCTGGACCGCCCGGAAATTTTCCTGGCGCGCCGCCAGCCCCTGCCGTGGGGCAACACGGGAAGGCTCCGGACGATCCCGGCTACAGCGCGGACGAAGGAACGGTGCCTACCCCCTGGAAGGACTCCCTGCTGCTGTTCCTGATGGGGGCGGCCCCCCTCTTCATCACGGGGCGCGTGCTCAAGCGGCGTTTGGAAAAGGTCAGGTAGGTTGATCATAAGATGATGCTGCTTATGCATGAACGCTGCTGGAAGATGCGGAGAGGGGGTTCCGTATTTCGCGTGTTTTGATGTGCTGGGGAAGATAAACCAGGCCGTCCGTTCTTTTCCCCGGGGGCTTTGAGTCCGCGGAACAGCATGAAGATGCAGATCAATGCAGTTATTTTGTTGACGTTCTCCCAAGAATCACTATCTTGAAAAAAACTCATTTTCCATTATGTTTGCCCGTGTATTTAACAAGTATTCTCTCTCCTTTTTGTCTCTGGCGGCAGTGTCTGCCGGGCTCCTGTCCTGCGGAGGCAGCGGCGATAGTGGAGAAGGAACCTGTCTTCCCTCAGGCAGCAGGCTGAATATGGTAGTGCCGATTACGGATCAGGTGAACCCGGATAACGCCTCCTCTCTCATCATCCAGCTGGATGGCAATGATACCGACCTTCCTCTGGCGAAGATTCAGGGAGCCGCTGCCGGTACTTCTATTCCCGCCACGACTCACATGGTGTACAGAAGGACGACTGCGGAAAAAGCTTCTCTGGTGGGCAACTTCGTGATTGCTCAGGGCCAGGTCACTTTGCCTGGTCCGATTGTGGTGATTTTCTACGGCTCCGTTCAGGTGAACATGGACATCACATTCAATACCTCTTCAAAGTATGAAACGGCCGAGGGTACGTGTACGGGCAACGTTTCGTTCGTGAGCGGCATTCAGGACGGAGAAGGAGCTATTGTTGCCGGGAACCCCTGGGCGGGAACGGATGGCACGGTGTTCTATTATCCTACCGGTAATTGAGTGGCCCATGAGTCACAGTTTTTATATTCAAAGTGCGGTCGTTCGTGAAGGATGGCCGCGCTTTTTTTTGCAGGAAATATGTTGAAAAATTGGGGAAAATTATGCCTGGTGACATTTTCATGCATGCTGGCGTCTTTTTTGCCGCATGGCTTCGGAACGGAGACTGTTCCGAACGTTCAAGAAGAAGTTCCGGAAACAGCCAGGGACTGCTACATCAATGTATTCAGGGCCAAGGTCGTCCCTGAGAGGATACGTTCTTTTAGCATGCCGGCGGACGGCATCGTCAGCAACTGGATTCCGGCGGACGGCCGCGTTCGGCGGGATACCATCATTGCTACGGTCAATGAGGATGAAATTGAGATGGAGCGGAGGGAGCTGGAGGTCAAGATTTTAAAAGACCGTATCGCCAAGGAGGAGGAACTGTCCGAATTGGAGAAACAATTGGAAGAAATGAAATTTTATTCTTCCCTGTCCAGGGAGGAAAGGCAGTATGCCAGCAAACAGCCGGAAGGCGGCCAACGGGCGGAAAAATCCTTGAAGGACAAGATTGAACTGACCAAAAAGGAATTAGCCATGGTGGGGGACAAGGCCAGATTGGACTTCAGCAAGAAAGAGGAAAAATACATCCTTAAAATGCCCTTTGACGGCAAGCTGCAGTACCAGTTTTCCTTCCCGCGGGACAACAGCGTATCCCTGTATCTGGATGCGGCGGCAGCCATTGCTACCGTTTGTGATGATTCCGCCTATTATATTACCATTTCCATAGCGGATCCTGATTTGACCAGGCTGCCGCCGGAATCATTATATCTGGCTGTTCCCATGAGTGACGGTTCCATGCTGCGGGGGAACTTTGCTTTCAAGCGTGTAGAGAAAAACACTTCCAGCGGGGGGGATTTACTGGCTTATTTTTTCCGCCTGTCTCCAAAGGATCATGACCGGGCTCACGCCATGCTGGGTTCCAATTGCACGGCCAGGCTCTATTATTCTCCTTCCGGAGAGGTGATTCGTCTCAATAAGGTTTTGCTGGCCTCCAGTCCGGAAGGAAGGAAATGTTCCTCCTGGCAGGAACTGCTTGAAAAAACGCATCCGGATATGGAGCTGATTGTAAATGGAGAAACGGAATTGATTGTACGGAAAAAATGAAATTGGCATGTGAATCCGTTTATTTCAGCTACTCGGGAAAGCAATGGATTTTTGAAAACTACAGTAGGCTTTTTTCATCTGGAATCACTATTTTAAAAGGGTATTCCGGATGCGGAAAAACCACGCTGCTGAAACTTTTGGCCGGTTATCTGAAACCCCAGCGCGGAAAGGTTCTTGCTCCCGGCCGGCGTTCTCTCACTGATGCTCTTTATCGCAGGAAGGAAGTAAGTTACATGTTTCAGGGGATCAATCTGCTGCCTCTGGCTACGGTGGAGAGGAATCTTCAATTGTGTGCGGAGATGGCCATGCTGCCTAAAAAACAGTGGACACAAAGAGTGGACGACCTCGTGGAGCGTTTGGGATTGGAATCCCTGCGTCACAAGAAGGCGGGCAGCCTGTCCGGCGGACAGGCCCAGCGTGCGGCTCTGGCCCGTACGCTGATGAAGGATTCAGATATTCTGCTGCTGGACGAACCTACTTCCGGTCTGGATGACAGCAATACGGAGATCATCAAGAAATTGATCAGGGAATACCCGTCCGATAAGATATGCATTTTAAGCACGCATGATTCCCGGCTCTTTGACCTGACTCATGAAATCATTGATTTTAATCAGCCTGTATCTCTTTAAGGATACTCTGCACCGGTGGAGGGAAAGGCCCGCCAGCCCGCTTTCCCGGGTATTGGTAGCGTTTTTCCTCTCCCTGTGCGCCCTTTCGTTTCTTGCGAATTATGTTCTCTCTGCAAAGATGCTGCATGATGAGATCAAAAGAAACGGGGCTGATCTGATTGTAGTCCTTGATACCGTGCGCGACGGTGAACCTTCCAAAAGGAATTTGCTTCAGCATGAATTGCCTTCCTTGTATGGCTGCGACGTCCTGGCGTTAAAAGATGCTCCCGCGGGATTCGCCCGTGTGGGAAAGGCGGTTTTCCCCATTCTGGAATACAATATGGAGTCCTGCTTTTATCTTGCTGATTTGGGGCTGGAGGAAGTGCCTGTCGTCCTTTTGTTTCACCCGGACAGGAGTTCCCTGCATCCGGGACCGTGCAGAGTTGTCATCGGGGATTTTGACTTTTCATTGAATGCATCCCCGTTGCCGGAGAACCACCTTTTAGGGAAATTATATCCTTCAGGAGTGGTGCTGGCTCCGGAAGGAGCTTTCAATACCGGGCAGGAGGCCCCTATAAGCAATGACCGGTATGTAATCAGGGTTCATGAGATGACGGCGGACAATATCCAGAATATTGAGGAAACGCTTAATAATATGGTGCGCTATGACGGGAGCATGACGATGGTTCAGACTCATGTGAGCATGTTGAAGAGGTTGGAAGTGCTGATGAGCAACCAGATGGAATGCCGGACCGGTTTTTCTATCGGTATTGCGGTTATTGTAGGCATTCTTCTGATTGCCCTGGCGTCTATGGAATTCCGGCAGAACGAGTATGTCTATACATTGATGAAAAGTTTTGGGGTGCGTCCGGCTCTGCTGGTGCTGACATTTATTGTGGAGAACATATTCCTGATAGGAATTTCTTATGCCGGAGCTGTATGGGCCTTCATGAAGACTCAAAAGATTGTCCTGGGAGAATTTTCAAGCTGGGCGATGCGGTGTTGACGTATGCGGACATACGGCAGGATTTGTGGCTTTTGGGAGTTTCACTTTTGATCTGTGTGTTGCTTTCTTCCGTGCCGGTTGCCTTCTCTGCCTATCGCCCTATTGGGAAAGTGTTGAAGTAAGCAGTGCTCATGCCCCATGCCGGGGGGTAAATAATTGTTCCTCCTTCGTTTGGAAATGCGGTTTTTTGATACAAAAAGGCCTGCGGAGGAAGTCCGCAGGCCTTTAAAAGTCAGAGAATGAATTCTGGTTATTTATTGAATTTCGTCAGAGTACCGGGCCGGTCGGTAACGGCAGGATCGGCAAAATAGGGATCAGACAGGGCGCATGTAGCGGTTCCTGTGCCTTTGGTTACATTTTTAACGTCGGTCATGATCAAGTAGCAGGGGAAGGCCTCTTCACCGGCTCTGTTGGTGTACCAGTAAAAAGCTATTTCAGCGGCGGTGTCATCAGCGGGAACATAGCCTCTGACGTGCATGGACGCGACACTGGGCTCCGCGCTCTCTCCGGAATAGATGTTGGCGTTGTGTGTGGAAACAACGTCAAAGGCAACCGTATATACCTGGTTGTTTTCCAGGGAGATTTCTACATTGCGGGCTGTTCCGACAGGAATATAGATTTCTTCCGTTTTACTGGAGCCCCCGCAACCTGTGAGCACGGACGTGCACAAAAAGGAGGGGAGGAGCAGAGATGCCATGATGCAAAAACGAGTATTCATATAGATGGAGGATATTGAAATTATATGAGTAAGACGGAAAGGGATGATTAGTTGCTGTAAGTAATGGTAACGTCTGCACTGACGCCATTGAGAGTTTGCATTTCTTGTCCTGCGGGCTGGCGTGAAAGCGTTCCTCCTTCGCCGCCTACGGATGCATGGGTGGATTGGTCAAATTCCAGAGCAGGGAGGTCCATGGAATATGCCGTAGTATTGTTTTTCCCTGCAATCCAGCGCAGGTTCAGAGTAGCTGCATTATTGCCCGTCTTGTGGTAAATCACGGTTGGAGAGCCATTCCATTCTTCAATATTCTGTCCACGGGTTTGAAGACTGGACTGTCCGTTGGTGGCGGTGATCAGTTCAAAAATATTCGGGAAATCCGATGCCGTTATTCCCAGCCTGATAGATAATACGGTACCGTTGAGGGTATCGGGGGCATTGCCGCCGCTACTGCTGCTTCCGCCGCATTGCGTCAAAAAGAGAAGTCCAAGGGAACAGCAGGCCAGGGAGATTTTCTGGGAAAGAGGGAGCATAACAAATAACTGTAGATAATGTTTATTGAAGGAGATTGTAGTATTTCCTATGATTTGTCAAGGAAGGAAATTTGGAAAATGGAACCCCTTTCAGAAAGGGGATGGAAGAGGATTTCGGCTTGCCATTGCTGATCTTCCCCCTTCCTCCTTTTCCCGGTTCTGCTGTGTTGGTACTTGACTTTTCAGAGGCAGAAGTTATGAAACGGGCACCAGTATGCTCCTTTTCTCCTCGGTTTGCAGCTTTTTCTGGAGTCCATTCAGGGTGGCTCGGTGGAGGACTCTGTTGGGTTTCTGTATTTGCGCCGTTGCATGTACTTCCTGTTCCGTGGATAAGCACATGGAAAGAAAAACGGTGGAGCTGATGGATAAAATGGCTGCCATCCCCAACTGGGACGAACTGCCCCGGAGGGAAATCTCATGGGATACGGCAATGGCCGTCATGATGGAGGGAAATTTGGATTTGAAGCGCTCGGAACAGGCTCTCAGGGCTACGGAACGTTCTGTTATCAGCGTGTATACCCAGGTCATTCCGGGCGTGAACCTGGATTGGATGCTGACAAAAGAGCTGAGCGAGCTGACCCGTGTAACAGCGCAGGATGTAGAGTATAATACCAATATTCTGTTTAATATGCCGTCCCTGACGCAGATACCTTTTGATTATTATTCGGCCAAATCCGCCGTTTATACGGCCCGGAAAACCTTGGAGATGAAAAAAAGGGAGCTGGTGTCCAGGTTGTACCGGCAGGTACTTTCCTATCAGAATGCATGTGTCAGCCATAAGAACCGGCTGGATGCCGTGCCCTATGACGATGATGGAGTTCAGAAGAAATTGATCCAGGATGACTGGGAGAAGAGAGTGAGTGAAATTTCCCAGGGATTTGCTGTCCTCATGGGGAATATGGATGCCCAGTGGCTCGTCAGGCCTGAAACGATGCCCAGGGTGGACTGGAGGAAATACAAGAGTGCTTCCCGCCATTTGGATTTGCTGGTGGTGACCATGGTAGCCATGGAATTGGAAGCTTCCAGGTTGCAGGTTTTAAATGCCAAGATGAAGTTTTTCCCGTCCGTGGATATTAATTTTTACAGCCCTACCTTGTTTTCCAGTACGGGCGGCACTTACCAGGGGTTCTTTGCAGGCGCCGGAGACATGCAGGTGAATATGAGCCTGCGTGAAGAATTGGACACCCGGCTGACCTCCTGGTTCCAATACAAGACGGCCAAGGAAAATCATGATCTGATGCAGAAAAAGGTTGTGATGGATTTGCAGCAGAGGCGCATCAAGGTGGCCGCGCTGATGGAGAGCAGGAAAAGATTTGAAATCTGGAAGAAAGTCATTTTGAAGGAAATTGAGTTTAAAAAGTCCAGGATGGCTTTATCAGGCAAGGAATATCTGGCGCAAAGGAAGGATATTAAAACCATGCATGAGAATCTGGATGCGGAAGCCGCCAAGAATGCGGAAGTGGAAGCGGCGCTCATCATGGAGTACGGCTGGCTGAAATAAGGGGAAGGCGGAGCGGCCCTGTGTGACTGCGGTGCCTTCCTTTCTTGATGCCTTCAAAGGCTTGTGTTACGGTCCGGACATGCAAAAAGTTCGGCAGCCCGTAGGCATGGCGTTGATGATTCTGGCTTTTCCGGCCGCCATTTACGGGGCGTTCCCGTGGGGAATCGCCCTGGGGGCCTTTTTGTTCCTGCTGGGGGTGGCCGTGGCGGTCAGCCGTTTTTCCGCCATTGTCTGGTCATGGTGCCTGTTTTCCCTGGGGATTTATCTGGCCGCGCCTTTTATTTGGATGTGGAATCCGGACTATTTTTTCAGCCGCCCGTTTGACGTTCTGTTCGTGAGCGGCTGTTTGGTGGGCAGTCTGGTTCTGCTGACGATCCGGTTTGCGGTAGTTCCCGTGCTGTGGCCTAAAATCTTCCGCCATTTTGTAGAGGGAAGCCCCACGCTGGAGGACCTGGCTCCGGAGAAGGGAAGGACGGTGGCGGAACTGCGGAACGGCATTAAACGCAGGCAGGTGAATTTCCTGTTCGGGCATGCGGATGAGGAACTGGTGGAAAAATGGGGGAAAATAGCCCAGGGCATCGCGGCGCTTTCCAGGAGCCGTAAACGGTTGACGGCTTGGGTAGTAGGTATTCTTCTGGTCTGGCCCGCAGCCGTGTTTTTCCTTTCCGGAGGCATGGGCGGCGCGCTGGACCGTGACATTGACCGCATGTGGGAAACCCGTCCGTTTCGCAACAGCATGGTGGTTTCCACCCCTGCGGCCATGAATGCGGCGCGGCGCGTTTTCAAGGATGCCCGCGCCCTGCGGGGAATGACGATGGAACAGGCGCGCACGTGGCTGAAAACGGACCGCAGGAATGCCGCCTTCAAGCTCGGCAAGCCCCGTTACGATTTTGAAAAGGATGAAACCGTGCTGGTGCTTTCGGACGGGCGGGATTCCATTCGCCTGGTGGCGGTCTTCAATGACGCCGGGCAGATTACCCATTCCTGGCCGGAAGAATACATGACCCTGATGGTCAGGGATTTGGAGAAAAACTAAATGCCGGAGACAAAGGTTTGAATAGGACCTTTGAGCTTTGGTGTTTGGCCCTTGCGGAACCCCTGCGGATTTCCGCTACAGCGTGCGTTTTTGCGGAGGCGTCAGGTTCAGCCTGCCTTCACTGATGTGGATGCCCATGCCGCTTTCCTCAATCATGTGGATGAGCGGCAGATAGGCCTGGAGCAGGTTTTCAAATGCGGGAAGGAGAAAGATCATGTAGCCCTGGGGGACGGAAAGGCTGCCGATGGTGCCACCCACGTGGATACCCCCCGGCAGAGTCTCGTCATTGTAGAATTCAAAGCGGGTCTGCACCGCCATGTAGTTGTGCGGGTCCATGGACTGGAAGGGCGTCAGGAACAGGGAAATCGTCTGGCGGGAGTCGATGCCCGTATAGCGTTCAATGATGATTTCCATGCAGCCTTCCCCGATGGCGCCGTCCGGCTGTTCCTTGCCGCCGTGCAGCCGGATGCCTACCGCCGGATTGGTGGCGAAGATGGCCAGGGCTCCGTGCTGCTGCGGATGGACGGAGGAGGCCAGGTAGCGGTTGATGTCTTCTTCCGAAAAGGAAACGGAGGCGTCCCTGTTAATGGCCTGTTTCAGGATTTTGGGGATGTCCGGAGCGTTTTCCTTTTGGCGGAAGCCGGGCAGGTCAGCCGTGTTCTGCGGGCTCCAGGAGGAATAAATCAGCCAGGAAATAGCCGCCAGAATGGCTATGGTGAACAGGAAGATAAGATTGCCGATCAGGGAGAAGGGCGTTTTTTCACGGACGGGTTTCTCCTGGCCGGCCTGTTCCTCCGGATCGTAGAAATGTTCCACGATGTTTTCATGTTCCGGCAGGTCGTGCAGGGATTCCCTGCCGGCGGAGCCGTTCCGGGTGGCGCCTTCGTTGTCGGAGTTGGGGGACATGGTGCGGAGGGGTTACGGGAGTCTGGGGAATTTGGAGAAGTCGGGTGCGCGTTTTTCGACGAAGGCGTTTTTGCCTTCCTTCGCTTCCTCGCTCATGTAGTAGAGCAGGGTGGCGTTTCCGGCCAGGTCCAGCAGGCCCATCTGTCCGTCGCAGTCAGCGTTCAGGGAGGCTTTCAGGCAGCGGAGGGCCAGGGGGCTGTGCCGGAGCATCTGGCGGCACCAGGAGAGCGTTTCCTCTTCCAGCTTTTCCAGAGGCACCACGGTATTGACCAGTCCCATGTCCAGCGCTTCCCGCGCGTCGTACTGCCTGCACAGGTACCAGATTTCCCGAGCCTTTTTCTGGCCCACGATGCGCGCCAGGTAGGAGGAGCCGAGACCGCCGTCAAAGGAGCCGACCTTGGGGCCCGTCTGGCCGAATTTGGCGTTGTCCGCGGCGATGGTGAGGTCGCAGACGACATGGAGGACGTGCCCACCGCCGATGGCGTAGCCGGCCACCATGGCGACGACGGGCTTGGGCATGGTGCGGATGGTGCGCTGCACATCCAGAATATTCAGGCGCGGCACGCCGTCTTCACCGATGTAGCCGGCATTTCCGCGCACTTTCTGGTCGCCGCCGGAGCAGAAGGCGTCAGGGCCTTCCCCGGTCAGGATGACCACGCCCACCTTGGGGTCTTCATGCGCGGCGTTGAGGGCGTTGAGCATTTCATGCACGGTCTGGGGACGGAACGCGTTGCGGACTTGGGGGCGGTTGATCGTGATTTTCGCGATGCTGCCGTCGTCCGTTGTTTCATACTTGATATCCGTATATTCCCTGGCGGTGGTCCATTGTGCGCTCATGCGGACTACTTTAATAAGGCGTCCGTCAATGGGAAGCTTAAAATGCGCCGCCTTCCGGGTGTATGCGGACTTGGGCGGGGGGAAAGGCGGCGGAGGGCGGGAGCAGGCGTTTTTTCTGCGTTTTCCGGGAGACAGGCTCTGGAAAAGCGTGGACGGAGCCGGGCGGCAATCTTTTTCCTTCATCCCGGTTTTCCGCTGCTTTTCCGGAAGGCTTCCCGGTGACGGAAGCTGGCGGCATTTGTAATTTACGGCATGCGCTTCTGTGCTACATTGGGAACGGTATGATACATGACCTACTGGTGCGCGGCGTGACGGTGTTTCCCGGGAGCGAACATTTTGAGTTTGTCCCCGGAATCAATGTGGTGGTGGGCGGCAATGATTCCGGCAAGAGCCATCTGCTGAAATTGTGCTATACCGTAGCCAAGTGGAGCGCGGACGGGGGCAGGAAGTCCCTGCCGGAGAAATGGGCGGAGGAACAGCGGCTCCGGAAGGACCTGATGCGGGTCTTCGCGTCCCGCGGACTGGCCGGGCTGACGGCACGGAACCGCGGGAACGCCCATGCCCATGTGGAGGCCTCCATGGAGGGGGACGGGGTGCCGGAAGGCATGGGGAACCTGGTGTTTGATTTTCAGGCGGGGCATGAGGAGGAGGGGCTGAGCATTCAGGAGATGCCCAAACGCTTCCTGAACGTGCCGGTGGTGTTCCTGGCGGCGCGGGAGGTTCTGACCATTTACCCGAGCTTTGTACAGGTGGGGAGCAGGTTCCCCGAGTTCCTGGACGGGGGAGCTGGGACCTCTGCCGTTACCTGGACGTGGATGCGGCAGCGGAACCTATCAGCACGGACGCCGGGCGCGTGGTCGCCAGGCTGGAGAAGATCATCGGCGGGGAGGTGGTGAAGCGCGACGGACGGTTCTTTTTGCAGCGTCCCGGACAGCAGCCGATCGAGATGAGCCTGGTGGCGGAGGGCTTCAAAAGGCTGGGCACGCTGAGCTACCTGATCCGGAACGGTTCCGTGAAAAGAGGGTCCGTGCTGTTCTGGGATGAGCCGGAAATGAACCTGAACGCCTCCCATCTGCCCGTGCTGGTGAAAACCCTGACGGGGCTTGCCAAGACGGGGGTGCAGGTGATTCTGTCCTCCCACAGCCTGTTCCTGCTGCGGGAGCTGATGATTCAGCTTTCCGAACCCCGCAATGCCATGGTGCAGAGGAAGTTTTTCGGGATGAGCGTGCCGCGGGGAGACCGCTCCGGGGTAAAGGTGACCTGGGGGAATCCCTGGAGGATGTGGGGCCTATCGAATCTCTTGAAGCGGAAATCGAGCAGGCGGACAGGTATTTGAAGCTGAGCTATGAGTCATAAGCCGTCAGAAGCTCATTACGTGGAGGGAGTCCACCGTTTCTGGATCGATGAAGGCTACGTCGTGTGCCGCATTGAATGCTCGGACTATTATGCCCGGCAGGCGCAGAATTTCTGCGGGGGGTGCAAGGAGATGGACTTCCTGCTGTATCATCCGGAACGCCGGGATTTATGGCTGGTGGAGGTGAAGGACTACCGTTTTGACGCCCGTCCCAAGGTGGGGGAACTGGTCTGCGCCCTGAGCCGCAAGGTCCGGGATACGATGTTTCTTCTCCGGGCCGCTTCCGTGGCCGCCCCGCATGAAGAGCCGGCGGAGGGCATTTCCCTGAGGGATTTTTCCATTCTGGCCTCGGAGGCGGAAACGCTTCACCTGGCTTTTCTGCTGGAAATGGGCATGGGCGGCGTCTGGACGGACGGCGGCCTGCTGGCAAACGTCAAGAACCTGCTGGTGGGCTCCATGCGGTTTCTGGATGCGGAGCTGATCTGCGCGCCCATCACGTATCCCCACCGCATCGGCCCGTGGCGCGTGACCTCCGCCCACGGGGAGGTGAGCAAGCGGGTGGAAATCCGGCGCGCCAGGAAACTGGCGGAAATTCAGGAACAGCGGCGGCGGGAACGGCTGGAGGCGCAGGAGGAGAGCGCCTGGCAGGAAAAGAGCCGGAAGGGGAGCGGCTTTCATCCGGCGGAAACGGCGGAAAAGATGCCCCAGTGGAAGCGCCGCCTCCAGCAGCGCATGAACGGGGAAAGCGCGAATCACGAGGGACGACGCAGAAAAAGGAAACGGGACTGAATCCCGCGCTGTCTATTGCCTCATTGCCGGAAGGCGCTTCCGGGCCCGGAACGGTCCGGTTCCATCCTGCGCCGGCTGTATGGCATGTCTCGGAAAAAAGTTTTATTTTACAAGGACTCGCGTATCATGCCGCCCGATTCATTAACTTCTGTGTGCTAACCACATTATGTCTGACAGAATGCCACCCAGTCCTCCTCGTCCTCCCAAATTTCCCGGCTCCGGAAAGCCCGAATCCCCCAACTGGGGCGTGTGGGTCATGGTTCTTCTCATTGCAGGCGTCCTCGCGTTCGGATTTTTCACCCCGGAATCCTTTGGACTGGGGCCCCGCAAGGAAAACCTGGAATCCTTTGAAGCCCAGTACAAGGCAGGCCGCGTGGTGCTGAACGATCCGAAGGCCCCCGTGGAAGTGGTGCTGAGCGAGAACGGCTCTGAAGGCGTCATCCATGCGCTGGTTTATAAAAAGGACATCCAGCCGAAGGTGGAAATGAAACCCTTCGTGCTGTCCTATTCCATGTCCCTGCCGGACCGGGACAAGCCTCTGCTGAACGAGCTTTCCGGCTACAGGATGGTGGAAAGCCCGTACCGGACGGAGGCGGGGAAAAATGTTTCCATTATTCCTGAAGAAGCGCAGAAGCTTTCCGTGCCCGAGTTCAACCGCCTGGCTCTGGAAGGCCGCATCGCGGGCGGAAATGAGGGCCTTGTCCTGGCGGAAGACGGGAACCAGAACGTGCTGGTCGGCCAGATTGTCACCCGCATCTGGCCTGCTGCCACGGGGGACGCCTCCGTGGACAAGCAGCGTTTTGAACGCGTGGAAGTGCCTTTTACCCTGGAATTCCAGGGAGACCGGGTCAAACAGTTGCTGGGGCCGGATACGAAGTTCAAGCGCGAGTCCGGCTCCTGGGGCGGCATTCTGCTGAACCTGCTGCCTATCGTGCTCATTCTGGTAATCCTGTTCTTCATGTTCCGCGCGCAGAGCGGCGGGGCCAGGGGCGCCATGAGCTTCGGCAAGAGCCGGGCGCGCCTCATCGCCCCGGACAAGAACAAGGTGACGTTCAAGGACGTGGCCGGCATCAGCGAGGCGAAGGAGGAGGTATGGGAACTGGTGGAATTCCTGCGCAATCCGGAAAAGTTCCGTGACCTGGGCGCCACCATTCCCCGCGGCGTGCTGATGGTGGGCTCTCCCGGTACGGGCAAGACCCTGCTGGCACGCGCCATCGCCGGGGAATCCAATGCATCTTTTTATTCCATCAGCGGTTCGGACTTTGTGGAAATGTTCGTGGGCGTGGGCGCGAGCCGCGTGCGCGACATGTTTGAGCAAGCCAAGAGAACGGCCCCCAGCCTGATTTTCATTGATGAAATTGACGCCGTGGGCCGTCAGCGCGGCTACGGCATGGGGGGCGGCAATGACGAACGGGAGCAGACGCTGAACGCCCTGCTGGTGGAGATGGACGGTTTTGAAAACAACTCCAATGTGATCGTAATTGCGGCGACCAACCGTGCGGACATCCTGGACCCGGCGCTGCTCCGTCCGGGCCGTTTTGACCGGCAGGTGGTGGTGAACCTTCCGGACGTCCGGGGGCGCGAACAAATCCTCCAGGTGCACGCCAGAAAGGTGAAAATGGCTCCCGGAGTCGGTTTTGCGCGCATTGCCCGCGGCACGGCCGGCTTCTCCGGAGCCCAGTTGGCCAACCTGATCAATGAAGCCGCCCTGCTGGCCGCCCGTAAGGGATTGAAGGAGATTACGGAAGCGGAACTGGAAGAAGCCCGCGACAAGGTCAGTTGGGGCCGCGAACGCCGCAGCCTGGCGATTAATGAACGCGGGCGCCGCATTACCGCCGTGCATGAGGCGGGACACGCCATCTGCCTGTTGAAGACCCCGCACAGCGAACCTTTGCACCGGGTGACCATCGTTCCCCGTGGGGGAGCCCTGGGCATGACCATGTGGCTTCCTTCGGACGACAAGATGCACCAGCTCCGGTCCGAGATGCTTGACCAGCTCGTCGTGGCGATGGGCGGCCGCTGCGCTGAACAAATCGTCTTTGGCGACGTGACCAGCGGAGCTACCGGAGACATCAAGAGCGCCACCAGCCTGGCCCGCCGCATGGTGTGCGAGTTCGGCATGAGCGAGAAACTGGGGCTGATTGAATACGGCGAACACCAGGGGGAAGTGTACATTGCCCGCGACCTGGGGACGCGATCCCGCAATTATTCCGAATCCACGGCGGAACTGATTGACTCGGAAGTCCGCTTCCTGGTGGACAGCGCGTATGAACGCGCCATGACCATCCTGACGGAGAACCGGGACAAGCTGGACATGCTGACGGAAGCCCTGATGGAATTTGAAACGCTGGAAGGCTCCCAGGTCATGGACATTCTGGAATACGGGGAAATGAAGAATCCTCCCGCCAAGGTGACCCCGCCTCCCATGCCTTCGGAGGTGGAAGAGCAGCCCGGGAAGGGTGATTCCGGTTCTTCCGTGAAGAAGGATGCCGAAGAAGACCGCACGGAGGACGCGGAGGAACGGAAGAAGGAGAGCGGCCAGACGGAGCAGGACCCCTTTTCCTACAATCCCGTGGAGGAGTACGGCAAGGACGGCGAAGAGAAGAAATAATCCAATAGAAACGAATCAATTATGGTAGCCAACGATGCGATGGAACTGGCCAGGATGTGCGCCCGCGCCGCGGATGACGCCAAGGCTGAAAATGTGCGGGTGTACGACCTGCGCGGCATGTCTTCCCTGACGGATTTCATGGTGGTGTGCACGGGCTTGTCCGTCCCCCACCTGCGCGCCGTCATCCGGGAGCTGGAAGAATCCGTCCGGGAAAAGACGGGCGCCCTCCCCACCTATGTGGAAGACACGCCCGTGGCGCTGTGGTCCGTGGTGGACTACATTGACGTGATGGTTCACATCATGGGGCAGGAAACGCGCGAATTCTACGGTATGGACACCCTGTGGAAGGATGCCCCCTTGGTGGAGTACTAACCCCCGGTGATCTGAATTTTCCGCCGTGCCTCTGTCTGACAGCGGCACGGCTTTTTTATCTTTCCGGAGGGGAGGGACGGCTTGTTGGCCGTCCGTCGGAGCAAAGGAATCGGTGACAGGATGTTTGCGCTCCTCCGCATGATGGGGGCCTGATCCGGCCCGGAAGAAAAAGGGGCAATGATTGTTGCGTCAGCGCATTTTCTTTACCAGGGATTTGGGGGCGCTCTCCCCGGTTTTTCCTTGGAAAAGCGGCATGGCGGCCCGGTTCTAACAAGATTCCAATCTTGCCTTGCAGCCGCAATCAGATTACTCTTTCACCGTTATTTATGAGTAATTCCGGACCTACCTCCACCCCGATGATGGATCAGTACCTTCGCATGAAGAAGGGCTTGCCGGAGGACGTCCTGCTGTTTTTCCGGCTGGGGGATTTTTATGAGATGTTCTTTGAGGACGCCAAGGAGGCTTCCTCTATTCTGGGCCTGACGCTGACCAAGCGCCACGGCATTCCGATGTGCGGGGTGCCTCACCACAGCGCGGAAGGGTATATTGGCCGCCTGGTGAAGGGAGGGAAGCGCGTGGCGATTGCGGAGCAGACCACCATTCCGCAGCCGGGCAAGCTGGTGGAGCGGGAGCTGACCCGCGTGATTTCCGCCGGAACCCTGGCGGATATGAATCTGCTGGATTCCTCCCGCCACAATTACATCGTGGCTCTTTATAAGGATAAAAAGCATTTCGGCCTGGCATGCGTGGACCACACCACGGGGGAATTTTCCGTGGCCCAGTTTGAGCACATGGACCTGCTTCTGGACGAGCTGTCCCGCATCAATCCTTCCGAACTTCTGATCAGCGACGAGCAGACGGACTGCTTCCCCGGCGCCTATCCCACGCTTTATTACGACGGGTATACGTTCCTGCCTTCCACGGCCATTCCCAATCTGCTGAGCCACTTCCGGGTGCATTCCCTGGACGGTTTCGGCTGCGGGGAGATGACCGCCGCTTTGGGGGCGTCTGGCGCGGTGCTTCATTACCTGGGCTACCAGCTCCGCCGCCCCACGGACCATTTGCGCCGTATTTCCGTGCGCGCCACGGAGAGCGCCGTGCTGATTGACCAGGCCAGCCAGAGGAACCTGGACCTGGTGGATTCCCGCGGCGGCGTGAAGCTTTCCCTGCTGGGAACCCTGGACAGGACGAGCACCCCGATGGGCGCGCGCAAGCTCCGGGACTGGCTGCTCCACCCCCTGTGCGACCTGGAAAAGCTCCAGGCGCGGCAGGAGATGATCTCCGTTCTTTTGCAGGAACCCTACCTGATGAGCAAGCTGCGGGAGAGCCTGAAAAACGTCCGGGACATGGAACGGCTGACGGGCCGCATTTCCCAGGGCGCAGGGAACGCCCGTGACCTCCAGGCGCTGGCTTCCTCCCTGGGGCGCATTCCCGCGCTCAGGGATGATTTGGAATCCCTGCCCGGAAGCGGGGAAATGCTGGAAAGCATCCGCTCCCGCATGGGCTGCTTTGACGAGCTGGTGGACCTGCTCCAGCGCGCCCTGGTGGATGAGCCGCCCGTGACGATCAAGGAGGGCGGCATCATCCGGGAAGGGTACCACGCCGGGCTGGATGAGTTGCGCCTGGCTTCCCGCGACGGGAAGGAGTGGCTGGCCCAGCTCCAGGAGAAGGAGCGCAGGCGGACGGGCATTGATTCCCTGAAAATCCGCTTCAACAACGTTTTCGGCTACTACATTGAAGTAACCAAGAGCCATTACGACAAGGTGCCTCCCGACTACCAGCGCAAGCAGACGCTGGTGAATGCGGAACGCTTCGTCACCCCGGAGCTCAAGCAGATGGAGAATACCATCCTGGGGGCGGACGAACGTTCCCGCCAGGTGGAGTATGAACAGTTCCTGCTGCTGCGGGAGGAAGTGGGGCGCCACATTGACGGCATCCAGATTACGGCGGACGCCATGGCGGACCTGGACGTGCTGCTGGGGCTGGCGGAGGGCGCGCAGCAGTACCAGTACTGCCGCCCCGTGCTGGACAATTCCATGACCCTGCGCATTGTCAACGGCCGCCATCCCGTTATCGAGCAGAATGTTTCCGGCGACGTGTTCGTGCCCAATGACGCCTTTCTGGAACCGGAGGAAAACCGCCTCATCCTGCTGACCGGGCCCAACATGGCGGGCAAGAGCACCTATATCCGCCAGGTGGCCCTGATTACGCTGATGGCCCAGATCGGGGCTTACGTTCCGGCGGAGTCCGCCCACATCGGCCTGGTGGACCGCATTTTCTGCCGCGTGGGGGCCAGCGACGACCTGGCGCGCGGGCAGTCCACCTTCATGGTGGAGATGAGTGAGACGTCTTTGATCCTGAACAACGCCACGGAGCGTTCCCTGATTATTCTGGATGAAATCGGGCGCGGGACCGCCACCTTTGACGGCCTTTCCATCGCGTGGGCCGTGGCGGAATACCTGCATGACGAGTTGAAGTCCCGCACCCTGTTCGCCACACATTACCATGAACTGACGGACCTGGCCCGTTCCAGGGCCGGCGTGCAGAATTACAATGTGGCCGTGCGGGAATGGAAGGAGGAGATTGTGTTCCTGCGCAAGATCGTGCAGGGGGCGGCGGACAAGTCCTACGGCATCCAGGTGGCCCGCCTGGCGGGCATGCCTGCCGCCATCGTGGACCGCGCCAAGGCCATCCTGTCCCATCTGGAAATGAATTCCACGCGGCCCCGGAAAAAGGACCGCGCCCGTCTGGCGGAACCCAGGGCCAAGAATACGGACATGGACGACGATATGCCCACCGGAGAGTACGCCCAGCTGGAGTTGTTCTGATATGACTCTGCCCGCAGACATGATCGGCGGCCTGCGCTTCGCCGCCATTGATTTTGAATCCGCCGGGGCGGCCCGGGGGAGACGGACCAGCCCGTTCAGATAGGCATTGCCGCCTGTCCTTCCCTGGAAGGGGAGCCGGAGCTGTGGACGTCCTATATTTCTACGGACAAACCCGTTTTATGGTCGGCCTCCCAGGTGCACGGCATTACTACGGAGATGCTGGCGGATGCGCCTTCCTTTCCCTCCCTGTGGCCGGCTATCCGTTCCCGCCTGGGGGACGCCGTGGTGGTGGGACATAACCCCGCCACGGAACGGAAGTTCCTGCGCCGCTTTCCGGGGCACGGCTTCGGGCCGTGGCTGGATACGCTGGCGCTCGGGAAGATGTGCGTGCCGGGCCTGCCGGATTATTCCCTGTCCACTTTGTGTGATTCCCTGGGGCTAACCCCCTCCGTGGATGCTCTGCTTCCCGGCCGCCGGTGGCATGACGCCCTGTATGATGCGCTGGGAAGCCTGCTCGTCGTCCGGTTCCTGGTGCGGGAGCTGAAGCTGTCCTCCCAGCCCCTGGAGGTGCTTGGCAGGGCGTTGGGAAAGTGATTTTCCTTTTCCCCCGGAAAGATTGGCCTGCCGTCCATGCGTATTACAGGGAAGATGAAAGCTTCCGTTTTTCTTGCCGCTTTTCTGCTCCTGTCCCTTTCTTCCGTTTTTGCGGAGAAGCCCCCGGCAGGGATTGTCCTGGATCCCCCGGACGTTCCCAGGATGAACACGCAGCACTGGGTTCCCGCCCGTTACAAGGTAGTCCGGGAGCAGTTGCTGGGGAAGGAGTGCGGCATCCTGTTCGTGGGGGATTCCATCACGCAGGGCTGGGAGCAGGAAGGCGCGGAATGGTGGAAGAAGGTGTTCCTGCCGATGAAGGCGGTCAACTTCGGCGTCAGCGGAGACAGGACGGAGAGCATCCTGTGGCGCATGGAGGATACGGAGCTGGCAGTCAAAACGCCGCCGCGTTACTGCGTTCTGCTGGCCGGGACGAATAACATCGGACGGTGGGAAGGGAAGCAGCCCGCGGAAGAAACGGTAAAGGGCATCCGGGAAGTGGCCGTGCGCCTGCTGAAGAGGTTCCCGGAAACCCGTCTGATCCTGATGGAGGTGACGCCCTACGGTCCCGATCCTTCCGCACCCCTCCGCAAGCGGCAGGAGGAGATCAATGAACGCCTGCGCGGTTTGAAACTGCCCCGGACCACCATTCTCTCCATTAACGGACGCCTGTTGAATGCGGACGGAACGTTCCGGGAAGGAATGTTCAGAGACAAGGTGCACCTGACCGCGAAAGGCTACCAGGCCTGGGCGGAGGCGCTGATGCCCCTGCTGAACCGGGAAGGCTGAGTTTTCCCGGTTTCTTGTCCGCCTTGCCGTTGCTTTTGTGGTCCGGACTGGTTTCCGTCTGCGGAAAAGGCCGCTTTCAGCGGTCCATTTCCGTTTCCAGGAATTCCAGCAGGTAGGAGGGGGACAGGAGTTCCCGGGTGACGATTGGCTTTTTGCCGGGCAGGTACAGGGCGTTCACGGGAACCGCCGTGCGTCCCAGGTTTTTGAGTTCCTGGTCAATGGCGGGGTTCGTGCGGGTTTTGTCCGCCTTCATCATGACAATGCCGTATTTCCTGAAGGCGGCCAGCACTTCATCCGTGTAGGACGCCTTGTTGACCTGGCAGGTGGAGCACCACCGGGCCGTGAAGTCCACGTAAACGGGCTTTCCCTCCTTCAGGGCGGCCTGCATGGCTTCCGGGCTCCAGGGGGTCCACACGCTTCCTTCCGCCTGGCGGGCGGGAGCCGTAGCTGCGGAGGAATCCGCTGTTCCGGAATCCGCTCCGCGGCCGAACCAGGCGGCTCCTTCCGGGGGAGCATGTAGTACAGGCCGGCCAGCAGGAAAATCACGAAGAAAACGCCCCCCGTGATGCGGGATTTCCGGCTGCGGTACATGGGGCACCATCTGCCGTACACCCAGAAGGCCATGGAGAACAGCACCAGGCCGAAGAACAGGAACAGGATGTCCTGCGGATGGTTGTCCGCGTCAAAGAACGCAATGTAAATCCACAGGAAGTAGGCGGCGGTGCCGAACATCAGGAAGGACATGGACTGCTTGAAGGATTCCATCCACGCTCCCGGTTTGGGAAGGTATTTGGTCAGAACGGGGAAGGCTCCCAGAATGATGTAGGGCAGGGACATCCCGAGGCCCATCATGGTCAGGCAGAGCACGATGCCCAGCGGAGGCTGGAGCATGGCCGCGCCGATGGCCTGCCCCAGGAACGGCGCGCTGCACGGAGTGGAAATGACCGTAGCCAGGGCGCCGGACCAGAAGGAGCCGGCATAGCCCTTCTGGTGCTGGAGGTCGTTGCCCATGGTGGTGGCCTTGACGCCTATTTCAAAAACACCGAACATGCTCAGCCCCATGGCGAGCATCAGGCCCAGCAGGCAGAAGTTCACCCAGGGGTTTTCAAACCAGAAGGCCCAGTTCACAACGCCTTCCGCGCCGTGGCCCAGCCAGAATTCACTGCTGAAAATGCCGGGTCCCGCAGGGGCGCCCCAGTCGAACATGTTCGCTTTCAGCGCAATCAGGATGGCCGTAATGATCCAGAAGGAGATCAGGATGCCCAGCACGAAGGTCAGGGAGTGGGCCAGCACTTTTTTCCGTTCCCCCCTCCCAGCTGGACGAAGCTCATGATCTTGAGGCCGATTACCGGGAAGACGCACGGCATGACGTTCAGGATGATGCCGCCGATGAACATGAAGAACATGATTTCCCCCAGTCCCATCAGCGGCGGCGCGGGAACGGGTCCGGAAGACGCGGGGGAGGCTTCCGCGGCTGTTGCCGCCGCCTGCGCTCCCTCGGAAAAGGGGCGGTTGTCCGCCGTGATGCTGACGCCTTCCTTCCCTGCGCGCAGGATGCCGGAAAGGCTGGCCAGCGGTTTTCCTTTGTCCGCTTCCGGCAGGTTGTTGGGGTAAAGGCCGTCCGTGGTGTCATTGTACTGCATGGCCAGCTCGTAGTTGGAGCCATTCAGTTTTTTGAAGGTCTGGGGAGTGGTGGGGTTGATTTCCCCCTGGTCGCAGAAGAAATAAACGGAATCTTCCGGAACCGGTTGCCCGTTCGTCCTGAGGTGCAGGGTGACGGTTTTTCCTTCCTGGGAAATCCGGGCCTTCAGTCCCTGCGCCCATGCGGGGGTGGAAAGTCCCGCCATGCCGCCGGACAGTTCGGCCGCGTCGGGGGCGGCCTGTCCGTCTCCGCGTTTCAGCGTCACGCTGAAGTCTTTGGTCTCCGGTGCGGCGCATTGTTCCGCGCACATTTGCCACGTCATGGTGGTGGTGAAGGTCGTTTCCGCGGGGGCGTCCTTCTCAGGAGTCACGCGGAAGGCCATTTTCGCCTTCCCGCTGTAACCGTAAAAATCCACGAGTCCTTTCCCCAATTCCGGAATTTGCCAGAAGGGGCCTTCCACCCGGAAGCCGGGAACGGCTTTGAACGCGGCTTCCATGGGCAGCCCTACCGTTCCCGGATTCTTGTAGTAGACGTGCCAGTGGTCCGGCAGAGTCAGCTCCGTCACGATGACGAAGGGAGTTTCTCCGTAGGACGTGACTGTAGCCTTGGAGGTTCCGGATGCCTGGGGCGTTCCAAAATCTCCCGCGCCGCCGAAGTTCATGGCTCCGAAGTCCTGTGCCGCCCCCGTACCTGCTCCCCGGCAAAAATACCCAGGGAAACGGCGGCGGCTTTCAAAAAGTTTCTCATAACAAAGGCGGTTACCATAAAGAAAGGGGGGATTCAATGTTTGTGTGTTGCATGGTGCGGCGCCTTGTATAAAATAGGGTCATGGTAAAAACTAAAACGACGTACGAGGGCGGCCTCCACTGCTCCATGGTTCATGAGCCTTCCGGGGCCAAGCTTTCCACGGATGCCCCCGTGGACAACAATGGAAAGGGCGAGTCCTTCTCCCCCACGGACCTGGTAGGCGCGGCGCTCGCCGGCTGCATGAGCACGATCATGGGCATTGTGGCCGAACGCAAAGGAATTAAGCTGGAAGGCATGACGGTGGAAGTGGGCAAGCACATGAATGCTGACCCGCGCCGCATCGGCAAGCTGGAAGTGGTCATCACCGTGCCCCTCCCAGCCGATCATCCGGACAGGAAGCTGCTGGAACAGGCCGCCCTGAGCTGCCCCGTCAAGCACAGCCTGCATCCCGATATTGAAGTTCCCATCACCTGGAACTGGGTGGGTTGACAGCCGCCTGTGTTTTCTTGAGGCCGCCTGTGAAAACAGGCGGTTTTTTTATGATGTTAAAAAATGTTGGAAAAATGTAATAATAATTGAGTGAACTTGACTTATATTGTCAGGTTGTGCATTTTTCCGGGCATGAAGAAATTTTCCCTGTTTTGTGTTTGGTTCCTGTAACAGTGTGCGGGCTTTTGTGCGGATGCGGCGGCGGTTCGGGAAAATCAGGGGATGACGGGAGCGTTTCCCTCAGTGGTCAGCAGGTAAGCCTCTTTGAGGGAGGGGACATGCTGTTCAGGCTTCAGTTCGGCGGACGGGATGTGGACGTCATCAAGATGGAGACGAGAATCGTGTATGATGGGGTTTACACGTACCGGTTCAATGAAGGCGCGAATTCCGGGGTTTTGAATATTGTGCCGGCTTCCAACAGCCGCGCCGCCTGCGCCATGGCGGACGTGAATATTTCCTTTGACGATGCTGAAAGGAGCACGGGCGTGATTGTCTCCGGAACCGTTACGGAAACCGGACCGGACATTGATTTCTCCATTGACGGCGTTCCGCGCCCCATGGCCGGCTGGACGTGCCGCGTGCACCGGGATTGAGTTTCCGCAGATCAGCAGTCCAGGACGAGGGGAAAGTGCTGGCTGAGCGGGTAATCCGTGACCTGGATCAGCTCCACGCCGTAAAGGCTGGCAATGGCCGGAGCCTCGGACTTGTCATACGGCTCGCAGTAATAAATGGTTTTAACGCCATGGGCGCACAGCGCCTGCATGCATGAGGTGCAGGGCATCGTGGTGCATGCCACCACCTTCGCCTCCCCCCTGCGGAACAGGCTGCACAGGTTGATTTCCGCATGCAGCATGTATTTCTGGCGTTCGTCCCGGCTGGCCCAGAAGGTGTCCTGTGCCTTGAAGCCGGGGTACAGGCCGTTGTAGGCGGTGCCGATCACGCGGTTGTCCGCATCCAGGGCGGCAGCTCCCACCTTGCGGTAGGGGTCTTCCGAGCGCAGGGCGGCCGCATGCGCCAGCGTCATTACATACTGCGGAATGGGGAGGCGGGATGATGAGTTACTGTTCATGGTTGGAAGACTGGAGTTCCGCCAGGAAGCCTGACTCGTCCAGATACAGGTTGGGCGGCAGGGAATATGGGGTGGGGAGCGTAGCCCCGGCGATAACGTTGGAGAGGGGGGGATTCAGGTAAAAGCCCGGGAGAAGGCGTCCTCGCGTTCTGGCCCGCATGCCGAGCTGCACGGTGCCGTCATCCAGCTTGAAGACGCTCCTTTTCATGGACATGGCCAGAATGATGCCGCGGTCCGTGGCGAAGCAGGGGCGCCACCCGATGTTGGGAAGCACCAGGTCTCCGGAGCCGCTGAAATCGTAAAACGGCGTGCGCGTTTCCGGAACCAGGCTGTACAGCCTTCGGCGCAGGAAGTCGGAGCCCGTCACCTGCTTGATGCCCTCCGGCATGCTGTGGTCTCCGTCGCTGATGAGGTACACGGGGGTGCTGGTGAGGATGGGCCACAGGACAGATGCCACCGTTTCATGCACTTCGTCATGCCCCACGCTGGTGAGCAGCAGTTCCCGGGGCTGGAGGGAGTTCACGCGCTCCAATTGCTGGGCGTTCATCCAGAAGTCGCACAGGCGGCTCTGGGAGCGGGAGCTGTCCAGCAGGGTGGCCAGCCACTTCCTGAGTTCCGGGTGGTCCGCCTCCACGGTGTCGTTCATCAGGCATTCGGCTATTTCATACCCGGTGAGCCGCGCGTTTTTTGCTAAAACGAGCGGCTTGTGGGCGATGCGCTCCAGGTGGTTCAGGATGGTGTCCCTGCCGATGCTGGCGGCAATTTCCAGGCAGGTGGAGGAGAGCTCCCGCAGGGTGTTGATGACGATGCGGGGGTTGACGGCATCAGGCGCAATGGGTTCTCCGATGGCGGCCGTGAAGCGGTAGGGGACATGGAGGGGGGCCTTGGAGAAGAAACGGTTGCCGGAGTAGGAGAAGATGCTCCCCCACAGCTCGTCCATGTAGATGGGAACGATGGGGCAGCGCGATTTTTTCGCCAGCATTTCCAGCCCCCTGCGCGCGGCGCACAGGGTGCCCGTGCGGGTGAGCTGGCCTTCCGGGAAGATGCAGATCACTTCTCCGGCCTTGAGGGCCTGAATGGCCTTGGACAGGGATTCCCGGGGATTCCGGGAGGAAATGGGGAGGCAGTTGAAGAGTTCCAGAATCCAGCCGAGCCAGCGGATGGCTACGAATTCCTCCGCCACGATGAAGCGGATGGGCCGCGGACAGATGAGGGAAAGGAACAGCGCGTCCCCGTACGTGACGTGGTTGGAGACGATGATGGCTCCGCCGTCCTCCGGAATGCGGTCCTGGTGGATGATGCGGGAGCGGTAGACGATCCTCATGATCCAGAGGCCCATCATGCGGATGAATTCGCGGGGAATGAGACGGAACGCCACAATCGTGATGACCACGCCCAGGGCGGCCAGCACCCAGAATTGGTTCTGGATGGAGAAGATGTTCCTGAGCATGAGCTGGAAGCCGACGGCCACCAGGCCCATCAGGCAGTCCATCAGGTTGCCCGCGGCGATGACCGTGCTGCGGTTGGAGGGATTGCAGTTGTCCTGGAGGTGAGCGTTCAGCGGCACCAGGTACGCGGCGGCGAAGGCTCCCGTGATACCGAAGCCGATGTTGCTGGGCAGCGAGCCAGGAGCGAAGAAGGACAGGAAGATGCAGCCGATAGTGAAGCCGATCGCGCCCAGGGGGATGAGGCCCAGTTCAATTTTTTTACGGCAAATGATGGAGGCTATGACGCCGCCCACCACCGTGCCGCCGCTGAGCCACGCCATGAGAATGGCCGCGGACATGCTGAATCCGGTGCCGTCAATGGGGTGCTCCTGGGCGATCTGGAGGGAGATGAGCATCAGGGCCCCGGCCAGGAACCAGAAGTAGGAGACGCCGATTTCGCTGAGCCTCAGGTCCCGCTGACTCCACAGGTACTTGAGCTGCACGAAGTGCTCGTAAAAGAGCTTCCACTCGAATTTCCGGGTCTGGTTGGCCGGGTACCGGGGAAGGGACAGGGCCGCAATGGCTACGGGAACGGCGATGCAGGTGAGGATGAGCGTGGGGAAGGCGGCGGCTTCCCAGCCGTCGTTGGAGGAAACTTGCAGGATGTCGAACCAGACGAAGATGCCGATCTGCGCCGCCAGCATGGACAGGATGAGGCTCATTTCCATCAGCCCGGAGGCGTAGCCAAGCTGGCGGGAGCCCACCATGTCCTTCACCACCCCCTTTTTCGCCGGGCTCAGGATGGTCGCCTGGACGGAGAAGACGCAGAACCAGAAGACGGCCATTTCAATGTTCTCATACTTGTAGCACAGGAACATGGCCCCCAGCACCAGGATCTGGAGGAAAGACATGAACTGGATGATGCGGGCCTTGCAGAAGCAGTCCGCCAGCCAGCCGACGAAGGGGGAGAACAGGATGTAGGGCAGTACGAAGATGCAGGCAAGGATGTACTGGAGGGAGTTGACCCAGGAGTCCGGCCCGTACACGGCGCTGTTGGCGGCCAGCCAGACGCCCAGGGGAATCAGCAGGAACTGGGCGGCTTTTTCATTGAAGGCGTTCTGGGCTTGAATGAGAATCAGGGAATAAAAGCCCCTCCATTCCTTTTTTGAGGGCATTTTTTTCTTAGATGTCTGTACGTCATCCATGTGGGGCGGATTGTAGCAAATCACAGGGGGTAGGGAAGGATAATCTGTTTCCGTACCGGAGCGCTCCGGGGAAGGCGTGCAGGAGGCTTTTTCCCGATTTTTGGAAAGGAAAAGGATGCGGGGACGGTGGAACGGCCATGGCCGGACGGAGGTGAAAGCGTGTATTCCCGCAGTGAAGCGGAGGACGCGCCACCGGGCCTGAAAACCCCCGTGGAGCGCCGCAGCCCCGTACGGCTTTGCACGGATGAGGGGCCGGAAGCCGGAGAATCCTTGTCATGAAGCGGTTCGGCAAACAGGCTTTATGGTTGACATGAAGGTAGGGGGCCGTAGGATGCTGGCAGAAAGCTATCACCCGAAGAGAGATCATATGAATACTTCCCAGACGATAGGCGTGCTGCTGGCCGCAGGCGCAATCCTTCTGCCTTCCTGTGAAACGGAACGCGTGAATGAACGCCCCATCGGCATTTATCCTACGGAAAATGTCTATCCGTCCGGCTCCGGCGCCATGGGCGCCCAGGGCAGCAGCCTGTTGAATGAGATTCAGCGTGAAAATTCTCTGGATCCGGTAGCGGGTCAGAATTCCGGCTTCAATCCGGATCCGGCCCAGACCAATTCCGGCACCATCGGCAACATGGTGGGAGGCACCAACAATATCACGCCTCCGCCGCCCGTTGCGCCCAAGCCTGTCGTTCCCAATCCCGTGAGTGACTCTGCCAATTCCGGCATTGCCGCTCCCAGGCCCGTGGAGCCCTCCACTGCCTCCTCCATTCCCGTGGCGTGGCCCACGGCGGACCCCACGGTGGTGGTCAGCCCGTATGACCGCACCAAGAAGATCAAGATTCTGAACCGGGGCACCAACAAGCCCTACCCTTCCGGTACCGTGCTGCGGGACACCAACTTCCCGAACGAGATCAAGAAGTTCCGCGTGCCCTGATGCGGCCGCCGCGAAAAGATGATGCCCGCGCCCCTGAACATGCTGTATGTTCCGGGGCGCTGGTGTATTCTACCCCCTGTGAAACCATGAGCGAAGCTTCCAGAAAACAGCTTTCCTTTTCCTCCGTAGCCATTCTCGGCCCCGGCCTTCTGGGCGGTTCCCTGGCGCTTGCCGTCAGGAAGCAGCTGCCGCATGTCCACGTGCGCCTGTGGGGCAGGAGGGAGGAGCCGCTGGAATATGCCCGCTCTTCCGGAGCCGCCCATGCCGCCTCCACCCGGTTGGAAGAGGTGGTGGAAGGCGCGGACCTGGTCGTGCTGGCTACCCCGGTGGGCGTGATGTCCCGCCTCGTTTCCGGAATGCTCCCCCTGCTGAAACCGGGCGTGCTGGTGACGGACGTGGGTTCCGTGAAGGGCTGCGTCCACCAGTCCGTGGGCTCCGCTCTGACGGAAACCGGCGTGGCGTTTATCGGCTCCCATCCCATGGCCGGTTCTGAAAAGCAGGGCATGGAGCATGCCTCCGGGGAACTTTTCCGGGACGCCACGTGCATTCTGACCAATGACGAGCACGTGCATGAAGACATGCTGCTGCTGCTCCAGCGGTTCTGGGAGCGCGTGGGCTGCCACTGCATCCGCATGAAAGCGGCGGACCATGATTCTTCCGTAGCCCGCATTTCCCATATACCGCATGCCTTGTCCGCCCTGTGCGTCCACACCGCCCTGGACGGGGGGGATGTGAAGCTGCTGGGGCTGGTGTCCGCCGGCGGTTTTCGCGATACCACCCGCGTTTCCATGGGGGAACCGTCCATGTGGGCGGAAATCCTGACGGAGAATGCCCCCGCCGTCCTGGACCGGCTGGACGAAGCCCTGTCCCAGTTGGGGGAGGTGCGGAACCGGCTGGCCTCCGGAGACAAGGAGGCGCTGCGGAAATGGCTGAAGGCCGCGGCGGAGAGCCGGGCGCAGGCTCTTGGCCTGTGAGAGGCGCCGGGGGCGTTCTGCTGCCGGATGTGCCTTTGCAGGAAGGGAAAGGAACAGCCTGTTATCAAATTGTTAACAATCCGGGATGGACGGCCCGATGTTCCGTTTTATACTTGCCCCATGCGTTTATCCAACATGAATACCCCTCGCCGCCGCCGCCAGGGGCGCGGTTTGCACCGTGCCGCCGCCATTGGGAGCCTGCTTGTCCTCGGGCAGTCCGCCTATGCCGAGACTAAACCCGCCGCCGCAGAGGAGGGCGTGCAGGAAATGCCGGAACGCGTGATGACCATCCGTTCCAAGTCCCTGCGGGCGGAGACGGTCAGTTCCGCCACCCTCACGAACATGAAGACGGAAGAAGTTCCGCAAACGGTAAACGTTATTACGCGGGATCTGATGGATTCCAAGGGTTCCGATTCCCTGGTGGAGGCCCTGCGCATGGATTCCTCCGTCAATACGGGGGAGACATGCTGCTGTCCCGCACGGCGGACCAGTACACCATCCGCGGTTTTGCCGGCACCGATGTGCAGATAGGCAACATGCCTCTTCCCCGCGGCATGGGATACGGCATGGATACGTCCCTGATAGAAAATATTGAAATTGTCAAAGGCCCCATCGGGTCCATTTCCGGCGGCCAGACCAGTACGCTCGGGGCATACGGCGCCGGCGGTTCCATTAACCTGATCCTGAAGGCGCCTGATTTTGAGGAACGAACGGAGTTGACGGCTTACGCCCGTCTTTCCCATCATGGGCAGAAGTACCGCGTAACTATTGACGACACCCGGTACAGGGGTAATGAAACGGACGGTTTTGCCCTGCGCACGGTGGTAGCCGCCGAGTATGAACGCCCGTTCTGGCTGAGCAACGGAGCCAACGGTGGCCAGAAGTACACGGTTTCCCCCATTTTCCGCTGGCAGCATGATTCCCGTACCAAGACGGTGCTGACGACCAGTTTCCAGTACCAGAATTCGCCGACGACGATGGGCATCCCCGTGCTGGGCGGCCACTTTGTGGGGCCGTATGACGCCTGGTACGGTTCTCCGAGCGGAAGGCTCAATGCCAAATCCCTGCTGGCGATGCTGGATTTCGAGCGCAAGCTGGAGAAGGTCTGGACAATCCGCATCGGCGGCGGCATGGGGTACAGCGATGTGGACTACAATGTCTGGGGCATTTCTTCTTCCGCCGGACGCGGAATGAGCACGGAGGATTATTACAACCAGATGATTGCTTCCGGAAAGGCCAAATACGAAGCCGCGTGGAGCGACGAGTGGAACATCAACTGGAATTTCTATTCCAACGCGCTGGCGGAGTTCAAGACCGGACAGGTGGAGCATGAAGCCCTGATGGGCGTTTCCTACACGGGGAGCAGCACCTATGGCGACGGTTCCAGCCTGGTGACGAACGCTACCGCGAACACGAACGGCTATTTCTCCCTGTACAATCCTCCGCCCTTTTTCCCGCCGGGCGCGACTATTCCGGAGCCAATGCGACGGATACCGTGGTTCAGCGGGCGGGCGTCCTGCTGCAGGATGTCCTTAGCTACGGACAGTGGCGTTTCCTGGCCGGCGTGCGCGGGGACGCGCATTTCAGCCTGGACAATAATTACGCGTTTGCGTGGAGCCCCCGTTTCGGAATTACCCGCATGTTCGGTGAGCGCGTAGCTCTGTTCGCCAATGCGGCCCGTACTTCCGCCCCCAATTTCGGGTATCTGGATGAAAACGGGAAGGAACTGACCGATTCCTGGCGTACGGACCAGATGGAATTCGGCTTCCGGGTCAGCCCGGTGGACAAGGTGTGGTTCTCCGCTTCCTGGTTTGACATCATCCAGAATAACACTCCCGTAGCCATAGACGGATATACCAACCGGTACTATTCGGACGGCTCCAAGAGGGCGGAAGGCGTGGAACTTTCCCTGAACGGGGAAATCACCAAGAACTGGAGTTCCTACCTTTCCTACACCTACACCCGCACCAAGAACCGGACCTCCGGGGAAGTGTATCCCACCATCGCTCCGAATGCGCTGGCCCTCTGGCAGAAATACCGCATTGACGGCGGCCTGCTGAACGGCACGGTGCTGGGCCTGGGCTACCGTTGCAAGGATTCCTACTACGCCACGTTCCGCGGTGCAAAGATTGCGGATAATTATACCATACCTTCCTACAGCGTGTTTGACTTCACGGTGGAAATCCCCCTGCCGGAAACCAAATGGCTGAAGGATGCCACCCTGAGGCTGGCCGTATACAACATTTTCGACAAGAAGTACGTGCAGTCCACCCGCCACGCCGTGCAGTGCACGGTGGGAGAGCCCCGCACGTTTGAAGTAGGCGTGAAGACTGCCTTCTAACCATTCCTTCCAGCCATGAGTTCCCCCGTCATTTCCGTCACCCGCCTCAAGCGCAGCTTCAAGTCCGGTTCCGAGGACATAGCCGTGCTGAAAGACATCAGCCTTACCGTGAACCAGGGAGAGTTCGTCGCCGTCATGGGCGCGAGCGGCTCCGGAAAAAGCACCCTGCTGAACGTGCTGGGGGGGCTGCTGCCTCCGGATTCCGGCACGGTGACGGTGGATGGGCTGGACCTCGGCTCCATGTCTGATGCCGCCCTGACAGTGTACCGGCGCGACCGCGTGGGGTTCATCTTCCAGATGTTCAACCTGGTGGGAACCCTGAACGTGGAGGAAAACATCCTGCTGCCCTCCCTGGCGGGGGGCAAAAAAGTGGCCTCTTCCACTCTGGACACCATGATTGAAAAAGTGGGGCTGTCCCACCGCCGGCACGCCATGCCGGATACGCTCAGCGGCGGGGAACAGCAGCGGGTGGCGATTGCCCGTGCGCTGGTTTCCGGCCCGGCGCTGGTGCTGGCGGATGAACCCACGGGCAATCTGGATTCTGAAAACACCCGGCTCATGGGGGACCTGTTCCGGGATTTGCACCGTACGCAGGGCTGCGCCTTCGTGCTGGTGACGCATGCGCCGGACGTAGCCATGTGGGCGGACCGCGTGATTGTGCTCAAGGACGGCCGCATCGTGGACGACAGGCCCACGGCGGAATTTGCCGGACCTGTAGAATTGTCCTCCTTCTATGAACGCACGCTGAATGACGCCTTATGACGCTGCTGTTCAAACTGATTTGGCGGGACCTGCGCGCCAACCCCGGCCGGGTGGCGGTCAGCGTGTTCGCCATCCTCGTCTCCGTCAGCCTCATCGTCTGGATGATGGGGAGCTATGATACGCTGGTCAAGGAGTTCGATAACGACGCGGAGGCCTACATGGGCAGCTATGACCTTTGCCTGGTGCCGGAGGCGCCCAAAGGGCCGCTTCCCCGGGCAGTACCCGCGGTTCAGTGATCCGGATCTGGCCGCTCGCCTGGCTGCCTCCCCTCTGGTGGAATCCGTGAACGCCGCCTGCCAGGTGCCCCGCCTCCAGATCGGCTGCGGGAATGAACGCGGCAGCTTTGACGAGCAGACGCGCGACCGCATGGGGATTCCTCCGCAGAGCCCCATCCTGGTGGGGAACCATGCCGTGGAATGTCCTTATGATTTGAAGGAAGGCGTCTGGCCGGATATGGCTTCCTCCTCCGCCATGGAGGGGGTGCTGGGCAGCGGAAGCGCCAAGTATTTCAGCGCGGGCGTGGGAACCGTCATGAACGTGCGCGTGGGAACGCACGTGTACGACGTGAAGGTCGTGGGCATCGTCAAGCAGGCCAAGGCTACCCCCGGCGTCATTATGGGACCGGGCGGCATGTCCGGACCGGCTTTTTCCTCCCTCTTTGTGCCCGTAAAGGTGTGTGAAAAAATCACGGGCCAGCCTTTTGCCCCCAATTTGATTTACGTTCAGCTCAAGGAAGGGGTGGACAAAAAGGAGTTTGTGGACGGCCTCCGGCAGGAGCTGGCCCAGGCCTCCGCCGTGGTGGCGGATACGGATTCCATTATCCAGCGGCTTTCCAGCGACCGTTCCGTGCGCTCCCAGAAGGAGAGTGCGGAGATGTCTGTCTGGCTCGTCCTGTTCTCCTGCGTCTTCATCATTTTCACGACCCTGAGCATCGGCGTCAGCGAGCGCACCCGCAGACTGGCCCTGATGCGTGCGCTGGGGATGAGCCGCATGCAGATCGCGCTGCTGATTGTGGGAGAGGGGCTTTTCCTGTGCATTCCGGCGCTGCTGGGCGGCCTGGCCGCCGGCTTTTGCCTGGTGTACCTTCTGGAGGAAGGTTCTTCCTCGGTCCCCGTCCTGACCTGGACGACGGTGCTGGCTGCCGCCGCGTGCGCCGTGGGGGGGCCTTGCTGGCTTCCATCATTCCCGCATGGCGCGCTTCCCGCCAGTCTCCGCTGGAAGCGGCCGTGCCCTCTTCCGGATTCATCGGGAAAGTGAGCCGCGTTCCCGTGTGGTCCGTGATCGCCGGGCTGGCGTGCGTGTGCCTCCAGCCTGCGGCCCTGCTTCTGCCGGGCCTGGAGGTGGAGACGCGCAAGTGGATCTTTTTCTGGCTGGGGTATCCCGGCCTGGTGGCCGGTGCGCTGTTCCTGGCTCCCGCCTTCGTGCGCGTGACGGAGTGGGCCGGATCATGGATCACGGGGCTGCTGCTGCGCGTGCCGCATTCTTTCCTGAAAGTGCAGCTCAGCCGCAACCTCAGCCGTTCCGTGGGAACCGCCGTATCCATGTCCGTGGGCCTGTCCCTCTTTGTAGGGGTGCAGACGTGGGGATATTCCATGCTGGTTCCTTTCTCTCCGGATACGTCCACGCCCGGAACGCTGGTTTCCTTCCTGCATACGGAGTTCAAGCCTGCGGACGTTCCGGAGCTGATGGCGCGGCCCAGCCTGCGTAATTCGCGGATGTATCCCATTTACGTGGATGAACCGGACATTGCCCCGGCGCAGATGAAGACCCCAGGTTTTTCCGGAATGCGCAACCGCTCCATCGTGCTGGCCGGCATTCCCGTGGCGGAGATGGCTCAGGGAAGCCATCCCCTGTTCAGGCCCGTGTTCGTTTCCGGCAACCCGCAGGAAGCCTATGCCATGCTGGAATCCACCCGTTCCCTGCTGATTCCGGACACCTTTGCCCGGACGGTGGGGCTGAAGGCCGGGGATGACCTGATGCTGGTGAATCCGTCCCATCAGGGGCGCCGTTCCGGGAATGCTCCGTCTGCCGGAGCTCACGGACGGGGCAGAGGCCCCGGCATGCAGGGGGAACCCTGGAAGGTGGCGGGAGTCGTCTCCTTCCCCGGCTGGCACTGGCTGACCAAGACCAGCGGCATGCGCGTGCGTCGCGGCGGCTTTGTGGCGGCCCTGGCGATTGCCGATGAACGCTGGCTCAAGGAGGAATACGGCCATCAGGGGTTCCAGTTCATCTGGGGGGACACCGCCCCCGGGGTAAGCAACCTGGAGCTCCAGAACGACCTGGGGGAATACGCCCTGATGAAGGTGCGGCAGCAGGAGAACGAAGGGGAAGGCGTGAAGCCGCTGGTGAAGGCCCTGACCCGGGAAAGCCTGGGGGAGCGTCACCAGCCGCGGTGACGACGTGATCTTTACGATGAGCAAGCTTCCCATCATCATGATGGTGATTGCCGTGCTGGCCGTGCTCAATACTGTTCTGGCCTCCGTGCAGTCCCGCCGCCGGGAATTCGGCCTGATGCGGGCGGTAGGAGTGCCGGCCGCCATGGTGATGCGGATGCTCTGGGCGGAGACGCTGATGGTCTCCCTGTGCGCCGTCGTCATGAGCCTGGCCCTGGGCGTGCTGGGAGCCTGGTGCTCCATCCAGATTCTGGAATACGGCTATCACTTCGGCATCGTCACTCCTCCCGTCACGATGCCCTGGACCCATCTGGGGTATGCGGTGCTTCTGGTGCTGGCCCTTTCCTCCCTGGCGTGCCTTCTGCCTGCGTGGCGCATGAAGCGCGCGTCTGTGACGGACTTGCTTTCCGTCCGGGAGGGGTAGGGGGCCTTCTGGATTATATTTGTCGAAAAAAGTATTGATTGCTGAAAATTAAGCAAATAGGATCAGCTGTATACTTTAGAATGAAATATTTTTACCATGATCGGAATGGAGAATTGCATGGTCCTGCTGAACTGGATTTTCTGGCCTGTGAGGTAAAATGGGGCGGTCTGCCTGATCATTTGATGATTCGTCCAGTGGATGGTGAAGAATGGGTTGCCCTGGCGGAGGCAGTGAAAAGGGAAACGGGAACCGGATTTTATCCGAACGTGATGTCTGTTCCGCCGGAAGAGGTAGCCGGTCTGTCGTTTTGGAAGCGTCTCCGGTATTATTATCGGAGATCATGGAGAATGGCATTCGTCTTTTCCGGACGCGCTTCCCGGCGGGAATGCCTGTCCGTTTTCCTGTCCATGACGCTGGCGGATTGCCTGGGGCTGGCGGTTGCCCAGATTCTGCTGGGGCTTGCTCTTCCTCCCCTGATGCCGGGAATCGACGTGTTTTCCTGTTTGTTCTTCATCTTCCTGCTCTTGAGATTGTTGCTGGGGTTGCTAATTGTCCTTCAATTCTTTGCCTTGTGTTGGAGAAGGCTTCATGACTTGTCCCTGGCGGGCGGTTGGTCGTTTGTTCTTCCTTTTGTCCTTCTGGCTGGCAGTTTGCCGGTAGAATGGTTGTTTGGTCGTTTGTTCCAGTCTGATGCGTGGGGAATGTTCATGGCACATGCAGGAAAGGCCGGAGTAATGGCGGCAGGAGGAATGGGAGTGGCCGTTTTCGTGTTGTCCGGAACCTGGGTTGTTGCGCTGCTGGGCCTGTTTCCCGGTACGAAGAAGGAAAATCAATACGGTCATCCCCCGGAGGTATGACCGTTCCGTTTCCCGGACAGAGAAGAACCGGGGATTTTTCCTTTCGCCGGAAAGGGAGGATAATATCGACAAACCCCGTAATGCGTGTTTGACTGAAAGGGCTTTCCCGTGAATCTGTCTTCTTCCAGTCCTGGTCCTTTTTCTGAAAGGAAGTTCAGCTTGCCTGAATGGATGGCGGCAAGATGGAGGTGGTTGTTTTCTTGGTCCGGCCGCATTTCCAGCGCCTCATATTTATATGCGTGGCTGTTTTATGGCGTGTGCATGGGGACGCTGGTTTTTTCAGGATATTGGGCCGCGGTGAATGGGAGTATTCATCCGCGTTTTATGGTAACGGCTGAGCATGGAATAAACCTGGCGTGTTTGAGTGCGGCCATGCTTGTTCCATGCCTGGGACTTGTTTTTCGCAGGCTCCGTGATCTTGATCTGGGCCTCCTCTGGGCGGTTCCCGTTTACGCGGCTTCCTTGGGATGTGCGGAGACGGGCTTTTATCATGTGTACGGATGGGCGCGGGCTGCGGCGGGAGGGAATGCCTCCCTTTTAATTTGCGGCGCCATGTTTTTCTGCATGTTTCTGTTTTGTTCCCTGGCGCCGCTTGCGCTGGGATGTGTTCCCGCCAACAGCCGGTCCGGCATTTCCGGGCGAACCGGGGAAAGAACGGAAGGAAAGGAGTGATTGTGAAACGTTATTATTACCATACGCCGGATGGGGAATTGCATGGGCCGTCCGATTTTGATTTCCTGGTCAGGGAAGTCCGCTATGCCGGATTACCGCTGGGACTGATGGTCAGGGAGGAGCGTTCGGAAGACTGGATATGGATAGGAGACATTCCGGGAACTCCGCCGGAATGGAAGTTGCTCAAGGAGCGGTATTCCGGAACCGGGGAATGGATGAAAGTGGGCAAAATATGGAAATGCGGCAGAAGAAGTCGTTTTAAGTGGTTTTTTTCCCTGCTGGTGATGCAGTCCCGTTCCTCGCGCCGGGAGGCGGCTGTTACCTACGGCGCACTTCTGGCGTCTGCTCCTCTCGTCTGGATAGTTTGTTTTTGTGGAGCCTGCGATGTTTTTGAACCTCTTCCTTTTGGGATGCTTTTTGCTCTTCTGTCGGGGTTGTTTCTGTTGTTTTTCTTCTTGTTTTGCTTCATTGCGCTGGGCGTCAGACGTTTTCATGATGCCGGGCTGGATGGGGGCTGGTTGGCGATCATCTGGCCGGTATGGATAGCAGTCCTGATTTGTTCTTTTAAGGGAAAGTTTCTGGCAATGTCCTTTTGCTGGGATCTTGTAGGGGGAATATTTACGGGCATAGCTGTCTTGACTGCTCCCGTCCTGTTCAGTCTTTTGCTGCCGGAGCAAAAGCGCAAAAACATCTATGGAGAGCCTTCCTGGAATAGAAAATAAGTGCATGAAAAAGAAAATAGAAATCGCTTCCTGGCCGCGAAGGTCCCATTACGAGTATTTCCAGACGTTTGAATGTCCCATGTTTTCCATCACGTCTCCCGTGCGGGTGGATGCCTTGTACCATTATGCGAAACAGGAGGGGATTTCCTTTTTCGCCCTGTGCCTGTTTGTGCTGTTGAAGGCGGTGAATAAGATTCCCCAACTGCGCCAGAGGGTGGAGGAAGGGGAGGTGTGGGAGTATGAATCCGTGGACGCCCTGGTTCCGGTGCTGGCTAAGGATGGGGAATTCACCCAGATTTTAGTAGAGTACCGGGCGGAGCTGGCTGATTTTCTGGAGCATGCCGTTCCGCTCATTCAGGCAGCCAAGCAGGCTCCGGCCCGGGCGAATCCCTGCCATCGGACGGATATTGCCGTGTTCAGCTGCCTGCCGTGGATTCCGTTTACGCAGGTGGCCAGCGCCTACAGGGTGTTCCGGGGGCAGTACCTTCCCCTCATCCATTGGGGGAAGATGGAGGCGGACGTTTCCGGCAGGCTGATGATGCCCGTGGCCATTCAGGCGAACCATGTGCTGGTGGACGGGGTCCATGTTGGTAATTTTTATAAAAATATTGATTGTTTTTGTTGCGGGTTTTAGGCTGGGACGCATGGCTTCCCTGTTGCGCCCTTCCGGCGATTACCGGTCTCTGCTTTCCTACAGAAAGGCGGAGCAGATTTATGATCTGACCTATTATTTTTGTAAGGCGTACTTGTCTTCTCGCGACAGGACGGTTGATCAGATGGTTCAGGCTGCCCGTTCCGGAAAGCAGAATATTGCGGAGGGAAAGGAGGCGGGGCTGGTCTCCATGGAAACGGAAATCAAGCTGATGAATGTAGCCAGAGCCAGTCTGGATGAATTACTGGCTGATTATGAATACGTTTTGAGAGTGAGAGGCTTTCCCGTGTGGGAAAAGGATTCACGAGAGTCCCTTTTTGTCAGAAAGAAGGGTGAGGATAAATGTCTGGCCCGGGATTATTTTTTGGAACTGGCCCGGACAAGGCCGCCGGAGGTGGTGGCCAATATGGCCATTTGCCTGATTTTTCAGGCCAAGTATTTATTAATGCGGCAGCTCAGGTTTTTGGAGGGGAAGTTTCTTGGAGAAGGGGGGATGAGGGAAAGAATGAGCCGGATGAGAAGGGATAGGGGTGATAGGGGTGATAGGGGTGATAGGGGTGATAGGGGTGATAGGGGTGATAGGGGTGATAGGGGTGATAGGGGTGATAGGGGTGATAGGGGTGATAGGGGTGATAGGGGTGATAGGGGTGATAGGGGTGATAGGGGTGATAGGGGTGATGATGGGAATTCCCTATAATCCCTAAAGTTTCCTGTGAGCCCCATAGGCCCTATTCTTCTCCCAAGGTTTTACTGATTCCCGGCCAGGCATCCCGGACAGTTCTGGACTGAGTGCCCCGGAGATATTTCCACCAGCTCCGGTTCCCGGTCCGTCAGGCAGAGTTCCGGGTTCCCGAGGGTATTTCTGGGGCGGAAGCTGCATCCGCAAGGCTCCTGCATCATGTTGGGAGGCAGTCCGGGAATGGTGTAGAGGGGGAGCCTTTCGCATGTAGTCCGGGAATGGATTTCATCAGGGCCCTGGTGTAGGCGTGCCGGGGATGTTCCAAAAGCTCCCGCGCCGGGGCGCTTTCAACAATGCGGCCTGCGTACATGACGTTGATGCGGTCCGCATATTGGCGCACCACGCCGAGGTCATGCGTGATGAGGATGACGGAGGTGCCCATGTCCTGCTGAAGTTTTCTGATGAGGTCAAGCACCTGCTTCTGCACGGTGACGTCAAGGGCAGTAGTGGGCTCGTCCGCAATGAGGATTTCCGGCCTGGTGATAAGGGCCATGGCGATCATGACGCGCTGGCGCATGCCGCCGGAGAATTGATGGGGATAGGCGTCCATGCGCTGTTCAGCGTCCGGTATGCCTACCAGGGCAAGCTGTTCCAGCGCGCGGTCGCGCGCCTCTTTTTGCCGGCTCCCTCATGAATGACGAGGGGTTCCGCCACCTGCTCCCCGATGGTCAGGTACGGATTGAGGGAGGTCATGGGATCCTGGAAGATCATGGAGATGCGCTTGCCGCGGATGGAACGGAGTTCCTTTTCCGGACAATGAAGCAGGTCCGTGCCGTCCAGCATGGCGGAACCGCTTTCAATGCGGCCCGGAGGCATCGGGATGAGCCCCATCATGGAGTAGCAGGTGACGGATTTTCCGGACCCGGATTCCCCCACGATGCCGAGCGTTTCCCCCGGCGCCACGTCAAAGGACACGTTTCTCACCGCCCGGACGATGCCGGCCCTGGTGTGGAAGGAGGCGCTGAGGTTCCTGACGGAGAGCATGCGGAGAAGGCGGGATTGTCAGTCATTGCGCACGCGCGAGCGGGCGGAGAAGATGACCGGGATGCCGGGAGCGGGGTAGGCTTCCCTGATTTTGTTGCGCAGGTACTGGGAGTAGCTGTCCGTGAGCAGGTTCTTGTCATTGACGAAGAGGACGTAGCGCGGGACGGGAATGGTGTTGTACTTGGGGTCCACCGCCGTGGTGACGTAGTAGATTTTCAGTCTTCTGGTGGAGCCGCTGGCGGTGCCGGGAGGGTTCATCTGCTGGGCAAGCTGGATGAGGCGGTTGAGCTGTCCGGTGGTGGGCAGGTTACGGGATTCCCGGCGGATGCGCGTGATGACCTTGAAGATGATTTCCACGCCCTCCGCTTTTTTTGCGGAGGTGGCGATGAAGGGCGCATAGTTGATGAAGAAGAGTTCCCTGCGCACCTGTTCCTCCACTTCCGCCATGCGGTCCTTGCGCGGGGCATTCGGGTGGAAGAGGTCGAATTTGTTCACGATGATGATGCAGGGTTTCCCTTCCTCCGCAATGATGCCGGCGATACGGCGGTCCTGCTGCGTGATGCCTGCCGCAATGTCAATGACCAGCAGGCAGATGTCCGCCCGGCGGATGGCTTTTTCACTGCGCATGGCGGAGAAGACTTCCACGGAGGTGTCCCGCCGGGAGCGCGGGCGCATGCCGGCGGTGTCGATCAGCACGTAGGGCTGGCCGTCGTGCAGGTAGGGGACGTCAATGGCGTCGCGGGTGGTGCCCGCCACGTCGGAAACGATGGTGCGCTTGTCCTGGAGGATGGCGTTGACCAGGGAGGATTTGCCCGCGTTGGGGCGTCCAACGACGGCCACCTTGATGGGGGGGCGGCGACCTCCCCTTCTTCCGGTTCTTCCTCCAGTTCTTCTTTCAGCGGGGCGCCCTCCTGTTTGAGGAAATCGTCCAGCCGGGAGGCGAGTTCGGAGAAGCCCCTGCCGTGGGCGGCGGAGAGAAAGATATGGTCGTCAAAGCCCAGTCCGGCGAATTCTCCCAGGTTCAGATCCTGCTTTTCATGGTCCGCCTTGTTGAGCAGGAGGATGACGGGAACGTCCGACTTGCGGAGGTGGTCCGCAATGCTCTGGTCAATGGGAGTGAGGTGGTCCCGGCAGTCCAGCACGAAGAGGATGAGGTCCGCCGTTTTCATGGCTATGTCCGCCTCTGCCGCCACCTGTTCCGCAAAGCCGTCGGTCAGGCGCGCGCCGATGCCGCCCGTGTCCATGATTTTACAGGCGCGGTCCGTAATCTTGCAGGGGGCGGAGAGCCGGTCGCGAGTGACGCCGGGTTCATCATGCACGATGGCGATGCGCCTTCCGGCCATTCTGTTGAAGATGGCGGATTTCCCGACATTGGGCCTGCCTACGATGGCGATGGTGGGGACGTGCTGCATGCGCGCCATGTTACCCGAAGGGCCGGAGCTGTGAAAGCTAATTCCGCGCCAACGGCGGGCGCTTCCGCCGGGGGCTTATCCCTTGTGCCTGGCCTGATTGTGAAGGTACAGCGCCACGGCGATCGTGATGACGTTGGGAAGCCATAGCAGGATGTAGGGGAGCATCGTGTCGCTTTTCCGGGACAGGTCCGCAAAGATCAGGGCCACAAAGTAGAGGGAGGCGATCAGGATGCCCAGGGCAAATCCCGTGGAGGTGTCTTTTCTGCGGGTGTTGATGGCCAGGGGCACGCCAATGAGGGCAAAGACGATGCAGGCCAGGGAGAAGGAGGCGCGCCTGGGCAGTTCCGTGGCGAATTCCGTGGTCTGTTTTTTATCCAGATAGCCGGGCGTGTTCAGGGCTTCCCTGATTTCCCGGTTGGTGAAGCGGTTGGCCTTGATGCGCCGGGAGCGGGATTTGTCCAGGTTGATGCTCAGGGGCATTTCATCCATGGTCACGCTTTGGGAGATGGAGTCCTTTTCCTGCGTGGTGATGAGCGGATTGATGAGGTGCAGGTAAAGGGTTTTTTTCTCGGGAGAGAAGTCCATGGTCACGCGTTCCGAGTGCATGGCCACGGCGGGGGATTTGTCGTCCGCCTTCTGATAGATGTGCATGCCGTGGATGACGTCGTCCACGCGCTTGTCAATGTAGATTTCCAGATTATCGAATTTGGTGATGGCCTGTCCTTCATTGAGAAGCCCCTTCGGGTTGATGGAGGCGGCCTTGATGAGCAGTTCGGAAATGGATTGCTTGGCGCGGGGCGCGATGTCTATGTTGATCCAGTAGCAGAGGCCGGAGAGGGCGATGCCGATGGCGATGGCGGGGGCGCTCAGACGCCACAGGCTCATGCCGGACATGCGCATGGAGGTGAGTTCGTTGTCCGAGGCCAGGCGTCCGTATACCAGCAGCACGGCCGTCAGGAATCCCCATGGAATGGAGAACATCAGCGAGAAGGGTATTACCTGGAAGATGAATTCCAGAACGATGCTGATGGGCGCCTTGTTTTCCACCAGAAGGGGGCGCAGTTCCTTGAACAGGTTGCCCAGGAGCAGCAGGGCGCTCAGGGCCATCACCCCCAGGGCCGTAACACCCAGCAGCTGGCGGGCAATGTATCTGTCAAAGATCTTCATGCAGTAAAACCGTGCCGGAGATTTTGCCCGAAGGCCGCGGACAAGTCAATCACGCGCACGGAACAATCCGTATCCTTCCCCGGAGGGAAGGAGGAGTTGGATGGGAGGATGAAAGTCCGTGCGGCTGGTGAAAAAGGATGCGGCATGTTGTTCAGTTTTCTTTTTGTTCCAGGCTGCCGAGCAGTTTTTCCCGCTGTGGGGGAAGCTTGCCGAAGTGGGATTTCAGAATGACGTGCGCCGGAATGCCGGGATGCGCGATGCCGTGCAGCCGCGCGAGTTCCTGTTCAAAGTGCAGGACGGCGCGGAGGGAGGGGTCGTTGTTTTCCAGATAGGCGTATGCCCGTTGCAGGAGGTCGTAGAATTCCGGGATGGGCGTGTCCGGCTCCAGCATTTGGAGAAACAGGCGCGCGAAGTAGCCTGCCGCGCTGAGCCGGAGGTAGCTTTTCCGGAGGGGCAGGCGGGGGAGAGCAGGTCCGCGGAAGTCAGGGAGTGCAGGTCTCCCGTTTTTGCCTGCGTCCACTGCATGCGGCACTGGTAGAAGAGGTCCAGGCGCCCGGCAAAGGGGCTGTTGGGCTTTCTGGCGCTTTTGGCCGCCGTTCTGATGATGCCTTCCTCCGTGCACCAGACGACAATCAGGCCGTTCTCTCCCAGGGGATAGAGCTTCAGGACCGTCGCTTCCGCATTCATCAGCGGCGTTTTTCCAGCCCTGTTTTAGCCGGTTGTTCCGTTGGGACGGTCTGCCCGTAGGGGGAGGGCAGGATGCCGGCTTCCGTCATGGCGTCCGTAAAGGCCTGGATGGCGCTGGTGCCTCCGTGGATGCGGATGGCGGAAAGGAGCTGTTCCTGGGCGGCGTCCTTGTCTCCTCCCATGAATTTGACGATGGCCTGGGTGCAGTAGTAGTACGGCGTGTCGTCCATCGGGCCGTACAGGTTTTCCAGTTCCTTGGCCAGGGGCCGGTTGTCCAGCTTGCGGGCGCAGATATAGCGCTTGAATTGCAGCAGGGGAGTCATGCCGGGATTGTCTTTGAAGGGAGGCAGAAGCTCCGTGAAGGCTTTCAGCGCCCTGGCATAGTCATGATTGACGTAGTGCGCTTCCGCCAGGTTGAACTGAATGGTGAGGTTGGAGGGATCCAGCTTCTGGGCCTTTTCAAAGTTTTCCAGGGCCTTTTCAATGTTGCGGATTTCAATGTAGCATGCGCCGCGGAGATTGTATAAGCCCGGGTTTCCTGCATAAAGCTTTTCCAGCTCCGTCAGGGAGAAGAGGCATTCCATGGTTCTCTTCTGCGCAAAGAGCTGTTCCGCCTTGCGGAATTGGTCAATGTAGCTTTTTCTGGTTGCTTCCGGCAGGCTGTTGAATTCCTGAATCCACGCCGGGGACGGAGGTTCCGGCGGTGTTTGCTGCGCGGAGGCGGGGAGAAGGGCAAGCGTCAGGGCTGCCAGTAGGAAGGTGCATGCTTTCATGGATGGGTCAGGAATTCAGGTGGGGAATGATTTTTTGTAGCGCGGCTTCCGCCGTGAGTCCATATTTTTTTCTGAGGATGGGTTCCGAACCGTGTTCGATGAACTGGTCCGGCCATGCGATGGCTTCCACGGGCGTGGTGACGCCTCCGGCTTCCAGGGATTCAAGCACGGCGGAGTTGAAGCCGCCGCTGATGGAATGGTCTTCAAAGGTGCAGACCACCCGGCTGGAGGCCGCATGCCGGCGGATGCATTCGTCATCCAAAGGCTTGATGAAGCGGGCGTTGATGAGGGTGACCGTGTGGCCCTGCGCTTCCAGCAGCGCTGCCGTCTCCCGGGCGATGCCAATCATGGTGCCCAGGGAAACGAGAGTCACGTCCTTCCCCGTCTGGAGCACTTCCGCCTTGCCGATGGGGAGAATTTCCGGCGTGGAGGGAAGGGGGACCCCGGCGCCGCAACCCCGGGGATAGCGGATGACGGTGGGGCCGTTCTGGTAATGGTTCATGGTCCGGAGCATGTGGACGAATTCCGCTTCATCCTTGGGTTGCATGAAGACGATGTTCGGGATGCTGCGGATCATGGCGATGTCAAACAGGCCGTGATGCGTGGGGCCGTCGTCCGGGGAGAGCCCGGCGCGGTCCATGCAGAAGCGCACGGGCAGCTTTTGGAGCGCGGCGTCATGCTGGATCATGTCAATGCAGCGCTGCATGAAGGTGGAGTAAATGGCGATGTAGGGCTTCATGCCTTCCGCCGCCAGCCCGCACGCAAAGAGGGCTCCGTGTTCTTCCGCAATGCCTACGTCAAAGTAGCGTTTTGGGAAGGCTTCCTTGAACAGGTCCAGCTTGGTGCCGCTGGCCATGGCGGCCGTGATGGCCGTGACGGATTCGTCCTCGTGCGCCATTTCCACCAGCGTGGAACCGAAGATGTGGGAGAAGGTGGGGGTGGCGGTTGCCTGCGTTTCGCCGTCCCGCACGCAGTAGGAGCCCAGGCCGTGGAATTTGGTGGGGTTGTCCAGTGCGGGCTGGTAGCCTTTTCCCTTCTGGGTGACCACGTGCAGGATAACGGGTTCGTTGAGGTCCTTGATGTAGGAAAGGGTGCGGATGAGGGTGGGGATGTCGTGCCCGTCCAAGGGGCCGAAGTAGCGCAGGCCGAATTTATTGAAGAGCAGGGAGGGGAAGATGAGGTTCTTGGTGGTGCCTTCCAGCTTGAAGGCGAAGTCCCTAGCCTGCGTTCCCCCCAGCTTTTCAATGAAGGAGGCCGTCTTGTCCCTCAGCCAGGAGAAGGTTTCCGAGGTTTGCAGGGAGTTGAAGTATTTTGCCAGCGCGCCCACGTTTTTATCAATGGCCCATTCATTGTCGTTCAGAATGGTGATGTAGCGCTTGGTGGTCTGGCTGATGTTGTTCAGCGCCTCCAGGGTGGTGCCGCAGGTGAATGCCGCATCCCCGGCCACGGCCACTACATGGTAGTCCTCCCCTTTCAGATCCCTGGCCGCGCACATGCCCAGGGCGGCGGAAAGCGCCGTGCCCGCGTGGCCTGCACCGTAGGCGTCATGGGGGGATTCCGACATTTTGGCAAAGCCGGAGAGCCCTTCATGCTGGCGGATGGTGTGAATCAGCGGGGCGCGCCCCGTGAGCATTTTATGGACGTAGGCCTGGTGGGAAACGTCAAAGATGATTTTGTCCCGCGGTGTTTCAAAGACGCGGTGAAGGGCAATGCTCAGTTCCACCACGCCCAGGTTGGGGCCCAGATGGCCGCCGGTGAGGGAAAGGGAGTGGATGAGGGTGTTCCGGATTTCTTCCGCGAGCCAGGGCAGTTCCGACTCAGGGATTTTCATCAGGTCTGCATGGCTGCGGATGCTTGCCAGCAGCTCCGGAAGTTCAGGTAAGGGAGAATTCATTGCTGTCTGGTTCATCGGGATCCGTTCCATCCTGGACGGTCTCCGGGTTGCTGAGGGTTTGGATGCGCAGTTCCGCATCATGAAGGATGCCGCGGCAGTGGCGGATGAGCTTGTTGCCTTCTTCCACCAGGGCTATCATGTCTTCCAGTTCGGTGACGGGGGCTTCCGTCAAGCGTATGATTTCTTCCAGGCGGGCTACGGATTCTTCAAATCCGGGAGCGTTTTTCCGTTGTTTGGCCATATGGGGAATTAAGGTTGAGGGGTGGAAGCGGTTTCCTGAAGGTCTTTGTAAAGAATCATGTCCGCTCCCTGGATGAATTGGCGGGAGTCCGGCGTCCCAAAGCGTTGCGACAAGGGGTAGAGCGCACGGCTGTGGTCAAAGAGGTATACGGGATTCCTGTCCTTCGTCTGAAGCAGGACGGTGCCTTCCAGAACGAGGGGGGTGAATTCCCCGTAGGAGGCGGCAATGGTGCGGAGGTCCGCGTTGAGCGTGGATGAGGGAGTCACCAGGATGCTGCCCACCTTGCCGCCGTGGAATTTCAGAATGCGTTCCAGCACCATGAATTGCTCCACCATTTTGGGGAGTCCGATGGCTTTCCTGTCTGCGTACCAGCCGACGGCGGACGGCTGGTCCGTGAGGATGAAATCCTTTTCCGACGTCTGGGCGCGAAGGTCCCGGTTGAGGCCCGGGGGGAAATAAGGGGGCCATGCAGGAATGCCGCGGCTGGCCGTCAGGATGCCCACCCGCACCATCTGGGGAAGGCTGAGCAGAAGGGGGAGGGAAGTGATGAGCAGGGCGAGCAGCAGGACGCCGCCCCGCAGGATGGGGACTACCTCCTTGTTGGAGTGCCGTGCGATCAGGTTGAGGACGAAGGCCGTGCCGTAGGCCGTGAAGAAGGGGGCGAAGAGGATTTGAATCTGTCCCAGGGAAATACCGGATTTGTTGGAGGTGTAAAGGGCCATGCCGATGACGGCGGGCACCCACATGGCGAAGACGCCCCATTTGGCCTGGTTGACTTCCGGCCTTCTGAATTTGTGCAGGAGGGCCAGCAGGAACACCATGGCCAGGGGAAGGTTCCCGAGGTTTTCGTAAAGGAGGTCGCCCTGCGTCAGGATGTTGTTGACGATGGAGGTGACGGCTTTCTGGGCGGCGATGGGAATGTCCCCGGCGGCCAGGGAGTTCATCGCGATTTCTTCATTGCCGGTCAGCCCCGTGAAGATGGTGTAATAGGCCGTTCCGAAGAAGCCTCCGCTGAGGGAGCGGTTGATGTAAACGGGGTAGGCCAGGAGGAGGAACAGGATCACAAGTCCCGGAATGCAGTACAGGCCGTGAGGCTTGAAGCGGATGCCCACGAAAATCAGAAAGCCGGCCATGGGCCACAGGCCGATCCAGCCGGTGAGGCAGACGCATGAAAAACAGATGGAGCTGTAAATGAGCGGCATCAGGAATTTACGCTTCTCCTCCCTGTTTTGCAGGGCCGTGGACAGGAAATGGATGCCCCAGGCAAAGAAGAAGAGCATCATCATCTGCGGGAGGCCGCTGGTGGCGTATTGCAGGAAGAGGTTGCTGAGAATCATCGTCAGGCAGGTGAAGCTGGCGATGGTGACATCAAACATTTGGTGGAGGATGTAATAGCAGCTCAGGACAGCCAGGATGAAGAACATGCAGGAAATGCCCGCCACGATGCGGTCCGGCAGGTAGATCATGGAGCTGCCCGTCATGCTCCACAGGTCAAACTTGTGGACGCCGGCCACCTTGAAGACGGCGGCTTCCACCAGGATGTTCAGAGGGGCGTTGCGTGTGTCCCGGAGGGCGTAGGGATTGAATTTTTCCGGATTGACGAGGGATTCCCCCTGTCCCGCCAGAATGGTTTCCTGTTCGCGGATCTGGGCGTCGGAAAGAAAGGGGTTGAGGCCGGCGCGGGTGCTCCCGGAGACCATCTGGATGGGTCTCAGCCAGTTGGTGGCCATTCCCTGTCCCCTGGCCACGTTCCGGGCGATTTGGGCCTGGTCCATGGCGGCGCTGGCGTTCAGGCCGTTAAAATTGAAAAAGTACTGCACACCCGTAATCGCCAGCAGCAGGATGAGGATGATGATAAACGGTGTGCGGGATGCCGTGGTGGGCGCATTCATGAAGGTTGAATATCTTGTAATTTGCGTTGAAGGGTGCGGCGGCTGATGCCCAGAAGGTGGGCTGCCGCCGTTCTGTTGCCGTTTGACCGGGCCAGCGCTTGTTGGATGGCATTCCGCTCCAGCAAGGATAAATTCAAAACCCCTGCCGGGACAAGCCCATTCTGTGTGCTGGGGGCATTGTCCTCCAATTGTTCCTGCGCCATGCTCCCCGGGGCGGCCGGCTGCTGCGGCGCGTGCAGCCGGGGTGGGAGATGGGAGAGTTCTATGCTGGCGGAGTTGCTCATGACGACGCCGTGCTCCATGGCTGTGCGCAGCTCCCGCACGTTTCCGGGCCAGGAGTAGTTCCGTACGGCGTCAAGGGCGTCCCGGGAAAGGGGTTTGAATTCCTTGTTGTTCTCCCTGGCGAATTCTTTCAGGAAGGCGGTGGCGAGCAGGGGCACGTCCTCTCGCCGGTCCCGGAGGGGGGGCATCTGGATGTGGACCACGTTGAGGCGGAAATAGAGGTCTTCCCGGAATTTGCCCTCCTGGACGAGTTTCTTCAGTGATTTGTTGGTGGCGGCAATAATGCGCACATTCACCGGAATGGGCGTGTTGGAGCCTACGCGTTCAATGGTCCGTTCGGACAGCACCCTCAGCAGGCGGACCTGCGTTCCGGCGTCTATTTCCCCGATTTCATCCAGGAAGATGGTGCCGCCGTCCGCCTGTTCAAAGCGGCCGATGCGGCGCTGCCCGGCTCCGGTGAAGGAGCCTTTTTCATGGCCGAACAGCTCGCTTTCCAATAACTGGGGGAAAGGGCCGCGCAGTTGACGGCCACGAATTTATTCTCCGGCCTGCCGGAAAGGGAATGGATGGCCTGGGCCACCAGTTCCTTCCCGGTTCCGCTTTCCCCTTCAATCAGCACCGTCGTCTTGCTGGGCGCCACCTGGCGGATGATGGAGAACACGTGTTCCATGGCGGCGGACCGTCCGAGCAGTTTTTGCAGGCCGGAGTCCGCCTGGATGCGGGTGGTGAGCTCCTGGTTGGCCGTCTCCAGGTTCCGGGTATGGAGCGCCCTTTTGAGCACCAGCTCCACGGCATCCAGGTTCAGGGGCTTTGTGACGAAGTCGTACGCGCCCTGTTTCATGGCTTCCACGGCGGCGTCCACGGATCCGTAGGCGGTCATCATGATGCTCTGGGGGGATGGGGCAGAGAAGCCGCGGCTTTCAGCACGTCCATGCCGCTTTCCCCGCCCAGCCGCAGGTCCGTCAGGACCAGGTCCGGGGATTCCTCCCGCAGGAGAGTGACGGCCTGGGAAAGATTGGCGGCAGTGTACACTTCGTAATCGTCCTGAAAGCCCATGCGCAGGGCGTCGCGCGTGGGTTTTTCATCATCTACGATCAGCAGAACGGGCATCTTCATGACGGGATGGAGGAGGGCAGGAGCCTGATGGTGCGTTCCACGCGCGGCAGGAAGACCGTGATGGTGGTTCCCTGCCCCGGCTGGCTGGCCAGGGTGATGGAGCCGCCGTGTTCCTTCACGATGCGGCGCACGATGAGCAGGCCCAGGCCGGAGCCGGTGGATTTGGTGGTCAGGAAAGGTTCGTAAATGCTGCCCATGACTTCCGGGGAAATGCCGCAGCCGGTATCCGCCACGGTGACGAACACGCTGTCATCCGTATAACCGCTTTTAACCAGAATGGTGCCTCCCTCCGGCGGGATGGACTGGTAGGCGTTTTTGATCAGGTTGTAGAAGACCTGCTTGATCTGGACGGGGTCCAGGCTGAGGATGGGGAGGCTGGGCTGGAGGTCCGTGTTGATCTGGATGCCGCGCTGGCGGATTTCCGGCTCCAGCAGTTTCAGGACCTCCATGATGATGGTTTCAATGTTGTGGGGTTCCCGGATGGGCTTGGTGGGGCGGATGGCCTGGAGGAATTGTTTCAGAATGACGTCCAGCCGCGTGGTTTCGCTCTCTGCCGTTTTCAGCAGTTCTTCCATGTCCGTCCGGTACTCCGCGGGCAGTTGTTTTGCCTTCCGGGCCAGGAGCTGGAGATGAAGGCCGATGGAGTTGAGGGGGTTGCCTATTTCATGGGCCACCCCCGCGGCCAGCAGCGTGAGGGCGTTCAGGCGTTCCGCCTCGATGTTCTCCGCGTTTTTCTTCTGCCGGGGCGTTTCATCCCGTATCAGGATCAGATGGCCCTGGCTCCTGCCGCCGATGGGGGAGATGAAAATGTTCAGGAATTTGTGCTCCGGATAAAAAATCTCCACGTCCCGGGAAACGGCGGTCCGGCTCTGCTGGATGGTGTCCCAGGTGCAGTCCCTGCCCAGGAAGATGCAGAAGTCTTCCGGCGTGATCTGGCCGCGTTCCTTGTCAAGGAGCTTGAGGGCGGCCTGGTTGACAAACAGGATTTTTCCCTTGCTGTCCAGCAGGATCAGGCCTTCCTGGATGGCTTCAAACACCTGCTGGAAAAAACCCTGCTGTTCCGCCAGCTTTACAAAGAAACGCTGGAGGTCCTCTTCCTTGATATGGTCAATGCGGCCGATCAGCTTATCGATGGTGTCTTTCTTCATGGCGGCGTTTCCGTCCGGGCTCGCCCCTATATATAAAGAGAGGGATGTCACAAATCAAGCTGATGTGACATATTGTCACGCATTTGCGGCTGGACATGCTTCCGGGAAAGGAGGCAGGATGAAGGCATGCCTGAAGAACTTCCCTGCATCCCCTTTGTCAGAACACGCCAGGTAGCCTTTCACGATACGGACGCCTCCGGCGTGGCTCATTTCACCCGGCTGCTGTGCCTGGTAGAGGAGGTGGAGCACGAGTACCTGCGTTCCCAGGGGCTGGAGGTTCTTTCCCCCGATTGCGGCTGGCCCCGCGTGCATGTGGAGGTGGATTACGCCAGTTCCGCCGGTCTGGGCGACTGGTTGAGCATTGAATTGAGCCTGGGAGCGGTGGGAACCAGTTCGCTGGAATGGAAGTTTGCGGTGTTCCATTCGGAGCATCCGGTCATGAGTGGAAGGTATGTAGTTGTCCGCGTGGGGAAGGGGGGAAACCGCAGGCTATTTCAGAGTCGGAGAAGGAATGCCTGATTTCAGGCTTTTCAAAAGGAGGGGATGCCTGTAAATAAGGCCCATGTCTTCTAAAAAGCCTGTCGTTCTTGTCATTCGCGACGGCTGGGGCCGCAATCCGTTGGGGCCTGATGTCGCGAAAGAGTACGGTGACGCCACTGTTCTGGCTGATACCCCCTTTACTGATTACCTCCTGGCCAACTATCCCCACAGCCTGCTGGGCGCTTCCGGGGAGGACGTGGGCCTTCCGGACGGGCAGATGGGCAACTCCGAAGTGGGGCACCTGAACCTGGGCGCTGGCCGCGTGGTTTTCCAGGATCTTTGCCGGGTGGACAACGCCATCAAGGACGGCTCCATGGGTGAAAATTCCGTGCTGAAGACCGCTTTTTCCCAGGCCGCCGGCTCCGCCTGCACCTGCTCGGCCTGGTGAGCGACGGCGGCGTGCACAGCCATATCAACCATTTGGTAGGCATCGTCAAATACGCCTATGAAGCGGGCGTGCGCGACATCTGCATCCATGCCATCACGGACGGCCGTGACTGTTCCCCCACCAGCGGGGCCGGATTCATGCGCCAACTGGAAGAAGCCATCAAGCCTTACGGCGCGAAAATCGCCACGGTTATCGGCCGCTTCTATGCGATGGACCGCGACAAGCGCTGGGACCGCAACAAGCTGGCATGGGACGCCATCGTGCTGGGCCGCGGCGAACAGTGCACCTGTTCCCCCTCCGAATATGTGGAACAGTGCTACGCCAAGGGCGAGACGGATGAATTCCTGAAGCCCGGCATTTTTGCCTACGGCAACGAACAGCGCGTGCGCGATAATGACGTGGTGTTTTTCTTCAACTTCCGTGCGGACCGCGCCCGCCAGATGAGCGATGCCTTCCTGTATCCCGGGTTTGACGGCTTTGACCGTGAAGTGACGCCCAGGGTTCATTATGTGACGCTGACGGAGTACGATGCCAAGTATCCCTCCCCCATCGTTTTTGAACAGGAGCAGCTGGACAACATTTTCGGACAGATTGTGTCAGAAGCCGGGAAGACTCAGCTCCGCATTGCGGAAACGGAAAAATACGCCCACGTCACTTTCTTCTTTAACGGAGGCGTGGAAACGCAGTTCCCCGGCGAGGACCGCATTCTGGTTCCCTCCCCCCGTGAAGTGGCCACTTATGACCTCAAGCCCCAGATGAGCGCGGAGGAAGTGGCGGACAAGTTTGTGGACGCCGTGGACAAGTACGACGTGGTGATCATGAATTTTGCCAACGGGGACATGGTGGGCCATACCGGATTTGTGGAAGCCGGAGTCGCCGCCTGCGAAGCGGTGGACAGCGCCCTGGAAAAGTGCGTGAAGAAGGTGCTGGCCCTGGGCGGCAAGCTGCTCATCACCGCGGACCATGGCAATGCCGAACACATGCGCAATGAGGACGGCTCCCCGAACACGGCCCATACCACCAATCTTGTGGACCTCATTTATGTGGCGGACGACAAGGACCAGGTCAACCTCTCCAACGGCATTCTGGCGGACGTGGCCCCCACCCTGCTGAACCTGATGGGGCTGAAACAGCCTGCCGAAATGTCCGGGCATTCCCTGGTGACGCCGAAAAAATAACGGTTCCCGCAGTTGATCTTTGGAATCCGTTTCCAGCTTGCGTGGCTGGAAACGGATTTTTTTGTCTCCGTGTTGCCCTGACGGAAAAACGCCGGAAAAGGATGCGGATAAGCAATCCGTTACAGACTGGAGACGGGGAAGCATTCCCCTGTCCACGGGGAGCGGAGCAGTCCTTTGTGGAACTGGAATGCAAACGTCCGCCAGGATGTACCGGCTTTAGGGAAGAGGGTTCGCTAACGTTCCCTTTCAAATTGAGATGCCGGAGAGGCTTGCGCCGCATCCCGTCCGGGCACGCAGTTCCGAAGGTTTTCCCTTTCCATGCAAACGGCTTCCGATAGGCAAGGGGGAGTCATCGCAAGTTTTTCTCCCTTGGAAATACCGCTTGACCACGGATTGCTTATCCGTTGGCTTCCGGATATGCTGCCTGTCAGGAATTATGGATTGGATCTGCTGAGAATTTTGTTGTGCCTGACGGTTGTCTTTTTCCATTACAGCGGGGGATGGAATTGCGGAGGGAGCGTGGCTGTGGATGGCTTTTTTGTCTTGAGCGGTTTTCTGGCCGTTCGATCCGCCGGAGGTTTCACACAAGGAAGCATCGGGGAATATTGCCGGAAAAAGGCTGACGCCTGCTGCCGGTGCTGTTGATTGCCTGGACTGCCGGTTTTGCCGTTCTTCTTATTGAAGGCCAGCAGGCGACGGCGTGGGCCGGAGTCAGGCTGCTGATAGCCGCGCCAACACTTGCGATGTGGAAGATGATGGGGAAGGCGGCGGTCTGGTTCATCGTCTGCATCATGGCCTTTCTGGCGCTGTTTCCGTGGCTTTACCGTTATTACGAGAAAAGGCCGTTCCTGTGGCTTCTGGCGGCAAGCGTTCTTTTTGCTGCGTTCCGGAGCGGCACCGTGATGGACTACGGCAGGCTGTATTATCAGGTGAGTTTCCGCCTGTGGCAGTTTTTGCTGGGGATGTGGTGTGCGTCCTGGAATATGGAACGGTGGAAGAGTCCATGGCGATGGTTTTGGATTGGAGCAGGCGCGGCGTGGCTGCTGGCTTCTTCTGCCGCCACCCATGAAGGAATCGGAGCCCTGAGCTATTCATTCCCGGGGTACGTTGTTTCTTCCGTCATCTTTGCCCTGTGCATTGCCTCCCTGTGGAGCGTCCGCCTGCCGTCCCTGCCTGCCCCCTCCTGAAATGGGTGGGGATTGGCGCGGGAATGGCTTACGCCCTTTTTCTGTTCCACATGCCGGTGATGCGGGGCATGGCCGAAGTACTCCGCATGCTGCGGGAACATGCGGGAATGAAGTGGGGGGTGGATGGCCTCCAGTTTTATTCTGGGGAATCGCCTTGTGTGTTTCCCTGGTTATCGCCTATTTCGTCTATCAGCATGTGGAGGTCTGCCAGGTGGGGAAGAGGCTGAAAAAGGCGCCGGCAACCCGGAATGAAGCTTGGGAAAGAGCAGGGGAAAATGGTACGGATGAAATATTTAGGAAAAGATGAATAAAAGACTTGTCATGATATAAAATCACGTTATATTGGCCGTCCCCAAACGCGCCGAAAGGCGCAAGAAATACGTTTTCTATCGGGTTTGCCTCCGGAAAAAAGGCGCGCTTCCTGCTTACTGAAAGGGATGTTCGCCTTGAATATCGGACCAGACCGACGAACCACAACCAAAGCAGGAAAACATGCCGACCATTAATCAGCTCGTCCGCAAGGGACGTATTACTCCGGAAGAGAAGTCCAAGTCACGCGCTCTTCATAGCTGCCCGCAACGCCGCGGTGTTTGTCTCCAGGTAATGACCCGTACGCCCAAGAAGCCGAACTCGGCTCTTCGTAAAGTGGCTAAAGTCCGTCTTACCAATGGTGAAGAAGTGATCGCCTACATCGGCGGTGAAGGTCACAACCTCCAGGAACACTCTATCGTGCTCGTTCGCGGCGGTCGTGTGAAGGACTTGCCGGGTGTTCGCTACCATATCGTCCGCGGGGCTCTTGACTGCCTCGGTGTTGACAAGCGCCGCCAGGGCCGCTCCAAGTATGGCGCCAAGCGCCCGAAGGTTGCCGCCAAGTAAACATTAACATCTTACCTACTATATATTATGGCCCGCCGTAAACGCGTCTATAGAAAAATCGAACGTCGTGACCCCCGTTACGACAGCGCTCTTGTTGGCAAACTGATCAGCAAGGTTATGCTGGATGGCAAGCGCTCCCTTGCGGAACGCATTGTTTATGCCGCCATCGACATGGCTAACGAAGGCACGGACAGCATTGATCCCCTGGAAGTGATCACCCGCGCCATTGAAAATGCCAAGCCCCGTGTGGAAGTGAAGAGCCGCCGCGTAGGTGGCGCCACCTACCAGGTGCCTCTGGAAGTGGACCCGGCCCGTTCCGAATCCCTGGCCATGCGCTGGATTGTGAACTACGCCCGCAACCGCAAGGGCGTGCCGATGCACAAGGCTCTTGCCAACGAAATCAAGGAAGCCGCCAACAACCAGGGTTCCTCCGTCCGCAAGCGCGACGACGTTCACAAGATGGCCCAGGCCAACCGCGCCTTTGCCCACTTCCGCTGGTAATCCCTTCAGCGACTGTCAGCCGAACCATTCACTTTCGATCATTACAGATACTTTCCAGACACTATGTCCGATCACGTAAACAATCCCAATCGCAAGGCTCCCCTTGAGCGCTACCGCAACATCGGTATCTCCGCTCACATTGACGCCGGCAAAACTACTTTGTCCGAGCGTATTCTTTTCTACACCGGCATGATTCACAAGATCGGTGAAACCCACGACGGTTCCACCACTACCGACTGGATGGAGCAGGAACGCGAACGCGGTATCACCATTACCTCCGCTGCCGTTACCACCAACTGGAAGCAGGTGAAAAATGAAGGTATCAGCAAAATGTTCGAAGGCGAAAACTTCCAGCTGAACATTATTGACACCCCCGGGCACGTTGACTTCACCGCTGAAGTGGAACGTTCCCTCCGCGTGCTTGACGGCGCCATCGTGGTATTCTGCGGTGTGGCCGGCGTGCAGCCCCAGACGGAAACCGTATGGCGCCAGGCCACCAAGTACAGCGTTCCCCGCATGTGCTTCGTGAACAAGATGGACCGTACCGGCGCCAACTTCAACAACGTGCTGGACGACATCCACAACAAGCTGGGTGCGAACGCCGCCGCCATTCTGATCCCCATCGGCGCTGAAGACCAGCTCCGCGGCCAGATTGACGTGGTGAACCAGAAGGCTGTCATGTATGCCGACAACGACCGTCTGGGCTCCACCTACACGGTTGAGGAAATCCCCGCTGAACTCAAGGAAGAAGCCGAACTGGCCTACCATGAACTGGTGAGCCGCGTGGCCGACGTGGACGACGAACTTGCTGAAAAGGTTCTCATGGAAGAACCCTTCACCCCCAAGGAACTCAAGGAAGCCATCCGCCGCGCCACCATCACCAACAAGTTCATCCCTGTTGCCGGTGGTTCCGCCTTCAAGAACAAGGGCGTCCAGTTCCTGCTTGACGCCGTGGTGGATTACCTCCCCTCTCCGGTGGAAACCGTTCCCGCCCACGCTGAAAGCACGCTGGATGCGGAAGAAACCTTCAAGATTACCGCTACGGACGACGCCAAGCCCATGGTTCTGGCATTCAAGCTCTGGGCTGACAAGTTCGTCGGCAAGCTGGTGTTCATCCGCGTGTACGCCGGCGTCCTCAAGAAGGGTGACACCGTGTACAACCCCCGCACCCGCAAGACGGAACGCGTGGGCCGCATCATCCAGATCCAGGCTGACCAGCACACGGACATTGACGCCGTATACTCCGGCGACATCGCCGCCATCGTGGGCCTGCGCAACGTGACCACGGGCGACACCATCACCAGCCCGGACAACGATGTCTGCCTGGAACCCCCTACCTTCCCGGAAACCGTTATTTCCATGGCCGTGGAACCCAAGACCAAGGCCGACCAGGAAAAAATGTCCAACGCTCTGGGCCGCCTGTCTGAAGAAGACCCGACCTTCCGCGTGAAGACCGACGAAGAAACCGGACAAACCCTGATCTCCGGCATGGGTGAACTTCACCTGGAAATCATCATTGACCGCCTGATGCGCGAATTCAAGGTGGAAGCCGACATCGGCAAGCCCCAGATCGCCTACCGCGAAACCATCACTGCCCCCGCCCATGGCGACGGCAAGCTGGTCAAGCAGTCCGGCGGCCGCGGCCAGTACGGCCACGTGGTGATTGACGTGAAGCCGAACGAACGCGGCAAGGGCCTCACCATCGAAAACAAGATCGTGGGCGGCGCCATTCCGAAGGAATACATGAACGCCGTCTATGCCGGCCTCAATGAAGCCATGACCACGGGCGTTATCGCCGGTTATCCGGTGGTGGACGTGCACGTTGAAGTGGTGGACGGTTCCTACCACGAAGTGGACTCCAACGAAAACGCATTCAAGATGGCCGCCATCTTCGCCATGAAGGACGCCTTCAAGAAGGCCAAGCCCATCATGCTGGAACCCATCATGTCCGTTGAAGCTTCCACGCCGACCGACTACCAGGGCGACATCATGGGTGACCTGAACCGCCGCCGCGGTCAGATCAGCAACATGGAAAACAAGGCCAACGCCTGCATCCTGAAGGCCATGGTTCCCTTGTCCGAAATGTTCGGTTATTCCACCGCCATCCGTACCCTTTCCAGTGGCCGCGCCTCCTACTCCATGGAGCCCTCCCACTTTGAACAGGTGCCTCAGAACCTCGTTGACCAGATCGTCACCGAGAAGGCTAAATAAACAAACCTTTGAAGTATAACCAATAGACCGCACGTCCATGCAAAGTCCAAAAATCCGCATTCGACTCCGCGCATTTGACTCCCGCGCCATCGACCGCTCCTCCCAGGAGATCGTTGAAACCGCCAAGCGCACCGGAGCCAAAGTTCACGGCCCGATCCCGTTGCCGACCCGCATTGAAAAATTCTCCGTGAACCGTTCCGTTCACGTCAACAAGAAGTCGGCTGAACAATTTGAAATCCGCACCCACAAGCGCCTGCTCGACATCGTCGACCCGACCGCCCGCACGATTGATGAGCTCAAGAAGCTCAATCTCCCGGCCGGTGTGGACATCACGATCCGCATCTAGTTTGGTACCCGGATAAGTAATTAAAAAACAGAAAGACACACTACAATGGCTCTAGGACTTATCGGAAAAAAGGTCGGTATGACCCGTCTGTTTGACCAGGAATCCGGCGCTATGGTGCCCGTGACCGTCATTGACGTAAAGGGCAACACCTTCGCCCAGATCAAAACGGAAGACAAGGATGGCTACAACGCCATTCAGGTTGCCTTTGATGCGCAGAAGGAAAGCCGCGTGGCCAAGCCTCAGGCCGGCCACTTCAAGAAACTGGGCATCCAGCCCACCAAGCTCCTCAAGGAATTCCGCGTGGAAGCTTCCGAACTGCCTGCTGAAGGTGCTGAAGATCCCGGCGTGGACCTCTTTTCCGCCGGCCAGTGGGTTGACGTGATCGGCACTTCCAAGGGGAAGGGCTTCCAGGGCGCGATGCGCCGCCACAACTTCCACGGCTCTCCCGCCGCCCACGGTTCCATGATGCACCGCCGTACCGGTGGTGTGGGTGGCTGTTCCACCCCCGGCCGCGTCTGGAAGAACCAGAAGATGCCCGGACAGATGGGCAATGCCAAGCGCACGGTACAGAACCTGAAGGTTGTGGCCGTACGTCCGGAAGACAACGTCATTCTTATCTCCGGCGCCGTTCCCGGTGCACGCGGTTCCTACCTCGTGATCCGCCCCGCCAAGAAGAAGTAAGGCTTTAGTTAACCTCACATTGATTATAGGAAAACCTATCTATGTCCGCAAATACCTTTACATTAGAAGCCGCCGCTGCCGCCAACATCCAGCTTGTAGGCAGTGACAAGGGCTCCCAGGCCGTGCATGACCTCATCGTGGCCTACCAGGCGAACCGCCGCACCGGTTCCGCCAACTCCAAGACCCGTGCTGAAGTCAGCGGCAACAACAAGAAGATCTTCCGCCAGAAGGGCACCGGTAATGCCCGTCACGGCGACAAGCGCGCTCCCATCTTTGTGGGCGGCGGCGTGGTCTTCGGTCCCCGCCCCTGCGACTACACCAAGAAGGTGAACAAGAGCACCCGCCGCCTGGCCCTGCGCCGCGTGCTGGGCGATCTGATCGCCGCTTCCAAGGTCAGCACCGTTGCCGAATTCTCTGTCGCTGACGGCAAGACCAAGTCCTTCATCAAGGCCGTCAAGGATTTGACGGACGCCAGGAAGGTGCTCATCGTAGCCGCCTCCTTTGACGATTCCACCTATCTTGCCGGCCGCAACGTTCAGGAAGTTCTCCTGATGACCGCCGCAGAAGTGAACATTGAACAGCTCATGAACGCTGATGCAGTGATCCTCGTTGACAACGCTTTAGAAACCCTCGCCAGCCGTACTGCTTAAGAAGCCATGAAAGACATTTACCAAGTCATCAAGAAGGTGCGCATCAGCGAAAAGGCCACCATGCTCCAGGAAACCACTGGCGAGCTGGTCCTTGAAGTTGACCGCGACGCCAACAAAATCGAAATCAAAAAGGCTGTCGAAGTCGCTTTCGGCAAGAAGGTCGCTTCCGTGCGCACCGCCAACTATGACGGCAAGCTCAAGCGTCAGCGCCGTGCTGATGCAGGTCGCACCGCTCATTGGAAAAAAGCTTACATCAAGCTTGCCAACGGTGAAACCCTTGACCTCGTTTAAAGCCCCCTACTAGGAAGGAAAGCTATCATGTCCCTCAAGTCATTCAAGCCAGTTACTCCCTCTAACCGCTACAAGGTGTGGCCGTCCTTTGACGAAATCACTACCTCTACCCCGGAAAAGAGTCTCTGCAGACCCCTCAAGAAATCCGGTGGCCGCAATAACAACGGCCGCATCACCACCCGCCACATCGGCGGTGGCCACAAGCGCAAGTATCGCCTGGTGGACTTCAAGCGCAACAAGTTTGACGTGCCCGCCACCGTGCTTACCATCGAATACGATCCCAACCGCACCTGCCGCATCGCCTTGATCGAATACAAGGACGGTGAAAAGTCCTACATCCTGGCTCCTACGGGCCTCCAGGTGGGCATGAAGGTGGAAAGCGGCCAGAAGGTTGCTCCCAAGGTCGGCAATGCGATGCCCCTGAAGAACGTTCCCCTGGGTACCTCCGTTCACAACATTGAAATCCGTCCGGGTTCCGGCGGCAAGGTTGCCCGTGCAGCCGGCCAGCAGGCCATTGTTTCCAACCGTGAAGCAGGCTATGCGCTGATCAAGATGCCCTCCGGCGAAATCCGCCGTTTCAATGAGGATTGCTACTGCACCATCGGTCAGGTTGGCAATACCCAGCACATGAACGAAATGTCCGGCAAGGCCGGCCGCACCCGCTGGATGGGCGTTCGTCCCACCGTGCGCGGTATGACGATGAACCCCGTCGACCACCCGAACGGTGGTGGTGAAGGCAAGTCCAAGTCCGGCGGTGGTCGTCAGCACCTCAAGTCTCCGTGGGGCCACGTCAAGGGCCAGAAGACCCGCCGTCTCCGCAAGCCCAGCGACTCCGTCATCGTACAGCGCCGCAACGCCAAGTAACCAATACACAATAACTTTAACTAGGATCATATAACATGGGACGTTCTCTCAAAAAAGGCCCTTTTGTCAGTCAAAAGCTTCTCGCCAAGATCGACGCTCAGCTTGAAACCGGTGACCGCAAGCCGATCAAGACCTGGAGCCGCGCATCCATGATTACGCCTGACTTCGTCGGTCTGACCTTCCTGGTGCACGCCGGCAAGAACTTTGCCACGGTGTACGTCACGGAAAACATGGTAGGCCACAAGCTTGGTGAATTTGCCCCGACTCGTGTCTTCAAACAGCACGGCGGTATCGGTAAGAAGTAATCAGTAAGTTAACAATCAACATGTCGAACTCTTCTTCCATCCTTGCCTATTCCCTTACCACCCTTGTAGGGCTGGGCGGGATACTGCAGGGAGCGGAAGAGGATACGGCGGCACTGACGCGCAGAATCGAGCGTCTCGAAAAGCAGAATGCGGCCCTCAAGGCATCCTATGTCCAGGCCCGCAGCGACGCCGACAAGGCGGCCGCCCAGCTGGTGGACATCCGTACCCGGCTGGAAGCTTTGGGAGGCGCAGCGCTAGGTAATAGTGAGGAACGCCTGATTCAGGCGGTGGCAGACATCGAAGCCTCCAATGACCGCATTCAGCGGCTGGAGCAGGCGTCCGTCAAGCTCTCCGGAGCCATCCTCGCCTACATGAAACAAGCCATATCCGAGGACGCAAATGCAAGGACGGCAGTGGAAAGCTCCCTGCGCCTGCTGGAGTCCGTTCTGGGATACAGGCAACAGCCCGTGCGAGATGGCGCGGGAACCCTGGCGGAAGCCAAGGTGCTCAGCATTGACTCCGAATCCGGAGTAGTGGTGCTGAACGCCGGCAGAACGGCAGGGATGCAAGTCGGGATGCCCGTACAGGTGACCCGGGGAGCGCAAACCATCGGAGAAGCCGTAGTCACGGACGTCCGCAAGGAAGTATGTGGCGCGCTTGTTCAGAAACTTGCGGCGCCCGCCGAGCCGGTGCGCGTCGGAGATTCTGCCTCAGTAAAAACCAACGACTAAATCATCTTCATCAATAACCTGCACTACGAGGAAAAACCCATGGAAGTGAAAGCTGTTTACAAATACGCCCGCATCTCTGCCAAGAAGATGCGCGATATTGCTCAAGAAATTCAAGGCTTGTCCGTCTCCCAGGCGACCGACATCCTGTCCTACACCCCCAAGAAGGGTGCCTACCTGCTGAATAAGACGCTCAAGTCCGCCTTGGCCAACGCCGAGAATAATGCGGAACTGTCCGTTGACACGCTGGTGGTCAAGTCCGTCATGGTCGATGAAGGCCCCACGATGCGCCGCACGATGCCCCGCGCCCGTGGATCCGCCAACATGATCCGCAAGCGCACATCCCATATCACCGTCGTACTGGCCGATCAAGAAGGCTAAGTCATTCCAATCTAACACACATATAGCTGAACTAATATCATGGGTCAGAAAGTAAATCCAATCGGGTTCCGCCTCGCCGTCAACAAGGACTGGCGTTCCAAGTGGTACGCCACGGGCCAGGATTACGCCACCAAGCTGCATGAAGACTTGGTGATGCGCAAGTACATCAAGGAACAGTTGATGTCCGCCGCCGTCTCCAGCATCGTGATTGAACGTGCCTGGAACAGCGTCCGCATTACCGTCCACACCGCCCGTCCGGGTCTTGTCATCGGCCGCAAGGGTGAAGAAATTGAAAAGATCCGCCAGTACCTCCAGGGCCTGTGCGGCGCTTCCACCCAGGTCAACATTGACATCGTGGAAATCCGTTCTCCTGAAACGGACGCCCAGCTCATCGCTGAAAACGTGGCCGTCCAGCTGGAACGCCGCGTTTCCTTCCGCCGCGCCATGAAGCGCGCCGTGCAGGTAGCCATGGAACGTGGCGCCGACGGCATCCGCATCCGCTGCGCCGGCCGTCTCGGCGGCGCCGATATCGCCCGTGCCGAATGGTACCGCGAAGGCAAAGTGCCGTTGCAGACGCTCCGCACCCCGATTGACTACGGTTTCGCCGAAGCCCGCACCCTGTACGGCATCATCGGCGTGAAGTGCTGGGTCAACAAGCGCGATGAAGTCGTCTCCCAGCAGACCTCACGCCCGTCCGGCCCCCGCGGTCCCCGTCGTCCGCGTGCCTAAGAAAGCCGCCATCACATTGTTCATCACACTTAACACAAGGAGGAATAAGATATGCCTTTAATGCCCAAAAGAGTGAAGCACCGCAAGATGCACCGCGGCAGCCGTTCCGGCAATGCCACCAGCGGTACCTATGTTGCCTTTGGTGACTTCGGCCTTCAGGTGCTCGACCGCGGTTGGATCACCAACAACCAGATTGAAGCCTGCCGTATTGCGATCAACCGTTACCTGAAACGTAAAGGTAAGGTGTTCATCCGCATTTTCCCGCAGAAGTCCTTTACGTCCCGTCCCCCGGATACTCGTATGGGTAAGGGCAAGGGCGCCGTGGAAGGCTGGGTGGCCGTTGTCCGTCCCGGCAACATTCTGTTTGAAGTAGGCGGCGTGACCGAATCCCAGGCCCGCGAAGCTCTTCGTCTGGCTTCCAACAAGCTGGGCGTGCCGACCCGCTTCGTCTATCGTCAAGGCGTTCAACACTAAAGCTACTCATCACCATGTCTGATAAGAATTCCCCCAAAGAACTTCGTGCTATGTCCGCCAAAGAGCTTTCCGCTCTGGTGCGCAGCCTTCGTGAAGAACTCTTCAATCTCCGTCTCCAGCAGGCCACCGGCCAGCTGGAAAACAACCAGAGAATCCGCACCGTCCGCAAGGACCTTGCCCGCGCCCTTACCATCAAGGGTGAAACCGGGGAAGCGTAAACTGAGGATTTCCGGTAACAACAGAATATTCTAACACTTTTAGAATCCAATGTCCGAACAAACCGAAACAACCAAGAAGCCCGGCCTTCGCAAGACGCGCGTCGGCGTGGTGACCTCCACCAAGATGGACAAGACCATCGTCGTGGAATACGTTGCCCGCGTTCCGCACCCCAAGTTCAAGAAGATTGTCAAGAAGAGCAAGAAGTTCTATGCCCATGACGAAAATTCCACGGCCAAGGTAGGCGATAAGGTACGTATCGTTGAAACCCGCCCGCTTTCCAAGCTCAAGTGCTGGGAACTGGTGGAAGTGCTTACCCACTAATCAGGAATCAACCATTAAATAAAGGAGATTTGATACCATGATCCAGATGGAATCCCTAGTCCAGGTGGCCGACAACACCGGCGCCCGCTCCGCCAAGATGATTGGCGTCATCGGCAAGCGCACCCGTCAGGCCCACATTGGCGACATTATTACCTGCCACATCCGCGAGTCCATTCCCACCGCTTCCGTGAAGAAAGGTACTGTGGTGAAGGCCGTAGTGGTGCGCACCGCCGCCCCGATCCGCCGTGATGACGGCTCCGTGCTCCGTTTTGACGGCAACGCCGTCGTCATTATCGACAAGGACAACAACCCGCGCGGCACCCGTATTTTCGGGCCGGTCGCCCGTGAACTCCGTGAAAAGAAGTTCATGAAGATTGTTTCCCTTGCTCCGGAAGTGCTCTAACCGAGACACCTCAGGATTTTGAACGCCGTTCTCTGAAGAGAGGACGGCGTTTTTTTGTTGCCCGTATTTTTCCGGTGAATGTGTGTTTGAGGCGTTTTTCATGAGAAACAATAAAGTCACCGGAACTACGAGTTTGCCGGGCGTCTGGGAAGAGAGTCCGGAATAGTTTATGGGGCAGGTTTTTTCCTGTTTTTGAAACGTCCCGATGGATTCCCGTGTTTCCGAGTTGGGAACGTGTTTTTACATCGCACGGCATGAAGATGTCGATACGGGTTTTTCAGGCGGAAGGGAGGCAAGGGCCTCAGGCGGTCTGTCTGAGAGAATGTCTTGGGGCGTGCCGGGAGCCAAGAGACTTGAGATGCGCCCGTTCCGCTTCCGGGCAGGGGATGACGGCGGAAGATGCGGGAACCGCTGATAGAAGGCCATTTCAGAGAATTCGGAGAGGGAAGGCTGTTTGTCCCGTCTGAATCCGGATTTGGGGCCCAGGGATAGGGCAAAGAGCGGGAAACGCGTTGTTCGGGATTGCTGTTCTTGCTGCCGCCGGACAGGAAAGGAGCCTTTTTCCGGGCGTTACGCGCAGGAGAAAGGCCGGGAGATCCCGGGGAGGCCAAGGCGGAGGGGGCCACGCGCACGCTAGTGTTTGTGCTGTTCCGCGCGGGTTTTTTCCAACTGCTGGGAGGAACCGCAGGCCGGGCACCGGAACCAGTGGAAGAGGAATATATGCAGAGCCGTGGCAAATACGTAGCCGAAGAGGGGGATGCGATGGGCCGCCTTGTTGCGGGTGTATTTTTTAAAGGAGAAGACGTGGGCGCGGCATACGCTACATTTCCGGGGCAACGCCAGGGAAAGATACAGGATCAGCGCCAGAAACCAGGGGCCGAAGCATAGGCTGATGATTAACCAGCCTCGTTCCCCGTTGAGAAGCACGAGGGTGATGATTGCGATGGAAAAGAGGGTGCAGACGAAGAGGAGGAGGACGGAGGCGGCTCCCAGCCATGTCCGGAAAGGAGTCATGTGCTTGACGCCCTTTTTGCGCAGGTAGGTTTTTGGCTCTTGCCGGACATGGACGCGCTTGGCGGGCTGGTAGCTTTGTTCTTCCTGGCGCCTTGCCTTGGTGGAGAGATGTTTCGCAGGGCCGTCGGCACGGGGGCGTGGCCGTTTTTCCCTGCCGGGTCCGGATGTCCGCGGAGTTGTCTGCACCGCCGGAGCCAGTTCCACCACGGGAGTGGCAAGCGGGAGGCTTCCGTCCGTGGAAGCGTGCAGTGCAGCCGGTTCCGGCGCTATGGGCATTGCAAGCGCCTGGTTCACCCATTCCCTGAAAACGGGAGCCGGAGGTATTTCCGTGCGCAGTTTCAGCATCCGTTTTGCCTGATGGAGTTCAGGCAAAACGGTGAAAGGGTCCGCGGAAGCGAATTGTTCAAGAGTACGTATGCCCACCGCTTCCAGCAATTCAATGAATTGCTCACGACCGGCAAAGTACTGTTGAAGGTCATTCATTCCCGGAAGAATAGATGATTAGGAAAGGGAATCAAGCATCCCTTTCAGTTGGGCCTGTTTTGCCTCCCAATCCGCCAGACGGGCTTTTTCCTGGTCCACGACTTCCGCCGGGGCTCTTTCTACAAAGCCCGCATTGCCCAGCTTGGAGGAGGATTTGGCGATTTCCCTGGCAATTTTGTCCAGCTCCTTGCCCAGTCGTTCCTTTTCCGCTTCCACGTCAATGAGTCCTTCCAGGGGAAGGAAGAGCTCTCCCAGCGGCGTGAGGGCCGCAGGCGTTCCCTTGGGGGCGGAGTAGGCAGCGTCCCGGGTGACGGATTTGGCGTTTGCCAGAATGGACAGCCGGGAGAGGATGTCCAGCGGGACGTCATGGGTGGTTTTCAGGATGAAGCTGACGTTTTTGTTGTTGGAGAGGTCGTATTCCGCCTTCAGGTTCCGGGCCTTGTTGGCCGTTTCATAGAGAGCCGCAGCCTGGGTGTTCGCCAGCGTGATGCGGGTTTCGTCCAGCCCTGCCAGAAGACCGTCCGCGGAGGGGAGCGGGGTGCGCATGAGCGGAAGGCCGCCGTTGGCGTCCGCAAAGCCCAGGGAAACCCAGAGTTCCTCCGTGATGTGCGGCATGACCGGATGCAGCAGGGCCAGGTAGTGCCTGAGCACCGTGTCCATGGTGGTTAGCGTGGCCGCCCGTGCCGCAGGGTCCGCTCCGTCCCTCAAATCTCCCTTGACGGCTTCCAGGAAGCGGTCGCAGTATTCGTTCCAGAAGAATTGGTACAGGTTCTGGATGAGGGCGTTGAATTCGTAGTCCGCCAGCGCTTTTTCCACATCTGCATGGAGCTGCTTGAGCTTGGAGATGATGGAGATGTGCACGGGGGAGTAGTGCGGCGCAGCGTCTTCCTCCGCCGCGCCCTGCATCAGGCGGAAGCGGGTGGCGTTGTAAAGTTTGTTGGCAAAGTTCCTGCCCTCGCCAATCTGGTTTTCGTCAAAGCGCACGTCCGTGCCCGTGGGGGCGATGCGCATGAGGCCGAAGCGGAGGCCGTCCGCGCCGTAGTTGGCGATCAGGTCCAGCGGGTCCGGGGAGTTGCCCAGGGATTTGCTCATTTTACGTCCTATTTTGTCGCGGATGATGGACGTGAAGAAGACGTTGCTGAACGGCTTGTCATGCTGGAAGCGGTAGCCGGCCATGATCATGCGGGCCACCCAGAAGAAGATGATGTCCGGTCCCGTGACGAGGTCCGTGGTGGGGTAGAATTTGGCGCGGGTTTCGTCATCCATGGTGGAGAAGGGCCACAGCCAGGAGGAGAACCATGTGTCCATCACGTCGCTGTCCTGAGTCCAGTTTTCCGGATCCGCGGGCGGCTCGGTTCCCACGTAGAGGAAGCCTTGCTCCAGGGCGGAGGCGTCCAGAGCAGGGGCGTTCCTGAGTTCTTCCGCCTTGTCCTTCCGGTACCAGACGGGGATGCGGTGCCCCCACCAGAGCTGGCGGGAGATGCACCAGTCCTGGATGTTTTCCAGCCAGTGGGCATAGGTTTTCGCCCAGCGCGCGGGGCGGAAGGTGATGTCCCCGCCGGCCACGGCGTCCGCCGCCTCCTTCACGCACGGGTATTTGAGGAACCATTGCATGGAGAGGCGCGGTTCGATCGGGACGTTGGCGCGTTCGGAGAAGCCCACCTTGTTGTCATAGTCTTCAATTTTGACCATGAGGCCCGCGGCTTCCAGCATTTCCACGGATTTCCGGCGCGCGTCAAAGCGGTCCATGCCGTGCAGTTCCGGCACTTCCGTGCAGTTGATATGGCCGTCGGGGGTGAGGATGTCTATGATTTCCAGATTGAATTTCCGGCCTATTTCAAAGTCGGCCTTGTCATGGGCCGGGGTGATTTTCAGAGCGCCCGTGCCGAATTCTATTTCCACGTATTCATCCCCGATGATGGGAATGGGGGCGGCGTTGAGCGGGCGCATGACGTTTTTGCCGATGAGGTGGGCGTACCGCGGGTCCTTCGGGTTGACGGCCACGGCCACGTCCGCCATGATGGTTTCCGGACGGGTGGTGGCTACGTGAAGGGCTCCGGAGCCGTCTTCCAGCTTGTAGAGGACGGTGTAAAGCTTGCTTTTTTGCTCCGTCATGATGACTTCCTCATCGGAGAGGGCGGTGAGGGAAACGGGGCACCAGTTGACCATGCGGCGGCCGCGGTAGATGAGGCCTTCCCGGAAGAGGTCAATGAATACCTGCCCGACGGCTTTGGTGTATTCCTCATCCATCGTGAAGCGTTCGCGGTCCCAGTCACAGGAGCAGCCCAGCTTGTGGAGCTGGTTGATGATGATGCCGCCGTGTTTTTCCTTCCATTCCCAGACTTTTTCCAGGAAGGCTTCACGGCCCAGGTCATGGCGGCTCTTTCCCGTCGTCTGCTTGAGGTCCTTTTCCACCCGTACCTGAGTGGCGATTCCGGCGTGGTCCGTGCCCGGCAGCCACAGGGCTTCATATCCTTTCTGGCGCGCGCGGCGCACCAGGATGTCCTGGATGGTGTTGTTCAGCACATGGCCCAGGTGGAGCACTCCCGTGACGTTGGGGGGAGGAATGACGACGGAGTAGGCAGGCTTTTCAGAAGCCGGGTCAGCCTTGAAACAACCTTCTTCAATCCAGCGGGATTGCCATTTTTCTTCCACTAGGGACGGATTCATATGCTTTGGGCAGATCAGACATGGGCAAAAGGGTACCATAAAGTTTTTTTCTTTCAATCCCTACCTGCCCTGGGATGGGTGGAAAAACCGGCCCTTTCCGCCCCAGGGGCAGCAGTATGAAAAAGCCGCCGGCTCCCTGGCGGGAACCGGCGGCCTGAGCGGAGTTTTTTCAGGATTTATTTGACCGTCACGGTCGTCTGGGCCGGCTTGAGGCCGTTGGAGATGACCTGGAGCGTCACTTTTCCGGATTCACCCTTGCGGGAACGCAGAATGACCTGGGCAAGACCGTTGAAGGCCTTGATTTTCATGATGTTTTTGTTTTCCGGGTTCGCCATGGTGGTGAAGTCTGTGGGATCGCCGTTGCAGATGCCGGCAATGTCCGCGGGGCCGCTTACCTTGAAGGTGAGCTGGTTTTTGCTGCGGGGCACCATGCGGCCCTGCGCGTCGCGGACGGCCACGGTGACGTAGGAGAGGTCATAGCCGTCTCCCTTGATTTCACTGCGGTCCGGCTTGAGGGTGAGCGCCGCCGGTTTTCCGGTGGTGGTTACCGTGTCCGTAGCCCAGGGCTTGCCGTCTTTTTTGACGACGACTTTGAGGGTGCCGGGCGTGTATTTCACGTCTTCCCACACGAGGCGGTAGCGGTCTTTTTCACCGGTGCCCTTTTTGCGGACGCCCTGGGATTTCCCGTTGAGGAAGAGTTCCGCTTCATCCCCGCTGGTGTAGACATGCACGGGCGTTACCTGGCCCTTGGCCAGTTCCAGTGCGGCAGGATGTGGGCCATTTTGACATCCGGCCTCCAGTGGGCCTGGTAGATGTAGAAGCGGTCTTTCTTGAAGCCGCACAGGTCCACGATGCCGAAGTAGGAACTGCGGGAGGGAGCGCGGTTGCCCAGCTTCTTGAGCTCGGCCATCAGTTTTTCACGTTCCGGACCTTCCGGCACGTTCAGGGCGTTGGTGGCGTCCAGGTTGTACGGGGTGGGTTCTCCCAGGTAGTCGAAGCCCGTCCACACGTATTCGCCCGCGCTGTTGGGGTTGTCGTCCTGGGCGGCGAATTCCACGTCCGGGCGGTAGGCCCAGCCGGGGGCGTAGAGGTCATAGGAGCTGACCTGGTAGAGGAAGAAGCCCTTGCTCTTGTTCCAGTCCACGGGGAAGAAGTATTCTCCGCGCGTGCTGACGCAGGAGGAGGTTTCACTGGCGTAGAAGGGCTGGTCCGGGCGGTCCTTGGAGAAGGCCTTGTACGCCCAGGGCTTGTAGTTGTAGCCATAGACGTCCATCGTGTCCGCGAAGCCGTTCCGGGCGGCCCCTGCGTCATTGCAGCCGGCCGTCACCTTGCGGGTGGGGTCTTCCCGGTGGAAGAGGTCCGTGAGGTTCTGGGAGACGCTATGCAGGTTTTTGTTGCCCTGTTCCGGCACTTCGTTGCCCGTGCTCCAGGCGATGACGCTGGGATGGTTGCGGTCCCGGTGGCAGAAGTTGACCAGGTCGCGTTCATGCCATTCGTCAAAGTAGTTGTGGTAGTCCTGCCCTTTTTTGGCGCTGTGCCACATGTCGAAGAGTTCGTCAATGACCAGGATGCCCATCTTGTCGCACAGGTCCAGCACTTCCGGCGCGGGAGGGTTGTGGGACGTACGGATGGAGTTGACGCCGAATTCCTTCAGGATTTCAATCTGGCGTTCATAGCCGCGCGTATGGGCGGCTCCGCCCAGGGGCCCCAGGTCATGGTGCTGGCAGACGCCCTTGAGCTGCACGCGCTCCCCGTTGAGGTAGAAGCCCGTGGGCTTCCATTCAATGGTGCGCACGCCAAAGTTCGTGAGTTTCTGGTCAATGACCTTGTCACCCAGCTTGACCGTGGTTTTCATCTTGTACAGATGGGGGGCCTCAAGCGTCCACAGGGTGGGGTTTTTAAGCGTCAGCGTGCTGGTGACCTTGCCTTTTTCCCCGGCGGGGATCGCTTCCCCCTGGTGGTGGTTGTGGCCACTACCTTGTCACCGTCCAGAATTTCTTCCGTAACGGAGGGGGTGACGGCCTTGTCCGTGGTGTTTTTCACCGTGGTGTCCACTTCCACCTTGGCGGAGGATTTAGTGATTTCCGGGGTTTTGACGAAGACGCCCCAGTGTTCGATGTGCACGGGGTTGGATTCCGTGAGCCACACATGGCGGTGGATGCCGCCGCCCGGATACCAGCGGGAGGAGTTGGGGGGATTGTCCACCCTGACGGCGATGGTGTTTTTCTGGCCGAATTTCAGGAAGGGCGTGATGTCCACGCGGAAGGAGCCGTACCCGTATTTCCATTCGCCGGCCAGGTCTCCGTTTACATAGATTTTCGGGCGGGACATGATGCCGTCAAAGTCCAGATAGAATTGGTTGCCCTTGGCGTCCGCCGGTACTTCCAGCGTTTTGCGGTACCAGCCGATGCCGTCCCACGGGAGCTTGCCTGTTTCATTGGGAAGGTCCATGCGGTATGGCCCTTCCACACCCCAGTCATGCGGCAGGTTCAGAGAACGCCAGTTTTTGTCGTTGAAACCGGGGCTGGAGGGATGGTCCGTCTTGCTGGCTCCGGCGGCGGCCTGCGGGCGGATGATTTCCCCCTTGTCGTTTTTAAAGGTGATTTCACGGATGCTGGCCCAGTTGCTCTGGTTGTTGCCCGTGACGGTGACGCGGAAGTAGCGTGGCTTGCCGGTTTTGTTTTCCACCGTGTCTTCCTTGGAGTCGTTTTGTCCGGAAGTTTTGTCTTCAATGGTCGTCCAGCGTTTTCCGTCACCGGAGCCTTCCAGCTTGAAGAGATGGTTGTTTTGTTTTTCCCACAGGATGTTGACGGTTTTCACGTCCACGGGGCGTCCCATGTCCACAGTGATTTTCTCCCCGCTTTTGCCGCCGTCGGCACACCAGCGGGTGGACTTGTCCCCGTCCACGGCATTGTCCGCCGGATTGCCGGATTCCTCACTGGTGGCAGTGGCGAATCCCATGGCTTTTCCCGGTTCCGGCTGTGTGCTGCCATCCGGCATTTTTCCGAAACGGGCAAATTTCCAGTTCCAATCCAGGCTCTCCGTTTTGGTGGCGTCCAGGGGCGCCGCCATGAGGCTGGCGATGCTGAACGCAGTAATGCAGAGGGTCGTGCGTGTAATGTTGGTGAACATATCTGTGGTATTACGACTGGAAATCTGCAATCTTGCAAGATTTTTATTCAGCAGAATGCGGTTTCTGCACGGATTCCGTCAGCAGGGCTTCACGTATTCGGCGGGATGACTTGCAGCCGCCGTCCGGTTATGTATGGAGGCGTCTTCCGGAAATATGGTTGAGAGGAAGCTGCCCCGGTCAAAGAAAGAGGACGAATGAATCGGTTGGATGGACTGGAACCGGGGGAATGAAAAGAGAATGCCGGACCGGCCTTGTTGAATGGGCCGGTCCGGCAACGGGGGAAAGGGGAGAGGCGGGAGGAACTCAGATGTACACCTTGACGATGGCTTTTTTCCGGAGGCGTTCCACCCATTTTTTATAGCGTTCATTGCTGCGCTTGTTGCGCGCCATCATGTCGATCTGCTCCTTGATGGCGGAAAGTGGCGGAGGAGGGGCCAGTTCCTTTTTTTCCACCAGCACGATGGTGAAGCCGGTGGAGTCCACCAGCGGCCCGATGATTTCGCCGGGCTGCGCGCCAAAGATGATGGCGGCGGATTCCGGGGAGAGCGTGGAGCGCTCCGTGACGGGCCAATCGCCGCCTTTTTCCGCATAGAGGTCTTTGGAGTACCGCTTGGCCATGTCTTCAAAGGTGGCGTTTTTGGATTTGATTTCCTTGGCGATGAGTTCCGCCAGGTTGAGCTGCACTTCCGGCGTGGAGGCGGAGTCGTCCCCCAGCATGGGGATGAAGATTTTCTTGAATTTGATTTTGTCCTTGGTCAGGTCCCGGTATTGTTCCTTGGTTGCCTCGTATTCCTGCCGTATTTCTTCCGGGGTGGGCGGTATTTCCTGGTCGTATTTGGAGGCGCGCATGATCTGGACCTGGAGCTGTTTTTTCGTCATTTCCCGGAAGGCGCGGATGGTCATGCCGGAGAGGTTGAGGTTTTTCAGGAAAGCGGAGCGGTCACCGTTGAAGGTGGTCAGGATGGTGCGGTTGATTTCCTGGTCAATGAGGGAGTCGCGGATGACGCCGCCCATGCCTTCGAATTCGTTGCGGAGCAGTTCGCGCTCCACCAGGTCTTCAATGATGTTTTTTTTCGCCAGGGCGAGCTGTTTGTAGAATTCGGGACCCTGTTTGGGGTACTGGGCCGCGAGTTGCGCGCCGATGGGCATGAGCCGCACGCTGACTTCATTGGCCGTGATCGGGCGACCGTTGACGGTGGCCGCTATCCGGTTGACGATGCGCTGGGGCTGCATGCGGGAGGCCGGCGCTTCGTTCGGGGAGATGCGCTTGGATTCGTCCGGACGCACCGTTTCTCTTCCTTCATCCCCGTGGAGCTGAACGGCCCGGGGAAGGGAGGCCCGGGAATCCACGATGCTTTGCGCCTGTGCAGATAAGGCCATGGTACAGATGAGAAGCGCCTGGATGTGGGTTCTGATATTCATGGAGGGGAGAAAAAGAAGCTTTAATGTTTCCGGATGATAGGGAACAGCCCTGTAAAGACAATCTATTTCTGGGTATGTATGGATACCGCCCTGCATGGTAGGGAGGGCCGTCTCCACACTTTTGCTGACTGTGGATGTGCTTGGTAAATGCCGTTTTTCCCTATACAGTGTGCGTCGATGCATGATTGCCGTTTATTGAGGGGAGTGATCCGTTCCTCCCGTCCGGCCAATATTCCCACGCTGTTCACCAATGCGGCCGTGGCGTGGGCTGCCGTCCGGGGAGCGGAGCTGCCGCCTGCCGGCCTGTATGCGGGCGTGGTGCTGATGGGGCTGTGCTTTTATTTGTACGGCATGTGGGAGAATGACCGTGTGGATGCCAGGTGGGACGCTTCCCGTTATCCGGACCGTCCCGTGCCGTGCGGCGCGGTGAGCGTGTCCGTGCTGAGGCTGCTGTCCCTGGTGGCCGGGCTGTCCGGCCTGGTGCTGAATATGGCGCTGGGCGGGGAGTTTGCCGCGGGCGCTGTGCTGCTGATCGTGATTTCCCTGTACAATATGTTTCACAAGTTGTGGAGCGGCTCCGTTTTTCTGATGGGGCTGTGCCGCGGGCTGTGGGTGCTGGCCGCCGGGCTGGTGTTTGCCCATGCGGCCGGGGAACCCGTGCTGCCCGCGTCCCTGCTGTGGTATGCTTTCGGCCTGTTTGCGTTTACCTGCCTGATTTCCATGGTGGCCCGGCGTGAAGCGGGCAGGCCCCGGGTTCAGGCGGCCGTGGTGCTGCTGCTTTCCGGCATGTGCCTGTTTGATGCGGTATGGCTGTTGTGCCTGGGTTCCCTGCTGTGGATCGGCGCCGTTTTATTGTGGGCCGGAACGCGGCTGCTGCAGAAGCTCGGCTGCCGGGCTACATAGGTTTGGATTGAATTTACATGGAAAGTGTGCATCATCTGACGCGAGAAAGTGGGTTATGAATGAATTGATCATCAAGATAGGGCCGTTGTTCTGGGTTTTAAGCATTCTGGCCGTGTACGCGCTGGCGGTTGTTGCGGAGCGGATTTTATATTTCCACAGGATTCAGATTAATACCGGGGATTTTTTAAGGGGCATTTCCAAGCTGGTGAATGCCGGAAAGACGGATGAAGCCCGGCATGAGGCTTCCATTCTGCCTGGCCCGGCGGCCCGTGTGGTTGCCTCCGTGCTGGCGCATGCCGGATTGCGGCGTGAAGAGCTCCGGACCGTGGCGGAGGATTCCGTGCAGATGGAGGTGTTCCAGATTGAGAAGAATATCCGCGGCCTCCTGGTGGTGGCTACGGTGAGTCCGCTGATAGGCGTCCTGGGGACGATTCAGGGGCTGGTGGGTTTTTATTCCCAGCCGGGCCTCCTGGAAGGGAAGGCCCCCACCCTCGCCATGTCGGACGCCGTTTACCAGGCCCTGCTGAGCTCCGCCCTTGGGCTGAGCATTGCGATTCCCGCTTATTTGTTTTATTCCTACCTGGCTTCCCGCTCCCGCCAGATCGTGCATTCCCTGGAACGGGCCGGCACGGAGGCCGTGTGCCTGGTGTGCGACGCCCGCCAGAGGCGCGAGGAGGGGGAGAGCATGGCCGGACGGGGAGTGTAAGCGTAACAGGGAAGGAAAAAAGGCATGCAGATCAAGACGCGCTCAACGTTGCCCACCGGGGCGTTTTTCATGCAGGTGGTCGTCCTGCTGGATTTGGTCGTGCTTGTTTGCGTGCTGACAATCATGACTTCCCGCGTGGGGATGGCGTACGGGTATGAGGTGAAGGCCCCGTCCTCCCGTTTCCTGATGAATATTGTGGGGGATGTGGAGTTTATTTCCGTCACGGCCGGCGACCAGCCCGCTTTTTACATTGGGAACCGCCTGATTGAAGGCGGCCTTCCCGGCGTTTCCGCAGAATTGGACCGGATTTCCCGGGAGAACGAGGGGGATGGAGGGGGACGCGTGGGGATTGCCTTGCGGCTGGATTCCGCCGTTTCTCGGGCTCTGGAACAGCAGTTGGTGGATATGGTGCTTGCCAAGGGAATGACGTGCTATATTGCCGCCGAGCCTGCGGATTGATTTTTTTCCATTCTGCCGCATGAAGCTGAACAAAAAGAGCCGGGCCAAGATTTTCGACCTCCACGTGGGGTTGACGTTTGACTGGCGGGAGACCGGCATTTTGCGCTGGCGCATTTTGCTGTGGATGCTTTTGTTCGGCGTTTGCGCATCCGTGGCCGCCGTGTTTGTCCATGTGGAGGTGCCGGGAGTCCGCCGCCGTGGGGACCAGCCGGGCGCCGTGGTTCTGCTTCCTGCGGATAATCCGCGCCTGCACCAGTATGTGCTGCGCAATACTCCGCTGCCCGTGAGGGGCCCCGTCTGGGCTAATCCGGTGACAGCCGGCCCGATTGGGGAAACGGGCGTGACTCTGCCTTCCCTGCGCTCCGCCGATACGCCTCTGGCTCCTCTTCCCCCCGTGTCCGTCCCCACCGTGGCGGACCAGGTGTGGCGCATGTGGCAGCATCCGGATTTCCATATACGCGCCATGATGAATCCTTCCCTGGATGTTTCCGGCACGTGCATTCCCTACCTGTCTTTTTGTTCTCCGGGGCTGGACGGCCGGATTGTTACAGCCGGCTCCCTGTCCGGTTTTTCCAGGAGCGAGGACCATACGGGGCTGAGAAGCGAGTTTTTTGTGGTAGTGGACGTATGGGGCGTTCCCTCCCAGGTGCTGCTGCTGGAGTCTTCCGGCAGCAATGGAGCGGACGAGTCCGCCATGAGGTTTGCCCGCTCCCTGCGCTGGGTTCCGTCCCGGGAGCCGCGGAGCGGCACCATGTCCATTGAATGGAAGGAGGAAGAGCCGTGAGCATGACCCTTCACGATTTTTTGCTGCGCCTGTTTTTGCTGGCGTCCGGCGGTTTTTGCGCCGTAGTGTTCATTTGCCTGGCAATGGGGTGGGTACGGTCTTTCCTGGACCGGAGGCGCAAGGTGCGGTGCCGGATATGCGGGTTCCGGTTTTATGTGGAGGACGGGAATTCCCATGCGGAGTGCCCGCATTGCGGCGCGGCCAATAGAAAAGGCTGAAAAAAGCCCCGGGCGGGAGATCGCGCAGGGTAGTGGGGCCGGATTAATAAATCCGCAGGGATTCTTCATCAATGGGGAGCGAGTCCATGCCCAGGTCTTCCGCGCCGTGCGTTCCCATTTCCTCCCGCACATGGATGACGTCCACCCGGCTGCTCTTGCCTTCACCGGAACGGTAGCGGATGCGCGGTTCCCTGATGACGACGGTGTTGCCGCCCATGGCGGCAGCCTCCCTGGTGAAGTAGTCGATCAGTTCCTTGTCTTCCATGGAGACATGGACAATGCGCCCTTCAGGACCGTTAAAGTGCCCTACGTTGGTATATTCCCCCATGGGGTATTCATCAATGACCAGAACTTCGTTCTGAGGGATGGGCGCACGCGGTGGGCCGGAAGTGACCGGCGTCCACGCATTGGGTCCCGAGGGGGAGGAACAGGCTGCAATCAGACTTGTAATGAGGCAGAAGGCCAGACTGAAAAAAGGCGCTTTCATGGTTGTCCTGCCGTCAATAATCGGCAGGCGGCACAAAAATGCAACGGTAAACTTCGTTGCCGTCATGAAAGATTTGCACCATGACACGTTCCGGAGTTCTTTTAACGCAGTAGGAGTCGTGCTCTTCCGGAATGGGGGTGCGTAACGGCGCGTGCCGCGGCGTGCAAAGACATGCTGGCGGAATACTCCCACGACGGCATGATTGCTCATTTTGACAATGGTATAGTAGTCGCTGGTAGGCAGGGTGATGGAAGGTGGAACGTCTTTGGCACTCACGGGCGGGATTATAGAGGGCGGCTGAAAACAATGTCGAACCTGAAATGTGGCATGGGATCACGTCCGGAACGTTGGCGCGCTAGTCCGTCCGCCCCATCATTTCCCGTGTTTCCTGGATGGTGCGGGCCTGGGCCTGGCGAGCGCTCATCATGGTGGGTTGTTCAAAGCTCTGCCGCTTGGCTTCAATGTCCCGGTTGACGGTGCGTCCGAGGTGTTTGTCCGCCTCCTTCCAGGAGCGGCCCTGAAGGTCGGATTGCTGCGTGGCGTATTGTTTGGAGGCATCTTGCCAGGACTGGGTATTCACGCCCTTGGCCCGGGCAATGAAGTCCGGTGTTTCCAGTTTTCCATCCGTGAAGGATTTGACGCCGTCCCATTTCCTGGTTTCAAACTGTGTGGCGGCTCCGTCAAATTTCTTTTTTTCAAAGGCGGTGGTTTCAAAGGCCTTTTTCTCAAATTGGGACATGTCGCCGTTGTACCGGAGTCCTTCAAAGGAGCTCCGTTTCTGGGAGACCATCTTGGTGTTGCCTTCCTTGTCCGTCTGCTGGCCGAAGCCGCCGGCGAATTTCGCCTCCAGGGCATCCATCAGCTCCGCGTCCGTTTTTGCCGAGTCCGGGCGCTGTTTGGGCTGAAGGCTGGTGGTCACCGTACGTTCGGTGGCGCAGGAGCAGAGCCCTGCGGCGGCGATCAGGAGAATGTGCTGTATCCGGAACATGCTCACGGTTCCCTATATTCCCGATTGCCGCGCAAATTGCAAACAAAAAGGCGCCTCCATCGCTGAATGGAGACGCCCGGTGTAATTTGTCTGGTCCCTGCGGGGATTACTTGGAGGCGGTCAGCTTGGCGACCTGGTCCTTCAGTTCCTTGCCGACCTTGAATTTGACGACGGAGCGGGCCGGAATCGGCACGTCCTGGTCAGGATTCTTGGGATTGCGGCCTACCTTGGGCTTCACTTCCTTCACCTGGAAGGTACCAAAGTTGCGAATCACCACACGGTCACCTTCCGCAAGTGTGCTGGAGATAATGTCCACGGCACGCTGTACGATGTCGAACACTTCAATCTGGGTGAAGTTGGTTTCGGCGCTGATCTTGTTAACGAGGTCTCGTTTTGTTAATGTTTTAGCCATATGGAGTGCAGAATGATATGAATGTATGAGTTTTATAGTTCAGCGTGCGTGATTTGTCTCCTAAAAAATCACATAATCCGTGGCATGCTTGATTTTTGCGTCCTCAACTGCGTGATGCGGGGATTTTGCTTGACCGGAACGGTTTGAATGCTTCCATTATTTCCCGCCGGGCGTTCCGGCGCCGGGAGGGAGCATATGCGCACCACGTTTACAACCATGCTGACTGACGCTCAGGCCGGAAGGCTTGAGTCCATTCTTGAGGGAAAGGGGTTTGAAAGAAGGGAGGTTCCCTACGCGCGCTTTTCCTTTGCCGGGCCTTCCCTGCTGGTGACGGTTTATGAGAAGAAGAACAAGCTTCTTTTACAGGGGAAGGGAACGGACGATTTTATAGAGTTTACGCTGGAGCCGCAGGTGACCGGCCTCCTGTCACTGCAGGAGGAAGCGGAAGAGGATGAGGGGGGTAAGGGAGCCCATTTCGGCATTGATGAGAGCGGCAAGGGGGATTATTTCGGCCCTCTGGTGGTGGCCGGTGTTTATGCGGACGGGCGCATAGGCGCCGCGTTGCGCAAGCTGGGCGTCTGTGACAGCAAGCTGGTGGGTTCTTCCTCCAGAATCCGTTCCCTGGCGGAAGGGATACGCAGGGTGCCCGGCATCCGGTTCCATCTGGTGAGCATCGGCCCGGAGAGGTACAACCAGCTTTATCCGGAGTTCAAGAATTTGAACCGTTTTCTGGCCTGGGGGCATGCCACGGTGATTGAGGGCCTGGCGGCCAAGGTGCCGGACTGCCCCATGGCGCTGAGCGACCAGTTTGCCAATCCGTTTGTACTGAAAAGGGCCCTGGCGGCCAAAAAGCTGTCCATCAGGCTGGAACAGCGCGTCCGGGCGGAAAGTGACGTGGCGGTGGCCGCGGCGTCCATTCTGGCGCGCGAACGTTTTGTGAACTGGATGGATGCGGCGGGAGAGGCCGCCGGCATGAAGCTGCCGCTGGGGGCTTCCGGCCAGGTGGTAAAGGCCGCTCGCCAGTTGGTGGCCCAGCATGGGGAGCAGATGCTTCCGAAGGTGGCCAAGATGCATTTCAAGACCACGCAGAACGTGCTGAAGTGAAGGGTCAGGCCGGCGTGGCGTAGGGCGGCGCTTCCCTTTTCCATTTCCCGTCTCCCACGGAGAGGACGGTGATTCTGACCCTGTCCAGTCCGTGGTGTTTCATGTCCAGCCGTTCTGCAGCTTTTTCACTAAGGTCAATGATGCGGTTTTTGATGAAGGGGCCCCGGTCGTTGACGCGCACTTTCACGGTTTTTCCCGTGCGGAGGGACTGGACGAGCACCTCGCACGGGAGGGGCAGGGTGGGATGCGCCGCGTGCAGGTGCCAGGGGCGCACGTTTTCCCCGATGGCCGTTTCTCCGCTGACGAGCCCCCACAGCGCGCATTCATTATAATGGGAGGCGATGCCCGTTTGTTCATAGGACAGCGCCTGTTCCACGCTCATGGGGTGGTAGCGGTGGCCCCGGATGGTGTAGGGGCGGGTCATGTAGCCCGTATAGTCCCGGCTTTTGGGTGAGGAGGAGCAGGAGGCCAGCCATAACAGCCCGGCCAGCATGGCCGCTCCCCTGATGATGCCCGTCTGCATACCTTATTATATGGCCGGGAAGATGGGGTAATGCAAGACGCCGATGCGTTTTCCCGCTCCGGAGAGGACGCCGCTGCCGGGAATGCTGGCGTGTCTGCGGCAGCCGGGCCGCAGGGACAGGGAGAGGGATGGAATGGCCTTTGCCGATCTTGTTTTGATTTTGGTTGACTTGACTGGGCCGCTTGCGTAGCGTTGGTGCGATTCTGGGAACTTACTACAAATAATAGATAACATAATGAGCAGACAGGCATTTTATCCGCATCTCTCAGTGGATTGTGTGTTGATCGGGTTCGATGAGGAAGGGCTGAAGGTCCTTCTGGTTGAAAAGACACATGTCGCACCCGGCCATACCGGCGCTATTTCCAAGCTGCCCGGTGATTTGATTTATGAGGAGGAGGAACTTGACGCCGCCGCACGCCGTATCCTGTTTGACATGACCGGCATGTCTTCCCCCATTTGGAGCAGTTCCATACCTTCGGCGCGCCGTCGCGCATCAAGAATCCGGCGGACAGGGAGTGGGTGGAGGCCATCTCCGGCCAGAAGATAGGCCGCCTGGTGACGGTGGCTTACATGGCCATGCTGAGGATTTCCACCAAGCTGCGCAAGCTGATGGAGAGCCACAAAACCCGCTGGGTGCCCGTGGACGGCCTGCCGGAGCTGGCGTTTGACCACCGGGACATTATTGATCTGGCTCTGGAGAGGATACGTTCTTCCGTGAAGAAGGAGCCCGCGCTGATTTACGACATGCTGCCCGCCAAGTTTACGGCGCTTCAGCTCCGGCGGCTGAATGAGGAGATTCACGGCAAGCCCATGGACGTGCGCAATTTCCACAAGAAGATTGCCTCCCGTCCCTACATTGTGCCGCTGGATGAGAAGGAGGAGGGCGTGGCCCACCGCGCCGCGCGCTATTATCGTTTTGACCGCAAGATTTACAACCGCCTTTATTACCGGAGCTGATGCCGTCCGGCTGTCCGGGTGCGGCCGTTCCGCCTTGCCGGGCCTCTTCCCGCCATGTTTGCGGGGAGGGGCTCTTCTCATTTGACAGAGTCCGTTTTGTAACGCATCTTATCCGCACGTTGATTCCCATGACAAATCCGGCCTTCATTCCAGACGATTTTTTCAAGGTGCTGGCGCCTTCCGATATTTTTGGAACGGACGGCCCGTTTGAAGTGGATCTGGGCTGTGGAGACGGAGGGTTCCTGCTCCAGATGGCGGCCCATTATCCGGAACGCCGTTTTCTGGGCATTGAGCGGCTGTTGGGCCGCGTGCGGGGCGTTTGCTCCCGGGCAGCCGTCCGCGGCCTGGAAAACGTGAAGGTGCTCCGGGTGGAGAGCCGTTATTTCCTGGAATGGATGGTGCGGCCCGGCTGCGTTTCCCGGCTTCACTATTTGTGCCCGGACCCGTGGCCCAAGGAGAGGCACCACAAGAACCGCCTGGTGCAGGATGATTTTCTGCCCGTGCTGCACCGTTCCCTGGCGGACGGCGGGGAGTTCCTGTTTAAAACGGATCATGAGGAGTATTTCCTGTGGGTGCTGGACCATGTGGCGCGCAGCGGCCTGTTCAGCCGGTCCGGTTGGGAGGATGATGAGTTTTTTTATCCCCGGACGGATTTCCAGCTTCAATGGGAGTCCATGGGAAAACCGATTTACCGCGCCCGCTTCATTAAATTGCAGAAAGCCTGATTCCGATGCCTTTTACACTTCACCAGAAAGATTCCTCCACGGCTGCGCGCCTGGGCACGCTTGATTTGCCGCACGGCCGGGTTCCCACCCCCATCTTCATGCCGGTGGGAACGCAGGGTTCCGTGAAAACCATGCATCCGCAGGATTTGGAGACGCTGGGGGCCCGGATTATTCTGGGGAATACCTACCATTTGTCCCTGCGTCCCGGTTCCGCCCTGATCCGGGAAATGGGCGGCCTGCACCGGTTTTCCTCCTGGAACCGCCCCATTCTGACGGATTCCGGCGGTTTCCAGGTCTGGTCCCTTGCCAAGCTCCGCAAGATTACGGAGGAAGGGGTGCGCTTCCAGAACCATCTGGACGGCGCGTACATGATGCTGAGTCCGGAGCGTTCCATGGAGATCCAGGCGGACTTGGGCAGTGACATTGCCATGCTGTTTGACGAGTGCCCCCCTTATCCCTGCGACAGGAAGTACGCGGAAGCCTCCCTGGGCTATACGCTCCGGTGGGCGCGCCGCTGCAAGGACTGGGTGCAGGAGCACCGGCCCCGTTCCGGGGAAGGGCGTCAGCACCATTTCGGCATTGTGCAGGGGTCCGTGTATGCGGATTTGAGAAAGAGGTGCGCGGAGGAACTGGCCGCCATGGAGTTTGACGGTTATGCCATCGGGGGCGTTTCCGTGGGAGAGCCGGAGGAGGAGATGCTCCGGGCCATCGACCATTCCGCACCCTGGCTGCCGGAGGACAAGCCGCGGTATGCCATGGGGCTGGGCACGCCTCCCCAGCTATTGGAGATGATCGCCCGCGGCGTGGACATGTTTGACTGCGTGATGCCTACCCGCCTGGCGCGCCACGGCGTGGCCCTGACTCCGGACGGCCCCATGCATATCAAGAACCAGCGCTGGGCGGCGGATTCCCGCCCGATCGACCCGGAAGGGCATCCGCATGTCACACAATTCTCCCGCGCTTACGTGCGCCACCTATTCAAAGCCGGTGAAATACTCGCTTTAAGATTGCTTTCTTTCCAGAATCTGGAATTCTATCTCCGGCTAATGGCTCAGGCGCGTGAGGCCATAGCCGCCGGCACGTTCGGCTCCTTCAAGGATTCATTCATCGCGCGGTACAAAGCAAACGACATTTTATGAATATCTTCATGTTAGCACAGGCTCAGGATGCGGCGGCCGCCGCCGGACAGGAACCCTCCAATATGTTCCAGCAGATTCTCAGCAGCCCCATGTTCATGTTTGTGATCATCATCGTCCTGTTCTGGGTGATGCTGATCCGCCCCCAGAGAAAGGCCCAGAAGGAACAGCAGGCGCGCATCGCGGCCCTGCAGCGCGGGGACAAGGTGGTCACGAACGCCGGGCTGCACGGATTTGTGGAAAAGGTGAATGACCGCACCGTCTCCCTCAAGATTGCGGAAGGCGTGGTGGTTGAACTGGAAAAGAACGCCATCGTTCAAGTGGAGAAGTAAGGTTTTCCGCCTTCCGTACGTTTTCAGCATCCGCCCGTGTCGCCTGACGGCAAGGGCGGATGTTTATTTTTGAAACCGTCTTTTCCCGGCGGGGTTAATAAGAATGATCATGAGATTGCCTCACACGTTCATCCTGTCCTGTTCCGCGGCGCTGGCGTTCGGTTTTCTGCCGCCTGCGGCAGGTCAGACCGCGGCTTCCGTAGACCGCAGGGAAGGGGAGCCTGTTCCCAGGCCCGGACTGGAATGTCTTCAGGTAACCCTGTTGATCCGCCAGATGGTTCTGGGCCGGTATGACAGCACAGGAACGGGCATTTTGTCCGAACAGGACAAGGCCCGGCTGGTGGAGGATGCGCGCGCTGCGCAAAGGGAAGCCCGGAAGAAGTTCCTGATGCAGTTTGACAAGGATGGGGACGGAAAGCTTTCTCCGGAAGAGTACAAGGCCTTCCGGGAGCATGTGGAGAAACGCCGCGGTTCCCGCAGGCCGGACGCCGCCCCGGACAAGCGGGGCGAGCTGCCCCCTCCTCCCCCCTCCCGGCGAAGGGCGGGAAATGCCCATGGTGGAAATCCGGACGGCGGCCCGGAAGCGCTTCATGGTGGCTCCCGGCCTGTTCCTGCTGACCCGGAACATGCTGATGCAGAAGTATGACGCCAACGGAAACGGCCGCATTGATCCGGAGGAGCATGCCGCTGTCATGAAGGATGCGGCGGCTCTGTACTGGGCCAGAATGAAGGAGATGATGGACCTTTACGACCTGGACCAGGATGGCGTGCTCAGCCCGGTGGAGAAGGAGCAGGCTCTGGCGGACAGCCATAAGGACAGTCCCCTGTATGCCATGGAGGAACCGGACGACATTGACCTGTTCATCCGGGCGAATATCAGTGAAGTGCTGCTGAAGGAGGCTCCCGTGAACAGCGGGGAGGAAAAGGAGAAGGGCACGGAATAATTTTATTCTTCATGATGGAGAACCCTCTGGAACCGGAACAGGCCTTCCTGCAATATCTGGAGGTGGAAAAGCAGGCCTCCCCATACGGTGGAGGTATATGCCCGCGCGCTGCGCCAGTTCCGGGCCTGGGCGGACGGGATGTTCACGGGGTGGGAAAACTGTACTCCGGACCAGATGAGGGACTGGCTGTTCCAGGAACTGAAGGATGAGGCCGCTACCGCCTCCATCCGCCTGAGGTTTGCCGCCCTGCGCAGTTTTTACCGTTTCATGATGCGGCGGCGCAGCCTGGAAGCGAGCCCGATGACGGGCGTCTCCCTCCCCAGGAAAAAGAAAAACCTGCCCGTTTTCCTGACGCTTAACCAGATGCTGGAATTGCTGGAGCTGCCGTACAAGACGCCCGTTCCTGCGAATGCCCCCGCGTGGCTTCCCTACCGTGACGCGGCTATTCTGGAACTTTTTTATTCCTGCGGGATGCGCCTGAGTGAACTGGTGGGGCTGGACGTCAGCAGCGTGGACCACCGTTTCCGGGGGGTGCGGGTGATGGGAAAGGGGCGCAAGGAGCGCATTCTGCCTGTGGGCGCTCCTGCGCTGGCGGCTCTGGAGGCCTATGCCTCCATGGCCTGCCTGCCTAGAATTCCCCCCTGTTTGTCTCCCGCATAGGAACCCGGCTCAGCGCGCGCGCCGTTCAGATGATGCTGGACAAGTACGTGAAGCTGTCTTCCATTCCTTTCACCATTTCCCCCCACAAGATCAGGCACACGTTTGCCACGCACATTCTGGATGCCGGGGCGGATCTTCGTTCCGTCCAGGAACTGCTGGGCCATGCCTCCCTGTCCACCACTCAGATTTATACGCATGTGACGCGGGCCAGAATGGCGGAAGTTTACAGGCAGGCGCATCCCAGGGCATAAGGCCGTTTTATCCCATGACGGAAGAACTCATATTCGCAGGAATCCTGCTGCTCTCCCAGGCGTCTCCGGGCCCTGACCAGGCTTTTGTCACCCGGAGCACCCTGGCTTACGGCTTTGGCGCCGGGGTGATGGCGGCTCTGGGCATTGGAACAGGGGTGGTCGCCCACGCGGCGCTGGCTTGCACGGTGGGGGCTTCCGTTTTTCACAGCTCCCTGGGGCTGGTGCTTTTCTGTGCCGCCTCCTGCTGGATGCTGTACCTGGCGTGGAAGATATGGCCGCGGGGGAGGAAGGGCAGCCTTGCCGGGAGCGGGGATATTCCCCCGGCTTCCGGCATTTACCGGGATGCCCTGGTGACCAACCTGATGAACCCCAAGGCCACGTTCTTCTTCGTGGCCCTCTCCGCCCCGCTGCTGGAAAAGAATCATGACCCTTCCTATGCCCTGTTCCTTGGCGCATTGATTGTGGTGACTGGGACGGCGGGGTGGATTCTGTGGGCTCTGGTTTTCCGCTGGCAGCCTATCCGGTCCTTTTATGACCGGCATGCCGGAGGGGTGGATGGAGTGCTGTCTCTTGTGCTGGCGGGGTTCGGCCTCAGCATGCTGTACTCCTTCGGGCGCATGGCGGTGGAAAGTTTTTCCTGATGCGGAGATGGGAGGGAACGGCTTTTTTCTCGGAAAAATAACTCTGGTATTGACAATGACTCCATTATATCGCATACATCTGCACCCGCTGTGGGGAGCTGAACGCGCACGCATGTGAGTGACAAGGCGCGCAAGTTCCCCATTAACACCTTTTACTTATAATTGATATGGCAGTAGCAATCAGACTCAACCGTCAGGGTTCCAAGGACCGTCCTTACTATAAAATCGTAGTTGTCGACAGCCGTGCTCGTCGCGACGGCCGTTACATCGAACAAGTGGGCTCCTATGATCCCATGAAGGAAGGCGTCAACTACACCATCAACCTGGAAAAGGTTGACAAGTGGCTTGCCAACGGCGCGCAGCCCTCTGAAACGGTCAATTCCATGATCCGCAAGGCCCGCAAGGCCTAAGCCCGGTTCTTCATCATCTTTCCTGAAGGCGTTCCTCTGACGGGGACCGCCTTTTGTTGTTTCTTGCGCTGATGCGGGAGAATTGTCAGGTGGCATCCCTGCGTCGGGAATCTCCCGTACATAGAAAAACGGCCCGGCGTCACTGCCGGCGGGACTGGAACACCCTGGCGGATTCCAGAATGCCGAACGCGATCTCATGAATGTGAAGATTGGCCGTGTCAATGGTCAGGTGCGCCGTTTCCCGGTAAAAATCATGCCGCTCTTTCATGAGGCGCCCCAGCACGGCTTTGGGATTGGGCTGCTGGAGCAGGGGGCGGTTGGTGCATCTGGAAATGCGCTGGTACAGGGTGTTCACATCCGTATGAAGCCAGACGACGAAGCCCAGCTTTTTCAGCAGGTCCCGGTTTTCCGGCCTGATAGTGATGCCGCCGCCTGTTGAAATAATGCGGCTTTGCCTGGCCGCCCCATGCAATTGGCGCAGAATTCCGGTTTCCAGGTCACGGAAATGTGATTCTCCATGAGCCTTGAAAATCTGCGGAATGCTCATTCCCGTCTGGTGCTCGATCATCTGGTCCGTATCCGTGAAACGAAGGCTCGTCTCCCGGTGCAATTCCTTCCCGATGGTCGTTTTGCCGCACCCCATCAGCCCGATCAGGATGATGTTTGGCAAGGATGTTGGCGCGGCCCCCTTCATGGCCTGATTGTACTCAATCCGGCGGCGTGAGAAAACAACTTTTTAGCCGTATGGCCTTTTCCGTCTCCCTCTTCCGCTCCGGGCGGAATGCCGCAATGGGAAGGGTCAAGGAGACCCGGTTTGGCAAATAGGGGAAGGCCAGGAACCTTCATGTCCGGCTGAGATGCCGCACTTCCGCGAATTTGACGGCTTCTCCCCTCCGGGGAAGGAGGTCTTACTTGACGCAGGAGCTTCCTTCAGGCAAGGATAAGGCCATGCAAACCGAAATGTTCGAGGTAGACCCCCTGTCAGACAACCGCAAGCTGTATGTCCGTGCGGCGGAAGCGCTGGCTGCGGGAGCGCTGGTGGGAATCCCCACGGAGACCGTGTATGGCCTGGGAGCGGATGCCTTGAATCCGGAAGCGGTAGCCAGAGTTTTTGAAGCCAAGGGAAGGCCCTCCTTCAATCCCCTGATTATCCATGTTCATCATGGAAAGGAGGTGGACAAATACACCGCCATTCCGGAGGAACTGAAGGAACTGGTGCATACGCTGGCCTCCAAATTCTGGCCGGGGCCGCTGACGATGGTATTGCCGAAGGCGGACATCATCCCGGACATCGTGACCAGCGGCCTGCCTACGGTGGCCGTGCGCGTAAGCGCGCATCCCGCCATGCGCGGGGTGGCGAAAGCGCTGGGCCGTCCCGTGGCTGCGCCCAGCGCCAACCGCTTCGGCCATATCAGCCCTACTTCCGCCTCCGCCGTGCAGAAGGAGCTGGATGGACGCATAGAAATGATTCTGGACGCCGGAGCCTGCTCCGAGGGGCTGGAAAGCACCATCGTGCGTCCCATGCTTGACGAGAAGGGAAAGCCCGCGCTGGAACTGCTGCGTGAAGGTCCGGTGACCCGGGAGCAGTTCCGGAACCTGGTGAAGGTGGTGCGCCGCAAGCCTGCTGTCCGTCCCGTTTCGGAAGAAGCTCCGGCGGATGCTCCGGGCCAGCTCGGCAGCCATTACGCTCCGCGCAAACCCATGACGCTGCTGGAAGCCGGGGAAGAATTCGTGCCCGTGGAAGGAGTGCGGTACGGTCTGCTCTCCTATGAGGGAACGTCTGATCTTGCCCAGGAGGGCAGGTGGACGGAAGTGGTGGCCATGAGCCCCGGCAGCGGACGGCTGGCGGAGGCTGCCGTGCGCCTGTTTGCCCTGATGAGGCAGATGGATGAAAATGAAGCCATTGACGTCATCGTGGCGGAACCCGTTCCGGAAGCCGGGCTGGGCCGGGCCATCATGGACCGCCTGCGCCGCGCCTCCGCCTCCAGGGAATGACTTGTCCACGGCTCCCCGGATATGCTACAGTCACCGCGAATCCCTTTTTGAACTTATGGCCGCTACGTTATTTGAAAAAATCTGTTCCGGGGAAATCCCTGCGGACATCGTGTACCAGGATGAACAATGCGTCTGCTTCCGGGACATCAGCCCCCAGGCTCCGGAACACCTGCTGCTGGTTCCTCGCAAACCCATTCCCCGCCTTTCCGGTGCAGGGGAGGAAGATGCCGCCCTGCTGGGCCATATGATGCTGGCCGCCGGACGGATTGCACGGACCCTCCACCTGGATGAAAGCGGCTTCCGCCTAGTCATCAACAACGGCCCGGACGCCGGAGAGGCGGTACCCCATCTGCACATGCACCTGCTGGCAGGCCGCAAGCTGGAATGGCCTCCCGGTTAGGCCGGAGCGGAATTAGTGCCGCCGGTGGGAGGGAGGGGATGTGTCATTCCTGCCCTTTTCCGGGGATGGTGCCGCCCTGTCTGCTTGTCAGGCGTGGAGTCTGCCTGTAAGATGCATTCATGAAAAGATTGCTGGTAGAGCTTGAAAACTTGCCGGAAGCGGGGAAAAAATACAGCGGTGAGCTGGATTCCGAAATCTTCGGCATCGATGATGAAGAGGTTACTTCCATTGGGCCTCTTGCTTTTGACTTGCAGGTGCAGAGATTTGAAAACGAATTATTCGTACGGGGCAATATTTCCGCTCCGTTCAAATTCCGTTGCGTGCGCTGCCTGGGCTACTTTGACTACGTGGTGGAGGTGAGCGATTTTGCCGCCTCTTTTGAAATTGACGCACAGAGTGTTGTGGACGTTTCAGACTCCATGAGGGAGGAAATAGTCCTGGATTTTCCTGCCTATCCGAAATGTGCGGACGGAGGCATGGAAAATGACTGTATGGCGAAAACTCCATATTTTGGAGTGGACAAAGAGGGGGGAACGGGTGTAAACAGTTCTGCCCCGAGCAAGAATAGCGGCGTGTGGGACGCCCTCAATGAGCTGGGGGATCATCATTAATCACCTTTTTACCAACTAAAATTATGGCAGCACCTAAGCGCAGAACGTCCAAGATGAAGCAGCGTACCCGCCTTGCCGCGCAGGCATGGCGTGCTCCGAAGCTCCGCAAGTGCCAGAATTGCGGCAGCAGCACCCCCGGTCATACCGCCTGCCCCAATTGCGGTACGTACACGACCCGCTCCGGCAAGGAAATCGTGGTGAAGGCGGAAGCGTAAGCTCCGCAGGCGCCGCATTTGCCTTGAAAGTTATCGCCGTACTGCGGCGCTACCATGTAGACCTCTCCAGCCGCTTTTGCTCCGCAAAGCGGCTGAACTTGCTTGAAGCAGGCTATTTTTTCTGCTAACACACTTCTTCAACAAATACTATGAAGATTGCACTGGATGTGATGGGCGGCGACAATGCGCCCGATATTAACATGGACGGGGCGAAGCGGGCCCTGCAGGATTTCCCTCTCATTGAAAAAATCTATCTTGTGGGGAGGGAAGAGGTGGTGCGCAGCTCCTGTGACCGCTGGGGGCTTTCCGGCCCGCGCGTGGAAATCGTTCCCGCCGCGGAAGTGGTGGAAATGAATGAATCCGGGCTGCTGGCGGTAAGGAAAAAGAAAAACTCTTCCATGTCCGTCTCCGTGGACTTGGTCAAGACCGGGGATGCGGACGCCGTGGTCAGCGCGGGCAACACGGGCGCGGCCGTAGCGGCCGCCACCATCAAGCTCAGGCTGCTCGACGGCGTGGAGCGCGCGGGCATCGTGACCCAGCTTCCGAATGAATTCGGAGTCTGCAATGTGACGGACACCGGAGCCAATCCGGACGCCAAGCCCCGTCATCTGGTGGGCTATGCCGTTATGGCCAGCATTCTGGCGCGTTCCGTATACGGCAAGCCGATGCCCAAGGTGGGCGTCATGAGCAATGGCTCCGAGGATGAAAAGGGAACGGACTTTACCAAGGGAACTTTTTGTCTGTTGAAGCATCTGGAGGAGCGCGGCGCGCTCCCTTTTAAATTTGTGGGCAATGTGGAAGGCCACGATCTCTTTGAACATGAAATAGACGTGGCGCTGACGGACGGCTTTACCGGGAACGTCCTGCTGAAAACCTGCGAGGCCACCGCCAAGGCGTTCGGCAAATGGCTGAAGGAGGAACTTCAGGCAAACCCGCTCCGCATGATGGGAGCCGCCTGCGCTTCCGGCGCATTCCGCGCCATGAAGGCGCGCCTCTGCAGACTCCGTGGGGGAAGCCCCCTGCTGGGCGTCCGGGGCGTGACGATCATTGCGCATGGCAGCTCCACCCCCGTCGCTATCCGCAATGCCCTGAGAGTCTCCATGGAAATGGTGCAGCAGGGTGTCAATCCCCTCATTGAAGAGGAGATGGCCAGGCTGGGCACTATTCCGGAGGTTTCCGAAGTGTACCCCAAATAATCAATCATGTTTCATTTTCTGAAAAAACATGCCGCAGCAGCGGCAAAAGAAGGAAAAAAACCGGAAGAGGCGGCCTCCGTGCCCCGCTCCCCGGTGACCGACTGGACTCCAGCCTGGCGGTATCCGTGGGCCTGTGCGTGCTGGTCTTCATCGTTCTTCAATGGATGGGCAGTTACAGTCCCCATTGGGGGAAATCCGTCTGGCACCATGTGTCGGAAGCCTTTCTGCTCTTCTCCGTGACGCTGGCGCTGATGCCCATGTACTGGCTCTGCGCCGGTTCCCTGCGCAGGAAAAACAAAACCTTTGTCGTCACGTGGGGGGCCATTCTGGTCCAGCTCCTGTTCTTTGGCCTTATCCGGCATGTGACGGCTGATATTACGTCCGACATCGGCAACGAACTCCTGTACCTGCCCTATATGATGGCACCGCTGATTGTAACGGTGCTGCTGGGGCCGCTGCTGGGCATGTTCGCCACCATCTCCATCTGCATGCTCGGTGGATTCTTCATCCTGCCGGAGCAGTACGTACCGGAAAAGCAGGTCCAATTCTGGATCTTGAGCTCCCTCTCCGGCATGCTCACCGTGCTGCTTACCCATAACCTGCGGAACCGTGCCCAGTTGCTGCGTGCGGGCTTCTTCGTGGGGCTGCTCGTCATGGTATTGTGCTGCATCATGGGCGTCATCAATCTCCAGGCGTGGGACTACAACCTGGTAGGCGTACTGGTATGCCTGGCCGTGGCGTTTGGCGTAAGCATGCTGACCAGCGTGCTGATCAGCGGCGTACTGCCTATTATAGAAGGGGTCTTTAAAATCATTACGCCCATTTCCTGGCTGGAAATGGCGGACATGAACCGCCCGCTGATGAAGAGGCTGCAAATGGAAGCTCCGGGTACCTTCCACCACTGCCTGATGGTCGCCCAGCTGGCGGAAGCGGCGGCGGAAGCCATCGGCGCCAACCCCATTGAATGCCGGGTAGCGGCCTATTACCATGACATCGGCAAAATGCAGAACCCCCTCTACTTCATTGAAAACATCATGGACGGCCCCAACCCCCATGATGAGCTCACGCCCAGCATGAGCGCCCGCATCATCATCGACCACGTTCAGGACGGGGTGGAGCTGGCCAGGGCGAACAACCTTCCGCGTCCTCTGGTGGACGTTATTGAGCAGCATCACGGCACCTCGCTGGCCTACTTCTTTTACCGGAAGGCCCTTCAATACCGGGATGAAATTCTGAGCCGGGTGGAAAGCGGGCTGGCCTCTCCGGACGATGTGCCGGAAGTGGTGGAATCCAACTTCCGCTACAAGGGCCCCAACCCCCAGAGCAAGGAAACGGGCATCGTCAGCCTGGCGGACATCGTGGAAAGCGCCACGCGCTCCATGGGAAAAATCTCCTGTGAGGAAATGCAGAAAAGGGTGGATGAACTCCTGAAGCAGAGGGTGGTGGACGGCCATTTGGACGATTGCGGCCTTACCTTCGGGGATCTCAAGAAAATCCGCAACAGCTTCATCAAGACGCTGAAAAGCATTCACCACAACCGCATTGCGTATCCTTCCCACAATCCGGAGGCAAAAATTGAAAAGCCTGTTCTTCCTGTGGTGACTGCCATGAAGGAAGAGGAAAAAGCGGAGAAAAAGGAAAAGGAAGGCAAAGCTGTTCCGGAAATCATGGAACTGCCCGATGCCGGTCAGCAGGAAAAGCCCGCAGAGGTGGAGCAGAAGGACGGGACGGATACGGAGAAAAATGAAACCGCGTCTTGAACTTTATAATCATCTGGAAGAAGGGCGTCTCAGTCCGTCCGTTGCGGATGCCCTGGCCCGCGCCCTGGATGCCTGCCTCCCCGCTGTGCTGGCATTGCCTGAAGGCCCTGTGCCCGTCCTCTCCGTATTGGACGAGGTGGAAATAAGCGTGGTGGACGATGACGTGATCCGGGACGTGCACGCCCGTTTTCTGAATGATCCCACGGTGACGGACGTCATCACCTTCCCGCATGGGGACGGAATGGGGGAAATCATCGTCAGTTATGATACCGCCATCCGGCAGGCGTCGGAATTCAATGAGCCGGTTTTCAGGGAGCTCTTCCGGTACATGGTGCATGGTCTCCTGCACCTGCACGGCTACATAGACACGGAGCCGGAAGAACGGGAACGCATGTTCTCCCGTCAGGAACCGCTGGTGCGGGAATTCGGGACTGCCCTGGCAGGCATCTCTTTCCCGGATAACTGCTGACCCGGCGGCTGAAAGCGCGCTTTTAAAAGATACGGGCTTGCCAAGCCGAGATGAACTCTGTTAATCTTTTTCCGCACCATGCGTCCATAGCTCAGTTGGATAGAGCAACTGCCTTCTAAGCAGTGGGTCACTGGTTCGAATCCAGTTGGACGTGCCATCTTTCGGAACCCCGTATTCTTTTTAAGAAAAACGGGGTTCTTTCATGTGAGGGAAAAGTTTCTTTCATCGGTGGAAGCATCCCTGCAAGAACGGTGGCACGGGGCCGGAAATGGTGCAAATACGGATGGGCGGCCTGAATAAAGCGGCATTATCCCGTGTGGCTGTCTTGCTCCGTTGTCGGAAGAAATAGCAGTTCCCGTTCTTATCTTGTGCACGGAAAAGGGGGCCTCCTGTTCTTCAATCAATCCTGTTGGGCGATGGAACTGATGGAATGGGGGCCGTAGTTAAAAAATCCTTCTGCCGTCATCACACCGGAAGGGGAGGGAAGGGCCTCCGAATGGGCGCCATACTGGATGGAAAGAAACGGTTCAGACTGGCGGGAATACTGAGGCGTTCCGGAGATGGTCCGCGCACGGGGCTAGTGCATTCAATAGCGCATGTATTCACAGAAAGGGAACCGGGAGGCTGAATATTTTTTATTCTGACTGCCGGGTGCAAATCTCTGGGGTTCTGATGAAACCGGAAGTTTGGAGCGGATTTGAATATTCATCCTGAACGAGTACATTTACGCACAACTCCAGAATTTTATGCATGCCGTACATGGGAAGGTCAATCTCCGGATGGCGTTCCTGAAACTTGTGGATAATGCTCATTTCCGTCTCTGAAAAAATCACGGGAATGGTATTTGATATTTGAATTTTCCAGGGTTCGCCCTCACTCATCAGCTTGCCGATGAAAAGGGACTGGGTGACGGGAATGCTGCCGCGAAAGGCAAACCAGGTGTGCACGGTGCGGACGGAAACCCGGCATTGTTCCGCCAGCCATTGGCGCGTTTTACCGTGTGTGCGGAGCCATTCCTTGATTTTAAGCTTTTCAGGATTGTTTTCTTTCTCAGAGGAAGAAGCGTTTAAATCCGCATCGGCAGCCAGCTCCGGAATGATTCGGGAAAGTGCTTTTTTCGTATTGGCCGATATTTTGCGAACGCTCATCTGTGCGTAAAACGTCTGGGGCCGGATTCCTATTTCCTCCGCCAATTGGTAGGACTTGCGTTTTTGGCATTGCAGCCATTCCTTGACCATGGTGCGTATATCGTCGTCAGACATGAATTGATGCAGGTTATGTGATGAAAGAAAAAATAGGATGGCAGCGTTTGAAACGCTATTTTCTCTTTCCTTGGAACTGTTCCGGGATAGTGAACCCTGCTTTTAACTTTTGCTCTTGATGCTGGAAAGAGCATCCAAAGCCTCACTGGCCCATTCCGGAACGGTCAAACCGTGGCGTTCCGCTTCATTTCTGAACTTCTCATACTTTTGAGGAGTAACGGGAACATAAATACTGTTCGGGTTCTTGGTCTGCACCAAACGTGCGTGTTTGGCGTACTCCTCTTTCATGATTCTGATGATGAGGCGTTGTCGTGCACGGGGAATAGGAACAGTAGAAAGCCATTTATCAACCTGGCTTTTGCTAACGCCGCAAAGATCGGCGAACTCGTCACGTGTCATCTTCGTAAGGGCAAGAAACTTTCTGATGCTGGACTTCATTTCATCCATGCGCGCATTTTTCGCATTCAGAAAAATCTGGCAAGCCATTTCTGGCATATTTTCTATTTTAGAAAATAATATTGTCTTTGTGTATCCGAAAAGGTAAATCGTTTTTCCTAAATCCAATGAAACTCAAAAAAATGTGAATCCTGGAAGCGCCTGTTTTCTTATTTTAGACGAAAAACTTCATGTTTAATATTCTTCCTTCTTCAAGGTATTTTTACCGCTGTTCCGGAAAAGGAGCGCCCGTTGGGAGGGATCCTTTCTGGTTCATCTTCTTCTATTGGCTTGACGAAGCCCGTTCCGGGAGTACCGTGTTATCATGTTAAATTCCTCTTTATTCGCCTTGGGGTGTTCCGCGGTTTTTATGATGTCTGCGGGAATGCCTTTACTGGCTGCCTCTCCTGAAAAAAAAGAAAATAAAACTGCCGCTTCTGCGGATGCTCTTCCCACCCTTTCCCTGGAGGGATTGCCGGAAGTATGGCTGCAGGGAACGCCTGTCAAGGAATGGGAAAAGGACAAGGTATACATCTTTGAATTCTGGGCCACCTGGTGCGGACCGTGCCTGGCCGCCATGCCCCATATGGAACAACTGCATCAGGCATTTAAAGACAACCCGGGCATGCAAATCATAGGAGTCAATGTCATGGACCGGAAATCTCCGGAGGCTCTGAAGGAATTTTTAAAAAATCGGCCGTCTCCCCTTACTTACACAATGGCGGTGGATGTGGATGGAAAGAGAACCAGGGAAAAATGGCTGGCTCCTATGGATGTGAACGGCATTCCGCATGCCTTTGCCGTAAAGAACGGTAAACTCATCTGGCGCGGACATCCCGTAAAACTCTCGGAAGAAATCATGCAGGCCATGTTGAAACCTGATTTTTCCGCCGCTTCCCTTCCGTCGGAAAATTCTGATGCGGGCGCCCGTGAGTGGAAGCGTTATCGGGAAGTCTCGAAAAAGCTGGGCGAGGTGGTCCGGAAAGAAGGAAAACAGGGAGCCATGGCGTTTTTAAAGCAAATCCAGGATTCAAGGGAATTTCAACAGGATCAGATGATTCAACTGAAGATGATCCCGTTCATCGTACTAGCGGAAAAAGGAGAATTCCAGGAAGCTCAGTCGGTACTTGACAGCTTGTGCAAGGAATATCCGGACAACTACCGCGTGCAGATCAATGTGGCTGGAACCTTGATGGAAGGAAAATCAGTTCCTGCCGGCAAGATGGATGCCGCTCTGGTGGAGCGGTGTCTGAACCGTTGCATTGAAATCTCAAGGAAAGGCAACAAGGAAGCTTCCCTTCCCTGGCGTCTGATGGGTGAACTCCGGGAGCGGCAGGGCAACATGAAGGAAGCGCTTCGGGATATGGAAAAGGCGCTTTCCCTGACCTCCATCAGCAAGGCGTGGACGAAGCTGCAGCAGCTTTCGGGCAATTCGGAGACGTTCCAATCCCTTGTGGACCAGGTAGCTGAGGAAATTAAGCCGGAGCCTCCTCGGAAAATGCAGGAAATGGGGCCTGTGCAGGAAGACAAGGAATACACGCCCCTTTTCAGCAAGCTGAATTGGTTCAATCATCCCGGGCTGACGGGCTTGCCTTCTGACAAAACCGTATTTATCAGCTTCTGGAGAGGAGCTGCGAGGAACAATGGCATGTGGAGTGATGGAGCTCCGGGGAAAACGCTTGATGTAGTCCTGAAAAAATATGGTCTTCTGGACAATCCCAAGGTGAAGGCTGTGGTATTGGGTGTCATTCCGATGGATCAAAAACAGATGCAGGAATATCTGTCTGGTCCGGAAGGATGGACTGCCTACCCTGTCGGTATTCCGTCGGACCATTCCGTGATGGAACTTTTTGATTCCCTGAAGCTTAATTCGTTCCCTGCCGCCGCCGTCGTTCGTGACGGAACATTGCTGTGGGCAGGGGAAATTAAAAGGATGCCCGCGTGGGTGGCGGAAACGGCCCTCTGGGACTCTTTTGACAAGAACCGGTTTGCTGAGGAGGATGCGAAGCGCAAAGCTCATCAGCAGGCCCTGCAGGCTGTCATCAAAAAATCTTTTGAACTGCGCAAGGAAAAGAAATTTGATGAATACAAAAAACTGATTGAGGAAAACGCCGAGCGATTTGCCGATGACGGATGGTTTGCCTCTACAGTGGCGGAAGTTCAGGCGGGGAAAGCCTGGAAGGAGAAGGACTACCAAAAGGTGGCGGACATCATAGACCAAGTGCTGAAGCGTTTTCCGAAGGAAGACTCCCTGGCTTCTTACCTCCTGAAAATCCTGAATGGGTCGGATGAAATGCGTGGATACAACTATCAAGCGGCCCGGCATGCCCTCCAGATCATGAAAGACTTCAATACGCGGGATGACGGTGGTTATAATGCGGCTTGCTATCAAGTCATGATGGAAATGGCCATGGAGAAAAAAGACTACGCCCAGGCGAAAAAAGACGCTGTGAATGCACTCCGGGAATTACCCCTCATGCACCAGTATGTAGCCATGAAGAAAAAACAGGCGGAAGCTTAAGAATTCTGAAACGTTTAGGCCCCTTTCGTGATGAAAGGGGCCTTTTTTGCGGGAAAAGAGAAAAATGTAATACGTTAAGAATCAGTAATATTTAGAATTCTAAAAAAATCTCCGCAAAAACATATCGAAAAAAATTGACAAGGGAGGTGAAAATGGTAGACTTCTCGGCACGCCAACACGGCGACGGGATGAAAAGCCCGGCGGCAGGAGGGACTCGAAAGAGGGCCTGAATGAAGCCGGGGCCGGCCACCCGGAAGAGCCTCATTAAAGGGGCCGATAAGAAGATTTCAAGGGAATGACTACCGAACCCGCCGAGGGTTTTCCCGAATGCGTCGAGAGACGTGTGAGGGAGAAAAAACCCAAAGGAGCGACCTAGCTCCGAGAGGGGCGGATTGGTAGAAGCAAGGGGAAAGAAAAAAGGTCGTGACGCGCGCCGTGCTTGGCAGAGCGAAGAGGACTTCAAGAGACACAACTTGAGGGAAGAGCTGACTGAAGCATGGCGCAGATGAAATCGAAAGATTCCATTTGGTCCAGCAATTTCAAAAATTATATTTGATGGAGAGTTTGATTCTGGCTCAGAACGAACGCTGGCGGCGTGGATAAGACATGCAAGTCGAACGAGAGAATTGCTAGCTTGCTAATAATTCTCTAGTGGCGCACGGGTGAGTAACACGTGAGTAACCTGCCCCCAAGAGTGGGATAGCCCCGGGAAACTGGGATTAATACCGCATAAAATCGCAAGATTAAAGCAGCAATGCGCTTGGGGATGGGCTCGCGTCCTATTAGTTAGTTGGTGAGGTAACGGCTCACCAAGGCGATGACGGGTAGCCGGTCTGAGAGGATGTCCGGCCACACTGGAACTGAGACACGGTCCAGACACCTACGGGTGGCAGCAGTCGAGAATCATTCACAATGGGGGAAACCCTGATGGTGCGACGCCGCGTGGGGGAATGAAGGTCTTCGGATTGTAAACCCCTGTCATGTGGGAGCAAATTAAAAAGATAGTACCACAAGAGGAAGAGACGGCTAACTCTGTGCCAGCAGCCGCGGTAATACAGAGGTCTCAAGCGTTGTTCGGAATCACTGGGCGTAAAGCGTGCGTAGGCGGTTTCGTAAGTCGTGTGTGAAAGGCGGGGGCTCAACCCCCGGACTGCACATGATACTGCGAGACTAGAGTAATGGAGGGGGAACCGGAATTCTCGGTGTAGCAGTGAAATGCGTAGATATCGAGAGGAACACTCGTGGCGAAGGCGGGTTCCTGGACATTAACTGACGCTGAGGCACGAAGGCCAGGGGAGCGAAAGGGATTAGATACCCCTGTAGTCCTGGCAGTAAACGGTGCACGCTTGGTGTGCGGGGAATCGACCCCCTGCGTGCCGGAGCTAACGCGTTAAGCGTGCCGCCTGGGGAGTACGGTCGCAAGATTAAAACTCAAAGAAATTGACGGGGACCCGCACAAGCGGTGGAGTATGTGGCTTAATTCGATGCAACGCGAAGAACCTTACCTGGGCTTGACATGTAATGAACAACATGTGAAAGCATGCGACTCTTCGGAGGCGTTACACAGGTGCTGCATGGCCGTCGTCAGCTCGTGTCGTGAGATGTTTGGTTAAGTCCAGCAACGAGCGCAACCCCTGTTGCCAGTTACCAGCACGTAAAGGTGGGGACTCTGGCGAGACTGCCCAGATCAACTGGGAGGAAGGTGGGGACGACGTCAGGTCAGTATGGCCCTTATGCCCAGGGCTGCACACGTACTACAATGCCCAGTACAGAGGGGGCCGAAGCCGCGAGGCGGAGGAAATCCTGAAACTGGGCCCAGTTCGGACTGTAGGCTGCAACCCGCCTACACGAAGCCGGAATCGCTAGTAATGGCGCATCAGCTACGGCGCCGTGAATACGTTCCCGGGTCTTGTACACACCGCCCGTCACATCATGGAAGCCGGTCGCACCCGAAGTATCTGAAGCCAACCGCAAGGAGGCAGGGTCCTAAGGTGAGACTGGTAACTGGGATGAAGTCGTAACAAGGTAGCCGTAGGGGAACCTGCGGCTGGATCACCTCCTTTCTATGGAGAAAGTGCATGAAAAATGCACAGGTCGGATCTCTTCCCGAGGGAAGAGAGAGCGGAACCCGCGAGGGCCCGCAACGAACCAAAGATGTGTAAACAGCCAGTTCGCTTGGAGCGAAACTAGGCACGACGTGCGTGACGACCTTTTTTCAAAAAGAACCGCAACTGGGGGTATAGCTCAGTTGGTAGAGCGCCAGCTTTGCAAGCTGGATGTCCGGGGTTCGAGTCCCCGTGCCTCCACCAGTTTCGGTAAGAAGGCGGGAGCCGGAAAACTTTAGTAACTAAACTTTAGTATTTGGTAACTGTCTCTCAGAGACCCAAAGCCGGGCCTGTAGCTCAGTTGGTTAGAGCACGCGCTTGATAAGCGCGGGGTCACAGGTTCAAGTCCTGTCAGGCCCACCAAAAAAATCGATTATTGAGGGAAAGCGAAAATTGACATCTGCGTGGCAAAGAAAACAATTGCTGAGAAGCAATTGCTTTCCAACAAAGTGGGTAGTTGAAAAACAACTACAATACACAATTTAAAACATGCATACCAAGAAATAAGACAATACAGTAAGTCACGAAAGGGCTTTGTGGTATTGTGGAAGTGGTAAAAAACTTTTGCAATATGATGAAGTAAGTAAGGGCGTACGGTGAATGCCTTGGTGCCAACAGGCGAAGAAGGACGCGGCAAGCTGCGAAAATCCTCGGGAAGCTGCAAGCAAGCGATGATCCGGGGGTATCCGAATGGGGTAACCTGATCGAGGCAATACTCGATCGTTCATACCTGAATACATAGGGTATGAAACGCGAAACCCGCTGAAGTGAAACATCTCAGTAAGCGGAGGAAAAGAAAGAGAAATCGATTCCGTAAGTAGTGGCGAGCGAAAGCGGATGGAGCCCAAACCGAAGGTACTCCTTCGGGGTTGTAGGACCACGAGATATTCGACCATACTGGATAGTAGAACAGCCTGGAAAGGCTGGCCGTAGAAGGTGAAAGCCCTGTAGACGAAATCCAGCGTGGGAATTAGTGGAATCCTGAGTAATACATCACACGTGGAACGATGTATGAATCAGCGCGGACCACCGCGCAAGGCTAAATACTAGTTGGCGACCGATAGTGAACAAGTACCGCGAGGGAAAGGTGAAAAGAACCGCTGTGAGCGGAGTGAAATAGAACCTGAAACCGTATGTCTACAAAGTGTCAGAGCAGAGCAATCTGCGATGGCGTGCCTTTTGTTTAATGAGTCTGCGAGTCAGTGTTTGTGGCAAGACTAAGGGCTTCCGGCCCGGAGTCGCAGCGAAAGCAAGTCCGAATAGGGCGAATTAAGTCGCAGGTACTGGACCCGAAGCGGAGGTGACCTACCCTTGGCCAGGTTGAAGCATGGGTAAAACCATGTGGAGGACCGAACAGGTGAACGTTGAAAAGTTCTCTGATGAGCTGAGGGTAGGAGTGAAAGGCTAATCAAACCCCGTGATAGCTGGTTCTCTTCGAAATGCATTTAGGTGCAGCGTCACGTGCTGATGCGCGGGGGTAGAGCACTGACAAGGCTAGGGGGCACACCCGCTTACCAAACCTTATCAAACTCCGAATACCGTGCAATGGAACGTGGCAGTGAGACAGTGGGGGATAAGCTTCATTGTCGAGAGGGAAACAACCCAGACCAGCAGCTAAGGTGCCTAAATAACGCTCAGTGGAAAGGATGTGGGATTACACAGACAGTGAGGATGTTGGCTTAGAAGCAGCCACCATTTAAAAAATGCGTAATAGCTTACTCATCGAGTGATCCTGCGCCGAAAATGATTGGCGATCAAGCGTTATACCGAAGCTCTGGACTTTACCTTACGGTAGAGTGGTAGAAGAGCGTTGCATGCGCGTTGAAGGGTGATGGCGACTGACCCTGGAGCACATGCAAGTGAGTATGCAGACATGAGTAACGTAAAGCCGGGTGAAATCCCCGGCCGCCGTAAACCCGAGGTTTCCAGGGCAACGTGTTTCGTCCCTGGGTTAGCCGGGACCTAAGCCGAGGCCGAGAGGCGTAGGCGATGGATATCAGGTTAATAATCCTGAGCTCGCGACCCTTAAACTGGGGGGACGCATGAGAAAAGATGACTAGGTTATTGAATTCCGAGTTGAGTCCACGGACTCAGCGCATCATTGGATCGAGTGCCAAGAAAAGCCCCAGCGTATGCTAAGCGACCCGTACCGCAAACCGACACAGGTGGGTGGGTAGAATATACCAAGGCGTAAGAGTGAAACCTGGTTAAGGAACTCGGCAAATTAGCCCCGTAACTTCGGAAGAAGGGGTGCCTGCAGCGATGCAGGCCGCAGAGAAATGGCCCAACCGACTGTTTATCAAAAACACAGCACTCTGCAAAGACGCAAGTCGAAGTATAGGGTGTGACACGTGACCAATGCCGAAAGATTAAGGCAAGGGGTTAGCCGCAAGGCGAAGCTCTGAACCCAAGTCCCGGTGAATGTCGGCCGTAACTATAACGGTCCTAAGGTAGCGAAATTCCTTGTCGGGTAAGTTCCGACCTGCACGAATCGTGAAACGAGTTGGGCACTGTCTCAACCAGGCGCTCAGTGAAATTGTAGTGGCGGTGAAGATGCCGCCTACCCGCAGAAGGACGGAAAGACCCTATAGACCTTAACTGTAAGCTGTCATTGTTTCTTCGGTTTTAATGCTCAGAGTAAGTGGGAGACGCTGAAGACGCCCTTTAGGGGGCGTCGGAGTCATCAATGAGACACCACCCTTTGAAACTGGAGGATCTAACCCTGAGCCGTGAATCCGGCCAGAGGACCGTGTCAGCCGGTCAGTTTTACTGGGGCGGTATCCTCCCAAAGAGTAACGGAGGAGCGCGAAGGTGGGCTCAGCCCGGTTGGCAACCGGGTGTCGAGTGCATGGGCATAAGCCCGCCTAACTGTGAGACCAACAAGTCGAGCAGATGCGAAAGCAGGCCCAAGTGATCCGGCGGTAGAAAGTGGAATTGCCGTCGCTCAACGGATAAAAGGTACCTTAGGGATAACAGGCTGATCACGCCCAAGAGTTCATATCGACGGCGTGGTTTGGCACCTCGATGTCGGCTCGTCGCATCCTGGGGCTGGAGAAGGTCCCAAGGGTCCGGCTGTTCGCCGGTTAAAGCGGCACGCGAGCTGGGTTCAGAACGTCGCGAGACAGTTCGGTCCTCTATCCTCTGTGGGCGTTGGAAAATTGAGGGGTTCAGACCTTAGTACGAGAGGACCGGGTCTGACGCACCACTGGTGCATCGGTTGTACTGTCAAGTGCATGGCCGAGTAGCTAAGTGCGGACGGGATAAGCGCTGAAAGCATCTAAGCGCCAAGCCCATCCCAAGATGAGTTTTCCCTATAGGTTCGTGGAAGACCACCACGTTGATAGGTCGCAGGTGTAAGTGCAGCAATGTATTGAGCCAAGCGATACTAATCACCAATAGACTTCATCATATTACATCACTCCCGTTCGTGAATAACAACTTGCTGTTGTCTTGTTCATTGGATGTATGTTTAAAAGTAACACCACCAGCCACGCAGATGTCAGTTTACGCTGATTCCTTCCCCTCGTAACGAGAGGAAATCTTCTTAGCCACACACACAACAACCCTTAAAAAATCCCCCTCAAAGCCCCCCCAAGGGCTCCCGGGCAGGCAGGATGAAGAAAATGAAAAACTCTTCCCCCTGAAGCCCGGTGGCCAGAGCGCAGTGGTCCCACCCGGTCCCGTTCCGAACCCGGAAGTGAAACGCTGCCGCGCCAATGGTAGTCGGACGATAGGTCCCGCAAGAGTAGGTCGCCGCCGGGATTTTTTTTCATCAGGCCCCGCCAGTTCCTCAACTGGCGGGGCTTGTTGGTTTCTTGATGGCGCGATCTTCCTCTACTTTGCTAAAAGGAACTGAAGGAGGATGAGGCAAACAAGGAGGACGGCTATCCCTGTCGTAATAGAGTTCTTACCTTACGTAACATTTTCTTAACTATCACTCTTTCTTTATTAACGGTTTAAGAATATTCCTGCTATTGACGGCACCCGTTCTTCCATCAAAAATGGCGGCGTATGAAATCCCATATCATTCAGAAGCCCGTTGCGGTCATCCTGGGGAACGCCGGCAACATAGGATACCTCGCCGCCAAGGCGTTTGCGTGCCGGGGAACTGTGGTTGCCATGCTGCATGAAGCCGGTGAAGAGTCTTCCCGCGTGGTGGACTGTCTGCCAGGGGGCAATCACTTTGGCATGTCGGGCTGTCTGGGCCATCCTCCGGATCTGGCTTCCTTCGCAGGGCTGGTACATACCCTCTATGGACGAGTCGATTATTTGATCAACTGTGAGGATGCCGCGGTTGAGGTGCAGGGCCTGAATTGTTCCGCACGCAGTCGCCTGTCCATTCTGCTTGAGCACGCTTTTGTTTCCGGCGCCATGATTGTGAATATGGTCTCCCGTTCCGGAAGAAAGGTAAGATGGAGGGAACAATGTTGGAAGGAAGATGCCGCAGGGTTGGAGAATTGTCTGAATAGGAAGGACGTCAGGATAAACCAGGTTGTGATTCACCGTCCGGTATTTCGGCACGTCTCCCAGTCCAGGCTGGCTTCCTCCGCGTGTGCGGCGGCGTTATTTCTGTGCGGGAGGGAAGGGCGTCATATTCACCGTGAATACATCGTTGTCAATGGAAGAAAAGCCGCTTGGAAGCCCGGCATGAGGACGGAAGCATCTCTTTCCTTGTTCAACTCCTGTCTGGAATTTTGTTCCGTCTGTTCCCGAACGGTATTCCGGGATGCCTGACAGGCATGCCATATTTCTGTATTCTGTCGTGACAAAAAGTGTCTGTTAATATAGTATATTTCCAAGTAAGGTTATGAAGTTTCAAGGTCTTTATACAGCAATTGTGACTCCGTTTGTCGGCAATCGGGTCGATGAAGAGGCTTTTAGAATGCTTGTGGAAGCCCAGGTGGCTGCCGGCGTGGCCGGCATTGTGGCCGTCGGCACCACGGGTGAATCCCCCACCTTGACTGTAAAAGAACACTTGAGGGTGATTGAACTGGCCGTGGAGAGCGCGGCAGGCCGCATTCAGGTAGTTGCAGGTACGGGGGCCAATTCTACCGCGGAGGCCATCCATATGACCCAGGAGGCGGAGAAGATGGGCGTGGACGGTACGCTTCAGGTGTGCCCTTATTACAACAAGCCTTCCCAGGATGGCGTTTATGCCCATTTCAAGGCCATTGCGGACGCCACCCGCCTGCCGATCATGCTGTACAGCATCCCGGGCCGTTGCGGTATTGAAATCAGCGTGGAGACGGTGGGACGCCTGGCAAAGGACTGTCCCCACATTATTTGCGTGAAAGAGGCCGGCGGCAGCGTGGACCGCGTGAACCAGCTGATGCAGGTGGTTCCGGAAGATTTTACCGTCCTGTGCGGTGATGACGGCCTGACGGTTCCCTTTATGGCCTGTGGCGCCAGTGGCTTGGTTTCCGTAACGTCCAATCTGGTTCCCGGAATCATGAATTCCATCGTGAAAGCCGGCCTGGATCAGAATATGGGTGAAATGCTTTCCCTCCAGAAAACATTTTATCCACTGATGAAGGGCCTCATGACACTGGATTCCAACCCCGTCCCGATCAAGGCGGCGCTGGCGCTGAGGGGGGATATCCAGCCCGGCGTGCGGCTTCCGCTGGTTCCTTTGCCGGAAGAAAAGGAAGCCCAGCTTTCCGCGCTTCTTCAACGTTTCAACGTTCTTTGATATCTCAACTATATGATTTCCATTCTTGTTACAGGCATTTCGGGCCGCATGGGCCAGGCTGTCCAGGAGGCGGTGACGCAGAATCCGGACACCTGCGTGGGCGCCACGTACGACCAGGGGCAGGAGCTTTATCCGGCTCTCGCCAAATGCGACGTCGCCATTGATTTTTCCCACCATGCTTTCACCAGCACCCTGCTGGCGGAAGCCGTAGCCAATAACAAGCCCCTGGTGATAGGCACCACGGGGCATACGGAGCTGGAACGTCAGGAGATTATGGATGCAGCCGCATCCATCCCGATCGTATTCGCGTCCAACTATTCCGCAGGAGTAAACGCCCTGTTCTGGCTGACGCGCAAGGCGGCCCAGATCCTGGGCGGCAGCTGCGACATTGAGGTGATGGAAATGCATCACCGCCACAAGATTGACGCTCCTTCCGGCACGGCCCGGACGCTGGCGGAAATCCTGTCCGGCGCCATTGGCAGGAATTATGAAGACAGCGTGGTTTTTGGCCGCGAAGGCCTGGTGGGTCCCCGTCCCGCCAATGAAATAGGCATGCATTCCCTGCGCGGAGGGGATGTAGTAGGAGACCATACCGTGGTGTTCGCCTCTGACGGAGAACGTTTGGAGCTTACCCACAAGGCATCCAGCCGCATGACGTTTGCCTCCGGAGCGGTCCGTGCAGCTCTCTGGCTGCAGGGCAGGGAACCGGGGCTGTATACCATGGAAGACGTTCTGGGCCTTTCCCAATTATAATTTTTCCGCATCATGGTCGTCTCCCCTTCCCGGAACGGCCATGATGCCTTTTTTGCTGATGAAGAGAGCCGGCATCGCACTGGGATCCAATATGGGGGACAAAAACAGCCTGATGGTTCAGGCCAGGGACCATCTGCTGAAGATGAGCCTGTCCGACGATCCTTTCCTGCAATCCTCCCTGTATGCTACCAGTCCGCAGGGATGTCCGCATGGCGCGGATGATTATTTGAATGCCGTGGTGGAGTTCACCTGGCCCGGTACGGTGGAAGAACTGCTGGTGCATTGCCAGGGCATAGAACGCGCCCTGGGACGCATCCGCTCCGGAATCCGCTGCGAACCCCGTACGGCGGACGTGGACATCATTTACGCGGGGGACATGGTGGTCAACGATCCGCCCCGCCTGATTCTCCCCCATCCCAGGGCTCATTTGAGAAAATTTCTCTTGAAGCCTCTTTCCGACATCAGGCCGGACCTCATTCTGCCCCGCCAGGCTAAAACGGTTTCCTGCCTGCTGGCGGAACTGGATACGGATGAGGCTGACCCGCTCCTGGTATCGGAACGCTGGTAACTGCATGTTTATAGAACATCATGAATCAATCTCTTGAAAAAGCGGAACGCATCCGCGCCTGCAAGAACAGGCGGCACGTGACGCTGGTGACTGCTTATGACTACCCTACGGGCCGCCTTCTGGATGAGGCCGGCGTGGATATTGTGCTGGTAGGCGATTCCGTGGGAATGGTGCTTCTGGGGTTTCCGGATACCACCCATGTGACGCTGGACCACATGATTCACCATGTGGAAGCCACGGCGCGCGGCGTGAAGAATGCCCTGCTGGTGGGAGATATGCCCATTCATACCTATGATACGGTGGAGCAGGCCGTGCAGTCTGCAAGGAGGCTGTTCCAGGCCGGAGCGGACGCCGTCAAGCTGGAGGGGGGAGCCGCCCAGGCGGAAAAGATCCGTGCCATTGTGGATGCCGGCATTCCCGCGGTAGGGCATATCGGCCTCTTGCCGCAAAAGGTGCTGGAGGAAGGCGGATATAAAATCAAAGGGAAATCCTCCGCTGAGGAGGAAGCCCTGGTGAAGGATGTGGAAGCCGTGGCGGAGGCGGGTGCCTGCGCTGTGGTCGTGGAGGGCGTGACGCCTCATGCGGCCCGCCAGATTACCGTGCATTCCCCCATTCCCACGCTGGGCATCGGTTCCGGCGCGCATACGTGTGACGGGGACGTGGTGGTGATTCATGACCTGGTGGGGGCGTTCCCGTGGTTTGTCCCGGCCTTCGTCAAACCGCGAGCGGATGTGGCCGGCAGCATGACTGCCGCCGTCAGGGAATGGATGAAGGATTCCTATACGGACCCCGGCTCCATCAGTTCATAACAGTTGACCGTTGCCTATGCTGGTATTTTCTACATGCTGGAACTCCCACCGCCACCAGGACGGGGAAGAGATGATTGATGAAATCCTCTCCCTGGGATTTGACCATGTGGAACTTTCCCACGGCATCAAGCTTTCCCTTCTGCCCGGCATCATGAGGGCGGTGGAAGCCGGAAAGGTTCAGGTGGCCGGGGTCCATAATTATTTCCCGGCACCCATCGACGAGGTGGGGGACGCTCCGGACAGCAGGCCGTTTACCGCAGATTTGCCGCAGGTGCGCGCCAAGGCGATTGAGCTGACGAAAAAATCCATGGAGCAGGGGGCCGCCCTGGGCGCCGGATACATTGTGCTGCACATGGGGACGGTGGAACCTCTGGTGAAGCGTACGGATACGGCTCATTTGCAGAGCCTGGCGCGTCAGGGAATGGTGGAAACGGAGTCATTTGCCGGAACCAAGGGGGAGTTTGTGCGCCGCCGCAACCGGCTTGCTCCCGTTTATCTGGAACGTGCCCGTGAGGCCATCCGGCAGCTTCTGCCCCATGCTGCGGAACTTGGCGTAAAGCTGGGCATTGAAGGGCGCAGCCATTATGAACAGGTTCCCAGCGAGGATGAAATGGGCCTGCTGATGCAGGAATTTGGGGAAAATCCCTTCATCGGGTACTGGCATGACTTCGGTCATATTCAAAGGAAGCACAATCTCCTTATATTGAATCATGAACAATTTCTCCGCAGGATGTCTTCCCATTTGATAGGTGGGCATGTAAACGACGTCAAGTGGCCGTCGCGGGACCACCAGGTTCCCCTGCTGGGCGGCGGAGTGCCGTTTGAACGCCTGCTGCCTTTTTTCCCGCATGGAGTTCCGCTCGTCTGGGAACTCTCCGGACGCGCTTCCGCGGAGGACATCCGTGCGGCGCGCGAATTGTGGACGGAAAAGTTTCCGGAGACGCTGGTCTGACCATCTTGTGATTGTAAATACGGCTCATTGGATATAAAGTCGGCACGATGATAGACAAGACGACATCCCGCGTCATTCTGGGCCTTCTGGGAACGGCCTGCATCCTGATTACGGCGTTTGCCTGGTATAAAACCAGCCATGCCGCCTCTCCGGATGCCGGGATGCGCCATAATATTTATGATGAGGATGTTCCCCGGTCTGCTCCGGTGCCTGTGGATTACCGGATGATTTTGCTGACGCCCCAGGAGCTGGCAAAGGCTCCGCTGGCGGATGCGTTCACGTCCCCTCTCGGAGATGAAAACGGCGCCTTTACCTATGTTGCCCAGGGACTGGGTGATATGAATGCCGCCCGTGGAGGGCGGCATACCGGACAGGATTTGAATGGGATTGGTGGCGAGAACACGGATGAGGGTCTGCCCGTGAGGGCCGCTGGACGCGGGCTGTTGATTTACGCGGGAGAGCCTTCGCCGGACTGGGGCAATGTCGTCGTCCTGCTCCACCGCCTGCCGGACGGGCGTTTTGTGCAGAGCCTGTACGCTCATTTGAAAACCGTCAGCGACATTCCTTTGGGGGCGCTGGTGGGGCGCGGAGAGCAGATCGGCACGGTCGGAACGGCGCACGGCAACTATCTGGCGCATCTGCATTTTGAGATGATTGAATCCATCGCCCATGAAGCGGGAATGCCGGGCTATGGAAAAACGACGTTCAACCGGATCAATCCGGATGAAGTATTGAAACAATACGCTCCCTCCCCGGAAATGATGATGCCTGATCCCGTTATTGCCCTGAAACAGGTTCAAATGGCGGCGGGATGGGAAAAGCTGCTGGAGAACCTGTACAAGGACAATAGTATGGAAGCGCTGGATAAAATCCTTCCGGACGACCGTCCGGACACGGAGGAAAAGGGAGACCGCTGACCCCGGCGTTTTCCCCGTCAGGAGCGTGTGTCCGGATTTTTGGAAACCAGCTCCTGCTGCTTCCTGGTGATTTGCAGGACGCAGACCAGCCACAGAATGCTGGCCGCCGTCATCAGCGAGCCGATCACCAGAAATGCCGTCAGGTAATGTTCCGCCCCAAAGGGGAAGAGCGCACACAGGGTCAAAGCCGTGGTAACGAGCAGATACAGCCGCAGCGACCGGGAGGGGGCTTGCAGCATCCATGCCGCCGGATTCTTTGAAGCCCGGTATAATTCCTGAAGGATCAGGGCATTGAGCACCATGCCGACTACCGGCATGCAGCTCAGGAGGACGCTCAGGAATGGCGTGAACCGCAGCCCCGGAATTTGGAAGCCCTGGACATTGGCGGATGCCCGGTACAGCCAGATCAACTGGATGAGCAGGGAAGGAATGAACAGGATGCTGAAAAGGAAAACCAGCGGAACCGCGAAGGACGGCAGGTGAGCCATGTTCTGCTGGATGAGCATCTGGATTTCCTCATAATTGGTGACGTTGTTGGAGAAAACAATCCAGCTGCTCCAGAGCATGAAAGGCAGCAGCACGAAGCACGCCAGGATGGATAATTTGGCAAGCCCGGCCAGAGGATAACGCAAACGGTATTCCTGTTCCGCTGGCTGGTTTTCCTCTTCTGCCTCCTGCAATTCTTTCCGGACGGGGGACATTGACGGCAGAACCTGGTCCACAGGCTGCCATCCATCCATGCCCTGTTTCCAGGTGAGCGTTGTTGAGTCGATCACGCCCTGTCCCAGAAATTCACGGACTTCATATTCGGAATAGGCTCTCGGCTGGGAATCGCCGGGGAGTTTCAGGAAGTATTCACTCATTACCTGTATTTTAGAAAAAGAAGCAGGCTCTGGGCAATGGGAATTTGACGGATGACTGATAAAGTCCCATGCCAGATGCCTGGCCTTGAATAAAAGCCATGTCGCAAGTCGTCAGAGCGCCGGGGGCTATTAAATTTCCGGAATGGATAGGCCGCTTTTCCTGTGCATATCTCTCCGTACGAACAAGATAATGCTGTTGTGCATGGAACCGCAGGAGAGAGGGCTCAAGCTGGTGTTCAAGTAAAAGTACGGGGGCAGGATAGTTTATCCACAAGGTCGCGGAATACACAAGTCGGAAAAGAGAAAGGCCTTGTAACGTGAATGGGTTACAAGGCCTTGCAATGGGGAAATATGGTCGAGCTGACAGGATTCGAACCTGCGACCTCTTCGTCCCGAATGAAGAGAATTCAATTTTTAACTATTGATAATCAATGGTTATACTTTTTGTACCCCTTTCATACCCTTTATTTTCCGCTTGATTATCGTGTCGTTTTAACCTTCCCCTACGTGGCGAATGAGGGGTGAACTGCGCGTTAAACGTATTGATATGTTCAATGGAACATCGGCAGGATACTAGAAGACTGATGGTTCAGTCTTTCCAAAAAATAAACAACACTCAATAAAATGAATAATTATATTCCTTTCAATAAGGCTATTGGTCCGAAGGTTCTCTGTGACGGTTACGAAGCCCTCATTCCGCAGAAACTAGGTGTCGATGAAATGACCTTCACTTTTGATGGAGGCTCGTGCGAACATGCCTCCTGTGCCGGAGCACCGGAAATGTTCATCAAGGTGGAAGAAGAGGCGCTGTATCATTTTGGCGTGGAAGCTGATGATATTGGTCAACTTTTCATTGGAGAGTTCTGCGTATGTGACAAACAGGCTCCTGAAAAACACGGACGTTTGGAATTGGCTACTGGAAAACAGTATTTGAAACCCGGATTCTACAAAGTCAGGATTTCATATACCAATAACGCCTATAAGCCTGTCAGCGGCAATGCCGTCGCCTTGAATGTGACGATGGATAAAGAACCCATTAAGGAAGGCGACTACTCTGCAGCATCAACCATGAAACGCTCTTTTTCTCCTTCGCCAAAAATCAAACTTTGGACGATTGAAAAGGAAGAAGGAATTACATGCGAACCTTCTCAAAATGTAGAGATTAAATGGGAGAAAAATTCCCTGACTCAAGATGAGGGGACCGGTGAGTGCCAGTGTATCCCTCTATTGGTGGATGTTCGTACGACTGCCTGCAAGGATACCCAGAACAATGTGTGGAGATTGCGCGTCCAGATGGTATCCAGCGGATGTGACATTGAAATTCATACAGGTTTCTATAGGGATACTCTTTTCAAGCCACCGGTTACCGAAGCCGAGGCTATTGAGGCTGTCAATTGCATGAACGGATACCAGTCTCGTCCGGGAGTTTGGAAGTGGCATACTCTTGCGGCGTCTTTGGCCCATGAGGAGCATCACAAGCAACAGTGGAAGGACACATGCAATTTTTACTGGACCAACTTGAAGGTGCAGGAAGAATTGGAAAAGATCCAGGTGTCCTGTGGGCAATTTCCTGAAATGGATGACGCCTTGAAAGAAATGAAAATGAAGATAGCAGCTACTATGGAGAAATTCCACGATGAAGCGGATAGATATTTCCTGAGTTTGCCGGATAAAGAAAATACCAGGCCCTATCACGCCGGGCAGAAAAAATTGAATGAAGCCACGGAGTTCGTCATCAATCTGGTGGATCGGAACGGCTGGAGCAACGTTCCGCGTCAAATTACCCAACCTGGAGTCATTGAGCCAGTGTGTTATCTGCCTCCGGTCAATGGGGAAAGTGCCAGGGGCTCCAGAATCAGGACTGTGGCTCCTCTGCGGCTGTTCATTGCGGATACTGCGGACTTGCTGAGAGGGAGAATAAGGGTCGGTTTAAAAAATATCAGCGGAGATGTGGTCAAACTTCCTGATGTGATTGACAATCGTACGTCGGATTTCTTTTTCTATACAAGTTTGCAGGCAGGGAGGACCTACCGATTGAATTCCAAGGTAGGGAAAATCACCTTCTCCCGGGAGTTGCCCTGTCTTGAGCTGTCTCCCGGAGAAGAATACAGGCTTGACATTCCCGTAGATAGTTCCCAAATTTCAGGAAAATTGATGGAAGTTCAATCCGGAGAACTGGAAATGCTCTTCTGCAACTGGCATGGAACAGGCTGTTTTCATGGAGTTTTGGAAACAACCGCGTCTGTACTTTTATGAAAAAAATTCTCTTCCCTGCCTGATCCTGTTGACCTGCCTCCCGTCCCTGGGAGGCGAATTCAACTTTTGGCCGGAGAGCAAGGAGGTGGAATGTTCCGTTGTTCTGGCATCCGAACCTGTCGAGACGGGCAAGCCTTTTCCGGATTTTACGCTGATCTTTACCAATAAAAGCCGGAAAGAAGTGCGCCTGCTGGACAGCTTCTATCCTGCAAATAACGTAAAACCGGATATCATTCTGGAGATATGGGATGGAGAAGCTAAAAAAATGGCTTATTACTGGGCGCGTTACCGTGTTGAACGCAGTGTAGCGAACATGAAGTTCACCGCCTTGAAGCCCGGGATTCCTTTCCGGGTTCCCATCCGGAATTTTGCGAAACATGTCATCTACCTCCATCCCTTGGAAAGGGGGAAGAAGTATTTGATGAAAGTGACTTACCGGGACGATTACGGGACACCGAGCCATTCGGTAGGATACGTGGCAAGGAAAGAATTTGTGACAAAATAACTTTTCTGAAAAATCTACCCCGCTCATGAAATATGAGCGGGGCTTTTTTGTGGAGAAGGTTCATTCTCCTGCTTTGGGATTTTGGATGTCGTAGAGTGCTCCTGTGTCGGTATTGATTTTGCATTCCAGAGAGTTGAGGACTTTGGCTCCAAGGGCGTTTTTCCCTCTGAATTTGTAAATGGCTTTTATGTCTGTCCGGCCAGACTCAACTTTTAGAGGTTGCCCTGTAAAAGAGATGAACTCAAACATGTCAGGGTCATGCATGTTTTCTTTGATGGCAACTTCAATGATCGCAGAATATCCCTTTTTCAGTTTGGCAAAGATGTAATTGGCTTTTTCATCGGGAGTCATTCGTGAAAGCTTTTCTTCAAATGCTTTCTTATCCTCTTCTTTGTTTACACGCTTTTGTTCACATATGGCTTTTGCTTTTTCCTTTTCAGATTCGGTTTGCTTCAAGAGATTTAAGAGTTCTTGCCGCTCCTTTTCTGAAATCTTCAATTCCATAATTTTTTCTCTTGTGTAGATTCCTGATTTTGCCTGTTCCCTTCTGGCTTCCGCTCTGTCCCGAACGAAGAGAATTCAGTTTTTGGCTATTGATAGTCAATGGTTGTGTTCTTGTACCCCTTTCATACCCTTTATTTTCCGCTTGATTATCGTGTCGTTTTAACCTTCCCCTACGTGGCGAATGTGGGGTGAACTACGCGTTAAACGTGTTGATATGTTCAATGGAACATCGGCAGGATACTAGAAGACTGATGGTTCAGTCTTTCCAAAAAATAAACAGCAAACAATAGCAATGAATAATTACATACCAATCAACAAGGCAGTTAATCCCGTCTGCATTTATCAAGGGTATGAGCCTCTTATCAACAAGACGCTCGGTGTTGATGAAATGATATATGGCTTTGACGGAACTCCTTCGGATTATGCCACCTGTGCCGGAGCTCCCGAAATGTTCATCAAGGTGGAACATGACGGCTTGTATTATTTCGGTGTAGAAGCCGATGATGAGGGGTACCTCAGCCTTGCAGGAGAACTTCTCTGCGGGAAAAAAGGAGATCCGCCCAATGGGAAATTGTCTCTGGAAACGGGTTCAAGATATCTGAAAGCCGGGTATTACAAGGTTTCTTTGATATACAGCAATCACGCTTACAAGCCTGTCAGCAACAATGCCATTGCATTCAACGTTACCATGGATACCAAACCTATTATGGAAGGGAAGTACCAGGGAAACTCCACCATGAACCGTGAATTTTCAGCATCTCCCAAAATCAAGCTTTGGACGATTGAACGGGAGGCTTCCATTACATGTGAACCTTCTCAACAAGTCGAAATCCAATGGGACCACCCGGAATTTACGATTGACAACAGTCTGAATAGAAGTGAAACAACGGGCACGCCTCCAAATTTCTATGTTACCGCCTGCAAGGATGAGGCCGCCAATGTATGGAGGTTGCGCCTTCAGCTCGTTACTTGTGGTTCCAAGATTTCTCTGAAAACTGACTCTTACAGAGATGCTTTGGCCAACCCTCCCGTTTCAGAGGCTGAGGCCATCGAAGCGGTTGACTGCATGAACGGCTATCAATCTCGTGCAGGAGTGTGGAAGTGGCATACTCAGGCCGCCTCGCTCGCGCACGAACAACACCACCGCCGGCAATGGGAAGATGCTTACAAATACTACTGGAAGGAATTAAAAATACAGGAAGAATTGGAAAAGCAGAGTGTTTCCTGCACTGAAAAGCCGGAGATGGATGACGCCATAGAAGCTATGAATAAGGCTGTCCAAACGTGGAAAGATATTTTATGGCTCGAAGTTAAAGATTATGTGATGCGTTTGCCGGACGGCGCCAACGACCGCCCCTATTGTGCCGGACAACAAGTCCTGAATAATGCTACCCTTCAGGTTATAGAACAGGCGTTAACCAATGGATGGAACGTTTCTGCGGATATTACTCAACCCGGCACGATTGAGCCTCCTTGCTTCCTGCCGCCGGTCAACGAAGGGAAAACACGGAGCAGGGCAGTTGCGGAGGAATCAACATCCCTGAAGCTCTCCATTGCTGACACATCCAGGTTCATGCAGGGAGAAATTACAGTCTGTTTCCGCAACGAGGGAAGTCTGCCTGTCCGGATTCTGGACGAAATCGACGACGAAACGTCCGATTTCTTCTTCATGACGATTCTGGGAACCGAACGGGGAGACGTTCGTGTTCTTGAGCGTAAGATGGGAACAATGACGTTTCATCGTGCATTGAACTACCGGGAGCTTGCACCCGGAGAGGAATACCATGTGACAATTCCGGTTTGTCTGGATAACGTCGAGTTGGAAGACTGGAAACAATGTTCTTGTGAACTGGAAACGCGCTACTATAATCAGCAGGGTAAGAATTGTTTCCTGGGGACTCTCCGGGCGGCGACTAAACTCGTGCTGTAATGAAAAAAATCTTCCAGATTTTAGGACTTCTGGCCAGCCTGTCCCTCCATGCTTCTGCATGGGGGGACAAGGCGGACAATGGGATTGAATGTTCCGTGGTGATGGAAAAGACTTCGTTCGATCCAAGAGCCGCTTTTCCGGACTTCAAGCTTGTGTTTGCCAACAAGGGAGAAAAGGCTGTGCGTCTTTTCGACGACTTCTATCCTCTCAAGGAACGCGGGCCGAATATCATCATCAAGATATGGAGTCAGGGAAACGGAAAGAAGGGAGAAAGGCCAACGGCATGGTATCTTCCCTCCTATCAAATGGAACGTGTCGCGGATCTTATGCGCTTTATTACCTTGAACCCCGGAGAAAAATATGAAGTGCCCGTCAAGGATGCATACCTGCTGCTGACCTATTTACAACCTCTGGCCAGCGGAAAAATATACGAACTGGAAGTACGTTTCCGGGACGGATATGGAGATCCTGGTACCCGGAGGGAGTATGTGGGGAAAAAGGATTTTATCGTCATGGATCAAATCCCCAGGTGAATTTGAAAAATTGGGACAGCCCCGCTCATGAAATATGAGCGGGGCTTTTTATTGTGGATTTTCAACTTGGTGTCTTTGCACGTCTTCAATTAAAGTCCCTTGGAAAGATGGCTCTGTGTTTGTTGTTGCTTTTTCGTCAAGGAAAGTATCTTTGTCGTAATCATAGACGACAACGGCGTAGTTGATTGCCTTATTGCCAAGAGCATTTTTTCCTCGAAATTCTTCTTGGAGTATGATTTGTCCAAGGTCTGTTTTTTCTTACCCTTTTTGAATTTACAGGTTAATGAAACGTGCTCAAATGAGGCTGGATTGTGAAGGGTAGGTTTAATGAGGGATTCCAGGAGAGGGAAACCTGTAAGTTCCTTCTCCAGACACGATGTTCAGAAACCTTTTTTTAAAAACAAAGAATGCTTGCTCTCTTTGCGAGAACGCGGCAAGGCAACTTTTCTCTGAGCAGGGCTTGTTCTTCTTAGCCTCAGCTCTTGTTTTGTAGTACAAGTCGGTTTTTTCCCCTGATGCTGCAAATCTGGTCGGTATTCTGATCCTGTAGAGAATTTTGCCCCAACGTTGCATTTTGAAGATGGTAAATCTGAGAGGTTTGCTCATGTGATTTTGTGTCCTTGATACTCTTTATGGATTCAAAATCAATCAGTATGGCACCATTTATTAAACTTAGTGGGCTATATTCACCTTAGTGTAAAATAACAGGAAAATAGGGTTTCTAAGGTGTGAAATTGTTTGAAAAGCAGTATTCAAACAACAAAAAAACCGCCCGAAGGCAGCTTTAAAAAGTGGTCGAGCTGACAGGATTCGAACCTGCGACCTCTTCGTCCCGAACGAAGCGCGCTACCAGCCTGCGCTACAGCTCGTTGTTTGTGGTGCGGCGAAGTCTACGGTTGAAAGGAGGGTTTGTCCAGTTTTTTTTATTCGCCGCGGCACTTGGTTGTGATACGGTGCCGGGGTTATGATGGATATGCTGGTACGGCTGTATGATTTGCCCGATATTGAAGAAGAGCTGCGGAAGCTGGAGAAGGACGGCATTTTGATCCGGCGGCCGGGGGCTTATGAACGCCATTTGGTGGCTGGATGGGTAGGCCGGAATTTTTCTCCCAAGTGGGTGAGTGAAACGAAGACTGCATTCAGCCGCCAGCCCATTTCCTGTTATATTGCCACACGGGAGAAGAAGATTCTCGGCTTTGCCTGCTATGACGTGACGGCGCGCGGTTTTCTTGGCCCCATGGGGGTTGCGGAGGAGGCGCGCAAGAGCGGCGTGGGCAAGGTTTTGCTGGTTTCCGCATTGAACGCACTCCGTGAGATGGGGCATGCCTACGGCATCATCGGCGGGGTAGGGCCGGCCGATTTTTATGCCCGGACGGTAGGCGCGATGCCCATTGAAGGGAGCTCTCCCGGCATTTACGTGGATATTCTGCCGGAGCCCTGATTCCGCCTGTTGCGGAATTCATTTCCGGTTCCGGATGGCCCCTTTTCCGGCCCATCCAAAGGATGGAACCGGAAGTTGTTATTTTTTATACCCTACCGGATGGCAGAGCATGGGCGTTTGGGGAGAGGCCAGTTTCAGGGCTTTTGCCAGGGCCTCCTTGTTCATGCTGGCCCGTGGGTAGGTAGCCAGTCCCGTTCCGGAGCAGAACAGGGAGATGTTCTGGGAGACGATGCCGGCGTCCATGGCTGCCCAGGGTTCCGCCGTGTCCGTCACAAGAACCAGGCAAACGGGCGCGTCCGCCGGGCGCGCGTCCCCGTCGCTTACGGGGACCATGGCGTGGGCCTTGTGGTCATAGAGGTAGGAGGCGTCTTTCGTGCATACGTAAATTTTGACGTCCTGCCGGTTCATGGCGGACGGGGCGGTACGCTTGCCGGATTCCTGGCGGTTGATTCCGTTGGCGGCCCAGAGCAGGTCTGACAGATCTTTTTGGGAGAGCGTTTTTTCAGAAAAGCTCCGGATGGATTGGCGGTCGGACAGGGCTTTCATAATTGGCGCCCCCCGTTCCAGGTCCGGCTGGTCCAGTTTGACGGGTTCCGCGGCGTGAAGGAGGGCTGTTCCGGACAGCCCCGCAGCGAGGAGGGACAGGATGATTTTTTTCATGGCTTTGCGGCGGGAGTGGTTGATGGATGCGGATGTTCCGCATTTTCCCATTAGCCGGAATTTAACATGGGGAGGGAGGGCTACAAGGTTTTTGTGCGCTTGTTTTTGCCGCCATCCGTCAGGGCGCCGCAGGGCCGGAAAAAAATCGGAAGGAGTTTTTCAAGAAAAGCCTTGAGTTCTTGCGTGAAACTGGTATTGAAGGCAACCGATTTTTCGCCCGGCGGGGGAAGGCGCCCCGATTGCCCGCCGGCCAATAAGGGGCCATGAGAAAAATCGGCAATACTAACTCATCAACCATTTAAATGAGCACAACTGAACTGGCGGAACTTATTGACAGCAAGTTCCGCGAATTGCGTGAAGGTTCCATCGTTACCGGAACCATCCAGGAAATCCGTCCCCAAGTCGTTTTGGTGGACATCGGCTACAAGTCCGAAGGCGCTATTTCCATTTCCGAGTTTGAAGACGAGGAAATCGAAGTGGGGGACCAGATTGAGGTCCTTCTGGAACGCCTCGAAAACGACGAAGGCATCGTCGTCCTTTCCAAGGAAAAGGCCGCCCATAAGCAGAACTGGGATAAGATCGTGGGCGTGTACCGCGATGGCGGCCTGGTCAAGGGTAAAGTGAAGAGCGTCGTCAAGGGTGGCCTCATGGTCAACGTTGGCGTGGAAGCCTTCCTTCCCGGTTCCCAGGTGGATATCATTCCCCCGCGCGACCTGAACGAATACGTGGGCAAGGTTTACGAATTCAAAATCGTCAAGGTGAACGACGACCGCAAGAACATCGTCCTTTCCCGCCGCGAAGTGATCGAAGCCGAACGCGCCGACCAGCGCCAGCGCTTCCTTGAAACCGTCAAGGAAGGCGACAAGGTGGAAGGCCTCGTGAAGAACATCACGGACTTCGGCGCCTTTGTCGACCTCCGCGGCATGGACGGCCTGCTTCATATCACGGATATGAGCTGGGGCCGCGTGAACCACCCGAGCGAAATGCTCCACATCGGCCAGTCCCTGGAAGTCGTGATTCTGGAAGTGGACCGCGAAAAGGAACGCGTTTCCCTGGGCCTGAAGCAGATGACGGACAATCCCTGGGCGGACATCGAACGCAAGTACCCGATCAATTCCCATGTCAAGGGCCGCGTGACCAAGCTTCTGCCTTACGGCGCCTTCGTGGAGCTGGAAAAGGGCGTGGAAGGCCTGGTGCACGTTTCCGAACTGTCCTGGGTCAAGAGAATCACCCGTCCGAGCGACGTGCTGAAGCTGGACCAGGAAATCGAAGCCGTGGTGCTTTCCATTTCCGTGAAGGAACAGAAAATCTCCCTCGGCGTTCGCCAGCTGGAAGACAATCCCTGGGCGGATATCGAATCCCGCTTCCCGATCGGCACCGTTATCAAGGGCCAGGTCCGCAACCTTACTCCCTACGGTGCCTTTGTGGGCCTGGAAGAAGGCATCGACGGCATGATCCACGTGTCCGACATGAGCTGGACCCGCAAAATCAACCACCCCTCCGAAGTCCTCAAGAAGGGCGACGAAGTGGAAGCCATCGTTCTGGAAATCAAGAAGGAAGACCAGCGTGTCTCCCTTGGCATCAAGCAGCTTGAGTCTGATCCGTGGGAATCCATCAACGACCGCTTCAAGGTGGGCGACATGGTGACCGGCCAAGTGGCCAAGATCGCCAGCTTCGGCGCCTTTGTGAACCTGAACGGGGACATCGACGGCCTGATTCACATCTCCCAGCTTAGCGAAGACCACGTGGAACGCGTGAAGGACGTGATCAAGGTGGGTGATGAAATCACCGCCCGCGTGATCAAGGTGGACAGCATCGAACGCCGCATCGGCCTTTCCATCAAGGCCGTCAATTACGACACCGAACAGCTCCGCCGTGAAACCGCCTCCTTTGAAGCTCTCCGCCCGAGCAGCGACATGGTGGGCCTGGAACACGCCTTCAACCTGGCTACCCGTGAAAACGAAGAATGGAGCCCTTCTGAAGAGAAGTAAGCTTATCTACGTAATTCACTGATTGATTTAACCGCCGCGAATAGTGATATTCGCGGTGGTTTTTTTCTCATTCCAAATAAGGATGGAAAAAGTCTTGAGTTAGTTTCACCTAAGGGATTAACTGTTCTCTTATACCATGTTGGAGCTGACCAAGAGCAATGAGGATTATCTGGAGGCCATCGGGCTGCTGTCTGAAAAGAGCGGAACGGCCCAGGTGCGGGATATTGCAGAGATGCTTAAGGTGAAGATGCCTTCCGTCACGTCTGCCGTCAAGCAGCTGGCGGACATGGGGCTGGTGGAGTACACGCAGTATGCTCCCGTCAAGCTGACGCCCCAGGGCCGCAGAATCGCGGGAAAAATCATTGTCAGCCACGGTATTTTGTTTGATTTCCTGAGGGAGGAACTGGCTCTTCCGGAAGAACGCGCCAATGAGGTTGCCTGCCAGATTGAGCATATCATGACTTTTGAGGAGATTGAAAAGCTCAAGTCCTGCCGGATACGGCCTTTTGAGGGGGCCGGGGAAGATTCTGCCGGATAGGTTTTAGTTCCGGTGGCGGGCGGGATTTGGACCAAGCCTCCATTGCGCTTTGGGTGCCGGCTATCCGGGAAGGACGGGATACCTCCATACACGGCCCTGTGATTCGTTCAGGCTGTGGGATATGTCCTTTCCCCTGCTTTTTCCGATAGCCGCACTGCCGGGAACAAGGATCTTCCGTTCCTTGCCAGAATCTTATGGAGTATCTCCATGAGAAATTTTCCTTGAAAAAAGAATGACCGGGAGAATCGGTATTTTGCCCTTTTCCGTTCAGGTGATTCGTGATAGGTTCCCGCGCATGGATCCCCATATCGCTGCAGATCTCTCGGCGCTCGACACGGCTGTTTTGCACAGCCGTCTTTCCGAGCTCGGGAGCTATCTTTGACCTGGACGGCATTCAACAACGAGTGGCCGAATTGGACGAACGCATGAGCGCTCCGGATTTCTGGGATGACCAGAATGCCGCGCGGGCGCTGATGGCGGAAGTGAATCCCCTGAAACACAGGATGGAGGCGTTTTCCGCATTGAAATCCCGTCTGGAGGATATTGACGCTACCATTGAATTGGCCCAGGAGGCGGATGACGACGACCTGGGCCGGGAGGCCGTGGAGGAGTTTGCCAAATGGCAGAAGTCCCTGGCGGATTTTGAGCTGCTGACCTTGTTGAACGGCCCGCAGGACCAGGCTTCCTGTTATGTGACCATTCACGCCGGGGCAGGCGGCACGGAAGCCTGTGACTGGGCGTCCATGCTGATGCGCATGTATATCCGCTGGTGTGAGCGCCGCGGCTTTTCCGTGACTTATCTGGAAAGCACGGATGGCGATGACGCCGGCATCCGTTCCGTAACCTTGAAGGTGGATGGAGAGTATGCTTACGGTTATTTGAAGAATGAACGCGGCATCCACCGCCTGGTGCGCATTTCTCCCTTTGATTCCGCCGGTAAGCGGCACACTTCCTTCGCCTCCCTGGACGCTACGCCGGAGGTTTCCGATTCCATCAGTATTGAGATTCTGGACAAGGATTTGAAGGTGGATACCTACCGTTCCGGCGGCAAGGGCGGCCAGAACGTGAACAAGGTGGAAACCGCCGTGCGCATCACGCACATTCCCTCCGGAGTGATTGTAGCCTGCCAGAACGAACGCAGCCAGCTTCGCAACAAGGAGGAGGCCATGAACATGCTGCGCGCCAAGCTGTACCAGATTGAGGAAGACAAGAAGCAGGCGGAAGCCGACCGCCAGTACAGTGAAAAGGGGGACATCGGCTGGGGCAACCAGATCCGTTCCTACGTCTTCCAGCCTTACCAGATGGTGAAGGATTTGCGCACGGGCGTGGAATCCGGCAACATTCAGGACGTGATGGACGGCAACCTGGACCCCTTCATTGAGGCCATGCTGCGCGGCCACAAGCGCGAACGCTGACGTTTTCCTTCCCTTCTTATGGCCGCTGGACTGATTATTGACGTTCTCTCCCTGTTCCCGGAGATGGTGGAAGCCCCCCTGGGCGGCAGCATCCTGGGGAAGGCCCGTGAAAAGGGGCTGGTGGAGGTGCGCTGCCATAACATCCGTGACTGGACGGTGGACAAGCACCGCAAGACGGACGACTACCTCTGCGGGGGCGGGCAGGGCATGCTGTTGAAACCGGAACCCATTTTTGCCGCCGTGGAGGAACTCCGCAGGCCGGAAACGCGCGTGGTGCTGATGACCCCGCAGGGCCGCACCTTCAATCAGTCCCTGGCCGGGGAGCTGGCCGCATCCGGCGGCCACCTCATCATTCTCTGCGGGCATTATGAGGGGGTGGACCACCGCGTGGTGGAAGAGCTGGTGGATGTGGAGCTGTCCATCGGGGATTATATTCTCACGAACGGGGCGATTGCCGCCGTGGTGGTGATTGATGCCGTAGCGCGCCTGATTCCCGGTGTGCTGGGGGATGAACGCTCTTCCGTGGAGGAATCTTTTTCCAACGGCCTTCTGGAGGCGCCCGCCTATACCAAGCCGAACGTGTTCCGCGGGATGGCCGTTCCGGACATCCTGCTGGGCGGCAACCATCCCGCCATTGAAAAGTGGAAGCACGGGAAATCTCTGGAGCGTACGCGGCTGAACCGTCCGGATTTATGGAGGGCGTGGCTGAAGGCGCATCCGGAGGATGCCGTGGAATGAGATATTTGAGCGCCGCGTCAAATTTCTCTTGCCAAGACCGGGGCCTTCCGTTATAAGACCTCGCCTGCCACCGTGAGGGTGGTGTGAAGCACCTTTCTGAACCTTTTACAAAACACAAGATCATGTCCAAGCATTCCAGCCTCAAAGCAACCGGTACCGTAGGCGGCAAGCGTTCCGTCCTGAAGCGTTTTGAACGCGTCAAGCTTCTCAAGGAACGCGGCGAATGGAAGAAGGGTCAAAGCCCTCTCGGCCTGCCGAAGACCAAGCATGAAGCTTAAGCCTGCTTTTACCCCCTCCGGAGAGTTTCCCGGCGGAGTCATGCACGGCAAGTCATTTTCCTAATACAGGAAGCCTCTCGGATGTCTATGAACCGAGAGGCTTTTTTCTTCCGGCAAAGAAGGCCATCCCTCTTTTTGGGGCGCGCGAATTGCCGTAATACAAACAATACAAAACCATCCGCTGAGATAGCGGACATTATACCAATATGAGTGAAGAACAACATGGCTCCGAAGAAAACGGAGGTATCCGCATTAATAAATTCCTTGCATCCTGCGGCATTGATTCCCGCCGGGTGGCTGACAGACTGATTGAGGAAGGACGCGTGGAAGTGAACGGGAAGGTTATTGATACGCCCGGAATGAGGGTGACGGAGAAGGATTTCGTGAAAGTGGACGGCCGCCACATGACTCCCATGGAGGAAGTCGTGGTGCTGTTGAACAAGCCGCGCGGGTACGTATGCAGCCGTGAAGCCCAGGGGGCCATAGGCACTGTTTACGACCTGCTGCCGCCGCGCCTGCGCCATCTGAATTACGTGGGACGGCTGGATGCCGATTCCGAAGGCCTCCTGATCATGACGAACAAGGGGGAATTGACCCAAACCCTTTCCCACCCCACCGGCGGGATTGAAAAGGAATACTGGGTGACGGTAGATCAGAATTTTGACAATTCCGTGCTGATGCAGTTCCTGCGCGGAGTCCGCATTCCGGAAGGCAATGCCAAGGCCAAGTACGTCTGCCGCGCTTCCGCGCGCCGCGCCTGTGTTGTTCTGGAACAGGGGCTGAAGCGCCAGGTGCGCCAGATGTTCCAGTGCCTGGGCCTCCGCGTCCGCAAGCTGGTACGCGTGCGCATCGGTTCCCTGTGGGGGGCGATCTGGAACCCGGAAGCTGGAGATTCCTGGATGATGCGGATGTAGCCCTGCTGCTGAAGAATCCTCCCCGCCAGCGCAAATACCTGGGTGCTTCCCAGCTTGTCGCCGGGACTTCCGCCAAGGGCGAACAGAGCGGGAAGAACGCTGATTCTGATGAAGGTTATGTATTTAATCCGGAAGATTTTGAAGCCGGGGATTCTTATGAACCTACTCCGGAAATGAAAACCCGCTTTGCGGATACAGAGGACGAGGATGAAATCAAGGAGGGTGAAGACCTTCGGGATGATTCCGGATTCCGTTCCCGTGAACGCCGGGAAGATGGTTTCCGTGGACGCCGCGAAGGCGGTTTCCAGCGCCGGGAAGGCGGCTTCGGTGGCAATCGCCGCGAGGGAGGCTTCCAGCGTCGTGAAGGGGGTTTCAGAGGAGACCGCCGCGAAGGAGGCTTCCAGCGCCGTGAAGGCGGATTTGGAGGAGACCGTCGCGAGGGAGGTTTCAGACGCCGCGAAGGTGGCTTCGGTGGAGACCGCCGCGAGGGAGGCTTCCAGCGCCGTGAAGGTGGCTTCGGTGGAGACCGCCGCGAGGGAGGCTTCCAGCGCCGTGAAGGTGGCTTCGGCGGAGACCGCCGCGAGGGAGGCTTCCAGCGCCGTGAAGGTGGATTTGGCGGAGATCGCCGTGAAGGAGGTTTCCAGCGCCGTGAAGGTGGATTTGGAGGAGACCGCCGCGAAGGAGGCTTTAAACGCCGCGAAGGCGGTTTCGGAGGAGACCGCCGCGAGGGAGGCTTCCAGCGTCGTGAAGGCGGTTTTCGCAAACCGGGCTTTGGCGGCAGATCTTCCGGCGGTTTCTCCCGCGGAAACAGGGGCCGTTAATGATTGACTTGTTCCGGTATGAAGAAGCAGTGCAAATGGTGGCTCCTTGCCGGATTGTGTGGGCTGTGCCTCGTTCAGCCTCCGCTTCATGCGTCTCAGGATGCTCCCTCCCCGGCTCCTGCCGGTGAGGGGGATTTTGGGACGTACCTGTCCAGTCTTCAGGAGAAAGCCCATAACGGGGATAAAGCTGCCGCCCGGGAGCTGGCAGTGCATTATGATGTGGAGGGGAATGCCCCGGAGACGTCCAAATGGATGTCTGAATACGTTTCCCTGGCGGAGAAGGAGGCCAATGGCGGGGACGTGGATTCCATGCTGGATTTGGGCAAGCTGTTTTATACAGGCAGCCGCCTGTACCCCAGGAATCTTGAAAAGGCCCGGTACTGGTTTGCCCGCGCCGCTGACGGCGGCAATGCCGCGGCACAGTACCAGGTGGCTGTAATGGCTTCCAAGGGAACAGGCGGTCCGAAGAATGAGGAAATGGCGGCCCGCTATTATGAAAAAGCCCTCCAAACATGGAGGAAAGAGGCTGACGCCGGCGATTCCAAGGCGGCGTTGTGGGCGGCCCTTGTTTATGAACGGAAGCTGGTTCCGGACAGCTCTCCGGAAAAGTCGGTTCCGTACCTCCTTCATGCTGCGGAAAGCGGCAACCTGACGGCGCAGGGGCTTCTGGCGTTCAAGTACCGGGATGGTCTGGGCGTCCCGCAGGATGCGGCCAAGGCCGTGGAATGGTTTGAAAAGGCGGCTGGCCGGAAGGATCTGGGCGCCGTAATGGAACTGGGCATGATGTACCGGGACGGTAAGTATATGCCCCCTGACCGGGAAAAAGCCCTCAACTGGTTTGAAAAAGGCGCGGAATGGAAGGATCCGTACAGCATGGCTGCCCTGGCGGACATGCTGATGGAAGGCTCTCCTTCCGGAGAACAGGCAGCGCGTGCGCTGGCCCTGTACCGTGAAGCCGCTGCCATCGGTTACCCCCCTGCCGCCCTGAAGGCCGCGGAATTGCTCCAGAACGGGAAGGGCGGGGAACTGGATGCGGATGAAGCCTACAGGCTGCTGCGGCGCGCGGCAGACGCAACGGGGGACCCCAAGGCCATGTATATGCTGGCCCAGGTGTATTATACGCGGGGCGATGATGCGCAGGGGGATTCCCTGATGAAAGCATCCGCCCAGGCGGCTTATCTGCCGGCCATGAACCGCATGGCGCGCCTCCATCTTCTGCCGGGCAGTTCCATGTCCTGGAATCCGGTGCTGTCCTATTATTATTGGAACCAGGCCGGAGAACTGGGGGACGAAGGGGCGGCTTCCGCCGCGTTCTGGCTGCTGTGGGGCAGCATGGCGGCGCTTTCCCTGGTGATCTTCCTGGTCGTTTGGCGTTTCCACCGTTTTGCCGTCAGAAGGCTTGCGGAGCAGCAAAAACAGGAACAGCAATCCTCTGATGACGCATGAAGCGTATTATGAGGTATCCGGCATGAAAAAAATCTGTTAAAAAGACCGTAGCACTCCATGATGAACACGTTAGCTATTTTTGGACTGGGAACGCCGGAGATTATCGCCATTCTGGTGATTGTCTTCCTGCTGTTCGGCGCTAAGAAACTCCCCGAATTCGCCCGCGGTCTGGGCAAGAGCCTGGGAGAGTTCAAGAAGGCCAAGTCCGAGTTTGAAGAGGAGCTGTTGAAGACGGAGAAGGAAACCATGAGCGATACTCCCGCTTCCAAGCCGGAGTCCCGCCCCTCTCCCGAGCTTTCCCAGCCCATTGACGTGGAAGCGGAGAAGCCGGCGGAAACCAAAAAGGAGAGTAAGTAGGTTTTCATCTGATAAAAAACTTGAGCAGGCGGGGATTTCCCCGCCTTTTTTGTTAACTTTTTCCTGTTACCTTCAATTGGTAGCAGACAGCCTTCTTTTCCGATATTCCGTGGTTGATTCCATGGAATATTCTTTGTCGTAGATTCCACTTGATCAAATTCTTGATGAATCATACGCGGGATTTATTTATTTTACTGATATGCGAAAGAGAAGGGGGATGGATTTTTCTGCTGGAACGTGAACCATGAAGCGGAATAAGAAAAGAATTCCTCTTATAAAATGAGATTGCGAAAATAACGCAATGCGAATTTTATTCTCCTGCCATTGCAGGCATGAATTACCCGGCAACTCTTTCCGTTGATTCTTGAAAAAGAAGTATGCTACAGAGAATACTTATTGAGAATACGCATACTATCGTGATGCAAGTCTCAATATTTTGTTTATCAATATCTAACAAAACAACATCGATGAACGAACAAACATTCGATAACAGCAGGGATAATGGAAATTCCCTATCCCGATCCGATTCCTCCAACATGATTCTTGCTGAGGAATGTCCTGGTTTTAAATATTACATTCCCGCTACCCGTACGCGCACTGGTGAACCTCAAAATATTCATGAATCCATTAAAGAGGGCCCTCCTTCTGAAGGTTTCCACAAGGATTTTTACTGGATAGTTAAAGTTGGTGATCCATCAGGGGAGACCAGGGAACCCATTCAAGTTACAGCAGACTTGAGCGTCGACGATTTAGGCGAATTTTCCATGGGTCCTTTGAAAATCAGCTTGCCTGAGCAGGGGCCGAATGGGGGAGCTCCGGACAGAGTGATTCTGCTTCCGGGAAACTTCCTCCCGGTTTTTATTGCGCTACGTTAAGTTATGATAATATTGACTATAAAAAGAACGCTAACAAAGCCTTCCTGGAATTTAGCCTGAATGCCAGTCCGGGCAAAGCTGTTCCGGAAGACAATGAAGACAATGCCGGAGATTGTGAGCGAGATGACTGCGATTGCCAGAAAGGAGCTCAGAACGAAAATACAACGCAGCCGGGCGGAGAGGAAGGGGCCCCTGCTTCTCGGAAAATCCGCTCGGCAGAATGGGCCAGTTCTTCCGGCGGTAAAAATATCACAGCTACCATTAGCAAGAACAACATGCTTTGGCAGGCGAATTTCGGTACCTTCCGAGGCATGGGAGGCGTACCGGGAGGCATGCTTGAAATTACGGCCAAAATTTTTCAGAAACGGCTTGGTCAATCCACTCTCTTGCCTACAATCATCCGATGGCAAGTCGTCTGGAGAAACCATCCGGCTCCAGCTATATCGGCCAGCCCAACACCATGGTGAAAGTTGTCTCCGGAACAAGCAAACATCATTACCTCATCGGAGGAGACGGCAATTCCATCTTCGGCGCCGGAGTTTCTACCGGTACAACCACCTCCGCCCGGGTTCAATACGGAAGTTCGGGAGAAACCTCCCACATAGAATTTAAAACACATACCAAAAGTTCCACTATTTATTCAACTGTTTCAGGAATGCCTTCCAGTTATAACACTTGGTCCGGTAAACAGATTTCTTCTTCCGAATTTGCCCGTTACCTTGATATTGTAAAAGCTGAAGACGGGAGTCTGCGTCAGATATGGAACTTGTGGGATGGGGTGGCAAATATCGAAAATATTAGTGAAAATGGTTACTCCATCGCCCTGTATCTTCCAAACCAGGTAGGAGTTAAAGACAATTCCACCGGTTTGTATCAGCTCACAGGGGAACCTTTCAAATCCTTTGATATTGGCCCCAACGAAGAACGTGACCGCATCATTGTTACAGAGCGGGCGGCTGGTCGTCCCCCTTATGTGGTATCTTGGTGGCAGGCTGGTGGCGCCTGGAGCATGTCAAAAGGCACCGGAGAAGACGAGATTGTCACACTGGTAGAGCGAGAAGAACTTGGAGGCAACCGCTATAGGCTTACTGCAAAAGTCAAGAGAGGAATGGAGGGAGAGGTAGTTTCATGCACTTCAGAAACTTTCTCTAAGACGGATGAAGGAACGCAGAGAAATGACAAAACCATGGCTTACGGCAGTCCCATCTCCCGGAAGACTACCTATTCCTATGACGATGCCGGGCGCGGCAATGTAGTGGATAAGAACGCCTCCACAAAAGACAATATCTGGTCTAGCGGTTATGATACGCACAGCCGCCCCACTGTCTCGTATGAGCCATGGGCCGGAGGCACTCGCAAGGCTATCTATACGTATTATAAGGATGGGGATTTCTATGATTCGGACATTGACCATCAACGCATCGCCCTTGTTAAAGAAGGAAATGCTACCCAGTACCGGCGTATCAATTACAAATACTCCACAGTCAATCATGTGCGCCGCGTAGAAAAACGGACCACGGCTCTTGGGTCTGGTAAAACACAGTTTGAGGCGACAGAAACCTGGCTGGGCACCGCTCCCAATCCCCATGCCCAAGGACGAATTAAATTCCACCGGGATATCAATGGAGTACAGACAGCTTATACCTATGAGCCCAATAACTCTTACGGATCTCTTTACAAAGTTACGAAAGAAACGCAAGTATCGGGGAAAGCTGTTCATGGTCAAAGCACGCGTCAAATTCGTTATGTCTCTGCTCAGGGAAATGACATGCGGATAGAAGATTACGTTCTGCTTTCTAACGGTACTTGGAAGCTGGTTGAAGCCATGGATTACGAATACGACTGTGAAAACCGCTGGATTAAACGCACGCGCGCCAATGGCCGTATTACAGAACGTGAAATGATGTGCTGCGGTCCTCTGTGGGAACGGGATGAAGACGGTATTCTCACTACCTATTCCTACAATACGGCCCGGCAGCTTGTAGAAGTTATCCGCTCCGCAACAGAAACTACTCCGGAAATGATCACCTCCTATACCAGGGATGCGATGGACCGTATTCTTGAAACTCGTGTAGACATCGGTCCAATGACAACCATCACCAGGACGAGCTATGATTTGCTGGGACGTCGTGTTTCCTACACGGATAAACTGGGGCGCGTAACAACCTACTCTTATAGTGAAGACGGATTGACCACAACTGAAACAACTCCCACAGGAGCTACTCTTATCACACGGAAGCACGCGGACGGCACTCTTCTGGAGCAATCAGGAACAGGACAGCGGCACTTGATTTATATGGTGGAGGCTCTCAAGAACGGAGTCCGCACCACCATTTCAACCCCTTCCCCGGAAGGTAGCGCTGGCATCGTACTCTCCCGGGAAACCGTGGACGGATTCGGGCAGACGGTGAAGAAAGAACTTCCCAATACGGAAGGAGGATGGATTGTTACCGACTATGTCTACAATGAAAAGGGGCAAAAAACACAGGAGCAGACGGTTGGTTTGGCCCCCATTCTTTATGACTATGATACGATGGGAAACCTCATCAGAGAAACTGTCAAGCTGGATGATTCCCCTACAAAACTCAACTCCCGCATTACGGAATGGGCTGTCTCTTTTGAGGATGGATCAGATGGAGTCTATCTGAAAGAGACCTCTACCATTTATACGCCGGAAGGGGCCCCTGTCAGGACTTCGGAAATCAGTCTCATTTCATCAACTCATGCCACCCTGGCCGGAAAAACCGTGATTAGGGATACACGGGGTAATGAAGGCGTTACATGGACGGAATATTCAACATCCGCCAAACGAATTATCAAACGGCAAACTCCAGCTTCCAATACCATGGCGGAGGATGTTTTGATAGATGGTTTCCTGATTTCAGGAACAGATCTGGCAGGCGTCGCGACCACCCACGCCCGCATTTATACGGAACATGGTTTAACACTGATTAATACGGATGTCCGCGGCAATGCTACCATCTTGGAGCAGGATGTCGCCGGGCGCTCCGTCAAGGTAACGAACGCCATGGGTGGTGTTACCACGACATCCTATGATCCAGCCACAGGAAAACCCTCGTTTGTGACGGATGCCTTGGGAAATACGGTCTGCTTCTCCTATGACTGCCGGGGACGTAAAATTGCTGAATACGGTACAGGTGTCCAGCCAGCCCTTTATGCCTATGATGACGCGGACAACGTGGTTTCCCTGACCACTTTCCGGGCTGGGGAAGAGGCCATTGTTTCAGATCCCACGGAACGTACGGATGGCGATACGACTACTTGGCGTTATGACGCGTCCACCGGTTTGCTTCTTAGCAAGACCTATGCTGATGGAACTTCCGCCAACTATGAGTATGACTCCATGAACCGGCTGGAGAGGAGTATCAATCCCCGTTCCCTCGCAGCAATAAGGACTTATGCTCCGCTCACCGGGGAACTTCTCTCTGTCATCTGTGACGATTCCTCTACTACGCAAACGCCTCCGGTCACTTATTCTTACAACTACCTCGGCATGCCTGTTTCGGTTTCGGACGGCTCCGGGACACGGGAATTTATATACAACCAGTACAATGAACTGGAGGCGGAAAAGATGCAAGGACTTGTTTCCTGTGTCCTCTCTAATACTCGCGACTCTCTGGGGCGTGCTGCAGGCTACAGCCTTCTTTGCGGGGAGGAAACCGTACAGGCCGTTTCCTATGGATATGATACCAAGGGAAGGCTGGGGAATGTCTCCATGGATGGTTTGGAAGCTCCCTTTAATTACGGTTACAATGTTAACCATGGGCTATTGGAGACGCTTTCCTACCCTAATACCCTCAAAAGATGGTATACGCGGGAAGAAAAGAGGAATTTGCTCATTAAAGTAGATTATCTTCGGCCCGGAGGGCAGAATTATCCCGCAAAGGTTGATTATACCTATGATATCCTGGGACGTCCCATGACAAAAATGGATTACTTCAACACTCCCAATCCCGATTTGACACATAATTATACGTATAATGAACGGGGAGAGCTTGTTGCCGACGCAATGAGCCGGGGTGGAACATACAGCTATGTCTATGACAACATGGGCAACCGGATAACTGGCCGGGAAGGAACCGCAGATTCTTCTGTGTATGCCAGCAACGAACTTAATCAGTATGTATCTATTATTGAAGGAACGCAAACTCCTTTCCTGCCGGAATATGATTTGGAAGGTAACCAGACAAAGGTGAAAACGGCTACCGGGGAATGGAGCGTTACTTACAACGCGTTCAACCAGGCCATTGAATTTGTACAGGGTGAGATGCGCATTGAATGTTTATACGACTACCTGCACCGGCGTGTGGAAAAATCTGTATACAACGGAGAAAATCTCGTTTCCCGGAAACGTTTCATTTACAAGGACTATCTGCAAATCGCAGAACTGGATGCCGCAAACGCGGATGAAACGGTTTTACCCATTTTGAAAAAAACCTACCTGTGGGATCCTGTAGAGACCACAGCTACGCGTATTCTCGCCATGCGGAACTATGATGGAATGGGCAGTAATCCGGAAAACCTGTACTTCACGCACGACCGGATGAAGAATGCGATTGCTCTCTTCGGTTCCAAGGCCGGGCGCCGTGCCTTGTATGAATACGCTCCCTACGGAGCCGTTATCAAAGCTGAAGGAGACATGGCCCTGGTCAATCCCTTCCGTTTCTCGTCGGAATATCATGACGATGAACTGGGGATGGTTTATTACAACTACCGCTATCTCAACCCTCTGGATGGTCGATGGATTAATCGGGATTTTGTTTCAGTATCAGGTGTTATCAACGAATATGTGTTTAATGATAATTTTGTTTCAGGGTATACTGACATTTTGGGGTTGTCTCCGGACTATAAACCATATTTGTGTAATGGCTCTACATTACCTCCCTCTGCATTAGGATCTTCGCAAACGCCTTCTCAGCCATCATATCCTAAGGCAGATGATATTTTACAGAATATTGATAGAAAATATGATAAAAATGGTGATGGTGAGGTCGATGAGTGTTTTTGTGAAAAATTTGCGAAAGCACTTGAACAATTGGCAAATGATCCATCAGTGAACAATTACAACGATTTCCTTCAAGCTTTGTCAGATGGAAGTGAGAAAGGAGATTTTGTCAATCAAGTTTCAGAAAAATTGGCTAAAGATTTGAATAAAGAAATGAAAACAGGAAGTAAATTATTTAATAATGTTGACAATTTATTTAATGGAGATAAAGATGCTACTCTCAAAAGGTTAATGCATGGGAATACGCCGAGAAATCAAAAAAATGTTGGATTTAAGCCGGAAATGGCCGCGAATGGTGCCAATAATGCTCGTCATTTTGCATGGGCGCTTCACGAAGGACAATTAGGTGCAAGAGCTGCCCAATTAATGGATTTTGCAGAATCGTTAATTCGTTCTGGTGCGAGACAGCAGGAATGTGAAGCAGAGGTGGAATCTGATAGAGCTGCTGCTGGGGCCGCAAAGGATTTGTCTAAAGTTTTTAAATCACATTATTTTGACAAAGATACATGGAATAAAAATAAAAGTAAAATAGCTGATACATGGAGAAAAAGATTTTGCCAAGAAAAATAATCAATATTACAAAGATAATTATTTTTGTTTATATTTTGCAACTTTTGTTATCCTTGATATTGTACTATAGGTCAATTGAAAAGTATGAAATTGATGAAATTAAAATATCTATTGAGAAGGAAACGCCTTGGTATTTGAGCATAATACCAGGATTGGGCATTTTTCTTGATATAGGTGATATTTTTTTAGATAATCACGTCAATATAAGATTTTATTATCAGGGTTGGACGTATGTAGCATACTCGGATTCCCAGGAATATATAAACTGGAAAAACGGTCTTGAAGTTAAAACGACAAATGATTTTATTTTTTTATATGAGAAAGGGGAATGCGATCAGCCTATCATAGGAATGCCTCGTAGAGGAATGAGAATATTGCCTCTCTGATTTTTTCGTTTGATCTTTTTTGAAAAGCAAACAACATTGTTGACAGTCTGTTCTCTCATTTTGAGAGAACAGACTTTTTGCTTTTCCTTAGTCTGGTGTTCACCCTCGGCATTGTGAGATTTTTAGGGAGAACACGTGACATGTATCAGGAGAGGCGTGAGGCAATCTAGTGCATCAACAAGGTTGGGATTATGAGTGATATGTTATATACAAAGAGAGATGGGTGTTTTAATATTTATGTAACCACGGTGCCAAGATATGCTAGCCAGAATTCTTTGCAGAATAGCAGGTATGTTCTGGAGTGCGTCGAGCCATACAACCAGGAGACGTGAAGCAACGAATTTTGACAGATGAAGGAGCTATAGAATTTTCAGCTATCATCTTGAGTCATGTCATAGATGATTTGACCTATGCGGAAAATGGTGTAGTTTTTCCACGTAATGAAGATAAATCTTTAGAAAATTACAGCGCGATCAGATTCATGCAAACGCTTTTCGTCAAGGAGTTGATGATTATCTAAAAAAGGTAAGAGCACAAAAGCAGAAGGATCCAGATTATGTCACAAATCCTGGGGTGAATGACGAAGATTTAAGAGAAAGAGGCAACCAGATCAAAAATGCCCTTTGTGATTGTTTAAAAGCATCCTATTAAAAATGAAGATAAAATCATACTATCCTGTACTAGCATCATGGATCATTACATTGCTTTTGTGCGGAACGAGCGTGGGAGTCCGTTTTTATGGTTTTCCAAAATGGATGGATTTGAGCAACTTGACTGAATTGGCCATGATGTTTTTTGGGTTGATAATGGTTGGAGGTCCTATTCTTAGCTTGTTGTGGGGGGTATGTGGACTTATTGAAGATAAAAAGAAGATGGATTTTATTATAGCTGTGGCTTTATCTATTTTATGGTTTCTTCCATTTTTGATTGTCTTTGCTCTTGGACTTTCATGAGGAGCCAATAGCATTGTTGACAGGCTGTTCTCTCAGAATTGAGAGAACAGCTTTTTGCTTTTCCCAGTCTGGGGTTCCCCTGTGCGGTGTAAGAATGTTTTAGGAAAACGTGCAGCGTGGGCATGAAGAATTGTGATGGGTGAGAGCCAATGCCGGGAACTTGAAATTGTGAGCACGGACACATGAAATTCATCATCCCGGAAGGCACTGATTTCTTGCGTTGGCCGGGGGCTTGTTGTACACATGTATTAATGAAAATTCATTTTTGCGGCGCGGCGGGTACGACGACGGGGTCCCAGCATTTGCTGGAGGTGAACGGGAGCAGGATTCTTCTGGATTGCGGCATGTACCAGGGGCGGCGTGAGGAAGCCTGGCACATCAACAAGGATTTTCCCTATTTTTCTCCGGCGGAGGTGGACGCGGCGGTTCTTTCCCACGCGCACATAGACCATTCCGGCAATCTTCCCAATCTGGTGAAGCAGGGGTTTCAGGGGAATATTTACAGTACGTTTGCAACCCGGGATCTCTGCCAGCTCATGCTGGCGGACGCCGCCCGCATCCAGGAGCACGATTGCGCGTTCATTAATAAGATGAACAAGCGCCGGGGCATTCAGCAGCCGGAGATTTATCCCACTTATTCCGAACAGGATGCGGAACGGTGCATGCGCCAGTTCGTGAATATCGGGTATGAACGCTCCATCCCCGTCGTTCCGGGCGTGACGCTCACGTTTTATGATGCGGGCCATATTCTGGGCGCCGCGCAGGTGTGCCTGGATATTGAGGACCGGGAAGACGGGCGGAAGAAGCGCTTCCTGTTTTCCGGAGACGTGGGCAGGGGGGATAATGAACTCCTGCGTGATCCCGTGCCCGTTCCGGATGTGGACATTCTGCTGATGGAGAGCACCTACGGCGGCCGTTTCCATGAGGCCCCCTCCCGTGATGACGAAGCCTTCTGCAGGGTGATCAGGGAGGCCCTGGACCTGGGCGGCCGCGTTTACATTCCCGCCTTTGCGGTAGAGCGCACCCAGCAGCTTCTTTACCTGCTGAACAGGGCTTATCATGAAGGTTCGCTGCCTTTGCTGCCCGTGTATGTGGACAGCCCCATGGCCGTGGGCGCCACGGAGATTTTCCGCATTCATCCGGAGTGCTTCAACAAGGAGGTGTATGATTTTCTGTTCCGGGAAAAGGATCCGTTCTGTTTTGAACAGCTGCGGCTTATCCGTTCCGTGGGGGAATCCCAGGATCTGAACAAGATGAACGGGCAGGCCATCATCATCTCCGCCTCCGGCATGTGTGAGGCCGGGCGCATCCTTCACCATCTGGCGAACAACATCGGCAACCCGAAGAATACGGTCCTTTTTGTGGGCTATTGCGCGGAGCATACGCTGGGCCGCAAGATCATGGACGGGTGGAAGGAGGTTCCCATCCTGGGCAAGCAGTACACTGTCCGGGCCAGGATACGGGAGATGGACTCCTTTTCCGGCCATGCGGACCATGGAGAGCTGCTGGAATATTTTGACAAGACCGGGGGGCCCAAGAGAAATATCATTCTGGCGCACGGGGAGGAGAAGGCCTCCCGCGCCCTGGCGGAGGCGCTCAGGGAGCGGCAGCCCAATCCCGTTTCCATCGCGCAACTGGGAAGCGCCATGGTGCTTTGACGTTCCGGAGCGCCGGGGCCTTCCTGTTGCGGTTTCTTTCAGGGTTTGCCGCCTTTCATGGCGGAGGCGCCCGGCGTGTTCCAATCAAGTCATGACGGCAGGATGGCTGTGCTGGCCGCTTGACCCGGTGTGTTTACGGGGCTAGCGTGCAGGTATGTCTTCCTTGTTTATTGAATATCCCAAGTGCACGACTTGCCAGAAAGCCAAAAAATGGCTTGATGAACAGGGCGTTTCCTATGAGGACCGCCACATTGTGGAGCAAAACCCCACGGCGGAGGAGCTCCGGACCTGGATTGAAGAGAGCGGCCTGCCGTCCAAGAGGTTTTTCAATACCAGCGGCCTGCTGTACAAGAGCATGAATTTGAAAGACAGGCTTCCCGGCATGAGCCTGGAGGAGCAGGTGGCTCTGCTGGCTACCAACGGTATGCTGGTCAAACGCCCCATTCTAATCACCAACGGGAGGATTTGCGTCGGCTTCAAGGCTGACGAGTGGAAAGCCGCCCTTCATTCCTGATTCCCGCCATGCCCCTGATTACCCGCACCAAGCAAGGCGCAGCCAATTTCGGCCCCTGGGAGAACGTCGTCAGGGTGCTGATTCTGGTATGGTTCATGCTGTACACGCTGAATGCCATTCCGGACGTTCATCCGCTGGTAGGCCGGATTGCGGCCAAGGTGAATTACTGGATCAGCTATTTCTTTGTGTTTGAGTATATCCTGCGGGTGCTGTGCGCCAAGCCGCGGAAGGCTTATATCTTCAGCGGCATGGGCATTCTGGATTTCATTGTCTGCGTGCCGTTCCTGGGCATGTTTTTCGGGGCGGACTGGCAGATTCTTTATTCCCTGCGGATTGTCCGTGTGCTGGCCATTTTCAAGCTGGCCCGGTTTAATCAAACCGCAGCCAGCTTTAAAAAGGCCTTTTACCTGATCCGGGATGAGTTCTTCCTGTTCTTTTCCGTGATCCTGTTTATGCTGTACGTCACGTCCCTGGGCATTTACATTGCGGAGCACGATGCCCAGCCGGAGAAGTTCCGCTCCTTTTTTGACGCCCTGTGGTTTGCCGTGGAGACCCTGAGCACGGTGGGGTACGGCGATCTGGTGCCTATTACGCCCATGGGACGCATTTTTACCGGGGTGATCATGTTCATTGCCGTGTCCATCATCGCCATTTCCACGGGGCTCATCACGTCCGCCTTTTCCCGCGTGTGGCAGCAGGAGAACGTTTTCGCGCACCGCCGCAAGCGCCCTGCGGACAAGACCGCGGCTGAATCCGGCGGTGAAGAGGAGGAACCCAAATAGTCTGCACCTTCCTAAGGGGCGTTCAGCTCCGTTCCACGGATTTTTGAAACAGGCTTGAACAGGAACGGCCGCCTTTCCACAGGGAAGGGCGGCCGTTGCATGAAAGCGGGAAAGAAGTTTTTCCTAGCTGTTGTACATCTCCGTGTAGTACTGGTCCGCCATGCGGTCGGAGTCAAACTCGGGGTAGATATCCGTCATCGCATTGAAGACAATGTCCATCCACTTGTCGTTGTGATTGTAGTAAAGCGGCAGAATCTTGTCGTCCAGGATGTTGTAGAAGTTGTCGCGGTCGGAGCGGTCGCGGGCTTCCGGGGAGAGGTGGGGAGCCGCTTCCGGAATGACGAAGCAGTTTTCCCCGTCCTTGGCGAATTCACAGATCCAGCCGTCATTGGTGGAGACGGAGATGGAGCCGTTCATGGCGGCGGACATGCCGGAGGTGCCGGAGGCCTCCCGGGTGACTACGGGGTTGTTCAGCCACACGTCGGAGCCGTTCTTCAGGTAGCGGCTCAGGCCCAGTTCATAGCCGGTGAGCACGGCGGAACGGGGATACTTGGCCGTCATGTCGTTCAGGCGGTTGAAGATTTCAATGGCGCCGTGGTCCATCGGGTAGGGTTTGCCTGCCCAGATGAACTGCACCGGATAGTTGGTGCGCTGGAGCATGCGTTCAAACATGGTGGGATTGCCAGTGACCAGGTCCGGACGCTTGTAGGCCGCAAAGCGGCGCGCCCAGACGATGGTGAGGCAGTTCGGGTCAAAGACGCGGCCCGTCTGTTCCCCCACCATGCGGAAGAGGGCTTTCTTCAGGGCGCGCTTGCGGCGGATGAAGGCCTCCTTGTTGCGGGCCTGGAAGGCTTCCGCCAGTTCCGGGTCCTGCCAGTATTTCTGGTTCTGGGCGTTCGTGATGTGGATGATGGGGCACACGCCTTCATAGTCCTTCCACATCTGGCGGGAAACTTCGCCGTGGAGCTTGGAAACGCCGTTGGCGATGTGGGAAAGGCGCAGGGCGGCCAGCGTGTAGTTGAACGTGTTGTCCGTCAGGCCTACGGCGGCGCGCACCTGTTCCATGGAAAGCCCGTCGAAGAAGGAGAACGTGTTCATGGTGTTCACGTCCATCTTTTCATTGCCGGCTTCCTCCGGGGTGTGCGTAGTGAAGACGAAGCGCTTGCGCACTTCCTCCACGCTGCCGGTCTTGGCAAGCACATGGAAGGCGGCGGCCAGGCCGTGGGCTTCATTCAGGTGGTAGATTTCCGGTTCAATGCCCAGCTCGTCAAAGAGACGGGCGCCGCCCTTGCCGAGCAGCACGTACTGGGCGATGCGGGTGAAGCCGTTGGCGTCGTACAGGCGGCGGGAGATGTTGCGGCTTTCCTCGTCGTTTTCCTCCAGGTCCGTGGAAAGGAAGAACATGGGGGCGGTGCCGAAAGTTTCCGGATTCAGGAAGTAGGCTTTCACCCAGACGGGCGCGCCGCAGACGTGGATGAGGAATTTGATGTTGTGGTCTTCCAGGAACGGGTAGTTCTTGCGCATGTACTGCGTGGCCATGGAGCCGTCTTCCGCCCGGATCTGGTTGTAGTAGCCGTAGCTCCACAGGATGCCGACGCCTACGAGGTTCTGGCGCAGGTCATGGGCGCTGCGCATGTGGGAGCCGGACAGGTAGCCCAGGCCGCCGGAATAGATTTTGAATGAATTGTCAATGGCGTATTCCATGGAGAAGTACGCTACGCTTTTTCCGTATTTGGGGTCGATTTCATACGGATGTTCAAAAATGGTGGGTAAGAATGATTTCGCCATGATTCTGTAAATGGAGTAAGCGTTCAACGGGTGAACCTGTATGTCTTGGTATCATGGTTCGGCAATATTGGAAAGGGCAAAATGCGTGTGTGTCTGAATTGTTGATTGAACAGGAATGCCTTTCCGGAGAATCCTTTCCGTGGTTTTTCCGTGCCGGAGCGGCACGGGCGGGGAAGGGCGTGCCGCCCTGTTCCGGCCCCTGTTTTCCAGTGCTCCGGAAATGAATTTTGAGCTTGCCGCCGCAGGGGAAAAAGAGCATGAATGAGGGGCATGAAAGCTCTTGTAAAAACGCAGGCAGGCCCCGGTTTGGAACTGATGGATGTTCCCATGCCGGAAGTCGGCCCGAACGATGTCCTGATTAAAATTCATAAAACAGCCATTTGCGGCACGGACCTTCATATCTGGAACTGGGACAAGTGGGCCCAGCAGACCATTCCCGTGGGGATGCACGTGGGCCATGAGTTCTGCGGCGTGATTGAAGCCGTAGGCTCTTCCGTGACGGAATACAAGCCCGGGGAGATTGTTTCCGGAGAAGGCCACATCGTCTGCGGCCACTGCCGGAGCTGCCGTTCCGGCCAGAAGCACCTGTGCCCGAACACGAAGGGCGTGGGCGTGAACAGGCCCGGCTGCTTTGCGGAGTACCTCTCCATTCCCCAGGACAACGTGGTGCGCATCCACAAGAGCATTCCGATGGAGATCGCCTCCATCTTCGACCCCCTGGGCAACGCCGTCCATACGGCCTTGTCCTGGGACATGGTGGGGGAAGACGTCCTGATTACGGGCGCGGGAGTCATCGGCTGCATGGCCGCCGCCGTCTGCAAGAAGGCCGGAGCCAAGACGGTGGTTATCACGGACATCAATGATTTCCGCCTGAGCCTGGCCAAGACGCTGGGCGCGGACCGTACCGTGAACGTGACCCGTGAAAAACTGGAGGACGTAATGAAGGAGCTGGAAATGACGGAAGGGTTTGACGTGTGCCTGGAAATGAGCGGCGCCCCGTCCTGCCTGAAAGACATCATCGACAATTCCCGGAACGGAGCCAACATTTCCCTGCTGGGCATCCAGCCGGACGGCTCCAGCATCGAATGGAACAAGTTTATCTGGAAGGGGCTGAAAATGAAGGGCATTTACGGGCGTGAAATTTTTGAAACCTGGCACAAGATGGATTCCATGATCCGCAGCGGCCTGAATATAGCGCCCATCATTACGCACCGCCTGCCCTACACGGAATTCCGGGAAGGCTTTGAGGCCATGAATTCCGGCAAGTCCGGCAAGGTGGTTCTGGACTGGATTGTCTGATTTATCCGCTTTTTTACCGTATAACGAATGCCCCGGCTTCCAGATGGAACGCCGGGGCATTTTTTAAGAAGGCACAGGATAGGCGGGAGCGGATTTGCTCCCGGAGCGTCAAGCGGTTTTTCTGGGCGTGGGTGGCGTTTGGGCATCTCGGGCCCGGGCGCGGCGTTCCTCCTTCATGCGGCGGGCGTAGCTGTCGTCGTCTTCCTCAAAGGCGTCCGGATGGGTCAGCCGGAGCCTCCGCACCACCTTGTCATGGTCCTCCGGGGAAACCAGGTCCGTGAACAGGCCTCCCTGAAGATGGTCCACCTCGTGCTGCAGGCAGCGCGCCAGGAGCCCGTTGCATTTGATGGTCACGGTGCGTCCGTCCATCAGGGTCAGGATGGCCTTCACGCAGGAGCGGCGCAGGACGTTCGCATACACCTTGGTGATGCTCAGGCAGCCTTCCCGGTACGGCACATTCCTGCCGAAGGGGTGGAGGACGGGATTGATGAAATTCAAGGGCATGATTTGCGCCAGCGTGGCCGGGCGTCCGTCCACTTCCAGCCATGTAGTAGTGGCGTCCGTGGGCGGAATATTGATGGTGACCATCTGAATGGCCCTTCCCACCTGCGGAGCGGCCAGGCCTATGCCCCCCTGGGCCAGGGTTTCCTGCATGTCGTCCAGGAAGGAAAGAAGGTCTTTGTTGATATGAACCACGGGGCTGCATTCCTCCCTCAAAAGGGGGTGTCCGTATTGAAGAATGTCAAGAATCACGGCGGATAGGATGGAGTTGGTAATAAGGTGTGACCTCCGGGTTCGGGAGAGTGTTCATGATATTTAAAAGAATATTTCCGCACATCAAGAATGCGGGAATGTTTTTTCCGGATGAAATGAAAAGGCCTTGAACTTTGGGGACGCTTTCTTACGGTAACCATGTTGCCACGATGCGGGCCGGGCTCCAGAGCCTCCCTCATCAACGCCGCTTTCTCATGAAACTCAGTTCCCGTTTTTCCCTGTTCCTGAATTTGCCGCTGTTGGGAGGCGCGTGTTTGCTGGCGCTGTGTTCCTGCGGGGACAAGGAGGAAGGGGAAAGGGCTGCGGAGGAAAAGGAGGCTGAAAAGCTTTCCCCGGTGGAATCCTATGAAGAACTGCTTTCCCTGCGCCTGAAGGACGTGGAGCAGATGACGGATCTGGTCGCTTCCATCCAGGACCGGGCTGCGGGAGAGGCCGTGATGGTGGAACTGGGGCGGTTGACGGACAGGCTGAAGCTTTACAACATGAACTGCGGGCGGCTGATGATTCTGAATCCGCGCGTGCATGAAGAGTCCCGGGAGGTTCACCCCTCCTTCCATTCCATTCTCCGGGAGCGCGTGGACAAGGCCCGCGACCGGATGATGCAGGCGATGCTGAAGCTTCATGAACTCAAGTATTACGATTCCGCCGTCATCAGGGATGATCTGGAAAAGTACGGTCTCAGCCTGACGGACGAACGGATGGCCCAGTATTTGAACGACAGGATACTGCCGTTCCTGAAAGCGTATCTGGAGCAGTACGCCACCATGGTGGACATGCTGGAGGGGATTGACAACAAGGTGGCTGCGGAGGCTTATGCCATGTCCGTAGCCCTTCAGGGGCGCATGGTCAGGGAACAGATGGACAATATCACCCGGCTGGAGCAGGAGTACGGAGAATGGCTCCCCGGTTTTGAACGGCATTGCCACGACGGGTTGGAGAAGATGAGGAGAAGGGCGGACGAGAACCGCAAACGCGCTTTCCGGGCGCTCCTGAAGCTGGTGACGGCCAGAATGTATGATTCCCCGTCCATGCAGAAAGCAGTGGTGGGGCTTGAGATGGAACAGCCCAGGCTGGTGGATTTTCAGGAATTCTGGGCTGATCCCATCATGACCATGGAGGAGTTCTGCCTGTGTTTGGAAAGAATCCAGCATCTCCTGCGCGGCATTAAGGATACCGGAACGGCGGACCAGCGCGCCATGGAGTTGGTGGAAGTGGTGGCCAGGCTGAAAAGGCTGCGCTACGTCGTGGATGATTTTCAGAAATCCGGCCGCATGAACCAGGTAAAAACCAGGGATCTGGAACGCATCAGCCGCCGTGCGGAGGAAGCGGAAATGGCCGTTTCCAGTACCATGGCCCATCTTATCGTGGAGACGGATGTTGTGACCCGTTCCCCTCTTCTTTCCCGCGCCATGGGCTTTTACCGCTATGTGATGTACACGCACTGAGGGCTGCATGCCGGAAAGCGCCTATTGACATCCGGCGTCGGCACGGGACAATCTGCCCATGATGGATGTTGATTTTTCCGGAAGTGCCGTGGTCGTGACGGGCGGAGCCGGCGGCATTGGCCGCGCCATTGCGAAGGCTTGCGCCGCAGCAGGCGCACGCGTGGCGGTGCTGGATGTGAAGCATGAGGAAACGGCCTCCCTGCTGGAAGAATTGCCGGGAGAAGGCCATCTCTGCGTGACGGGTGATGCGGGGGTGGAAGAGGACGTGCGTTTTTTTGCGGAAAAAGTGTTGGAGCACTTCGGCCGGGTGGATGTCCTGGTAAACAATGCATGCATCACCCGCCACGGTATTCTTTCCGGCTGCTCTTATGAGGACTTTAATGAAGTTCTGCGCGAGGGCGTTGCTGCCCCCTACCTGCTCAGCCTTTTGTTCCGTGATCATTTTTCCCGCGGGGCTTCCATCGTGAACATCGCCTCCACCCGCGCTTCCATGTCCCAGAAGGATACGGAAAGCTACAGCGCGGCCAAGGGAGCCCTCATCTCCCTGACCCACGCTCTTGCCATGAGCCTCGCGCCCCTCGGCGTCCGGGTGAACAGCATCAGCCCCGGCTGGATTGACACGGGGGCCTTTGGAGCCTTGTCCCCGGAGGACGGCCTCCAGCATCCTTCCGGGCGCGTTGGAACGCCGGAGGATATCGTTCAGGCTGTGTTCTTCCTCTGCCGCTCCGGCTTCGTCAATGCGGAAAACCTGGTCATTGACGGCGGCATGACTCGGATGATGGTGTATCACGGGGATGAAGGCTGGACGTTCCGTCCGGAGCCGCCGGACACGGTCCCCTCATGACGGCAGCCGGCGGCTGCGGCAGGTATCCGGAGTTTCCCGGGTCATGGAATACGTACACGTGCGGGAAAAACATTGCCCGCATGCGGATGAAGCAAGGGCGGGCACGAACGCGGAGGCGAGTTTTTGTTTGGAACGGCCTGGTTCGTCATTCCCCGGAGCACAGGTTATACATGCCCAGGCAGGGGGTAACGACAATGCCGACCGGAATAAGAAGGATATTGGCAATCACGGTACCGGGGGCGTCAATCACGCAGCTCTGTGCTCCCGCCAGAATTCTCCGGCCTGTGGAGGGAGCGCTGATGATCTTTACGGCTGCTACGGTAGGAGAAGCGTTTTCTTTCCTGCTCAAGTTCAGGTAGGGAAGGGTAATTTGATGCGCTCCATACAGGGAAAACCGGGGAGGAACGGTGAAATTCTCTTCAAGTACCATGCTCAGGAGGTCTTTGTATTCTATGGGATCGGGAAGGTCTTTCTTGTTAAGCTGCAAAAAGACGGTCTTTTCCGTTCCCGGAATATCCTCCATTTGTGAAATGAAGTCTGACTGGGCCATGGGCGGTCCGATGACCGGAGTTTCCTTGCGCTGATCGCATTGAACGGCTTTGATGTAAACGAAGCCGTTTTTCACATAGGCGCGGTCATCCAGTTCCCAGTTGCGGTAAACGGTTCCGGCGTTCAGCGTCTGGGCGGCCGTATTGACGGAAATGCAGGCGCACGGCAGCAGGAATGCCGTCGGCAGCAGGAGGAAACGTTTCATGGGGTACTGCCGTGGATAGCAGTATACTGACTGACAGTCAATATAAAATAAGAAGAGCCGCTCTTTTCCGGAGCGGCTCCAATATTCCCTTCACGGGAGCAGAATGATAAAAGTCAGCGAATGGTGACGCGGGGGTCGTTCGCCAGGACCTCGGCCAGTTCGTCCCAGCCGTCTTCCGTCTGGAGCTGGAACATCTGGAGGTAAACGGACGCTACGCCGGCAGGGTATTTTTCAAACAATTCGTCCACGGCCTTGGCGAGTTTTTCCTTGTCCAGCGTTTCCGGCAGTTCGTTCACAATGCCGTTGCCGTCATGGGGGATGTCCAGCGTATTCAGGAAAGTAATCAGCATGTCCTGATGCTTGCGCAGAAGCCAGACCTGGAGCAGGTGGTCCCCGATTTCATTGCTGGGTTTCCACGCCAGCATTTTCTGGATGAAGGAGAATTGCTCCTGAAGGGGCTTGCGCTGGATGAATTCCGGGCGCAATTTTTTCAGGGCGCCGAGTTCACGCACGGCGGCGCGGTAAATGGCGCGTTCCTGGTTGCGCATCCAGTCCAGAATGTTGCTGATCGTTTCTTCGTCCGCCTGCTGGAAAATGTAATATGCCTTCATGATAAGTAGGGAAAGAAAAGCTCTTTGAGGACATGAACTCCACCATGTTTCCCCCTCCTATGCAAGCTCTTCTACTGTCACCTGCCGTACTTGGCTTCTATTCCGGATTCAAGGCGTAAAAAAACGGTCTTATTGCAAAAAAGACTTGCTAAAAGGGGGCTCTTATGGTTACTTGCTTCCGCGCTTCTCGCGATGCCACTGTAGCTCAGGGGTAGAGCAACGCATTCGTAATGCGTGGGTCGTCGGTTCAATTCCGACCAGTGGCTCCATCTTCAGAGTTGGAGCTTGTCGCGGGGAACTGCCGGATACATGCCTCGTTAGCTCAGTTGGTAGAGCAGCTGACTCTTAATCAGTTTGTCCACGGTTCGAGCCCGTGACGGGGTACCATCCGGTCGTTCCTGCAAGGAACGCCGCCATTCCAGTGCCTCGTTAGCTCAGTTGGTAGAGCAGCTGACTCTTAATCAGTTTGTCCACGGTTCGAGCCCGTGACGGGGTACCATCTCTTTTTAAGTCCGGCTTGCTGATGGCAAAGCCGGACTTTTGTTTGATAGGGAACGTTGAAAAAACGATTTGTTCTTTCCGATTCTCATTTGCCCTGCCAAGCCTCTTTTCGGGCGGTGCAAGCATGCACGATAATATGGACAGGCAGTTATTTAAAATCAGGTGTTGAAATCTCTTGGAAATTACATTTAGTGTTTTAATAACGGCAACATAAAAAATTCCATGCGAATGCCGTTCTTATTGATTTTCTCCGTACATGGGGAAAGGATCGTTTTCATTCACGCATGACATTTCAAGAAAATATTGTTTGGAATACGGTTCTTTGAAAACATGTCCATTGTAATAAGTGGAGACGGCAAACATGTCCGTCAATACGGTGCCGTTTTTAATGAATCTTCCGGGAAGTCCCCATTGCTTGGAATCGTTCAAAGACCGCAGATATCCCTTATATCCCCGGTAAATGACATGATCGTTATTATAAATGATTATGTTGTCCGTATCTCCAATATCATTTTTTCCTAGAAAATCCCGGATGTTGTCGGAATCAAAATTCAAAAAATACGGATTTTGATTAAATGATACATCATCGGAAAAAACAATATCTCCGGATTCTGATTTTATTTGAATATGGGCACAATTGCTTTTTGTAAATAAAATAGTCGCCGGAATGATTAAAATAACCAATGTAATCAGAAAATATATTTTTAGTAGATTCTTTTTCACTTAATATGATGATATTTTATGAGTAATTTTCTTCCAATGTTGTATATGGTAAATTTGCTGTCAGAAATTTCATTTTATATTTAGTTTTAAAAATTTACTTGATTGGCGGTTGAGGCATTTTTGATTTATAAATTTCCATTACAAAAAATTTAAATAACTTCCTTTATTTATATAGATTCCTACTATAATTAATAATGAAAAAAATTTCATGCAAGACATTATGAAAATGATGCTATATGCGCAACTATAGATTAATATGAAAATGATATAATTTATTATAGATTCTTTTCTTCGTGAATATAATGACGTGATGATGCTTTCTATAATATTTTTAAAAAATAAAATAACAGATTGTTTGAAGAACCAAATGACAAACCATATTAACCACCATAAAAGGATGTAATAAATCAAATGTAAATCGAAAGTTCTAGCAAGACCGTACCCGAAGTAGACAAGACTCCCTATAGGAAACCAGAACGTAAAAAAATTATTACTGGCAGACATCAATATCTTTTTTATTCTATCATGCGCATATTTTTTATTTAAATACGAAATAACATGTATTTTTTTTATAAATAATGAAATGAGTATTACAGCAATCCAAAATACTATCCAATAAAAAATTACTTCAATATAATGCAAGGTGAACGTGTGAGTAAATACATAAAGGATAAAATAAATCCACCATAATATTGAATACAATAGAAGAAATTCGCTGGAACTGTTTCCGGATGATTTGCAATTAATGCAATATTTAAGGGAAAAAGGTCCCAAAATGGCACTTAAAATAGCAAATGCTGTTTTTTTATGATTAATGAACTTCATTATTTGTTTAAATTTCTTAAATAATTATATAATCCTTCAATTCCACGGAGACCTGTAATATTCAATAACGAATCCAATGCTTGCCATTGAAATGCTTTTAACGGAAAGATTTTTGGACACCCCTCAATAGTGCCTTCTAATGTGATAGTGTATCTAGAGTGATCATGGCCTAATGCTCGATGTATTGTAGATATGGGACCGCCAACTGGATTTTTAAAATATGGATATGCTGATTCAGGTATGGGGATTTGAACAAAATCATCCGGATGACCATGGCCTCCTACTCTTCCGAGGGTTTTACGCGTTATAGGTAACGCAGGGTCGCGATTAACTGCATATGCAGGTCCCCTTAATTTCCCGGAACTTATAATTAACTCTTTCGATTCTTTTGTGGTAATATGTTGGAGATTAACTTTAGCGGTGTTTTTAGCGGCAGCTCCACCTGGAGACGAAATGAGCCGATTGGCATCATAGGATACTGCTTCTTCCGGTTCCCGGGCGGTCTTGCGGTTGCCGATGTTGTCGTAGGAATAGATAAAGCTTCCTCCCCGGCTGATCCGGTCTTCGACCAGCCCGCTGCGGCTGTTGTGGGTGAAGTTTCTGGTGGTTGCAGGTGTGGTTCCATCCCAGGAGTCCCGCCGTTGGACAGGACGCATCAGCGCGTCGTAGCCGTATTCGTGGCCGGCTGCCAATTCGCCATCCGCTCCCTTTCTGTAACTGATGGCGGTTACGAGGTCGAGCCTGGGATGATAGGTATTGCAGCGGACCATGCCGTTGGGGTAGGTGAGATAGTTGAGGAAGCCGCTGGGTTGGTCATACTGCCAGGTAAATGGAGACTCCAGTCCTTCCAGATTCATCCCGATGATGGCACCTTTGGAATCGTAGTCAAGATGGGAGTGCTGCACGGTACGGGTTCCAAGAATCAGGCGATATCCGTTGGAACGACCCAAGGCATCGTATTGTTCCTGGGCGCAGTTTTCCACGGTTCCAAAGGAAGTGTCCTGGATCATGTGGCCATAGGCATCGTAGGAGCATTCCCTGATGCCGGAGGCGTCCCGGACGGAGGTCATTTGTCCAATGCGGTTGTAGGTAAACTCCCATCCGGGAGTGTTGTCGTTGTGGGAGACGGAGACGAGTTCTCCGGTGAGAGGAGCATAGGCATAAGTGGAGACGGAATTTTTCAACACCATGAAGGACGTAAAGCTCAGGAATGCGAAGCTGGCCGCCTTCGGCAGCACGCGCCATCCTGAGCTTGCTGCCTTCCGAAACTGCCTGTAGTAGTCCCCGGGACTTGGACCAGATGCTCTCAATAGCTCCCGTGGAAGGATGGCGGTTCACCTTCATCTGACGGGAATAAGCTTCCGCCGTGGTTTCCACGCCGGAGGCGGAGACCAGGGAGACGACCTTTCCGGTGGCTGCCGAGAAGCGCAGGGTGCGCCCATTGCTCTGCACCATGTCCAGGTAGGCGGGAGAGCCGCCGGTGCAGGGAGACTTGTCGGCATTCAGCTTCTGAACCTTGTAGTTCAACTTGCGCGAACTTCCGGAGACGGAGGCTTCGGAACCGCCGTTTGAACTTTGGAAGGAGATGGAACTGCCCGTGGGTCGTTTGACGGAGATCTGTCCGGTTTCGGGATTGCAGGAGGCGGTCCATTCGAGGGGATGCTTGTAGCGCAGGGTGATGGAAGAGAGGGCGGAAGGTTCGGCAAGGGTGCGGAGAAGCGGGGGATTGCCTCCTCCACTTCCTCCTTCGGAATCGCCCTCACCCATTTCCAGTAAGCCTTCGCAGTCGTCGGCCCCGTCCGGATAGCCGCCGAAGAAATGGGAGGTGTTCTTGCTGCAATCGGACTGTTCGATGTCTTCGTCGCAATCACAGGAACAGGGGCATGGACAACCCCCTTCCTCCGGCTCCGCTGGAGGAAAAGGAGAGGGAACTGGAACTGCTGCTGGAAGAGGAGCTGGATGACGAAAAGCTGCTGCTGGAACTCGAAGAACTTGATGAGTTAGACGAAGAAGGACTGGAGCTGCTCGAGGAGGAAGAGCTCGAACTGCTGCTTGGCTTGGGATCAAACTCAAACGAATCTCCTCCCCCTGCCGAACTGCTCGACGAGTCCCCTTCTTCCGCCTCCTGGTACAGGTTGACCAGGGTCAGGACGGTTTCTCCCTCCTTGCCGGCGAGAGTGTTTTCCGCCAGCAGGTAATAATCCAGGTCGGGCTCGCCTTCCTTGTCGCTAACCAGGGCAATGCAGAACTCGGCTTCCGCCCCCCGGTCGGGCTGGTGTTGATGGACGATGTGGCACCAGTAGTATCCCTGGTCGAACTGGATCTGGCGGCGGAGAGGGGTGAAAGAGCCCGGCTCCGTGGAGAGTTCCAGATCCTTGGCGGGAATGGAAAGGGAGATGGAAGAGTGGGCGCGGAGGTGGAGAAAACAGGTGGCGGGAGCCATGACCTTGAGGTATCCGAACCATTCGTGCCGGGTGGGGGAGGAAGCAGCGCGTTTGGGGATAAGGACGGGAGCGGAGAGGCCGTTGACCAGGAAGTTGCCCTGGGGCTGCCCGTTGGGGTACATGGGAATGAAGGGGTAGACGGTGTCCATGGCGCCGATGTTGAAAGTGTTGTTCATGGCAATGAAGGTAGAATTATGAAATGGTTGCGGCTACCATGAATCAAAACCAGCAACGTAAACACGCCGGAGACGTTAAGAAAAAGCGTCCCGTACAGAAATGTAGTGAGGGAGGTATCCGGGGCAATTCCTGCTTTTGATTGCGTGGTCCGGTCTGGTAGTGTACGAATACGGCAGTGAAGGAGCGGAGCGTTCAGGATTGTTTCATGGCCCGGTGTTTCGTCCCGGAGAAGGGAAAGGGGAGCCGTCCCGAAGCCTGGAGGCGGTTGAAAGAGGCTTTGGTGAACAATTTGCTGGAACGGCAGGCGGACCATGAATTCCGTCTTCCGGAAGGATTCTCTTTTCCCTGCGGGAAGAGGATGCTCACCGGGCTGTTACTCCTTCCGTGCTGGAGGGATTGCTGGAACGCTCCCTGACGGATGGCCGCCGTTCCGGAACCGTGTATACTCCCGGCTTCCTGGTCCGCTGGATGGCCCGGGAGGCGGTATCCTCCTGGCTGGCATCCAGATTGCCTGCTCCCCGGAATGGTAATGAGGAAGCCGGGTTGCTGAGAAATATCCGGGTGCTGGATTTATCCGCCGGGGCGGGGGCATTCACCATGGGAATGCTTCGGGAGCTTGCCGCGCGCAGAAAGCGTCTGGAGCCGGAATATGCGGAGGCCGATTTATTCCGTGCCATTCTGGAAGAGAATATTTACGGGGTGGATGTTTGTGCGGAGGCTCTGGAGGTGGCCCGTTTCCGTTTTCACTGTGCATGGCTAGCTGCCGGAGGAAAGGGGGATTTCCGGGACCACCTGCTGTGCGGGGACAGCCTGGACATGTCTGCGGATGGCGTCTGGCGGCAGGGCCTTTCAGCAGTGATGGCGGACGGAGGCTTTGACCTGGTAATCGGGAATCCCCCTTTTGTCGGGGAAAAAGGGAACAAGGAGCTGTTTGACCGTCTGAAGTCTTCTCCGTTGGCTTCCTATTGTTCTTCACGCATGGATTACTGGTACGTGTTCGCCTGTGTGGGTCTGGATGCCCTGAAACAGGGGGGCGTGATGCATTTGGTTGTTCCCAACAGGTGGATGGCGAATGCCGGAGCGGTTCCCCTTCGCCGCAAGCTGCTGGAAGATTGCGGATTGCTGCGTTTGTCGGATTTCGGGGCTTGCCGGGTGTTTGAAGCCGCACGGGTTCATACCATGACCGTTCTGGCGGAAAGGAAGGGGGATGGGGGAGGACTCCCGGTTCCGGAATACCGCCGTTTTTGCGGTCCTATGGAAGAGGTGGAATCCTTTCTGGAACATGAACCGTACTGCCGGTTTTCTTTGCCGGAAGATACAGGGGCATGCGCCAAGGAAGGATTGTTTTTCTGCTCCGCAGCCGAATGGAACGTTCTGGAGAAGATGGAGAGATGCCGGAATTTCAGGCTGGATGCCGCAAAGGAAATGACGCAGGGGATTGTTCCGAACCCCGATGTCGTTTCCGCCCGTGCGCTGGAGAGCCTGGTGCCGGAGGCAGTGCAGCGGTCCGGCGTCCGGAGGGGGGAAGGGGTGTTTGTAGTGCCGCAGGGGTATTTCAACCGGCTGCCGGCAGTGGAACGGCGTTTTCTCAAGCCTCTGTATGAACCCGCCCTGGCAGGAAGATACGCGTTGAAAGCTCCGGAGAAGGTGTTGCTCTATCTGACTCCGTCCAACGGGTCGGAACAGGCCGTCACGCTTCTCCGGCATCTGGAAAAGTTCCGCCCCCTGATGGAAGCCCGGCGGGAAACCCGCATGGGCCGCATGAAGTACTATCATGTGCACTGGCCCCGGAAGGAACGGTTCTTCCTTCCCGGTCCCAAGATTCTGGCTGTCCGGAAGTGTGCACGGCCCACCTTCTCCTACACGGAGGATGAGGCTTATGTAATGATGGCGTTCAACGTGATACGCACGGAACGCGTAAGCATGAAGTACCTGGCCGCCCTGTTCAATTCACGTCTCATGCAGTTCTGGTTTCTCCGCAGGGGGAAGATGCAGGGGGACTTTTTCCAGATGGATACGGCACCCATCCTCCGCGTTCCCATCCGGGTGCCCGGCCTTTCCGTGCTGCGGGAGGTGGAAGAGCTGGCGGATACCCTCACGGCCCGCTATTGCCCGGAAGGGGATGAACGGATGAATGAGCTGATGGAAGGCGTTTACGGCCTCTCCCGGCAGGAACGGGAAGTGCTTATTCAGGCGTGCTCTCCACCGCGGGCCGGGTGGGGAAGCATGCCAGAATGAGGAGGAGCAGCCCGTAGGCGGTAGAAATGATACCCAGGAATTGCGTCGCGGTTCCCCCTGGATACTGGAAGCGCTCCAGGATGGCCCAGTTAAGGAAAATAATGACGCCCAGGCCCAGGTAACCGTAACCCCACGCCGTGTTGAAGCCGGCGTCCCGAAGCCTTCTGATAGTGACGCCCAGGGTAGGAAGATAAAGGACCAGCAAGACGATTTGGGTAATGAAGAAGAAGGAGGCTATTCGGGTAAAAAGGATAGCCTGCATTTGTTCCGGGTCCTGCATGGCCGCCAGTTCTCCCCACGGAAGAGTGACCGCGACGATGACTCCGCCGACAAGACTGAAGATGAAGGAGAAGAGGTTCATGAAAAGGAAAAAGCCCCAGAACTCTCGCCGGGGAGCCGTTCCGGAGAAGGCGCAGTACTTTTTCGTCAGGCACAGGATGAAGTATTTCCAGAGAGAGGGTCGTGTTGTAGTGTCCATAGCTGCCGCTTTTCATAACATGGCTTTTTGAAAAACAGCAACGCCAAAAGAAACATCCGGGCTTGATTTTCGGAGGGCCCCCCTTAAGGTGTGCGTCCTGCAACCTGTTTGTTGAGCCTATGATGAAGCCTGTTTTTCTGGGGAAATACCTGCTTGCCGCCTGCTGGTACGCCGCTTTTCCCGCGGCGGAGGCCGGCGCGGGAACGGCGCAGCTTCACCCGGCTTCCGGGGATTCTCTGCCGTCCCTGTGCCGTGTGCTGGACCGCGGGCCCGTTCTGTACCGGGATGATTCCTCATGGATCAGGAGGGTGAAGCTGACCCTGATTGGCCAGTACCAGACGGCAGCCGTCAGCCCCAATGGAGCCAACAAGTTCTGCCCTTCTTCCGGCGGCCATAACAGCGAGTGGCGGCGCGCCTACCTGGGCGGGGACGTTGTGATGGGGGACGGCTCCTGGCGCCTGTCCAACCTGACGAACGTGGGGGATCTGGAAGGCCGCCACCGCGAAGTGCGCGGAGAATGGACCGGCAGCCGCACGGAGTGGTCCCTGTATGAGCTTTATCTGGAAAAGACCATGCCCGGCGTCAAGTTCAGGGCCGGGAAGCTGACGCCGCACCTGACGTCGGAATACTGCCTGGCTTCCTCCCGGATTAAAACGGTGGAGAGGTCCGCCCTGTGCAATGAATTGATTCCCATCTCCAACTGGGGGCTGGAGGCCAATTTCCAGAAGGACGCCAGGAGCCTGTACCATTCCTACGGCGTTTACCTGAACGCGAATGGTACGGATTTGAAGGATGAAATCCAGTTTCATTCCGCGGATAACCTGTTTGCCCTGAATGCCATGAAATGGAAGGTGGCTTCCCCCATGTGGGACAGCCAGACTCTGGGGTACCAGTACGCCCATAATTTTACGGAGTGGCGGGGAAGGAAGGTTCCCTCCTCTTCCGATTACTGTGGAACGGGCGCGCAGGACGTGCTTTCCCTGAGCTGGGACGCCAGCCGCGGCGCCTTTTCCGTGATGGGGAACCTGCTGGCGGGCGTGGGGATCGTGGGCCAGCCGGGCGCAAAGAACGTGTACGGTCTGGTTCTCCAGCCCGTTTACCGGATTTCCCCCACTTGGAAGGCGTCTTTCAGTACCAGTGTTCCTTCGGAAACCGCTCCGTGAAGCTGAATACGCGGTATGTGCCCAGCGTCACCCATTACCCCGCGTGGGTGGACAGCATGCATTCCTTTTACCTGGGGCTGAACTGCTACCTGTGCCCGGAAGCGGTCAACGCGGTGAAGCTGATGCTGGCGGTGGAATATGTCACCAGCCGGGTGGACTCAACAACGGCCAGGGCCTTCAACGGATGGTCTGTTTTCGGGGCCGTCCGGTTCAAGTTTTGATCCCCTCCTGCCGCTATTGCAGTTTCCTCAGCACAGTGGGCTGGTAAGCGGGAAGCGCCGGAATGGGAACGTATCCGGGGGAGCTGGTCCCACACGGGATGCATGGGCTGGGTGTCCGCTTCAAAAATGGCTCCATTGAAGGATTTAATGATGGTGCGGATGGCTCCGGACGGCGCCGGCTGAATCACAAAGGGGCGCGGCTCCGATTCCGGAAGGTTCATGTGCAGGTTGACTTCCGCTTCGTTCCAGGCGGGCCAGACGTCGGAAGGCGTGGAGATTTCACGGATTTCCGTATTGGTGGCGGAGCGGGGAGTGTGGAAAAAGGGGCTGTCCGGGTCTCCATCGTTCAGCCAGACTTCCTCGTCCGGCGTCTCCGTCGTGATGATGAGCCCTTCCTGGTTGTCCGGATGGTAGAATTCATAGCCTGACCGGGCATTGCCGTCCGTTTCCGTCCTGTCGTCATTCATGTGGATGCTGATGGCAGGCTTGCTCCGGGAAGCGGCCTGCCCTAGTTGGGACTGGAAGAGGGCCGCCTGCCGCTTCAGGGCTTCCGGAGAAGTGCCTCGCGCGTATTTGGGGAAGAAAACGCTCTTGGTGTCTATTTTTCCAGGGCGCACTTTCACCGGTTCATCCGACAGTTCAAAGATGTATTTTACAGGAAGTTCCGTTGCGGAACCCCGGTAGCAGAAACTTCCCAGGGACGCCAGGCCCAGGCACGTCAGGAGATACAGGCGCGGTACGGATTTCATCAGAGGTTGAACTGGTTCCAGTAGAACAAAAATAGGGAAATATTCAATGCTAAAAGAGAAAATCCCGCTTCCGCGGCGGCAGGAGGCATGTTGTGCGTCCCCATGCGGGGACGGCTGCGGCATTTCCGTCATTTCTCTTCTTGGCAGCTCCGTGCGGCTGTCCTATGGTAATGCGCATGATGAAAAAAATTGCCGTCTTGTGCGTGGCCGCCTCTGCCTCCCTCCTGTGGTGCGGGTGTGACCGCAAGCCCGCTGCCGGGGAAAAGCAGGCCGCCCCTTCCGGGAAACGGGAAGAGCCTGCCGAAGAAAAGGGGGAGGCCGCAGCCTGGCGGGAACGCCTGGACGCCGCCTCCGCCAAAGCCGCCCGTGAGAAAGGGAATGACAGGGAGCACGTGAAGACGCTCAATGACGTGGCCGCCCTGTATGCGGAGGGATTGCAGAACGGCTGGGCCCATCCGCTGGATGTGCGCTCCTGGTGTGACTCCGTGGCGGAAACGGGTTCCGGATATTCCGGGGAGACGGTTATCGGCGCCATGTTCCTGTACGGAACCGGCGTCAAGCGTGATGCCGGAGCGGCCAGGGAGTGGTTTGAATACGGGCTGGCGCGTCCAGGAACCCAGCGGGGGAATGCCCTGTACATGCTGGGCATGATGTATTTCAAGGGGGACGGCGCGGACCAGGACCGGAACAAGGCCCTGGAGCTGTGGCGCAAGGCGGCGGATGAAGAGCATCCGGCGGCCATGGGCCTGCTGGGCCGGGCCTACATGGAGGGGAAGCTGGGCTTTGACAAGGATCCTGCTTCCGGGCGCGTATTGCTAGAAAAGGCCGCCAACGGGGGGAATACGCCTTCCTCCGTCTATCTGGGGAATATTTATGCGAAGGGGGAGGGCGTGGAGCAGGACATGGAGCGCGCGATGAAATGGTATGAGCAGGCGGCCTCCGCCGGGGACGCCCGTGCCCAGTACATCGTGGGACTGGCGTATCTGGAAGGCTCCGGCGTACCCGTGGATGAAGGCAAGGCGTTCAACTGGCTCCGGCTGGCCGCCGGGCAGGACCACGTCAACGCCATGCTGATGCTTTCCGTCTGCTACAGCACCGGAAAGGGAACCCCGCAGGATGCGGACATGGCGGAAGTCTGGAAAAAGAAGGCGCTCCAACTGAATGCGGAGCGGGAGGGCAGCCGTGTCCCGCAGACGGAGGAACGCTAGTCTTCCCGGATTTCCCGGTTCAGGAATTCCAGGGCCTGCCGCCGTTCCAGAATGATGTTGCCCCGGTCGTCCGGGATGACCAGCAGGCCGTCCCGGTGTTCCAGAATGGCGTGAAGCATGGCGAACACATGGCCCAGCGCGCATTCGTCCTCCAGGATGAAACGCAGCATTTTGGTGCGTTCCCCTATTTGCCGAAGGGCGGAGCGGTCCCTTTTGAAGGCCTGGCGGGCATCGTCCGTTTCCATGATCCAGAACACGTCAAGCTGGGATTCTCCCTCTTCGTCCAGGTATTCCCCTTCCAGCACATGGTCCGGCGCGTTTTCCGGCGCGCCGGAAAGGTTCAGCCGGAAGCAGGCGTCCAGGCGGAACATGTTCTTCTGCAATTCCTCCGCCGCCGGCAGGGGGGCGTCCTGAATGAAAAGCCAGAATTCCTGTTCGTCCGGGGCAGGGGCGGCGTGCGTCATGGGCGGATTGTGGCATTCCCGCGGCGTTTTCCCACCCGGATTTGTGACATTGAGGCGGTGCGTGCGGATTTTTGGATGTTCAAGGGCTTCCCTCCCGATTAAAAACAGGGGCATGAGTATTCCCGTAATGATGACGGTTGCCGGTTCCGACTGCTCCGCAGGGGCCGGACTTCAGGCGGATATGAAGGCGGCCCATGCCATGGGGGCGTTTGCGCTCACGGCCGTCACCTGCGTCGTGTCCGAGGCGCCGGGACTGGTGCGCGGCATCCAGGAGGTGGACCCTGAGCTGGTGGCGGACCAGGTGCGCATCAATCTGGAGCATTTTCCGGTAAGCGCCGTGAAGACGGGCATGCTGTACTCCCCGGCCATCGTCCGTGCGGTGCATGAGGTGCTGGCAGGTACGGGTATTCCCGTTGTGGTGGATCCCGTCATGATCGCTACGGCAGGAGACCGGCTGATGAGGGAGGAGGCTGTAGCCGTTTATGAAGAACTTCTGCTCCCGGGCGCGGCCCTGCTGACCCCCAATCTGGATGAAGCCGCCGTGCTGTTGCGCTCTTCCGTCAACCCTGAAAGGGATGAACTGCCGGAGGCTGCCGCGCGCCTTGCCATCAGGTACGGGTGCCCCGTCCTGCTGAAGGGCGGCCATCTGGAAGGAGACTGCCGGGACGTGCTGGCCGGCCCGGACGGCCGCATGCTGGGGGAATGGAACCGCCTGCGCGTGCGGGATGTGAGCACGCATGGAACGGGCTGTTCCCTGTCCGCCGCCATCGCGGCGCGGCTGGCCGCCGGGGACGGACTGGCCACGGCGGTGGAGCGCGGCCTGGAATTCATTGCCGCCGCCATCCGGGACCACCTGCGCTGGGAGCATCCGGTCCGGGTGGATGCGTTGAAATTGTGGTAGGGAGCCCTTTCGTTCCGCCCCGCCTGCCGCCGTTCCCTTTTCCGGCCCGGTTGGAAAAAGCGGGGACTGCCGCCGTCTTTCTGTGCCTTAATAATGCTTTGTGCTTGCGTATGGGAGGCGGGGTTGGTAGTTGTATCCACGCCCATGTGCCACATGGAGCTCTTAAGAATTAGTAAATATCATAGCAATTATCACTATGGGACAGCAAATCCGCAAAGTCACCAAGCGCCGCAGACGTGTTGAATACATCAAGCGTAAGAAGGAACAGTCCAAGTTGAATTCCAATACGCCTATCCGTCTGGCCGTTCCCGTTGCCAAGGACGCCAAGCCTGCCGCCAAGGAAGCTCCCGCCAAAAAGACCGCGGCCAAGGCCCCAGCCAAGAAGACTGAAACCAAGGCTGCCGCCGCCAAGAAGGCTCCCGCCAAAAAGCCGGCTGCCAAGAAGGCCGCTGAATAATTGCCCGGGCGGAGGTTACTGCCTCCGCGCGTCAATCAAACAGTTTTTACAAGCCGTCGTGCAATTGCATGGCGGCTTTTTGCATGGCATGGCCTTCTTGTGTACAAAGGAACCGTGGGCGGCCTGATTTTTCCTGGGGCGCCCCTGCGGATTTCTTCGCTGTGGGCCATGGCCCGTTCCTGCCCATGCTTCCGCGGCATGGGGGCTTCTCCCGGACTTTTCCGGAATGATATTGACTCTATTCCCCGGAGGCGTACAAAAGGAAATAACACCATTTTGTTTTTCCAGCCATGCGCCACCGTACCACCGACACCGCCAAAGGACACCGCAATTACATCATCATTGCGTGTGACGTGCTTCTTTTCCTGGCCATGCTCAAGTGGCTTCCCGTGGAGCCGGATGTAGCCAGGGGGCTGGCCGTTCTCACCTTCATCGGCATTCTGTGGCTGACGGAAGCACTGCATGTGACCGTGACCGCCCTGCTGGTGCCGGTGCTCGCCATGTTCATGGGGATTCTTCCGGGGGCGAAGGCATTGGCCGGCTTTGCGGATCCCACCATTTTCCTGTTCTTCGGCGGCTTTGCGCTGGCCGGGGCTCTCCACGAACAGAAAATTGATACCTGGCTGGCTGGAAAAATCCTCCGGATGGCCCGCGGAAGCCTGGGGATGGCCCTGATCCTGATTTTCCTGGCTACGGCGTTCCTCTCCATGTGGATGTCCAATACGGCCACGGCGGCCATGATGCTCCCGCTGGTCATCGGCCTGCTGGACCGCATTCCGGCGGAAAAGCTCAAGACGACGGCACCCTTTGCCGTGCTGGGGGTGGCGTACAGCGCCTCCATCGGCGGCATGGGAACGCTGGTGGGTTCCCCTCCCAACGCCATTGCGGCGCATGAGCTCGGCATGGGATTTGCGGAATGGTTCCGGATTGCCATGCCCATTGTCCTGGTATTCGGAGTGATTGTCTTCTGCCTGATGTACCTGTTCTTCCGCCCGCGGCTGGGGCTGCATGTGGACATGGCCCCGGCGGAAGGGGAGGTTGCGGAGGCCCGGCTGAATGCCAGGCAGGTGCGCGTGCTGCTTCTCTTCGTGCTGGTGGCCGGGAGCTGGATGTGCAGCAGCTTCCTTTCCTCCGCTCTGGGCGGCATTCCGTCCATGGACACGCTCATTGCGCTGTGTGCCGCGGTTCTGCTGCCCCTGTGCGGAGTCATCAACTGGGGCGGCATCGCCAAAAATACGGACTGGGGCGTCCTGCTGCTGTTCGGCGGCGGCATCACGCTCAGCAGCATCCTCGTCCAGACGGGGGCGGCGGGATTTCTGGCGGACCAGGTATCTTCCCTGGCCATGGGGCAGAGTCCCATTATCATCCTGCTCATCATCAGCCTCTTCATCACGTCGCTGACGGAATTCTGCTCCAATACGGCCAGCGCAGCCCTGGTGGCTCCGTTGATGGTGACGGTGGCCTCCGCCATGGGCATGTCCGCCACGCCGCTGGTGCTTCTGGTGGGCATCGGGGCCTCTTGTGCCTTCATGCTTCCCGTCTCCACGCCTCCCAACGCCCTGGCCTTCGCCACAGGGAAATTCCCTCAGATGACCATGGTGAAGGTAGGGCTGCTGATCAATGTGGTGCTCGTCTTCGTGAAGGCTTTCTGGGCCTGGATATTCTGGATGTAGCGGAAAGGGCTCCCGTGCAGGCGCGGGCTTTGCCGTTCCGGGCGTGCGGCGTGGCCTACTTGGCCGGGACGGCTGTTCCCTGGGCCTTTTCCTGGAGTTCCCGCGCTGCTTTCTTGTCCAGTTTGGCCAGCTTGGCAATCAGGTAGAAGAAGGAGGGGATGAAGAACACCCCGATGAAGACGGCCGTAATCATGCCGCCGATGACTCCCACGCCCACCACCTGCCGCGCTGCCGCTCCCGCTCCCGTGGCTACGGCCAGGGGAAGGCAGCCCATGATGAAGGCAAAGCAGGTCATCAGGATGGGGCGCAGGCGGATTCTGGCCGCGTCCAGCGTGGCCGTGAGCAGGTCCGTGCCCTGCCTCAGTTCCAGCACGGCGAATTCCACGATGAGGATGGCATTCTTGGCCGCCAGCGCAATCAGCACGATGAGGCCGATTTCCGAATAAATGTTCAGGTTCAGCCCGAACATCCACAGGGCCAGGAATGCGCCCAGGATGGCGATGGGGGCGGTCATGAAGACGGCCACGGGCAGGGACCAGCTCTCATACAGGGAGGCCAGGATCAGGAAAACGAACACGGCGGACGCCGCAAAGATCATGCCGATGGTGATGCCTTTCTGCGCCTGTTTTTCCTGGTAGCTCATGCCGGAGTAGTCATACCCCATGCCGGACGGCATGGTCTGGGCGAAGACTTCCTCCAGGGCATTCATGACCTGCCCAGAGGAATAGCCCGGAGCCGGGGTGACGTTGAGCTGGGAGCTGTTGAACATGTTCTGGCGGATCAGGAATTCCGGCGCCCAGCCGTGAGTGACGTTAATGACGGAATCCAGCGGGACCGGGTCGCCGTCATTGTTGCGCACGTAAAACATGGAAAGCTTGTCGATGCTGTTCCGGTACGGGGCGTCCGCCTGCATGTACACCTGCCATTCCTGACCGTAAATGTTGAAATTGTTCAGGAAGGTGCTGCCCATATACGCCTGGATGGTGGCGTAAATCTCATCCACGTTCATGTTCTGGAGGGTGGCTTGCTCCGTATTCACGTTCAGATTGTACTGAAGGTTGGAGGGAGACATGAAATTGCTGATGCCCGCGATTTCCGGCCTCTTTTCCGCAGCCTCGATGAATTTGGACGTATTGGCGGCCAGGAATTTCTCCCGATGCCCTGGCGGTCCTCCAGCAGGAAGGTGACGTCTCCGGATGTGCCCACGCCCGGCAGGGGCGGCGGCGGGACCACGTACGCCATGCCGGAGGAAATCTCCGCGTTCAGCTTGCTTTTCAGCCGGGCGGCGATGCCGTCCGCCGTCATGCCCGGGGCGGTGCGTTCGGACCATGGTTTCAGGGAAATGAAGAAGAAGGAATTGGAGGAGCTCTGGACGGAGCTGATGAGGTTGAACCCGTTTACAGTGGTGACCACTTCCACGCCGGGATCTTCCCGGATGATCTGTTCAATCCGCGCGGCGGTGGCCGCCGTGACGTTCAGGGAGGTATTATCCGGCAGTTCCACGCCGCCGAACAGGTAACCCTGGTCCTCATTGGGAAGGAAGCCGGTGGGAATGAGCTTGGCGAGAGGGAAGAGGAGGGCGGTCATGGCGGCCAGCAGCAGGATGGAAAGCCACATGTGCCGGATGAGCTTGGCACAAATTTCCACGTACCAGTCGCGCGCCTTGTTGAAGCCCTTGTTGAATAACTTGAAGAAGGGCCCCAGCAGGGGGATGGAATCCGCTTTCCCTCCTTTCAGCAGCCCGGCGGACAGGGTGGGGCTGAGGGACAGGGCGCAGAAGGCGGAAATGATGATGGACATGCCGATAGTCACGGCGAACTGCTCGAACAGCTTGCCCGTGACGCCGGGCAGCAGCAGGGTGGGCACGAACACGCAGGAAATCACCAGGGCCGTGCTCACGATGGGGCCGGATACCTCCTTCATGGCCGCGATGGTGGCCTGGAGCGGCTTTTCTCCGTTGGAAATATGGTTCTTCACCGCCTCCACCACCACGATGGCGTCGTCCACCACCAGGCCGATGGCCAGCACAAGGCCCATCAGGCAGATGGTATTGATGGAAAAGCCGAAAAACGGAAAGGCGATGAAGGCGCCTACGATGGACACCGGCACGGCAAAAGCCGGAATCAGCGTGCCGCGCCAACCCTGGAGGAAGATGAAGACCACCAGCACAACCAGGCCCAGGGCGATCACCAGCGTGCTGACGATGTCTTCAATCCCGGCGCGGACGGCCAGCGTGGAGTCCAGGGAAACGAGGTAATCCATGCCGGGGGGCATGTCCGTATCGTTCAGCAGGGCCTTGATATTGTCCACCAGCTGGATGGCGTTCCCTCCGGGCGCTTCGTAAATGCCGATGGAGGCGGCGGGCATGCCGTTTACGGAAGAGCTGAGGCTGTAAGTCTCCGAACCCAGCTCCACGCGGGCGACGTCGCCCACCCGCACGATGGAACTGCCCTGTCCGCGCACCACGATGTTTTCAAACTCCTTCACGCTGGTCAGGCGTCCGGGCGCCTTCACGGTGAAGGAAAGCTGCTGGTCCGGCGGAGCGGGCTGCGCGCCTATCTTGCCCGCCGGGTTCACGGCGTTCTGGGCCTGCACCGCCAGCATCACGTCACGGGCCGTGATGTTCAGGGCGGCCATCTTTTCCGGATTCAGCCAGATGCGCATGGCATAGCGGCCGGAGCCGAACACCTGCACGTCGCCCACGCCGGGCACGCGCTTGATGGCGTCCACCATGTTGATATACGCGTAATTGGCCAGCCAGAGGCCGTCGTAGGTTCCCTGGGGGAATAAAGGCTGACGACCAGGGCGGGCAGCCCGCTAGTCTTGCGCAGGGAGACGCCCAGTTCGCTGACTTCCGGCGGAAGCTGGGAGGTGGCCTGCCCGTAGCGCAGGTAGGAAAGCACCTGGTCCATGTTCGCCTCCGTGCCGATCTCAAAGAGGATCATCATGCTCATCTGCCCGTTGTTGGTATTGACGGAAGTCATGTAGGACATGCCGTCCACGCCGGACATCTGCTGCTCAATGGGGGAGGCGATGGATTTGACCACCGTCTCGCAGTCCGCTCCGGGATAGGTGGCCGTCACCTGGATGGAAGGGGGGATGATGTCTGGATACTCGGAAATGGGCAGGCGCAGAATGGAGAAGGTCCCCAGCAGGACGATGATGATGGAGAGGCAGATGGAGAGGATGGGGCGCTTGATGAAGAAATCGGCCATGGCGGGAGGGGCTTATTGGTTGCTGGCGGGTACCGCTTTCAGGCGTGCGTCCGGGTTTCTGGAGGCCATTTCCGCCTGGAGAAGGCCGTCCACGACCACTTTGCTCTGCGGGGTGAGGGAACCCGGTTTCAGCGGAATGACCTGCTGCCGGTCGCCGAGCTGCGTTCCGGCCTGCACGGGGATGATGGAAGGGTGGTTGTTCTCATCCAGCGCAATGACGAAAAAGCGCCCCTGCGTGGAAAGAAGAGCCTTTGCCGGAACGGTCAGCGCGTTTTTGACGGTAGCCAGCCGGGCCGTAGCCATGATGAACATGCCGGGACGCAGCAGGTAATCGGCATTGGGGAGGTTGGCCTGCACGCGGATGGTGCCCGTCTGGGGGTTGAACGCCCGGTCAATGGCTACCACCGTAGCCTGTTCCGGGTATTTGGTACCGTCTTTCAGCGTGATATCCAGCTTGCTGCCCGACTGGACGCCTTCATTCCCGTTCTTGCCGGCCTGCTGGATCCATTCCTGCTGGGTGACGGCAAAGTTGACGCGGATGGGATTGACGGAGGATACGACGGCGAGGGGGCCGCTTTCCGGGCTGACCAGGTCGCCTATATTCGTCTTGGAAATGCCGGCGATTCCGTCAAAGGGGGCATACAGCACCGTATAGGAAAGATTCTTTTCAGCCAGGGCCAGGGCCGCCGTGGCCTGCTGCACCTGCGCTTCCGCGGCAATGGCGGAGAGGCGCGTATCCTCGTACTTCTGCTTGGAAATGGCGTTCTCCGCGGCCAGGGGCTTGTAAATCTCCGCGTCATAATTCAACTGCTGGAGCTGGGCCTGCGCCTGTTCCAGCGTGGCTTTGGCCCTGGAGACCTGGTCCTTGAAGGTGGAATCGTCAATGCGGAAAAGCACCTCCCCCTTCTTCACAATGGCGCCGTTGGCGTAATTCTGCGTTTGCAGGTAGCCCGTGATTTGGGGAACGATGGAGGCGTTGTCCACGCCGTCCAGATGGCCCACCCAGCTTCCCGTCACCGGGATGTCCATGGCAACAGGCTGTTCGTAAATAAGCGTGGGCGTTTCATGCGGCACCTGTTCCGTCTTTTTACACCCGGAAAAAAGGAGGGAGAACAAGAAGAGGAGAACGGCGGAACCGGAAATAGAGCCCGTCAGGCGTGTCAAGTCCATGCTGTGAATGACACGCCGGCGGCCTCCTTTGTTGAAAGAAGGCTTTCCGGGCGGCAGCGCCGTCCGTGTCATGCAGGTGGATTTTCACCCGGATGACGCGGCGGGACGTCTTACGGGCGGGCGGAGGATTTGTCCGGCGTGAAGGCGCGCACCAGCTCTCCGATCCACAGGACGAGGGAGGTGCCGGCAAAGATGATGCCCCAGTCCGTCCAGCTCAGGGGCACCACGTTGAACATCTTGCCGCCAAAGGTGACGATGAGGTATTGCCCGGCCAGGATGAGCAGAGCCACCACTCCGAAGCCCCCGATGCTGGCGCCCATGCGGGCAAAGGCGCTCTGGTGCGTGTTGAAAGCCTTGGCGTTGAACATGTTCCAGAACTGGAGAAGGACGAAGATGGTGAAAAACAGGGACAGTTCATAGCCGGTCAGTTCATGCTCCGGTGAGGAGAAGTCCAGGTAGCTGCCGAAGTAGCCGCTGAGGCTGAACTGCGTGAGGCTGGTGACGTCCGCATGCTTGAAGTATTGCAGCAGGCCGAACAGGAAGGCCACGAACAGGATGCCCACGCCCAGAATGTTCCTGCCCATGGGGCGGGTGATGATGTGGTCCGTCGTCTTGCGCGGCGGATCCTGCATCACGCGTTCGTCCGGCGGCAGGGAGGCCAGGGCCAGCGCGGCGAAGGTATCCATGATGAGGTTGACCCAGAGCATCTGCGTGACCGTGAGGGGGGATTCCGTGCCTAGGAACGCGCCGATGAGCACAATGAGGCAGGCCGCCACGTTGATGGTCATCTGGAAGACGATGAAGCGCTGGATATTCCGGTACAGGGAGCGTCCCCACATGACGGCGCGGGAAATGCTCATGAAGGAATTGTCCAGGATGGTGATGGCGCTGGCCTCCTTGGCTACGGTAGTGCCGTCCCCCATGGAGAGGCCCACCTGCGCGGCGTTCAGGGCGGGGGCGTCGTTGGTGCCGTCCCCGGTGACGGCCACCACCTGGTCCTTCTTCTGGAGCAGCTTCACCAAGCGTTCCTTGTCCATGGGCCTGGCGCGGCACATGATTTTCAGGTCCATCACGCGGTCCAGCAGTTCCGCATCCGGCGTCTGTTCAAACTCCACGCCCGTCATCAGGCGGTCCGGCGTGTCCGCCTCCGTCCACAGGCCGATCTGGCGGCCGATTTCCCGTGCGGTTCCGGGGTGTCTCCCGTGACGATCTTGATATTGATGCCCGCGTCCATGCAGTCCTTCACAGCCTGGGGCACGTCGTCCCGGACGGGGTCGGAAATGGCGGCGATGCCCAGGTAAACCAGGTCTTTGCGGATGACGCGGCCGTCCTCAAACACCGGGGCGTCATCATCCAGGATTCGGTACGCGAAGCCCAGCGTGCGCATGGCCTGGTTCTGGTAGGCCAGGAGCTGTTCCTCAATGGCGGGGCGCATGTCCGCGGCAGGAACCTGGCCTTCCGGAGTCAGGACGGTGGAGCAGAGGCCCAGCACGATTTCCGGCGCGCCCTTCACGTAAAGGACTTTTTTGACCAGCAGGGGGGATTCCACCACGGTAGCCATGTACTTGCGTTCCGTGGAAAAAGTGAGCTGTTCCTGCACGCGGGCGTTTTCCCGCAGGTCCAGGTAATTCACGCCCAGCCCGTGCAGCCACAGGAGGAGCGCCCCTTCCGTGGGATTGCCCAGGGCCTTGATGTGTTCCGGGTCCGCATAGTCCAGGAAGGCGGTGGAGTTGACGGCGATGCCTTCCCGGATCAGGTTGTCCAGCTCGCCGTCCGCCGGGGCGGCGTTCCCCAGGCCGTAAAAGTCCGCCTTGTATACGTTCATCTGGTTGCGCGTCAGGGTGCCCGTCTTGTCCGTGCAGATGACGGTGGCGGCCCCCATGGTTTCGCAGGCGTGCATCTTGCGCACCAGGTTGTTGTTGGCGAGCATGCTCTTCATGCTCAGGGCCAGGCTCAGGGTGACGCTCATGGGCAGCCCTTCCGGCACCGTAACCACGATGACGGTCACGGCGATCATGACGGTGTTCAGAATGTAGGTTCCCGCGCTCAGCCATTCCACGGGGCCGGGCAGGTGGGAGAAATACAGGGTAAGCCGCCCGATGATGATAAGGGCGGCAATGGCGTAGCTGGCCCAGGTGATGAGGTCGCCCAGCCTGGAAAGCTGGCGGTTGAGGGGCGTCTGCACCTTGTTGTCAATCTGGGAGCCTTCATAGACCTTGCCGTATTCCGTCCTGTCCCCTACGGACGTCACTTCCATGATGCCGTGGCCGTCCGCCACGGTGGTTCCTTTCAGAACGTGGTTGGAGGGGTAGGTGGCGTCCTTCTTGAATTCCGCCTCATTCGTGGTTTTGCCGATGAGGGGTTCCCCCGTCAGCGTGGATTCGTTGACCTGGAGGGAAACGGCTTCCAGCAGGACGCCGTCCGCCGGAACCTCCTCCCCAGTGTTCAGGATGACGATGTCTCCCACCACCACGTCCCGGCGGGGAAGTTCGCAGATATTGCCGCCGCGGATCACCTGGACCATGGTCTCGTCGTTGACCTGGTTCAGGATTTCAAACTTCTTGTTGGCGCTTACCTCGAAGGCGAAGCCCACGCAGGTGGCCAGCAGGATGGCTACCAGGATGCCCACGGGCTCCAGGAAGACGCTGGCCGGTTCCGCTCCGGTGAAGAACTGGTAGCAGGCCACGCCTACGGACAGGAGCAGGGCCACCAGCAGAATCTTGATGATGGGGTCTGAAAATTTCTCCAGGAACTGCTTCCACAGGGGTTCCTTTACCGGGGGCGTCAGGATATTGACCCCGTATTTGGTCCGGTTTTCCAGAACCTGCTGTTCCGAAAGTCCCTGGTGATGTGCTGCACTCTTCATGGTTGAGATGTTTCTTTACCTGATTGGAGTCCGTGAGAAAAGTGCGGAGGAGGATTTTCAGGGATGATGACGGGAGTTTTTGGGAAAGGAGCGGCGCGGCTTGCCTCCCGTGCCGTAAAAGGCGGCATTGTTGCCTTGACTTTGACGGAGTTCCGGCGATTCTGAAGCACCTATGTGGAATGATCTTTCTCATGGCCTTTCCGTACTGGCGGACGCCCTTGCCTTCCTCTCCCGCTCCTGGGGGTTCTGGATCTGCGTGGGCAGCGTGGCGGGACTGGCCGCCGTGTATGCGTGGTGGAGAAAGCGGCTGGCCCTGTGGGCGTTTGCCCTGGCGTTCCTTTCCCTGCTGGCCGTGGTGGGCCTGGCGTGCCGCCAGGTGATGCATCAAAAGACTTTCCTGTGGATCCAGGAGCCGGAGCTCCAGGCCCTGTCCGGAAAGTACGAGGTGGAATCCTCCCCCAGGGAGCGGTGGTTTTTCCGGCCGCCGGAGCTGAAGCGCTTTTTCCAGGTCAGCTCCTCCACGCTTCTCCTGAATGAAGACGGAACGTGCGAGATTTCCTCCTTCCCGCGCCCGGAGGCGTGGGGCAGGTGGATTTCCCGCCCGGAAGACCGGGATGACCTTTCCGTGCTGGAGGAGGACCTCGTTTCCTCCTGCCGCGGAACCTGGTCCCTGGTGAAGAAAGGGGGATATTACGGCGTCTCCATCGTTTATTCCCCCGGCAGCAGTTTGACGCTGTACCTGGGCGGGGAGAATGCGGAATGCCTGGTGATGCCGGTCAACCCCTCCGACCCGCTGGAAGCGGTGACGTTTGAGAAAACGTTCTGACCCGGGCGCAGGGACGGGTGGAAAAAATGGAGGGAGGCTGCTTTTCCAGCCTCCCCCCAATGTAGCTTTTCAAGTGCCGCTTCTGCTTGAGCGGGAGCGTGGCTCCGGGACTCCGGAAGCTTTTATTTGACCTTTCCTCCTTCGTACACCAGCACTTCAAAGGGCTTCAGCGTGAAGGTGAGCTCCTTGTCAATGTTTACGGTCTTGCCGGAGAAGCCGTCCAGCTCCCGCTGGTCGTCATAGGAATCCTTGAAGGTGATGGCCCCCTTGACGTCCGCGGGAATGTCCAGGATGCCGCGCAGGGTGCCGGTCAGGCTCTTTTCCTGGTCGGAGGAATTGCGGAGGGCCAGGGTGGCCTTGTTTTTATTCCATGCGGCCCAGCCGTACACGGCCCCTTCATTGGCCTCCTTGTTCCACGGGTTGCCGCCCACCCAGTGCACGTCGTCCAGAACGTCCGCGTTGCGGCGTATCCATTTAATGCCCTTGGCCAGCTCGTCCCACAGCATGCCGTCCTTGGCGTTCATCAGGTCCCTGTCCACGTAAAGCTCCTGCAGGGAGGTGCCGCAGGCCGTGGCGCAGCGGAGTTCCTTCTTCACGTTTTCAGGGTCGCGGGGCATGCACGCGGGCGGCCCGAACTTGGTGACCATCAGGCCGTGGGTCATCATGGAATTGATGGGCATCAGCGGGGAACCCTGCACAAAGACCTCATGCACCAGGCGGTCGCGGTAGGTAATCCACTTGTCGCGGTTGTCGCCCACGCCAATCGTTCCGAAGTCGTTTTCCTGCCTCCATACGGAATCCGCATAACGGAACCAGAACGGGGAGGCCCAGGTGCCCACGGTGCAATTGATGTAAAGGTCCCCCTTCTTCTGCGCAGGGCGTTCAGCACGCGGATGATGCCTTCCGCATCCTCCTCGTTGCCGGGGCCCTTGGCGTGGAAATGGGTGCTGATGCCGTCGAATTTGAAGTACTTCATGTTGTAGTCCTTCACCATCTGGGAGCAGCGGCCCACAAAGGCGTCAAAGTATTCCTTGTTGGAAAGCTGGAAGTTGCCGATCTTGTTGTCCGGGTGCTTCACATTCCAGTGGGCCAGGCGCTTGCCCTTGGAGGCACCGTAGCCGCCCACCGGGCCCAGCCAGGTGCCGATGCCGGCCTTTTGTTTACCCGCGGCGGCGTCAATGCGCCTGAAGCCCTGCGGGAACATCTTGTGGAAATCCCACAGGCTGTTGAACTCGTCCCAGCCGTCGTCCCAGACGAAGGCGTCAATGGACATGCCGCGCTTCTGGAAAAACTGTTCCTGCCAATCCTTCAGGACGGCCAGGCACTGTTCTTCCGTCATGCGCTTGGCGGGGTCTGAATCATTGTTCCGGTTGATGTTCAGTTCATACCAGGAATTGTAATGGATGAAGGGGCGGTAGGGCATCACGCGCTCCCGCTCCATATAGGCCAGGAAGGAACGGCGTTGCTGGCCGGGGGCGAAGATGCCGAGGACGGAGGACACCTCCCACACCTCCCTGGGCTGCATGGTGGTTTTGCGGCTCCAGACGCCCTGGGCGAGCTGGGAATCGTCCGCCTGGGCGTCTTCCTTTTCCTCCAGCGTGCGCACGGGCAGGGAGAAAGTGATTTCCCCCTTGCTGGCAATCGGTTCGCTCCTGGTCTGGACCCAGTAGCGCAGCAGGTAATTCCCCTTGGCGGGAACTTTTACGGTGTAGGAATTGTTGGCATTGGCGTCTCCGGTACTCCCGGCGTGGAAGTCGGAGTCAAGGACGGCCCCCTTGGCGGAAAGGAGCTGCACGCCGGCGGTGTTCAGCTTGTTGTTTCCCTTGTCGCCTCCCTTGTACTGGAAAGTAATGGTGCAGGAGCCCTTGCCGTCAATGGTGACGGGGCCTTCCGCGCAGGCTACCTGTTCCCCGTACTGCTTTTTCAGCTCCTGCGGAATGTTGAAATTGCCCGTCCATGAAGCCGTGGACCATTTGTCCGCGTTCCAGGCTGTGGACTCCCCGCCTGCCGCGTTTCCGGAGCCTCCCACGGTGTTGATGCCCATGGGCGTTTCCAGGGCGGTGAACGCCAGGTCGTTCACGATGAGCGCGCCCCTGGCATTGCCGGAAACGGAGGGGGAACCCGCCTTCCCTTCCACCAGGTCATACTGCATGGCCACGATGCTTTTCATCTGAATGGGCTTTGTGCTCACCAGGCGGAGTTCCTGCCGCAGGTAGTGGGAATTGTCCCTGAGTACGGCGCGCCAGGAAATGTGCAGGGAGCCGTTCAGCGCCTGGAAGGAGGCCGTGACGGCTTTTCCGGGGAAGCGGTCCGCCAGTTTGAACGCCTTGGGATTGGGCTGGAGGGTGACGAGTTTGACGTCCCCCGCCTTCAGGCCGGAGGACTTGATGCTCTGGCCGTCCTGAAGGTTGATGATGAACAATTCGTCCCCGGCCTTGGCTACAGGGCCCAGTTTGGACGTCATTCCTCCGAAGGAAAGCTTCCCGCCCCGGTTGATGAATTTGGCCGTCAGGATGTTGTTGGAAAGGGTATAGCCGGAGGGCGCCTGCTCCGCATTGGCCGCGCCGGGGGTGGGGCCCGGGAAGACGACTGCTGCGGGAACGGTGGCAACGCTTCCCAGAACGGTGGCCATCAGGAGAGCTTTAGTGAGGAATTTCATGGTTTGGTATCAAGGAAAATGGAACTACCTTGCCAAGATAGACTCCAACGCGGTTTCTTCAAGGAAAAAGCCTCCCGGCAGGAGAGGCGGCTGTTTGAAAATCCGTCATGGTTTTCCGCGCGGAAGGAACTTCCGGTATCTATGACACACAAGCACTGATTTTTTTCAACCGGTCTTGGTCTAATCTGCATGTATACGGTAGCTGATCAGCTTGTTGAAATCTTGGAAAAAGCGGGAGTAAAGCGCATTTACGGCATTGTGGGAGACAGTTTGAACCCCATTACGGACGCCCTCCGCAGAAAAAAAACCATCGAATGGATCCACATGAGGCATGAGGAGGTGGGCGCCTTTGCCGCCAGTGCGGAAGCCCAGCTGACCGGTAACCTGGCCGTGTGCTGCGGCAGCAGCGGCCCCGGCAATCTTCACTTGATCAATGGCCTTTATGATGCCCACCGGAGCAGGGCCCGCGTGCTGGCGATCGCCTCCCACATCCCCCAGAGCCAGGTGGGGGTGGACTATTTCCAGGTGACCCATCCGGAACAACTGTTCAAGGAATGCAGCTCTTATGCGGAACTGGCTTCCACGGCGGAGCAGGCTCCCCGCGTGCTGATGTCCGCCATCCAGCATGCCTATTCCCTGCATGACGTGGGCGTCATCGTGCTGCCGGGCGACGTGGCGGACGCGCCGGCGGAGGCCAAAGACCTGGTGCATCCACCCGCCTTCGCCCGGGAAACAGTGGTTCCGGACCATGAATCCGTGGCGCGGCTGGCGCAGATGCTCGCTTCACACGACCGCATTACTTTCTTCTGCGGGGGCGGCTGCGCCGGAGCGGAACGCAAGGTGGTGCAGCTCGCCGCCCGCGTGAAGGCCCCGATTGCCTATACCTGGCGCGGCAAGGACTATTTTGAGCATGACAACCCCGTGGGCGTAGGCATGACCGGACTGCTGGGCTGGGGTGACGCGTACAAGGCCATGCATGAGAGCGACCTGATCGTGATGTGGGGGACGGATTTCCCCTATTTCAACTTCCTTCCTACCAAGCCCGCCATCGTCCAGATCGACCGTCGCGGGGAAGTGCTGGGCCGCCGCTGCCGCCTGGACCTGGGAATCTGCGGGGACGTGGGCGCCACGGTGGACGCCCTGCTGGGAATGGTGGAGGAGAAAAAGGATTCCGACCACCTGGACGCCTCCCTGAAGCGTCACGCCAAGGATGTGAAGGACATGAATGCCTACATGGACGGGAACGACAAGGAATCGCCCATCCGCCCCGAACAGGTGACCACCGCCGTGAACAAGTACGCGGCTCCGGACGCCGTGTTTACCGTGGACACGGGCACCCCCTGCATCTGGAGCGCGCGTTTCCTGTGCTCCACGCTGGGCAGAAAAACGCTGGCTTCCTTCAATCACGGCTCCATGGCGAATGCCATGCCGATGGCGATCGGGGCCCAGAAGGCGTACCCGAACCGCCAGGTAGTCGCCCTGTGCGGAGACGGCGGCCTGTCCATGCTGCTGGGGGACCTCATTACCATAGCGCAGTACAAGCTGCCGGTGAAGCTGATGGTGTACAATAACGACTGCCTGGACTTCATCCAGTTGGAAATGCAGGCCGCGGGCCTGATTCCGTGGGGCATCAACCTGGACAACCCCTCCTTTGCCGCCGTGGCGGACGCCGTGGGCATCAAGGGCTTTGTGCTGGACAAGTCAAGCCAGGTGGACGAAATGGTGCAGGCCTTCCTGAAATATCCGGGAGCGGCTCTGCTGGATGCCCGTGTGGACCGGGATGCCATCGCGCTGCCCCCCTACATCAGCCTGGGGCAGGCCGCGGACTTCTCCCTGGCGATGGTCAAGCAGACGCTGACCGGGGAAGTGAAGCAGGTGTGGAACACCCTGGCCGGGAACCGAAAGCTGTTCAAGCCCTGAGGGCTTGAACAAAAATACTAAATAGGAAAGACCAAATACTAAAGCTCGTGCCGGAAAATATTTGGTCTTTCATCTTTAGTATTTGGTCACTGTTCTGAAAGAGCCTTTTTCAGCGCTTCCGTCACGATCTTCGGGTTGGCTTTGCCTTTGGCGGCTTTCATCACCTGGCCGGTGAGCCAGTTCAGGAGCTTGTCGTTGCCGCCCCGGATTTCCGCCACCTTGTCCGGATTGGCGGAAATGACCTCCTGCACGATGCCGTCCAGGAAGGAGGAATCCGCCTTTTCAAAGCCCAGCAGCTTGGCGGCCTGCGCCGCGGTGAGGGACGGTTCCTCCCACATCCTGGTGAAAACGTCCTTGGCCTGGTTGTTGGAAACGGTGCCGTCGTCAATAATGGCGATCAGGTCCCGGATGGCGCCGGGCTTCACCGGGCATTCGGACGGGCGCATGCCTTTTTCATTCAGCACGGCGGAAATGTTGTTGATGACCCAGTTGGCGATCTTCTTGCCGCTGGCGGTTCCCTGCGCCGCCTCTTCAAAGAAGCGGGCCAGTTCCAGGTCTCCCACCAGCACGTTGGCGTCATATTCGCTCAGGCCGTACTCCTCCATGAACCTTTTCTGGCGTTCCTGGGGCAGTTCCGGAATCTGGCTGCGCACCCTCTCCACCAGCGGGGCGGTGTGTATGGGCACCAGGTCCGGGCAGGGGAAATAGCGGTAATCGTGCGCGTCTTCCTTGGTGCGCATGATGGAGCTTTCCCCGCGTTCGTCGTCCCAGCGGCGGGTGGACTGGATCTGTGCGATGCCCATGTCCAGTTCTTCCGCCTGTCGCTGGATTTCATAATGAAGGGCGCGGCGTACGGCGGACATGGAATTGAGATTCTTCATCTCCACCTTTGCCCCCAGTTCCTTCTGGCCGTGGGGACGCAGGGAAATGTTCACGTCGCAGCGCATCTGGCCCTTCTCCATGTCCGCGTCGGAAATGTCCCCGTAATTCAGAATCTGCTGGAGGGACTTGAGGTAGGCGTAGGCTTCCTCCGGGGTATCGATGTCCGGGTCGGAGACGATCTCCATCAGGGCGGACCCCGCGCGGTTGTAGTCAATCAGGGAATAATTGGCGTGGTGGGTGATCTTCGCCGCGTCTTCCTCCAAATGGATGCGGGTCAGCTTCACGGTGCGGAAGGGGGGCACGCCGGCCTTGATCACGTCGTTCGGGTAGGACCAGGGATACAGGGGCACCTCCCCGCCCAGGCACAGCGGCAGGTCCAGCTGGGAAGTCTGGTAATTCTTCGCCATGTCCGGGTAGAAGTAATTCTTGCGGTCCCACTGGGAAACCTCCGGGCTGGAGCATCCCAGCATCAGCCCGGTCAGCAGGGTGCGTTCAATGGCGAACTCATTCAGGACGGGCAGGGCGCCCGGCAGCCCCAGGCAGGTGGGGCACACGCGCGTATTGGGTTCAAAGCCAAAGCCGGTCTCGCAGGAGCAGAACATTTTGCTCTTCGTCTTGATCTGGCAGTGGACTTCCAGGCCAATGGTCACGATGTAATCTGAAATTGCCATAAATTCGGAACGCTTGAATATCGCGCAAACTGTACGGAACCCTCTTCTCCCTGTCCAGTAAAAAGGCCTGAGGCGGGAGAGTGGAGAGTGGAGAGTGGAGAGTGGAGAGTGGAGAGTGGAGAGTGGAGAGTGGAGAGTGGAGAGTGGAGAGTGGAGAGTGGAGAGTGGAGAGTGGAGAGTGGAGAGTGGAGAGTGGAGAGTGGAGAGTGGAGAGTGGAGAGTGGAGAGTGGAGAGTGGAGTTTTAGATTAAGAATTATTTTTTGATTTGGAGGGAGACGGTTTTTGTGGTGGAGGTGAGGAGGCGTTTGAGTTCTTCTCCATCCCGGTAAATGCTGGCGTGCATTTCTTCCATCAGGAAAGAGGTGTCTTTAAGCAAATCCAGCCAATAGAGGGTTTCCGAGCATTCCTTCAAGGCAATGTAAATTTTGGAAAGGAAATCCTTTTTGCTGATGGCGCATTCCGCTTCCGCCAGGTTGGCTCCAATGCCGGTACCGCTTCTCAGCAGTTGTTTTGAAAGCACGAACTCCTTTCTCTCATTACACAAAAACTGGTACAAACGAACGATCCGAACAGCAAATTTCCTGCTTTTTACTCTAGTAATTCCCTCCATCACTAAACTCTCCACTCTGAACTCTCAACCCTTCATAAAATGCCCAACTCTTTAAGCTGCTGGAGGGGGCGTTCCGGCCAGAGCTTGTTGGCGATGGGGCTGGCGGGGCTGGGGTGGAGCAGGGTGCCGATGGTGAAGCTTTTGCCGGGGAGCCGTTCGGCGGCGTCCCGCAGCTTCTGCGTGGCGTAGGCTCCCACCCCTACCAGCGTATGCGGGTTCAGGATGGTGATTAGGGAAACCAGGTGCTCCATGCATACTGCATCCACGGCGGCGCGCTGTTCCGCCGGTAATTTGTCCGGCGTGATGTTGGCTCCCGTTGCCCCCATCCAGATCAGCGGGCAGTAGTTGGCCACGTAATTGTGACGGAAGAAGTTTTTCGCGGTGCCGAAGGCTTCCGCAAAGAGCCCCCACAGGCGGCGCCCGCTGACTTCCGACCGAGGGCAGCCGAAGCCCTCCACGGGACGCTTGGGATGGGTGTGCTCCGGCCTGCCGACTTCTCCGCGGATGTGCAGCCAGTTGACGACCGCATCCACTTCCCCGAAGGGTACGCCCGTCTGGGCCATGCCGAAGGGGCCGGGATTCATGCCCAGGAAGAAGTGGCTCTTTTCCCCGTTCCCGTAGGCGCGCACGTACTGCTCATGCGGCGCCCAGGCGTAGGTGAGCGGGTTGTAGGTAAAGTGGACCGGGTCTCCGAACTGGAGCCGCTCCGTACCGTCCCGGAGGGCGGCCGTGGCCTTCAGAATGGCTGCTGCGGTGTCGTTCATGCCGCTGCATCATGAAGCGTTGCCGTTTATTGCGCCAGCAAAAACTCCGCGCTTGCATTATTTGCCCGGCCCGGTAACATTTCCCCCCGGACAAGTTAACCTTATTACTTATGAGTGGAATAGCCATTATGACATCAGGCGGTGACGCCGCCGGAATGAATCCGGCGATCAGGGCGGCTGTGGATCATGCCCGCCAGCTTGGAATGAACCCGTACGTTGTCTATGACGGCTTGGAAGGACTGATCGATGGAAAAATCAAGGAAGCCACCAGGGAACTGACCAGCGACATGATTTACAGGGGCGGCACTCTCCTCCGCTCCTCCCGGTCCAAGCGCTTTTTCGATTATGAATTCCGCAAGCAGGCCTACGAACACCTGAAGGACCGCAACATCGACAAGCTCGTTATCATGGGCGGCGACGGTTCCTTCCGCGCGCTGAACGACTTTTTCAACGATTTTGAAGTACCCTTCGCCGGCATTCCGGCCACGATTGACAACGACATCGCCGGCACGGATTACTGCCTGGGCGTGGACACTGCCCAGAACGTGATTCTGGACTGCATCGACTCCGTCCGCGACACGGCCCGCTCCCACCACCGCGCCTTCGTGATTGAGACGATGGGCCGGGACTGCGGCTACCTGGCGATGACCACCGCCCTTTGCAGCGCGGCGGACATCTGCATCGTCCCTGAAATCCCTTACGACCTGGAATCCATTTACAAGCGCCTCCAGCCCGTCATCAATGAGGAAGGAAGCTGCATCATCGCCGTGGTGGCGGAAGGCACCCGCGTGGCGCAGTACCTGACCCGCTGGCTGACGGAACGCGCCGGCATGGACACCCGCCTGACCGTGCTGGGCCATGTGCAGCGCGGCGGCTCGCCCACCGCCCGCGACCGCCTGATGGGCACCCGCTTTGCCACCCGCGCCGTGGAAGCCCTGAACAACGGGGACATCAACCAGATCATGGTGTACCATGACGGCCAGTACGGCTATGCCTCCCTGGACGCCGTGGCCGGGCAGCAGTATTCCGTGAATCCGGACATCATCAACCTCTGCCGGGAACTGAGCTGCTAGCCGGTTCCGCGGTTCCTGCCCCCGCTTTTCCGCGCCCATGCCTCCATGTTCCCGGCGGCATGGGCGGATTTGTTTTGAAAAACCCTGCCGCTGCTGTATGATGGCGCCGCATCTTTCCCTGAAAACAGTGTTATGAAAGTTATCGTTACGGGCGGCGCCGGATTCATCGGCTCCAATCTGGTCAGGCTGCTGCTTGAGCGCGGCCATGAAGTCCTGAATATTGACGCCCTGACTTATGCCGGCAACGTCCGTTCCCTGGACGGCACGGCGGATTCTCCGGCGTACCGCTTCCTGCACGCCGACGTTCGGGACGCCGCCCTGATGCGGAACACCCTGCGGGAATACGGACCGGATTGGGTGATGCACCTGGCGGCGGAGTCCCACGTGGACCGTTCCATTGACGATCCGGGGGATTTCATGACCACCAATGTCATGGGCACCTTTTCCATGCTCCAGGCCGCCCTGGAATATTACCGTTCCTTGGAGGGGGAGAAGAAGGAGCGTTTCCGCTTCCACCATATTTCCACGGACGAAGTATACGGCTCCCTGGGGAAGGACGGCCTGTTTACGGAATCCACGCCGTACCGCCCCCATTCCCCCTATTCCGCCAGCAAGGCGTCCAGCGACCATCTGGTGCGCGCCTGGCATGATACGTACGGGCTGCCCGTGCTGATTACCAACTGTTCCAACAACTACGGCCCTTACCAGTTCCCGGAAAAACTGATCCCCGTGGTCGTCCTGAAGGCCCTGGGCGGCGAGCCCATTCCCGTGTACGGCAAGGGGGAAAACGTGCGGGACTGGCTGTACGTGGAGGACCACTGCGAAGCCCTGCTGACGGTCGTTTCCTCCGGAAAACCCGGCGAAACGTACAACATCGGCGGCAATAACGAGAAAACGAATCTGGAGCTGGTGGAGCTGCTGTGCTCCCATCTGGATGAATTGCGGCCCCGCGCGGACGGCCGGAGCTACCGGGAGCAGATCACCTTTGTGCAGGACAGGCCCGGCCACGACCTGCGCTATGCGATTGATGCGTCCAAAATACGGAGGGAGCTGGGCTGGTCTCCGCGCCAGGACCATTCCTCCGGGTTCAGGAAAACCATTCAGTGGTATCTGGACCATGAGGACTGGTGGCGGGGAATCCTGTCCGGGGAATACCGTCTGGAACGTCTGGGAACCAATGGCTAGGAAATTGATATGAAAGGTATTGTTCTGGCCGGGGAAGCGGCACGCGCCTGCATCCCGTCACGCTTTCCGTCAGCAAGCAATTGCTGCCCGTTTACGACAAGCCGATGGTGTATTACCCCATTTCCGTGCTGATGCTGGCCGGGATACGGGAAATCCTCGTCATTTCCACTCCGCGGGACCTGCCTCTGTACCAGGATCTGCTGGGGGACGGAAGCAGGTTCGGCGTAACTTTTGAATACCGGGAACAGCCCAGGCCGGAGGGACTGGCTCAGGCCTTCATCATCGGGGAGGAATTCATCGGAAAAGATACCGTGTCCCTGGTGCTGGGGGACAATATTTTTTACGGTCGCGGCCTGACGGAGAAGTTGAGGCGCGCCGCTGAACTGACGAGCGGGGCGACCATTTTCGGTTACCAGGTGCACGATCCGCAGCGTTTCGGCGTGGTGGAGTTCAATGAAGAAGGAAAGGCCGTTTCCATTGAGGAAAAACCGCTCAAGCCCAAGTCGGACATCGCCGTGACGGGCCTTTATTTTTACGACAACCAGGTGGTGGAGATCGCCAAGAGGATTCCCAAATCCGCCCGGGGAGCTGGAAATCACCTCCGTGAACCAGGAGTACCTGAAACAGGGCCTTCTGCGCGTGGAAAAGCTGGCGCGCGGCTATACGTGGCTGGACACGGGCACGCACGACACCCTTCTGGAGGCTTCCATGTTTGTCCGCACCCTGGAACACCACCAGGGCTTCAAGGTGGCGTGCCTGGAGGAGATTGCCTTCAACAACGGCTGGATTTCCGCAGAAACGCTGCGTATTCAGGCCGGAGCCATGAAAAATAACGGCTACGGCTGTTATTTGGACGAATTGGTGAAGTAACGTTCCGAGCGGCGCTCCTGTTTCCCCTGCCTGGGAAAATGGCCCGGGTTGCGTTGGCTCCCTGCCGTAGCCCGGGATTCCCGGAGGGCGTGGGTGCCTCCCTTGCAGTGCCTGCCCGTAGGGACGGCCGTGTTCCCGGACGGATAAATGATGCCGCCGGTTTTTTATTCAAAGCCGTAAAAGGCTTCGGCGCTCCGGGAGCCGCACCCGGGCTGTAAGAAGGGCCGCGGCGCGGAGCGCGCGCATTCATTTCGCAGGATGAGGCAGGAACTCTTTCGGAAAGCCTGTAGGAATGGAGAGAGGGGCCTACGGGCGGCTGTCCGGCATGGAAGGATTCATCAATTCCGGCATGGAGGCTATGGACATGGCGTTTTTAAAAAGGCGCCGCACCAGAATAACGGAAAGGGCCGCTAGCAGGATTTCGAGGCCGCAGGACAGGATAATGGCCAGCCACGCAGCTGGCGTTGCCAGGGAGGGAGCCACGGAGGACAGGCACTGCCGCAACAGGGTGGAGAGGAAGAACAGGACGCTTTGCAGTCCGCAGCCTGCCGCCGCAATGCCCCAGGCCAGGAATGTCCTTCTGCCTGCGGATCCGTATCCCGCCGTATAAGGGAAGGAAAAGAAAGAAATGATGGCCGCCAGAAGGAGGAAGGACTCCCAAACCTTGTCCATTTCCGCGTATTGCAATAAGACGGGCATCCCCGCAAACGGAATGAGGAGGGAGTACAGGGCGGGCAGGAAGGCCAGCGCGCTTAGAATTCTGTGATCCTGCTCCCCTGGGAAGCCAGCAGGACCCTGCTTCCCCAGGATAGGAGGAAAGACAGGGCCAGGATGGAGATTAGTTCCGACCATGTTCCCAAAAGCAGGAAGGGCGCGGCTGTCCGTGGGCAGTGGAGGAAAAGGGGCATGAAAAGATGAATGAGGACGGTCGCCGTGACGCCTGCTCCGAAGAGGAAGGTGCAGGCTCTGATAAATGCCTTGGCTGCGGGGTAAATCATCCAGTTCATGGGAGAGGAGCGGGAAGTGGAGAAGGACGGGAAAAGGAAAAGGACCGCTCCCTGCGCGGGAGCGGTCCTGTAGGGTTAACGTGAAGTCATGGACGCCAATGCAATGACGGCAGACATGGGTTACTTGTACTGGGCCCAGTCGACATTCTTCATGTCTCCGCTCCTGGCCAGCTCGGCATGCATGCCCAGGGCGGCCCGGATGGACTGCGGAGTCTGGGCCTTGCCGCCGGACAGTTTCAGGTAATCCCAGAGGATATTCTTGTAATCCGGATGGACGCAGTTCTCGATAATGGTCTGGGCCCGTTCTTTCGGGCTCTTGCCGCGAAGATCGGCGACGCCCTGTTCGGTAATGATGATATTGACGTCATGTTCCGTATGGTCGTGGTGGGAGACCATGGGGACGATGGCGCTGATCTTGCCGTCCTTGGCGACGGACGGGCAGGTGAAGATGGAAATATAGGCGTTGCGCGTGAAGTCGCCGGAACCGCCGATGCCGTTCATCATCTTCGTGCCGCCGATGTGCGTGGAGTTGACGTTCCCGTAAAGGTCGGCTTCAATGGCGGTGTTGATGGAGATGACGCCGAGGCGGCGGATCACTTCCGGGCTGTTGGATATTTCCGAGGGACGGAGCACCAGCTTGTCGCGGAAGAAGTCCATATCCCTGTAAATGCCTTCCAGGCAGTCGTTCGTAACGGTCAGGGAACAGGCGCTCCCGAATTTCACGCGGCCTTCCCGGATCAGACCGATCACGGAGTTCTGAATGACTTCCGTGTACATTTCAAAGGCGGGAATGGTCTTGTCGCGGCCCAGGGCGCCCAGCACGGCGTTTGCAATGTTGCCCACGCCGGATTGAAGCGGCAGGAAGGTGGAGGGGATAATGCCCCGCTTCATGTCGGCGGCCAGGAAGTCCGCCACGTTCTGCCCGATTTTATCGGTCAGGGGGTCAGCCGCGGCAAAGGAACGGGCTTCGTCCGGCCAGTTGGTTTCCACGATGCCCACGATCTTCTTCGGGTCAACCTGGATGTATGGTTTCCCGATACGGTCGCTGGGTTTGTAAATGGGGATTTCACGGCGGTTGGGAGGATCCATGGGTTCGTAAACGTCATGCAGTCCCATGGCATTTTTGCTGTGGGCGGCGTTCAATTCCACGATGATCTTGTCGGCAAGGCGGCAAATGGTGGGAGCGATCCCTCCGGCGGCCGTCAGATAAATTTTACCGTCGGCCGTGACCTCGCAGGCTTCGATGATGGCCATGTCTACTTTGCCCATGAACCCGTAACGGATTTCCTGGGCCATCTGGGACAGGTGGATGTCGTTGTAGGCGATTTCCCCATTGTTCACCGCCTTGCGGAAGTCAACGTTGGTGGTGTAGGGGGCGCGGTAGCGAATAGCCTTGGCGCGGGAAAGAACCCCGTCGCAGGAATCGCCCGTGGAAGCACCGGTGAAGACGCTCACCTGGAAGGGGTTCCCCTTAGCGTGTTCCGCTTCTGCAATTTTTGCCAATTCAGCCGTCACAGCCTTGGCCGTCCCTGCGGGAGTAAACCCGCTCAGGCCAATGTGGTGGCCGTGTTTAATCAGGCTTGCTGCTTCTTCTGGTGTTAGTTCCTTGTAACTCATGTCAGTGATTTTTGTTGGATGAAAGAGAAAGAAACTCCGTGTCAACGGAGCGGTCAGGCTTGTTCTTCAACAAGCCTGTTAATCAGATGTGCCGGAACGGTCCGGAGGGAACCGGTCGGAAGGGATACCACAGGATTGCCCTGATCGTCAATCCCCGTAAAGATTCCCCGGATGGTTTCGTCATCCGTAAGGATGGAAACCGGCCTTTCCCCGGCCCATGCTTGCGCCAGCCCCTCCTGAAGGGTGGGGATGCCGCCGTGGGCAAAGGTAGAAAAAACCTGGTCCAAATGCCTGCCGAGGGAAGCCATGACGTCATGCAGTGAGGGGCAGTCCTGAACAAGAATCCGCGAGCCTTGCGGGAGGGTCCTTGATTTCTCCGGCTATAGAGGCCACGTCATTGAAAATGTTGATGCCCATGCCGATGACGGCCATGTGCGCGGAGGGGCGCTCCACAAGAATGCCCGCCAGTTTGGATTTTCCTATGAGGACGTCGTTGGGCCAGCGCAGGCGCGCGTTGGCAATGCCCATGCTGCGGAGCATGTTGAGCAGGGCCAGCCCTGCAACCAGGGGCAGATGGCCCCAGTGTACGCCGGCCGCAGTATCCAGGGGAACGGTGAAGGAGGACCACAGGCCGCCTTCCTCCCCTACCCATTTGCGGTTGAACCTGCCGCGGCCGCTTTTCTGCACGCGGCAGACGGCAATGTGGCGGGGGGCAGGGAACGGGCCAGGTCATTGGTGGAAGAAGCCTCGGCCCATTCATGATAGGTCCAGTCGCCGCATGGTCCTTCCTCCTCTGGAGGAGTGGGGGATGGGGCGGTGGAATTCATGGGATGGGCCGAGGCCTGGAATAATTTCAAATCAGGTTATCTCGCCAGAGTGGCGATGTAGTAGCCTGCGATGACTGCGGTGCCGATCACGCCCGCAACGTTCGGTCCCATGGCGTGCATGAGAAGGTAGTTGGAGGGATCGTACTTCTGGCCCACATTGTGGGAGACGCGGGCCGCCATCGGAACGGCGGAGACGCCTGCGGAACCGATCAGGGGGTTGACCGGATTCTTGCGCCAGATGAGGTTCATGAGCTTGGCGGCAATCACGCCGCCCGCGGTGGCTACGCCGAAGGCGACAATGCCCAGCAGAATGATCAGCAGCGTTTCCTTCTGCAGGAAGCGGTCACCTTGCATCGTCAGGCCCACGGAGGTCCCCAGGAAGATGGTGACGATGTTGATGATTTCATTCTGGGAGGCCTGCACCAGGCGTTCCGTCACCTTGCACTCGCGCAGGAAGTTGCCCAGCATCAGCATGCCGATCAGCGGAGAGGCGTCCGGAATCAGCAGGATGGTGACAATGGTGACCAGCACGGCGAAGAACAGTTTTTCACTCTTGCTGACCGTTCGCAGGGATTTCATGCGGATGACCCGCTCCTTCTTCGTGGTCAGCAGCGCCATGATGGGCGGCTGTATCAGCGGAACCAGGGCCATGTACGTATACGCGGCCACGGCCACGGCGCCCAGCAGGTGTGGGGCCAGCTTCATCGTCAGGAAGATGGAGGTGGGGCCGTCAGCGCCGCCGATGATGCCGATGGAGGCGGATTCATTGGGCGTGAAGCCCATGAACAGGGCCATGAAGAACGTGGCGGCCACGCCCACCTGGGCCGCTGCACCCAGAAGAAGGGTGCGCGGTGCGGCGAGCAGCGGGCCGAAGTCCGTCAGGGCTCCCACGCCCAGGAAGATGATGGGCGGGAAGATTTCAGCCTTGATGCCCAGCCCGATCCAGTCGTACAGACCCCCATGGATGGAGGTGACCAGTAATTCCTGGGTGTGCTGGCCCACGGCCACGTACTTGCCTGCGGCGGAGACCACCAGGGGTTCCAGCTTCTGCGTTTCCAGATTCACCGGAACCTGGTTACCTTCCGTGTCAAAGTAGTTGACTCCCTTCTGGCGCAGAACGGTGGTGACTCCACCGTTCGTGAGCAGGTACACCGGATCGTTGGCGTCCGCTTCCGTCACGTTGTGGAAGTCCTTCAGGTTGGGGTCCACCGTCAGGCTGTCGTCCCCCAGAAGGGCGGCGTCAGCCTTGGCTTTTTCCTGGGATTCCCGCACGGGCTTGATCTGGGAGACGGTCAGCGGGCTGCCGGGGTAAACCTGCATGGGCTGTTCCATGTTTGCCAGATACTGGGCGCGCGCTTCAGGCGTGGTCAGGTTGGCCGGCACCTTGACGGGGGCCTGCTGGAGCGGGGCCACGTGAACGCGCAGGTAGCCCACGTTGTTGAGGGACGTGGCGGTCACTTCCCCCGCCTTATTAGAGGAGATGACCTGCTGGTTCAGCTGGGTGATGAGCATTCCGTTGTCCGGAATGTTGGCAATTAATGCGCCAAAGGCAATTGGAACCATCAGAAGAGGTTCGTACTGCTTGGCTACACCCAGGTACAGGAGAAGAACGGCAATGCCCCACATCCCTACCATTTGCCATGATAGGGAGAAGATGCCCATCCCCTGTAAAAAGGTGATTAATGAATCAAAAAGACTCATATGGAATAATTATTGTAGCGGTTTTTAGTCTGAGTCGGAGTCCGGACCTGTGTTAGGGGGACCGGACGGCTCCCGCCGGGATTAACCAATCTTGGCCAGCGCCTGTCCTTCCTGAACCGTGTCGCCCGCGCTTACGCAGAAAGCGGTGAGCGTGCCGGAGGCGGGAGCGTAAATGATGGTGTTCATCTTCATGGCTTCCAGCGTCAGGATCTGGTCACCGGCCTTCACGGCGGTGCCGGGGGCAACGTCCAGGGAAACGACTTTGCCGGCGAGCGGGCTGGGCACGTCTCCTGCGCCGGCGGCGGCCGGGGCGGGGGCGGGCGTGGGAGCCGGAGCGGGCGCCGCGACAGGGGCGGAGGCTGCGGGTGCGGGAGCCGGGGCTGCAACGGGGGCCGGAGCCGGGGCGGAGGTAGTGGAGGAGACCTGGTCCAGGAGTTCTACGGATACGTCAAATACCTTGCCGTCTACGGTGATGCGAAGTTTCTTCATAATAATGTATGGTATGGAATATTAAGTTAAATGATTCCCGCCGGGGGCGGGGGTAAGGGTGAATAATGCAGTGGTTCAATGACTGGGCCGGATGCGGTGGGAGGCGAAGATTTCCGCCCTGCCTGCGGCCGCATAGCCGGAGCCCGGGGATTGCTTGATTTCCACGATGCGGTGGCTCATGCCGTCCAGGCCTGCGTCCACGGCGGCGGAGATGACGGCCACCATTTCCGGCGTGAGCTCCGTCATGGCGGAGTCCACGGCTGCGGAGAGGATGGCGAGCATTTCCGGAGTCATGCCCGGCTTGCCTGCTGCCGCAGGGGCGGCGGCAGGCACAGGAGCGGGAGCGGCGGAGGCCGCTGCGGCCTTGGCTTTGGCCTTGTTCTGGATGGAAGCGGCAATGGAGCCGCTGATGGTCAGAATGACGGCCAGGCCACCCAGGCACATCATGACCACCAGGATGCCGACGATCTGGTAGTCCAGATTCTCCATGATGTTGGCCATGCCCTGCGCAAAGGCGAGTGTCGTAAGTAACATATGAATCCGTTAAGATGGATGTTAGAGCGGAATGTTGCCGTGCTTCTTGGCCGGACGCACTTCCTTCTTGTTCAGGAGGGTGCGCAGTGCGAAGGCGATCTTGGCGCGGGTTTCTTCCGGATTGATGACTTCCGTGATCTGGCCCATGCCGGCCGCCACGTACGGGTTGTAGAAGGCCTCCCGGTATTCTTCCAGAAGTTCTCCCTGGCGCTTGGCCTTTTCCGCGGGGTCTTCCACGGCTTTCAGCTCGCGGCCGTAAAGCACCGGAACAGCGCCTTCCGCGCCCATCACGGCGATTTCCGCGCCGGGCCAGGCGAAAACGGCGTCAGCGCCCAGGTCCTTGCAGCACATGGCGATATAGGCGCCGCCGTAGGCTTTGCGCATGATCAGGGTGACCTTGGGCACCGTGGCCTGGGAGTAGGCGAAGATGAGCTTGGCGCCGTGGCGGATGATGCCGCCGCGTTCCTGGTTCTTGCCGGGCAGGAAGCCGGGCACGTCCACCAGGTTCACCAATGGGATGTTGAACGCGTTGCAGAAGCGGATGAAGCGGGCGGCCTTGTCGGAGGAGTCGATGTCCAGGCAGCCGGCCTTCACGTTGGGCTGGTTGGCGATGATGCCGACCACCACGCCGCAGACCCGGCCGAAGCCGACGACGACGTTCTTGGCGAAGTCCTTGTGCACTTCCAGGAAATCCCCGTCATCCACCAGGCGGCTGATGATGGGCTGGACGTCCAGGGGCGTGCGGTTGTCGCCGGGAATCAGGTCGCTCATGCCTTCGTCCGCGCTCAGGTCAAGCGGGGTGTCCAGCTTGTGGGGCGGTTCTTCCGCGTTGTTGGCGGGAAGGAAGGAAAGGAGCCTCTTCAGGATGTCCAGGGCGTGCGCGTCGCTGTCCGCCACGAAGTGGACGTTGCCGGACACGGAGGCGTGGATGGCCGCGGAGCCGATGTCGTCCATCGTGCACTTTTCATACGTGACCTGTTCAATCACCTTGGGACCGGTGATGTACATGCCGGCGTTGCCGGAATTGCGCATGATGATGAAGTCCGTCAGGGCGGGGGAATAGGCCGCGCCGCCTGCGCAGGGCCCCAGGATCATGGATATCTGCGGAACCACGCCGGAAGCCAGCACGTTGTTGTAGAACACCTGGGCGTAGCCGGACAGGGCCGCCACGCCTTCCTGGAGGCGCGCGCCGCCGGAGTCGTTCACCGTCACCATTGGGATGCCGGCTTTCAGGGCGTACTTCTGGGCGTCCGCAATCTTCATGGCGTGCATGTAGCCGAGGGAGCCGCCCTGGGCCAGGAAGTCGGAGGCCGCGCAGGCGACCGGACGGCCGTTCACGAGGCCAAAGCCGGAAACGACGCCGTCGCCGGGGATTTCCTTCTTGCCCATGCCGAAGTTGTGGCAGTTGTGGCGCACATGCATGCCGATTTCCGAGAAGGTGCCTTCTTCAAAGAGGTACCCCATGCGGTCGCGGGCCGTCATTTCGCCCTTTTCGTGTCTCTTGTCGATCTTTTCCTGACCGCCGCTGAGGATGACCTTCTTGCGGCGGCTGTTCAGATCGTCAATCAATTTGGGATCAATAGCCATTGGTATAGTGGTATGGTGGATTCGGAGAATGTTACTTGCCGCATCCGCAACCGCCGGGGTGCTGGCAGAATTCGGTCAGCACGCCGAAGGTGCACTTGGGATGCAGGAAGGTGACCTGCGTATTGTGCGCGCCGGGGACGGGCGGGTCGTTCAGCACGGTAAGGCCGGCTTCCTTGGCCTGGGAGATGTTGTCAGCAATGTCGTTGGTCTTGAAAGCGATGTGGTGGATGCCTTCCCCTTTCTTCTCGATGGCCTTGGCGATGGCGCTTTCCGGAGAGGTGGGTTCGAGCAGTTCGATGTGGACTCCGGCAACGTCAAACATGGCGACGCGCACCTTTTGCGTGGGCACTTCCTCAATGTGGGGCTCTCCGAGTCCGAGCGCATCACGGTAGTAGGGAACGGTGGCGTCAAGGCTCTTGACGGCGATGCCGATATGGTCAATTTGTTGAATCATATGCGTATGATGGTTGTAGGGAATGCAGGTGGAAGCCTGCAATACATCAGGAGCCATTAAAGCGGATTTTTTTTAGATGTGAAGCGAAAAGCGGAAAAATGGCGAAATCGCGCCCGCTCCGTTTCACCTGCTTGATTGCCCCGGAAGATGAGGTATGGTAGGGGCATGTTCAAGAGGGGATTAGCCGTATTGTTCCTGCTGGCGTCGTGGTTTTCCGCCGCGTGTGCCTATGAGCTGCTGCCCGCCCATGTGGCCGTGGTTTACAACGGAAAATCCGAGCTGAGCCGCCGCATGGCCAGGGAGTATGCGCGGGTGCGCGGCGTGCCGGAAGGGAACCTGGTTTCCCTGGACTGCCCCTCGGCCAACGAGATTTCCCGGAAGGAGTATGAAGACCTGATCCGTGCGCCCCTGCTGCGGACGGCGCAGGAGCAGCGGTGGTGGGTGCCGTCCGGCATTGCCTCCGCCCCCATGATGGACCGGAAGATTTTTGCGCTGGTGCTGATGGCGGACCTGCCAATGAAGATACGGCATGAAGCGCCCGTTCCCCCTCCCGGGAAGGATATCAACCAGATGCAGACGGACCGCGCCGCCGTGGATTCCGAACTGGCGCTGCTGGCGGTGGACGGTTATGAGAGGAAGGCCTGGGTAGGAAACCCCTATTTTGACAGGAAGGAGGATTTTGTGGGCTCCGGCCTGCCCACGTTCCTGGTGTGCCGCCTGGACGGTCTGACGGCGGATACCTGCCTGCGGCTGGTCACGGAACCTGCGGAGGTGGAGAAGAAGGGCCTGTGGGGGTGGGCGGTGGTGGACCGGGGCGGCCCCTACGCCCAGGGGGACCAGTGGCTGGACGCCGTGTTCCGCCGCGTGCGGGAAGCGGGAATCCCCGTTTACCTGGATGACTGGCCCCAGACTCTTCCGGAGAAATTTCCGCTGAGCCGGGACACGGCGCTTTACTGCGGCTGGTACACCGGGAATGCGAACGGTCCGTTTACGGACCCAACCTTCCGTTTCCGGCCCGGAGCGGTCGCCATGCACCTGCATTCCTTCAGCGCCTCCGATTTCAAGATTCCCGGCAGGGGGTGGAGTTCCGCCCTGCTGGAAAAGGGGGCGGACGTGACGGTGGGGAACGTGTATGAACCGTTCCTGGGCGCGTGTCACCGCTTTGACATTTTTGCGGACCGCCTGCTGGACGGCTATACCGTGGCGGAAGCCTCCTGGATGAGCATGCCCGTACTGTCCTGGCAGGGGGTGGTGTTCGGGGACCCCCTCTACCGTCCGTACGCCCGCATGAAGAACATGGACGTGAAGCCGACGGAAGAGGACCGCTATTTCCAGGGCTGGTGGGCTTCCTCTGTACAGTTCGGGGACCGCTGGCGGGACCGTTCCGCGCGCCTGCTGGAATCCGCCCGGAAGGCACCCTCCTCCTGCCTTTATGAAGCGCTGGCGCTGGAATACCTGTACCGGAAGGAGCCAGCACGGGCCGGGGAGCTGGTTTTCTCCGCCCTTGACGGCGCGTCGGACGCCCGCACCCGCGCCCGTCTTCTGCTGGAGTCCCTGCTGGCGGACCGCGCCCAGGGCGGGGACAAGGCCTTCCTGCTGCGGATGGACAGCGTCCGCGCCCTCATGTCTTCCTCCGCCTTTCTCCCGGCGCTGGAGGAGTGGCATGCAAGGATAGCTCCGCCGCCGCCCCCGCCTAAAAAATAAAATTAAGGCCGTACGGCAAATTTGGATTGCCTTTTAGGGGATTATGGCCCATATTCTGCGTCCCGTAAGTTTTCCTTTTACTGATATTCACCAGCAATAGATAACACAAGATGAACATTATCAACAAAATCGAGCAAGAGCAACTCAAGGCGGATGTGACCCCATTTAACGTAGGTGATACCATCAAGGTTCACACTCGTGTTATTGAAGGCGGCAAGGAACGTATCCAGATTTTCCAGGGCATCGTGATCGCCAAGCGCGGTTCCGGCATCAATGAAGCTTTCACGGTCCGCAAGATTTCCTACGGTGAAGGCGTGGAGCGCGTGTTCCCCCTGCACACCCCCCGCATCGCCAAGATTGAAGTCGTGAACCGAGGCAAAGTCCGCCGTGCCAAGCTTCACTACCTGCGCGGCCGTATCGGCAAGGACGCCATGATCGTGAAGTCCGCCAACCGGTAATCGGAAAAATTGCTATTTTTGCTGGCCCGGCCCGCCGTGAGGCGAGGCCGGGTTTTTTATGCCCGGAAGGTTTTATTCCACCCCGGAGGAAGAAGGGGCCGGACGGGAAAGGAAGGCGTGAAAAAATTTTCGTGAACCCCCCTGTGAGGGCAACACGGTTTTTCCCGGTGAAAGTTCCGGAAAGGGGGAGAGAGGCTGAAAGAAAGCCGGCAAGAAAAAGGAACGGGATGGAACAAGTCCTCCGGCTTTTCCGTTCCTTCCGGCGGGGCTTTGCCGGGGGAGGGAGCTAATCAGGAAGGCAGGCGGTTGGCCAGCCTCTTTTGCAGGAAATAGAAGTGGAGCATCATCAGCACGGAACTTGCCAGGCTCACCAGGAAGGCCGTTCCGTTGTACATGATGACGGGGCGCACCATGCCGTTCAGCAGGGCTTCCAGCTCCCGGTCCAGCGCAAGCACGTTTTCCGGGCTTTCTTCCGCCCATGCCCGGAGCGTCTCCGAGAAATGGAACAGGGGCTGGAACAGCGTATACAGGAAGATGAGCAGGGAACCCGGCACGCTGACGGCCCAGGCCAGCCATATCCAGCCTTTTCCGCGTGAAGGGCCGGGGAAGGAGAGGGCCTTGTTGACGTCCAGCATGGCTTGAAGGGGCATCCAGATATTGCCCACGGGGAGGAAGAAGGAAAGGACGCAGAGCAGGGGAGAGGCGCGCATGGCTCCCTTCTTCACCGTTTCCGCATTCTGCGCCAGCCGGTAAACCAGCATCAGCCAGCAGACCACCAGCCCGGCCATGGACAGGTAAAACAGGCCGCCGTCCAGCGTAAACGGAGCGGCGGAGCCTGCCTCCGCCCTGGCAAGGGAGAGGGAAAGGGAGGCGCGGTCCCCTTCCTGGAGTTCCTTCATGGTTTGAGCCAGCGTTTCCGAGATGGCTTGCTGAATCAGGGGAAGATCGTGGAAAAGCAGATAGAAGGTGCCCCCGGCCAGCGTCAGGGCAAACAGGCACAGGAGGAACAAGAGGACGCCGAGCTTCCGGAGGGGCGGAATTCCGGCTGAAAACGGTTCCGCAGGCATTATTCTTCCGCAGGTGCGGGGGCCGGTGTTTCCGCCGCTTCTTCCGGGCCGTATGCCTCCACTTCCGTCAGCGCCAGCGGATGGGCCGGATCGGTGGATTCCACGCGCAGGGCGCGCGCCTTGACCGGAGCTTCCAGCTTCCAGGTGGTGACGTTGGTGGATTTTTCCGAGGGTGTGGTGTTGAAGGTTTTTTCCGCCAGCACGTTCTTGTCATTGTCGTACAGAATCACCTTGAATTCCTCCATGGTGCCCAGCAGAGTCAGGTTGGCTGGCGTGTAAATAACCACTTTTTCTATGGTGCGGTTGGTCTCCTTGCCGAAGTCGATGCCGAACCAGGCGGTTTTTCCTTCCGCCACGCCGGTGGCGCTGATGGAAACGTCGGAAAGCTCGGAGCTGGTATTGCCGTCCACGGCCTTTTCCGGACCGTAGGCGCCCAGCATGTTGCGGTTGGAGCTCTGGCGCACCTTGACGCCGGGCTGAAGGCTCCAGTTGACTTTGCCGGGTTCGGCGGAGGGTTTGGGAGCTGCAGGCACGGGTTCCGGATGCGGGAGCGGGGCAGGTGCGGGAACCGCAGGGGCCGGAGTGGTGTTTTCCGCGACGGCCGGGGCAGAGGGCGCAGGCGTTGCCGGAGCATGGCGGCGCGCTTCCCTGTTCGCTTTTCTCGCCTCATCCGCCTTCGCGTTGTTTTCCTTCTGCACCTGTTCGTTGTAGTCATTGCGCATTCTGACGACGTCCTTCTTGTACAGGATGCAGGTGTAGGTCAGCACAATGCCTACGATCAGGGCCGGGATAAGGTAGTAGTAAACATTGGTCTGCCCTTTCTGCATATTCATGGCGGGGACGGGCGTTGAGGACGGCCGGGGAGGAATGGCTGCCGCGTTTCTTCCCGTGGGGCTGGCGATGGCCTTGTCCAGGTCCGTGATAAAGTCCCCCAGGTTCCGGTAGCGTTCGCGGGTGTCCGGATTGATGGCCCGGGAGACCACGGCGTCCACGGCGTCGCTGCACTTGATCAGTGTGGAGGGCATGGCGAAGCCCGCTTCCATCGGCGTCTTGCGGGTCAGCAGGATGTAGAGCGTCAGCCCCAGGGCGTAAATGTCCATGCCCGGCGTGAAGGCGGCTTCCGCCCCGGTGACCCATTCCGGAGAGGCGAAGTCCCCCATGTCTACCGGGGGCTGCGCGGGATAAATGTTGATGGGCAGCAGCAGGGCGTCTCCGCCGTCCGCGCGCAGGGAAATCAGTTTGGGCGTGATGCCGCCGTGAAAGATGTTTTTCCGGTGCAGCGTCAGCAGGCCTTCCGCCATGTTCCGCACCAGGTTGAGCGCCGCCTGGGGGGATATCTGGGGGAGGGTTTCCAGGTCCGCCAGGCGCGGATAGGGGGAGTGTTCGGAAATGATGAAGGTGAACGGTCCTGCCTGTCCCACTTCGTAAACGCGCAGAAGGCCCTGGTGCGCCTGTTCCACAATGGTGAGGGAGCGGACGATGAATTCCGGATCCCAGCCGAAGACTCCGGCTTCCTCCGTGGGAACCACCCGCAGCATGACGGGAGCGAAATTGGATTTCAGGGTGGCGGTGAAAATTTGCTGGGGGCCTTTGGCCCCGACAAGCTGGATGTTTTCCAGCTGGGGGAAGAGGGCGGAAATCTGGTCCATGGAAAGGGAATCGTCGGCAGGCATGGAAAAGGGAGGTGGAATAGTATCGGCAAACAGTCTACCTTAAAATCCTTGCCGGAAGCAACTCTATAAGCGGGCATATTTTGCTGGCGGGATGTCCTGACGCTGAACGGAAACCGCTCGTGCCGGGCCGGAACGGCCTTTTCCGGGCGGGGCGGACGCTCTCCTTTGAAGAAGGCGTCCCGAGGGGCCGTTCTTTCCGTATCCATACGGTTGACGGGCCTGTTCCTTCCGCTGGCGCAATGGTTTTTCCTGACGGGGAAGTTTGTTGGAAAAGCCGGATGCCCCCTCCGTTTTCAGGAAGGGTTGTTTCCTCTTCATTCCGTGGCCGGGAAATAACTTTTTCCTTACCTGCTGGGCAAAACCCGGAAGGCTGAACAAACCAGTCCGGAGCAAGCCGCAATCAGCAGGAAAAATTTCAGTTGCTTCAGGCGCCTGAGAGACATTCCTGTCCGATTGGCCATGGCCATGTAAAAATCATGTTCATCCCAATTCTTGCGGATGCGGCAAAGCAGGTGGATAACTGTGGCGGTTGTTAAAGCCACCATGTACAGGGTGGCTAGGAAAAGAGCCGTTTCCGGACATCCGTTTGACAGGAAAACGGCGGATGCGAGCAACAGGCATAACAGAATGAGGAATAGGGAGCCGGCAAACTCAGCAAGGAGTTTGTATTTGTTAACGATTTCCTGAACCTGTTTCTTACCGGAAAAATGTTCTTCCTTCCTTGTCCTGAACATCATCCAGCCGGTCAGCAGGGACGTCAGGAGCAGCCATAGGATGTCATGCATGGGGCGGAACGGGGGAATTTCGGGAAATAAGCGCGGGCATTACGGCCTTTTCTGCATGATAGGGAACCCGATCGTCCCAGTACATCGTAAATCTGGGTGTGAAAGATAAAGCTTCAATTTTTGCAGCCTCAAGTTAATCTTATCATTGAACGCCTCAGAAACTCTTCGGTGGCCGGGGTGGCGTCAAGGGACCTTGAAGGAGCAGGGTTCGAACTTCCTTTGATAGTTTTCGCGTTTCAGAACATGCGGGGTATGCCGGATGGATGAAGAGGAGAAGCTTATTTACTCGCTTCCTGTGCAGAGCCTTTTCCTCCCGAATTCCGCGTCAAATTGGACTAATTCCTCGCGGAGGCGAGAGAGAAGACGCGCAGGGTTTTTCCTGAAATTTCAATGAGGAAGCGTTCGTTCTCAGAGTTGGAGTAGATGAGGGGGAGAGGCGGGAGCGTTCCCAGGCCTCCGCGACTGCGGATGCCTGATCCCGAGGGAGGGGGCAGGTCATGCAGGGTATGTAAGGAAGATGTTATGGAGAAATTGGATGTCTCCAGGCACTGGAGCCGTTGATCTCTTTCTTGATGAGTATTTTTTGCCTATCACGAAGAATCATACATTTTAACGTTGTCGATAATTCTTGTATAAACTTGCCTATTGCCTGATCAAAAACACCAAATACGATGTACGATTCATAGATATCGTTTCAACTCTGTCAGTTACTTTCTTCATGTAACGGCGCCCTCGGTAGTCGTAGCCGCATTCCACCACCGTACTGCCGTCCTGGCTGATGAAGCTCACCGCACGGTTAGCTTCATTGTATACTGTGGTCCAGATGCCCGTTGAAGTTCTAATCAGCGTCTGGTTGGCCGAAGCGTTATAGTCGGGAACAAAGGGTTGATCCAGATCCAGAGTGGAGGGTGATGCTAGTGTACTGTGCTTGAGTTCGTTGACCGCGTAGATGAGTTCTTCGGCCAGTTTCTACACCGTCTTGCGGTTGACGATGTTGTCTAGCTGAGGCATAGGGCGTCGTGCCTAGAGAAGCTCCGGTGAGTTCGTTCCTGCTGTTGTAGCTGAAGCTGTCGCTATGGACTACTTCGTTTTTCCGCTACTGGGTGCGGGTAGTCGGATGCCCCAGCGCAATCATAAGTTGGAGTATTTATTTTCTCAGGAAAATCCAGTACTGACATTTGTAAATACAGCTTATTGACATATTTCGCCTGTTCATTAAGCATATTTATTAAATTCTGAATATCTGTTTTTTCTAATTTTATATGCTTCTCCATATTTAATGCAGCAATTGCATTTCTTTGATCTTCTATCCAAGTCTCTATTTGTTTCTTTCTTTGTGAATCATTTTTCTGACTATACTTGTTTTTAATTTCTAATTTCTGAAATTCGATGATATCGTTTGGAGTAACATCAAATTTAGAGAAATTATATTTTCCTGGAACGAGATTGCGAAGGGATCCTGCTTGGTACATAAACCATTCTGTATAAATAAGATCAAAATGCGCCTTATCACTTAATTCACTAAAAATGTTTTTCTCAACATTTTGTTGTTTAATGTCAGAACAGTGCGTACATAACAATATAAAAGCTACATAAAATATTTTATTCATAGTTATTAATTATTTTTTATTAGGAATTATAAGAATCCATTCTTTCGGATTATTCGGATTATCTACTTGATATAATAATGTATTACTTAACAACAATACATTATGGCATTCCCATTTTCCCTTATTACAGGAACACCATTTATAGGCTTGAACGCTTACTCCTAATGCACTCCGAGCTCTTCCTACTCCTCTCAAAGGTTGGACTTTTCTATTGAAAGTATCACCTGTTTGACTATAACATGTTTTGTTATAGCAATCAAACCAAGTATAAACTACATAGCAACAATTTTCATTACATGTACCATTATGTTCGCATTTGGATGTGAACATAGGACTTTCAACTGATGCCTTAACATCAATTCCTTTTGTTCCTGCATCTTTAATAACTGGCCTTTCCTGCGATCTTTCACATCCTTTACAACATTTCGGACACGGATCGCCTGTTTTTGTGAATCCCTTTTTTAACCCTAAACCGTCATATTTGTTTATTACAACATTTTCTATAAACCCGTACAAATTCCATCCGCCTTCTTCAGCGATGGGGTCACGATTGATCCACCTGCCGTCTGCGGGATTGTAATAACGATAGTTGTAATAGACCAGGGCGAGTTCTACATCGTTCATCTCGCTGGACCACTGCACCGGCTGGACGAGGTCCCCCGTGGAAACAACCTGTCCGTATGGCGAGTAGTCATAAGTTGCCGCAATAGCTCCCTCTCCAGCGAACACCTCCGTGACGTTCTTGTTAAAGTCAACTCCATAGCAGTAAAGGGCATTTTCCTGCACCAGGGCCAGGGGACGCGTTGCCACCGGTTCCAGTGGATCCCACAGCAGTGTCCGAAGCACGTTCCGGTTGTCCAGCATGTCCAACGCCGCTAGTTGCAGGTAGCCACGGTACAGGTAGCGTTCATGGCTGACGACCGTTCCGTTGACGGTGACCTTCTTCATGTAGCGGCGTCCCTGGTAGTCGTAGCCGCATTCCACCACCGTACTGCCGCCCTGGCTGGTGAAGCTCACCGCGCGGTTGGCCGCGTTGTAGACTACTGTCCAAATGCCCGTCGAGGTTTTGATGAGGGTCTGGTTGCCCGAGGCGTCGTACGTCGGCACAAAAGGCGCCTCCGCTTTTTCTTCGATGCTTGTGTACTGGTTGAGGTTGTTGGCCGCGTAGGAAAGTTCCTCGGCCAGTTCCCGCGCCGTCTTGCGGTTGCCGATGTTGTCGTAGCTGTAACCGTAGGGGGCTGTTCCCAGAGTAGCCCCGGTGAGTTCGTTTCTGCCGTTGTAGCTGAAGCTGTCAGTACGAGTTGCTTCGGTTCCCCGCTGCTGGGTGCGGGTGACCGGGCGTCCCAATGCGTCGTAGCTCTGGCTGCGGGAGACCAGCGCGGTTCCCCCAGACGGCAGCTTATGGCCACTGCCAGGTCACGGTGTTCTTCATAGGCAAGTTCCCGGACGATGCCGTTGGGCATCGCGAGGCTGGAGGGCAGGCTGCTTCCCGCCAGGTAGCCGTAGGCGAAGGTTTGTTCTTCTCCTCCGTGCACGATTCCGGCGCCGGCAAGCCTCCCGTTGGCTTCATAGCCCTGGCTTGCTTCCTGGAGGACGTCGGTTCCCTGTTTCAGGGTATAGCCGGAGGACCGGCCGTAGGCATCGTAGTTTTCCTGGAGCTGGCAGGAGGCGCCTCCTATGGTGATGCTATCGGTGTCCGGTTCGTTGTAGGGAGTGTAAGTGATGGTGCGAGAGCCTGAGGCGTCCGTCACCTGGGTCAGCTGGTTGAGGCAGTTGTAGGCGTACTGGATGCCGGGCGTGGAGTCGCTGTAGGAGACGGAGGTGTTGACCCCTTTCTTAGATTGTAGCCCCAGGTGGTGACCACCCCGCGCGCGTCTGTGAGCGTGGATTTGAGGTTCAGGGCATTGTAGGCGGTGTCCTCATGCGTTCCGTCCGCGTAGGTTTTACGCGCCAACAGCCCCGTGGCTTCATCATAGCTCCAGGTGGTGACGTCTCCGTCCGTGCGTCCCGTGGGGTCGGTGGTGATGTCGCCCGCGTCCTCCCGGAAGGTGGTAAGGCTGACCATTCTGTCGGCTTCGTCGTAGCCGAAGAGCAGGGGCTGGGCGCCCGTTCCCCATTGCGCCGTATTGCGGCCCCGGAGATCGTAGTTGTAGCATGTCGTTTTCCCGAGGGCGTTGGTGACGGCGGAAGGCTGGTCAAACCAGGGATCGTAGGCGGTAGAAGCCGTGTTGCCCGCCGCGTCGGTAACGGAAACAGTGCGCCCGGCGATGTCGGTACGTGTCGTAATGGTGTTGCCCCGTCCGTCCGTGTTAGTGTAGATGATGCCGGTTTCCGCATAGGCTCGGGTCTGCGTGGAAGTAATGCCCGCGTGGTCCGTCTGCGTGGTAGTAAAGTCGTCGATGACCGTCGCGGTGGCCGTGACATTGGAAGTGGGGATGCTGCTTTTTTGCGTCCGCAGGGCGCCTGTTCCGTATTCGCTCCACTGTGTGGATATATTTCCTCTGGGACCGATGAAGACGGTTTTGCTTTCCAGCGTGGACGAGAGGGAGGAAACCAGCGTCTTCTGCGTTTCGCCATAGGTAGTCCCTTGGCCGTTGTTCCTAGTCGCCGTGACGACGCGGTAGACGCCGTCCTGCGCCTGTTCCACGCCATAGCTCCACGTGGTGATGCGCGAGTTGGACACGGTGGCCGGATCGGCAAGCTTCCAGGTTTCCTTGACCTTATTGCCGAAGTCGTCGTATTCCCACAGGGTCGGCGCCATCGTCGTAGCTGCGGTTTCCGCATCTGTCTGTTCCTTGGTCAGCTGTCCCTTGGCGTTATAGGTGTTCCTCGTGTAAATGACTCCCCCGATGGTGTTGGGCCGGCCCGTGCGCAAATTTCCCCGGCACCGTTGGCGACGCTGCGCTGCAGTTCGGTTTCCGTTTCCCCGGAGACGGCTTTCGTGAAGGTCCGAACGCCGTCGGCAACCAAGTCGAGGGAATAGATGATATGCCGCTGTCCCGTGCCGGATTCTTCCAGGACCGTTCCGTCCGGCGCGTTGCGCGTGACGAACGTGGCTCCGGAGGGAGTGGTTTGCGTCGTCGTCAGACCGTCTTCGCTGTAGGCGTAGGTGGTGACTCGTCCCAGGACGTCCGTAGAGGAAGTTATCCTCCCCAGCAAGTCGTACTCCGAGCTTTCGCTGGTCGTCATGGCCCCCGTATCCCGGCGCGTAGAGAGGATGCGCCCCGCCGCATCCAGGGTGTAGGTGGTGATGGTTTCCGGCGTGATGACGGTTTCCCCGTCCATTACGGCGGAACGCGTGGTTTCCACCAGTTGGCGCGCCGTGTCGTAGGCATAGTCCATTCTTACACCATTTTCATCAATGTCCCACAACAGGCGCCCGTCGCACATCAGCTCGCGCTCCGTTATTCGGCCATTGCCCGCCGTCCGCTTCACCCACCTGTTCTGCGTGTCAAATTCATAGGAGGCGCTGTCCGTGAGCGCCCATTCCCCGCCGGTGAGCAGGGCGTAGCTTTCTTCCCTGACGCGCTGCCCTTCCGCCGTGATCCAGGTCGTGGTGCGCGTGCTCTGTCCCGGCACGGTTTCCCCGTTGACGCGCGTTTCCAACGTTTCCGTGTAGAGGGCGCCGTGCTCCGTCGTTGCCGCGTAGTCGTGCCAGGTTTGCACGCCGGTGAGGTCCCGGGTCATCCGGGTGCGTCCGCGGGCATAGACGTCGGGCGCGCCGGCCAGCCATTGTTCCGTGGCCGTCAGGCGCGTGCCCGTTACTCCCAGTCCGGTGACCCGCTTTTCCGTCCTTTTGACGTGATTGGCCGTCGTGTACTTGTAGGCAATGGTGGTCAGCGTCTTGACGTGTCCTTCCAGCGGAAGCAGGTCTACCGTTTCCGTGGCGGGTTCGTCGTTGAAGTCGGCTTCTCCCGAATAGGCATAGGTGTAGCGCGTGATGCGCCTGCCGCTTTCCGCCCACGGTTCGTCGCGGGAGAGCAGGCGTCCGTAGAGGTCATACGCGTAATGAATTTGGCTGCCGTCCGGGGCAGTTTCCGTCTTGAGCCGTCCGCACTGGTCGTAGGCGTATTGCGTGGTCTGGGCTTCCTGGCTTTGATAGCCTTCCACTTGAGTGAGCAGCAGATCGCCTACGTCCGTCGTTTGATATATGGAGCAGGTGCGCTCTGCCACGATACCTCCTTTGGAGATTTCCGTCACCAGCTGCCAGACCGAGTCTTCCGGTTCCAGCTCCGTGCGCGTGCGGATGGTCGTGACGGCGTCTTCCCCCGTGCCCTGCCGCATGTTCCACGCCAGGCCGTCGTTCCACCAGGTGACGGCGTAGGGCTGCCTAGCCGGCGCCTGTTCCGTGACGGTGAAGTGGCCGTCCGCGGAAAGGGAAAGGTTGAATGTTTTAAAGGGTGTCCCGGTGACCGTATAAAATCCCTGTTCGTCCGTTCCGGTGATTTGCCCAGGCGTGTAGAGCGCGATGATGTAGCCCGTGGAGGTGACGTTTTCCACGTTGAGCAGGCCGTCCCACAGGTTCCAGATTTGCCTCAGCGAGCCGTCTTCGGCATGCTTGACGTCCAGGTAGGATGACGCGTTGGAGATGACCTGCTTGTCGGTGGTGGTGTAGGAGAGGAGCATTCCTGTTTCCGCCGAGAAGAGGTATTGGCTGCCGTCTTCCACAATCCAGCGGAGGCAGGATTGTCCTTCCACCGTGTCCAGCGTTGCCCGTCCTCCGCCCGACGTGTCCACGCCAACGGGCAGCACGGACCCGTTCATATAGCAGCGCATGGCAATCACCCGGTCTCCCTGCACCAGATCAAAACGCACTCCGGGTACAATTCCCCCTTCGGGCACGTCCAGGCGGCTGTTCAACGGATGGTTGTAGGCCAGTGAGGAGGGGCTTTCCAGGCCGGAGACAGTTTCCTCAGCCCTCAGTTCCACAAGGCCCGCAGGAATCCCTCCCAGTCCCCGGAACATTCCGAAGTTGCAGGACCAGTACATCAGGGTGGCCGTGCTTTCCGCACTCACACTGCACCCTGCGGAGGAGTAGTTTCCCAGCGTGCTATTCCCCACCGCGGAGCCCGACCGGGCCAGCGACGGGGAAGGCGGCGTTCCGCCGCTGTTATCACACGTGTCTCCCTCGCACGGGCACTTCTCGGGCTCCTCCTTGCCTCCCGGCTCCGTCGGCACCACGTCGATGCTATAGTTGCAGATGGAGACGTTGTCTTTTTCAGGCTTGTAGTCGATGTTGGTCTGGTTGACTTCCCAAATGTAGGAGCCGGAGGGCAGCTGCGCCCCGCCGGTCCCCGTGTGGTATTTATGGCCGCCCTGCTTGCCTGCCGTCTGCGAGTCTTTCTTCAGGTCCACCTGCGCCACCACGCTGCCGCTGGAGTCCTTCACTTCCAGGCTGCCCCAGTCGTCCACCCCCAGGAAGAGCGAACAGGTGCCGTAGAGCTTTTTACCGTCCGCTCCTTCCGGAATGGTAAAGTAACCGTGAGCACTGTGTCCATCCGCCGACGTACTGGGCGGTCCCACGGTAATTTCATCGTGTTCGTGGATTTCCTCGAACGGTAGCGGATCGGGCTCCGGAGAGGCGCGCATGCCACGCGGCATGGGTTTGGCCGTAGAGCCAAAGTACCATTTGCGGTAAGCGGGGATGGAAGAAGGGGTGCCGGCAGAAGAAGTAGTTGGAGTATTCATAAGGCATTAAAGAACTGGGATTGATGATGAAATTAGAGGAGAGCAATCCTCCATGATCATTTTCCCAGTAGCATGATCCAGAGCCAGTGTCAATAAAGTTTATTTGCAAATTTTTGTTTGCCTATGAAACATAACGATTTTTTCCATCAAAAAATAATATAATAATTATTACGCTCAGTACCTTCCTTTTACAGACATTAATATTATCTATTTGTTAGAAAAAATCCACAATAGGATGAAAGACGATATACATTTTTCTTAAAATTTGCCTGTATAGTCCGTTTAAGTTTGCCGGCACGGGCAAGGGGAGGAACTGTGTGGAATGAAGAAATCCTTTTCCCCGGAGACAAAGGGTACGGACGATTCTTTGGAAGAGCAGCTCCGGTTTCTGTTACGGCCTTTTCAGGATGATGGGCGGGGCGGGGTTGGACTGCCATACCGGGGTGGCGGCCCGTGCGTCCGCTTCCTCCAGCGCCTGGCGGCCCTTGACCTTGGCCAGGTGCTCCCGGAGGATGCGCCGCAGTTCCACGGCGGCGGCGGGGTCGTCCTGCACGCTGTGCCCGGACGGGACGATTTTTTCACTGGCGCTCCAGTCCAGATGGGAGGAGCGGTACTTGACCACGCCGTCGGAGGAGTGGGGCGTATCGTTCCTGCCCCTGTCCCCGATGATGGAATGGACGGGAACGTTCGGGTCCCCGCGCAGCTCCGACATGTACTTGACCAGGGAGGAGTTCGGGGAAAGCTGGCGGATGCTGGTGAGTTCGTCCTTCAGCTGCAGGGGGTTGAGCAGGAACATGCCGCGGCTGAGGGTGGCGATGCGGGTGACTTCCTCCAGCATGTCCGCCGGGAGGTCGATCAGGCGCTGGCCCAGCCGCCCTATCCAGTTGTCCGCAAAGGTGGAGCCGCGGTGCGGGGTGGCCATGTACACGATGCGCGTGACGCCCCTGGCGGGGGAGAAGATAAAATTGTTCTGGAGCTGTTCAAGCATGGGCTCGTCACAGTGCAGGGGTTCCAGCCCGGTTTTCCAGTTCTCCAGCGTCATGTCTGCAAAGGTTTCCGGGGGAAGTTCAAAGAGGCCCTTCATCAGCGTCCAGGGCTTGGTGGAGTTGTTGAAGCGGGTGATGAGGCCGCCCATGGAGTGCCCCACCATGACGATGTTGTTCATTTCCCTGGAGTCGCCGCGGGGATTGTATTCCTGCATGAGTTCCTCCAGGGCCTTCCGCTGCCTGCTGGCCGGAATGGTCCAGGCCAGGCCGGACGGATAGCCGAAGAACCAGAACTGGTAGTTTTCCCGGATGACGGGATCCACCAGAAGGCGGTTGGTCAGGTTGGCAAAGGTGGCGGGGCCGGACATCAGGCCGTGGGTGAAGACCACGGGAATTTTCCGGGGGTCATAGGGTTCGGAAAAATAAAGCCCCATCGTATTGATGGCCTTTTTGGGACGGAACGCGCCCAGCAGTTCCGTTCCGTCCGCGTCGGAAAGCTTCCAGAAAAGGGCGATGGGAACGGAGAAGTTGGCCGCCAGGGGCTGACGCACCTTGTTTTTGCCGATGAAGACGTGCTCATTCATCAGACGGGGAATGGTGCGGAGGGTGGGCTTCCCGTCCACCATGCGGTCAAAGTCCAGGATGGCCGTCAGCGTGTGCACGTTCCCGTTGTCCTTGAGCACGTTGGCATGGGGCCGGGAGACGCCCTGGGGCGCCAGGCCCGCCAGGGGAATGCCCATTCCCTCCACGGTTACGCTTTCCCGCAGGCGGAAGGTGGGGTCCACTTCGTCGGACATGAAGATGGCCTCGTAGAACCAGGGGTTGCTGTCCTTGGCGTAAGGAGATTTTTCAATGATGAAGGGGAGGCTTTGACGCTTCTTCTCATTCATGCCGCCCTCCCGTTTGGCCTCTTTCAGGTGGGAGGCCAGCTTCCGGATGCATGCGTTGTATTTTTTTCTGGCTTCCGGCCATTCCCTGCTGCGGTGGGGAGAGGAGAGGATGAGCCATGCGGCCTGGGCTTCCCGGATGGCTACGGCGTCATCCTGGTAATGGGCGTACGCCCTTTCCTGCTGCTGGTGGTGCAGGGAACAGCCGGAAAGGCCCATGAGAAGGCCTAGAAGAAGGGCGGAAGCCGTTTTCATGATGAACAAGGAGAGAAGGGGGCGGAGAGGTCAGGAGAGCATGTCCAGAGCCCGGTTCATGGACTTGAGGAAGGTCTGAACTTCCTCTTCCGTATTGTACAGGGCAAAGGAGGCGCGGGTGGTTCCCGTAGTTCCCAGGGCGCACATGAGAGGCTGGCAGCAATGGTGCCCGGTGCGCACGGCAATGCCCATCTGGTCCAGCAGGGTGCCCAGGTCGTAATGGTGGATGCCTTCCGCCAGGACGGAGACCACGGCGCTGTGCGGCACGTCCGGGGCCAGCACGGTCAGGCGCGGTATGGCCTTGAGGCCTTCCACGGCCATGTCCGTCAGTTTTTGTTCATGGGCGGCGATGTTGTCCAGCCCCAGTCCGGAGACGTAGCGGATGGCCGCCGCCAGACCTACCGCTCCGCCAATGTTGGGCGTCCCAGCCTCATATTTGAAAGGGATGTCGTTGTAGACGGTTTTTTCAAAGGTGACTTCCTTGATCATCTCCCCGCCGCCCATCCACGGCGGCAGCTTTTCCAGCAGCTCCCTTTTTCCCCACAGCGCGCCGATGCCGGTGGGAGCATACAGCTTGTGGCCGGAAAAGGCGTACAGGTCGCATCCCAGTTCCTGAACGTCCACGTTCATGTGGGAGACGGCCTGGGCGCCGTCAATCAGCACAATGGTGTCCGGCCTGTTTTCCCTGGCAAGCGCGGTGATCTCCTGCACGGGATTGATTGTTCCGAGCGTGTTGGAGACGTGGCCCACGGCCACGATGCGGGTGCGGGGGAAAGCAGGTTCCGGTAGGCCTCCATATCCAGCGTCTGGCCCGGAGTCAGCGGGACTACCTTGAGGACCGCGCCCGTGCGTTCGCAGAGCATTTGCCAGGGGACGATGTTGGAGTGGTGCTCACAGGCGGTCAGGATAACTTCGTCCCCCGGCTTGACCGTGCCGGACCTAGCGATGGTGTCTGCCGCCAGGTTGATGCCCATGGTGCAGCCGGAGGTGAACAGGACTTCCGCCGTTTCCGGCGCGTTGATGAACCGGGCCACCGTTTCCCGCGACTCTTCATGCGCCTCCGTGGCAAGCTGGCTCAGGTAGTGGGAGCCGCGGTGCACGTTGGCGTTCTGCGTTTCATAATAATTCCGGGTGGCATCCAGGACGGCTAGGGGCTTCTGCGTGGTGGCCGCATTGTCCAGGTAAATGAGCGGTTTGCCGTGCACGCTGGTTTCCAGGATGGGAAACTGCGGGCGGATGGTTGCTGTGTCAAGCATGGCTATGGTACGAGTGAAGGTTCTTTGCGCAATTCGTCCCAGCCCCCTTCCAGAATGAAGATGGGCGCGCGGATGCCGTATTCCGGCTTTTTCAGTTCATTGGCTACGGCTGCGCTGGAGGTGCAGTCCCTGCTGCAAAAGATGACGATGCAGCAGCCCTTGTCTTCCGCCGTCATCAGGGCTTCCATGGCGTTGGCCAGGAGTTCCTGGTAATTGGCGTCCGCCGGACGGATGGGGTAGACGGGGGCCTGCGTGATAGTGTGGCGTTCAAAGTCGTCCTGTTTTCTGGCGTCTATCCAGATGACTTTTCCCGGCCATTCCTTCAGCACCTGGGCCAGGCACACGTGCCCCTCCTCCAGCGTCTCCGGATTGCAGGGCGGCGTGCGGAACGGCTGGATGACGCGCAGGTCCAGCGCGGCGATGCCCACGGCCAGCAGGAATACGGCCAGCAGGAGCTTCAGGGCGGTGGAAAGGGCGTCTCTCATGTGGGGAAGGTCAGTTTTCCTTGATGGTCAGGAACCCCATCTGGCGCTTGTAGCGCGGCACGGTGGAATCCGTGCGCACCCAGATGGTGTTGAAGGCCGGCTTGGCCGTAGATCTGGGAGTGATGATGATTTTGTATTCCCTGCCTTTCTTCACGGTCACGGGCTCATAGTCAAAGGCGTCCCCGGTCAGGTCCACCGTGGTCAGGTTGACGGGCAGTTCCTTGGAGATGGTGATTTTAATGGTCTTGGGGGCAGGGGCTTCTCCCCTGGTCCATTCCAGCTTGCGGGGTTCCATTCGGATGATGTCCGGGATTTGCGCGCGTATCACCAGCTTGTAGGCGGAGCCGTTGGCGTGCACCGTCATGTCCTTGTCCACGGTGCCGGAAAAGTTGCCGGTCTTCATCACGGCGCTGATGACGCCGGATTCCCCCGGAGCGTACGTCAGCTTGTTATCTTTCGCCCCGGCGGTGGTGCAGTCGCAGGAGACATGGATTTTGCTGATCGTGACGGGAACGCCGGAGGTATTGGTGAAGGGGAAGGAGGCCGTGATGCTGTCCTGGTCCGGAGCCACCTTTACCGGAACCACCGTTTCCTTGAAGGACAGTTCATTTTTGCCGGAGGCGAGGCCCCCGCACAGCAGCAGTCCTGACAGAATAATGGTCCGGATGGTCATGGTCGTTTCAGGATGGTTTTTCCTCTTTCTTCCTGGCGGAGAAGATGCTGGCGATGAAGAAGATGATCGCCGCCACGAAGATGCAGGAGTCCGCCACGTTGAAGGCGGGCCAGCGGTAGTTGAAGAGGGGAATGGTGACGTCAATGAAGTCCACCACGTAGCCGTTCATGAGCTTCGTGAAGAAGCCGTGCGGCTGTTCGTAGGGAATCAGGAAGCCCTGCATCAGGCGGTCCGTCAGGTTGCCCGCCACCCCGGCCAGCAGCAGCACATAGGCCAGCTTGAGCCATACCGTATGGAAGAAGTTTTTCCGGTAGAGCACGACCAGGGCCACGATGGCGAGCACGGGAATCGCCAGGAACAGGTAGCTGGACCATGCCGTTCCGTTGCCCAGCCCGAAGGCCACGCCCGTGTTGTGCACGCGGGTGATGTTCATCGTTCCGTCCAGGAAGGAAATGGGTTCCAGCTCCCTCAGCCTGTTCAGGGCGTCCACCGTGTTCGGGTTCAGGTCCTGGAACTGCGCCATGTCCGCCGCCGGTATGTGCCCGTTCGTGGCGAAGTCCAGCGTGCCGTCCGCATTGACGTGGTGGAAGCCCGGAAAGTCCGGCAGGTAGGCGTACTTGTGGACTTTCTCGTTCAGGTAGTTCAGCGGGAAGCGGTGGACGATCCACAGCTTGCTTGCCTGGTCCAGTACATACAGCCCTACGCCCAGCAGGCTCCACCAGAGCCAGCCGGGAGGCGTTTTCTTATGGGGGCCGGGTTCCTTTTCCGTCTGGGTATCCATAAAAAATCGGGGAATGGTTTCAGTTCAGGAAAGGACTTCCGAGCAGCGTTCGCACACGTCGCTGCCGTCCGCCGCGGGTTCATACCGGCGGCAGCGCGGGCACATGGCGTGTTCCGTTTTGGCGGCGGTGGCCGCCAGCTCCGGACCGCTCTTCACGTCCAGGTCTGCAATGATGAAGAATTCCGTGGCAAAGGCGCGGTCTTCCAGCAGCGCCACCACGTCCTCGCTTTCATTCGTGGGAACGGTGAGGGTGATGGAGGCCTCATTGTTCTTGGAGAACGCCTTGGCCTTCACCTGCTCTTCAATGGCTACCTGGATGACGGACTTGATTTCCTGGAGGCGGGAAATGGCGGAGGAGGCCTCCTGGGTGTCGTACTCCGGCATCGGCGCGGGGAAGTCCTGCTCGTGCACGCTGCCTTCATACCCGGCGTATTCCCAGGCTTCATCCGCCGTGAAGACCAGGATAGGGGCCAGCAGGCGGCACAGGGCCTTGAAGACGATGGTCATGGCCGTCTGGGTGGCGCGGCGGCGCACGGAGGTGACGTCGTCGCAGTACAGGCGGTCCTTCGTGGTGTCCACGTACAGGGCGGAAAGGTCGCTGGTGCAGAACTGGTTGATGACGCTGAACGCCTTGCGGAAGTCATAGGCTTCATAGGCTTTCAGCGTTTCCTTGATGACGGCGTTCAGGCGTTCCAGAATCCAGCGGTCCAGGATGGGCATGTGTTCCGGGGCGACCGCCTGCGTGGCGAAGTCAAACCCGCTGATGTTGCCCAGCAGGATGCGCAGGGTGTTGCGCAGCCGTCGGTAGGGCTCCGTGACCTGCTTGAAGAGGTCTTCCCCGAAGGGGACTTCATTCTGCCAGTCCACGGAGGCGGCCCACAGGCGCACGATGTCCGCGCCGTACTTGTCGTAGTAGTAGGCGGCGTCAATGGGCTTGCCGCTCTTGGCGTCGGACTTGGAGGTCTTTTTCCCGGTGTCCTTGTCCACCACGAAGCCGTGGGTCATCACGGCCTTGTACGGGGCCTTGCCGCGCCAGGCGACGGAAAGCATCAGGGAACTCTGGAACCAGCCGCGGTGCTGGTCCGTGGCTTCCAGGTACAGGTCCGCCGGGGCGTCCAGCCCGGGGCGGGCGTCCATGACGGCCATGTGGGAACAGCCGGAATCGATCCAGACGTCCAGCGTATCCTTGCCCTTCTTCCAGGTCTTCGGCAGGCCGAGGCGTTCGCACAGGTCTTCATCGGAAAGCTCAAACCAGATGTTGGAGCCGTGGGCCTCCACCATATCCGCGATTTTGCGGACCAGGGCGGCGTCCAGAACGGCCTTTCCGTCTTCGTCAAAGAAGACGGGCAGGGGCACGCCCCAGGTGCGCTGGCGGGAGATGCACCAGTCCGGGCGCGCCTCCACGGTGCCGTAAATGCGGTTGCGGCCCCAGGCGGGCAGCCACTGCACCTTGTCTATTTCTTCCAGGGCCTGCGGTCGCAGCCTGTCCATGGAGATGAAGAACTGCTCCACGGCGCGGAAGATGATGGGCGTCTTGGAACGCCAGCAGTGCGGGTACTGGTGGCGGTATTCCTCCACGCCGAAAAGGTTGTCGTCCTTCTCCAGCATGGAGATGATGTCCTTGTTGGCGTCAAAGACGTGCTTGCCCACCAGGGAGGGAACGCCCACTTCTTCCGTGTACTTGCCGTCGTCGTCCACGGGGGAAAGGACGGGCAGTCCGTACTGGCGGCCTACGTTGTAGTCGTCCGCCCCGTGGCCGGGAGCGATGTGCACGGCGCCGGTGCCGGTGTCCGTGGTCACGAAGTCCGCCAGGATGATTTTTGACGTGCGGGGAAGGAAGGGGTGCCGGGCCTCGCAGTTTTCCAGCTCGGCGCCCTTGAACTCGCGGATGGTTTCCGCTAGGGCCCAGCCCGTCTTCTGCGCGAAGGCGTCCAGCAGGTCTTTCAGGATGATGAGGGTTTCCGTCTGGCCGTCCTTCATGAACTTGCCGGCCACATACGTGAAGCGCGGATGCAGGGCGATGCCCACGTTGGCAGGCAATGTCCACGGGGTAGTGGTCCAGATCACCATGGAGGCCTTCAGGTCCAGGGGATTGTCCAGCAGAGGGAAGCGCACGAACACGGAGGAGCTGATCTTCTCCTTGTAGTCGATTTCCGCTTCCGCCAGCGCGGTATAGGCCCCGTAGGACCACTGGACGGGCTTGCGGCTCTGGTAGACCGCGCCGTCTTCCACCAGCTTGGCGAACACGCGCAGAATGTTGGCTTCATACGCCGGCTTCATGGTCAGGTAGGGATGCTCCCAGTCACCGAAAACGCCCAGGCGGCGGAAGGAAGTCCGTTGGATGTCAATGAAGCCTTCGGCAAATTCCGCGCAGCGGCGGCGGATTTCAGCCGCGTCCAGGTCACGGGCCTTCTGCACCACCTTGAATTCGATGGGGAGGCCGTGGCAGTCCCAGCCCGGAACGTAGGGGGCGGCGTAGCCGGCCATGGTCTTGGACTTCAGGACGAGGTCCTTGAGAATCTTGTTCAGGGCAGTGCCCATGTGCACGTCTCCGTTGGCAAAGGGAGGTCCGTCGTGAAGGAGGAAACGGGGTGCGCCCTGTTCTATCCTGCGGGACAAAATTCGTTCGTACAGCCCGGTGTCTTCCCACTTTTTCAGGCGTACTGGTTCGTTTTTCGTCAGGTCCCCTCTCATGGGGAAGCCGGTCTCCGGCAACAGGATGGTGTCTTTATAATTCTTTTCGGGCGCACTCATGCCCGAAAAAGGTAGCACCGGGCCCGTTTCCGGTCAACCCTGCGGTGCGGCACAAATCAGGGCCTAGCGCATTCATTCCCGCCGTGTTCCGGGGGGGGGTGCCCGCACCGGAAGGCGCATTCCCGCAGGCAGGAGCCGGGGAGGGGAGAATTCCCCGTTCCGCGAGCCATTGTTCCGCGGCCTCCGGCCATTTGTCCGTGGGCTGGCCGCGCTTCTCCATGCCGTACCCATGCCCTCCGGAGGGATAAAAATGCAGGCTGGAGGGAACGCCCTTTTCCCGGCAGGCCTGTTCCATCAGCCTGCTGTTGGCGCTGGCTACGCCGTCGTCCAGCGCGTGGACGAGGAACACGGGCGGCGTCTGCGGCGTCACCTGCCGTTCCGCGGAACACAGCTCCGCCAGATCCGCGCCGGGGGCAGGCCCCAGAATCCTGCTGCGGGTGCCCCCGTGGGTGGTTTTGGGGTCCATGGTGATGACGGGGTAGATGAGCAGGGAGAAATCCGGCCGGGCGGAAACGCTTTTCAGCGGGTTTTCCGCTTCTTCCGGCAGGGGGCGGTTCCAGAGCGTGGAAGCCATGGCAGCCAGATGGCCGCCTGCGGAAAAGCCCATGACGCCGATGCGGTGCGGGTCAACCCCCAGCGCGGAGGCATGCCGGCGCGTTACGCGCAGAGCCTGCCGGGCGTCCAGCAGAGGGCCGGGAAACCTGCCGACGGCATCATTGCTCCCGGAAACGCGGTACTTTACGACGACGCCCACCATGCCGTGCTCCGCCGCCCAGCGGGCGATATGGCCGCCTTCCTTTTCAATGGCCTGGATGGCATAGCCCCCGCCCGGAAAAATGCACAGGGCCGCGCGCCTGTCCTGCGGCTTCCATCCGGCGGGAAAGTAGAGCTGCATCTGCGCTTCCCCCACGTCCGTAATATGTCCGGGGGATACTTGTTTCTCCTCCAGGTCCGCCGCCTTGAGCCCCAGGGAAATCCACCCGGAATGAAAGGCTCCGTGTTCCGCGGGCGGCTGGAGGGCCTCCAGCACGGACGGTTCAAACGGCGCGGCTCCGGCGTGGCCGTGAGGGAAGGCCAGGAAAAGGGCGGGAAGGAGGAAGGCAAGCTTCATGCTCATGGTTTATTGGCGAGTGAGATGACGAGTTGGGAAAGGCCCTGCACCACTTCCGCAAACTGGGGATAATCCAGCTTTTCAGCCGTGTCGCTGGTTTCATGGTAGTCGTCGCAGCGGAGGAAGGCCGTGTCCGTGGCGGCAAAGGAGGGAATGCCCTCCTTCATGTATCCCCAGTCGTCGGACCAGGAAACGCCGCGGGTGTAATACGGGAACACGGCGGAACGGACCGGAAAGCGGCTCAAAGCGGCAAATTCCTCCGCGCAGGAGCGGGCCAGCTTGCGGCCCGTGTTGGTGGACATGAAGGCCACGTAGTCGCAGCGGTCCGGCAGCCCGGCCAATCCGGCAACCACGGCTGACTGGCGTTTTTTGTTCACCCGCGGGGAATAGCAGCCCAGCGTTTCCAGGGCAATCATGCCGATGATTCTGTCCTTGCCCGGATGGCGTGCGACGGATTTGGCGTGCACCACGCTGCCCATGGAGGGCGTCTGGTAAAAGGGCGGCTCTTCATTGGCATAAGCCACCAGGCACACGTCGTGCAGGGTGGGAGTGGCCGTCAGGGCGCGCGCCGTTTCCAGCAGGGCGGCCACGCCGGAAGCGTTGTCATTGGCGCCCGGCGTTCCGGTACGGGCGGGTCTGGCGGGACCGTGGTCGTGCCAGTTGTCCATGCCTACCTTGGTATCGTAATGCGCGCCCACGATGAGCATTCTGGGGCGGAGGGATGTTCCCTTTTTGGTGGCGATGAGGTTGTACGCCGTCCTGTCCTTCACGGCGCCGAATTCCCCGGAGGGCGGAATGTTCACGGCCTGGCGCGTGACGGCATAGCCCATGTCCGCCAGGGTTTTTTCAATGTAGCGGGCGGATCGCTCCATGGTGCCGGGTTTGTAGACGTTGCGTTCCCCGATGGAATCCGCCAGATGGAACACGTGTGCTTTCAGGAGTGTTTCCGTCTGGTCCGTGTCCGGAATTTCTCCGCTTCCGCAGGGGAAAAAAGCTTGGAGCAGGAGCCGAGGGCGACGCAGGCCGCCGCGGTGAGCAGCCCGTACTTGAGAGTTCTGGATGAGACATTCATGGGGGAGTTGGAGGGTGGGGAGAGGAAGGAATGCTAGTGGGGAAGCGGCGGAAAATCAAGCCGCGCCGTTTCCCCCTTTTTCATGGCCAGATCCTTTTTCCTGCCCTGGTGCATGAACCGGAACCTGCCGGGACGGGTGGCGGTGGCTGTGGCCTGCACCCTGCCGTTTTGCCAGGACAGGTCCACCTTCAGCCCTCCCCGGGTGCGCAGCCCCGTGGCGGAACCCTTCTTCCAATCGTCCGCCAGGGCCGGAGCCAGCAGGATAACCTGGAAGCCGTCCTGCGTGATCTGGCTCTGAATCAGGCACTGGGCCACGCCGGAGGCAAAGCCGAAGTTGCCGTCGATCTGGAACGGGGGATGCAGGTCGAAAAGGTTGGAATTGATGTAATGCCTCAGCATGGCGTACATCCTGTCCTCCGCGGCGTTTCCGTCGCCAAGGGCGGCATAAAGGTTGATGAGCCATGCGGTGCTCCAGCCGGTCCTGATGCCGTTGTTCCCCTTGTCCGCGTACTTGCGCCGGAAATCGGCGGACTTGCGCACGGCGGCGGCATATTCAGGCGTATTGAGCACGTCCCATTCCGTGCCGGGAAACAAGCCGTAAAGATGGCTGATATGGCGATGGCCCTTCTGCATTTCTTCAAAAGGCTGCCTCCATTCCAGCACCCTCCCGTCGGAGCCAATGGCAGGCTGGGGAATCTTTTTGAGGAATTGAACGGCTTTAACCAGAGTAGGCGTCCGTATGCCCAGCTCTCCGCAGGCGTAAATGTAATTGCGGAGGGACTCCCTGCCCAGAAGCTGGTCATGAGAAGTCCCGTTGGAAACGTAGGAAAGCACGTTGGGGCCTGTGCCGTCCGGCGCGTAAAATCCGGTTTCCGGGGAGACGCCGGGGCCGGAAAGGTAATGCCCCTGATCGTCCTCCTCAAACCAGGACATGATGAAACGCGCGTTGGATTCCAGAATGGGCAGGGACTTCTTCAGGTCTTCCCTGTCTCCGGTGAAGCGGTAGCTGTCCACCAGGTGGGCGCACGCCCACGCCCCGTTCATGAGGCTGGCCCCCCATTCCGGGTTATTTCCTGAAAAATAGGTGCGTTTCCAGCAGTCCGTGTAATGGCCGAAGCAGAATCCGTCCCGTTTGATGAAGCGCGCAAATTCCTCTCCATGAGGGCGCAGGCTGCGGACGAATTCAAGATAGGGCTGCTGGAATTCCCCCAGGCCGGTGGCATAGGAGGGCCACTGGTTCATCTGGCTGTTGATGTTCAGGAAATAGCAGCCCATCCACGCCGCCCGCAGCTCCGGATTCCACAATCCCTGCAAGCCGCAGGGAAGCTGCCCCGGCCTGGTGTGGACAATCGTGCAAAAGCGGCCGAACTGGAAAAGCTGTTCCAGAAGGTCCGGATCCTTTTCCCCTTGTTTGACCCGTTCCAGCCGCTCAGGGGTGGTCATGGCGGAAACCTCGGGAGGGGAATCCCCCAGGTCCACCTGGCAGCGCATCATGAGACGTGAAAAATAATCTTCCGTTTCCGCCGCCAGTTTTTTCCAGCCTTTTTTCTGTGCCTTCGCCAGAATTTGCCTGTTCTTGTCTGCCAGGGAATGGGTCAGGGGCTCTTCCGGCTTCCGGATATTGTAATCCGTGGAGGTGGAGGAAAGCACCAGCACTTCCCGCGCGGAATCCAGAACGACCGTTTTCCCCTTGCGGGATATGGCGGCGCCGGGAGCCAGGATGACCACCCTGTTTTCAAACCGGGTGCCCCCGTTGCTTCCCTGTCCCGTCAGGACCCAGCCATCGGGCCGTGCGTCAATCCGGGCGGACGGGTCCGGATGCTGCAAGTCCAGCGCAACGTGGCACCCGGCCGGAAGGGTGCAGGTGATGCGGTAAGCGGCGCAATCGCTGGACGGAGCCGCCAGGATTTCCGTGGACAATTCTCCCGTGCCGAATTGAACGCGGGTGGAAGCCTTGCCCCGCTGCATGTCCAGCGTGCGCCGGTAGGAGGCAGCGGCGGGAAGCCCCTGGAATTCCACCTGGAGGAGACCTCCCTGCTGGTAATCCCCCGCGATGCTGCCGGGGGAAGGATATCCTTCCGGAACACCTGGTCCGCGCTCCGGTATTTTCCTTCCTTGCAAAGTTCGCGCGCCTTGTCCAGGGCCTCCGCGGCGCCTTCCTTCATCTGGAAATTCTTCTTCGCGAAGATGCTTCCTTCATTGAAAACGACGATTTCCTTCGGAAAAACGCCAAAAGAAAGAATGCCCAGCCTTCCGTTGCCCGTGCCGTAGCCATCCGTCCAGATCCGTGCAGGTTCGGTGGAAGTGGCCTGCATGGGGGCGGGAGCGGCCCGGAGAGGGACGGCCGCCGCAAGAAGGCAGGGGAGGAAGAAATATTTCAAGGTTGTAGAGACAGTCATGAGAGAGGATGGGTGTCCCGTAAAAGAGGAGGTTGATGTAAAAAGCCGCTATTTTTTAAACCGGCTTCCGGTACCGGCATAAATGACTGCAAACGCTATGCTGCCCACCAGAAGGCACAGGGAGACGGACAGGAGCACGGAATTCTGGAGGATAATGCTGATGAGCCACAGCAGCATGGCGAAGGCCAGGCAGTACATGAGCTTTCCCATGAACCGGCACAGCGCGCGTTCATCGTACTGCTTCTTCTGTTCCTTGCTCATCATATTGTAGCCTGCGATGAGGAAGGAGCATTTTCCCATGGAAAGAATGACTCCAAGAATGATGAAGCCTGCCATCATGGCGACGGGTATCAGAATAGGTGCATCCATAAGCCGGAAAAATGGGGGAAATGAAAGTCCGCGGCAACTCGCCCGGATAAGTACGTAGAGTGGTCTTTAAGGGAATACGTTAGGGAAATGGTTTTTTTTCAGCGGAAGAAAAAGCGTCTGTTTTTTCTGCCGGAAGCTTTCGCAAGGCAGCGCCGCGGCCTGTTTTTTGCGTCAAAACAGGAAGTAGCAGGAGCAGAACCAGGCGATGATGAGCAGGCCGCAGGTGAATTCCAGCAGCAGCCCGGTGAGCATTCCCAGCGCCGCGCCGGAGCCTGCCTTGAAGGCGGCCATGATGTCTTTTCTGGCAAAGATGAGTTCCGCCAGCAGCGCCCCCAGGAACGGCATGAACAGAAGGCCCACGATGGGGGTGAAAAGGATGCCGCCCACCACGGCGCCGATGATGGCTCCCCAGATGCCGGCGGCGGTGCTGCCGAATTTTTTGGCCCCCATGCCTCCGGAGAGCTTGTCAATGACCAGGCCGCCCGCAACCATCAGCGCCAGGACGGTCCATTCCCACCACGCCAGGTGCCTGCTGCCCATCACTCCCTGCCAGATGCACCCTGCCGCAATGATAATGATGCCGGGGAGCATGGGAATAAGCGTGCCGATCAGCCCCATGCCGAACAGCAGCAGGGTGACGCACCAGACGAGGGTTTCTGAAAGGACGGGTGGCATGCCTCCCTTCTTATCAGGAAGGGAGGCGTGTGGCAAGGCTTCTGCCCGGCTTGCGGATGACGGAAAAAAGGGGGGAAGTGCATGGATTGCTGTTGCGGTTTTTGCGAGCGTGGTATGGAATGGCGCCCATGACTTTCACCGGTTCTTTTCTGCGTGGCTGCATGGTGTGCTCCTGCGCTCTTTCTCTGGGTGTTATGCCCGTGGTGGCCGCGTCTCCCGCGGCTGATTCCGCCGCTGTGCAGAAGCTGGCTCATTCCCTGAAAGCCCGTGTGGGCATGGCCGCAGTGATGCTGGACACGGGGGAGGCCGTGGCGGTAGGTGATGAGACTGCCTATCCCATGCAGAGCGTCTTCAAATTCGTGCTGGCCCTGTCCGTGCTCAAGCGGGTGGACCAGGGAGCCCTGAATCTGGAACAGATCATCCATATACGCCCGGAGCAGTTGGTAAAAGACACGTGGAGTCCCCTGCGGGAGCGCTTTCCGCAGGGCGGTGATTTTTCTTTAAAGGAACTGCTGCGCGTGACCGTTCAGGAGAGCGACAACAACACGTGCGACCTCCTGTTTGCCCTCATCGGCGGGACGGAGACCGTGCAGAAGGATTTGAAGGAATGGGGCATCAGCGGCATCAACGTCCGGTTTACGGAAGACGAGATGCTGCGGAATCATGAATTGCAGTACGCCAACTCGAGCCGTCCGTCAGCCATGAATGCCCTGCTGCGCGCGTTTGACGAGGGTAAGATACTGAACAAGGACACGCAGCGGCTTCTCTGGGACATGATGGCCGGCTGCGCTACGGGGACTACGCGCCTGAAAGGGAAGTTGCCGCAGGATTATGTGGTGGCGCACAAGACCGGATCGGGCTTCACCACTCCGGAGGGCGTGATCACCGCCGTCAATGACGTCGGCATCATCGTTCTTCCCAATGGGCGGAAAATGGCGGTCTCCGTGTTCGTCATGGATTCAAAGGATTCCGCTCCCGCCTGCGAGAAGGTGATCGCCTCCATGGCCCGCTGGCTGTGCACGGAATGGCAGGCCGCCGCCGCCAAGTAGCGGACGGCCTTCCCCGGAACATGTTTTAAGCTTGGAAAGGGGGCCGCTATCAGGCAAGGTGTGCCGCGTTATTCATGAAGAACCTATTGAGCCGGTACATCAGCCTGAGCCTGGCGCTGCGGTATTTGAACCCGCTGCGGACTTTCTTTTCCATCATTACCCTGATCTGCCTGCTGGGCGTATCGCTGGGGGTGATGGTGCTTATCGTCGTGCTGTCCGTCATGGGCGGCCTCCAGAAGGAAATCCAGGGGAACCTGTTTGCGCACTCCCCGCACGTCCAGGTGTGCTACCGGAATGACTTCGGCGTGAGGGAGGTGATTCCGGACTGGATGGAATTGAGCGAGAAGCTCAAGCACGTTCCCGGAGTCCAGTCCACGTATGCCCTGATAGAAGACTACGCGCTGGTAGACGTGCAGGGACGGCAGAGGCCCTGCTTTTTCCGGGCCATCGATACGGAAAACGCCGCCCAGCTGGAAGATTTGAAGCACCTGGTGGTGGCCGGCAATGCGGAGCTGGACATGGGGGAAAAGGCTGTGGTTTCCTCCATCGTGGCGGAGAACATGGGGCTGAACGTGGGGGATGTGGTCCGGGTGTACACTACCCGCAATTTCCAGGAAATTTCCCACGCCTACCAGCAGACGGAACTGCCGATGCTGGCGGAAAAGAACGCCCGGGAACTCAATGATTTGAAGGAGTGGGGCAAGTCCCTGAAAAGGGAGGGAGAGCGTGAAACGGCCGGCAAGGCCTCCGTGGACAAGGTATTCACCCTGCTCAACGGGCTGCTGTCCGTCCCCCGCAGGGATGCGGAGCGCTCCAGCCTGATGGATTTGCTTGCCGTGCTGAATGACGGGGAAGCCGTGGACAACGGCAGGGTGGCCTTCCCGGAAGGCACGCGGAAGGAATGGGAAACCATTCTGGGCGGCTTCAAGGCGGGGCAGAGGAATGAGGCGGACATGGAATGCTTCCGCAAGATCAGGGAGCTGGTCATGCCGAAGGATCTGGAGGTGATCGGCATTTACCGGGCCTCCCAGCATACGCCCAGCCCGGATCTCTTCATTCCGCTGGTCATCGGCCAGGAATTGCTGGGTTATGAGGATGACGTGGTGCAGGCCGTGGCCCTGCGCGTGAACGACCCCTACCATGTGGAAACGATGCTGTCCCCCGTGATGCAGGCTCTGGAAAAGGAAAAGCCCTCTTCCGCGTGGACGCTGGAAACCTGGCATGACCGCTTTAACGCGTGGTTTGAACTCATGCAGAAGGAGCGCATGATGATGAGCTTTGTGCTGTCCTTCATCTCCCTGATTTCCGCCTTCTGCATTATGGCGGTGATGTTTACCGTTTCCATCCAGAGGAAAAAGGAAATCGCCGTGATGAAGGCCCTGGGCGCCACGCCGTTCCAGGTGGTGCGCGTCTTCTTGTGGCAGGGGGTCATCATCGGCTTTGTGGGAGCTCTCCTGGGCGTGGGCCTGGGACTGCTGGTGCTGGAATACCGCATGCAGATCCAGGGCTTTCTGGCGGGAATAGGCTTTGACCCGTTCCCCGTGGCTTTCCACGGCACGGCGAACATTCCGGTGGTGATTGACTGGGCGGAGCTGGCGTGGCAGGCGGTGAAAGCCTTCGTCATGGTCGTGGTGGCCTCCATCATTCCGGCCCTGATCACGGCGCGCCAGGACCCGGCCCGCTCCCTGCGCAGCATGTAACAGGAAACCGCCCATGGATATTTACTGGATTCAGGATCATGAAAAGAAGGGCCCCCTGCCGGAGGTGGAGGTAATCTCCATGCTGGAGGCGGGCCTCATTCCGGAAACCGCCCGGGCGTGGCATGCCGGATGCGCGGAATGGGTGCGCATCCATGACCTGCCGGCGCTGAAGGAAATGTTCGCCGTTCGCAAGGAAGAGGAAGAACGGCGTAATGTGGAGGAAGATGTGCCGGAGGATGAAGCGGCGCAAGATGCCGCCGCCGGCACCACGGACGCGGATTCCCTGCCGGAAGAAGAGGAAACGGCTGTGGAGGAAGGCACGCCTCTGGTAGTTCCCTACCCGTACGTCCGTTTTCTGGGAAGAATGGCGGACGTGATGATGCACATGACGCTGTATCTGGCCGTGCTCAGGATCTTCGGCCTGGCCTTCAGCCCCGATTTTCTTCCCGGTTCCTATGAAGCCCTCCTTTACCTCTGTCTCCCGATGGTGCTCATTGAAACCGCCTTTCTGGGAACGCTGGGCACCACTCCGGGGAAAGCCATGCTGGGCGTCTCCGTCAGGGACTACCGGGGGAAGCGCCTTTCCTTCTCCACGGCGTTCCGGCGCTCCCTGTTCGTCATGGTGCTGGGGCTGGGCTGCTTTGCCCCCTCCCTGATGCTGCTGGCCCTGTTCTTTTCCTGGTGGTGGGTGCGCCGCTTCGGCTTCACTCCCTGGGACAGGAAGCTGGGCACCACGGACGTGCTGAACGACTCACTCACCCTCCGCAAGGTGGTGATGACGCTGGTGCTTGTCATCCTGTGCCTCCAGGTCATGTACGTGCTGCTGATTCCCTGGCTGCCGGAAATGGAGGCGTACATGGGCGCCTCCGGGCAAATGTGACAAAAAGACCGGCCGCGCGGGATTTAGCCTTTTAATCACCTGAATTTGTTTCATACTCGTCCCAGCCATGCCAGAAATACACCCAACGGCAGTAGTGCATCCTACTGCGGAGATCGCGGATGATGTTAAAATCGGTCCCTTTTGCGTTGTCGGAGAACATGTAAAGCTGGGCCCGGGCTGCGTGCTGCACAGCCATGTGGTCATTGAAGGACCTTCCTCCTTCGGAAGCGGCAACGAATTTTTTCCGTTTTCCGTCCTCGGCCTGAAAAGCCAGGATTTGAAATACAAGGGGGAACCGACCTATCTGGAAGTGGGGGACAACAACGTCTTCCGTGAAAACGCCACCATCAACCGGGCTACGGACATCGGCGGCACGACGCGGATAGGGAATAACAACCTCTTCCTGGTTTCCTGCCACGCCGGGCATGACTGCCAGATCGGCAATCATGTGATTTTCTCCGGCTTCGCCACTGCCGCCGGCCACGTTACGGTGGGGGATTACGCCATTCTGGCGGGATGCTGCGCCGTGCACCAATTCGTCAGCATCGGGGAGCACTCCATGGTGGGCGCGATGGCCCGCGTGAGCCAGGACGTGCTGCCGTACACCATTGTGGAAGGCCATCCGGCCGTGACGCGCTCCGTCAACTCCATCGGCATGCAGAGGCGCGGATTTTCCGAGGAAGACCTGCGGGCCGTACGCATGTGCTACAAAAAGCTTTTCGTCAACAAGAAGCTGACCGTTCATGAAGCGCTGGAAGAGCTCCGGAACTCGGACTACGCGGAAAATGCCTGTCTGAAAAGAATCGTCAAGTTCGTGGAAACTTCCGAACGGGGCTTCTGCCACTGAGGCCATGAAAACAGGTTTTGTCTTTGACCTGGACGGAACGCTGGTGGACTCCATTCCCGGCATCGCCCGCGGCCTGAACCTGGCCTTGAAGTCCCTGGGGTATCCGGAGCACTCCGTGAATGCCATCCGGGGAATGGTGGGCAGGGGCGCGCGGGAACTCTGCCTGGCTTCCCTGAAAGGCTGTTTCAACGGAGAAGTGCCGGAGGAAGCCTTTGAAGCGGTGCACCGGGGATTCATGCGGGAATACCCCCATACCTGGCAGGACGGCACGGTGCCGTACCCAGGCATCCGTGAAATGCTGCTGGAACTGGCCGCTGCAGGCCACCCCCTGGGCGTTCTGTCCAACAAGCCTCATGTGGTCACGGGACCGCTGGTGCGCCATATCCTGCCAGAGGTGCCCTTCCGGGAGGTGATGGGCTTTTCCGAACGCTTTCCGCGCAAGCCGGAGCCTGATTCCCTGCTGTCCATCGTCCGTTCTTGGGGAATGAAGCGGAGCAGGTGTGCATGGTGGGGGATTCAGCCCACGACGGCAACACGGCCGTGAACGCCGGAACGCGGCTTGTTCTGGTAGGGTGGGGCTACAGTTCCCGCGCCGCGCTGGACGTCTTCCGTGTGCCGGTGTGCGCCTCTGTAACGGAACTGTCCGCCCGGCTGCGGGATGAAGACAGCCTGCCGTTTCCCGTTTCCGCCCACAGGACGATCCCTTGAAAATCCTGGAGCGCTCCGTGGCCTGCGGCATCCAAAACAATGCGGGAGTCGCGAACACGCTTTTTTGAACACCAGCGCATCCTGCGGATGCAAAGAAATTCAGTGAACGCAAGGGCTGGCGGCATTCCCGGCCCGGAACCGGACGCGGGCATGGCTGCCGTGTTGCTGCTGCGCGTTTAGGACGGAATGTCCGGAATATCTGCGGATTTGGCCTGCACGGTGATGTCTTCCAGAGAGCCGGGCAGGTCCTTGGTGGAAGTGACGCCCAGATTCTTCAACTTCTGCGCCCGGGGAATGAACCGGTGCTCAAAGGAGGAAACGGTCTTGTTATACTGGGTCACTGCCTGGTTCAGGCTCTTGCCCAGGGAGGAAAAATGGCCGGTGAGGATGGAGCAGGTATTGAACAGGTCCGCCCCCGCTTCCGAGATTTTCTTGGCGTTGTCCGCCAGTTGCTCCTGCTTCCAGCCGTAGGCGACGGCTTTCAGCAGGGCGATCAGGGTGGAGGGCGTGGAAAGGATCACCTTGTTCTCCGCGCCGAATTCAATCAGGGAGGGGTCCGCTTCCAGGGCCGCCTGGAAAAAGGCTTCCCCGGCAGGAACATGATGACGAATTCGGGGCACGGGGAAAACTGGGCAAAATAATTCTTGGCGCTCAGCTGCTGGAGGTGTCTTTTTACGTCCGCGGCGTGGCGGGACATCCACTGGCTGCGCTCCTCCAGCCTGTCCGTCTGCCCGGCATTCAGGTAGGAGGACATGGGGGCCTTCGCGTCAATGATGATGGAACGGCCTCCCGGCAGGTGGATGACCATATCCGGGCGCACCCGGTCCTCTTCCCTGGAACGGGTCTCCTGCGTCGTGAAATCACAGTATTCCACCATTCCGGCCAGCTCCACCACGCGGCGCAGTTGGAGTTCCCCCACTGGCCGCGCGAGCTGTTGTGGTGCAGGGCCTGGGAAAGCCTGGCGGTCTCATTCTTCAGGGCTTCATTCCCGGAAAGGATGTAGCGGATTTGCGTTTTCAGGTCCGTATAGGCGCCCACGCGCTCCTTTTCCATCTCTCCCAGCCGGGACTGCACGAGTTTCAGTGACTCGCTCACCGGCTTCAGCATGGACTCAATGGCCTGTTTGCGGGATTCCAGGTCATGGTTGGCCTGCTGGCGCTGGCTTTGCAGCCGCGTTTCCGCCAGGTTCAGGAATTGTTTTTCCGAATTCCGGAGGACTTCCGCGCTAATGCCGGCGAAGGAATCCTTCAGCACCTCTTCCGCCCGGTGGAGCATCTGTGTTCTATCCTCCGCCCGTTCCTGCCAGGAGCGGGATTCCGCTTCAAGCCGGACGGAGCGGTCCCGGTAGCGCAGCAGCAGAATCAGCAGTGCCACGCAGGCGGCCAGCAGCAGAAGGGCGAGAAACCAGGGAATCAGGGGAGAAGTCATAAGAAGGGTAAGGCAATCAGATGGGGGTGGCGTAGGGGATGGCGTCCGTTTCTTCTACGGGTTCGGCCAGGGGAATATTGTCGTCGCTGCCGTCCAGCGGCTCCGCATAGGGAATATTCTCTTCTGTATCCGGTTCCGCCATGGGGATGTGCTTTTCACACATCCTGGTGGGGGCCTGGTAGCCGGCGGAAGTTTCAAAATACGCCGTCTTGGCATACTGGCAGCCGGAATGGGCCAGTTGGTTGGACTCCCGGCAGACGAGCACGGCCTGTCCTTCCGAACCGGGCCGCGTGCGGATGGCGTTGGCGGGGTAGCCCTCCTTCTGGGCGGCCAGCATGATGTCCACCCAGACGGGAAGGGCCAGCGTGCCGCCGTAGCCTTTCTCCAGAATCTTGGTGGAGGAGTCAAACCCCACCCATACGCTGCACGTGAGATTGGAAGTATATCCGGCAAACCACGCGTTCGTGTAATTGTTCGTGGTCCCGGTCTTGCCGCCGCAGGGGGACTTGAAGCCCAGCGCGGTGATCCTGCCCGCCGTGCCGCCGGGTTTGCAGACCTGCTGGAGGATGGAGGAGGTGATGTTGGCCGCCCGCTGGGAATACACGGTGCGCTTGCTCTTGGTGATGGCGAAGCGCGGCTGGCCCTGGGAATCCGTAATGTGGTCAATGATGTACGGAGTGGGGCGCACGCCGCCGTTGGCGAAGACGCTGTAGGCGCTGGCGATGTCCAGCGGGGAGGCCTCCCACGTGCCCAGGTAAAGAGCCGGGGTGCGGGAAATATTCCCGTGGAAGCCCGCCAGTTGGGCGGACTGGATGACGTTGGACAGCCCGGCCCGGTTGCCGATGCGCACGGACATGGTGTTGCGGGAAAGGATGAGGCCGAAGGAGGCCGGCTTCATGCCCCGGTACGTGCCGTCCGAATTGCGGGGGGACCAGTTGGCGGCTCCGCGTACTTCCCCGTAGGCGATCCGGTCGTCTGAAATGCGGGTGTCCGCGGAATTGCCCTGCTGGAAAAACGTGGCGTAAATGAACGGCTTGAACAGGGAGCCGGTCTGCCTTCTGGACTGGATGGCGCGGTTCAGCTTGGATTCCTCCGCATCCCGTCCGCCGACGACGGCGAGGAGGGCCCCCGTGGCGTTGTCCATGACTACGGCGGCGGACTGGATGTAATTGGGCATGGGAGGCTGCATTCCCTCCTTCCGTTCCGCGGGCAGCGCCTTCCAGGCGGCCAGGGCTGCTTCATATTCTGCCTTGGTGGTCAGCTTGTTCTTCAGGATTCCCTTCTTCTCACGTTTGGCTTGCAGGGACGCCAGGTGCTTCTTGAAATCCTTGCGCGCTTCCAGCGCTTCCATATGCTTGTTGATGGCGTCCAGCGTGGCGTTCTGCAAATCCAGGTCCAGCGTGGTGTGGACCACCAGACCGCCCAGGCGGATGTCTTCTTCTTCCAGAATGGCGTCCAGTTCCCGGCGCACAAGGTCCATGGCGTAATTCTCCTCCGACCGGGACTGGGGAGTCCGGGTGACGATGGGTTCCGCCAGGGCCGCCTGATACTGCACCTCCGTGATCTTGCCCTCGTTTTTCAACAGTCCCAGGACGATGTCGCGCACTTTTTTGGCTTCCTCCGGGTGTTTGATGGGGGAAAAATCATTCGGGCCGTAAATGATGCCGGCCAGCGTGGCGCATTCCGCCAGGGACAGGTCGCGGGGCTCCTTGTCATAATACCCGCGCGCCGCCGCCGCAATCCCCAGGAAAGTGTGTCCCCAGAAAATGCGGTTGATGTAGGTCTCCAGAATCTCATCCTTCGTGTAGGTGGCTTCAATGCGCTTTGCCAGAGCCACCTCCGTCAGCTTGGAATGCAGGTTGCGCTCCCGGTGGTTGTAAGTGATCTTGGCGAGCTGCATGGTCAGCGTGGAAGCTCCCTGCGTGGCCCTCTTGTGCTTGAGCACCTGTGCGAAGGCGCGGCCCACGCCTATCCAGTCCACGCCGCCGTGGTCGTAAAAGCGGTTGTCCTCACGCAGAATCAGGGCGTCGATGAAAATGGGGGGACTTCCCGGAGGGACACCCGCTTGCGGTTTTCCCCGTGCAGGGTGCCGATGGTCCGGTTCTTGCGGTCCAGAATCACCGTGCGTTCCGGAATGTTGCTCTTGACCTCGGAAATGTCATAGCGGTTGGAAATGGTTCCGTAAAGGAACACCAGGATGGAACCGATTACAATGCCGACGAAGCAGCACCCCAGCAGGATGCGCAGGGGCCAGCTGATGAACCAGCGGATATTCCGCGTCAGGGAGCCGATGAAGCGGAACGGCATCAGCAGGACAAACAGCAGGGCGCCGAAAATCGTGAAGCGCGGCTTGCGCGGCCTTCCTGCGCGTGCGGAACGGGATTCTCCTTCCGCTTAGGGTAGTCCTCATACTCCTCCTGCGGAGCCGGACGGGCAGCGCGCCGCGGGCGCGGGGGCGGTGTGTCATGCCGGGAAGAACCGCTGCGGGAATTTCTTGTTCTGCGGGTGGGGCCGGGAATGACTGCCGGACCGGGATCTTCCTGCGGCAGCCCGGGATAGGACGGACGGGGCGCAGGCCTTTTTTTGCGTTCCGTTTGGGGACGGGAAGCCGCCTCACCGTCCTGGATGCGTTCCCGCCAGGAGCCGGCATTTCGTTTCCGTGATTTGTCGTTTAAACCCATCCGTGAGGGAATTTTATCATAAACAACCGGAATGGTCTAAGCAAAAGATGGAGCGTCATGTCGCAATCCTTAGACAAATTCGTACCGGTTTGAACGTTTATCTGGTAGGATATGTCCTATCATTCGATTATCGATAATTTCATGATATCAGCATTCAGGATGACGAGTTTTTATTACTTGGTCGTTGGGGGGCTTGTGTCCCTGTTGTTAGGAGGAATGAGTCTTGCGGGGAATGTCTCTTCCATGGCGGACTTGCAGAAGCATGTGCATCAGGTGGCTTCCAGGGTCACGGCCGCTACGGTAGCGCTGGTTTCCGACGGGGGAGACGGGCAGCGGCGTGATTGTCACTCCGCAGGGGCTCATCCTGACGGCGGCCCACGTGGTGGGCGGCGATGAAATCATGCGCGTGGTTTTTGCCGACGGGCGCGTAGTCAAGGGGCGCGTGCTGGGGGCCAACTTTACGCGGGACGCCGCCATGGTGCAGATCATGGACGGCGGAAATTATCCCCATGTGGAACTGGGGGAATCCGACGGCCTGCATGTGGGGGACTTTGTGGTGGCCCTGGGCCATTCCAAGGGCTTTGACCCGGAACGCCGCGCGCCCATCCGCATGGGAAGGCTGTGCACGGACGGAAAACAGCGCTTTCTCATCTCGGAATGCACGCTCATCGGCGGGGATTCCGGCGGCCCTCTCTTTGACCTGTCCGGCAAACTGGTGGGCATTCATTCCTCCATCGGCCCCATGTTGAAAATCAACAACCATGTCCCCGTCTCCGTATTCCGGAGGGACTGGGACAAGCTGCTCTCCGGGCGGCACTGGGGCCAGCTTGGACTTCATCCCATGGCTGACCCGGAATCCCCCGTATTGGGATTTGCCATGATGGACGTGCTGGGCGTGGACGGAGTGGTAGTGGAAGACGTGGTGGTCAACTCTCCGGCGGATACCGCGGGCATCAAGCCGGGGGACGTCATCACCCACATGGACAGCCGCAGCCTCCGTTCCGTGCGGGACATGCTCCGTGAGCTGGGCAGGCACCGTCCCGGGGAAACCGTTCCGGTGGTAGTGGTGAGGAAAGGTACGGCCTACAAGGCGGATCTTACATTCGGCAGGCGCGGCGATCTGATGTCCGGCCTGAAATACCAGGAACAAACTCAAGGATGATCATGAAATACTTATGGGCGGCATTCGCGGCGGCTTCCGCGTGTGCCCAGGAAATAGCGTCCCCGCTCCCTCCGGACCAGATGATAGCCCCGGAGGACAAAATCGTGCTGGATAGCCAGGCCAAGGAAATCTTCCGGGAATGGGACAAGGTGGCTGTACCTGTGGGGCAGTCCGTGGTGGCGCTGGTGGCCGGCAATACCCAGGTGGCCCTGGGAACGGTGGTGGGGAAAGGGAAAGTGCTTACCAAGTTGAGCGACCTTCAGAAGGAACGGCGGCCGGTCATGCTGGTGGACTCTTCCGGACGGGTGTATGACGCCAAGGTGCTCTTTGCCCTGCCGGAACACGATCTGCTGATGATGGACGTCCCGGGGCTTCCCGCTCCCCCATTGACCTGAACTCCTACGTGCAGGCGCAGGAAGGGGACGTGATTGCGGCCGTGTCCCCCACGGGGCATGTCAGTGACTTCGGGGTTGTTTCCGTGGCGCAGCGCAGCCTGCGGGCGGACGACCAGCCTTACCTGGGCATCGTTTCCGATCCCCGCTGGGACGGGGAGGGAGTCATGATCGGCGGCGTGGAGGCCGGAAGCGGAGCGCACCGCAGCGGTTTGCTGGCCGGCGATGTGCTGATGAAGCTGAATGGGAAGCCGGTGGACGGCATGTACTCCATCCGTGCCGCCATGGTCGGGGTGCGCCCCGGTGAGACGGTTCCCGTGGAAGTGAAGCGCCGGGATCAGGTGGTTGAAGGGAAGCTCCTCACGGGCCCCAGGCCCAAAGTGATGAAATTCCCCCAGAAGCGCCTGGACATGATGAACTCCATGGGCAACCGGATGAGCCTGAAGCGGGACGAATTCCCGCTGGTCATCCAGTCGGACATGACGTTGTTCCCGGAACGCGCCGGATGCCCGGTCATTGACGTTAACGGAAAATTTGTGGGGCTGGCCCTGAGCCGCGCCGGACGTACGGAAACCTACATTCTCCCCTCCTGGATATGCCGGGAACTGGTGGAAGGGGTGCTTCCGCAGGTGCAGCAGTACCAGGCCGGCCGCGGAGAAAACATTCCGGATGCCCAGCCTGTGGACGACTCCTATGACGCACGGCGCTTGGAGGAAAACCGCCGCAAGGTGGAGGACAAGATGAGCCGCCAGGGACTGGTGCCTAAGGTCTATTAAGCTCGGTTGGTTTCCGGGAGGTGAAGAGATGAACCGCCCGGGAGCCTGGAGTATTCGAGGCATCTTCGTGCTCTTCATGCCGTCCGGTTTTGACCGGGAGGAACTTTCTGCCTTACCTGCTGTTTTTACTTCCTTCTCTTGTGGGAATCGTGCCGTTGTTGTCCCGGAGGAATGGGTTGCCGCATGAGGAAACTAAATGGCGGCGGCAATTTCTCCTGCCGGGAAAACGCGGAGCATTTTATTCACCGGGAATGGCGGCAGGATGGGATGATGGCGTAAAAAAACGGGCAGTAATGCCCGTTTTTCCGAATAAACCGGATTGGTTTCCGGCTCTTGAATATCTTTCGCCCCCGTATTGCCGGAGGCTGAGGGGAAAACTTACTTGCCCGAAGAGGCTGCCACCGGTTTTTCCTTGAAAATCATCAGCTCCGTTAGAACGACGGTGCGTCCGGTGGAATCCGGGGAAATGATCATCACTACTTTCCGCCCGGGGTAGGTGGTCAGCATCATGCCCCTGTCCTTCACCTTCACGACTTTGCCGTTCTTCAAACGAGTCATGTACGTCAAATTGGCGGCAGTGGTGCGGGAAACGTTGCTGTCCGTAGAGTCCTTGCCGAAAATGTAAATGGACTTGCTGGGCAATTCAATGGCGCTCTTTTCTCCCGCGGGGGGCTTGGGAAGCTCCAGAGTGAAGGTGCGCCCGGTCAGATTCTGAATGTAAACGCAATTAAGCGGAAGTTCCGCTTCATTGATAAAATCCAGGGTAAACTCTCCGCTGCTGTTCTTGCCTACCAGCGCCAGGGTTTTGGGGCCAAGGTCGGTCGGAAGGGGCTTGCTGACAAGCTTGTTGGTCGGCATCCCCTTCTGGTCCAGGCCACCGAACAGGGTAATAATCTTGCTCCTGGGATAAACGCTGCGGCGTCCGGGAAGGGCGGCGCGGATTTCCACTTTCTCCAGCCTTTTGGAATCAATGGGCATGTAAATGGGAGAGGGGAGGGGCATGGGCGTCTTAAGGACAAACCGGATGCCGTTGACGGCGGCGGGGGAGAGGGACTTGTCCACGGTATCAGCCGCCGGGGCGTTCGTTTCCGGTTTAGCCGGCTCCGGCTTGGAAGGAGTGCGGGTCTGTCCATGGACGAAAGAAACGCTTCCGAGAAGGCAGGTAAAGGCGAGGATGGGTAAAATGCGCATATATTCGGGGGAGTGAAAAATAAAAGGGGGCTTTTGGCCGGCGCATGGACCCTTGACGGACAGTCTTGCGGGAGAGAATGCAGCAGGCTGAATCCATCGGGGCGTGCAACAGGGTACGGACGCAAGCCTTGATGGACTTTATATCCCTTGTGAAGTACAGGAATGAGGAAGGCCGTGCAAGCTCAAAGTAGGGATGTTGAAGATAAAAAATAGAAAATTCCAGCGGTAATTGGCCCCCTTTTTCTGCCGGGAAAGCCTGCGGATTCAGCATTTCTGTTACGCATGACCTCATCTGCACAGGGTAAAATAGTATCTGAATGAATAAAATGGCTTATGTGCAGGTACATGGAGTAATGATGAAAAACAAGTTATGTGACATCTCCACAGGAAAATAATTGCATTTAAAGGATAGGAAGCCTTGGTTATTCGCCTTGGCCGGGTAAGATGCGTTTTGTGGGAAGGGCCCTCTTGGCGGAAAAAGTGAGATAAAGACATCTGCGGAGGAAAAGCATTTGACTGGGGCGGAACTTCGGCATCCTGTGCAATGTTCCGTGATATTTATCCGCAGGAATTTTACGATAAAATCATCAATCGCAAACTATGTGTAAGTGGCCGGAATATGCTTGATATAGGCACGGAAACAGGAGCATATGAAACTGCTTGCTGAAATTGCTCCTGCTGAATTTGACATATTGCATGAAGTGGCTGTTGCTGAGCTTAAAAAATAAGTGGTGGATAACGTTTATAGAAGCGGGTTAATGACGTCCCTATGGAATGTGGGCTGTACCTTGTCTTTGGCTCTTTTAAATAACGGCAAGGAGAGTAAAATAATATCCGCTTTACAACTTTTCACTTTTTCGCCTTCGGGAAAAGCCTGAAAATTCGTTCGTTGAGGTCTTCCCCATCGAGCAAAAATGCAGAAGTCTCTGCACTGGTCTGTCTGTCGCGATGGATTTCGTGAAAAAGCCGTTCCCGCTTCACATAAAAACTGCTCTGGAATGCAGTGGAATAATTCTCATGCCGGGGGTGGTTACATGGAATGATAGAAACCCTCTTTCGGAGGTTCGGGATAAAAGATGCAGGCCCCCGCGGCTTGAAATCCGCAAAGGCCCATTTTGCCAGGATTTCAGAAGGCCTGTTTTCTTTAATTGGCTGCCTTGTAAGTTCCTCGAACAAAAGACGTTCCTTCTCTTTCTGGATAGTAAACATGTCAGCAAGCCGGCCTCGTACTTGCAGATTTATATTTTTCGTAATTCTCAAATGGAGGCTCACTTAAAAAATATGCGTCTATAATTGCACCCCCCCCATTATCCCTATTACCCCTATAAACCTTATAACCCCTATCTTGCTTTTCCTCCCTCCCCTTAAGCACAAAAAGAGCCGCTCCCCGTGGATGGGAAGCGGCGCTGGCCGGGAAGAAGAAAAAGAACTCTCTCTTTTATTACACCTCCTCGGGAGACAGCCAGCGGAAGGAGACGATGTTGAACTTCCTCCCGAACGCCTTGTTCACCGCGCTCAGCTCCGTCTCCTCCAGCGCTCCGCTCTTCATGTTGATCTTCTTGACCGGCGTCTCCGGGCTGTCCACCGGGTCCACGTAGTTGATCCCCCTCTGCACCACCGCCTCGCACCACGCCCGCGACAGCACCACACCCTCGCGGTTGGTCAGCTCCCCGTAGGCCCGGATCGTAAACGTGTCGTCGCGCGTCGTTAAAATATTGCCCAGCACCGCCAGCACGTCGGACTGGATCAGGTAGCCGGGCGCCGCCGTGTACACCAATCCCTTGGCCGCGTCCTGGTTCGGGTACCCTCCCTTGGGCGTGATGACCATGTCGGAGAGTTCGTCAAAGGTGCTGTTGATGGAGCTTTCGTCGATGGCCGCCTGAAGCGCCCCCTTCACCCCCATCTCCCCGCTCTGCAGGCGGCGGTTGACGAAGTCGGACATGTTCAGGAAGGGGCCCCTCTTCTTGACCTCCTGGACCATGTTCCGGGCCAGGGACTTGATCTGCGAGTCGCTGAGCGTTCTGAGGTCGGACCACGCCATGGCCTCCCCGTCCGGGATGCCCTGGGTTACGCCCACCGAGCCGTAGTCGTCCACGTGGGACTTGTCGCTGCTGGCCACCCCGAAGCGGGAGAAGGCCGTCTGGCTGTTGTTGAGCACGGAGGGGGTCCCGCTCCGGGAGTAGAGGAGCTTGCGCTTTTTGAGCCCAAGCAGGGTGGCTTCCCAGGCGCGCTGGGAGGTGGAGTTGACGTTGAAGCCCCCGGCCACGGTGAGGTACTTGGAGGCGTGCTTGTAGCCTTCGTCGGTCTTGGAGAGTTCTTCGACGACGGCCTCGGAGGGCTTGCCCTGGAGGTCGGGCACGAAGCGCCTGTTGGCAATGCCGGCGGCCCTGTTGGAGGAGGCGTCCGTGGAGAAGGCCTGTTGAAGCACGGTTTTAAGTTCCTCCCTGCCCGTGCCTCCGATGCTGGAGGGGCGCGCGGCCAGGGAGGAGGCGAACCAGGAGTCCCAGAGGGCGTCGTTGACCATCAGGCCGTGGTCCCAGAAGTCGCCCAGGGAGGCGTCTCCCATGATTTCATTGTGGGAGAAGACCTTGTCGGGCGGGAGCATGGGGTCGGCAAAAGCGTTGCCGATCCCCACGCCCGGCACGCCGGACTGGTAGGCGAAGCGCTTGGCGACGGCCGCCTTGGAGTCGCTCCTGTACCATCCCGGGGTGAGGCGGCAGCCTGCGAAGCCGGCGAGGCTGGAGGGCTGCTGGAAGGGGAGTTCCGCGGCCACGATCTTGTTGACCTGCTCGGCGCCCGGTCCGCCGAAGGGGGAGAGCCTGGTGCCGTCGTTGGAGAGGATGTTGGAGATGGTGATGGGGAAGAAGTCGCTGTTGGCATTTTTGACTTCAAACTGGTAGGGGCTGTAGAGGCGTCCGAGCTCGGAGGCGGTGGGCATCTGCCCACCCCAGAAGAGAGGGCTGGAGTGCTGCCATGTCTTGGCGCGGTAGTCCTTGCCTTCCGGGTAGGCTCCAATCACCGGAGGCTTGCCCCATTTGACCGATACCCCGTAGTAGGCGATGAACGTGGAATCCAAAGAGGGAGTTCCGTATTGGCCCGACTTCTTGGCCTCTTCATCGGTTCCTTCATTATGTTCCTGTTCCCACATTTCCGCCGGAAGCTTAATCTGGTCGACCAGAGGTTTTTCCCACGCGCCCCAGTTCAGGTTGAGGATAGCCGGCATGGTTTTGGCGAAGATGTCGATTTCAGCCGTGTTTTTCCCATTCAGGGAGGAGGAGCTGTTCATCTTGTTGGGATTCATGAGACCGGCCCCCATGACGAAGGTTCCCAAGGCCTTTGATGCTCCCTTGTCCCCGTATTTGACGGCGAGGACATGATTATCGGGCGTACCATTGAGTTGGCTGGTATCTTCCGCGAAGATAATGGAAGCCTTGGCGATGCCCTGCTGATTATATCCACTGCCGTCCAGCAGTTCGTAGCGAACACCGTCCGTCAGGTTGACGGCATAGGAGCTGACCTGGCCAGGCTCCTGGGACCAACCTTCCTTGAGCGGGAACCTGTCCGGTTTGAAATCACCGCTGTTGGGTTTTGTCTTATAAACCTCATTGCCATTGGCAATGTTGGAAACGACCGGCTGGGCAAAGACAACGATTTCTCCAGCCTTCAAGGTAGAAGGTTCTCCCTTGATCGTGGCCCCATCTCCACTGAGTTTGGATGTGGTGCGGAAAGAGGCGCCAAAGTCGGCTACCTGGCGGTTGTTATAAGAAGCATTCAAGTAGGGGACCAGGCAGGATTCCCCGTAATTGGACAATTGGCCTTCATCCAGCTGGTTCCATGCGAATTTGATATTGTGGGAAAGCAGCAGGGGCATGAAACGGTGTTCACCGAAGTAGGCGCCCCAGACGCCGCCGTCGGCTCCGGTCAGTTTCATATCCACATTGTAGGGGTTCCACCAGACGTACACCGGAATGACGGCGATACGGAAGTCAATCCATCCACCGCGGTTGGGATGCTTGTTGCCGTGTTTGACATAGTTAAGTCCCACGAAAGAATAAAAGCGCAGCAGGATGGGATGGCGCATGTACGTGTAGCGGTTGTCCATCATTTCCATACTGGCCGCAGAGTCCGCCGCAATCAATGTGCTGGGGGTGCGCCCATTCCATTGCAGGGTGGCGGAAGAATCTTGTCCGTCCCTCTTCGTGGAGGAGTCCCACACGTTGGCCCACAGGTAGAGCTGGTTCCAGGAACCGATCGGGCGGTTCTGTTCCGATGGGTTTCCGTCCTCGGACGTATACGGCCGGAGACCGATATCCGAGGTGTCTCCGCGGAAGTCCTCAGGCAGCTTTTCCTGGGAAAACATAATGTTGAGGTCCTTTTTAAGACCTCCGAATTTAGAATCCGTCAGCAGGCTGGAAGAAACCAGGGAGATGTCATGGTACACCTCTCCCAAGTCTTTCAGCCGGCCGTTTTTACTGTTAGCCAGCAGAGAATCAAGGGAAATGAGTTTTCTGACTGTGGACATGTCGTTTCCGGAACTCGATGCCATCATGGAAGAAAGGTTGAGGGGCTCCAAATCAGGACCGGGCGTGTCCCACGTGGAGCGCATCACCGTCAGGGCATCCGTGCTTTCTTCCGAGGCATGCGGCATCAGGTTGATGCGCGCCTTCTGGTTTTCTCCCGTTACCCACCACGCAATGTATTTGCGTGAGTTGGCGTTCTTTTTCAGCCCCATGGTCTTGGAGGAATCGTCCACGCGCACCATGCGGGCGTAGATTTCCTTTTTGTCCTGGTTCTTGGCGCCTACGGGCGTTCCCACCGTGCCATGGTCCACCAAGGCGACACTGCGGAAATTTTGGTTGGTAAGGGAACGTTTGCCCAGCAGGCTTTTGCCCGCTTCCAGCGTGCTGAGCCTGCGCAGGTCCGGGTCGGAAATGAGCCAGCGGCGGAACATGGACTTTCTTCCCGTATCGTAGGTGGAAGAAATGTTCATGCCCTGGGAGTTAGTCTTGTTGAGCCAGGTATCCCAGCTGTTCCAGACGCCCAGGATGTACGGGGCGTTGCCTTCGCTGGCGCCGGAGGAAAGGATGCCCGAGTTGGCGGAAACGCGCTGGTCGGGCCCCAGCTCACACTGGAGCTGCCCGAGGGCCACTTCCAGGGAAAACCTGGCGAGGGATTTGGCCTCCGCGGCAAAGAGCTGTTTTTCGGAAATGCGGACCTGTGAGGATGCGATGGTGAGAAGGCCAACGCTGAGAAGGGCCAGGAGCATCATCAGGGTGATGGTGGCAATCAGGGCAAAACCTTTGCTGACATGCCTGATAGGACGTTTAGTGAAATGTTTAATCTTCATGAAAATGGTGGGTTCCGGCGTGCACTTTTCCGCTCAAGTTTGAGGGTATAAAAATCCCCACTGTCACGAAGGTGCGAAGAGCCAATTCTTAACTCTAGTCAATACAAAAAAGAGGCAGTCCATGCAAGCTCAAAATTGCTTCAAACAAGCGCATTGCAGGCAGAATAAATTGACGGAGAAACCATCTGGAAGGAGGAAGGAAGCGGGGAGAATGCATTTTTATGATAATCAGTTCTTAAAATCTTATATTATGGTATTTATAAGAAAAATCGGATTCTAAATTCGGTGGATTGAAAAAAGACCTGAATATCATATTCTCTCAAGAAAAGCTGCCTGAGGAATTCCGTAGCGACACCGCAGACATCGGTCTCCGGCCGTATACGTCCGAGGACGGCAGCCCGACCGAGCAGAACCGGCCCATTGCCTCCTGGAACCAGCTCTTCCTGTGGGCCAACGTGTGGGACTCCTCCACGAAGAGGGAAGGCCAGGACGCTTCCGCCACATTGCAGTGGAACGGGACCTCCCCCAGCACATTGATTGCGTCTGACGCCACAGCGAACATGGAAATGATGGACAACCGCTACACGTACATGCGCCATCCTATTCTGCTGCGCTTCTACTCCTTCGTCGGCGTCCAGTACGCCAGATTCGAAGGAACAAACGGCCAGAATCCCTCCGTAAATGGCGGATTCATCAATCTGGCCTTCTCCGTCATTCCCGTCTATGTATGGTGGAACCCATACAACGTAGACATGAAATTCCAGGGGGCCAATGGAGAAGTATGGGGGGCCTACTTCGGCGAACACCGCTTCATGCCCCTGATGTTCTCCCACAACATCAAAAACGGCGGCGGTGTGGGGGCCATGGGCAACTATACGGAACATCCCCTGACTCCCTACGTTCAAAATGCCATAAACAAAAACGACCGCCAGGTGGCGGACTTCGGCGCGTCCTTCCGTGACAAAGTCACCTACCAGTCGAACGGCTCAACCAACAAGGGTAATCCTTCTACCCTGAAAGCCGGAGAAATCGTCATTTTCGCTCAGCCTATTCCCCTGATTGATGACGTGTCCAACCCCTTCCACGGCAACTCCGTCTACCGGTCCAAAGATAATGGTATTGACATTAAAACGGATAACTTTGCCATGAAGGAAGGCTGGTCCCTGGATTCCGCCCAGACCACAGGCTACTCCGTCAACATGTACTCCGGCCTGAAATACCAGAATTTTGACGGCAACAAGTACCTGGACGGAGACCCGTTCATGGCCTCCGCCATTTTCGCCCAGAATGATGACGACCTGAAAGGCTGGTCCGGCACGACCGCCGACCGGACACCCTCCGACCACATCCTCAGCCATAAATATACGGACGAATTCGGAGCCGGTTCCAAAAAACTGGGAACCTTCACGATGGGGGCCGGTCTCATGAGAGCGGAGCAGATGGGACAACCCACCAAGCTGAACGGCGCCAATACGGCAGACCCCGCCATCTTCTCCAAGACGATGCCCGCCGTGCTGAACCTGAACTGGGGCGCGTGGGAAAAACCTCTGCTTGAAAACATCAAATTCCCGGCGGACATGTGGAAAAACAATACCGGACCGGAAGAGAACAAGGAAAGGCAGGGCTATTATGGCGAGGCGGATCCGGACGCTCTTTTCATCGCCTACTACGGGGTATCGGTCAAATGGGGCAAGCCTCCGGTGATTGGAGCCTACCCGGAAGGCAAGGACTACCGCGCCAAGACATGGCAGCACTCCAGCCCTCTCTTCTGGGGTGGGCAGATGCCCACCGCCTCCGAGCTCGGACGCCTCTACAGCCCCTACCAGTTTGAAGTCAAAAATGCCAACAGCGACTTCTTCCCCATCACCATCTCCAACATCCTCTCCAACGACGGCACCAGGCTCTCCCCCTTCGGCGGACCGGGCGCCGAGCAGGTCAACAAGATCGTGGCCGCGGAACTCCCCTTCCAGCAGCCCTCCAGCCTCGCCGGCTTCGCAGGCTGCCGCCTCACCCCGGGATGGTACAGGAGCGACTCCAAGGCGGCCGTCGCCAAGCGCTTCGCCTACCAGTCCGGCGTGCCGGGCGTGGGGATCGGCAACGCTTTTGCCGACCCCATGCTCCCGCCCGACAAGGTCTTCTCCCACAATGAAATCATGGGAGACGCCTCCCTGGGCGACTTCTGGGACCACGGCCTGATGGTCAACGACGCCCTCTGGGACTCCTGGTTCGCCTCCTCCCTGGCCGCGCGCCCCTCCAGCATCGGAGGCACGGGCAGGGAGGAACTTAAAACCGTGCTTCAACAGGCCTTCTCCACGGACGCCTCCTCCAACAGGGCCGCCGGCATTGCCAACAGGCGCTTCGTGCCCGACCTCCAGGGCAAGCCCTCCGAGGCCGTCGTCGAAGAACTCTCCAAGACCGACGAAGGCTACAAGCACGCCTCCAAGTACCTCACCGTGGCCGGGGGCTTCAACGTCAACTCCACCTCCCAGCGCGCCTGGGAAGCCACCCTGCTTGGGCTCAAAAAGCGCAAGCTCCTCTACTCCCGGAGCGGGACCCCCTCCGTGCTCAACAACAGCCAGACGGCCTTCTCCCGCTTCGGGGTGGCCAGCAGCGACAAGTCCCACGTGGACGACTACGGCTCGGTGGGCGTAACCCAGGGCATCCCGGACGGGGAGGCCATGGCGTGGTCCGACCTCAGAACGCTCAGCGACTCGCAGATCAAGTCCCTGGCCCGGAACATGGTCCAGGAGGTCAAGAAGAGGGGCCCCTTCCTGAACATGTCCGACTTCGTCAACCGCCGCCTGCAGAGCGGGGAGATGGGGGTGAAGGGGGCGCTTCAGGCGGCCATCGACGAAAGCTCCATCAACAGCACCTTTGACGAACTCTCCGACATGGTCATCACGCCCAAGGGAGGGTACCCGAACCAGGACGCGGCCAAGGGATTGGTGTACACGGCGGCGCCCGGCTACCTGATCCAGTCCGACGTGCTGGCGGTGCTGGGCAATATTTTAACGACGCGCGACGACACGTTTACGATCCGGGCCTACGGGGAGCTGACCAACCGCGAGGGTGTGGTGCTGTCGCGGGCGTGGTGCGAGGCGGTGGTGCAGAGGGGGATCAACTACGTGGACCCGGTGGACAGCCCGGAGACGCCGGTCAAGAAGATCAACATGAAGAGCGGAGCGCTGGAGGAGACGGAGCTGAGCGCGGTGAACAAGGCGTTCGGGAGGAAGTTCAACATCGTCTCCTTCCGCTGGCTGTCTCCCGAGGAGGTGTAATAAAAGAGAGAGTTCTTTTTCTTCTTCCCGGCCAGCGCCGCTTCCCATCCACGGGGAGCGGCTCTTTTTGTGCTTAAGGGGGAGGAATAGGGAAGAGGGAGGGAAGGGATTGTTTTTACGGCGGGGTTCTGCCGGTAGACAAGATGGACTATTTAGACAATAGGGACGGGATGGAAGACGGGAAGTGGGGGTGTTGCACAACTGTAATTCTGCCAATGCGTTGCTGATTGTGACGATTTCTTAACCAGGTTTCTTTTCCTCTCCTTGGGAGAGGATAGGTGCCGTTGGATAGAAGGAGGGGGCCTTCCTGGAAAGATAAAAGCGGTAGTTTATTCCACAGCCGGTTTCATATGTTGGAGACTTGCAAAGAATACCTTCATTTTTGCTTTTCTGTTCCGGTAACGGGAAGAGCGCTGCTGGAGAATGCATTTTTTATGGGCAAAGGAGTGGTGGTCAACATGCCTTTCAGAAGAATGAGGCGTCGAATGGATAACGGGATGTCCTGAAACTGCAATAAGGTTTCAAGTTTCCTTAATAGGGGAAAGCCGGAACGCAAGCCGGGTAACGGCGGATGCCGTTCAGCGTGCGGAGATGTGGCGGCTCCTGAAACCGAAGCCGACGGCAAAGGTGACCAGGGTGCCGATGGTTACGCGCCATGGAAAGGCTATTTCCGGAATATATTGCCTCCAGTCGGCGGGCAGGGGGATGAGTTCGGTCAGCAAGGCAATGACCAGGAAGCCTGCCGCCATGGCAATGATGTTTCCTGAATCGTTTCCTCTGGTGCGCGTCAGCATCCCGAGCAGGAAGATGCCAAGCAGCGAGCCGTAGGTGTAGCCGAAGATGCCCAGGGCGATTTGAATGATGCGGACTTCCGGGTGGTGCACCACGTACCACGCCGTGATGGAACCGACGAGGATGAGCAGCAGGGAGAAGCCGGCCGTTCCCCAGCGCACGCACCGGAGGAGCTGACGTTCCGTGGCTTCCGGTTTGAATACTCCCTGGTACCAGTCCTTGGTGGCGGTGGTTGCCAGGGAGTTGAGAGCGGTGGACAGGGAACCCATGGCGGTTGCCAGGAGCCCGGCGATCAGCAGCCCCCGGATGCCGTTGGGCAGTTCATGGATGATGAAGTAAGGGAAGACATGGAGCTGCGGCGTGTCTGCGGGGAGGGACGCCGGATTGTACTGGTAGAAGACGTAGAGAAGAATGCCCGTGAAGAGGAAGACGATGACGATGGGGAAGTCCAGCAGCCCGGATACGATGACTGCCCGCGTTCCCGCCTTGCTGCTTTTTGCGGCCAGCATCCGCTGCACCATGTCCTGGTCCGTGCCGTGTGTAGCCATGGTGATGAAGGTCGCTCCCAGGAAGGCTGCCCATACCGTGTATTCCTGACCCAGGACATGGGCGCATTGCTGGAGGAAGTCCAGGCCTTCCTTGGTGCCCCACGAGAAGAATTTCCAGTCGTCCCCTCCGTTCATGGCGGCTGAGATGGAGTTCCACCCTCCGGGAATGTGGGAGAAGAGAACCCACAGGGCGGAGAGCATGGAGACGCCCAGCACGACGGCCTGGAGGACATCCGTCCAGACGACGGCTTTCAAGCCGCCGATGGCTGTGTAAATGGTGGTGGCGATGGAGATGACGACCAGCGCGGCAATGTAAAGCAGGACAATTTGGTTGGCGTCCGCCGTGGTGTCCGTCATGAATTGGTAGGCAATGACCAGCAGAATGCCTGCAAAGTAAAGTCTTGTTCCACTGGCGAGCACCCGGCTGACCAGGAAGACCATGGAGGCCGTGCGGCGCGTCAGGAGCCCGAATCTTTTTTCCAGGTATTCATAGATGGAGACCACCTTGTAGTCATAGTAGGGTTTGAGGAAGAGCTTGCCGACGATGATGCGGCCCAGGATAGTGCCGATGCAGAGCTGGGCGTACGTGAAGTTGCGGGTATGGTAGCCTTCCCCCGGAGCCCCCAGAAAGGTGGCCGCGCTGATTTCCGCCGCCAGGATGGAGGCCAGAATGGCCCACCAGGGCAGGGAGCGGTTGCCCAGGGCATAGTCCGTCAGGGAGTTCTGCCTGCGTCCCGCATAGATGCCAATGCAGAAGATAGCCAGAAAGTAGACGACGATGACAAGGAGGTCCGTGAACATGCCTGGAAAGAGAAGGCCTTTTCCGGAACAGGGTTTCCGGAAAAGGCCCCGGGCTGGGTGAAGGGTCAGGAGCGGCTCTTGTGTTCCAGCGCGGCTGAAACCAGACCGGAGAAGAGCGGATGAGCCCGGTTGGGTGCGGACTGGAATTCCGGATGGTACTGGCAGGCAATGAAGAAGGGATGGGAGGGAAGTTCCACGACTTCCACCAGGCCGTGTTCATCATTAACGGCGCTGATGACCATGCCTGCGTTTTCCAGTTCTTCACGGTAGGCCGGGTTGAATTCGTAACGGTGGCGGTGGCGTTCCGTGACGCTGTCCTTGCCGTACAGCTTGTGCGCCAGAGTTCCGGGCTGGATCAGGGCTTTATAGGAGCCCAGGCGCATGGTGGCCCCCATGGCTTTGATTCCTTTCTGCTCTTCCTGAAGGCTGATGACGGGGTGGGTGGATTTCTGGTCGAATTCCGTGGAGTTGGCATCGTCCATGCCGCAGATGTGGCGTGCGTATTCAATGACGGCTACCTGCATGCCCAGGCAGATGCCCAGGAACGGGATGCCCTTGGTGCGCGCATATTCCACTGTTTGTATTTTTCCTTCAATGCCGCGGTCTCCAAAGCCGCCCGGCACCAGAATGCCGTCCACGGAACCGATCAGGGCATCCGCTCCTTTTTCTTCAATTTCTTCCGCGTCTATCCGGAGGATTTCCACGCGAGTGTCATTTTCAGCACCGGCATGAGTGAAGGATTCATAGATGGATTTGTAAGCGTCCTGAAGGGCGATGTATTTGCCGACTACGGCAATCCTTACGGAGTGGCTTGGGCTGATGACGCGCCCCACGTAACGCTGCCAGTCCGCCAGGTTGGGAGCGGGAACGTCCAGCCCCAGGCGCTTGGTGACGATGCGGTCTATTTTGTCCTGGCTGAGGTCCAGAGGACATTCGTAAATGGTGTTTTTAACGTCGCGGAAGGCGATGACATTTTTGGCTTCCACGTTGCAGAACATGGCGATTTTCCTCCTTTCGTCTTCGCTCATATCGTATTCCGTCCGGCAGATGATCACGTCCGGCTGAATACCAATTTCCCGGAGCTTGGCGACGGATTGCTGGGTGGGCTTCGTTTTCATTTCCCCGGCGGCCTTGATGTAGGGGAGCAGGGTGACGTGGATGAAGCAGACATTGTCGCGGCCCACTTCCAGCGCGAACTGGCGCAGGGCTTCCAGGAAGATGTGGCCTTCCATGTCCCCTACCGTGCCGCCGATTTCCGTGATGATGATGTCCACGTCCGATTGTTCCGTGACTTCATAAAGGCGGTTTTTGATTTCATCCGTGACGTGCGGAATGTATTGAACCGTTTTACCCAGATAGTCTCCCCGGCGTTCCTTATGCAGCACGCTTTCAAAGACCTGGCCGGAAGTAAGGTTGTTAAGACGGGAGAGGTTGCAATGGACGAAGCGTTCATAATGGCCCAGGTCCAGATCCGTTTCCGCCCCGTCGTTCAAGACGTACACTTCCCCGTGCTGGAACGGGCTCATCGTGCCGGGGTCTACATTCAAGTAGGGGTCGAATTTTTGAAGGGTGACCTTGAGACCGCAGCGTTCCAGCAGAGTACCGATGGATGCCGCCGCCAGTCCTTTGCCGAGAGAGGAGACAACACCACCTGTGACGAAGATGTATTTCATGATTATGGTTCTTAATGTATGTTTAATAAGATTTGTTCCACCTGGGCCGCCTGTTCCGGCGTGTCTACGCCCACGCTGACATGGTCCGTCAGAATGACTCTGATTCTGGCGCCGTTTTCCAGCGCGCGCAGTTGTTCCAGGGATTCCGTTTGTTCCAGGGGGGTGGGTTCCCAGCGCACGTAGTTTTCAAGGAAGTCCCGGCGGTAGGCGTAAATGCCCAGATGGCGCAGCGGGGGGGTGACGCGGGGATGGCGGGCATAGGGAATGACGGAACGGGAGAAGTACAGGGCGTCGCCGTTGCCGGCCAGGACCACTTTGACGATGTTCGGGTTGTCCAGGTCTTCCTGCGCGCTGATGGGGCAGGCCACGGTAGCCATGGACAGGGCCCCGTCAGAAACCAGCGCGTCCGCCAGCCTGTCAATCAGGGCCGGGTCAATGAGGGGTTCGTCTCCCTGGATATTGACCACATGAGTGGCGGAGGGGAAGGCTTGCACCGCTTCCGCCAGGCGGTCGCTGCCGCTGGGATGGTCCGGAGAGGTCATGATCGCCTTGGCGCCGAAGGCCACGGCGGTGTCGAAGATGCGCTGGTCGTCCGTGGCGATGGCGATGTCGTCAAGGCGGGAGCAGCGGGAAACGCGTTCCCATACGTGCTGGACAAGCGGTTTTCCTGCAATGAGGTGAAGCGGCTTGCCCGGAAATCTGGAGGACCCCCAGCGTGACGGGATGAGGCCGATGATATGATGAGGAGAGTCTGCTGCCATGAGAAGAGGAAACGCATCGAAAGGTAGCAACTCCCCTTGAATTAGTCCAGCCTCAAGCATCAGATGCGCCCGTTTTTCCGGAGTAGGGGCGGAACGGTCAGGCGGAAATGGCGGGCGCGGCGGCAGGCTGCGGTTTTGCCTCCGTCTTCCGGATAATGAGCGGCATGTATTCCTTGCGGATGTGGAGGGATACGTACAGGCCTTCCTTTTTGGCGCAGGAGAAGAGTACCTTGATGATGGCCAGGGAGATGATGTCCATGGAGATGGTGGTACTATCCCCGAAGATCAGCAGAAAGGTGAGCGGCTTGATGAAGTAGACGGTTGAAACGTAAAGAATGCCCAGCTTGTATTTGTGGTTGCGGTAGATTCTGCTGACAATCCATGCATAGGTCATGCCGATGACGGACAGAATGAGGTACAGGGAAAGCCCCACGTAGCCAAGCGTTTGAATGGTGGAAATGGGGCCGCTGTGCCATAGCCCGTTCCAGGCAAAGGATGACTGGTCCTGGCTGAGGTTGTAGGCTTCCTCATAGATGTTGGCTTTCACGATGCTGATATCCCGTGAAAAGCCGTCTCCGAATACCTTGTCCTGAATGAAGTGTTCGCGGTCGTCCAGAGCCCATTCCCACATTTCAAAGCGCCAGTTCATGGACGCTTCCGCGTTTTCTCTGGCTTGCATGCTGACATCCAGGAAAGGAAGGGCTGAAAGTGTGCGCTGGATACCGTAAGGAAAGGAATGGAGCATTCCTGAGGAGGAGAGGAGCAGAAGCAAAAGCATTCCGAAGATGGGAACCAGGATGCAGAAGAACCATCTTTTGTAGATCAGAGATATTGTGAAAAACAGGAGCAGAAGCTGCGCAATAAAGGAGCGGAATCCGCTAAACAGGACTCCGATGGTTCCAAGGACAAGAAGGGCGCCCCACCAGGGACGTTTGATCATCTGCCATACGGAGTAGTTGATGATGAGTAGTTGAACCGCCAATAGGGAAATTTGGAGGAAGGTCGATTGCCGCGTGTCTTCGGAGGCGGCGCTTGCCGAGACTGCGGCCGCCGCCGGGTTCGCTCCGGCAGAATTCGGTGAAAGGATGCCCTGGGCGGTTGAGATCAGCGTGAAGATAATGGTCAGAAAAACGGCCCATTGAAGCACCTTTCCCAGTTCATTGCTGGTGGTTTTCAGGGAGGAGAGGCAAAGATAGGCAAGGAGCGCCTGAAGGAAGAGGACGTATCCCTTGCTCCCGTAGTAGTCTTCCAGCACATTCAGGCCCAGGCCGAAGGGGTGGCTCAGGAAGACGTAGCCCACATGCATGAACAGCACGAGAATGACAGCGTCCAGGAGAGGGGCGGCATTCCATGTCAGGGTTGAACGCTTGAGCATGGCATTCCACAAGTAGAAGGGAATGGTAATGCCGTAGGCGAAGAGGGGTGCGTAGTCCTTTAGTTCCGGTATGGGCAGGAAGAGCAGGGGAAGCCATATCCACAGGTACCATACCTTTTCCTTCATCAGGAAAAGGACGGCCAGGAGGAAGGGGGAAACAGCCAGGGCGATGGAAAAGGGGTCTCCATCCGCCGACATGACACCGCCTATGATGGCTAGGAGAATGGCAACTACTGAAATCAGTACAATTTTAAATAAATTACCATTCATAGGGCTGCCCGTGATTCCCGCATAAAAGACAATGGCGGGAAAGAGAGATGGATGGTGGAGTATAGGGGATTCGAACCCCTGACCTTCTCATTGCGAACGAGACGCTCTACCAACTGAGCTAATACCCCGTGGAAAATACCGGGGGGAATCTATTCCATCCGCCGCCTGAAAGCAAGAGGAATTCGTCAGGCAACGCAAATAAGATGGAAGATTTCGTGTTCCTTCTCCGCATGCCGCCGTTTCCTGTCCGGCGGAAGTCTGCCGCAGGGGGGAGATTCATTTTTCCGGAAAGGGCCGGGAGACGGCGCAATACGGGAACCGGGAAAAGGAATGCCTGTATTCCCGTAGAAAGCGGACGGCAGTTCAAAGAGCGGTGAATTTGATGTTCCGGACTCTGGCAAAGGCACGTTTCAAGCGGGAGGAAAGCCATTTTCCGCATGGTTGTTCAATGCCGTAATGCATGGCGGCTCCCACGGCAATCAACAGGAGCGCGGCGCATATCCAGAAGAGGATGGGACGGGTTCCGTACCGGTCCTGCGGCCAGATGTACTGCATGAATTGCAGGAGGGGAACATGCAGCAGGAAGACGGCATAGGTCAGGAGGCTGGCCCGGTTGGTCAAATGGATGAGCACCGCTGGAATTTTAACAGCCGGCGGCTGAGGGGATTTTGCAAGTGAGCACGCGCTGGCGATGGTCAGCACGGCAATCAGCGTGTCGGGAAGGAGGAAGGCCAGGGAGGCAACTTTCCCGCCGGAGCCCCACAAGGCGCCGATGAAAGTCTGGTAGAGAAGGTAGAGCACCCCGAAGGAGAACACAGCCGGGCTCCACCGGAAGAAGCGTTCGTGTTTTTTATAGAGCCGTGCCGCGCAGCAGCCGGCGAGAAATTGCCATAAACGGTAGGGCGGGAAGAAGTAAAGGCGTGCGACGGGTTCCAGGAACGTGCAGGCGACAGCGGTTACAAGGCCCAGCGCCAGCAGCAGGGGAAGGCGTTTCCTTCCATAGGCCACGAGAGGGAAGATAAGGACGAAGAGGATTTCCAGCTTCATGTACCATAAGGCATAATTGTCTCCCGTGTGCAGGTTCATGAATTGATTGCCGCCGAAGGAAACCAGCAGGACGCCGAGCAGGTTGTCCAGCTGGAATTGCTCCTTGTAGGAGACCAGGCTGGACAGGAGGATGGCCGTGAACAGGAGCGGCCACAGCCGCGCAAATTTGGAGATGTAGAAGGAGGGCGGACTGAACGAATTTTCTTTCAGGGTGAACGTCATCAGGAATCCGGAGAGGACGATGAACCAGTCCACGCCCACGGAGCCCGCAACGGGCGACCAGCGCGCCCAGTGGAAGGCGCAGATCATCAGGCAGAGGATGATGCGGATTAATGAGATGCCTGTAATGAAGGAGGAAGGGGCGCTCATTGGAACTGGGGCATCAGCGATCCCGCTTGTTTTTAATGCGGCTCCTGAGGTGGGCTTCTTCAAAAAGGCCCTCCATGTACAGCCCCACGGCCTGCGCTTTTCTGAGGCTTTGGGCTGCATTCCTCAGGGCCGGAAGCGCTTCTTCGTAGGAAGGGATACTTCCTTTTTTGAGGGGGGAGGCTTCCACAAGGTGCCATCCCCACCGGCTTTTAAGAAGCACCGGCTTGTTGTCGGGAACGTTTGCCAGCTCCAGGCCCAGGGTTTCCCGTGCGCGGGCGGGGCTGACCCAGCCAAGTTCCCCGCCTGCGGGCGCGGAGCGCTCGTCCTCACTGAATTCCCTGGCAAGCCGGGAGAAGGTTTCCCCGCCTTGCAGGCGCGCCAGCAGCGTTTCCGCCGCCTGTTTGACCTGGGTTTCATCCTTGTGAAGGGTAGCCAGGAAGATGTGCCTGGTTTTCCGGAGGTCAGGGGTTTTAAGCTGGTCCCGGATCAAATCATAATAGGTTTTCAGGTCTTCGTCGGACGGCTCTGCCGCCTGGGCGGTCGCCCGGTAGAGCTGTTCCGTCTGCTTGAGCCGCGCCGCTATTTTTTCCTGGAATTGCTGCTGCGTGAATTTCTGGTCATGCAGGGTTTTCAGGTATTGTTCCGTGTTCCCGTCAAAGCGGGAACGGATTTGTTCCGCGGCGTGCGCGGCTTCCGCATTGCGGTTGGGAAGCTGAAGGTCGTTGACGCTGGTTTTCAGGCGCAGGAGGGAGGAGCCGATCAGATCGTACCTGGCCCGCGGAGCCAGGTCTCCGGCTACGTCCAGTTCATGGGTGAGCCTGATGCCTCCGTCCATGTCCAGAACGGGAGGCTGGCGCAGGAGCCGGAGTTCCGCAACCCTCCGGGAGAGCTGGTTGGCGGTGACGGGTTCGCCGTAAACTTCCGCAATCCGGGCGGAGTTGTCTCCGGGCGGTCCCGGCATCGGTTTCAGGTAGGCGTCCATCCTGCCGGCCAGGAAGCCGTGCCAGAGAAACAAATCCCCCACCAGATAGAGCAGGAATGCTCCATAAATCACGAGCTTGAACGTGAATTTTCCAGTGGGGGACATGGGAGGGACAGGGAAGGAGCAAAGGGCCTAGTTTCCACCGCCGGAGTCTGCCAGACGGACGGATTCCGGGGAAGGAAGTTGCGGAACCTCTTCTTTTCAATGCACTTCATGTAGGCTTCCTCCGGAGAGACGACGCCCTGCTGGAGTTTTTGCCAGATGGCGTCATCCATGAATTGCATGCCCATGGCCTTTCCGCCGACGATGACGTCAGGGATTTTCTGCGTGGCGCCTTCACGGATGATGGCCGCCACGGCGGGCGTGGCAAAGAGGATTTCATTGACGGCTACGCGTCCCGGCTTGTCGCTGCGCTTCATCAGGAGCTGCGCCACGACGCCGCGGAGGGAGCCCGCAAGCATGGTGCGTACCTGGGACTGCTGGTCGGACGGGAATACGTCAATGATACGGTCAATGGTTTTGCTGGCGTTGTTCGTGTGCAGGGTGCCGAATACCAGAAGGCCGGTTTCAGCCGCCGTGAGTGCCAGGGAGATGGTTTCCAGGTCGCGCATTTCACCCACCAGCACGATGTCGGAGTCTTCACGGAGGGAAGCCCGCAGGCCGTCTGCGAAGGAGGGTGTCTGGAGGGGCACTTCCCTCTGGGTGACGATGGATTTTTTATTGGGGTGAACGAATTCGATAGGTTCCTCCACCGTGATGATGTGCCGCGCCTGGTTGCTGTTGATGTAGTCAATGATGGCGGCCAGGGTGGTGGATTTACCGGAGCCCGTGGGCCCCGTGACCAGCACCAGCCCTGATCTCATGTGGGCGAATTCCTTGACGACCGTGGGCACGCCCAGTTCTTCCAGCGTGGCGATTTTTGTGGGAATGAGACGGAAGACGGCTCCCAGGCCGTGCTGCTGCCTGAAGTAGTTGCAGCGGAAACGGGAGGTTTCATCCATTTCATAGGCGAAGTCCAGATCCCCTTCTTCCAGGTATTTCTGGAAGGCCTGGGAGTCGCATATTTCCGCGAGAAGGTTTTTGAACGACTGGCCTTCCAGGTTTTCGTCGGAGATGGCGGAGATGGTCCCGTTGACGCGGATTTTCGGAGGCTGGCCTTCGCTGAGGTGAAGGTCGGAGCCGCCCGCTTCTACGAGGTATTTGAAGTATTGGTCGATAACAGCCATAACAGGAGTGTGTCAAAGTTAAAGGTTACTTGATTCCCAGGAAGGATTTCATGATGGTTTTGTCTTCCGCGCGGAAGATGCAGTCTTCCGTGGTGATGAGACCTGCCTGGTGCAGCGCCCGGAGGGAGTCATCCATCAGGATCATGCCCTGGGCCTTCCCGGTCTGGATGCAGCCGGGAATCATGAATGTCTTTCCTTCGCGGATGCAGTTGGCGATGGCGGGTGTATTGACCAGCATTTCAATGGCCAGGGCGCGGCCGTTGCCGTCCGCCCTGGGAACGAGCTGCTGGGAGATGATGCCGCGCAGGGATTCACTGACCATGATGCGGATCTGGTCGCGCTGCTCCACCGGGAAGACGTCCAGCACGCGGTCCACCGTGCGGGCTGCGGACCCCGTGTGCAGGGTGCCGAGCACCAGGTGGCCGGTTTCAGCCGCCGTGAGCGCCAGGGAGATGGTTTCCAGGTCGCGCATTTCACCTACCATGATGACGTCCGGGTCTTCACGGAGGGCCCCGCGGAGGGCGCGCGCGAAGGATTCCGTGTGCTTGTGCACTTCACGCTGGTTGACGTGGCAGTTTTTGGAGGGAATCAGGTATTCGATGGGGTCTTCAAGCGTGATGATGTGGTCGTGGCGGTCCTGGTTGATGAAGTCCACGATGGAGGCCAGGGTGGTGGATTTACCGGAACCCACGGAGCCCGTCACCAGAATGAGGCCGTTGGTGTAGCGGGTGAGGGGCACCACGTATTCCGTCGGCAGGCCGATTTCCTCCATGGTGCGCACCCGCGTGTTGATGATGCGGAAGCAGATGTCATAGCCCAGGCGCTGCTTGACCACGGAAGCGCGGTAGCGTCCGAAGTCGTTGGCATAGGCAAAGTCCACGTCCCCCTTTAATTGAAGGCGGTTCCATTCCGGGTCTTCCAGAAAGCCCCTCGCCAGAACTTCCGTGTCCTGGGGCGTGAGATTGGGCGCTTCCTCCCAGATGGGGAGAAGCTGGCCGAACCGGCGCCAGGTGGGGCGGCTGTTGACGGCAAGGTGGATATCGGAACAGTCAAAGTCCTGTCCAAGCTTAAGATATCCGTCGACGTGGGGCAAAATGTATTCGCTCATGTTGTGAATGCAGCAAACTGATAAAGCTACATACTAACGAAAACGGGGCTTTTTTGACCAGCAAAAAATGTTTGGGAAATGATTTCTGTGCAGGCGGCCCTGTGCCGTCCCGTGGCGGGGGAGGATTTTTGGAGAGAAGCCTTGAGGAAGGCTCGCAAAAGTTTATTTCCGGGAGCGGGAAAGAGCATTTATGTTTTTCTGCCGTTTCGGGAACCGGATCCTGAGGGATCGCGGTTTTTCACGGACTTTCCCGGCAGAGGCATACGTTTGGCATGGCGGAAAGAGCCGACAGCAATCCCGCTGCTGTTTTCATGGTTAAATGTGAAATGGCGGCATTGAGGACAAGTCTATGGCGCGGTTGCATTTTTGCCTCCGGGGGAAAGGTCGGGATATTGTTTTAAATGACTTTCTTCATCAATTTTTCCTGTTCCTCCGAACGGGGACACGGAAGGAACATTTCCAAATTCCCCGCCGCCGCGATGACTGGGAAGGCCATGTTTCCGCCATGATGGTCGTCTTCCTATATTGGGGCCTCCCTTTCATGGCCAGGTAGCTTTTTTCCTGATTGTGCCCTGTTATTTTTGGCAGGAATTGTTCATGGCGGAAAGCGCTGGAAAGGGGAATTGAGCTGCCGATGCCTTTTTGGGGTCAGGCATGCCCTGGTCTCCTGTTTCATTCCAATATCGCCGCATGGACCATGCCGAAATGCCTGTCCAGCCTGGCGAGGTACGTATGAACAAAGGGGCGTTGTTTTCTTTGGCGACAGGTCGTTATTTTATGAGGTATCGCGGCCGTCTGCATGAAGAGTTGTCCTGCAGGGGGGACGATATTCCCGGAACGGCGCGCATCTGACGCCGCAGGGATATGAAGACATTTCTCCCGCAACAGCGGAATTCCTGAGTTCTTTTTTAAAGCAGCGGCTTGAAAAGGCTGCGCCGCATCGACCGGAAAATCCTGTTACTTGAACAGGTTGAAGAATTTCTTGCCTGCCAGGTCGAAGCCCATTTTTTTCAGGGACGGGAAGGCGAGGGTTACCAGGATTTCAATGATGAAACGGAAGATAGGGGAATTGATCCAGCTTCCGGAAACATGCGGACGCGGGGGCGCCGGATGGCTTTTTTTTCCCGTAAACATGCGGATGAGCAGAATGCCTCCCACCGTGCCGACAATGGAGCCGATCACAGGCAGGGACATGGCCTTTTTTTTCAGCTTCCGGAAGTGGTCGGCCTGCTGCTGCGTCTTCTGGACCAGGGTATCCGTCTCATTGACGATATCCAGCCGGGAGGAAGCCACCCGCATCAGGAGTGCGAGCTTTTCTTGAGAGCCATTTGCAGACATGATAAATCCGTTTTAAGTTCTTCCGCCGTCGCCGGGGCGATGGGCGTTACATGGGTTCGGCTGAAAAGGATGAGGGCCACGGCAGCCGCCACCAGATGGATGCCGGTGGTTACGGCAAGTCCGGCAATGATTCCCCAGAAGTGGGCCATGACCATGGTCAGGAAGCACCACAGGAACAGATAGCCGAAGATGGCCATAAAGGCGGCCAGCAGGAGCAGGGCCATTTTCCTGCCCAGCCTTTTGGACGCTTCCTCCAGTTCCAGCTTGAGCAGCGCGGCCAGGGCTTCCACATGGTCAAGCGCCGCCGCTCCGGTTTCCCGGAGGGACCGGACCATAGCCGCTCCTTCTTCCTTTTCCTCCACAATGGGGGCGACGAAGGTGCGTTTGAGTTTGTCAATCAGTCCCATGGCTCGGTTTGAAGGGGTGAGGGCGCCATGCGCTTGATGCGCATGGCGCGGAATGAGGGTTAACGGCGGCGGATGAGCATGCCGATCAGAAGGCCCACGCCCATGGCGATCAGCACGGACTGGGTGGGTTTTTCCTTCACGTATTCTTCGCCCGCTTCATGGAACTTCTTGGCCTTGTCACGGATGACTTCTCCTTTTTCCTGGGCGTAGTCACGGATGGTGCTGGCCTGTTCCGTAGCCGCCTTGCGGATTTGGTTTACTTTGGCCGCGGCGAAGGCCCTGGCCTGTTGAAATCTGGTTACGGCAAGCTCGCGGGCGGAAGGGCAGGAGCAGGCGGTGTCGTTTGCTGCTGCGGTCGGTTCAAGTTCGGTTTGGTTGTCTTGCATGGTTGATTAGAGTGTTAAGGGTTGGTTCCTGTTGAAAAACATGTCGGCTTACATGTTTTCGCCTCTCACATTGGGAATTATTTAGCACGCTTCCCTCTATTGGCAAGTGTGTAAAGCGGCTTCACCCGGAATTGTGCGCGTTCCTCAGCGGCGGCTTCCTGAAAAACCGCCGCGGGGGTCTGGTTTGGCCTGGGGCTCGTTCGGGTTCCGGTACCGCAGGATTCCGTAGTCCCTCAGGTTACGGATGAATTCCTGGGCATTGGCGCGGAAGCGCGCATCGTACATGAGCAGCCCCAGGAAGCCCTGGTTTTTCCGGGCGTCCGCCGTGACGGAGGCGATTTGCTCGGAAGCCTTGCGCAGGGCGGTCAGCGTGGGGGGGATTTCCTTGATGGCGGGGTCCAGGCTGTTGAGCTTTTCTTCCGCTCCGGCGATGATTCTGCGGGCGTCACTGACGGTGTCTTTCATGGCCGCCATTGTCGCGGGGAGCTGTTCGCCCGCTTTGTTCATTTGAGCCAGCACGCTGTTGAGGTGCCGGAGGTTTTCCCGGCTCAGGATGCCTTCATTGATCAGCTTGGTGGTCTGGGCCAGCCCTTTGGCCGCTTCCCCGATGTTGAGAATGGCCTCGTCAATGTTGTCCGAATTTTTTTCAATCTGCTTGAGGATTTTCAGTATTTCCTCCGTGGCGCCCACGGCGTTATTCTTGATCTTGCTGAAGTCGCTTTCAGGCTGCCCGATGATGGTGGCATGGGGCGGGATGTATTCGTGCGTGGGGCGTGCCGGGGGAACGATGTCGATGTACTTGTCTCCCAGGATGTTCTGCATGTCCACGCGGAAGACGGAGCCTTCCTGGATTTTCACGTCGCTCAGGATGCTGGCTTCCAGCATGACTTCATTGCCGGAGGGCAGGAGTTCGGGCGCCTTGGTGACCTTTCCCACCGTAACGCCGCCCAGGCGGAGCTGGGAGTCCTTGATGAGGCCCGCCGCGTCCTTGAAAATGATGTTGATGGGGTAGGTTTGCTCCTTGGAGGTCTTGATGTTGCCGAACCCCAGGATGACGCCGATGATCATCAGGATTCCGGCAATCAGGAAGATGCCCACCCAGGTTTCCGGCTTAAGTTTCTGCTTCATGGCTCTGTGGTAAGATGGTTATTGTTTCCGTTCACGTTCCGCCCGTTCCAGCAGAACCCGTTGAAAGTTTTCATGCCTGCCGGTCAGGGAGGCCCAGTCTTCCCCGGAATCCCCGTACAGGAACCTTTGCAGGTTTTCATCCCTGGAATGCAGCAGCTCCTCCGGGGTTCCCGTCCAGTAAACTTCCCCGTTCCTGAGATAGACGATTTTGTCCGCAATGCGGATCACGCTGGGCATGTCATGGGAGACGATGACGGTCGTGATTCCCTTGTCCTTGCAGATTTGCCGGATGAGGAAGCTGATGCTGTCCGTGACAATGGGGTCCAGGCCTGCGGTGGGCTCGTCATACAGCAGGCATTCCGGTGTGGTGACGATGGCCCTGGCTACGGCTACGCGCTTGATCATGCCTCCGGAGAGGCTGGCCGGCATTTTTTCCTGCTGCCCCAGCAGGTCCACGGAGTCCAGGGCGGCGGAGATGCGCGCGTCCAGCTCCTTTTCATTCCGGATTCCTTCCTCGCGCAGCGGGAAGGCGACGTTTTCCCCTACGCTGAGGGAGTCGAAGAGTGCCCCCTGCTGGAACATGAAGCCTATTTTACCGCGGATTTGCTTCTTGATTTTTTCCGGCGCTCCGCTGATGCGCCTGCCGTCTATTTCCACATAGCCGTCCAGCGGGTCCATCAGGCCGTCCAGATGTTTCAGGATGACGCTTTTTCCAGCCCCTGACCCGCCGATCAGAGCCATCAGCTCTCCCTTTCCCACGTCAAAGCTCACGCCTTTCAGCACTTCCTGGGTACCGAAGCTTTGCTTGAGCTGGTGGACGCGGATGAATGGCTGCATGGCGGCGCGGAAGGGTTATCTCATGAATCCCATGGGGAAGATGGAATTGAGAATCATGGTCAGAATGAAGTTGGCGATGAGCAGGGCCACGGAGGCATACACCATGGCCTGCATGGTGGATTTGCCGACGCCAACGGCTCCGTTCGTGGTGTTCAGGCCTTCCCGGCAGGAGATGGTGGAGATGATGAGGCCGAAGACCAGGGCTTTGACCAGGGCCACGGTGATGTCCCCCATGGTGACGAATTTGCTCATGAAGTGCATCCAGTAAGCCTGGTCCACGTTAAAGGAGGTGATACTGACGATGTAGGCGGAGGCGATGCCCACCAGCACGGCTTCCATCATCAGGATAGGCATGGAAATGAGCATGGCCTGGATGCGGGGCTTCACCAGGTAGTCCACCGGGTCCACGTTCATGGAGTTAAGGGCGTCTACCTGTTCCGTGACTTTCATGGTCCCGATTTCCGCTGCCATGGCGGACCCGACGCGGCCCGCAAGCATCAGCCCGGTAATGACGGGCCCCAGTTCCCGGAACATGCCCACGGCGACGACGGCGCCCCCCATGGTTTCCATCCTCACCGTCTGGAGCTGGAACAGGGTCTGGGCTTCCAGCACGGCTCCGGTGAACGCGCCGGTGATGATGACCACCGGCTGGGACTGCACCCCGATTTTTGCAATTTGCTCCACAAGAACGCGCATCCGGAATTTGCCGGACCACATGCATGCGGTCACTTGGTAAAGCAGCAATCCGATTGACCCCAGGCGGTCAACCAGCCTTAGAGCGGCGCGGCCGATCATGGTGGCTACATAGAATTGCATGGCTTCTACTAATCACTTCTTCCACTTCAAGAGCAAGCGCAATGTACGCCACGGGAAGAAAAGCAACGCGCCGCGTCAATCCGTCAGCCGGTGGACGTAAGGCGTTTCCGGTGCACCGGGAATGGATCGCAGTGTGAGGCGCGGCGGCAGTTTCCGGCGCATCCATTCGGAGGCGCGGGCCCGGCGCTGCCAGCGGCGGATTTCAAGCTCCGATTCCGGGAAGAGGCCTGCCAGCGGCGTGGCGGATTCATGCGCGCGGTGCAGACGGATGAGGAGGCTGTCGCGCATGGCCGCATCCGGCGCAGGAGAAAGGAAGCCGGGGAACAGGTCCGCCAGTTCCGTTTCATATAAATCCCCCAGCGGCATGAAGTCAGCGGCCAGGGCCGGCGGAAGGAGGCGGGGAGCGGTCATGATGTCCGTTCCGGTCAGGGCGGACAGCAGCAGGGCACCTTCCTCCTGGGTCCATTGGCGCATGAGCCATGCGGCCGTGAACAGGTCATCCGGTCCTCCGGCCGCCGCATCTGCGGGGAGAGGCAGCATCCGGGCCTGAATGCCCAGCTTGTCCGCACAGGCTTGCGCCCGGGCAGTGTCCTGTTCCGGAATGCCGGGGAGGCGGGGGATGAAGCCCGTCAAGGGCAGGGAAGGCAGTTCCTCTTTTAACAGTTGAGCCAGCAGGAGGGATGCGGAGCTTTCCAGCAGGTTCAGGCAGGCGGCGCCATGCCCGCTTTTCAGGATGAAGTCCGCCGTGCCTTTCCGGAGGGCGTGCCGGAGCTGTTCTTCCGGAGCGGGAAGCGGAGAAGACGCCTCCGTGGAATTTTCCGGAGAAATGACGGCGGAATCCCGTTCAAAAAGACGCAGCCGTTTGAGGAGAATCCCGTGGGCGGACCATGCGGAAGACGCGCCGGGTAACAGAAACGGGCCTTCTCCCCGGCCAGGCGGGCAGTGAGGACCGGCAGCCTTGTTTCCCGCGCCAGCCGGCAGGCTTCCTCCTCATCCTGCTCCAGCAGTCCTTCATGCCACGCGCCGGAATGGGTGCGGAGCAAGAGGCAGGGTACGGAAGAAGATGCCGGGGAAGATTCCGGCCATGAAATGATGGAAAAACCCGCTTCATCCGCCGTCCGGCAGATGCCGAAAACGGGAACGGCCTCCGTTCCGTGTGCGGCTGGGGAAATAACGGCTTGCCGTGGAAAGGAAAGGCCGTTCCGGAGCATGTGGAAGCGGCTGCCGTCCGCGTCCGCTGCTGCCAGCAGCAGGGGGACGTCCGCTATTTCCCGCGCCAGGTAGGCCTGGGCCGCCCTGTGCTGGGACCGGAAGCCGCTGCGCAGGGCCAGTTCCCCGGTGTGCGCGCCACTGAGGGCCAGCGGCGGACAAAGAACGAGCTCCGCCCCGCCGTCCACGCAGGAACGGTACAGTTCCACGATGGTTCTGAGGTTCCTGGGGAAATGGCCGGGGATGGTCTCCGGCTGGATTAATCCTGTCTTCAGCATGCGCCGGCAGGGTAGACCATTCCGGGGAGGCGGGCAAGCCGGGATGCCCGGCGGCTTTCCCTCCGGGCGTTTCCTGAGGAGTTTTTATCGCAAGGAGCTTGTCATCCGCGATCTTCATGGTATGATCTGCACCGATTGCGCGCCGTCCGTTCCCGGGCGCATCAATCCGGAATTACTTATGAGGAAACAGTCAACAGAGGGGCAGGAATCCTCCATCCAGCGCGCCGTAGCATTATGGCGCGAATATCTTCTCCCCTATAAGGGCACGCTGGTGTGGGCTGTGATCGGCGGCATGGTGGCCGCTGTTTCCAGCGGCTTCGGCATACCGGTGATTTTGCAGGAAATGTTCCCCGTGATCTTTGACGGGAAGCCGCTGCCCCCGTGGGCGGAGCGCGTGCTCCTCTGGTACGTGAGTCCGGAAAACCTGCCCTGGGTGACGGTGTGGGCCACGGCGGCCATGCTCCCGATGGTAGTGGTGGTGCGCGGCCTCTCCTCCTTCGTCAATGTCTACCTGCTTTCCAAAATAGGGCTGGGCGTGCTGGAAACGCTGCGGCTCAAGGTGTACCGTAAATACCAGGATTTATCCCTGGCCTTTCATGACCGCCAGCAGAAGGGAGACCTGCTGAGCCGCCTGATGCAGGACACGCAGTTCCTGCAGGGCGGCCTGGTGCAGATTGCCAATGACCTGATTATCCAGCCCCTGACCCTCCTGGCCGCGCTGGGATTCCTGATTTACAGGGCCTCCGTCAGCCAGCAGTTCCTTATTTTGCTGGCGAACATGCTCCTGGTGGGCGTCTGCGTGATTCCCATCCGCTACATCGGCAAGAAAATGCTCGCCCGCGCTCGCGTGGTGCAGTCCAGCCAGGGGATCTTTCCTCCACGCTTCAGGAAAACTTTTCCTCCCAGCGGGACATCCGGGCCTTTGAACTGGAAGAGCAGCAGACAAGTCTGTTCAGGAACAGGATTCACCGTTACATCCAGGCTTCCATCAGTGCGGTCAGGTGGCAGAGCCTGCTGACGCCTTTGATTGAATTCGTCAGCGCCATCGCCATGGCGGCCACTCTCTTTGTCGGCAACATGAACGGCATGAACATGGGGGACTTCGCCGCGCTGGCTACGGCCATGTACCTTTGCTATGAACCGGTCAAGAAGCTAGGGGCGGTCCACAACAAGGCGGAAACCCTGAATGCCGGGCTGGAGCGCATCAACCATGTGCTGGACGCTCCGGACGACGTTCCGGAACCGGAAAACCCGAAGAGTCCGGAAGCCTGGAAGGGGGAAGTGGAGTTCAGCAATGTGTGCTTCGGCTACCAGCAGGATGCTCCCGTCATGAAGAACATTGACATCCGCATCCCGGCTGGCCAGGTGGTGGCCCTGGTAGGCCCCAGCGGCGCCGGGAAAACGACCTTCATCAATTTGCTGTGCCGTTTTTACGACGTACTTTCCGGCAGCGTGAAGGTGGACGGCATCGACGTGCGGGAGATGGCCAAGAAGGACCTGCTTTCCCATATCGCGCTGGTTTCCCAGTATCCCGTGCTGTTCCGCGGATCCGTGGCGGACAATATCCGCATCGGCCGTCCGGACGCTTCCGACGCGGAGGTGGAGGAAGCCGGGCGCATGTCCGCCGTGGACAGCTTCATCAATGAGACGGGGGAAGGCTATTCCCGCATGATCGGAGAAATGGGGGAAGGGCTTTCCGGCGGCCAGCGGCAGCGCGTTTCCCTGGCGAGGGCCTTTCTGAAAAACGCGCCTATCCTGGTGCTGGATGAAGCCACGGCTTCCCTGGACATGAAGAGCGAGGAACTCATCCAGAAGGAGATTGAAAAGCTGGCTTCCGGACGCACGGCCTTCATCATTGCCCACCGGTTCAGCACCATCCGGATGGCGGACCGAATTCTGGTTCTGGAAAAAGGGAGCGTCATTGCGGATGGCACGCATGAGGAGCTGATGGCCTCCTCCCCCTGTACAGGGAACTTTACAACAAGCAGCAGATGGTTGCGGAAGAGGAAGGAGGCGCTTCATGTTAAGACAGTTTTTTGAGTACGCGCGGTATTTGAAGCCGGTGATGAAGCTGTTCATCGCCGCGCTGGCCGCCGGGGCGCTGGCCGCCGCCGCCAGCGGTTTCGGCTTCCCGCTGATGATTGCCAAGGTGTTTCCGGTGGTGTTTGACAATACGCAGATTCCCCCGGAGCTTCAGAACATCATCGCCCATCTGGTGGCCCCGGAGCACATGCACACCGCTGTGCTCGTGGCCGTATGTTCCCTGCTGCCGCTGGTTTTTGCCATCCGGGGCATAGGCACGTTCTTCAATGTGTACTGGATCAGCATCGTCAGCATGAAGGTGCTGGAGGAAATCAGGCTGGACGCCTTTTCCAAACTGCAAACGCTGCCCCTCTCCTTCATTGACCGCCAGAAACGGGGGGACCTGATCAGCCGCCTCATCAATGACGCGGCCAACGTGCAGGGAGGCCTGGTAATAGCGGCCAATGACATCATCAAACAGCCCCTTACCCTGCTGACCGCACTCGCCTTCCTGGTGTACAAGGTCTTTGTTGACCCGAACACGGCGGTGGTGCTGATGAATCTGGGGCTGGTTGTGCTGGCGATATGGCCCATCCGCTTCTTTGGCCGCCGCGTGATGAAGAAGGCCAAGCAGGCGCAGGACGAGCTGGGCAATATCACGGCCGCCGCCCAGGAAAACCTGGCGGCCCAGCGTGAAATCCGTTCCTACGGCATGCAGGAACAGCAGGTGGGGCTTTTCCTGGGGCTGATCGAACGCTTCTTCAAGATCAATCTGAGAACGGTGAAGTACAGGCACTTCCTGGTGCCGGTGCTGGAAATGGTGACGGCGCTGGGCCTGGGCATTCTGCTGGTGAGGGGCCATGAAATGGGAATCACCAAGGCTGACTTCACGGCCCTGGCCGCTGCCCTCTTCATGTGTTACGACCCCCTCAAGCGCCTGGGCGTGACGCTGACCAACCTGAAAAGCGCGCATGCCTCCCTGGAACGCATCAACTACCTGCTGAAGGAGCCGGACACCATGCCGGAAGCCGCCAATCCCGTTCCCCTGGGGCGAGCCTCCGGGCGTCTGGACTATGACGGCGTTTCCTTCTCCTACGACGGCGCCCGCAAGGTGCTGGACGGCATTGACGTTCATATCAGCCCCGGGGAAGTGGTGGGCCTGGTAGGCCCCAGCGGCGCCGGGAAAACCACGTTTGCCAGCCTTCTGCCCAGATTTTACGACGTCAGTTCCGGCACCCTGCGCATGGACGGCGTGGATGTGAGAGACGCCTCCCTGCACGATGTGCGCAAGAACATTGCCTTCGTTTCCCAGCATCCCGTGCTCTTCCACGGCACCATCATGGAAAACATCCGGCTGGGGCGGCAGGACGCCACGGATGAGGAAGTGATGGCCGCGGCGCGCGCCGCCGCCGCGGACGGCTTCATCATGGGGATGCCGGACGGCTACCAGACCATGCTTGGCGACGGCGGCAGCGGCCTGTCCGGCGGCCAGCGCCAGCGCGTGGCGATTGCCCGCGCCTTCCTGAAAGACGCCCCCGTCCTGATTCTGGATGAAGCCACCGCCTCCCTGGACGCGGAAAGCGAGGCCCAGATCCAGCAGGAGCTGGACCGCCTGGTGGAGGGAAGGACGGCTCTCATCGTAGCCCACCGCTTCAGCTCCATCCGCGTGGCGACGCGCATTCTGGTGTTTGAGGGCGGCCGCATCATCGGGGACGGCACTCATGCGGAACTTTATGCCTCCTGCCCGCTGTACCGGGAATTGTATGACCGCCAGTCCCTCTAGGTGAAAGGGGGGACGGGGACGGAAGGCTTTTCCCGCGCCCGTGCCGTGGCGCACATGGCGGTTTTTCTCAGGCCATGGTGGAAAGAGCTATTGTCAAACAAGGGCCATGATGTACTATTCCGCCAGCATGAATACACTGGATGAATCCCTGACGAATGCCGTTAAAGAGGGGAAGCTTTTGGAGTCTTCCCTGACCAATATCCGCCTTCTGCTGGCCGGAACCAAATCCCCCATAGCGTGTGAGGCCGTAGAGGAACTGGCCGCCGCCGGGGAGTGGCAGGAATTGAATGACCGTTTTTACAAGACCCTGGCCTTCGGTACGGGGGGGCTGCGCGGCCGCACCATCGGCAGCATCGTGACCCGGGCGGAGCAGGGGAACGGCGGCGTGAACGGCCGCCCGGAATATCCCTGCGTGGGAACCGCCTGCATGAACTACTTCAATGTGGGGCGAGCGATGCGCGGCCTGATCATTTACGTGAAAAAGCATGTGGAGGCCACGGACCCGGGCAGGAAGCCCCGGCTGGTCATCGGCCATGACACGCGCCACTTCTCCCGTGACTTCGCCGAATTCTGCGCGAAAATCGGCACGGACCTAGGCTGTGACATTTACCTGTTCGACAGCCCCCGGGCCACCCCTGAAGTTTCCTTCGCCATCCGTGAACTCAATGCGGATTCCGGCGTGGTGCTGACCGCCAGCCACAACCCCTCCCACGACAACGGCTTCAAGGCCTATTTCAACGACGGAGCCCAACTGGTGCCTCCGCATGACAAGGCCGTGATTGAGGAAGTGAACTCCCTGACCTCTGAGGAATATGAACCGCTGCCGGAAGACCGGCGCGGCACCCTTCACGTGCTGGACGCCTCCTTTGACCGTGTCTACATGGACCGCCTGAAAACCGTGCTGCTCCGTCCGGAGCTCTTCAGCAAGGGCGGCGCCAAAATCGTTTACTCCAACCTCCACGGCACGGGCGGCCATATCATCGTTCCCCTGCTGAAGGAACTGGGCTGCAACGTGCAGACCGTGGCGGCGCAGGACGTGCAGGACGGCCGCTTCCCGACGGTGGCCTCCCCCAACCCGGAAAACCCGCCGGCCCTGGCCCTGGCCATTGAGCAGGCGGACGCTTCCGGCGCGGACATCGTCATCGCCACGGACCCGGACGCGGACCGCATGGGTGTGGCCGTTCGCGGGGAAGATGGGAAAATGCACCTGCTGACCGGCAACCAGATCGGCTCCCTGCTGGCGTGGTACCGCTGCATGAGCATGTCTGACCTGGGCATCATCAATGACTCCAACCGTTCCCGCGCCGTGATGGTGAAAACCTTTGTGACGACGGGCCTTCAGGACGCCATCGGCCACCACTTCGGCTATGAAGTGGTCAACGTGCTCACGGGCTTCAAGTACATCGCCCAGAAGCTCGGCAAATATGAAGAAGCCATTCCTGCGGAAAAGCGGGAAGGCTACCGGAAGATGAGCGAGGAACAGACGCGCGCCCTGCGCCTGGAATACAGCCGCTACTTTGTCTTCGGCGGGGAGGAAAGCTACGGCTACCTGGCCCAGGACTTCGTGCGCGACAAGGACGCCAACTCCGCCGCCATCATCTTTGCGGAGCTGGCCGCCTATGCGGAAAGTGTCGGCAAGAGCCTGCTGGAACTGCTTCATGAACTCTTTGAACAATTCGGCGTGTACCTGGAAATGGGCAAATCCCTGGTCATGGAAGGCGCAGACGGCGCGGCAAAAATCGCCGCCCTCTCCACCTCCTATTCCGCCAATCCTCCTACGGAACTGGACGGCGTGGCCGTCAGCGGCATCCGGGACTTTTCCAAGGGTGACATGGTGGATGCGGAGGGCGACCCCATTCCGGCGGAAAAAATGATCTTTGTGGATATGGCGGACGGCCGCAGCTTTGCGGTGCGCCCCTCCGGAACGGAACCCAAGATCAAGTACTACCTCTTCGGCCACGGGAAACCGGGCGCTCCGGTGAAGGAAGCCCTGCCGGCGGTCCAGGCCTCCCTGGACTCCCTGTGGGCTGCCGTGGAGAAGGACGCTCTCGCCCGTTCCAACGGCTAAATGTTGTTGATTTCTTTCCCCCGTCTACCATGTAATGTGGACGGGGGAAATTTATTTTCTTGCCAAGGGGGCAGGAATTCCGCAGTTTATAATTCTTATGACATTTGCGGTCCACAAAACTCTCTCCGTGGCCGGTGCCCTTCTGGCCGGCCTTCTCCTCTCCTCCTGCTCCTCCACCTCCCAACAAGTCGAAGCTCCGGCACGGCTCCCCGCCTACCACTTTGTACCGGGAAAAACGGCCGTGCTGCACAACGGGAAGGCCATTCCCCCCAGGAATGCCCCCCGCAGGTAAAGCGCGCCATTGCGGCCGCCAATTCTCTGGTCAACAAGCCCTACCGCCTAGGCGGCGGCCACAGGAAGCACTATGACTCCCACTATGACTGCTCCGGCAGCACCTCCTTTGTGCTGAAGGAAGCCGGGCTGCTCACCTCCACCCGCCATTCCAAGCTGTTCCTGAACTACGGGCAGAAAGGCGCCGGGGACTGGATTTCCGTCTATGCCAAGAACGGGCACGTATTCATGGTCATCTGCGGCCTCCGGTTTGACACCACCGGAAGCGGCCGCCGCGGCGAAGGCCCCCGCTGGAGGGTGGACGGCCGCAATGCCCGGAACTTCCTGGTGCGCCACCCCACGGGTCTCTGATCCGGGCCTGCGCAACGGAAAACCGCGTTTTTTGCGTATGTTCGCGCAGGCTTTCTTGAACAATGGAAAGTAATGTGCTATCAGGTGCTAGGACGTTGATAGTTCCTTGACTTTCATGGCTAAGACAAAAATTCACGTAGGGCTTGAGATAGGGACAAGCAAGACTTGCATGGTCGTGGGCGAAGTAAAGCCTGACGCGACCGTGACGATCATCGGCGTGGGTGAAGTTCCTAGCGAGGGCGTGGTCCGCGGCGAGATTGAAGACACCTCCAAGGTTATCCAGTGCATTTATGATGCCTGGAACATGGCCCAGGACCATGCGGACGTGGACATCATGACCGTCTACCTGTCCGTGACCGGGGCCCACATCGTGGGGCAGAACAACCGCGGCACTTTCCGCCTGCCTCCGGATGAAAGCATCATCTCCCAGGAACACATGGATGAGGTGACGGAAATCGCCCGTGACATTGCGCTGGGGCCGGAACAATTCGTCCTGCACCGCGTGCCAGGCCTCTTCTCCGTGGACGGGCAGGAAAACCTGACCAACCCCGCCGGGCTGACCGGCAGGACGCTGGACATAGACTGCCACATCATCCACGGCATCAAATCCCGCATCACCAACTCCTTCCGCTGCGTGCGGGAAGTGCCCCTGGACATTGCGGATGTGGTCTTCGCCCCCATCGCCACGGCCCAGTTCGTGCTCAACAGGCAGGTCAAGCAGGCGGGCGCCCTCCTCATTGACATGGGGGCGGGCACCACGGACTACGTCCTTTACCTGGACGGCCAGCTGGTGGCCTCCGGCTGCGTGCCCCTGGGCGGCGACCATATTTCCAATGACATCACGCTGATGACCGGCATACCGCTGGCGCAGGCGGAACTGCTCAAAAAGACGGAGGGGGACGCCAACAGCTTTTCCGGAAAGACCAATGAAATGGTGCGCGTGCGCGGAGAAGGGAATATGAAGGATGCCGCCATCGAACGCAATGTTCTGAATGAAATCATCCGTTCCCGCCTGCTGGAAATCTTCAATCTGGTCAAATCCTCCCTGCCCAAGGACACCTTCAAGGGCAACCGCTGCCACGGCGTCTACCTGTGCGGGGGCGCCAGCCTGATGCGCGGCGTGGGGGAACTGGCCTCCCACGTGTTCGGCGTGGCGATCAGCCGTCCCACGCTGGTCAAAAACGGAGCGCCTTCCTATCTGGATGACCCGCGTTACTGTACGGCCATCGGGCTGATACGGTATGCCCAGATTCTGGATGCCGAACTGCCGCAGCAGCGGAGCTGGCTGGGGCGCGTGCTGGGCCTCTTCGGCAGGAAGAACTCCTGATCAATCTCTACCCCAATTAAAAACCATGCTGGAATTTTCTCCCCAGGACCCGTCCGGGCTATCCGGAAAAATCTGCCTGTGCGGCATTGGAGCCGCAGGCGCCAAGGTGATGGAGGAGGTTCTGCTGCTGGCTCCGCAGGCGGCTTCCGTGTGCGCCATGAATCTGGATGCCCGTTTGCTGAACGCCTCCGCCGTTCCGTGCAAGGTCCATCTGGGGGCCAGGCTTACCCGGGGGCTCGGCTCCGGAGGGGATGCCTCCGTGGGGGCACAGGCCGCCTGTGAAAGTGAATCCTCCATCCTCCGGGCCCTGGAAGGCAGTGCGCTGACCGTCCTCGCCGCCGGGCTGGGAGGCGGAACAGGCTCCGGCGTGGCGCCGGAGGTGGCGCGGCTGGCCAAGGAGCAGGGCTCCTACGTCGTCAGCGTCGTCATCCGCCCCTTCCGGTTTGAAGGGGACCGCCGCGCCGCCCAGGCGGACGAGGCGCTGTCACGGCTGGCCCTGTATTCCGACATGGTGCTGCGGTTTGACAATGACGCCATGGAAAGCCTGATTGATCCCGACAAGGGAGTGTTGGAAGCCTTTTCCGTGGTCAATGCTCTCATTGCCCGCGCCGTGCTCATCGTGCCCTCCCTTCTCAACTCTTCCGGAAGCCTGCTCCGCGTGGGGCTGGATGACCTGCTCCGCGTGGCCGGAACAGGGAAGGGAATTTGCTCCTTCGGCGTAGGGGAAGCGTCCGCGGACGTTTCCACGGCGGACATGCTGGACCAGGTCCGGCACTCTCCCCTTTTCCTGGAAAAACGGCTGGGGGAAGTGGACGACGTTCTGGTGCTGGTGCGCGGCGGCAATTCCCTGACCCTGAAACGCCTGGAAGCGCTGGCTGGCGGAGTGGCGGAAATCCTGGGGAGCGGCGTGCGCCTCCATATCGGCGCTTCCGTGGCGGAACAGCCGGAAGACCGCCTGTCCCTGACCGTGCTGGGCGTTGTGCCCGTGAATGAACCGGAAATTTCTCCTGCTCCCGTTTTCCGTAGGGAACCGGAGCTCCAGACAGTTCTTGTGCCGGAGGAAGAACCCTTCATCGGGGATGGGAAAACCATCATTCAGCCTGTGGCTCCCGCCGTGGTTTCCGAACCGGAACGGCGTCCGGAGCCGGAACCTCCCGTTTCCATTCCCTCCGTCAGAAGGGATGACCATGAACTGGAAGAGGAACTGGTGCCTGTAAGGCCTGTTCCCTCCGTGCCGGACGTGGAGGAAACGTTCCCGGAACCCGCGCCTGCAGCGCAGGAACTCGGAGCGGATGCGGAACAGGAATTGGACCCGGTTCCCGACATCAAGGAACTGGAAGAAGGAACTCCCCCGGAAGAAGGAGAGGAAGAGCGCGCGGGACACGGACTCTTTGCCCATGTACGCCCCCTCATTCTGGACGGGGAAGACCTGGACCTGCCCCCGGCGCTGCGGAAGAAGAAACCGGACCCGAGCTGATGCCGTCTCCCCGTACGTCCATGGTATGGTTTTGGGCGCTGGTTGCAGCCGCCCTGCTGTATGTGGCGTTGCTTAGCTGGTGGAGCCCCTTCACCTCAGACACGTACCATCACGCCTTGACGGGCATGGAACACCGTTTCTCCCTCAGCCTGGTCTGGGAACGCTGCGTGGCCTCCTACATGAGCTGGAACCCCAGAATCGGGGAATACCTGGCCTTTGCTGTGGCGACAGCGGGCAAATGGCTCTTCATTCTGCTCAACCCCTTTGTACAGGTCTGCCTCGCGCTGATGATGTTCTATCTGGCCTCCGGGCGCAGGGTGGACCCCCGTTCCTGGCCGGACGTGCGGCTCTTCGGATTGGCGCTTCTCCTGCTCTTCACCTGTACGGCCCGGCCCGGCGTCACGATTTACTGGCTCTCCGGCGCTACCAACTATTCCTGGGGAGCCGCCCTCTGGCTCGGTTTCCTGTGCCTGTACCGGGAATTGCTGGAAAATCGGGAAAACGGGAAAAAGGAAAGCCTGCTAAAAAGGGTTTCGGCCAGTGGGCTGGCGTAGTGGCACTGGGATTGTTGGCAGGCATGACTAATGAAAACAACATTCCGGGAACCTGGCTTCTGCTGGGAGCCTTGTTTGTCTTCGTCCGCCTGGTCCGGAAGGAAAAACTTCCCTTGTGGTTTTATGCGGGCGTTGCGGCGCAGGTAGCGGGTTCTCTGTGCATGTTGCTTGCGCCCGGCCTCTCTGCGCGGATGCACTCCGCCACTCCCGGCTGCGCGGAACCCCTCTCCGGCGTTTGGGACAGATGGGAAGCGGTCCCCGCGCTCCTGCTCCGGATGCATGAATACCTGGCCCTTCCCCTGCTGCTGGGTGCGGTGGCTGCCTGGATGCTGTGGAGAAGCTTCCGCAGGAACCGGAATGCCTTACGGCCATGGAAAATTTTCATCGGAACAGCGGCAGCATACATTCTGACGGCGTATGCCATGGCTCTTTCCTTTGCCGCCGCCGTCGTTCCGGCGGACCATGCCATGTTCTCCGCCACCCTGCTGTTCGGCATTGGCGTTTTGGCTCTTCTCCGTGTGTGGTACGGCATTCCCGCCGCGGAGCCCCGTCCGCGGATGACTGTGGCTGTTTTTCTGGCGCTGTCCGGAATATGCGTTCTTTCCACCCTTCACGATCACCTGCTTCTGTTCCAGCAGCATGAAAAGCGCGTCCGCCTGATTCTGGAACAGAAAAAGGCCGGCTTTCGGGAAATTGTGGTTCCTCCCCTCGTTCCACCCTCCCCGTGGTGCTCCTTCATCTTCTGGGTGGACCTGTCGCAAAACCCGGAAGACTACGTCAACCGGGGCGCGGCTGTGTATTATGGAGTTAGGAAAATTTTTATTGAAAAATTAGAAAATTAAATAATAATAAAGAATATGAAATATTTTCTTGGTTCATCAGCAATTCAAAAATTGTGGGAATATGGGATGATATTTCTGCTGTGCGTGCTCTGTATCAATGTTCCTCTTCATGCAGAAGATGAGGAGGAATGCTGGAATGATTCTTTGTTGAAGATTATAACAAAAACAGAACAGCCTTCTGCGGAATTCGTCCTGAATATTCACCGGGATGAAGAAAAGGCTTATGAAAGAAAAGAGGTCGGAATTGGAGAAAGATTCAAGTTGATATTATCAGGCAAGCTTGTCGAGGGGCAAAATGCCCAGAACGTAAAAAATATTAAGTGGCACCTTCTAAGTGGCCAAGAGTATTTGAAAGAATGGCCAAAAAATACTGATGGAAGGTCAACCTTGAATGTAGAAGCAAAAAAAGAATTTCTGAAAGATTCATTAGATGAAAAAGGGAAAAAGAAAGACGGTAAGGTTGTGGTTCAGGCAGAATTAAATGGGAAAAGGACAAAAAAGTTGGAGATAGAGGTTCTCTTTCCTGAAAAAATGTGGAGCAAGCATGCCCAAGGAGGAGTTCCTGCCTCTTTTCAGGATGAGTTGACGATGGGAGCTTCCATGTTATTAGAATTAAGAGTGCAGCCATTGAAGGTGAGCTTTGTTGAAATAGATGTGATTGAAAGGGACTTGGGCTCTTTCAAGGATCAAGGAAGTATAAGTGAAAGCATAGATTCAAGGCATACGCCTGCAACAGGCTGTGATGCGAGAATAGATGTTTTGCCCGGCAATAAATTTTGGGATAGAGCTACATCAAGTGTGGATGTCCGTTTTGTAATAGAGATTAATGGAGTTCCTCCTCTGCATAAGTTGCCTCAAAAGTGGCATTGGGCATGTCAATGGAGAGTTCATTATGGAGGAGGATTGGACAGTAAAAATAAGGACGGTGCAGTAATCGTAGAAGAAAATCAATATTTTGTATTTGAAAAATTGGCTCTTGCCAATGGTCATTCTTATTTAAATTCTTCTATAAACAAATTTGGCTGTTTTGTCACAAGGAATACATTGAATTTGAGATATTTTTTCGGTCCTGAAGAGAAAAAATAACAGAATGAAAAATTATTTAAGAATCATAGGTGTTTTTATCCTCGCGTCTGTCATGAATGTTAATGCAGCGCAAACGATAATAATTAAAGCTCCGGATGTTATCCCTATTTTCAAGGAGGAACCGGAATTGGTCCAGGGATGGGCGCAGTTGCTGAGAGATGGAAAATTGAAGGAATTTTATCAGAAGGTCCATAAGTCTCAGGAATTTATTGAGGAAATGAATTGGGAGGAATTGAAAGAAGGGGATCTCAATAAATTTTTATGGATATGTTATTATGTCGCCAAAGCTCCTGCTTTTCAGGTAGATTATGATGAAAGTACAGATTCTATCAACCATGAAGGTTTGGATTACAGAGAAAGAGACAATTTAGCTACTGAAGGGGTAAGAATGTGCTGGAACCTGCCGGAAATTGTTTCTCAGCATGACCTGAAAAGAAAAGAACTGGTAGAATTATTATCTTTGTATGTTGCTGCAATGACTAAAACTGTGCGTGATGATTATAATGAGAAGCTGCCTGAGAAACATGCAAAGATGGCTGGAGAATACGAAAAAATAGTACAGAAACGGTTAAAGGAGTATGCAGAGAAGCATAGGGGAGATGGAGTTTGGGGTTCTGGTGATATTGAAAAAAAGCGTATATATTATTATAATAAAATAGCTTCCAATGAAGTTAGAAATTATTCAGCTGCCCATTATCTCAAAAATTCACTTGAGCCGGCATTAATGAAAATTTTATTGAAATGTTTTCCGGGCGATAAAAATGAGGTGGAAAAATATCTTAAACTGGCAGGATATGAAGGAAAGGCGATGGACGAATTGATCAATCGAACTGTAGGGAGGGATGCAAGCACTAAATTCCTATACAAGGGTGATTGAGGACGCAGATATGAACAGGCGCTCCGGCAACAGACTGGAAAGAAGAAATAAATTATAGTTATTTTTGAAAAGAAAACTATGAGTTTTGCTAATGAGTAGTGAATAGGCAAAGATCATAGTGGTTTCCTAAGAGATTAGGGCAGAATATAAGGATGGAGGAACGGTGACAAAGAGGTTTCCGGAAGGTGCGACCACCGTTATAGGAGCTTCCGCTATGTCAAAATTATTGAGAGGGACAAAAGGGAGGAGCCTTCCGGTACGGATTTCGACTCAGGTTATTCCAAGAATGGTGCGAATGAAGTCATAGAAGTATTTGCAACGAATCAATTGTAGGATAATGTCACGGGGGGGATTTTTGCCGTCGACTTGGAACATTCCCATTTCCCAAGCGTGGGACTGGGTGTGTTCCTGGTGTGCATCCATGATGGGAGGAGGGAGAGGACTCGGAAAGCCTTGATGGCCACGAGATCGTGAAAGCGCGATGCCATTTTTGTTTTGCGGAATTTTACAGGCGGGAAATTTGAGGACCACAGTGGTACGATATCGTGACGATTACCAAATTTGGCTGCTGTGTGGCAGCATGGATTATGAATTGAAGACCAGAGTGGTGAGGCGGATGAACGGTTTAGCCTTGGATATATCTGGAATTGTCACTCGATGCCGTGTGAAAAGAAGTGATTTGACCGGGATATGGAGCGACTGTGTTAGAAACATTCCGGGAGCGGTATGATCCGGAATTGAACCGGGAACAGGAGCCTTGGGCTCTCTACTGCAATAATAAGTTGATGAGCAATTAAAAAAGAAACGACAGTTGCAAGTACGAATTGGAAAAGAGGTTGGAGGCTGCGTTTGTGGAGATGCTGGTTCACTTTTATCCGGGCCAGGCCGGAGAAGAGGTCAAGTATTTTAAAAAGGCCGGATACGCTGATTAGGAAATCGGAGGCCTGATTGATGACCGTGCTGCCGGGCGTGAGGGCGGAACGGAATTTTTATATAAGGGAGGCCGCGGACACCAGCACGATAGAAAGTTGGAGCCTCACGGTTCCGGGCGTTTGGAATAATACGCAGGAACATGAACTATCCGGAAAAGAGGAAGGCTTCTATTTCTTTGCGTGGACAGGAGAGTCTTCAGGCTTGCCCGGAAAGCGTGGCGGACTCCAGTTTGTTCCGGGATGGAAAGAAAAATATGGGTAGGAAGTTTTTCAATTCATCGGAATCGCGTAAGAGTGCAGTTTTTTGAATTCGCTGCCTTGCGGGCCTTGGTCCGTGATGCCGTTGTTGGGGGCGGCATAGGTGTCCAGAGTCATGGAGTCCGGGTAGATGTTCAGGATGTAGTAGGCCGTGATGCCGGAGCGGTATTGCAGGGTTTTTACGCGGGATTTTGCGGGCAGAAGGAAGGGGATGGGCAGCACCTTGTTGCCCGCGGGGGCGCAGATGAGGGAGGTGAGGGTGTTTTTCCCGTCCGGGGATGTAATCATGTACAGGTCGTGGGCATGCAGGTGCCCGGTGATGACGAACCGCACGCCGGCGTCCCGGAGGTTGCGGTAAAAGATGTTCTGCTGTTCCGCCGCGCTGTCGTTGTAGCGGCCCCACAGGCATTCCCGGAATTGCATGGGAGTTTGCAGGGTGCGGTGGGTGAAAATTAGGCAATGGCGCGGAACGGTGTTGGCCTTGCTCCTGTTGCGTTTGACCCACGCGCTGAAGTCTACGAGCTGGTCCGGGGTCAGGTCAATGTCCATGAAGTACAGGGAGGCGTTTTTATGGCGGATGCCGTAGTTCAGTTTTCTGGTGGCCAGCCCTTTGGCGCCCTGTTTCCGGGTAGGCAGGAAGAGTTCCCTGAATTGTTCCGCGCGGAAGGGCAGCGATTCATGGTTGCCGCGCACGGCGTAGAAGGGGATGCCTTTTTCCTCCAGCATCTTGTTGAGTTCCTTGCGCTTGGCGAGTCCGTTGACGGGGGCGCTTCCTTCAATGTCCGCCATGTCCCCCACCTGGACGACCATGTCCACCTGGTGCTTCAGGATTTCCCCATAGAGGGTTTTGATGAAATTGACGGCTACCCCTTCGCTTCCTTCCATGCGTTTGGGGGAGTCATGCGTGTCGCCGATGATGGCGATTCTCCACGGAGCGGGTTCCTCCGCGTGCACCGCTTGAAACAGAAAGATGAGAAATAGCGCAAGATATTTCATGGCACCCCGTTTTTACCGCCCGCCTGCTTTCCAGGCCAGAAAATTATGCATGCGCCGGAAGAAGGCCGGACGGGTGCTTCTCTTTTTCCTTTTAAAGGTGGCAGTTCGGGGCTGGCCGGAAAAGCTCCACAGCAGTTAGAACCATGAGAGGGATACTCTTTTCACCGGAGAAACAGGTCCTTTGACGGATTTTATTGGCGGAGGAATGAGCCATTGTGAAGACCGGCTTGCCGGGCCTCCGGAAGGTTTTACCCTCTTTTCAGTGAAGAGGCGTTTTTCTATTCCGGTTGCCGCTGCCCGGAGGGGAGGGCCGTCATCCCCTTGCAGGGAATGCTTTTCCGTTTTTTCCCATCAGTGGGAAACGGAGTTGGAAAAGATATTGATTACCAATACTCCGGCAATGATGAGCGCCAGACCTGAAATCGCTGCCAAGTCCAGGTGCTGCTTGAATGCCACCCACCCGATGGCGGAGATCAGCACAATGCCCATTCCCGACCAGATGGCATACGCAATGCCCACAGGGATGTTTTTCAGCACCAGGCTGAGGCAGTAGAAGGAGCCTGCATATCCGGCTACGGTTATGATGGTGGGCAGGAGCCTGGTAAATTGTTCGCTCTGCTTCAGGAAAGAGGTGGCGATTGTTTCCAGAACAATCGCCAGCAACAGGATAAGATATGCTTTCATGGATTCGTTCCTGCTAAGGCATCGCCCGGGAACTGCCAATGATTATGGGCATCGTGAAGATTTGAGAGAGTAAAAGCCAGGCATTTGAGAAGTCAATGCCCGGCTTTTGATGGAGCGGACGGCTTCGGCCGGAGGTTGCTGTCAATGGACTTGCAGGGCTTTGGCCTGTTCATCCGTGAGTTCCACGCAGTGCCAGGGAAGGCCGCGCTTGTTGAGTTCGTCCATGAAGGGGTCCGGATCGTTCTGCTCCATGTTGAAGACGCCAGCGCCGGACCATTTGCCCGTAAGGATCATTTCCGCGCCGATCATGGCCGGAACCCCCGTGGTGTAGGAGATGGCCTGGGATCCAACTTCTTCAAAGCATTTTTCATGGTCGCAGATGTTGTAGATGTACACGGCCTTGAATTGGCCGTCCTTGGTTCCGGTGATGACGTTGCCGATGCAGGTTTTTCCTTTCGTGGTCTTGCCCAGGTCCCCCGGGTCCGGCAGCACAGCCTTGAGGAATTGAAGCGGAATGATTTCCACTCCATTGTACATGACCGGGTCAATCCGGGTCATGCCCACGTTCTGGAGCACTTCCAGGTGCTTGAGGTAGTTCGGGGAGAAGGACATCCAGAATTGGGCCCGGCGGATGGTGGGGATGTGCTTGACCAGGCTTTCCATTTCTTCATGGTACATGCGGTAGATTTCATAGGTGCCCACTTCCTGCGGGCAGGTGAAGCTCCGGTGCATGCTCATGGGGGCGGTTTCTCGGAAGGCGCCGTCTTCCCAGTGGCGGCAGGGGGCAGTCACTTCCCGGATGTTGATTTCCGGGTTGAAGTTGGTGGCGAAGGCCTTGCCGTGATTGCCGCCGTTGACGTCAATGATGTCCAGCGTATGGATTTCGTCAAAGTGGTGCTTGAGCGCCCATGCCGTGAAGACGTTGGTGACGCCGGGGTCAAAGCCGGAGCCCAGCAGGGCAAAGAGTCCGGCCTTGCGGAATTTGTCCTGGTACGCCCATTGCCAGGAGTATTCGAATTTGGCTACGTCCCGGGGTTCATAGTTGGCGGTGTCCAGGTAGTTAACGCCGGTTTCCAGGCAGGCGTCCATCAGGTTCAAATCCTGGTAGGGAAGGGCCACGTTGATCAGCAGCTGCGGCTTGACTTCCCGGATGAGGGCCACGGTGGCGGGCACGTCGTCCGCGTTCACGGCGTGGGTGGTGATATTGACGCCCGTTCTGGCGCGTACATCGTCCGCAATGGCGTCACATTTGCTTTTCGTGCGGGAGGCCAGATGAATGTTTTGAAAGATGTCCGGCAGTTGGGCGCATTTGTTGGCTACCACATGTCCGACGCCGCCTGCTCCAATGATTAAAACCGTGTTCATGATATGCCCAGTACATAAGTGAAAACAGTTTGAAAGGCAACCCCGGATTTGGTGCAATAATGACACTGCCTTCCCACGGTCCAAATGGCTGTTCCCGTCGGCTGCCGGACGGCGTTTTCCTTGCGGAAGGCGCGGCCTTTTGGAAATTTTCCAAAAATGATTGAACAAGAGATTGACGCTGGATGTCGGACTCTTCAATATTGAACTGTAGATATGATTAGACAAATTCTGCCAATAGTTGTTGCCGCCTGCGTCGCTCCCTGTTTTGCCGCGGAAGGATGGATTACCGATATGGATGCCGCCAAGAAGCAGGCCGCCGAACAGAAGAAGGACCTCATGATCGAGTTCACCGGTTCCGACTGGTGCCCGCCCTGCATGCAGCTCCGCGCCAACGTGTTCAGCAAGCCTGATTTCCAGAAGGACGCCCAGAAGAATTTCGTGCTCGTGGAGCTGGATTATCCGCGCGGCAAGGAACAGTCCAAGGAAATGAAAGCCGCCAATGACAAGCTTGCCCAGCAGTACGGCGTGCAGGGGTTCCCGACGATTGTGTTTGCGGACGCTTCCGGCAAGCCCTTCGGGGGATTTGTGGGCGGCCGTTCCAAGGATGACGTGATGAAGGCCATGCAGGACGCCTTGAAGAACAAGGAAGCCCTGAACGCCGCTGAGGCAAATGTAGCCAAGGCCACCACGGATGAAGCGAAGGTTGCCGCCCTGATGGAAGTGCTCAAGCTGGCGCCCCAGGAGTATGTGGACAATTTTTACGGCGACGTGAAGGCGGAAATCAAGAAGCTGGACAAGGATGACAAGTCCGGCTTGAAAGCCGCTGACGCGCACGCCGACCAGCTTAAGAAGGAACAGAAGGACGTCCAGGATTATCTTGCCGGCAAGCTGACGGACAAGACCACGCCTGCGGAAGCCCTCCAGGTGGTCAAGGCTTATCCCGACCGTGACAAGCTTCTGCCGGAAACCCAGCAGGATTTGCTGATGATGGAGTTCGGGACCTACCTGAATTCCACTGGTGACGTAGACGGAGCCGTGCTGATTCTGGACAAGGTGGCCGAATTGATGCCGGGTACGGAAGCCGGGCAGCGTGCTCCCCGCATCAAGGCCGGCATTCTTGCCAACAAGGACCAGATCAAAGCTCAGATTGAAGCAGCCAAGAAGGCCCAGAGCAAGTAAGTAAAAGCTCCCTTTCCTTGATTCCCTGATTTTGGAAAACGGCCCCGCAGCGGTTCATGCCGCTGCGGGGCTTTTCTTTTTTTGCCATGAGCTGCTCGCTTAAGCGGCTTCCGTTGAGAGGGTGCCCGTCAGTTCCCGCCGGGTGCAGCCTGCCTTGAAGGCGTCTGTTCCTCTTTTACACGCGGCTGCGGAGAAGGGAGCATCGCGCCGCGCCGCTCTTTCCGCCAAGCCCGGTTATGGAAGAGAAAGGAATCCTGTGGAGCATGCATGCCTGTTTTGCGGAATAAAAAAACCGGCCCCGGCATGATGCCGGGCCGGCTGGCTGTATGCTCTCTCCGTGGGAGAAAAAGGGCGTTATTGAAGCTTGATGACGGTGTCCAGGCTGTCCCAGGCCACGCCTGCGGGCAGCGTGATTTTGTATTGGGCTCCTTCCTTTTCAAGCTTGGCGGCTTTTCCGTTTCCACTGCCGTTCACGATGACGGTCGCTTTTGTGAATTTCTCGCCGATGTCCTTGATGAAGAGAGGTTCGGAGCCTTTCAGCTCTTTTCCTTGTTGAGCAATCAGCGGGCTGACATGCAGGTAGACGGTTTTTTTGCCGCGCCGGTCCGTCTTGTAGCAGCTGCCGCCCCAGGGCTGGTCCTTGTAGGGACCTCCGCGGGTGTTGTAAATGGCTTCCCGGTAGGGGGCGATCCACTTGCCCATGGCCAGGAAGGTTTCAGCCTGTTTCGGGTCGAACGTGCCCAGCGGCGTGGGTCCGATGTTGTAAAGCAGGTTGCCGTCCTTGACGGTGTTGTTGATCAGGAATTTGATGGAGGTTTCCACGGGCTTGGCCTTCGCCTTGGAGGTGTAGGACCAGTTGCCCGTCCAGCGGGTGCCGGGGATGTCCGCCACGGTCATGCAGCTTTCCCAGGGCGTTTTGTCGTTGAACGGCCCCAGCTTGCATTCCGGCGTCAGAAAATCTCCTTTCAGGTCGTCGGGCAGCGGACCTTTGTTGCCTCCGCGGGTGCCGTTCATGCGGTTGTTGACCAGAATGTCCGGCTGGTACTGCTTGATGCGGCGCATCATGGTGCGGGGATCCCACTGGTTGAGGGAGCTGTTGCCCAGGCTGTCGAACCACAGCACGTCCACCTGCCCGTAGCGGGTGAGCAGTTCACTGATCTGGCCGAAGTAGTATTCCAGGTAGCGGTAGTGCTGGTCGGTCAGGTAGTAGGGGTTGTACCAGTCCCGCCCGGAATAGTAGAAGCCCAGCCTGAGCCCTGCCGCATGGACCGCCGCCGCGAATTGCCCCACGATATCCTTGCCGTAGGGGGTATTGGCGATGGTGAAGGTGTCGTAGTCGGAGGGGAAGTTGGAGAAGCTGTCGTGGTGCTTGGTGGTCAGCACGGCATATTTCATGCCGCTTTTTTTGGCGACGGACATCCACTTCCGGGGATCGTATTGTTTGGGATTGAAGCGGCGGTGGGCGGAGTCATATTCAAAGTCCATGATGTTTTTATGGCCGCTTGCGCTGTCCTTGGGGCGCGTCGCATTGCGTTCCCAGCTGATTTCCCGTTCCAGCAGGGAAGAGGGGTTCCAGTGGACAAAGAGGCCGAATTTGGCGTCCCGGAACCATTTTAACTGTTCGTCACTGGCCTTGAAGTCGAAGAGCCTGTTGACGGCTTCATTGATCAGGTCGCGGTCCGCGACCGGGGAAAAGACGTTTTTTTCAGGGGAAAGAACCACCAGTCCTTCCGCCATGGGCTGCATGCGGAAGTTCGGGAGGGGAGCCTTTTCCTTGTCTCCCAGCCAGAGGTTGAGTTTCAGCGCCCTGGCCACGTTCCCTATTTCGTAGGCCTTCTGGCCGCCCGCTTCCTCCATGATTTCGTCCGGCAGCTCCTTCTTGAAAACGGCCTGCACAAAGGGGTGGTTTACATAGATTTTCCCGTTTTCCCGGAAGGGCCTGATGTCTTCCGGCAGGGCTATCCGTTCGTTGGCCGCCATCGCGTAGGGGGCACCGTGGAGTTTGTCCGTGTCCACGGTGAAATAAACGGCGTCCTTGAGCTTTTCAGACAGCTCCTTCTGGAGTGCGTCCACGTTTTCCTGATAGCTTTTGCCGGGGTCAAAACGATTGTTGATGCTTTCCGCCTGCTTTTCCGTAATGACCGGGCCTATCCACGGGCTGGCAATCGCATCCTTCGTGCCGCCGCCCACGATGATCCGGAAATATTTTCCGGCGTCCTTGTCCGTCAGGGTGTAGGATTCCGCGTCCTTGCCCTGCTGCACCAGCACGGGCTTTCCGGTCCGGGAATCCGCTTTTTCCCATTGGATGACAGGGCTGGCGGGTTCGTCCTCAGGAGTGCTGTAGCGGCTCTCCAGCGTGGTTCCGACCACTTCCTCCCCGTTAATGTAGGCTCTGAGCCACGGAGCTACGGGCTCTCCCCAGGCCGGAGTGAGGAGCATCCCCCCAAATGCGGTCAGAAGACAGAAGGCATGGTTTTTGAGTTTAAACATGGGGAAAAATTAAGGGAGGAACAGTTGGGAAAACAGGATAAAAAAGACTGTTTCAGAAAAGACCAGTGGAGGCGGTTTCCGGGATTTCCTTCCGGTAGAATCCTGTGGGGGATGGGAAGGCGGCACGTCATGCATCTGAGGCGGGGGAGGACAGGCGGCGTATTTGCCCAGGCTTCCCGGCGCGCAAGCGTCTCTTTTAGACGGTTTTTGTGAAGATATCCTGCGGCGGCCGGTTTTTCCCTCGGGAAGTGTTTCGTGCCCGTTGTTGGTTTGGTTCAGGAGAGGAACCACCTCCCTGCCGGCAAAGGAATGTCCACAAGTACGGGCCGGCCGTGAACGGAGCGGCATGATGCCCGGCAGTAGCGGAGGGAGGGATTTCCGGGAAGATTCCGTGAGCCGCGGAGCGGCGGTTGTATTTCTTGAGGTGAAGCCTTGCGCGGGGGAAGGAAACCTGACAGAATCCCGCCATGCGCCTGTTCATGATGTTCTGTGTGATGCTGCTGCTCGCCGGATGCGATACGCGTACCAGCGTGGAACGGGCGCAGGAGGAAGGAGTGCTGATTGTGGGCAATAATGCGGAACCGCAGAGTTTTGATCCGCATATTGCCACCTCCGTTTCCGATTTCAAGATTATCAATGCCGTGATGGAAGGGCTGCTGCGCGGGGATTCCAGGGATGACGCCGTTTTTCATCCAGCCGTGGCGGAGTCCTGGACGCATAATCCGGAGGCGGACAAGTGGTGTTTTTCCCTGCGGAAGGACGCCGTGTGGAGCGACGGCGTTCCGGTGACGGCCCATGATTTCGTTTATGCCTACCACCGCCTGCTTCATCCGGAGTTTGGCGGAAGGTATGCGGACATGCTTTATCCGCTGAAGAATGCGGAGGCTTACAACCGGAACAGGCGCAGCCTGCTGCTGTGCGGCCCCGGTTCCCGGCTGGCCGGGGAAGCGGGGCTGGATGGAGAGGCTCTGGCACGGGTGGATTGGGAGAGGCTGGACGGCATGGGCGCCCGGGAGCTGGAGGCGCTGCGGAAGGATATTTCCCGGATGGAGTGGCCGGACGGAATGCCGGAGGAAGGCGCGCGGAGAATCGCGGCCCGGATGCTGGAGGATGTCCGGGCCGGAAGACCGGATTTGTGGGAGGAGGCCCGTGTGGGCGTGCGCGCCGCGGACAATCATACCCTGGAGCTGGAAATGCGTTCTCCGATGCCCCAGCTTCCCCTGCTGCTGCTTCATTGCACCTGGTTTCCGGTTCCCCGCCATGCGGTGGAAGCCCACGGCGGCATGCTGGACAGGACGGGGGGCTGGACGCGGCCCGGCAAGGCTGTGGGGAATGGTCCTTTTCTGATGGCGGAGCACCGTTTCAATGATTATGTGGAGGTGCGGCGCAATCCCCGCTACCGGAACGCCTCCTCCGTCCGGCTGAACGGGGTCCGTTTTCTACCCACCGTGAACGGCTTTACGGAAACCCGCATGTTTTTCAACGGCAAGCTCCATGTCACCAATAACGTTCCCCCGGAAATGACGGCGTACGCGCGGGAGCGCGGCGGCGGTGATTTCTGCCAGGATGATTATTACGTGACTATTTTTTACCGGCTAAATACGTCGCGCGCGCCGCTGGATGACGCCCGCGTCAGGCGTGCCCTTTCCCTGGCCGTGGACCGGGAGACCCTGGTGCGTGACGTGGTGTGCGGGGGCGGCCAGCCGTGCTTCGGCTTTACGCCGGACGGCGCAGGCTACAAGACGCCGCACGGGGTGGAGTTCAATCCGGAGAAGGCGCGCGCCCTGCTGGCGCAGGCGGGTTTCCCCGGCGGAAAGGGGTTTCCGCGGCTGGAGTTGATGACCACGTCCAGGGAGGTGCAGAAGACGATGGCGGAAGCCATCCAGGGCATGTGGAAGAGGCACCTGGGCGTTCACGTGGATATCCGTTCCTGTGAATGGACGGCCTACAAGTTCGCGCAGAATTCCATGCAGTATGATTTCAGTTCCTCCTCCTGGTCCGGGGATTATCTGGACCCGTCCAGTTTTCTGGATTTGTGGAGCTCCGCCTCCGGGAACAACAACACGGGCTGGTCCCGCCCGGAGTATGAGCGCCTGCTGGCGGAGAGCCGCGCCACGGGAGACCAGGAGAAGCGCATGGCCCTGCTGGCCCGTGCGGAAGCGCTGATGCTTTCGGAGTCTCCGGTGATTCCCCTGTACTGGGCCAGGCGGTCCTATTTGAAGAGTCCGGAGGTGCGGGGATGGCATCCCCTGCTGCTGGACAACCATTTGTTTGAAGACATCAGCCTGGGCGCGCCCAGGGAGCAGGGGAAGGAGGCCGCGCCTTGACCAGGATGATTTTGAAACGCCTGGGGCAGGGGCTTCTGGTCCTGCTGGTGCTGGAGACCGTGACGTTTTTCCTGATACGCCTGCTGCCGGGCCACCCCTTCATGGGGGAGAAGAAGCTGCCGGAGCACGTCCTCCAGCAGCTCCAGACCAGCTACGGGCTGGACCAGAGCTCCCTGGTCCAGTACGGGCGCTACTGGTGGAACATGCTGGTCCATGGCGACCTGGGGCCGTCCCTGGTGAAGGAGGGCATCAGCGTGGCGGACATGATCGGCCAGTCATTCCCGGTATCCCTCCAGCTTGGCGTCATAGGCATGGTGATTTCCATTCTGGTGGGCATTCCCGCCGGGATCGTGGCGGCCCTGTACAAGAACCGGTGGATGGACTGGTGGGTGATGCTGGTTTCCATGGCCGGCATCTGTATTCCCGCCTTCGTGGTGGCTCCGCTGCTGGGTGTGGCGCTGGGCATGCATGTGCCCGGCCTGAGCGTTGCCGGATGGGATTCTCCCGGCTGCGTGGTGCTGCCTGCGCTGACGCTGGGATTGGTGAATGCCGCGTACCTAGCGCGCCTGACGCGCGGAGGCATGCTTGAGGTGCTGGGACAGGATTTCATCAGGACGGCCCGCGCCAAGGGGGCGGGCCCCTTCCGCACGGTCTGGAAGCACGCCCTGCGCGGCGGCCTGATTCCGGCCCTTTCCTATCTGGGGCCGGCCTTTGCCGCCATGATTACCGGCTCCTTTGTAGTGGAGACCTGCTTCCAGGTTCCCGGCATGGGCCAGCATTTCGTGAACGCCACCACGGACCGGGATTATTTCCTGATCCAGGGGCTTGTCCTGTTTTACGGCATCCTGATCGTCGCGGCCAACCTGGCCGTGGACCTGGTGCAGATGGCCGTCAACCCCAGATTGAGGGCGGAGTCATGAAGAACAGGGAATGGAACAGCATGGAGGAGCAGGGCTCCTCCCTGTGGAGAGACGCCTTTCTGCGGCTTTCGCGCAACCGCGCGGCCATGTTTTCCCTGCTGGCGCTGGCGCTGATTGTGGCGGCCTGTTTTCTGGGTCCGCTGCTGCCGTGGCTGCCGCACCCGAATGTGCAGGACCTGTCCCGCATTGCGGAAAGTCCTTCCTGGCAGTACTGGTTCGGCACGGACCAGCTCGGGCGGGACCTGCTGGCGCGCGTGCTGTACGGGGGCCGCATTTCCCTGCTGGTGGGCGTGGTGGCCACGGGCGTTTCCCTGGTCATCGGCGTGACGTACGGGCTGGTTTCCGGTTATGCCGGGGGCAGGCTGGACGCCCTGATGATGCGCCTGGTGGACGTGCTTTTCGCCCTGCCGTTCATCGTGCTGGTGATTATTTTCTCCCTGTCCGTGGAGGAACCCGCCCAGCAGCTGACGCAGTGGGTTTCCGGCGTCACGGGCTGGTCCGTGGAGATGGTGAGTCCCATGACCGGATTGATTCCCCTCTTCATCGCCATCGGCGCGCTGGGCTGGCTGACGCTGGCGCGCATCGTCCGCACGCAGACGCTGGAGCTGAAGGGGCAGGAGTTCGTGGAGGCGGCCCGCTCCCTGGGCATCGGGCACATGAAGATTCTGTTCCGCCACATTGCGCCGAATTTGTTCGGGTCCGTCATCGTGTACACGACGCTGGCCGTTCCCGGCATCATGCTGCTGGAGGCTGTCCTGTCCTTCCTGGGCCTGGGCGTGAAGGCTCCCAATTCTTCCTGGGGCACGCTGATCAAGGAGGGGGCGGACCGCATGGAGGTGAGCCCGGAACTGCTCCTGTTCCCGGCGCTGCTGTTTTCCGCTACCCTGCTGGCGCTGAATTTCCTGGGGGACGGGCTGCGTGACGCCCTGGACCCCAAGTCTTCCAAGGATTGACGCTTTTGAATAAAAGACAATGAAGGTTGCTTTAACGATTTCCATGCTGGTGGTCTCCAACGTTTTTATGACGTGGGCGTGGTACGGGCATTTGAAGAAGGGTTCCGCGGCGGACGACAAGCCCCTGCTGCTGATTATCCTGATGAGCTGGGGCGTGGCGTTTTTCGAGTACTGCTTCATGATTCCCGCCAACCGCCTGGGCAATGCGGGAGGCCTTAACGTGGCCCAGCTCAAGATCATGCAGGAGGTGATCACCCTGTGCGTGTTCATCCCCTTCGCCCTGTTCTACATCGGGGAGAAATGGAAGTGGGACTACCTGTGGGCTTTTTTATGCGTGCTGGGGGCCGTTTTCTTTGTCAATAGGGAGCGTTTGCTCGGGTGACAGACTTTTTTCGTTCGCATTCCTCTTTCAGGGTGGTCTTACCATTTAGAAAGATGAATATGAAAATAATACCTATTCTTGCAGCAGCAGCCGTAGCCGTCCTGGCCGCAGGCTGCCACCATCGCCATAATAATAATGATTATTACCGCCCCGGTCCGTCGCACCATTATAACCATAATGATTATAACAACGGCTGGCATCACGGGCAGAACAGGCCGGGTCCCAAGCCCCGCCCGCATTACGTGACCGCCAATCAGGCTTCCTATCCCCGCCTGTACCAGCTCATGTAGTTTTTGCGGTTCCGCAGGAACGCCGCCGCTTGCGGAAAAGGGCAGCGTAAACCATGGAGCGGCGTTGGCGGGAAGGGCGTGTGAAGGGACGCAGTTTTGGCATGCCGTTCCCTGCGTGGCACGGATACCACCTCCGGGCCGCCCGCTTCCCGGTACCGGCACGGGCTCCGGAGGGCCCTTTGCCGGGCCTGATGCTTCGCGCACAGGATATAAGCTTGAAAAGGCGCGGTGCCCCCGGCACTCTATGCGCCAGATCAATGACTATAGATGAGCAATTAGACATATTGATGGGCGGTACCGCCGTCGTGATCAGCCGTGAAGAGTTGAAGGAGCGCCTCAAGCTGGGCCGTCCCCTGCGCGTGAAGCTGGGGGTGGACCCCACCGCGCCGGATATTCACCTGGGCCATACCGTGGCTATTGAAAAACTGCGCCAGTTCCAGGAACTGGGCCACCAGGCCATTTTGCTCATCGGGGATTTCACGGCCACCATCGGGGATCCCTCCGGCCGTTCCGTCACGCGGCCCCCTCTTTCCCGTGAACAGGTGCTGGAGAATGCGGAGACGTACACCAAGCAGGCGTTCAAGATTCTGGACCGGGACAGGACGGAGATCGTCTACAACGGGGACTGGTTCCGCAAGATGACGTATGAGGAAGTGCTGAAGCTCAATTCCCGCGTGACCATGCAGCAAATGCTGGCCCGGGAGGATTTCAAGGCCCGCGTGGAGGGCGGCAAGGAGGTGCGCCTGCACGAAATGCAGTACCCGATCATGCAGGGCTGGGATTCCGTAGAAATCCGGTCGGACGTGGAACTGGGCGGCACGGACCAGCTTTTCAACATCCTGGTAGGGCGCGACCTCCAGAAGGAGGAGGGCATGCTGCCCCAGATTGCCATGACGATGCCCCTGCTGGAAGGCCTGGACGGCGTGCGCAAGATGTCCAAGTCCTACGGGAATTACGTGGGCGTGGACGAAGCGCCGGAAATGATGTTCGGCAAGATGATGAGCGCCAGCGACGAGCTGATGGACCGCTATTACCAGGTGCTGCTGGGCGAGAAGCGGGACATGGGTCTGCACCCGATGGAAGCCAAGAAGCTGCTGGCCTGGAAGATTACGGCCCGCTATCACGACTCCGCCGCCGCGGACGCCGCCCGCGCGGACTGGGAAACCCGTTTCTCCAAGAGGGACCTGGCCGCCGCGGATTTGCCGGAAGTGGAAATCGCCTCCCTGCCTGCCGGCATGAATGCGCTGGCCCTGGTGGCCTTCCTTTTTGAGAACGTTTTCCAGGTGAAGAAGTCCAACGGCGTTTTGCGCAAGGAGCATTTCACGCCCGGCGCCATCCAGTTGAACGACGCCAAGGTGACGGACCCCGCCGCCGTGCCGGAGCTGGCCCCCGGCAGCGTTCTGCGCCTGAGCAAGAAGCACGCCGTGCGCTTCAAGTAGGGAGCCGGAAACGGCATTCACCTTTCTTCCTTCCTCCATGCTGGGATTCCTTTCCAAATTGGACCGCTTTACCGTCGGCCTCATCGTCAGCGTGAGCGCGGGGATTCTGATTCCCTGTTCCGGCGTGTGGGATACGGTGTTCAGCCGCTTGAGCGATGCGGCCATCATCCTGCTCTTTTTCCTGTACGGGGCCAAGCTTTCCCGCCGCTCCGTGTGGGAGGGGCTGATGCACTGGCGCCTCCAGGGCCTGGTGGCTGCAAGCACCTTCGTGATTTTCCCCCTGCTGGGCATTCTGAGCATGCCGCTGTGGAACAGCGTGCTGGGGCCGGATTTGTGCATGGGCATGCTGTACGTGTGCATGCTGCCTTCCACGGTGCAGTCCAGCATAGCGTTCACCTCCATGGCGGGCGGGAACGTGGCCGCGGCCATCTGCTCCGCCTCCGTTTCCAGTCTGCTGGGAGTGTTCCTCACGCCTCTGCTGGTGGGGCTGGTGTGGTCCCGCGGAGGGGAGGGAGGCGTGGATTTTTCCACCTTCCTGAACATCTGCTATATTATTCTGGTGCCCTTTGTGACCGGGCAGGTTGCCCAGCGCTGGATCGGCAAATGGGTGGTCACGCACCGGAACATTACTTCCTGGACGGACCACAGCACGATCTGGCTGGTGATTTACACGGCGTTCAGCCATGCGATGATTAACGGCGTGTGGAAGAACCTGCCCTGGCTCTCCCTGGTGGAGGTGCTTGTCTTCTGCGGCATTCTGCTGGCCGCGGCCCTGTGGCTGACGGCCTTCCTTTCCCGCAAGTTGCATTTCTCCCGGGAGGACCGCATCGCGATTATTTTCTGCGGCTCCAAGAAGAGCCTGGCCACCGGCATCCCGATGATGAACGTGATTTTTGCCGGAGCGCCCATCGGGCTGCTGGTGATTCCCATCATGGTTTTCCACCAGCTCCAGCTGATGGTCTGTTCCTTCCTGGCCCGGAAGTGGGCGAAGGACGTGGGAAAGGGAGACAAGCTGTAAGGCAGCCTCCGCTTGCCGGTCAATGCCCGGCCAGGCGCAGGACTCCGTCGCACTGCATGTCCCGGCCAGGAACGACTACATGGCTGCCGTAGGAGGGGATTTTGGCCGTGACGGGCTTGTTGCGGAATTTGGACATGAACCGCTGGAAGGGCTCCATGTCCTCCGGGATGATCTTCACTTCCGTATAGGCGGGGTTGGACGGCATGTCCGTGATTTCCACCCGGAAGGAGCCTACGCCGTTGCCGTCCGGCGTGTAGAATTCCAGGGATTCCTCCGGGGTGGAGGGGTGCATGAAGAACAGGAAGAGCATGATGCCCAGGGCCGCCAGGGTGACGACGGTCAGCGGAATGTTTTTTCTGAGGGGACTGATGTGCATGCCTGCTTTTCCTTTCTTCCATAAGATTATGGGTTTTACTGGGACGTGTCAACCCCTCCGGAGGAAAGCCATGACGCGGAGCCGCTCCATGTTCTTTTGGCGGAACGGGTTCCGGCGGAGCAAGGGTGGACGGAAAAAGGATTGCGTCCGCGGGACAATGTGGTAGCTTGTGCGGACAAAGGGAGCCCTATGACCGTGCCCGTAAAGATACTGTCCGTATTGACAGGACTGAGCCTGGCCGGAAGCGTTCAGGCGCGCATCTGGACGAATGACCGGGGCGCTACCGTCGTAGCCGTGCTGGTGGCCGTCCGTGATGCGGAGGTGGACCTGAAGCTTCAGGACGGCCGGATAGTAGCCGTTCCCAAGAACGTTTTTTCCGGCGCCGACCAGGCGTATATCCTGGAATGGGTGAAGTCCGGCGGCACGCTTCCGGATACGGATGTGGGGGCGGAGAACCCTCCGGCGCAGGGTGCGTCCGGCGGACGTTACGTTCCCCTGGAGCCGAATTGGGACGCTCCGTGGCCGGAAAGGGCGGCCGCGCCCGGCTATCTGCTGGTGAAGGCCGTGCAGGAGACGGATGAGCTGAGCGTGTATGAAACGGACCATTTCGTCATTGAGTCCCCCGGAAAATTGCCGGAAACGGAACGCATGGCCCTGGCGCGGCGTTTTGAAACCATTCTGTCCGCCCTGGCGGCCGTTCCCATGAATCTGGCGGTGGCCCGCCGCCCCTCCCGCAAGTATCTGGTGAGGGTATGTTTTCAGGAAGAGGATTTCAACAAGGCGCCGGGCCTGCGGAACGGGAGGCTCAAGTTTTCCCCCACCAGTTTTACGGCCCTGCTGCTGCGGGATAAAAAGGGAAAGCCGCTGAAGCTGGACGCGGTGGATCCGCGCTTTGCCGTCACCCACTGGGTGGCGCAGTCCATGGACCTGGAACACTGGCTGGTGGACGGTTTTTCCGCGTACATGGCTTTTCTTCCCATGGAGAAGGAGGCGATGGTATTCCGGAAGCTTCCGGGAAGGCTGGCTGCCATGCTTCCCCGCGCCGTGCGCACGGGCAGGGAGCCGCTGCCTGCCCTGGCGGACCTGCTGGCGCGGGATTCCGTTCATTCCGCCGCAGGCCATGGCCTCCCTTCAAAGGGGGACGCGTCCCGGTACTGGGCCGATTTGTTATGGACGGTGTACTGGTGCCATCTGGAAGGGGACGGCAAGGCGGAACGCCTCAGGCGTTACCTGGAAGCCTGGGATGCGGAGGACGTCAACGGGGCGCACGCCGTTCTGCTGGACGGGAAGGCTCCGGAAGAGGTGGAGCGGGAAATGGCCGCAGCCTGGAAAAAACTGGGCGTGAAGCTGAAGTTTTCACCGTCCGCCCCTTCCGCTGCGGACGGGAAAAAGGCGGCGGAGAAATGACGGAAGGAGGGGTGGAAAAGCCTCCGGTTTCCGGAAAATCCGGAGCGCACCGGGTCAGATGGTGCCGTTGAGCTTTCTGCCTATCCAGAACAGGGTGAGCAGGAAGAGAAGGGCCGCGAGCGTGTACGGGCTGCACCAGAGCAGGATGCGCGTTTCCATGGGCGGCGGCACGGGCAGCTCCTTGATTTCCTTGATGAGCTGCTGTATTTCTTCCGCCTTCACCATGCGTCCGCGCGTGATGGAGGTCATTTCCTCCATCAGGGCGGTATTGACGGGCTGGCCGGTTTTTTCCAGCGTCTCGCCCATGGTGATGACCGGGAGCGTGACGGATTTGTCCGGTTCCGCGGAGGATGAAGCGGTCAGCTTCCAGGTGCCGGGGCGGTTGATTTTGACGGAGGCGGTGAAAGAACCCCAGGTGTGGTCCATGTTGTCCATCTGCACGCGGCTGGCGGTGCCTTCCGGGGCGGTGATGTCCAGGAAGACTTCCCCGTTCTGGAGAGGCGCCCCCAGTTTGTCGGAGACCATGGCGTTGACGGTCAGCGTATCCCCCAGGCGGGGGCGTTCCGGGTTGGGAATCAGGCGGATTCTTTCCCCGGCGGCCATATTGCGCTGGTAACTCATCCAGCGGGCCACCTGGCTCCAGAAGCGGTAGTGGTATTTGTCCTCCACGCCGCGCCGCCAGCGCCAGGCGGAGTCCGTCCCCATGAAGAGGACTTTTCCGTTGCCGTAGGACTGGGTGACGATGAGGGGAATGCGGCCGTAGGCGTTTTTGTCCGCCGCATGCACGGCCAGGACGGTGGTTCCGGCCTTGGGCCGTTCCACCGGGGCGTACCAGTTGAAGCCCGGCAGGTTGCGCCACACTTCCTCGTTTTCACCCTCCGTATCCGCCAGCATGGTAAGGAGGGAGCCGCGCCCCTCCGGCGTCAGGATGAGGGGGAGGGGGCTGGCTGGGTGGTTCCCTCCGGCTTGGCGGTGAGGAACGTGACGGGCATCAGGTCTCCCAGCTCGGATTTTAGGAGTTCCATCTGCTTGCCCTGGTAGCCGGGCAGGAAGACGATGCCGCTGGCCTGGTTTTTCACCATGCCCTTGAGCAGGGCGGCCTGTTCCTCCGTCAGCCCCTTGGGGCCCAGCCCCACGTCTCCGATGAAGATGACGTCATACTGGGCCAGGTCTTCCATCCTGTCCGGGAATTTGACCAGGTAGCCGGGGCCTTCCCCCATTTCCTCCAGCCCCGGGTGAAAGAGCAGGGTATGCACGTCCACGCCCGGGTCGCGGTACAGGGCGTTCCGGATGAAGCGGTACTCCCAGCGCGGCAGCGTGTCGATCACCAGCACCTTGATGGATTCCCTCCTGCCGGCGATGCTGAAGGAGGAGGCGTTGTTGTTGTGCATCCGTTCCTGGGGCTGGACGGGGAGCTTGAGCTCCAGCGTTTCCGCCCCTTCCTTTTCTATCTTCCACAGGACGGCGTCGGACACTTCCCCCTGGGCCGGAATGGTGACCGTGCGGGTGACGGTTTTTCCGGTGTCCCTGGAGGCCAGGGTGAGCGTGGTGCGCGTTTCCTTGCCCAGCGTGCTTTTAATGGTGAAGGGGATCTGCACCGTCTCCCCGATGATGCCGTAGGTGGGGGCTTTCACGTCCTGGAGGGCCAGGTCGGGCAGGGGGTACGGACTGCCGGCGGGAATGATGAAGAGGGGAATGCCCCTGGTGCGCATGCGCTGGGCCTGCGTCAGCACGGAGGAGGAGGCGTTGTGGCCGCCGTCCGTGAACATGATGACCGCCCGCAGGTTGTCCGAGGATTGCATGGCGTCCTCCAGCGGCTTGGCCAGGTCCGTGCAGGCCATGGCGTAATCCGGGGAATCCGGCGGAGGGGGGAGCCGAAGGCGGCGGATTCCACCACGTGCGTGTCTTTCAGGGATTCCGTGCTGTTGCCCTTGATCAGCTCCTGCGCGTAGGCCGTGCGGGTAACGACGTGCTGGGGGGTGATTTCCACGTCCTGCGTTTCCATGGAGCCGGAGCGGTCCTCCAGGATGGAGACCTTGGGCTTCTCCTGCGGGGCTGAGGTGACGACCCATTCCGGCTGGAAGAGCAGGAAGCAGATGGCCCCCAGAATCACCAGGCGCAGGAGTTCCAGCTTGAACGTCAGCGGACGGCGGTTGCGTTTGCAGGCGGTGCGGCTCATCCAGACGCCGGCCGCCATGACCAGGACGGCCAGGAGGACGCTTAAAGCGGTAGGTTGAAGGCTCAGGCTCATGGGCGGATGGTGGGGGAGGGGCGTTTGGCCGTGTGCCTGGGCAGGCACAGGAAAGCTTCCAGCAACAGGCAGGCGAGGGAAATGATGAGAAAGAGTTTCCAGGCCTCCTGCACCAGGGAGGGCGTTTCCGCCGTGCTCTGCATGGAGCTGATGGAGGCCTCCGGCAGAAGGAGGCGGAGCTTTTCATCCGTAATCTGGTCCGGATTGTCTTCCGACCAGGGGCGGTTCACGGCATAGGTCTGCGCTCCCAGGCGGTACACGCCTGCCGTGTCCGCCGGAGAGCCGGAGGGGTGGCTGCCCTGGGCGTTGTCCATGCGCACGGGGATGTCCGTGGCGGATTGCGGCAGGGCCGGGTCATTCACCCGGAGGGAGATGGAAGTGGAGAAGCGTTCCGCCCCGCGGTCCGCCATGCGCTGGAGCAGGGGGAGCAGCAGGTGGCCGTCCGCCAGGTTGGACCAGGAATATCTGGGCAGAGTCCCCAGGAACAGGGCGGAACCCGTTCCGGCCCTGACCTGGGCCAGGGCGCAGGTGCCGTCATCCCAGGAGGCCAGGGTGCGGTATTTGCCCAGCAGGGGCTTCCGGCGCACGGCGCGGAGCCGGTTGGCGGGAATGGCCGCCTGGTCGGAACCGTCCCGGAGGAAGCCGCGCTGGCGGTCCCATGTTTCCAGGCGGTAGTACTCCTCGGGCGGGGCCGTTTCCATCGCTCCCCAGGAGACGCCCAGGAACGGATGCCGCGTGCCGTGGGCCGTATCGTCCGGCAGGAAGAGGACGATTCCCCCTTCTTCAATAAAGGCCAGTAGCTTTTCTTCCATTTCCGCGCGCGGCGGCGGTCCGTACCAGGCGACCATGGACTGGGAGGCCAGAGCGGCCTGCGCCGCCCGCGTGTTGCCGGGCATCGTGGCCTTCCTGTTGGGCAGGCCGGGAGGGGCGGACATCAGGGAGAGGGTTTTCCCCACTTCTCCGGAAGGGCCGCAGATCAGGATGTTGGCGAGGGGTCGGGGGGCGAAGGTGAAGAAGGAAATGTCATCCCTGGTGAAGTCGTCATGAGGCAGGGAAACGAAGCCGAAGCCGGATTCCTTCCCCTGCGGCAGCGGAATTTCCTTCCTGATGGCGGTGCTTTCCCCGGCCAGTTGCAGCGTGGCGGAGGCGGCGGCATTATCCACGGAAAGGTGTACCGGCACGTCCTCCGGCTGGTTGGGGTTGAAACCCTGGCGCAGCACCTCCAGGTCCAGCACCAGCCTGCCGTTGCTCACCTGGGCCTGCCTGACCCTGATGCCGCGGTTGCTTTCCGGCCTGTCGCGGAGGGCCATGATGCGGATGGAGGGGGGAATGGCCAGAGCGGCCAGCCGCTGGCGCACGCCGGGCCAGAGGGGGAATCCGGCCTCCAGGAGGAGGCCTGCATGTCTGAGGCAATCCAGATTTCCGTCTTTCCGGAACCGGACTCCTCCAGATACGGGATGGCTTTTTGCAGCAGGGCCGGAATGTCTGCGCCGCCGTCCGTGGTTTTGCTGACGGTCAGGTCCGCCAGGGCTTCCGGGGCGGGAATCTGGGTGACGGTTCCGGTGGCGGAATCAAGCAGGGACAGGCGGCAGTGGCCAAGCTGCGCAAAGGTGGATTCCACCAGCGGCGGGATGGCGTCCCGCAGGGAGTTGGTTTTGTCCGGCCGTGCGTCCATGGAGGCGGAACGGTCCAGAACCAGCAGGACTTCATTCAGTCCGGAACTCCCCCAGCCGAAGAAGCTGCTGAGCAGGGGCCGCGCAAAGGCCGTCACCAGCGCCGCCACGGCCAGGACGCGCAACGCCAGAATCAGGTAGTGCAGCAGTTTTTTCGTCCCGCGGGTTTCCCTGGCGGCGCGGAGCAGGAATTCCATGGCCGCCCAATGGACGGAGCGGTGCCGCCACCTGTTGACCAGGTGAATGATGATGGGAATGGAGGCTGCAAAGAGGGCCCATAGCAGCCAGGGAGAGGTGAAGGACATGGGAGGATAGGGGTAGTTGGGGATTCAGGCCTGGTTGTCAGGTAGAGGGCGGGTCGGGCAGCAGCTGGCGGAGGATATGCAGGGTCATTTCTCCGGTTTGCTTGAAGGATTTCTCACCCAGAATGCCTATGTTGTCCTTGGACGTGTGCCACCAGTTGCCGTCCTGAAAATCGTCGATGATGTTCAGCGTATCCATGCCGAGGTCCATGAAGGGGACGTGGTCGTCCAGAATGGCGTAGCCGGAGACCCCCCATTCCTCCGGTGAATAGCCCAGTTCACGAATGGCGCGGGAATAAACCCGGTACATGGACTGGGGCGTCATGACCGGGATGCGTATCTTTTTTCCCTGCCGCCCCACCATGTCCAGGTTGATCATCCACTTGGGCAGCGGCTTCCGCATGGCGGCGGCATAGTGCTTGGAGCCGTACAGGCCGTCGTCACTGTCCATGTGTTCCGCAAAGCTCTCTTCTCCGTCAAAAAACACCAGCTCCAATTCCCCGGCGCGCGCGGGTTCCCCGGCCAGGATGCGGGCCGTTTCCAGAATGGCCGCTGCGCCGGAAGCCCCGTCATTGGCCCCGGTGAAGCCGGCAATGCCCTGCTTGGTGTCGATATGGCAGGTCAGCAGTCCCCGGACCGGAGCCTGGAAATCCGGCGCCTTGCCAAACCGGGCCCGCAGGTTGACGAACTGGATGGGGCCCTTGGACGTTTCCTGTTCAAAGGATTGCTCCTGGCAGGTCCAGCCGTGTTTGGCCAGTTCCTTCTTCAGGTAGTCCAGTTGCTGGCGGTAGCCTGGAGTGCCGGAACCCCGGTCCCCCATCTCCGTCATCCGGGCGGCGTGGAACATGGCGTTTCCTCCGTTGAAGTGGGTTGTTTCCTGGAGCCGGGCGGGAATGGTTTCCGCACCCGGAAGGGGCGTTTCCACGGGATTTCCGCACTGCATCAGCAGGGCCGTGAGCAGGATGAGTCCGATGCGGGGCGTCATGGGAAAAAGACGGAGTGGAAGGTTTACTTGGAAGCGGACCATTCATCCTGGCCCAGAAGTTCAAGAATGCGGACGAATTCGGCCTTGCTGGAAAAGGTGATCTCAATGGAGCCCCGGCTTCCCTGTCCGGAAATATTTACCGGCGTGCCGAATTGTTTGGCGAGCACGCTGGAAATCTTCTTGTACTGCGGGGAGGAGGGCTTTCTGGCGGAGCCGCCGGTTCCGGAGGATTGAGAAGCTTCTGGATGGCTTTCTCCGTCTGGCGCACGGTGTAGCCCTTGTTGACGATGTCGCGCCCGAGCTGGATTTGCTGGTCCTGGTTCTTGAGGGACAGGAGCACCTTGGCATGTCCCACGCTGATGAAGGCGTTGCCCAGCATGTCCTGGACCGCCTGGGGAAGATCCAGAAGCCGCATGCTGTTGGCTACGGCGGCGCGGGATTTGCCTACCCGCTTGGCGATGTCCCCCTGCTTCATGCGGAATTCCGTTTTCAGGCGCATGTAGCCGGAGGCCTCTTCCAGCGGGCTGAGGTTTTCACGCTGGAGGTTTTCAATCAGCGCCAGCTCCAGCACGTCCTTGTCGGAAGCCTTCCGGATGATGGCGGGCACGGTGGACAGGCCCAGGATGCCGGAAGCGCGCCAGCGCCTTTCCCCGGCAATGAGCTCATACTTGCCGCTTTCCGTTTTCCGGACGATCAGCGGCTGGATGATGCCGTGCTCCTTGATGGAGTCCACCAGCTCCGCCAGTTGTTCCGGGGTAAAGATGGCGCGCGGCTGGAGGGAGCTGGGAATAATGGAGGCATGGGATAATTGATGCACAACGTCTCCCGCCTGGGGAGCCGCCAAGGATTCACGAGACAGATTTTGATTGATAAGGGCGTCAAAGCCTTTCCCCAGAGCCGGTTTTGCCATAGCAGGGAAGAAACTAGCATGAACCGGTTCCGTTTTCAACAGGGTATTTGTTATCCGCAGCGGAAATTCCCGCTTGTGCGGCCGGTTTCATCCTCCATGTTCCCGGACGTGTCAGGCGTGTTGCGCCCCACCCCGCGGGCAGGTCAAAGATGGCGGTGCCTTGAACGGCCCGCTGCCGCCGCGCTGGTTTCCGGCAGGCTGCGGATATCCTGTCCCGTGCAGGGCAGGGGGCGTTTCAAGGCCATGAACCAACAAATGAACGAGATGAACAGCAATGAACAATCCTGCCATGGCGCGGGCTTTCCCTGCGGAACCGCTGCGGCGCAGCGCGCACCTGAATTCCTTGAACCCCTTGCCCCCGCCCGCCGATGAAGCTCAATCTGACGGAAGAACAAAAGAAAGCCGCTCTGGAAGCGGGAAAGCAGGGCATGAAAAACGCCTATGAGAAAAGCAAGTACCGGCCCGGATTGACGTGGTGGGAACGCCTCCTGTGGGTGGTCCTGGCGGGAGCGGCCTATGCGGCGTCCTCCCTCCTTTCCGGCTGCGGGCATACCATAGACGTGACTGCGGAGCGGACGGAGATATGCAGGGATGGCGCCTGCCTGGTGCTGGAACCGGGGCGCCTGTCCTATTCCCAGGCCCAGCCGGAGACGGAGGTACAGCCTGTGATCCAGAGAATCCGGAAAGGCAAATGATTCCGTGCCGTCCGGTCCGCAACCTGCCGGGACAAGCGGTTCTGCATGAGCTGTCCCGGCGGGAATTGCGGAAGTGAATGGCCTGTGGCGAAAGGGGGATGGCATGAACGCTTTATCAGCCGCCGCCGCCTATTATCTGGCTGCGGGCAGGAGGGAAGAAGAGATGGATGAGGATGGGCGCTGCCAGGATGTCTATGTCCGTACCCCGGAGCTTGTCCTGATGGCGCGCCGGGTGGATTCCTCCGCTCCTTTCGGCAGGATTATCGATGTCCGCTGCCGGTTTGAACCGGAACGGTGCGACGCCTGGCATCTCCATTTTCTGGCGGGAGAGGTGCGGGAACTGTTGACTTATGAACGGGAAATTCTTTCCCTGCCATGGATTCTGACCCAGCATGGCAAGCGCGGGGACGGGCGGCTGATGAAGTTGTCTTCTTCCCGGTTCTGCCGCCTGCTGGCGGCGTCTGCGGTTGCCGGACCGCTCTCCTGACCCTGTTGAAGAAACGGAAGCATCCATGCGGAAAACCGCATGGATGCTTTTGTTGCATGCTGGAGGACGCCCTGATGAAAGCATTCTAGGCATTCAAAGGCGCCGGCCGTTTCCCGGTTCGCGGCATTTCTGGTGAAAGTCCTGCTAGGCCAGGGCGGCGGCGAACTCGTAGGCATTTTTACAACGGTTCCGCCAGCCATTACCGAAGGTGCTGAACTGCCTGCATGAACAATAAAACGACTCGCGTCGCTCGTAAAGGCTGTCAAGGAGTTTGCGTTCTCCGGATTCTGCAAGAACGGTTTGCAGCGTTTGCCGGGTTTGTTTTCCGGGAATGCCGTCCACGGCAATTCCGGCGCCGTGGTCGTTCAAGGCTCGCTGCAATATCTTCCCGGTGTTCTTGCTGCCGGAATTGAAATAATGGTCCCGCAGGAAGAACTCAATGCCCGGATGGGCGTCAGAACCAATCCAGGAACGGACGGCGGCGGTATTGTCCAGAATATATTGAAGACAGCCTTCCCAGGCTTCTTCCTGTTTTCCGGCGTCAAGCAAGGCTTTGAGGCGGTTGAATACGGCGGGTTCAAAGCCGTCGCAGATGCCGCAGATTTCCCACTTGCCGCCCTTGTCAGCGGCAGGAAGGCGGGAAACGCGCAGGGAGGCCGGCCCGGTGACGCGATCGTCTTCAAAGCGGAGAATGGCCGCAGCCATCTTTTTTTCTGTAGTATTCATAGGTTCCAATAATGGTGGAGGTTCGGCGGACCTGCAATGAATGCGTCTTCAAGGGGGGAATGGCTTTTTGACCTGCCGTTTTCCATCAATGAACGGTCCGCCGCTTGAGCTGCATGCACGGCTGCCGGGGATAAATGAGGCGTCTCCGGAGCGGTTTGATGCGTCCCTGTATGGGGGTGCCGTTCTTTCCCCGGCGGCGCTGGGCCCTTTATTCCTAGGCTATTCATGAACCATTGAAAACAAAAAGCATAACGCCTGAAATTCACAAAACCCGGTGAGGGATAGTGATTCCTTCCATTTCCGGAGATTGGCGGCATTAAAGACGCCGTGGAATCGTTTCCGGATATTCCCCGGACTCTGGGAGCCATTCAGGAAAGTGGCGCTCCTCTCCGAAGCATGGCACAGGGGGTTTCCGCGACTGCTTCGGTGCACCCGGAATTTATTATGCGCAAAAAGGATGATTAAGTCTTGCGTCCCGTTGGGAATGGTGCCACTGTCAAAGGACTTTACGTTAGGATACTTCGCCCCTTGGCCTCTGTGCCAGGGGGCTTTTTTATGAATGCGGCCCGTCGTGTTCCGGATACTGCGGGCAGTATGAACTCCTGGCTCCGTTTCCGGTTCAGGATGGGCGTAACCGGAAACGGCATGCCGCGCATTCCCGTTTCAGGACAAATCCGGAGGGAACGGCCTTTTCCGTTTTGACGTGCGGCCTGACGTGGGACTGGGTTCTCCCTGGCAAGAAAAAGAAAACCCCTCAAGCGGTGAACTTGAGGGGTTTATAATGGAGCCGCTTGTCAGATTTGAACTGACGACCGTCCGCTTACAAGGCGGGTGCTCTACCACTGAGCTAAAGCGGCGTGGTGAATGAGGTGGCCCATATCTACAGAAGATGGCCCATGGTGGCAAGCCGAAAATGGGGTGGCAGGCATGGCGCGCCTCATTTTAACCGCTTCAGGAGTCAAACAGGGAGCCCTGCTCCAGTGCCGGTCCGGCAGGAGGTTCCTCCGGTCCGGGAGATGTTCCGGCCTGCGGCGTCTCCGTATCCGGAACGGACGTGTTTTCCGCCTGTTCCGTGGCAGCGGAAGGGGAGGGCGTTTCTTCCTCCGTTTCCTCGTCTCCGGTTTTCGCCGGGGGCATGATGCGGGAGACGCGCTCCACCGGATGTTTGGTAATGATGTTGCCTTGGACCCCGCGGTTTTTAATCCTCAGGTCCGCGAAGTGGAAGGGCCTGACCAGGTTGCGGAGCTTCAGCACGGCCTTCAGATAGACGTTCACGCTGATCTGGGAGCTGTTTTCCTCCGTTTCATGCACGGAGAAGTGGAAGATGCGCGTTCCCTTCGCGCCGCGGGTGAGCGGGTATTCCTTGTCCCTGGTGAAACCGCCTATGCGGAAGCGCTTGGCGTACACGGGGCCGTCCCTTCCGTCCCGGTAGATCAGGTTGAACACGGGGTCATCATCCTTCTTGATGACGGAAATATAAAGGGGGTTTTTACCGGCGAAGAATTTGTCCTGAATCCGCACGATCTTGAGCACGCCCGTGCTGTCGATGACCAGCACGTCGTCCAGCGTGGAGCATTTGCAGACGGGGTTTCCCTTCTTGACGCCGTACCCGGCGAAGCCTTCTTCGTCAATATACAGCGTTTCATTGGCCACGGCCACCTGGGCGCGGTCCACGGAGCCGAAGGAGGAGATTTCCGTTTTCCTGGGATAGGCTGCGCCGTACTTCTTGCGCAGGGCTTCAAACCAGCGGATGGTGAATTTGGTGAGCTGGCTGAGATTCTTCTGCGTCTGTTCAATGTCCGCTTCAAGCTGCCGGATGTGCTGGTCCGCCTTGAACGCGTCAAACTTGGAGATGCGCTTGATTTTAATTTCCGTCAGCCGCACCAGGTCGTCCCTGGTGATGGGCGCGCGCAGCTGGGCGGCAAACGGCTGCAATTCCCGGTCAATGGTGCCGAGGACTTCCTCCCACGTCTCGGAATCTTCAATGGAGAGGTAAATGCGGTTTTCAATGAAAATCTTTTCCAGGCTTGCCTGGTGCCATGCCTCGTTCAGTTCCTTGAGGCGTATTTCCTGTTCCTGGCGCAGGATTTCCCTGGTGGAGTCCGTGTTGTAGCGCAGGATGTCGCTCACGCACATGAACCGGGGCTTTTCCTCCACGATGACGCAGGCGTTCGGGGAGATGCTGACCTCGCAGGCGGAGAAGGCGAACAGGGCTTTCCTGGTCTGCTCCGGGTCCACTCCGGCCGGGAGATGCACCAGGATGTCCACGTGCTGGGCCGTATTGTCCTCGATGCGGGCTATTTTGATCTTCCCCTTTTCCGCGGCGGAGACGATGGTATCAATCAGGATTTCCGTGGTGACCCCGAACGGAATTTCCGTGATGCGGAGAAGCTTCTTCGATTCCGTGAGGATGCGCGCCCGGATGCGGACGCGCCCTGTGCCGCGTTCCCCGTCCCGGTAGTTGGTGGCGTCCATCACGCCTCCGGTCGGGAAGTCCGGCAGAAGCTGGAAGGGCTGGCCGCGCAAGTGCGCGATGGAGGCTTCAATCAGTTCGTTGAAATTGTGGGGAAGAATTTTGCTGGAAAGGCCTACGGCAATGCCTTCCGCTCCCTGGGCGAGGAGCAGGGGGAATTTGACGGGAAGGCTGACCGGCTCCTTGTTCCTGCCGTCATAGGAAAGCTGCCATTCCGTGACCTTGGGGCTGAAGACGACCTCACGGGCGAAGGAGGTGAAGCGCGCTTCAATGTAGCGGGAGGCCGCCGCGGGATCCCCGGTCAGGATGTTGCCCCAGTTCCCCTGCGTGTCAATGAGCAGCCCTTTCTGTCCCAGCCCCACCAGCGCGTCCGCAATGGAGCGGTCGCCGTGCGGGTGGAATTTCATCGTGTCCCCCACGATGTTCGCCACTTTACTATAGCGCCCGTCGTCCAGCCGGTCCATGGCGTGCAGGATGCGGCGCTGCACGGGCTTGAACCCGTCATTGATCTTGGGTACGGCCCGTTCCAGGATGACGTACGAGGCGTAATCCAGAAAGTAGTCGGCATACATGCCTTCCACGGACTGGCTCGCGGGAGCAATGTGGGCGGGTTGAGTCACGGGCGCAAATATTAAAGGAATTGTTCCGGAGGGGCAAGTGCGATCTCCGGAAAGAAAATAACCGGCCTTCCGTTAAGGAAAGCCGGTTACCGGAAAAAGGAATGGCTAAACGCAATCAGGCCTGTTTGGCCGTAAGTCTGTTTTTGAGTTCCTCCGCTTCGGCGCGCAGGGTGTCGAGCTTGGTTGTCTGGGCTTCAAGGTCGGCGATTTCTTCCAGGACTGCTGCCAGGCGGCGCAGGTCCGCGGGCTGGGCCGCAGCGAGAGGCTGAGCTTTGGGAGCGGCTGTATTTTTGGTGCCGGGCTTGCGGCCGCGCTTGGCCTTGGTGGCCTTCATCCAGCTTGAAATGGTTACCGTGCTGATGCCGAAGCGTTCAGCGGCTTCCTTCTGGGCGCCTCTTTTGTTCTGAGTTTTCCGTTCAGCGATGAAGTCAAGAACGGATTGTTTTTCTTCAGGCGTATAGCGCCTCTTGTTTTTGGTGCTGTCGTTGGAGTTCATGATATTGACGAGTGGCTATTTGTTTAATCAAAGGTCCGTAGGGTAGCAAGCAAAAAGAGCAAGTATTTTGACATAATTTAAAAGACTGTTTAAATATAGGGGGCATATTGTTGACGTTCAGAGGTAATATGCTTATTTTATTCATGATTTTTATTATTTAAAATTTGAATTGTTTAACATTCCGTGCAAGGGCGCTTGCGGGATGTTTAAACGCTTTTTTATTTTCTGCGCCGCATGAAGTCTTTTTCCCTGAATTCCTTGTTGAATCAGGAGTTCCGGAGAATTTCGCGTCCCTTCGTCAGTCCGGATTTTGAGATTGCAGGAGCCGGAGGGATCGTGTAAAATCGCCCCAATCTTCCAGCCATTTTATCATCATGACCGACCAGCCAGAAACCCCGTCTTCTCCAGAGGCTCCCAAATTACGCCGCCGCCTGGTAACGGCAGCCCCTGCGGCAGCGCCCAAAGTAAAGTTTGCTTCCCCCGCCGCGGAAGGCGTGGAAGTTGCCAAACCGCGTTTCCTCACTCCTGAATTGCAGGCCAAGCTGGCCCAGGAACAGGAGGAAGCCGCGCGCCGTGCCGCAGAACAGGCGGAGGCGGACAGGATTGCGGCGGAAAAGGCGGCAGCCGAGCAGGAGGCCGCCCGCATCGCTGCGGAAAAAGAGGCGGCCAGAATAGCCGCCGAGGAGGAAGCCGCCAGAATCAGGGCGGAGCAGGAGGCCGCGGAAGCCGCTCGCATTGCCGCGGAGAAGGAAGCGGCCCGTGTGGCGGCGGAAGAGGAAAGGGCCCGTCTTGCTGCGGAACAGGAGGAAAAGGAAGCCGCTTCCCAACCATTGCCCGGTCCGGCGGTGGATGCCCAGATTCAGGATGCCCTTGCCAAGGTGGCGGAGGCCCAGAAAGCCCTGGCGGACGCGCAGGCCGCTGCCCTGGCGCAGGCCGCCGGCGTGGCTCCCGCTGCCGTTCAGGCGTCTGAACCGGCTGCTCCGGCGTCTGCCGCGGCTTCCACAGGCTCCATTCCCAAATTGAAAGTTTTAAAGACTTCCCCGGCTCCTGCCCCGGCGGAGGAAGCCCCTGCCGCCGCCCCGGCGGAAAGCGCCGTGCCCCGGTTGAAGGTGCTGAAATCCCCTGTGGGGACCGCGCCCGTTCCTTCCGTGGCGTCTGCCGCGGCTTCCCAGCCCGTGGCTGCCGCATCCGTTTCTCCCACCGCCAGCGTTCCTCTTGCGGGCACGGGCGGCATCCAGCCGCCTGCCGGCACGGAAACCACCCGGGAAATGGTCGCCTCCGTGGATAAATCCAAATCCCTGCTGAGGGGCGTCATTTACGGGGTATGCGCCCTGGTGCTTGCCGCTGCCGGGGTAGGAATTTATGCTTGGCATACCAACAGCAAGAAAGACCAGGTGGAAGGGGAAAACGCGCGCCTGAATGCACTGGTGGTGGAAGGCGGCAAACTGGGCCGCAGCCGCCTGTTTGATTCCAAAAATCTCAGCCGTGTTCCGGACGTGAAGGTGGTGCCCAATGCGGAGGACGCCGCCCTGCTCCTAGCCAATGTGAGGGGAGCCAAGGGAAACCGGGAAAACTGGCCCGGCGCCGCCCACCTGGTTTCCATCATGGCCCAGATGGATGACAACATCGCTCGCCAGGTGGTGGAAGACATGAAGAAAAACGTCGGCAGGTACAGCAAGGAGAAATACTCCATGATGGTGACGCTGCTGGCCAAATCTTCCAGCCCCGCCATGCGCGACATGCTGAAAGACCTGTACGCCTCCATCAGTGATAGCAAGAACAAGAAAATTCAGGACAAGCAGGCCGTGGTGCTCAAGTACATGCGCTTTGCCATGAAGCTGGACGACCTGGACGACGTCATGAAGATTCTCCAGCAGAAGGATGCTTCCCAGGATTTGGTTTCCTCCGCCTTCCGCACGGCCCGCTACCTGATTGACGAAGCCCCCCGGCCAAGCGCATGGCACTCTCTTCCAAGCTGCTCCAGTACCAGAAGAACATGCCGGAGGAAAACGTCAAGGTCCTCTACAAGCTGCTGGCCCGCACCGGCGATCCCAAGGTGCTGGACATGATGGAAAAGAGCTACAAGGAAGACCCCAAGAAGGCGCTCGCCATCATCACCGCCTGGGGGGACTGGAACACGGATGACGCCGTTCCGTACCTGTTCAAGGCGTGGAAGGATGAATCCCTGCATGAACGCGTGCGTTCCCAGGCCCATGATTCCATTCTCCGCGTGCTCTCCGTGGACCGTGACCGGGATGACAACGCCACGCTCAAGCTGTTCGAGCCCTTGATAGCGGACGCCAAGACGAGCGAACGCCGCCAGTTCCTGGTTTCCGCCTTCAAGAGGCTCAGCAACCGCCCCTATGTGATCCGCCTGCTGGGCCGCATCAAGCAGACGGCGGAAGACCACAGGAATGTGGTGGAACCCAAGTTCCAGGCCGCAGAGGAAGCCCTGTTCAAGGCAGAGGACAAATTCAAGGCCAACCCGAACGATGCCGCCGCCAAGGCTGATTATGAAGCCAAGGAAAAAATCTATAATGAGCTGGCCAGCCAGAAAACCGGGGAAGACAAGGTAATTACGGCGGTGGACAAGGCCCTGGAAAAGGTCAGGAAGACGCCTGTGCCCACCAGGAAGGCCGCTTCCTCCGATGACAGGGAGGACGACGAATCTTCCGTCATCAAGACGATTTAAACGGCTTCATCGGCCGTATTCGGAACCGGAGGGAGGACAATCCCTCCGGTTTTTGTATGTAAGGGAATTCCCTTCGCTGCCGGAAACGAGGTTTCCTTGTTCCCGGTACACGATGGGCTCCTCCCTGGGAACAAGTGGCTCTTGCTTCTTGCCAGCGGTGGCAAAAAACGGAAGAAGGAAAGCTCTCTTCCGTTGACTGTGAAGCCAGAGCGAATCCGAAGGCCGGATGGCCTTCGCTCCCAGGAGGGGGGCCAGTAGCGTTGCCGGGAAGGGACGGACTTTCCAGGGGCGTATGGCATTTCCCCGCCATTCCGGCCTGCCGGAAATATTTCCTGCCGCCGTTTTTTCCGCATCCGGCTCTTACAGGAACAGTCCTGTCTGGTACACCAGCGTAGCTGTCAGAAACCCCAGCAGGGTCAATCCACCGAATTGCGCCAGAGCAAACCACCAGGTGCCAGCTTCCCGTTTGGCGACGGTGACGGTGCCGATGCAGGGGAGGGCGATCAGGCAGAACATCATGATGCTGATGCCCTGGAGGGGGGTGTAGCTGGCTTTAAGGCGGGCGTTCAGGGTCTGCTGGGCTGCCGGGCCGGAGTCCCCGTCCTGCACCGCATAGAGAATGCCCATCTGGGTGACGAAGATTTCCTTGGCCGCAAAAGCGCCCAGAAGAGCGGAATTGATCTTCCAGTCAAATCCGGCCACTTGCGTGACGGGTTCCATCCAGTGGCCTATTTGTCCGGCGTAGGAATGTTCCATGGCCGCTGCCGCATTCGGCGCGGTTCCTTCCTCCGGCCTGGGGTAGGTGTTCAGGAACCACAGGATGATGGAGGCCCCCAGAATGAAGGTTCCCGCCTTCCGGACGTACATGAAGGCCCGCGACCACATCAGGGCGCCCACCTTCCGCAGGGAGGGGAGGCGCAGGCGCTTCATGTGGTGGAGAGAGTCCCTCTGGGCGGTCTTGAAGAGCGTGTTTTTCAGGAGCCGGGCGCAGCACAGGGCCAGAAGGACGCCGCTGGCGTAAATCCCGAACAATACGGTGGCCTGCAGGCGGGAGGGAAACAGGGCGGAGACGAACATCATGTAAATCGGCAGGCGACCCGCGCAGCTCATCATGGGCAGGACGGCGATGGTGACCAGGCGGTCGTTGCGCGCTTCAATCCTCCGGGTGGACAGGATGGCGGGAACCGAGCAGCCGAAGCCCAGCAGGAGGGGGGCAAAGCTGCTGCCGTTCAGGCCCATGATTTTCATGATGCGGCTCATGAGGCGGGAGACCCGCATCATATATCCGCTGTTTTCCAGCAGGGTGATGGCTCCGAAGAGCAGCACCACGTTGGGAAGAAAGGCCAGCACGCCGCCTACGCCGCCCACCACGCCTTCCCCCAGCAGGGATTGCAGGCGGGGCCACGGTTCCAGCATGCGGCAGGCCCAGATGCTGAACATCTGCGTGCCTGTCTGGATGAGCCTGACCAGAGGGTCGCCGATGGCGAAGCTCAGGAAGAAAATGATGTAAACGATGCACAGGAAGATAAGGGAACCCCATATCCTGTGCATCAGGACGGCGTCCAGCCTGGTTCTCCACCTGTTGTCCTGCGCCTCTGCCTCCCGTTCCATAAATTACCGGGGAGTAACTTAGAACCTGCGAATTTGACAGGCAAGCTTAAAATCCCGGATTTGCGGGAAGGCGGCCGGGCCGTTTGGCCGGCTTTGAGCCGGTGCCTGTTCCGGATTGTTTCCCAGGGAACTGCGGAAGCCCGGCTTCTGCTAGCGACGCATGGCCGCAAGCCCCTGAATGAACAGAATGGCCGCCGTGCAGCCGAAGACCATGGAGGGCAGGCGCTGGAGCATATATAGCGGGTCCGTGGAGTCGTTCCCGTAAGAGGGGAAGATGAAAGCCATGACCAGTGCAATCAGGGCCAGGCCCCATGCCAACCAGGACACGGCGGGGACGGCAGTGCCGGAGCCAGCGGCAGTGAGCCGGGAGCGGCTTGTTTCCCTGAGGTCGCGCCCATCCGCGTCCCGTCCGGAAGAAGCCGGCTGCTTTTTCTTGACGGGGGGCAGGGATGCCGGTGTTTTTACGGCGTTTTCCGGTTTCTGCCCGGAGGGGGAAGAGGGGGCTTCCCCAAAGGGAAGCCCCGTTTTAACGTGAATCAGTACGCCGCACGCCGTGCAGTGCATGCCGGCTTTTTCATCCAGCCCGGCCGGGTAGGTATACCCGTGCCCGCACAGGGAGCATGTGGCGGATTCTCTCATGATTCAGGCTGAATGGGTGTTAGTCGTCCAGCGGAAGGAGGTCCGCCCTGTCGGCCTTGGTTTCCGGCCTTTGGCGGATTTCCTGGAGCTTGGCTTTCATCTGCTCGCAGATGTCCGGATGCTGGGCTGCTACGTTGTTGAGTTCCTTCGGGTCCTTTTCCAGGTCGAACAGGCTGCCGCCTTCCGGGGACTTGGTCATTTTCGCTCCCAGTCCGTTGATCCCGTCGCGGATGGCTACGCCGGCGGGAATGAACTTCCACTTGCCGTGGCGGATAGCCAGAGCCTTGCCGGTGCTGTTGATGACGTGGTAGTCGCGTCCCTTGGCGGATTTGCCCAGGAGGGCGGGGATCACGTTTTCAGAGTCGCGGAAGGAATTGGCCTTACCGGGTTCCAGAAGCTGTTCCAGGGAGGCGGCCAGGTCCATTTGGTTGAACAGGGCCTTGCTCGTCACTCCGGGTTTGACTACTCCGGGCCATTTGACGATGAACGGAATGCGGGAGCCACCTTCCAGAATGCTGTATTTGCCGGCGCGGAAGGGGCCTGCCGGGGAGTGGGTGGCGTTGTCCCGGACGGCAAAATCCTTGTAGCCGTCGTCCAGCACGGGGCCGTTGTCGCTGGAGAAGATCACCAGGGTGTCCTTTTCCAGTCCGGCTTTTTGTAGGGCTTCCGTGATGCGGCGGACGCAGTCGTCCAGTTCCACGGTAACGTCCCCCCGCACGCCATGCTGGCTCTTGCCCACAAAGCGTTTTTCCGGGCAGCGCGGCACGTGGATGTCATGCGTGGCGAACATCAGGAAGAACGGTTCCTTGGCCTTGGCGCTCTTCTGGATGTATTCAATGGCCTTGTTCGTGATCACATCCGCGTTTTCCTCATCCTTCCACAGGGCGCTCTTGCCGCCCTTCATGAAGCCGATGCGGCCGATGCCGTTGATGATGGCTTGGTTGTGCCCGTGGCTCCACATGAGTTTGAGCTGGTCCTTGTTGTCCTTCCCGTTCGGAAGACCGGGGAAGTTGTGCTGGTAGGACACTTCAATGGGGTCGTTCGGGTCCAGGTTGCGGACGTTGCCGTTTTCCAGAATCACGCAGGGAACGCGGTCGCCCGTGGCGGCGAAGATGAAGCTTTCATCAAAGCCGATTTCGTTAGGGCTGGGGGCGATGTGCTTGTTCCAGTCAATCTTCTTTCCCTTTTCCCCCAGGCCCAGGTGCCACTTGCCCACCATGTAGGTTTTATAGCCGTGGGATTGGAGCATCTTGGGCAGCGTGGGCTTCTTGGTGTCAATAATCAGGGCGGCGTCCCCCGGCAGAATGCCCGTGCCTTCCTTGCGCCAGGGATATTCCCCGGTGAACAGGGCATAGCGGGAGGGAGTGCAGACGGAGGTGGTGGAATAGGCGTCCGTAAAGCGGACGCCCTGCTTGGCAAGCTTGTCAATGGAAGGGGTGGGAATCCCCTTGGCTCCATAACAGCCTACGTCTCCATAGCCGAGGTCGTCAGCGTAAATCATGACGATGGCTTTGGGCGGCTTGACCTGGGGCGTGGTGGCGGCCGGGCAGGCCGCTGCCGCCGCCAGGGCAAGCATCAGGTGTAATGCGGGTTTGTTCATGTTGTCAGGTGTGTGGTGTTGCGGTTGATCAAAAGATGGTTGGAAAAATGCCGGGATTCTGCCGGGGGAAGGGCCGCGCGGTCTTGACTGGCGCTTTTAATGAGGCTCCTCCGGCGGCGGCAGGGGCTCCGTCATGGGGCGCATGCTGGCATTCTGCCAGATGTAACGCTTGTAGAGAACCTTGATGGCGGCCGTCAGCGGGACGGCCAGCAGCGCGCCGATCAGGCCGCCCAGGATAAGCGTCCAGATCAGCACGGAGAACATGACCGTGAGCGGATGAAGCTCCACGGAATCCCCCACGATTTTCGGCTGGATGACCCATCCGTCAAACTGGTTGACGGCCAGGAAGATGCCGGAAACGATCAGCACGTGCTGGAAGTCTCCCCACGTAAACCAGGCCAGCAGGACCGCGGGAATGAAGGCGGTGATGATGCCCAGGTAGGGCACGATGCCCAGCACGCAGACCGCCGCGCCGATGGTGACGGCGTACGGCAGGCCGAGCAGTTTCAGGCAGATGGCGATCAGGATGCCTTCAATGATGCTCACCAGCATCTGGCCGCGGAAGAAGGAAATCAGGTATCCGTTGATTTCCTCCATGGTGTCCACCACGTCCTTTCTGAATTTGGAGGCCTTCAGCGGCAGGATGCTGGGCCATTTCTCCCTGATCTTATCCGCTTCCAGCAGAAAATAAAAGGCGAAAATGGGCGTGATCAGGATGCTCACCATGATGCCTATGGTGCTGTAAAGGGCCCTTCCGCCGGAAGTGAGCCAGCTCATCAGCTTGTCCTGGTAAAAGGAGGAATTGATGGTCATGTACGCCCCCAGTTTTTCCCGGGCGGTCCGGGCGTTTCTCAGGTCGTGGACCTCCGCGTCCGTATAATGGCCGGTATTCAGTTCCCGCAGGCTGGTGCTGTAAACGCTGTCAATGGTGCGGGAGATGAAGGGAATTTCAATGGTGGAGTCAATCAGCTCGGAGGTCTTGTCCCAGAGCTCCATCCGGTTGTCGATCAGCTCATCCGTCTGCCGGATCAGGGGAGGGAGGATAGTGGCGCCGAAGCCCACCAGGACGGCCAGAGCCGCGAACATGACCGTGACCACGGCCCAGGGGCGGGAGAATCTGAAGTGCACCAGCCAGGAGACGATGGGTTCCAGCAGGTAGGCCACCACGGCGGCAATCAGGATGGGCAGGAGCACCGGTTCCAGAAAGCCCAAGAGTTTCACCACTTCAAAGATGACGAAGGCCGCGATGCACAGCATCACCAGGATGGCGACGCCCGTCAGGGCGTACCAGCAGGTCTTTTTCTGGAAGGGTGAGGGAATGCGGCAGTCGCCGGCGGCTTCCTGTGAATCCTGTTGCTGTGCGTCGTTCATGCCGGTGGTAGAGAGATGGCTGGATAGGGGCTGGCTCAGGCCGCGGGGGTCTTGTCCGTTTTCCCGTCAGGCGCGAGGGCGGCCTCCTCTGGAGTTTCCGTCGCGGCGGGCGCGGGCTGCTGGTCTCCCGCGGCATCCTGGGGCTGTTCCTTTTCCTCCTGCTGCTTGACGTGGTTTTCAAACTCCTGCTCCGTAATGGCCTGGGGCGTGGGGTAATAATCCCCGGCAGGGGGCGCGGCCGGAACTTCCCAGTGAATGCGCACCAGTCTGTTCCTGCGCTGGACCACAACGCTTGCCTGTGCCCCCCGCTGGGTGGTGACATATTCTACGAGGTCCGGATACGGATTCTTTCTCCCATTGATGGAAACGAGCACGTCCCCCGTTCTGAGGCCGGCGTCCCACGCGGGCGACCATTCGGCCACGTAAGCCTTCATGGGGCCGTTCCCGTTGCGGTCCTGGATGAAGGTGCCCCCCATCAGGTTGAAGGAGGAGGGCGCGGGCATCCGGTGGCTGGTGGAGCTGAAATAAAGGGCGTTCCCCGGGCCGTCCAGCCAGAACTGGCGCGCGGCCAGCGCGCCGTAGCCCAGGATGATGTCGATGTCGTCGGGAATGCCCATCACTTCCGGATTGGCGAAGCTTTCGCAGAGCAGGATGTTCTTCAATTCCAGGGGGCCGAGCTGGAAGGAGCTCACGTGCATGCATTCATGGGCGTAAAAGCCGCCCGCGGCGGGGCTGTAGCCGGAATAAACGCTGACGAACGCGTCCGGATAGGCCTGCTTGATGGCGTTCCAGCGTTTCTTGGAGATGTAGACGGCATGGGGCGCGCCCGTATCCAGAATGATGCGCCGGCCGTGCTTGTCCGCAATCTGCGGGTAGTCGGAACCGGGTATCAGGGAAAGCTTGTGCCAGCTCCGTATTTTGGAGGGCAGTTTGTTGAAAAAGCGGTGGGAGCGTTTGGGATAGTTGATGTTCCACACGTACTTCCGGATGCACTCCCAGCCCAGCAGTCCGTCATACGGCGCCTGGTCCACCATCACCACGTCCTGCTTCCGGGAAATGGGTTCTCCGTCATCCTTCAGGGAAACGGGCACATTGGCCGTGCGCATGGCGCCCCTGCCGCGCAGGCGGGCGCCGATGGATTCCACCGCGGGGGAGAAAAGCAGGGACGTCTGGACCGCTCCCGTGTCCACCCCCATCATCAATTGCGTTCCGGAGCTCCACGCCAGGGCCACGGGGGTGCCGTCCAGCGGGTTGGCCGCGTCAATGGGCGGAGAACTGCTGTCCTGGATAGGCCGGTGCGATACGCAGGAAACGCACAGCATGGTTGCCAGAAGCATGATGGAGGGACGAAACATAAAGCATTCCATTCATAACAAACGGACCAGAGGCTGGCAAGGTTTCCTTCCTGCTTATGGAGCTTTTTGGCGGCATCAGTCCGTAAAACTTGCCACGATGTATCTATCTGATAAGGTAGAAGTATGATATTCAGGACTTTGGCATATGTGTTTCTTCTGGGCTCCGTGTCATGGGCGGATATTCCGCCTGCTCCGTCTCCCGGTGTTTCCGCTCCTCCGGAGCTGCGCCTGTTCCGGGCATGCATGGAGAAAAGCGGCGGCAGTGTCATGATTTCCCCTTTTTCCCTGTATGAAGTTCTCCGTTACATGCTTCCGGGAGCGGCGGGGGAAACGGAGAAGCAGATGGCGGCCGTATTGCCCGGAGACGGAAAAATCAGGAGGGACTGGACTTTTCTGTCTGGTGATTTTTCGCGCTCGCTGCGCTGTTATTCCGCCAACCGCATTTTTGCAGACCGGTCCGTGGAGTTGAAAGACGCCTATAAAAAGGCCGTGGGGCCGGATGCCGTGGCTCAGGCGCCCTTCCGGGAAAACATGGCGGAAGCCGTGCGGCAGGTGAACGCCTGGGCGGCAACGAATACGGGAAACCGCATCAGGAATCTTCTGAATCCGCAGCGGATGAGTGACCGGACGGTGCTTGTGCTGGTGAACGCCATGTATTTGAGGGCGTTCTGGGACAGTAAATTTGAAGGGCGGGACACCGCGCCGCGGACCTTTGTCCGGGAGGACGGCTCTGCCTGCCAGGTGCCCATGATGAAGCAGCAGGTATTCACGGAGGGGAGGTCATGGCCCCGGCAGGGAGGAATGTATTATGAAAAGGACGGCGTGCGGGGGGCAAGCCTGTTCTTTACGGGAGGGAAGGGCGCGCCCGTTTTCATGGCCGTTCTTCCTCCGGAGGGGAGGAAGATGAAGCAATTCATTGACGGGATGACCGGAGAGGAATGGAACGGCATCCTGTCCTCCCTGTCCGCCCGGGATGCCGCGGAGGAAACGCGGAAGCCCGGCGGAAAGCCCCTGGAGCAATATTCCAGATACCATCTGCGGCTGCCGCGTTTCTCCCAGTCTTCCCCCACGCTTTCCCTGAAAAAGGCCCTGGAGGCGCTGGGAATGAAGGACGCGTTTACCGGCCGCGCCGATTTTTCACGGATGGGGAGCTGCGCGCCGGAGCCGTTGAAAATCCATGGCGTGTACCAGAAATGCGCGGTCAGAGTGCGGGAGGAAGGGCTGGATGCGTCCGCTTCCACTGCCGGGGAGATGGATCCATTTGCCGGCGCTCCTCCCCGCGGCAGGGGGCCGGAGATCGAATTCAACCGTCCTTTCCTGTGGCTCATTTACAGCCCGGAGGACCGGGCCGTGCTGTTCATGGGAACTTATGAAGGGCCGGAATGCGGGAAAAAGGAAGGAAAGCCGTGAAGTTTGCGCGCTCCCAAAAATCTTGATTTTCACAGGGGCCCGTATAGGGTAGGGGTGAGCCGTTATGACCACCCCTACGTTTGAAGATGCCGTGAGCCGCATTGTGCGGAAGGATCCCCGTTTTGCGGAACGGGCGTATTCCTTTCTGAAAGATGCGCTGGATTTCACCATGCAGCGCATTGAAGAGCAGGAAAACGGCTCCCAGCGGCATGTCAGCGGGCAGGAATTGCTGGAAGGCTTCCGGGATTACGCCCTCGCCCAGTTCGGCCCCATGGCCTCCACCGTATTAAAGGAATGGGGGCTGAGAAACGGGAAAAATGTGGGAGAGATGGTTTTCCTGCTGATTGAGGAGGATGTGTTTTCCAAGCAGCCGGAGGATTCCCTGGACGATTTCAAGGGGTTCATGAGTTTCCGCAAGGCCTTTGAAGAGCCTTACGAATTCCAGGAGCAGCCCAGTTGACCCCCCGTACCGCCATGAGCAAGGAACCCGATGTACGCTGGCCCGCTGAATGGGAACCGCAGGACGCCGTCTGGCTCTCCTGGCCCCACCGCAGGGATTTGTGGCAGGGCGGCCTGGATGAATTGCAGCAGACCTACGGGCGCGTAGCCGCCGCCATTGCCCCGCATGCCCGCGTGTGCGTGAATGCCGCGGAACCCCTTCATCCGGGCATCAGGCAGGCGATGCAGGCCGCCGGGGTGCGGGAGGACCAGTACCGCCTGTTCAACCATCCGGCCAACGATGTCTGGTGCCGGGACCACGGCCCCGTCTTCGTGCAGGACATGGAGGACGGCTCCCTGATGCTGGCGGACTGGCAATTTAACGCCTGGGGCGGCAAATTTGCTCCGTGGGACCTGGACAACGGCATTCCCTCCCTGATCGGCGCTTCCCTGGGGCTTCCCGTGCGCAGCTCCTCCATGGTTCTGGAAGGGGGCGCGATTGAAGGCAACGGGGACGGCCTGCTGGTGACGACGGAATCCGTGCTGCTGAATCCCAACCGCAACCCGGAATGGAGCCGTGCCATGATTGAGGAGGAATTGCGGCGCATGCTGGGCGCCAGGTCCATTTTCTGGCTCGGTTCCGGCATTGAGGGGGATGATACGGACGGGCACATTGACGACATGGTGCGCTTTGTGTGCCGGGATGCCGTGGTCTCCATCGTGGAGACGGACTCATCCTCCCCCATTACCGCGCCCTGGCGGAAAATAATGAACGCCTGCAGGATTTGAGGGGCGTGGACGGTTCCGGCGTGGAGGTGATTCCCCTCCCGATGCCGGACCCCCTCCATGCGGAGGACTGGCGGCTGGACCAGCTCCCGGCCAGTTACGCCAATTTCCTCATCGTGAATGAAGCCGTCATCGTTCCCGTGTTCAACCAGCCCCGGAATGACGACCGCGCCCTGGGCATTCTGCGGGAATGCTTCAGCGGAAAACAGGTAGTCGGCGTGGACGCCCGCAAGCTGGTGCTGGAAGGCGGAGCCATCCACTGCATCACGCAGCAGCAGCCTGGGCCGAGGAAGGAGGCCCCATGAACGGAGGGGAAGGCGTAACGGTGGATGTGATTCTGCCGATGGAGAAGGCCGGCGACGACCGCGCGCGCCGCGCCGCCGTGGCGGAAAAGCTGGGCATTTCCCCCTCCCGCATCAGGGAATTGCGGCTGGTGAAGGAATCCATTGACTCCCGGCAGAAAAACATTTTGTTCCAGCTTCGTCTGCTGGCGGGGGTGGACGGCCCGCTGCCTCCGGAAGAACCTCTTTCCCGGGACTATCCTCCCGTCAGGCCCGGCGCCCCGGTGGCGCTGATTGTGGGATTCGGACCTGCCGGAATGTTCGCCGCGCTCCGCTGCCTGGAGCTGGGGATGAAGCCCGTAGTTCTGGAACGGGGGAAGGCCGTCTCCTCCCGCCGGTTTGACCTGGCCCCCATCCTGCGGCAGGGCACCGTGATGGAGGATTCCAATTACTGCTTTGGGGAAGGCGGCGCGGGAACGTTCTCGGACGGCAAGCTGTTTACGCGCGCGACCAAGCGCGGCCCCGTGCGGGATGTTTATGAAATTTTCGTGGCCCACGGCGCGCCGCGGGAAATCCTGACGGACGCCCATCCGCACATCGGCTCCAACCTGCTGCCCAACGTCGTGAAAGCCATCCGGGAATCCATCCTGAGCGCGGGCGGGGAAATCCATTTCAACGCGCGGGTGGAGCATTTGCTCCGTTCCGCGGACGGCCGCCGCATACGCGGCGCGGTCTGTGCGGATGGCCGGGAATTTGCGGCGGACGCCGTTCTGCTGGCTACCGGGCACAGCGCGCGGGACGTGTACCGCATGATGCTGGCGGAGGGGCTGGCCCTGGAACAGAAGCCCTTTGCCGTGGGCGTGCGCATTGAACATCCCCAGGCGTTCGTGGATGCCCGCCAGTACCATCTGCGCCCGGACCGGAAACGCCCGGAACAGCTTCCGGCGGCGCGCTATTCCGTGACGACCACCATTCGGGACCGCGGCGTCCACTCCTTCTGCATGTGCCCCGGAGGCTTCATTGTTCCCGCCGCTACGGAAAATGACGAGGTGGTGGTCAACGGCATGTCCCTGGCCCGGCGGGATTCCCCGTTTGCCAACGCCGGCTTTGTGGTCAGCGTGCATCCGGAAGATACGGAATCCTTCTGCAGGGAGCACGGCGTGCTGGCGGGCGTGGCGTACCAGAAGGCGCTGGAGACCGCTTCCAGCCGCGCTGGCGGAGGCATGCAGAAGGCCCCGGCCCAGAAAGTGGAGGATTTCCTGAACGGGTGCGTTTCCTCCTCCCTGCTTCCCACCAGCTACCACCCCGGCATTACATCCCACCCCCTGCATGAACTGCTTCCGGGGGAAATCGTCTGGCGCATGCGGGAAGGGCTGCGGCAGTTTGACCATAAATGGCGCGGTTTTGCCGGGGCCTCCGCCCAGCTCATCGGCTGCGAGACGCGCACCAGTTCCCCCGTGCGCATTCCGCGGGACCCCGCCACGCTGGAGCATCCCGGGCTGGAAGGGCTGTATCCCTGCGGGGAAGGGGCCGGGTATGCCGGCGGCATTGTTTCCGCCGCCCTGGACGGCCGCCGCTGCGCGGAGGCCATGGCGCGGCAGATGTCCCGTTGAGGGATGCGGCGCTCCGTGAATCCCTTTTCAAGCTTTGCCGTGCAAATTCCGGCATTCCCGCCGTTGGCCTTGTAAAAACAGCCTTTAGTTCCGGAAATGATTGGGGCGTGCAAGACGGTAGGGAAGCGGCTGGAGGAACGGTATTGCCGGAATGCATGTTTGTGGTATGGTGTCTTCATGGGTAAGATGGTTCGTTTTCTGATCGTTTTAAGTTTATCGGGAATGGCGGCCGCCCAGGATATTGCTCCTCCCGCCGTGCCGGACTTGAACCGGGATACGGAGGAAGGAAGGGTGCGGGAAAGGAATCGTAAAGAAATTCGAAGCTTTCTTGCCCAGTTGTGCCTTGTCCGGAACCTTCCTTCCTTTGAAGTAATAATCAGAGGCGGCAACGGACTGGCTACGGAATTTTATCAGGTAATCCTGGAGGAATTCCCGGAAAATGCCCTGAAACGCTGTCCTGCGGATTTTCAGGAACTGGTCGTTGTAAAAAAGAGCAAGATACAGGAATTCCTGGACGGGCTTGAAAAGAATATTGTCTGGCCTTACGTGGCGGATGAAGAAGTGGCCGCCTTGCTGTTCAAGTACGGCTTGAAGGATGAAGAGGAACGGATTGCACGCTGGGTAACTTCCAGGCTGGGTTTCAGGAAAAGTGACACCCCCGCGTTTAAAGCCCGGCGCATCCGTGAACTGAAAGAGGAGATGGAGGCCGGGAAAGTCGTGGTTCCCGAAAATATTGGCGAGGCTGAGGAAATGGAGGACGGGGAGGTGATGGAAGATGTTTGAGAAGAAAGCCGTTATCTTCCGTTTTACCTCCTGCCCGGTGGCGGAATCTGCCCCTGGTGGAGCGAACGTGCGGAAAGCCGTGGAAGGGATGGATTGCTTTCCGCGGCTCCCATTCCGCAACGTGGAGGTTTTAAGTTTTCCCGGTGAAGACGTCCCGGAAACGTAAAATATTAAAGGAACAAGGGATTACCGCAGATTTCGAACGATCGGGAAGCCCCGCTGTCCAAAAGTGAACCATGAGAATGCCCCTGAACTTTTTATTGCTGTGCCCCGTGCTGTTTGCGCTGTCCGGTGCCGCCCAGGATGTCGGGGCGCCCGGAATGCCGAATGTGGATTTGGAAACGCCTTCCGGGCAGAAGCTGGCGGCGGAGAAGGCGACTATCCGCAAATTCTTCGTGCTGCTTTATTTAGCCGTTCTCCTGCCGGTCGTGGAAAACCAGGGCGAGGTATTCAGGGAAAAGGACCTTTATCCCCTGATACTGGCGGCTTTTCCTGAACAGGAATTGAAGGAATGCCCGCAAAAGCTCCAAAAGCTGATGAATGCCAGGGTTCAGGCTCTGAAAGAGGCGGCGGACGGAAAAAGGGATTTGCAGTCCGAGCCGTTTAATCCGGAAGACCCGGAGGTTCTGGCCTTTCTGGCGGAATACGGCATGGAGGACATGTGCCGCCAGGCCTTGAACTGGATGGAGCGGGAAGTCAACGCCCGCGGCAACATGGACCAGGACTCGTTTGCCCAAGCGTTCAAGCAATTTCGCGATCATGTCCGTTCAGGGCGCCTCGTCATGCCGGAGACGGTGGAGGAATAAGTCCGGTAGTTGTTCCGCTCCGGCGTTTTTCCGGAAGAAAGGGCAAGCCTGTTGCGGCGGATGCCCGGAATCCACGGCATCCGGCGTATGGGCGGCTGTGCGGGAAGGTCCATGAATGGGAAAAGAAGCGGCCCCGGCACGGAATGGCGGAAAACTTATTGCCCGCGGACGGTCCCGTGGTATGCTGTGAATATGGCTGGCATGAGTCGCTTTTTATTGATTGTTTTATTATTATGCGGGGCGTTCCCTCTTTCTCCCGTGCTCAGGATATTGCTTCACCGGGAATGCCTGTCGTTGATTTGGATTCCGAGACCGGGAAAAAAATTCAGGAGGAGCGTGCCGCCATATGCGGTTTTATGGTTGTACTGGTTTTGAATCAGATGATTTTAATGCTGGAAGAGGATCCTGCGGAGAAAATGGATCTGCAAAAGAGAATAAAACATTTTTGGGAGTTCATTCCCATGAACGCGCTTGCCCGGTGTCCGGAAGATTTCAGATGCGCAGTACGGCAATGGAAGGATACGTGTGAGAAAAAGATGGAGGAGTCTGGAGCCGTTCCCGGAGACTTGGAGATGGGTGCGTGGGAAGACGTACGCCTGCTGATGGAAAAATACATGGTGCAGGAGGCGATACAGCCGGTGATGGGTTGGATGATGAAGAAGGCGGGTATTTCTGCCCTGGAGATGGAGGATGGCGCCGGCAAAAAGGAAATGCTCAAACGTCTTAAAGGAATCAAGGAAAAGCTGGAATCCGGAGAAGTGGTTATTCCTGCGGAAATCATGCAGAAGCAGGAGGGATAGAAGCTGGGCGGCGAGAGGAGGAAGAGCAGTTTTTACCGGGCAGCCCCCCTCGTTGCCTTCAGGGCGTTTGCTGTGGTTGCTGCGGACCTGCCTGTCTGGTTTTCCGCAGTAGCGGACAGGGAGAATAATGTTGACCGCATGTGAAGGGCTCCTGTAACGTGGTTTCATGTTAAGTCTGTTCCGGCGGGTGGTGGTTTCTGCATTCCTGACGGCGTTCCCCGCCATGTCCCAGGATGTGGCGGCGCCTTCCATGGCGAACGTGGATTTGGAGACGGAGGAAGGGAAGGCCCTGGAACGGTATCAGCAAGCCATTGACCGGGTGGAAATGCTGGGATGCGTTCTGGGAACGATGATAAGGCTGGAGATGAAAGGCCGGGAGACACGGGAAATCGTGGCCGCCATGATTGTTCGCATGAACTCTGCGCCGCCTCCCCGGATGCTGGAGTTGTGCCCGCCTGATTACCGGAAAACCTTTGAGGCGTGCAGGGAAGAATCCGCCAGACTGCTGGACAGGATGAAGACGGAAAAAATGGATGATGAACAATTCGACAAGGTTTTTAAGTAATATTGCAACCGATGCAATGAAATGAATGCTCCCATGATGGAAAAATACCGTTTGAGGGAACGCAGTTCTCTTTTTTCCGGATGCTGGAAAGCAAGGTGATAGGATTGAACAGGGAGGAGCGCATGAAGGCGCTTCAACGAATGAAGGACGACCTGATTGCCGGAAAGCTGAAAATTCCAGGGGAAAATGAAGGAATGGAAGAAGAAACCGGATTGATAAGATGATGCTGAATGTAGTTTTCTGTGCAGTTCTGGCATGGGCATGCTGGCTGGGAATGGTGCGGGGGCAGGATGTTGCTTTTACGCAGGAACCGTCCGTGCGGGAGGCGCAGAGTGCGGAGGAAAAACTGTTCAGGGACCGGGACGCCATTATCCGGCTCATGATGTGGAGCATGCTGTATCTGGAGAAAAGGGCGCCGCTGCTGGACCGGATGCCGATGGAGGGCGTGCACCGCGCTTTTTTGGAATCGTACATAGCCGTTCCCGTCAGACTGGTGGAGGAATGTCCCCCGGATTACCGCAAGGTGTTTTGGCTGGTGGATGCCATGAGCAAGGCCTTTCTTCAGCGTATGGAAAAAGAGAAGCTGGCGGGAAAGGAATTGATCCGGGAGTACGGCGTTTATGTTAAGGCATGCAATGAATTGCTGCTTCCCGTCGTTTCCCGGTATCCGCTTTCCGAAAGGTTTCAGCAGGTGGACCGGGAGCTCAGAAGGCAGATGAAAGCGGCCACAGACCGGGAAGCGCTCATCACGGCCCTGATGGAGCAGATGGAGGATGTGGAACGCAGTCTTCCTCCTCCGGAAAAAGAAGGGGCTGTCTCTCCGGAGAAAAAGTGTGGGGAGAAGGAGGAATAAGGATGGACTTTATCCCCGGCAGATGCTCTTATCAACTAATGATCAAGCTGATTTTAGCCGCAGGCTTGGCGGGCTGCTGCCTGGGAATGGCGCAGGGGCAGGATGTGGCGTCACCCTCCATGCCGAATGTGGACAGGTACCGGCAGACGCCGGAATTTGCCCGGGAACGTGCCGCCGTTGCCAGGTACATGTTTTTCTGGACCTTGTGCGGGCGGATTGCCATCCTGGAATCTGATATTAAGGGAAATGTTAATGCGGGGCTGCTTTGCAAGCGGCTGCTGAATCTGCTTCCTGAAAATATTTCAGCCGGGTGTCCGGAGATGTTCCGGAAAGAATGGATGGAGCATGTGGAAAAAATAAAAGCCGCGTTGAATGAAAATCCCGAATGGATGGAGACGCCGCAAGGGAAAAAGGAATGTGCTGCGATAGAGGCTGTGATGAAACGCCTGGATGAGCGGTATGGAATAGAACGAGCGATTTATTTGTCCAATGAATGGCTTGATAAGCGGTTGGAGACCGGGAAAAGGAATGATGCCCCTGAAATATTCCTGAAGGATTTGCTCCGGTTGAAGAAGGATTTGGAGTCCGGGAAACTGGCTGTTCCTGTGGAGTTTATATCCCAAGAGAGGAAGGAAGGATGAGAAGGCTGGGCTTGTTGCTGTTTCCGGTGCGGGAAAGAAAAAAGGTTTTCACCGCTGAAAAGGCGATGAAATTATTCAAATGGTTTTCCCTGGCGGGTATGGCATGGGGATGCGGTTGTGGCGTATTGAGCGGACAGGACGTTGTGGAACCGCTCATGCCGAATGTGGATTTGGAAGTGCAGCAGTTCAGGAAAGCCCGCGCGGCTATCCTCAAGTACCGTGTCATGCTTGAATTGTGCTGTGAAATTATTTCCCTGGAACGGGGAACTCCGTCCGGTGACAGGAGTAAAAGCATGTTTGACCTCATGCCGGAACGGTTTGAGGCGGAATGTCCGCCTGATTTCCGGGAGTCGTATATTGACGTCCTGAAGATGGTGGATGAATACTGGAAGGGAGATTTTTCCCGGAAAGACATATCCGTTGTGCAGAATCTCATGGCCAGTCTGGACGAGGCCAGGGAACGGTTTGACCATCAATATGATTTGGGCCGCTCCATGAATGCGTTGATTGACTGGCTGGACCGTGGGACGATGAAGAGGGAGGGGAAAGCGCCCCTGACCTTTTGAAGCGCCTTTACCAGTGGAAAAAGGACCTTGAGTCAGGCAAGGCGGTTATTCCGGAGGATGCGGGAGACCCTTCCGGAAGCTCCGGGCAGTGGAGACGCGGAACAGGGGAAGAGGCGGTTTCACAGGCAGACCATGAAAGAGATGGGTGAAATGGGGGAAAAGGCGTGTGCCCGGTGAGGCCGTTCCGGAGTTTTTGCGCCTCCGTCCGGGCATCCTTCACGCCCGCGGCCCCCGCCGTTTTTTTTGAAGGTTAAGTCTTGCCAGGGCAGGGGGCTTGGGGCCATAATCTGCAAGTTTCACAACCGCACACACAGCCATGAAAGTCATCGTCATCTACGGCAGCCCGAATGATAAGCCCTTTATGGAACCCGCCCGCGAGTATTTTGCGCAGGAGAATGTTCCGTATGAAGAAACCGTCCTGTCCGCCCACCGCGACCTCCCGGAGCTGGTCAAGTTCCTGGGTGAGCTGGAAGCCAGCGGGGAAAAGGCCGTCATTCTGGCTGTGGCCGGGCTGTCCGCCGCCCTTCCCGGCGTGGTGGTGATGAGCTGCTCCCTTCCGGTCATCGGCGTGCCCGTTCCCGGAGGCCCCCTGAACGGCATTGACGCCCTGCTGGCGATCGCCCAGTGCCCGGGCGGAGTGCCCTGCACCACGGTGGGCCTGCACAAGAAGACCCCCGTCAATGCCGCCATGGCCGCCCACCGCATCCTGAAGCTGGCCGGCCTGTAACGTTCACTCCTTTCCCATCAGATGACTCCTCCTCCGTCACAGGAAATCGTGTTGGACGGCCCGGGGATTTCCCGTGCGCTGGAGCGCATGGCCCACGGCATCGTGGCCCGCTTTCCCGGGGAACCGCTCGCCATCGTCGGCCTGCTCAGCCAGGGGGACGTCATCGCCCGGAGGCTGGTGGACAAGGTGAAGGAGCTGGGCGTGGAAGCCCAGTACGGCGCCATTGACATTTCCCTGTACCGGGATGACATTTTCAAGCTGGAGGCCCGCCCCTCCCTCCGTTCCTCCAACCTGCCGTTTTCCACGGATGACATGAGGGTGGTGCTGGTGGACGACGTCCTCTACACGGGCCGCACCGTGCGCGCGGCCCTGAACGCCCTCTTCGACTACGGCCGCCCGGCCCGCATTGAACTGGCGTGCCTGATTGACCGCGGAGGGCGGGAAGTGCCCATCCAGCCGGATTACACGGGCCATGTGCTGGACCACGCCGGAGCCAAGGTCATCGTGAGCATGAAGGAGGCCGACGGCGAGGACCGCGTAATCATCTCCTCCCACTAGACACTTTTCAATCCATTACCCGTTTTCCATGAATCCCCGCAAGGACCTTCTCAACATCTCCTCGTTGACTGACGAGGAAATTCATACGCTGCTGGATTCGGCCGGTCCGATGAAGGAGCTCTTCACCAAAAGCGTCAAAAAGGTGCCTGCCCTGAAAGGGAAGTCCGTTTTGACGCTTTTTTATGAGCCCAGCACCCGCACCCGCTCCTCCTTTGAGGTGGCGGCGGAACGCCTGTCCGCGGACGTGACCAACTTCACGGTGTCCACCTCTTCCGTGGTGAAGGGGGAATCCGTGCAGGACACGATCGCCACGCTCCAGGCCATGAAGGTGGATTACGTGATCGTGCGCCATTACAACAGCGGCCTGCCGAATGTGATTGCGCGCCATACCTGCGCCAGCGTGATCAACGCCGGGGACGGGGCCCATGCCCATCCCTCCCAGGCGCTGCTGGACTCCTTCACCATCCGGGAGGTGTTTCCGGAGGTAAGGGGCAAGCGCGTGCTCATCGTGGGGGACATCCTGCATTCCCGCGTGGCCCGCTCCACTTCCCTGCTGATGAAGAGGCTGGGGATGGAAGTGGCCTACCTGGGGCCGGGCTCCCTGGTGCCGCGCACGGAGCACTCCGGCATCCCGCGCTTTTCCGATTTCAACGAGGCGTTCGCCTGGAAGCCGGACGTGATTTACCTGCTGCGCGTGCAGAAGGAGCGGCAGGACGCCCCCTTCTTCCCCAGCGCCCGGGAATACAACAAGATTTACGGCGTCACGGAAGAACGCCTGAAGCGCATTTCAGATGAAGGCCTGTATATCATGCACCCCGGCCCAGTCAACCGCGGCGTGGAAATCTGCGACCTGGCGATGGATTATGAGCGCTGCCTGATCAACCGGCAGGTGGAAAACGGCATCGCCTGCCGCATGTCCATCCTTTACCATCTCACCCCGCAAACCCAGCACTGATTGCTCATGAAAACTTCCGTACTTATTCGCAATGCCCGGACGGCGGACGGTTCCGCTCCGGTGGATCTTCTGGTTTCCGGAGGGGTAATCGCCGCAAAGGCCCCCGCCGGGACGCTCCCGGAGGATGCCGCAGAAAAGGTGCTAGACGCCTCCGGAAAGCTGGTTCTGCCCGGCCTGTTTGACCTTCACGCCCACCTGTGCCAGCCCGGACGGGAAGACAAGGAGCGCGTGGCCACGGCTACCGCGGCGGCCCTGCATGGCGGCGTGACCGGCCTGATGGCCATGCCGGATACCGATCCCGTGATGGACAATGCCGCCCAGATCACCACGTTCATGGAAATATGCCGCACGGACGCGCTGGTGGAGGTCATCCCCTCCGGCTGCCTGACCAAGGGGGACGGCGGGGAAGAGCAGGCCTCCTATGACTCCCTGCGCGCCAAGGGCGTGCGCTTCATCACGGACGGGGACCGCACGCCGGACAACATGCTGCTGCTGTACCGCGCCATGCAGTACGCCAGCAACCTGAACCTCACCTTCGCCCTGCGGGGGGACGTGCCGTCCCTGACGGCCAAGGCCACCATGCACCCGGGCACCACCTCCTACCGCCTGGGGCTGACGGGCTCTCCCTCCTGCGCGGAGGAAATAGGCATGGAAACCATCATCCGCCTTTCCGTGGAGACGGGCAACTCCCTGCACGTCCAGACCGTTTCCACCGCCGGCAGCGTGGACATCCTGCGCCGCTGCAAACCGGTGACCGCCGGGCTGAGCGCGGAAACGGCGCTCCACCACCTTCTCTTCACGCATGAAGACGTGGGCCGCTACGATACCAACTACAAGACGCTCCCGCCCCTGCGCGGGCAGTCGGACGTGGACGCCCTGATCGCCGCGGTGAATGACGGCACCATTGACTGCATCGTCTCCGACCACACGCCCTGCACGCCGTTCTCCAAGCTTCAGGACTTCGTCGTCGCGCCGCAGGGCATGATTGCGCTGGATACGTTCCTGCCCGCCATTTACCAGTATCTAGTGGAACCCGGGAAAATGTCCTGGCAGACGGTGGCGCGCGCCTGCAGTGACGCTCCCCGCAGGCTCATGGGGCTGGCTCCCGTTTCTTTGGAAGAAGGCGCTCCGGCCAATCTGGTGGTGTTTGACCCGGAGGGTGAAACGCCCGTCACGGATGAAACGCTCCGCAGCCGCGCCCGGAACACCCCTTTCCTGGGCAAAACCCTGAAAGGGAAGGTGGAAGCCGTAGTGCTCGGAGAACAGCTCCACTGCTTCTGACGAAAGCGTAACGCAGAAAGACCGGAGACTGTTAATTATTAACTATTAGCTATTAACTGCCGCTTGCATCCTGTCGCCCGCGTCAGCACGTGTTATCCGGACAAGTTCGGCGTACCGCGCCAGAGCGGGCTGGTTCCGGGTGCGCGTGCGCGGCTGGTATTTGAGCCGCCGTTCCGTCATCCGGATGCCGTCCGCGGCCTGGAAGGGTTTTCCCACCTGTGGCTGATCTGGGTATTCAGTGAAAGCGTAAACGAGGGATGGAGCCCTACGGTCCGGCCTCCGCGGCTGGGGGGCAACGTGCGCATGGGCGTGTTCGCCACGCGCGCGCCGTTCCGTCCCAACCCCATCGGCCTGTCCGCCGTCAGGCTGGAAAAGGTGGAACTGCACCCGCAGGATGGCCCGGTGCTGCACCTTTCCGGCGTGGATCTGGTGGACGGCACGCCCATTCTGGACATCAAGCCATATGTTCCGCTGGCGGACTGCATTCCGGAGGCTTCGGAAGGATTTACGGCTGTTCCCTATGAACGGCTGGACGTGGAAATCCCCGCCGCTCTTGGCTGCACCATGACCCCGGAGGAACGGAAAGCGCTGGCGGATACGCTGGCCTTGGATCCGCGCCCGCAGTACCAGGACGATCCGGAACGGGTTTACGGCCTCCTGTTTTCCGGCTGGGAGGTGAAATTCAGGGTGGAAGGCAGCCGGCTGCTGGTGCTGGCCCTTCATGAAATCAAAGCTGGGTGAAGTACGGCGCGGGAGGCATGATGCGAGCAGCATGCCATCGCTGGAAGGGGGAAATCGTATGGAAAACTGCTTCTTCTCCCGTGTCTGATGCGCTTTTTCTTTTGCCTGCAACTCCTCTCCCTTGATGCCGGAGTGGCTGGCCCCGGAGGACTCAGGAGGCTGCGCCAGGAGGAAGTGGAAGATGCAAGGTACCGGAAAACTTTCCTTCTGCCGCGTTCTATGGGCTCCCGCCCTCTGTTTCAGGGGTCTTTTTCAAGGCAGGGCCGGGGCTTGCTTTACATGACCGGGGGGAGTAACCTTCCGCCCGGACTCCGGAGGTAGCGACGGGGTGTTTAAGGGGATGAACAGTGACCGTCAGATAGTTGAAGCGTTTGAAAGGAACTTCCGTGACTACGGGGAACTGGGCGCCTCCGTTTCCGTCTGGAAGGACGGAAAGGAAATCGTTTCCCTTCATTCCGGGTTTGCCGTAGCGGATGAAACGCGCCCGTGGACGGAACACTCGCTGGTGCCCGTTTACTCCGCTACTAAGGGAGCCTCTTCCGCCGCCCTGCTGCTGGCCCTGCACCGGCAGGGAGCCTCACCGCAGATGAGCATGGGGGAACTGTGGCCGGAATTCCCGCTGCCTTACGCATCCATCGCGCAGATGATGTCCCACCAGTGCGGCCTGGCAGCCTTTTCCCGGACGGCCAGCGTGTTTGACCATGAGGACTGCGTGCGCGCCCTGGAGGAAACCGTTCCGGCGTGGCAGCCCCGGAGCACGGCTACCATCCGCATACCTACGGCGTGATGCTGGATGAACTCATGCTGCGCCTGACCGGGGAACGCCTTTGGCGTTACTGGGAGGAATACATCCGTACGCCGCTGGACCTGGACTTTTACATCCGCCTGCCGGAATCCGAATTCAGCCGGGTGGCGACCTTGTACCCCGGCAAGATGGACATGTCCAACATGGGCACGCCGTTTTATCAGGAATACATGAAGAAGGGAACGCCCGTGAACCGCGCGTTCAACACCCTGACAGGCCTGAACAGCGTGCGCCAGATGAACACGCCGGAAGCGTGGACGTCCGGAGCCCCGGCATTCGGTGGCGTGGCCTCCGCCCGCGGCATGGCGCAATTCTACCAGGCCTGCCTGGGGCTGGATGAACTACGGATATTCCCTTCCGCCGTGCGCGGCTGGATGCAGGACATTGTCATTGACGGCCCGGACCTGACCCTGAAAACGCCCACTGCCTTTTCCTGCGGCTTCATGCACGATCCCGCGGATCCCGTCACGGGCCGCAAGCTGCGCCGCCTGTTCGGTTCCGGCGGCTTCGGGCACGCCGGGGCGGGCGGCTCCCACGCCTTTGCGGACCCGGTCTGCGGCCTCTCCTTCGGCTACGCGATGAACCGCATGGACCTGAACGTGCTGCCCGGCGTGAAGACCCGGAACCTTATCAGCGCAGTGATGAAGGAAATGGAGGAGAGGCCGGGGGCCTGACCTTTCTCCCGGAAAGAACCGGAGGACAGAGGAAGAAAAACCGTTCTTCCTGAGTAGGAGGGAGATTTTCCGTATGCGCCGTCTCTTTCAAGTACGGTTGTTTTCGGAAGCCTGCGCCGCTCCCTCTCCAATGGTCTCATTGGGTATCCAGCCTTCCTCCCGGTCGCTTGTTCTCCGGACCCACGTCCACCCGTTCAGCGTCCTGATCTTGAGGATATCTTCCCCCGGGTCTACGTCCAATTCCCTGGCGCTGTAATCTTCCAGCACCGTTCCCCGCGTTCCGTCTCCCGGAAAGTCAATCAATTGAACGGGAACCCAGCCTCCTGTCCCTTTACTGTTTTCCGCCCATATCCAGTCCTTCCAGTTTTCCTCCGGAGCTCTTTCCCCCAGCGTAACGCTTTCCCCCTTTTTCAATTTGATGGGATGTTCATATTCCGTCCTGTGTGAAGCTATCGTTTTAAAGGTTTTCATTATTATATATGTGTGATGATCTTTTTCCGTATGGTAATAGAGTCCTATTCGCGCCTCAGTGGCTGTTACATGATTTGACGGGAGCTTGTGTTCCTGATGCGGCGGATATCAGGTTAATCTTCATTTGCTTTCACCCATGCCAGTTTCCATTCCCGGCCCATTCCGTCTTTGGCCCTTAGGGTGAGTGTTAGTTTCAAAGGGGATAATGATTTTTTGCCGATTTCCATGAAAAGAGAATTCTCTTCCGTTTTGGTGGTGACGGAGTCGGATGTCCAGAGAATGGATAAGACAGACGTATTTTTTATTTCCGGAGGAAGATGAGCGGTTTCATTGGGATTGATAAAATGCGTCTCCGTCTCGGCATATTCCCTATTTTCAGCGGATTGTCTGGATTGGGTTCTTTCAATAATAAGAGTTCCTACTTCAGCAGATAGAGAGTCCTGCGTTTCCTGGTTTTTGAAATAGAGATGGGGAAACTGGGAAGAAATATCCGGAACGAAATCGTCATCTCTATGGTCGGCACACTCGCTTTTTTCTTCCGTTCCAGCCTTTTGAGAATCGAGGCGGATGCTCTTTTCATGCCAGATAATGCTCCCCTCCACGAGTGAGACGGCAGCGAGGAGAACAATAGTGATATTTGTAAGACGGTTATTCATGCTTCTTTCAAACAGGGGTGGGATGATGAAAATTCCAATGCTGGTCATTGTTTTCCGGCAGCATGTCTTGATGCATTCCGGTATGTAAAAGCGCATCTCGCTGCCCATCCGCAAGGGATAGTGCAGTGAGATGCGGTAATGACGTTCAGGAAGTCCATCTGGCCGTTGATGTACAGGGTGCGGGAGAGAAGGAAAGCCTCTCTGTTGGCGTTGTTTTCCTTGTGCAGGTATTGCATCTAGGAGGTGTAGTTGCCGTAGGCAATCAGAGCGTCTTCCACCTTCTCCATTAAGGTGAGGAAGTATTTTGTTGAGTCCCTTTTGCTGTCCAGTAGAACGTTTTTATTATAATTCTTGTCAATGCCGCTTCCTTTTCCATAGCAGCTAGATAGAAAACATTAAGCGGATGAAGTCCCTTGATTTGCTTTTAATTCCCAGATTCGCTCCAAGGGAATAGACAAGATTTTTCGATTGAACAATTTTAAGCTGGATTTTTCTTTCCGCAGTAGAAAATAACCTATTTTTATCTCTTGAAGAAGCCCGTTTCCAATTTCATTCTTTGACTTCCGCTTTTACCAGCTTTCCCTGTCTATTGATAGAAAATTCCTGAGAACTCCATTTTATGGATGTAACTTTCAATCTTTTACCAATCAAATCCTTCCAATTTAGAGGATTGAAGAATTTTCGATCGTGCGCGTCAGCCGTATACTTCTGAAATCCGTCACTTCGAATGTACAAACGTTCTCCCGGCAACAGAATTTTCCTGTCTTCTTTTTTTGTTTCCCTGCCAGCTTCCCCGATGATTTTTTCATGATTCTCCATTACTTCCACCAACCGAAAATTCATGTCAACGTTCAAAGGTCCCGTATACCCGGTTAAAGGAACCTGTAAGGGGTGATCCGTCTCATTCTTTAAAACGACTGACAAATAAAATTGAGGGGTCCGCGACGATTCATCAGCTACGATGCCGGTACATTCTAAGATTCCCTCATGGCCGGTTGTATCCCCATAACTTTTTATTTCCAAAATTTTGGGGATTACAAATATTCCCGTCAGCCATGATATAGTGCCCAGCATGTTGTCGTCATGTTCAACGTTGCAATAGCTTTTGATCATGTACGAACCACTTGCAAGAAGTGAAGAAGGTACGGCAAAGAAGATCATCATTTTTGTCTTAGGAGCAATTTCTTCACGCAAACTTATTCCGCAACGCCCTAATTTTTGCTCTGGATAGACTCTTACCCACTGTTTTCCTTCTTTCCGAAAAAGTTCGAACGTCTCAAAAGATACATCGGAAATGGCAATATTTGATGAAGACACGTTCTCCAGAAAAAAACCGAGGTACACTTCCCCTTCAACCTTCCTTGGAATCAAGCGTTCACTCCATACAGAAGAGGGCAAACTCTCAAAACAACCAGCAAATGACGTTTGTACCCATTGTAGACTTATTGAGGTTCGGTCATTTCTTATTTCATTCTGAACTGTCCATGCCCCGGCATGAATAGGAAAAAAGAGCATTAAACAGATGATTTCCAGTATGAATTTATTTTTCATCATTTTTCTTATCTTGGTAAAAGAGCACCCTCAACTTGATCCTTCACTATATTTGCAATCTCATCAGAAATTTCTGGATAATTCACTCGTTTCCAAGTATGAGGAGCATTTGGACCATTGTCATAAGTTTCTTTTGTGTTTGCTATTGCCGTATTGTACTGCTTATCCAGAACAGAAATAGTACGCTTAGTTGCATTCTCTTTGCAACTTCCATAGGTAAAAAAATAAATAATGCCATTACTCAATTCTTCAACAATTGCAGTTTTCAATTCCTCCCCGGCTAACCAAGCTTTAAAATCTTTCACATGATCCATCTCCTTACTGTAAACCCAGTCATATGGAGCATAAACACTGGAATTCGTAGCGCCAACAGATTTGTAAACATAGTCACTTGAAATTTTAAAAACCATGCCATTCTCCGCAACAATATTATAATACGTCAAATCTTCCGGCTGATTAATCACAATAATCACACTGGCTTGGAGAGAAACACTTTTTACTTCACACGGGCTTGCTTTGGCAGCTTTTGCCTTACCACATATAACAGAGATTGATGCCCGGTTTATTTTTACTTGAGTATTTGCAAAAACGTTGGGATCAGTAGCTTGAATTTTAAATATGGAATCTTCTCCCACTCCTTCTGGAATGAATCCAGCAGGCGTTTCTATAACATTTACTTCATCTGTTCCAGTGACATTAATATCATCCTTTGTTAGAAGAAGTCCCAGGAAATCCCATTCCCAATGATTGCTGACAAATCCATAAAGATTACGTCCTGCCTGTTCCCGTATGGGATCCCTGTTGATCCACCTACCGTCGAGCGGATTAAGATGGCGATAGTTGTAGTAGACAAGCCCTAATTCATCGTCTGTGAACTCGCAGGAAAAACGGAACTTGTTGGATTGTGCCATGTCTCCGTCCGCTGTAAGCAGGGCGCCGAAAGGAGCATACTCGTAGCGGGCTCTTCGCGTTCGTTGGCCGTCGAAAATGGAAGTCACGTTTTTTCGAGCATCGTGCATGAAATAAAAATTCTCTTCCGTTGTCACTCCCCTTTTCCATCTGGTCGTCATCAGGACGCGTGTAGCCGTACGCACCGTCGGATCCCATACATGGGTTCTCGTCAGCATGGCTTCCGAGTGCATCAGATCCAGCTCAGCTATTTGTAAATAGCCTCGGTATAAATAGTAGGAATGAGAAGAGGTAACTGCATTGATAGTGATTTTTTTCTCAAAGCGGCGGCCCTGGTAGTCGTAGCCGCAGGTGATGGTTGTTCTGCCATCCTGGCTGGCGAAGACGACGGGGCGGTCGTTGGCGTCGTAGGACACTTCCCATATGCCCGTTGAGGTCCTGATGCGGGTCTGGTTGCCGTCGGCATCGTAGACGGGGTTAAAATCTTCTTCTCCCCCGGCAATATCCGTGTACTGGTTGAGCCGGTTGGATTCATAAGCTACTTCTTCCTCCAGTTCCCGGGCTGTTTTGCGGTTGCCGATGTTGTCATAGCAGTACGCAAAGCTTCCTCCCCGGCTGATGCGGTCTTCCAGCAGTTCACTGCGGCTGTTATAGGTAAAATCTCTTATCGTCTCAGGAGTGGTAGCATCCCACGAGTCCCGCAGCTGGACGGGACGCATCAGCGCGTCGTACTGATATTTATGCCCAACAACTGTTTCCTCATTTCCCTCCATCTTATAACCGATAGCGGTTACGAGGTTGAGTGTGGGATGGTAGGTGTTTTGGCGGACCATGCCGTTGGGGTAGGTGAGATGGTTGAGGAAGCCGCTGGTTGGATTGTACTGCCAGGTAAAGGGAGAAGCGATGCCTTCCAGATTCATCCCAATCATGCCGCCTTTGGAATCGTAGTCAAGATGGGAGTGCTGCACGGTGCGTGTGCCGAGCATCAGGCGGTATCCGTTGGAACGCCCCTGGGCATCGTATTCTTCTTGAAGAGAACTTTCCACCTGTCCAAAGGAAGTGTCCTGAATCATCCTGCCGTAGCTGTCATAGGAAAATTCCCTGAGACCCGAAGCGTCATAGACGGAGATTATCTGCCCTAGATGGTTGGATGAAAAGATCCAGGGAGAAGTTCCATCGCTGTAGGAAACCGAGATGAGTTCTCCTGTAAAGGGAGCATACTTATACGTTGTGACAAGCCCCCTGGCTTTGACAAGTGTCTCCTGACGGTTGAGCTCGTCATAGGTTCTGGAAACACAGGAACCGTCGGCATAAGTCTTTTTCAATTCCAGCCCCGTGGCCTCGTCATAGAGCCAGGTGGTGGTGTCTCCGTCGGTTCGGCCGGAAGGATCGGAAGTGATGTCGCCTTCGTTTGCACGGAAGGTAGTCAGGGCCACTATGCGGTCGGCTTCGTCGTAGGCGAAGCAGGCCGGCTGAATGGCGGTGCCATATTCGGCTGTCTTTCTGCCGCGGATGTCATAGGAATAGCAGGTCGTTCCCACCAGGGCATCGGTGATACAGGCGGGATTGTCACAGCAGGGCAGGTAGTTGTTGGTGGTCACGTTGCCTGCAGAATCGGTGACTTTGACAGTACGTCCCGCAAGGTCGGTTTCCGTGGTGGTGACATTGCCTCTGGCGTCCGTGTGCTTGAGAACCATGCCCGTGGAGGCGTAGGAACGGGTTTGTGAAGAACGGATTCCAGCGTGATCGGTCTGGCTGGTCTCAAAACCGTCCACGACCAGTGATTCAGCTGTGATCTCCGAAGTGGGAATGCGGCTGAACCAAGTGCGCCTGGTTGGAGAGGTGTACTCCGTCCACTGGATGTTCTGCTGGCCGTAGACGTCCGTGGTGATGGATTTGTTTTCCAGTACAGCGCTGAGTCTGGAAACCATGTTTTCCGTGGTCTGGGTGAGGGGGAATCCGTCGGCGTTGCAGGTGGTGGAAGTCTGCACCTGGTAGACGCCGTCTTCCCGAACCCGGTAACAGGAGGAACTTTCCGATATCCTGTTTCTGGTGGTGTCATTGGGATGAAGTTCATCCAGAAGAACGGTCTGCTTCACGGCTTGCCCCAGTTCGTTGTAATCCGTGAGGGTAGGAGCAAGATCCTCCGTTTGAGAGCGGACCGATTGTCCTTTGTCGTTGTAGAAGTTCCTGGTGACGATAAAGCCGCCCCTGGTATTGGGATGTTCCTGCCGGACGGTTTGACCAAAGCCATTTTTCAGAATCCGCGACAGCACAACTCCCTTGGACAAGGTCGTGGTCAGGATGCCTTCTTCGCTCAACTCCAGCTTGGTCTCCACTTCTCTTTGCCCCGTTCCTCCCTGCCAGAGTATGGTTCCATCATAGTACTTTTTGGTAATCAGCGTAGCGCCTGCCGGGGTGGTGGTGGTAGTGGTGAGTCCGTCTTCGCCGTACCCGGTTCGGGTGGTGCGTCCCAGCATGTCCGTGGAAGAAATCACCCGCCCCAAATCGTCGTACTCCGTGCTTTCCGTCGCCGTCATGGGACCCACGTCACGCCGCGTGGCGATTGTCCTTCCCGCCGCATCCTTCGTGTAGGAGATAATCGTTTCGGGCGTGGTTTCCGTCGCAGCCCGAATAGTCTCCACCAGCTGCTTGGCCGAGTTGTAGCCGTAGCCGGTGGTGATGCCGTCTTCGTCGGTTTCCCTCAACGGGCCGCAGCACATCCACTCCGTCGTGCTGGTCCTGCCGTTGCCCTTGGTCGTCTTGATGAGCCTCTGCTCGTCGTCGTATTCGTAGTCCTCCGAGGCAATCAGCGACCAGTCCTCTCCGGTGTGAACGTATTGTTCTCTCCTGGTGGTGGCGCCGTTTTCAGCGATGTATTCCACGTTTCGTGTGCTTTGTCCCGGAACGATGCTTCCGTTGGCCTGCACGGTCTCCGTCACCTGGTGAATGGCTCCGTATTCCGCGGCGGCTTCGTAAGTATAAACGGTTTGCACCCCGTCAATACTCTGGCTCATCTTTTGCCTGCCCCGGGCGTAGGGATATTCGGCTCCTTCCCCATAAGTCTCTTCTACACTCGTATGAACCTGGTCGCTTCCCAGCGCGGTTTCCGTGACCGTGGTGCGGTTCACCTGCGGGCTGTCTTCATAGGTGTAAGTGCGTTTGAGAAGCGCCGTTTCCGTCCCGTCCTCGGCAATGATTACTTCAGTTTCCGTGGCGGGTCTGAAGTCGTTAAAGCGCAAGTCGGCGTAAGTCGTGCGTGTTCCCTTTTCACCGCCTCCGGCCCAGGGAGAGGCCTGCAGCACTACTCGTCCCTGCTCGTCGTACTCGTAGCGCGTATAGCCGCCATTGGGCTTGAGTTCCAGGGACATCCGGAACTGGTCGTTGTAGGTATAGAGGGTGGTCCGGGCCAGAGGGGTCTTGTATCCCTCCGTCCGGCTGATGGTCAGCCAGCCGCCGTCGGTATACTTCTTCACTGTCCGGGTACAGGAGGCGGGCGCTTCCTCGTTGATGCCCTGGATGGTTTCAATGCGCTCCCACTTGGAGTCGGTCAATGCATTGCGTTCAATGGTGCGAACGATGCGCTCCTCTCCCTCCCCCTTGACGATGGTCACCTTGTTGCCTTCTTCGCGGCGTTCGATGAAATGCGGCTCCTGACCGGCGCGCCGGTTGGTGATATGGGTGACCTTGACTCCGTTTTCAAGCGAGGTTTCATAGACGGCCGTTTTGTAGGGCTCTCCGGTAACGGTGAATCCGCCTTCCCCGTCTGGGATGGTCTTGCCGGGAGCATACCACTCCAGGGTGAGCCTGTCGCCTTCGGGAATGCTTCTCATCAACCCCTGGGCGCGGGAATAAACGCTGGCAAGGGAGCCGTTTTGATGGTAAGTGACCTGGACCTTGCTGAAGTACTCCTCGGCAGAGATCACATGGCCCGAAGAGCTGGTGACCGACACGACCTCTCCGGTGGCTGCCGAGAAGCGCAGGACCATGCCGCCGGGAAGAACCATGTCCATGAAGGCGGGAGTACCCTGGAGGTTGGGAGTAAGATCTTCGTTGAGAAGCCTCACACGGTAGTTGACCTTCCTGGAAGAGCCGATGGGAGAAGCATCGCTGCTTCCCTCGTTAGCTTTGAAATAGAGATGGCTTCCGGAGGGGCGCTTGACGGTGACGCGGCGCTCGTCAGCCGAGAAGGAAGCGCTCCAGGCCATGGGGTGGTTGTAGCGCATGGAAAAGCCGCTGGAAGCCGGGGCATTAGTGGTGGCAGAGCGTGCCGTCCTGATGAACTTGGCGGGAGCCGGAGGCGTGGGTCCTGCCGGGGAGGAAGGGTTGATGCAGGCGTTGCCCTGGCAATCCTGCTCTCCCTCGGGATCCCCCGGAGTGGGCTGTGTCTGGACACAGTGTTCGTCCCCTTCCTCATTGCACTCACATTCACAGGGGCAGGGTTCCTCTTCCTGGTCCGGCTCGCTGGAAGAAGAGGAAAGGGAACTTGAACTGCTGCTGGAAGATGAGCTTGAGCTCGAAGAACTTGATGACGAAGAGCTGCTGCTGGAAGACGAGCTGGAAGAAGACGATGAACTCGAACTGCTCGAGGAGGAGCTGGAAGACGGAGCGCTGCTGGAAGAATCCGGCTCCTGGGGCGGCAAGGAACTGCTGTGGAAACTGGAAGACGACCAGCTGCTGGAAGAAGATGACGAGGAAGAACTCGAACTGCTGGAAGACGACGAACTGGAAGAAGAAGGCGGCGCGCTGCTGGAGGAATCCGGAGGCTCGGGAGCCGAAGAACTCTGCAGGGAGCTGGAAGACGAACTGTTGGAGGAGGAAGAGCTCGAACTGCTGGAAGAAGAACTCGAGCTGCTGCTGGGCTTGGGATCAAACTCAAACGAATCTCCTCCCCCTGCCGAACTGCTCGACGAATCTCCTTCTTCCACCTCCTGGTACAGGTTGACCAGAGTCAGGACGGTTTCTCCTTCCTTGCCGGCAGGCGTGTTTTCCGCCAGCAGGTAATAGTCCAGGTCGGGCTCTCCTTCCTTGTCGCTTACCAGGGCAATGCAGAACTCCTGTTGGTCCTCCGCGGCAGGCTGGTGTTGGTGGACGATATGGCACCAGTAGTATCCCTGTTCAAACTGGATCTGGCGGCGGAGAGGCGTGGAAGAGCCCGGCTCCGTGGAGAGTTCCATATCCTTGGCGGGAATGGAAAGGGAGATGGAAGAGTGGGCGTGGAGGTGGAGAAAACAGGTGGCGGGAGCCATGACCTTGAGGTACCCGAACCATTCGTGACGGGTGGGGGAGGAAGCAGTTCGTTTGGGGATAAGGACAGGAGCGGAGAGGCCGTTGACCAGGAAGTCGCCCTGGGGCTGCCCGTTGGGGTACATGGGAATGAAGGGATAGACGGTGTCCATGGCGCCGATGTTGAAAGTGTTGTTCATGGTAATGAAGGTAAAATTATTAAATGGTTGCGGTTACCATGAGAACAAAAACCAGCAAAGTAAACACGCCGGAGACGTCAAAAATATTACCGTCTTTTCCTGAGATAGTAATCACACTCCTAAAAACAGGCAGAAGAGATGACAAATCTCTTCTGCCTGGCATTTCATCAATTAATAACAAGGACAGTGATTGTCTGATTGTTGGTTGCCGGACTTCAACCGATTTTGATGTGCTTCGGTATTCTTTTTACCTGTTGCTGAACATTCTTGCTTCCATTCTCATTTCACAGAATCCAGGTACAGTTTACAGTTGCATGAGGCATCCGTATCAAATGATTTTATTATTTTCCCCTTTTGATTTATTTTCTGTAGAAATGGAGAAGCAAGGAGCTTCAAACCTATGGGCCAAGAGGTTCATCATAATTTCATTTGGTAGCTGAATTTACCGGGAACCGGAAAGTTTTACAGGATCAATGAATGCGAAAACAAGAATCTGACCCGAAAAATCGGCAATTCTCAATTTATTCAACAATCAGAGTCCCGTTTTTCAGAAATGGAAATTCTTGCCTACTTAATGGAGCAGGTTTTACCATCCGCCGCCCAGGGCGCGAGCGAGCTGCACGACGGCTTTGCGGATGTTCTGCTTCATGGTGACCAAGGATTCCTCGGAGCTGAGCCAGGAGCGCTGCGCGGTGATGACGTTCAGGAAGTCCGTCTGGCCGTTGATGTACAGGGTGCGGGAGAGAAGGAAGGCTTCTCTGTTGGCGTTGTTTTCCTTGTGCAGGTATTGCATCTGGGAGGTGTAGTTGCCGTAGGCGATCAGGGCGTCCTCCACCTCGGAGACGGCGGTGATGAGCGTCTTGCGGTAGGTTTCCGCGGCTTGTTCCGCCGCGGCTTTCTGGGCGCGCACCGTGGCTCTCAGGGCTCCGCCCTGGAACAGGGGCTGGAGCAGGTTGCCGCCCAGGGACCACGCGTTGTTGTTTTCCCGGAAGAGCTGGCCGAAGTCTCCGCCGCGGCTGGAGAGGGATCCCGTCAGGCTGAAGCGGGGGTACAGGTCCGCCACGGCTACGCCTACGTTGGCTACGGCCACGTGCAGGTCCGCTTCAGCGGCGATGACGTCGGGCCTGCGCCGCAGGAGTTCGGAGGGGAGGCCGACCGGCACGACGGGCGTTTTTTCAAAGACGGAGGCTTTGGGGAGCGTCAGCTCCACGCGGGAGTTGTACGTGCCCAGCAGCACAGAGAGCTGGTTTTTGGCGGAGGCCACCTGTGCTTCCAGCGCCGGGATGCGGCTTTCCGTGGAGGCGACGGTGGAGGTGGCCTGTTCCACGTCCAGGCGGGGGGCGAATTCCGATTTGTAGCGTTTTTCCGCAATGGTGAGGGTGTTGCGTTGGATTTCCAGCTGTTCCCGGGCGATGCGGAGCTGTTCGCAGGCGGTGATCCAGTCAAAGTAGGCCGTGGCGACGTCCGCCAGCAGGGCCGTGCGCACGGCGCCCGCGGAGGCTTCCGTAGACATGAGGGAGGCGCGGTAGGCCTCAATGGAACGCCGGTTGCCGCCGAAGAGGTCCAGCTCCCAGGAGGTGGACGCCCCCAGGGTGAAGTCCTGGGAGGTGGAGCTGCGGAAGCCCCGGTCCGGGGACAGGCTCCAGCCGGCGCTGGCATCCGCGGAGGGCAGCAGGGAGGCCTGGGAGACGCGGAGCCTTTCCCTGGCTTCCCGGATGCGGAGCAGGGCTACCTTCATATCCGGATTGTTGTTGAGGGAGGCGGAGACCAAGCGGTTGAGCTGGGGGTCCCCGAAGATGTTCCACCAGGAGCGCAGGTCCTTGTCAGAGCTGCGGGGGGGCCTGCTCTCCGCCCAGGCGGCGGGGAGGTCGTTGGCCGGCGGCCGGAAGTCCGGGCCTACCATGCAGGAGCTCAGGCAGCATGCGGCCAGGAGAGGGAGATGTTTGAACATGGATGACATGGGAAAGGAAGAAGTAAGGTGTTATTCGTGTCGCAGGGCGTCGATGGGGTCCATCTTGGACGCCTTCCAGGACGGATACCATCCGAAGGCCAGGCCGATGAACACGGAGACGCCCACCGCCAGGGCCATGGCTTCCGGGGAGGAGGCGGTGGCCCAGTTCATGGTGCGGCTGACGATGATGGAGATGGCCTTGCCGAGCGCGATGCCCAGCGCGCCGCCCACCACGCAGAGCAGAACCGCTTCCAGCAGGAACTGGCGCATGATGTCCTGCGGACGGGCGCCCACCGCCATGCGCAGGCCGATTTCCTTGGTGCGCTCCGTGACGGAGACGAGCATGATGTTCATGATGCCCACGCCGCCTACGACCAGGGAGATCATGGCCACGATCATCAGCAGGTTGGTCATTACCTCCGTGGTGCTGCTCATGGCGCGGGACATTTCAGCCATGTCCCATACCCGGAAGTCGTCCAGCTGGCCGTCCTTGAGGTTGTGCTTGGCGCGGATGACTTCCGTGATCTGGTCGATCGCCTCGGAGGAGCGCTCCGGGTCCGCAATCTGCGCCATGATGGAGTCAATGTTGTTGAAGCGCCGCGGGTGGGGGGCGTCCGTGTAGGGCTGGTCCGTGGTTTCCGTGTAGTAATCCACGGAATTGGCGGTGTATTTGTCCGCCCGGTTGAAGGTGGTGGTGGATTTGCCGGAGGAAGTGGAGGCGGAACCGCCGCCCAGGCCCTGGAGGCGGTAGCGGATGCTCGTCCAGGGCAGGATGATGAAGTCGTCCTGGTCGCGGCCCATCATGTTGGCGCCCTTTTTCTGGAGGATGCCGATGACCTTGAACATGACGTTCTTGATGCGGATGTCCTTGCCCAGCGGGTCTTCATCCCCGAAGAGCTCCCTGGCTACCGTCTGGCCGATGACGCACACGCGCCTGGCCTGCTCCACGTCTTCCTCGGAGAAGGGCTGGCCGCGGTCCATGTCATACCAGCTCTTGATTTTCAGGTATTCCACGGAACCGCCTTCCACGGTTTCCGGGCTCCAGTTCTTGTTGCCGTAAATGACCTGGCCGCTGGCGCGCACTACGGGCGTGGCGCGCAGGACCATGGGGCAGTCCTTCGCGATGGCCTCGCAGTCCGCGTTGGTCAGGGAGGCCCGGCCGCCTGCGCCGGTATTGACGCCGCTCTTGGAGATGGCGCCGGGGCGGATGTTCAGCGTATCCGCCCCCATGGAGGCGATGGTGTTTTTAATCTGGAGCGTGGACCCCTGGCCGATTTCCACCATGGCGATCACCGCTGCAATGCCGATGATGATGCCCAGAATGGTGAGCGCCGCGCGCATGGGGTTGCGCACCAGGGCCTTGATGCAGGTTTTAAGGAGGGGAAGGAATTTCATACGTCGTCTTTGCTTAGCGTGTCGGAAATCCCTTCGCAGATGAGGCCGTCCGCCATGTTGATGGCCCGGTCCGTGAAGGCGGCTATTTTGGGGTCGTGCGTCACCAGGATGACCGTGATTCCCTGGCGGCGGTTCAGGTCCTTGAACATGTGCAGCACTTCCTTGGAGGTGGTGGAGTCCAGGTTCCCCGTGGGTTCGTCCGCCAGCAGGATGCTGGGGTTGTTGATGAGGGAGCGGGCGATGGCTACGCGCTGCTGCTGGCCGCCGGAGAGCTGGGCCGGGGTGTGGTCCATGCGGTCGGAAAGGCCCACCAGGTTCAGCAGCTCCACCGAACGCTCACGCATGGCCTTCATGCTGAGGGTGGGGTGGGCGTACACGGCGGGCATCATCACGTTTTCCAGGGCGGTGGTGCGGGAGAGCAGGTTGAAGTTCTGGAAGACGAAGCCGATGCGCTTGTTCCGGAGCGTGGCGCGCTCTGCGGCGTTGAATTTGGCTACGTCTTCCCCGGCGATGTAGTAATGGCCGGAGGTGGGGCGGTCCAGGCAACCCAGGATGTTCATCAAAGTGGACTTTCCGGAACCGGAAGCCCCCGTGAGGGAGACGAATTCCCCCTCCTTGATGTCCAGGGTGATGCCCTTGAGCACTTGAAGGTCTATTTCCCCCAGGTGGTACACCTTGGTTATGTCACGTAAGCGGATCACGTTGTTGTAGTGCTTGAAGCGGTAAAAAGGAATGGTTGAGCGGGTGGATGGAGGCGTTTCCCCGGATCAGGGAGGCGGGGGCGGGCCGCCGTTGCCGGAGGCGGAGGGAGCCTTCGTGTTGCCTGTGCTCGGCTTGCGGCGCGGCGGCATCTTGGGCGCGAACGGATTTTCCCCGCCGGCGGAGGCGGAAGCTTCGTCCTCCGAGTTGCCGGAGCGGTTCAGTATCTGCGCCGTGGAGACGATTTCCATGCCTTCCCGGAGCGTTTCTCCCGTGATGGCCGTCAGCATGCCGTTGCTTTCCCCCTGGTGACCAGGTGGGGGTAAAGAAGATTGTCCCGCAGTTCCCAGACCACGGCTTTTTTCTTCTGGCCGTTTTGGGCGGGAGCGGCCAGTTCCGGCTGCATCCGTTCAAAGGCCGCCTTCTGCTCGGCGCTGACCAGTTCCGTTTCCGGACGGAAGCGGAGCGCGGCGTTGGAGACGAGGAAGGCGTCCCGGATGTCCTCCACCACGAATTGGACGTTTGCCGTCAGGTAGGGGATGAGGAGCTTGTCCGGGTTGGGCACGTCAATGTCCACGATGTAGGTGACCACGTTGGAGGTCATAGTGGCGTCCAGACGTATCTTGTCCACTGTTCCCTTGAATTTGCGGCCGGAGAAGGCGTCCACGGTGAACAGGACTTCCTGCCCTTTGCGGATGCTGCCGATGTCCGCCTCATTCACGGCGGCCCAGATTTTCAGCTTGGAAAGGTCTGTGGCAATGTAAAACAGGCTGGAGGCGCTCATGCTGGAAACCACCGTCTGGCCTATGTTGACCAGGCGCTTGACCACCACGCCGTCCACCGGGGACTGGATGGTGGTGTATTCCAGGTTGCGCATTTCCTTCTTAAGCGCGGCTTCCGCCTGTTTCAGAGAAGCTTCCGCTTCCTGCAGGGAGGCTTCCGCCACGGCCACGTTGGCGCGTGCGGTCTCTTCATCCGCAATGTACTGGTCGTAGCTGGACTTGGAAAGGGCATCCCCTGGCCCCAGCTTTTCCGCGCGTTCGCGGTCCAGCCTGGCCTGCTGGTGCTTGGCCTTGGCCTGCTGGATGTCCGCCTTGGCGCGGGCGATTCCGGCGATGGCCTGCGCCTTGGAGGCTTCCGCACGCTGAACGTCCAGCTGCACGGGCAGCTTGTCAATTTCCGCGAGCATCTGGCCCGCCTTCACCGGGCTGGAATAATCCACCACCTTGCCGTCCAGATCCTTGCCGAACTCCATGATGATGCCGCTGACCTGGGCGCCCACGTCCACCAGTTCATCAGGTTCCGTGACGCCGGTCGCGTCAATGGTGATCATCAGGTCCCCCTTCTCAAGAGGCTCTGTCTGGTAGTCCACCTGGATCGCTTCGTTCCCCTTCCACTGTTCCCAGGCGAACCAGATGCCTCCGAGAACGGCAATGACGATGATGAGTTTGATGAATCCCTTCACGACTATAATATACTTCGCAATAATGAAAAAGTTGCACAGATGTTAAAAACTTTTTCGCAACAGGGCGTGATCCTACCATGATTTCCGGAAATGTCTAAGGGTTTATTTTGTTCGTTAACAGTTGTTATTTATAAACTAACAATATTACATTATCGTAATGGACTGTCCCTTTTTTATGGATTTGTAAGAATATGGAGGAAGGCCGTTTCCGGAATGGTCCCAGGAATGAATTGATAACCATCGTGTTTCATCCATGGGTAAAAATTGGCACGCTTCTTGCTGGATACAAGATGAAGGATCGCACGATCCGGAAACAACCAATCAACCATATGTACAAGAACGATTTATTTGACCTGATGTTCAGGCTGCTTCATTCCTTCTGCCGTTCCTCCCGGCCGCCCCGGAAGGAGCGGGAGCGGAAGGCCCGGAAATATTTGAAGGCCATGGTGGCGAACGCGCGCATGCGTTCCTTTTAAGCGCGTGTGCGCTTCCTGCCAGGAAATGCCGTGGGGCGCAGAGGTGCGGGGAAAAGCAATAAAAGCAGCCGTGCCGGAATGCTTTGATTCCGGTGCGGATTCAAGAGGGGCCATCGGGAAAACAGGCCCCGGCGGGGTTCCCGGCTGCAAGGGAAAGAGAAAGACACCGCTGCACCGTCTCTGGCTGTGAGCCACGTTCCCGTGCCTCAATAGAGCGGGGACTTCCGCCGCTGTTTTGACTTTTCCGGTATAGGACATAGTCAGCCCTGCGTCGGGGCTGCCCCCATTAGGTTGTAATATCGGTTCGGGCCACTTTGCCAGGTAATGACGAGTGCAGCAGCCACCACCTTATATACCCCAGAAGGGGGAATGATCCAAGGTGTTTTTGGAATCTTTTCAGACATGCGCAGGCAATCCTCCGCGGAGTGGTTGAAGCTGAACGGGCTGCCGTTTTGTCAGCGGTTTTCTTCCATCCACTGCCTTAAAACGGGGAGGTCTGCGGGAGCCCAGGGCAGTTTTTCCAGCATGCGGCCGGAGAAGAAGCCCAGGCTTTCGTGTTCCAGGGGCCGGGGCAGGGCGCAGGGCTCCAGACGGCACAGGAAGGGGATGAGGCGGATGATGCGTTCCCTTTCCCGGTGCCGGACGGGGGTGAGCATGCGGACGGGATGGACGGCGCATCCCAGTTCTTCCCGTATTTCCCGGATGATGGCGTCCCGGGCGTTCTCTCCGGGTTCCACCTTTCCGCCGGGGAATTCATAAAAAAGCCCGTTGGACTGCCCCGCTTTCTTTTTGGCTCCCAGGAGAAGGGTTCCTTGTGCGGAGGGCAGTTCAATCAGGGCGCAGCAGACGTCCAGGATGTTCATCATGCGTTGAAATCCAGAGAATGCAGGTTCATGATGCGGGAATCCGTGTCCAGAATGCCGAAGCCGATGCGGCCGGTCCTGCCCTGGAGTTCCCCGGATTGGCCAGCAGGCACCCGCGGTACATTTCCCGCACGGCCTGGTGGGTGTGGCCGTACAGGGCGGCGTCCACACTGCCGCTGCGCGCTTCCTGCATGGCGTATTTGGGATAGTGGGAGAGGGAGAACTTCATGCCGTACCTGGTGAGCAGGACGTGTTCCGGGTGCAGGCGCGCCGCCGGGGAGCAGACGGCCAGTTGGCGCATAATGGCAAGCTCGTAGTCGTTGTTGCCCGGAACGGCGTCCAGAGGGAGGCCCCACGTCAGTTCAATCAGGCGCTGGAAGCTCTCCGGGGTGGTGCAGTCGCCCAGGAACATGAAATGTCCGCAGTCCAGCAGGCGCATCTGGCGCATCGCAAGCTCCAGGTGGTCCGTGCGGTCGTGCATGTCGGAAAAAACGCCTATCTTCATGGTGTTGGTCGGTTCATGGCATGGATGGGCCAGGCCTTCAATTCGTCCGGCAGGGGAGGCTGGGGCGCATGCTCTCCCTCCCGGCGCAGCAGGCAGGTGAAGCCGCCCGCGCCCGCGCCGTGAAAAGGCATGAGTCGGTAGCAGGCCTCCTGCGTCAGGGCGGAACGGAAAGGCTCCAGCTCCGGCACGGCTGCGGTCCGCAGGTCCGGACAGCGTTTCAGCAGGTACAGGACGTTCCGTTCGTTCTCCTCCGGGGCGTAAGTGCATGTGGTGTACAGCAGATAGCCTCCGGGCGCCAGGCACTGGAGGGCCGCCAGCAGAATGCCCCGCTGCCGCTTGGCGTTGCCCCCGGTGACGGAGGGGTTGAAGCAGCCGGGGTTGGGAATGCCCTTGGCCAGCAGGGATTGACCGCTGCACGGGGCGTCCGCCAGAATGAGGTCAAAGCAGCCCGGGGCCAGCTCCGCCCACTGGTCCGGGCGCAGACGCTGGGTATATACGCCGGTGAAGCCGCAGCGCAGCAGGTTGTGGCGCAGAATGCCCAGGCGCTTCGGGTGCACCTCGTTGGAGACGTGCTCCCGCGGGGCGATCCGCGTCTGGGCCAGAATGCTTTTCCCGCCGGGAGCCGCGCACATGTCCAGGCAGCGTTCCGGCCGGAACGGCAGATGCGCCAGCGGAGCCGTCTCCCAGACGGAAGAGAGGTCCAGGGGATAGTAATAGCCGCGTTCGTAGTCCGGCAGGGAGCCGGGTCTGGCCTCCGCTTCTCCCGCCGGGAGCGCCAGGATGGAAGGGTGGCCCCAGTCCCGCGGCGTTTCCTCCGCCGGCAGGGGCGGCAGGTAGCCTTCCGGAGCTTTCGGGGTGATGACCAGCGCGCTTCTGGAACGGTCCCCTGCCTGCATGGCGTCCAGAAAATCCTGCTCCTGTTCCGCTGTCAGCTCCAGCTTGCGGGTGAGCCTCAGTATTTGGGAGGTGGACACGAGATCAGGCCCGGAACGTTTCGCCGAAATGGGTGTTGAGCGCCAGATGGGCGGACCCCAGGATACCCGCCTCCGTGCCGAACTGGGCGGGGAGGATTTCAAGATGCTCCACCAGCGGAGCGGCAAGCTGGGTCTTCATGATCTCCTGAAGGGGCTGGAAGAGCAGGGTCTTGGCCTTGGCCACGCCGCCGCCGATGATGATGGCCTCCGGGTTCAGGAGGTAGCAGCAGTTCATCAGCGCGCAGGAGAGCTTTACGGCCAGGTCGCGCCAGACCTGCGCGGCTACTTCATCCCCCGCCAGCGCGGCCCGTTCCAGGGCGATGGGGTTGCAGTCCACAATGGCCTTGTCAACGCCGTGGCTGGCATACAGGGTGCGGGCGTCCGCCGCTATTTCCCGGTTGCCCACGTAATCCTCCAGGGAACCGCGGTTGCCGTAATGGCCCAGCCGCCCCCGGTAGTCGATGCTGGTCTGGCCCAGTTCCCCGGCGGAGCAGGTGGCCCCGCGCAGGAGCTCCCCGTTCACGATGAGTCCGCTGCCCACGCCGGTGCCCAGGGTCAGGCAGACCAGGTGCCTTTTCCCCTTTCCGGCTCCCAGCTTCCACTCCGCGTAGGCCATGCAGTTGGCGTCGTTCTCCACGTACACGGGCAGTCCGCAGGCGGCCTGGAGCATGTCCCTTACCGGAACGTTGTTCCAGCCGGGCACGTTGGTGAGCGTATAAACGGTGCCCTGGTAAAAATTGACGAAGCCGGGCATCCCCATGCCGATGGCCTGCACTTCCGGATGGTTCAGCCGCAGCATGTTCACGAACTGGGCGATGGCTTCAATCAGTTGGTCGGGATTGCCGTATTCCTGGGTGGCGATGGAAGGCGCGTGCGCGATCACTTCCGTGCCTTTGACGACCCCCAGCTTGATGGAGGTGCCCCCGAAGTCAATGCCGATGGAGGGAATGGTTGAAGCTGTCATATGGTACCAATATAGAATTTTGCCGGGCATTGAAAAGGTTAAAAGAAGTATGCTTCCGTTAAAAAAAAGGCAGGCGGGGCAGCGGGAAAAATGACTTGTTTCATAGCTGAATTTTCTTGAATGAACATTTGAGCGCTTGTAGTGTCTCATAGTCTAGTCAGTTGGGCGGTTTCGCCCGCTGTTCGTGAAACATCGTCAACCTCAGCCCATAGAGACACCTCCTATGCCTACTCCCAAGAAAACCGATAGCAAGACCGTCGCCAAGGAAGCTCCGGCCCCCAAGAAAAAGACCTGCGGGAAGTCCGCCTGCAAGACCGCTGTAGAGCAGGAGGCTCCGGCCAGGAAAAAGTGCTGCAGGAAAAAGGCCGCTGAACCGGAAAAAGCCGCCAAGCCCGCCAAAAAGGCCGCTGCCCCCGCGGCTGCTGTGGAAAAGAAGACGGAACCGAAAACGGCCCGGAAGGCCCCGGCCAGAAAAATCGCTTCCTCCCCCGCCGCCCCGGCTCCCGCTGCCGCAAAGAATGAATTGACGGATGAGCAGACGGAAGCCATCGCCGCCGCCAAGGCTGAACTGGCCGCCAATCCGGAATGGGAACCCTTTGTGCAGATGCAGCGCCAGCATCTGATGGACCTGCGCGACAGGGCCCTGGACAACATGAGCGGCGTGGCCCGCGACACCCTCCGGAACCATCCGGAAGGCAGTGAAGCCTCCGGCTCCGGAGAACACCAGGCAGATGCCGGGAGCGACGCCTATGACCGCGACTTTGCGCTCAGCCTGCTTTCCAAGGAACAGGACGGCCTGTATGAGATTGAACAGGCGCTCGCCCGCATTGACAACGGAACGTACGGCATCTGTGAAATGTCATACAAGGTCATTCCCATCCTGCGGCTGGAGGCCATTCCCTTCGCGCGGCTCACGGTGGAATGCCAGGCCCAGTGGGAAAAGGAAAAAGGGCAGAACGCCCGGTTCCGCCCCAGAGTGGCCCTGGGCTTTGCGGGAGGACAAAATGATGTAGATTTATCTGTTTCTCTTGACGATGACGAAGAATAGTGTATAAATCCTCCCCCGTAACACATTTTCATCATGCCAAGAGACATCATCATCCTCGAATGCACCGAGGCTAAAGCCGAAGGAAAGCCTACGTCCCGCTACGTCACCACGCGCAACAAGAAGAGCCTGCGTACCCCCGGCCGCCTGGAAAAGGTTAAGTACAATCCTTTCCTGAAGCGCCGCACGCTTCATCGTGAAATGCGTTAACCGCGGTCCAGCTCATCGATTATCTTTATTACTATGTCCACTGAACCCAAGACTGTAGAACGTCGTATTCGTTTCCGCACGTGCAATCGCCAGATGCCGCGCCGCCGTCTCGACATCCCGATGGATCAGGTCGATCTGCTCAACCCCGATTTCCTGTCCAAGTTCACCTCTGAAACCGGCAAGATTCTTCCCCGCCGCGTGACCGGGCTGTCCGCCAAGATGCACCGCAAGGTGACCCGTGAAATCAAGCGGGCCCGTTCCATCAACCTTCTGCCGTAACAAGCCCCAAGGAAATCTCTTTCGGTAGAAATTGTCTTTGCAGGCGGGAGTTTGTCCGGTAACAGGGCAGACTCCCGCTTTATTTCCAGCCAACATCCTCCTTCCGCATGCAGGAACTGAAAGATACCCAGTCCGAGACGGATACGCGCAATATCTCCATTGACCGGGTGGGCGTCAAGGGGCTGCGCTTTCCCATCCAGATCCAGGACAAGCTCAACCGCATCCAGTCCACCGTGGCGACGGTTTCCCTGGCGGTGGACCTGCCGGAGGAATTCAAGGGCACGCACATGAGCCGCTTTGTGGAGGCCCTGCACCAGCACGGCCCCCTGCTGGACGTGCATACGGCCCTGGCCATTCCCCGGGAACTGCTCCGCCGCCTGTCCGCGCGCCGCTCCCATGTGGAAATGGAGTTTCCGTTCTTCCGCGCCAAAAACGCCCCCGTAACCGGAATTGAAGGACTCATGGACTACGTGGTCCGGTTTGAGATGGAGGCGGAAGCGGATAACAAGCTGGCGGACTTCAAGCTGACGGTGGTCGTCCCGGTGACGACGCTCTGCCCCTGTTCCAAGGCCATGAGCGCCTATGGGGCCCACAACCAGCGCGGGCTGGTCACCTACTCCGTGCGCTTCGCCTCCCGGCCCGTCTGGATTGAAGACCTGATTGACCTGGTGGAATCCTGCGCCAGCTGTTCCCTGTACAGCGTGCTGAAAAGGCCTGATGAAAAATGGGTGACGGAAAAGGCTTATGAAAACCCCGTCTTTGTGGAAGACCTGGTGCGCAACGTGGCGCTGAAAACGCAGAGCCACTCCGCTTTCAGCTGGTACCGGGTGGAGGCGGAAAACTTTGAATCCATCCACAACCACCAGGCGTATGCCGTCATTGAACGGGACCTGCGTTCCTGAGCTGCTTTCCGTACAGGACTTATGAACGACAACTGGTGGGCCATTGCATCTCTCGTCCTGTCCCTGGCTTTTACGGGGCTTGGCTGGCGCCTGCTGGCCTCCGGCCGCCGGTTTTTATACGCCCACCTCTGGATGGCGTGCCTCTTTGCGCTCCAGACGGGGGCGCTTTGCGTCAAGGCGTACCAGACGGGGATGTGCCCCATCCGCGGCGCGTCGGAGGTGCTCTTCTTCCTCTCCTGGACCATCAACCTCTTTTACCTTCTTCTGGGGCGCGCCTACCGCATGTCCGTGCTGGGCATCTTCACCGCTCCGGCCATTGCCGTGCTGACGGCGCTTTCCCTGCTGATCGGCCTGTACGGCGCGGATGTGCAGGGCACGCATGACTTCTGGGTGACGGCGCACGTGGGCGTAGCCATGATGTCCTACGGAGCCGGAGGCCTGGCCGCCGCTGCGGGCGTGGCGTTCTGCATGCAGAACGAATGCCTCAAAAGGCGGCAGATACCCGGCACCTGCCGTCTTCTGCCCCCTATCCGCACGCTGGAAGCCAGCATGAAGCGTCTGGTTCTGGTGGCGTTCCTCCTGCTTCTGGCCGGGGAATGGCTCGGCTGGCAGAGGCATCTCCCCATCAACGGGGCCAAAACCTCCATCGTCATTCTGCTGACGCTGGGCTACAGCATTCTGCTGTGGTTCATCTACCGCCGCGGCATGCCGGGGCGCGCCCTGGCCTACTGCTGTGTGGCCCTCTTTATTGCATCCATGAGCATTTTCCTGGTAAGCTGATGAGAATGGTTTGTTTAGGCTTGAATCACCGGACCGCTCCCGTGGAAATACGGGAGCGCTTTGCCGTGCCGTCCCACAGGCTCCAGGAGGAGGGGCGGCGCATCCGCTCCCTGCCGGACGTGGACCAGTGCGTAGTGCTTTCCACCTGCAACCGCATGGAAATCTACTACTGGTCTGACAGGCCGGAAAGCGCGCAGGAACACATCCTGTCCCACTTCCTGGGAGCGGGCCGCGGGAACGTGGACATGGCCTCCCACTTTTACAGCCATCTGGGGGCGGATGCCCTGGAGCACCTGTGCCGCGTCCTGAGCGGGCTGGACTCCATGGTGCTGGGGGAAACGGAAATCTTCGGGCAGGTGAAGACGGCCTACCAGATGGCGCTGGACGCCGGAGTGACCGCGGCCTGCGCCAACAAGACCTTCCAGAAAGCCTTCACCATCGGCAAGAGGGTGCGGACGGACAGCCAGATTCACGCCGGAGCCACCTCCGTGGGGTCCGTGGCCGTGGAGCTGGCGGAACAAATCTTCGGCGACCTTTCCGGCACCCGCGTCCTCATCCTGGGAGCCGGGGAGATGAGCCGCGTCACGGGCCGCGCCCTGCACGCCCGCGGGGCGGAGGGCATCTATGTAGCCAACCGTTCCTTTGACCGGGCGGTGGAACTGGCGGGCATGATCGGCGGCCAGGCCATCCGGTACGACGTGTGGGGGGACTACCTCAGGGACATTGACGTGGTGGTGGCCGCCACCGCCGCCCCCCACTGCATCATCACCCGGGAGACGCTGCTGCCGCTGCGCGCGCCCCGCAAGTACCGCTCCCTCTTCCTGATTGACATCTCCGTGCCGCGCAACATCTCTCCGGACGTGGCGGATATTGACGAGGTGTACCTCTACGATATCGACACCCTCACCCAGCTGGCGGATGAAGCCAAGCGCAGCCGGGAGCAGGAAGTCTCCCGGTGCGAAGCCATCATCCAGGACAACATCTCCAAATACTTTCCGGACTCCGCGCTTTATGACCAGTAAAAACACCCTTATCATCGGCACCCGCGGGAGCGCCCTGGCGCTGGCCCAGGCGGACATGGTCCGGGCCGCCCTCTCCCTCCGTTATCCGGAACTGGACGTGCGCCGGGAAATCATCCATACCACCGGGGACCGCCGCACGGACGTGCCGCTGGCGGACGTGGCCCGCGTTTCCGGCATCGTGGACAAGGGAATCTTCATCAAGGAACTGGAAACCGCCCTCCTGGAAGGCCGCATTGACGTGGCGGTGCACAGCCTCAAGGACGTGCCCAGCGAGCTGGCCCCCGGTTTCACGCTGGCCGCCGTGCTGCCCCGCGCCGCCGTAGAAGACGTGCTTATTACGAGGGAGCCGGACTGGAACGGCTCCGGCACGCTGGCTACCGGAAGCGTGCGCCGCCGCCTGATGGCGCGCACGTACTGGGGTTCCGGCCTCCGGTTTGAAGACCTGCGGGGCAACGTGCCCACGCGCCTGGCGAAGCTGGCGGAGCATCCCGGCTGGGACGCCGTAATTCTGGCCAGGGCCGGACTGGAACGCCTGGGGCTGTATGCGCCGGAAACCCTCGTGGAGGGGAGGAAGCTCTACATGCGCCCCCTGCCGGTGGAAGCCTTCATTCCCGCCGTGGGGCAGGGCATCGTGGGCATGGAATGCCGCTCTTCCGACCGGGAGACGATGGAAATGCTGGCTGGAATCAGCGATCCGGAAGCCTTCGCCTGCGCTCTGGCGGAACGCGCCTTCCTGGTGCGCCTGGGAGCGAGCTGTTCCACGCCCGTGGGCGTTTACGCCCGTTTGGAAGGGGATGAACTGGTCCTGCGTGCGGCGTACTACGCGCCGGGCAGGGAAGAACCTTTTGCCGTGGTGGTCCGCGGGGACCGGAAGGAGCCCGGGGCCCTCGGCCTTCGTGCGTTTGAAGAATTGGACCTGCGCTGACGGGGTGCGCTCTTCCGCTTTTTCCGGAGCGGACAGGGATAAAAAAAGGTTCCGGACCAAGTCCGGAACCTGAATTAAGCAGAGAGCTCACGGGGAATTAATGTTTTTCCTTGGAGCTTGAGCCTTTATCGCTCATAAACTGCCCGGTTGAAGCATCGCGCTTGACGCGCTGCCCGGTTTTGTTCGTGGTGGTTTCGGAGCGCTTCTTGGAAGAACCGCTTTTGTGATTTCCACCCATGTGGGAACTACTTGCCATGTTGTTTCACCTCCTTTCCATTTTCTTCGCCTGTTCATGAACGAGAGAAGAAATCCGGCCATATCATAGGTCCCTGTGACAGCATTTGGGCCTGTAAACGGCGCTTGTTCAAAAATGCGCGCCTGCTTATGAAGAAGACCGCTGCATAAGATAATCCCTCAGGGCCGCGGCTTCATTGTGGTCCCTCTCCCTGGCGGAATACAGCAGCGTAAGCTTTCCCTTCCGCGCGAGCTGGAGCAGATGGGAAACGGCCTCCTTGTTCCCGTCCAGTTCCTCGTCATACTTCCGGCGGAAGGCGTCCCATTTGGCCGGATCATGCGCAAACCACTGGCGGAGCGCCGTGGACGGAGCCACATTTTTCAGCCATTCATCCCAGGAAGCCTTTTCCTTGGAAATCCCGCGGGGCCAGAGACGGTCCACCAGCACGCGGTAGCCGTCTCCGGTTTCCTTCGGGTCATAAATTCGTTTGATGGTTATATTCATACGAAAAAAGTCTGATGAAGGAATAGAGCGGGCAAGGCTTGCTTTTGTTGAGCTGCGTCGGGACATGCGCCGCCCGATGCCGTGAATGGAAACGGCTTGGTGATGGGGAAAACGGCAAAAAAACGGCACCGTTCCGGAGAGGGGACGGTGCCGGAGAACATGTGGCTGAAGACACTTAAAATTCCATCATAACGCCTGCTCTTCCGCTCTGGTTCAGCTGCCGGTTGCCGGCTTCCAGACTGTAATCCACGCCCGCGCTCCAGTTGCCGGACAGGCTGACATGGAATCCGGCGGAAGCCTCCAGGACGGTACGGCCAGGGTTGACGGCCATGGCCGTCCAGGAGCGGGAGGTTCCACGTACGGAAACATGCGGCGTTTTCCGGTCCAGATCGTGCGCGATTCCCGTGCGGACGTAGCCTGCCGCTTCCCGTCCCAGCAGGGAGCCGTTCCGGTGGAACTCCACCCCCAGGCGACCGCGCAGGACATTCGCGGAGCTGTCTTCCAGATGGTAGGCATGGCGTTCCCCTGCGGCGGTGGAGGCGCTTTGAACGCTCCCCGCGTACTGGAGGCCGGAATAAAGGCCCAGCCGCGTTTTCCGGTTCAGCCTCCTTGTCCATGCTCCCTGTACGTCGAGCAGCCAGGTTCTGTCCTTCCATGAGCTTTCCAGGCGGTCTCCGGCCAGGTCCGGGGAAATAACGCCCCCCTTGCTGCGGGCGGTGCCATAGCCCCCCTGCACGCCCAGAAGCAGGGAATCTTCCGCGTTCACCTGCACGGACCGCGCCAGTTGGAAAAGGGCCATGACGGCGTCCTGGTCAAAGCTGCCCAGGTCATTGTTCACATCGTTCGTCCCGAAGCTCTGGCCGAAGGCGCCCCCGCCGTCCAGACCGGGAAAGATCGTAACTCCCGCCCACGGAATACCCGTGGGAGCGGAAGCGGTAGCCTTCCACCGCGGCCTGGGAGGCCTGGGTGAAATAATCCCCCGTGGCCGTGATCCAGAAAGCCGCGCGCCCGTCCGGCTTCAGCCGTTCTCCCTCCCTGGTTCTGGCGGCCTCTGCAAAACTGCGGAGGCTGCGCACGGCGGTCCACTGGGAATTGCCCTGCACGCCTCCCACGCCGGACGGGGGCCGCCAGCCCCCCGTGTCCGGTCCGGAAGGAACAAGGCCTCTATTCTGTCCGGAAAGGTAATCGAAAAAGGAACCGTCCACGCTGTAGCTCCACCCGTCGGCATCCACCAGCCGCACGCTTTTGGCTCCGTTGACGCTGTCCATCAGCTCCTGCGTCTGCCCCTCATGGGAAAAAATGAAGGGGTGCAATTCATCATAGGGAATGCTGAGGCGGCTGACGTCCAGAACGAACTCCAGGGAACCCGCAAAGGCGGCAATGGAGGAACCTTCCGTAAAATTCCATACGGGATTCTCTTCCGTGGCCGCCGCCATGGAATCGGTCATTCTGACGAGCACGGTATGGACGGCACCCGGCTTCACGGCATGCACGCTGTACTGGCCGTCCATCGTCGTAAAGCCTTCAATGATGAAACTGCTTCCCTGCCATGCATCCAGCGAGCCGCGGATGGCCGTTCCCTCCCCCATGCACAGGCTTCCCTGGTACAATTCCGTGTTGAATCCGTCAATGGAAGCTCCGTCCTTGAAAAAGACGGTTCCGTCCACGGGATAGCCTTCCGCACCGGGCTTGTTGATCGTCAATATGTTCCTGTCGTTCTCCCCCGGATGCCGTCGTAAAAGACCAGGGAGCCGCCGTTCCCGGCGTAAAGGGCGATGCCGGTGGAAAACAGGGAGTGGATGGCATTGGAAGCGCCGCCGCCCCCCAGTGCCGGAACGTGGTCCCTGTTGCCTCGGAAAATGCTGTCCCGCCCGTTGGCGATAATCCGGAGCCGCCCTTCATTCGCAATGGCTCCTCCCTGCGCCAGGGACGCATCTGCGGAAGAAGCGTAATTATCGTAAAAGGAACAATTCACCAGCGTCAGCGTGCAGCCGATAAAATTGTGGATGGCCCCCCCTCCTGATGCCGTCTCCGTCATGGAAGAGACATGGTTGCCGTTAAAGACGCAGGAAACAAGCGTGCCCGTGGACCCGGATTCCAGGTTGAGCGCGCCTCCCCACGCACGGCCTGCGCTGGTGGAATGAGCCGTGCAGAAGGCATAATTCCCTGTAAAAGAGGCATTGCTCAGCTTGATGGAGGCATTGTTATTCAAGTTCACGGCTCCACCGGAGGCTGCATAACCCATGGCGTAATTCCCGTGGAATTCCAGGGCATCCCCTTCCAGGCGCGCCCCGTACGTGGCCATGGAGACGGCGCCTCCCGCCGCCGTGCTCATGCCATTGGCCCCGGCATTCAGGTAAGAAGTGTAATTACCGGAGAAACGGCAGTTGCTCAGGGTAACGGCGCCAAAGCTGGCAATGGCACCGCCGTACTGCTGGGGGCTGTTCAGACACGGTTCATGGAAGGAGACGTAATTATTGGTGAAATCGCACCCCTGGATACTCATCACGGAACCTGCCGCCCCGGCAAGCGCGCCTCCTTCTCCGTCTGTCTGGGAAACCATTCCGTTATTGGAAAAGGAACATCCGGAAAGAATCAGCCTGGCGTTCTCACCGTTGGCGATGGAGCCGCCGGAGGAAGAGGAAAACCAGCTCACGGCGGTATTGAAATTGCCGGTGATGGTGCAGTCGCTGATTTCCAGTGTGCCGCGGTTGTCAAACGCCCTGCTGGTGAAAACCTGGGCGCTCTGCTTGGTGGAGGAGATGGTGTGGTGGCCTCCATTCAGCGCCAGGGAAGTTCCCTGGGAGACGGTGACGGCGCCCCCGTTGCTTGTTACCTCTGCAACGGAACCGTCCCCGCTCAGGTCAAGTACCGTTTCAGTGATGGACTCGTCCTGCCAGTCCCGAACGAGGTCATCCCAGGAAATGGGGCTGGAAGCGGCTGCATGGGGCACGGCCTGTGACAGGAGCAGGGCGGCGAGGAGGGGGAGAGGAAGTCTCGGAGTCATTAATTTGGAATTTGTTCTTGGATTGGGTTTTGCGGCTGTGTCCGCAAAACTTCCCGAAGCCTGGGGGATTTTCAATCCGCAGAGACAGCGTTATGAACTTGAAACCAAGGGTTTATTTCTCTTTCATCCTATTCCTCCTCGTGTCCGGAAAAAGTGAATAAGCGTACCGGATAAGGCTTAAAAAATCTTGCCTTAAATGAATTATTGTTGACAACGGATTGAAAATCCGATGAATACAGAAATTTTATAAAATTACCCTGGGGAGATAAGCTGCTGGACCGGAAGTAACATTGAAGGCCTGCTCCAAAGCATGGGCTAAATGAATGAAGGACGCGGGTTTCCCTTCTTCGTCAGAAACTGTCCGGGGAATTCAAGGGAAATAAACTGGCGCTCCGCGCGGGATAATTGCTTGATTCACATGATTATCCAGTCGCCTGTTTCATTTCAGGAATAGTTCACCGGCATAAATCCTGAAACTCTTTATTTAATATTCCTCTTTTTATATATTTGTGTTCTGGAACAATGCACAAGGCATTTCAGGCAGGTGCTGCATCCATATATGTTAACGATCTCATCTCTTGAAACAGAGATGCTCCAAATTTTACCTTTAAGAACTTTTCTCTCGCAGATATTGACACAAGCGCTGCACCTTCCGCACTTTGGAAATGGAGGTTCATGTAATACCGTTTCCAGTGGAGCATCAGTTAAAACCGTACCGAGACATTGTGCTGCGCCATATTCGGGAGTAATTAACAGGTTGTTTTTTCCAATCCACCCTAATCCGCCAAGTAGCGCGACTGTTTTATGAGGTAATACTGACTCTTTGGTTTCATCATTGAATACGTCATCAGCCACCAGCCCCGTATCGGATTGCGATATGGCTTTATAACCCTTTCCGGCAATGAACCTGGCTAAATCGTCTGCTATTTCCCCCGCCTTATGTTCAGTTTGTGAAAATTCATCATCATCGAAATCGTAATTGTTATCTATCCGCGCTTGTACGTAATCGGGAGTATCAAATACCGTCCTGACATACTCTGCGGTCAGCGGGAGTACAAAGACAATGGCGTTCGGGAGTTGCCTGTTTTGCTTTTCGTCTAAATGGAATATGCTGACAAAACGTATCAGTTCCGCTCCCCGGTTTCTTAATTCGCTTTCTATTTCTTGATTCAAGTATTTCATATTTTCTTTTATCAGAACTTCATTTTAGAAAACGCAGGAACGGGGTTGGCCTGAAAATATCAGGACGCCCCTACTTCCGCCAGGAGGCATCGGGTACGGCTCCGCGGTATTGCAGTGTCAGGATCAGCATCTTGAGCTCGCTGAGGCGCAGGTCGTGTTCCTTCCTGACCTGGGGATTCAGAGAGCCGTGAAACAGCCATTGATCCGTCTGGGCGGACATCAGGCGCTGGGCCGTCAGCGCCATGGACAGGGCCTGCCCCGGAGACTGGGCCGCAATGGCCGCGCTCCAGGAATACAGCATATTACTGTAAATGGTGGTCCAGGCGAACATGCGGTCGTCAAACCTGCCGGGACTCTCCACATAGGGGCGCAGCAGCCTCTCCGCCTCCGCAAGGCGCCCCTGGCGGATGTAAAGCAGGCTTTTGGCCGCTGCCAGGCCGTGATTGCCGGGACTCCGCAATTCCGCCTCTTCCTCCTGCCGTTCCAGTTCCCTGAGCCGCGCCTCGTCTGGAGCGGCAGGACTGCCCACGGCATGCAGGATGCTGCGCCGCACCAGGTCCGGGTCCAGGCTGCTGGAAGCGGCCTCTTCCAGCATGGGAAGCCGTTCGTTGGAGGAAACCGGAACGGGCCGGAGGGAGGCCTTCCAGACCGGGAAAGCCCGGAACGCGTAGCACAGGGCCAGCGCCGCCAGCAGCAGCGCGGCAGAGGCCTGGAACCAGCGTCCGGCGCGCCGGGAGGCCTTCACCCGGGAAAGGGAGGCGGTGCAGGTAATGCCGCAGCACAGGGCGCTGGCGCCCAGCAATGCCGGATTGTGCCAGATGAACTCCCCATAGGCATGGAAGGCGGCGATGCACAGCACGCAGAAGGCCGCCGGCCCCAGGGGATTGGCGCGCTGGCGCTCCCCCGCCAGCTGGAGCACGCTCCGGAAGCCGGAAACGAGGAACAGGGCCAGCAGGGCCAGCATCAGCCCCAGCCCGGCATAGCCGTAGTCGCAGGCGGCCTGCGCGTACTCATGGTGGGCGAAATTGGGGAGGCTGGCCCCGGCAAAAAATTCCGTGGAAAGGTTGGTGAACATCCGGCTGCCGTGGCCGAACCATGGGGCCTGGTCCGCCAGCGCCCACGCCAGTCTGGACAGGTCCAGACGGCTCCCGAAGGAAAACGTATCCAGCAGGGAGGCCAGCTTTCCGGCTCCGTTGGCCAGGTCCAGCACGGCATAAGCCGCTCCCAGGAAGAGAAGCAGAATGAACAGGATGGCCGCCGTATAAAATTTCCTGTTATTGCGGAAAACGCTGGAGGTATAAATGAAAAAGCACAGGGTGACGCCAGCCAGCGCATTCGGAAAGGCGGCGCGGGAACTGCAGGTGAAGGAAACGAGAACGAGCGCCAGCCCCGTGAACAGGCTGATGCCCCATTTCCTGGCGGAAGCCATGCTGTACGCGCAGAGGAAAAATCCCGTGACGGACAGGAAATGAGCGGAAAATTCTTGTACCCGAAGAGCCCGATGTTGCGCAGCTCCGTTCCGAACAGGGAATAATCCGGCCTGAACCAGGAGGCCTCCGTACCCGTCATGTTCTGGTACCCCCACAGCAGGGCGTTCAGCAATCCCAGCGCCGCCGCCAGCACGGGAAGAACGCTCCTTTCCCCATTCCCGGCTCCGGCATACGCCCCCGCCATGAACATGGCCATGGCCGTGACGATGAGGCCCAGGTCCGCCACTCCCTCATAGTAAAACCAGGGTGAAAACCACGCCCGCAGGAGGAAATAGCCGCCTCCCAGCCCCAGCGCCAGCCATCCCGGCAGCCCGGGGCTGGGAATCTTGTACCCCCGGAGGATGCAGAAGCAGAACAGCAGAAGGGCCGCCGCCAGAAGGCAGGCGGGAAGAAAAAGGGTGTGCCACTCCCCACCTGCCGCCGCCGTCGCCAGAAGGGCGTAAAAAAGGGCCAGCAGGGCCATCAGGGCTTTTCCGGCGGCGGTTTCAGCAATGCGTGGTGCGGAAGGCTTGCTGGGGGCGGGGTCTGGCATGGCTGGGAACGGGCTGGATGACGACAGGGAAGGTAACATTATAAACGCGGGACCCCCCCTTGCCAAGAGCAAGCTTCCGTACAGGACGGGATGGATGCGGCGGCCCGCGCGTTAAAACCGGATGGGCCGGAAAAGGGGGAGGAAAGGGAGATAAAAGGAATGGAGTGAAAAACGGCTTTCATGGAAGGATGGCATTTACCTCCTGTTTTGAAAGAAGGCTTTCAGGAAGCGCCGCATGCTTCTGAATGAATGCACGGACAAAGGCCGCACTTTCAAAAACCGTATTCCTTCATTCTCTTGAACATTCCTTCGCTGGCTCCCGGTTTCCTTTCGGCCGCGGCAAAGGCCTGCTGCTCTTCTGCGCGGCCTTCCATTTCAAATGTGGAGCTGAAAGACCAGGTATCCGGCCTTCCGCTTTCCCGGCCCGTTACGCCTGGATGCCGAATTTGCGTTTGATCTCCGGAATGGAATAATTCACCAGCGTGGGCTTGCCGCCCGGGGTGCAGTACGGCACTTCGCAGGCCAGCAGTTCTTTCAGGATGGCCGGGGCGCGGTGCGGGGAAATACGTTCCTTCCAGGCGGATTTCCTGGCGATTTCCCCGATGAAGGTCTCATAAGCCATGCGTTTGGCGTTCCGGCTGAATTCGGACTGGGTGAGGCGGTCCACCAGCTCCAGCAGGAAGGCGCGGGCGTTCTCCAGTTCCAGCAGGGCGGGCAGGGATTCTATCCTGATCGTGTTCTGGCCGAAGGGCGTGACGGTCATTCCGGCCTGGTCAAAGTGGGGTGCGAACTGCTGGATAACGGCAAAATCCCGCGGGTCCAGGTCCAGTATCACCGGGTCCAGAAGCTGCTGGGACGGCATGGGCGCTTCCCGGTGCGCCCGCAGCCGTTCAAAGATGATGCGTTCCCGCGCGGCCCTGGGATGCATCAGCACCAGGCCCTCCGGCGTTTCAAACAGGGCGAATTGCTGGTGGAGGGTTCCCATATAGGTGAACCCGGCGGTGGCGTCCCTCTCCGGAGCGGCCTTTCCGCAGGCGTCCCTTGCGCCGCCGCCCTCCGCCTGATGCTGGAAATCCAGTTTCCCCTGGGTGGCGGGAACCTGCTTCAGGGGAATGGGGCGCAGGGGGAAGAGGAACAGCCTCCCGTGATTGCCTGCTGGGGGCGGGGGAAGAAAGGGAAGGGAGTTTGGAGGAAGGAGCGGGGGCCGTGCGGGGTTTTGCCGGAGGGAAGGCCTGGGAATTGTCCGCCCGGGAGGGTGTTTCCCCATGCGGCGCGGCGGAAGGCGGTTCCGGAGGGCCGCCGTCCGTCTCCGGCACGGCGGCGGAAGCGTGAATTTCCTGCCGGGCGTGTTTTTGGAGGGTGTTGGCAATCGCCTCCACAATGGTATTAACCACGTCCGCGGAACGGCGGAACCTCACCTCCTTCTTGGCGGGGTGCACGTTGACGTCCACCAGCGCGGGCTCCACCTCCATGTACAGGAAGAGCGCCGGATGCAGCCCGGTGGGAAAACCGCCGTAACCGTCCCGGATGGCCCGGTTGATGAGCTGGTCCTCCACGGGGCGGGTGTTCATGAAGACGTACTGCCCCTTTCTGGTGCGCCTGGCCTCGGAAAGCGGGAGCAGGAAGCCCGTGACGGAAATGCCGGGCCCGATGGTCGTTTCTATCGGAATCAGGGCTGCCGCCGTAGCCGCATCCGTCAGCGCGGAGATGCGGACGCGCAGGTCCGCCGTGGCCGGAAGGTCGAAGACGAGCTGGTCGTCCCGCTTGTAGGTAAAGCGCACCTGGGGATAGGCCAGGGCATGCAGGCGTATCTGGTGCTCCACATGGGAAGCCTCCGTCTCCGCGGATTTCAGGAACTTGCGGCGTGCCGGGGTATTGTAAAACAGGTCGGAGACCTCAATGGCGGTGCCGGGGGAGACGCCGGAACTTCTCGGCTCGTGCTCCAGCCCGCCGTCGATGCGTACTTCCCAGCCCTCCAGTGCCTGCTGCTGCCTGGTGCAGAGCTTGAAGCGGGAGACGCTGGCAATGCTGGGAATGGCCTCCCCGCGGAAGCCCAGGTGAGTGATTTCAAACAGGTCCTCCAGGGAGGAAAGCTTGCTGGTGGCGTGCCGCTTGGCGCACAGGCACGCGTCTTCCCGGGACATGCCGCAGCCGTCGTCCGTCACCTTGATCAGGCCCACGCCTCCGCGGCGTATCTCCACCCGCACGGATCTGGCTCCGGCGTCCAGGCTGTTTTCCACCAGCTCCTTCACGACGGAGGCGGGGCGTTCCACCACCTCGCCCGCCGCCACCTGGCTGGCAAGAGTGGGGGACATGACGTGGATGGAGGGCATGGCGGTGACGGATTGGGAAGGGAAATAAAGGAAAAAGGGAGCCTAGCCGCCGGCGACGATGGAGACGATTTCCACCCGGTCTCCGGGAGAAACCGTAACCCGGAAAAAATCCTGCGGCAGGAGCGCGGAGCCGTTGTGCTCCACGACGACGGGTTTGCCGTTCATGTTCAAGAGTTCCAGAAGCCGGGAAACGGAACAGGGTTCCGCCAGTCCATACGGGGCTCCGTTCAGCATAATTTCGTTCTGGGCTGCCATGGCGGAAGTAACCATACCACAACGGGTGGAAAAATCCAGAAACATACCGGGGGGATGGCGTAAAAAAGATTCCGGTTCAAGACGGAAGGAAAAGAAAAAACTGGCATCGCGTACGGGACTCGAACCCGTGTTGCCCGCGTGAAAGGCGGAGTCCTAGACCGCTAGACGAACGCGACATTAGGTTTGCAGGGACTGCGCGACGGAGTAAACACAACCACCGCGCAAAAGGCAAGAACTATTTAACCAAGGCCGCAAAAAAGCGTACTTACGGGAGTTCCCTCCCTCATTCTTGAAAGTGTGAAAACAACCTGATTCACCAATACCAAGCCAATACAAAAAACTTGCATGCCAAATAATGCCAATATATAACGGCGGTATCTGCTACAAAAACTATGCGCTATCTGCTATCCATCCTTACTATCCTAGCCATCATTGGAACAGTATGGTACAATAACCATTTGACAGTACAACACGACCAGAACGTAAATGAACTGAACTCTCAACTGGAAAAGCTGCAACTCACTACAGAGCCCAAAATCAATAATCTGGAGAGAAAGATAAAGGAATCTTATGACACTCTTGACCTGGAAGAAGAAACATTCCGGAACAAGAGGGATGCGTTAGAAACTATCCTCAAACAAACACAAGCACAACAGGAACGAACAGCACAACAGAACGCGGAACGGGCTTTACGCCGTAAAAAGGCCGCTGTGGAAACAGCACTAGCTAACCGTGAATTAACTGCTAAGGAATGGGAAGTCACGCTGGCGACTTTTAAAACACGACGGGCAGAATAGCTAAATTACTTGATAAAAATAAACAACAGATAACTCTTAATAATAGGAAACTTGCTGACATCATTAAACGTGATACGGAAGACATAGCAAGACGGGAAGACGCTATGAGGTCCGCCGCCCGCGCATCAATGGCAAGCGGAAGGGCTGGAGGCCGTGGAACCTCTTATGCAATCATTGAAGCCAAGGAAGCCATGGAAAAAAAGCACAGGAACATGAACAAAGCGGTTGCCCTGCAAAACAGAAAACTCATGGAATCCATAGATACTATGGAAAAAGAATTGGTCCAAATGGACCGGGCGGAAGAAAAATTTATGCAATTGAACTCTCCGCATAATAAACCAGTTGCACACCTTGAACACTCTGAAGAATTCGTGGCAAAAGTGCCCGTAGGAGAAAAAGCACACCAGGACCTTCTAAAACTCCACGAGGAACACAAACTCTCCGTTAAAAAGCTTCAGAACACAATTAACGACCTACTGGACGCAAAAAATTTTAGAAACCAGGCTTAGCGACGTCCGCCGTGACATCAACAAGCAAAAAATGGATATTCAAGATAAGCATCAGCAAAGACTGAGAAACGCTCAATTCACAGGATACGCAATCATTGGAATTTTAGCAATTCTTACGCTCATTTCTTTTTCTTTTACAAATAGATACGCCTGATAAGTCACATTGCCTTCCTCTCTCTAGTCGTGTCCTCACAGGGTACGGCTTTTTTGTTGTCTAAACTCTAACTCTAACTGTCACTTTTGCCAAGGAGTGCAGCACTTCCTGTGTCCGGGCAGCAGCTTGAGAAGCCAAGGGGCGGCGGCCTGGCGCAATGGCGGAAGCTACCGAATGACCATTAGCCGGCCGTCAATGCATTCTTGGGGGATTGCGGTAGAATGGACCCTGACCATAACGGCCTAAAAGTTCATCGGCCGCAGGCACGCCTTTCTGGAACGGATTATGATGCCTTTTGGGAGTTCGTGGAAGATGAAGGCGGCGTGTCCCTGGGGCGGGAGCGGGATTATGACTGGATGCACTTTCAGTTTGCGCGGTTGTAAATAAATTGTAATAAAGGGGATATTCCTGTATATCCGCTTGCCGGGTTGGTCCCGGACTAAAGAAAGGAGGTGTAACATGTGATACTTAACCCCGAATTAGTAGTACGGCTGATGGAACTTATTATTGTTCTGACTAGCTAAAAGAAAGCCCCGGCCTGGTGACGCAGGCTGGGGCGATTTTTTAGAGGTGTATGCGATACACGAACTAGTAGTAATGCCAATATGTGCTAGAACCACTTTTTGTCAAGATAAATATTATCAGCTTTTATCAGCTTTTATCAAGTAATTTGGAAAGTGTATTTCTTACTTCGCTTTTTTCCGCGGGAGTCCCATTTGACGGTGCGGCCGTCATTTAACTGGAACGTCTTGCCGCCATAAGTGGAATTGAGCAGGAAGGAAAAGCGTTTATTGGAAGCTTGGGTGAGCTTATAGCGGGGTATCTTGCTTTCGTGTCCATCTTCGTCCTTTTCCGTTACAGATCAAGGTTGAGTTCCGGGTGTTTGCGGGTGCGCGGTTTGGGGGCGTCCTGCTTCTTTTTTTGCGGGATTTCTTTTGAGCCTTCCGGCTGGTCCAAGATACTTGTGCAAGCTTGCGCAGGGCAGTCTTCCCGTATTTCCCGATAAGAGCTTGCGCTTGATCGGGTGTTAAGGAGTCAAGGAAATCGTTGCAGGCGTGCGCCCGCATGGATGATGCGGAAATGGTATCACTGGTCAGGAGAGCAAGGTCAGAATGCGACAAGTTTTCTACGGATTTTGGACAGTAGAGTTTGGCAAGCTTGTAAACGTTCCGGGTAACGCGTTGCGGGTGATGGCCGTTGCGAAAAAGGATAGTGAAAATACCGATAAGGATATGCAAACGGGCATCCGCTATTTCTTCTTTTACCACGTCAAGTTGATGGTGGTTTAGACCGCATTCATAGAGTGCTTTTGAGAGTTCCGGGAGGATGGGCGTGGCGTCAAAAGGCGCGCTCCATTGCTCCTGTGTTTCTCCGTGCGCATGCAACAGGTAGTCAAGCGCGTCTCCTTGAGCGTGGATAACAGAGGGGCTGGAACTCATACCGTACCCCCCCTCCCGGGACAAGACTTGCTCCGAATGTGGAGCTAAAAACAAGAGGTTTACTACGTTTCTTGCTACGCTAAAGGCGTAAACGTTTGAAAGTAAACATGGAGGCGGGAGCGGGAATCGAACCCGCGAATAACGATTTTGCAGACCGTCGCCTTACCACTTGGCTACCCCGCCGCTGATGTTGTGCGCGGATACTAGGGGAAAGAACCGCGGGTGTCAATCTCGTTTTTGGAAAAGATGCGCTGTTTCTGCGGAAGGCTGTCCGGGAATCCGGCCACCTTCCGGATGGGGCGGCATTGCTTTCAAGGCGTCTTCCCGGGAGACGGCGGCGTTGATGGGCAAGTTCCTGGTTTCCTGCTTTTCCGCATAGTGAATGACAAGGCGGACGCGATCATATTTTTCCGGGAAAGTGCAGGTGAACGGGTGGAATTCGATCGGCCCCGAACGGCATCGCGCCATTTCTGTTTTCACGGGGATCCTGTGTCCCTCCCGGTCAAGGAATACCATGCCGGCATAGGGGAAGCTCACAGGATAAATGAGCCCGATGCTCCATGTGTTGGTTTCCGTATACGGATTCACCCTTATGTCCAGATGCGGGCATTTTTCCAGATTGGCTACGTCCGTCCCTTCCTCAAGAAAGGAGGAGATGCAGAGAGGGATGGAATACGCGGCGTTCGGACGGAGATCGATTTCCGTTTCTGGCAGAGTGGCCAGCCGCGCGCATTTCACCGGCACCTTTCCCTTGATCTGGATTCTTCCGTCTTGGGGGAAGGGGCGGTCCTTAACCAGAAGGCCCAGGGAGAATATGCCTTTGCCTGTTTCCTGTTCATAGGAATGATGGGAAATGCTGATGGACGTGTCTTTCAAAGAAATTCCATTTCCGCTTCTGATGCTCAGTCCTGTTGGACTGGCAGCTGCAGAGAGTACGGCGCGGGGGGAAGTGTAACTGCCGGTGAATAGGAAATAACGGTATTTCGGAAAGAAGCTGGTTAGTTGAAGCTTGATGGCCTTTCTGCAGAATGTTTCATGCCGCTCCCCCTTGAAAGGGAGGGAATGAGCAGGAGGAAAAGGGCCGGAAGAAGCTTCATGGATGGCTGATGAACGAAAAGGGGGAGGGATACGGAGGCGCCTCCCGTGCAAAGCCGGAGCCGGAAAGATGGTTTATGGCGGTTTTTAACGGTTGGACAGCAGCTGCTTCATTTCCGGAAGACGGAAGTGCAGCGGAGGAAGCTCCTCCTCAAACGCGGCTGATTTTTCTTTCCTCAGGGCTTCCGCCCGTTCTTCCAGTTTCCGGGCTTCAGCCAGGATTTTGCGTATTTCCTGCCGCCCGCGGCCTATGTGGGAAACGGCCCGGGACGGGTCCGGCGTGAATTCCGGACCTCCCTTGAGGTATTTTTCAAAGTATTGCTGGTAGCGTTCCGCCAGTTCCCGCCCTCTGGCAAAGAGCTTGCGGTCTTCTTCCACATAGGCCGCCACGGCGGGGTCCACGTCTTTCGTGCTCAGGTCCGCCAGTTCTTCGTCCCGCTCCCGCAGCAGGTCCGCCGCGTCCCTGCTGCTTTCCGCCAGGCCGGGAAGGGTGGGATTCTTTTTCAGCTTCAGGAGGCGCTGCACCAGCGCATCGCTTTTTTCCGAGTATTCCGTATTGATGTCCGCCGCCTTTTTCCAGTAGGAGACGGTGGGGTCACCGCAGGAGGCCATCAGGAAGGCGGCCAGAAAGGGGAGCGTGCGGCGCAGGAAAGTAAGGGAAGTCATGTTCCTTTTGTAGCATTCCCGTGACGGGAATCAAGGCTGTTTTACGGGTCCCCGGCTTCTGCTTCTTATGAAAAGATGCTGAATCTTAATCGGTTCCGTTTCTGGAACGTTTCTTTTCCGCCGGAGGCGGCATTTCCACCACGCCGCTGCTGTTTCCGGGCGTCAGCAGGATTTCCACCTCCAGGGGCAGGGACGTATCCGCCAGCAGGCCTTCCGGGATGGAGATGCCGATGGGGGCAGAGCTTTTGCCGGGCAGCACTTCCTGGGGGGAGATGATGTCCAGAATGAGGCGTCCGTGCTGGAGAATGTTGATTTTGCTGATGGAGAAGGCATCCTTCATGCCCGTGTTATGCAGCGTGACGCCCTTGAGCTGGGATGGGGCGAACGGTCCCGGAACGGTGAAGCGCAGGATGGTGGATTCCCCCTGGCAAGCGGCAGGGGGAGCCAGTACGCCGCAATGGGCGCCTCCGGGTTCAGGCTGTCCGTCAGGTAGGCGGATCCGTTGAGACGTTCCATCATCAGGCCGGAAAGCTCCGGGGAGGCGGGCACGCCCCAGCCCTGGGAGTACATGAGGGAGAGCAGGTACAGGGCTTCCTGGTCCCGGTACTGGACCGCCATTCTCAGGAACCGCGCCGCCTGGGCGTAATCCCGGGAGGCCAGAGGGGGCTGCTGTGGCAGGCGGGGAAAATAGGAGGGGATGTCCATGAGCAGGATGCCCAGCTCCTTCATGGCCTCATAGCATCCTCCGGTGGCGGAACGGTAGAGCCATTCCACCCCTTCTTCCGGCCTGGGGCCGCCGGGGCAGTCAGGAGACATGAGGAGTTTCCCCAATACCTGCTGGGCCACCGGGTAGCCGGCTTTGGACAGTTGTTCCAGAGCCGCCAGCATGTCCGGCGTGGCGTTCGCCAGGCCGAGAACGTTCCCGTGCCCCGGGGAAGGCGTGGTGACTGCCGCCACGAGCCCCTTGTAGGCAGGGTCATGCATCAGGGCCGGTTCCGGCGCCGCGGGGGCGATGATGAAGCGGATTTTAGGGAAGGCCTCCTCCGTGCGTTCCGTCTCGCTTTTGAAGCACGCCATTTGCATGGGGACGGCCTTGTGGGCGGCGGTTTCAAAGGCGTATGTGTAGGCGCGGTCCGTGGAGAGCTCCGGCAGGGCCGGGAAGAAGAAGGTGGAGGTGGATTGCCCCGGCACCGTGAAGGAGGGGACGGAGTTGACGGAACGGTCCACCAGGGCTCCGTTGGAGTCCCGGATGGTGAGGTGCAGTTCCTCCCCTCCGGTGGCCGGAGGGATAATCTGGAGGTAGATGCAGGAGATGCGTAGCTTTTCCGGCAGGATGGAGGGGATGCCGGAACGGGTCAGAATCGTATCGTCCAGGCGCAGCTGGAATTCCTTCAGCGTCCGCGGTTCCAGCGCCGCGTCTTCCGTCATTCTGAGCTCCGGGATGCGGATGGATGCCAGGTCCCGGGGCGGAGGGGCCAATTCCTTCCCGTTGGCGGCCGGCTGCTGGATGGCCTCCTTGATGGTATTGATGGTGGTGCCCATGGGGGCCTTTTTCAGGTAGTCCATCAGGTAGAACGCCGCTGCGCCCAGCAGCAGGGTGCAGACGCTCCCCACCATCAGGAACATCATGTGGCGGTTGCGGCGGAGGGTGCGCGCGGACAGCCTGCGGGAGGAGGAATGAAGTCCGCCCGTCCCGGCGGTGGCCTTTTTGTTCCCGGAATTCTTCTCCGCGCAGGGATGCGGCATTCCTTCCGGATGAATGTGGCGGATGTCCGCCGGGGATACCTGGATGGTGGCGGAGGATTCTTCCCCGGAAATGGCGCAAATGTCGTGAATCCATTCACGGGCCGTCTGGTAGCGGCAGCTGGTCTGGGGAGCCAGCGCCTTGTCCAGCGAAAGCAGGAACTGCCGCGAGTAATAGCGGGTGAGCACGGGGTCGCTGTGCAGCGGCGGCATGCCGTCTTCCGTCAGGCGCACTTCCGCCCGTTCCGGCGGGTGGCCCGTGAGGAGGGCGTAAAAGGTGGCGCCTACGGAATAAAGGTCGCTCCAGGGGCCGATGTTCGTTTTCCCCAGCGCCTGTTCCGGGGAGGAATACCCCTGGGTGGTCAGGACGGTGGCGGCATGCAGCTTCAGGGCATGGCGCGCCGCGCCGAAGTCGATCAGCACGGGCGTGCCTTCCTCCGTCAGCAGGATGTTGCCGGGCTTGATGTCACGGTGGTAGATGTGCCTGGAATGGAGGTAGTCCAGAATCCGCAGCAGGCGGGTCAGCAGGCCCTTGAGTTCGTCCTCCGTGTAGCGGTGCCCGGTGCTGTGGAGTTTCTCCCCCAGGTAGTCCAGGGAAAGCCCGGTGATGTTCTCCATGGCGAAGTAGGCGGTGCCGTTGGCTTCAAAAACGGACAGGATTCTGACGATGCCGGGATGGTTGAGCTCCGCCAGCGTCTGGGCCTCGCTCAGGAAACTCTTCAGGGCCCAGGTGTAGTTTTCCAGGTCGTGCTCGTTGTTGGGCCGGATATGCCCGGTCAGCGGGTCCCGGTAGGAGCAGCTGGAGGGGAAGTTTTCCTTGATGACCACGTTGCGGTTCAGGAACAGGTCCTTCGCCAGGTAGGTGATGCCGAAGCCCCCGCTGCCCAGGACGCGGATGATTTCATACTGTTCCAGGCGCGTGCCGGGGGCCAGCTCCCTCTGGTAAACGAAAAAGGCGCCTTTTTCTTCCGCGTGGGGGAGAGGGGGGCGTCCGGGCAGAATCTGTTCCAGGCCTGTCGTTGGAGCGGGAGGCGGGACTTGCCCTGTCGTCCGGGGCTGGTCGTCTGGCTGGCCTTCTTCTGCTGGCATGAGGGAAAGTTCCTGAAGCGGAGCTGGAGGCATTCTCATATGCCGGGTGCGGCAAGTCAAGGTGAATGCCTGTTTTCCTCCGTATCAGGACTGCCGCCTGTGCGTAGTATCTAAAACGGCGCAAGTAGAATGGAAGGAATAAACCTAAAGGGAGAGATGAAGGCGGGGGATTCTTTCTGCCTTGTCCTTCCTGTACGCCATGTTCATGAAGTCCGTTCCCGTGAAAGCCGTTCCTTCGCGTTTTCAGGATTTGTGGCGTCTGATGAATTCCCGTGCGGCTTTCAGGTAGGCTTCCGCCGCCGTTCCGGAAGGATCGTGTTCAAAGATGGTGTGGCCGAAGCTGGGCGCTTCCCCGAGCCGGATGGAGCGGGGAATGACCGTCTTGTACAGCATCTGGGGCAGGTGCTGTTCCACCTGGTCAATGACCTGGCGGGAAAGGTTGGTGCGGCCGTCGTACATGGTCATCAGCACCCCTTCATGCCTGATGCGGGGATTGGCTCCGCTGGCGCAGATCTGCGCCGTCACGTGCAGGATTTTGGCCAATCCTTCCAGCCCGAACCATTCGCATTGCAGGGGAGTCAGCACTTCGTCGCAGGCGGCCAGGGCGGAGGTCATCAGGACTCCCAGGGAAGGAGGCGTATCCATGATGCAGTAATCATAGGCATCCGACTCCCGCAGGGGAGCGAGCGTTTCCCGGAGCCGGGTCAGGTGGTTGCCGGAGCGGGCCAGTTCTATTTCCACGCCGGCCAGGTCCATGGTGGAGGGAATGATGTCCAGCCGTTTTCTGCCGGAAGGCAGGATGCACTCTTCCGCCGCAAGCTGGCCGAGCAGGGCCGGGTACAGGCTGGGCATGTCTTTTCCGTCAATGCCCATGCCGCTGGTGGCATTGGCCTGCGGATCCAGGTCAATGACAAGGATTTTCTTCTTCAGCTGGGCCAGGGCGGCGGCCAGGTTGATGGCCGTGGTGGTTTTTCCCACTCCCCCCTTCTGGTTGGCGATGGCGATGATTTTCATTCGGGAAAAGGGTGCGGGGAAAAGGTAGCATAACGGGAGGCCCTTTCAACCATTTTCCCGGAGAGGCGGGGCGGCCTGCGGGCTGCAGCGGACCTTTCCCTTTAGGGAACGGCTTGTTGCGTGGAACGGAGGAGCAGGGGAAATCTGCTGCTGCGGGGGCGGTGTGCCCCGGCGTCAGGGTGCCGTGGGAACGGCGGGGCGGTCGGAAGACAGGATGAGGCGGAAGCCCAGCGCGTCATCCCGCGTGTTTTCCGGCAGGGGGGTGCGGATGGAGGTGGTGAGCTGCTTGGGGCGGAAGGAGAGGTAGCTGCCTCCGCGGGCCACTCCGTAATTGCGGATGGGGAGGGACTCCGGCCCTCCGTAGGAATCGTCCACCCATTCCATGACGTTCCCCTCCAGGTCGTACAGGCCTAGATGGTTGGGCGGGAAGGTCTTCACGGGGGCCGTGTACGGCTGCCCGTCCTCATACCCCACGATGACGCGGGAGGAAGGAAGGTAAATCAGGGCGGACTGGTCCGCAAAATTGCCTGTTCTGTCCGGCGGCGGCCAGGAGAACCCCCACGGGAACACCTCCCGGGAGTTTTCATGGGGCAGCGTCTTTTCATAGGGGGAGGATCCCTTTTCATCCGTCAGGCGCACCCAGGAGCTCCATTCCTCGTCTTTGGGCAGGCGGTAGGAGTCGTGCTGGTCGATCAGGCCCTGGGCCCGCTCCTTGTTGGTGAGCCATTTGGCAAAGGCGCGCGCGTCCTGCCTGCTGACGTTTACCACCGGGTGGTTTTCCCCCTGGGGGAAGCCGGGCCGAGCCGGAGCCTTCCTGCCCGTGGCTTTCAGGAACTGCTGGAAGTCCTTCACGCGCACCTCATGGGACATGACCAGCGCGTTTCCTCCCACGGGCGCCAGGTCCATGCCCAGGCTGTTGGTCCAGGGCGAGCCGAAGACGACGGACTTGTCCGGCTCCAGCTGGAGGGAAAGGTATAAATCCTGCGGGTCCAGCCCCCGGCGCCGCATGGTGGCGTGCCCCGGCAGTTTGATTTCAATCACGTAGGGCACCTGGTTGACGTATTCCTCAATGGGCGTGCGGCCGATCAGCCTGTTGTTGAAAAAGACGCTGGCGCCCGGCGGATTGGTGGTGACGGTGATGGGGACCTGGAACACGCGCGTGACGTTCAGGACGTAGGCGCTGTGGCCGTCCGCGCTGCCGGACGTCTGCGGCAGCGGGTCCGCATTGATGGAAAACTCCTTGCCCAGCAGTCCCTCCCGTTCGCATTTCTTGTTCAGCCACGCCAGGTAGGCCGTGATGCCGTCCTGCGTGAGCAGGGCCACGTCCTTTTCCGGATGGCCCGGTTCCGCCTGCTCCCTCTTCATCTGGTAGTTTCCCTTCTGGTGGTCCTCCTTCAGGAACTTGTTGAACAGGGCGGCGGTGAGAGGGCCTTGCGCCACATGGCGCGTTTCCGCGGGAATGTAGGTGACTCCCTCCGTATCCTTCCACGGCTGGCTGTCCGTGGGGGGATGGTATTCCTTCAGCACGCCGCCCAGGGCCAGCGTGGAGCCGCCCTTGACGGTTCCCGCCTCCTCCTTGTCCGCGAAGCCCGATTTCTTGATGGTATAGGCCACGGAGGAACCGGAGGGCAGTTCAATGGGGCCGTAGGGCGTTTCATCCAGGTAATTGCCGTCCGCATCATAAACGGACGCTCCCGCCGGGGAGCTGGTCACCAGCACGTACCCGGTCCGGGACTCCTCCTCCGGTGCGGAGGAGTGGGTTTCCGGGCGCACGTCCGCGGCAGGTTCCTCCGCGGGATGCTGGCTATTGTTGAGCCACAGGGCCCCCCAGTAGGCGGTCAGGGCTCCCGCGACGGCGGCGGCCAGCAGCTGGAGGGTGCGCCTGAGCTTGCGGCGCTTCTTTTTCTTCTGGAGGCGGAAGCGGGTAGGCACTTCATACCCCCGCAGAACGTCTATTTTCTCCGCCAGCTCTTCCGCGGAATCAATGGCGCACTCCTCCACGCGGGGTTCCGCCGCCTGGCAGATGATGGTGTTGAACGCCTGCCACTTCTTGCGCACGGTGCCTTCCGGCAGATCATCCGGAAGCGCGGGAAAATCCATGCGGTCCTTTCCCGTGCTGATTTCATATAAAACCTTGGCCAGCGCGTAAACGTCCGCCCGCCGGGTGCCGGGGCCGTCCGGGGGGATGAACCCCTCCGTGCCTACAAAGCTGCGCTGGTCCAGATGGGCCACCAGGCCGATGTCCGCCAGCTTGGGCCGTCCGTTGACGAAGATGACGTTGGCCGGCTTGATGTCCCGGTGCGTCAGGTTCTTGCTGTGCAGGTACAGCAGGGCGTGGGCCAGCTGGCTGCCTACCTCCAGGCAGTAATCCAGGGGCAGCGGCTTGTTGCCGGAAAACTTCTTGTCCGTCTGGAGCGTGCGGGGAATATACTCGTCCGGCGTGATGTGGACCCCGGTGCGGGCGTCGTCGCCCAGCTCCATGACGTAATAGTAAAACGGGGAATCCTGGTCGTGCCTCCCCACGTGCAGGATGTGGACCAGCCCCGGATGGTTGCGGGCGATGGGTTCATACTGCAGGATGCCTTCAAACTCACGGTTGAACGTGCGCTCATCCTCAAAATCCTCACGCCAGACGATTTTCACGGCGCGCCACGCCCCGGTCAGGGACCTGGCCAGCCAGACCTCCCCGTATGCGCCGCTGCCTATCTGGCGCACGACTTCGTGGTCCGGAATGGAAGGAGTGGGACGCACCACCCGTTTGACGGGCAGCGTCGGCAGATTGCCGCCGGGCATGGGTGATGCGTCCGAAGTCATGGAGGGTGCAGGAATCAGGAAATAACTCCCAGGTTCTTGCCCACCTTGCAGAAGGCTTCAATCGCCTTGTCCAGCTGTTCGCGGGTGTGGGCGGCGGAAATCTGCGTGCGGATGCGGGCCTGCCCCTTGGGAACGACGGGGTAGAAGAAGCCGACGGCGTACACGCCTTCGTCCAGAAGCTGGGCGGAGAAATTCTGGGACAGCACGGCGTCCCCCAGCATCACCGGGGAAATGGGGTGGTCCTTGCCGCCGATGGTGAAGCCCGCGGCCGTCATGGCGTCGCGGAAATACTTGGTATTCGCTTCCACGCGGTCGCGCGCTTCCGTGGACTGTTCCAGCAGGTCCAGCACCTTGATGGAGGCGGCCACGATGGCGGGGGCCACGCTGTTGGAGAACAGGTAAGGGCGCGCCTTCTGGCGCAGGACGTCCACCACTTCCTTCGGGCCGGAAACATAGCCGCCGGAGGCGCCCCCCAGGGCCTTGCCCAGGGTGCCGGTAGTGATGTCTATGTTGCCGAACAGGCCGCGGTATTCGTGCGTGCCGCGGCCCCGCTTGCCCAGGAAACCCGTGGCGTGGCAGTCGTCAAAATGGACGATGGCGTTGTACCTGGCGGCCAGCTCGTGAATCTTGTCCAGCTGGGCGATGATGCCGTCCATGGAAAACACGCCGTCCGTGGAAATCAGCTTCACGCGGGCTCCGGCGGCATCCGCTTCCTGGAGCTTGGCTTCCAGGTCCGCCATGTCGTTGTTGGCGTAGCGGAAGCGCTTGGCCTTGCAGAGGCGCACGCCGTCAATGATGGAGGCGTGGTTCAGGGAATCGGAAATAATGGCGTCGTCCGCGGTCAGGAGGCCTTCAAACAGGCCGCCGTTGGCGTCAAAGCAGGAGGGGAACAGAATCGTGTCTTCCGTGCCGAGGAACTGGGAAAGGCGTTCCTCAAGCTGGCGGTGCAGGGTCTGCGTGCCGCAGATGAACCGCACGGAAGCCATGCCGAAGCCCCATTCGTCAATGGCTTTCTTGGCGGCCTCCATCACTTCCGGATTATTGGCCAGGCCCAGGTAATTGTTGGCGCACATGTTGATGACGGAGCGTCCGTCCTTTAGCGTCACCTGGGAATATTGCTGGGAGGCGATGAAGCGTTCTTCCTTGTACAGACCTTCCGCACGCAGTCCGTCCAGGGTGGAAGTGAGGATGTTTTTGAATTCGGGGGTATACATGTCGAATAATGGAATATGAATTGAAATAGCCAGCAAGTGAACGATCAAGGATCACACGGTTGCTCCCGCACCTTTATCATTATTGAGCCGTGAAGAAAAGCTTAAAGAACACAAATTGAAGGCCGGGAGAGGACGGAACGGAGAAGCGGAACCCCTCCGCTTATCCCGCGGTGACGGGAAAAACGGGAGCCGGTCAGAGGGGTGCGTTTCCTGAAGAAAAAGAACAGGGAAAAACAGGAAAAATACTAACCGGTCCGGAATGCATGAACGGCAGGCGGGGACGGGCAGGGAGGAGTTCTCCGGAGTATGGGAAATGCATTTGATACACAAAACAGGCATCAGCGTGCGCTTGAAAAATGAAGGCCGGTTCCAACATCCGACCATTAAACCCATCATACCCGATCATGAAACTATCCCGTATTTCCTTATGGAGCCTGACCCTGGCAGGATGCCTGCCTGCCGTGCGCGCCGAATCCTGGAACCAGTTCCCGGAAAGCGGTCCGGAAACCACGCTGGATTCCATGTGGGCGTCCGCGGCTTATGTGCAGACGCTGGTGGAAGCCTCCTCCGCCCAGATAAATATCTCCCGTTTTCAGCAGAAGGGACCGTCCAACCTGTGGGCGGGCGCTCTGGGCAGCTTTGGCGATGCCGGAATCCGGAACAACCAGCCTTCCTTTGACTACTCAGCCGCCGGCTACGCGCTGGGGTATGACTACGGCACGTATGGAGAAAAATCCGGTTCCCTGCTGGGTCTGGCGTTCGGGCAGATGTTCGGGCACCAGAACATTCAGGAAATGCCGGACTATCCGGACGGTCCCCTAGAGGGAGACCGCTTCCGGCAGTCTGCGTGGATGGCCAACCTGTACGGCGCCTTCTTCCGGGAAACGGGCCCGCGGTCCAGCCTGCTTCTTGCCGCGAATGCGGCCTTCGGCAGTACGGAAAACAAATGCCGCCACAGTGATGCGTGGGGAAACGCCTCCAAGTGGAACTCGGAAACGTTCCAGGCGGGGCTTTCCGCCTCCTGGCGCTATCAGGTGACGAACTCCTTCAGCGTGATCCCCTTTATGGGAGTAACGTATGTGCACGGAGCCAACAAGGTGAAAAGGGATGACCGGGGCGGTTACGGCGATTCCTCCTGGTGGGGGGATTACTGGTGGGACGACGACGACTGGGACGATGACGATGATGATAACCAGCGGCGGGACAACCGGGGCACGTTTGACAATGTGTCCCTGGCGATGGGGGTGACGCTGGAACACGTTCTCCGCCTGTCCGGAAACACCGTATGGATCAATGCCCTGTCCGGGAGCTACTGCCCGGACATCTACCGGAACGATCCCCATTACACGTTCCGGGACGGCTGGTGGGAAGGGGATGAATACCGGGAATCCCGGTACAAGGGGAAGGGCTACTCTCCCGGAAAGCAGTCATTCAAAGTCAAGCTGCTGTCCAGAATGGTCTTCAATGACAGATGCTCCGTCTTCGCCTCCTACCAGGCGCATTTCAGGGAATCCTTCCTGGAGCATCAGGCGGCGCTGGGCGTCTCCGTCTCCTTCTGAACATTGATGCTGCCGGGGGAGAGCCGGAAGGAAAAAAAGTCCGGTTTCTCCCGGATGGCTCAGAGGGAAGGGGAGGCGGAGGGCGCCTGTTTTTCCTTGCCGGGGCAATCCCCGGTTTTCAGGGAAAACTCCAGCATCCGGTCCCCCTCAAACGTGAAAAACGCCTCAAACCGTTTCCCGTCCAGCATGGCGGGAAGCCAGAACCGGTCATCCTGCCACATGAAATCGTAGGGAATCCCGTCCACCGGGCACCAGAAAGGCTCTGCCTCCGGCGTTTCCAAAGGGGTGCCCTTGAAAGAGGACGCCATGAACACGTGGCAGCGGATTTCCGGAATGGTGCCGCACGTGAAGGAAAAATTCAGCACGCCCATTTCCCGGGCGTCCGCAACGTCAATGCAGAGTTCCTCCCGGACCTCCCGCAGCACACACTGGAGGGCCGTTTCCCCCGGCTCAAACTTCCCGCCGGGTCCGTTCACCTTCCCCGCGCCGATCCCCCTCTTCTTGCGTATCAGGAGAATCTTTCCGTCCTGCACCACAAACATCAGGGTGGCGAGGATATCAGGGGTCCACTGGGCAGGCCATTGAAAGCCGCTGCTTCTGTCTTGCATGGGCGCATGTTACAGGATGAGAGGGAAATCATGAAGAAAAATGCGAAATAAACCTGGTTGCCGCCAGTTCCGGGACATGGTTTCGCGCCGGTGAGGTATGAGGGTTGAGATGAAGACTTGCCGATTATGGAAAAGGAAAATCCCTCTCAACTTCTCATGGAAGTTGAGAAGGATTACCGTCAATAATTTGCCTCCTGCTGCGGAGGACTCATCCCAGGAATGAGTGGTAGTTTTTCCTTAATAAAAAGCATCCAGGTGAAAGATATTGTTAAACCTGCCTTGGTAGCGATGATCAATGGTTAGAAATGCTTCTTTAAGTTCTCCTGGCAGATCGGTCTCGCTGTCGCATTCCAGAACGAAGAAGTTGGGGTCAAAAATGTGCACCTTCCCCTTTTCGTGGTGAATGCCGATGGCGTGTCCATTAGGTTCGGCTCCTCGAATGGCTAAAATAGTGTAGGTGACGTCCTGTTGTAAAATCTTGGAAATAGCGTAATCCATAAAATTATTTTGGAAGAAGTTTACTGGGACCATTTCGTTATGCAGCATCCGCATTCCCCCTTCAATAGCCATTTTTTCACGGCTACGGACAATGACATCCGCCATGTCGTTTTGTTCATGGAAAACGGAGGCTTTTGCCGCGTATCCCTCTCCATAGATAAGGGATGCCTTTGAAATGGACTGATTACGAGGCGTACTGATGCTGTGTTCAATATCGGCCCAGAATTGACTTTCTTCATGACGATGGCATGCAATGAGCCAATAAGTGACCAGGCCCAGACATATTCCGGAAGGATAAATATTCCCTGTCTGGCGAATCAACTGTCCCTGACTGAATGATTTTATTTCTTTCATGATTCTTCTTAATGAAATGGTTGAGAGCGCATCATTCCATGAAGAAGAGGCGGAGGACATGATGGTTTTCCCTGAGGGAAAATCAACTTCCCGGAGCATGGGACGGGCTGTTCCGCCGGACCCGGCTTCTCCCCGGAAAAGAAATCAGTCCGTTCCTTCCAGCAGGTCTTCTTTCCTGACGCGGGAACCCGCAAGGGCATAGGCAAGCATGACCAGCTCACAGAGGAAGACGAGCATCCATGACCAGCGCCAGCTTCCCAGCGCGTCCGTCAGCGCTCCCTGGAGGAAGGGGAAAACGGCGCCGCCGAACACGCCCATCATGAAAATGCCGGAAGCCTTGGCGGTGTATTTTTTCAGCCCCACGGTGGCGAGCGTGAAAATACAGCCCCACATGACGGAATGGAACAACCCTACGGAAACCAGCACCCACAGGTTATGGGTGTAAATGGCGACCAGCGTCAGGATGGCCGCCGCGGAGGTTGCCGCCGTCAACTGGACACGGGGGGAGATATGGTTCAGCCAGCTGGAAACGATGCGCCCCACCATCAGTCCGCCCCAGTACAGGGAGGCCAGCAGGGCCGGAATGCCCAGGTCCACCCCCCACACCACCAGGTTGCTGGAGCCCAGAAACAGCAGCGGTTCATCCGAATTGCTGAGTTCCAGGGCGTGCAGGTTCACGTTGATGCCCACGGACACCTCCGCGCCCACATAAAAGAAAATGGCGATCACGCCCAATGTCAAATGCCGGAAGGACCAGATGCTGCGTTCCAGTTTTTCTCCTTCTCCGGCCGTGGTGTCCCGGATGTTGGGCAGGTAAAGGCGCTTCGTCATCAGGGTGACCAGCGCAATCAGGACGCCCAGGATAAGCAGGGGAAGCATCAGCTGCCGCACGTGGACGCTCTCCATGGGCAGTCCAGCGAACAGGATGCCGGTCACGAAAAACGGCGCGATCGTCGTTCCGAAGGAATTCACGGCGCAGACGATGTTGAGGCGCTGGACGGGCTGGGTTCCCTTCAATTCATAGGACGTCACGTAGGGGTTGATGACGACCTGCAAAACCGTGGCGGAGGTGCCCATGGCATAGGACCCCGCCAGAAAAATAAAATAGCCGTAGGGGATGCTGGCCCCGGCGATCGTCGTGCGCAGGTCCCCGAACTGGACGGTGAACCATGCGGACAGGAAAAAGACGGCCAGCCCAAGCACCATGAACAGGAGCCCCCGTATCAGCGTGGTCTTGTAGCCGTAGCGGTTGATCCAGCGGGAGGCGATATTTCCGTTCACCAGGTACGCCAGGAAAAAGAAAAAGGGAATTAGCGTGATGAACGTGTTTTTCAAGGCGCCGGCATCCGGCAGGAAGGCGCTTTGCAAAGGCCCCTGGAACTGGCCGTTCACGGTGGACAGGAACCCGACGAGAAAATAAATGAAAGTCAGGGCAAGGAAGGGACCCAGGCGTGAATGCGGTTGTGTTTCCATGAGAGGAGGGAAGGGTGAGAATGCGGCGGAAAGGAAGAGGTCGGGAAGGTGTCTTCATGCAGCCCGGAACAGGAGACGGGCTGCATGAAGGATTGTATGACTACGGAAGAACCAATTTTTCCAGAACGGAGAGCACGCCGTCTTTTTCAAGCTTCTCCACCATGCCCAGGTACTGGCTGACGAACTTGTCCGCCGCCTTCAAATCCGTGCTCCGGAAGGGGGAGAGGGCGAGGAAATCCAGCGGGTCGTCGCTGGCGATCAGCTTCCGGTCCTCCTTGGTCAGCCAGGGCTCGTTCACTTCATAAGCCTGGCCCCGGTCATCCTTTCCGTGCTTCAGGTAATGGCGGTAGGCGGCCACGAAAAACGCCAGGCGTTCCAGGTCGGCGCCGTCCCTGATCATCTTCGTTAAAACGGGCATCACATACACGGGAATCTTGGAAACGCCGTCAAAGCACAAGCGGCTGATCTGGTCGCTCACCGCCTTGTTGCCGAAGCGTTCCAGCAGGGTCTTCTTGTACAGCTCCAAATCCGTATTCCCCGGAGGCGGAACGTAGGGGCCCGCGTCCCGGTCCATGAAAAGGCGCAAGTAGCGGGCGAACCGTTCATCCCCTACCGCCTCGTCCACCCGGCGGTACCCGGCCAGAAAGGCGGGGTAGGACAGCAGGGAGTGGGACGCGTTCAGCAGGCTGAGCTTCATATTCTCATAAGCGGAAACATCGTCCGTAAACTCCACGCCCACGGTTTCCCAGTCCGGGCGCCCGGCAATGAAATCATCCTCAATCACCCACTGGATGAAATCCTCCGAATAGACGGGGGCGGCGTCTTCCACGCCGCTCTGCGCGTCCAGTCGCTTGACGTCGTCCGGCGTGACGGCGGGCGTGATGCGGTCCACCATGCTGTTGGGGAATGTCACGTTCTTCTTCACCCACTGCGCCAGCCCGGGATCCTGGGCCTCGATAAAGGAAGTGAACGCTTTCCGGGCCGTGTCTCCATTGTGCTGGAGGTTGTCGCAGGATAGAACGGTTACGGGGCCTGCGCCGTCCTTGCGCCTCTTCCGCAATCCGGCGGCCAGGAACCCGAAAACCGTCCGGGGATGGTCGAGATGTTCCAGGTCATGTTTCACGTCCTTGCTGTTGAGCATGAACTCACCGGTTTCCTTATCCAGATTGTATCCCCCTTCCGTAATGGTCAGCGTGATGATTTTAGTGCGGGGGTCCGCAATCCTGTCGATGACCTTTTCGGGATCCTTCGGCCCCCACGCCAGATCCACCAGGGAGCCTATCTCATAAAACTCGTCCTTGCCGTCGCGGCCGCAGACCGTCAGCGTGTAAAGGCCGTCCTGGCTCTTCAGCGCCTTGTAAAGGGGTTCGTCCTGAGGCAGCAGCGCCACTCCGGAAATTCCCCATTCGTCACGGCCGCCCATGCCCAGAAGCTGGTTCGTGTAAAACTCTTCATGCGCGCGATGGAAGTTGCCCACTCCTATATGGACTATCCCCGGCTGAATGGTTGTCCTGTCATAGGGGACGGGAGCCCCCGGAATCTTCGCCTTGCCCTGTCGTTTCAGTTCCTTCTTCATCATCTTGAAATGAGGTATGGTATTTGCCGTCTCATACTAATGGGCATTTCCGGAGAGGCGGGTGTTAGGGATATGCCAGACTTTTTCCCTATCCGGCGGATTGATCACGCGCCGCAGGGGACCGTTCACGGAAAAATCCCGGATTTTTTTACGGGCACGGTTTCCACAGGGCGCGATGGGACCCCGGCAGTACGTCCTTTGCCGGCATGACTGGAATGAACCTCTTTTTCCTTTCCCGGAACAGGCGGCGCGTTCTATGCTTTACTATCTCTCCCGGCTTTCCTTTATGCCGGAAGGACCACCTTCAACATTTGGAAAAGCATGTATGACGTCGTAGCCCTCGGAGAACTGCTGGTGGACTTCACCCCCTGCGGAGTGAGCGCCCAGGAACTGCCCGTTTACCAGGCCAATCCGGGGGAGCCCCCTGCAATGTCCTCTCCATGCTGTCCCGGCTGGGGCGCAGGACCGCCTTCATCGGCAAGGTGGGGCATGACATGTTCGGGAAAATGCTCCGGCGCACGCTTCAGGAGGAAGGCATTGACGATTCGGGGCTGGTCTCTTCCCGGGAAGTCAACACCACCCTGGCCTTCGTCCAGATTGACGAACATGGCGACCGTGATTTTTCCTTCTACCGCAATCCCGGCGCGGACATGAAACTGACCTCCGGGGAGGTGGACATGGCGCTGGTGGAAAACACGCGCGTATTCCACTTCGGGACCATCTCCATGACGCACGGCGACGTGCGGCGCGCCACGAGGCATGCCGTCAGCCATGCCCGGGAGAAGGGTGCCCTCGTCTCCTTTGACCCCAACCTCCGGCCTCCCCTCTGGCCCAGCCTGGAGCTGGCCCGGGAGCAAATGCTCTACGGCTGCGGCGCGTGCAGCGTCATGAAAATAGAGGTGGAGGAACTTCTGTTCCTCACCGGGTGCTCCTCCATGAAGGAAGGGCTGGATGCCCTGAAAAGGGAATTCAGCAATCTCCGCCTCATCCTCGTAACAGGGGGCAGGGAAGGGAGCTGGGCTTCCTATGGAGACACGCTGGTTTACCAGCCTACGTTCCTGAAGGTCAATACCATTGACACGACGGGCGCCGGAGACGCCTTTTTTGGTTCCTGCCTGGACTGGATTCTGGAAACAGGGCTGGAAAACCTGACGGACGGACAGTTGGCGGACATGCTTTTATTCGCCAACGCCGCCGCGTCCATCGTGACGACGCGCAAGGGAGCCATCCGCTCCATGCCGAACCGCGTGGAAGTCCTGGCCCTGATGGCAGGGGGCGTTTGAAGGGCATCGTAAATACACAGCTTCCCTCATTGGTTTTTACCTGAACTGTTTCCAGCGAGTAAACAAGAGGGAGGACCTTTCATTTCTTGCAGCACATTCCCGTTTCGTGTTGATAAAAGTTGTATAAATATACTGCGGTTTGTCTTGCAATTGTCGATAAACAAAAACCGCAAGCGCTTATGAACAGCAACTTGCGGTATAAAAGGGATGGTGCTCGAGAGGGGACTCGAACCTTCACGGGGAACCCCCACTAGAACCTGAATCTAAACACTTTTATTCATTGTAAGCAATTTACGAATATGTCCCCCAGTTTGTCCCCTAATTCGTCTTGAAGCTTTTTCTGTAAACCATTACTCTCGTTACATGAAGAGGAAGCATGCCAAAGGCCGATATGGCAGCAAAGTCAAACTCACTGAAGTAAAGAAGAAAGGTCGCCCTTCAGTCTGGCGGCTCCGCTTTGTTGACAAGGACACGGGAGAATGGAAAGAGCGCACCTTCCGCGATTACGACGAAGCCCGGGCTCTCTACGATATGTATGACAAGGGGCATATCGACGATGCCCTGGCAATATTCAATATGGTTGCAGAGGGAGAATCCGTGGTCGAAATGTTCGCTATCCGCTTGTGGAGAAAATTTGGTAGGGACAACAACCTTCTGCAACATACGCTTCAATATTTGTACCAGCATGAAGATCCGGAAGAGGTAAAGGCATTTGCAACTGATCTCCTTTCGTGGTGGAAAGATGCTCTCACGGATACCAAAGAGCAGGAAATCAAGGATTTACTCGGATCACAATTAAGCGTCATTGCTGATCATGTTGACATTACTACCCCGAAACCACCCTCGACGGGTATATCTCTGGATGACGCCATGGCTCAGTATCGAAAGGAGAGGCAGCTGATGCTGGATCGGGGCCAATGCCAGCCGGCCCACCATAAGAACGTCCTTCATGAACTCGATAAATGGCAGCAAGGCTGGACCAACCGGGAGTTGTCATCAATCACCGCCGCCGAAATCAATGACAAACTGGATTCGTTCCGGTATCAGGGAAAGCCCCTCTCGAATACCAGCAAATACAGGTACCGGGGTACGCTGAATGCCTTTTTTCTCTGGGCCATTCAGCACGATCTGATTCAGAAAAACCCGGTCTCCTTGACCGTCGCTCCTTCCAGGGATCACATCTCCATCGGGATTCTTACCCCGGACGAATTCCGGAAATTGCTTGAGGCGGCATTAAAATATGACCGCCCCATGCTTTCCCGTATTGTTCTACAGGGATTGTGCGGGCTAAGACGTTCAGAGGTTGTTCAATACAAGGACAAACCGGATGGACATGACGATATCTTTGTTTCGCGTGAGATCGCGAAGGGACCCAAGGGGAAAACGAAGGATCGTTACATACCCACCTCCCCGCAAATCAAGGCATGGCTGGCCGCAGGAGAATGGGAGCCAATGACCCGGGATGACGAACTCAGATATGGCTATCGCCTGGACCAGCTGGCAGCCAAAGCCGGCATCACGATACCAAAGAATGCGTTGCGACACTCATTCGCTTCCTATCAGGCAGCTCTCCATCCCTTGCCGGATGTTGCCCGCTGGATGGGACATAGTGGAACGCAGATGACCGAATCCCACTACAGGCAGGGTGTTTCCCGTAAGGATGCTGAAGCATACCTTTCTATCATCCCGGATGCGGTTAATTGATCTTTGCTTCAGTCATTTTAGTCAGATAAACAGCATTTTTTATTGACTTTAGTCAGATAAACAATACTTTTTAATCATGAAGGGGAGCATCAGGAGCCAGCTGAGGGAAAAAATATTTTCCGAGAAGGCAAAAGGAGAGGTTATTACCTCTTCCGATTTTCTTGCGTTCTGGCCCAGGACAGCAGTAGATCAAGCGCTTTCTCGCATGGCAAGGGATGGCGAGCTCAAGCGTATCCTTCCCGGTATCTATGAGATCCCAGCGACCAACAAGAGATTTAATTTGCCTGTACCAACTGACCCGGAACAGGTAGCGAAAGCCTGGGCAAGGAAAAATGAAGCTCGTCTTTTACCTAATGGAATCCATGCCGCTAACGCTTTGTGGCTTTCCGACCAAATGGCCGGGCGGTACGAGTATTTGACGGATCGACCTTCTGCAACGGTTCACGTAGGTGGATGGAAACTCCGCTTCAAGAAGACATCTCCGAAACTGATGCGCCTGTCGGGGAGTATTACGGGATTGGTCGTTCAAGCGTTGCGCTCGCTGGGCAGGAAGTCGATAGATCGTGATTTTGTGGTCACTCAATTAACCAAGCGGCTTTCCGATACGGAAAAGGAACAATTATCTCGTGATATGGAACTTGTTCCTGTATGGATGCGCCCCATTCTACAACAAGTCATAGCGCCCCCTGTCTCCCATGAGTGATTTCCTTGGTCTCCCATCCGAAGATTGAATATTCCTGTGCCGCCACATTGGCGAGCAGCTGGGTATCATTCCTTCTATTGTTGAAAAGGATTTCTGGGTATGCCGGGTTCTGAATATCCTTTTTCGGGAAGACTCCTTGAATCCTTATCTATGCTTCAGAGGCGGGACGTCCCTCTCCAAAGCGTACAAGATCATACGCCGTTTCTCTGAGGATATCGATGTTGCGTTATCTCCCCGTTTCTTCACTGAACTGGGTGAAGAAGATAAGCCGACAGCGTTTCAATCCGCCAGCCAGAGGGATGCTAAATTGCGTAAGATTCGCCCCCACTACCGGAGGATGATGGAGCATGTTCTCCTGCCTCTCATGGAGGAGAGGATGAAAGAAATGGGAATCAAGAATGTGCATATCGAGTTGGAAGATCTGTCCACGGCCCGTGATCCATTTGTCCTCTTAATCCATTATCCATCCTTGTTCGAACAGAATGAAAGCCTCTACATTCGTCCTTTTGTCAAAATCGAATTGAGCGGGAGAGCTCAGACGGAACCATCCGAAGCCAGGATGGTCGATTCTTACATTGGGGAAGGATTTCCGGAGTTTTCAGATTCGACTGAAGTACGAACGATTAGCCCTTTCCGAACATTCTGGGAGAAGTGTTTCATTCTCCATGAGAATAATACCCGTCCGCATGAAGGATGGAATATCAAGGCCAGGCTGGCACGCCACTATTATGATGCGGCAGCCCTTATCCGAGCGGGATATGTTGATAAGGAGCTATTCTTCGATGTAAGGGACAAACGCAAGCTCTACCATTGGCAGACATGGGTCGATTACGATACATTGCTTCCCTCGGATTTGAAACTGATCCCGGATTCTCTTGAATTGCGAGAAAAATGGCAAAGGGACTACGAACAGACTTCTGCCATGCTCTTTGATGAGCCGGAGCCTTTTGATTCATTGATGAGCACGATCAATGGCATCATGAATCAAGACATAGGATGAATGTCCTGATATGATTGATAAAATGTTTCCATATCCATTTTTTATCAATCATATTTGAAAAATCTATTCCCTTCGCGTCATCTATATGTGACGGCTTATTACCTGCCGTCATGTACCCATGACTCCATTCTATGTACTCCGCCATCAGGTGAGGCACCAGGAAAAGCACTTGCGTTCTGGTTTCGCATACCGAGTCCCTTGCCTTACTATTTAGCTTCTCGCCAGAACGCAGCAGCATCTTTTCGCAGAACAGGAGCCATATAGCGGCTCCTCAATAGTGAGGTGTCACGGTGTCCCATTTCCATCTGTAACTCCGACAGGTTTCGGAAATAAGCAGCGTGATAACTTGCAAACGTGTGGCGACAAATATCGGGCACCCAGTTACTCTGGAAACCGGCAACTCTGCGCAAAGCTTTCCATTTGCGTTTCCAATTTCGAGGAATATAGCGGTCTTTCTTCCTGATATTGTGAATCCCTCTTAGAGGTACGGCTCTGCCGCCGCCAGTCTTACTGACGGTAGACCGCACGATTACCAGACGCTCATCCCATTGGAAGTCAGTTTTCTGCAAACGGCTTACCTCAGTCGGCCTGATTCCGGCGTAAAGCATCAAATTCAAGGAAAAACGCATATTCCTGAATTCGGGGCGTGTAGTTGCTTCCTTCAGTTTTTCCACATCCTTCAGGGAAAGCGGCTCAATGTACCTTTCTTTTATCTTGGGCACTTCAATGCGGATTACCGGGTTTACATCACACCATTCCTGGCGAATGCCGTAAGTAAATATGCTGTGAAGAATGACGCGACCCTTCGTATAACTGCTTGGACTTGAACCGAATGCCGTCTCTAAAATTTTCTTGCATTGAATAGGAGTCATGGAACGCAAAGGCAATTGGGCAATACCCTCGACACGTAGAATCCGACGAACGAAATGGCGCAAGTCTCTTTTCGATGACGGCCTCAAATCCTTCCGGGCATCGACACTTGCCCAGGCTGCTACTTCCAAAGTGACTGTATGAGTGGCAGATTTTACAACGGACACTCCTTTTTGCAACGTGTTGCGCAGAAGAACAATCAGTTCTACCCGGTTGAGCCCCCGAGCCAAATTCCCCAGATTTTCAATAGCTTCTAGTACAAGACGAGCCAAATCGCACTGTGTAAGGTCGACCTTCTTCAGTAATTCTTTTGCAATGAGATTTTCAGTGAGTTCTTCATTCATAATGCTGATGTCAAAAAAAAATCAAAATGATATTTTTGAAATAATTGGGAAGGATTTAAGGGGATTTTTTTCTCTGATTCTTCCGTGAATTATGGATGAAATTGTCATGGGTTATTCCTGTTAATGTTTGGTTATCAAAGAATAAACACGGAATCAGCATTATGAATGCTGTATCGTATTCTCCGACAAGAAAATTTATGGGATCGGGTCAACTGGTTAAATGTATTTGCAATCAAACGCATGGAGGCGATGTGTGCAGCCATTGCGGTTTGCCCCATTCTACAGCTCGTTATCTCTCACAAACTGGTCCTCTGCTGCCGTTCTTCATTCTGGCCGGCATGGCTGCTGTTTTCTGTTTTAACCACTACAATATTGCAGATCGACTGAACAGGCAGATCGAGGAACCAGAAGAGTTCATTCCCATAATTCTTGACCCGGCAACTCCACTTTCCTCTGAACCGAAACCGAAAGCAGAACCGAAAGCAGAACCGAAAGCAGAACCGAAAGCAGAACCGAAAGCAGAACCGAAAGCACTAACCCCCGAATTACTGGAAAAGAAGGCCTATCATATGCTGCACCTTCTGGTCGGCAGGTATCCTGAGGGAGAATCCATTTCTACCATGTTTTCAGAAGAAATCCTTAATATGTCATTGGATATCAAAACATCCCGTGACGATATTCTGGAAAGTATGAACGGGTTCCTTGCCAGATTTCCCGTACGCGTTGTCAGGCTAACCTCCGTAGGAAGAAAAGACCGGATGTTGGAAATAAATACCAGACGAATCTTTCTGGATGCAGACGGAGCGCGGCTGGATGTGTATGGCAAGACCGTTGTCATGCTGGATGCGGAGGGTCAAATCACAGGATTGTCTGATGACATTCAGGATACTCCTGCCGAACTAAGCAAAGGTTTCACCCCCATTGAATACTCCCGACAGAAAACTATCAGCAACAACCAATAAACATGAACAACAAACATTACTTTAAGAAATCATTCGTATTACTCATGGAAGCCGGCGTACTAACCTTCGGTCTGGGTTCCTGTGCCAACATGTCAGATACAACAAAGACGTATGCTCAGGCTACGGGAATAGGAGCAGCTGGCGGAGCTGGTGTGGGAGCTCTGGCAGGTCAGGCTATAGGAGGTGATACTAAATCTACTGTTATCGGAGCTGCCATTGGGGGAGCATTGGCGCAATCGCCGGCTGGTTCTGGGGGGATTACGTTGTCCAGCAGAAAAAAGAATACGCCAGTGTAGAAGAACAAATCAGACACAGCAATCAGGTTATGGACAAGCTCATTGCACAGACGAAATCCAGAAACGCGGAATTGGCTCAGTCTATTGCCAATCTGAAAAAAGAAAAAAGGCATCTCGCCTCTTCCGACGTCAAAACAAAATCACAAAAAATGACGAGGGAAGTAGATAAGCGCATTTCTATTCTCAATGAAGAAGTAACCCTGGCGCGAAAAGCAGCCGATAATGCTTCCGGCAATCAAAAAATCGCTCTGCGAGGCAAAATCAGCACGCTCAGTCATGAAATCAATTCTCTGGCAAAACACAAGAAAGCTCTTTCTACCCTTTCTGCATAAAAGTCAAAAATTATTTACCGGGCTTGGCTCCACCAGGCCCGGTAAGACACGAATCTTATATTTCCGAAAAAATTCCCATTTAATGAACCTGCCTTTCTTATGAATACGAACAATCACCTCTGTCTAACAAGCGTTTTTGTTGTCGCTTGTTCCTTGCTCTCCTCCTGCAGCACTACCGGAGATCCCACCCAAGGAGGTATTTTCTGGTCTCCCGATAAGGCTATGGAGCGCCGTCAAAGTCTACTGTCGGAACAGTCGATCAAACAAGCGACATACAATAAGATAAAAAAGACGACAAGTAGTTACGCTAATACTCGAAACGATCTTCTGAAAAAACGTAACGAGTTGCAAGCCCGCAAGGAAGCCTCTTCCTCACTACAGGATAAGGAATCGATCAACGCGGCAATCAAAGATATTGAGGCAGAACTGGGAAATATGTAGCCAGCTTCCTCATTACGTTTGTCTCCTACGTGATAACGGTACATGAATAAACCGTCCAACATCAACTTTGGCCGTCTCGCCTTTGTTCTTCTTATCGGTGGTTCGTTGCTGTATAGTTTTATCATCTCCGGTTATCTGGAGGAGGAAACGCGCAGAGTGGCAGATATCTCGATCGAGTACGGTTTCTACGCAGGATACAGTCTGTGGGTATTGGGAATGGTTCTGTCCAATATTCTCTCAATCAACCGTATTACACGCCATAAATATGCCGGAAGCAAGGGACTGAACACTGCTCTGCAAATCTGGTCGCAAACACTTCTGGGAGCCGGTAAAGCCAGCATCGTTGCCCCTGTCAAGGTTTACCGGGAGCTATCTGCTCAGGGAAACCTGTTGGTCAGGCTGGTATCCATGGTGGAAGTCTACATCATGCGCCCGATCGTTTCTCTGGCTGTTCTGGCTGCATATGCTCTCCTGTCCGCACTCTTCATTCTTCCTCTATCTTTCTTTAAACTGCAAACTTCCCGTTTTTCCAGCGAAGAAACGAATGAAAATGGGGTCCGCATGCTGCCTGTCACCTGTGTAGCCGGTTCGGATACAACAAGGACTTCTCTTTTGCGAGCCCTTGTTTCAGCCTTGGGAAACGTATCCGTACCCCGGTGGTACGCGTACGATACTCCTCGCATCAATTCCACCTGCACTCAACCCAGATACAACTACATCGAATTGTTGCTCAGCCGCAAGAGAAACGACAAACAACCTGCGCTTTGCCTGCAAATTTGCGATTTCGAAGGAAGCGATGCGGCCTCTATTAATTCGTTGGATGCCATGCCCTTCTACTCTCTTTTGCAAGGCGCCGTTTTTGTGGTGGAAGAAACGGCTGGCAGCGCCTCATTTGCACAAGCCTTCGACAAGTGGCATGAACTGATGAGCACGGCCTACAAAGCAAGATTGCAAAAGCTTAAATGCGCCGTGGTCATCCGGTCGAATGGCAAGATTCTTCCCTTTGATGGAGCATGTGAGCTTGATGCCGGTGCGGATCAAGCCGCCTGCCGTCATTTCCTTCATGACCTTCAATGGGCTGATGTTCTCGGAAAAGCCGATCTTTTCCGAAATACGGCATTTTTTTCCATCTCCTCCAGCGACCAGGAATTGAACGAATGTCCCGGCGTTTACGCTCTCGCCAAATGGCTGTTACAAAATATTCCCGCCTGATCCCGCACTTATCTTTCCCTCTCCATCAATTCATACACCACCATCATGACTAACCAGAATAATCCAGAAGACTGCATCAGCGAATGCATATTTGAATCAGCTGAAGAAAATATCATAATAGAAAATTCCGGTATGGAAGGTTCTTCCGTTCCGGAAACCGCTTCGGAGCAGGAGGATCAACCGGAATCTCCACAGGAAATGGAGCCGGAAGAAGGCCCCGTCTCCGAAGTCGAGCTGCGGCAGGAATTCACACCGGAGAGCAAAACCGGATCAGATGCTGAAGCGGAATCCTCACCAGAGTCTGTTCCTGCAGCCGTGCCGGAGGAAATTGCGTCAGATACTCATTCGGAGACAAGCCCTGAATTGGAATCCTCTCCGGAAGCTGCCCCGGATTCTTCTCCTCAGTCCGTCATTGAAGAGCCAACCCCTCACCAGGCGACAGCTGACCAGACTCCCATACTGAATATCCTGACCACCCTGCAATCGCAAATATCCAGCCTTCAGGAAGAGTTCAACAGCAAAATGCGCTATGACGCCTCCAAAAAGGAAATCATTGACAGGCAATATCAGGAACTCGATGCCTACCGCCGTGAAATACATGAAAAACTCAACAAGGCTATCGTGATGGATCTTATTGCTGAGATCGACGGTGCGGAACGAAGCGCCGAACATTACAGCGCTCTGGAAGCCACTCCGGAAAACTATGCCAAGCTCCAGAAACTGGTCCTGGCCCATGCCGAAGACCTGCGCGACCTGCTCGAAAACAACGACATCGATTCCTTTCGTACCGAAGCAGGGGCCGCTTTCAATCACAAACGCCACAGCGTACTCAAGACCGTTGTGACCGACGATCCTTCCCTGGCCAAAACCATTCAGGCCTCTTTGCGCTGGGGATTCGAAAAAGACGGAAAAGTCATCCGCCCCGAAAAAGTAGCCGTCTACGTACTGGCAACGGAATAATCACTTTTTCCTCTGCCATCCATTCCATGACATCACACATATTTTCATTATGAGCGAAAACACTAAAATCAAAGTATACGGTATCGATCTGGGTACCACGTATTCCGCCATTTCCCATGTGGGCGACAGCGGCAATGTTGAAATCATCAATAACCCGGACGGCGGTTCCATTACAGCTTCCGCCGTCTTCTTTGAAGATGGCGGTATTGTCGTCGGGGAAGGTGCCAAGGAATCCGCCTATACCGATCCGGATAACTTTGTCCACCTGATCAAGCGTGAAATGGGAACAACCTGGCGTAAAACTTTCCTGGATAAGGAACATTCTCCCGAATCCATTTCTTCCCTCATTCTTAAATACATGGTGAAAGGCGCTGAAATGAGCGGCCACGAAGTAAAGGATGTCGTCATCACGTGCCCTGCCTATTTCAATGAAGCCGAACGCATGGCCACGAAAGCAGCCGGCGAACTGGCAAAACTCAATGTACTGGCCGTTGTGGACGAGCCCATTGCCGCAGCTATTTCCTACGGAATGGGGATAACCGGAAACGATCAGGGAGAAACACAGGAGACAAGGCAGATCATCGTCTATGACCTGGGCGGCGGTACGTTCGACGTGACCGTCGTGGAGATTTCTCCCAAGGGAGTAAAGGTCATTTGCTCCGATGGAGATCACAAGCTGGGGGGGCTGACTGGGATGCCGCTCTGCGTGACCTGTTGCTTGAAAAGCTTCTCATAGAAAACCCCGAGGCAGGTGACCTGATGGCCGACCCGGAAACCAGGGCTGCCTTGATCACGACAGTGGAAAAGACAAAAATGAGTCTCAGCCAGAAAGAAACAGCTACTGCCCGCATTACCTGCTGCGACGGCAGCAAGAGCAAGGTGAGTGTGACTCGGGAGGAATTCAATGAAGCGACTCAGCCTCTGCTTAACCGTACGATAGAATTCACGGATGCCATGATTGCCATGGCTCGTGAAAAAACAGGTGTGGAAAAAATAGATGAATTCCTGCTGGTCGGCGGTTCTACCTATATGCCGCAGGTGATGGAGATGGTTAACAGCCGCTACAAGGACACTTTGAGGGTAGAGCCCAAACTGTATGAGCCCAACCATGCTGTTTCCAAGGGCGCTGCCCTCTATGGGAATAATAAGGCTATCAGGGATCTTTATGAAAAGGTTCTTAAAGATCTGAAGGAAAAAAATCCCGATACCCCGACAGGAAAACTCGAAGACGAGGCAAATAAGAAAGTTGCAGACGAATTTTCGTTGGCACCTGAAACGATTGAAACTGCGGTTAACACCGAGATGATTACGGTGGCTTCCAAAAGTATCGGTATTCGGGTGAAGAACAAGGAAGGTAAATTTGTCTGTTACAACCTGATCGAAAAACAGAATGAAGTTCCTTGTAACAATACTCAAGCTTTCCCTGTTTCTGCCGCTAATGCAGCCACTCTGCCTCTCATCGTCTATTCCAATAACATTGTGGGAAAACAGGCGGATCTGGACTGTTGCCTGGAACTTGGTAAAGCAACCATGGAATTGACTCCCGGCTTGCCCGCAGGGGCTCCTATTGAAGTAACATTCGCGCTGGATCCTGAAGGCCGGCTCGAATTGACTGCCCGGGATGTTACTAATGACAAGAAAATTGTTGTGCCCTTCCAGGTAGAAGGAGTCCTCAGTGAAGAAGAACGGAAAAAGCTGGAGGAAGTTGTAGCCGATCTGGAGATGGTCGATTAACCAACATAAATCATGAACAGGATAGCCGTGGGAATTGATCTGGGCACAACATACAGCTGTGTGGCATATGTGGGCAGGGATGGCCGACCCCAGGTTTTGCTGAACAGTGAAGGCGAACGCACGACGCCTTCCGTTGTCTGGTTCGATGACGATCGAATTGTCGTAGGCGATGAAGCCAAGCAGGAGGCTTCCATGAGTCCCGGCGAAGTGTGTACCTTCATTAAACGCGAAATGGGTTCGGAGAACTACCGCTTTTCCTGTTCAAAGGGTTCTTACAGGCCGGAGCAGGTCTCGGCCTGCATTCTGCGTAAACTGGTGAATGATGCGTCCGAGCGTCTGGGTCAGGAAATTCAGGATGTGGTTATTACCTGTCCGGCCTACTTTTCCCATCAGGAGCGCGAAGCCACCAAGGCGGCCGGGGAGATTGCCGGCCTCAATGTTCTGGAAATACTCAATGAGCCCACTGCCGCCGCCATGGCCTATGGACTCACCCAAAACCACCATGCCGAAGAACGCAATATTCTGGTCTACGATTTGGGTGGAGGAACCTTCGACGTGACCATTATTAATGTTTCCCCCAAGGGACTGAATGTAGTCTGTACCGATGGCAATCATCACTTGGGTGGAAAAAACTGGGATGAAGTCATGCAAGGAATGCTGGTGGACCGTTTGCAGATGTCGTCGGAAAGCGCAATCGACCTCTTGTCTGACCCTGCCGCCAGTCAGGATATGCAGTTATTAGCTGAAAAGGCCAAGAAAACACTTACATCTCGTACAGAGGCACAGGTTTCCTATAAATTCGAAGGCGAAAAACTATACGCCCACATCACACGTGAAGAATTTGATTCAGAGACGGAATCCCTTCTTCAAAGTACAATCAGTGGAACGAAACGCGCCCTGGATATTGCCCGGGGAAAGGGAGTAAACAGAATCGATGAAATCATTCTGGTGGGAGGCAGTACCTACATGCCTCAGGTTTCCGTTGCAGTTGAAAGAGAATTGGGGATTACTCCCATTTCCTATGATCCGGACGAATCGGTAGCCAAGGGTGCAGCTATCTCCGCACTGGCTCATCTGATGCGCGAACAGATTGGAGATGGATTCACTCTAGAAGCAGACGATACCGGTGAATTTACGCTGGAAACGGAAGGGAAGCTTCAGGAGTTGGCGGATGACAGCGGATTTACCCTGGAAGCGGTCAGCAACATACTGACTCCATGTTCCAATGTATGCAGCCGCAGCTTCGGTCAAATTTTACTCCGTTACTCCGATAAGGTGTCGCGTATTTATAACCTCATTTACCGGAATACCAACCTGCCTGTCGAAGCAAACATGCCCAGTTATACTATTGAAGACAATCAAAGTACCGTACATATACAAGTAGTGGATAATCTGGTTGAATATCCAGCCACACCCGAAGAAGAGAGAAAACTCAATAGAGAAGGAATTGATCCCAACGACGCTCGTCTCATCTGGGAAGGAAATCTGCCTATTCAACCGGGACTCCCGGCTGAGTCTCCCATAGAAACCGTTTTCAAGCTGGATGAAAGCGGGCTGCTCACCATCTTCTCACGGGATCCTGCCTCCGGTCAGGAAATCAAAGGAGAAGTTCAGACGGCCTGTACAATTCCGGCGGAACAGCTGAACGCCATGAGGAAAGAGTTGGAGCGAGCTACCATCGAATAACTTCTCTCTTGAGAGTTTTCCACTCACTTTATTTTCTGTTGAAACGGGTATGAAAAAAAGAAATTACTTTGAAATCCTGAATTTATCCCTCAATCCTCTGGAGACCAATGTTGACAACGCATTGGCCAGGCTCAAGCAATGCACTGCCGAGTGGAGCAGCGCCCCTCAGGATGATGTTTTGAGGAAGACATGGATGGAAGCCGTTCCCGAGATGGAAAAGGTTCTTTCAAATCCTCAATCTCTTCAAAAGCAGGCAGAAGAAGCCCTGAAGAATGAACAAAAACGAGTCAGAAATTTCCTGCAAAACGCCGCTGTCGACGGTCAGATTTCCAGGGTAATCTTCCGGAACATCTGCAATAATGTACAGCTGGAAATAGATTCGGTTTCCTCTCTTGCCGATGAACTGGGCATTGTCATCAGCAGTCAGGCGGTTGACAAATCATGTAAAGCTCTCAGGGTCCCTCCCCAACCGGCAAACGGCCATCCTGTATACCTGATTTCTGCGTCTCGCGATATTCAGAAATTGAAATGTTGCCTGGAAGCTGCGGGAAAAGCTAGTATTTATGAGTATCTGAATTGCAAGAATTCTCTTTCGCCCGAGCAACTGCTCAAAATCAATTCGGATAAGAGCAGAGAACCCAACAAGGGTGGATCCGCCAATAATCCGATCAATACCATTAAGGTAGAGATTACGACTATTGGCGCCAAATACTTCAAGAACGAAGAATCAAAGAAACGTTACGATTACGCATGGCGGGGGCAGGAAATTTGCGAACGTGTGTTTGCTGCCTTTCCAAACTATGTGGAGGGTTCACCCGGTACCATATCGCCCATATACTACACCAGGTTATACGATACCCTATGCGCCGAGGGGCTGGATGCCGCAGACGCGCAGTGGCTGGTATACCGCCGGTGTTGTCAGGGCAAGGACAAGGTTCCTTTCCCGTGGCAGGAACAATTCACGGAGTGCTCGAAGTGCAAGTCCAGAAATGAAGCCAACAGCAGCCGATGTTCTCAATGCGGTGAATTATTCCGTATCATGTGTCCGAAATGCGGAAAGCCCATTCATGCTTCAAGCCCACAATGCCGTCAGTGCGGCACCTACTTTGATGCTGCCCGGAAAGTGTATGAAAGTCTGGAAAAATGCGGAAATAGTCTTAAGGGAAGCAGTGAAGAACTGGATACGGCTCAGAAAGAAATACAAGGGATTCTGCGTACCTACCCGGATTATGTGCCGGCCCGTGCGCTTCTGGATGAACTGGGAAAAGCCAGAACAGCCAAATTGCTGGATACGCTGGAACCTCCGGTCATCAAGAGTGTGCGGGCATCAGGAAAAGAGCTGGAAATCGTCTGGCTCAAGGCTCGCCATCAAGGAAATGAACTTGACCGCCTGCCGGATGCCAACGGTACTCCGATCAATTACATGCTGCGTCGCAAACGCAATGGGATTCCCGTTAGTCCGGATGATGGAGAAGAGCTTGGCGGCGGTGCGGCCTCTCCTTGTACGGACAAGCTGGCAAAACCTGGCGTGGAATATGGCTACGCCGTTTTTGCCGTAGTGAACAAGCGCATTCTAAAGGGCCTTGCGGGCGGCAAGGGCATGGTGCTGCCGGAAGCGGATTTCCATGTTTCCATGGGGGATGGCAGCGCCCGGCTCACATGGTGCGCATTACCGGAAGGGTGGTCTGCCACTCTCATCCGAAAAGAAGGGGGAGAACCTGAATCCATCAATGATGGCACACGCCTGCCGGTCGATGGAGGCAGTAACAGTTTTCATGATACCGGATTGACCAATGGCCGGGAGTACGGATATCTGCTGGTATTGTATGGCAGCGGACACGAATTAACCGCCCATGGTTCCGGTACGCCTCAACTTCCCCCGCCGAGACTGGAACTTGACCAGTGGAATTACAAATGTTTGGGAACAGATATCCGTATTCATTGGGAACTGCCTTCCGGCGCTGATGAAGTGCGCTGGATGGTTTCCGACAAAGTGCCGATTACCCCAGGCAGCATAGTAACAGCCAATCGTTTCAAAACAGTCGGAGAAACCGACAAGGATGCCCAGGTTACCATACTTCGAGAAATCAATCTCTGCGGGAAGTTCCTCATTCCTCTGGTGATCAAGGGTGATACTGCTCTCATATGTACGGGCCGGCACGGCGGATTGCAAAATCTTCGCCTGCGCAGAAATCCAGGCCGAATATACCTCCAATGGACCTGGCCGGAAGGCTGCAGCGAAGTGACCATAGTCTATGGAAACAAATCATTCGTTGAAAATCCGGATGACTTGAACGCCAATGAGATACGTACTTCCAAACGTAACGGCTCCGAACAAGCACATGAGCTCATTATTCCCGTCATGGAAGACAAGGATTATTATTTTTCCGTTTTCATGCAAGTGGGGCATACGTCCTCTTCAAGCTGGTCTGCCCCGCGCAACGTGTATTCTCCCGCTCCGGGCGGAGGGAACAGGGTGAACTGCCGGATAGCTAAACGTGGTCAAGGGTGGGTATTTGAAGTAAAAAGCAAAAAAGGCATTCCTGCCATGGAGGTACGGTGCGCTCGTCGCGTATTTCCTCTTTCCAGACAGGATGGGAAGAAAGCTCTGGCAGTTGAAGCCTCCGGACAATCCCGGGCATCAGTCTCCATTCCGGATAACATGGTTGCAACCGGTAATTGCTTCATGCCCTTTGTATCTGAAGACTCGCACTACGATTTGATTTTCAATCGCAAATCTCTTTCCATAGAATAAACATATGGCTGGCGAATTATATTGCCCACATTGTTACAAGCAAATCAACGACAAGGAGTTGTTGTTTTTCAAACCTTCTTGCGGAGATAAATTGCCTCCCCCCGCCCCTTCCGTTTTGCAAAAGCTGGGAATCGGCGGTACGCCTTCAAGCATTTCATGCACCAGAAATAACAAAAGTACCTGCAAGATCTGCGACCGTATCCTGTCATTCCGTGCGTGCCCGATTTGTAAAGGGGGCATATCGGCTAACAGAGAGGGCAAGCCGCTCATCATAGCCATTGCCGGTACGGCCGGTTCAGGAAAAAGCAGTTATATCCGCGCTGTGATCAATCAACTTCGCAAGCTTAGTGAGATATGCGGCTGGACGATTATGGAACAAGATGCTGGCTCAAGCAAAAATTCCATGTATCTGATTCGTAAAAGAAAGTCAGACAAGGGACGCCTGATCGTATTCGCCGAAGTCACCGAAGAAAAGCTTTCTCCCGCCCTCATGACAGCGCTTTCGGGTATTGTTTGTCTTGTGGATCCTTTGCAGGTTGAAGCACTGCGGAATGAACTGGAAACAACCAACATCGTTTTGCCGCCTCTGAACGGAACGGAACCCCATCGTCTCCTCTTGAAGCTGGGGCGTGCATGTCCTGCAGTACCGCTGGCTGTTGCCGTTTCCAAACTTGATGCATTGGCATGCCCGGACATCAATTACACAGGCCGTTGGAGACTGAAAACAACCGAACGTCTGGTATGCCGCGATAGCTCGTACCGGGGCTCGCTTGATCAGGAAGAAATGGAAACGGTGAGTTGTGAAATGGAAAGTTGGGTGGCAGCGGCTGATGTGAACATTATGGAAGCCTGCAAAGTATTCACTCGAAAGCTTTTCTTCGGCGTCAGCACAAAGGAGCCGGCTTTGCGCGTAGAAGATCCTCTTCTGTGGATTCTTTCACAGAAGAGAGTGACGGAAAGCAAATAATACATGTATGGCCAATAAAAATACAGACTGTTACGGGAGTGCCCGATGGGCGAATGCTCATGATTTGGCAGAGGAAGGCCTGTTTACTTTCCCCAATTTCCAACATTCGCCGGATTGTTTTATCAACAGCCGAATTCGACGGGACTTTGTGGAACGGGAACCGGCCAATCGTTGCATGGTGCTGGGACGTTTGGTCAATCCTGAAAAACTGGTATCCGGCATACGTCAGGGCTATGAGGCTTCCATGGGGTCACTGATGTCCGGTTTGTTCAGCCTGATCAGCAATGGACATGAAAATCAGCTTTTGGGTTGGTCAGGAGATGGTCATATCATTACAGTAGCCCCTACGCGTTCCGGCAAGGGCGTAGGTCTGGTAGTTCCGAATCTGTTGCACTATCCCGGCTCTGTACTGGTCATTGACCCGAAAGGGGAAAATTACGCCATTACGGCTGACTTCCGCCGCAAAATGTTCCGTCAGGAAATCATTTGTCTGGATCCTTTCCATGTGATGACGGAAGAAACGGACAGCATTAACCCGCTTGACAGCCTTGTCGACTATCGGAAACCAACGTCTACCTATCTCACCCAAAATCCGGAATTGGGCGATATCGCCGCCAATATTGCCGATGCTATCATTGTGCGAGATGCCGGCGCCAAGGATCCGCACTGGGATGACAAGGCCCGTACCCTGCTCAGAGGACTTATTCTTGCCGTTATCTGCGGGAAAGGTCCGCACCGCTTGCGTCATCTGTCCGAAGTGCGGGAGTTACTGGCTCAACCTTTCCACGTCATTGGGAATTTCATTCTGGATTCCATGTGCCAGGACACGGTTGCTGTAGGAGGGTTGCTGAGCCGTGCGGGCAATGAAATCCTCTCCACCGGCAATGAAGAATTAAAGAGCATCATATCCAATGCCCTCAAGCACACGGAATTCCTGGACTCGGGGCTGGCCTGCAAATCTCTGGGGGATATGAATGACGGTGGTATCGGTACGTATGACCTGGCCGATCTCAAAAACATAGGAGGGGTTTCCATTTATATGATTATTCCTCCGCAGCATCTGGTACGCTATTCGCGCCTTATTCGTCTGTGGGTCACGATGGCCATGTCCGCGATGACCAGGTGCAGCCGGAAACCGGTAGACGGATGTTCTGTTCTCTTCATGCTGGACGAAATGGCCCAGCTGGGTTCTTTGCCCATGATGAAACAAGCGGTGAGTCTGCTGGCCGGATACGGCATGAGCATCTGGATGGTATGGCAGGATCTTTCCCAGCTTAAAGCACTGTATGAACACGACTGGCCTACCTTTCTGGCAAATGCCAAGATTCAGCAGTTTTTCGGTATTAACGATCACGAAACGGCCAAGTATATCTCCGAGATGCTGGGGGCGGCCACCATAACCAGCAAATCCGTTTCTCACAGTCAAAGCGGCAAGTTTACGGAATTTGTCAAAAATAAGAGTGAAAGCGAATCATTTTCGGAAATTACACGAAACCTTCTCAATCCAGACGAAGTTCGTCGCCTGAATCGCGAAGCTGTGCTCACTTTCGTCCAGGGTATTCCTCCCATTCTGGCGGAACGCCTTACTTATTACAGCGATCACATGTTCTCTGGAAAAGCTTCCTCCAACCCCTATTTTAGCAACAATTTCACAAGAAAATAAACAGACAGCCATGGAAATGAGAGAACAGGCAGAAGATCGTTTACGTGAATGCGAAGAAAAACGCAAAAATATCGAATCTAAACGCAATGCACATCAGGATAATTTTCCGGATGATGGACGTCCCTTCAACGAACGCCTCGAAGAACATCAGAAAAAGCTTGAAGAACTGAATAATGAGGTGGAAAAGGCCAAACAGGAGGAACATGAAGCCCAAATGGAACTGGATCGTGCCAAAGCCATGGAGCAAAAAGCCCGGCAAGAGAGCATGGAAAATCGAAAGGAAATGAACCAGGGCCGGGAAGACGACCACACGGAACAACAGAGATGGGAGGAGGAACAACGTAAGACTCAAGAGGCAAAGGAAGAGCAATATCGTCAGTGGCAGGAGGAATGTCGTGAAAAAGAGAGAGCCAGACAGCATGAGGAAGCCGAGAAGGAACGCCAAAAGGAACGTGAACGGTTTCAACAAGATCGCTTTCGGGAAGAAAAGCAGGGACGTTTCGAAGAGAAGGAACGCAGCCGGGAACAAGAGGGACGAAGCAGATAATTGAATGCTATGGGTATTTTTGCCGTATTTGCCCGATTAATCAAATTTTTCGGGTCAACCGCATTTACGATCTTAAAGCTGCCTTACCAGATCATATCAAAGAGCTTCGGGCCGTTTGTCGCATTTTTCCTGTACATTCCTATGATGTTGATCGTCTTTGGAGTTTTTATCAAACTCTTTGAACAGGAAGTAGTAGACAAATCGCCCTGGAACTCCATGACCCTCTTTCATACTCTTCCTTACGAGGAGCGGCAGGAATTGATTGATATGACGGAAATGGCTTCCTTTGTCTATCTGGATGCGAACGCTTGGGGCAATGATTTAACTCGTCTGCAGGACAAGGGATATTTCCTTCTGGAAAAACCGAACCTGAACGATGAGGGATTGACCTATGCCTTGATGGCCAAGGCGAATCGTTCTCTGAATTCCCCCTATCCCGGCAACCTTGAAATAACGAATACTGTCTATATTCTTTTCAGGGGCAGCATGACTCTTGCCGATGCCCTGGACGATGGGCAAATGATTTTTTCTGATGAGCAGCTGGAACACATGGGGCGCTTTATAGTAGCCTTACGAGTTACTCGCGAACTTCTGGGAAAATATCCCAAACACCAGTTTATTCTTGTCGGGCATTCTCTGGGAGGAGCCACTGTTCAATATGTGCTTAGACACCTTAGACACATATCTTCCTCCAGACTCAAAGGCTATACAGTCAATCCCATTGGCCTTCCCGGTAAAATTGGAATTATTCATGAAGAACGCCTCGTAGATATCGTACATGAAGCTGATATCGCTCAAACCATTATGCTTGATTCTCGTCTTGTGGGGAGCGGCATCCTTGTTCGCGGCCATTTTACCAAACAATCTGACGGAACATGGACTCCGGATTTTTCATTGCTGAGTGCTGCTTCACAGCATTCTGTGAATAAGACATTGAAGAATATGATTGCCCAACATACAGGTACTTATACCCCACCATCCAACAACCAGATTACCCAACCAAACCCCGGAGGAATCAAGGCTCCTGTGAAAACAAATTTCAGAGAAGCGTTCGGCGATACTCTTTAATTCGTTTCCTCTGCAGCTTCACCTCGCAGATAGGTCAATTCGGAAATCTGCCAAGTAAACTCTGGTCTGAAAGGAGTACAGAGTCGAATTCTTTCAGGTACACCAACAATAACCATCTTCAAGTAAATAGCTTGGAGAGGGTTTCTTGTTTTTGATGGGGAAGTGGTCAATTTCATGAAACGACCCCAACCTGGGTACAAAGTGTGTACACTTTCAGGCCGTTTTTACCCTTATTTCACAATGCATTTCTGTCATACGGATCACACAATGGACGGCCCAATTGACCTCTTTGTAAAACGGAAATTCTGCGCGTTATATATAATTGATACAATATCAGCATATTGTGTTAATTTATGTCCATCTACAGTCTTTCCCATCAGGTAAGGCGGCTGGATGAAACGCTCTGCGGGAGTACGCCCAGGATATCCGTTTTGTCGCCAAACACGGCTGCATCATCACGGTAGGCAATACGAACATCCTCGGAATGCCTTGCGCTTACCGTGTGAAGATCATGCGCGACCTGCTCAAGGAGTTCCGCAATCCGACCGATGAAGAGGCCCTGGCCGGCCTTGAGGAGGAAGAACCGGAGGATAAGATGTCGCCTGCGCCGACGCCAAAGGCTGTGGCGGCTTACCCTGTTCCGGATGGAAATCCGGCAGGACCTCATGGGCTTGGACTCACCGTTGTTGACGACGAAGAATAACTTCCATTGCCTATATATTCATAGAGCAGCCCCGACTTTCGAGCCGGGGCTTTTTATTTGTGAAATTACAGGCGTTTTCGTGCTATGTATACTTGATGAGAGTAATTATACTCGAATCATTTATCCAAGATCATGAATACGAAATCCGAATATCCTGTTACGGACAGCATCACGAATGTTGTCGAAGCCAGTATCGTCACTGCCTCTGTGATGGCTCTTATTGCGTGTGAGGTCACACGCCATGTAAGCCATAAGATGGAGGGAGGTGTCTATAAAGGCGTCAAGTCATCCTGAGGACTTGTCAAGGGCGCCAGGGAGCGCTTGTCGTCTTACACAGCGAAAAAGTCGACAAGGCAAGGTCAGAAGAGCTTGTCGAGTCTGCTGTCGCAGACGAGGCAACCGCTGCCCCGGCGCAACCTCCTGTCGAAGTGCCTATGGTGACTCCGGTTCAGCCGCGAGAGGAAGAAGGCACTGCTGCCCCGGCCAGAATACTAACTCCGGCGTTTGGATAATCAGCTATAGCCGCCAGGAACTTGCGCTTTCGTGTGAGTTCCTGGCGGGGGCATGCAATTTTTTTATCTTCTGATGGGTGCGTTACGTGAAAAGCGTGTTGCGTGACGTGGTGAAAGTGCGCCCATAGCCTGCCTGCTGGTACAGGCCCCGGGGAGGAAGGCAGGTCAATGAATACGTCGATGGGAGAATTATTCATGGGTTCTTGGGATGGTGGCTTCGCTCGGCTGTAACCATGAGACCCGTATCGTAGCATTGAACCGTTGAGGCGTATGCCTGCCCCGGAAGGCTATGTCTTACAGTTATTGAGCTCAGGATTAGAAGAGAGGATAGAATGTTTTTGATCTAACTAAGAAGTGCTTTTTTAGCAGCGAGGCGACGTAATAAATTTTGGGCCTTCTTCGACAGACTGCTAGTGTGAAGGTCACATCCAGATATGGACCATTTGATAATTTCCTGCACGGTTTCTTGATGCTTTTCTCTGGGCTCACTTTGCCACATCCAAGCGATGAATCCACTAGGATCTTCCTGTGGATCCTTAAATTCAAAAGCAGGGATACTGTCTATTATCTTACTCAATGCATGATGTGCTGACCTCATTGCCAGAAAAAACTCTTTCCATGAGTGCTTCAAAAACAGGCGGATTAACATATGTTGCCATAGAACATCCGCCTATCCTGTACGCATTAAGTCCTGTTTTTCCTTTTTGTCGCAGCTCTGCACGGATCATGTTCAAGCTTTCTGCGTAAATAGACAGCTCTACTCCTCTTTTGCAGTAGGCGACAACCGCATTTCGAGGTTCGTCAGTAGCATTGTTTTTCCCGTAATCTCGGGATGTAACTTTTTTCCCAGTCGACTTTAACACTTTGCGCAAGGTTGAAATAAAACAGGGAGCATCATTGCAGGGAAATGCCCAGTCTGTCTCAACGAGCTTGATGTCACCACTAGACAAAGAGCTCTCCCAAGATAAATAGCCATCACACACGAATTCCTTCATCCGAGTTTCATTAACAGCATGAACCAAAGATTCGTGGGCAATTCGCAATACTCCAGCACATGTGTTCTTCATCCCTTGGATAAAGATATCCTGATTCATGTCTCCGGGAATGATGTTGTCCTTGTTTGCTTTGATCTCAGGATTCCTGTAGAACGAACGTATTACTCCCTCTGGCGTATTACTCCATTCTGTCGAAAGCTCCGGGTGATGGTAAAGTGATCTTTGCGGGTTGCAGAATATGTTGACTGTCCACTTCAGCTCGCAGTGTATAATGGCGCCGTCTTTATCCAAATATTCATATAGTTGTAAAAATGGCCTTGATCGAAGCTTTTCTCATCTTCTACCGGGAGATGAAGCTGTTTAGTTAATGTATCAGGCTTTGCTGGTTCCGCCAGAGTTGCTGGTGAGATAAAGGAAAATTTATCCGGGAATCGTCCTGTGCAGTAATAAGGCTGATAATCTTTTCTTGGATGTACCTTGTAACCAATTTTCCTGATACTCGTTTCACTAAAACGTGGCTTTCGTGATGCCTTTTCTTCTTCCTCAATGTCGGAGTATCCTCCGTATATTAGTCCCCTTGGATAGGGCGTATTTTCCTTCCAGTTGGTCGAGCTACTGAGTGTCTCGACCAAATGCTTGAGAATGGAGTGTTTCTCTTGAATGGTCGAAAATGCAGGGTCGATTTGTAATGTGTAAGTAGCAGAAAAAACCATCTTGTCCACAGTGATTCTGGGAAGAGAGGTGATACCGTTTAGCGTGAAAGCATCTTTGGCTAATTCATGAATTGCGTCTTCGTGGGTAAGAGGAACTTCTGATGAATTTTGGTACGGATTACCTACAGTAATATATATAGCAGAATTATTCATTGTTGATTGTGAAGCTGGAATAGGTTTCGGTGGTAAAATGGTGCCTTCAGGTACTTGTGCTGAAGGGGTGTTAAAGTAAAGTTGAGGGATCTCGTTTGGATATCCCGTTCAAGTGTGATGAGACTCAGCGAGTCTCCTTCCCGGCTATGCCGGAGTGCCTGCCTTCATCAAGAACGCAGGACAATTAACCTTATTAAGTAATATGAAAAATGCCCCTGTCGTGGAACCCCGGCGAACTCGCTGGAGGTGGAACTCAAAGAACTGGTATGAGGAGCTAGACCACCATTCCTTGTACGTCCCGGGTTTATAGAAAACCCAATGAAACGCTTGAGAGAGTCAAGGAGTCCTGCGCTCGATGGCGACTAACGGACAACAGAAATCGATTACTACATCTGAAGATGGAGATCAACAAAAACAGCATGTTGATGACCTGTTTCTTCCGGCAACACATTGAACCATGCTTTGCCTTCGGCAGCACGAACGCCTTCCCGGTAGTGCTTTTCCGTCATGTTGGTTCCCGAGTGTCCAAGCCACATGGGTACCCGGAAACTATCATCTATTCGAGAGAGCTATGTACGATTTGAGTACATGGAGCAAAGATAATTGAATATCTCCGATAACCCAAGAAATTGGGTTCTTCGTCATTACATTGTAGACAGCTACAAATTAGTGTAGATTTTCATCTAGAGAAAAGAGTATTTTCTTCTTATTTTACAATGCTTTTCGACAACAAGTATGTCCCCTGAATGTCCCCCAATTCGTCAAAAAATAAAATTTTGGCTCCTCTCTCCCAAAAACAAGTAACCATCTCTAAGTAATTAACTTAAAGAAGGTTATATGGTGCTCGAGAGGGGACTCGAACCCCTACGTCTTATCGACACTAAATCCTTAGTCTAGCGCGTCTACCAATTCCGCCACCCGAGCATGGGTGCCTTAAGGCGGGGAGTTTTTAGCGCAGAGGAACGAAGATATCAAGCTTTTTCTTCTTTTTATCCTTTCGATTCCGTTTTTTGAAGAGGGATTTTCTTAGCGGACCGGGAGGGAGGTAGCCACGGGCATGATGGCCGGGCGCAGGGTGACGGCCTTGGTGTCATATTTTTCCGAGGGTTTGAAGAGCCAGCCGGGATCGGTGCTGACAGCTTCAAACCTGGTCGGCTTGAAGATGGGCAGCCTCAGGTTGGAGTTAGGCTCGTAGCCGTATTTGCCCGTGTACTTGCCGTAGACCCTGTATTCATAGTTGTTATCATAGGCGTAGCGCGGGCTCCCGGCGTATTCCGGCAGGCGGTCCGGAGTCCGGCAGGAGCTTTCATCCATGATGACGAGCTGGGCCGTTCTCCAGGTCTGGCCCGGCTGGCGCAGGTACCCCCAGAAACGCGTTGCCGGCACATGGTAACGGCGGCCGACGAAGTAGTTGCCCCTGGGTTCGCGGGCGATTTCCGCATTGCGGGCGTTGATGCCGGCGATGTCTTTTTCCAGGGAGTTGCACTGGGTCAATGCGGGAAGGAGGACGGCCCCCAGCAGGGGAAGCAGGAGTTTGTTCATGGCTGTGATGGTGTTTTTTTCTTGTTTAAGAGCGTTTGAATGGCGGCGGAAGCCGCGAAGAAGCCGAAGGTGCCCGTGATGTGGGTGATGGAGCCGAATCCGGAGTCACAGCCCATTTTCCCCTGGAATTCCGGGTCGCGCGTGCAGGAGGTTTCTCCGTCGCAGGTGGGGTAGACGGGAGTTTCCTGGGAGAAGACGCAGGGGATTTTCAGTTTCCGGGCTTTTTCCCCCAGCGGTAGGCCGTAGTCTTTTTTGAGCTTGTAGCGCAGGCTGGAGAGCAGGGGGTCTCCCTTAGTGCGGGAGAGGTCGCCTATTTCTATTTTTGCGGGGTTGACGCGTCCTCCCGCGCCGCCGCAGGTGACCAGCGGCTGTTTGCTGCGGTAGCAGGAGGCAATAAGATGGGCCTTGGGAATCAGGGAGTCAATGGCGTCAATGATAACGTCCGGTTTCGTCTCCAGCAGTTTTTCCGCATTGGAGGCCGTGTAGAAACTGTTGATGGAGATGATTTCCGCCTCCGGGTTGATTTGCCGGAGGCGGGCGGCCATGGCTTCCGTCTTGGATTGTCCGATCGTGGTTTCCAGAGCGTGGATTTGCCGGTTGGTATTGGTGATGCAGAGGTCGTCCAGGTCCATCAGGATAATGGCGCCGACGCCCGACCGCGCCAGGGCTTCCGCCGCCCAGGAACCCACGCCGCCAATGCCGACGACGGCCATGCGGGAGTTCCTGAGGATGTCCAGCCCGCTCCTTCCATACAGGCGGCCTATGCCGCCGAATCTGGCTTCATAGTTCATGGCTGCGTGTTTGAGCCGGAGTGGGGAATTAAGGAGAAGACGGGTGCCAGAGGGCCCTTCCGTTTTTCCATCGTGAAGATATAATAGCGGGGGGAAGCCGTTTGTTCCGGGCGGCAGGAGGCGGGAAGGCCTGCGCCCCGGTTCCAGCAGATGAGGCAGGTGTTTCCATGCACAGCAATCAGCATGTCCCATCCACCCCCGTTTTGCTGGGGGATGCCGTCTTTTTTATCCTGGTAGCGTACGATGCCGTCCTGCCGGACGGTAAAGAGGACCATGCGTCCGCAGGAGGGCATGGCGATGGCAGCCGTATTTCTGCATGCTACGGCCAGTTTTCCGTTGTTCCAGGAGAGGGTGACGGGCTGCCGGTTATCCCGCTTTTCCGTGAGGGTGAGTGAGGGATGCTGCCGGAGCAGGCTGTACTGGAGCGCCGGCTGTCCGTCCGGTGTGAGGAAGCAGGATGCGGGAAGCCGATGCCAGCCTTCCCTGTGGGCCATGTTTTGGTAGTCCCTCACGGCGTTTCCGTTGTGTCCGGAACATCCGCAGAGCGCCGTCAACAGGCATGATAAGAGGAAGGCGGTGGCAGTCTGCATGGTCAGGAGGCCGGTTTTTCCACGATTTTGCTGATGCGGGCGATGTTGAGGGCCCTCCCGGTGGCTTCATCCACCTGCACGACGGCTCCGCAGAGGCGCACGGGCCAGTTCGCCACAGGGAATTTGGCCGGCATGGAGGTGCGGAAGCGTTGGATAATGGGTTCCCGTTCCCGGCCCAGCACCCCGACGGCGGGGCCGCACATGCCGGCGTCCGTCAGGTAGGCGGTGCCGTGTTCCAGAATGGTTTCATCCGCCGTCTGCACGTGGGTGTGCGTTCCGATGACGGCGGAGACCAGTCCGTCCAGATTGTAGCCGGTGGAGATTTTTTCACTGGTGGTTTCCGCGTGCATGTCCACAAAGATGACCTGCACGCCTTCTTCCTCCCTGAGTCTTTTGGCTTCCGCTTCCGAGATGAGGAAGGGGTTTTCAAGCGGCGGCTGGATGAAGGAACGTCCCTGCACCTGCATGACGGCTATTTTTCCCCTGGGCGTTTCCACCACCACGCTTCCGTGTCCCGGTGTCCCCTGCGGGTAGTTGACGGGGCGCAGCACGCGCGGTTCGGAGTCCAGCCAAGGAGCCAGTTCCGCCTGGTCCCATACATGGTCCCCCGTCGTGATGACGTCCACTCCCGCATGCAGCAGTTCCTGCGCCAGACGGGGCGTAATGCCGCGCCCTGCGGCCGCGTTTTCACCGTTGACGATGACAAAGTCCGCCCCATGCTCCTTTTTGAGTTCCGGCAGCATGTGCTTCACGGCGGTGCGGCCAGGTTCGCCGACCACATCGCCTATAAAGAGTATGGTAATCATGAAGTGGGACGGGACTGGTGCGGATGGCGGTTTTTACTGCTCTTCCTTGGTGACGGGAACCACCAGCACGGGCACGGGGGATTTCCGCATGACGGAGCTGGCTACGCTGCCCAGAAAGACGGTGGAAAGGAAGCCGTGGTTGTGCTTGCCCACCACGATCATGTCAATGTGGTGTTTTTCAGCATAGTTGATGACCGCTTCGCTGATTTCAAATTCGTCTTCCACAGCCTGGATGATGGTTGCGTCCGTCAGCCGGGAGAGTTTTTCCGCCGTTTTTTGCAGATGGTTTTTTGCGATGGAGATGACTTCGTTTTCCTCCGTCTGGTCCATCACGGGGACAGGCACTTCATCCGGCAGCACGCCGGAGACTTCATAACAGATGCTGGGTTCCACAATGTGGAGCAGATGGATGATGCTGTCGTTGGGGCAAGCCAGTTTGCCGATCTGATGAATGACGGCGTCCGTGGCGTTGGAGAAATCAATGGCTACCAGAATATTCTTCATATCTTCCTGTATAACATTCCGTGCTTTTCCATGCCACTAAAAAACGTGTGCTGTCCCCGGTTCTCCCGGCATTCCATTCCCGGTTCAGATCAGGCCCACGGCCCGGCGCACCCTGTCCAGCACTACGGAGGCCGTTTCCCGCGCCTTGCGGGCCCCTTCTTCCAGCGTCCGGTGCACGTAGTCCTGGTTGGCTTCCAGTTCCGCCCTGCGTTCGCGCGCGGGACGGAAGTATTCCCAGTAGGCGTCAAAGAGGCGTTTTTTGAAGTCGCCATAGCCGCAGCCTCCGTTTTTGAAGTCGCGGACCATGTCTTCATAGCCTTCCGCAGAGGCGAAGAGCTTGTAGAGCTGCAGGATGACGGAGCCTTCCGTGGGTTTGGGATCTTCCACAGGGGTGGAGTCCGTGGGGATTTTCATGATGAGCTTGCGGACGGCTTTTTCCTCACCGAAGATGGGGAGCGTGTTGTTGTAGCTTTTGCTCATTTTTTGCCCGTCCAGCCCCGGCACGATGGCCGTGCTTTCCGCAATGAGCGCATCCGGCAGCTTGCAGGTGCCTTCGCCGAATTGTTCGTTCATTTTGCCTGCCAGGTCGCGGGTGACTTCCAGGTGTTGCTTCTGGTCCTTGCCTACGGGCACCAGGTCGGAGTCATACATCAGGATGTCCGCCGCCATGAGGACGGGGTAGGTGAAGAGGGCGTTGCTGGGGGAGAACCCCTTGGCGATTTTGTCCTTGTAGGAGTGGCAGCGTTCCAGCAGGCCCACCGGGCAGACGGTGCCGAGTATCCAGGCCAGTTCATTGACTTCCGGCACGGAGGACTGGCGGAAGAAGACGCATTTTCCAGGGTCCAGGCCCACGGCCAGAAAGTCCGTCGCCAGGTTTTTGCAGTTTTCCCGCAGGGTCTCCGCGTCGTGAACGGTGCTCATGGCGTGGTAGTCCGCCAGAAAGTAGTAGGATTCTCCGCGTTCCTGCATGCGGACGGCTGGTTCCATGGCTCCGAAGTAGTTGCCGACATGCAGCTTGCCGCTGGGTTGAAGTCCTGTGATGATACGCATTGCGCGCAGGATTTTGCCTGTTCGCGCCCGGCAAGTCAAGAAAGGGGAGAGTCAAAGACTGGCGGGGAGGCTGGCCGGGCGCCTCGCCTGTTCCGGTATGCGTCCTGCGTTTGTTCTCTCTCTTTTCATGCCTGCCCGGAGCATTTTCTGGGCATGAAGAGAAGAAGCGGCGGCGGGAGTTTATTCTCCCCCGCTTCCAGCGCTTCCAGCACGTTGTGCACGCCGTCCGCAAAGCTTGGGTAGAGCGGCTCCCAGCCCAGGGCCAGAAGGCGGGAGCAGGAGATTCTCTGGCTGGAAAAGCCGCGGCGCGCTTCCGCCTGGAGCGGTTCGGGCTGTGGCGCGGGCATGCCCAGCAGTCCGGAGAGGTAGGAGTAAATTTCTCCCAGCTGCATGGGGGTGCGGTCCGTCAGGTTGTAGATGCCGGTGGGCGGTTCCCGGAGCGTGCAGAGCAGGTGCAGGGCGGCCACGGCGTCATCCCGGTGGATGTAGTTGATCCACCTGTCCATGTTTCCGGGGAGGGCCGCGCCCTTCTTGCAGTATTGGGAGACGAGCACGCAGCGGTCCGGCCCGTAGAGAGCTCCCAGCCGGACGACGGTGCCTCCCGCGGCCAGAACCGCCTGTTCCGCCTGAATGAGGAGGCCGCTTTTTCCGGAGGCGGGGTAGACGTTATGTTCCTCTGTGATCCAGCGTCCGTCCGTGATGCCATAGACGGAGGTGCTGGAGCAGAAGATGACCGGCGTTCCGGGGAAGGCTTCCAGCGTGTTCTGCGTTCCGCGGATGTAGAGGCTGCGGTAGGCTTCCTCTGAGCCTCCCCGCGTGCTGGCGCACATGACGATGATGTGGGGGGAGGGGATGCGGGCGGCCAGGCTGTGCATGGAGGCTCTCTCCGTGACGTCCGCTTCATAAATGGCTTTCTGTGCGTCAATGTCCGCCGTAAGGGCCGTGTGACCGGCTTTCCGCAGGCTCTCCGCCAGCGCTTTTCCCAGGTAGCCCGTTCCCAGAATGAGGACGGCGCGGGGTTCTGTACACAGAAGGCCGGTCATGAGTCTTTGCGGAGGTGTTTGAGTTCCAACAGCGTTTCAGCCCGGGAGACATCTTCCGGCCAGGTGATTTTGGGATTTGGCTCATGGTTGTGCACCAGCCGCGTGGGATGGCCGATGAGCTGCAGGGCGGTTACTTCATCCGTCACCTGCATGTTCCGTTCCGTGACTTCCACATACGCATCCAGCAGGAGCGGGTATTGGAAGACCTGCGGGGTTTCCATGCACCACAGGCCGTCCCGGTCCACCTGCTCCGGCAGGGTGAAGCGTTCTTCGTCCGCGCGCTTCAAGGTGTCCGTCACGGGATGCGCGGAAGCGGCCGCTCCGCATTCCCTGGCAGTCTGGATGCAGCGGGAGATTTGCTCTACCGTGATAAGGGGGCGCGCTCCGTCGTGCACGGCCACAAGTTCCGGCGTGTAGAGAAGGGCTGCCAGGCCGTTCTGAACGGATTCATGCCGTTCCGCTCCTCCGTCCACGCGGGTGACGGGTATTTCCGTCTCCAGGTCCGCAGCATCAATGGCGCGGAAGCGCTCTTCCGGGCAGACGACCACGATTTCCGTGATTTCCCGGCAGTTGGCAAAGGCCCGGATGCTGCGTTCCAGCACCTTGACGCCGTGCAGGGGGGCCAGCAGCTTGTCAAATCCGGCGCGCCGGGAGGACCCGGCCGCTACAATGATGGCGGCACAGCATTTCATGATAGTCTGGCTGACACCATGCGGGCCAGTTCCTTGCCGTTGACCCTGCCGGCGGTGCGTTCCTGCATGAGTTTCATGACCTGTCCCATGTCTTTTTTGGTGGAGGCTCCCGTTTCCTTCAGGACGGCTTCCAGCATGGCCTCCGTTTCCTCTGCGGTGAGTTCAGCAGGCATGAATTGCTTGAGGACGGCGATTTCCGCTTCTTCCTTGTCGGCCAGTTCCGGGCGTCCGGCGGAGCGGAATTGTTCCGTAGAGTCTTCGCGCTGCTTGATTTGCTTGCGGACCACGGCCAGTTCTTCCGCTTCCTCCAACTGGGTTCCCAGGCCTCCCTTGGCGATGGCCGTGTTCGTCAGAGCCGTCTTGAGGGCGCGCAGCGTGTTGAGGGTGACGGAGTCTTTTGCTCTCATGGCGGTTTTCATCCCTTCCATGATTTGGTCTGAAATCTTGCTCATATCCCCATTAACTAAGCGCATCCCCACGTGTACTTCAAGCCGTAAATTGAAAAAGGCCGCCAGCGCGGGAAATGCCCGCCGGCGGCCCGGAGAGGGGAGTTGAAGAGCGGAACCGCCCGGTTTATTTTTTCCCGCCGATGGGCATGATGTGGATTTTCTTTTCCGCCATGCCCGGAACCACGATCATGGAGTCATACAGGATAAAGTCCGCCGCGCCTTCAATGGGACCGGTGGCTGCCGGCGCGGAACGCCCCGTTTTCAGGTCCAGCCTGCGGATGGCTTCCGGTTTTTTGTCCTTGGACCAGTCGCTGTAGTAAAGGGCGTTGTCACGGTACACCAGGCCGTCGTATTGCCCCCGTTCCTTGGAGAGTTCCGTGACTTCCCGGGAGACGGGGTTGATGGAGAGCAGGCGGCCGCTGGGCTTGCCTTTTTCATCCGTGGCGTATTCGCAGAGGTAGATGACTTTTCTTTCCGGGTCCCAGGCCAGGCCGTTCGGCTTGTAGATGGGCTGCTTGGTGACCAGCTCCCCGTAGGAACTGGTGTTCGTGTCCACGTAGAAAATCTGGTCGGTATCCGTGGAGGAGACCATGAGCCTGCCGTTGATGAACGCCAGGTCGTTGAGGAATTTCATGCGGGAGGGGGACAGGTCCACATACCCCTCAATGGTGCCGGTTTTGGCGTCTATCTTGTAGACCATGTCCACATCCGTGCAGTACAGGAAGCCGTCCTGGTACAGGAGCCCCTTGGGAGCGTCCAGGGTGTCCACGTCCGTGATCTTTTTAGGTTCCGTGGAGCCGTGCGGGATAACGCCCAGGTAGCCGTCCTTGTCCTTTTCCGTGGGCGCCAGTTTGGCGCCGATGCAGGTGAAGTAGATGTTGCCCTCCGCGTCCGCAGCCACGCTTTCCGGGTGGCCGTCAATGGCAATGGTGGCTTTTTCCAGCGGAGGCAGCGGTTTGGCCGGCTCCGGCTGTTTTTTGGTTGGAGGAGCTGCCAGCGCGCTGCACGCCAGGCAGAGAAGGAGTAGTGTTGCTTTCATGGGGTTGTACGGTGTAAAAGGCTTGGAATTTATGGCACGGAAGCAGGAGAAAAGCAAGCCATAGGAGCTGTCCTGCGGACGCCGTGCGGAGGTGCGCCCCGTTCGCGCATGCGTACCGGGGCGCTCCGGGTCAGATGGCTCCTGCGTCCAGATTGTTGGGCTGAGGCATGTTTTCCATGCGGATGGAGCGGTTGACCGCGTTCAGGTAGGCCCGGGCGGAGGCTTCAATGACGTCCGTGGAGGCTCCCTTGCCCACGATGGGCTTGGGCTGGCCGAAGTCCACATGAACCGTGACTTCTCCCAGAGCGTCCTTCCCTTCGGAAGCGGCGTTGACGCTGTAGCCTTTCAGCGTGCCTTTGCGCTTAGTGATGCGCTCAATAGCCTTGATGACGGCATCCACGGCGCCGTTGCCTGTAGAGCTGTCTTCAAATTTCTTGCCTTCCTTGAGCAGTCCCACCGTAGCCGTGGGACGCGCGTGGCTGCCCGCCACGAATTGCAGGAAGTCCAGTTCCCATAGGCCGGTGGAGGCATGCAGGGAGTCGTCCACAATGGCGGAAAGATCATCATCATAAACGAATTTTTTGGAGTCGCCCACTTTCTTGAAGCGTTCAAAGACGGTGTTGACTTCCTCTTCCGTGAGGACATGGCCCAGCTGTTCCAGCCTGGATTTGACGGCAGCGCGCCCGGAATGCTTGGTGAGCGGGAGTTCCGTGGCGCCCCAGCCGACCGCCTGCGGATCCATGACTTCATAGGTTTCCCGGCAGTTGAGGATGCCGTGCTGGTGGATGCCTGAAGAGTGGGCGAAAGCGTTTTCCCCCACGATGGCTTTGGACCGCTGCACCTGCATGCCGCTCATGCGGGCCACGATGCGGGAAGTGCGGACGATTTCCTTCGTGTTGATGTTGTCCGTGACGTCTCCGAATTGCCCGGCGCGGGTGCGCAGGGCCATGATGACTTCTTCCAGAGCCACGTTTCCGGCGCGTTCGCCGATGCCGTTAATGGTTCCTTCCACCTGGCGGGCTCCGGCGCGGACGGCTGCCAGGGAGTTGGCTACGGCCAGCCCAAGGTCATTGTGGCAATGCACGGAGATGACGGCTTTGCCGATGTTCGGCACATTTTCTTTCAGGTGGCGGATGATGCGGTAGAATTCGTCCGGAGTAGTGTAGCCCACAGTATCCGGAATGTTGACGGTCGTGGCGCCGGCGTCGATGACTGTTTCCACGACTTTGGTCAGAAAATCCAGGTCTGTGCGGGAAGCGTCCTCCGGGAAAATTCCACATCCTGCACGAATTGCTTGGCATAGGATACGCCTTCCGCCGCCATGCGCAGAATTTCGGATTCCGCTTTTTTCAATTTGAACTGCATGTGCAGCTTGCTGGTTGCCAGGAAGATGTGGATGCGGGCGCGTTCCCCGGCGGGTTCCAGGGCCCTGGCCGCCGCTTCAATATCCGCCTTCACGCAGCGGGCCAGCCCTGCGATGCGGCATTTTTTGATTTCGCGGGCGATGGTGTGCACGGCTTCAAAGTCGCCGTCGGAGATGCAGGGAAAGCCGGCTTCAATCACGTCCATGCCCAGCCGTTCCATTTGCCGCGCCACTTCCAGCTTTTCGCGTAGGTTCATGGATGCTCCGGGGCATTGTTCTCCATCGCGCAGGGTAGTGTCAAAAAAATAGATTTGATCGGACATAGGTTAATGATGTTAAGCGGTGGCATGATAATGTTTTGCTCCGGTAACGCAAGCCCTACGCGCTGCATGCTTTCACAGAGCGTCCGGGCGGCGGAAGAGAACCTCCGGAGCAAAGAATGACGGAACCTCCCTTTGCCTAAAAGGAGGAGCTTTGTAGGATGGAAGGGTGAAGATCAGATTTTACCTGAATGACCGGGCGGAGCGCGTCATGGCTCTGTGGAGCGAAAGCCGCGGAGAATACCTGGCGGCGGACTCCGTGCTTGCCGAGGTGGATGCCTGCATTTGCGGGGAAACGGGATCCTGCGGGGAGGAAATAAAGCGCATTGCCGCGTTTCTGGATAATACCGCCGCCAAAGCTGTTGACCCTGAATGGACGATTGATACCGCGCTGCCCTGTTCCCCTTCCAAGCTGGTGTGCCTGGGAAAGAGCTATGCAGACCATGCGAAGGAGTTTGACGGGGATTCCGTACAGGAACCGGCTGTTTTCCTGAAATCGCCTTCCGCCATTACTTCCTGCAGCGATGTCGTTTTGTATCCGCCCGGCTGCGACAAGCTGGATTATGAGATTGAATTGGCCGTAGTGATTAAGGAGGTGCTGAAAAACGCTTCCCCGGAGGAGGCCGCGCGGGCTATCAGCGGCTATACGCTGATGTGCGACTATTCGGAAAGGGCCAACCAGCTGGAACATGGCGGACAGTGGACCAAGGGAAAGAGTTATGACAGCTTTGCCCCAATGGGCCCCACGTTCATTTCCGCTGATGAACTTGGGGACGGAGCCGGCATTCCCCTGGAATTGAAGGTGAACGGGGAAGTGCGCCAAAGCGGCAATACGGACGGCTTGATCTGGCCTGTTCCGCGCCTGATTGCCTATGTTTCCCGGTTCATGACCTTATGGCCCGGAGATGTGGTTTCCACCGGAACTCCGGGAGGCGTGGGGATGGGGATGAAGCCTCCGGTATATTTAAAACCCGGGGATGTAGTGGAATGGGGAAGCCCCGCTTTTGGATTCGCCTCCCAGGCTGTGGTGATTGATGATGAGGGGTAGGGGGACAATTCTCCGGCCTTTCCGAATATGGGGGGAAGGGAAAGAACTTTCCCTTCCCGCTTTTGCGGACGGAGCGTTATTTTCCCGTGGAACGGGGCCGCCGGAGCGGGCCGGAGGGCAGATGACGCCTGCGTGCGGGGGCTGGGCGGTATTTTCTCTTGATTACTTCGCCGCGGTTTAGTGAAGTGGCCGCGTGAAAAACGTGGTTTTGTATGTGGTCATGGTGACCGGGCTGACAGCCCTCTTCGTCTGGCTGAAAGGCAGGAATGCGGAACGCGCCCCTGTTCCCGCCGCCATGGTGGTGTCTCCGGAAAGCGGCATGGCGCGCCCTATTGTGCTGGTGGATGTCCGAACTCCGGATGAGTACCGCACGGGACATAAGGAGGGAGCCTTGAATATTCCGGCAGATGAGGTGGAACAACGGGCTCCGCAGCTTCTTCCGGATAAAAACGCCGTGATTCTGCTGTATTGCCGTACGGGCAAGAGGGCGGACAAGGCGCTGGAAACGCTCAGGAAGATGGGATATTCCCATGTGGAAAACCTGCACCGGTTCGAAATGTAACTTTCCGTCCGATTGTTCTGTGCGGGGCTTCCGAGGGACGCCGGGCGTGCCGTTTCCTGGTTCGGTCAGGAAACGGCACGGGTACGGATTCATGAGGCTCCTTCCGGAAAGCGAATGAAATTCAAGCCGTTCATTCTTTAATCAGTTCCAATTTTCCATTGGAAGATTTTCCTCCCACGGAGCGGACCCTGGCTCTGAGGGAACATCCGTTGTTGGCATGGATTCCCTTGGGAAGGGAAAGTTTGTAGAAATTCCCGCGGGAAGGCTTGCCTGCCAATCCGGCGTGCTGGTCGCGGGCGATTATTTTGCCGTTTTCCAGGAGTTCGACGCCGTCTATTTCCAGGGCATGGCTGCCGGAAGTGAAGACGAAGCGCACCCCCGGAGTTTTTCAAGATCAGCGGAAGAAACGGGCCAGTCCAGATAACTCCATTCCGTGGATACCGTTGCGGAGGTCCAGTTTCCTATAATTGACCCGGCTGCTTTTCTTTTCAGGGAAGAAGGCAGGGGCGGCGCCTCCCGGATAGCCTGGCGGCAGGCGTTGACCAGATCTCCGGGAGCGTGCGCCGCGCTTACGCCAGTGGAACGGACCCATTTTTCCTCCCATGCTCCCATATCCGGATTTTTTTCGGAAAGACGGCTTTGAATAAAGTGTTCCCAGCGCGGCAGATAGTAGTCCCTGATAAGGCCGCTCCATATTTTGGCGGCGTAGTCGTCTACGGGAGGCCCCCATCTGGTCACCAGCCTTCTGGCGTTTTGTTCATACTTGTTTTTTTCCTCCGGAGAAGTTCCGTGAGACCGGGCAAATGATAACCAGCGCGACAGCCTCCAGGTGGGGTGTCCTTCCAGAAAGGAATCCGCCCGAAGGGCGTATTTGCGGAAATATTCCATGCATTTTTCCGTATTCTCCATGTCTTGTTCATCCAGGGCTTCCAGAGCGGCCAGGATGGCTTCATTCATGCGTATGCCAAGGTAATGGGCGGTCATCTCAACGGCATCCTGGCGGAACAGGGGGACTGTTCCAGGCCGCGAGTGTTGACGAACAGGGAAAGGCCTTTCAGAAAATCTTCGCTTGTGTTTACGGAACAGCCGCGGGTGCCGGGTTTCATTTGCCAGTTGAAACGGGGATGGTCCTTTAAGTTGGAATAGGCTGTGCGGCGGAACAGATTCCAGGCTTCCTTCATGCTGTCCGGATAATTTCCGTATCGGGCACGGCAATAATTTTCCAGATATTGTTCCACGTCCTCCTGGCGGTCCCTCCATGCGGCGTCCGTAACCAGTTCGTAGATAACGTCATTGTTTTCTATCCCTTCCGGGGCCATGCCCATTCCGGAGAGATGCCCCCTGGATGAAGAGTTCAAGGCTTCCAGATGGCCGTTGGCGTAAAAATCCATTACCCCGGTCATGGCGCATTTGCCGCCCATGTTGGGAACCACGCTGTAAACCCACGGTTTATTGAAAAAACCTTTGAAGACGTCCCAGTTCATGCCGTTGCGCCAGAAGGTCTTGTTGTAATCCGCCGCCAGGTCCAGAAGGAGCATCTTATCATCCGGAACCTTGCTGAGCAAAGCCTTCAGGGTATCTGCGTTCCAGATATTGCGCTGGTATCCGAACATCCATCCCTGCATGACCCATACCGCATCCGGGTTGGTGGAGGAAATGGAGCGGTAAATTTGTTCTCCGAGGGAACTGAGCATGTTGTTGCGGGCTTCGGCTCCTCCTTTGTTTTCAGGAAGTTCCATTTCATTAAAGGAGTCTGCAAGAAAATAGGTGTTTCTGCCGAATTCCTTCTGCCATTCCTGCATGTACAGGCGTCCTATTTTAAGGAAAAGGGGGTCTTCCGGAGAAAGAAAATGGGCGTGGTTTTTTTGAGGCCAGCCTCCCCACCCCAGCCGGTGAAGCTTCGCTTCCGGATAAAGGCGGAGGATTCCCCGGGGAACGAAACCGGAAAAAGCAGGACAAATGGGGGTCATGCCCAGGGATTTCATCCTGTGCAGGATGCGGTGCTGCAGGGCGATTTGTTCCTTGTGCCAGCTGGCGGGCAGGGGGCCGTCATGATTGACGATGTTCCCCATCCGCTGCCAGGGGAGGTGTGCCGGCCCTGTATAGAATTCTTCTATTTCTTTCTCCGTCAGTCCCAGCCGTTTCCATACCCGTATGGCGATTCCCTCCGTGGCAACCAGGGCCAGAGGCATATCTATGCCGTGCAGAGCCATCCAATCTATTTCTTTTTCCCAGCGTTCCCAGGTCCAGTAAGGCATCGTATAGCCATAAGTGACCACATTGAGGTAATAGTGGTTGCGGAAAGGGGAAACGATGCGGCGCGGCGCGGCGTCCGGCAGTTGCGCCGGCCAGCGGATATCTTTATTATCCCAGGAGACCATTCCCAGACGGTTTGTCTTCAGAAAATCATAGAATCCCCGGCAGAGGGCTGTACCGCTGCTTCCCCGGATATTCAGTATTCCGCCGGAGGCCTTGGTTTCAAAAACATCGTGCCCGTCTTCTTTTTCAATAATTTCCAATTGCAGTTTTTCCGGGGCTTTGGCCAGGGACGGAACGGTCCGCATGATTACTGAACGCGCTGCTTCCCGCTCCCTGTTTTTCTGTATATCTTCTGCGAAGACAAACAGATTTGTCAGCATGAAAAGGAATAGAATTTTGAGAAGTAAAAGGTCATATTTATAATATATCACAGGCTGGTAAATGGTTCTTTCAGCGAAAAACGGATATTTGCGTAATCCGTCAAAGAAAAAGCCCCTGCATGCCAGCATGCAGGGGCCTCGGTTGAAAAACCGGAAAGCTTTTATTCCGCCTTGGGCTTCCGTGGAGCCCTTTTGCGCGGCGTTTTGGGCTTTGCCGGGGTTTTATCCTTGATGTGCAGGAAGGTGAGCGTCTCCGTTCCGTCCGTTTCCACGGCTTCAATTTTATCGCCGGGTTTCACGTCTCCCCTCAGCAGGGATTCCGCCAGCGGGTCTTCCAGCAGGCGTTCGATGGCGCGGCGCATCGGGCGTGCGCCGTACTGCGGGTCGTAGCCGTTCTTGATGATCAGGCTCAGGGCTTCCGGGCTCAGGGCCAGCGTGATATTCTTGGTCTTGAGACGGGAGATGAGCTTGTCCGCTTCCAGATGCACGATGCGTTCCAGGTCATCCCGTTCCAGCATGCGGAAGACGGAAATGTCATCAAAGCGGTTCAGGAATTCCGGGCGGAATTGCCTGCGCGCTTCTTCCAGAATCTTTCCCTTCATGGCGGCGTAGTCCGCGTTGTCGGCGGCCATGGCCCCGAAGCCCATGGCGCTCTGCCGCTTGGCGGAGGCGGCCCCCACGTTGGAGGTCAGGATGATGATGGTGTTGCGGAAGTTGATCTTGCGTCCCAGGGAGTCCGTCACGCTTCCTTCTTCCAGAATCTGGAGAAGCAGGTTCATGACGTCCGGATGGGCCTTTTCCACTTCATCAAAGAGGATGACGGAGTAGGGCCTGCGCCGGACGGCTTCCGTGAGCTGGCCGCCTTCGTCATGGCCTACGTAGCCGGGAGGAGAACCGATGAGACGGGACGTGGTGTGTTTTTCCATGTACTCGCTCATGTCCACCTGAATCAGGGCGTCCGCGGTGCCGAACATGATTTCCGCCAGATTGCGGGCCAGATAGGTTTTACCCACGCCGGTGGGACCCAGGAAGAGGAATGAGCCGATCGGGCGGCGCGGGTCCTTGATGTCCGCGCGGCTGCGCCGCAGGGCGCGGGCGATAGCGGAGGCCGCCTCGTCCTGGCCGATGACTTTGCTTTTTAACTCTTCTTCCATCCGCAGAAGTTTGGCGGTTTCCTTTTCCTCCATCCGGGCCAGCGGGATGCCCGTCCATTTGGCGAGCACGCTCATCACGTCTTCATCCGTCACGGGAACGTAATTGGTCTCATAGGAATTGCGCCAGGTTTCCAGCATGTTCTGAAGTTCCGCCCTGGCTTGTTTTTCCTCGTCGCGCAGGCGGGCTGCTTCCTCAAAAAGCTGGGTTTCCACAGCCTTGTCCTTGCGTTCCTTGATTTCCGCAATGCGGGTTTCCATGTCGCTGATGTGGTCCGGGCGGGTCATCTGGGAGACGCGCTTGCGCGCCCCTGCTTCATCCAGGATGTCAATGGCCTTGTCCGGCAGGAAGCGGCCCGTCAGATAGCGGTGGGAGAGCCTGGCTGCGGCTTCAACGGCTTCCTTCGTATAATGCACCTTGTGATGTTCCTCATACTTGGGCTGGATGCCGGCAAGAATCTGGATGGTGTCCTCCACGGAGGGTTCCCCTACCTGCACCTGCTGGAAGCGGCGTTCCAGGGCGGCGTCCTTCTCAATGTGTTTCCTGTATTCGTTGAGCGTGGTGGCGCCTATGGCCTGGAGCTCACCCCGGGAGAGGGCGGGCTTGATGATGTTGGAGGCGTCCATGGAGCCTTCCGCGGATCCGGCGCCTACAATGGTGTGCAGTTCATCAATGAAAAGGATGACATTGCCTTCCCGGCGTATTTCATCCATTACGGCCTTGAGCCGTTCCTCAAACTGGCCGCGGTATTTGGTGCCGGCCACCATCAGCGCCAGGTCCAGGGAGATGACCCTCTTGCTGCGCAGGAGCTCCGGAACATGGCCCTGGGCTATTTCCTGGGCCAGCCCTTCCACGATGGCGGTTTTGCCCACCCCGGCTTCACCGAGCAGGACGGGGTTGTTTTTGTTCCTCCGGCACAGAATCTGGATGACGCGATCAATTTCCGAGGCGCGGCCGATGACGGGATCCAGCTTGCCGTCCCGGGCCAGCTGGGTCATGTCCCGGCCAAAGGCCTGGAGCGCGGGGGTCTTGGATTTCTGCTGCCTGGAGTAGGAGGGGGAGGAAGGCTCGTCCGTCGGGATGGCGGGGGATTCATTTTCCTCCTCGTCGTCATCGTCGTCCGGGATGATGTTGTCTTCATCCGCATCCATCTGGTATTTGGGCGTCAGTACGTCCAGCAGCTCGCGCCGCGCCTGTTCCAAATCCACGCCGAAGTGGCGCAGAATCTGTCCGGCCACGCCGTCTCCGTCCCGGATGAGGCCCAGGAGCAGGTGCTCCGTGCCCACATACGTGTGGTTGAGTTCCTGGGCTTCCCGGTTGGCCATCGCCAGGACCTTGCGGACTCTGGGGGTGTACGGGATGTTGCCCTCCGCCTGGGGCTCCGTGCCCCGGCCTATTTGTTCCTCCACCTGCCTGCGCACGGCGGTAAGCTCCACCCCCAGGTTTTCCAGGATGGTGACGGCTACGCCCTTGCCCAGCTTGAGCAGCCCGAGGAGCAGGTGTTCGGTCCCTATGTAATGATGATTGAAGCGGTCCGCTTCCCGGCGCGCATGCGCCAGCACTTGTTGCGCCCTAGGCGTAAAATTGTTCATGTATTGTAAAGAAGTTTTGTTGTTGCATCAGTTTCCGGAAAGTTCCTTCCGGATAATGTCCGCACGGATCTGGTCCCTGTCTTCGGGAGTTGTCTGGTCCGTAGTGGACAGGCGGGCCAGGTGGGCCGGCTGAATGTTCAGTATGGTTTTATTGACGTTTTTTAATGCCTGGTGGGAAAAGATGTCCAGGGATGCTCCCATCCGGAGGAAGGAGAGCAGCGCCAGCGCCTCCTGCGTGGATAGCAGGGTGGCGTTGGTCAGGAGGCCGTAGGCGCGGGAAACGCGGTCTTTTACCTGGAGCGAGGAAGCCTGGAGCAGCCGCCTGCGGGCGTTCCATTCCTGGTGGGCCAGGTCGGAGGTGAAGCGGGTCATGCGTTCCACGATCTGGTCCTCGCTGTCTCCCAGCGTGGTCTGGTTGGAAATCTGGAAGAGGTTGCCGGTGGCTTCCGTCCCTTCTCCGTACAGGCCGCGGACAGTGATGTTGAGCTGCACGGCCGCCTGGACGACCTGTTGCATCTGTTCGGAGATGACGAGGCCCGGCAGGTGCATCATCACGGAGGCCCTCATGCCCGTGCCCAGGTTGGTGGGGCAGGCGGTGAGGTAGCCCAGCCGCGTGTTGTAGGCGTACGGGAGCCTGGCTTCCAGTTCGGAGTCTATTTTGGAGATGGCTCCCCATGCTTTTTTAAGCTGGATGCCGGGCAGGATGTACTGAAGGCGCAGGTGGTCCTCCTCATTGAAGAGGATGCTGGCGTTCTGGCTGCGTGAGATGAGAACGGCGCAGCCTTCCGAGCGCGCGGCCAGTTCCCGGGAAATGAGGTGGCGTTCCACCAGCAGCTGTTTTTGCTGCTGGGTGAGTCCGGAGAGTTCCGCGTAATAGCCTCCCTTCATGACGGGGATTTGGCGCGCTTCACCGGAGGTGAGCTTCAGCGTTTCCTCCCTCTGCTGGCGCGTGGCCCAGCCGGGAAAAGGGGTGGCGGTCAGATTGCGTGCCAGGCGGATGCGGGAGGTGAGAACGATGTCGTGTTCATCCCGTGATTCCACCATCCATTTGGCGGGGTTGTTTAGTAAGTCGTCAAAGAGCATGTACGTTAATTGGTCGGCGTGCGCAATTGCTTGATTTGATCGCGGAGCTTGGCCGCGCGTTCATAATCCTCTCTTGCCACTGCCAGGGAAAGTTGTTGTTCCAGATCACTGATGGTATGGGTTTCCGTTTCGCGCTTTTCCGCCCGTTCGGGCGTTTTTCCGTGATGGTGGGAATCAGGCTGAATCTGGGTGAGAAGAGGGAGTATCTCTTCTTCAAAGACGTTGTAGCATTCACTGCAGCCCAGGCGTCCTACATTTTTGTAATCCTGAAGGGTGAAGGAGCAGATCGGGCAGCTTGTGAGCGGTAGGGACTGCAGGGCCGGAATGGGGGCGGCGGGGTCCGCCGCGCCTTCCTTGCCGAACTGGCCCTGAAGGTTCGGGAACAGTTTCTCCGCCAGATCAAAGGCGTCCGGGTCCAGCAGGCCCCGCTCCTGGGCGCATTTGGCGCAGAGGCAGAATTTGGTGGATTTCCCGTTGATGATCTGTGTCAGGAACACCGTTGCCGGTGCAGAGCATATCTCACATTTTTTCACAACCCGCATTATAATGGCGACCCCCACGGCGGACTAGTAGTCTGCGTGTCATGGATTGTCATGAAAACGGGCCTTGTTATTGTATGGAGGAAGAATTCTTTCTGCGCTGTTTTAGAAGCCCGCACCGTGATGAATACAAGTAGGCTGCGCAGAAGAAGGTTCCCAGCACCAGAATGATGGTTGCGCCCAGGTGCCAGCCCAGCGGGAAGGACAGGTAAAAGGCCAGCAAAGAGCCCAGTCCACCGATGATTCCGCCCCCCAGAAGAGGTGGGAAGGCTTGTTGGTGAGCATGTACACCGTGGCGGCGGGACCGACGAGAAGCCCCAGCGTCAGGAACGCCCCCACGGCCTGGAGGGAAGAGACGAGCACCAGGATGATGAGGGTGAAGATGCCGTAGCTGATGAGGCGGGAGGGAATGCCCAGCGTGGTGGCGATGTCCGGGTCAAAGAGGTAGATCAGGATGGGGCGGCGGAAGAGAAGCAGGATCAGGACGCTGACGGAACTGATGGCGAAGGCGATCCACAGGTCGGAGTCGGACAGGCTCATGATGGAGCCGAACAGCCAGTCGTCAATTTTCTGTTGCAGGCCCAGCCGCACTAGTACGATGAAACCCGCGGCGAAGGCCGTGGTGTGCAGGATGGACAGGGCGGTATCCTGGTTCAGCCGGGACGTGCGGGAGACGAATAGGGAACCCAGGCCCACCAGCAGGGCGGCCACCACGGCCCCCGTCAGGAGGCTCCAGCGGGTGAGGCCGAAGAGGAGCACCGCCACCGCTATGCCCGGCAGCAGGGCGCAGGAGAGCGTGCCGATCTGGAGAGCCGATTTTTTCAGGATGACCAGCCCGCTGACGAAGCCGTTGGCGAAGCCGATCATGACGCATGCCAGCAGGGAGCGCTGCGCGATGGGTTCGCGGAGGAATTGAAGAAAGTCGTCCATCATGAAACTTGGGTTTCCGGTTGAGGTTCCATTCCATACGTCTCCCGGATGCGTGAGGGAGCAAGCACTTCCCCCGGGGGGCCGAAGGCGACCAGCTCGCGATTCATCAGCAGGATGGTGTCAAAAATGTCCGCCGCCGTGTTCAGGTCGTGATGGGAGGCGATGACCAGCCGTCCTTCCGCCGCCAGGGAATCCAGCAGCCGCCCCAGGGACTGGCAGGCCGGGGCGTCCAGCCCTGTGAAGGGTTCGTCCAGCAGCAGGACGTGGGCTTCCTGCGCCAGGGCGCGCGCCAGGAATGCCCGCTGCTGCTGCCCTCCGGAAAGTTCTGAAATCTGGCGGTCCGCCAGGGATTCCATGCCCAGCGCGTGAAGGGATTTTTCTACGATGTCCCGGTCATGGCGCCCGAATTTTTTCCACAGTCCCAGGGACGGATAGCGGCCCATTTCCACCAGCGCGCGGACGGTGATGGGAAAGGACCAGTCCACGTCGGAACGCTGGGGCAGGTAGGCGATTTCTCCCGGCGTATCGTGAAGAGGGCTGCCGTTCCACAGGATTTCCCCGGAATCAGGACGGAGCAGTCCGGCCAAGGCCTTGATCAGCGTGGATTTTCCCGCGCCGTTGGGGCCCATCAGGGCCAGCGTGTGGCCGCAGGTGATGGAAAAGCTGATGCCGTCCAGGGCAAGAAGGCTCCCGTAATACACGCTGAGGTTCCGCACTTCCAGCCGGTGGCGGTCCGGGTGGCTGGCATGCGCGCCCCAGCAGATGTGGTCCTGGGCGCAGTGGGGGGCTGGACTGTTTATTTCCATGAGAAGAAGTAGCTGTCGTTCAGGGAAGGGCCGAAGGACCAGCGGGTGGCGGAGGAGGACGGCCTGCCCTCCGGTTCCAGTTCCAGCGTAACGGGGGTGTCCGGCGTGCCTTCCGGCCAGCGGGCGGAAACGGTGAGCGTCACGGAGCCGTCTTCCAGCGGAAGGCCGCATTCCACTTCTTCATGCAGGCCGGGCGTCCCGGATTGCCAGAGGACACGGCCTCCATGGGAGATGGAAAGAAATTCCGGACGGTGGGCGCACCTGACCGTGATGACCGTGGGAACGTCCGCGGCCTGCGCCGCGGGGAGGAGAGGTCCGCTTCCTGTGCTCCGGGGGTGCCTGCCGTCATGTTATAAAGGAAGAACCCCAGCAGGATGACGACTCCCAGAGTAGGGAAAAACTGGCGCAGGGGTGTGCTGGTCATGGCCTGGGGGACGGGGAAAGGGCTTCCTTGATGATGCCGACGTTTTGCTTGAACATGGACTCGAACGTATGGCCGTCCGGAGCCAGCCCGTCGGTATTGATCGGCTTGGCAACGGGGATGTTCAGGGATTTGGCGATCTCCGTGAGGCTCTTGGGGTTGGAGGAATATTCCGGGAACAGGGCCTTTACCCCGGCTGCGCGCAGCTTCTTCAGCGTGGAGGCCAGCTGGGCGGAATTGCCTTCGTCTTCACGGCTCACCCCCTGGATGCTGATGCTGCGGAAGCCGAATTCCTTGCAGAAATGGTTCATGGCCGCGTGCCCCGTCACCAGGATGCGGTCCGCTTCCGGAATGTCCGCAAGCTCCTTCCTGGCCCAGGAGGAAAGCTGGTCCATTTTTCTGTTCCACCGGGCCAGTCCGGCCTTGTAATCCTGCTCATGGGCCGGGTCCATCCGCGTGAGCGCGGCGGCCAGGGCGCGGGCGGCGCGTTTCATATTGGCCGGGGTGTGCCACCAGTGGGGATCGTTGGGGCCGTGGGCGCAGCAGTCCCCGTCGTGCCCATGGTCATGGTCTGCGGTGTCCGCCGCCACGGGAACGTCCGGAATGGAGGCCCCCAGGTCCAGAATTTGCGCCCTGCCGCCCAGCGCGTCTTTCAACTTGGGAAGGTACGGCTCCAGATTCTTGCCGGAGGCCAGAACCAGGCGCGCCTGCCCTGCGGCGGCGATATCCTGCGGAGCGGGTTCAAAGCTGTGCAGGTTGCCGTTGGGGCGCAGCAGGTCCGCCACCTGCACGTGGCTGCCGCCGATGGCGCGGGCCATATCCCCCAGAATTGGGTGCAGGGTCGCGATTTTCAGGGCGGGGGCGTCCTGGGCCTGAAGAGTGCAGAACAGGCCCAGAAGACACAGAAAAGGAATCAGAATGCGCCGGAGCATGTTCCGCATTATGAACCGCCCTTCAAGTGATGCAATGGTCAAATTTGTCTTCCAAAGTGAGATGACGCTAACTTTTCGGGGCCTCTCCCTGGCTCTTCTTTTTGTTCCTCAGCTTCATGGTGAACTTCTGGTACAGGAAGGAGGAGATGAGCACGATGGCGGCCAGCCCCACCAGGGCTCCCACGCGGTACAGTTGCCCGAGGCTGGAAATGTCATAACAGACGACTTTCAGCAGGGTGATGCCCAGCAGGGCGAGTCCCGCCATGCGCACCCTGGAAGACCTGATGTCAAACCCCGTGGCGATCAGGCCCAGGGCAAAGAGGCTCCAGGCAATGGAAATGGTGAGGTCCTGCGCCACGCTGCTCCCGAACTGGATCATCAGCGGACGGTCTCCCGGCGCGGCGAAGCCGCAGGATATTTCCGTATTCATCCAGATGAAAAGCAGGATGGCCCCGAAAATATTCAGGGCCGCGACAAGAACGCGGAGGCCGGAGCTGCGGCCCCCCGGCAGGCGTGGCGTCACTTTCTTCTGGACCCACCAGGCTCCGGCCATGCAGCAGAAAACCATGGTGGCGAACATCGTGCGCAGGGCCTGCATTCCGGCAGGGTCAAGTTGCACGAAGGCTTGCGACAGGCCGTTGCGGACGAACAGGAAGGCCAGCAGGAAAAATCCCGTCCAGGCCAGTCTGGGCAGGGGAAATTTGCCGCACAGCAGCAGAAGGGCCAGCCCTTCCAGGGACCAGGCTACGGTCAGGGGGGCGCCCGTCCATTGGAGGCCGATGGCCAGCGTCAGCATGCCGATGGCTGCTCCATAATAAAAGCAGAGGATGGCGGAACGCTTCAAAAGCGTTTCCTCCGGTAGCCGCCGCAGGGCCAGGGCCGCCAGCAGCGGAGGCGCCGCACAGGCAAGCGCGACGGTGGAATCCCATAAATGGGTGGCCTCCGGATGGTGGGCCGTTCCGAAGAGCCACCAGGAAAGGTAGAAGAGGGGGAATGCCAGGGCGGAGGCGCTCCAGGCCAGCAAGCCGCTGCGGAACCGCCGGACCAGCAGCAGGGGCAGCAGGAAGATCGCCAGGAAAATCACCGCGGAACCGGCAGGGTGGATGTCCTGATAGGACGCCGCAATCGTGTACCCGGCCGCCGCGGCCATCAGGGCCTGCCCTCTCCGGTGCCATGCCGCCATTCCGCAGAACGTGGCCGCCGTCAGGAAAACGTAAAAGGGGGAAGGTGAAAGCGGGTGCATGACCAGCAGCCACGCGAGAGCCGCCGTGGCGAAGCAGGAAATCCTGACGCCGGGCTGAAGCTCCGCCAGGTAGGCCCCTCCGGAAGGCGTGCGTGCGGACAGCACCGCATAAGACGCCGGAATCATGAACAGGCAGAAAAGGCCCTGGAGCTGGGAGGATATCCAGAGGGCAGATTGCGAGGCTTCTTCCGCGGAAGACTGGTAAAAATAGAAAATGGTGAAAAGCCCCATGGGAAGAAAGCAGGACCAATACGTGCTTTTGGCGCGGGCCAGCGGGAGCAGGGCGATCATGGGGAGCATGCCCGCCAGCAGGAGAAGCAGGTGGGAGGAAGGGGAAAGGAACCGGAAGCTGCACTCCGCCTGAAGGCGGAATGCCGTCAGGCAGGTGACCGCAATGGCGCAGAAGGCCAGCAGGAAGGGACCTCCCTTCCGGTCCGGTTCAGCCTGCCGTGTGCCGGCATAAAGGCCGTAGCCCCCGTACAGGAGCAGGGTGCAGATGGACAGGATGACGACGGCGAGAATATGGGAGGGGCCGCCGTATTCGTCAAACCAGCCCATCAGCAGGATGGTATAGGCAGCCAGTCCGGTTCCTCCGGCTCCTGTCCACCTGGTTGCGGCTACGACGGCGAGCAACCCGGCGTTCAGGATGGTCATGTACAGGAACAGGGAGGCCGTATGGTCCTGGCCGGTGGACAGGATGACCGGGGTCAGAAAACCGCCGATGATGCCCAGGAAGGCGATTATGCGGAACCGCAGGCGCACCGCCAGGATGAAGGCCGCCGCCGTGGTGGCCGCCAGCAGAACGGTCGCGATGGCCGTCGTGAAGAAGGGAAGCTCGTAAAACATGCGTCCGGCGCAGGTAGCCAGGTACAGGACCAGGATGCCCGTGGAGGTCAGCGTGCCGGAAAGGATGGGGTACTTCTTCCTCAGCCGCGACAGGCCGGCGCCCAGCAGGCCGGCGGCAGCCAGATACGTGAGGGTTACCCTCCATTCCGGAGAGATCAGATCATTGTCAATGCTGTACTTGACGAAGAACCCGGTTCCCAGAAACAGCACAAATCCTCCTATCCAGGAGAGCAGCTTGGCGCCGATGAAGTATTCCCAGGAAAAGGACGCGGGGCGCGACGGTGCGGGCCTGGCGTTCCGGACCGGCTGCAGGCTGTGCCGGGAGGGAAGGGCGCAGGCGGGTTCCCGTACCGGGGCGGCGGCAGGAAGCGTACGGATGGGCTGCACCGGACTTTCCACAGGGGGCGGAAGGCTCTTTCTGGTTTCCGCGGGGGGCCTCTGGGGGGAGGAACGGGAATTCAGACGTTCCTTTAATTCGGAGACTTCCGTTTCCAGAGTGCGGACTTTTTGTTCCAGAGAAACGACCTGGCAGGCCTTCACAAAGGTGAAGACCATTCCGGAAAGCAGGCCGAGGACCAGCAGAAGAATGAAAAATTCCATGGGGAGGGAAGGGGTAGGGAAAATGTATTCTACACCGGAAGAATGGGACTGCAAGACGCAAAAAGGTACATGGCCGCCTGTCCTGAAAGAGCCGCACGGAACCGTTGGCTGAGAGCCGTCCCGGCGGTGGATTTCATGCGGGGGGCGGAATGGGCCAAGGCGGCACAGGAAGCGTTCGCGGGGAAGAGACCGGAAGGCGCGCCGCCTGGAAGCCTCCTTCCGCGCCTTTCCCGGGTTGACGTATTGAGGAATGGGTGCGGACGGTTTTTTCTTGAGGTGGAAAGTGTTTTCTGATTCCATTATCGCGCATCATCATGAATGGTTTTCAACTTCTTCAATGTGGTTTGAGCGTGGCTGCCCTGCTGGGCGGCTCCGCCCTTGCGGCGTCACCTGCCGTGTACCCGGTTCCCCAGCAGTCCAAGCTCTCCTCCCAGACGGTTGCTTTCTCCGGAAAGCCTTCCGTGGTGATTCGCTCCGCCAAGACGGCGGCCAGCAAGCTGCTGAACGGCGTTCCGGAAAAATCCGGGGCCTACAAGCTGGTCGTCTCCCCGCAGGGCAAAGTGGCCATAGGCGCCCATGACGAGCGGGGCGCGTTTTACGCCATGCAGACGCTGCGGCAGCTCGGCACGAAGGCCGGCGGCGAAGGCGTGACCTTGCCCGTAGGGGAAATCACGGACTGGCCGGACATCGAATTCCGCGGAACGGTGGAAGGCTTCTACGGCACTCCATGGAGCCATGAGGCCCGTTTGAGCCAACTGCGCTTTTACGGCCAGAACAAGATGAACACATACATCTACGGGCCGAAGGACGATCCCTACCACTCCTCCCCCCACTGGCGGGACCCCTATCCCGCGGACCAGGCCGCCCAGATCAAGGAACTGGTGAAGGTGGCGAAGGAAAACCACGTGGACTTTGTCTGGGCCATCCACCCCGGCAAGGACATCAAGTGGACGGAAGAGGACATGAACAACGTCATCAAAAAATTTGAGATGATGTACAAGCTGGGCGTCCGGTCCTTTGCCGTGTTCTTTGACGACATCTTCGGCGAGGGAAAGAGGGGGGACATGCAGGCGCTCCTGCTCAACAAGATAAACAACGAATTCGTCAAGGTGAAAAAGGACGTCACCCCCCTGGTCATGTGCCCTACGGAGTACAACCGCGGCTGGGCGGACTCCAAGCCGGGAACCTACCTGGACATTCTGGGCGACCGTCTGGACCCCTCCATCCACGTCATGTGGACGGGGGACTCCGTCTGCCATGACATCACGCTGGAAGGCCAGCAGTGGGTGAACAAGAGAATCAAGCGTCCCTCCTACGTCTGGTGGAACTTCCCCGTAACGGACTACTGCCGCTCCAACCTGTGCATGGGCCGCGTGTACGGCCTTGCCACGGAACCGGGCGCGAAGGAATCCATGGGCGGCTTCGTCTCCAACCCCATGGACAAGCCGGAGGCCTCCAAGGTCTCCCTCTTCGGCCTTGCGGACTACACCTGGAATATCAACGGCTTCAAATCGGAGGAATCCTGGAAGGAAGGCGTCAAGCGCCTGTTCCCGCAGGCGGCGGAAGCCATGCAGGTCTTTGTGAACCACAACTCCGACCAGGGGCCCAACGGCCACGGTTACCGCCGTGAGGAATCCGTGGAAATAGAACCCGTGGTCAAGCGCGTGCTGGAAGCCGCCCGGGAAGGCAAGGTGGCCAAAGCGGATACGGCCCTGCTCAAGAAGGAATTCGCCCGCATGGCCGCCGCCGCGCCCGTCATCCGGGCCAAGGCGGACAACCCCCGCTTGATGAAGGAAATCGGCGCGTGGGTGGATGCCTTTGAACAACTGGGCCGCGCCGGCCAGCATGCCGTGGCGGCGCTGGAGGAAAACAACACCAGGGACGCCGTGACCCAGCTGGTGCAGGCCACGCAGGCCCTGGCGGCCATGGACGGCATTTCCCGCCGCCACAACCAGGAAGGCCAGTTGTACCGCTCCGTGGTGAAAACCGGTTCCCGGGTGATGACCCCCGCCGTCAATGAACTGGCGGACACCGTTTCCAAAAAAGTTTTCCCCGCTATTGCGGGCACTCCGGCCCTTTCCCCCAAGCCCCTGGTCAAGGGGGGCAATATGGACAAGGCGGAACTCTTTTGTGACGGAGACCGCGGCTCCTTCTGGCATTCCGGCGCTTACGGCGAGCCGGGAGACTGGTATGGCGTGGACTACGGCATGCCGATTCCCGTACGGAGCGTGGAAGTGCTGATGGGCCGCAATGACAAGGACGGCGACTATGTAGCCAGGGGGCAGCTGGAAGGCTCCCGGGACCTGAAAACCTGGAAGCCGCTGGGACCGGAAACCTCCGGCATGCAGGTGGTATGGAAGGCGCCCAAGCCCGTCTCACTCCGTGCCGTGCGCTACCGCGTCATTGAACCGAAGAAAACGGACAACGGCCGCGCCGTCTGGACCGCCGTGCGTGAAATAGCCGTCAACACGCCTCCTTCAGCCATGGCCGCCTCCAACGTGGCGGGGCTGGAAGGCGTCTCCGTGCAGAAATCCGACAAAATCGTGCGCATCAACCGCGTGATGGAAACGCACAAAATGAAGCCCGGCGAATTCATCTCCCTGCAATTGGAAGGCCCCACGGACGCCACCTGGCTGGAAGTCAACCTGGAACGGGATGACGTCAACTCCTGGGCAGAAGTGGAGCTGGACGTGGAAGGCTCCGCCAAGCCCGTGGTGCAGAAGCTGGACAAGCAGGGTAAAAACTTCATTGCCAGGGCGAACCAGCTCCCCAAGGGAATCAAGGGCATGAAACTGGTCAACAAAAGCGGCAAGGAACAGGACATCGTTCTGAACATGTTCAAATTTGACGTTCCCCCGTCGGACCCCGGCACCAGCCTGGTCTCCCTGAGCGACAGGAACCTGAAAACGGTCTACCGTGCTGACAAGCCCCTGGACGTGATCGTCCCCAATCTGGACAACCCCAAGGCTGCCAAGGTAGTCGTGGTAGGGTCCGCCGCCTTCGCCATCCAGGTGCGCCGCGGCGAGGGATCCTGGACGCCGGTGGGCAAGCGGAACGCCGGACCCGGAGCTTCCGAGTTTGCCATTCCGGCCGGGACCACTGCCGTGCGCCTGACCTACAAGGCCCCCCAGCCGGACGCGATCATCAATGAGGTGATCTTTTCCTCCCGGAAATAGTTGTTTCAGGGCTGATGCCTGATGCTGCGGCTCCGTTCGGATTTTCCCCGGACGGAGCTTTTCTCTTTGAAAAGATGGAAATGCAGCGTGAAGGCCGTTTCCATGCATTATGGGGGAAGGAGGAACCCGCATTCCGGCGGGAACGGCGGCCATTCTCCCGGAAACAGGTTAGGCACCTTCTTCTTCCCGCTTTGGCAGCTTGTTGTGGAAACAACCTTGACCCTGTTGGATGCGGGGCTAAAATACTGCCATGACACCGGGCTTTCATTGGACTCTCCGCCCTTCCGTGAAGGAGGATGATCCGGTCTTGAAAGCGTTTCCCGCGGAACTGCCTCTGCTGGTCAAGCAACTTCTGCTGCAGCGCGGATTCACCGGGGGGACGGAAACGGAGCTCTTTCTGGACCCCAGGCTCTCCCACCTGAGCGACCCTTTCCTGATGGGGGAAATGAGGGCCGCCGTGGAACGCATCTTCCAGGCCGTGGACGAAGGGGAAACCGTGTGCATTTACGGGGACTACGATGTGGACGGAGTCACCTCCGTGGCGCTTCTCCGAGCCATTCTGATGTCCTATGACCTGGACCCCCAGTACTTCATACCCGTCCGTTCCCGGGAAGGCTACGGACTCAGCGAGGCGGGCATAGAGCGCTGTCTCTCCGAATGTGCGGAAAGACCCAGCCTGCTTATTACGGTGGACTGCGGCACCTCCTCCGTAAAGGAAGTGGAGATGCTCAACAGCCTGGGAATAGACGTCATCATTCTGGACCACCATGAAGCGGGGCCGCTGGGCCGGCCGGACGCCGTAGCGGTGGTCAATGCCAAAATTGAGGAAAACAGCCCGTACACCTACCTGTGCAGCGCGGGCGTGGTCTTCAAGCTGGCGCACGCCCTCCTGAAGGAGCGGAAGCTGAAAACCTTTGACCTGAAACTTTATCTGGACCTGGTGGCCGTGGCTACCGTGGCGGACATCGTCCCCCTGGTGGATGAAAACAGGATACTGGTGCGCCACGGCCTGGGAAGGCTGGCGCACAGCCGCCATACGGGCCTGAAAACCCTGACGGAAATAGCGGGCATCCGCCCTTCAGACTCCGCCAACCACGCGGGCTTCCTGAACGCCGCGCACGTGGGATTCAGGATAGGCCCCCGCATCAATGCCGCGGGGCGCATGGACTCCCCCATGGATGCGCTGGAACTTTTGCTGACCATGGACAACAGGCGCGCCGTGCAGCTTGCCCAGATGCTGGACTCCCACAACCGCAAGCGGCAGGAGGAAGAGGAAGCCATCCGTACGGATGCGGTGGAAATGCTTCACAACTCCTTTGATCCGGAGCGGGACAACGTCATCGTGCTGGGTTCCCGCGCGTGGCATCCCGGCGTGGTGGGCATCGTGGCCTCCCAGCTCATGAGGCGGTACCACAAGCCCACCTTCGTCATCGCCTTTGATGAAAGCGGCGTGGGGAAGGGATCCGGCCGCTCCATTCCCGGCGTATCCCTGGTGCAGGCCATCCACCACTGTGCGGATACGCTGGTTTCCGGCGGCGGCCATGACATGGCGGCGGGCCTGGTGATTGAGGAAGCCCGCATGGACGACTTCCGCCGGGCCTTCAACCGGTACGTCTCGGAAACCACGACGGAGGAACAGCGCAGCCCCGTGCTCAACATAGACATGGAAGTCTCCTTCCAGGCGCTGACGCTGGACCTGCTGGACAGCTATGAAAAGCTGGAACCCTTCGGCAACTCCAATCCCCAGCCCCTCTTCATGAGTTCCGATGTCTTCCCCACGGAGCCGCCCAAGCGCGTGGGAACCAACCACCTGAAACTCTTCATGCGGCAGGGAATGGTGGAACGTGACGCCATCTTCTTCAACGGGGCGGAGCGTGAACTCCCCAATCCACCCTGGGACATCGCCTTTACGATTGACCGGAACGTGTACCGGGGCCGCGCCTCCCTGTCCATCTCCATTCAGGAAATACGTTCCCACCGGGAAATGTAGCTTCTCCTCAAGGGGGACGTGCACGGTTTTTTCTGCGGAAAAAGTCATGCATCCCGCCGTTCTTGACAAAACCGTGTCAAAAATGCATCGTCTGCCTTGTTCCCCCATTCAGGGCGGAGTTATGGTAAAAATAAGCAAGATGAACACCCTGTTCCTTCAAGGTCGTCTATTGCTGCTTCTCGGACGGTAGTCCGTGAAGATATCTTGATATGCGCCGGTGAGCCGTTCCGGCGCGAAGGAAGTAAACGGCTGGTCTTGATTTGCGCCAAAGGAATGATTCCATAACAGGAACGTTTTCCGTGCGCAGTTTCCGAAGGAACGAACCCTTAACATTTTTACTGTAATGAAAGAACACATACATATTTTTGATACGACGCTGAGAGACGGAGAACAGTGCCCCGGCGCGGCGATGACCGTGGAGCAGAAAATACAGGTTGCCATGCAGCTGGAAGCTCTGGGAGTGGACGTAATTGAGGCGGGCTTCCCCGTCATCTCGGACGGCGACTTCCACGCTGTCCGCACCGTGGCGGAACGCACGGAAAAAAGCCGCGTCTGCGGGCTGGCACGCTGTGTGGAGAAGGACATTATTGCCGCCCATGAGGCATTGAAGGCTGCCGGAGACCGGGAGCGCATCCATCTGGTGGTGGCTACGTCCCCCATCCACCGGAAATACAAGCTGGAAAAAAGCCGCGGGCAAATCAGGGAGATGGCCGTCAAGGCCGTCGCCATGGCTTCCGGATTATGCGGGGAAGTGCAGTTTTCCGCGGAGGACGCCTCCCGAACGGAGCCGGAATTCCTGGCGGAAATGGTGGAAGCCGTGATTGATGCGGGCGCCGCCGTCGTCAACATTCCGGATACGGTGGGTTACACGATGCCGGAGGAATACTACCGCCTGATTTCCTACCTGAAATCCAATGTTCCCAACGTGAGCCGCGCCAGGTTGTCCGTCCACTGCCATGACGACATGGGAATGGCCGTAGCCAATTCACTGGCTGCCATCCGTGCCGGGGCGCAGCAGGTGGAGGGCACCATCAACGGCATCGGTGAACGGGCTGGAAACACCGCTCTGGAGGAAGTCGTCATGGCGCTGCATTCTCGCCCGGATTTCTTTTCCGGCGCGGGGACCGGAATCCGGACGAAGGAACTGGTGAGGACCAGCCGCATGGTGGCCGCCATGAGCGGGTTGCCCGTCTCGCGCTCCAAGGCTGTGGTTGGGGCGAACGCCTTTGCCCACGGTTCCGGCATTCATCAGGACGGCGTTCTGAAAAACCGGAGCACTTATGAAATCATGGATCCGGAGGAAATTGGCTGGGGAGCTACGGAACTGCCCCTGACCAAGCATTCCGGGAGGCATGCCGTGAAAATGCGCCTGGATGCGCTGGGCTTCTCCGTTCCGGATACAGACATGCCGCGCCTGTTTGAACTGTTCAAGCAGCGTGGGGATCAGTGCAAGTTCGTGTATGACGACGACCTGGCCGCCATGGTGAACACCATTCATGCGTAAATCTCCGCCGTCCGGAAATTCTCCTCAGGATTTCCGGGCGGCGTTTTACAGGAAGAGGGAATTCCATGTAAAAACACGAGTTCTATTATATGAGGCACGGAGAGATGGCAAGGTTGGTTGTTCCATCAATAACAGGTGGACTGAATTTGGTATTTTATGGTCGGTGAACCTGCTTTTTTCAAGAGGAAATATACTATGAGATTGTACGGCTCCCTGATGGATTTAAAAAGCTTGCATGGAATATATGAGGATGTTGAGTCTGTCTTCGTTCAGATTGACTAGCTTACATGGGACTGTATAATGCCCATCAATTTGAGAAACAGGGAATGAAAGTAAAAATCGGGTTTATGCAGGGCGCTGAGGAATGGCAGATTGATGGTTTTCTATGCCGTTTCAGGAAGATAGATCCATCTATTCTTGAATTGGAAATAGACAGGGACAACGCAGATTTTCTTATTGCCTTCCCTTGGTTGTATACCTCTTCCAAAGAGACATATCTTCAATTTTTACAGGATTCCATAGGAAAAATTACGATCATGGATGTATATGGAGAAGCCCTCGCTCCAGATTTGAATTTGTTCGATTATCACATAGGGTTTGATTCCGCCAATCATGGGGGGCGCGTTCTGGAGATGCCTTTTTTATCCTCCTACCGTGTCCAGGCGGATCAGCTGCCATTGGAAAATGTGGCTGATGTCCTGAACCGGAAAAGCGGATTCTGCAATTATATCTACTCCCATGGAGAAGGGCATCCCTACCGCATCCAGTTGTTTTCCCGGCTTTCTGAATACAAGAAGATCAATTCCATAGGAAAGCATTTGAACAATACACCCTGTTCCGTTCCCAGGGAGTCCGATGACTGGCTCAAGGGAAGTATTCTGTTGAAAAACCCCTATAAGTTTTCCTTTGCGTGTGAAAATGCCTGGTACCGGGGTTATTCAACAGAAAAAATAATCACGAGCTTTCTGGCCCGCTCCATCCCTATTTACTGGGGAAATCCATTAATTGAGGAGGACTATAATCCCAGGGCATTTATTAATTGCCACCGGTATTCATCTCTGGACGAAGTTGTAGCGGAAATCAAAAGAATTGATGAAGATGATGAATCATGGCTCGCCATGATGGCTGAACCCAAACGGCTCCCCTGGCAGATTGAACGGGCTCAGGAAAAGGAGGCCAGACTGAAGGCAGCTCTAATTGAGATATTTACTTCTCCCGTGGAACAGGTGAGGAGAAGGGGAAACGGATTTTGCGTCAATAACTACAGGGATTTTTTCATCCGCAATTTGAGTGGCAGGAAGAAAACCCCCAGGGAAAAATTAGAGGCAGGTTTGAAAAAGTGGAACAAAAAACTGTTTCACCGCTCCTAGCCCGGAATGCTTTATGTGAGCATTGGTGCATTCAGCCATCACATGGTGCATCAGTTATTTTGGAACCATTATAAACTGAAAAAGCCGTGCGTGGCGGAAAGCATGACAAAATCTGAATGCCATAAGAACCGTTTGCGGTGGAAAATCTTGCAAAATAGAGGCATAGGTAAGGCCACTCAAGAAAAAATGGTAGGCCCGGTAGGGTTCGAACCTACGACCAAGGGATTATGAGTCCCCTGCTCTAACCGCTGAGCTACGAGCCCGTTGAAGAACAACGTGGAGAAACGATAGCAGAATTTGACGGGAAGAGCAAAGTTTTTATGCAGGCATCACGTTTTGGATTTGCACGCGTCCGGGAAAGGCGTCCGGGAGGTTAGACTTGCAATTTTGTCCAGCTCCGGCCCTTGACGATTTTATAGAGGATGGTGGACTGGACGGCCATTTCAAAGGCGAAGAGCAGCCAGATGCCCCACAGGGTCATGGTTTCCGGAGCCAGCTTGAACCAGACCCATGTGCAGACGACGCGGAAGAAGCCCATGATGCCGTAGGAGATGAACATGACCCTCCGCGTGTCGCCCGCGCCGCGCAGGGACATTTTCATCACGATGCAGGCGGCGAAGAAGGGCTCCACCAGCAGCATGGTGCGCAGCACGGGAATGCCGGTGTCAATGAGCGTCATGTTGCCATTGGAGAATATCTCCATGAAGAGGGAGGGGAAGGCGCAGAAGAGCACGCCCAGCCCCGTCATGAAGATGATGGCGTACCGCATGCATTTCCAGATGGTGATGCGGGCCATGAGCGCGTTCCGGGCTCCCAGGTACTGCCCCACCAGGGTGGAGGCCGCCATGCCGATGGCGAATCCGGGCAGGAAGCTTAACGATTCAATGCGGACGGCGATGTTGTGGACGCCCAGCACGCCCTTGATGGGCAGTTCGCTGATGATGGAGAGGCAGAACATCTGGATGCCCCACATGCCGAAGACTTCCACGGCCTGCGGCAGCCCGATTTTCAGGATGCGCTTCTGCATGCCCATGTCCGGCCGCAGATGGGAGAAGCTGAGGTACAGCGGCGGAGCATAGTGTTCCCCGCGTTCCTTGACGAGTTCTTCCAGGGATTCGTTTTCTCTTCCCGCGAATATTTTTTTCCTGCGCCGCAGCATGATGAAGAGGAGCGCGCACATGCTGATGCCGTAGCCGCAGACCGTTCCCGCCGCAATGCCTCCGATGCGCCAGCCGCCCAGCGGGGCGTCCGCAAAGACGAAGGTGACGCTGAAAATGACGTTGAGGATGCCCACGCCCATCATGATCCAGAAGGGCAGCCGCGTGTCTCCGGAGCCGCGCAGGGCGGCATTGATGGCAAAGACCACGCCGCTGAAGGGGGCCGCGAAGGCGGCCACATAGACGTATTGCAGGGCGTAGGCCCTGGCGGCTTCATTCATGGTCAGCACGTGCGTGACCAGGAAGCCGCTGCATGCGAAGAGCAGCCCGCAGGAGATGATGCCGGCCAGCAGTCCCAGCATGGCGGCCTGGTGCAGCCCGTGCTGCGCCTGGGGGTAATCCCTGGCTCCGGTCATGCGGGAGACGATGGCCGTGGCCCCCATCATGATGGACCCCTGGATGACGAAGCCGAACCACATGAGGAAGACGACGGCCCCCATGCCGTCGGAGATGTTGATGGTGTCCTGCGCGTTCAGCCCGATTTTGGTAGCAATGAAGAGGTCGGAGGAGGTGACGAAGAAGCTCAGAAGCTGTTCCAGGAAGGGCCAGAAGGCAATGACGGCGATCTGGCGGGGCAGGGACAGTCCGGCAAGTTTACCCCCCAGGCGGGCGCGCGACGCCCTGCCGCGGATAATGCCCTCTCTCGCGTCACCCGCACTCATCGCTGGGCGGTGTAGATGCTGGCGATTCCCCCGTTCAGGGGTTCTGCCGTGATGTTGCTGTAGCCGCAGTCCCGGAGCAGGTCCTGCATGGCCTGGCCGCTGGGAAAGGCTTCAATGCTTTCCGCCAGGTAGTCGTAGGCTTCCCGGTGGCCGGTCATCCAGCCTGCAATGACGGGGAGGATGCGGTGCAGGTAAAAACGGTAGGGGCTTTTCAGCAGGTTTTCAGGCAGGGAGAAATCCAGAATGAGCAAATGGCCCCCCGGCCGCAGCATGCGGCCCATTTCCCGCAGGGCGTCCGGATAGCTGGCCATGTTCCGCAGGCCGAAGGCGACGGTGACTGCATCATAGGAGGCGGAGGAAAAGGGCAGGTTCATGGCGTCCGCACAGACCAGGTTGTCCAGTCCGCGTCTGGCCGCTACGTCCAGCATGGGCTGGCAGAAGTCGGAACCGGTCAGCCGGATTTCCGGCATGGCGTTCAGGATGGCTAGGGCCAGATCCCCGGTTCCCGTCGCCAGGTCCAGGAGGCGTTCCGGCTTCCATTCGGAGACGAGCTGCACGACGCGCTGCCGCCAGAGCAGGTCCACGCCCATGCTCAGTACATGGTTGGTGGCCACATAGCGCGGCGCAATGGCGGAAAAAGCGGCTTTGACGAATTCTGGATTGCGCATGCGGATGGATAGTAAAAAGAGCACCATAAGTGCTCTTTTTCATGAAGGAAAGGGGATGGGGTGTCGGACGGGGCTCGAACCCGCAACAACCAGAATCACAATCTGGGGCTCTACCATTGAACTACCGACACCATTTAATGTTGTGGTGCGGCAGACATTACCCGTCCTCTTCCGTTTTGGCAAGAAGAAAATAAGTTTGATGAGTTTTTTAGACGGAATATTTTCTCAAAAATAAAATAAGGGACGGGTAAAGCAATTATTTGTTTCCCATTTGGAAAGTTACGGGGTGTTTGCGTGGTCTTCTATTGAATCCTCCTGGATTTGATGTAGACTTTTTTATTGTGGGAATTGATGTAATACACACCGCCTTTCGGGCCAACCCGGTAGGTTCTGTTTTCCCGTGCCTGGAGGGCGCGGGGGGAGGTGTGTTTTCCGGGCACCATTCCGGCACACAGGGGCGTGTATTCCGGAAGGAGCGGCTTGCGGCTGCATTGGGGCAGAGAGAGGAGAAGAGGAAGGATGGCCGCCGGGAGGAAAAGAGAGTGCTTCATCAGAGCGTTATTATCTTTTCCAGAAGGTTGTTTTGTCAAGTTGGAGAGTCGTGCTGAACGGTTTTTTATGAGAAGAATATGATTTTTTCTGCATTATTTGAAAACGAATGTTTGAATTTATTTTATTTCCAATTATTGTTGCCACAGTCACAGATGCCTTTGAGTCGTTAACCAGCCAGTTGTCCCTATCCAAGCCATGAATTTCTTTCCTCACATTCCCATGTTGTCCACTGTGTTCAGCAGTATCGGCTGCTATTTACTGCCTTTTGGCGTCGTTTTGCTGTGGCTTCTGTATGAATCAAGAAAAGTAAAGGCCATCCTCCTTGCCGGGCTGGTGATTCTGAGCATGGTGTGCATGTTTTTTCATGAGGCATGTGCTCCCAGCAGGGAATATCCGTGGGACTGCATGGTGGAGCACATATTTACAGGAACGCTTCTCCCGTTCCTCTGTCTGCTGGGATATATTCTGTACGTGTTTCTTTGCGCCTGCATCCCGGTGTACAGGAAGGTGTGGAAGGGCATCGGCTTTTTTGCCCTTGGAGTAATGAGCCTGGCTTTTGAGTACGTGAATGTTTCCTTTCCGGTGATGCTGCTGGCGGGTTATTTGTTCCGTTTCTTCCTCTTCCGGAAGTTCCGGAACCACATCCCCTTTGTCAGGAAGTGCCACGGAGTGCTTGCGATAGGAGTGGTGCCCGGAATTTGCCTGATCAGCGTTGTCAGCGCCATTTTGTTTCCCCCGCCGGAGAGTTTTATTTGTGAGAAGATCAATGAGGAAATGGCGCGTGACATGGCCCTGTGGAATTACCAGAGCAACCTGGTTCTGCTGTCCAGCCGTTTTCTGAATGTGGAACGCAAGAAGGACTGCATTACCGTAAAGTATTATTGCGAGACGAATATGGGCCCTGCCGTGTACAAGGCATTCTGCAACAATTACGGCGGTTATGTAAAGGCAGAGTGTTCCCTGCTGAACAGGCATGCTCCCTGATGACGGAGGACAACGGCGTTTTTCCGCGAGGAGCCGGTCAGAGTTCTATGTCTCCGGTAAAGACGAGGTCCGCCGGTCCGGTCAGCGTCACGCTGGTAAAGCGGTCTCCCGTGCGCTGGAAGCCTACTTTGAGCGTGTCCCCTCCCGCTACGTCCACTTGAATGGGTGAAGGGGCATCCGTCAATACGGCGTGCAGCAGCGCGCTGGCGGTCATGCCCGTTCCGCAGGCAAGCGTTTCATCCTCCACGCCGCGTTCATAAGTACGTATGGCGATGTGCCCCGGAGACAGGATCCTGGCGAAGTTGGCGTTGGTGCCTTTTGGAGAGAATGCGCTATGGTAACGCAGGTAGGCGCCCAGACGGGGAACGTCCAGGCCGTCCAGCTTGTCCAGAAACGCTACGGCGTGCGGAACGCCTGTATTCAGGAAGTGGACGTCCGCCCCCACCGCCGGGTCCGCATTCAGCACAAAGAGCTGCAGGGAGTGGGGATCCGTCAGGTTCACGGTGACATTCCCGTCCTTTTCAAAGGTGGCGGTCACGATGCCGGCCATCGTTTCAAAGGGGAGGGGAGCGGATTTGTCGTGATGAAGCAGGGCCGCGGCGAAGTTGCCGAAGCAGCGGGCTCCGTTGCCGCACATTTCCGCTTCTCCGCCGTCGGCATTGTAATAGCGCATGCGCACGGTTCCCCCTTGCCCCGGGACGGTTCCACGGCAATCAGGCCGTCCGCCCCGATGCCGAAGCGGCGGTCGCACAGGGCTTCAATGGTCTCCTTGTCCAGCACGGAGGAAAGTTCCAGGTCACGGTTGTCCACCATGACAAAGTCATTTCCGGCGCCCGTCATCTTGTAGAAATGAAGCAGCATAATAGTAAGTTGTGTTGTGCCGGAATTTTAATGCGGCCGTCCGGATTTGGCAAGGCGGCTTACATGAATGACATGGCGTCCACGTCGATCACGGCGGTCAGGTCGTCCCCCAGCCCGGCTTCCTGCACCAGCTTCCGCAGGGTGCGGGAGAGGATGCGGGCGGACGGCCCCTTGACCGTGATCTGGAATCTGAACTGGCCGTGTGCGCGGGGAATGGGCGCCGGCATGGGGTCCGTCATCGTGGCTGGAGGGGGCAGCATGCCGCGGAGGCGCGCCGCGAGCGTGCGCGTGGCGAATTCCGCCATGTTTTCATGCTGGGAGCGTATGGTCAGCACGGCGATGTGGGTGAAAGGCGGCAGGTCGAAGGAGCGGCGCATTTCCAGCTCCTGCGCCGCAAAGCCGTCCGTATCGTGATGGCGGGCGTACTGCAGGGAAGGGGACTGGGGGGTAAAGGTCTGGATGATGACCTCCCCGGAAAGGTCGCCGCGGCCGGCGCGGCCCGCCACCTGCGTCAGAAGCTGGAAGGTGCGCTCTCCCGCGCGGGGATCCGGGATATGGAGACCCAGGTCCGCGTTCAGCACGCCCACCAGCGTCACGTTGGGAAAGTCCAGCCCCTTGGCAATCATCTGGGTGCCAAGGAGAATATCTATCTTATGGGCGCGGAACTGGTTCAGAATGGTTCTGACGGCGTTTTTGCGCCGGGCCACGTCCGCATCCACGCGCGTGATGCGCGCCGCAGGAAAGGTGCGCCGCAGGATTTCCTCCACCTTCTGGGTACCGTACCCCTGGAGCATGATATTGGCGGACCTGCACTCCGGACAGGTGCGGGGCGGCAGGGCCTTGAACCCGCACAGGTGGCACATGAGGCGGTCCTCCGTACGGTGGTAGGTCAGGGGCAGGGAGCAGTGCAGGCACGTCACCACGTGGCCGCAGTCCGGACACTGGATGGAGCGTGCGAATCCGCGCCTGTTGAGCAGAAGGATGACCTGTTCCCCCTTGTCCAGCCGCCGGTCGATGGACATTCTGAGCCGCTCGGAGATGACGTTGGGGCCGGATTTGTTTCTGCCCTCCGTCTTCATGTCCAGAATGCGGATGAGGGGGAGCTGCTGGCCGTCCGCCCTTTCCGTCAGCTTCACCAGGGAATATTTTCCGGTCAGGGCGTTATGGATGCTTTCCAGGGAAGGGGTGGCGGAGCCCAGGACCACGGCGCAGTCTTCCAGATGGGCGCGCAGCACGGCCAGGTCCCGCCCGTGGTAGCGGGGGAGCTTTCCTGCTTGTAGGACGCGTCATGCTCCTCATCCACAATCACCAGCCCCAGGTTCTGAAGAGGGGCGAAGACGGCGGAACGGGGGCCGATGACGATGCGTGCTTTTCCGGAACGGATGGCGTGCCATTCGTCAAAGCGTTCTCCGTCCGATAGGAGGCTGTGCAGCACCGCCACGGAAGAGGGCAGTTCCGCAAAACGGGATTTGAAGCGCTGGACGGTCTGGGGCGTCAGGGAGATTTCCGGTACCATGATCAGGGCGGATTTTCCGGATTTCACCATTTGGGAGACGGCCTGAAGGTAAACCTCCGTTTTGCCGGAGCCGGTGACTCCTTGCAGGAGCACCGGTTTTTTGTGCTCCGCCGTGCACATGGCCGTGATTTCTTCCAGCGCCTTCTGCTGCTGGTCGTTCAGCTTCATGGGCTGGCTGGGGACGAACTGCTCTCCGGTGCTGGGGTCGCGGTGCACGGATTCCTCCTTCAGGGAGATGAAGCCCTTGGCCGCCAGGCTGCGGGCGATGTTCAGAGCCCCCGTGCCGAATGCGGCCAGAGGCGCTTCCATCTGTTCCGCAGATGAAAAATAATCCAGCATTTGGGCCTGCCGGGGCGCTTTGCGGTACAGGGCATCCAGCTCCTCACGGGACGGACGTTTTTCCAGATGCACCATTTTCCGCATTTTTTCCGCCGTGTTTTCCTGACGGACGGTTTCCGGGAGCAGGCAGCGGATCATTTGGTCCAGCGCTACGGAATAATAGTCCGCCGCCCAGGAAGCCAGATTCATCATGACCGGAGAAATCAAGGGTTCCGGGTCGATCAGTTTCAGAATGGGCTTGAGCCTGTCCTTCCAGGCAGGGTCCGGCTCGGACAGCGTAAGAACAGTGCCGGTGGCCGTCCTGTTGCGCAGGGGAACCTGCACGCGGCAGCCCGGCCTGACGTCCCCCGCTTCCGGCGGAATGCCGTAGTCCAGCACCAGATCGCTTTGTCCGTCAACCAGAATGCGCGCCGCCTGCATGGAGTGAAAGGGGGAAGGAATAATTGTTAATGATAACCGAAGGGGAAGCGGGCTACGCCGCTCATGTCTTTCAGCACTTCAATGTAATTATAGCCGTAGCCGTCCATAATCTGCGTCACGGCTGCCGCCTGGTCATGTCCGATTTCCAGGGCTACGAAGCCGTTTTCATTCAGGTAGTCCCGGGCGCGGGCCAGAAAGCGTTCAATGATTTCCCAGCCTTCCGGGCCTCCGAACAGGGCCGTATGGGGATCTTTCATGACTTCCGGGGCAAGCTCCTCTCCATCCGCAATGTAGGGCAGGTTGGCCACGATGACGTCAAAGCGCATTTCCCGTCCGGCATCCTTCTCTTCCTCCTCAGGCACGGAAGCGGAAGAATCCGCTCCTTCCTGGCGCAGGACCGGTTTTTCCAGGGGGATGTTTTCAAACAGGTCCGTCTGGACGGTGGAGACCCTGGCTCCCAGCCGCATGGCGTTTTCCAGCGCCAGGTCCAGAGCCTGCGGGGAAATGTCCGCCAGAACGACTTCCTTCGCGCGCTCCTTGAGTTCCAGAGCCAGCGTGACGCCGATGATGCCGGAACCGGTACCCATGTCCAGCACGCGTACCGGACGGTCCGGGATTTTCTTTAACACCATTTCCACCAGTTCTTCCGTTTCCGGGCGGGGAATCAGGGCGCGCGCGTCCGTCAGGAAATCCCTCCGGAAAAATTCCGTGAACCCCAGCAGGTGCTGCAGCGGTTCTCCCGCCGCCCTTCGTTTCAGCAACTCGCGGAGGGGAGCCAGTTCCGCTTCTTCAACAGGCCTGTCAAACCGGGAGTAAAGAGCCGTGCGGTTGCAGTGCAGAACATGGGCCATCAGGTGCTGCATGGTGGCGCGCGCCTCGTCACAGCCCTGGCGCGCCAGGTAGTCCGTGCCGGACTGAAGAACTTCCAGTAGGGTTTTCATGAAAGGAAAAGGGGGTTAGGACATGCCGGCTTCCGCCAGGCGTTCCTGCATTTCCGCATGCTGGAGAGCCATGATCAGGTCTTCCATCTGCCCCATCAGGATGCCGTCCAGATTGTGGGACGTATAGCCGATGCGGTGGTCCGTCAGGCGGTTTTGCGGGAAATTGTACGTCCGGATTTTTTCTTCACGGCCGCCGGAGCCAATGAGGTTGCGGCGTGCGGCGGAATATTTTTCCGCCTCTTCCCGCTTCTTGGCTTCAAAGAGCTTGGCGCGCAGAATCTTCATGCCTTTTTCACGGTTCTTCATCTGGCTGCGCTCTTCCTCGCAGCGGACATAGACGCCCGTAGGGATGTGCCAGATCTGCACGGCGGATTCCGTCTTGTTCACGTGCTGGCCGCCGGCGCCGCCGGAACGGCACACTTCAATGCGGAGGTCCTCCGGGCGGATTTCTATGTCCACTTCCTCCGCTTCCGGCATGACGGCCACGGTGGCGGTAGAGGTGTGGATGCGTCCCTGCGTTTCCGTGGCGGGCACGCGCTGCACGCGGTGCACGCCCCCTTCATACTTCAGGAAGCGGAACACTTCTTCCCCGGCAATGCGGCAGACGACTTCCTTGAAGCCGCCCACGTCCGACGGGCTGCTTTCCAGATGCTCAAAGCGCCAGCCGCGTTCTTCCGCAAAACGCTGGTACATCCGCAGCAGGTCTCCGGCAAACAGGGATGCTTCATCCCCGCCCGTTCCGGCGCGGATTTCAATAATGGCGTCCCGGTCTTCCGTCGTGTCGCGGGGAAGCAGGCTGTACTGCACGTCGCTGCGCAGTTTTTCCAGCGCGGCTTCCAGTTCGGGAATCTCCATGGCGGCCAGTTCCGCCAGCTCCGGGTCATCCGTCTTCGCCAGCTCCTGATTGTCCGCCAATTGCTGTTCCGTGGCATTCAGGGAATCCCACGTTTCCATCAGTTCCTTCAGGCGGCGGTGCTCCCTCATGGTTTCCGAGGCCCGCTTCTGGTCATTGAAAAAATCCGGTTCGGCAATGACCGTTTCCAATTCTTCCAGGCGCTGGCGGCGTTTTTCAATGAGAGGTGTGTAATCCATGGCGTTTGCGTGTAAGAAATTCTAAAAGATAACAGGGCTTTCTGAAAGCCAAATCCGGGGGATGTAAGACATGTTCCGGAATTTGAAAAGGAGGGGGATACCGCTTCCTGCTGTCCTGTCCGCGCTTTCCTGATTCCGGAGGAACCGGACCAAAAGAAAACCGCAGCCATTACGTCTTTCCAATATGCCTTCCCTGGTAAGGAGGGGCGGAAGCATCGTAACTGCTGCGGCGGTAAAGCTGGCATCGCGTACGGGACTCGAACCCGTGTTGCCCGCGTGAAAGGCGGGAGTCCTAGACCGCTAGACGAACGCGACTTTTAGGTTTGCAGGGACTGCGCGGCGAAGTAAATACTACCGGAGGCCGAAAGGCAAGAATTATTTGAATCTGAGTTTAAAAAAATCGTTATCTGCCTTCCGGAATGTGGGAATCGTCATAATCGTCCAGCCTGTGCTGCCAGAGGTAGTACCGCGTTTGCTGGACAAGCACGCCGGAAAGGGCCAGCAGTGAAATGAGGTTGGGAAGGGCCATCAGGCCGTTGGCGCAATCCGCAAACACCCATACCAGGTCTATCTTGGAAACGCAGCCGGTAAAGACCGCCGCCACCCAGATGACGCGGTAAGGCGTGATCAGCCGGATGCCCCCCAGGTACTCCAGGGCTTTTTCCCCAAAGTAGGACCAGCCCAGGATGGTGGAGACTACAAAAGTGACCAAACTGACCGTCAGGAGGGGGAGCCCACATAAGGAATTTTACTGAATGCCAGCGTAGTGAGCCGGGGGCCGTCACTGGACGAAATATCCGGGTGGGCGAGGATGCTGGTAGTCAGCACAATGCCCGTGAGTGCGCAGATGACCACGGTATCCCAGAACGGTCCGCTGGAAGAGATGAGCGCCTGCCGTACGGGGTTGCGGTTCTGTGCGGCGGCGGAGGCGATGGCGGCGGAGCCCAGCCCGGCTTCATTGGAAAAAAGGCCGCGGGCTACGCCGGTCCTCATGGCCGTCATGACGGCCGCTCCCACCACGCCCCCTGCGGCGGCTTCCCCCGTGAAGGCGCAGTCCAGAATGTACCGGATGGCCGGAAGGACGTAGTCCGCCTGAACGGCCAGAATATACAGGCACCCCAGAATGTAGATGACGGCCATGAACGGCACGAAGAAGGCGCATACCCTGGCAATGCTCCGGATGCCCCCCAGCATGACCATGGCCGTGAGGACAGTCAGCACGATGGCCGTTCCCCATGAGGGAATGGAGAATGCGTGATGGAGCTGTTCCGCCGCGGCGTTCCCCTGCGTCAGGTTGCCGATGCCGAAGGCGGCAATGGCCGTGAAGACGGCGAAGGCCACGCCCATCCATTTGCATTTCATGCCGCGTTCCAGTACGAACATGGGACCGCCGCTCATGTTGCCGTCCTTGTTTTCCACCCGGTACTTGATGGCAAGCAGACCTTCCGAATACCGCGTGGCCATGCCCAGTACGCCTGTGAGCCAGCACCAGAAGATGGCTCCGGGCCCCCCTGCGGCAATCGCCACGCCTACGCCGATGATGTTCCCCGCGCCGATGTTGGCGGCCAGGGCCACCATCAGGGAGCTGAACGGGGAGATGTCCCCTTTGTCCGTATGGTCCTTCACAAAGTACAGTTTAAGAGCCTTCAGCAGGTAGCGCTGAGGAAAGCGCAGGATGATGGTGAGGTACAGGTGAGTGCCAAGCAGCATGATGAGCAGTGGCCATCCCCACAGGAAACTGCTGAAGGCGGACAGCCAGGTTGTGAGCGCGTCCCCGGTCTGGAAAAAGGCGTTTTGCAGGGCTTCAAGCATACCGGAAAGACTCTAAGGAAAAATGCTGTGGTGGCAAGTCCTTAAAACACGGGAAGGGCACGGAAAAACAACTTCTGCGGTTCCGGCGCAGGAAAGCCTTTTACAAGGGCGCGTTGGCTTAATCTTCCATGGAGAACGGCCGGGGCTGGCCCGGAAGCCAACTTCCATGTGATCAATGTGGAGGAGTGCCTCAAGCCCCTCCGGCTCTCCTCATGCTGTTTAATGAAGAATGAAGGAAGGGATGATAGTTGCTTGTCTCCGGGGTCTGCGGTCTTTATCATAAGGACTATGACGGGAGCGGCAGATGACGTTGCCCCATTGCCCGGCATGCGGGTGTCACGCTGCATTCCGGCCATCATCTTGAACCAAGGGGAAAAATGATTGTTTTTACGGAAGAAAAGAAGTTTACCAGGGAAAAAGTGCAGGAGCTGTTCCTGTCCGTTGGATGGATTTCCGGCCAGTATCCGGCCCGGCTGTACAAGGCCCTGATGAATTCGTCCACGGTATTTACCGCGTGGGATGGCGACCGGCTGGTCGGGCTGGTGCGGTTGCTGGACGACGGCGAGCTGGTAGCCTACATGCACTATGTCCTGGTGCATCCCGACTATCACGGCAGGGGAATTGCGGGAAAAATGATGGAAATGGTCAAGGAGAAGTACAAGGACTACCTGTACATTGAAATCATGCCGGAGGAGAGCAGGAACGCCGCCTTTTATGAAAAGCATGGCTTCCATGCCATGGAAGACGGCGTATCCATGCAGCGGTGCAATTTTTCAAACAGGACTTAACGCCCGCGGCTGGACAGTCAATTTCCGGCAAGCGCGGAAGGCGGCGCGTTATTTCGTGTGGCCGGGATACAGTAAACCCGCGGGTATCCTTTCGGATCTTGGCTCCGCGGGTTTACCTTCTCATCCCGGATTAGCTCCGGAAAAGGTTCAGATTCAATTCCTTGATAATGGATTGAAGAGCTGCTTGGCCCTTGACGGTGTTTCCGGCGGGGTCCAGGGGCGGGGAGAAGGCCGCCATGGCCATCTTGCCGGGGACCACGGCCACCAGGCCGCCGCCCACGCCGGACTTGGCCGGAACGCCTGCCTTGTACATCCAGTCCCCTGTGGAATCATAGAGGCCGGACATGCACATTTCCGCGAGGATGGGAGAAACGTTCTCATCCTTCACCACCCGCTTTTTGCTGACGGGGTTGACGCCCCCGTTGGCATAGCAGGCGCCCATCAGCGCCAGCTGGGAGGTGGTGATGTTCAGAGAGCACATGCGGGTGTACAGGTCCACGATCATGGGCGGCGTATTGTAAAAATAGCCGTAGCTGTCCAACAGCCACGCGATGCCGCGGTTGTGCTGGTTGGTGGCGCTTTCCGACTTGTAAATCTCCTGGTTCACGGTCAGGGCCGTATTGGCGAAGTTGTTGAAATTATGGATCATGTTCGCCCATATTTCATCGGAGTCCGAACCGTTGACCAGGCTGACTGTCGCCATGGCCCCTGCGTTGACCAGGGGGTTGAGGGGCTTGCCGCCGTGCAGCTCAATCGCCATCACGGAGTTGAAGGGCTCCCCGGTGGGGTCTGCCCCGATCTTCGTGCGCAGCTCCTTCATTCCGATCAGATCCATGACGTAGGCCAGGTTGAAGGCCTTGGAGATGGATTCAATGGCAAAGGGCGTGTCCGCGGAGCCTGCGGTCAGGATATCTCCGTTGACAGTGACTACGGCAATCGCCAGCAAGTCTGAGGGGACTTGCGCCAGAGCGGGGATGTAGGAGGCGTTTTTGCCTCCCTGGACCGTTTTGGCGTAGGCGTACGCGTTGTCCACAGCCGTCTGGATTTGTTCATTGGAAGGGACGTTACTCATGGGATATGGTATGGATTGGGGTTACTGTAGAATGGGTTCCATTGGTTTTTTCCCATCCGAAGGGTTCGAAGGCGTCTTCAGGATCCACAGGCCGCTTCCAGGAGGGCTTGGCCATGACATGGATGATGAAAGGAATGCCGGCGAAGATGAAGGTGCCTATCACCAGAAGCATAATGTACATCGTATTGCTGCCGACGGTAATTTGGTTCGGCGGAATGAAGCTCACCAGGAAGGCCGCCAGGCTGGCCAGGAAGCCGAGGCCGCCTACAATCCACATGCCGAGGGTCTTGCCTCCGGGAATGCGGAAAGTGCGGGGCGTATTCGGTTCCCGGTAGCGCAGATAAATGCCGGAGGCGAACATCAGCATGTACATGATGAGGTACAGGATGATGGTAAGCTGGGAAATAATCTGGTAGGCGGACTGCACGGAAGGCATGATCACGAACATGATGGAAAGCAGGGTGACGATGCAGCCCTGAATGAGCAGGATGCCCATCTGGACGTTGTTCTTGTTCCGCTTCTGCATGACGGGCGGCAGGTTGCCAGCCAAGCCTACCTGGTACAAGCCTTTGGAAGGACCTCCCACCCACGCTGTTACCTGGGCCAGAACGCCTACGGCCAGCGCAAGCGCCAGAATCCAGTTCATCCAGCCGAGGCCGAAGAAGCTGAAGTAACTGTCATAAGAAATCAGCAGGCTCTGCACCAGGTTGATCTGGGAGTTCGGAATGATGAAGCCGATGGCCAGCGTGCCCAGAACGAAAATGAGTACCGTAATGATGGCGGAAATCAGAATGGCCAGCGGATAGTTGCGGCCGGGATCATTCACGTCCTTCACATGCACGGCGGACATTTCCATCCCTGCATAGAACAAGAAGATGCTGGCGGCCAGAACGAGGTTGTTGAAATTGCTCATATCCGGTATCAGCTTGTCCCAGCTCATGTCCAGCAGAATCGGGTTGCCTCCGGCCCAATAGCTCAGGCCCAGCAGAATCAGGATGGCGCCCGGAATGATGGTTCCGATGATGGTGCCCCATTTGGTGACGCCTGCGGAAGTTTTCATGCCGCGCAGGTTGAGCAGGGTAGCCGCCCAGTACACGCACAGCACCACGATGAGCACATACCACTTGTTGGCGGCAAGAGCTTCATCCCATCGCTGTCCGGGTCCCATGAAAGCCAGGGAGACGGCGGCGAAGGTTAGCACGGTCGGAAACCAGATGGTGCTTTCAATCCATTGCAGCCAGATAGCCAGGAACCCCCATTTTTTGCCGAAGGCTTCGCCTACCCAACGGTAAACGCCGCCTTTCTGCGGCCATCCGGTGGTGAGTTCCGCGGCTACCAGGGAGACGGGCACCAGGAAAAAGACCGCTGCAAAAATATAGTAAAAAACGGAACTGAGTCCGTACGTGCTTTCCGCCGGCATGCCGCGCAAGCTGACAATGGCGGAAACGTTAATCATGGCGAGCGTAAATACCCCCATGCGAAGGACGGATTTTACCGCCGGAGCGTTATTGGTTGTAGCGGGACCTGTTGGAGAGGTCCCTGATTGAGTCGTATTATTCATTGGTTTATTCCGGGTTGAGAATTGGGACGGCGTATAGAAGTGCCGACACCGACCTTATCTGAACGACCAGAAAAAGAGCTCTTTCGTTGAAGAGATGGTGCAGATAGGGGTGCCGGAGTCTGTCTTAACAGCGGTTACCGCTTTCCGGATGGAATGGGAAAGGCCGTCCGCTTTCATGCTGGCGCTTTTTTGAGCGGCAAAGCAGGAGCATACGGGCAGAACGCCCGGAATGGCTCTCCGGCTGCGGGGTATTATCTGCCAGGAATGAAAATGAACGCTGCTAATGCCACTTAAGGGGATTCCATTGTCTCAACCCAGTTTTCTGTTTCCCGGGGGACGGCTCCGTGTAGAAAAACGGGTAAGAACGGAAAATGGATGGGTATGGTCCAATTTTTCCTTTCTGGCGGAATTCCGGAGGGGGGCTTCGGCTTGTAATGATCATCGCCCCTTTGACGGGGTTCCACTCGTAGGAATAAACCTTGACGGGAGCTCCCTGCGGGACGGCTTCTCCGCGAACATTCCTGGAAACCTGGGAGACTCCGTATTGGGAGATGGTGAGGTTGTTGGAGGAACGGCTGAAACTCAGCATGCCGTCCCTGGAACTGGTGATGCTGTTGATATTCCCCTGGCTGTTTGGAAATGGATACGCTGGACCTGCGGGCCGCGGAATTGATGGGCGAGCAGCGCAACGCCCTCTCCCGCATGCACGACGAGGTGATTCTGGGCATGACGGAGGACACGGACAACACCTATCGCATCCGCACCCAGGAGGAAGGCATTTGCGGCGGAAGTTTTGGAATCAATTATACGGGGGATGACGGTTCCACGGTGGAGGCCATCGACACGTCGGAAAACTCCTTCCAGGTGATCCCGGTGGATTTTGTCGCCAAAGGCACCAGGACAGTTGCAGGTATGATCTCGACAAGATTGCCGAACTTAAGTGCCGTTACCAGATCATCAACGCCTGGCGCGCCGGAAAGGGGGACGACATTGTGGTGGCTATTTCCCCCAAGCAGCACATGGATATGGTGCTCATGGAACAAACACAAAACAGGAACTACGGCTTTTCCTCCCTGACTAATGGGGAAGTCAACGAGTTTTTGAAGGTGAAATTTTTGGTGACCAACATGCTGCCCATTGATGAGCAGGGTAACCGGCTCTGTTGCGCGTGGCTGCGCTCGCGCGTCAAGTTCGGGTGTGGCGGGACGCGCAGTTCCGCGTGGAGGCCCGTTCCGAATACGTGGACGTGCGCGAACAGATCACCGTGAAAGCTGGCCCTGGGTGCCACGCGCCTGGACAACAAGACCGTCTTCCTGATGCCCTGCAAAGAGGCATAGGTATAAATGTGCGATAGCATAACGTGTCCGGATGTTTGTCTGTAAAGTAAAAATCATCAATTATTCAGACAATACAAAAAATCCATTATTTTACAAAATATCCAACGTTATGCTATCACACCCCATGAATTGCCGAGGGAGATAACCCACTGCACTTTTTTTTCTGTTTATTTCTCCCGGAAAGGTCCCTGGCAGCCGCCAGCCTTCCGGGCATTTTCCAGGGCGGCTGCACTATCATATCAACATCAACAAATTAAATTAAAATCATGAAAACAAATAATTCCATGAACATTCAGAACGGAGTTTCCTCCGTTCCCGTCTACCAGAGGTGGTATTCCAGCCCCAAAATGGTTCAAGCAGCCCGTGGAAGAGCCATGGTTCTGAATGAGGAACCCGAACCTGAACCCAAACCCTGGCATGTTATCTGGGATTTCTCCTCTTCCGGCAGCTACTATAAGGGAGGGCCGTCCGACAGCGGTGATCATATGGAGACCGTTGATTTCTCTTTTACGGTACCCTCCGCCCCCGTTCCCGAGCCAACAACGGAGAATCCTGTCCCCGAATCCCCGGAACCGCTGGAAGCGACGTGCAACATGACCCTTACCGTGGATGACTGGGGCAAGATGTCCGTAGGGGAACAAACCATCGACATGACTTCTGGAGGAGAAGGCCCGCAGGGAGGACATGCCAAATGGACCCAGGAAAGCGGTGAGTTCACCTTGAAATCCGGTGAATACACCTTGCATGTGGAACAGAGCAACATCGACTACGATCCCAAGGAAAAAAACCTTTCCATCTGCGATTACGATCTTAAAGCCTATATAGACAAGGAAGGCCCCGCTACCGCAGGCGGTAAGAAAAAGCCAACCTGTGATTGTTGCAATTTTGATGGTCAAGGAGGGGGCTGCCCTCCGCCCCCGGCAGGAAGATCAAGGAGCCTGGCTTCCGTTTTTGGGAACACTTCCTCCGGAGGTGAAAACGCACAGGCAATCAGCGACGCTTCCCTGATGTACTGGGGGGCTGACTTCGGCCATTTCCGCGGGCTGGGCGGCATTTCCACCGGCTCCATTGAGTTGCTGGCGACCGATTCCACCGATGGGCTGAACCATCCCCATGCCCTCTGCTACGACTCCATGCTGGCAAGCTTCCTGGATATTCCGGAAGTCGGCATTGTGGCTGGAGGCACGTTTGATATTGTCACGGGAGCCGGGCGTGTTTGCGTTCAATGTGAAGTGGACAGGGAAACGCTGACGATCGTCGGCGAGTTTACGTCTTCCGGGAACCGTGCCTTCTTCACAACGGTGGACGGTGTTTTGTGCGTCCAGTGGATGAAGACGGACAAGAGCGTTGCCGTGTATAACGCCAGAACCGGAGCCCTTGTTTCCTACACGACCAGGTGGGGCAATATTTACACAGCCGAGCAGATTGGCGCCTATCTGCGCGTCAACAGGGACAGTGCAGGAGACCTCCTCCAGGTATGGAACCTCTGGGACGGCCTGCTCAACATTGAAGCCGTCACGGCTGACGGCTATACGATTGCCCTTTACACTCCTTCCCAGATTACCGGGCAGGATGAACAGGGGCTTTACACTGTTATGGGACAACCGTTCAAGAAGTTCGTGATGGCCGGAGATGCCGCCACGGGCCGTTTCTCCGTCACCGAACAGACGCCGGGAAGGCTGGATTTCAAAACGGAATGGTGGCTTAATGGCAAAGCTTGGAACATGGCGCAGGGAACGGATGCTGAAGCCATCGTGACCCGCCGGACGCGGACGGAACTGGAGAAAGATACCTGGCAGCTCGTTACGGCGGTTTCCAGGGGAGAAGACGGAGCTGCCGCCTCCCATGTCTGCGAAGTGTACCAGACGACGGCTTATGGCGACCTGCTTCTTACCAAAGTGGATGGCTATGGCAGCGATCTTGCACAGACGACCATCTATGAATACGACTACTACGGCAGGAAGAAGAAGGAAACGCGCCCGGATGGAGGCGTATGGGAATGGTCCTACGACATGCTGGGACGCCTGACGCTGGAAAGGCAGCCCTGGTGCGGCGGCAAATCCCAGGACACGACATACCGGTATGTGACCGGGGATGGAGACAGCGAAGTAAGCAGCGATGTTGCCGAAGAACGCCGCCTCATGCGCGACGGTTCCAATAACCCCATTGAATTGTGGAAGAAAACCTACACGTACAGCCAAGCCGATCATGTCAGGCGCGTGGAAATCCGCACGACCGCTCTTGAGACGGAGACCGTCCAGCTCGAAGTGCAGGAAACGTGGCTGGGGAGCGCTCCCAACAGCTACGCGCAGGGCCGCACCAAGATGACCCAGGCCGTCAATGGCGTGCAGACCCATTATGAATATGCCGCCACGACGCAGCATGGAGCCGCTTATACGGAAACGCAGGAAACCCGCGTCAACGGAGAAGTGGTTCCGGGATTGAGCGTCAGAAAAGTCTCCTTCATTACCCCTCAGGGCAATACGGTGAGGGAAGAAAGCCATGTACTGCTTTCCGACAATACCTGGACGCTTACGGACAGCGCGGACTATGAATTTGACACAATGAACCGCTGGACGAAGCGCACCCGTGGCAACGGGCGCGTCTCCGAACAGGAATCCATCTGCGACGGACGCATCCTTTGGGAAAAGGATGAAGACGGCGTGCGGACAGACTACGGTTACGACAGTGCGAGGCTGCTGGTTGAGACGATCCGTTCCGCTACAGCGACAACTCCGGAAACCATCGTCAGTTACACGAAGGATGCCCTGGACCGGGCCACTGCGACTCGGACCGACACTGGAGCCATGAGCGTCGCCACGGAAACGGCCTACGACCTGCTGGGACGCATCACCAGCGAGACAGACTCTCTGGGACGGATAACCACTCACAGCTACAGCGCGAATGGCCTGACGGAAACCGTCACGACTCCCATGGGAGGAACGCTCATCACCCAGCGCCATGCGGATGGAACGATCCTGCGCCAGCACGGGACGGGCCAGCAGGACCTCAAGTTTGAAACCGATATGGCAAGCGACGGCCTCCGCGTGACAACGACCGTTCTCAACGGGACGGCGCGCGTTGTCCGGGGACGCGTCATTACGGACGGCTTCGGCCAGCAAATCCGTGTGGCAACGGTGCATACGAGGAATGGAAGCAATTACCGCCATCTGACTTACAACGCCAAAGGCCAGCTTGTCCGCGACCAGCTTGAAACACTGGCTCCCACCCTGTATGAATATGATTCCTTTGGCAACAAGACGAAGGAAACCGTCGCTCTTTCCGATGAACCGACCACGCTCAATTCACGGGTTATGGAATATACCTACACCCGTGAACAACGGGAAGAGGGCGTCTACGGACTTGTCACGACGACGGAATACGCAGCGGAAGGCACGCCCATTGTCCGGAAGGAAGCTACGCTGGTTTCTTCATTGAACCCCGTGCTGGAAAGCAAGGTGGTTACGACGGACGCCAGGGGGCATGACAGCGCCGATTGGACGGAATACGGGGAACCTGCCGCCAGGGTGCGGAAAGTGACCCAGCCCGGAGTATCGGATGCAGCCGTGATTCATACCGTGGACGGTTTTACCACCACTGTGACCGATTATGCAGGAATTTCCACCAGCCAGAGCCACTCCTATACGGCCCAAGGCATGACGATGGCCTATACGGACAGCCGCGGCAATACCACGACGGAAGTGTACGATACAGCCCTGCGCCTCCTTTCCGTGACGGATGCCGCGGAAAACAGCACGTCCTATGCCTACGGGCAGCCGCTGGACCAGCCTACCTGCATCACCGACGCCATGGGCAAGACGGCTTGTTATGCCTATGACGCCAGGGGACGCAAGGAGGCCGAATGGGGAACGGCGATTCAGCCAGCCGTGTTCTCTTACAACGATGCGGACCAGATCACCGGCCTGACGACGTTCCGCGGTTCCTCGGAAGCTATCACGACTGATCCGCGAGAACGAACGGATGGAGACATGACGGCCTGGACTTACAACGCCGCTACGGGGTTGCCCACCCGCAAGACTTATGCGGATGAAACCCACGAGGACACAAGCTACGATACGCTCAACCGTGTTTCCACCTTTACGAACGGAAGAGGAAACGTCATGACGCGTAGCTATGACGTCCTGACCGGGCTGCTGACAGGCGAGACTTATGGCGACGGCACTCCCTCCATCACGGCGGCCTATAACCATCTGGGCCAGCTCACCGGCATTACCGATGCCAGCGGGACGCGCATCTTCACCTACAACCAGTACGGGGAAGTGGAAGGGGAAAGCACGCTGGGACTTGTAGAAAGTTCCCTAGCGGCAGTGAAGGACGCCTACGGGCGAGCTTCAGGCTACAGCCTGCAATACGGAGGCAGTACTGTTCTGCAAACGGGCTGGGGGTATGATTCCGCAGGAAGGCCTTCCACGGTTTCCCTCAACGCGGTGGCGACTCCGTTTACCTATGGCTACAATGCCGCCAACGGATTGCTGGAGACGCTGAACTATCCCAATACGCTGAAGAGATGGTACACGCTGGAAGAGAAGCGGGACCTGGTGGTCAAGATGGACTACCTGCGCCCAGGAAGTCAGAACTACCCGGCCAAGGTGGATTACACGTATGACGCACTGGGACGCCCGGCGACGAAGAAGGATTATTTCAATACTCCTACTCCGGATCTTGTTCATACCTACACTTACAATGACCGCAGTGAAGTGATTTCCGATTCGTTGGGCAGCGGCAGAAGCTATAGCTACCATTATGACAACATGGGCAACCGGACCACATCCCTGGAACATGGCAACATGGTCATCTATGTAACCAATCCGCTCAACCAATACACGTCCGTCCGTCCTCACGTCATCATCAACTCCATTCCCGATGCGGCACCTGCCTCCCTGCCGGGAGAATTTTCCCGGAATATGATGCAGACGGCAACGAGACCCTGGTAAAAACCGCAACCGGAATTTGGACGGTAGCTTACAACGCTCAGAATCAGGCTACAGCCTTCACCAAGGACACTAAACGCATTGAATGCGTGTACGACTACCTGAACCGACGTGTAGAGAAGACCGTCTACGACGGGAACACGTTGGTGTCCAGGAAGCGTTTCATCTACGTGGGCTATTTGCAGGTAGCGGAACTGGACGCCACCAATGAGACGGAGACGGCCTCTCCCATCCTGCGCAAGACCTATCTGTGGGACCCGATGGAGTCCGTAGCGACTCGCATCCTTGCCATGAGTGTCTTTGACGAAGCCGGTGTTTATCAGGAAGACCTGTACTACACGCACGACTTGCTCAAGAACACGACGGCCTTGTTCGGCATCCAGGGAGGAAGGCGCGCCTTGTATGAATACAGCCCCTATGGAGACATCATCAAGATGGAAGGAAACGCGGCGGAGATCAATCCGTTCCGATTCTCCAGCGAATATCTGGATGACGACCTTGGGCTGGTTTACTACAATTACCGCTACTACAACGTACTTGATGGACGCTGGATCAACCGCGATCCGATGGCGGAAAATGCCGGGTTCAATCTCTACTGCTTTGTAAGTAATAAGTTGTCGATAGATTATCTTGGATTAATTGAGCTTGATAATGTCTTGAAGCAACTTAAAGAAAGACTGGAGAAGAAGGCTCGGGCAGAAGCCCAGCAGAGATGTATTGCATTTTGTAAAAAGCATGCTCCCAAAGGAACTCCGGATGAAGTTTGTACCCAAATCGGCAAAGATCTGGAAAAGAAACTGGAAGAAATTGCCATGATGATCGCCAAAAAGGCGGAAGATAGTTTGGGGAAGACTACTTCAAAAACTGGAGGAACAGATAAGGGAAAAGGTGGCGGTGATGGCTCTGGAGACCAAGGGACTAAAATTAGTTTCACTGGCACTTTTACACACCCTATCGGAAATTCTGGATGGGGGGATCTGCAACTGGTACCGTGAACATAGGTTCAAACGGGATTACGACAGGAGGAAATGTCAGCCCAGTCCAAGGAGCCATCCCAAGCGTTGGGTTCGGGGCAAGTGCCAGTGGTTCTTTTGGCAGTAGAGGTGGTTCATGGAGGGTTGGTGGAAATGTTAACATTCCAACTAATGGAGGACATGTAGGATATACGTTTTTTGGAGGGATAAGTATTACTTTCTAAAAAATGCTTGATATTTTGGTGTTATGATATATGTATATCGTAATGTCAAATTATCCTGATGCTATTCCATTTCTTAATCTCCCTTCTCTGTTGAAGCGAAGGGAGATTAAATTTTATATATATAACATATTTGCATGTCTTTTTTTGACTTCGGTTGCATATCCTTCCCAGGAAGCGGCTCTTCCTTCTGCCATGTCTCAGACATCTTCTTGTTCTAGTATTGCGCAGATAGATTCAATAAAAAAGTCGGCTCAACAGGGAGATGCTAAAGCCCAGTGTAATCTTGGAATCATGTATTCACAAGGACAGGGGATTGCAAAAGATGATAGGGAAGCATTCAAGTGGCTTTCAAAAGCTGCGGAGCAACAATATGCTCCGGCTCAACTTGAGCTTGGCGTGTTGTATTCTCAAGGTCGAGGGATTAAAGAAGACTTGAGAAAAGCATTTGAATTGTTTTTTTCTGCGGCCCAGCAACAATGTGCTCCGGCTCAGTACAATCTGGGCGCTTTTTATGAAAAAGGAACAGGAGTGGAGCAAAATTGGAAAGAAGCCGTGAAATGGTATACTGCTGCGGCCCTGCAGCAGTTTGCTCCAGCGCAACACAATCTTGGAGTATTGTATGCGCAAGGTCAGGGCGTTGAACAGGATTGGCGGGAAGCTTTCAAGTTGTTTTCTGCTGCGGCTAGGCAACAATATGCTCCGTCCCAAAATAATCTGGGTACTTTGTATGTCCAGGGAAAAGGAGTTGAAAAAGATTTAAAAGAAGCGGTCAAATGGTTTTCCCTTGCGGCTCAACAGGGATTCGCTGATGCCCAAAATAACTTGGGAATGTTGTATTTTCAAGGAAATGGTATTCCCCAAAACGCTCAGGAGGCTGTGAAATGGTTTTCTGCCGCGGCTCAACAAGGGCATGTGGATGCTCAATATAACCTGGCATGGATGTACCAGGAAGGCTCCGGAGTAGAACAGAATGATCAGGAGGCATTCAGATGGTATGGAAGAGCGGCCAGATCAGGGAATGCTAACGCGCAATTTCGATTGGGTGTGCTTTATCAACTAGGAAGGGGAACGGAAGAAAATGAGGCAGAAGCCCGGAAGTGGTTGGAAAAAGCGGCCCAGCAAGGGCATGAGCAAGCCCGGGATTTGCTTAAACTACTTGATAACCCTTTGTAGAGATAATTTTACATAAGCGTCGAATTAGAATATCAATGAGAGATTGGTATCATTTTCATGGTGGATTTTCTTGGAATAAATCAGTAGGATTAGGGACTGTTTCCCTGTCTCTCCATGAATATGCCTCTTCATTGCTTGCTGCTCCAGACGCCGGGAGAACTCCTGGAAGGTGAAAAAGACTTCCTCCGGCTGGGGTATGCCGTGGAAGCCTTTCCTTTCATGCAGGACGCCTCCTGCCTGGATGATGCGGAACCGGAAGAACTTCCGCTGCATGCCTATGCCCCCGGCTGGCGCCATGGCGACCTGCCGGAGGTCCGATCCCGCCGTGCTTCTCTGGTCCGGATGCTTGCCGATCCCCGCTGGCAGAAGGAGGATCATGCCCGACAATGAACCGGCACAAGTCCGCAGGAACATTCGCCAGACGCAGAACAGTAACTGCCGTTGCGCGCAGACTGTGGAAACTCAGAGGTGCAAGTCTCCGCCTGTTTCCTTTCGCTGCTGGAGGATTCTTTTCAATGTATCCGAATTTCTTCAGCAGAGCGTTGAATTCGATGGAAAGTTTGCTCGACGTATGATCCGCCTGCGCGTGACGCATTGCCGCTACCGGAAATACGTAATCGCTCGCACGGTTGGCAAGTCGTCTGTCCAGCACTTCCTTCAAAGGCAAGATGATGGGGTTGTTCATGTGTCTCTTGGTTTTTTGGGTCGTCATCGAAATGATTCCACCCTCCATGTCAATTTGCTTCCATTGGAGGGTAGCGATGTCGCCCAAACGCTGGCCTCCCGTATAAAGGCAGACGCGTATCATGTCGGGCCATTCTCCCGGCAGGATTTCGGTCAATCGTTGAGCTTCCTCGACTGTGAAAGCGCGCCTTTCGGTAGCATCGGCACGGTTGATCTTGCTGGGACGCACCCCCTTGAAAGGATTGTACGGAAAAAGCCGTTCGTTGACTGCCTGTTGAAAGGCCGCATTCAAACCGTATAGGTAAATGCTTACCGTCTTGGAACTCAGCAATTCCAAATATTTTTCCATGAACCTTTGCGCCTGGGCCTCCGTCACCGTGTCCAGGGGCATTTCCTGTTTGGGTCCCAGAAAGTCGAGAAAACACCGGATAGCCTTCCCGTAACGAAGATTGGCGCGTCGGTTGGGACGGTTCGCCAGCCATTGATGCAGATGATCCTTGACGCTGGGCATGTATTTTTTGTTTCGCAGGACGGACTTGGCCTTGTTCCCGGCGAGTGAAACGATAACATCGGCATTTAGAAGTGCCCCTTTTGCTTCCTTCTCCAGCTCTTCTGCAATGATGCGCGCCTGAAGTTCAGCTTCTTTCATGGCGGCGTTCTTCAATTTGCCTGGAGTAACCAAGGGAGTGATTCTTGATGCCGGTGGTACGAACCTTGAGTTTGCCTCCAACTCGGAAACAGGCGTACCAAGTGTCTTTTCTTTTGATAATTCCAGCCATAATGTTGTGGTGTTAGCGGTTTTGAATCTGCTATGCACCGAAAAGTCGATGTATAGCATAGTGCATAACAAAACCATGTAATAGGACTGAATATCACACAATCTGCTACCAAGGGAGGCCTTGTAAAATGAGGGGTTTGCAATAACCCCGAAGGCAAAAAATGGAGCGGATGATGGGTTTGTGATAAATTACAATCAGATATTTACGCCAATCTGTAACACTTTTGTAATGCCTGTATGACAAAAAAGATGCCTGCCGGGATGCTTCGATTTCAATAACCCTTCCGCGAATTGTCAAATCTACAACTGAATTGACACTCGGCAACTTGCAAAAGTCCTGTCCATGCCTCCTGATGGAGACATGCCAAATAATTACACCCTTCCCATCTCCGATCTTTATCAGGAGACTTACGACAACCAGTGGCAGGAGCAGATCCAGCAGGCTACTTCCCGCCTGGAACGCTTCTGCGTGATCAAGTCCGGCCTGACGGGCAAGCTTCAGGAGTTCAGCTTCGTGGGCACCACGGAATTGGACGAGAAGCAGGGGCGCATGCAGGACATTGTTCTGGATGAACTTGACTACTTCAAGCGCCGGATGCTTCCGGTGAGCTTCTCCAAGCACCTGGGCTACGATGAAGACGACGACATTTTCCTGCATGGTCTGGATGCCCCCGTCACCCAAACCATCAATGCCCTCAAGTATGCCGCGGCCCGCAAGATGGACGACGTACTGTTCGGCCTGAAAAAGCAGGGCGGCCTTTACGTTCCCTCCAAGGGCGGCATTTTCGGAACGGCGTTTGCCGGCAACGACGGCATGGACAAGCTGGAACTGCTGGCTGAAAATGTCGTGCCTGTCAACCACACCGGAAGCACGGCCAAGGAATGCCCGATGACGATTGAAAAGCTCAACCGGGGCATTACGCTCTTGCAGGAGAACGGTATCCTCGACGACGCTTCCAACGCCTACGGCGACCAGGTGTGCTGCGCCATCACTCCCCGCATGCGTGAAGCCCTGATCAATGACGAGCGCCTGCAGAAGACCGATTTCGGCTTTGCATCCCTTCGCAAGACCAACGGCGCCCTGGACCCCATCATGGGCATTCAGTTCGTCATTGCTCCCAATCTGCCGATTGACGAGGAAGGAAACATCATCTGCCCCATGTGGATGAAGAATTCCCTGTATTTCGGCTCCTGGAAGCAGAACAAGGTGACGGTGGAGAAGCGAACCGACAAGGAAGATACCATTCAGATCGGCCTCAAGACCATCATGGGGTCCACTCGCATGCGCGAAGAAGCCTTCCTGCAGATCAAGTGCAAGCCCCTTGTTTAAAACATTCAATCCTACATTAAATCATCATGGCAACGTATCAAACAACCATTGCTGAAAAACAGCTCGCCCTGGCGGACCGCATCGGTCTGCCAACAGTTCCGCAGCTTGCGGCCATCCATACCAGAGCCGGGGTCCATGTGGCTACGGCGGAATTCACGATGCCCGCATCCGTGGCGGCCGATGACCTGATCGCCATCTGCAATGTTCCCTGCGGCGCCCGCGTGCTCCCCAGCTTTCCCACATTATTTCCGAAGGTGTGGGGACGCTGCAGCTGACCGTAGGCACGCAGGACATGGCGGATGCTTATTCCGCCTCCCTGACCGTAACCGCGGCCGGAACCTACCAGCTGACGAAGGGTTCCCTGGCGGTTTCCGGCAAGCCGATGGATTCCACGACGATGCTTTATGCGAAGGTGGGCGGCACGCCGGCAGTAACCGCCGGCAAGAAGCTTGTCTTTGCCATTGCCTACGGCATTCAGTAATTCTTCCTCGTTGGTTTGTCCATAGGGCCGTCCCTGCAAGGGGGCGGCCCTTTTCGCTCTCCCGGCAAAAAGTAGTGACACTCGGCAACTTGCGCCAGCTTTCACCCTCCATTTATATTGGAAGGCAAATGAAGAGGATTTCCTTCAACGGGGGCGAGGTTTCGCCTGGGATTGCCGCGCGTCCGGATTTGGATGTATATCATCGGGGGGCGTCGGTATTGGAGAATGTGGATGTCTCCCAAACGGGTGGAGTTTCCCGCCGGCACGGCATGAAGAGGGTGATGGCCGCGCTGGAAGGGTCCATGATGGTGTCCTACGTGTATTCCGCCAGTGATCGTTATCTTGTCGAGGTAAGTCCAGCCCTGCTCCGCGTCTTGTCCGTCGATGGCGATGTGGTGGCTTCCCTTCCTTCCGTTTGGACGGCGGCCGACATTGCATCTCTGCGGCACAAGCAGGTCAACAGCATGCTGTTTCTGGCTTGTCCCTCACACGAGCTCATGGTTCTCAAGCGGGATGACGACGGCACGTTTTCCCTGGCTCCCTATGAGTTTAAGGCCCGCCCCTGGCGGTATGAGGAGTACCGGGATTTCCCGGTTCGGCTGACGCTGGATGACGGATGCTACAGGATTTCTTTCGGTGATCATTCCGAGGATCCCGATGCCGTCACCAACGAAGGGGACGTGATGCGCATCCAGGTGACGGTGCCCCAGCAGACCGGGTACAGTACAGGGGCGGTCATCCGCCAGGGCTGGGTGATTGCCAAGGCTTTTACCACGGCCAGTGCCTTCACCGCCGGCAAGAAGCTGTGCGTGAATGAGGGGAGTTACTGGTCCTGGTGGACATGCGACAAGGATTTCAACGGGGCAACCCACTACGTGGACGGCCTCACCTCTCCGGCGGATTACCCGGACCATTTCCACAAGGGTGTCATTTGCCATTCCAACACGATTACCTGCAAGGGCACGTGGAAGTTCTGGTGCAATAAAGAATGGTACGGAACCTACGCTATAGAGCGCCGCTATCCGGAAGAGGACTGGCAGCTGCTCGGTTCCTCCACTTCCAGGATTGGAGCGGCATCCAATTTACAGATTACCGGGGACGAGGCGGGCGAAGAATGCTACCTGCGCCTGATGCTCTATGAGTCCCAGCTTTCCAACGCTTCCGACCCCAGCCAGGGGTTCCCCGCTGACGCCTGCGGCAATAAGCTGGTGGTGGACGCCTACCGCAAGGACGTGGTGCTGCAGCTGCGTTCCGGCGCCCGTCCGGCCACCGTGCAGCGGTTCACGATTCCGGCAACTCCGACGCTGCGGCATTACCTGACAAGTACGGCATCCTCCATCAAGGCAAGCCGCGTGTGGGTGGATGATGTGGAGATGACGGGAGCTTCCGCCGTGCTGACGCTTGGCAAGGCCGGCATTGATGTGACGCCCAGGGGGATTCCTGCGGATGATCTCGCCGACGGGCAGACGGTCCGCTTTGGGTGGACGGAGCCACGCAAGACCGGGCGCATTGCCCTGGACGCCCGCGGGATGCGGACGGTTTACCTTCCTGCAGGAGCAAAATTTGACGTGAACCTGGGGGCGGACATCTACAACAGGGGACGCGGCGCGGTGGTCAAGCTGACGGCTTATTCCGCTGCGGATGTGCAGTACACAACGCTATGGGAGAGCAAGACAGATGTTTATACCACGCCTTCCAGCGGGTTTTATACATTTCGGATCACCCTCAATAATGGGAGCACCCTGGAGGCTGCCGAGTGCCAGGCCGAGCTTTCCGGCGTGGCTTCCGGCGTCGTCAAGCCGGAGGTCCAGGAGGATGCGCCCGCTCCGGCTTCCGTGTCCACCTGCGACGTGCTGCGCTTTTCTCTGCCCCTGGAGCCTACCGCCAAGGCTCATTTTTCCAAGTCCGGGGTGCCCTCCATCAAGGCGCTGGTGATGGATCAGGGCCGCTGGACGTTCCAAGGTTCTGTCCTCGTGGATGGAGATAACCTGGTCATCAAGCCCAAAGGGCTGACAACGGACGATCTGGTCAAAGGGCAGACTGTCCGTGTCGAGTGGGATGTGGCCGCCGAGAATTTTTCCATCGGAGCCAACCAGCAGACCGGCTCCCGATGGGTGACCCGGTTCTTGCCGGCAGGGACGGTCGTCAAATTGAAAGGGTACATCTGGATGTACGCCGGCCAGCGCAACGAGCAGGTCGCCATGGTCGGTAAGTATTTAAGTTGGACCCCCAACAGCGGTTCTCACAGCATTTCCACGCACACGACCCTTGCCGGTTCCTGGACGGTTCCGGAGGATGGCTTTTACCTGGTTTACCTCCCCTTTGTCAATGCGTTTTCCAGCGTCATCCAGTGGCCGGCGGCTTCCGCAGCGATTCCTGCTTGTGTAGGACACTTGGAGGGAGAGGTAACGGACTTGACGGCCTCCGCGGAGTATTCCTTGTGGGACAATGTGTCCACGATTCCGGAGGGCGTCCCCCATCCGGGGAGTCCCTGATGTGGAGTTTTGCCGCGTTCCGGGACGTCTACGGGTTCCCTTCTCTGGTGGATGTATTCCAACAGCGCCTTGTCCTGGCTGCCACACAGGCCCAGCCGCAGACGGTGTGGTTGAGCAAGACCGATGACCTTAACAATTTCGAGGTGGGCAAACAGGATGACAGCGCCTTGGCTCTCACGCTTTCCACGACGACGCAGAACCGGATTTGCTGGCTGATGGCCCAGTCCAGCCGCCTGTTGCTGGGAACAGCGGATGCCGAGTGGGCTGTTTCCGGTGGTCAGGGCGTGATGACTGCCACCAACGCGCGGGCGGACAACCACGGCTTTGTGGGATCCTCCGACGTTCCGGCCATGATGGCGACTGACAAGGTGCTGTATATTGAGCGCGGTGGTGGCCGCGTGTACCAGTACGGGTACGATTACGAGTCCGACGGGTACGTTTCCCGTGACCTGACCGTGTTTGCCGATCATGTGCTGGCCCAGGGCGGCGGCGTTACTTCCGGAGATTTCATGAGAAAGCCCCATCCGCGTGCCGTGATGACTCTGGCGGACGGCACGATGGCCTTGATGACCTACAATTCCATGCATCAGGTTCATGCCTGGCACCGGCACAGGACCGAAGGCAGGATGTCCAACGCCGTGGTGCTGCCCAACGGGACCGGGGAGGATTTGCTGTTCGTCATTGCGGAACGCGAGGACGGCCGGTTTATTGAGGTGTTTGACCCGGACGGCCCGTTCGTGGATGCAGGGAGCTGGGATTACACTTCTACCGTGGTGACGAACGCGCTGGATGTAGTGGAGTCCATGGGCAAGGACAGGCAGGCTGCAGCCGTGCGCGTATTTTTTGCTTCCGACACGGCGCCGGCGGGAATTGAGGTTTCCAATGACGGCTCCACCTGGGATCGGCTGGGAAAGACCAGGACGATGGAACGCGGATGGCATGAATTGCTCCCCGCTTCCCTGTGGCGGCGCGGCGTGCAGTTTGGCATCCGGGTTTCCGGGACCGCCCCCTTGAGTTTTTAGCTATTGATACGCAATGACAGAGCCTGTTGAGACAAGACCTGACTGGAAGGAGCTGCTGGCCGACCGGTGGTGGAGGCTGAATCATCTTTACTGGATTGAGGACAAGGACGGGCAGATGGTGCGCTTCCGCCCGAACTGGGCCCAGGAGGAGCTTTTCAATAACCTCTGGTATCGCAATACTATCCTGAAGGTGCGCCAGCTGGGGATTTCCACGTTTTGCGCCATTTACATGCTGGACCTTTGCCTGTTCGGAAAGAACCAGCATTGCGGGATTATCGACAAGACGCTTCCGGATGGACAGGCAAAGCTGCGCAAGATCGCTTTCGCGTATGAGCATCTGGATTATTTGCCGGATAATCCGACGATGGAAGACCGGGCATTGGCTGCCTTGGGAAAGAAGATCAAGGAGAGCTGCCCGCTGGTGGAGAGCCGGACCCAGCGCATGGCCTGGTCTACGAACGGCTCCGTGGATGTGGGTACGAACCTGCGCGGTTCCACCCTCCAGTTCCTTCACATTTCCGAGTTTTCCTATACGGCCCTGCACGATCCGGCCCGGGCGAAGAAGATTCGGACAGGGGCTTTGAATGCCGTCGGGAAGAATAGCGTGGTGGTGATGGAGTCCACCCACGAGGGTGGCAAGGCTGGACTGGCCTACCAGTTGATGGAACAGGCCATGGAGGTGGTGGGCAAGCCTCTTTCCAGCCTGGATTTCAGGTTTTTCTTTTTCTCCTGGCTCCAGCATCGGGAGTATTCCCTGGACGGGGTGGAGCCGAGGCTGGACGATTTTTTGAGGGAGTATTTTGCCGATTTAAAGAAGCGCTACGGCATTGAGTTGACCGAGGGGCAGAAGGCTTGGTATGCCACCCAGTACAGGGCCAACGGGCCGGAGGTGAAGCAGGAGTTTCCGACGGTTCCGGAAGAAGCCCTTCAGACTTCCGTGGAGGGCGCCATTTACGGCAGGTGGATTTCCACCCTCCGGGCCGAGGGGAGGGTAGCCGCCGAGTTTGAAGCGGATGATGTGGCCCCGATTTATGCTTCCTGGGATTTGGGATTGAGCGATTTCATGGCTATTTGGCTCTGGCAGGTGATTGGCGGGAAGTATTACGTGCTGGATTACATTGCCGGGAATAACCAGGCGATTGATTATTACGTGGGGCAGATACGGATGAGGGAGAAGGAGTACGGCCCCATTACCCTGCACCTGCTTCCCCATGATGCGTCCAGGCGGGATTATTCCAAGACTTCCTTTGATGCCGTGCTGCAGAAGGCGGGGTTCCGCACGGCAATCGTGCCGCGTACGTCCGATATATGGACCGGGATTAACGCCCTGCGCAATATGCTGCGCTACTGCACGTTCCACGAGCGGTGCAGCCGGCGCCCGGAGATCGACGGGCAGAAGTATCCTTCCGGGATAGGTTCCCTGGAGTATTACCGCAGCCTGCCGCCGGGTTCCAACGGGTGCGTGAGGGAGATGCCGTTGCATGACGCCTGCTCCCACGGCGCGGATGCAGCCAGGACGTTTGCCGAAGCGGTGAGCCACGGGATGGTTTCCGGACATGCCGGGGTGGCGGAGAAGGTGAGGAGGCCGCATAAACGCCCTGATGCTCTGAGGGGAATGCTTTATTGAGAGAAGGGTTACTTCTTTCTGGTTCGAAATACGCTTTTAGGCAATCGCTCTGGTTTACAAAAGAAGCATTTACAGTATTTTCTGCTCGTGTAGTGCCTTACTCCAACCAAATCCGAACCAACACGATCTATTCTGGATAATAAAGGCTTTAGAAGAGCGTCTTCTCCAGTTTCTGCGTATCGTTTTAACGCATAAGCACACAAGTCAGCGATTTGCACCATACCTGTCAGGGTGCTGTCGACAAAGAGAGGTGTTTCTATGATATGATGAACTCCTGCCAGGAAGGTTCCTTTTTTATGGTAGGAATTCATGTTTTTCGTGTGTTGCTGAGCCACACTTGGGTTGTTGTCATGGATAATGAGTCCACGACGTTTACCCCTTCCGTCGTCCCTGTTTGAGATGCTTTTCAGGTATTTTTCTATACGAATAACTATTTGCTCAAATGACTGTGTTTTAGGAGTCAGGGCGGGCTTTCTCGGAGTGTATTCGTTTTTATCAATTATTTCAGCAAATATTCTGGCAGACGACCATTTCCCAACCATGCAGGATAATTCCTGAAGAAACCTCTGTCGCTCATAGTAAGTAAGGTGTATATAGGATTCCGTTTGAGAATAGTTCTTTTTATATTGCTTGTAGTCCTTTCCTTCAGATTTGCGTTTTTGAATGATTTTTTCACGCATAACTGTGACAGCTTCTCTTCTTTCTGCCGGTGTCATTTTCTCAAAATCCGCTATTTCCTCCTGCTCCTGGTAGTGGCGAACCATCCACCCGACATGGATCTCAGCTTCCGAAAGGCTGTAACTGGTCTTTAGTTGATTGATTTGCTTATCACATTTTGTCCATTTATCCACCGGAATGCCGATGGCAGCCAATACAAAATGATCGGAAACTCCCGGTATTTCCGGTGTTCCGGATTCATCAACGTAAAAGAGGAACATTGTTCTGAGAGATTTTTTAAGGACTGTAATTTTACAAAAAAAAGCGACCAGGGTGGCCTGCCTAAGCAGGCGGCGAGTCGAACCGACTCTTCCCGGACGCACATTTATTTATACATACCAATTAGTTTTTGTCAACTATTCTACTCGGGTGTATGACGCGCGCATGAGATGCCTGTAAATCACCTCCGGCAAAAAGTAGTGACACTCGGCAACTTGAACGAAGTGCGCCCTCATGCGATTTTTGAGGGATGGACAAGCTGACGTTTTTTTCACAGTGCCTTTCCCTGCTGGGGGAACAGGAGTATGTGCTTGATTCTCCTGCGGCCAGAACGTGCGATTTGTGGTTTCCCTCCGTGATGCTGGAGGCGGTGTCTTACGGGCCGTGGTCGTTTGCCACGAAGGAAACCGTATTGGAATGCCCGGAGAAAGATGGACGGTTTACAGTGCCGGAGGATTGCCTGAAGCTGTTGAAGGTGGATGCCAGGCATTGGCGCATGTCCGGCCGCACGGTAATTTGCGAGGAGAGCCATTCTCTCCTCTATGTGTGGTATTTGTCCAATGATTTGGCCCTGGCGGAGACGCTGCCGGACAATGCGCCAATGTTTGTGGAGGCCGTGAAGTGCCTGCTGGCCGCCAAGATGGCTACGACGGTGACGGGCAAGCCGCAGAATGTGGGCGTGTTCCTGGATTTGTACAGGCGCTACATTGCCGACGCCCTCCACCACGACGTGAGCCAGCGGGGAAGCAATGACCAGCATCCGTTGATGGATATTTTAAACCGTTCCATTTTATAGGGTTATGGGAAGCATTGGTTCATACGCGACGAATAAGGGCAACGCGAAGAGCGCCCTGGCGCAGGGACGTGCGGCGAGGGATGCCGCTTACGTGAACGCAGCCAATACGGAAGCCGAGTCCGCTTCCGCTCTGCGTCTCACTGCCGAGAATATGGCTACGGCCAGGCGCAACCAGACGGCCGCCACTGCTTCGGTGCGCGCCGCCCGCGGGGCGTCCGGCCTGACGACGGAGGGAAGCGGACTGCAGGCGGAGCTTACGACCGCAGAGATTTTGGAAAAACAGATTTCCGATATGTCCCTGGGGGCGGCTATCAATGACCAGAACAAGCGCCATGAGGCGGCCATGCAGCGCTGGGAGGGAGACGCCACGTTGGTGAGTGCGCAGAACCAGGCGGCGGCTTACAGGTCCGCGGCGAATGGAGCCCTGGTTTCCACGGGGATTCAGGGGTTGGGCGCGCTGGCCGGAGGCATTGGCGCCGGGATGGGAGCGTTCGGTTCCACGACAGCCGCGCAGGGAGCTTTTGCCGGGTTTAACCTGGGAGGGCTGGCCGGCAGCGTGTTTCCCGGTTCCACGGCAGACCCGCGCCTGGGCATGATGGAGCTAGGGGCCTGGGCGGCGAGTCCGGCCAAGAGTGATTTCAGTTTTTATAACTATACACAGAAGTGGAATCCTTACCGGAGCATGGGATTATGAATGCTTTTGATGCGACCGTGACCGCTTATGCGGAGGTGGGCCGGGATTTGTGGACGGATGTGAAAGATTGCGCTTCCCTGGGGCTGGCGTTTGTTTCCCCGGATGAAGTGTGCCTGGCCCTGCCTGCCGACCAGCTGGAAGAGTTGAGTTTCCCTCCCGAAGAGGTTCCTCCACTTCCGGAAGGGTGCCTGTTTGTATGGTGGGCCGCCGGGAAGCCGCGGGAACTGGCCCGCCTGGCTCGGCAGTTTGCCGGGAGAGGGTTCACGCATGTGGCCTGGCAGCGTTTTTTGCGCGGCCCGAAGGTGCATGTTTTTCCCATTGATCAACTTACCAATAACACGAAACGATGAAAGAGATTCCTTTATACGGAGGGCCGTCCCTGCAGGCGGCCAAAGCGAACCCCGGAACTGCGGCTAATGCCGCCAACGGGGACCAGGGTCAAATGCTGGGCGCCTCCATCCACAAGGCCGAACAGGGCTTGCAGGGAAGCGCCGAGGCGTTTTCCAGGATTTCCGATTTCGGAGAGATGCAACGGCAGGAGGTAGAGCTACGCCGCATACGGGACGAGTCCGACGCCGAGTTTTCCAAGTTGCTTTCCTACGCTCCAGGGACCAAGGATAGTGTTTTTGACAAGGATGGCTCCATTATCAAGGGACGTCTGGATGATCTGGCTTACAAGTTCGGACAGCGGATTGAGAATTTGGGCGGGACGTTTTTCAACCCGGAGAGCGCCATCAAGGCACGGGGTATGATGGAGTCCGTGAAGGCGAGTCTGCCGGAACGCTATTGGGGGCTGGCTGCCAAGCACCAGTTGAGTGTTGCCAGGCAGGCTTTTGATACCAATTTGAAGCTGGCCGAAGAGAAGGAAGATTGGGGTGGGTATGAGTCTTCCATTTCAAATGCAGAGCACTCCAACACCATTTCCCCTGAAAAAGCAGAACTTCTGCGTGTTAAAGGGAGCAAGGTCAGATATGAAAAGCAACAGGAGAATTTAAAGACGGCCTTGTTTTCCAGCGTTGCCGCCGACCCTGTTCATGCAGCGTCTTCCGTCAACAAGGGGCTCTACAATGACCTGAATCCTCTTGACCTGGACCGGGCCAAACGCGAGATACGCCGCCGGCTGGCCGATATAGCTACACCCGCCCCTCTAACCGCAGAGGACCGCCGCAATATTCAGGAGAAGAATATTGACGCCCTGAAAAAACAGCTTCCCAACGGAGCCACCGAACAGATGTGGAAGTGGGCCCGCAATGCTCAAAAGAACGGAGGCCGGATCACGGAACAGGACAAGGTGGAGATACGGGGAGCTTTCAGCATGGAGCTGGATAAACTGCCTGTCCCCAAGGACCGGGATGAGGCAAGACAGATTGCCACCCGAACCATACAGAAGTGGTCCAAGCTTGGCGCTTATGATGGAAATGAGGAATACATCCGCGCCGTGGTGATGGATAAGCTGGATTCCCGGCTGGATGCCGCCAAGGGAGCCCGCAGGAATGACATCGGGCTGGTGCTGCGCCATATTCCGGACGGGGCGTATATCCCGAACAGGTCCGCATCTGTTGAGGATGCGTACAAGAAAGGCGACCGAAAGAAGATTCAGGAGAAGGAGGCTGCCAGAAATTTGGTGGAAAGCCAGATTGAGGAACATGTCCGCGTCCAGATGGCATATTGGCGAGAACGGAATCCTGAAGCGAGCATTCATGATGACCGGATGCAGATTTTCCTGCTTGCCGCCGAGAAGGCCAAGGATCTGAACGAATACGATCAGCAGAAGAATTTGAGTATCGTAGATAAGTCCAGGGAGATTTCACGCGCTTTCGACAGCGAAGCACAGGTAGGAGATACCAGAGAGAGGGAACCGGATTCAGGGCAGGATTTCATCGACCGGAAGAACAAGGAGTGGAAGGACTACCAGGAGAATCAGGTTCCCTACACGCCGCAGGTGGAGGTCGGGAAAGACAGCGCTCCCCTGGCCGTGCCCATGTCCTTTGTGGCTGGCAGGCGCGCCGGGGCCTATGTGCCCAGGGAGATGTACCAGAAGCTTGTCCAGAAGTATGGAAGCCGCCCCTGCCTGAAAGCCACCATGGACCAGTCCAAAGCCTATAATGAGGTTCCGGTGGTAGGGTTTTACGAAGGCCCCAACAGGGGAATTGAGCTTTCCGGCGACGAGTACGGCAACCGCCTGATCATGCTCGCAGGAGACAAGGGGAATGCGACCGTCCGTTTCGCCCCCGAAGAGGTGCCCGGCATGATCGAGCCCGGCAATATTGATTTGAGCGCCCGCCCCGTCGTCCGCCATGCCGACGGCTCCATCAGCACAGTGCGTTCCATTTCCGTGGAGATGGACGGGAAGGAGTACCTGATTCCTACCGTTTCCGAGGACGGCAAGGTTCTTTCCGAAGACGATGCCGTGAAGCAGTTCAAGAAGACGGGTAAACACCTGGGCGTGTTCGATTCTCCGGAGGATGCCACCGCGTATGCCCGACAGCTTCACGAGGACCAGGAGAGTCTTTATGCTCCGCAGCAGGGGGCGGCCGATGTGCTGAACCAGCCCGTTTCCTCCCCGCAGAAGGCCGCCCAGGTTCTTTCCCCGGCTCTTCAGCAGTACGAGTCCGCCTTCCGGCGGGCCGGGGAGAAGTACGGCGTGGACCCTGATTTGCTGATGGCTATTGCCATCCATGAAACGGGCAACGGAACCAGCTCCGCTTTCCGGAATAAGAAAAACGCCATGGGCGTGAGTCCGAACGGTGGAGGTCCGCGGTCATTTGAGACGGTCGAGGCCGGTATTGACTACATGGCCCGGCAGCTCGCCCGCAATTATCTGGGCCAGGGGCTGACGACGATTGCCGCCATCGGCAAGAAGTACGCCCCGCCCGGAGCGTCCAATGACCCCAGAGGACTGAATTCCCACTGGGTGAAGGGAGTTTCCGAATATTATTTCCAACTTAAAGCTTAACTAATTACTATGTTTGAAACAGACTTTTTCCCACTGGCGCAGGATGCGAAGCATTCCAACCTGCTTCCCGATTCCCTTGACCATTTACAGGAGAATACCGCTTCCCCTTCCTTGCAGGATTGGGGACAGGCGCCGAGTTCTCGGAAGCTTCCGGAGTTCAGGCCCGATGAAAGCCGCCTGAAGGTATTTTCAGCATTGGCCCTGGGGGATGACGCCGATGACGAATCCAAAAGGCTGGTGAAGGCGGAAGGCTACCAAGCCCCGGCCACGCCGGACGAAGAAGCATGCCTGGGGCTGGATGTGTGCGTTTCGCTGTTTGGTCTGGACCAAGCCGCCGACCCGTATTTGTATTGGGCCCGGCAAGGCAAGGAAGCGCCGCGGTTCAAGGATATGGGGGGTGCCCACCGCGCTGTGTGGCAGGATTTTTCCGAGAGAACACGCGTGGAGGATGCCGCCTACAAGGAACGGGTGAAAAGAGTCCAGCAGGAACAGGAAGAAATTTCCCGCCGGATGGTGGATTGCGTAGCCGGGAAGGAAGGCAACTGGGATGCGTGTCCTGCTGATTTGTTGAAGTATGCCGAGAGGCCGCAGGAGGCTGCCGATTCCATCATGCGGGCGCGGCGGGCGTATGCTTTTGTCGAGAGGCGCGGGTTTGAGGATGTCTGGCGTTCCGACGCTCTGGACATGGCCGATCTGCTGACGGTGAATGTCAACGGAAATGAGGTGCTGGACCAGCAGGCGTTGAGGCTGCTGATGACCGCGGTTGACCGGAAGGTTCAGGAGAGCCAAACAGACTCCACTTCTTTCTGGCGCAATTTGTACGGGAGCTTTGCCGATACAGTACGCGGCGTGGAAAGCCTGGGCATCAAAACGGTCCAAGCCGTGCGTGATGCGCCGGGCATGGAAGGCATGGAGAACCTGTATTCCAACACCGTGGCATCCGCACTGGGCATGAAGGGGACGTTTGATGGGCAAAGGCAGCTCTACGACCGTTACGAGCAAAGACGCGGGGCGCTGAATACGATGCAGGACATCATGCACGAGTTCGGCCAGCGGATGCGAGGCACGAGTCCCGATGCGTCCTGGTATGTCAAGGCGATCAATGGATCCGGGAATATTACCGGGCAGAGCCTTTCCTATATGGCTCCCGGAGGCTGGGCCCTGGCCATGGCCGGAGATATGGGGCATGCCGGGAATACCGCCGCCCGCAACGGGGATTCCCTGGTGGATGTGACTATTAACGGACTGCGGAATACGGTGGAAGAAAAAGGGTTCGGGGTGTTTTCCGTGTTTGGGCGCATGGGCGCCATCAACAAGCTGCTGACCAAGACGGGCACCGGCACTCTTGCAAGACTGGCCGCGAAGGTACCGGGGCGCACGTTTTTTGCCGGGACGAGAACCGGCAAGATGCTTTCTGCCCCGGCATTTGCCTACGTGGAAGAAATGGGAGCGGAACCCCTGGCTGGAGAGGTGTTCGAGTGGACGGCCCGGAAGTTGTCCGGGATGACGGGAATGGAGGTGAAGCCGAAGGATTTCGAGGTGGTGGGGCCCGTGCTTCAGGCAATGGGGGATGTGGAGCAGTCCGGCGGGTGCGCGTTGTTTGTGGCGGCCATGGCCGCCGGCCACGCTCCGAGGATGAAGCAGGAGGTGGCGGCGTTCGTGACGGATGCCCAGCAGGCCCAGCTGGCCGGGTACACGAAGAAGCACGCCGAAGAGATGGCGTCTTTTTCCACCGTGGAGCACAAGGCGGCTCTGGCCCAACGTTATTTCGAGACTGATATTTTGAAGGATCCCGAAGGAGCCGCCGAACGGGCGCAGAAGGCCGGCGCCGAGCTGGCGGACCGGCAGGAGGCCCGGCTGTACCAGATGTCCGGCGCTCTGGACAAGGTGCTGGAGAAGGCCCACATTGGCCGCATCCGCAAGCTGGAGGGAACGGACAGGTACGAAGTGAGCTTGCGGGAGGGCGCTGTAGTGAACGGCGTGGAGATGGAGGAAGACAGGACCGTGGAGATGAGCGAGGAGCAGACGGATGCTCTTGTTCAAGTAGTGCTGCAAGGAGCCTATCTGAATGGGGTTCGCATGATGCAGGATGCCGTGCTTGGGAATGCCGTCGTTTCAGAAGCCGGGAAGATGGATTTTATTGAGACGCTGGATATGCTTTCCGAGGAAGCGCCTGCGGAGTACCGAAGAGCGGCGGCCGAAACCGGAGGGATGACCGTTCCCGGGTTCATGGATGTAGCCGCCCGTGCCCAAGCACGGATTGACGCGATTGTCCGGGAAGAGGGCGTGTCCCTCCAGGAGGCCAGAAGCAGGACGGATGCCGAAGTGATGGGGAAAGTACAGCTTGGTTCTATTGCCGATTTGGCGGCGGCTTTTGAGAGGCGTCTTGAGCAGGGGGTGCGTTCCGGTGAGATAACGAGGGAAAGGTCCGAGGAGATCAGGAGCGGCACGACGGCGGCCAGCGCCGCCCACCGGTTCACGATGGCGGCCGACCCGGGAAGTTCCCTGCTGCTTTACGCCGGAGGCCATGCCCGGACAGCCAACGTGATGGAGGATGTGCAGGAGTCCGCCCTGGTCCATTACATGAACCTGACCGGGAAGGACTGGCAGGATTTGTGGGAGCATTTGCAGGCGGCGGACGCCGTGCTGGGAAGGTATGGCGTGAGTCTGGGGACGTATGAAGGTCCTGCGCATGATGCCTCGGACGTGGTGGAGAGTTTTTCCAGCCTGTCCCTGTCTTCCTCTCTGGCGGATATTGAGAACCTGCCCGTGCCCCAGTGGGTGAAGGACACCGCAGAGTTCGCTCTGAAAAATCTGGAGGATTCCGCCCGCATCATGCGCGTTGGAGAACAATGGAATGAGTTTGCAGCTACAGACGAGGGAAAGAAGTTCATGGAAGAACATGGAGGTTTGGCAGACGCTCTAAAAGCTGTGGGCGTGAGTACGGAGAGCGTTTTCCGCCAGGCGCGGATGGATGCCGCGCAGGGGCTGGATGTGGAGATGGTGCACGCGGACCTTGCTTCCCGCAGGGCTCCGGGGGATTTCACGATGACGCTGGGTGAGCTGGAGGCGCTGGAAGAGTCCATGGCGCAGATGGATGCCGCGGAGGATGTGGAAGATACCGCGGAAGAGGAGGCGGGAACGGATCCCGTGACTGGCATTACCGGGAATCCAGCATCCCCCGCTCCACTGGTGGAGGATGCCGGAGGCGCCCTAGAAGGGGTGGGAGAAGAGGCCGAACACGATGAAGAGGCTGGCGCTGGGTTCCGCGACCATGCGTTTGTGCGGGTGGCGCCGGATTGCGTGTTTGCCCAGGTGCGGGTGGATTCCCTGGCCCTGGCTCCGGACGTGGAACAGTTCAAGCAGGGAGATCATAATGAACGCGGAGCCGTGAAGGGGCGCGAACTCCAGGGACGGTTCCGGGAAGATGCCCAGCCCATTTCCGTCTGGCGGCGCAGGGATGGAGCCCTGCATGTGATTACCGGACGGCACCGGTTTGATCTGGCCGCACGCGACGGGGTGGAGTTTATTCCGGCCTATGTGTATCAGGAAGATGAGACGCATGACGCCACCTGGGCAAAGATGCACGACGTCGGCCAGAATATGCTGGACGGCCAGGCGTCCGCGCTGGAAGTGGCCTTTTTTGTCAGGAATTCCGGAATGAGCCGGGAGGAGATGGAGGCGCAGGGGTATTTGCGCCCCGGGTCGGCCAATGTGATGGGCTGGGATATTGCCACCCTCGCCGGAGATGAAGTGTTTACCCGCCTGAAAAACGGGGTGATTACGGATAACGAAGCATGGAAGGTATGCCACTTGTCCGGAATGGAGGCGGGGCAGATGCTTGCCATGCAGTTGCGCGAGAAGGGGAAGTCGTGGGATTACGTGGCAGCCTATGTGAAGGAGGCTGACCGGGTGGCTGCGGAGAAGTCCCGGGAGGGTGAGGCGTTTGATCTATTCGGCAACGATACGTCCTGGCAGGAGGATTGCGAGAAGGTAGCCCGCTTTACGGCCCGGGGATTGCCCTGATTACCGAACGCCTGTCCCTCCTGAAGAAGTCCAGAGGAATCAGCCGGCGGAAGGATTTGGCGGGCAGGATGGGCATCCGTCTGGAGACGGACGCAGACTTGAATGCGGCCATTCATGATTTGGAAAGAGCCAAGGGGGCATGGCAATCCCATGACCCGGCGCTGCGCCTTCATGACCGCGCCCTTGCCTGGGACGGCACGAGTGAAGTGAATCCGTTCGAGCATGTGCCCGTTTCCGGGGCGACGTTTTCCGTGGTTGCCATGGACAGTTCCGGATCTGTCCTGGGGCCGGAGACGTTCGTCACCCGGGAAGACGGAAGTCCTGATTGGTTTGTGGTTCCGCGTCGTAAGGGGCAGCCCGCCATGCCGGTGCGGCTGCTGGTGGGGTCCGATGTTGGGGAACACCGCGGTTATGGACTGACCCATATCCTGGCTTCCCGCGGGTTTTCTTTCTGGCAAGACCGTTCCCCGGAACGCTATATCAGTTCCATTCTGACGAATGTGAGCGAGCTTTACGAGGTGGCGCCCGGTCGTGAGCTACTGGTCAAGGGCAGGCAGCCTTCTTCATGGATGCTACTGCAATTGGACCGGAAGGACGGGTTTTATTCCATTGTCTCGGCTTATCCAGTGCGGCAGGGCAAGAAGCCACTCGGAAAGAAGCTCCCCCTTGCAGAGCGACAACCTGCAAACGCGAATAGCGGCACCGCGCGCCTAGGTCCAGGATCAGCAAGCAAGGCCGCTCTGCCGTCCCAATCCGCTGGCGGGGGAGATGTTTCTTCCTTACCACAAGGGGCCAAGGTTGTCAACGTGAATGAAGTGGAATGCCGGTTTGACGACGGCGCCATTGTTCCGGCAACGTTTTCCGTGGTTGGTTCGAATGCCAAGACATGGATCAAGTACACCAACCGTGCTTTTGAAGGGCGTGACGACGGCAAGATGCGGGCGGAGATTGATGCGAGTCAGGCAAGCTTGAAGACTCCGGAGGGTTTTTCGTTCTTGAGCATGTTTGATGAGTGGTCCAAGGGAATGGGGTACAGGAAGAATCCCGTATGGCGCGGGCGCCTTGAGGATGTACTGAATTTTGATGAGCTGTATGAGGCTTATCCATCTTTGCGGAAGATGTATATTTTGGCGTACAAGAATAGAAAGGATTCAGCCCGTGGTTATTATGATTCCGAAGAACGCTCCATTGCGATCAATCTGGCCCACATCGGGCCGATAGGGACGCAGCTTTCCACTCTTTTGCATGAGGTTCAGCACGCCATTCAGGATATTGAAGGCTTTGCCAGAGGGAGTAGCCTGGATGAGAGTGGGAGCCTTGATGGCTATGCGCGTTCCGCTGGTGAGATTGAGAGTCGGAATGTGCAGAGGCGTATCCTGTGGGACGGAGAACGCAGGGAGTCAAAGCCGTTCAATGAAACACTGGAATATCCTGGTGAGGCGATTGTGTCTTTCTCTATCGCGAATGCGCAGGAGCAGGGTCTGTTCCGGGATGGGCATCTGGAAGCAGGAAATGCAGTTATTACAGAACCGGGTGTGACGTTTTCCATTACCGCCCTGCATGCCTCCCCTTATTCTTTTCGGAAGTTCACCACGGAGGAAATGGGGAGAGGCGAGGGAGCACAGGCGTATGGATGGGGGCTGTATTTTGCAGAGCATCAGGAGGTAAATAAAGCCTACATGAACCAGTTTGCGCAGGATGTGGCGACATGGAGGTTCAAGGATTTGGAGGCTTCCAACGTGGATGATATGGCACGAGGATTACGCGATAGAATCAAACTTCCGGAGAATATCAGTCGTGTAGCTATGGATAGTGCACTAGATACGGTGTATGCCGTTCTTGGCGATTTATCTGATGCCAGAGGAGACAAGAAGAAGATAGATGCCATTAAGGATAAATTGAGGGAGGATATACGCGTTAATGAGAATTATACGAAAAATTACCCCGATACGAAAAACCTGAACGATGCAGAAAATGTAGTTTGTCAGTTTTTGGTTGACCATCTGGATGAAATAGAAGTTGCTGCTGGCAGTCCGTCCAACTACCGAGTAGAACTGAATGTTGATGAGGGTAGTTTGCTGGGCTGGGAGTACATGGAACGCGACATTGAAGAGTTGTTGAGTTCCTCTCCGGTGGAGGCGGTGAGGTACGCCGTTGAATATGCCAGAAATGTGGCCGGTGCCCGTGGCGAGGATGTAAGCGGCAAGGGTATTTATGTCGCGCTGGTTGACGCTTTCTGGGATGGAGGGGATGATACTAAACAGGATGCTAAAAAGGAGGCGAGTCTTGCTTTGCTGGAGGCCGGAATCAAAGGGATTAAATACGCAGACAGTCTATCCCGCGGAAAGTTGCAACAGACGTATAACTATGTGATTTTTGACGAGAATGACATCAAGATCACGGAGTTTGCGGATGAAAGTACGGGTGGCGCGTGGAAGGGTTACACAGATCCGGAGGCAACTTTCTCTCTTGCTACAGAAGAGAGTATTTGGGTGACGCTGGAACGGGAAGCGCGGAAGAACCGTCTGGAGGTGCTGTGCAGCCAGACGGCAAAAGCACTGGAGACATGGCGCCGGGTTTGTGCGTCCAACAAGTTGAAGCCAGGCGACGGAGCGGAGGCTTTCGGGAAGGTGATGGCCGTGGTGGCGTCCATTTACAAGACGTTGCCGGAGGGGTACAGGTTCGGCCTTTATCCCTACATGAAAGCCGCCGAGAATCTTGCCACCCGTCTGGAGGACGGACAGACATGGCTTTCCGATGAGCTGAAGAAGGAGACGCTGATGGACGATACCAGCGAGCGCATGGATGCCGTGATCGACAAGCTGCTGGCCCGCACGCTGGAACAGGCGGACCGGTATGCCATCGACCAGATGCGGACGGAGATGGTTGCCCGCATCAAGGCCGTGCAGCCGACGAAGAAGGCCAGCGGGAAGTTTAACAAGGGCAAGTTGAGCGCGGAGGATTACAGGCATCTGCACGGGATAGTCGCCATGATGAATACGGACCAGGAGGCGAAGGAGAAGCGGATGCTGGAGCTGGAGGGCGTGCTTTCCAGCAACCAGTCCACCGAAGAGGAACGGGATGCGGCCGAGCTGGAATTGAAGGATTGGCACACGTTCGGGCATTTGGCCGGGATGGGACTGGAGCAGACGCGCGCCTGCGTGCGCGCCCTTGCCCTGTTTATTACGACGGGGCGGACAGCCTGGTCCGCCAGGCTGGACGAGGAGAGGCGGCGGACGAAGTTCAAGGCCGAGAAGATTGTGGAAGGGCTTGGGCAGGCCACGCCCCAGGGAGGGCGTGACGCGGAAGAGGATGCGAAGGCGTCCACGAAGACGAAGGTAGCCAAGTACCTGAAGTACGGCTTGCAGTCCTATTCCCAGATGTTGAATGGATGGAGGAAGATTCCCGCCCTGCGCGCTCTGGCGCATGCCGAGGTTACTGCGATTGCCGAAGCAAATGTGGCGTTGAGGAATATGAAGCATACCCGGGACCGGGAGGTGACGGCCCTGGTCAAGCGGTGTTTTGGCGTTCAACGCACCAGGGACGTGGCAAGAGTTCTTTCTGATTTCAAGAAGACCGGGGATTCCGGCGTGGTGTTGAATCCGCTGGTGAAGGTGGAGCGCACGGTGAGGATCGCCGAGGCCCGCGAGTGGGTTGGTCTGTCTTTTGAAGAGAGGGAGGAGCGCCGCAGGGCAATCGAGAAGGAGTACAATGACCGGGGGCTTTCCGACGATAAGGCATCCGTGCCGGAAGCGCTTATTCCGGAGATGCGCCGACAGCTTGCCGAGCTGGACGAACTGGTGAAGGCCGGAGACGGACGGGCCAGGAGAAGGAAGAATATTACGGCGAAGGCGGAGGTAGTCCGTCCGGGCAGGAAGGGAGAGACGTTGAAGGTTTCCCGTGCCCAGGCGATGTATGCCATTTTACTTTATGAGCAGGCCGAGTACGTGGAGACGATGCGGAATGAAGGCATTGGAGAAGCGGAGGTTGCCCGCCTGCGCGAGTTTGTTGGCGCCGAAGGGCTGGCGTTCGGCTATGGTCTGCGGGAGCTGATGAACCGGCAGGGAAAGCTGCTGGCCCGCGTGTATGAGGAGCGGGAGGGGGTTCCCTTCCCCGCGGTGGAGAATTATTTCCGGGCCGTGTTCCGGGCGGACCACAAGCTTGATACGAAGGCGTCCTTCGGGGAGCAGACGAATGCCGTGGCCGGCGGGGCGAAGTACGGGATGCTGATTCCCAGGCGGAAGCACAATTTACACCTGGCCTGGAATATGGATTGCGAGGCCGTGTTCCAGGCAGCGAGCGCCGAGGTGGAGAATTATATTTGCACGGCGGATATTACTTCCCGCTGGCGCGGCATCCTGGCGGACAAGGAGGCGGCAGCGTCCTTGAAGGAGCATATGGGACGCCACGGGATTGATTCGCTGCGGCACTGGCTGGACGTGATCGACGGGGCCGGAGTGATGGAGGGGGGTGCCCTGCTGGCCGGGGCCCAGGCGACGAGCCGCTTCCAGAGCGCCAAGGCGGTGGCTCTTCTGGCCTGGAACGTGCTGACGATGATCAAGCAGACAAGCGGCCTGATGCACGGGATGTTTGCCGGGGAGGTGGGCATGGGTAGTTTCCTGCTGCATCTGGGGCAGACGATGTCCATGACCGGACGCATGGGTGTGTTTGAGATGATGAAGACGGAGGCTTTCCGGGCGAGATCCAATGACGCGCAGGCGGAGCTGGTGAGCCAGTTGATGGGGTATGCTTCCGACCAGAATTACACCGGAGCGATTCGGTTTTCCATGGCCGGCATGAGGGCTATTGAGAAGATGGACGTGTGGAGCAATGCCGTGTCCATGGCTGCCCTGTATAATGCAAAGTGGGCCGAGCTGGAGGAGGCCGGTAGAAGGACCGGCTCCCCGATGACGGAGGAAGAGATGCACGCCTTGTGCATGCAGAGCGTGACCAGGGCGCTGGAGCTGGTGGCCCAGCCGCTGACGCAAAGCCAGAAGAGCATGCTGGGGACTTCCACCAGCCTGTTTGCGAAGATGGCCTGTTTCATGAGTTCCGAGGTGCTGAATAAGGTCGGGATGATCGTGTCCCATGTGAGCGCCGGGAATTGGGGGCAGGCTCTTGCTCTATATGGTGTGATGTCCGTTGCCGAACAGACGGTGATTGCCCTGTGGCATGCCCTGCTGGATGACGAGGACGAGTGGGAGAAGAACGGAGGATGGTTTGGTGCCATGCTGGGGGCTCCCGTTGCCATGATTGGTGGCGTGCCGATGCTGGGCGCGGCGGTGGAGTTTGGCTACAAGCAGGCGACTGGCCAGCGCATTTACGTGGGCACCGCATCCGGAGTGATTGATTATTCCGCGATTCACCGGGCGGCTAGGAATACGTGGAAGACTGTCACCGGAGACAAGAAGATGACGTTTGCCGATTGGGCGGAATTGATTCTGCTGGATGCCAAGGCAGCCGCCTATGTGGCCGGAGCGGGCACCGGGAGCCGAAACAAGGCGGTTGATTCCGTGGCCTCCTGGCTACTGTCCGTGGCTGGAGTGGCGAATTTATCCAAACCTGGGTTCAAGTTGGCGGAATAAGATTGAATATTAAGGAGTGTACGGTGTATGTAGAGTTTACCATGCGCGCTTTGCTCTACACTTTTTCCATACTTTTTACTACTTTATCCCACGGAATAGATCGTCCTTTGACAGACTTTTTCCCACTGGCGCAGGATGCGAAGCATTCCAACCTGCTTCCCGATTCCCTTGACCATTTACAGGAGAATACCGCTTCCCCTTCCTTGCAGGATTGGGGACAGGCGCCGAGTTCTCGGAAGCTTCCGGAGTTCAGGCCCGATGAAAGCCGCCTGAAGGTATTTTCAGCATTGGCCCTGGGGGATGACGCCGATGACGAATCCAAAAGGCTGGTGAAGGCGGAAGGCTACCAGGCCCCAGCCACGCCTGACGAAGAATATGATTTAGGAATAGGCGTATTCACTGCTTTATTTGGAGTAGAGAACATTAAATATCCATGGCTTTATTGGAAGGGCCAAGGAAAGGAAGCTCCTATATTCAATAACTCTAAAGAAATTTTCGTGCTGTTTGGAATGACTTTTCAAACAAAGTGCGAAATGCTCACAAAAGACGTATTAATGATGTATGGAGGCGTATTAAGCAAGAAAAGTACAATACGGAATCTCCTTCTGAAGCTCTTATGTTGCATTTTAAAAGTGTCGTGAAGAATAACCCTGGGCAGGCATGGCTGGATATTCAGTCTGGCGCATATCGCCAATTTGGAAGCACTTTCAAGGAGAAAGCAATTCGTGAAATAGTTACAGAAATAAAATATCATATTAAAACTGATGAAAAGAAGAAAGCCATGCTTGACGCAGTAGCTTTAGACGCTCTAAAGCCACGCAATCTATGGAAAGATGAAACAAAATTCTTTGAAAAGCATCGAGATGTTGCAGGCGTTTTTGTAGTTAAAGTTATACTTGGAGATAAATTTTTAGACTATCCTTATTGCTATTGGATTATGCAGGCGAAACCTATTCCTGAATATGAAACAACATATCACGCACTGGCTGATATATGGGAAGATTATAAGCAACAAGTACAACTATTAGATTTGAAGAAAGCGCAATAATGCCATTTCATAAAAAAGCCCCCTGGCCCGAAGGCCAAGGGGCGAAGCAATCTAACGTAAAGGTGTGTAATATACCATAAAAGATACAAATTGCAACACGTTTATCATTATTTCGGTATTTACGCCTTTTCCCACTTGTCGAGGGTCTCCACGTACACGCCGGATATCTTCCCGCCGTCCATCGGCTCGATGTCGCCAAACTCCGGATTGAGTGGGTGCAGGGTGTACTCCAGCTTCCCTGTTTCCGGATTCTTTTTCCGGACCAGCTTTTTGAGAGTGACTCCCCGTTCATCATAATATTCGACAATGGTTCCGACCTTGGGGATGGGCGGTATAGTGTGCTTACGCATTACAACCAGGGAGCCGTCCATGATGATCGGTTCCATACTCTTGCCTTCTACTCGCAGTATGTATTCATTTTTACCAAGCGGCCGCGTTGATTTGATAGCATAGGGAACAGTGTCTCCTGCCTGTAGGCCGCCGGCGGCGATATTGCCAATCACGTTCAGAGAGTAACTTTGGTTATTTATGGTGGCCACAGCTGGCAATGAATCAACCGGGGAAAACTGCTTAAGGGAGACCACTTTTTCTTTGATTGCGTTTTGGAAATACTCCTGAGCGGCGTTTGCAAGAGCCTGATTAACAAACTGGATGAAGGTTTGCTTACTGGAAGCCAGTATCTTAGAAATAGCTTCCCATTCTTCATCCGTGAAATCAATTGTGATACCTGAAATAGGGTTTCTCCCACTTACTTCATTCATTAGGCGTTGAATGAAAAGGAACTTAGCTGTGGGAATGTGTCCCTTAGAAAACCAGTTTTTGACCGCCCCTTCTGAAACGTGGCATTGTTCGGCAAGCCATGAGTAATGTTTTTTTTGGGACTTGAGCCAGCTTTTCACTTCTGCGAGGTCTTGCTTCATATGAAACAAGAGTAATATTTTTATGACTAAATGTCAATCTATTATGGGGAAAGGTAATAAAAAACAACTTTCCCTCTTGATTAGAAGTCATCTTTTTATTACTTTGAGTTCACCAACTCTGAGAAAATGTGAAAACAAACAACCACCATAGCGGACTTTTTAATAGTGGAAAACTATTGCCTACGGTACGGCATAGTCGTGTGAAGATGCAGCGTAGCATCAAGCCATTCCTCTGTCGTCAGACCCCGTCTGGCCGCCTCAATCTGGATAAGCCGGTAACGCTCATTAGATACTCTGATATGGACGTCTGTTTCCCTGTATACTTTGGCGTAGTGGCTATCAATGAGGTTGTCCAGCAGCCGTTGCTTGTCAGCGGGGATAGGGACTGTAGACAGCCATTTGTCTATCATGCCTTTTTTGACAGCACAGCGGTGCGCCAGTTCTTCCCGAGTCATGCGGGTGTCTTTCAGAAATACCCTGATTTTAGCCTTGAGGTCATCCATACGTGCATTTTTCGCATACAGGAAATCTTGGCAAGGCTTTTCTTGGATATTTTCTCCAATGGGAAATATTTATTGACTTTTGTTAGATATGAGAGAAAAAATGTTTTCGCAATCCAATAAAAAACCAAGTTATGAAGATAACAACCCAACACCACCACATACCTGGCTATGAAAGAGCCTTAGTCTGCGTCCTGTGTTTTGCGCGGAGACCGGGAGCCCTGTTCCCCTGCCATGTGAGCCACCTGCACCGCCCATTTGGCAATACCGTCCGCCGTAGGTTCAAATCCGCTTTGCGCAGCCCAGGCAGCAAATTGACCGTAGGTTTCAGCGTCCAGTTTCAGAACAAGGTCCAGGGCACCACGGCATTCACCAGTCACGCCTGGAGACAATGGCTCCATCAGCTTTTTAATCAACTCCGCTTTGGCAGGAGGAATTTTACCAGCAGTAGAAAGCCATGCGTCCACAGTTCGTTTGTCAACAAAAAGCTGATCTGCTAACCACTTCCTGCTTTTCCCGGTCACTTTGAGCCATTCCTGAATCTCCTGCTTTAGGGCGTCCATGCCCTTAACAATACGAGATTTTTAGTAATCTGCAAGTCCTTTTTGCGAGCGTTATACAAAATATTTTGAATAATATCGTTGACAGATACATTTTTTTTCGTAATACAGAAACCAGAAACACGATTTACAGCCATGATCGAAATCAAAATCCCCATCGAAAAAATTGCCGCAGACAAGGCGGCAAGCAAGGCACTCATCCAAGAGTGCGTTGAATCCGGGAAGGCTCCGGAAGACGCCTTCCTTGACATTCTCAAAAGGCGCGGGCTTCCCTCAGCCCAGAAGAAGAACCCCGAACCCAAGAAGCCCGCGGCATGAATAGGCCTCTTACAAGAACAGACCTGATGATGTTCCGAGAAGAGAATCCGGAGACCTTTTATCAGTTAATGCCTGCAATGCGTATTCATGTATTGCCTGGCAAAGTGAGTAAGGTCGAAAGGGCCTCTGTAAGTTACGAGATTGTCACTAAGGAGGGCATCCCCTGTCCTGCAGATGACGCAGTAGGAACGCAGGTTTTTAACAAGTGGATCATAGACGTTAAGATGCGTATTGGGAGTTTTGTGAAGAGCCATGAGAAGTTTATAGTCATCGCTTTCCGGAGCTTTGAGGATGCGCTTTATTTTTTTTACTGCCGTTCTTTTGAGGTAGAACTTGCTCAAATGGGGGTTGAGGTATCTGCACCCCATTGTGAAGGAGGAAACAATGAGACAGGCAGTACTAAACAAAGCGATCAGGTCCAGCATGTACATGTTTTTTTGGCAGAATGCCGTGAGCTGGACGAATTGAGAAGGGCATGCAGTCGCGATGTGGAGAAGTACCCAGGTTACGCAGATGATGGCTGCGAGCTTTTTACTGCCGAGCAGTTTGAGAGCCTGCTGAATGAACGGGTGCCAATCCATGCACAAGAGTGTACCCGATAACCAGGAACCATTCAATTCTAACAATGATTATCGAATACGACACCGAAGACCGCTGCATCCGCGTGGACGACGTAGCCGTGAGCCACGCAGACGCTGAAAAGCTGATGGCGGAGCACGAAACCGCAGTGGCGGCCCTCGAAAACGCCCTGGTGCAGTACGAACGGGATCACGCCACGACGGACAACCCTGACGGACACCATGACTGACCTGGAACCCGAACTGATTGATGTGCTCAAGCTACTCGGCTGGCACGAACTGTAACCTAATGAAATACTATGACCTACCCTGAAACAGAATTTTACGACTGCAAGACTCTTGCTCTCCTGTACGATTCCGACCGGGATGTGATCAAGAAGACCGTCCATGAGTTGAAGGACAAGGGGCATGTGATTGAGGTCCTGTACTGGGGCAAGCAGGGCAAGATGAAGGTGCACGGCAAGCAGTTCCGAAGAGCGCTCCTGCGGGAATATGGAGAAGGAGGAATGAGCAAATGAAGGCGTTACTTCGAGCCTTGGCCATTGGTACATGCCGCCTGATTGCTGGCGGTGCCTGTGGTTTGCTCATTGCCGGTACAGCGTGGCTCATCGTGGAAATGGACAACAACGAACTACAGGCGGGGAAGAGTCCGCATTCCGGATTCACGCCCGACTGCCCGAAAGCTTTTGACGGCTTCGCAAAACCGTCCCGCCCCTCGAGGTTCGAGGAAAGCAATAACCAATAGAAAACCAATACAATGGATAATACCACCGAAGAAAAGAATACGCAGCCCTGGCCCTGCACGTCAGACGAAGCATGCTGCTGCGATCCAGTAGCCGAACAAGCACCCGTCACCGTGGATATGATTGAAGAAGCGTATAACCGCCTGGAAGAGCTTGTGAATCAGTGTAAGACCCCTGTCATTCTGCATATCAAGATTGAGAAGGGTGAAAGTGTGAACAGCAGGACTTCTACCTGCAAAGCTGTTACGAAAATGGCCGGCGCAAAAAGTACGGAATGGCTTGCGGCTCGTGGCTACTTGGAAGCCTCCGGAATTTGTTTCTCCGGCAATCCCGAAACTATTTCTTTGGGAGTGAAGCTTGCTTTTAAGGAAGCCCACAGGAGAGCTGGCTTAAATCCCATTGCAGACATGCTCGGAATCGCGGGCTGCGAATGCGAGGAATGCCAAGACTGATTCAGTTGGCCGGGGCCAGCGCCAACTGGTCCCCGGCCTGTTATCAATAACTAACCCAATAGAATACTAATAACGTGAATACGAATACAACAAACGAACTCACCAATCAAGCACCAGGCAATCCTTTTGCCGTTCAGGCTCCCGCCAGTGGCGGAGCCCTGGCTGCCATGACAAGCAATGCAGCCGTTACTTCCGTGCTGGCTTCCATTTGGATCGCCAAGCAGTTTCCGCGGGATTTAGCTGAAGTGACCTTGAGAATGAAACAGGCTTGTGCTCAACCGAAGTTGGCGCAATCCGCCACTTATTCCTATCCCCGCGGAAATACGACCGTGACGGGCCCTAGCATCCGCTTGGCGGAAGCGCTGATTGGCGCATGGGGCAATGCGGAAGCCGGATGGAAGGAAGTTGCCCGCCATTGGGACCCGAAGGGAGCAGATGGAAACGGCTGCAATGTGTCCGAATGTCTTGCCTATTGTTTTGACAAGGAGACCAATGTTCGCCGGGAAATTGCTTTCTCTGTACCTCATACCCGCGATAAGAATGAGACTGATTCCAAAGGGAAAAAGACTGGAAAAATGCTGCGTGTCGCCCTTGATAACGAACGGGATGTTTACGAACTGTGCGCCAATATGGCTTCTCGCCGCATCCGCGCCTGCATCTTGCAGGTACTTCCCGGCTGGTTGACTGATGAAGCGCTGGAAGCCGTAAAAAATACGCAGGAGAGTGGATTTAAGCGTGATAAGGCTGATATTCTCCGATCCCTGGAAGCTAATTTTTTAGCTTATGGAGTGACGCGCGCCCTGCTCGAAACCAAATTGGGGCACAAGCTTGAAGAAATGACCGTAAATGAATTGCGAGATTTAAGCAATATTTATAACGGCATTGTTGATGGTATGGTGCGGGTGAAGGAAGTGTTCCCGGATGACGACCAGCCCGCCAGGAAACCCGACCTGCCGAAGACTCCTGTATCTGCTCCCGCTCCCAAGGCGGCCCCCAAGACGACGCAGGCCCCGCCGCCTGTAACCGCTCCGGCGCCGGAAGACGGTATTCCCGGCCTGGATGTACCGGAGGATGCGCCCTCCTTTGGCACTTTTGAACATTAACCCCTGACTTACTGACCTTATGTTTGATACAGAGATCATCGAGGACGAACGGCAGGGGCTGCCCAGCGCCAGCGGGATGCAGAGGCTTTTCCTCTGCCCCGGAAGCTGGAATGCAGAAAGGAAGTGCCCGGTGGACGAAGAGAGCGATGATGCCGCCCTGGGAACCATGCTGCATGTCCACATGGAGCAAGGGACAATGCCGGAGGACCCGGAGGACGCCGAAGCCGTGGCTTGGTGCCGCGAGACGGAAATTTCCCTGTGTGAGAAGTACCTGGAAATGTCGGATTTCAGCAAGGATTTGTTGAGAGAACAGTTCATGCGCGAAGTGCGGTATTTTGAAAAGGATGGAATGTTTTCCGGGAAGCCTGATCTGGTAGTTTACTGGGGCCGCAGAGCGCTGGTGATTGATTACAAGTTTGGCCACCTGCCGGTGGCGGCTGCCGAGTGCAATTTGCAGTTGAGCGCCCTGGCCGTGCTGGTGGCAGATTCCAAGTGTGGCTACAGGTTGCCTGAATTTGAAATGATAGATGAGGTGTTTGTTTGCATTTTGCAGCCTTATGCGAGCCGGAAGGAACCTGCCGTGTGCCGGTACACTCGCGAGAGCGTGGAGCAGGCACGGGCGTTTTTCCAAACCTGCATCAAGCTGGCGCAGGACGAACACGCTCCGCTGAAACCCAGCGAGAAGGCTTGCCGGTATTGCCGGGCCCAGTCTTCCTGCCCGGCAGTGTCTCTGGCCCTGGTGAACGTCACGTCCGGGGATTTAACGGCTGCCTGGGAGCAGTGGACCCCCGAAAAGCGTCGGGAAGCTTATGACCTCGCCAAGCTGGCGAAGAAGTGGGCGGCTTCCGTGGAAGGTAAAGTGAAGGCGGATCTGAAAGCCGAAGTGGATATTCCCGGGCTGGTTCTGGCCCCCGGCAAGAAGGCGTTTACGATCACGGATGCCGCGGCGGCCTTTCAAATCCTCAACGGTTTGTTCCCCGATGGCATCACGGCACCGGCGTTCACGTCCTGCTGCAAGGTGGGGATTACCGACCTGGATAAGCTGGTGCATTCCGTGCGGAAGGCCGCGGATGCTGGCGCCAAGGTAGCCGAGTCCAAGGATTGGCTGCGGAAGACGCTTGCAGGGTGCGCAGAAGTGAAAGTCTCTGATGGCTCCGTGAAGGAGATAGGGGGAGGTGCGGCATGATGACCACGCTGACCATTACCTTGCCCCATACGCCGCGCTGCCTGTCGCCCAACGCCAAGGCCCCTCTCACGCAGAGGGGGGCCATTGTGGCCGGCTACAAGAAGACGTCTGCCAAGCGCCGCGCCCGAACAATGGCCGGTGCCGTGACGCAGGAAGCCCTGAAGGGCCACAAGATGCAGCCGACGCATTACCGGGTGATCTGGTACTTCAAGGGCAACAAGCCGGACGCGGACAACTGCCTTGCCCGCTGCAAAGCGTACCTGGACGGAGCCTGCAAGGCCATGGGGATTGACGACAGGACGCTGGATTGTGCGGGGATTGACCGTGTGCATGACTTGGCGAAGGCAGGGCAGGTAAAAATTGTGTTTGAAAGGAGGTTCCCATTCAAAAAATCGTGTGCAAACTGTGAAATGAACGAAGGTGATTATTTTTGCTACACCCACGGAATCATAAGCGATCTAAAAAACTGCTGTCGTGATTGGACCCCTACCAAGGAGGAAGAAAATGACGCCTGAGCAGAAAGCCTGGTTTGAGTATGGGCGCTCCCGCGGCTGGCTTAAAGCCCACAGAAGCAAAAAGTATTTCGCGGATGTGCCCGATATGGGGCTTTCCTTTTGGCATATGCAACGCAACATGTGCGGATTAAATGCACTTATCCGCGACACATGGCGGAAGCGGGCCGCGTGCAGGGCGTGGATGTCTTTAAAGGAGCGAAATTGCAAAAATTGCATGCACCTTCATCGCGACATGAAATCTGGTTCCCCTTGTTTTTGTTGCACAGGTATTGACGACGAAATTCCCAATAACTGGGAGCCGAGAAAGGAGGGAGAATGAACACGTTTAACACTCCAAAAACCGAGAAAACCACGAACGTCTGGCTCACTCCGCGCTACGTATTGGATCTGCTGGGGCATTTTGATGTGGACCCCTGCGCCGCTACTGTGCGCCCGTGGGATTGTGCCCGTGTTAACTACACCGTGGAGGATAACGGCCTTCTGATGCCATGGGAGGGGCGCGTATGGCTTAACCCTCCTTATGGGAATGAAGCAGAAGCGTTCATGGAGCGCATGAGTATGCACCAGGGCGGAGGGCTGGCGCTCATTTTCATGAGGTCGGACACGCGCTGGTTTCAGCGGTGTGTGTTGCACCGTGCCCGGTATCTGTTCCTCTGGAAAGGCCGCATCCGCTTTTGCCGCCCGGACGGAGAAACGCCCGGCAACCAGCCCAACGCTCCGAGTTGCCTTGTGGCGTGGGATAACCAAGAAGCGCCCCTGTTGTACACATTGCAGAATCAGGGGCATGGAAAGGTGGCTGTATTATGAACACTAGAGCACCACGGAAAAGGGCTCTGGCCCGATACCTTGGAGGCAAGAACAGAATCGCCCCCTGGATTATCAGCTTTTTCCCGCCTCACAAAATCTATGTTGAACCGTTCGGAGGTTCCGGGGCTGTGTTGCTTAACAAGCAGCCTGCATGGATGGAGGTCTATAACGACCTTTATGACCGGGTGGTGAACTTCTTCGAGGTTTTGCGCGATACGGAAAAATCCGCGCGGCTGGCCAGTCTGTTGGAATTGACGCCATACGCACAAGAAGCCTATGCCAGGTCATTTGAAATCGCGGAAGATCCAGTCGAAGATGCTCTCCGCTTTGCCGTCAACTCCATGATGTCCTACGGCGGAGGTATTCACAAGCCGGGGTTCAAACGTAATGGTCTATTGAGAACAACACCCTACCCGCAGACATGGCGGGAATATCCGGCCGTAGTGCGAGAATGTGCGGCCGAACTCCGGAACCGGAATATCGAGATCAACAACATGGATGCTCTGCAGGTCATGTCCCGGTACGATACGCCGGATACACTGCATTACGTGGATCCTCCCTATGTGCAATCTACCCTCGGCAACCGCGTGAGGTACGCGCATGAGTACGACCAAGAGGACCATGAACGGCTTCTTGTTTTCCTCCAGACCTTGAAAGGCAAGGTTGTCCTATCCGGCTACGATTCCGAGCTTTATTCCGCCTATCTGGACGGCTGGCGGAAAGAATGCAAGGTCTCCCACGACACACAGGGCGGCAAGAAGATTGAATGCCTGTGGCTCAACTACAACCCCCAACTGACGCTTTTTTGATATGGCAACATCACGCATGATACGAGAAGGGTTTCTCGATTCGGAAAAGGTAGCGGCTTTGTCGTGGCGAACCGAGTGTTTCTTCCATCGGCTTTTGCTGGTGGCGGATGACTACGGCCTGTTTGACGCTCGACCAACGGTATTGAGGACTCGCTTATTTCCCCTGCACCTTGACAAAGTCAGTAACCAGGACATTCAAGACTGCCTCCATGAAACGGAGGAAGCCGGGCTTGTAAGGGCATACTGTGTCGGGGGCAAGGATTATGTGCAGATCATCAATTTCGGGCAGCGCAGACAGAGTAAGCCCAAGTTCCCGCTTCCTGACGGTGATTCACCGTGTAATACAGTGAGTCACGGTAGTTCACGGGAATCCACGGTGAATAACGGTGAGTCACGGAAATCCACCGCTTATACGGAGACGGAGACGAAGACGTATACGGAGTCGGAGCCGTGCTCTGTAAACAGGGGTGTAGAACAGTTCCCACGGAGTGCGGAGGAAGTGCGGCTTTTCATGGCGGCCCAGCTTATGACTCCCAAGGGAGACGAACTGAAACGGTGCGCAGAGTCGTTTTTTGATGATTTCAGCGCCCGTGGCTGGCGGGACAGCAAGGGGATTCCTCTTGCCGATTGGAAGCCGGCGGCCCGCAAGTATGCCCGCTCCTGGGCAACCAATAATGTGCAGCATGGGCGGCAACAAGGTCCATCTGGACGGAAGGACGCCAACGCAGGAAGGAGATACGAATGATGGATGATATTCAACACTTGGCTGGGCAAGTTGCCCTTGCGCCATCTCAAAACGGGATTGTCCGCAATTACAAGCCTGTACGGTACGATATGGGCGGCTTTGACGAGCGAGTGCACCCAGAGGTTCAAGCCATGCACCGCGAGGCACAGTGGTTCATCAACGACGTGGTGAACAAGGTTCGTCCGCGCCGCTGGCTTTCCCTGTTGGGGGCTTCCGGGGTGGGCAAGACGCATCTGGCGGAGTCCGTGAGGACTGCATTGGTCAAAGAGCGCCCCACGATTCCAATCCAGCTTTGGAAGTGGCAAAAGGTGGTTTCCATGCTTCGTTCCGGGGACTGGGCATTCGTGGAGTATCTGGTCAAAGAGGTGTACGTGCTGATTCTGGACGACATCGGAGCTGAGAACACCACGCCTTCCATTCTGTCCGCGCTGAACCGTGTTGTTGACGGACGGCTCGGGAAATGGACGATGCTCACCTCCAACCTGCTGCCGAAACATATCGGGGAACATTTGGATGCCCGTATCGCCTCCCGCCTGTACCGGGGCGAAAACGTGGTATGCAGGGTCGAGGACGCGCCGGACTACTGCTTTGAACGCTACATGAGAAGGGAGGGAGAATGAACGAGTCGTCAGTCAGAAAAGACCTGTTGCGGAACATTGTCCGCCAGAGGGTGCGGCCGTCGCAACTGCTTATCCTGATGGAGGTCCGAGATCATCCGGGAAGAACGTCACGGGAGATTGCTGACAGGTGCCATCTGGACCCCAGCAATGTATCCCATCGGCTGGATTACCTTGCAAAGACTGGCGACGTGGTGAAGACGGGATCACGTCCCTGTGTGCATTATTTGAGCAAGCAGGGGCGTGATTTCCTCGATGGAGTTGAGGATTCAAAGCCAGCAGGTTGATGCTACTGGCAAGAAACGTTGACACTCGGCAACTCGACACACCGAAAAACAGGAGGGTAAAATATTGGTATGAAGAGAGAGGGTAACAAATCCAGGACGACGGAGAAGAAGAAGGAGTTTGCAAGGCTCTTGGTAGAGACAAAATTGTCCAAGGCGGACGCATACCGTAAGGCATACAAACGCAAGGACATGAGCAATGAAGCGGCAAGTAAGGCGGCTTCCCGTTTGTCCAAAGATGCTGAAATTGTGCGAATGATTGACGAATTGAACGCCCAGTTGAATAAATCCGCCGTGCTGACCAAGCAGGAACGCATGGAATGGCTTTCCCGCGTTGTGACAACTCCCATCGGTGATATTGACAACACGTCAGAGCTTTGCCAAGAGTCTTCCATTGATGAAAATGGCATGAAATTCAAGATGCCATCGAAAATTGCAGCCATTGCCGAGCTCAACAAGATGGATGGAGCCTATGCACCAGAGAAGATGAAAGTAGATGCAGGAGAGAACTTTATGATTCTTTTGGCGTCCCTGCCATTTGATCCTCCCGTAAAGTCCGGCAAAAAGTAGTGACACTCGGCAACTTGAGATTTTTCCGGGTTTGCCTCATGAAGGAGGCATGCTTAATTTTCTGGGGATTACACGCCATTTGTCCACGACAGCCGGCTATGCCAAGCGCATAGGCTGGCTTTTGCGTGAGGACGTGACTCAATCTCCGTTCCCGGTAACGGGCGTTTCTTTTGCGGGCACCGTGAAAACGGAGGAAGGAGAGCTGCCCATCACAATCGAGCATGGCGAACAGGAGAATTACCTGGAGCTTACCTTTCCCGCCCTTCCTATTGGCCGCTGGCCGTATGCCATCCACGCCCAGGACGAATCCGGAGAGGATTTACGGCTATTTGCGGGTTACATCGGTGCCGTGGAGTCGGTCCCCCCATTGAGGCTTCCACGGTATACGATATTCCGGTGATGGGCATTGCGATTCCTATCGAGGCAGGCAAGACCATCAAGGCGCAGTGGCTTTCCAACACGGCGGCTTCCCTCGCCGCCCAGCAGGCACAGCAGGATGCTTCCAGTACCCGCACGGACGCGGAAACAGCGAGTCAGGCAGCCACGACGGCAACCGGAGCAGCCACTACAGCCACGGAACGGGCCAATGAAGCGGAAGGCTATGCCGGCGCCGCTCAAGCCTCCAAGGTGGCGGCTGGCAATTCAGCGGCCTCTGCCAGCACGTCCGCTGCTGATGCAGCCCGTGACGCCAGGAGCGCCAATGACGCCAAGGCAGCCGTGGAAGGGATTGTTTCAGATTTTACGCAGACGGTCAGCAACGGAGAACAGACGATCAGCGCGGCCAGGGAAGAGGCTGTTTCCGCCATACAAGCCAAGCAAGCTGATTCCGTTCTTGCTGTAGGGCGAGCGCAGAAAACCGCCACGGACAAGGTAGCCAGCGCACAAGGCGCTGCTGTCACAGCCGTGGAAACGGCAAAGACGGAAGCCGTGCAGGCAGTGCAGACGGTCCAGGCGGAAGCCATGGAGGCAATCACGCCCTTTGTCGAACAGGCTGAAACCGCCAAAGGGGAAATAGACCAGGCGGAAGGCAGAATCAAGACGGCGGAAACCAATGCGGCAACCTCCGCCAAGAATGCCTCTGACTCCGCCACCGCAGCCCAGCAGGCCCTTGCCGCCATCCCGCAGGTGGACGCGGCGGGCAACATGACGCTGGCCGGCGGTCTGACTGCGACGGGCACCGTTACTGCCAACGGCGGCGTTCGCGTGCCGCTGCCTGCCACGGCCCAGGAGGCTATCTCTTACGAGGCGCTGATAGAGCAGCGGGCCGCAGATGATTGGCGGCGGATGGGGTACTACATGGAGACCCTGATCCCCTCCTGGGTAACTACCATTGTGAGGCAGATGCAGATGTTCGCCGCTTATAATGTGGGCACGGCCAACGTATCCATCAAGGAGGGCGTATACAGTAACGATTGGCAGGACATGCTGGTCACGATGACCAAGGCTGCCGGCGTATCTCTGATTGGTTGCAGCACTGGGGCGTGGAAGTTTGCCAACTACATGGGCAATAGCCGTAATAGAGATTATGCCGCCGCCTCTGTGTGGCGCATCATCGGCTCTGACAAGGTGTCTATCCTGCTGGGGAGTACGGCGCAAGGCTATTCCTCGGCGACCAATCCGGCGGCGGATTGTTATGCGCATCCCATCCATTGGGTAGATTATGCCTGGGATAATGCAAATTACAGATACCCGCTGATCAACTCTGTCAACGGCGCAACCAGCAGAGACATGACGCCCGCCTGGCAGGTGACGATCTACCCCAAGGGCTACCTGGGCAGCAGCACGTCCTGCCTGTTGCGCGGCACGGATTACGGGCGGGATGTAGGTGATCAGCAGTATATGTGGGCATTGGCGCCCAGCGTTACTTATCTTTCTGTGGCGATAACTCCCCGGCAATCGGCTGACCACGCCAATGTTGAGAATCGCTGGGAGATGTTTGTGGACGGCCACTACGTGATGCCGATGACGAGCCTGTTTTGCGGGAGCGGCAACACGGCCTGCTTCACGGCAAAAGCCAAGGCTCACGAGGTGAGCAGTACCATGCAAGTGGGGCTGCGGATGGGAGGCATGAGGATTGACACAGCCCCCGCGCTGGGAGTCAACGATGTCTGGCCGATCATGGAGCGCGTTGTGATGCGTGATGCGACGGTCAAGCCCGTGCCGGAGGTGACGGCTTCCGCGCTGGAGGTGGGAGCGGAAGGCGGTGAAGTAACGCTGACGGTATCCTCCACACTGGCGGAGGCTGTGTACGCCATTAACGACACGATGTGCGGGCATGACCCCGCCGCCGTATGGTGCAGCCAATCCGCGGAGCAGATACCAGCCGGAGGCGGCCAAATCACCCTGACGCTTGCCCCCAACACGACCGGGCAACCCCGGCAAGTGTGGGTTTTTGTCGGCCACCACTATGCCCAGACCGCTGTCGTGGAAATCAACCAATTAGCGCAATAACACCATGCAAGAGATACATTTACAGTTTCCCAACCCAGGACAGTGGGACGAATTTGTCATGACCGCCAGATTTCCAGACAGCAACGGCTTTGTGTGTTCCTACCGCTACACGCAGGACGGCATCCCAGCCGACCAAGCCCCGGCCCTGGCGGCAGCGGTGGCCGCGATTGCCAGCATGGGCGAGGACTGGCAAGCCTCCCAGGTATGGGCGAGGCTGGTGCAGGTGACAACTCACGGAGATGACGTCGACAGGCCGCCGACTGCCACCGATGCCGTGGCGCTGTCCGTCGAGGCCGTCAATACCCAGGGCGGACGCCGGACGTTCACGCGGGTGGACTACCCGGAATTCGTCATCACGGACCCCGCCGCCGTGGCATTTTTCAAATACTTCACAAAGCAAAACCATGAGTAAGTTAAGTGACGAACAAAAGAAGGCCGCCCTGGAGGCGGGGAAGCAGGGCATGAAGAATGCCTACGAAAAAAGCAAAACTAAACCCGGCCTGAAATGGTGGGAACGCCTTTTGTGGATGGTCCTGGCGGGGGCGGCCTATGCGGCGTCCGCTTTACTGGGAGGCTGCGGGCATACCATAGACGTGACTGCGGAGCGGACGGAGATATGCAGGGACGGCGCGTGCGTGGTGCTGGAACCGGGGCGCCTGTCCTACAGCCAGGCCCAGCCCACCACTGACGTGCCGCCCGTCGTTCAATCCCTTAAAAAGTAAGGCCATGTGCAAACCCCTCAAGGAATATCTGGGAGTGATCCGTGATTATACGCGCGAGATCGTCACTTTCGGCGGTTTTGTGATAGCCGTGTTCATCTACCTGGATTTCCGCGAGGTGGTGAAGGAACAGACTACCAACGCGGCTCATACGGCGGAGATTCTGCGGACGATGGATACTCGTCTCCAGCATTTGGAGAATTACCACCAGCAACAGCTCCAAAAACGGGACTACCCCCAACTGTAAAGTTTTTCTTACAAGTTCTAACCAGTTCTACAGGAAATAGTTTATAACTTAATTAACCATGCCGGAACAATACCTTTACCTACTCGTCATTAAAACTCCTGGACGCAAGCAGGAAATGCACATCCTGCCGAGCAGAAAGCAGCGTACAGCCTACAAGGCCCAGCACGAAGAATGGCACCTTAACAGCACCTACGCGGAATACGACGTACCAGATCACCTTATCAACCAATACCTGAACAAATGAATATCGCTTTAGACATCGGACATGCCAACAATACCGGCTCCCGCGGCAACGGACTGGAAGAACACGCCACGGCCAAGACCATCGCGGACCATCTCGCCCCCATGCTGCGGACCCAGGGGCACGCCGTCACCGTCATTGACTTTCCACGCATGGATAACGACGACGACCTTGCCGCCACCGTCAGGGCCATCAACGCCGGAGGCTATGATATTTCCCTTTCCCTACACTGTGATTCTGCGGGATCAGCTACTGCCTGCGGTGCCCATGTCTGCCATCACCGCAATTACCACAGCGACGGTTCTTACACGGATTCTGCGCGGGGCAAAGCATTGGCCAAAGCCATTGCCGGGCCGCTGTGCAAGCTCATGCCGGGGCGCGCTGACCATGTACAGGCACGTCCTGACCGGTCCTGTAAGCCAAACAAGACCAGCCTGTATGTGCTCCGCAAGACCGTGCCGCCGGCAGTGCTGGTAGAGTGCGGTTTCTTGTCCAACCCCGGAGACGCTTCCGTGTTACGCGATACTCCCGGCGCCATTGCCCGTGCCATCGCGCAGGGCGTGGATGCCTATAACCTCAACCAGTAAATTACCATGGGCTCCATCTTCAAACCCAAAGTCACACAAGCCCCGACCCCGCCGGCAGTAGAAGAACCTCTGAACCCGGCCGCCACGGAGAAGTCCGTTTCGGACGCATCGGAGGACGTACAGACCAAGAGCAAGCGCAGATTGAAGCTGTCCGACACGGTGAATAATCCGAATCTGTCCGGCGGCCTGTCCACGCTGCGCAAAACCCTGGGATAACAGTCATGGAGGTACGCGATTACATTGCCCTGGCGGATAACCTGTGCACGGAACGCGCCGCCTTTGAAGGCGGCTGGGATGAAATGCGCCGCATCATCATGCCCAGAGCCACGGGCAATGCCCATCCAGACAGCGTACCGGACAACGGCGGCGGACTGGAGCACAGTGATGTTGCCAATAACAGCCTGAAAAAGCTGGCTTCCGCCCACCTGACGTACATCACGCCTTTGGACAGGCGATGGTTCACACTTCGCCCCGTTGGCTACAAGAAGGATGGGAATCAGACCTTGAATGACTGGTACAACAAGGCCACGGAAGTGATGGAGCGGGAGCTTGCCGTTTCCAATTTCTATTCAGTCATGCACGAGGTATATCTGGACCGTTGCCTGACCGGGACCGGCTGCATGTTCTCCGAGATGAATCTCAACAAACAGCTGATTTTTAGGCACATCCCCACGGGCACTTATGCCATTGCAGAATCGGAGTCCGGAGACGTGGACACGCTGGTGCGCTGGTTCAGGCTGACAGCTCACCAGGCTGCACAGAAATGGGGAGAAGAAGCCCTGGGGGCCAAGGTACGGAGAGCTCTCAAGGATGCAAAGCGCCGGTATACGGATTCTTTCGAGTTTGTTCAGTGCGTGCTTCCCAATCAGGCTGGCAGGCTGCTTTCCAATAATTTGCCAGCCAAGAAGAGGCCGTGGCAGGACGTGATTATTTCCCTGGACGACAAGAAGATTGTGTTTGAGAGCGGTTTTTACGAGTTTCCGTTCCTGGTAACACGCTTCCTGCGCTGGGGCGATAGTCCCTACGGGGTGAGTCCTGCGTGGCACGCACGGCGCACCATTCGCATGGCTATCGACATGGAGAAGATTCTGTACACGCTGGGACAGACGAAGGCTTACCCAAGGCTTTTCCTGCTGGCTTCACAGTACGGTGATGTAGACTTGCGCGCCGGCGGCCAAACCACCATTTCTGCCGAAGCGGCCAATCTCGGGCTCCCACGCGAATGGGGTACACAAGGGCAGTATGATATTGGACTGGAATACCTGCGCGGACTGTACGCCAAGATTGAAGAGGCTTTTTACGTTCCCATGCTGGAGACCGTTTCCCGCATTGACCGCCAGATGACGGCCACGGAGGTAGCGGCCCGGGAAGCTGAAAAGGTGCTTGGATTTACCCCCTCTTTCACGTTATTCGTGAGCGATTTCCGGATGATGTGCCAGCGGATTATGGCATTGCTGTACCGCGCCGGCAAGCTGCCGGACCCGGTGCCAGGCGTGTTTGAGACCAACCGCCGGGGAGTCCCCACGCGTTTGGCTGTTCCACAGGTGCTGTTTATGGGCAAGATCGCCCAGGCGATTGCCCGGACGCAGACGGACGGCTTGATGACGGCCCTCGAATCCATCGGCACCCTATCCCAGATGACCGGACGGCCGGAGTTGCTGGATATTGTGAACCTCATCAAGGCCGGAGAGCTGATTTACGATTCCAAGGGCGCTCCGATGGAGTGCAAGGCGTCGGAAGAAGAGATGCAGCAGAAGGAGACCGAGAGGAAGCAGCAGCAGGAAGCGGCCACGCAGGCTGCCCTTGCGGAACAGTCCTCCGTGGCAAACAGGAATAACGCCCAGGCGCAACAAGCTTTACAAACAGCATGAAGACAAATCCCCAGGATGAGTACGAAAAGCGCATGAAGCACCGCAGAAGGATTTTCCGGGAAGCTTTCAGAAATCCGGAAGTTCTGGCGGAGCTGAAGAAACATTTCCAGACCGACCTTCCCTGTTTCCAGGGGGCGGCCGGTTCCTACGACCCCCTTGACGCCATGCGCCGAGATGCCTACCGCGAGATGATTTTGTTCATCGAAATGGTAGTAGGCAACAACAACGAACCAGAAGAAGAAACCACAGAGTAACCACTATGTCCTTATTCAGATTATACCACAACCGATTCCTCCGTGAAGAAGCCCCTGATAATGGAGGCGGAGGGAATCCTAACCCTCCCGCTGCGCCTGGCCGCCCCAGTCTGGCCGACCCCGTGCCGGATCCAAACACGGCTCCCGCCAATCCACCGGCTGACCCGCCTCCGGCAAATCCGGAGCCTGGGAAGACCGAACCTCCCGCCCAGGAGGATTACGTGCTGGCCTTTGACGAAACGTTCACTGGTGACGAGACGCTGCAGAATCTACTGACCGAAACCGGCAAGGCTCACGGGCTGCCCGTTGAGGGGCTTTCAGCCTTCATTAAGGACATGGACACCCGCATGGCGGCCAATGCGGCCGAACAGCAGCGGGCCCAGGAGGCGGCCATGAATGAGGCGTGGAGCAAGCTTGATGGCGAATGGGGCCGTGACAGCGACGCCCGCCAGATGCGAGCGGTTCAAATGGCTGCGCGCCTGTGCCGCATGGCCGGAGTCGAGCAGAGCGTGTTCAATGAGATGGGCATTGCCGATCATCCGGCCATGTACAAAATCCTTGATGCGGTAGGCAGGCTCCTGGATGAACCGGCCCTTCCGGTTCCACCCGGGCGACAGGAACAACAGGCCCGCGGCGAAGCCCAGCGCATGATGCACGACCCGGAACACCCGGATTACGCAGCCTTCCACAATTCTGACAATCCGCGCTTTGCCGAGGTAAGAACCAAGTACATGCGCCTGATGGGTGCGTGAAGTCAACCCGGCTTTTTACCTGCAAGCCCTGTTCCTGGTCTGGGAGCAGGGCTTTTTTAAGGCAGGAGTTCCGGCAGGGATTCAGCGGCGGAACGCAACTGGTCCGCGGAGGGGCGGATGTATACGCTATGCACGGCGGTGGAATCATGCCCCACCAGTTCCATAGCCAGCCCCTGGGAAACGCCGGAAGCCTGCAACATGGTGGCGGCCGTCGCCCTGATGCTGTGGAATGACTTGCTGTTCATTCTCCGACGGCGGCCACCGGCAGCTCCGTGCACCACGCCGATGCCGTGCGTTCTCAATAACAACCCGAACTGGGCGGAAGCCCCATCCCCTAACGCAAGGAGCGGGGCATGAAGCAATGCGTCCGCTGGTTCCCCCTCTTCCTTCCAGCGGGCAAGCGCCCACTGGTAAAAGCCTTCTCTCATGGGTTGGTCCATCCAGCGCCCCGTCTTGCCTGTGTCAAAGCGCACGACGCGGCGCTCCCAGTCAAATTGACTCCAATTCAACCTCAAAATATCCCCCAGCCTCTGGCCGAAGGTCTCAAATGAGCAGCGTACCGCGGAACTCCACAGGGGAGGGAAATGCTCAATCATGTAGCGTATCTCGTCCAGGGTGAACGCTTCCTTGTGCAGTTTCTCGCCCGCGCGGTCCGGGGGAATGGAAACGCCGGTGCACGGGTTGCGGTCAATCACTTCGGAATCCACGGCGTCCGTGAATGCCTGGGAAAGGGCGGCCAAATCCTTGGCCACCGTCTTCTGGCGCACCTCTTCACGGCGGGCTGCCACGAAGCCCTTGATGTCCGCCTTGGTGATCAGGCGTAGCGGGGCATCAGCCCGACCGCCCAGATAAGCGTAGAAATGCTTGTAGGCCGTCCTGGCGTTGCGTGCCGTGTCTTCCGACACCAGCGCCGCCTTGCGCCTCACGTAGTCGTCGCACCAGGCACGCACGGATACATTATTGTGCGCCTGATATTCTTCCGCCTCCGCACAGGCAATCTGCACACCCCGCTGGTAGGCGAGCCGTTCCGCCAGCTTGGCTGTGATGCGGTCGCCCTCGAACTCTCCGCCATTCACAGGCACCTTGGTGGAGCGCCGCCGCATCTTGCCGTCCGGCCCTTGGAATGTTACCATCCAGTAAGGGGAAGATTTTTCCTTGTTGATGGACAGACGGCCGCTGTAGAAAGGCTTGCTCATACCTGTAATATTTCCTGTAAGGGTTTTGTAATATGGTTTACGTAAGTTTTCTTACGTGTACTTTATTCATAATCCCTAGCAATATCAAGGTTTGCGTAGGTTTTCTTACAGAAACTGTTGGAGCGGATGATGGGATTCGAACCCACGACATCAACCTTGGCAAGGTTGCGCTCTACCCCTGAGCTACATCCGCTTTGGATGACCGGAGCCTTGCGGCATCCGTGTGGCAGAAAATATATAGGGTTATCCGGATTTGGCAAGATTTTTTTAGAGAAAAATTCATGTTCACCGGAATAGGGCCATGCTGCCGTACCTTTTAAAGAGGACTGATGCTTCTGTGGAAGGAGCGGGGAGGACGGGAAGGTGCCATGCTGCTTTTTCCGGTTGTTCCGGTTTGACTTCGGGGAAGGCGGCGTTTTGTTGCTCGTTCAGTTCCGAGGCCGTTTTGGCTCCATGTTTCAGCAACAGTTTTTCCTTGGCGGCGTCATGGCGGTTCCTGGCGTGGTCCAGCATGGAAATCGTCCCCTATGTACGGCATTGACGTTGGCTCCCTGTTCCAGATAAAATTAACCTGCTCCGTATTGCCGCGGCAGATGGTGTTCTTGAGCGCCGTATCTTCGTTAACCGATCGTTTGCAGCGTGGTTCCGTAGGTTTCAGCAGTTGCTGGGCCTGGGGCATCCGGATGACGGTAAAGGCGTACGGGGTGAATTCATCCGGCTCCGGGGCCAGGCGGTTTTCCGCCACGGCGCGGACGAGCCGCTTGACGTTTTCCGCCAGCAGGTCTTCCGAGTCCAGGCCGGTCTGCGCTTTCAACCGGGCGAAGGCCAGCAGGTTGTCCCTTTTGTCCCGCCATCAGGGGACGCAATCCTCCAAGGGATGACTGTGGTCGGCATCTCGGTGTGGTCTTAACCGGAAGAGCATGTATTTATCCCTTATAACGGCAGAATGGCGTCGGTGTCCGAAATGAAGCGGTTTTTGCGGAAAGAATGTGTAAAATCTTGAAGAACTCCCTGTTTCCATAAAAAACGGGGCTGTTTCGGAAGGCGCGTTTTCCGTGCCCTGGAACAGTCCCGTGAAGAGAGGGAGTCAATGGGAAATTAGTAGCTTCTGGCCCAGAGGACGCGGCGTTCCGTCATGCGGCCGGTGAGGATGCAGGGAGCGGGTTCCCCGCGGCCCAGTTCGCCGAGCGGGATGCAGCGGATGGAGATGCGCAGGCGCTTGGCGAGTTCCTCTTCCTCTTCCGGGGAGCCGTCCCACGGCACCTGGAGCCAATCGGCGTCTCCTTCTCCGGAGAAGTTTTCTTCCAGTTCCCGAAGGGTGGAGGCGGGGCGGATGTGGGCGTCCCGGAAGGCGATGGCCCGCTGAAGCAGAGTATCCTGGATGTTCTGGAGAATGTCCGTGACGGTCTCAACCAGTTCCTTTTCCGGAACAAAGGATTTTTCATTGACGGGCAGGTCGCGCCGCTGGAGGCAGACGGAGCCTTTTTCCAGGTCCCGGGGGCCGATTTCCAGGCGCACGGGCACTCCCTTCTTCACCCATTCCCATTTCTTGGCGCCGCCGCCCAGGTCGCGCCTGTCCACCAGTACGCGGAGCGGCTGGCCATGGAAATTCTTGGCGCGGAGGGTGCGTGCCAGTTCCTCGCAGTGGTCCAGAATGGCCTGGCGGCTTTCTTCCTTGGGCGTAACGGGGATGATGACGACCTGCTGGGGAGCCACGCGGGGCGGGCAGACCAGGCCGTCGTCGTCGGAGTGCATCATGATGAGCGCACCGATCATGCGGGTGGAGACGCCCCAGGAGCTGGTCCAGGCGAACTGCTGGGTATTGTCCCTCCCGGCAAAGCAGATGTTCTGGGACTTGGAGAAGTTCTGCCCCAGGAAGTGGGAGGTTCCGGCCTGGATGGCCTTGCGGTCCTGCACCATGGCTTCCACCGTGTAGGTCTGTTCCGCGCCGGGGAAGCGTTCCGCCTCCGTTTTTTCCCCGGGGATGGTGGGAATGGCGAGCACATCCCGCTGGAAGTCCTCGTAAACCTTGTGCATGGTGAGGGTTTCCTCAATGGCCTCCTCCCGGGTTTCATGGGCCGTGTGGCCTTCCTGCCACAGGAATTCGGCCGTGCGCAGGAAGATGCGGGGCCTCATTTCCCAGCGCATCACGTTGCACCACTGGTTCACCTTGAGGGGCAGGTCGCGGTAGCTGGACGTCCAGCGGGCGAAGGCCGCGCCGATGACGGTTTCCGAGGTGGGGCGGATGACGAAGGGCTCCGTGAGCTCCCCGGTGGGAATCATGCGGGTCTTTCCGGTGGCTTCATCCTTCTGCGCTTCCAGCCTGTGGTGGGTGACCACGGCGCATTCCGTGGCGAAGCCTTCAGCGTGTTCCGCTTCCTTTTCCAGATAGGAAATCGGAATCAGGAGGGGGAAGTAGGCGTTCGTATGGCCGGTGTCCTTGAAGCGCTGGTCCAGGTCCTTCTGGATGAGTTCCCAGATGGCGTAGCCCCACGGCTTGATGACCATGCAGCCGCGCACCTCGGAATTCTCCGCCATGTCGGCGGCCTTGATGACTTGCTGGTACCACTCGGGAAAGTCCTGGGCGCGGGTGGGGGTGATTGCAGTTTGTTGAGACATATTGGATGGTATGTTGAATGGAGCGGGCGCGGCCCGCAAAGGAAGCTCGGAATATTAAAAGGGGGCGTTTCTGTATTCCCGGTAATTGCTGTAGGCGAAGAGGGCCATGAATATGGGAATGAAGTAGCCGTGGAAGAGCTGGAAGCTGAGCAGCCCGATAATGATGGACGTGATGAATCCGGTCATGAACACTTTTTTGGGGGAGCGGATGAATTGGGCGATCAGCTGGCCGCCGTCCAGGGGGTAGATGGGCAGCAGGTTCAGGATCGTCCACCATTCCCCGATCATGATGAGGCAGGAGAGGATGTAAAGCTGGGGGGAGATGGCCGCCGCCGTGAAGGGGCTGATGGCCAGGTCCCAGAAGGTCAGGTTGTGCGCGGTCATGACCGGGGCGACGATGTTCCAGGTAATCCACAGGCTGATGATGCCCAGCAGCAGGGTCATCATGGGGCCCGCCAGAATCATGAGGGCCCTTCCTCCGCGGGTCAGCTGCATGCCGTGGCTGCTCGTCAGGCCGCCGAAGAGTTCCAGAACGATCGTCTGCTGGCCCCCGCCCAGCCTGCGGCCCACCAGCGCGTGCCCCATTTCATGGGACAGGATGGCGACGAAGCCGGCAATGACGAACAGGGCCGGATAAATGAGGCCTTCCACACTGTTGATGCTGAGAGCGCCGCCGAAGATGGCCAGCACCACCCAGAAGCTGGGGCGGATGTAAACAGGTATCCCGAACAGGGTGAAATGAATCATGCGCGAGAGGGTAAGGGCAGATTCCCCTTTTGCCAAGCCCGGAGAATGTGCATGCACCGTTTTGGCGTTGGTGCGGTGCAGGGGATTGTGTTAAAAGGCCTTCATGAGGCTGTTTCCCATCATCCTGTGCTGCGCCGTGCAGGCCGTACGGGGGTATGACGGACCCCCGCCCCTGACGGAGGTGGACGGCCGTTCCCCCATCCGCATGGGTGGGGAATTGCTGGGCGGCTACCGTTCGGACTACATCCACCGCGGGGAAAAGATGGGGCCCAATTCCGTGGAAGGCCAGATTTCCGGCGGGGCCTCCCTGTCGGATTCCTGGGCGGTCAGCGGGGAACTCTTCGCCATCCGCAACTGGCAGGGGCGCAATTTCAGCCAGACCACCCTGCACGGGGAACTTCAGTATTACCTGGCGGACGAGTGTACAGCCGGACTGTTTGTCAACGGGCAGTGGTATGATTCCTGCCCCCTGAAAACCGGGACGGAGCCCGGCCTGTCCCTCAAGTGGAACCCCATGCCGTCCTGGTCCTTCAGCGGCTCTTTCCTGTATGATTCCGGGCAGGAGGGGATGTACTCCCAGTGGGGCGTTACCTGGCAGCCCCTGCTGTGTGAATCCGTCGCCATGGTGAATACGGTTTCCCTGGGGTTTTCCCATGATTACCTGGGGAGAAACGGCTTGAAGGAACTGATGGTGCGCACGGGCGCGCGGTGGGCCGTTTCCGGCAGTCTGCGGTTGGAGCCTTTCCTGGGGTGGTATTGCGGCTACGGGCGGGACGATTTCAAAAAAGTGGTGCTGGGCCTTTGGTGCTCTTACGTTTTTTAACGGGCGGATTTCTCCGGTTTTCCGGCATTTTCCAGTTGCCAAACGGGGAGGCTTGGTCATAATGACCCGCGTATTATGAAGCCTACACTTCTTGTTTTAGCAGCTGGTATGGGTAGCCGTTACGGCGGTCTCAAGCAACTTGACCCGATGGGTCCCAATGGTGAAGTCGTTCTCGACTATTCTGTTTATGATGCCATCCGGGCCGGTTTTGGAAAAGTGGTATTCATTATCCGCCGTGACTTTGAAGATATTTTCAAGGAAAAGGTCGGCAGCCGCTTTGCCGGCAAGATTGAGGTGGATTACGCCTTCCAGTCCCTGGACGACCTGCCTGAAGGCTTTTCCGTGCCGGAAGGACGTGAAAAGCCCTGGGGCACCGCCCACGCCCTGCGCGCCGCCCGCCACGTGGTAAAGGAACCCTTTGCCGTGGTGAACGCGGATGACTTTTACGGGGCGGATGCCTTTGTGCAGGCCGCCAAGTTCTTGACCTCCACCACGGATGAACCCGGGAAGGCCCATTACGGCATGATCGGCTATCCGCTGAAGAACACCCTCTCCGACAACGGGGACGTGAACCGCGGCATCTGCTCCATCAAGGAAGGCCTGCTGGACGGCGTGGAGGAATTCGTGAAAATCCAGGCTGATGAAGACGGCGTGGTGCGCGGCAACAACCTGAAGGGCGAACGCCTGCCCGTGGACCCCGGCGAACTGGTTTCCATGAACTTCTGGCTCTTCTCCCCCTCCTTTATTGAGCTGACGGAAGACCGTTTCATTGACTTCCTGAAGGAACACGGCCAGGAACCCAAGAGCGAATGCTTCATTCCCACCGTGGTGGACGCCCTGATTCATGAAGACCGCGCGGACTGCGCCGTTCTTCCCACCTCCTCCACCTGGTTCGGCATGACCTATCCCGGGGACAAGCCCATGGTTGTGGAAGGCATCAACAAACTCATCAAGCAGGGCGTATACCCTGAAAAGCTCAACTAAGCCTCTTTTCCCATGCACGATCTCAAGGCTGTATCATCCCTGTTCGATCTCCGGGGCGACTTCGTCCACGGTTACTCCTACGGCAGCGGCCACATCAACGACACCTACTGCATCTGGGTGGACCAGGCGGGGCAGCGCCTCCGCTACATCCTCCAGCGCGTGAACCATAACGTGTTCAAGCAGCCCATCCCCCTGATGGAAAACGTGAAGCGCGTGACGGACCACGCCCTGAAGCGCCTGAAGGAGGAGCAGTGCCCGGAAGCCTACCGCCGCACCCTCACGCTGGTTCCCTCCGTGGACGGCAAGCCGTACGCCCTGGACGCGGACGGCAACTGCTGGCGCGTGTACCCGTTCATTGAACGCGCACGCACTTATGACCAGATTGAAACCACCAGGCAGTGCCAGGAAGCGGCGCGCGCCTTCGGCGAGTTCCAGAAGCTCACGGCGGACCTTCCCGGTGAACCCCTGTTTGAAACCATCCCCGATTTCCACAACACCACTTCCCGCCTGGCGGCTCTGAAAGAAGCCATCCAGTCCGACCCCCTGGGCCGCGTGAAGGAAGTGCAGAAGGAAATAGACTGGTACCTTTCCCGTGAGGCTGACTGCCATCTGGTGGTGGACTACCTGAAATCCGGCGAACTGCCCCTGCGCTGCACGCACAACGACACCAAGCTGAACAACGTGATGCTGGACGACGTGACCGGGGAAGGCATATGCGTGATCGACCTGGACACTACGATGCCCGGCTCCGCCATTTACGACTTCGGGGACATGATCCGCACGGCCACGTCTCCCGCCGCGGAAGATGAAAAGGACATCTCCAAGGTCACGATGCGCATGTTCATGTTTGAGGCCCTGGTTCAAGGTTACCTGAGCTCCGCCAAGAGCTTCCTGACGCCCCTGGAAAAGAGCCTTCTGCCGTTCTCCGGCAAGCTGCTCACGATGGAATGCGGCATCCGCTTCCTGACGGACTACCTGTCCGGAGACGTGTACTTCAAGATTCACCGCCCGGAACATAACCTGGACCGCTGCCGCACGCAGATGGCCCTGGTGGAATCCATCGAGGCGCAGATGGATGAAATGAAGGCCGTTGTGGACCGCTACTAACCAATACCTACCAACATCGGAAAAACACATGAAGATTCTCGTAACCGGCGGCGCCGGATTCATCGGTTCCCACATTGTGGAACACTATCAGGACAAGGCGGAGGAAATCCGCGTGCTGGACAACCTGCGCACGGGCTACCTCAAGAACCTGGACGGGCTCAAGCACACCTTCATTGAAGGCTCCATCTGCGACCGCGAACTGGTTCGCCAGGCGGTGCAGGGCGTGGACTACATTTTCCACATGGCCGCGCTCGTCTCCGTGCCGGAATCCATGAGCAAGATCAGCGAGTGCATTGACATCAACGTCAACGGCCTCCTGAACGTGCTGGAGGAAGCTTCCGCCGCCGGGGTTAAGAAAATCGTGCTGGCGTCTTCCGCCGCCATCTACGGGGACAACCCCACCGTGCCCAAGCTGGAAACCATGTACCCGGAACCCAAGAGCCCCTATGCCATCACCAAGCTGGACGGGGAATACTACCTCAACATGTTCCGGGCGGAAGGCAAGGTCAACACGGCCGCCGTGCGCTTCTTCAACGTCTTCGGCCCCCGGCAGGACCCCAAGGGGGCCTATGCCGCCGCGGTGCCCATTTTCATTGAAAAAGCCGTCAAGGGAGAAGACATCACCGTGTACGGCGACGGCACCCAGACGCGCGACTTCATTTACGTGAAGGACATCGTGGGGGCCCTCACCTTCGTGGCGGAGCATCCGGAAGTCACCGGCGTGTTCAATGCCGGGTACGGCGGCCAGATCACCATTGAAGAACTGGCGCAGAACATCATCAAGGCCGCGGGTTCCTCCTCCAAGGTGCTCCATGCTCCGGAACGCGCCGGCGACGTGAAGCATTCCCGCGCCTGTGCGGACAAGCTCCGCAACGCCGGGTGGCAGCCCAAGCACACCCTGCCGGAAGGCCTGGCGACAACGCTGGAATACTTCAAGGGAATTCTGGGCAAGTAACTCTCCGGAATTTCCGGTTCATCATCATTCAGGGACTGTCTCCGCTCCTGCGGCGGAGACAGTCTTTTTCATGCCGGAATGGCTCATGTATGACAAATTTCGCCGATGCTATCATCTGAATCATTCAAAAAGACATTTTGCCATAATGGGAATGGCAGAAGCATAGCATTCCGATAGGAATGAAAATTCATTCATCATCAAGCAGGTTTCCCGGAATGAGGCAATACTTTGCAGCTACAATAAGATGATTGGCGGAAGTTGATATTTCGTATTTGTTAGAGAAAAAGATTTCTTACAGGAAGGGCGGTCGCCGGGATTGAATATCATTGACAGGAGGAAGGGTTAATAATAGAGACCAAAAACGATATGCATCCCTTCAGAAGTACTTCTGCCAATCATCTAGCTGCGTTTAATGATCCCTATCTTGAACTGGTCATGGCCCGCCGGAAGGAGGAAGCCCGCTGGGGATGGATACCTTTTGCCGCATTCGTCTCCTTTTTATTCGTGTACCGTATCTTCGGCTTGTTCATGCCGAGCAATGATGCGGACGGCTCGGAACCCTGGCTTTTCGTGCTGGCGCTGGCAGGCTGGGGGCTTCTGGCGCTCATCCACATGATTGTGCTTCCCATCTGGATGCTGATCGCCTCCCTCCGTTACTGGGAGGTGAACCGCAGGATGCTGGCGGTGACGGGGCTTCTGTTCAGTATTCTTGCCCCTGTCTGCATGGTTCTGATGCTGTCCTGCTGGTCCGTGTCCGGTTAAAGCGGGGCTTGACCGTTCCACTGGACGCCGCGGGGAAGGGGCATTCTGCGGCGTGAGTCCGGTTGCCGCGGGCTCCCCTGGCTGATGGCCGTTTGGCGGGGCGGGTAATTTCTTCTCCTCTCTTTTTCCTCCTCTTTCTGCGGGGAGGGGACGGCGTTCCCTCCGTGAAACTTGCCGGATTCCGGGGATTGGCCTTTTCTCCGGTCTTCCCAGCGGGTAAAATACCTCCAATGGATCTGTTCAGTTTACAGGAAGCGGACGCGAGAGAAGGCTTCGAGCCTGGAGCGGATATGTCCGCCATGCCCCTGGCCGCGCGCATGCGTCCGCGCACTCTGGATGAAGTGGCGGGACAGAGGCACCTGCTGGCGCCGGGAAAGCTGCTCAGGCGCGCGATTGAAACGGACAGGTTCACCTCCCTGATTTTTTACGGTCCTCCCGGCTGCGGGAAGACCACCCTGGCCGCCGTCATCGCCCGGACGACGAACGCCCATTTCATGATGCTCAACGGGGTGGAATCCAACGTGGCGGACATCCGGGAGAAAATCGCCCAGGCGCAGATGAGGATGAGCATGCACGGGCGGAAAACCGTCCTCTTCGTGGATGAGCTGCACCGATTCAACAAGGCGCAGCAGGACGTCCTGCTCCCCCATCTGGAAAAGGGAACGGTCAGGTTCATCGGCGCGACGACGGAGAACCCCTACTTTGCGATCAACTTCCCCCTGCTGTCCCGCTCCCAGGTTTTCCCGCTGGAACCCGTGCCGGAGGAAGAGCTGGCCGCCCTGCTGAAGCGTGCCCTGGCGGACGCGGAGCGCGGGCTGGGAGCCTCCCGCGTGGACATGGAGGAGGAAGCCCTGAACCACCTGGCCGCCAAGGCGGACGGAGACGCCCGGAAGGCCATCACGGCTCTGGAAGTGGCCGTTCTGTCCACCCCTGCCGGGGAAGACGGCGTTATCCATGTGAACCTCTCCGTAGCGGAGGAATCCATCCAGCGCAAGGCCATCAAGTACGACCGCCTGGGAGATTCCCATTACGACACGATTTCCGCCTTCATCAAGTCCATGCGCGGCTCTGATCCTGACGCCGCCCTGTACTGGCTGGGGATGATGCTGGAAGCCGGGGAGGACATCCGCTTCATCGGGAGAAGGCTGGTCATCGCCGCGTCGGAAGACGTGGGGCTGGCAGACTCCAACGCCCTGCGCGTGGCGCTGGACGCGGCGCGCGCGGCGGAAATGATCGGCATGCCGGAGGCGCGCATCCCGCTGGCGCACGCCACCGTTTACCTGGCTACGGCCCCCAAGAGCAATTCCGCCTACATGGGCATCAATGCCGCCATGGATGACGTGCGCAACGGAAAAACGCTGGCCGTGCCGGAGCACCTCCGGACGCCCACGCGCAAGAAGCTGGCCGCCGCCGGCGGTGCGGACGCCGCCAGGCTGGAATACCTGTATTCCCATGATTACCCGGAACATTACGTCCCCCAGGCCTACCTGCCGGAAGGCCGCGTTTACTACACCCCCACCGGAAACGGGCTGGAACTGCGCATCAAGGAGCGCATGGAATACCGCCGCAAGCTGGCGGAAAAGATCCTCCACAAGACAAAAGACTAGAAAAACTACCCTTAAATATCTGTCTCGTAACAGTGTTTAGAATATATTTTATACCGCCGTATTTTCAATATATGGATGAAATTAAGTGTAAAATATAGTGATTTTGACGAAGAATTAAAAAAGAAGGTTAGTTTTACCTTCATACATGTAAGTGTCTGTTAGATGCAATAGATTCAAATTTTCTTTGAGTATCTAACAAAAGGTGCCTGCAAAAAAAGACTTTTTGGTTCTCTCCTGCGGATAACATTATTTTTTACTAGTCGTCACCAAAAATTTCATCGAAAGTAGCAACATTGCCATCTTCATCTGTTGCCCAACTAATATCTTTTTGGTTTTCTATTAGTTCGACGGCATATTCTACGTCATCAATCTCCTCTTCAATTATATACTCCATTATTTCTTCAAGGCTTACTTCACTTTTCACGAACCTCTTAGCCTCGCCAAGCACCTCTTCTGCTTGAGCTTTTGAAAAACCTCTTTTAGATATCAAGTTATCAATCCATAGGTTATTATCCATAACAACTATAGATTACTAGATAAATTATTAAAAAGCAAGCCATCATTTGGATGGCTTGCTGTGTTAAAATATTAGAAAATACTGCAAACGGTCCTTAAAGAGATCACTCCTTGGTCACGATGATGTCGCAGTCCGCGTCAAACCAGCCCTGGCCCTGGCAGTCGAAGACCAGGTCCGGCTTTTCGGAACCGGAGAGGCGCAGAGTGAATTCCCGGCCGTTTTTGTCCTGCTGGTCCTTGGGCAGTTCGCTGACCACACGGCTGCCCCTCATGAAGCGGGGATTGCGGATGTTGCAGCCGCCGCTGTTCATCTTGAAGGTGATCTTGTAGTTGCCGGGGCCGTTGAGCATGCTGCCGATGTTGACGCGGGTGGGCGTAAATTCCGGGCGCAGGTCATAGCCCGTGAAGCGCGGCTCCTTGAGGGTGACGGGTTCCGTCAGGAAGCGGTAGTAGTTCTGCGCGCCTGTTCCCATCAGAGTCTTGGGGGAGATTTTGGCGATGTCCGCCAGGGTTTTCAGCGCCTGGTCCTTTTTCCCCTCGCTGCGGTAGAGCCAGAATCTGGCCGCCATGACCTGCTGTTTTTGCAGGGGCGTCAGGCCGGGGATTTTGAGCTGCTTGTCCACATAGGCATGGGCGGCCTTGTAGTCCTTCTGGCCGCCGTTTTTGCCGGAGTCTTCCACCATCCGCTGCACCTTTTCAATATAGGGCAGGTGCTTGAAGGTGTATTTGAAGTGCATGCCCCTGGTGTCTTCCGGGTCCGCCTTCTTGATTTTTTCCAGAATGTCCTTCCTGGCGGAGGCCGCGTACGGGGAAGCTGCTGGAGGCCTTCCCCGTAGAGAAGGGCCGCGTTCGCGCCGGAAGAGGCGTCCGCCTTTTCCCACAGGGCATTGGCCTTTTCCTGCTGCTTCACGGCTTCCAGCGCCTGCTTCATGACAGCGGGCAGCGTTTCCTTGGAAACGCCTTCGGACAGGAAGACCATGCCGCCGGCGGGGGAAACCACCTGGATGGCCGGGATGTTCCAGATTTCACCGGGAGGCTTGGGCAGCTTCTTTTCCTCTTCCGTCATTTCCTCCCGTTCATCCTGGATGCACCAGAGGACGGGTTCCGGGGAGTCCTTGGCCAGGTGCTCCACGGCGCGGGTGACTTCGCGCGATTTGGGGGACCAGTCCGTGCCGGCCCACACGACGATCATGTATTTGTTGACGGTTTTGGCCTCGTCCTTCACGGCGCTGTAGGCCGGGAGGGCCGCCTGGACGGGCGCGGACAGGAGGAGGGCTGCGGCCAGCAGGCCGGGAACGATGTTGAGATGATGAAACATGGCGTTAATGGAAAAGGGTGCAGGGGTTATTTTTCGTAAACGAGGATGTGGCGCAGGTGCATGAATTCCGGCTGGGCGTTCTTGGCTTCCACCTTGATCCACTTGGCCTTGGTGCCTTCCGGAGCGGTGATGACCCATTCCTTGGGCATGTTTTCCGTGGCGGCCAGGGGGAACCAGGTGGCTCCGTCCGTGGAGGTGGAGACTTCCATCTTCTTCATCCGGTCTTCATTGCCGTTGCGCTTGGTGACCACCAGCCCGGCCAGGTTCACGCCATTTTTCAGTTCCACAATGACGTTGGGGTTCGCTTCCTTGTCCGTATGCTGGGAGCCGCCGCAGGGGCGCAGCAGGTTGATGTGGTCCCACGGGCTGTCCCACTGGCAGGTGGTGGAGCACCTGACCATGCCGTCCGCGGGCACCAGCTTCCAACCCTGGGGGATGGCGGCATTGACCGTGTTGGCAGACGTATCGGCGTCAGAGAAGGAGGCGGCCGCCTTGCTCAGGGTCTGGAAGGCCGGAATGGAGCGGGCCATTTCCGTGGCATAGATGGCTTTGCCGTAGGCTTCCTTCAGCTTCTTGGGATCGGGAGCTTTTCCGGAGGCTCCGGCTTCCCCCGTCTGCTGGGCTACCTTGGCGAAGGCGTTGGAGAAGACGTCCGCCTGGCCGTTTTCCACAAAGGTTTTCACGGCCCATTCCAGCGCCTGGCCGAAGTTGGTGCCGTCCCCCGTTTTCAGGTGCGTGGAGAGGACCGTTTCCAGATAGGCCGCCTTTTCCTGCGGATTGGTCAGGAAGGCGGACTGGGAGTCCAGCACGGGCTGGAATTTGACCGCCCAGGAGGTGGGAGTGGTGGCGATGGTTTCATGCAGGTCCCGGAACCAGGCGATCCGGTCTTCGGACGGGATGTCCATCAGGAACTTGTTCTGCACGTCCTTCAGGATGTCGAACGCGGCAAAGCCGTTCCCCTTGTAGTGGGAGAGGGCGTCCTTGGCGTACACGTACCAGTCGATGGGCTGCATGCCTTCCTTTTCCATCAGCAGGCGCTGAAGCTCCGTGCGGAAGAACGGGTGCAGCGGGGTTTGCTTGAGCGCTTCCCCCAGGCCTGGATGGCCTTGTCCTTGTTGCCGGCGGCTTCGTCCAGGCGGGCCTGCGCGGCCCACAGGTAGGCCTGGTCCGCCTTGGCGTTGTCCGCAAAGACGTTTTCCATCAGCAGGTAGGAGGTGGGGGCCTGGCTGCCGAAGATGTGGTTGTGCATGCCTCCGTCCGGTCCGCCGAAGCCGCCTTTCCATTCCCCGCGCTTCACGCGCACCGCATAGGCGCAGTGGCCGGGCTGCCCCACCGGGTAGGCCGGGATGCCGTGGGCCTGGGCCGCCATGGTGCCGAAGTAGGAGAGGCCGCCGCAGACGCCGCCGATGACTTGAGTGTTTTCCGCGGAGGTGTTGACGTCGCGCCACGGCACGTAGAAGAGGGGCCCCTGGATGGTGTCTCCGAAGAAGTTGTTGCCCGTGTAGGGGGCGGCCCAGCAGGCGTCCGTATAGCGCCGCCAGGGGAGGTTGACGTGCTCATTGCTCCATTCGTAGGATTTGTCGTCCCACGTATGGCCCACGACGAAGCGCATTTCCCACGGGCGCAGCTTGATGAAGCCGGGATGCAGCTTGTTTTCCTGATGCAGTTTCTTGAATATCTGGTAACGGCGCACCGGGTTGCTGTTGGCGGAGTTGGTTTTCAGCTTTCCCGCCATGGGGCCTGTGGAAAAGACGGAGGCAAGTCCGGTGGCGAGGGATTGGTAGTCCCGGAAGTCCGCGTTTTTACCGTCCGCCTTCCAGATGTCGGAAAGGATTTGAAGCCCTTCCGGGGAGTTTTCCGGAATCAGGCCCGCGCCCAGGTAGAGTTCCACCCACGCCGGGTCCTGTAAAAAGGCCTTGATGAAGGCCGCGTCCTGCGGGCTTTTGGAGAAAACGGCCTTCACGTTGTCCGGTCCCGTGACGCGCAGGAGTTCGTGAATGTTCAGCAGGTGGCGGTATTGCTTGTCCTGAAGCAGTTTTTGCCCGGATTTGGTTTGTTCCCCAGCCTTCAGGAGGGAGGAGCGGAGTTCCGTTTGCAGCCCGGCAAAGTCGCCCGCGGCTATTTTCTGCGCCAGGGGGGCAGGAAGCTGGCCGGCGGCGGACGGCGCTTCCGTTTCAGGTTCCGTCAGATCCTGCGCCATGCAGACGGGTGCGGCGAGCAGGGCGGTGCAGAGAAGAAGGTGTGAAATATTCATGTGGAAAAGCTTGTTTAAGGATAGCGGAAAAAAGGGGCCGGAGCCAGTTTGTTTTCCGACTTACTACGGCGCCGGAACAGTATTTTTATCATGCGCTGCGGAGCATTTTTCAGCACAAATGGTCGCAGAGCATTTTGACGCCCAGGCCGATGAGGATGAGCCCGGCCCCCGCTTCCAGGTGGAACGTGGGGAAGCGGTGCAGCCGCCGGGTCAGGAAGAAGCCTGCCGCCGTGCACAGGAAGGTGGTGAAGCCGATGGCGGCGGCGGGAAGAAGAACGGCGTGGAGGGTGGGGGTGGTGCCGCACTGGGCGGAGGAGAGATAGATGCTGACGCCCGCCACCAGCGCGTCTATGCTGGTGGCAATTCCCACGGCCAGAAGAGTGGGCAGCGTCAGGCTGGTGACGTGGGGCATCTGCTCTTCTTCGTTGCGGTGGTTCCAGCCCTCGCGGATGACGTTGACCCCCAGGAAGGTGAAGACGACAAAGCCCAGCCAGTGGTCCCAGGCCGCAATGTACTGGTGCACGGTTCCCGTGAGCAGGAAGCCAAGCACGGGCATCAGGAATTGTCCCGCCCCGGTGGAGAGGGAAAGCTTGATTCCGTTGCTCAAACGTTTTTGCTTAATGAGCAAGCCGTAGGAGAACGCCACGACGAAGGCGTCTACGGAGAGGGCAAAAGCCAGGAATAACAAGTCGGCAAGCGGCATGCTCATTGCGGAGAGGCACTCTAGGACATCCCCGGGAAAAAGCAATTTTTTTGTTCCACGCGGTTTTTTCCGGGTTCCGGGTGCATGGGAGAGAGAAGAATCGGCACATTCCCCATGAGGGACTGCCCAAATGCATGGAAGTCTGTTGTAGAGAGACTTTCCCGTTTTTCGTCAGGAGATTCGCCTATGCAATATTACTCTTTTCAAATGCAAAAACTGCTGAATAACAGCCTTTGCGTGATCGGGGGATCAGTTAATTTGGCGTTGGCGGTTTCTTTTACGCCCAGGTGCAGTAATTCAACGGAATAGCGATTGTCATGAAGAAGATAATGAGAATGGGAAAATTCGTGGTGTTCTCTGTTTTTAGAATTTCCCCTTGATAGATAAAAATTTTGTTTATTCATTAATTTACTCAAAGTCAATATTTTAGATTACTTGCATATTTTCTTGCTTAAGAAAATGAATGAGACGGTAAAAAGTAATGCGGCAATAGATGAAAATATAATAGAAAATGTGCTATGGAACCATTCATCAAAACACAGTTCTCTAAGTCCGGAACATACACATAATACGTTGAAGATAGCTACACTAACGAGAATAAATTTCATTTTCAAAGGGTATTAAGCGAAGTAATTTAATCCTGAGTAGTGAAATTCTCAAGCATAAAGGCCTGAAAATGTTTCTGCAGGAGCCGTAAATTTCCCCCAATGATATTCCCGGCGCTACGGCTCCATAAACTGAATGCTGGAAGAGGGACATTTCTTCCGTCCGTCATGCGGTGAAGAAGAAAGGAGAGGATTACTTGCAGTATTTTTTCATGTAGGGCAGCACGGCGTTTGCCCAGATGGCATAACCCTTTTCCGTAAAGTGCAGGTTGTCCCTGCTGATGCCGGGCAGGAGCTTGCCTGCGGGGTCCAGAAAGCGCTTGTTGATATTGGCGTAGGTGGTGCGGGGCAGTTTGCACTGGGCCAGGACGGCATTGATTTTGTCATTGTGCTGGCGCAGCTTGTCCTGCGGCCCCGTGCCGCGGGGGAAAATGCCCAGCAGGAGCACATGGGTGTCCGGGAACCTGACCAGCAGGTGCTCCACGGCGCCCAGAATGCCCATGGCCGTTTTTTCCGGAGCTTCCCCAGCCTTGAAATGGCCGGTGTTATTGGTGCCGATCATGACGATGCAGAGTTTGGGTTCCGTCTGGGCCGGTATGCCGGAATCCGTGATTCGGTAAATCAGGTTGGTGGTCTGGTCTCCGGAAATGCCGAAGTTGCAGGGATGGTAGGGTTTGAATTCCTTTTCCCATACTTGCTTTCCTTCTCTTTTCCAATAGTCCGTGATGGAGTCTCCCAGGAAAAGGACGCCGCAGGGATTGTTTTTCACCTGCTCTACCTGTTGTTCATACTGCTGCCTCCACCATTGGGGTTGTTCCCGCGGCAACGGGAGCGGGGGGACGGCAGGTCGGCCGCCGTCGCCATGGAGAGGGAGGCCAGGAGGGAGAACGCAATTGCACGCAAGGTTTTCATTTACTTTCATAGTATACGCATGTTTTTTTTAAAACGTTACATAAAAGTTGTTGTTTTTTTCCGCTTCTGCTGTGCGCTGGCAGCTCTTGCGCCGGGGCGTTCCCCCTTGCCAGATTCCGGGGGGTGGTGTAGCTTGTGACGGTATGAGTGAGGTATCCCTGCAGCATGGAATGGCGCGCCAGATGGCCGCCTCCCAGTCCATGCAGGCCGGGATGCAGATTCTCCAGGCCTCCGCTCTGGAATTGAAGCAGCTTCTCCGCCACGCGCTGGAGACCAATCCCATGCTTGAGGAATTGCCGGACGCTTCTCCGGAAGCCCTGGAGGACGGTCCGGACGGAGACGCCTGGAATGAGCGGGAGGACGGCTGGAACGAGTTTACGCCGGAAGGCCGCCCATCCGCGGAGGCCGCCGCACGCCGCGATTTCATGTATGAGTCCGTGGTGGCTCCGGAATCCCTGAAAACCCATTTGACGGACCAGGCGCAGCATTCCGCGCTGACCGGGCGCGCCCGGGACGCCCTGTTCCTGCTGATTGACGCCCTGGACGACCGCGGCTTCCTGACGGAGTCCCCGCAGGAGCTGGAAGAACGGGAGTGCTTCAGCATGAGGGATATGGAGGAAGCCCTGGACGTGCTGAGGGGGATGGACCCTCCCGGCGTGGGAGCGGCGGATTTGAGGGATTCCCTGTTGATTCAGCTTGAACAGCGCGGCTTGAAGCGTTCGCTCGCCTTCCGCCTGGTCAAGCGCTGCTGGCGGGAGCTGGCGGCGCACAAGTATGAGGAGGCCGCGCGCCTGCTGGACGTGGAGCCGGAAGCCGTGGCGGAGGCTCTGGAAGTGATCCGCAGCCTGACGCCGGACCCCGGCTGCGCCTATGCTCCCGGCGGCAATCCCCATCTGCTGCCTGACGTCATCGTGGAGGAAGGGCCTTCCGGGGGTCTGGATGTAGTCCTCACTTCCGAGTACCTGCCGCGCCTGTCCATGAATGAACGGTACATGGAGCTGATGGCGGAGAGCTCCGGCAGCCGGGAGCTCCGGCAGTATCTCCGCAAGGCATTCCGGGAAGGGCAGGAACTGCTGCGCGCCCTGGACATGAGGCAGGAGACCGTGCTGCGCCTGGCCCGCGCCATCGTGCGGCGGCAGGAGGATTTTTTCAGGTTCGGGCCGTCCCGGCTGAAGGCCATGGGCATGGAGGAGGTGGCGGAGGAAATGGGGGTGCACGTGTCCACGGTTTCCCGTGCGTGCCGGGACAAGTACCTGCTGTGCAAGTGGGGGATGAAGGAGCTAAGGGCCTTTTTCAGCGCGGGCGTTCCGGCGGAGGGGGGCGCTTCCCTGGGCGGAGCGGGCGCGGAGGCCGTGGCGTCCGGCGCCGTTCAGGAGCTGATGCGGCGGTTGATTGCGGAGGAAGATTCTTCCAAGCCCCTCAGTGACGCCAGGCTGGCCGCCGCGCTTCAGGAGCAGGGGGTGAACATCGCCCGCCGCACGGTGGCGAAGTACCGGGAGCAGATGAAGATTCTGCCCGCCTCCCTGCGCCGGGGGATATGACAGTCCACTATATTTTTTAATGGTTTATTGATAGTTTATTATCAATAATTTATGTATTGTTCTGCGGGAATGCTTTCCCTGTTTTTATTTCCGGAGGAAGAGGCGGTTGACTGCTGCGGCTTTGGTGCTATAGTCCCCGCTTTATCGTGATGCGTACATTTACCTGGCCTATTGCCCTGCTGCTGGCGGGGCTTCTTTTTCAGACGGTGGCGTTTGCCGTTCTGAATACGGTGGTTCCGCTGTGGATGGAACAGTCTGACGCCGCCACCTGGGAGGCCGGGCTGGTGGGGGCTTTTTTCTTTCTGGGGAACCTGGCGGGCACGCTGATGGCCGGCGGGGTGATCCGCAAGGCCGGCTTCAAGGGGAGCTACCAGTACGCGTGCGTTTTATGCGCGGCGTCCACCCTGCTGCTGCTTGTGTTTCCAGGCGCGCTGGCCTGGAGCGGCCTCCGGCTGCTGACGGGGATAAGCTGCGCCCTGGTCTGGGTGGTGGTGGAGAGCGCCCTGCTGAGGGCCGGAACACTGAAAACCCGCGGCATTCTTCTGGCCTCCTACCTGGTGGTTTATTATCTGGGAACGGTGCTGGGCCAGCTCCTCCTGGGCTGGTTTCCCAGCGACATGTCCCTGGTGGTGACGGAGGTATGCGTTCTGTCCGCAGTGGGCATGATTCCCCTGCTGTTTGCCCGCCTGGAGTCTGATTCCGCGGGCGCCCTGTCTTCCACCCATGTGGAGGTTCGGACGCTGCTCAAACGCCGCAGCGTGTTTCTGGGCGTGGTGGGGTGCGTGATTTCCGGCGTAGTGCTGGGTACCATTTACTGCCTGATGCCCCTGTTCCTGAAACACCAGGGCATGAACCACTCCTCCGTGGGGTACTGGATGGCCCTGCTGATTGCCGCGGCTATTCTGGGCCAGTGGCCCATGGGACGGCTGGCGGACAAATACGGGCGCGCCTTCGTCATGAAATGCCAGTCCCTGCTGGTGGTGGCCGCATGCGCGGGGCTGGTGCTGAAAGGCGGCCTGATGGCCCCCTCCCTGATCGCGCTGGGGCTGGCGGGTTTCTCCCTGTACCCCGTCGCCATGGCCTGGGGGTGTGAAGAGGCCTCACGGGATGAGCTGGTGACCATGAACCAGCTTCTGCTGCTGAGCTACTCCATTGGCACGCTGGCCGGGCCTTCCCTGACCTCCTTCCTGATGCAGCGGTATTCCGACAACTGGATGCCGATGGTCATTGCGCTGGTGGCGCTCTCCTTCATGCCCGTGCTGATGCTGGGCGGCGGCCACGGAAGAAGAAAGCTGTCCCGGTAAAAGAAGAGGGGGAGAAAGAGGCGTCAGGGTTTTTTCTGGTCCGCCGCGGCGTTTTTCTCCGGTTTGGGCACGTCATTGTCCGCCACCTGGTGAATCATGTCCGTCAGGGCGTGCACATAGTCCTCCGTATGGGAATCCGTAATGGCGTACTTGCACAGGCATGAGACCGTGGGGATGCCCAGCGCCGCGTAATGGCGGTCATTGCCCGCAATGGCGGAGGGCTCCCGGTGGAAGGTGGGGGAGCCTGCTCCCAGGATTTGGTGAAGGGAGTGGCGCACTGGCCCGCGAATTCCTTGCCGCGGAGCGTGGTCATGAACAGCACGGCTTCCTGCGGGGATTCCGGTTCCGGCTGTTTCTGCTCCGCAGCGGCGGCCAGTTCCTGCGGTTCCAGGTTGATCATGCCCAGGATGTTGGCCGCGCCGATGCTGCCGCTCAGGGTTTTGGCGTGGACGGAGGCTCCTGAGGAGGCGGATGCGGGTTCCGCTCCGTTCGCATACGCGACGAAGTAAATGTTGTGGTTGGTGGGAATGTCCTTGAGGCCCCTGGCCGTTTCCAGCAGCAGGGCCGCTCCGCTTCCGTTGTTGAGCCGTTCGCTGGAATCGTAATTGGCTCCCACTACGATGCTCTGGTTGTTGGAATACAGTCCGGGCTTGTAAACCAGGACGTTGTAGATGGCGGTCCCCTTTTTCGCATCCCCTCCGGAAACGGGCTGCAAGGTGACGGCATAACCCATGTCCGAGAAGCTTCCGGCGATGTATTTGGCGGCGGCTTCCATGGATTTGGGCTGCCGGGCGTTTCTGGGCCCGATGTCTTTTTGCAGGACTTCCGTATGCTTTTCCATGCGCGCGCCCAGGCTCCGCGGGGTATCCGGGCCGCCGGAGGAGGAAGCGGGAAGGAGGGTGCAGGAGGAGAGGCCGGAGGCCAGCAGCAGGAATCCGGCGGTCAGGGCGGCGTGTTTGTGAATGCGGGTCATCTCTTACAGGGTTTCAACGTAATGCAGTTCACGGGCAATCTGGGCGGCCAGGGGAATTTTCAGATGGTCCGGCAGGACGCTCCACGTATAGGTTTCCACCTCCAGGTGGGGGTTCAGGCCCGGATGGCTGCGGAGGAAGGCGTGCGTTTTCAGGATGAAATCCTCCGTGCCCCGCAGGGGCGGTTCCGGGGAGGCGTACAGGGGAATGTGGTAATGAATGCGCCATTGGGAATCCCGCGTTTCCTCCGCGTAATCCCGCCCGTAGGCCAGGGCGTTCGGCAGGTCCGGGAAAAGCATGGTTCTGCCCCGGTGGAGGATGCTGGTCTGGTGGAAATAAACGCCGTCGTCAAACTGGCGGAGGCGTTCCAGGTCTTCCTCCCCGCGTATGCGGCATTCCAGGGCGTTGGAGAACTGCACCTTGCAGAGGGAGATGTTGTTTTCCTCCCAGGCGGAGAGGGTGTCTGCCGGTTCCTCCCGCAGGATGGCGAAGTGGCAGGTGTCATACGTCAGCCCCAGGTGGCGTTCAATGAGTTCGGGGCGGCGGGAGTGGTTGCGCAGGCCGTTGAAAAAGCGGATGGCGCCCTCCGTATCGTGGAAATGGCCGAATGGCTCCGGCTCCAGCCCAAGCTGCATCAGGCGTCCGGTCTGCCTGCTCAGCACGTCCAGGAATCCGCTCATGGCGTCCAGACGGGAGAACATGCGCTCCTCCTCCGCATGGAACCAGCTGTGGGAGGCGGGGAGCGTGCTGACGGTCAGCCTGTCTGCGTTTTCATCCCCGATGCGGGCCAGGATGCGGAACAGGTTGCAGGTGTATTCAAAACGTTCCGGCGTGGTCCAGTCCGGCTGGAAAACGTGTTCCTTCACCCGCTGGCCGTGAAAGTTCCCGTAGGGAAAGCCGTTGAGGGTTTCCACGCGCGCGTTGTGTTCGTCCAGCCATGCTTTCAGGGCTTCCACGGCGTGCGGCGTTTCCAGCAGTTCCGCTGCCGCCCTGGCGGACAGGCGCAGGCCGATGCCCAGGGGGCGGTCCTTCAGGGGGAATTCAGTGCGGCCAGTTCCTGCCGGATGCGGGGAACGTGGGTCTGGAGGGCTTCCCGGGTTTCCGCCCAGGATTCGGCGGGATGGATGTTGGTGCAGTAGGAAAGCATGGCGGGGCAGTATGTGCTGTTTTGGGGAACGGCGTTCCACTCCGGGGGAAAATGGTGGAAAATGCGTGCGCATGGGACGTTCCTCAAGCCTACATACGGTTCCGCAGTGAGGAAAAATTTCATGGAATTGCGGCTTTTGGCGTCATCCGGAAGCGTCCTTTCCGGCGGAAAGAATGGCTTTGAAAAGGCTCCGGATATATGGTAGTATCTTTCCGTTATGCGTCCGTTCTTCTTTCTCCTTCTTGGTGTTCTGTTCCACGGGGACGTCCTGCGCGCGGCGGAGGAATCAACGGCATGGAAATCCTCCCTGGTCCGGTTCAGCCGTCCGGCGGAATGGAAGGAGACGCGGCCCCAGAAGGGAACCGGGGACAACTCCTGGGCGAAGGACGCCACGCCGATCGGCAACGGAAGAATAGGAGCGCTCATTTACGGAGGCGTGGAAAAGGACCGCCTGGAGCTGACGGAAATCAGCATGTGGTCCGGAGGTTTTTGCAGTGCGGAAGCCAAGGACAAGGGGCCGGATTCCGTCAAATTCGGATCCTACCAGCCGTTCGGCACGCTGGAAATCACGTATCCGGCAGCAGAGAACGTGCAGGATTATAAAAGGACGCTGGATGTGGCGGAGGCGCTGGCTTCCGTGTCCTACAACTCCGGGGGAGTCCGTTACCGGAGGGAGTATTTCGCCAGCGTTCCGCACCAGGTGGTTTCCATGACGGTGCAGGGGGACAGGCCCCGTTCCGTGGAAGCCTCCTTCCGCCTGGCGACCTTGCATCCTCAGGACAGGATTACGGCCACGGCCGGAGGGGGCAGGGGAATGATTCTGATGCAGGGTTCCCTGAAGAACGGATTGACCTATGAGGCGCGCATTGCCGTTCTTCCCAGGGGTGGAAGTGTCACGGCTAACGGCGGCTCCATCACCGTCCGGCGGGCGGATTCCTGCCGCGTGCTGGTTTCCCTGGCTACGGATTACGTGCTGGACGCTTCCCGGAACTGGAAGGGGGAGCCGCCCCGCAAGAGGAATGACGCCGTTCTGGCCCGTGCGCTCAAGGCGGCTCCGGAGCAGTTGAAAGCCGCCCACCGGGGCGCCTACGGCAAGCTTTACCACCGCGTTTCCCTGGACCTGGGAGAGACGGAGGACGCCACGGCGGAACTCCCCGTCAACGAGAGGCTGAAGAGGTACAGGCAGGCGGTGGACGCCGGAAGGGACGCCCGTGATCCCGATCTGGAGGAACTGGTGTTCAACTTCGGCCGCTACGTCATCCTTTCCTCCTCCCAGCCGGGGAATCTGCCCGCCAACCTCCAGGGCCTGTGGAATTACAGCCTGATTCCGCCGTGGGATTCCGACTACCACAATAATATCAACATCCAGATGTGCTACTGGGGAGTGCTCCCCTCCAACCTGGCGGAATGTTATGACCCGCTGGTGGATTACATCCGGGAAATGGCGCCCGCCGCGCGTAAAATCACCCGGGAGGAGAAAGAGTTCAGGACGGCTGGCGGCAAGCCCGCTCCGGGCTGGACGTCCAGGACGGCCCAGAACATTTACGGGGGCCAGGGATTTAAATGGAACAAGCCCGCTTCCGCGTGGTATGCCCTGCATCTGTGGGAACGCTACCTGTTCACGATGGACAGGGAGTATCTGAAAACGACGGCTTACCCGATGATGAAGGAAATCTGCCGTTTCTGGGAAAGCCAGCTCAAGCCCCTGCACGCGGGAGGAAGCAACTTCCGGACGGAGGACAGGAAGGTGACGCCGGAAATAATCTCCCGGGAGTTGAAGGACGTGAAGGAAGGAACGCTGGTGGCTCCGATGGGCTGGTCCCCGGAACACGGCCCCAGGGAGGACGGCTGCGCGCATGACCAGCAGATCGTGTGGGAATTGTTCCATGATACCGTACAGGCCGCGGAAACCCTGGGCGTGGACATTGCCTGGAGGAAAGAACTGGCCGCCAAGAGGGATTTCTGGCCGGTCCCAGGGTGGGGGAGGACGGCCTGCTGCTGGAATGGATGATCGCCCGCAAGCCGGGCGGCTCCTGGGACCCGCGCCACCGGCACACCTCCCACTTGTTTGCCGTTTATCCCGGCAGCCGGATCAGCCCGGAAAAGACGCCGGAATGGGCGGAAGCCGCCCGCAAATCCCTGCTGGCGCGCGGAACCACGGGGGATTCCCGCCGTTCCTGGACCTGGGCGTGGCGCGCCAGCCTCTGGGCGCGTTTTCTGGACGGGGAAAAGGCTTATGAGATGATTCGGGGCATGATGCGCCACAGCATGATGGACAGCCTGTTCACCACGCATCCGCCCATGCAGGTGGACGGAACCATGGGCATCGTGGCCGGCTTTGCGGAGATGCTGCTCCAGTCCCGCACCGGCCGCCTGCATCTCCTGCCGGCGCTGCCGGAAGCCTGGAAAAACGGGAGCGTGCGTGGGCTGAAAGCCCGCGGCAACATTACCGTGGACATGGACTGGAAGGACGGCAGGGTAACGCAGTTCCGCCTTTCCTCCCCGGTGGCCCAATCCGTCAAGGTGGCCGCCAATGGCACGGAAAAGACGTATGAACTGACGCCGGAGACGCCCGTCAAAGGCAGTTGAGGAATCTTCAGAACGGTTCAGGACCGATGTCTCTCACGCCGTTACAGCTGTTTTTCAGCAGGTACAGCCTTGTTTCTGTTGTAAGGTGCCCCATTTGCCAAGGGAGTAATGCGCCCGCTGATGCCTGGATGAACAAAAGGGCTTGTGCCTGTAACGGGAAGTCGGGGCATGGAATGAGTTTTTGACATTTCCACAGGCGGATATTAAAATTAGTAGAATGGAAGATGCGCCTTTGAATACGGATTTTATCAATTTAACGGCGGACAATCTGGCCAGTGAACATTTATGCTGCATTATCCGCAGCCGGGCCCCCCATCCGGGCGTTGAAGCAAAGCGGCAATGGCTTTCCGGCCGGATCAGGGAAGGCCACGTCTTTAGAAAGTTAAATGCCAAGGGAGTGGTTTTCATTGAGTATGCCCCTCTGGAGACGGCCTGGGTTCCCATCCTTGGGGACAACTACTATTATATATATTGCTTGTGGGTTTCCGGCAGCTACAAGGGGAAAGGGTATGGAAAATTGCTGATGGAATATTGTCTGGCTGATGCCAGGGAAAAGGGCAAATCCGGCGTTTGCATGCTCGGAGCTGAAAAACAGAAAGCGTGGCTTGCCGATCAATCCTTTGCGAAGAAGTTCGGCTTTGAGGCGGTGGATGCTGCCAGTCATGGCTATGAACTGCTTGCTCTTTCCTTTGACGGAACAACGCCGAGGTTTGCGCCGAATGCCAAAAAGGGGAGAATTGAGAGCCGGGAGCTGACAATTTATTATGATATGCAATGCCCCTTTGTGTATCAAAACATTGAGATCATAAAACGGTACTGTGGAGAGAACGATGTTCCGGTATCTCTCATCAGGGTGGATACGCTGCAAAAGGCAAAGGAATTGCCCTGCGTCTTCAATAACTGGGGCGTGTTTTACAAGGGGAATTTTGAAACGGTGAATTTGTTGTTGGACGTCGCCAATCTAAAGAGAATCCTCAAGAAATGAGTTGAGCCGGTGCTTTCATAAATTATTCAGGCTGTGCGGTTGCACCTTCCGGGTGCAAGGCATTCTTCCTTTCCTGCCTTTTTCACTAACAGCAGGCAGGGAACCAATGCTTATTGCGGGTTTTCATGCTCCGTCTTTATGAACGTGAGCGCCCGTTCCATCAAGGAACAGGGGGGCTGCCAATGGAACAGCCTGCCTCCTTTTACCCCTGCAACCGCTGTTCACGCCAATAAAAAACAGGCACGCCTTGCAGCGGCCTGTTTTCTGAACGGGGAATCCGCTCCGGCCTGGAAGCCCGCTGTAAAGGCGGAAAAGCTCCAGGCCGGATGGGGAATGAGTTTTTTACTGAACGATGCCCAGCGGGGCGGTCGTCTTCCAGTCTCCGCGGGTGAAGTCCGGGAACACCTGGGGCATGCCGCCCTGGGCCACGGAGTATTCGGAAAGCTCGGAGACGGAGGACCAGAAGGCGCCTTCGTATACGTTCTGGTCCATCGGTTCGCCCTTGCGGAGGCATTCGATGATGCGGTAAAGCATCACGAAGTCCATGCCGCCGTGGCCGCCCATCTTCAGGGCCAGCGGGCCGACTTTCTTCCAGAGCGGGTGATCGTACTTTTCAAAAATGGGGGCCAGTTTTTCGTTGCCTTCAATCCATTCGTGATAGTTGCCGTTGCCCAGCTTTTCACCGGCCACGCGGGTCGGGAAGCCGGCCAGCGTGCCCAGGGTGCCCTGAATGAGGTTCAGGCGGGAGTAGGGGCGCGGGCTGGTTTCATCCCATTCCACCAGGATGGTGCGGCCCATGGTGGTCTTGATGATGGAGGTGTTCATGTCGCCGCAGGCGAAGTCCAGCTTGTTCCACTTGTGGTCCGCCGGGAAATTCTTCTTGGCATAGGCGGCGCGGCCCAGGGCCGGGCTGGAGAAGGAAACGAGCCTGCCGAAGCAGTCGTCCTTGCGGGCCAGGTTCATGTACTGGGCGATGGGGCCGAGGCCGTGCGTGGGGTAGACGTTGCCATTGCGCTTGGCGTAGTGGTAGGTTCTCCAGGAGCCGGTGCCGCGGTCCACCTGCTTCATCTGGCCGCGCAGTTCGTGGATGTAGGCGGCTTCCCCGTACAGCAGGTCGCCGATGACGCCCTGGCGCACCATGTTCAGGTACATGAGTTCTTCACGTCCGTAGTTGACGTTTTCCATCATCATGCAGTGCTTCCGGGTTTCCTCGGAGGTATTGACGATTTCCCAGAGTTCCTTGATGGAGACGGCCATGGGGACTTCCACAAAGGCGTGGGCGCCCATTTTCATCACGTCGCAGGTGACGCGGCAGTGCCATTCCCAGCTGGGGCAGACGATGACGGCGTCCGGCTTGACTTCCTTCATCATGCGCTTGTAGTCTTCCGGGCCGTTCGTGAAAATGGGAGGGCGCTTGCCCGTCTTCTTTTCCACCAGCGCCGCGTTGCGTTCCGCCCAGTCCTTGTACAGGTCGCAGATGCCGACGACTTCCGCGCCTTCAATGACGGCCATCTGGCCCACGTGCATGGAGCCGCGTTCACCTACGCCGACGAAGGCCACGCGCACCTTGTCCAGCTTGGGGGCCCTGAAGCCGCCCATGTAGATGGCGCCGGGCTTGCGCGGGGGCCACGTGGTCATGGGACCGATGTTGTTCGGGTCCGGAACGATGATCTTTTTGGGAGCCAGGGGAGCTACTTCCTGGGCGTTGGCGAAGGAACCGGCAGCCAGGGCGCCAGTAGCCAGACCCAGGGTCTGAAGGAAACGACGGCGTGATGATGAATTATCCATGGATGGTAATTATATGGAAGGATTTGAGTCCTTAGTTTGCCATACATACCCGGACTTGAGAATCTTTCTTTCACGGATGGTGCAAAAAATGCATTCTCCTGCGGGAGAGAGGTGCTCCGCGCCGGAGGCGTCAAAAGAGGGGAAGGCAGGCTCCTTCCGGGAGGCGGGCATGAAAAAGGCCCCATTCCTGCCGCAGTGCGGGAAGGACGGGGCCTGTCAGGTGCATCACCCGGTTGTGCCGATGTTGCATGCCGTTGCTTGGGAGTGAAGGGGGGTGAGCGTATCGCTGCACCGCGGTCCGAAGGATTGGCCCTGCATCGGAGGACATCCGGAGAGTGTTGCGTGGTGTCGCCGGCGCTGGCTGTTGTTTCCTTTCCTGGCGACGGGGAAGATCATTCCGTTTCCTGCGGCTTCTGTTCAGGGAACCTTGACGGGGTCCGCATGCCGTGGAATCGGGATCATCTTCCCGGTCGTTTTGAAGTGGTCCGGTTACTGAGCCGTGCCGGCGGCGGGAAGTTTTGACGCGGCAAGCCTGGCATAAGCTTCATTCAGCGCCTTGCCCAGCCTGGGGCGGAAAACGGTGGTGGTCGGCAGCTGCGTGCCTTCCATGTCACAGGAGCGGAGGATGTCGGGAATGGACGGGGCCAATGCACGTTTCATGATATTCATGCAGTCTTCCAGGTCCACTCCGTATTTTTCCTCCATCAGGTTTTCAATACGGTCCGCCATCTGCTCCATCCTCTCAATCTGTTTTTTAGTCAGAATCGGCTGAATGGTCGCGTTCGGGTCGGGGACGTAGCTGGTCAGCATTTCAATGGCCCGTTTCAGGTCGTCCGGCAATTCCGTTGCATTGCCGCTGTTGAGAACCTGAGCCAGAACCTGGTAGCTGCTGGTAGCGTTTTCGTCATAATCATGAATGCCTGAGGCCAGCGCCACGCCTGCGATGCTCTGCACGTAGCGGGCTACTTCCGGGGAATAGTTGCCTTCCACAAACGTGGAGGGAACGTCATCCGCGTAAGCCTGCATGGCGGCCTGGCAGGCGAGGGAACCGACGGTACCCACGCACAGTGTCTTGATGATGGACGAGATGATTTTCATGATTGAAACTCCGGTTGAAGCTTCCCGACTGGAACGGTCCGGTGAACCGTTTGTAGCAAGTGAGACTGTGCAGCCCCTGATTTCGTTCAAAAGTTTTTTTGAATGATTAAAATCATGCGCCCGCACGGCTTCCCTGCCTTCCGGCGGAATTCCGCCTTCCGTAACTTTTCCGCGGCCCCCTGCGGGAGGCGGAACGGTTTTCCTGCATGGAGTTTTTCCTTTCCCTGTGCGTGCCGGGAACCGTCTGCAATTCAGACGGTATGGTGGCGCTGGAGGAATGGACGGGAAGGAGGCGCCCCAGCAGCTTGTGCACGTCCCTGGCTTTTTTGATTTCATCCGGGGAACAGAGGGCGATGGCTTGCCCGGCGGCTCCGGCGCGTGCCGTGCGGCCGATGCGGTGCACATAGACTTCCGGTTCTTCCGGCAGATCGTAGTTGATGACGAGCTGCACGTCTTTCACGTCAATGCCGCGGGCGGCGATGTCCGTGGCGACGAGAATGGGCGTTTCCCCGGAACGGAATTCCCGGAGCATGCGTTCACGCGTGCCCTGGCTCTTGTCGCCGTGGATGGCGGAGGCCGGGTGGTCCTTTCCGGTCAGGAAGGAGGCCAGGCGGTTCGCGCCGTGCTTGGTCCGGGTGAAGATGAGCGTGCGGCCCGGCTGTTCCTGCTGTTCCAGCAGATCCAGGGTAAGGGGCCTTTTTTCCGCCTGGGAGCCAACCATGCAGAGGGACTGTTCCACCCTGTCCGCCGTGGCGGCCGGGGGGTGACCATCACCGTTTCCGGTTCCTGAAGCAGGGACTGGGCCAGTTGCAGAATGTTGTCCGGCATGGTGGCGGAGAACATCTGGGTATGGCGTTTCTTCGGGATTTTGGCGACGATCTTTTTCAGGGCCGGAGCGAAGCCCATGTCCAGCATGTGGTCCGCTTCGTCCAGAATCAGGGTTTCCACACCGCCCAGGTTGACGGTCTGGCGTTCCAGATGGTCAATCAGCCTGCCGGGCGTGGCTACCAGAATATCCAGGCCGCCGGCCAGCTTCTTGAACTGGGGGCGTACCCCACGCCGCCGAAGATGACGGCGGTGGACAGGTTCAGCCCTTTGGCATAGGCGCAGATGTTGTCATGAATCTGCGCGGCCAGTTCCCGGGTGGGGCTCAGGATGAGCGCCCTTACCTGGCGGGCAAGCGGCTTTCTGGGATGTTCTGAAAATTGTTGAATGAGGGGCAGGGCGAACGCGGCCGTTTTGCCGGTTCCGGTCTGCGCCAGTCCCATCAGGTCCTTGTTCTGCAGCAGCAGGGGGATGCAGGCTGCCTGGATGGGGGTGGGGGTCTTGTACTCCAGTTTCTCCAGCTGGCGGAGAATGGGAGCCGACAAGCCAAGCTCCCTGAATGTGGTTGATACCATGTTTATTGATGTGTCTGTGAATGCGCCTCGGCTGCAATGAACTGACGGAATCACGACAATAGCGGAACAAAAAGAAGCCCGCAGGAGCGATACTGAAAGGATCAATACGGAGACGCCCGTATTCCGCCAACCGCAAATGACTATCAAAAATCAACAACCAAGCACCATTTGGCGGGAACAGCACGATATAAGCACGGCGCAGAATATCCGTCAAGAGAAATAAAAACGTCTATTGCGTCAGGATTCCGTTTTCCGGTGTTTTCCTGAGAAGTCTGGCGGGACGCCTCCTGAGGAGAGTCAGATTCGCGTTGCGGAACCTCGGCAGTGTGCGGCCCCTGTGCCCATTTTCCTTTGAAAGTGTGTTGCATAGTTATGGAAACTATAGCAGAGGAGAACTGGCGAAATAGCCTGGGCAATGGAGCCTATGCAAGATGTTTGCTCTCCTGGTTTCGACCCTCTCTGCACCTTCTCGGAAGGCTGGGAAACTGACGGAGCCTCCAAGCAAATTCTCACAAGAGCCTGGCAAAAGGAATGGACTGCCCTCCGGTAAGAACCGTGCGTAAAACGGAATTACTATTCGTTGATGAAAACAAAATACCATCAAAATACTTTGTTGACTGTGAAATACCTTTTTGATGTAAATAAACAGTTTTGATGATAATATAAAGTCAACGAAATCATTTGTTGACTTTGAATCCTACTTTCATTATCAACAAAGTTGTGATGAAGACACCTTATCTTCCGGAATATCTGCCTGTTCTAAAAAGAATTGATGCAAACGCATTTGCCGATATCCTGGGAAAAGCCAACGGAGCTGTAGCTCGTTATGATGGAATAGTAAGGACGTTGGTCAATCCTGACATTCTCCTGTCACCCTTCATGACTCAAGAAGCAGTTCTGTCTTCCAAAATCGAAGGCACGCAGGCAACCATTGACGAAGTGTACGAACAAGACGCTGGCATATCATTCAGCGAAAGCAAAAGGGAGGACATTGACGAAATTAAAAATTATCGGTCAGCCTTGAAATTTGCATCCCGCAGTCTCGGAGAAAGGCCGTTGAGCCTTGGCTTGGTCAAGGAAATCCATAGAATTCTGCTGGAAGGCGTGCGCGGCAACACAAAGTCCCCCGGCCTTTTCCGAGAGGTACAAAACTGGATAGGTTCCCACGGCTGCCCGATTGAACAGGCCTCCTACATTCCTCCCGATCCGGTGCACGTGGAAGCCTTGATGGAAAACTGGTTGGACTACATGGTGAATGATTGGAGCATTGAGGAGAAAGCTCAGCTGGACCCTCTTGTTCGGGCAGCCGTGATGCACGTTCAGTTTGAGATGATTCATCCATTTCTGGACGGCAACGGCCGAATCGGACGGCTCATGATTCCTCTTTTTCTTTATGCCAAGAACATTTTGCACCGTCCCATGTTTTACATGTCCGCCTATCTGGAAGCTCACCGGGACGAATATTACAGATGCTTGAATGCCGTCCATGAAGAAAATAAATGGAACGAATGGCTTTCCTTTTTCCTGCGGGCGATGGTGGAGCAGGCCACGGCAAACATCAACCGCGCCGTAGAGATCAACAAACTTCATAACGAACTAGAAGATGCTTTCAGGAACATCACCCATTCCGAATACTCTCATCTGCTTCTGGATTGCATTTTCGAGACCCCCATCTTTACGAGGCCTCAAATTATTAAAAAAATGAAGGAGAAGGAAAACACCTGCCAAGACATGACTGTTCGCAATCTCCTGAATCAGATCATCGAAGCCGGGTTGGTGCGGAAGGTGAGAGAAGGAAGCGGCAGAAAGCCTGCCGTATTTGAGCTGGGAAAACTTCTGCAAATCGCCTCTGGCTAGCTCGTGAGATAAAACAAGCAAGTTACGGCACTAACCCTTATCATGAAATAATCTGCCTGAATGGAGTTCAGAAAATAATGAAAAGGCTGCCTTTCATGGGCTGCCTTTTTTATCGCTGTTTTCCATTTTTCTGTCGGCATATGGGATGGTGATGAAAGGGCGCCGGGGTACCCGGGGAGAAGATTCCCCTGTTCGGTTTCAAGCTGTGGATGTACATTCCTCTTTCCGGCATGCGGAGGGAAGAACAGCCGGGAACCTGGCGGGGAACCCTTAGTGCTGGAAGAATTTGCGCGCGCCCACGCAGTAAACGGCCCCGGAATACACGGTCAGGATGATGGAGCCCCACAGAGTGAACTGGTACAGGAAATTGGAAGCTCCGGATCCGTGCCACAGGCAGAGCGCCGCAAGCTGGTCCAGGAAGGAGGGCAGGTATTCCGGCGTGTGCGTCCAGGTCAGGGCCAGCAGGGAGGCGATGCAGAAAGCCAGCTGGAAGGCGGTTTTCCATTTGCCGGACGTGCCCGCGGGAATGATGACGCCGTGGTCCTGGGCAATCTGGCGCAGGCCCGTGACCAGGAATTCCCGGCTGATGATGAGAATGGTGACCCAGACGGGGCATAGCCCCACGCCCGTCAGGTAAATGAAGGCGGCGGAAACGGCAATCTTGTCCGCCAGGGGGTCAATGAGCTTGCCGAAGGTGGTGACCTGGTTCAGGCGGCGGGCCAGGTAGCCGTCCAGCCAGTCCGTGCAGGCCGCCAGGATGAAGGTGACCAGTGCGGCCAGGTATCCCCAGGAATACTGGTCCGCGATGCTGACTGCTGCCGTGAAGACGACTACCAGGGCAATCCGTGTCAGGGTAATAGCGTTAGGCAGGTTCAGCATACGCGGTTTATTAGGGAGCAGATGACGGTCCGTAGCAAGCTTTTTTGCAGGATTCAGGAATTAAATTCCCGGAATGCGGCACACGGAAAAAATCAGACGGACCATGGAAGGGAGAAGGGGTGGACGGAGGGGGCACATTGGGCGTTTTTGCCTTGAGCTCCGGCGGGATGGAACAGGCGGAAGCCTGCGGCATGATGCAGGGAACGGGTTTCTGTAGCGTCGATGGGAAACAGAGTAGGGTAGGGATGGCGGCCTATTCCCCGACCAGCTTGTTGAAGTCTTCCTCGGAGATGACGGGAACGCCCAGCTTGAGGGCCTTGTCCCGTTTGGAGCCGCCGCCGCTGCCTGCCAGGAGGTAGGAGGTGGATTTGGAAATGGCTCCGGTGGCTTTCCCCCGTGGGCGGCAATGAGCTGTTCAAAGTAGTCCCGCGGTTGGCTGAGCGTTCCGGTGATGACGAAGGTCTTGCCGGACAGGGCCCCCGCCGGGATTTCCAGAAGGTTGGCCCGGTAGGACTGGGACTGGGGATTGATGCCCAGGCCGCGCAGAACGTCCATCGTATGGTTCCCCGCTGCGGAGGTGAAAAAGCTCTGGAGGGATTTGGCCGCCGCCACGCCGATTTCGGAGCCATAGCTGAACTTGGCCGTGTTCTTGCGCAGGTAGCCCGTTTCCAGATAGGGGGCGGTCAGGCGGTCGATTTCATCCGTCAGTTCCTGATGGCGCTCCTGCACCGCCTCTGCGGAAAGCGCGCCTTCCTTCACCGCCTTTCTGTTTTCACGGGTGTTGGGGTTGGTTTTGGCGGCTTGTTCCATCAGCTCGTCCAGGCGCACGATGTCCCGGAGGTAGGAGGAGTCCGCCACATGCTCCAGGTCCGGGTGCGTGTCCGCCAGCGCCTTGGCGACTACTTCCCCTACCAGGGGAATGCCGAAGGCGATGAGCCAGCGTTCCAGCGGAAGCTCGCGCGCGTTTTGCAGGGCGTCCAGCGCTTTCTGGGCGTTCTTTTCCCCATAGCGGCGCGGTTCCTCCGGCGTGCCCAGGTTCAGGTTGGCGAGCTGTTCCAGCTTCAGGGAGAAGAGGTCCAGCGCGGAGGCAGCCAGGCCGGAGCTTCTCAAAGCTTCCGCCACGGAAGAGCCGATGCTTTCCACGTCCAGCGCGGAGCGGGAGCAGAAGTGGGTGATGCCCGACACGGCCTGCGCAGGACAGGTGAAGTTGGTGCAGCGCCAGGCCACTTTTCCCTCCTCCTTCATGATGGGGTTGCCGCACGCGGGGCACAGGCCCCCCGTGGCTTCCAGAATGCTGTAGGGCCTGGCATCCGCCGGACGTTTGGAAAGGTTCACTTTCAGAACGGCGGGGATGATTTCCCCCGCCTTTTCCACCAGCACGGTATCTCCGATGCGGACGTCCTTCCGGTCGATTTCATCCTGGTTGTGAAGGGTGGCTCGCGCCACCGTGGAGCCGGACAGCAGCACGGGCTTGAGTTCCGCCACGGGCGTCAGCACCCCGGTGCGGCCCACCTGCACGATGATGTTCAGCAGGGCGGTTTCCTTCTGTTCCGGGGGAATTTGTACGCCGCCGCCCAGCGGGGGCGCGCGCCGTGGCTCCCAGGGCCTCCCGGGTGGCCATGGAGCTGATTTTAATGACGGCGCCGTCCGTGCCGTAGGGGAGCGTGTGGCGGAGCCTGTCAATGTCCCGCACGGCCTGACGGGTGGATTCCAGGCTGTCCGTATAATACACCGGATCATTGCAGGGAATGCCGCAGTGGCGGAGCATGTCCCAGAAATCCTTTACATTCGTGAGTTCCGGCCCTTCATACGCGCCAAGCCCGTGGGCCAGGAAGGCCAGGGGACGGGCGGCCACCTGCCGGGGGTCCAGCTGCTTGAGGGTTCCGGCGGTGGCGTTGCGCGGGTTGGCGAAGGCGGGGAGACCTTCCGCGTCCCGTTCCTCATTTAGTTTGGCAAAGGCTTCATTGGGCATGAAGACCTCTCCGCGCACCTCCAGCACGGGAGGGGCCCCAGCGGGAAGGGTGAGGGGGACGCTGCGGATGGTGCGGACGTTGGCCGTCACGTCATCCCCCACGTCTCCGTCCCCGCGCGTGGCCGCATAAGCGAGCCGCCCGTCGCGGTACATGATGGAGAGGGCTACCCCGTCAATCTTGGGTTCCACGGAGACGGGCACCGTTTCCGTTTTCAGCGCCTTGACCAGCTTGTTGTAGAATTCCACCAGTTCCTCGTCCGGAACAGGGGCGTCGCGCTGCTCGAAAATGTCGTCAATGGACAGCATGGGCACTGCGTGCCTGATCTGGTTGAAGCCCTGGAGCGGCGCCCCCCACACGGCGCGTGGGTGAATCCGGCTCCGCCAGTTCGGGATGGGCCTTTTCCAGTTTTTCAAGCTTCAGGAACAGGGCGTCATATTCCGCATCGGAGATCTCCGGTTCCGCCTGTTCGTAATACAGCCGGTTGTGGCGGCGCAGTTCGGAACGCAGGTAGTCCACGCGGTTGCGCACGTCTTCCTTCGTCTTGCCGGGCTGGACGGGGGCGGCGCTTTCCTGCGGTTCTCCGGCTTGGGATCCCGCTTCATCCTTTGCCTGCTGTGACGGCTGCTTGCCGGCCGCCAGGGAAAAAAGGTCTTCCTCCATAAGGAAAATGAGTGGAAAAGAGGGCTATTTGCTCAGTTTGATGACGGAACAGGGCGTTTTGGAGTGTTCGTGCGCCTTGAACAGAACCGTTCCGTTGACGACGGGCAGGGCGGTGTTGTCTCCCAGCAGCACCGCTTTGGAGTAGCCTGCGGGGAGGGAGACGGAGGTTCCTTCCTCGTCCTCGTATCCGGTGGAATCCAGCGGCTGCATGCGGGCGTATTCCGCGCCTTCCGTCAGTTCCTTCATGGTCCCTTCGCTGGGAGGCTGGGCCGGTCCCTTGTCCGGCGGCGGAACCAGGAAGACGAAGATGTCCCCCTGCCGGTTGATGGAGGCGGGCTGGTCCAGTTCCGTGAAGGCCCGCGTGCCGTACACGGCCTCCCCGTTGATCTTGAGCCACTGGCCCACGCCGCGCATGGTGGCGGCCACTTTTTCCGGAACGGTTCCGTCCGCCATCGGGTTCACGTTCAGCAGGAGGTTGCCTCCCTTGGTGACGCATTCCACCAGTTTTTCAATGACGGTTTCCGGAGACTTGATGTTGGTGTCATACCGGTTGTAGCCCCATTTGTCGCTCACCGTCATGCAGGATTCCCAGTCCACGCCGGGATAGCCGCGCCGGGGGATGAAGCGTTCCGGGGTGATGTAGTCCCCGCAGCGCAGGTCCAGCGTGCCGGCCTGGTCCCGGTTCAGGCCGGAATAGGCGTACAGGCGGTTGTTCATGATGACGCCGGGATTGATGGAGCGCACCATGTCCATCAGTTCCGGCGCTTTCCAGCCCCTGGCCCCTTCCATGGCTCCCTGGGAATAATCCCACCACATGATGTCAATGGGAGCGTAACGGGTCATCAGCTCCCGGACCTGGGCGTGCAGGTACTTCTGGTAGGCGGCGTGGTCCCGCGGGATGTTTTTCCTTTTAAGCATTTCCGCCTGTCCCGCGGGATAGCAGAGGTCCGGGCAGATGGTGTTGTCATAGGACGGGTGGTGCCAGTCGATGACGGAGTGGTAAAGGCCTACCTTCAAGCCGCGCTTGCGGCAGGAGTCCACGTATTCGCGGATAATGTCCCGGTTCACGGCGCTTTTGGAGTCGTAATCCGTCTGGGCGCTGTCAAACAGGCCGAAGCCTTCATGATGCTTGCTGGTGAGCACCACGTATTGGCACCCTGCGTCCCGGGCAAGCCGGGCCCATTCTTCCGTCAGCCCTTCCTTGGGCTTGAACAGGGGCAGGGCTTCCGCAGCGTAGGAATCCGTGTCCACTTCCACGTTTTTCTGAATCCATTCGGAACCGCCGGGCTTGCCTTTCCATTCCCCGGCCAGCCCGGAATACAGGCCGTAGTGGATGAACATGCCGAATTTGGCGTCCCTCCACCATTCCATGCGACGGTTGCGCTCTTCCGCCGTTTCCTTCACAGCGGCGTGGTTGGCGTCCGCGGGGAGGGGAAGTCCGGGGGCGGCTGCCGAGAATTCCGAGGGAACCGTGGCGGGGGCGTTTTGTTCCGTCCTGCCGCTGCGCAGCCGGGCCGCGAACTGTTCATCCAGGGCCAGCGTGGGCTGCCCGTTCTCCGTAACGATTTTAGTGGCGGACTGCTGGGCCAGAGAGGGAAGTGCCAGGGTGAGGGCCAGGGCGGCAATCGTAGCGATTTTCATGGTTTTTCAGGGTGGTATGAAGCGGGGGAGAAAGATTAAGCCGGTCAAATGACGTCCGTATCCGCGTAACTGCCCAGGATTTTCAGCATGGAGCAGTGCTGTTCCAGCTCCGGGAGGGTTTCCCGTAGGGGGGATTCCTGAATGTGGCCTACGGCGTCTATGTAAAAGACGTACTCCCAGTTGATGACCTTGGAGGGGCGGGATTCAATGCGGATCAGGTTGTTGTTGTGCCGCTGGAAGCAGTTGATGACTTCCGCCAGGGTGCCGGGCTTGTGCTGGATGCGGATGAGCAGGGATGTGCGGTCCCTGCCGCTGGGCTGCGTTTCCTGGCGGCCGATGACGGCAAAACGGGTGGTGTTGCAGGCCTGGTCCTGCGCGTCTTCTTCCAGAATGTTCAGGCCGAACAGTTCCGCGGCCAGCGGGCAGCCCAGGGACGCCGCGCCCATGGAGGCGTTCTCCTTGGCAAGGATGCTGGCCTTCGTGGTGGAGGAGGTTTCCACGAGCTCCGCGTTCGGGAAGTGCCGCAGAATCCAGTTCCGCGTCTGGCCGAGAACCTGCGGATGGGAATACAGGATGCGGATGTGTTCCCGCGGGATGTCCGCCATCAGGCTGTTGCGGATGTTCAGATTGATCTGGGCGCAGATTTTGAGGGGAGAGGTGACGAAGAGGTCCATCACGGCGGTCACGGAGCCTTCCGAGGAGTTTTCCACGGGCACCACGCCGTACTGGGCCTTCCCGCGGTCCACCATGTCAAACACGTCCTTGAAGCTCTGGCACGGGATAAGTTCGCAGCTTTTACCGAACTGCTTGAGGGCCGCCTGGTGGCTCCATGTGCCCTTGGGGCCCAGGTAGGCAATGGTAAGCCCCCCTTCCAGGAAGAAGGAGCAGGAGATGATTTCACGGTAAATGGCCTGGAGGGAGGCCTCCGGCAGCACGCCCGCGTTCAGGCGGTTCAGCTTGCTGAGCAGGGCCGTTTCGCGTTCGGGAACGAAGATGGGGGAATTCCCCTCCTTTTTAATGCGGCCGACTTCATGCACCCATTCGGCGCGGTTCTTAAGCAGCTCCACAATCCGGGCGTCCACCTCGTCAATGGCCAGACGCGCCTTCGTCAGGGCGATGGTCTGTTCATCCGTGTTTCCGCTTTTCTGCTGCCGGGGGGGATTGGCCGGGGAGGCGGAATCCCCGTGTTGAGTGTTCTCCATGTCTCTGTGAAAGCTGTGTGTTTAAAGCCGCGTCAGGGTAGCGGTTCCGCGGGGGCAAATCAAGATTAAAGGGGGGGCTTCTCCATGGCGGATTTTTCTTGCATGCACGGAAGATGCAGGGTAGGTTTGCCTCTCTTTAATATGATGAAAAAAACATTGTTGCCGACTGCCGTGGCATGTTTCCTGGGCGCCGTTTCCCAGATAGCCTGCGCCAGCGGACAGGCCGTGAACGTTTATGTCTCCCAGGTCTCCCTGTCCTTCCCTGATCCTGCCGGCGTGGATGACATGTTTAACAGAAATAAGGATGCCGTGGAGGTGGTGCTGGGTTTCGTTGCTCCCAAGGGCTGTAAATTCGTTAAGGGCGGTGAGGACTCACAGCTTGAAGTTACGGATGGCCGCGGCGCCAGGACAAAAGCCAAATTCGACAATTTTTTTACCCGTATTGCGGATTCCGGAGCCTTTGCCAAACATTCCCTGAGGCTGAAACAGAAACCTGTGTTTCCCCTGAAGCTGGACGGAGTGGTCAACATGAAGGTTTCCAAAGGAAGCAGGACTTTTCCGGGCCAGGAGTTTGACGCGCGGAAGGGCGCCAAATTCAAGGTGGAGGGCATGGAAATCACCGTGAAGGATGCAAAGGACCACGGCAAGGCTTCCGGTGAGGTGGAACTGGAATTCAGTGATACGCTCCATGTGGAGGAAATAACGCTGACTGACGCGGAGGGCGGCAAACTGGAGATACCCGGCGTGTCCAAAAGTTCGTTCAGCTTCGGTTCCGTTCCTTCCCGCACTTATACGTACCAGGTAAAGAACATGCCCGCTAAAATGAAAGCTACGGTGGTGGCCAGCAAGGGCGTCAAGGCCATGGATGTTCCCGTGAAGGTGACCGTGGATTTGAATGCTCCGCCCAAAAAGGGGGCATAAGGGAATATTTTTATGTTGGACTGTTTTTTACAAGGGCCGGGAGGCCCTTGTTCCCGGTTGGCTGTTTGTTGATGGGACGCGGGGGCGGTTGTTGAGCCTTTGCCGGGAGAATGGGGGCCGCCAAAAAATCGGCGGTTTAGCTCTTGTGCGTTTTCTGTCCAGCCGCCAAGTTAGGTTCCGGCCTTCTTCCTGAAGAACCGTGGTGCGGCGCGCCGCTGAATTCTTTCTTTTCCCGCTCCCGGCAGGTGAAAAACAAATGCAAATTCCTGTTCCTTCGTTCAGCTTTTTTCCCGGCCTTCTGAAGCCGGCATTACCTGCCTGTTTTCCTCCTCTTCAGAATACGCTCCGGCGAATAATCTTGCTTGACCGTTATTTTTTTATTGATAATGATGGGTCTATGAAAAAATCCATCAAACTGTGCTCTGTTGCTCTCATGCTCGCCGGATGCGGTGTGGCCGGAATGTTTTCCGCCAGCGCGGATACTCCGGCTCCCAAGGCCGGGGAGGCTGCCGTTTCCGCCGTGGGGAAGGCTCTGGAAAAAGCCGATTTTTTAACCAAGGACAGGCCGAACCCAAAAGCCAAATATTATCTTTTCCTGTATTCCGCCAGTTGGTGCGGCCCCTGCTGCCGGGAAATGCCCCACGTGGTGCGGACCTACCGGAAGATCCGCCAGACCGATGATGTGGAACTGGTGCTGTTTTCCTGTGACAAGACGGAGGAGGCCGCCAAGGCATGGGCCAAGGAGGAACGGATGAAATTCCCCATCGTCAAGCCGAAGAAAGGGAACGGTATTCCCGGTTACAAGCCGGGAGGCTCCATTCCACGGCTGGGAATTGTGGATGGCACGGGCAAGATCATCATCACAGGGCATCCCGCCACGCTTCTGAAAGACTGGCGCAAGTTCTGCAAGCCGGAGGAAGGCAAAAAATAGGGGCTTCCTTTGCCTTTTGGCGCTCCCTCCGCCGTTTCCGAAATACGGAAAACAGGGCCGCTTCAGCTCTGCTCCCCGTTTTTCCTCACCGGGCGCGGCTCCGGAACGGCTCCGTAAAGCCCGTTGGGAAAGAGCTGGAGCCACGGCGTATATTCCGGCGGGATGGGCGCTTCAAACTCCATGCGCTTTCCCGTGCGCGGGTGGTCGAAGCCCAGCCGCCACGCGTGGAGCATGAGCCTGCCGGGTTTCGCCTTCTGCCGGGCGGGTTTGGCGTAAATGGGGTCCCCGATGAGCGGATGGCCCAGATGGAGCATGTGCACGCGTATCTGGTGGGTTCTGCCCGTGTGGAGCGTGCACAGGACCAGGGAGGAATCCGTGGCCGGGTCTGCGCACAGCAGGTCGTAGTCCGTAATGGCGGCTTTCCCGGTGCCCGGATTGACCACCGCCATTTTCAGGCGGTTCACGGGATGGCGCCCAATGTGGGTGAAAACCGTGCCGGAGCTTTGGGAGGGAATGCCCTGGACAACGGCCAGGTACCGTTTTTCCGTGCTGCGGGCCGCGAACTGCGCCGTCAGGGACTGGTGTGCTCCGTCGTTCTTGGCAATGACCAGGCAGCCTGACGTATCCTTGTCCAGGCGGTGGACGATGCCGGGGCGTTCCACGCCGCCGATGCCGGAGAGGTCCCCGCAATGGTGGAGCAGGGCGTTCACGATGGTGCCGTCCGGGTTGCCGGCGGCAGGATGCACGACCATGCCGCTTTCCTTGTTGATGACCACCACGTCTTCATCCTCATACAGGATGTCCAGGGGAATGTCCTGCGGCCGTGCTTCCGCCGGTTCCGGCTCCGGAATGCGGACGGTGATGGAATCACCGCGGGAAACTGGGTTTTTAGGCTTGGCGGGAGTGCCGTTGACCAATACGTCCCCGCTTTTGATCAGGCTCTGGATTCTGGAACGGGAAAGCTCCGGAAGGTGGGCGGCAAGGTATTGGTCCAGGCGGATTTTCCCGTCGGCATCGTCCGTGGTCAGATTCATGATCCGTGGCGTTTGGTCAATGGCTGTAGGCGGAGGGCGGCAGGTCGATGAAGGCATAGTCCAGACCGTAAACGTCCTTGAGCAGATGCCCCAGGGCTTTTACGCCGAACGTCTCCGTGAAGTAGTGGCCGCCGAAGACCAGATTGACGCCCAGTTCATGGGCCATGGGGATGTTCCAGTGGGAACCCTCCCCGGTCACGTAGGTACGGCAGCCGAGGGCTGCGGCCTGGACAAGGTCGTCCCCGGCTCCTCCGGAGCAGACGAAGACGTCGCCAGCCGGGGCAGCCGGGGAGTCCGCCCAGAAAGTTTGAATGGACGCTCCGAGGACGGTTTCCAGCCGCTGCGCCAGCTCCCGGCACGTGCCGGGGAATTCCCCGTGCGTACCCAGGGAAACGCCGTGGTAGTCCAGTCCTTCATTGGAACATGGCCGGATTCCGCAGGCCTTCGCCAGCAGGGCGTTATTTCCGTACACGGGGTGGACGTCCAGAGGAAGGTGGGCGGCGTAAATCGCCAGGTTCCCGTCCATGGCGGCTTTCAGCTTCCGGTATGCAATGCCGGTAATGGGCTGCATGGTCTGCCAGAAAATGCCGTGATGAAGGAGGAGCAGGTCCGCCCCCGTCTCCAATGCCGCATGGATAGCCTTCTCCGAGCCGTCCACGGCGGCGGCTACCCTGGAAACGGCTCCTCCGTTTTCCAGTTGAAGGCCGTTCAGGGCGCGGGATGCGTCCGGAATGGAATCCACGGAAAGGATTCCGTCCAGAAAAGCGGTAACGGTTTGCAGATCAATACTCATGCGGGAGGAATGGTCAGTTGTCTTCCGAGAGGCTGGCGCCGAGCAGGCGCACGGCGTCCATGTTCAGGATAAAGTAGTTGGGGGATGTATTCACCCTGCCGTAATAAAACCTGCTGTATCCGGCCTCTCCTGCCGGAGCGATTTCCAGCGTGATGACTTTTTCCTCCGTCTCCGGTTCCGGGGCGAAGGTGATGTCGCTGGGGCCGGCCTGGGACTGCACGGGGGCCGCCTCCTTGTAAACCTGGAGGATGAGTTTCAGGCGGAAAACGGGGTTCTTCAGGGCCTCGTGCGCCGTGGCGTCCGTATAGGGCAGCCAGGTGCTCACCTCCATCTTTTCCAGCTCGTCCAGATAGCGGTTGGCGCGGTTCGGATTGATGTTCAGGGTTTCATCCTTCCCATCCTTGGCAGCGGTCCAGGAATCGTCCAGACGGTCGAATTTCAGGATCAGGGGACCGCCGGAGCCGATGCGTTCCAGATGCATTTCCTTGAGGTCGAACCTGCTGAAAGAGAAAAGCATCTTTTTCTTCCAGGCCAGGGCGTCCGTCAGCAGGTCCTTCATGTAGGCGCTGTCCAGCATGACGACGGTGGGCTTGCCGGCCTGGCGGGCGTACCAGGAACCGTCCGTTCCCTTGGAGAAAAACACCGTCACGGGGGGCGCGGTTCTTCACCGGGCTTGGGCAGCAGGGACATGGTGAGCGTCATCCTGGGATTGTCCAGCCCGTACACGGAAAGGTCCGTAGCCTTGTCAGAGGCGAAGCCGGCCACCTTCCCCAGCTTGACGGTTTTCAGCAGGGAAACGAGATGCTCCGGATTGGCCTCCTGGTAGCGGGAGCCTTCCGCCGTGTACAGCCAGGTGGGCTTGATGCCCTTTTTCTCATCACCCTGAATAAAGCGGGCGATGGTGGGGTAATCCTGAAAACTCTTGCGGATGGAAAGCCCGGTGATCTTGTAATCCCCGATGTCCGTCAACTGCTTGGAGCGCAGAAGGCCCAGGTCCAGCGGAATGTTGCGCACGCCGGGCACCTCCTTGTTGGTCTCCGTCGTCTGCGCCAGTTCAAAGACGGCCTTGCGGTCAGAAACGGTGGCCTTCACCAGTTCGGACAGGCTTCCGTTGTCGGAAGGGGGGTAAATGCGAACGTAACGGGCTGTTCCTCCGTTTGCAGGGATTTGCCGTCCTCCGTGGGGCGGCCTGTGAAATTCCTGATGGAGACGGAGGTGATCTGGTCGTCCGTCATGTCCGGCACGCTGGTTTCCTCCGGATTATACACGCGCACGGCGGTCAGCTTCTGGAGCGTGCCCAGCAGCACGTCCATCATGGCCGGGTCCGTATCCAGGGAAAGGGGGTACGTGATTTTCCAGGGGCTGCCGGGAGTCTTGCGCTCCAGGGCGATGCGCTGGCCTCGGTTGTTGATTTCAATGGAGGCGGGCATGGCCGGATGCAGGAGCAGGGGGCGGTGGTCCCGGAGCTGGCGGATGCCGGACTTGAACAGGGGCAGGATATTGCCGGTGCCCACCAGGATGCGGGTGTCCCGCCCGTAGAAATCCGTCTGCATGTAGGTGGTATCGTCCGTGGTCTTGTTCTCCGGATCGTCCACCAGCCAGGGAGCGAGGGACCCCAGCGTGTAGCGGGCCACGGTGGAGGAGCGCTTGCCGTCGTCGCTCATCTCCTTCAGGGTGATGGTGACGGGCGTCGTCTTCACGCCGAACTCCTTCAGGGAGGCGGAATCAATCTTGTGCAGGGGCAGCGCGTCCACGATGCTGGTGGAATATGTGTACTGGAGGATGGCCGCCGCCGCGCGCGGGTCCATGCGGTCGTCCCACGGCTTCTCGCACCACCAGACGCCGTTGGGCTTGCGGCGGAACTCCGCAACGTCCCCCATGCAATTGATGCGCATCCAGGAAACCTCGTTCATCTCCTCCCGGGTATAGGGGAAAAGCCGTTCTCCGGAACTGAAGGCGGTGCGCCCGATGATGCGGGACAGGTTGCCGTCAATGGTCAGGAGCACCGCCGCGCCGATGGCGGCGAGGGTGACGAGGATAAGAAGGATGAAGCGGAATGTGCGCATGTGCTTCCGGTGATGGGCGTGGTGGAGTTAATGGCGGCGCGTGTTCCAGATAATCAGGGCAATCAGAAGCGCCAGCAGGGGAAGGCCGATGTTTGTCAGGAGTTCCAGAATGCCCAGGGCGTTGCGGTCCAGGTTCAGCTTCACGGTCAGGTCATGGCGGGAGCCGAGGCCGCGCAGTTCTTCACGGTCCGTCATCCAGCCAACCAGCGTGCGCATGAAGTCCCGCTGTTCCGGCTTGATTTGCCTGGGCTGGAGCAGGTCCGTATTCCCCAGCAGCACCAGGCGTCCGGTGGTCTTGTTCTGGTTTACGTCCCCGGCGTTCCCGCGGATGAGGGCCGCGCCGATCATCAGGGGCCCCGGGTTGTCTTCCCGCGCGTCAAACTGGGCCGGGAACTGGTTGTACTTGGTTTCCCCGTAATAATCCTCCGTAGTCACCAGCAGGGGGTATGGCGTGATGCGCTTCTGCTCCATGGCCGCGTTGTCGGAATCCAGGATGAGGGAAATGCTCTCCCCTTCCAGCCCGGTGCTGGAATTCCAGAATTCGCGCGTGCAGTTCAGGGAGGGCGCGAAAATGGCGTTAATCTCGAAAACGGAGCGGTTGCCCCTGTTGCGGAGCATCACGCGGTCATTCTGTGGGCGCAGGCCCTGTTCACGGAGGAACCGATAAAGCTGTTTGGGCGTATCCTGCTGGGGTTCTAGCATGACCAGGATGGCGGCGTTCGGGCGCGCCCAGTACCGCTGGAGCACTTCCGCCTCCTGCGGGGACAGGTCGTACTTGGAGCCGATGATCATGAACCCCGCAGCGTCTTCCGGAATCTCCTTCAAGCCGCTCATGCGGATGGGAACGAGCTGAAGGTTGACGGAACGGCAGATTTTCCCCAGCGTGGTGAAAATGCTTTCCTCCTGGCTGTTGCTCAGCGCCTCGTTGAAATTGCTCTTGTCCGCCGCAATATACATCTTGCGGGGTTCTCCATTGGCCGCCCCGTAAATGCCGGCGGTCATCATGTCTTCAATCTGGAGGGCCACCGCCTTCATGCTCTTGCCGTCCGGGCTGGGGGCGTACACCACGAAGGCGTCTCCGGGCAGGATGCGCACGTGGGCGGCGTCCACCTGGGTGCCTTCAAACGTCTTGAGCGCTTTTTCCGTGTCTTCCCGGGCATCGATGATGACCAGGTTCTTCTTGAATTCAATCCCGTAAATGTTCGCAATCTCCCGGGCCTTGTTCGGCTGGCGGAGGGGGTCCACGTACTCCACCTTCACCTTCCCGTTGGAATAACGTTCGTACTCCTCAAGCAGGGAGCGCATGCGGGTGTAATTCTGCGTGGTGCGCAGGAAGGCGAACGTGATCTTGACGGGCGTCTTGCGGTTCTGGATTTCCGGAGATTTCAGCATGTTGATGCTCTGCTGGGAAATCTCATAACGCTGGTCTTCCGTCAGGTCCCGGCGGTAATATTCGTGGCAGCCCACGTAATTCAGGCATACGACGATGAGGAACAGCAGGAAAAGCTTGATCCAGGTCATCCAGGGGCGTCTGACCTTGCGGGCGGGAGGGAGGGGGGATTCCGTGGCCGCGGCGGGGTTGTCTGGTGCTTCGCTCATAGATAAAAATGAAAAGGGGTGAAAGGGAAAAGGCGGGGTAGATCAGTGCTTCCAGCGGCGGTGGTCAATGATGCGGATGGTGACGGCCAGCGTCAAGACCGTCATGGTCAGGTAAAAGACGACAGGGCGCGTATCAACCAGCCCGGCGGAAAAGCGGTCCAGATGTTCCGAGCAGGACATGTAGTGGAAAATCCCCGCTGCGGGGAATTCTCCCATACCACGGGAATAAGCCCCATGAAGAAAATCAGCACCAGCAGGCCGATGGTGATGATGCCGGAAATGATCTGGCTGCCCGTCAGGGACGAGGCGAAAATGCCGATGGCCGTGAACCAGGCGCCGACCAGCAGCAGGATGGCGTACGCCCCGGCCCAGTCCGCCAGGCGGTAGGGGAGGACCATGCCCGCATCATACCCGTAAATCCACTGCACGATCAGGTTGGACCAGTCCGCCAGAAGGGGGTACAGCAGCATGGGCAGCCACAGGATGATGTAAAAGGCGTATGCGGAGAAATATTTGCCCAGGACTACCTGCCATGTCTTGATGGGCGTGGTCAGCAGGGATTCCAGCGTTCCTGTCTTCTCTTCCTCCGCCAGGGAACGCATGGTAAGCAGCGGGAAAATGAACAGGAAATAAAACCAGAACATGGGGGAATGCAGGATGAAGAACAAAATGCCTTCCTTCTGCGGGGCCAGCTGGAACGCCTTCAGCGTGCCGGACAGGGAAACGCTCTGCAGGGCCATGACGAAGGCCAGGATGACCCATCCGTACGGGGTCATCACGTAGCTTCTGAGTTCTTTTCTGAAAATGGTAAGTACCGGAGACATGGGGAGAAAAGGAAAATGCGGGGTGGTGGATAGAGAGGGAGAAGAAACGGGCGGTTAATCTTTACGGGTCATTTCCACGAACACCTCTTCCAGGGTGGGGGTGTGGCGGTAAATATGGCGCAGGGGGCAGCCCTGTTCCGCAAGGAGGCGCGCGGCCTTCTCACGGGTATCCGTTCCGGCCTCCGCGCGTACGGTCAGCGTATGCCAGCCATCGGCGTCCGTGCCTTCATGGATGACCTTCTTCACGTGTTCCAGGCTTTCCAGCTTCTGCGTAATCAGCTCCAGATCCCCGCGGAACTCCAGCGTAATCTTGCCGGCGGCGCGGAGGTTGGCCGTCAGGTTAGAGGGGGTATCCGCTGCCTTGATGGTCCCCTGGTCAATGATGATGACCTTGTTGCAGATCATCTCCACCTCACTCAGAATATGGGTGGAAAGAATAATGGTGTGGTTGGCCGCCAGCCCCTTGATCAGCTCGCGTATCTGGCGTATCTGGTTAGGGTCCAGGCCGTTGGTGGGTTCGTCCAGAATCAGCAGGTCCGGTTCACCCAGCAGGGCGTCCGCCAGGCCCACGCGCTGTCGGTAGCCTTTGGAAAGGGTGCGGATCATCTTGCGGCGCACGGGGTCCAGGCCGCATTGCTCCACGACCTTGGAGACGGCGGGCCATATCTGCTTGGAAGAAATGCCTTTAAGCCTGGCGCGGAACTTCAGGTACTCCGTCACGCGCTGGTCGTCGTAAAGAGGCACGTGCTCCGGCAGGTAGCCCAGGTGCTTGCGCGCCTCCAGAGGATTTTTAACGATGTCGAATCCCGCAATCGTGGCGGTCCCGGAAGTGGGGGGCAGGTAGCCGGTCAGCATGCGTAAAGTCGTGGTCTTGCCTGCGCCGTTCGGCCCCAGGAACCCTACGATTTCCCCCTTTTCAATCTGGAAGGAGGCATTCTTTACCGCTTGAAAGCGGCCAAACTCTTTGGAAAGCTGGTCGGCGTGGATCATGGAATCAATGGGAACAGGGTGATTCTAATCCAAACCGCTCCCGTCTCAAGCTTATTCTCCCCTGTGCCGCGGAGACGCCGCCGCCGCTTGAAAAGCACCACATGCTGAAAAGGAACAGCGGCTGTTCCAACATTACTGGGGAAGGGCTGCCGGGAAGGAAAATCAATCCTTCAAATCCTCCTCCAGCCGCAGGACGATATCCCGCACGCGCACGTCCTCCTCCATGCGGGAGGCAACCAGCTTGTTGGCATGGATCACGGTGCCGTGGTCCCGGCCTCCGAAGGCCTGGCCGATATCCTTCAGGGAGCATTCCGTCAGGCGGCGGCTCAGGTACATGGCAATCTGCCGGGGAAAGGCGATGCTGTTGGGGCGGCGCTTGCCGGTCAGGTCGCTCACCTTGAGCTCGTAAAAATCCGCCACGCGCTTCTGGATGGAATCCACGGTCAGGATGCGGCTGGTTTCTTCCCGCAGGATATCGCGCAAAAGCTGCTCGATCTTGGCGATGTCCGGCATGTCCCCGGACAGGGAGGTAAAGGTGGCTACGCGGAGCAGGGCCCCTTCCAGGCGGCGCACGCTCTTCTGGATGCGGCTGGCGAGGAACTCCAGAATCTCGTCAGACACGTTCATGCCGGCCCGGTCGCGCTTGCTGCGCAGGATTTCCAGCCGGGCGTCATCATCCGGAAGATTCAACTCCACCGTAAGGCCGGACTCCAGGCGTGCCGCCAGACGGGAATCCAGGTTGGAAATATCGCATGCGGCGGCATCGGCGCAAATCACGATCGTTTTGTGGGCGTGGAATAGCTCGTCAAACGTATGCAGGAACTCTTCCACCGTCTTCTCCTTGCCGGAAATAAACTGCACGTCGTCCACCAGCAGGACGTCCGCCTTGCGGTACTTGCGGCGCAGCTTGGCGAAGCTCTGCCCGTTCTGGGTGCGGGACGCGTCAATAAACTCATTGGCGAACTGTTCGCCCGTGACGTACACCACATTCGCGGAGGAATCCTGGTGAAGCACCTCATGGCCGATGGCCTGGAGCAGGTGCGTTTTCCCCACGCCGGACTTCCCGTACAGGAAAAGGGGATTGAACAGGGCCCGTTCCGACTGGGCGATGGACAGCCCTGCCTGATAGGCAAAGCGGCTGTCTTCATAAACCACGAACGAATCGAACGTGTACAAATCATTCAGGCATGCCCGGGTTCCCTGGCTGCGCTGTTTTTTGGCCGGAGCGGCAGGGGAATCCTGCACCTGGGGCGTTTTGGAGCGGGAGGAAGCCTTTTGTGGTTGGCCTTCGGCGGCCGGCAGGGATGCCACCTCGTCCGCGCAGATGAACTTCACCTGGCGCTCCGTGCCCAGGGCCAGCATGGCGGCCTGCTTCAGCTCCGGCGTATAGCTGTTCTCCACCCAGAGGGCGGCCATGGGATCGTCACACACCAGCGTCAGCGTCTTTCCGGAATCCTCCAGGAGGGAAAACTTGGGAAACCACAATCCATACACCTCCGGAGACATGATTGTTTGCAGGGCTCCCGTGATCCTGGACCAGGTGGCTGACAATTCTGATGGTGGCGTCATTGTTGTGAAAATAAAAGATGTTGCTGGTTATAAATGGCTGTGAGGCCTTCCGTCTCGCTACGAGGCCGCCCGCGGATGGAACCGGAATGGGTTCATCCGCAGCCGTGACAGCTCGTGGCGTCCATCGGGATGGAGAAGGCGAACTCATCCGCTTTCAGCTCGACACCCCGGTCGACGGAAGCGCCAAAGTACTGATTTGCGCCTGAGGAAAAAATATCTTTTTGAAGCAGCGTGAGTCATCGTTCCGCGGCTCTACGTTCCACGGGGGTTCCACACCAAAAAATATTTTAGTCTTGCTTCCTTCAATAATTTAGTCCTCCTGAGTATATTCTTTGAATGACACTATAATTATTTTATTATCAGTGAATTACTACTTTGTTATTGGGGTGTGTGACGAAAAGGAAACAATTACGCCGCCGTAAATCAAGCACTTACAGGCACCGGACCAGAAGGTCCCGGAGAGGTTCCGAAAGGGGGCAGCCGGGATGGTTGACAAGAGGCGCCGGGAAACCTAACGTGGCTGCATCATGGAACAGATGGAACAAACCGGGGAAACATATTATTCCCTCTGCCGGGGAAAATTTTGGAGCTCTTGAAAGAAGGAAGGTGGGAATACGTGCGCCGGGTCAATGCCAATGGAGCCGTCATGATCGTGGCCGTGACGGAGGACGGCGAACTGCTGCTGGTGGAGGAATACCGGGTTCCCCTGCATGCCCTCACCATCGGACTGCCTGCGGGCATCTCCGGAGATGAAGGGGAGGAAAGCACATTGCAATCCGCCCGGCGTGAACTGGAAGAAGAAACGGGATACCGGGCGGATGCCTGGACGTACCTGTTCACGGGGCCTTCCTCCCCGGATTGACCACGGAAATGGTATCCTTCTACCTGGCGGAAGGGCTACACCAAATATCGGAAGGCGGCGGGGTGGCTCATGAAAACATCACCGTGCACCGCATTCCTCTTCCGCTGGTGCATGGCTGGCTGATGGACCAGACAGGGCAGGGAAAAGTGGTAGACCCGAAAATCTTCATGGGCCTCTATTTCCTGTCCCGCTCTGTAAATGGCGTGGGACTGGAGGAATAAGGACGCTCTGCGCCGCAAGTGTCCGGACGCAGGAAACGGCCTGGGCGGCAGGCTGTGTGAAACGGTTGGAGGAAAAGAACGATTCATCGTCAATGATTTTTCTGGATGGAGAAGCGGGCTGTCGTGATAAAATGCTCCTGACCCATAAAAAAATCTGGACATTCTTTCCAATCCGGGCTAAATATCTCCCCGCTTTCCAGCACCAACCACTTAACGGCAGGGTAGCTCAGTGGTAGAGCAGAGGACTCATAAGCCTTTGGTCGGGTGTTCAAATCACCTCCCTGCTACCATTTTTTATAACCGCAAGTGCTTGATTATCAGCACTTGCGGTTTTTTTTGGTGAAAATGCAAGACAGAATGCAAGACACTGAAATCATTTTTGGAAGCAATGGACAGGTGAAATTACTTAATTCGAGCAGGCTGATGAGGCGGTTGTATTGGCGGGATCAATACCAGAGTCCGAGAGAGCCATTCTTGAAAATGCGTATCCCAATCATCGCTCTCCTGGAAAAGCATATTTTACCTTGAAGTGGGTGGATGAGTATGTGCAGCCTATTTTGTCCGAATACGTTTCATTCACTGCGGGCAATAGCCACCACGGTTCTGCATGCGGCAGGGGCGGATCATGCTCTTGCCCGCGAGATTGTGGGGCATGATTCCGGGATGTCTCACCAGCTGCATATCCGACCTTCGGACGATCAACGCAAGGAGGCGATGGAGAAGTTTTCCGAGATGATTGTTCCTTGGCATGCAGTGAAGACCCCATTGAGATGGAGAAGCGTGATCTTGTCGCTCTTTGTCCCAAGTGTATCCGTGCCTTGATGAAGATCAGTTAAATGTACTGAAAGAAACTCTAAATAAGATAGACATTTTAACTTACAATGCGTGATGATACAATACACACAATAGGCGAAGGGGCGCGGGTGGAAGGAGGAGTTGTGGTAAGAAGTACGGCGAGAAATCAAGCCTGACATACAAATTTATGAAAATGCATACCTGTGTTTGTTGTTCTCAATTCGGAATGGTGCATATCTTTGACTCCCCCATGTCTTCCCCTCATAGAGAATACTAAAAACAATCGAATTGAACTAACACTAATTAAACTTGAAATCTATTCGAAATAATCAATTATATTTTTTTCCAAATCGGAAATTATAATCTGCAATAAATCACCAGTTTCAGTATACGGCTTATATAGTATTTTGTTTTGTATATCTTTTTTGAATTTCTGCAAATTATCCCAGTCATTTTTTATTATTTCAAGATCATCTAAATCAACAGAAACGGAAGGAGCTTTTGAATAGAAATAAGCCATACCCAGAGGCTTGTCGGCCATCGAATTATTCAAACTTGTTAATAACTCCTCCGCTGTACCTGAAACGGAACGTTCTTGGTTTGTCGCAATATCAATTGTTGGAGTTCCCAGTTTATATTTGAATATTGCGACAACAAAATCAACGTTGCAAATTATTTGACGATTTATAATATCTTGAGAATACCCTGATTGAGATGCTAAATCTTCCCAACCATGTACGATTAAACGTTTACAACAATATGATTCATGATGTCCACGTCTAAATTGAATTTCTAATTTTTCCAATAAATTCTTCCGTTCTAACCAAGCATCACTAGGTGAAGCTATCACAACATTTATCTCTCCAGATTTTTTAGATTTCCTTTTCTTTATACTTTGATGTTGTGGAATTACGAGGTCCAATATATCTTGATTCCACTTTGAAGAATCAGAAAGAAAATTCATTAGAATTTTTAAATCCTCCAAAATATTAATTTGTTCAGGCGAAGATAAATTATTAGAAATTCGTTCTAGACAAGTTGGGCAAATCCTGGCTTGCCTCATTCCATCATCAATTCCTGTCTTATTTTGCAAAAAATCATATATGCAACCTGTTGTGATTTTATGTCTAAAAGCTGTATCATCAATATATAATGCCAAATAATCAACAATAAAATATAATAAGCCATTGTTCTTCGATAAGTCCGTTAAATAAATCCATCCCCAAAAAGAAAAAATGGACAATTTTTTATGTTCATGGAAAAAATAATTATCTATATATTGTTTTTCTGTAAAACAAAAAATTTTATCAAATTCATGAATTTTTTTATTAATTTTATTTAAAATGGATATAAAGGAATCCGGTTTTGATATTATATCAGAATCTATGTTTATATCGCCGCCATTAACAAATTTAAGATGCGTAGTTTTATTATTAAGAAAGTCGCAAATTCTGTTTTTATTGATTTCAAAATCAACATCAAAAAGAAGTAGTATTTTCATAGTTTTCCTTAGTTAAAAATACAATAATAGACAAGTCAATGATAATCATCACTTACTAGCACTTTGTTATTATCGACTGAATGAATGCGGTGGTAGAGGAACCGATTTTCGAGAGACAGGTTAATATGCTGCGGGGGCTGGTAGGGGAGAGGAGGAGCTTTTTTGAGGGACGAGGGATGATTTGCGAGGAACGATGTTGAAATTTTGTGAGGATTGCCTGATAAAACATCATCTGCAGATTATGTTGACGACATGAGCGAGTGGAAGGTTATTCCGAGTGATCAATTTGTACGCGATATGAAGTGGATGGGTAAACGTTATCCTCGGGAGACCGCGCAAATGATTCGCAACCTGGACGAATACCGGGCTCATCTGGAAGATTACGGCAATCCCATGCGAATGGTGGAGTATTCCTACGTTCACCGGGAATACGTCGGGTTGCCACGCCATCGCACAGCAACCGCTCGCATCCGCTGCTCAAACTTGCCTACATGTTTTTACTGTTATGTTCAAGCTTACGAGTTGCATCTGATTTGTGCCGGAGACAAACAAAGACAGTCCAAGGATAATAAATACTGCAAGGATTATGTCTCACAATTTTAATTCAACCTCTTCTGTAACCATGGAAAATAAAGAATACGTTCCGATCGATCTGTCAAAGAACAAGCGTTATGCAACGGTCGAAGATGACCTGAGAGACTGTGTATCGCCCGAGATCATGGAGGAAGCCAAACGGATCGCTGCCGCTTCCACCGTTTCCTCGGCTCTTGCCCATATGCGCGTCAAGGCAGGAATTTCGCAGAATATGATGGCTGCGGCACTCGATTGTTCCCAGCCGCGCATTTCCGCGATTGAAAGCGCGACCAATGACAAGATGAGCATGGCCGCCGTTCTGAAGTATGTGGAGGTGACGGGCTTCCCCTTCAAGGTTCAGTTGGAAGACGGTAGGGTTATTGCCGTGTCTTCCGTACCGAAGGGAAGGAAATCTCGCAAGAGCGTGTTGCGAAAACCTGTAAAGCCTAGGACAAAAGTCCATCCCAGTGCCATCCCTCTCCTGCGCTACCAGCCCTCCTCACTGTCCTCGGCAAATATTATATAACCCACCCCACAAAGACAAATCCACTGTGTTCGCAATTGGAAAAATAGCATTCGCCTTTCCACGAAAAAACGTTCCGTTTTTGGGCTATTGCAAGAAAACCTGTTCCTCAAACTGTCATTTTTTTCTGGAAGTTCCTGGTTTCCTCTTCTTCGGAACGGTTGACACCTTGAAAGGCAATCCCGTCACCTCCACGTATTTCAGGAGGGCAGGCATATGGATCTTTTCGTTGTTTGCCATTTCGATGGACGAAAATACACCGAGAAGAATATCCAAGAGCCGCAGCCATCATCTTCCGAGAAATACCCGCCTTGGTCCGCATGGCCATCAGGGCATAGGCACAAGACATGCGAGCATTGCGCCACTTGATCTCCCCGATTTCCCCCCGGTATATGTGTCGCATATATTTGATAATTGTTATTTAAGTTAAAACTAACTAGTTGTCTGCGCTAATTATTCAATGAAAATCTATAAGAGAGGCGTAAGATTTTTTATATGAGACTAGTTATAAAAACTTTCATAAAAATCTCAATGAATAATGACTCGTGAGTTGCAATGAACGTCAACCTGGAAAGTTGAAGGAATACCTAGATGGCCTGCCCTGTATTCGCTCCTATTTGGGGAATGGTCTTCATGGGGGCAAACGGTAAAGAAGAACCGTCAGAAAATAAGAGATTTCCTCAATTCCAGTCAATAGACGCGAGAATGGCGAAGCTACTGAAGTTGAATAAACAGGTAAAGCGCGTTTTTATTTAAGTCTCAGTCCAAAAACCCCGGATTTGCGGCCGCTGAGTTCCAGGGCGCGCAGGCGTTCCGGAGGGAGGCAGTCACGGGAGAATTCCGCGTAGTGCATGCGGTCCCGGAAGTAGTGGACGGCGCTTTGAGAGAGGGCGAAGATAAATTCCATGCCCATTTCCTCCGCTTTTCTTTTGGCGAATTCACACAGGGCGCGGCCATAGCCGCGGCCTTCATGGCGGTGCTTGATGTACAGGCAGCCCAGTTCCGCGCTGCGGTGCTTCGGGTAGGGATAGACGGCAACGCAGCCCACGATGCTGTCGTCCAGAGTCAGCACGTAGTAGTCATCCATTCTGGCGGCGATGTCCTCATAGTTCCGGTTGACCAGCTTGGAGTCCACTACGGAGCGGGCAATCATGGAGAGGAGCTCCGGAATGTCCTCCTCCTTCAAGGGGCGTATTTCCCGGTAGGAGTCCGTGTGGACCATGGTGCCTACGCCTTCTTCCGAGAAGAGTTCCTCCACCAGTACGCCTCGCATTTTGCCGTCCAGCAGGTGTACCCGGGGGATTCCCGTCCGGCAGGCCTCAGCCGCCTGGTCCAGTAGTTCCCGGTGGGTTACTTCTCCTTCCAGGCCCGCCACTTCCGATTCCAGAATGGCGGCAATGGGGCGTCCGTCACGGGAGGGAACCTTATGGTCGTTGAGCAGGGCGATGTATTTGGAGGCTCCCAGGCTGAATGCCATACGGACGGATTCCGGGTCAAAGGAGCCGGAACGGCCGGAGGCCACCACGGGGATCTGATGCCTCCCCAGGATTTCCCGGACTCTTTCCCGGACAAGCTGACCGCCTTTCAACGGCGCTTCCACCAGGGCGGAGCGCATTTCACAAACGCGCGTGTGTTCGTACAGCGCGGAGGCGTCCGTTCCTTCCACTATCAGCACGGGCCTGACGCCTATTTCCTGAAGAGCGTCCAGGTCCAGCAATGCGTCCACCAGCTCTTCGGAATCCACCAGGGGGCGTTCCACATGCACGGCAAAGATTTTGTCCCTGAAGTACGGGACGTACTCCAGCACGGAACGGACGTTGGTGGATTTGTTGGGAGGGAGCGTGGTCAAGGGCGGCCCGGAAGCTTGAAGACGGAGGGAACGGCTGTACCCGTTTCCTCCGTCCTGTAAGTGATGCGTAATGTTTTAGAACGTGCGGGTATCGGCGGAATCCCGGTTGTCCATGGTTTCCGCGAAGTCCTGGGAGTCAAGAGTGACGGCGATTTCTTCTTCCTCACCGGCGGCAGGCGTTTCCGCCGGCGCCTGGGCGGCTCCCTCCTTGCGGAGCACGACGCTGACCTTGCGCCTGGGCATGACCAGCTTGGGTTCCGCCACAGCGGGCTGGTAACCTTCACCGATGGTGGTGGCGTCGGAAATGACGGCTGGAGCTTCTTCCTGTTCCGGCTGTTGTGCGGACTGGTGTTCCCGTGCACGGGAGACTTGTTCCCGCAGGGCGGAGAGCAGGTCGCTGGGCATGCCGTCAAAACCTATTTCCGGCAGGTTGGCGCCGTCTTCCTGATTTTCATCGGAAGAATCAAACTGGGGCAGACTGGCCAGGAAGTCTTCAAACGCATCCAGGTTGGTGGTGCTCTTGAAGAGGTTGCCGATAGCTTCACCCTTGATGCTTTCCATCAGGGTAACGAACAGGTCGTAGGCTTCAGACTTGTATTCCACCAGGGGATCCTTCTGGCCCTGGGCGCGGAGGCGAACGCCTTCCCGCAGAGAGTCCATGTTGTACAGGTGCTCCTGCCACATTTTGTCAATAGCCCCCAGGATGATCTGGCGTTCCATGTGGTCCAGGTATTCCGGACGTTCGCGGGAAGCCTTGTCTTCATAAGTGGCCTTGACCTTGTCAATGAGGAAGGCGATGGTGTCATCCATCTGGCGTTCTTCCAGCTTGGCGGCGTCCGCCGTCAGTCCCAGCGGGAAGGAGGAGTTCATCCAGGCGAGCAGTTCGTCCGGATGGGTCAGGCCTTCCGAGTCCGGATCCAGGAATTCATGGGCGCGGGTGGCGATTACTTCTTCCAGGATGTCGTAAATCATTTCCCGCGGGTTTTCCGTAGAAAGCACTTCATTCCGGTAGCCGTAAACGATTTCACGCTGCTTGTTCATGACGTCGTCATAGTCCAGCACGTGCTTGCGCCACATGTAGTTGCGCTGTTCCACGCGTTTTTGGGCGGATTCCACGGATTTGTTCAGGAAGCTGTGTTCCAGGGCTTCGCCGTCAGCCACACCCAGGCGTTCCATCATCTTCGTCATGCGTTCCGCCGCGCCGAAGTTGCGCATCAGGTCGTCTTCAAAGGAGATGAAGAACTGGGAGGCGCCGGGGTCTCCCTGGCGGGAGCAGCGGCCGCGCAGCTGGCGGTCAATGCGGCGGGATTCATGGCGTTCCGTGCCCAGGACGAAGAGGCCGCCGAGGTCGGCCACGCCTTCGCCAAGCTTGATGTCCGTACCGCGGCCCGCCATGTTGGTGGAGACGGTGACGGCTCCGCGCTTGCCGGCCAGCGCCACGATTTCCGCTTCGCGCTGGTGGTTTTTGGCATTCAGCACTTCATGGGGGATTTTGGCCCTTTTGAGCATGCGGGAGAGCGTTTCAGAGGCGTCCACGCTGGCCGTGCCGATCAGGATGGGCTGGCCTTTGTCATGGAGTTCCTGAATTTTGTTAATCACCGCGTTGAATTTTTCACGGCGGGATTTGAAGATGAGGTCGTTCTGGTCCTTGCGGATGCAGGGGCGGTTGGTCGGGATGGGGAGGACGTCCAGCTTGTAAATGTCATGGAATTCCGCGGCTTCCGTTTCCGCCGTGCCGGTCATGCCCGCCAGTTTTTTGTACAGGCGGAAGTAGTTCTGGATAGTGATGGTCGCGTAGGTCTGGTTTTCACGCTCCACTTCCACGCCTTCCTTGGCTTCCACGGCCTGGTGCAGTCCGTCGCTCCAGCGGCGCCCCGGCATTTCGCGGCCCGTGTTCTGGTCAATGATGATGACCTTGCCTTCCTTGACGACGTATTCCACGTCTTTTTCGTAAATGCAGTAGGCTTTCAGCAACTGGGAGGTGGTGTGCAGGCGTGCTCCCGTTTCATCAAGCTGCTTGGTCAGTTCATTCTTGCGGCGCAGCTTGTCCTTTTCCGTCATGCGGGGGTCTTCATCCATTTCCGCAAAGGCGGTTCCCAGGTCCGGCAGCACGAAGTCCTCCGGGTGGCCGGGGGAGATGACTTCACGGCCTTTTTCCATCAGGTCGGCGTCGTGGGTCTTTTCATCCACGGTGAAGAACATTTCCTCCTTCAGCTTGTAGAGTTCCTTTTTGCGCGTATCCTGGTAAAGGGTCAGTTCATATTTTTCCACGATGCGGCGCAGCTCGGGATCCTGCATGGCGCGCAGGAAGGCGCGGTGGCGGGGCTGGCCTGTCTTCACCTTGAACAGGCAGCGGCCCACTTCTTCCGTGCGGCCTTCTTCCTGGGCTTTCAGGGCCTGCGACATGAGCTCGTTGCAAAGGTCCGTCTGCGCTTTCACCACGCGTTCAATGGCGGGGCGCAGGGTATCGTACTGCTGTTCCCGGGTGACGACCGCGGGACCGGAAATGATGAGAGGCGTACGGGCTTCGTCGATAAGGATGGAGTCCACTTCGTCCACAATGGAGAAGTAGTGCCCGCGCTGCACCTGCTCGGATTTGGAGGTCGCCATGCCGTTGTCGCGCAGGTAGTCGAAGCCGAATTCGGCGTTGGTGCCGTAAGTGATGTCGCAGGCGTATTGCTCCCGGCGAAGCTGGGAGGGCATCATGCTCTGGATGCAGCCGACCGTCAGCCCCAGGAACTGGAAGAGCATCCCCATCCATTCGGAGTCGCGGCGCGCCAGGTAGTCGTTCACGGTCACCACGTGCACGCCCATGCCGGTCAGCGCGTTCAGGTATACGGGAAGGGTGGCGACAAGCGTTTTGCCTTCCCCCGTGGCCATTTCCGCAATGTAGCCGCGGTGCAGGGCGATGCCGCCCAGCAGCTGCACGTCAAAGTGGACCATGTCCCACAGTTGTCTTTGTCCGCAGATATCGCGTTCTTCCCCGCAGAGCAGCCGGGCGCCGTGTTTGACGGCGGCAAAGGCTTCCGGCAGGATCTGGTTCAGGTAGCGTTCGCGCAGCTTGTCAAACTGGGGGGTGATGTTATTCCAGGCGGCCTTCCCCTCTTCAATGGAGGCGGGAGTGGCTTCCACCGTGGGGAGGGCGGCAAATTCGTCTTTCAGGGATTCAAAGCGTGCGTTCAGCTTGGCGGCTATTTCCTCCAGCTCTTCCCTGGGAGCGGCTTCCACAATGCGCACGGGGGAGCTTCATGGGGAGGAAGCGGTGAAGATAGCCCTGCCATTCCTTCGTTTTTTCAAGCAGGAAATCCTGACCCTTGCCGTTCCATGATTCTTCAATGGAGACGATTTGTTCCACAATGGGGCGCAGACGGCGCACTTCACGCTGGTTTTTGGTACCGACAATCTTGGTTAGAATCCACTTAATCATCTTTGTCTTGTTGAAAATTGACGAGGTAGAGTCGCTTTCAGCGGTCTAAGAATCGAAAAATACTAGCGGCTGCCGGAAGAATTGCAAGCACGGCCCTCCATTTGCTTTGATGATGACGTAATAGGTTGGATTTGGGCGGCATCATTCTGTCTTCCTTCCGTTTTTCCTTGCCTCTCCCTTTTCCCTGTAGGAGTGTATAGGGGAAAGGAGAGAATGAGCATGTACGGAGTATTCCATTCCGCCGGGCTGGCCCTTTTTCTGCCGGCTGTTTGCATGATGGCCGGCTGCCAGGAAAACGGCGCCGTAAAACAGCAGGAAGTGAATTTGCTGTCCGAGGGGATTGATGAGGACGGCAACCTTTTCATGCATTTTGAACTTGATTCCCATTACCACGGGGATTTGTATGCGGAAGTTTCCATGAAGGGGAATGAAATGCGCATTGCTCTGTATACTCATTCCACTCCCGGAGCTTCCCGGAAGGTGCCTTATGCGGACGGTTACAGGCTTGTTGTCCCATGGCCCGAGGGAACGGATTCCGTGGATATTACCCTGTGCGGAATAAATTTGGGAGGGTGGGAGAAACATAAATAGTAATGGAGGGAGGTTCCGTTCAGAGACGTTTTTGTTATCTGAATGTTAACGGAAATTCCTGTGTGGAGGCGCTTGTTTGTGGTATGAAGGCGGAATGAAGCCTCTTTTGGGGATGGGATGTGCGGTGCTGGCCGTTTGCGCCGTCGGCTTTTCAGCGTACCGCATCCTGATGGAGAGGATGCCCGATGAAATTCGGGGAACGCGCCTGGTGATGGAACATGACGCTTCTTACCTGCCGAAGGCGGGCATGGTGCGGCTGGAAAATGCCGGATTTTCCAGCATGGTTCACGGGTTGGAGAACGGGGGAAGTTTTTCTCACTGGCGGAGTGCATCGTGGAGGCGCGGCAAAAGGATATTCTGGATGATATGCTGGATAGGGTAGATCCGCAGCGTTCTTTGCGTTTCCATGTGATTTGCAACGCTTCCGGCGCGATGAAGGAAACATGGCTGGACGATGGAGGGAACGGGGAAAACGCCGTCCTCATCAACCGATGCATGGCCGTTCTGGGAGCCTATTGGCTCTTGCGCCGTTATTGTGATGATGAACAGCTGTTTTTCAAATGGATGAGGCTTTCGTTGAGGAACAGGAAAACTGCGTTTCTGGATGATTCCGTGGAATACCTGTTTCCCTGGCTCAGGCCGGACCGGGAACAATATGTTCATGGAAAGTGGATTTCGGATATCGAATCCGTCACCTATTATTGTTATCCTTTGGAAGAAAGGGGAAAGAGTTCTCTTCCTTCCCCATTCATGTACGCGGTTACGAGCCGGAAAAGGTTTTCTTCCGTCTCCTTGGAGATTCGATGCTCCGCGTTGAAAGGAGCATTGATAGACGTGGAGATCAAACAGGACAGCCAGATGATTCGTGCCGGAAGGGCCGTGCTCATCCGGATTGATGGGAACGATCATGGCCGGTCTTATTCATGGAACAGGCGCCCCGGAAAAATGTTGCCCGTGCGGCTGCCTTCCATGGAGATTCCGGAAGGCGGTCCTCCGGCCATGATACTTCCGGTTCCGGAAGACTTCCGTTCCTGTCCGGAGGAGGAAATTTTGCCTGCATTAATTGAAGAATGCCCGTGCATGAGCATGTAAGCCGGCGCTTGAGCACTAGGCATGAAACGGGAGGCGCATGCCATTGCATTCCGGCTGCGTCATACATGGAAAGAGGCAGACGATCAGTTGGGAAAGAGGATAAACGTAAACTTTTTTTTGGCCGGTTTTGTTGTGGAACCGTGTGATGGCCCATGGTTCATGACAGGTACTTCTCTTGGAATGATTCCAAATTGATGATATAATTACCCTATGAGTCATTGTGAGGATGGGCGCATCCGCATCCGCGGCGCCCGTGAGCATAATTTGCAGAATGTGGATGTGGACATTCCCCTGGGGCGGCTGACAGTGGTGACGGGACCTTCCGGATCGGGGAAAACGAGTCTGGCCATGCACACGCTGTATGCGGAAGGGCAGAGGCGTTATATGGAAACCTTTTCCCCGTACGTGCGCCAGTTCATGGACCGTATGGACAAGCCGGACGTGGATGCCGTGGAGAACATTCTTCCGGCCATCGCCCTGCATCAGCGCAACTCCGTCAGGACGTCCCGCTCCACGGTGGGAACCATGACAGGGCTGAACGATTACTGGAAATTCGTTTTCGCCCGTCTGGCCGTGGGGATATATCCGGAAACCGGACGGGAAATCAAGCCGGAAACACCCGGCTCCATTGATGAAAAGCTGCATGAGGAATTTCCTTCCGGAACGGAGGTGATGGTTTGCCTGGAAGTGGCGCGGCCCGAATCCGTGGACCTGCCCACGCTGAAAAGGAACCTGGTGGCGCAGGGGTATTTGCGCGCCTTTGCGCATGGAGAGGCCCTCCGGCTGGAGGACGAGGAATGGACCCTGGAAGACGGGGCTCCTTTGCTGGTGATTCAAGACCGCGTGAGGCTGGCGGAAGACCAGCGGGAGCGCAGGCTGGAAGCGCTGGAAACGGCCATGCGCCTGGGTGGCGGCGTGGCCCATGTGATTCCCCGCGTGGACGGCATCTGGCTGCCCGCCATGAAATTCCGCGGGGACTGGCATCCGCTGATGGAGCCGCGGCCCGGATTGTTTTCCTTCAATTCCCCCCGGGGGCATGCCCGGAGTGCCGCGGCTATGGCCGCGTGATCACCATTGACTACAACCGGTGCATCAAGCCGGAGCTCAGCGTCAATGACGGGGCCATCCATATTTTTGAAGGGGAAAGCAAGGTGTTTTCCGAATGCAAGAAGGACCTGATGCGCGGCTGGCGCAAAAATGCCCGCAAAGTTCGTCTGGATGTACCGTGGAAGGATTTGAAACAGTGGGAACGGGACTGGCTGCTGTACGGGGACGGAGAGGATCCGGATGAAATGTATGAACAAGGCCTGTGGTACGGCATTGCGGGCTTTTTCAGGTACCTGGAAAGCCGCACGCATAAAATGCATGTGCGGGTGTACCTGAGCCGTTTCCGCACCTATCAGGAATGCCCCTCCTGCCATGGCTTGCGCCTGAGGCCGGAAGCCCTGCAATTCAAGGTGGGCGGCAGAAGCATGCCGGAACTCTCCGGGATGCCCATGGACGAACTCCTGGCCTGGGTGGATCAATACGTCACGCCGCGCGCGGATGAAGACCCCGGCTTGAAGCATGCCGTGGCGGAACTCAGAAGCCGCCTGGAATATCTGAATGAAGTGGGTCTCGGCTACTTGACGTCCGACCGTCCCACGCGCTCCCTTTCCGGCGGGGAGATTGAACGCGTGAGCTTGACGACCTGCCTGGGCGCTTCCCTGACGGATACTCTGTTTGTGCTGGATGAACCCACCGTAGGGCTCCACCCCCGCGACACTTCCCGTTTGATTTCCGCCATGAACCGGCTTAAAAAGCGCGGGAATACGCTGGTGGTAGTGGAGCATGAGGAAACGGTGATGCGTGCCGCGGACAGCCTGGTGGACATGGGGCCCGGCTCTGGCCGGGAGGGGGGAAAACTGGTTTATTCCGGAGAACCTGCCCGGATTGGGGAAGTTGCGGACTCCCTGACGGGGGCGTTCCTTTCCGGCAGGCGGCGCATCGCGGTGCCTAAAAAGAGGCGCAAGCCGCGTCAATTTCTGACCGTATCCGGCGCCACGCGCCACAACCTGCACAAGCTGGACGTGAAAGTGCCTCTGGGCGTCTTCACCTGCCTGACCGGCGTCAGCGGGTCTGGAAAAAGCACCCTGGCGCACGACGTGCTGTACCTGAACGCTCTGGTGGAAAAAGGGGCCGTATGCGAGGATGAACCCGCCCATGTCAAATCCATCAAGGGCTGGGAACAACTGGATGAAGTGGTGATGGTGGACCAGAGCCCCATCGTCCGGACCCCGCGCTCCACTCCTGCCGTTTATGCCGGGGTCTTTGAAGAAATACGTTCCCTCTTCTCGGAGACGGAAACGGCCCGTGCGCGCGGCATGAAGCCCGGTTTCTTCTCCTTCAACAGCGGCGACGGCCGCTGTCCGCGCTGCATGGGCATGGGGAGTGAAAAGGTGGAAATGCAATTTCTTTCAGATATCTTCGTGCAGTGCCCGCTGTGCCACGGCTCCCGGTACGGAAGTGAAGTGCTGAGCGTGTACCGCGACGGCAGGAACATTGCGGACGTGCTCGGCATGACGGTGGCGGCCGCGCTGGAATACTTCAGAGCGGAAAAAGGGGCCAAGGCCTCCCGCATTGCTTCCAAGCTGGGCGTGCTTCAGCGCGTAGGGCTGGGGCACCTGACCCTGGGGCAGCCGCTGAACACTCTCTCCGGCGGGGAAAACCAGCGGTTGAAGCTGGCTAAAATCCTGCTGGACCAGATTGGATCCGGCGCGAACAGCCCCAAGATGCTGATTCTGGACGAGCCGGGAACGGGACTTCACTTTGCCGATATTGAAATTCTGCTGGCCGTGTTCCGGGAACTGGTGGAGCAGGGGCACACCCTGCTGGTCATCGAGCACAACCCGGAATTCATCAAATCCGCGGACTACGTGATCGACCTGGGGCCGGAAGGCGGCGCAGGCGGCGGCCATGTGGTAGCCACGGGAACGCCGGAGGAAATTGTAGCCTCCGGGAAGGGATATACGGGCAAATACCTCCGGGATGTGCTGGAAGGGCGCCCTTCCGTTTACGATCCGGCGGACGCCGCTATGCCGGAATCCGCTGACGTGGACATACCGGAAGGCGTGATGGCCCTGCGGGGAGCGCGCCACCATAACCTGAAAAACGTGGACCTGGACGTGCCGCGCGGAGAAATGACCGTGCTGACCGGGCTCTCCGGCTCCGGGAAAAGCTCCCTGGCCTTCGACATCTTTTTTGCGGAAGGGCAGCGGCGTTTCATGGACGTCATGTCCCCGTACGCCCGGCAATTCACGGAACAACTGGAAAGCCCTGACATTGACCGCTTGACCGGATTGCCCCCCACGGTGGCCATTGAACAGAACATGTCCCGCGGCGGCACCAAATCCACTGTGGGCACCGTGACGGAAATCTGGCAATTCATGCGTCTGCTATATGCCAAGCTGGGGCAGGCCTACTGCCCGCAGTGCGGCGTGCCGGTGGGCAAAAGATCGGAATCCGAAGTGGTGGAGCTGGTGGTGCGGCAGCTGAAAAAACACGGCAGTCTGGCCTTGCTGGCTCCCCTCGTCAGGGGACGCAAGGGGCATTACGCGGACCTGGCCCGCTGGGCGGAAGGAAAGGGATATGAGGAAATGTGGGTGGATGGCAAATTGGTTCCGTTGAGCGGATTCCAGCCGCTGGACCGTTATTCCAGCCATGACCTGGACCTGGTCGTTTCACGTCCGGAGGCCTCCTGGACCCGGAAAAACTTGCCGGAGCGGTGCATGCCGCGCTGGAAATGGGGGAAGGTTTCCTGCAAGTGCTTCCGCCCGGTTCCAGCCGGCCGGAGTTGATGGGGACCAAGCTTGCGTGCGCCTCCTGCGGGCAATCTTTCCCGGAACTGGAACCGTACACGTTCTCCTTCAACTCTCCACGCGGGTGGTGCCCTGTGTGCCGCGGGCATGGCATCGTGGGCAAGGGAAAGATGAAGGAAGACCAGGCGCAATCTCTGCTGGAAGCCGAACTGAAATATGACAAGGAACTGGCGCGGCAGGCGGACGATGACAAAGGGGTGAAAATCTGCCCCGCCTGCCAGGGAGTGCGTTTGAATGAATTTGCGCGCGCCGTGCGGCTTCAGGGAGTGACTCCCGGTGAAATCGCCTCCCTGCCTGCCGTAGCCGCCGCGGAACTGGTCAAAGGATGGAAATTTGAACGGGAGGAAGCTCTCATTGCCCGTGACGTGGTGGCGGAAATCACGCAGCGCCTCAACTTCCTCCAGCGGGTGGGGCTGGGCTACCTCTCCCTGGACCGCAGCGCCACGACGCTTTCCGGCGGGGAAACCCAGCGCATCCGCCTGGCATCCCAGCTGGGCTCCCACCTGCGCGGCGTGCTTTACGTGCTGGATGAACCCACCATCGGCCTGCATCCGCGGGACAACGAACTGCTGCTGGGTACACTGGATGAACTCAAGCGCCGGGGCAATACCCTGCTGGTCGTGGAACATGATGAAGACACCATGAAGCGTGCGGACCACATTGTGGACATGGGGCCGGGAGCCGGCATCCATGGCGGCAGGATTATGGCTCAGGGCACCTTTGAGGAACTGGCAGCCATGCCGGACTCCGTCACGGGCGCGGCCCTGCATCATAAGCCGCGCCATCCCTACCGCGGGAAAAGGCGCAGGGTTCCGGCCAGAAAAGATGAAACCGCGTGGCTGCGGGTGGAGGGCTGCCGCCTGCACAACCTGAAGGACGTGAATGCGGCCATTCCCAAGGGGCGGCTGACGGTGCTCACCGGCGTATCCGGCGCGGGGAAAACCTCCCTGATGACGGGAACCATCCGGCTGGCGGCGCGCCAGGCCATCGGCGACAAGCTCACTCGGGACCAGAAAAAGCTGTGGAAAACCTCCTCCGGGTTTGACACGCTGCGCATGGTGTACGGCGTGGACCAAAGCCCCATCGGCAAGACGCCCCGTTCTACGCCCGCCACCTATGTGGGCTTTTTGGACGACATCCGGACCCTGTTCGCGCAAACGGCGGACGCCCGCAGACTGGGCTTCGACCGCGGCCGCTTTTCCTTCAACACGGGGCAGGGTAACTGTGAATCCTGCAAGGGCACGGGCATGCAAAAGCTGGAAATGGACTTTCTGCCCCCCTGCTACGTGCCGTGTGAAACCTGCCGGGGCAAGCGCTACAACGCCGCCACCCTGACCGTGAGGTACAAGGGGAAAACCATTGCGGACGTGCTCCAGATGGACTTTGCGGAAGCGGCGGAATTCTTTGAAAGCCAGCCCCGCATCTCAGACCCGCTCAAACTGCTGGCGGAAACCGGCCTGGGCTACCTGACCTTGGGGCAGGCTTCCAATACGCTCTCCGGCGGGGAAGCCCAGCGGCTCAAGCTGGTGACGGAGCTCATCAAGGGGCGGCGCGTCAGCCGGAACGCCCTGATGAAGGGCAAGGAACTGCCTGGCGACCTGTACCTCATTGAAGAACCTTCCATCGGCCTGCATCCGCGAGACGTGCGGCTGCTCATCGATGTGCTGCACCGTCTGGCGGACCAGGGAAACACGGTCATCGTCATCGAACACAACACGGAAATCATGGCGGAGGCGGACTACATCATCGACATGGGCCCCGGCCCCGGTGAAGCCGGAGGAACCATCGTGGCGGAAGGAACCCCGGAGCAGATAGCCAAAAAGAACTCCCCACGGCGGAATACATCCGCCGGGAGCTGGAACCGGACAGCGTGTAACCCGTTAAAACAAAAACCTTGTCTTTCAGGACCGTTCCGGAATTACTGGAACGGTCCTTTTATATGGAGAAAAGGACCGGATGGAGGCTGACGGCGGGCGTTGGCCTGGTCACAGGGCGCCGAAATGCTTTTAAAGGAAAAATCAGCTATTCTGAAAATGGCGGAACGGAATTACTGCTGGAAATGTCTTAAAGGAAGTGCAAGGCTGTGTTCCGCATAAGCCCTTTTATTCCTGCGGCAGTGGTTGGCAAATACCGGAGAGGCAGGCGGGAACGGATGTAAAGGCATGAAAGCCATTCTTTAGAAAATCTTTGCACTGCGGTGAAACAATAAGCAATGAATATGGTGGAAAAAATAGTATTTGAACCGTTGGCAGACTCCCACCGGGAGGCCGTCATCCGTATCTTCAACCATTACGTGATGAACGGAACGGCTGCTTTCTCGGATGCGGAACTGCCGGAATCCTTTTATCCCCATATTCTGGAACGCGTGAAAGGTTATCCGGCGTATGCCGTGGTGGACTGCCGGACCGGGGAAGTAGTGGGCTTCTGCTTCCTGAGTGCGTATAAGCCTGTACCCACATTCCGGGAAACGGCCACCGTCACTTACTTCATTGCTCCCTCCCATCTTGGCCGGGGCATTGGCCGGATGTGCCTGGGCCGTCTGGAAGAGGATGCCGTGAAGCAGGGCATCCGCCACATCATTGCGGAAATATCCTCTGAAAACGAACAAAGCATGTCCTTTCACGCTAGCCAGGGCTTTATCCATGCCGGGCGCCTGAAAAACATCGGCTTTAAACTGGGCCGCACCTTTGACATTGTTTACATGCAGAAGGAAATCAAGTGATCAGCGCCGGTAATGCAGCGTGCAATAAGATGATGGGAATTTCCGAAAATCCTCTTCCTCACGCTATTCTGATGAGTCCTCTCTGAAAAGACAGGATGGCAGCGCCCTTCTCGTAGGCATCGTAAAGATTTCTCTAGTTTTGTAGGCGTCTTACCGCCCCAGATGACCGCAGGCTAACTTCCTTCCAGAGTGCTGCTGCTGTGAAAGACTGCGAGAAATTCGTTAACCAGTGCATTCACAGAGCGCAAGGGAAACAGATTTGCCGGAAATAGGAGCCGGCTCGTTCGCTGCTGTCAAACCGAACACTATCCGTGTTACAATGTACTGGCATTTCCTGCGTCTGAAAACGACAATCGCCAAGCTTGGCTGTTAAACTGGTACGGCATTTGGGAAATAGTCCAAAACAAAAACAGGAATATTTTTCAAATGATCATAAATTCGTTAAAGTCTTCCAATATGTTTTCATATACATGTAGATTAGTTCAAATGAGTACCTAATGTCCATCAACCAATCCGGAACAGGGTGTAAGTGTTTTAACCTTTTTTTCAGTAATTGATGTTGCTGAACCGGGACTAACGCTACTCTCAATCCGGTACTGGCTCTTCTTGAATCAGCATGATATCTTTCACGAGGTATCTCTTTCTCATTATCAGGTATGAAAGAAAACACTCCTCCCCGAGGGAGGTGACTGATAAACCAGTATCGGTTGATAAATTGCCGGTATCCGTTTTCCAGTTGACGGGATTGCGGCCATGCAAACGATGAGAATGATAAAAATCCGCACATAACTCCCATACATTGCCCAACATGTCATGAAACCCCCATGCATTGGGTTCTTTTTGTCCCACAGGATAGGCCCCTGTATTGGCATCGTGAAAATCCATCCATGCTACTTTCTCAAGATTATCGGGAAGAACGATTTCCTTGCCGCAGGAATAGGCTAATTCCCACTGTGCCTCCGTAGGCAGGGAAAAGCAATATCCTTCCGGAAGAATCCCCTGTTGTCGTGCAATCTCGGTTAATCGATCACAAAAATCCAGGCATTCATCATAGGATACCTGGCACATGGGGTACCGTGCGCCCGTTGTGATGGTCCATCTGTCTTCCAATTCCGGAATCGGGATCCATCCCATCATCTTTTCCCATTCCTCCTGTGTGATTTCGTACTTCCCCAGCCAGTAGGGATAAGTAATTTCCGTACGATGGCCAGATTTTGTAATTGGGTAACTTCCTTTTGGAATGAAAATCAAGGTGAGCTTGTGTTCCGAATGGGGAATATCCATTTTTAACACATCTCCGGCCTGGGCAGATTGAACATTGGCTGTCGCAGGGGGTACTATGTCCAGGCATGTAATATCATTGCCAGGATAAAGGACAAAGATGAGCAAAGCCAATAATGCTATAATAGAGAAACTGATTTTCTTATTATTTTTTATCCATTTTATTATAAATTTCATTCCGAAGAGACAGGATAATTTTAATTATTTTTTAATTTAGCCTCCAGTAATTGCTTGGCTGTTTTTCTGTCAGTATTTTTCAAATTCTGGTTAGCTCCTTGTTTAATCAGAAAATTGTAGGCACTTATTTGTCCTGTACGAGCAGCATAATGTAAGGCAGTTTCTTTGTAGGGAAAGGTCATAGAGGGTAGCTTCATTTCATTTGAAGCAACATTAATATCAGCCCCTAATTCGAGTAATTTCTTCATGGTATCAATATCCCCGATAGCTGCCGCTAACATAAGGGCTGCTTCGCTTCCATTCCATTTTTTATCATACGGATTAAGATTTGGTTGTGGAGTCATGTTTGACGACAAATCCCAGTATGATTGTAATGAATTTCTAATCATATCTTTTCCTACAATGTAGGCAGGAGTATTGTAATGTAGATAATAAGGTGGAATATAGGGATTTCTTGTTTCTTCTTTTTTGGGGGTTATGGATGTACAAGAATCCTAATAAGTTTAATGCTAAAAAAATCGAAAGGAATATAATATTAGTTTTCATGTTAAATAATTTATGATATACTTGTAGTTTTTAAAGTTCATGTGGATGATTTTTATGAAAAAAACAAGAATCATGCATAGATTTTTTGTTATATTTAAAATAGGTAAATAATATTTTATGATTTGTAAACAGCTTTTACAGAATGATATTTCTTTAATTTTCATTTAACACAACAAGCAAATTTGGATAACTCTTCTGCCTTCAATAAAGAATCATTGGGATTAAAAATATGTATCGGAATCATATAACTTGGATGCACTTTATAAATATCAGGCGTGGCTCTTCCCTCAAGATATTGGGAACCTAATATCATACATCCTATACTCCATCCTCAGAATTTTCAATTCATCATCAAGAAAAAAGTAACCAACTGCATCATAATTACCCATTCCCTCTGCTTGAGACCATGTTGAGAAGAGGGGGATGTCGTATATATATTTTACTTTTTCTTTATCTTTTTCACTAAAAAACCAATTAATTTTATCAAATTTAACCTTATTCATTAGGTATGGCATTCCTTTCTTTAAGTCATCGCGGATTTCATCAATATTTTTCATTTTAGAAAGATATTGATTCATGGATGTGCTTTTCTTACGAAAAATGCTTAACAAGCTATGTAAATCTTTTGGTTTCTTATCAACTGTTTTTTCAAAAACTTCTGGGGTTATGTCGGATGGATTTACGCTATATTTGATATAAAGACAGGTATAAACCAACGGAAGAGGAAAAAATATGAATAATGTAATTATAAATATACTAACTCCAACCAGAAATTTTACTATTCCCAATTTATTGTTCATTTTTTTTATTTTCATAGAAAACTAGCATAATTAAATTATGAGAAATGCGTAATTTATTCATCATTTAAATAATCCGCTGGCTATATTCCAAAAATTCGAATTATTAGAAGGGATATAAACAGCGCCATGGTTGTCGCCAAAGTCATTCGTAAAATCATGAGTTATTACATTTGCTGGCACATTTTCGGGATGATCTGGGCCATTCTCTCCCAGAGCCACATTGAATTCAGAAAGTGGATAAACGAATTCTAAAATATCATCTTCTTTGCTGATTGCTAAATGAATAGAATCAGCATTAGCAGGAGCTTTTTCAAATTCTTCTCCTGGTTCCAGAGACTCATTGTCAACTGCAGGATTGGCCAAGAAAACATTGCCTATATTGCCGATATCTTCCCCATGAGCCAATGCTTCAAGAGCTACTCCAGCTCCTAAGCTATGAGTTCCGATATGTACTTTTATGTTAGGACATTTGGCTTTTAAATCTCTAAGAAAATGAGAAAATGCACCTGATCCTGTAAATCTAGAACCTTTTACCGCGTCTTTAAAGTTTGAAGCACCAGGATTCCCGTTCCACGCAAACCCATAAACATCGCATTTTCCTTCCGAACTCTTATAAGCTTTTTCAACCACTTCAAATCTTGTCATCGCTTCTGCTAGAGTAGTATTATAACCATGGATCCATACTAACACACATCCGCATTTTGGACAATGACCTATTGTTCCTTCATAGGCATCTGACAAATTTGAAGGAAAAACCAGTCCATCATGATATATGTATTTTACAGATTCAGTAGCATTAATTAATATATATAGACCAAGTTAATCAAGTTGTTTAAAAATTCTATTTTTGATAAATCCATATAAGTTTCGTCCTCCGTATTCCCGAATAGAATCCCTGTTAATCCACCTGCCATCTGTAGGATTCAGGTAGCGGTAATTGTAGTAGATCAGGCCAAGCTCGTCGTCCATGAACTCGCAGGAAAACCTGAACTTGTTTTCCTGAGCCCTGTCGCCCTGCGCCGTGATTAGGGCTCCAAGGGAGGCATATTCATAGCGCGCCCTTCGCGTCTGCTTACAGTCGAAGATGGAAGTGACGTTTTTGAGCATATCATGCATGAAGTAAAGATGCTCGTTGACACTTGTTCCATCCTCCTTCCAGTTGGTCATCATCAGGATGCGCGTAGCAGTCGATTCTGTAGGATCCCACAGATAGGTCTTCACAAGTCTGTAAGAAGGACGCATCAAATCCAGTTCAGCTATTTGCAAATAGCCCTGGTATAGATACCATGCATGGCTGACAGTTGAACCATTAACTGCTACTTTTTTCTCAAAGCGGCGTCCCTGGTAATCGTAGGAGCAAGTAATCACGGTTCTTCCGTCTTCTTCAGTAAAATAACACAGGGCGGTCATTGGCATCATAGCTCACTTTCCAAATGCCTGTCGAGGTCTTGATCCTGGTCTGATTACCGTCTGCATCGTAAGTGGGAATGAATGGTTCCGTATTTCTGGTAATGTCCGTGTACTGGTTGAGCCGGTTGGCATTGTAGGATACTTCTTCCTCCAGTTCCCGTGCAGTCTTGCGGTTGCCGATGTTGTCGTACCGGTAGCTGTAGCTGCCTCTCTCCCTGAGTTGATCTCCAGTCAATTCACTGCGGCTATTGTAGGTAAAATCTCTTAGCGTGGCAGGAGTGGTTCCATCCCAGGAGTCCCGGCGTTGAACTGGACGCGTCAGGGCATCATACTGGTATTCATGGCCGGCGGCCATGCCTCCATTTCCCTGCTTCTCATAGCCAATGGAAGCCACGAGGTTGAGCTTGGGATGGTAGATAGATGTTGCTGCGAACCATGCCGTTGGGGTAGGTGAGCCGGTTGAGGAAGCCGCTGGTTTCATCGTATTCCCAAGTGAAGGAAGAGGCCAAACCATCCAGATTCATCCCAATCATGCCACCTTTCCGATCGTAGTCAAGATGGGAGTGCTGCACCGTGCGGGTTCCGGTCATGAGGCGGTAGCCGGTGGAACGTCCGAACGTGTCGAAGTCTTCCTGAAGGCTGCTTTCTACCGTTCCAAAGGAAGTGTCCCGAACCATTCTGCCGTAACTGTCATGGGAAAGTTCCCGGAGGCCGGAGGCGTCCCGGATAAAAGTCATCTGCCCGAGATGATTGCAGGAGAACTCCCATCCCGGAGTATCGTCGCTGTGGGAGACGGAGACAAGTTCTCCTGTCAATGGAGCATAGGCGTACGTCGTGACAATGCCTCTGGCCTTGGTGACGGTTTCCGGACGGTTGAACTGGTCGTAGGTTCTGAGAACGCAGGAGCCGTCGGCATAGGTTTTCTTCAGTTCCATTCCCGTGGCCTCGTCGTAGAGCCAGGTGGTAGTGTCCCCGTCGGCGCGGCCGGAAGGATCAGTGATGATGTCCCCTTCGTCCACCCTGAAAGTAGTCAGTGAGACCATACGATCGGCTTCATCGTAGGCGAAACTGGCCGGCTGGAGGGACGTGCCGTATTCGGCTATCTTTCTTCCCTGGATGTCGTAGGAATAGCAAGTAGTACCTCCCATGGAATCGGTGATGGAAGCCACAGCATCGCAGCAGGGCAGGTAGCTGGTGGTGGTTACGTTGCCGGCTGCATCCGTGGATTTGACTGGTCGTCCGTCTAAGTCAGTTTCAATCGTTGTGGCATTGCCCCGGGCATCCGTCTGATGCAGAATCATGCCTGTAGAGGTATAGGAGCGTTCCTGCGAGGAATGAATGCCCGCATGGTTCGTCTGGCTCACTGTAAAACCATCAATGACCAGGGCCACCTTGGATTCCTCCGGCTTTTCCAGGTTAATCACGCCGGATTCTATCATTTCATTGTACAAGTCGTTCCCTGCACGGGTGCGTTCCCCCCCCGCGCCGCCGAAGGCGCCGATTTTGCGAAAGGGCAGATGAGGTCGATTACTTTGATGCCCGTTTCCAGCACTTCCGTGCTGGTGGATTGCTCGTCCAGCGGCGGAGCGCTGCGGTGAATGCTTTTCATGCCGGAGCAGGAGAGCGCGCCGCGTTCGTCCACGGCTTCACCCAGCACATTGAAGATGCTATAATCATGAAAATAAGAGAAAGAGTGCAAGCTATAATATTTACTCAAATTTTGATTTTCTTCATCATATAATAAAATACTTATAAAAAATATAATATATTTAAAATAAATAATAAAATTAATATAAGCAATGATGTTCGGTTATACCATGCGTCTGAACCCGGCTCCGTGGAGAGTTCCAGATCCTTGGTGGGGATGGAAAGGGAGATGGAGGAGTGGGCGTGAAGGTGGAGAAAACAGGTGGCGGGAGCCATGACCTTGAGGTATCCGGACTATTCGTGCCGGGTGTTGTTGGAAGCAGTTCGTTTGGGGATAAGGACGGGAGCGGAGAGTCCGTTGACCAGGAAGTTGCCCTGGGGCTGTCCGTTGGGGTACATGGGAATGAAGGGATAGACGGTGTCCATGGCGCCGATATTGAAAGTGTTGTTCATGGTAATGAAATGATGTTTGTTCAATGGTTGCGACTACCATGAATCAAAAACCAGCAACGTAAACACGTCGGGAACGTTATGATATTTGGTGAGTTTTTGAGGCGGATGGCAACGTGGGAAAAGGGAGGGGATTCTTCTCCGGTGGCACGTATTTCTTTGCCATATTTTCAAAATTTACCCATTGCCAGCTTAAAAGGCAGCGTGCTAGCGTCCATCAATGAATTCGTTCAACATCTAACTCCATTATTTCATGAGCACCACATTGAAAAAGATCTATGTCAACGGGTTCCCCAGTCTCTACGGGGGCGCGGGAACCGAACTCCACCACCAGATTCTGGTCTGGCTCCACATGGGTATTGACGTGCATATCATCCCCACCAACGGCGGATTTGAAAATGAAGCCCTTTATTTGGAAATGATCCGTCTGGGCGTCCATATCCACGCTCCCAATGACTGGACAGTCCTGCAGGAAGGGGATGCCATCATCGGATTTTGCAACGGAGAATTTCTGGAAAACATGCCCGCCATTCGCCAGCGCACCAAACGCACCATCTTTGTCAACTGCATGACCTGGCTTTTCAACAAGGAAAAGGAACTCATGAAGCAGGGGCTCATTGCCATGTTCCTTTACCAGAACGAGGAAGTCAGGCAGAAGAACATGCCCCTGCTCAAGCGCTGCAACGACGACCCTACCATTGCTTTCATGACGTTCAAGCCTTACTTCCACAACGAATCCTTCCCTTTCATTGAGGAGAGGACGCAGGAATACTTCGGCTGCGGGCGCATCTCGCGCCAGGACGCGAGCAAATTTGCGGCCAATACGCTCCATATTTATGAATATTTCGTGGCGCCTGTCTTCAAGCGTGGCCTTTTTCTGGGGTTTGACCAGAGGAGCCGGGAGAAAATCGGAGAGCCTTACAGTTGGATACGCACGGCCCGCGACCAGAGGGAGGTGAGCCAGCAGGACTTTTACAAGCACTGCCAAATCGTGCTCCAGCCGACGGACACGACGGAGAACTGGCCGCGTGTCGGTTTTGAATCCATGGCAAGCGGAAGCGTGCTTGTGGTGGACAACCGTGGAGGCTGGAGGCAGATGGTGGAGCATGGCAAGACCGGATGGCTGTGCGACCATGAAAGGGATTTTATCTACTACGCCAGCAAGATGGCCTACGAGCCCAACCTGAGGTCCGACATGGCCCACGCGGCGCGGGAGCGTGGACTGGAGCTTGGAGGGCTGGAAGCGTCTGTAGCCAGCTGGGAGGAAGTCTTTGACGCGGTGGAAAAACTGCCGGCTTAGAAATGGGAGGAAAAACCATGAAAAAGAAAACAAATATTGTCGTAGGCATTTGTTCATGCCATGGAACGGGAGATAAACGGAAAGCGGTAAGGTCTACCTGGCTGGCCCATCCCGCGCAGAACGTTGAATGCATGTTCTTTGTAGGAGGAAACCGGGTTCCGGAGGGGAAGAAGAAGATACGGTGGGGCTTGATGCGCCCGATGGCTACAATGAGCTCCCCGCAAAAGTGAAATCCTTCTTTCGTTACGCGCTGGAGAATTACGAATTTGAATGGCTCTTTAAATGTGATGACGATACGTATTTGGAATTGAGCCGGTTGACCTCCTTGATAGATGAAGATTATGATCTGATTGGGGATGCGATGGTTGCGCTTCGCAATTCACCGAGCGGAGGGGCGGGCTACCTGCTGAAGCGCAGCATGGTGGAAAAGCTGGTGAATGCGCCGGGTTTTGCGGAATGCGGGGCAGAGGATGTGATCGTAGGTGAACTGGCAGGCAGGCTCGGAGGCCGCTTGAAATCCACGAAACGGCTTTACATGTCCAATGTTTATTACCCGGAACGGGATAATGACATGGTAACGGCCCACTGGTGTTCTCCCGACATCATGCAGGCCCTGTATTCGTTTAATTACAAAATTCCCTCCGCTGTGTGCGATGTTGTTCATCTTCATTGGAAAGGGGAAATGCTGTTTTATTCCAACGGGGCGTTCAGGAGGCGGGATACTTCCTGCTATGGCTGGTGGAGCATTGGCTCCAAGGGTGAACTGAAGCTGAAATGGCAGATGTGGCCTATGGAGCAGCTCCTTTTGGAGGGAGAACGGTTTATCGGGTCTGAAACGGAGATATTCCAGCGGTCGGACATGCCGTCCCTGGCCCGGTTATGGGCTGAACGCCGTCTTTCTTTCGGCAACGTGGAAATCATGGACCAATCTCCTCTGCTGTATATCCATTTGGGGTGCGGCACCCGGAGGTTGAATGGCTGGTTGAATCTGGACGCTCCCAATTATGATATTACCAGGCCACTCCCGTGGAAGGACGATTCCGTAGACGCTTTTTATCTGGAGCATGTCATTGGAACAGTAACGTCTGCAGAGGCCTGCCGATTTTTCACGGAAGCCTTCCGTGCTCTAAAACCCGGAGGAATCTTACGATTAAGTTTCCGGGACGTGCGCCTGATGCGCGGGGTGATGACGCCTGCGTTCAGGCAATACATGAAGAAACAGGGGAAAGGAAATCACACTCCGGAGAATGATTTGTGTGCATTTATGGAAGTCTACAAGCAACAATCCCTGTGGTCTGCCGATTTCCTGAGTTATGTTTTGGAAGAGCTGGGGTTCCAGGTTTCCCAGCATGCTCCGGGTAATTCCCGCCATTTGCACCTTCAGTGTCTTGAAAGGCGATCCGACAGGGATGAACATCCTTTTGACCTGCTGGGCACGGTTTGCCTGGATGCCCGGAAACCGCAGAAGACTGTTACCGGTAAATTTTTATCCTTGCGTCCCGCTTCTGTTCCGGCATCTCCCGGTTACGTCACGACGCAGTTTATGCCCGGCTCGCGTACGTGCAATCATCTGTTCCAGATAGCTGCTGCCTATGCGCATGCTCTCCGGCTGGGTGTGGGATGCCGTATTCCCTGGAGATACAGTTCCGAGACCTGGGAGCTGATGACTTATCTGGGTGAGGCCTGTTCGCTGTGCCCGGACGGCGGATATAACGATCCCGTGACATACAGGGAGCCCGGATTTTCCTACCATCCCATTCCTGAAACGGTTCGCTACGGCGCCTTGAGAGGGTATTTCCAGAGTGAGCGGTATTTCAAGGATGTTGCGGAAGAAATCCGTTCCCTGTTTGCTCCTCTTATTGCTCCCGTCCAGGAGGGCGTGGCCGGCGTTCATATAAGGATGGGGGACTATCTTGACCGTACAGACATGTACCATACGCCGGATGTTCCCTTTCTTAATGAAGCTTTACGGAGGCTTTCCGGCAACATCAGTAAGCTGGTCGTCTTTTCCGATTCTCCGGAATTGGCCCGGAAATTGATGGAGGGCGTTCCGGAAGCAACGCGTTTTGAAATAGTCATGGATGAGCATGAGACGCTGGACGCCCTCCGGGAATTGACGTCCATGCAGGAACTCGTCCTTTCCTGTTCCTCCTTTTCCTGGTGGGGGGCATGGCTTGGAGACCAGCAGAGGGTTTTTATTCAAAAACAGTGGTTTACCGGAAAGATTGAGGACGAGCAGGACATTTTCTGCCCGCAATGGATTAAACTTTAACAGGTACATTTTATGAAATGTGTTTTGATTGTGTCTCCTGGGGAAAAGTCGGAGGGAGCTTCGGAATTGCACCGGATGGGTTACGAGCTGGAGCTCTATCCCTCTACCGCGGATCTTTCCCCCTCAGGGATGCGCGGGAAGAGGAAAGTGCATCCTACCTGGGACGGTCCCCGGCGTCTGCGGAACGTTCGCACGTCCGTTCTCTGAGGGCATCTTTCATACGTCTTCTGGAGGACAGAAATTATGCTGGGAGTGACCTGATTATTTTCGGAGAAAGCGATGCCGTGCCGATGGTGGCTTCTTCCCGCTTGGAAACGGCTCTCAGGAAGGAAATGAAGGAGCATCCGGAGACGGATATTTTCCGGCTGTTCCATCATGCAGTATGGTCTCCGCAAGGGGCTCCGGGGGAATCTGATGAAATCTTGTTTGAAGATTTCAAAACGGGAAAGACGGATGCCAATACCTCCTACGTATGGGGAACGCATGCTCTCGTCATCCCTGCTGCCCGACGCCCCAGGGTGGCCCGGGTTTTTGCCGATTACCGGTTGCCGACTGATATTGCCCTGGAGGCTGCCAACAGCCATGGAGACCTCAAGATCCGTGTGGCCCGCCACAATCTGTTTTACCAGCACGAACGGACTAAGCAGAGACCCGATTGCAAAATTGCTGTTTGTCTCTCATCCTATAAGCGTCTGACGGATTTGCAGAGGCAGATTTGGTGCATGATGGATCAGAGCTATCCGAATCTTCATGTGTTCGCAGCTGTCAAGGGGATACCGGAAGGCACGTACCGCAGAACAGTGCTCCCTCTCTTTGAACATTTTATTCACGAAGGCCGTTTGACGATGCGGCTTTTCCCCAACAAGAACCAGCTATCCAATTTCTTGGACACGATAAGGGATTTGAACGTTTCCGATTACGATCTTTTCGCCAAAATTGACGACGATGATTTGTACGGAAGGGATTATTTCAAGTCAGTCAATAAATTCCATCTGCATCTTCCGCCGGAATTCAGCAGCTTTTATTGCGGGCCGGGCGAATATCTAAGCGTGCGTGGAGGGTATCCCTTCTCCGGAAACGGATTTTTCGGCTGCTTTGGCCCCACCTTGGTATTGAGCCGGGATGTGCTGGAAAAATTAATAATTTGTGAGACCAATCCTCACATGATATCCCAAATCTCGCCCAGGCTCCGTCATGCCGGGTATGGATTTACGGAAGACAACTTCATGCACATGATGATGCTGGATACCGGAAGCAGCAACCGCACCCGGTATGTACAGGAAATGGCCCTGCCAATGCATCTGGCGATTCAGACCGGCAATGCTTCCGTGATGCGCGGAGGGCTGGTTCCGGGAGATTTCCGGGGCAGAAACTGGAACATTTCTACGAATCAGGTTAATGAGGAGCGTCTCATGGAAGTGCATCATCCGCAATGGCATGATATTGTCCGTGTCTTTGGGAACAGGGCGCGCCGTTTTGAACGGGACGACGAAGCGGACGTCCTCTCCGTCACTGATGAGAAAATAACTCTCAAGTGGGATTGCTGGGGCGTGGAGGCGTTTAAAAAGATGGAGGATGGAACCTTCTATTTGTCGAGCGGCGGCAGACAGGAGGAACCTTTTTCTCCCCGGAAAAAAGTGGCTGTCCTGTTTATAGCCACAGGGCGTTATATGACGTTCTGGGAGGAGTTTTATGCGGCCTCCAAACAATATTTCCTGACAGGGCATGATGTGCATTATTTTCTGTTCACGGATCATCCGGAAGTGGAAACCGGCGATGACGTGACTCTTGTCCGCAAGCCGTTTTATCCGTGGCCCATGGAAACCTTGAGAAGGTTTGAGACTTTTTTAACCGTTCGGGAGGAATTGCAGCAATATGACTACATTTATTTCATGAATGGAACTTTGCTTCCCGTAGGGCCTGTCGGTCAGGAAATTTTCCCGATGAACCGGCAGGGTCTCATGGTGACGCTTCATCCGGGGTACTACCAACGCCCCCGTTCCACTTACCCCTACGAAAAAAATGGAATGTCCCGGGCGCGGGTGCTCCATTCCGAAGGAGAATATTATGTCGCCGGAGGCTTTAACGGGGGAAGGGCTGAAGACTATCTCCGCATGTGCCGGGAGTTGGCGGATGCCGTCAGGCGGGATCTTGAGGACGGTGTCATTGCCGTTTGGCACGATGAAAGCCACCTCAATAAATATGTGATTGGCCGGCATCCCCTTGTTTTATCTCCTGAATATTTATTCCCTGAAACATTGGACTTTAATCAAAAAAATCTCATGGCGATCAAACCGAAAGTAAAAATGATCGTAAAGGATAAATCTCTTCAAAAACACGGGGGTCACGCATGGTTGAGGCAACAGATATAAATTCCCGGCAGGTCAAACGTGCCGCTTTTGCGGACTTCTGGCCGGGATTTGATCCACATGATAATATTCTGTCCGCGGTTTTGACGGAAAGACTGGGCATGACCGTTGTGGATGACCAGGATCAGGCGGATTTTTTAATCTACTCCGTTTTTGGAGAAAAACATCAGAACTTTAAGGGGATTCGAGTTTTTTATACGGGGGAATCCGTCAAACCGCGTTGGGATGAGTGCGATTATGCCATTTCATTCATGAAGGGAGATATTCCTTATCCCGAATGTCATTTGAGGATGCCCTGCTGGATGAACAATGGCCCTGTCAGAAGAACGGGAAAAATAGAACAATACTCCAAAGACAGAAAATCCCTTCTGTCCAGGCATACCCGATTTTGCAGCTTTGTGTATTCCAATGGGAATGCTCCGGAAAGAATTCATTTCCTGCGCCTGCTTTCCCGGTACAAGCATGTAGATTGCGGCGGGATGGTCATGAACAACATGGGCTCCTGCGTTCGGGATAAAATAGCTTTCTGCTCCTCCTGCAAATTCACGATTGCCTTTGAAAACTATCCGGCTGCTGGTTACGTGACTGAAAAACTGTTTGATTCTCTTGCCGCTCTTTCCCTTCCCATTTATTGGGGAGCCCCCGATGCAGGGATGGAGGCCAATCCATCCCGGTTCGTCAATGCCGCGGACTTTTCCACCCCGGAGGCCCTGGCTGAATATGTGATTCGTCTTGATCAGGATGAAGACCTTTACCTCAGTTATATGGACGGTCCCGTTTTTGTACCGGGCCAGCCGGACATCGGAGAATATATGAACCGTCTGGCAGAATTCTTTTCCATGATTTCATGCAGCGGGAATATATGCCGGACTGGCAGGCCGCGTACGGAGGCTTGCCGTCTGCATCACGGCTATCCCGTCATGTCCCGTCATGATGACGGAAAACAATGGACGGGAAAGGCGGAACTTCTGCTGCCCCAATCGCTGGCGGCAACTCCGTTTCCCGTGTTCTGTCCGGAAGGGAAGGACACGGCTTCCCAATTCATCCGCAAGCTGGCCATTATTCCGGCTAAAAAACATTCGGAGCGCTGTCCGGATAAAAACAGGCGCTTGTTGAATGGAAGGCCCCTGTTCCTGTATTCCGTTTCCTATGCCCTCCAGGAAGGATTTGTTCCGGTTGTCAGTACGGACAGTGAAGAAGTTCTGGAACGCTGCCGTCGGGAAGGCATCCGGTGCTTCCGGGAGACGGTGGACGACCGCCGAATGGAAAATTGCGTACGCCAGGTATTGACCCGTTTCTCCTGTGACATATTCGCCGTACTTCAGCCGACTTCTCCCTTCCGTCGTCGGGGCCTGTTGCGCCAAATGGCGGAAGACATGGAAAAAGGGAAAATTCAATCCGCCTACACGGCCCGCAAAACCAAAATGATTGGTCACATGGAGGGACATTTCCATCTGGCGCATCGGGAACAGGACGCCAAGAAATTTTCTATTTTTTTGACGGAAATATTAATGTTGTTACCCGGAAAAAATTTCTGGAATCGGGTACGATGTTTGATGACGGCTCCTGCCCTTACCCGAATGATTTTCCCTGTTGTCTGCAAATTGATACGGAAGAAGAGTGGAAAGCCTTGTCACGGTTAGGTGAATTTAAAGACTGGCAATGTTTTCTGGCTTCAGAAGGGCATAAAAAACGCATTTGCATCGTCTCAAATAAACGTGATTTGAAACGCAACTATTCCTCTTTTGTCGACTCTTGCGACAAAGTAATGAGAATCAGCAAAATGGATAACTTGAATTCCGGTCTGGCGGGAAAAAGGACGGATATTGTTCTTGTTTCCTGCTTCGCCGGATACCTGGCTTTTTCCCCTGAGGAAAGGCATATGGAAATTTTACGCGGAGTCCCGGAAATTTACTTCAACAATGAAGAATTGGGCTATTCCAATGAATTTGCTTGTAGGGAAGGGCTGGAAAACTGGAAATTCATGCCGGGGGAAGTTCACCGCAGCACGGGCAATTTTACCACGTTGAGCAAGGCGCTTTGTCTGGCGGACTATTTATTCCCTGAAGCCCAGCTTTACTATTTGGGAGATACGGATATGAACCTGAGGGCTGCGGGTTCTTCAAAGCATCATGCGCCAACGGAAAATGCCTACATGCAGTCCCTCATTGACAGCGGAAGAGTCATTCCCATTCTGGAAGATGCCGCCGGTGAATTTCATTACTCCGCCCCGGCGCCGCCGGTTTCTTCCCAGGGGAATGTTCCCGCACCGGACTTGCTTCCCGTGGACACCATTCTCATCAGCCATCCTCAGTGGACAGACCAATTTCAGATGAATGAAAAACGGGGACGCCGGCTTCACCGCAATGACCACGCAACCATACTTCAACATGATGAAAACAAACTCGTTCTTAAATGGGATAACTGGGGGACTGAAGAATTTCTGAGGATGGAAGAGGGTAAATATCAGTACCTTGACTATCATTATTCTTCTACCATCAATGAAGTGAACAAATACGCGCGGGAATTGCTCATCAACCCGTATGACGGCTATAACTCCGTGTTCCGGCATTCCAGCCGTCCTTTTATCGGCATGAGGTATCATCAATGGGAGGGGTTGCTGCTGCTGGAACGCATGTATCGTGATGTTGAAAAAGGAATACGAAAGATGCCCCGGCTTCAATCCGTCCTGCTGATGGGGATTTGCAAGGATGCGTTTGCAGCCCTTATTCTGGCGCAGCGATTGAAAAAGGATTTCCCGCATCTTCATATTGGCGTGTGGGGATGCCCATGGCCGGTGGATTTAAGTGGACAGTCTCCTGTATACCGGGGAATAAAAGTTTCCCCATCTCATGAACAGATAAGGAAAAAAAGACCGTTTAAAAATCTTTTGGAGCGTTATGGAGATCCACTCAAACTGCTTCAGCAGCCGGAATCCTCCGGACTTTGTTTGTTTGCCTTTTACAGTACCAGTCAACATTGGACTCTTGATGAAGAAGCGACGAACAGATTGGCTCCTTACCTTCTGAAAACATATGCCTATCAGGCTGGCAGCAAGGAACATCATACTGTTGTTCACGGAAAAATCGTACATCTGGTAAAGGAAAAGCCGGCATTGGTTCAATCCTGGATTGAAGAAATGTTCCGGATGATGGAAACGGAAAGCGGGAACCATGGGGAGGTGAGAAATCTGCGTATATCCGCCTAGGCGTTTCGCAAAATCCCTCAATAATTAAAAATCCCTAATCAAAAAAATGGAATGCCAATCACAAAAAACAAAATTGGCCGAAAACATGAAACGGATAGGTTTTCTCCGTGTTCTCAATGAAGAAAACGCAGTTATCCCATGTTCGTTGAGCGTAGCTCCCGTTCTGGACCACGTTGTGGTGCTCTGGGCGGATATGGATGACCGCAGCATTGATCTGGTCAAGGAATGGGAACATCACCTTTGCCACGCTTGTCAATGCCGGGTCAGCTTTCTTCATTATCCGCATCATGTCGTTCCTCCTCATTCCGTGGATGACTTGAGGAGCCTTCCCCGGGAAAACAGAATTGACACCTACTTGAATTTCGGCATGGAATTCATTCGCCGTCTTTATGAAGGGCAGCTGTTTTGCGTTTCTAAAATAGACGCTGACCAAATTTATTTTACCCGGGAACTGGAAGCGGCCTTTCAAATGATATCCGGTCCGGAGGATTGCGTCTCCATCCGGGGGGCACAATACCCTGGTTCATCAGCAAAGATTGATGATTTATGGTCCTCGGCCGGTAAATGGCGGTGGCGACTCCCTCATCTGCGGCATGAACAACTTGCCCCGCTTTGGAATTGCGGCGCTTTACGAAGTGGATATAACCGCTCATCCGCAGGTGACCCCTTATCCTGATGCCTGCTGGATGCACTTCATGAAAGCGGCTAAATACAAAAATGTCATCCGGGAATTTCATGACGATGAAGTCATCCCTCTTTCTCAAAATCCGGCTCTGCAGGAGTGCTTTCTCTCTCGTATTCTGCCGTTATTGCAGGAGGCAAAAAGCCCGTATGCGCATCTCCGCCTGGACTAGTTCCGTTTGATGCCGGTTGGACAGGAAATCGCATGTTTTCTCGGAAAAACTCTTATCTCACGCCACTCGGATGGACTCTCCCGTTTGCGTAGCTTTTACCGACTTTGAATCCGGGTTCAAACCGCAAAACCACATTCTGGGCCTGATCTTGAAAGAACGTTTGGGCGCTGTTTTTGTGGATGACCTGGCCCGTGCCGACTTGCTGATTTATTCAATCTTTGGAAATGCCGCACGTTCCTTTAAAGGTCCTCGTCTGTTTTATACGGAAGAACCTGTTTTGCCGCGCTGGAAGGAAGGATGCTATTCCCTGACAAGCCTGAGAGATGGAACGCTTTCCGGGGACCGTCATTTTCGTTTTCCTGCGTGGTTAAACGCCGACTATATCCGCAGGACGGGTCACATTGAACAATACTCCTCCGTTCCAGGGGATATTCTCAATCGGCATGAAAAATTCTGTAATTTCGTCTATTCCGGGGAGAATTCCGGGAGGCCGTCCGTTTTTTGGAAACTCTTTCCCAATACAAATACGTAGACAGTTCCGGCCAGCTTCTGAACAACACGGGCATGATCGTTAAAGACAAAGTCGAATTCTGCTCCCGGTACAAATTCACCATAGCGTTTGAAAACTATGCTTCCCCCGGTTACATAACGCAAAAACTGACGGATGCTTTTGCTGCCGGAAGCCTGCCCGTCTACTGGGGAGCACCGGATGCCTGCCGCGAATTCAACCCCGGGCGGTTCATCAATGCTCGTGATTTTCGCAATCATGCGGAACTGGTCCGGTATGTGGAGCACCTGGACAGGAATGTTGACGAATACCTCTCCTACTTCAAGGGCCCCTTGTTTGACGAGGGACAGATTGGCGTGGATGGCCTGCTGGATGAAGCTGCCTTGTTTTTCAAGAAAATTTTCAGGGAGGGAAAAGCCGGGCGGCAGCCTGCCTCCATGGAGGGAAAGGACGAACCGTTGCTTCACGGGGGAGTTTTTATGCCGCGGTATGACGATGGGAAACCATGGACGGTTTCGGAAACAGTTTCTCCTTCTCAAAAACGGCCACTTGGACGGCCATTCAATATGGCGGCATGCATTGCATCATACAAGCGGGTGGAAGACCTCCTTCGCCAGATTCTCTGCATGATGAACCAGAGCTATCCACATCTGCATGTATTTGCAGCAGTTAAGGGAGTTTCGGCTGAAACGGCCCGCAGGATTCTGCTTCCCCATGTGCAGCCGTTCATCGATGCCGGAAGAGTGACGCTGCGCCTCTGCCCTAACAGAAACCAGCTTACCAACTTTATGGATACCGTCCGTGGCCTGGATATTTCATCCTATGACCTTTTTGCCAAGATTGACGATGATGACTTCTATGACCCGGACTACTTCCGGCATGTTGCCGATTTTCATGCCCTGTTGCCCGATGGTTATTCAAGCTGCCACCGTGGGGAGGGCCTGTGGCTGAAACGGCATGAAGGATACCCTTATCTGGAAAAATCCTTCCTGCTGGCCCTGGGGCCGGCTCAAGTCATGTCGCGGCGGGTCATGGAGGATCTGCTGGCTTGGGAAACCGACCGCGCGGCTATGAAGGAAGCCATGTACCGTTGTTTAAGGCAAACGGGATTCTATCAATTTGGCTTTGCGGAAGATCAGCTATTCCAGACCGTCATGCTGGAACACGGGTGTGCTGACATAGCTCCCTATCTGAAAAAGCGGGGAATTCACAGCCATCTGATTATGCAAAAAAGCAATGCTTCCATCATGCGGGGAGGTACTGTTTCCGAGGAATTCCGGAAAATGCAGAACGGTGCTTCTACAGATGCCGGAAATGATGAACACCTCGTGGACATCATCCATTCTGACTGGAAAGGATGCATGAAAATCAGCAATGGACGGGCCATGCGCCTGGACGGCCCTCGGGATGAAGCCGACGTGCTGTCTCTGACCGGAGTGGAAATCACATTGAAATGGGATAAATGGGGCGTGGAAACCTTTACGAAAATGGAAGAAGGCGCCTACCGTTTACGGAAGAAGGAAGAAGCCGCCTTCCTTCAATCTCCTCCCCATGCCTCCTCCCTTATTCATTTGCGCCAGCAGGATTGGACGGATGGCTTGTGCATCACGGGAAACAGGGGAAAGCGTTTAAATTGCAACGATGGAGGCGAAATCCTTGAATACTCGGACAAAAAACTCGTCATAGGCTGGGATTACTGGGGAAAGGAAACCTTTCTTCGCAGAGAAGACGGTAATTACTGGTTCTCTTCCTATTCATTCATGGCGCCGGACTCTTCTATTGCGGATGAATATGTCATTGCTCTCTGCGGCGCCCCGGAAAAACCGTGGCTGCATTCAACGGGGCGTCCCGTCGTTCGTATCCGTTATTCTTCCTGGAACCTGGAAGACCATTTGGACAACATGAAACGGGATATCCTTGAATTTCTCGCCGCCACCCCGCATGCGAAGCGCATTCTCCTGGCAGGGAGGGCGGAAGAAGCCGTTGCCTGCCTTCTTCTCGCTTCATGCATTAAAAAACGCTATCCTTCCGTCCGGACGGGAATTCTTGGAATGCCGTGGAACGTCGGCCGGGAAAGCCGGCATACAGAGGAAAACTGTCCTCAAGAAAAACGTCTCCGGGTCAATCCGTCGTTGCTGCTTAAGGAAAACCGGGCGCAAGGAATCGATACTTGTGCGTACGCTTTCCATGTAAGCAACAGTAACCCGGAACAAGTGGAAAACAATCTCCGGAATCTCCTTGATTCTCTCCAGATCATTTACAATTTCTCGCCCCCCTGCGGTTGGGGGAAAAAGATGAATGCAAGAGTGCAAAAAACTTCATTCAGCAATATCCGGAAATATTCAAGCGCATGGCGGATTGCTGTTTTGACGACTTGAAAGGAAAATCCGCCCCACCGGAATATATCGATCTGAACGCATGGATCATGGAAGATAGATAAAAATTAGAGTTATTTACTTGTTACTAAGTATATAGGTCCCTTTTGAAAAGATATACAGGAGATTCATGCCACAGCACAGAACACTACAGCCTGGAAACGAAAAACCTTGAGAAACCAAGGGTTTTACTCATCTTAAAATCTGAAAACTGGCGGAGAGAGTGGGATTCGAACCCACGGTGGGTTGCCCCACGGCGGTTTTCAAGACCGCTGCATTAAACCGCTCTGCCATCTCTCCATGCAACAAGCGCGGGCATAAGCTACCGTGAGGAGGGCGGTTCTGTAAAGTCCTATTCACGTCTGCCCGCAGGTTTGCGGAGATGGCATGAGTGCCTGTGCTTCATGAAATTTTGTGCTGCCGGTGGAGATGCTTTCTCCCTGACCAGCAGGGGAATGCGGAGCCCGGTAGTGCATTTTACGCCGGGAATCAAGGGGAATTTGGGTTGGGTATTACTCTCAGGGGCTGTATAATGCCGGGCATGAAAGGCTCCCGCATTCTTGTCCTGACCGGGCCCGGCAAGGGAAAGACGACTTCCGCCTTCGGCATGGCCCTGCGCGCGTTGGGGCATGGTGGGAAAGTGGCCGTAATTCAGTTTATCAAGCACGACGGTTCCTATGGGGAGGTGGTGGCTCTCCGGCAGTTTCCGAATGCGGAGGTGGTGTGTTCCGGGGCCGGATTTACGGGCCGCGCCAGGGATGAAGAGTCCCGTGAACGCCACGCTTCCGCCGCTCGGGACGGGTGGAGGGTGGCCCGGGAGAAGCTGGCGGATGAGTCCGTGGGAACCGTGATTCTGGACGAGATTTTTTACCCCCTGAATTACGGCTTCATTTCCGTTGCGGAAGTCGTGGATGCTTTGAAAAAAATTACCCCCGGAAAGGTCGTTGTCCTGACAGGCCGGGATGCTCCGGAGGAAATGATCGCCGTGGCCGATACCGTGAGCCGGATTGAATGCGTCAGGCATGCCTTTCAGCAGGGAATCAAGGCTCAGAGGAATGTTGAGTTTTAAGATATTCTCTTCTGAAAACTCTCAGGTAAACCTGTTCTCCGCCGTCGGCCATTCCTCTCTTCATTCCTGCGTCGCCCTGAATTCCGGTGGAAGTTGTTCCATGAGTTTCTGGGCGCATTCCCGGGGCGTCGCTTCCGATGTGTCTATGGAGAAGTCATGCGGGAAATTCTGGTGAATGCATCCGTATTGGCGCTCCGCATGGGCCGGGTCCGGAGTCCGGTCGGTACGGTTCCGCTCGCGTTCCAGCAGGATGTCCTCCCGGCAGTCCACTTTGATGAGGGCGCGGGGAATGCCGCTCAGGCGGTTCAGGAGGTCTTGAACCCAGGCGCGGGATTCGCCGATGACGTGGTCCACGATGACCAGGGCGCCTTTCCGCGCGGCCTCTGCAATGGCGGCGTGGAAGGACTCGATGAAGGGGAGCCCGGTTTCCCGGACGGCGTCCAGGGCGTTTTCATGCCTTCCCCGGCTCATGGCCAGATAATCGTCCATGGAAAAAATCATGGAGTCCTCCTCCATGAGGCGGTGCAGGGTCCGGGCCAGCGTGCTTTTCCCCGCGCTGGAGGCTCCGTTGAGCAGGATGACGCGCCCCAGCCCCGGCTGAGGCTCCTGCGGGTGGTCCGGGGTTTCCGTTCCCCAGTACAGGTGGATGTAGCCGGCCTTCACGTTCCCATCCGCCACTCCTTCCCGGCTCTTGTTTCCATTCTTGTCCGTCACTGTGTAAAGGGGCGGGTAGGGCCGGTTCAGTTCAATTCGGGACCAATGGAATTCATGGCCGCGGATGCGGGTGAAAGGCAGCCCGAACGGGGCTCCCGTTTCCATCACGGCTTCCCGGTATCCCAGGGAACGGAGCTTTTCCCCCATCCGGGCCGTTCCGTCAATGACTCCGCACATGTTCCTGCTTGTCCCGTCCGGAAGCGCCAGTTCCTTGCAAAGGTACATGTATCCCCCGCATTCGGCAAAGATTTCTCCGCCGTTCTTGGCAAATTCCAGGATGGCGTTCCGCATGGCCTCATTGCTTTCCAGACGGCCCGCGAAGGTTTCCGGATAGCCGCCCCCCAGGTAGAGGGCCTGGGTTCCTTCCGGAAGGGCGGTGTCTTCCAGCGGAGAAAAGCAGGTGATGTCCCAGCCCGTTTGCTTCAGCCGTTCCAGGTTGTCCCCGTAGTAAAAACAGAAGGCATTATCCCGGGCTACGGCCAGAATCCCGCGGGGAGGGGCGGGCGGCAGGGGAACTTTCAGCGGTTCCGGACGTCTGCGTTCCGTGATGTTCATCAGCAGTTCCCAGTTGACGCGCTTTTCTGCCTCTGCCGCCAGCCGGAGGAACCAGGATTGCTGCCGGGCTTCCTCTTCCGCGGGAACCAGGCCCAGCTGCCGTTCCGGGAGCGTCCATTCCGCGTTTTTGGGGAACGCCGCCACCAGCGGCGGCATCCTGTGGTGGTCCAGCGCCCGGCGCAGAAGGTCCGCGTGCGCGGCGCTTCCCACGCCGTTGGCAATAACTCCCGCTATGTTCAGGCCGGGATGGTGCTGGGAGAAGCCGCGGACGACGGCGGCAATGGACCCCGCCATGCCGCGCGCCTGAACCACCAGCAGGACGGGCAGGCCGAGCGTGAGGGCGCAGTCCGCCGTGCTTCCTTCCAGGCTTTCAGGCGTTCTGGCGTCAAAGAGGCCCATGACTCCCTCGCAGATGGCGATGTCCGCGCAGGAGGCGTGCCGTGCCCATTGGGAACGGACTCCGTTTTTCCCCATCATCCACGTATCCAGATTGAAGGAAGGCAATCCCGTCGCCTGCCGGTGGAAGGAGGGGTCAATGTAGTCCGGGCCGCACTTGAAGGCCTGCACGCGTAATCCCCGGGCGGAGAGCGCCGCCATCAGGGCGAGGGATACCGTGGTTTTGCCTCCCCCGGACTGGGTGGAGGCGATGCAGAAGGCGTGAAAAGGCTTATTCATGGGAAACAGGCAAATTCTGCGGATGCTGTCTTTCCGGATCAGGTCAGGATATTCCGTACTTGTCGGCGTAGCCTCTCCGTTCAAAAAGGACGTCTCCGTCCCTGATGGTCCGGGGGCCTCCCAGAAGCACCAGCGTGGACATGTCCACGTCCTCCAGCGGGAATTCGTCCAGCGTCCCCACCCATTTCCGTTGGGCCGGGCGCCCCGCGTGCTTCACGTAGGCGCAGAGGGTTTTCCCCCGCGTTGGTTCCGGAAGATGCGCAGGGCCTCCTCCAGCAGATGGCGGCGTTTGCGTCCGGCGGGGTTGTAAAGGACCACGGGCAGCGCCGTTCCGGCGCTTTGCTCCAGGTTGGCACGGATTTCCTCCGCAGGGACCAGCAGGTCGGACAGGCTGAGCAGGCAGAAGCCGTTCTGGAGGGGCGCCCCCAGCGCGGAGGCGGAAATGCTGGCCGCCGTAATTCCCGGGAGCACTTCAATGCGGACCGGGGAAAAGCGTTCGTTTTCCTTCCTCATTTCGTAGAGCAGCCCGGCCATGGCCAGGATGCCCGGGTCACCGGAGCAGACCATGCAGACATTTTCCCCGTTCAGAGCCGCTTCCAGCGCGGCCGTGCACCGCGGCACTTCCCCCATCATCCCGGTCTGGATCATCTTTTTTCCGTGGATGCGTTCCCGGATGAAATCCAGGTATTTGGTGTAGCCGGCTATGCAGGTGCATTGCTCCATGGCTGCCGCCGCTTCCGGCGTAAGCTGGCCCGGAGACCCGGACCCCAGCCCGATGACGATGACATTTCCGGCTCCTTGACGGGCCTTGTTCCGGCTGCCGTGAGGGCACGTTGCCAGGGCCAGCGTGACGTTCCCGCCGCAAACGGTTTTAGGAGTGCTGATTTTACCCCCGGAGGCCAGAATGGCGGAAGCCTCGGAAACGGAATGAGTCCCCGTTTTTTCAAAGACGGCGTCTGACGGCGTGGGAATTTCCACCGCGTCCAGCTCGGCTGGCTCAAAGACATGGAAAGGCACATTCCATGTTGCGGCCAGGGCCAGGATGGCCGGTTCCTGCTCCTTGAGCGTGCAGGAGGCAAGGGCTTTGATACGGGACCGGGAGATTCCCTGCCGGGCAAGAAAGCCTTCCGCGTATTGCTGCAGCAGCCCGGGTTCCGTTCCTTTTTTGCAGCCTATTCCAAGCACGAAGGAGGATGACTGAATAAGCAGGGCGGCAGCTCCCCCGCAGATTCCGGGGGCTCTTCATCCCAATAGACGGCGGGAACGTACGGTTTTTCCGCGGCTTCCGCTCCATCCGCCCGCGCCGGAATGACCTGGGGACAGTCCCGCCAGTACCGTTCGTGGATTTCCTGCGGACCGTGAAAAGATACGGTGTCTCCGGCAAGCAGGGCCGCATTCAGGGTTTTGATGGCGTCCGGGTTGAGAACGCAGGCCTTTTCCCTGGCTGCCGCTTCGTCAAAGGCGGTGATTCCCCGCGTGTCCGTGGCGGTGGTGATGACGGCCTCCCCGCCGCTGATGCGGGCCAGCCTGCGCGCCAGGCGGTTGCCGCCGCCCAGGTGGCCGGAAAGCAGGGGAATGAGGTGGGAGCCGGACTCCGAACAGCAAACTACCGCCGGGTCCGTGGCCTTGTCCCGGAGCAGGGGAGCCGTTTTCCTGACGGCAATTCCCGTGGCCCCGATGAAAACGTGCGCGTCAAACAGGTTCCACTGCCGGGCAAGCAACGGGTCGAAGTCCTCCGGGGGAACCCGCTTGACACCTTCCGTTTCCCCGGCCCTGCCTACGGAATGGATAACGGTTTTCCCCAGGGACTGGGAAATCTCCTGCGCCTTGCGGACTCCTTTTTCCGTGAAAGCGTAAAACGCGCAGCTTCCGTCGAACCGTTCGTCTTCCTTCTCATTCCGGTAGCCGTGGCTGAATTGGCCGTGATAGAGCAGGGACTGCCCGCAGTCGTGCGCGCCGATGGCGTCACCCACCAGGATGAGGGCCTGCCTGCCGATGCCCGCCCGCGCCGTTTCCGCCGCAATGGTGGACAGCGTGCCGCGGATGATTTTTTCATCCGGCCAGGTGGCGCGGTACACCACCGCCGCCGCCGTATCGGGGGATTTCCCGGCGGAGACCAGCCGTGCGGCCAGTTCGTCCAGCTTGCCCGCGCTGAGGAAGAACGCCAGCGTGGCGCCCGTCTTGGCAAAGGCCTCGCAGGCCTCCCCGGAGGGCATGGGCGTTCTTCCCGGGGTGCGCGTCAGCACCAGGCTCTGGGCGAGTCCCGGATAGGTCAGTTCCGTGCGCAGGGCCGCCGCCGCCGCAAAAACGCTGCTGACTCCCGGCACCACGATGGATTCAATGCCCTTCTTGTCAAGCAGGTCGAATTGCTCCGCGACGGCTCCGTACATGGAGGGGTCCCCCGTGTGGAGGCGCACCACTTTTTTCCCTTCCAGCACGCCCCGGGCCATCACTTCCACCTGTTCCTTCAGGTTCATTCTGGCGCTGTCATGAAGTTCCGCCTCCGGGCGGCAGCGCTTGAGGTGCGCCGGGTTGACCAGGGACCCGGCATACACGACTACGTCGGCCTCCTTCAGGAGGGCGGCGCCTCGTTCGGTAATCAGGTCTTCGGCTCCGGGGCCGGCTCCTATGAAATGGATGGGAAAACGGGCGGTATTCATGCGCGGGAATAGGTGAAAAGGGTGATGCGGTTGCCGTGCCGCAGATGGTGGTAGGTTCCGGCAATGGGAGATTCGGAGGCGATGTCCAGGGAGAACATCCCCGTGCGTGCGGCGGCGTTCCAGCCGTAAAGCAGGTGCTCGCTTTCCGTGGTTACGGCGGAGGCTACCAGAAGGCCGCCGGGGTTCAGGGCGTCAAAACAGGCCTGCATGATGGATTCCAGCCCGGCGCCCCCTCCTCCCGTGAAAATGCGGTCGGGCTTGGGCAACGCGTCCAGGGCCTCCGGCGCTTCTCCCTGCATGCAGGTGTAATTCACGCAGCCCAGGCGCCGGCAATTCCGGCGCATCAGTTCCAGGCGGCCAGCCTGCCGTTCCAGCCCGTACACGGAAAGTCCGGGGCGCAGGGCGGCGGCTTCCAGGCCGATGGAGCCGCTCCCGGCTCCCACGTCCCACAGCACCCCCCAGGCCGGAAGGCGCAGCTTGGACAGGATGACCGCCCTCACTTCCTCCGCCGTAATCAGGTTGTTCTCCTTTTCATAAAAATCCGCGGGCAGTCCCAGAGGCAGGACGGGCGCGGCTCCGGGGCGGTTGTCCGGCAGCAGCAGGAGCATGGAAGTAGGGGAGCATTCCTCCCTGGCCAGCTCCGCCAGGGTTCCTTGCAGAATGCGCTCGTCAGCCATTCCCAGGCATTGGGCCGCCACGGCGGAACGCCCCGCCGCTGACGGATGGAACTCCATGGCCGCCGCGGCCAGGCGGCAGGCGGTGAAGGGATGGCCTCCGTAGATGACGGCGAGCGGCTGGGCCAGAATTTCCCCCACGGAATATATTCCGTGCTGTGCGCGCTGAAGCAGCGTGCGCGGTCCCACGCCATGCCCAGGCGGTGGAACAGGGCCTGGAAGGACGTGGGGGCGGGGATGAATTCCAGCCGGTCTCCGTCACAAGCCAGGGATTGGAGCGTGCCGCCCATGCCGTGGAACAGGGCGTCTCCGGAGGCCAGCACCACTACGTTGTTGCCGTGCCGTGCTTCTTCCAGGGCTTCCCGCGCCTGTTCCCGCGCGTTTTTGCCGATGGGGATGCGCCGGGCGTCGGAAGGGGGACAGGCTTCCAGCAGGGCGGAGGAGGCGTAAATGCTCTGTGCCTCTGCCAGTTTGCCAAGCAGGGCCGGGGACGGTTGAAGCGGGCCTGTGCCGCAGGAAAAAACAGTCAGGGGTGGCATGGAGGTATGTCGAGAAGGAGGTTGCCGGAAAAGCCGGAAATCAGGAAACGGACGGGAAGGCCGGGCACGTGGCGCTGGAACTGGCGCTGCGCTTCCGCGGCGAGGTCGCGGTAAATGGAAAGGTGGGCCTCTTCCGGCGTCAGGGAGAGCGCCTGGCGGACGGAAGAACAGGCCAGGATGCCCCGGCGCGCTTCCCGGAAAGCGGCGCATGGCGTTCCGCCGTGCGGAGAAAGAGCGGCATGTCCTGGGCCACCTTGTGGGCGTGGGTGTTGGCAAATCCGGCGGCGTACTTGCAGAGCTTGCCCGGCATGCAGGCCACTACGGCTTCCGTCATGCCCTGTTCACCTGCGCTCTGGAGGCTTTCCGCAATGAAATCCCCAATGCAGATGAAGGAAATGGAGGGGTATTCCGGCAGGAGGGTCTTCGCCAGCGCGGCGGTGCGGCCCCCGGTGCAGAACACGGCCTTCCTGAAGCCGGAAAGCCGGGTAGAGCGCACGCAGATGCGGATGGTGGCGATGTAGGCTTCATGGCTGTACGGGCGAACGATGCCGCTGGTGCCCAGAATGGAGATGCCCCCCACCACGCCAAGCAGGGGATTGAGCGTTTTCCCGGCGAGCTTTTCCCCGTCCCGCACGGAAATTTCCGCCAGCCAGCACCCTTCCCGCATGCCGGCGCGTGCCAGATTGTCCGTAATCATGCGCCGCGGTCCGTGGTTGATGGCCCATTTGTGCTGCTCGCAGTCCAGGCCCGGCAGCGTGCACAGGCCTATGCCTCCGCCGGAGCGCAGGATGAGGAGGGCCCGGCCAATGGGCAGGAGATAATCTTCCCGGGCGGCCTGCTCCGGCACGGCTGCGCTTACGCGCGCTTCCAGCACGGCTCCATGGGTGCAGTCCGGGTCGTCCCCTCCGTCCTTGACGATGCGGGCGAACCCCGGCGCGCAGTCTGCCAGCGGAAGCGTTCTCGTCTCCCCGTCCGGGAAAAGCAGGGGAAGCGGTCCGTTGATTTCTTCCCCGTTCAGCGTTTTCCATGCGGCCGTGATGGCGGCGGCGGCATTGGCTCCTGTGGAAAATCCTTTCCGGAGCGGCTGGCGGAGGGGGGCGGACATGGATGGGGGACGGCTTTTTGGAATGCGGAAAACTTAGGAGGCGGGCAGGTTTTCCAGAATGGCGTGCAGGGTGGTCACGGCCAGGGCGCTCCCGCCGCGCCGCCCGTCCAGGACAATCTGCGGGACGGGGCACGTCCCGGTCAGCAGCTTGGATTCCACGACGTTGACGAAGCCCACCGGCATGCCTACGATCAGGGCGGGCCTGATGCCTTCCTCCAGCGCGTACCGGGCGATGCGGGCCAGGGAAAGGGGAGCGTTCCCGATGAGGACGATGGCTCCGTCCAGGATGGGGCGCGCTTTTTCCGCGGCGCAGATGGCGCGCGTCCTGCCTGTGGATTTGGCCTGTTCCGCAATGTCGGCATCGGAAATATGGCAGTGGATGTCCTCCCGTGCGTAGCCGGGATGGGCGCGCCTCAGCCGTTCCACGGAAAGTCCGGCGCGGATCATGTTGGAATCGCAAAAGATGGGGCAGTGCCTGCGGAGCGCCTCCAGGGCGGAGGGAATGGGATCATGGCGGAACGCCAGCCCCTCGCCGATGGAAAGGTCCGCCGTGGTGTGGATGAGCCGCCGCATGACCTTCCATTCGGCAGGCGGCAGCTCTTCCCAGCCGTGGAACTCTCGTTCAATGGCGGCAAAGCTTTCCGCCTCAATGGCGGCGGGGGGCATGTCCCAGCGGATGTTAAATTCAGAGGTCATGAGAAGTCAGTGGGTATAGTGGATGAAAAGTCCCGTCAGGGCAATAAGAAGGATGGCCCCGATCATGCGGGAAAGCTGCATGACCACCACGATGGTCAGGGCATCCCGCGTGGGGAAGATGCCCATGGCGGAGGGAAGGTTGCGCCGCAGGGCGCGGATGGGGTTGCCGATGGCGCTGGCTACCAGCATGGCCAGCAGAATCTGGGAGGAGGTGACCATGCCGTGGCTGCGGAGGTTGGCGGCCACCCCTGCGGCCTGGACCAGGCCGCCCATCTGCGCGGCGACGATGCTCATGAGCTCCGCGGGAAAAATGCGGTTCACCCAGTCTGGCACATGTTCCTCCCACCAGGAAAACAGGCCGTTTTTCATCAGCCATTCCACGCCGATCATCAGGGGGACCGTCAGGCAGAGCATCCGGAAAACAAGCGCCAGCACCCGCAGGCACGTCTGGCGCAGGGATGTGCGCCATTCCGGGGAGGCGTGCTCCGCGGCGGCCACGGCGCCGGCATTCCCGGAATCCGGCACGGCGGCGGGGCTCTTCCTGCGGTGGAGGAACAGCACGGCCGCTATGAACAGGAAGCCGAAGCCCATCTGCCACCCGAAGTAGCAGATGGCGGGCAGCCCCACCGCGCCGATGACCGGATACGCCACCCGCAGGGAGTGGGAGACGTAGGAAAGGTAGCTGTTCACCATGCCGCCCGCAATCAGGTTGGAATGAGTAATTTTGCCTTTTGCGTGGCTGCTCACCAGCATGCCGTTGGCGGCGGCATTGGAATAAAGCGCCGTGGGGATGGACAGGCTGATGATTTCCGGCAGGTGGGCCCAGCGGGCCAGTCCGCCGAACAGCTTGCCCAGGGCAAGATGCCAGCGGAAGATTTCAGCAATGCCGCCGATGAAGGCCGCCACGGCCACCAGGCCGATCAGGCTGCCAATCTGGGGAAGGCGCGCCAGAATTTTTCCCGCGCCTGTCTCCGGAACCTGGGTGTTCCGGGAATGATGGCTCTTTTTGGGCGGCGGGGCAGGGCTGGAAGCGGCGGCTTCCGTCTTTTCCCCTCCCGCCTGCGTTTCCCGGGTGGATTCCCCGGCAGGCTTCATGGCTGTGCGGGCTTTTCCCGATCCCCCGGCGCCCATGCCGGCGGGCATGTGGACCACCATGACTCCGGAGGCTGCCAGGGCCAGCGCCAGCCAGAGCCAGCGGAGGGGCCGGCGCCAGGGATAGGTGCGGGAGTGCCTGGTGCGGTTCATGCCTTCTTGACGAACATCAGGGAAAGGTATTCTTCCGGCCTTGCGTCAATGACGTCGATGTCGTCCGTAATAAACTCGTCGGGCATGCCGAGCCTTTCCCCGTAAATGACGCGGATGTCCTTTTCCCGCCGGATGCGCTCCATCAGGCGCGCGCGGCTGCGGTAGGTCTTCATGAGAACGGTGGTGGTTCCGGGCGGGAACTCCAGGGAATCCGCCATCTCCGGCTTGAAGGCGGGAATGACCCGGAGCCGTTCCCCGTTTTCCACCAGTATTTGGCGGCTGCGGGCCGCCAGGGTGCAGAAGGAGGTGACGCCCGGCACCACTTCCGCGTGCAGGCCGGGATTCCGGCTGAGCAGGAGGCTCAGAATATAGCCGAAGGTGCTGTAGGTCATGGCGTCTCCCAGCGTGGCAAAGGCGCAGTCCAGGCCGCGGGAAAGAACTCCCTCAATAATGGCCGTATTCTTTTCAATCTGCTCCTGCCTGGTTCTCGCGTCGCGGGACATGCTGAAAACCAGCTTGCGGAACTCCGCCTTCACGCCGCCCACGGAACGCACCACCGCTTCGGAAATGCTGAAATCGCTGTTGGGTCCGGTCACCGTAAACACCACGTCCACGGAGCGGAAGACGTTGACGGCCTTGAGCGTGAGGTATTCCGGATTTCCGGGGCCGATGCCCACCCCGTAGAACTTTCCAGGGCTGGCCATGTCAATGCGCTTGTTTGGGGGTCATGAGGTCGTCCTCCGTGGTCCGGGCATGGCGGGAGAAAACGGCGCGGATGCCCGGGTTTTCCCCCAGCCCACGCAGGTGGGTCTTGACGGTGAAGCCCTCCTTCCTGAGCATGGAAGCCCAGGAATCCTCCTCATCCCCGCCCAGGTCGTTCTTGGCGTGGTCTCCGGCCACCAGCATGAAGGGGGCCAGCCAGACGGTCTTGGCGCCGGACTTTTTAAGCTGTTCCAGAATGGGGGCCACCCCCGCGTTCCTTCCACGGTGGCGAAAAACGCCAGGCTGTCGCGGTCGTTCAGCTCGCGGGCGAAGTCGGAAAGCACCATGTCGCAGCGTCCTTCCTGCTGGCCGTGCCCCATGAGCAGGATGGCTTCATCCTTCTTCCGTTCCGCGGGGAAATGCTCCAGAAGGGCCGTGATGGCCTCGTTCCTGTCCCGTTCGCTTTCCAGCAGGGGGCGGCCGATGAACACGTGGTCAAAGCTGTCCGGATGGCGCGCCAGGAAACTGACAATCTGCCTCTCCATCCGGGAAAACTCCTCGCCGGGGGCGATGTGAAGGGACTGGACGCGCAATGTGCGTATGCCTTTGCGGGCCATCTGTTCCAGATTTTCCTCCACGGAGGGAACGGGGGTTCCGCGTCCGGCAAGCTTCCTGCGGATAATGCTTGAAGTATAGCTCCACTTCAGGCGGTCCGGGGCATAATGGGCCAGCATGTCCTTCTCCAGCTCCTTGTAGGAGACGGTAGCGTCCTGGTGGCTGGTCCCGAAGGCCACGAGAAGAAGCCCTTCCTGCCGTGACGGCGCCGCCTGTTCCGCCGGGGCGGGGGACGCTTCCGCCCTGCATGGGGCGGCGGAAAGCACAGGCAGGGAAAACAGGGTGAGTCCTGCAAGAAAAACGGAGGAAAGGGGCAGGAATGCCCCCGGTACGTAAGAGGATGCTTCAATCATGCGTTGATAAGGTATGGTGAACCGGAGCAAGGATATTCGGACTCCGGGTCTCCAACCTCCCCCTCGCCTTCACCCTCCGGAATGGGAGGACTGGCTGACCGGAACGCTGGCGGAAAAGCGTTCCTTGAGGGTTTGTAACCCGATACCGCAGCGCGACTGTTTCCGGTTCTCACGGAATTCCCCGTTGCTTCGGCGTGTTTAATGGCGTTTTTAGCCGTCACTGTCAATGTTTATTAGAACGCCGCCGAATTTCCGGAGACTGGGAAAAAATGTGCGTGGACGGGTAAAAACCGCCTTTTGGCCGTTCCTGCGCCTGCTCTTGGAAAAAATGCAGGTTCCGGATGCGGAAGCGGTGGAAGACGGGGCATTCCGGGGTGCAGAAATCCCGGCGGAAAAGAGAGGGAGGAAGCGCCCCATTCCGTACCGTGCCGGGGCTTTCCAATCCGGTAGGCCGCAGGCCGGAGTTTGCTGCTTGCAGAAGGCGGGGCAGGTATGAGAACATGGAGCATGGCTTCTTCCCCGGATGTTGTAGAATATATCTGTTTCCAGCTCCGGCATGCCGGGGACATTTCCTTCAAAAAAATGTTTGGGGAATACGGCCTGTACTGTGACCGGAAATATTTCGGCCTGGTATGTGACAACCAATTATTTGTCAAAATCACGGAGCCGGGCCTGAAGCTGCTTCCGCAGCAGGAGCAGGGCAGTCCCTATCCCGGCGCCAGGCCGCATTTCCTGATGACGGAACTGGATGATGACCGGGCTCTCTCCTCCTTTGTCCGGGCAACCTGTTCCGTTCTCTCCGCTCCGGATGTCTTATCCGGGAAGAAGAAAAAAGCTTCCGGAGAAAAAGAAACAGGCGTCCGTAAACGCCTGTTTGTTCCGGATGAAATGCCGTTCGGCTGAAAGGCTTATTTATCTTCCGGAGCCTCTGGCACAGCCAGGGAAGAAAGGCTCTTTTTCAGATTGCCCGCAACGGTCTGCGTGGCTTCATTATCGGACTCCGCGAATTTGTCCACGGCCTGCGTCAGGGATTTGAGGTCGGATTCAGAAACCTTTCTCCCTTTCGCCTTGCGCTGTTCCAGGGCGGAAATCTTCTTGTTGAGGTCGGCCAGCTTCGGCAGGTCCTTGTTCGCCTTCAGAGTCGCCAGCGGTTCGTCGAACTCCTTGACGGAGGGGACCGCCGTCTTGAGGCGCGTGATGGCCGTCACCGCTTCCAGCGGGTTGGACTGGATCTGGGCCTGCACCATGTCCTTGGCGTCTCCCAGCCATTCGTCAAAAGCGGCGCAGACGGCCTGGGCCTCCTCGTCGTCCGTTTTCTTCCGCAGGGGCGTGATCTTGGACTCGATGTTGCTGCCGTTGGAAACGACCGTCTTGGCCAGGGATTTGTACTTGTCCAGCTCCACGCCTTCCAGGATGGGAAGGCCGCGTTCCACCTTCATCACCTCCTTTTTCACCAGGTCGTAAAGCTGGGTGGGATGCCCCTTGGCCACCACCTTTCCGTTGGCCCCGATCAGCACCGCATGCGGCAGGCCGCCCGGGCAGGAGGCCGCCGGAATATCCAGCCCCTGATAGACGGGGAAGGTAATCTTCTTTTCCTCCAGGAACTGCTTCACCCTGGGGGTCAGCCCCTGGCGGTGACTGCCAACCACGGTGAAACCCTTGGATTGGAATTTGTCCTGTAATTCCTGCAAATGCGGCATGCTGGCGATGCAGGGAGGGCAGTTGATGCCCCAGTATTCAAAAAACACCACCTTCCCCTTCAGGTCGGAAGCCTTGATTCTCGGCCCGTGGAGGTGGCTGCCTTCGTCAAAGGATGGGTAGGTGACTTTGGCGCCGTTCCCGTTGTCCGCCGCGTGGAGGAAAGCCGGGGCCGTCATGGCGGCAATGGAGCCGGACAGAATGAGGGCAGTAAAGGTTTTCATAGGATGAATGATGCAGAATCCCGCATTGAGTGTCAAGAAGGAAGCTCGCGCCCCGCGCTGCCTTCTCCGGTTGTTTCCTCGGCTGTCCCGCCTGTTCTGTTTCGACGGGCTGCGCACTTCCGGTCCGGGGAAGCCCGGCGGCCCGTTCCCATGGGAAAAACGCTTCAGGCAATATCCAGCCCCATGATGTAATCCGTCATGTAATAACCGTGGCCGATGTGGAAATCCCCGCGTTCCAGTTCCCGCATCCCCATGCGCCGGTAAAACTCCACCGCCCGGGTATTATAGCGGTTCACGTTCAGGCGCATCAGGCACGGTTCCGGGTGGATGCTCCTGATGTAGCTGACGGCCTGGCGGAACAGGTAGCTGCCGATGTGCAGCCCCTGGAAGCCGGGCAGAACATAAATTTTCTGCAAGTGGAAGACGCCGGGGCCTTCCGGCTGGACGGACAGGTAGCCGCAGTCCTCCCCCTGATGGGAGGCGATGAAATACACGTGCCCTTCCTCCATCTGCTTCTCCAGATTGGCGGGGGAATACATCCAGTCCATCATGAAATCCATCTGCTCCTGGGAAAGGAGGTCCCGGTAAGTGGCCGGAAAAGCCTGGAGGGCCAGTTCATGAATCAGCATGATGTCGTCCTTGGCGGCTTGGCGGAGTGTTGGCATGGCGGGAATATTACACGGAAAAGCCCCGGATGAAAAGGGCCTCTTCCACGTTCCCGGCGGAATTTTCCGTCCATGGCCCACTTTCCCCTCCCTATTCCGCCGGGGACGCCGTATGCTGGATGACACAGGCTTTTTTGACGGAAACCGGGGGGAAATCCTGTCTGTATTGTGAACCCTGCATGCATGCCAAATCATGAGAGAACCCATTCCCATACAACAATGGCTCCCCGCGGGGCCGCTGAGGGACATGGGTGAAAAATACGTGAGCGGCCTTCCGGACGTGGCGCAGAACCCCATCGGCCCGGAATCCCTCATGCACCAGTCCGACCACTCCTGGACGGAATACCTGGTGGCCTACTCCCTGCTGTATCCGTGGGTGGTGATCGCGCTGGGCCTCCTGGGCGGGCTGGCCCTGGGGGCCTACTACCTTTTTTGCCGCCGCCGGGAATACGACCACCGCATTTTCTGCTCCAAATGCGGCACCATGATGTACCCGTGCGGCCTGCACTGCCCCAAGTGCGGCACGTCCAATCCCAAACCCCGCGCCCTGAACTGGATTGGTTATTCCAGGCTGCGCACCGTGATTCCGTCCACCGGATGGAAAAGGCATGAGGAAGTCCTCCGCAGCTACCGGCGGTGCTTCTACTGCGGCCAGCCGCTCCATGAGCCTACGCTGAACCAGCGCTGCCCCGCCTGCGGAAAGGCGGTGCTCCAGGGGGAACAATCCGTGGACCAGTATGATGCGTATGTTGGGCGCCGCAGGGGCTGGACCTTTGCGGCCGTGGTCGTGCTGGGCATCATTCCCATCCTGGGGCCGCTGCTGGCCTCCTCCCTGTACAAGAGGACGCTCATCAACCCGTATTCCCTGTACATGACCGTATTCAGGGAAAGCTTCCTGATGGTGGTGCTCTTCCTGTGCCGCCATCTGTTCCGCCTGCTGCCGTTCATCGGAATCATCGGCATGCCCGTCCTCTGCGTGACGGAATACCACCTGTACCGGCGCATGTTCCTGTGGAAGACGGAGAAATATGACTTCGGCGAGAAGTAGGGGGGGCCTCCGGGCGGGAGCTTCTTCCCGGGGCGGCCTTTCCGGTGCATCCACGGGAAATGATGGGCTGCGGGATTGACTTGGAATCCGGGCCACGTACCTTTCCTCCATGCAGATGCGTTATGTCCTCTTGCCCTTCCTGGGAGCCCTTTGCCTGGCCCTGGCCGCCTGTTCCGTCACATACGGCAACAAATCCGTGGCGTCCCCGGAAGTATACGGCAGGCTGGCGCCGGGAAAATCCTCCAAGGCGGACGTTTACGACGCTCTGGGCCAGCCCTCCGACGTGGTGACCATGAAAAACGGCGTCTTGTGGACCTACCGCTACCACAAGGCTAAAAACGACTTCCTGGGCAATATTCCCCTCTTTGGCGTCGGCCTGATTGCCGGAGGGAAAAACGGGGACGTTTATACGGTGCTGGCCCTGTTTGACCGGCGGGGCGTGCTGGCCTCCCGTTCGGCGGCGCGGCAGAAGCTTTACACGTCCAACCTGGCTTCCCTGAAACGCTCCCTGGACGTCATGATGGAGGGCGAATCGTCACACCAGCGTGTGGAAATGGAGATGAAAAAGATAGGCCGCCCCTTTGACCCCTCTGCGGCCAAGGATGCGGACCTGCTGGAAAAGTCTCTTGATTAACGGCCTGCGGGCTTTCTCTTCCTTATTGTATCAAGTATGACAAGGAATCGTTTTTTTTCTAATGGACTAAACTTCCTGCATACAGTAAGTAGGCGGTGTTCCCCGAAGGGATACGGCAGGGATTCTTCCTGAATTCCTCCGCTCCCGGTGGAGCAAACCCTATAGAAAAATAGAATGAAAATGAAAAGAAAACTGGCATTGGTTCTGGCGAAGGCTTTCTCCGGAAAGTCCGTGCCGGAAAAGAAACGGGAAAAAGAGGTAAAGGCCTCCAGGAAACTGGAAGCATGGCTGAAGGCTTCCAGAATGCGGTCCTTCTAGAAAAGGCCTGCTGACGGAAAAGGCGGATTCGGGCGCTGGCCGCCCGGTTCGCGGGGAGGGACGGGGAGAAAAAAATTGAGTCTCCCTTTTTTCATCGTACCATAAAACGATGAAGCGCGTGAATGGGACGATGGGGACGGCTGGGTCCTTTGGGACGGAGAGGGAAGGGAGGACAGATGGATGACGGGCGTTTACTGCCTAAGGGAGGCGGCTACAGACGGCTTCTTTCATTCCGCAACGCCCAAATCATTTACGATTTGACGGTAGCTTTCTGCGACGCTACTTGAGTCGTGATGCGCGTACTACTGACCAGATGGTGCAGGCGGCGCGTTCCGGCAAGCAGAATATTGCGGAGGGGAGCATGGCTTCCGCCACTTCCCGTGAAACGGAAATCAAGCTGACCAATGTAGCCCGGGCCAGCTTGGAAGAGCTTCTGCTGGACTATGAAGATTATTTGCGTATGCGCGGGTTGAGGCTATGGGATAAGGATTCTCCCGAATCTCTGTTGATGCGGAAGGCCTCCCTGCGGCATGACCATTCGGAATGGTTTTTAAATCTGGCTCATTCCAGAAACGATGAAGTGTTCGCGAATATGGCGGTTTGTCTGATTTATCAGGCCGCTTTTCTCTTGAAAAAACAATTGAATGTACTGGAAGAACGGTTTTTGCAGGAGGGAGGCTTAAGGGAGAGAATGACCCGGCTGCGGAAGCAGAGGAGAAAGTCGGGAAGCTCGTAAAAGCAATTGTCTCACCGGTCTCATTCGTCCCAATGGTCCTCCCGGGCAATTTCCGGGCTGGGTTGCAGGTCAAAAGATATGTCTTCATGACAGTTGCGCCTTGACTACGGCGTTGGAATGTCCGTTCATCTGGGCAGACATGACCATACCCGGAATTCTTGAAGAAAAGTTGTCCGCCGCATTGAAAGCGGTGTTGGGGGAGGAGCTTCCCGCTGATTTTTGCGCTTCGGTGACGCCCTCCGCGGATTTGCGGTTCGGGGACTACCAGAGCAACGCCGCCATGGTGCTTGCCAAGCGGTGCCGCACGAATCCCCGCGCTCTGGCCCAGCAGGTGGTGGACCGGATGGGGCAGGACGGCGTCTGTTCCCTGGAAATCGCCGGACCCGGGTTCATCAACTTCCGCATCAAGCCGGAATTTTACGCCGCGCGCCTGCTGGCCATGCTGGCGGACGACCGTCTGGGGGTGGAGAAGGTGCAGGACCCCAAAACCATCGTCATTGACTTTTCCGCGCCCAACGTCGCCAAGCCCATGCATGTGGGCCACATCCGTTCCACCATCATCGGGGACGCCCTCTCCCGCGTGGCCCGCTTTGTGGGGCACAACGTGATTACGGACAACCACATCGGGGACTGGGGCACCCAGTTCGGCATGATCCTGTGGGGCTGGAAGAACATTCTGGACGAGCAGGCCCTGGCCGCCAACCCCATTGACGAACTGCTGCGGGTGTACAAGGACGTGAACCTGATGTGCAAGGAAAAGCCGGAACTGCTGGACACCTGCAAGGCGGAGCTGGTGAAGCTCCAGGCCGGGGACGGGGAAAACCTGGCGATCTGGAAGCGCTGCGTGGAAGTCTCCAAATCCGGCCTTTCCAAAATCTACGACCAGCTTGACATCCACTTTGACTACTGGCTGGGGGAAAGCTTTTACAACGACGCCCTGGCTCCGCTGGTGGACGGCATGATCGCCGCCGGAATGGCCCGGGAGAGCGACGGCGCCATCTGCGTGTTTTCCGACGGCTCCGTGCCGCCCAATGAAGACCCCTTCCTCGTGCAGGACAAGGGGGAATGGCGCGCCAACCCCTGCATCATCCGGAAGGCGGACGGCGGCTTCCTGTACGCCACGACGGACCTCGCGACGCTGGACCACCGCATCAGGACGTGGGGGGCGGATTCCATCTGGTACGTGGTGGGCGCACCGCAGGCCCTGCATTTCCGCCAGATATTCTCCGCCCAGCGCCGCCGCGGCATGGATGGGGATTACCGCCACATCGCGTTCGGCTCCATCCTGGGAGACGACCGCAAGCCGTTCAAGACGCGTTCCGGGGACACCGTTTCCCTCCAGGACGTGCTGGATGAAGCCATTGAACGCGCCGCCCGCGTAGTGGAGGAAAAAAGCCCGGACATGCCGGAGGAGGAAAAAAAGCGCGTGGCGGAAGTCGTGGGCATAGGAGCCGTAAAATTTGCGGAGCTCTCCCAGAACCGAATGACGGATTACGTCTTCAACTGGGACAAAATGCTGGCCCTCCAGGGGGACACGGCCCCGTACCTCCAGAACTCCTATGTGCGCGTCCGTTCCATCTTCCGCAAGCTGGACGGCAGCCCGCTGGACTGGTCCGCCCCCATTCAGCTTTCAGAAGATGCGGAAATCCACCTGGCCCGCCTCCTGGCCCGCTACGGGGAAGTGGTGCCCCAGGTGCTGGACGACTGCCGCCCGAACGTGCTGGCCGCCTACCTGTTTGACCTGGCCCGCGCCTTCCACTCCTTCTATGAGGCGTGCCCGGTCCTGAAATCGGAAGGGGCGGTGCGGCACTCCCGCCTGGCCCTGTGCGAGCTGACGGCCCGCACCCTCAAGCACGGGCTGGGCCTGCTGGGCATCCAGCTTCCGGACAGAATGTAACCGTTTCTTCCTTATGAACACCTCTTTCCGCCATGTCCTGCTGGCCGCCGCCATGGCGGGATTCTGTTCCGCTGCTGGAGGCGGGGAACACGGGTACTGGATGAGCAGCCCGTCCCTGAACGGCTGGCGGGAGGCCGTCTTCCGCGCCGGCGTTCCGGCACAGCCTGCCGTGCTGCCGCCCGGCGTGGAGCCGATGATGGTGGGCTCCTCCTCTCCTGCCGCGCAAATGCTGGTGCTGGAAGGAATGACGCATCTGCTCACCTTCGGGGACATGCGTGCTTTCCGGAAATTTGACGCCGCGCTCCGGCTGGACCCGGACTGCCTCATGGCCCACTGGGGCAGGTGCATGAGCCTGATGGGCGCCGGACCCGCTTTTCAGGACCAGCGCGTCCATTCCATGAAGCGCATGAAGGAGCTGGCGCTGCGTCCGGACTGTCCGGAACAGGAACGCGCCTATGCGGACGCCCTGGCCGTGCTGCTGATGAACGGGCCCGTGAAGGCGCAGGAAGCGTGGAAAACCATCTGCTCCACCTGGAAGCGCGACCCTTACGCACCCCTCTTTTACGCCATGCTCCTGCGGGACGGCTTTGACGGGCAGGGCAACCCCGGAGAGGGGCAGAAAGAGGCCGTCCGCGTGGTGGACGCCGTCCTGAAAGAACGCCCTGGCTCCCAGGCCGCCCTGTTCATGCGCGCCCTGCTGGAGGAAGTGGCTCCCGTCATTTCCCCGGAAACGGTGGAAACCGCCCGCAAGGCCGTGGCCGCCAACCCCTTCTCCGCGTCCGCCCATCATCTGCTGGGCCATTGCCTGTTCCGCACGGGGGACTATGAAGGGGCATGCGCCGCCTTCAAGGACTCTGAAAACCTGTGCCTGGCCTGGGAAAAGGCGGAAAACGTTCCCCCGCGCTGGATGACGCCTGGTTCCGCTCCATCCTTTACCGGGCCGTTTCCGAATTCTGCGCCGGACATTACAGGCAGGCGAACGCCGTCGCCGCCCGCGCCGCTTCCGTTCCCCTGGACAAAAAGCATCCGCTGGCCCCCGGCACCCTCCTGCAAATATGGGAGGCCAGGACACTGCCCGCGCGCCTGATGCTGGCCCGGCCTGACCTGCCCGCGCAGGCTCTTGTGCTCAAGGCTTCTCCGGGACCGCTGCCCAAGGGATTTCCGGACTTGAGCAACGGCATGGCGGCAGTGGTCACCCAATACATGGGCGCCTGTTATTCTGCCAGGCAGGGCAGGCCGGGCGCCGTGGCGTCCGCCTTTGACAAACTGTCCGGCGTTCTGCGCCTGCTCATGGACGGCGCGGACGCCGCCCGGCGGCAGATGAGCGTCTCCTACTGGGCTCGCTGCCTCCAGATGGGAAGCCTGTATTCCTCTGAAATCCGCTCCCTCATGTTCCCGGACTCCGCCAGCGTCTGGATGTCCGAGGCCATCGGGAGCCAGCGCTTCTCCTCCCTGCTGCTGCCCCCCGTGGTGCCGTACCCCGTGGAATGGAAGCTGGCCCGCGCCTATCTGAAGGCCGGGAAATACCGGGAATGCGCGGACATGTGCGAACAGGCGCTCAAACGCTTCCCGAACCATGCCGGAGTGCTGGACACGCTGAAACAAGCCCGCGCCGCCGGAAAATAATCCATCCTGCCATCCTGCCGTTTCTCATGGAACGGACTGGAGACTAGACGGGAAAGGGACTGGGATGAATAAAAACTTTGGAAAGGCGAACAACATGGATATTTACGAAAGACTGAAAAACGGAGAACCGATCAACACCAGGGAATTCAAGGAAATACTGTGGCCGGAAACGGTGAGAAGCCGCACGCTTTGCCAGAAAATCAATTCGCTCCCACCGTTTGACGGGGAAGTGCGGGCGCTCGTGAATGAACTCTTTGAGGGCAGGTTCCCCGAATCCTCCAACATCTCTCCCCCTTCCAGATTGACCGCGGACACTGCGTCTCGGTGGGCGAGCGCGTATTCATCAATGAAGGCCTGGACGTGATGGCCGCGGGAAGCGTCACGATAGAAGATGACGTGCTGATCGGGCCGCAGGTCTCCATACTGACGTCCAATCATGATGCCGGCAACTTGTTCATCTTGAAAAATAAGCCTGTAGTGATAAAAAAAGGGGCGTGGATCTGTTCCAGGGCGGTTCTCTGTCCCGGCGTCACGGTGGGTGAAGGGGCTATCGTAGGCGCCGGCTCCGTCGTAACGAAGGATGTCGGTCCGCATACCCTGGTAGGCGGGAACCCCGCAGCATTCATTAAAAATATTTAACAGGCAAACGCCGCTCCTCCGGATTCTCCTAAAACATGGTAAACTTCATCTTTTCATGGCCGCCGCAGGGAAGGCCGGAGCTCCCATGAACTCCTGTATTCCCGGAATAAGGCCATCTTCATTTTCAATAACAAATACATCAAGCAACATGAACCATCCCTATCTGGACCCCTCCTTCCTCGTTTCCTGGTCACGGCTCACGCCGGACGCCATCAAGCCGGACGTTATGGAAGCCATCGCCCGCGCCAGGGCGAACATCCAGGCCATCTGCGACCAGCCGCTGGACTCCCTGACCTATGAAAGCACCTTCGGCGCTCTGGAAAAAGCCTCTGAGGAACTGCACCTCGGCTGGGGCCGCATCATGCATCTGGACTCCGTCAATGACGAACCTGCCCAGCGGGAAGCCATCGGGGAAATGCTGCCGGAAGTGGTCGCCTTCTCCTCCTCCGTTCCGCTGAACCCGTGCCTGTGGACGGTCCTGAAAGCAGCCGCGGCCTGTGACTGGGTGAAAAACCTCTCCCCCGTCAGGCAGCGCTTCATTCAGGAAACGCTGGCGGACTTCCGTGAAAGCGGGGCGGACCTGCCGGACGAGGTAAAGCCGGAATATGCGGAAATAGAAGCCCGGCTCTCCCTGAAGACCAAGAAATTCGCGGAAAACGTGCTGGACTCCACCAACGCCTGGGAACTCATCGTGGAAAATGAAGCGGAACTCTCCGGCCTGCCGGACTCCGCGAAGGAAGCCGCCCGGCTGGACGCCCTGGCCAACGGCCACGGCACGGAAGAAGCCCCCCGCTGGCGTTTCACGCAGAAATTTACCTCCCTCCAGCCCGTCATGCAATTTGCGGACTCGGACGGACTGCGCCGTAAAATGTGGGAAGGCTCCTGCTCCATAGGGAAGGACGGGGAATATGACAACGAGGCCCTCATTGCGGAAATCCTGGAACTGCGGGATAAAAAGGCCCATCTGCTGGGGTATGGCTGCTTTGCGGACTACGCCACCTCCCGCCGCATGGCCGGGAGCGGAGCCAACGCCTTGAATTTTATTAATGACCTCCATGACAAGGTGAAGCCCTCCTTCCTGAAAGACATGGAAGCCGTACGGCGGTACAAGGAGGAAAAAACCGGAAAACCCGTGGAAAAGCTCTCCCCGTGGGAAACCGCCTACTGGTCTGAAAAACGCCGCCGCGAGCTCTACTCCTTTGACGAGGAAGATTTGCGCCCGTACTACTCTGTGGAAAAGGTGATGGACGGCCTCTTCTCCATCTACTCCGGCCTGTACGGCATCACGGTAACGCCGCGCCCCACGGTGGCGTTCAAGCCCGGTGAATCCGGGGAAGTGCCGGAAGGCGCGGTGGAAGTATGGCACCCGGACGTCCTGTTCTATGAACTGCATGATGCGGAAAGCGGGGAACATCTCGGTTCCTTTTATGCGGACTGGCATCCGCGGGACTCCAAGCGCGCCGGAGCGTGGATGAACTACCTCAGCGTGGGGGAACCCCCGCGCGGCGGCAAGCCCCGCGTGCCCCATCTGGGCCTCATGGTCGGCAACATGACCAAGCCCGTTGGGGACAAGCCCGCGCTGCTGTCCCACCGGGAGGTGGAAACCATCTTCCATGAATTCGGCCACCTGCTGCACCAGCTCCTCTCTGATGTGGAGGTGAAATCCCTGGCTGGCACCAACGTGGCCTGGGACTTTGTGGAACTGCCCTCCCAGATCAATGAAAACTGGTGCTGGGAGCGGGAATCCGTGGACCTCTTCGCCGCGCACTATGAAACGGGTGCAACAATCCCGGACGAACTGTTCTCCAAAATGCGCGCCGCCCGCAACTACATGAGCGGCACGGACTTCATGCGCCAGCTCTGCTTCGGCAAGCTGGACCTGGAGCTTCACGTGAACTGGCCGCAGTACAAGGGCGCTCCGCTGGAGGAAACGGATGAACGCATCCTGGCGGACTACCGGGTGCCCATGACCCACCGCGGTCCCTCCGTGGCGCGCCGCCTGACCCACATCTTCGCGGACCCCACGGGTTATGCCTCCGGCTACTACTCCTACAAATGGGCGGAAGTGCTGGAAGCGGACGCCTTCAGCCGCTTCCTGAAGGAAGGGGTGCTCAACCCGCAGACCGGGCGCGACTTCCGCCGCTGCATCCTCAGCAAGGGCAACAGCAAGCCTGCCGCGGAACTCTACCGCGACTTCATGGGCCGTGATCCGGACGCGGAAGCTCTGCTTGTCAAATCCGGCGTCCTTTAAATCAATCTCTAATATAACCCTCATGCCTGAACAAAAAAGACTCTCTCTCGCCGGCATCGGGTGCGGCTCCCGCACGCGCACCTACATGAAGCTGGCCATGGAACAAAAAGACCGCTACCGCATCGCCGCCGCGGCGGACCCCGTGAAGCAGCGCACGGAAGCCGTGCGTGACTTTGCCCCGGAGGAGGAGCGGGACTCCATCCGCCTGTTCAAGGACGCCGCCTCCCTGCTGGAGGAACCGCGCCTGGCGGACGTAGCCATCATCGGCACGCAGGACGACTACCACTACGCCCCGTGCAAAAAGGCCATGGAGCTGGGCTACCACGTCCTGCTGGAAAAACCCATCGCCAAGACGCTGAAGGAAGCGCTGGAACTGCGCGACCTGGCGCGCCAGCTGAAACGCCGCGTGGCCGTGTGCCACGTGCTGCGCTACACCCAGTTCTACCGCACCCTGAAAAAAATCATCGCCAGCGGGGAAATAGGGGACGTCATCACCTTCAACGCCAATGAAGGCGTGGGGGCGTGGCACTTCGCCCACTCCTTCGTGCGCGGCCACTGGGGCAACAGCAAAACCTCCACCCCCATGATCGTGGCCAAATGCTGCCATGACATGGACATCCTCTACTGGCTCATGGGGCGGCGCAAGTGCCTCTCCGTAGCCAGCTTCGGGGAGCTCACCTTCTTCACGAAAAAAACGCTCCTCCCCCCGGCCGGAACGCTGCACGGACTGGACCACCCCGGTGGGGGAAGACCCCTGGGACGCCCGCAAATACGCCACGGACGACGAATGCAAGCGCTGGCTGGGCATGGTTTACGACCGCGCGCAGGAAGCCACCGCAGAGGAAATCTGCGAATGGCTTGAAACCTCCCCGTGGGGCAGGGACTACCTCCAGTGCGACAACGACCAGCCGGACCACCAGGTTTCCATCATGCGCTTTGAAGGCGGCCTGACCGGCACCTTCACGATGACGGCCTTTGAACAGGGCCGCCATATTGAAGTATACGGCACCAAAGGCAAAATCCGCGCCGGAGCCTTCTACAAGGAAAACGGCCCCGGTGAAATCACCGTCACGCCCCACTTTGGCGGAAAAACCCGCGTGGTGGAGCTGGAGGAACTGGCTGGCGGCTACCAGGGCCACGGCGGCGGTGACTGGGGGCTGGTGGAAGCCCTTTACGATGACATGCTGACGGTTCCCTCTCCGGCGGACATGACCACCTCCATTGAAGAATCCGCCCACTCCCATGTCATGGCCTTTGCCACGGAACACGCCCGGCTGACCGGCCAGGTGGTGGACGTGGCCGAATTCGAGCGCCGGGTCATGAGAGGTGAACTGGACTACTGATCCGGTAGTTCAACACTTCAATTTCCAGAAAACGGACGGGAAACCGTCCGTTTTTTATTGCTGGTTCCGGATGTGGAACCGTAGATGGCTGCAACCATCTTCCTCCATGAAAAACGGAATAATTAATGGAATTCGTGGAAATGCAGAAAAAGAATATTTGGTCAAGTCTGGAAATCATAAATATTCCGGTTTTAAATGATAAAAAATAACTTATTGGTCAGGACAGGGTTATAAAACGGACGGATTTGGAATCCGGAGTCAAGCCTACAAAATTGAAAGAAAAACGTTTTAAGGAAATTTGGCTTGGCAATATCCTGGAAATTGCCGTAGGGATTTCCTGATATAACAGGCTTTCTTTTTGTTCCGGCGATCATTACTGACCGTCTCTGCATGTTGGCGGCGGTAGCCGTCAGGGCCGGCGGTATAAGGCTGTGAAAAGGGGGATGGGGAAATGTTGCAGAGCATCAGGAAGAACAATTTTTCACGGCTGTAACATCCATACCGGATTCCAAATCCGGCATATATCTTGTGAATTGGCTAAAACCATGAAGAAATCATTCATTCTGCTATTATTGGCAGGTGCCGTCTCCGCGGCTTCTGCGGCTTCCCTGAAAATTAATCTGGGTTCTTCCTCTGCGGGGGATCCGGATTGGATCAGTGTGGCTACCCAGGCTTCCTCCATCACGGGAGGAAAAGCCGCCTCCTACGCCTCCATTGCTTCCTTGAGCAAAAACGGGGGAAATGTTTCCCCGTCCGTGGTTCTCGGCAATCTGGGCGGTCAGGACGTCACGCTCACCATGGCGTACAAAAGCACCGCCGCCATGAATGCGGGTTACCTGGACGCGACAGGCACGTCCCCCTCCATCAACTCCCTCTTCCCGGACAGCATGGCGCAATCTTCCATTTCCGGCAAGTGCAACGGGGTGAAGGGGCAGACCGTCGGCCTGCAATTCACGTTGAGCGGCCTGGCGGCCAATACCACCTATTATCTGTACGTTCTGGGCAACAACGGTTTCTCAACCAATAAAACCAGCATGGCCCTCTCGGGCGGTGTCAGCAATGTCACAGGCAGCCTGATGGACGGCTATGAAGGAGCGGGAACGGTGACCGGTTCAACCTTCCAGGGGACGACGGATTCTTCCGGCGTGGGGATGGAATGGGCATTCACCACAAACAATTCGGGCCAGGTGACGCTCACTTATGAACGCTCCGCCGGAGCGGCCGCGGATGTGGTAAATGCAGATGTCAGCTTGAACGGATTCATGCTGGCAACCGAACCCATTCCCGAACCGGCCACGGCATCCCTGGGGTTGCTCGGACTGGCGGCGCTGCTGTTGCGGCGGCGCAAAAACTAAGGAGCATTCAGCATTATCTTTGACGAGATGTCCGGAAAGAAGGGATGGACCGCCCATGTTGTTCATCCCTCCTTTCCGGCATTTTTTATTTGCAGAAGTCTATCTGTTAGATTATTTAATAACCTTATATCTATGAAAAAGAAATCTCTCTTCGGCGTCCTTGTGGCGGTGGCTCTCTCCGCTCTGGGGAATCCGGGGCAGGGTGCGGGAACGGTGGAATCCTTTGGCGTGGACTTCGGCAATGCGGCTTCTGCGGCACAGCCGGGCTGGACGAATATGGGGGTGGTGACCACCACGCCATCCTCCACGCTGAAAAGCGTGCCCCTGCGGAGGAATAACCTGGAAGCCTCTTCCTCCCCGTGCTGGCTGGAACGCTGTTTGGCCGCTCCGTTTATCTGGCGGTAACGGCCAAATCGGAAGCGAGCGTGGGAAACATGTGCTATAACAACGCCAATTCAACGTGGCGGGAAAAGGGGAAACCCGCGGAGGGCAGCCGGGCGGCGTGCTGCAGGCGGAAAGCGCCTTCTCCTTTCCGAATCATGGGGAAGCCCTGAATACGAGTCTGCAATTGTTTACCAACGGCATGGCGGTCCGGGCCGGGACGGTGCGCGTCTCCCTCTCCGGACTGGCGCCGGGCAAGGAATATGCCGTTTCTTTTTTCCTGGGCAACGGAAAGCCGGCGTACCAGTCCGTTTCCCTGGTGTCCGGAGAGCATGTGGACGTGAAGGCGCTTCAGACCTCCACCGGTTCCCGCACGGAAGACACGTGGAAAGGGGGCGTCAACACGGCGGACGCGGATACCTACATGGCGGTGGAATGGACCGCGGCAGCGGATGAGGCAGGGACGCTCGTTTTTGACGTGGTGAAGGAAGGCAGCTCCGCCGGAACCGGAACCCTGAATCTGAATGCGCTGACTGTCCGCACGGATGATACCCCGGCCCCTCCCGCTCCGGAGCCGAAGCCCGTCAGTGTGACCAAGCATAAATAGTTGAAAAGGGTGGAAATTGGTTGAAGAAGGTTGAAAAGCCTTGAAATTACTAGGTTGTTGAGGGGAGACGAAAGGGTCACGGGAGCATTTACACACATAATTCCCTGAAAGGGTGAAACCTGAAATTCTGAAAGGGTCATTTGTCCCATGTGGGACACCCTCTCCACGCTCTCTGGGTCGCTCTCCGCGCGGAGTGGCGAGGCGTCCGCGGAGTCTCCGCGGCTAGTTGGCGGGTGCTGCCAGCCTGTCTCTGGCGATACGGGCATAGTCAGGGGAAAGCTCAATGCCGTGGGCCGTGTGGCCCAGTTGCCGGGCAGCGAGAAGAGTAGTGCCAGACCCGGCAAAGGGGTCCAGAAGGCAGGAATCCGCAGGAAGAACGCTCATGAGATGGGTCATAAGATTGACGGGCTTGCCTGTGAGGTGCATCTTGTCCCCTGGGCGGAGGTATTCCCGCCAGACGCCAGCCGGAAAGACGCGCGGGCGGTCCTGCTCTTTGCCAATGCTCCCGCGTGTAGCAATCAAGATGAACTCCGATTGGTTGCGGAACATACCCTGATGCGGGCGGCAAGCCTCCGTCTTGTCCCACGTGACGAGGGCACGCCAAGTCCAGCCTGCCACCTGCAAGGCATCACTGGTTGTCGGCAATTGCCGCCAGTCTGTAAAGCACATGAACCAGCCGCTGTGGCGGGTGAGCCTGAAAGCCTCCTGCATCCACATGACAGACCAGAGGAAATGGGAACGCTGGTCCCGTGTATCCGACTCGAAAGAAAGATATTTGGCGGATGAAATGTATTTGCGTGCCGGGGAAGTCTTGCGCTCCGCGGTCGTCAATCCTCCGGAAGCATAAGGGGGGTCAGTGATGATAGCATCATAGGATTGGTCCGGAAGACCGCGCATGACCGGAAGAGAATCACCGCAGATAATAGGGGAGTTGGTGAACATGCGGCGGAGTATATAAAAAAACAGGGCGGCCTTGTACGGCTCGCCCTGGATAATCTCCGTGCCTCTAATGAATAATGGAAGCCTCTTCTGGATTTTCTCCGTTCAGATAAGCCTCCCGACGCGCTTCCGTCCAGAAATTGGGGTCTTGGCGCGTGCGTTCCAAAAAAGAAGCCACGTCGGCATAGTAGTACATGCTCATGAATGGAGTGGGACGAAGACGTTCGATGAATCCAGCATCAGCCAGACGTGCCAGAACACGGCGGCCAACGCGGAACTCACGGGATATTTCGTAGGAGGTGCCCAACTGGACAGGCTTGCCCATGCGGAGGGCATAGGTCCTTTCGTCTATTTTATATTGCCGGACCGGAACGAACCAGCGTCCGCTTTCAGGATAGGCAATAGGAAGTTCGAGTTGTTTTGCTTTTTTCATATTAATAAATTCGGTCGAGGATTTCCGGACTGGCAGGCTCAAAGTAGTAGTGGGTGGCGTAGATTTCTTCTCCGTTTTCCGGGTCCGTGAATCCCGTAGGTGCTGCGGGCTGGGTGTCACAGTTAATCCACCATTTCTTCCGCTCCTGCTCCGGCATGGCAAGATAACGTTCCAGGGTCATTTCCGGAGCGAGCAAGTCCATGAAGGCATATTCCATGTCTTCGGGAAACGTGTCCGGGAGTTCCTGGGCGTCAAAAAGAGCATCCATTTTATCCATCTGGGATTTCGTAAGATACATCATATGCGGCTTAATTGGGATTTAATGAAGTTAAAATAGTCCGGGTCCTGCTGGCGGAATCTGACGGGGTCTTCCAGTAGGCGTTGAATTCCCATGGACAGGATTTCAGAGCCTTGGACGTTTGCCACAAAGTCCTCCCTTTTCATTTCCGAATGATAGCCCCTTACGTAAACTTTGCCAATATAAGCCCGTCCTCCCCGTTCCTTCCATTTGTCTTCCAGGGCTTTTTCCACGGATTTGTATTTAACTCCCGGTTCAAGTTTGGATAAGGATTTTGCAGGCATCCCCTCCCCGCGGTCGTACAGGAAAGCTGCGGATTTACGGAGAACGTCAGGGTTGGAAAATTCGATGGCATGGGCCAGCTCGTGAGCGACGACAGACGGGGCGTGCTGGTCGGATATTTTAATATTTCCGTCCAGTTGGAAAGCGCGGAGACTGTTGTTTTTGACGATTTGCAGGCCCAGCCCGGAAGGGAGCTTGTCTGCCGGGACAATGGATGTAACGAGGTCCAGCCCCTTGCGGATGTTGGGGGAGAGTTTGCGCGGCTTGTCTGCCTTGATGCGTAGATGTGAGTCAATGATGACGGAGGACGGGGCAATCATGCCTCGCTTGTCTTTAGGCACAAGCATGCCTTCCGTGCCTAGGAAGCGGAGGGAGTCGCGATAGGTCTTGTCCCATAGTTTTGCTTGACGCTGGGCAATGTCCTTAATCATGGCTTTGTGAAGCATGCCTCCGGGATTCCAGGATTTCGCCGCTTTGATGTAAGCTTCATCCGCGGCTCTATAAGCCATCCAGGACTCAATAGATTTGTCTTGCGCCACTTGCTGGAGCAAGCTGTCCCTGTGTTCCCGGAGAGGTCCAAGGGCGGCGTCCCTGCGGGCGCGGAAGTCTTCCTTGGCTGTTTTTTCCACGGCGGCGCGCTGGTCTGCCTGCCGCTGCTGGCGAGCGGCAATGGTTTCTCCAATGCGCTTTTTCTGGGCGTCGATTTGCTCCGGAGTTTTGGCCGGACGCACGGGCGGGATCTGTGCCGGGTCAACGGGCAGCGGCTGGTCCTTGGGGTTGAAAAACGCGGAATCACCCAGGAAGCGGACCTGATTATCAAGCTGGGCTTGAATATAGCGGCGCGCCTGGTCATCCAGGCCACGGATGGATTCGTTCAGACCTTCCAAAAAGTCTTTGGCGATTGGCTGGACCTTGTCTGTCGGCTTGATGACGCCTTCCGCCTCTGCCTCGTCGCGGTCCACGTCCTCCACACCGCAGCCGGAGTTGAAGCCCCAAGGCCCCCATGGAACTTGAAAATCCCGATTGAGGGAAACCCAGAAGGCCAGGTCATCCTTGCGGCGGATGGTGCCAATAGCGGCATCATGGTAAGGGCGCGGCGTGTGAACCGGACGGACGCGGACGAATTTTGACAGGGGAAGATGTCCAGAATGTCCGGGTCCTGTCCCTCCTGCCATTGGGCGTAGGAGGCGGCCTGCTCCGTCTGGGTGTCAAAGATGAGTTGAAGGCGGCGGCAGCCGCGCAGGTCCCGGAGGTCGTTGTCATGAATTTCCGGGTCCAACGTCCCGTCATGAAGAACTTTGCCGAAGCCCTCCTCGATCATGATGTCCCTCATTTGGGCCACGAATTCCGCCCGGCCTTGATACACTTGGTATTCTTGGCCGAGGTCATTGACGGCCTTGTCTCCGCGGACATAGCCCGTCAGGTAATCCGTGATGGCCTTGGCGGCTTTTACGGAAGTGAGCGTGGCGGAAAATTGAGATTTGAGCCGGACAGCCACGGGCATGCGCCGCCATTCCGCCGTGGTCATGGCGGAGGCGACGGCTTCTTTCCCTTCCAAGAGGGATAGGGCTTCCCAAAAGGGCATGGCTTCCGGCTCTCTGACCATATTATTTTTCTTCCTTTCCGTAGGCGGCATAGAGAGCCTGCAGAACTTTGTCCCGCCGTTTGATGGCGACGGCCTGGTCCTCCGTCCGGAGACTTTGACGGTGCCGCATCGTTTTGCGTGTTTCCTTATTATATAGGGAGATGACCAGCCACCATATGTTCCTGTTAAGCCAGAGATGGTGGGTGGGCTTCATCTCGTTCTTCCTGCGGACGGTTACGGTCCAGTTAGACATGACGACGGTTTAGTTTGATTTTTTTGTCGAGAGTGGCGCGGAGTTTGTCAAGGGATGGCCGTGTGGTGGACATCCAGGCCAGGAAAGCTTCCGCGTGGACGATACAGTATTGCTCTTCTGGGTGCAGACGGATGCCGATTTTGTCGGGGTAAGGAGTCGGAGAAAGTACCTGGAACGGCACTCCATAAGTGGAGAGAGCCATGCTGATGAATTGCGCGGCGGTTTCCGTTTCAATGGTGGCGGGAGCGGTCATGCTAGTTGAGGGATTGGGTTGGAGTGATGGCCTGAATTTGGCGGCGCACCGCCTTGACGGCGGCGTCCGGCGTTTGTCCGGCGTCGATTTCTTCCAGCACGCGACGGACGGTGTCCAGGTTGTAGAACTGGTTGGCAAGGGCGCAAATGGGGGAGGTGTTGCGGATATCCATTTGCGGGAATAGTCCGCGCTGAATGGCAGATACTTCCTCCCCAGTGATGCTGGGGATATGGATGATGGCGATGCTGCGTCGCAGGAGCTGGGGGAATTCTTCGCGGCTGTCCGCAGACATGCGGGCCATATGGTCCGGGAGGGTCAGCAGGACCAAGCCGCACCGCGTCAGGTTGAGGACGGTTTTCAGGAAGTTGAGAGTTGCCCTGTTGAAGTGGTTGGCCTCGTCAATGATGATGAGGCGCGGGGCTGTCTGGAGGGCTTGAATGATGGAGCGTTCCGCGTCGCCCGCAGACCGCCAGGAGTTGCCGATGCCCAGCCCCGCGCCGATGGAGGCCAGGGCGTGCAGGTAACTTTTTTCCCAAGCCGGGGCCGCGTTGATGATAGCTCCGTTGAATCTGGAGGCCAGATAGGCCGCCGTCTTGGATTTGCCGGAACCTGTTTTTCCGACGATGAAAACCAACCGATGCTCGTCTTTGGTGCAGGAGGCCGCTTCTACGGCGTCCACGGCCAGGGAGATATGAGGAAGAAGAACGGTGTCCCCATCCACGACGGGCGCGGCTGGCTGGTCGTCACCGGAGGCAAGGGCCTGCTGGACGGCCACCAGGGCATTGTCGCAATTGCCGGACCAGGTGCCGGCCTTGATTTTACCCCAGGAGGATGCGGCCAGTGAGAACCCTACACGGCGGCAGAAGTCCTGGTCATTGAGGTGGAGGCTGGCTTGCCTGTCCGCCAGGCTGCCAACGTCCGGATGTGTTGATAATTCGTATTTGTTCATGATTTTTTAGAAGTTGAGGGTGGTTGCTGTGTTTGCCTGCCGGGCGCGGCGGCGCATGGCGGCGAAGTCGTCCCGCGTGGCGGGGGTGATTGGTTGGGGAACAGTGGAGCGGCTGTCCTCTGCCGCGGCGCGGGAAAGAGGGTCTGCCAGCTTGGAAGCGCGCACCTTAGCGGGAACCTGGACAGCGTCCGGCGGAGTGTCCGCGGTGACGTCGCCGTCCTGTCCTTTGACGCCCTGGGCAATAGAGGTTTGACCGTTGAGGGCGCGGAGGGTGGATTCCCGGCCCGTTTTTCCTGTAGCAGTCAAAAGGCGATATTCCGTGCGAACAATCTGGCGGATTTGAAGGGAAATGTCTTCGCCACATCCACCCATGCTGACCGGATTGGTGCAGGAGACTTCTCCCAGGACTTTGACGCTTCCCGGAGCCGTCACGACGGCGGAAAGCGGCCATTCGCCCAAGGGGTCAAAGTGGAGCATGAGTTCCTTTCCTTCTTCGGTCCAGAGCCACGGCGCGCTGAAGGTCCAGCGTTGCGGCACCCCCAGAGGGCCGGGGACGGTAGCCCGGAGCATTCCCCTGACCACTTTGCGCTTCACGATGGCCGGAGCCTGCAACCAGGAGAAATCGGCATCCACTTGGCGCATGGGATGCGCCGCAAGGTCCGCCTCCCAACGGTCGCGGGGAATCCACTTGCCGTACTCGCGGGATTCCACCGGATGTGTATTGAGGTAGTTAATGGCCCAGTCAATGGCGGCCAGGGCGTCCGTGAGCATGGGAAAAAGGGTGCGCGGGTCCTGGCGTCCGTTGCGGCAGGCGACGTATTTTTCGCTGGTTGATTTGTTTTCCGCCTGGTAGCGGCCAACCTGGCCGGGCACCACCGAGAGGACGGACCAGAGACGATTGAAGAAGTTTTCTACTAATTTACATTGGGGTCTTCCTTTCGCGTCAATGTGGCGGATGCCTAAGCCGTCCAGCAACCGCTGGACACGGTCGCTTTTCCAGACGCCTCCTTCCAATACGAAGGAATCAAAAATGCCTACGTCCCGGCAGGTGCGTATCATGGCTCCGGCCACGTCCTCCCCGCGGTAGGTTTGCTCGTATCTGATAATATAAGAGTAGGCGGGAATGAAGCTGGTGGCGTCGTCATGGCAGACCAAAAGTTGGAAGCGTCCCAGGCGCACGCCATATTTTTCAGCACACTTGTCGCCGCTTCCCCTCCAAGGCCATGGGACGCACACGCCAAAGTTAATGGTGGCGTCGTCCCAGGACGCGCGTTGTCCGGCTCGCAGCAGTCCTCCGTCCAGGTTGCGGCGGAGGAGTCCTGGGGAATAGGCTAATTCCCTTAATTTGCGTTCTCCTCCACGATGGTATCCAACCATGGGCCGGGCATGTTTCATAACATCCCGCGCCACTGCTGGAATGATGTGCTTGCTGGATTTGGCTGCGGCATCCCATCCAAGTTCCGGGTGTTGGCTGGCAAAAATGGACCACGCCAGCGTCATGCTGCCGCTTTTCCTGGTGGCGTTGGTCGCCAGGTAGAGGGCTGCCAGTTCTTTTTTCTGTTCCTCCGTCAGTTCCACTTTCCGAGGTCGCCCGGAACGGCCTGCGGAAAAGGCGTTGAAAGAATGGTCTGGAAGTATTGCCATGATAAATTGAATCAGGAATTATTTAGAAAAATGGCATTTGCCCTTGCCGAGGTTGATGGTGGCATCATCCCAAGATGCGTTTTGACTCCGCATGATGATGCGGTACGTCCCCCTGCTGATGCTACGTAGGAACCAGGCTGCTTTAATGTTCTCGTACATTCTTTGCCTGAAATAGCCGCGCAGGGGATAGCGGCAGCAATCACGCTCCCATTCCATACGGGACAATTCACGGTCACTGTAGATACTATGGCGTAGGGAACGATAGGCCGCCCTAAGACGGATTTGCCGTTCTATGATGGGTAAATCAATCATCGGATTGGTTATCGTTGCCCAGGCGTTGTGCCGGAAGTTGGTTGGGGTTGGTGTCCATTTGGACGCATGAAGCCATGGCGGACTGGATGGCGTCAGAACCGTCGGAGGTGGCGTTTTTCCACCCAGCATAATCAACCAGGTTGTTGAGGTTGACATACGCGCACACGGCCATTTGAAGGGCCTTCTCCTGGGTCTTTTTGAGGTTGCCGGAGATGGCTTTCAGGTCTCTTATTTTGGAGGTCAGACGGCCTATTTCCTCATGGATTAAGGCTGCCTGCCTGGATTGGTCTGAGGCCAGTTTTTCAATGGACCTTCCCAGCCCAACACGGTGATGTTGGAATAAAGCGGCAGTCAATCCATGTTGTTCCACCGTCATTTTCAGGTCCATCCCAAAATCATCTGTGCGGACGATGATGTCTGCTTCCACCTGGACCGTTGGAATTTGCAGGGCAAAACTGATGACAACAATCAGAAGTTCCTTTTCTGCGTCGGAGTCTGTGGCACATCTCAAGGTGCGGATGTCGGTCAGGCTGGCCTCGTCGATGCCGTATTTGGCCATCATCTTGTCCAGCAATTCGCGGGCATTGACGGCTTCCCCGCCCTCGCCACGCTGGGCGAGGGCGAGCAGCTTTTGAAGTTTGGCTATCAAATCGTCGTGATTCATAGTCGCGTAAAGTTAGAGGTACTTTTTAAGCTCTTCCGGCAGGTCACTAAGAACTTCCTTCAACAGTTGGGCAAAGACGCGTTTTGCTTCACCGTCAAAGACGTTCCAGTTTTGGAGGCCCGTTTTAAGACTGGTGATGGCTTTCGGGAGGATTCCGACGGGCTTCTTGCTTTCCTCGTCGATTTCGATATACACGGGGTCTTTACGGCGTTCGATGGCTATGTCTTGGGCAGCCTTTCCCCGACTGCCCGCATGGCCTGAATAAGAGTCCATTTCCCGGACTCTACGTTTTCCACGGCTTGCTTATAGAGTTCTTCCTCCTGTTCCGTTTCTGCGGTTTCCGCCCCTGTTTGGAGGATGTCCAAGCGAGCAATGTCGGAGCTAGGAGCCGGAGCCCCCAGTGCCAGACGGGACAGGCTCATGCCCTTGGCAATGTCGTCCAGAGCGGCCAAATGGCCCGCGAAATCCGCATCCAGAACGGAGGGGGTAGCCTGTAGTTCGAGGATTTTGCAAGCGGTATTGTGCGCGTCCATCCAGCGATAGGCGGTGGCACGGCTCAATCCAATCCGGGACAGGGCGTCCGTCATGGGGATATTGTTCGTCGTGCGGATATGGTTGAGGTAGGCCCCAGCTTTCAGCGCATTGGCGCAAGCGGATGTTAAATCACGTCGCACGTTATTGGCGTATTCCGCCAGGCAATTCAGCATGTTTTGAGTAATGTCTTTTTTGCTCATATTTTTTAGTGTTTGTATTGTGAAATTTCTTGTGTGAGGCCACATCGTCTGGCGGCTCCACGCATTTTAATGATGGCGTCCCGTTCCCATCGGCTGATAGTGGATTCATCCACGCCGCACCAGGCGGCCAGTTGCCGCTGGGTGAGGGAACCGGATGGAGGGAAACCGAATTCACGCGCCGCCCATTTCCTTACAGCGGGACGGCGCAGCAGACGCAGCAGGCACAGGACCTTTAACTCCGGGCTTACGGCATCCCAGTCCTTGTCAGTAAGTGGCGCGGTCATGATTATTAGCGGTAAATAATACAGTCGATGACGGCCAAGGCGACAATCCAGAGGAACACACCCAGGCAGGCGACCAGGATGACGGCTCCCCAGCGGATAGCGTGTTTTTCTTCTTCTGGCGCGAAAACCAGAGGGCAGCCATATAGGGCTTTCTGTTTGTCCTCCCGGTCACGGCGGGCATATTTGCGTTGATGTTCGTTCATTTTCGTATTTGGGGTTGAAGTTGTTATTTCCCTCTCCGATATGGGAGGGCATGAATGCGACGAAGAAGGGATATGCTTTGCCTATGTCCATTGAGGACAAAGCTTATTTGCTGGTAGGTAACACCAAGGAAAGGGGCCGCAGTCCTATAAGACCACCCTTTCCTCTTCAAAATTTCCCGCGCGGCCAAAACCTCCGGGGAGAGTTGGCGATTGCTTTTAATGTGTACACGCGTTAACATACACTTTTCGTATTACATATTTCGTAAACATGCAAGAGAAAAATACAAATCTCGTAAATTTCAAGAGCCTCCGTGAACAATCTGGAATGACTCTCTCCCAGCTTTCAGAGTTGTCTGGCTATAGCATTGCATCCATAAATGGATTAGAATTAAATGACATAGGAAGTAAACGACTGAGAGATAGAATCCTGTCTATCCTGTTACAAAAAACAGAAGAAGGTGACAAAACAGAAATTCAGCATTGGCGAGATAGAGCGTTACGCGCAGAGGAAAAGCTCAATCAACTCAAATCAGCCATGCAGGGATGGCTTAAAAAAATTTAGCTCACTTGTTCACGGGTGAACAGTTGCCTTTAAAGTATAAGTACTTATTGTTAATCGTTAACGCCGAAAAAACGTGTCTCACGTGAGACACATTGAAGAATTGATACATTGCCGGGACAAGTCATCCTTTGTAAGGTGTTAGTCCTATGTGTAAACAGATTGACTTTAAGACGTTGAGAGAAAAGACAAGATTGACTTTGTCGAACCTTGCAGAGTTGTCCGGATATAGCGTTTTGCATATCGTCCGCTTGGAAAATGGCGGGGATGTATCATCCTGCATGCGGGACAAAATCCTCTCCATCTTGCTGCAAACTCAAGAAGAAGGAATGGCGTCAGAAGTTAAAATATGGAGGGATAGGGCATTGCAGGCGGAGGAAAAATTATGCCTGCTGAAAGACGCTATGGTGGGATGGATTAAGAAGATTTAGGCTTGTAGGTGTTGGGCGATTATCCTATATGGTTGGCATGCGTTACGTTATTTTGTTTTTAGCTTTGGCATTTTCCTGGACGGGGCAGGCAGAGGAAAAAGAATACACCTTTGAGCCGTTGCCTAAAGAAGAATTAGCTAAGGAAAAACCTGTAAAGATACGAATGTACTTTAATCAAAAAGTGCCTCAAGGCATGCTCATGTACATGGGGAGCGCAAGCTGGACTGCCTTTGCTGGCCGTACCATTGTCACTTGGGAGCCTGATTATGGCAGGGTTGTGCTGCTGCACAAATACAAGGGAAAACCATTAGCGGAAGGTGATTCTGTGGACATAGAAGCACGCATCATTGGTGTTTATACCTATAGAGAAAGGTCATACAAGGTTTACAAGTTTGTCAAGGAATTAACTGAAAAAGAGCTTAACAACTAAAAACTCCACAACATTTTACCATGCAGGCCGCGCCGTACAAGGTGCGGCCTTTTTTGTGCCAAAATGGCGCCCTCCTATAAATAGGGTAATTAACAAATGAAGAACCATGAATAACATTAACAAGGAAGAAGCTGCCGGAATCATCACGCGCATCCTGATGGCGTGTAGAATCCCCTCCAACTGGGCCAAGGTCCTTGCCGGGGCCATCATTGGAGCCGTCGTCGCCTGGATGTCCTTGACCCAGTCGTCTTGCGCTTCCAAGACGCAGGCCGACCCTCCGGGCCATACCGGAATCAGCATCCAGAACGGTCAATACACCCTCACCCGTGATGGCCGGACACTGACCTGGGACGATAAGACGCATGCCCTGGTTTGGACGCAGGCCGCCCCGGAAACGTCCGTCCCTCCCGTTGTCCAGCAAGTCAAGTAACCCCAACCTTTCCGGGCGGGGTCATCCCGCCCGGAACCTGTATAGAAAGGAAAAACTATCATGAAAGTATGTATCGACATCGGACATTGCCCGTCCGCGCCTGGCGCGGAAAATAGCCATTACGGAATGAGCGAGTACCGTTTTTGGAAGTCGTATGCCCAGTTGTTGGTTAACTATCTCAACGGTTACGGCCACGGGGCCGTTATCGTCAACCGGGAAACGGAAGGGGGAGGCACGGGCATGACTGCCTGCGTGCGGGCTTGTAATGAGGCCAACGCCGACGTGATTGTGGCCCTGCATGCCAATGCTTTCAACAAGACGGCCAGCGGCACGGAAACCCTGTACTGGCATGCGTCCCCCCGCGGGAAGCGTCTGGCCCAGTGCATCCAGACGCAGATGGTCAAGGCCCTGGGATTGCCGGACCGGGGCATCAAGCCCATTACCGGGACAGAGCGCGGCGGCGCACAGCTACGCGGAACCGTGGCTCCCTGCGTCATTGTAGAGCCGTTTTTCATCGACAACGATGCCGACTATGAAACGGCCCTTGAAAACGCCTCTAATCTGTGCGGAGCCATTGCCGTAGGCATTGCCAACTACTAGCCCCAACATGGAAAACAGTGAATTCCTGTGGCAGGCCGTCACCGTCGCGTCTGTTGTCGGTAACGCCTTGCAAGCGTGGGTGCGGCTAAAGTCCCAGGGGAAACCACAATCCGTCGAGATTGAAAAGCAGCCTGTATCCATCTTGAAAAGCCGTCAAGCCGCCACAATGGACAATGTGAAAGTGCTGCACAAGCGTATCAATGGCATTGATGGCCGCATTGACAGGCTGGAACAAACGCAGGCCCAGGACAAAAAAGACATCATCACGGAAATCATCAAGATACGAAACGACACCAACGAATATTTACAGGGCCTCCAACGGTCAATAGGCCGCCTGGAAGGGGGCCGCCTTACGGAGAAGTAACTGCCATTCAGGCCGCGGTGTGCAAGCCGCGGCCTGAATTGTTTTAAAATCCCACCATCATGACCGAAGCGCAGAAAGTAAGACAGCTTATCCTTGAACTGCTGAACATCAGCGGTGGCCTCTCCATGTCCACGGAAAAACTGGTTACAGAAGTGAGGCTTGCCGGATTTGACCACCGCCAGGTAGAGGCGGAACTGGAAACCCTGTCTGCCCTGGGATATGTCCTCCGCCTGCCTCCCTCTCCGTTTGGCGTCCGCTGGAAAATTCTCACCGCGGGAAAGGAGGCCCTGCTGTCATGACCACCGTCCGGACAGCCGCGGCGGCAATCAGCCGCATGCCTGCCAGGGTCCAGGATGCCGTCAGCCGATGTCTGGCCGACGGTGGAACCTGGCGTGATGTGGCATCCTTGTGTGCCGCGGAGGGATACCCCAATGTTAATGCCCAGAACGTCACCAATTACCGCAAGGGCGCACACAAGGACTGGTTAGCCCGCCAGGAACGTTTGGTTGCCGCCCGTGACCGCTATGCCTGGAAAGTGGACCTGCTCAAAAAATACACGGAAGAGGGAGGCCCTGCGGAAGCCGGACTGGCGGCTGCCATGGACATGCTGGAAGGCGCACTTGACGGCCTGGACGTGTCCGACATCCAAACCATGATTGCCGACAAGCCCGGCAAGATGCTGGATATTATCAAACTCATGATGTCCCTTCGCCGGGAAATGGCGGACATCCGCCGGGAAAACCGCGAAGCCGCCGCGGCGGAAGCGGCCAGCCAGAAAAAGGCCCAATCCGGCAATGGCCTCACGGAAGAACAAATTGCCGCCATTGAAAATGCCATGAACCTGATTTAACGCCATGAGCAAGGTCCATGTTATCAAGAAGGCGGAACGGATGCCGCGGAGCATGTCTTACCAGGCGAGTTACCTGGAAGACGAAAGCGACAATATTCTGGTGGAAAAAGGCCGCCAGGAGGGCTTTTCGGAATACACCGCCCTCAAGGCGGTGCGTGCCTGCGTCAAAAAAGGCGCATTATATGATTGGTGGATATGCTCGCGGGACAAGACTGCGGCAAAACTGTTTGTCGATGACTGCAAAAAATGGGCGGAAATCTATAATCTTGGGGCCGTTGAACTCGGAGAAGAAATCATTGAAGACGAAACGGTCTTCAGCATTACTTTTTCCACAGGCCGGACCATTTTTGCCCTGTCCAGCAACCCGGATGTATTGGCAGGCAAGCGTGGTTGTGTGGTACTGGATGAATATGCGGTTCATAAACAGCAGCAGAAACTGTTGAAGGTATCCTCCGCCGTGACGCAGTGGGGCGGCCAGCGCATCGTCATCTCGACTCACCGCGGCAAACAATCCGTCTTTAACCAGCTCATTAACGATTGTGTCAATAACGGCAATCCGATGGGATGGAGCTTCCATAAAGTCACCATTGTGGACGCGGTGAATGCAGGCATTGTCGAACGCATCAACGCCAAGACGGGCAAGTCAATGACCCATGAGGAATTCCTCAAATCCTGCCGGGCAAAATGTCTTACAGAAGCCGATTATCTGGAAGAATACATGTGCGTACCGCAGGATACGGCGGGGCAGCTTATCCCCTGGGACACGATCATTGCATGTACCAATGAACGTTATGCTTCCGCCGCGGGGAATATTGCGGAGGAAGAAGGAGAATTTGGGATTGGCGTGGACGTGGCGCGCATGTCGGACCTGCACTGTTACATTGCGCTCAAGCCCTGGCACGACCGCTTTATCGTCCGCTTGGTGTACTATCACAAAGACCATTCCTGGAAAAGCCGGGACAAAAAACTCGACGAGATGACCGGAACGGAGGGCGTGAAGCTGGTAGTCATCGACCAGACAAGTATAGGCGACAAGTATGTTATGGACGCCAAGGAACGGAAGAACGGGCACAAAGTGCGCGGCGTCATTTTCAATAATGCTACAAAGGAAGAACTAGCATCCAATCTGGCGCGGGCTATGGAAGCCGGAAAAATCATCATCCCCAACCACGACCTCCTGCGAGCTCATATTGCCGCTATTGAAAAAGGCTACACCAAGACGGGACTGGTCTGTTACAACGCGGACCGGACCGACAGCGGCCACGCCGACCTCTTCTGGGCCCTGGCTCTCGCCTATCATTCCCTGACAATGAAAGCGCAAGAAGGCACCTGGACACGTGAAACGGTGGACGGCGTCATCATGGGCCGTGGCCGGGGTAAATACCACCACAAGAGAAGAACTTTAAACCGTAAATAAACATGACCATCACCCTCAAAAAGAATATTGCCTCCGCGGCGCACCGCGGACCCTCTAGCGCGAGCTTGCCACCCGCAGCCGGGTCAATGACCGTCAAGCAGATTTTAGCGGCTAAAAACGCCCGTCAGGCATCCGACCTACAACGCATCCTCATACCCCCTGCGCGTCCGCGCTGGATGATGCCGGACCTAGCCTGGGTAACTCCGGATTACATTGCCCGCGTACTTGACGCATCCCTGAACGGAGATTGCCCTGAAGAAGAACATGCCCTGTATGACCTCATGTGCCGGACCTGGCCGCGGTTGGTGAAGAATGTAACCGAACTGAAAAATGCGGTGTGCGGCCTGCAGTGGAATGTCCAGGATGAGGAAGGACGGGAAGAGATGAAACATCTGGCCGAACGTACCAGGGACGGGATGAAAGGTAACTACCGCGAGAACGGCCAAGGTTGGCGTGGGACAGTCAACGGACTGCTTGACGGCTGGTTCTGCGGGGTCACAGTATGGGAAATTGACTGGGAAGTTCGTGGCTGTGTCCACATGCCGCAAGCGTGGCTTCCTCGCCAAACGCGGAAAGTCCATCCCCGCTGGTATGGATGGGACGTGGAAAGCGGATTGTTCGGAATGCGGTCCCCTGGGTCTGATACCCTAGGGGATTTCCTCCCGAGCAAATTCTTAGTGGCTGTCAATAACGTCTCTTTCGGCCATCCGTCCGGCGGGGCATTGTTGCGCTCTCTTGCTTGGTATTGGTGCGCGGCCAATTTTAGCGCGGACTGGCTGCTAAATTTCGCTCAAATTTTTGGGCAACCGATCCGCTGGGCTACTTATGACAAGAGTGACCCGGAGTTAAAGGATATTATGGAGTCCATGCTTGAAAACATGGGTGCCGCCGCTTGGGCTGCCGCACCTACTGGCAGCACTCTTGAACTCAAGGAGCCGTCCAACAAGGGCAGCGATAACCCGCAAAACCAGATGATTGATATGGCGGATACCGCCTGCGACCTGCTGATATTGGGGCAGACCTTGACCTCCTCGCCGGGCGAAGCCGGGAGCCGTGCCTTGGGAGAAGTCCACTACAATGTCCGGAGCGACATCATTGACGCCGCCGCGGACTGGGTCGCGGAAGTCATGAATGAACAGTTATTGACTGCCGTTTTCGATTTTAACGGACCAGCTGGAAATGAAGATTCGTCTTTGCCTTATTTCGCCCCCACTAGTAAGGAAGTCAAAGACCGCAATGCCGCCGTGGACCGTATCGGCAAAATACTCGACAAGGGGATACCCTTGTCCAAGAGCTACGTCTACGAGACAATTGAAGCTCCTATGCCCGGTGATGATGAAGAATTGTTTGAAAGCCAGGGAGACGACAAAGTATATCCCAAAGCCCTGGCGTTAACGTCCATGGTCAGCAACGGCCTCCCCGTGTCCCAGGCATGGGCCTACAGCTATATGGGCTTCCCAGCCCCCGCGGCAGGGGAAGCCGTTATCACGCCTCCCGCCTCCGGGATTGGCAATCCGGCCCTGATGGCAAAAGCCCTGGATGGCATGCCCTCCGCGGCCAGGGAATACTATCTGGGGGAACTCAACAAAGCGGCTGCCTCTCTATGACCAGGGACGACCAACTGGCAGCCTTGAACAAGTCCATCCTCCGGGACCTGCCGGACATCCTGGACGCCTGGCTGGGGGATGCCCGGCCAGGGTTGGAAAAACTGACCCGCGCCGCCTGTGACGACACCCTCACGGACGACGAATTCCGGCGCATGGTGGCCGACTACCTGGCATCCGGCAAGTTGCTCAAAAGCCTGCATCCTGCCGCCCTGGCGGAAGCCATGGAACACGCCATGGGCACGGCGGCAGTTATCGGCAAAACCTCCGTCCCCCGCGTATGAGCATTGACCTGAAATTGACTAGGGACACGGTGACGCCGGAACTGGAACGACTGGCCTCACGCCAGCCTGCCCTAAAAAAAATCATGGGGATTTCCATGAGGAACACGCTCATCAGCCATTTCCGGGCCAAGAACGCCAGGCCGAACCGGCTGGGGGGCACGCGGACCAATTTCTGGCTGGCTGTCGCTAATTCCTGCACGGCTCCCATGGTAGGAGGTAGCGGCATCATGGTCCGCATTAACCATCCCCATGTGGCTATCCACATTTACGGGGGAACATTACCCCCAAGAAAGCCAAAATGTTGGCTATCCCGGTCACAGCAGAAGCCCACGGAAAAAGTCCCCGCGTCATTAAAGACCTACGGTCTGTCTGGTCCGGAGGCCGCCCGGTGGGGTTGGCTCTCGGACAAAAAATGTACTATGTATTCAAGCGAGGGCAACGCATCCCCAAAGACCCGCGGGCTTTGCCTCCCGACGACAAAGTACTGAAGGCAGTCAACAGTGCCGCCCGCATCTTTCTTCGCCGCCAGGGACGCCCCTGATTACCATTCAGGCCTCGGTGTCCAAGCTGACCCTCCGTCTGTGGCATAGTCAGGGCATGATGTTTTACGCCAACTTCTCCGCGTCCGGCCTGACGGATGACGATACGGACGACATTCAGTGGATGCCCCCCGGCGTCCAGACGGTTTCCCCACACACTCCGGAGGGCAAGGTCGTAACCGTGACCATCCTGGTTGACGAGGCCGCGGCAGCACGCGTGGAAGAATGCCGCGCCAGGTACCAGGCTGAATTTGACGCCGGGACGGGAGATGCACCTTATATTGATTTCCTGCATGCCGATGGCGAGGCATCCGCCTGGGTTAACCGCGTGTACTGGGGAGGGGATGACCCCAAGACGGGAGGCATCCGCCTGGTAGTCTCCTGGACCGATGAGGGGCGGGCCAAGAAGGGCAAGTCCCTCAAGCGTTTTTCTCCTTCTTTCGACCTCTCCGAGCCGGACGGCGACGGCATTTGCACCGTGACAGGTACTTCCGCCAACATGGGCGGTTTGGTCAACCGGGCCGCATTCAGAGCCATTCAATCCCTTTCTGCCTCCGCCCCTGCGGGCGGTGGTCCTGAAAACACAAAAACAGAAACGACAACCATGACCGACGAAGAAATCAAAGCTTTACAGGACGAAAACGCCACCCTGAAAAAGCAACTGGAAGAAACGCAGAAGATTGTTTCCGACATGCAGGCCAAGGCCGCGGAAGATTCCGTGGAAGCCGCCTGCGCGGAGGGGAAAATCTCGCCTGATATGAAAGCATCCTGGAAGGAAACCCTCCTGAAAAATCCGGATGCAAAAAAACTGCTGGCCTCCCTGCCTGTCAATCCTGTGTTCCAGGCGGCTTACAAGCCGGAGGACAACAAGGACGGCAATCCCCAGGGGCAAGCCCTGCTGGCCTCTTATGATGCCATTAAAGACCCTGCTGCACGAACAGCGTTTTTCGCGAAGCACCGGAAAGAATTGCTTTCTTCGAAGCACTAACAGCCCTGAAAATTCACTCACACACTATATATAATAGCTATGTCTACTACTATTGATATTAAACTGAACGATGACATCATCGTTACTGACGGCCTGGAAGCGTTCAAAGAATCCCTTGCGGCTCTCAACATGTTTTCCCGGAATTACTCCAAGGACGCGGCCAATCGCGGTGACACGTTGAAGGTGCCCTTGATTGGGTCTATTGAAGCGTCCGACAAAGAAAACGACTATGAAACCGACACGGGGACACTTGGGGCGGTATCGGTCTCGCTGGATGGCTATGCCAAAGCCACAGTTGGCTTGACGGACCGACAATTCCTGGAAAGCTCTGCTGCCGACCTGAAAATATGGGCCGGACAAATGGGGAATGCTGTGGCAGCCAAGGTCATCACGGATACGTTCGCGAAAATGACCAAAGCCAATTATCCCACGACATTAACGCCGACGGCGGGAATGTCGGTTGCCGACCTGCTCGTGCTGGCGCGGGAAAAGATGGGGACCCTGAAAGTGCCGAAGACCAACCGCACTTATTTCCCCTCTCCCTCCGCTTATACGGCCCTGTCTAAGGATTCTTCCGTTCAGGTTGCATCTGCGCTGGCTTACGGCGGCACGGAATACATTCGCGACGGGGTCATTCCCCGCCTGTTGGGTTTTGACCTTTTCGAATCTACTATTCTGCCGCCTTCGGCTGCTGCCCCTAACGGATTTGTGGTGCATCCTGCCGCCATGGCGGTTGCCACCCGTGCCGTGACTCCCAGCGAACCCAAAGCCTACCTCGAAACCAGAACGATCACGGACCCCGACACCGGAATTACCCTGTCCTATCGCCGCCATTACGCCGAGGGCAAGGGCAAGCACTTCTTGACCTTTGAATGTTTCTTCGGGTCTGCTGTCGGACTCAATGATGCTTTGATTCTGATGCCTGCTATCCCGGCTGGAGCATAAGAAAATTAACCCCGCATGAATTGCCCGGCGTGTCTGCCGATTTGCCAGCGCGCCGGGCCTATATCCTCCCATGAAAACACTCCTGACAGAATCCAACCTCCTGGCCTCCCTGACGGCCAGCCAGCTCGCCGACATCCGCAAGCAGGCCCCGGCAGGGGAAGACCCCGTGGCAGACAACATGCTCAGTGCGGCGGCCCTGGTGGATGGATATTGCCAGGGCCGCGAGGTTCCGGCCAATCTCATGACCAGATGGGCAAGGGATATCGCCGTGTTCGATCTGGTCAAGCTGCTGCACAAGACGACGGACGACCAGCGGACCGCCTATGATGCAGCACTTAAAGCCTTGCAGGAGGTTAGGGACGGCACGTTCCCTTTCCCCTCTTCCTGCGGCAAAAAATCCGGAGCCATTGCTTATGGCTCCAACCGTAAAATCATATGATTACAGACACACAATGGTTGCTCCGCGCCGTAACTGCGGAACTCGAACAAGCCGGAATCGCCCAATGCGTCACGGCTCCCAATGTCCTGACCTACGAGGCCGCCCTGGCGGACCTCAACCAATATCCGGCCAGCGTCATTTTCGTTCTTCCCGGTGCCCTCAACGTTTCCCACGATATTGAGGGAGGGATGCCCATCAAGGCGGACATTTCCCGCGAAGTGACCTTGTTCATCTCCGCCGCCGCTACTGGCGTTCCCGGCGGAGACATGGACACCGCCAACCACATGACTGACCGCGTGCTGCAGAAGCTCATGTGGAATTCCTTGGGTCAGGATGGCCTGGTCATCTGCAAGCCCCGAACCGCGGCCCCCCTGTCCATCGTCTGGGAAGACGCGCCGGGCCGGGCGGTCTGGACCATGACCGTGGAAGTCACGTCTTTTGAAACCGAATTCTAACCTCATACACTATATAATATATGGCTGAACAAAATTCCTACATCGTGCGCGGTAATGACATCTGCTTCGGGCTTGACGGCGTGACCGTCCCCTGGGGCGTTGTCACATCCGTCAAACGCAAGCCGTCCCGTTCCAGTGAAAAATTCGTTGGGGAATCCGGAAACACGGAATCCGTGGTCTACTGGGACCCGCAAGAGACCGTGACGCTGGATGTCATCCGCGGAGGCAAACAGGGTCAAAAAGCATCCTCCCTGCCTGTGCCCCAGATTGGGGACAAGGTAGAATTTGAAAGTAAAAACTATTACGTGGAAAATCTGGACGATTCCAGGGAGCGCACAGGCGCGCAGAAATACACGGTGGAACTGCTGCATCTGCCCTTCGTTAAGGACCCTGTCGAACCAGCCCAGGAACCAGCCCAGGCGGAGAATTCGGAAGAGACAGTCTAATTGCCGCCATGATTGCCGCCGTTGCCAATCTGTCCCTTGCCAGGGGGACTGCCTATGACGTCTCCCTCCTTATCCAGGACGCAGCAGGCGTTCCCCTGGACCTGTCCGCCGCCGACCTCGCCGCCACGCTCAAGACAGGGGAAACCGTAACCAGCCTGGATATGACCATTGCCGCTGATGGGGTCGTTCTGGTGCATATCCCCCCTCAAGGTCTGGGGATGTTGTCCTGGGAAGTCTGGTTGCAGGCTGCACCGGAAACGCCCAGGGAACGCATCCTATCCGGATTGGTGACGGTGGCGGAACGGATTGACCCTAGGGATGGCGGCAACCCGTCCACACACCGTATGATTGTGCGCCTTAGCGACGCCGTGACCGTGTCCGTTGACTCCGTTGATTTGGCGTGGTGGGCCTATGAGCAAGCAAGGTACATGGTTGAACAGGATTTGACCGGGCCACAAGGCCCCCAGGGGCCGAAGGGGGACGCCGGGGAACCGGGACCGCAAGGACTCCAAGGGCCGAAGGGAGAAACCGGGGAACCGGGGCCGCAAGGCCCCCAGGGGCCGAAGGGGGAAACCGGGGAACCGGGGCCGCAAGGCCCCCAGGGGCCGAAGGGGGACGCCGGGGAACCGGGGAAAGACGGATTGACCGAAGAACAGCTTAATGCGCGGTATGGCAGACTGGGAGCAAGTAATACATGGTCTGGTGCTCAATCCTTCCTGGGGGGGGTTACGGCAACAGGCGAAACAACTACTCTTGGTAATGTCATCACGGCTAATATCTCTGTCCAGCGTATTGACGTTGCTGGTCCGGCGTCTTTTTCTTGGGGCGTCACTCTGGCGCAGTCTTTGACGGTGGAGGGGCTGGCAACCCTAAAGGGTGGTCTGGGGGTTGGCGGGTCCATTGTCTGCTATGATGATTATGGCATTCAAGCGTCGACAATAACCGGGTTGTACATTAGTCCGGACGAGAGCGGGGTGGAATTAGGTCATAGCGGTGGGTCAGGATTTTGCCGTATCAAATATAATACTGCGGACAAGTATGTAGATATTTTACTCCCTATTCCCGGCTCTGCTCTTCGCCTTCCACGGCTGGCTCCCATTGATATAGATGGGGCATGTGCGGCTAGTACTTTTCAATTTGGTCCTAATAGCATCGGTTTTGACCCGGACAATCCAACCAGGGCGACGACAAGTGGGACATGGAATTTTGGCGGGGCTACTTTTTCCGGAGGGGTGACGATGGAGCAATCGCTAAATGTGGAGGGCGATATTTTTTGCAAGAGGCTTGTTCTAAACGATGGGCTTCTAATATTGTCGTCCATGGGCAGTGAGGCTCGTGTGTATGCAAATTCTGGCAAAATGGTCATTAGCAAAGCTAACGGCGTTAGGAACATTTGTATTGAATTTAAAGATGGCATTCCCCTTTCGACGTCTATCACTAAGACAAATGCCGGAAGTCTTGGCCTTACTGACAAATCACTGCTTAACAGGGCAGAGGGAGATGCCCGCTGGGCTCAAGTCCGAACGGACTTGACAGAGGAACAATATGCCGCCCTCCCCGAAAAAGGCGCGACTACTTTTTATATCACGTCCGATACAGGGAAAGTCTATATCGGCACTAGAGCACTTAACTAATTTAACGCTACACTATCATGTTAATACACATTATTTATGACCGTTCCCAAACGGAAGGCACCGCATTTGACCCCCTGAAAGGCACCATCAGATTTTTAGGCCCCAAGCCTGACGGTTGGAGTTATGGTGATGAAATGCCCCTTGTGGAGTTGCCAGAAGAACAGGCCCCTATCTATTTAGCCCTTGCCGGAGCTATCCAGGGCAAGGGAGAAAACTGGGCTGCAACGCAGGTATGGGCACGCAAGGCTGGCCCGGACAAGGTGTCTCTCCAGGTGGAGGCCCGGCAGGACGGCACCGGGGCAATCCGCACTTTTACACCTGATGATGACCCCTCCCTGCTGATTGAGGACTCTGCCGCTGTGGCGTTCTTCAATCACTTCATGACGGTATGATTTGCCATCCAGGCCGCAGTGGACAAGCTGAGGCCTGTTTTGTGCCATAGTCAATGCATGTCTAAGACCTCTACCAATATTGCCGCGGCCACTGCCGCCTTGTTCCCGGATGTTGTTAAGGATGCTTTTGCTAAGAGGCAATCCCTGACCATGCGGGATTTGCTGCTCCTTGAATCTGCTGGCGTGAATTTTGTCGCACTTGGCGGCCAGCCCTCCGCTTACGAAATAACCGCGTTCATGTGGTTGTTCGCGGACCGTGACGCCTTTGCCGCTGCCCTTGATGCCGGGACGTTTAAAGAGGACTTGCACGTATGGGCGGATAGCATTTCCCCTTCCATGCTACCTGCTGCTGGGCGCAGGATTGCGGATGTCATTAAGGCGTCCTTTGCCCCAGCGGAGGACGGGGAAAAAGAAGAAGGCGACGGGCCGCAAACCGTGAATTGTTCGGGTGTGGGCTGGTGGCTGACCCTGGTGGATTTGCTCTGCTCCGAGTATGGATGGAGCCTTGACGCCGTCCTGGATATCGCCGTGGCCCGCGCCCTGTGTCTAAGGGCTGCCATTGCCCAGCGCAATGGCGCGGATTCCGGAGGCCTTTCCTTTTTAGAGCTTCAACTTCTGAAAAACCTATCGTGAGCAACGGCGTAGAATATAATCTCCGGCTGAACAACTCCGGTTTTAACGGACCTTTGACCGAGGCCCGGTCGTCTCTTGGCGGGTTTAAGACGTTCAGCGTCGGGTCCATGGCTGTTGTCGGCGCGGCTGTGGCCGGGGCCGCGCTGGCCGTCAAAGGGCTTCATGCCGCCTGGACGGAGGCCAAGGCTGCCGTTGGTGAAGCCGCGGACCGGGAGACGATGCAGACTGCATTCATCCCGCTTCTTGGTTCGGCCAAGGCCGCCAAGGATCGCATGATGGAACTGGCGGATTTTGCCGCACACACACCCTTCCAGTTACCGGAGATTGCCGCAGCCTCGCGCACCCTGGAAACCCTGACAGATGGCGCGCTGTCCACGGGCCAGGGGCTAACGATGGTTGGCGACGTAGCCTCCGGTACTAACACGCCCTTTGAAGAGCTCGCCGTGACCATTGGCCGCCTGTATTCCGGATTGGATTCAGGCCGTCCCGTAGGGGAAGCTATGCAGCGTCTCCAGGAGGTTGGAGCCATCACTCCGGAGGTTCGGACCAAGCTGGAGAAGCTCCAGGCGGAGGGCAAGAAGGGGTCGGAGGTTTGGAGGGTGGCCGCGGAGGATTTGGCCCGCTTTTCCGGAGGGATGGAATTGCAGTCTCAAACGTGGAACGGCAAGCTTTCAACCCTGGGAGACGCCTGGTCCGAGGTCCGTGCCCAATTTGGAGAACCCATCATGGACGCACTCAAGCCTCTGCTGGACGACGGTATCAGCACTATCGAAAATATGGCGGTCAAGGCTCGTGAAATAGGGGAAACTATTGCTTATGCCATGCGATTCATGATCGAAGCGTTCAAACAGGGTGAGGCTTGGAATCTCGCCAAGCTGGGCTTGACTCTCGCTTTTCAGGAGAGCGTGAATTTTTTATGGCGCACCCTGATGGGAGCTTTCCAAGCTATCCCTCAATTTCTCATCCAAGCCTTCAAGACTGGCGTCATGGTCTTTGACATTTTGACGGATGCTGCTTTTTGGGGCATGGTAGGTAACGCTTTTGTCGGCGTCATGCGGACAGCCGTCAATGGTATCCTGGCGTTATTGTCGGAGGGTATCGCCAACTTGATTGAGTACATCCCCGGCATGGGGAAGCAAGCCGCCTGGATGCACGGTCTTTCCCGCGAGTTTGAAAAGGACGCTGACCAGGGTGCCGCTCAGGCGGGAGGGGCCGCCAAGTCATTTATTGATTCCTACGGCGACCGCATTCTTGGACAGGTTGTTGATAACTTTTCCGCCTTACAACACGCCTTTTCCGAAGGTTTTTCCAGCGCGGCGGATGTCATGGACACCTCCGGCATTAAAGCCGAGATGGCATCTATCAGCGACCGCATCACGGGAGCACTTGAAAAACAGGATGCGGCACGGACTGCCAAAGAAAAGGAAGATGCCGCCAAGGGTAAACCCCAGCGTCAAAAAACCGTAGATGATACCCCCAAAATTAAAGTCAGTTGGGAAACCGTGCTGGCTGGGTCTCTCGCCAAAGTTGGCGGTGGTGGATATGGCCGGATGATGCTCTCTGCTGAAAACGTGCCGCAAAAGCAACTCGCCGAGCAGAAAAAGACCAACGAACTACTCGACAAGCTGCTGCAGAAACAGGGCGGTGCCCTAGCTGTTTTAGGTTAATATGAACAATGACATTTTAGGTATCCCGTCAGGCGTGCTGACATGGTGGAAGCCGTCCCAATACAATGAGACTTATGACACCCAATCTCTCAAGGAGTATTTTAAGTGTCCTAAGGGTGAGGCTCGTTCATTAGTTCCACGCATCCATTCCATCAAGCAAGGATTACCCCTGACAGACATCAGCATCGAAACCCACGAAAGCAACAAGATTGATTTTGTTACTTTGACTTATTCAGCCACGCGGGAAGAGCCGCCTGACCCGGACAATCCGGATAATCCTGATGACCCCACTTTTGAATTTGACGGCCGGGAAAGTGAAATCACCGTGGCCCTGGTCGACGAACCGATCACGCAATGCAAACTTTACAAGGGGGAAGTGGATGCCCTGGACAACACCACCCTGAAAGACCTGTGCGCCCTGATGGGAGGTCAGTTGTCTGATGAAAAAGGCGTCAGCTTGACAGATAAGCTTAACGGCAAAGTGCCTCCCTCCCTACTTTCTAAAATTTTGCGCGGGCAGACCCACTACAAGGCTGCCTATACCCAGTGTCGTCTGACCATCCCCAGCAAGGTGGATATTTCCGATTCCGGGAAAATTAGTTCCCGTGCTGGATTGCCCAACTTGCCGGAGGGTCAGGTCTGGCTTTGCGCGGGTGGGGGTGTTACTCGCCGCAACGGCAAGACGGTCACGCAAATTACCTACATTGGCGGCAATTGGGATTCAGAAATCTACGGAAAATAGCCTTATGTATCAACTCCCCCACAAGGTTAAGGGCACTGTTCTGACGGCGGCCAATTGGAATAACAGTGTCGATGCCATCCAGGACGCGCTAAACAGGTCGTCCGATTTTCAGACGATGCTTCCTTCTGTCCCTAATTCTGGACGCTGGACAGGCGGGCGGTATGCAGACAACAAGGGCGGCTTTTCCTTACGCTCCATGACCAAGGAGGGGCAAACCTGGACGGCCTATTTCAATCCTGGTAGGATTCTGGAGGTCCACGCGGGTGGTACACGGATCATCATTCCCAGGATAAACAGCGTCAAGATGGACGTTGTCCCTTATCCTTCCTTAAAAGCTGAAAAAAACAAAAAGGTCTATCTTGATTTGGTGTGGGGAGACAGTAGCCACGACTGTATCACATCCGCCACTATTTCCACGAGAGATTCACAGCCCGGAGGACGGTTTGTGCGGTTGGTCTTGGGTAAGTTCGTTGGTGCCAATTCCGGGTCTGGGGCGTCTATTGATGACATCACGTATGAGTCTTACTTGACCGGGTGCATTACTTACGCCAATGGCTCCCGTAACGAGGGGTGGCGTGTGCTGGCCGTGGCTAATAAGGACGGTGGCCCGTCCGCCGCATACTTGCGGCGCGGCAACATTTATGCGTTCGGCAAGCTTGTTTCGGAGGCCTCGGCAAATTGGGAAATTGCTCCTGCCAAGGAGGGGGACATCTGGCTCAATGTCAAATGTGATGGGGACGGTAATTATAAAAGTTTTTCCTTGGCAACTTCCAAGGGCGAGGAAACCCCGCTTAGAGCGGACGGCTTGGACAAGGACGGGGAAAAACAAAAAAGCGTTTCCTATAGCTTCAAGTTGGCGACGATCAGCACGTGCGCGGAGCCTTTCCAGGATGACGGCAACCCCGCCTCGTTCGTCAATGTGCGCCAGTTCATCCTGGGTTCCGTGTTCTGTGAGCTTGCCAAGAGCGACGTGCAGGAGGCCAAGCCGGAAGACGGCAACGAAGGATTCCGCGTCAAAGTCGAAAAAGACGACACTGGCAAAATTACGGCGGTAAAAGTCCGGCCCGGCCACGTTTACTTCCAGGGGCGTTTCTGCACGTCCGCATTGGAGGGAGACGCTGACGGCTGGGTTACTCATTCCGCCACTTCCGGGGCCGTTTGGCTTGTCGTGCAATTTGACGTGTGGGGCGTTTTCGAGGGTGCGTGGCTGGCCCCGGAACAACCGAGCACGGCCACACTGACGCCGTTTATCCTGTCCACGGAGGCAACGGGCATCCGCGGGCAATACGCCTTTCATCTGGCTGATGTGGCGGCTGACGGTTCCGTTAAGCAGTATGCGCTGGGGGCCGTCTACTGCATTTTTGACGCCGCCACGTTTTTCGCTCCTGGCCCCGCCGAGTAAGATTTATGACTACTATATATATACCTACCTATGCGGGCAACGGCCCGGAGGCCGTGGAGTGTGTAGCGTGTGCCAGTCGGACGTTCCCGGAGGCGCGCGTCATTGTCGCTGATGATTCCAACTCACCCATGCCGGAGCAGTACCGGGACGCCTGTTCTTATGGTGCGGACATTGTCACGACGGATTTTGACCGCGGGCGCAACCTCAACGGCCCGGAGGCCGTCAGGGGGATTCTTGCGCTTTTGTCCAATGAGGCGGCGGATGATGATATTGTCCTCAAGGTTGACCCGGATACGGCCCTTATTGGCCGCTCCTGGCTTCAGCCCATGCTGACCAATCCGGAGATTCCTTTTTCCGCATGCGGGGACGAGCGGCAAGCCGCCTACGGTTGTTGCTACGCCCTCCGGGGCCATATCGCCAGGGAGCTTTCCGCCATCATGCAGGACGCCCCGCTTTCTCCTATTTGTCCGGAGGATATTACGATAGGCCGCTACATCCTGGACCACTACGACGGTAGCAAGATGTACTACCCGTGGACGCCGGAGCGGTGGGACGGCCTGTTTACCGCATGGCGGTGGGGATGCGGGGGCAAGGCCCAAGCAACCACCTACGCCCGACGCTATGACGTGGTCACGACGGGCAACCCCTGTTATTCCCCGTTTCCTTCCCTTGCCCGCGCGACGGTCATGTCCAACCTCCGCCGGGCCGCCGCGGACCTTCCGCCAACCCTTCGCCGCTACTGATTCATGACTTCCTTTCACGATCCTTCCTCCGCGGTTCTTGCCGGGTGCAGGGACATTCCCCAGGCCCCCGGCCCGGAAAAGGGCGTCCTGGCCTTGCTGGTCATGGACCCGGCGACTTACATGCCCCAGGCCGTCACGTTCGGCGTGACGGAGGATTTTTTCTACATCCCGGCCCACCAGTTACTGTGGCGGTTGTTCCTCGCCCGGTACAACGCCAATTTGCCCCTGGATATTATTTCCATAACGCAAGCTCTTGCGGACATGCGCCAGTTGGACGCCGTGGGGGGAGCGCAGGCTTGGCGGACATTTACACGTTCACCACCACCGGGGCCTATTTTGAGCATTATCTCCGCGCCCTGCGCGATAAGTCCCTCTTGCGGTCCATTATTGACGCTTCCACCAAGTCCATGACGCAGGCCTTCGACAATCCGGAGGACGTGGCGGCCCTCCTGGATGCCGTGGAGACTCATATCTTTCAAATCCGGGAGCGGGCCAAGAATCACGCGGACGGCCAAAGTCTGGCTTCCATCGTCAAGGAGGCCGTCACCAACTTTGAACAGTTCATTGCCAGCAAGGGGCAGATTCAGGGGCTTTCCACTGGGTTTGACCAACTGGACCGCAAGAGCAACGGCCTCAAGCCTGGGGACATGTTCGTCATTGCGGCCCGGCCTTCCATGGGGAAGACTTCTTTTCTTCTTAATATCGTAGAGCATATCGCCCTGAACAAGAAGAAGCCAACCTTGCTTTTCTCGTGCGAAATGCCCGCCGTGCAGATTGCGGAGCGTCTTCTTTTCGCCCGTTCCGGCGTCCGCCGCGGGGAGATTGTCCGGCGCGGTACTCTCACCCAGTTGGAAATGCAGCATTTCAAGCGGGCCGTATCGGACCTTGGGGCGGCCCAGCTGGTCATTGACGATACAGCGGCCATTTCCATCAACGAGCTACGGGCCAAGGCCCGCCGCGTCATGCGGGACCTGGGGGGCCTTGCCGCGATTGGCGTAGACTACTTGCAACTGATGCGGTCCACGTCTAAGCAAGCCGCCAACAGCCGGGAACGCGAAGTCGCGGAAATCTCCGCGGGACTGAAAGCCCTGGCGAAGGAACTCAAGGTTCCGGTCATCGTCCTGGCCCAGCTTAACCGGGGACCGGAAACGCGCACCGGAAATAGCGTGGGGATTCCCCGCATGTCTGACCTGCGCGAGTCCGGTTCCATTGAGCAGGACGCGGACATGATAGGCTTGCTTTACCGTTCTGACTACTACGCGGACGACGAGGCCCAGCGGCAACAACTGGCAGGACAGGCCAGCCTTCACCTCGCCAAAAACCGCAACGGCCCCACCGGGGACATACCGCTCCACTTTGAAGCGGAACTCATGCGCTTCTCCACCCGTGAGCCGTCCCCTTCCACCAAGCAGTGACACGTGTCACAACACGCTCCTGACCCTTTCAAATTTTCCGGGTTGACCCTTTCGGATAATTACCGTTTCACCCTTTCGCCTATTTATGCTTGGTCACATCAGCGTGCTCCACAACAGGGCGCTGACCGTTCTTTCCTCCCCGGTGGCGCTTCCCGTGCCTGCGGATGCCTGGACCGGAACGGGGGAAATGACTTGCGAACTTTGGGTCAGGCCGGATGGGGACGCCGCCTCCGGCGCTATTCTTTCCCTGGGGGCTTCCACGCTCTCCCTGAACGGAGGCCGTCTGCATCTGGAATCCGGGAATGCGGAAACTCCCGCCTCCGTGGAGGCTTCCGGCCAGCCCTTCGCCGCCGGAACCTGGCACCATGTGGCCGTGGCCCTGGGAACGGAAAACGTCAGCCTGTATGTGGACGGAACATTGGCGGGAACCGCTCCTGCCGCGCCTTACCTGGCCTCCATGAAAAACGGCTGGACAGGCCTGGTGCTGGCTGCGCAGTTCAAGGGCGCCCGGGACGAACTGCGGTTCTGGAATGCGGAGCTGGGGACCGGAGCGGACGACTTTTTCCTGACGGGGCCGCTGCCCATGGCCCACCCCAGGTATGGCCGCCTGGTGGGGCTGTGGCGGCTGGACGGAGACTTCCGGGACGCCAAGTGGACGGAATTCGCGGATAAAACGGGCAGCTCCTTCACCCGCCCGTACCAGGCGGTGACGCCGTCCGGCACGGAATTCTCCATCGTCACGGACAACGCCGCCTTCCGCTACATGTTGGTGACCGGATACGTCCGCGAAAGCCATATCATGTGGAACTGGCCGTCCCGGCCCCACATGATCAATAACTCGGATATCATTTACATCGGCGCCGCTTCCGCCGCCGCCAATGGGGACATCAGCTTTTCCTACCCGGACAACGACGTGACGGAAAGCCGGGGCGTGCAGCTTCTCCCCGCTGACGGCGCGCGGACGAACGTTCTGGAATTCACCGGAGAAGACGCTTATATGAACGTGGGCAACGGACTGCTGGCGGGCAGCAATGCCAACGCGTTCACGATTGAAGTGAACCTGGCTCTATCCGCCGGGGAGCAGAACGTCACCCTGTTTGAAAACGACAGCGTGTCCATGACGCTGGCGTGGGCGGACGGCCATTACAAGGCGCGCCTGCAGGCGGGCTCCACGGCTGCCTGGGAGGCGGACCTGCCCGCCGTAGCCCTTCATGAATACTTCTGGCTGGCCTTCATCCGCAATTCCACGGCGGGGACGGGCATCTTTTACGTCAACGGTTCCCCCTGCAGACGGCAGCGGTCGCCGCCGGGGAAATGAACGGCACGCCGAATGCCGTCGTGGGCCGGAACCTGAAGGGGAAAATAGACGACATGCGCGTGTGGCATCTGGCCCGGCCCGTCAACCGTTTGGGCACGGAAGTACAGCCCAACTGGAATGACCGTCTCATCGTGGCTCACTGGGGGAACAGCGACGTCTTCGGCCGTGATACCGCCTCCTGGGCGGAACATGTCCGCACGCTGCGCAGCATGACGGAAGGGGTGGGAGGCATGCGCATCCGCCTGGGCATTGCCGGAGGCGCGTGGAGCGCCATGCTGCCGGCTGCCGCCGCCCGCCAGAGGTTTGCGGACGGCATCAGGGACCTGTTGAAAAAATATCCGCTGGACGGCGTGGACCTGGACTTTGAATGGCTGTACCAGGGGGATGGAAAGTGGACCAACTACGGGCAACTGGCCCAGGCCATCCGGGAGACGAATCCGGACATGTTCTTTTCCATCTCCCTGCATACCGTCGCCTACTGGTTCCCCGCCGCGTACATGCAGTATGTGGACTACTTCACCTTCCAGAACTACGGGCCGGCCATTGACGTGAATACTTATAACAGCATGGTTTCCGCCTGCGGAAAATTCCGGAATCAGGGCTTTCCGGACAACAAAATCATCCTGAGCGCCCCATTCCAGGGAACGCCCGGAACCGCCGGGCTGCCTGACGGCAAAAAGCCGGGGGACTACATCAAGGGCTACAGGGACATAGCCGCCAACTGTCCGGAAGCGGACAACCCCGATCATGACACGGCCGTTTATTCCTATTCCGGCCTCAATCTGACGCTCCATTACAACGGCGTCACCACCGTCAAAAAGAAAGCCAAATACATCAGCGACCAGAAGCTGGCCGGCTTCATGTACTGGGACATGGGGCTGGACGTGGCGGACGCTTCCGGAAGCAATAACTACTTTGACCGCCATTCCCTCCTGCGCGCCGCCAACCGCTACGTGTCTTCCACGTCGTTTCCCGTCACGGCTTCACCGTTCGGCTTGTCCCGGGTGGGGGCGTCCGTTCCCGCCGCAGGAGGGGCGGTGGATGTGGAAATTCAAATGGAAGAGGAAGCCCTGGGCTGGGTGGTGGCGGACTCCCCGGAATGGATTTCCGTTTCCGCCGCTTCCGGCATCGGCCGGACCACGGTCATCCTGACGGCGTCGGAAAACAAATCTGCCGCCGGACGGTCCGGAACGGTGGTGTTCCGCGCTTCCGACAAGCAGGAATGCGCCGTCACCGTCACGCAGGCCGGGGCTGACCTGGCGGGCTATGACAAGTGGGTGCAGGACTCCTTCCCGCCGGACGCCACGGCGGACCGGACGGCTGCGGATGCCGCTCCCGCCGGGGACGGCGTCACCAACCTGATGAAATACGCCACGGGCCTGGACCCGCTGAAACCCTGCGGAAGCGTGACGAAGGTATCCGTGGAAGAAGGCGTTGAAGGAAGCAGGCATCTGGTGTTGCGGTGGCCGGTAAATCCTCAGGCGGCGGAGGTAAAGCATGAAGTGGAAGTCTCCCCGGACCTGGTTAACTGGACTTCCCTGGGGGAAGTGGAAACCGCCGGAAAAACGTCTGCCGAATTCCGGGATGCGGAGCCCGTGCAGGACAGCGCCATGAAGCGGCGCTTCCTGCGCCTGAAAGTGACACGGGAAAACTTCAGCAGCCCTCCTTGTGGAGGTGCCTTTCCGCCCCTGCTTACGCCTTGGAAAGCAAAATCCGTCCCGGCACGGCATGGCCGGAACAGGGAGCGCCATATACCCATGCGGGCGGCCCGAACAGCCACGCATGGCAGAATGCACGAACCTTGAATGGGCCTCCTCATCTTAAAAACAGGGAATGTCCCGTTGAAGAATCGCGCTCGCTTTCCTCACCTCATTCCCAGCCGGCCGCAGAGGCCTGCGGCGCTCCCTGCTCCCGCAAACCCATTCCGGGGCATTCACCGGGCAAAGGCGCAGCCTATTTCCCCGCCTTCTTCTTAATCTTTTCCTTCACCCGCTCCACATTGGCGCGGGCGTCTTCATTCCCCAGCTCCGCCGCCTGTTCATACCACTTCCTGGCTTCCGCCAGGTCCTTGGCCACGCCCGTTCCGCGTTCGTACATGGAGCCCAGGTTGTTCATGGACTTGGCGTCGTCCTGTTCCGCTCCCTTAATGTAAAACTGGTAGGCCAGAGCCATATCCTGCGGAGTGCCGAGCCCTTCCTCATGCAGGTAGCCGAGCAGGAAATACATGCCGGGCACGGCATGCGTCTGGTTCTGTTCCAGCTTGGTCAGGATGTCCATCGCCGTTTTCGGGTCCGGCTCCATATCCTCTCCCTTGATGAGCAGGCGCGCCTTTTCCACCAGGGCTTCCGGGTCTTTGGTTGCGGCGGCTTTCAGCACATAATCCTTGTGAAGCTCCTTGTTCGGCTGCACGCCGATCCCCTGCTCGTAATACCGGGCCAGCCTCTTGAGGCCGCGCACGTCCTCCTTCTTCACCAGCGCGGTGGCCGCCGTCATGGCGGAGGCCAGCAGCTGCTGCCGTTCCGCAGGGTCCTGCACGTTCCCGGCCACGGTTTCATAATAATTGGCCAATTCGTCCAGGGCGGTCAGGCTGCCGAGTTCCACGGCCTGTTCCCAGAACTTCACGGCTTCCGGATTGATGGTTTTCGGGGCAGGGGCCTGGCGTTCCCTGCCGGACGGCGTCATCCGGGGGGACGGCTCCGGCGTCCGTCAGCGTATCTTCCGCGTTATCCTTCTGCCCCGGCTTGCGGAGCCACGGCGGGGTGTTTCCTTCCTCGCTATTCAAGCTCAGCTTGACCTGCTGGTAGGCGGAATGGGAGGTATTCCGGCTGGCGTTCTGCGCCGCCGTTTCCGCCGTATCCTGGGGATAGGCCGCCTGGTTGGCGAGGAAGAGCAGGGAGGGAATGTGGCCCCGTGCCGCCAGGCCGTGCATCATGGCGCTGTAAGGCTGAAGGTTTTCATTATTGGAGCTCCACATGTCCGCCGCGTCCACATGGCCCTTCAGGGCCCCCCGGAACATCCAGGAATCCCCTTCCGCCATGCGTTTTTCCAAGCCGAATTCGTAAATAAGGGCGCGGCCCAGCACGTACATGCCGCAGGGATCCCCCTGTCCGGCGGAAAGCCGGGCCCAGGCCAGGGCTTCCGGATAGCCGGATTCCTCGCTCCTGTAGCTGAACAGCATCAGGTAGGCCAGGTCCGCCTGGCTGCGGGCGTCCCCTTCCTGAGCTTTTTTGCGGAGGCTGGCGGTCAGCTCCTCCCACTGTTCCGGCGTGACGTATTCGGAAATGCCTCTCAGCGTAATGAAGTCCCCGGAGGCGGCTTTCGCCAGGCAGTCGTTCAGCAGCGTTCTGGCGGGTTCCGCGGCCGGCTTGTCCATCAAATCCGGGTTTTCCATCTGGGCCAGGCGCAGCTTGGCCAGGGGATGTCCTTCTTCCGCCGCCTGCTTGTACCACGTGCGCATGTTCTCCTGCGCTTCATGGGCTTTGCCTATGGAATCCATGGTATTGGCCAGTTCCTCCTTCCACAGCTCGCCCAGCTGGACGCTGGAATCCGCGTCTCCAAGCTGGGAGGCCAGCTCCAGCTCCTTGTGCGTTTTGGCATAGGGGGAAGCTGGTTGAGCTTTTTCTGGGGAAGGGAAAGCGGTTCCTTCAGGAAGGGCATGCCCCGTTCGTCATGAAGGGCCAGCAGGTCCAGGGCGGCCTTGCGCAGCTCCTGCTCCTGCGGTGGCTTCGCTTCGGAAACCAACTGGGCGTACCAGGCATAGGCATTATTGCTGCCCAGCTTGCGGGCCTGGTCAAACAGGGTCTGGAGCAGGTAGCCGTCCACGGTTCCCCTTTTCTCCTTCATGCAGCCGGAGAGGTCGCCCAGCAGGGTTTCCAAATCTCCCCTGGAGCGCAATTCCGCCAGAAGCTTTCCGGACTGCTCCGCGGCAGTACCCTTCGTCATCTCCGCCAGCAGGCGCATGGCTGCCGCGTGTCCCTTCTCCGCGGCCTGGGAAAGGGGCTGGACGGCCATGTTCCGCCACTCCCTGCCGTCCGGATCGTTGCCGGAGGGTCCCCCGCCCAGGGAAAGGGCCAGTTCCCCCATCCGGGCCAGAAGAACCGGTTTGGCGTTTTTCCGGTGCTTCTCCAGGGACTCAAGCACCTTGCCGGGGTCTTCCTTCAGCCAGTCCACCCTGATAAAGGCGAGCTGGGCAAGCGCGTCCTGGTCGCCGGAGGCGGCTTTCTTTTCCAGAGGGGCGAGGTAGCGCTTCAACTCGGCTTCCGGCAGGTCCGTAACGGTGTACAGCGCCGTGACGGCGTCCAGGTCTCCCTTCTCGGCCAGCTTGCGGCAGGCGTCCAGCCATTCCGCGTGCTCCGGCTGCATGGACTGCGCCTTGAAAATCCCGAAAATCCCGTAGGGGTCCGTCATCATGAGCTTGGGAGCCGGATGACCGGATTTGGCGGCCGCTTCACGGAAGAAATGCTGCATGTGCTCCAGGCAGGCCAGCGGCAGGTCCCCCCGGTTCAGGTAATAAAGCCCCATCCAGTACTCCCCGGCCAGCATGTTGGCCCGGAAGTCTCCCGCGGCAGCCTTGCCGAGCAATTCCCCGTACGTCCAGCCGCCGTCCATGGGCAGCTGGGAAAGGTCCCGGACCGGGACTTGCTCCACCTGCACGGGTGGATTTGCCCCTGCCTGGGACGGAACGTCCTGGGCATGAACCGGAACGGAAAAAATAAAGGGAATAAGCAGAAGACGGGCACGCATGGATCAACTCTTTTCTAACAGGAAAAACCTCTGCCCTACAAGCGTTTTTCACGTGCCTGAATGTTTAATTATTGATGATGTCACGTTCTTTTTTTAAAGAAGACAAATGAAGCTGTGACGGGAGGCTCCGGGCACGTGTGCGGCAGCTCCCAAGGCAAAGGATAATGATAGCCGGGAAAGGCGGAATGGACAAAGTAAACAAGGGATATTAAGCCTCCCCTGTGCCCCTTCCGTCCATCCGGTCCATCCAGTCCATCCAGTCCGGATTATTTAAAAAAGAGCCCCGGGAGGATGCGCCTCACTAAACCTCCCGCAGTTTTTCCGGGTATTCCTCCAGCAGCGCGCGCAGCTGGCGGCGGTCCAGTTTTCCCATCACCGTCAGGGGAATGGGCGTTTCCATGACGGCCCGGATGCGCTGGGGGCCGGGAGCAGCTGCATTCCATTCGCGGCACGCTCGTTCCAGCGGCACAGCGGCGGGACCGCAGGCGACCAGCTCCATTCCGGCCCGCGGGTGCGGAACGGCCTCCACTACCGCCTCCGGAACACGGCGGCGCAGCGCGTCCTGGACGGCGTCCGGGTCCACTAGTTCCCCCAGGACTTTGACGAGCCTGTCCGCCCGGCGCAGGAAGGTCAGCAGACGCCCCTCCAGGCGCACCAGGTCGCGGGTACTCCACCACTCCTGCGGCTCCACCCGTTCCAGCAGAAAACCTCCATGAGGCTGCGTCATCAGGCGGCCGCACAGCTTGCCTTCCCCCTGGAAGCGCAGGAGGCCGTCCTCATCCGTCTTTGCCTCCCAGTGGGGCAGCAGGGAAAGGCAGTCCGTGTGGTACGGATCGCCGGGGAAAGCCGTGGCAAGCTGGGAGCCGGACTCCGTCATGCCGTAGCTCTGCACCACGGGCCAGCCGAGGGCGCGGGCTTTCCTGCCCGTCTCCATGTCCAGCGCCCCCCTCCTACGATGATGCATCCGGCGGTGGAAGGCGCGCGGAGGCGCAGATTGACCAGGTCCACCACCTGCGTGGGAACCAGGGAGGACCAGCAGGCCCCGGAGCTTTTCATCAGGTCCGCATAGGCCTGGGGATTCCACCTGCCGTGAAGCGCATGGACGGCGGTCCCGGCCAGGGCCGCGCGCAGGTAAATCATGGCGCCCCCCACGTGCCAGACGGGCAGGGGGCAGCACCAGTCCCCGCATTCCGCGTGCAGGTGTTCCAGGGCTCCGCGCGCGCAGACGTCCAGGGCGCGCCGGGTGAATAAAATGGCTTTGGGCGGCGAACCGGAAGAACCGGACGTGGCAAAGGCCGTGACCCCATCCATGCCCCGGCGGGAAAGGAAGGCGGCGGCCTCTTCCGCCCAATCCCTCAAATGGGGGCGCCATCACGCAGGGGCCGTTGTCCCGGTCCCAGGGCAGGGGTGTTCCGGAGGCGGACATGGCGGCGGCAGGCTACCGGAGGGCTTTTCTGCGCAGGGTGTGCCAGCGTTCCTCCATGCGGGGCTTCAAATGATGCTCAATCCAGGCATAGGCCGCTTCCAGGCCTCCTGCCTTGAAGGTGCGGCCTATTTCCGCTTCCACGCCTGTGGCGTTGCCGGTGCGGCGCAGGAAATCATTGCTGGTGAATTCGATGAAAAGCTTTCCGTTGATCGCTCCTTCCTCCGCCAGAATCCATTCCCTGACGTACAGCGCCAGAATGGCGTCCCCTACCCATGCCTCCACGCGGAGGCGTTCTTCTGTGGCCTTGTCCATATGATGGTTCATGAAAATCTGGCAATGGCGGTTTTCCCTCCCAGCGGATCCTTGATGGGCGGCGGGGGCACACCGGGAGCCTGGTTCCCGGCGGGGGAGGCCGGCTGGCGGTTTTCCCGCGGAAGCTCCGGCAGGTTGTCCGTGGGGGTGGATGCGGGCGCGCCGGGCGCCGGGGGATTCTCCTTGCGGTCCTGCGGCGCAGGGGCGGCTCCCGGCGTAAGGGGCACGTCCAGCACCCTGTCCTGGGCCGCGCGGCGGTTGACCGCATCCTTGGCCTCCAGGGATTTGCGGAGCGCCGTCTCCGATTCCGAATTCCAGTACCCGGAATCCAGTTCAATGTAAATGTTGGAATAGGGGAGGGATGTCTTGGTCTTGATGACCAGCACGTTGAACTGCTTGGCGGCGTCTTCGATCAGGGAATTGATCGTGCGGCTCATCAATTCAAAATGCTGGCGTCCCGGAAGCATTTTATTGATATTATTGCGGTAGCGCTTGATGCCGGGGGCGTAATCCTCCGTAACGCTGCGCAATTCCGAGCTGATCATGATGCGGGGCACCACGTGGGCTTCCTCCTCCAGCATGTTCAGCACGTCCAGAAGCACTTCATCGGACGTCTTGTCGGAGACCATGGTCTTGATGCCGGCTCCCGTATAGGCCGGGAAGGAGGACTCCGCAATGACAATCCAGTTTCTGGCTCCCACGATCGCCAGGTTTTTATATAACTGGTCCTTCCATTCCCGCTCTGCCGGGTTGGCGTCCTGGCAGCCGCTGAGCAGGCTGATGATACATACGGGCAGGATGAGGGGGAGTCGGGTCATGGGAGGGACCCCGCCTTGCGGGGCTGGAAAATGGGCTAGAATTTATGGGACCGGGGTTCGCGGCAGGCGCTGGGGCAGCGGCCCTGTTCCGTGGCGAACGGCGCTCCCTGGGTGGGGGCCGCCTCCGTAAAGGCGACGCCCGGCAGTTCAGTAGGTACGCCCTGAACGGGGAAATCCTTTCGCAGGGGGAAATAAGGATAGCCTTCCCACATCAAAATGCGGCGCAAATCCGGGTGGCCGGAGAACTTGATGCCCATCAGGTCCCATACTTCACGCTCGTGCCAGTTGGCGGACTGGAAGATTTCCGTGACGCTGGGCACTTCCTCTCCGTCGTCCACCTTCGTCTTGAGGCTCAGGTTCACGCCCGTTTCCGCCTGCGTCAGCGTATAATTGACTTCAAAGCGGGGGCTTTCCCCCATGTTGTCCACGGAGCAGAGGTTCACCATCATGTCAAATCCGGCGGAATCCCGCAGCCAGCGGACTACGTCCGCCACGGCATGGCGCGCGACGGTCAGCGTGATGTCGCCCCGGAACTCGTAGCGGTCCGTGATGACGTCTTTCCCAAAGCGGTTCTGGGCGTTGTCTGCGGCGGTCTTGATCTGTGATTCTAGAGAAGGCATGGAGAAGAAATGGTAAAAGATGGAACGGAGTAAAACGGTCGGAAAAGGTTTATTCGAGAGGCATTTCCGTCTCGACCGGCACGGGGGCGTTGGCTTCGCGCGGTTCCTCCTTCTTGAAGAACGTGCGTGCGGGCTGCTGGGTATCCAGCTTCTTGCGGAGGGTAAGCAGGGCTTCCAGGATGGCCTCCGGGCGGGGAGGGCAGCCGGAAATGTAAACGTCCACGGGAATAATCTTGTCCACGCCCTGGAGCACGGAATAGGAGCGGAACATGCCGCCGGTGGAGGCGCACGCGCCCATGGCGATGCACCACTTGGGCTCCGGCATCTGGTCCCAGATGCGGCGGACGGCCAGGGCCATCTTGTAGGTGACGGTGCCGGCCACGATCATCACGTCCGCCTGGCGGGGGAAAAGCGCGTTACTTCCGAACCGAAGCGGGAAAGGTCATACCGGGAGCAGGCCACGGCCATGAACTCGATGGCGCAGCAGGAAAGTCCCATCGGCATGGGCCAGAGGGAATTTTTACGAATCCAGTTGATGGCGGCGTCCAGGGTGGTGTAGACAAAATTGCCTTCCGCGTTGGAGTCCAGTACTCCTGTTTCGTAAACATTCGGTTCGTTCGTGGTGACCATGATAACAGATGATTCTTGCTGAAGCCAGATTAGCGAGATGCCTTCAACTCTCAAGCCTTAATTTGGTTCAGCCATGATTTTCTGCGGCCTGTTCCGGCCCTGTTTTCCGGGTGCCCCGGAGCGGGGATGAATAAACCCGCACAGGGTTTCCCCCGTGCGGGTTTTTATCCAACTATATTACCTATGAAACTCAGAACTCCCCATAATGGGTGGCGGTCTCTCTACCTCCCGCCGCCCGGTTTGTTACTGATGCAGGTTAGAGTCCCGGGTGGGGGCTTGCGTTCAAAAAGGAGAAAATTTTATGACAGGCCCATGGAAGGAAATACAGGATGCTTTGAGAATGAATGCATCATGTTTTTACTGCCCTGAAAGTGGAAATAGAGGGTAGACCCGGTTTCCCTGCAATGTTGGCGTGAAGGGTGCTTTTGGGAAGGAGGGAGGATGCTTTATCCTCGGTTATCCCTGTGCCGGGAGGAGCGGATGACAAGGTGCGCGACTAGCCAGAGGCTGAGGGCAATAGTGGCTAAAAGAGCCGGCATGCTTTCCGTGATGTCTCCTAACAACAGCACGGCCAGGTCCGCTCCCAGAAGAAGGATGCCCATGAAACGCCAGTACGGGGATTCCCCGTCATGTCTGGCGCGCGGGGAAAACTCTGCTCGAAGGGACGGGATATCCAGCAGAAAGGAAAGAAGGTCAAACATGGTTTTGTGAAAGGAGTTGGAAGGAGGAAGTTGGTGGATGAGCTTTGTTATCGGAAGGCCGGGATGTTATGGACTAACTTATTTACAAGGGCCGGGAGGCCCTTGTTCCCAAAAGCGCGGTCATGATAGGAAATCCGGGATGGGACAATTCCAATGACATGCATGAGAAGCGGTCGCCTGGGAACGAAGGCCTCCCGGCCTTCGTATCTAAACTTCCCCTAGGCATAACCACGGCAATTTTATTTATAGTCATGATTCCGGAGGGATTGGACAATAATATAAGCGATCAGCCAAAAGGCAAAGACCATGCCGAGAACAAGAGCCGCCATGCTGTTCATATGTATCCATAAGAGCAGAGATTCCATGACGATTGCCAGGAGAATAATACCCGTCCATTGACGCCTCCGGGATTGTTCGTCATCCCTGCCACTCCCGGGAGGTCCAATCAATGAGGATAAAATATCTTTCAAAAAATCGGAAAGATCGAACATAGGGGCACACAGGAAGTTTAACGATGCAAATTCGGGAAAGGAATGACGAACATTACAGCCGTTCCTGGATCAGCACGTGGAAATGGCCTCCTGCGCCGTGTTCGTCCGTCAGGAAGGCGTCCTGCGGCGTGTTCTCCGCGTAGGGGAGCAGGTAATCCCGCTGGGTCATCAGGGTGACCGTATCCCCCAGGCAGTTGCGGGAAAGCTCCAGAAGGTCCGTAAAATTCACGTCGCAGGTCAGGTCCGTGAGGCCGGGGTGCCGGTACAGTTCCTCCCCGGTCAGCACCTGGTGGCTTTTATACCCGCGCAGGGAACCCTGGGGGCGGCGGTAGTAAAGCCGCTCCATTTCGTCCCCGTAGTCGATGACCGTCATGACGCCCATGTTCCAGAGGGGCAGCCACCCGGTGAACCAGCGCGCGTAGGAATCGTGAATCTCCAGACGCTGCCCCGGCTGGGAATCATATTCCAGCATGTGGGAAAAAAGCGGCTGTTGACGGACGGGGCGCAGTTCCTCCCGCACGGCTCCGTCCTTTACGGTAAGCCCCACTTCCCGCCAGCCCTCTTCCGTGTACTCAAACACGCGGGCCGGGAAGGCGTCCACCAGCTCGTTGGAGAAAATGAAGGCTTTTCCGCCGCAGTGCTTCAGCGCCTTTTCCATGGTGGAGTAAATCTTGGCCTGGCTCCCCAGCAGAAGGTGCTGGAATTCGCGCAGCCGGGAGGGACTCCACAATCACGTAATCCGTATTCAGGCGGTTCCAGAAGCCCAGCTGTTCCAGGACCTTGACGGCCAGGGCTCCGGAACCGGCGCCTATCTCCAGCAGGGGCAGCCGCCTGCCGCAGCGGGCGCAGGCCTCCTTCCAGCGTGCGGCGACGGCCTTTGCCAGAATGGGGGACAGCGTGGGGGTGGTGGAAAAATCCCCGCGGCTCCCGATGTTCTCAATGGCGGTGGAGTAATACCCCTCCTGCGGGTGGTGCAGGGCCAGCTGCATGAAGGCTTCCAGGGAAAGCCAGCCGCCGGCGGCCGCGATGTGGTCGGAAAGGCGTATCATGCGGGGGAAACAGGTCAGGATTTGGACTGCTCCAGCATGCGCAGCAGCGGGGCTTCCGCCCTCTTGCGCAGGTCTTCCGGCAGTTCCACGGCGGGGGAAAGGTCCCGGAGAGCCAGGTACAGTTTTTCCAGCGTGTTCATCTTCATGTACGGGCAGGTGCTGCAGGAGCACTGCTCCGTGGGGGCGGGAATGAACTCCTTGCCCGGCACCAGCTTGCGCAGGCGGTGCAGGATGCCGGATTCCGTGACGATGATGAAGGATGAAGCCGGGCTTTCCGTGCAGTAGGGAATCATCTTCTCCGTGGAGCAGATGTGGTCAGCCAGCAGGCGCACGGCCTCCGTGCATTCCGGGTGGGCCACCACCAGCGCGCCGGGGTGCTTCTCCTTCAGGGCCAGAATCTGGTCCCGCGTAAACTCCATGTGCACGTGGCAGGCCCCGTTCCACAACTCCATGGGGCGTCCCAGCTGGCGGCCTACCCAGGCGCCCAGGTTCTGGTCCGGCACGAACAGGATGGGACGGTCCTCCGGAGCCTGGGAGACAATCTTCACGGCGTTCCCGGAGGTGACGATCACGTCCGCCAGAGCCTTCACGCCGATGGAGCAGTTCACATACGCCACCACGTAATAATTCCTGTCGGCGTTCTCTTTCAGGAAGGCTTCCAGTTCCCCGGCGTCGCAGGAGGCTTCCAGGGAGCAGCCGGCGTCCGCGTCCGGCAGGATGACGGTTTTGTCCGGATTGAGGATCTTGGCGGTCTCCGCCATGAAATGGACGCCGCAGAAGGCGATCACGTCGCAATCCGTATGCTGCGCCTTGTAGGCCAGCCCCAGGGAATCGCCCACGTAGTCGGCCATGTCCTGGATGTCCCCGGTCTGGTAGCTGTGCGCCAGAATGATGGCGTTGCGTTCTTTTTTCAGGCGTAAAATTTCCTCTTTCAGGTCAAAAGGTGCCATGCGGGAAAAGATGGGGGGAAGCCCCCGGCAAGTCAAGCATCATGTCCCATGCAGGGCGCACTTGTTGACGGGGGGCGGGAAATGTGGCACAGTCTGGCGCATCATACGATTATGTTTTCACTTTTAGCTGATAAACTGGATAACACGTTCCGGAAGCTGCGGGGCCTGGGCAAGATTTCTGAAAAGAACATTGCGGACGCCCTGCGGGACATCCGGCTGGCCTTGCTGGAAGCGGACGTGGAATTTGGCGTGGCCCGGGAATTCATCGGCCGCGTGAAGGAGCGGGCCATGGGGCAGGAAGTGCTCAAATCCATCAAGCCCGGGGAACAGATCGTCAAAATCTTCCGTGATGAAATCGCCGCCCTGCTGGGCGGAGACGCCGTGGGACTGGACCTGACGGACCCCGCCAGAATCATGGTAGTGGGCCTGAACGGCGCGGGCAAAACCACCACCAGCGCGAAGCTGGCCCTGCGCCTGAAAAACGAGGGGCGCCGCCCCCTGCTGGTGGCCTGCGACCTGGTGCGCCCCGCCGCCGTGGACCAGCTGGCTACGCTGGCGGAACAGATAGAAGTGCCCGTGTACAAGCCCGCTCCCGGCAGCCGGGACGTGGTGGCCGTGGCGCGTGAGGCCCTGGAATGGGCCCGGACCCAGAACGGGACCGTCATGATCTTTGACACGGCGGGCCGCCAGGAAGTGGATGAAGCCCTGATTGACGAGCTGCGCCACCTGCACGCCTTCCTCTCCCCGCGGGAAACCCTTCTGGTGGTGGACGCCGCCACGGGCCAGCAGGCCGTGAACGTGGCCCAGACCTTTGACCGGGCCGTGAACGTCACGGGCATCGTCCTGACCAAGCTGGACGGGGACGCCCGCGGGGGCGCTGCCCTCTCCATGCGTTCCGTGACGGGCAAGCCCATCAAATTCTCCGGCGAGGGGGAAAAGCTGGACCAGTTCGGCCCCTTCGTCCCCGGCCGCATGGCGGACCGCATCCTGGGCATGGGTGACATCGTGGGGCTGGTGGAGCATGCCGCCGCCCGCATTGACGAGGAACAGGCGGCCAAATCCATGGACCGCATGATGTCCGGCAAATTTGACTTTAACGACTTCCTGGACCAGATGAAGATGATGCAGAACCTGGGGCCGCTGGAAGGCCTGCTGAGCCTGCTCCCCGGCTTCGGCAAAATCAAGAAGCAGCTTCCGGACGGCGCGCTAGATCCCAAGAGGATGAAGCACATGGAAGCCATCGTGCTCTCCATGACGGCCAAGGAAAGGAGCAATCCCAACCTGCTGAACCCGTCCCGCCGCCGCCGCATTGCCGCCGGCTGCGGCCGCTCCCTGATGGAGGTGAACAAGCTCATCAAGAACTTTTCCGAAATGCGCAAGATGATGTCCGGCAAGGGCAAGATGGGCGCCATGATGAAACAGATGGGCGCCATGAAGGGGAAAGGGGGCAAGATGCCCGGCCTTCCCGGCATGGGCGGCGGTCTTGGCGGCCTGAAAGGCCTTGGTGGGCTTGGAGGAGGCCTGGGCGGTCTCTTTGGCGGTCGCAAATAGGCGCAAAAACGGATTTAACCCGGGGCGCGGCGAACATGGCCGCGCCTTTTTTAAAGAAAGGGCGGGGAGCGCCGCAAACCCTTGCGCCGGCTGAAATGAATACATCCGTCAGGACGTCCTGTTCTTGGGAAAAAAATCACCGCCGCCCGCCTTTATCTTCCGTTCCCGCAGGGGCCTGCGGCGCTCCTCTTTTATTGAAAGAACGGAATGCTGCTTCCCGTACTCCCGGAATGATGAATAAGGGGCGTTTTTACCGGATGGCGGCGTGGCTGGCTCTGGCCGGGTTCCTGAACGCCGGCATGGCGGAAATGCTCCCGGCGGAGGATGTGTTGCTCCCCGCTCCTTCCGCATGCACGTCCGACCGGTCCGCCGTGGCGCATCTTCCGCTGCGGCTGGCGGTCTATGCTCCTGAAAAGGATGCTCCCGCAGTGGAAGCCATCCTGAATGTGCTTAACGCCCAGGGCGTCCTGTCCGGCCTCTCCATGACCCGTGACAGGGATTCGGCGGACGTGGTTTGTTCGGTGGAAGGAAACCCCGCGGGAACCGGGGAAGGGTATGAGGCGCGCCTGGACGCCGGGCAGGGGGGCCGGGGCGTGCTGCATCTGAAAGCGGGGGCGTCCGCAGGCCTCTTCTACGCGTGGCAGAGCATGGTGCAGGTACTGAATGCCAACCGGACGGAGGACGGTTTCTCCGTGCCCGTCTTCTCCATCAGGGACGTCCCCCGTTTTGAATGGCGGGGCATCATGCTGGACGTATCCCGCCACTTTTTCACCATGGCGGAGGTCAAGCGCATGATTGACACCATGTCCCTCTTCAAGCTCAACCGGCTTCACCTGCACCTGACGGACGGCCCCGGCTGGCGGATGGAAATCAGGAAATACCCCCTTCTCACCTCCATGAGCGCGTGGCGCGTGCCGCTGGCCAATGGAGAATGGAACTGGCAGGAAGTGAAGCTGGCCATTCAGGAGCATGACCCGGAGGCCACCTACGGAGGTTTTTACACCCGGGAGCAGATGAGGGAAATCATTGCCTATGCCCGCAGCCGCCAGGTCACCATTGTGCCGGAAATAGACCTTCCCGGCCATTCCTATGCGGCCATGCATGCCTACGGGGACTTGATCTGCGACGGGGTGGACTTTCCCGTGGAAGGGAAAAAAGGCCGGGACGCCGTCTGCATGGGGCGTCCGGAAACGCTCCGCTTCGTAAAAGACGTGGTGGATGAACTCAAGGCCGTCTTCCCGCCCGGCTCCCCCATTCATCTGGGCCATGACGAGGTATCCGCGGAAGCATGGAAAAAATGCAGGTACTGCCAGAACCGTTTGAAAGACCTGAACGAGACGGATCTCAAGGCCCTGAGCCGGGACTTCCTGCAGCAAATTGCGGACTACGTGCGGAAAGACGGTTATGACGCCATCGTCTGGGATGAGGCAGGGGAACTGGAGGCGGACAAACACATCTTCGTCATGGCATGGCGCGGCAATGACTTTGCCGCGGCGGCGGCCAGAAAGGGGCATCCCGTCATCCTGGCCCCGTGCTCCCACTTCTACTTTGACTACTACCAGTCTTCTGCTCCCACGGAACCGAAGGCCATCGGGGGCCTCATACCGCTCAGGCAGGTGTACGGCTATGAACTGCCGGAGCTGTCCCCGGAGGAAGCCTCCAAGGTGCGCGGCCTCCAGGCCAATATCTGGACGGAATACCTGTACGACATGGGGCTGGTGGAATACATGGCGTGGCCCCGCGCCCTGGCGCTGGCCGAACGGGCCTGGAGCGACTGCGACCCGCGGGACTATAAATCCTTCCGCAGCCGTGCCGCCCTGGCCCTGAAGCTTCTGGAAAAACTGGCCGTGAAATACCGTCCCATGGATGAAGAGGATTAAGGCCCCTCCCGGGTGGCCGTTCCTTTAAAAGGGTTTTCATGGACCTGCCGCGCCTTTTCCTTTTAGCATTCCCGGACGGCTCCGTTCTCGCGAACGGTAACAGGGAAAACAGGCCGGAGGCCCCTGTCTCCTCCCGTGCGCTTCTGATAAAAAGTTTCCACCCTTGTCAACATCCCTGCCGGGATATTTCCGGATGCAGGGAGGGGGGAATTTCCTTCCGTTTCCCTTCTTCCTGACCGGGGGGATGCCGGAAATCTGCGTTCCCTCTCCTGCCGCCTCAACGAGGAAGGCTCCGGTTTCCGGTCTTGAGCGGTTTGTTTCCTGGGTTTTATTGACAGCGGATGCCGGGTCATGTATGAAATGACTCTAGCTGATTGCCTGTTTATGAAGAAACACCGGTTCCTGTTCCTCGCTTCCCTGATGGCGCTCGTGCTGCTTGGCGGCATGGCGGTAGTGGCTTGCTCCAATAACTTCAAGCATGTGCCCCGGACGGGCTTCGTGACTCATCAGGTAAAAAATTGCGACTCCCATATCCCGTTTGATGCCTACTGGAATGCTGATGATAAAAAAATCTGGAATGACAAGGTAAACGGCGTGGACGGCAAAAAAGTCCTGATGGCCGTCGTTCCGGTGGATACGGTGCACATGGATGTGAGGCCGGATACCGCGGAAGGATTTGATGCCCTGCACCGTCTGGCGGAATACTTCCGGAAGAGCGTCACGGCCAGCATGGAAAAGGAAGTTGCGGAAAATCCGCACTTTGAGATGGTGCCTCCGGGAACCAGGGGGGCCTATACGCTGGAGCTCGCCATCATCTCCATCACGCCCACGAACGCCAAAGCCGGCATTTTTGTCACGGCGTTGAGCGGCATCAAGGGGGGCGGCCTGGTCAAGCGGTTCATCAAAAAGGGCCACATCGCCATGGCGGGACGCCTGCGGGATGAGGACGGACGCATCGTTTCCGAATTTGCGGACTACGAGGAAGACCACAGCGCCCTGCTGGGCGTGGATACCAAGGATTTTAAAAAATACGCCCACCACCAGCGCACCATTGACGAATGGGCCCGTGAAATTACGGATGTGTATTCCTCTACGTACGGGCACTGGACGCAGAAGCGCATGATCTCATTCAACCCCTTTTAAGGGATAAGCCTCCGCAGACCGTATGCGGGGGAATTGCCCGGCAACCGGGTAACCGTCCTGAAAGGAGAACCGTGAAATGCGGTTGAAACGGCATTCCCGGCGGAACGCGTGGCGGAAGGAATAGCCCGCGCTTCTATTCTCCGTATTCCGCCCAGGAACTGCTGGTCTCCCACACGCGCACGCGTTCCAGGGTGACGCAGTCCCGCACGGGGTATTCGCCGGAACCTTCCCTGGCCTTTTCCAGCGCATGCCGGGCGAAGTTGAAAATGGTGCGGGCCATTACCTCGCTGGTGGGGTCCTCCCGGTCAAACGGAATGATGCGCTCCCCGTACGCGGCCACGAAGGCGGCGTAATTGGGGTCATCCGTATTCACGCACAGGGAATGGTCAAACTGCTGTAGAAAATCCCCCATCATCTGCTTGATGGCCTTGAAATCCACCACCATGTCGTTGGCGTCCAGCGTATCCGCCCGGAACACCATCTCCACGGAACGCGTATGGCCATGGGGGAATTTGCAGTTGCCGGGGTGCTTGGACAGAAGGTGCCCGCTTTCCAGTTCAATGGATTTGCAGATTCGGTAGGCCATGAAGGCAGGATAGCGTGGGAAGGGGCGGGGGGCAATCCCAATCAGAGTCTGCCTGCGGTCCGGTTCTCTGTGTGCGGAACGGGGTTCGTAACGGATTCTGCCGGCCGTGGGCGGCTTTTCCTTGCGGGCGGCTGTGATTTCTGGCAACCTTCGGAAAACCAGACTCTTGCCCTATGGCCTACCTCTCATGGTCCTTCCTGAAAATGGGAGAAAAATCGGATCGCAGGACAAGCCTCCTTTTCCTGCTCATGGCGGGCATTCCCATCATTTTTACCGCCTTCTTCGTCTTCATGCTGGGGGCGGCCACGGTCTGGTACGCCTGGCCTGTTCTGCTGCCGATGCTTCTCCTCCTCTATCTCCCCTTCGCCCTGCGGAAGGAAAAGGTGCAGAGCGTCCATTCCAGGAATATCCTCTTTGGCCGGGACCCGCTGACAGTCGTCTTCAGGCCGGTGGTGAGGAACTGGGTATATGCCGTTTATGCCGTGCTTCCGGTGTTGCCCCTCCTGTTTTCCGGTTGGAAAATGCCCTTGGACAGTCTCGGGAACGGAAGGAATCTGGCGGAATTCTTCCTGATGTGGATATCCCTGTATGCCGTCTTTACGGTGCTGACGGTTTTCCTGGGAAAGGCACGGTATTTGAAGCCGGGCAGGCTGTTGCTGGCCGCTGGCGCCAATCTGGCGCTGATGCTGCTTTATTCCCTGCTTGCGTGAAGCGGGCGCACTGTGTATCCGGCGTGTTCCCCGGCCTTCCCGTGGACGGGGGCTTTTCCGTGGCGCTTGCTGCAATGGGGGAACCGCGTTGCCCTGCCAGCCTGGCGGCCATCTCCGGAGTTGTTGGAATGGACGTGCTCTATTGCCGTTCTTTCCCTGAAACGCCCGCCCCGGGCATGGGAGAATGGCGCGGAAAGACAGGAATACTCTCCGGGACGGGGAAATTTGCTGAAATTGAAAATCTTGAAATAATATTGTTTTTCTGTAAAATCTCCGCGCCGGGTTGATCCCGGATTAAGAAAAGGAGGTGTACCATGTGAATGACTGTATCATACTAACCAGGCTGATTGAGTTACTCATTGTAATGTTCAGCTAACGAAAAGCCCCGTCCTGTAGCAGCAGGACGGGGCGATTTATTAGAGGTAAATGTGATTTGTATGATACTAACCGGAACTACTATGAAAAATTTCCATAAATAGTCAAGCGGGAAAAACTTCCGGCAATGTCTTACAAACGGTTTTTTAAAGGCTGGAGATTCTCCCTGTAACGGGTGGCGGATTCCACCTGTTTATATCTGCGCTTCTTCCTCCTTCCGGATTTAATGAATGCTTGAAACGGCAGGCCGGGGATATTCGGAAGAATCTACCCAAAAGCTCAAGGGAAAAAGGAGGGGAGATGAAACGAGTTTTCCCGTAAAGGGGCCATAAAAAATCCCTGTTCCGCGCGGCATGGCGGAACAGGGAGAAAAAATCCGGCGCTCTGTCCGGGCGGCTTAATGGGCGCAGCCGGCGCAGGCCCAGCCTTCGCGGATCTTTGCGAAGAAATCGTTGCCCTTGTCGTCCACCAGAATGAAGGCGGGGAAGTCCTCCACCTCAATCTTCCAGATGGCTTCCATGCCCAGTTCCGGGTATTCCAGCAGTTCCACCTTCCTGATGTTATTCTTGGCCAGGATGGCGGCGGGACCGCCGATGGAACCCAGGTAAAAGCCGCCGTGCTTCTGGCAGGCGTCCGTCACCTGCTGGCTGCGGTTGCCCTTGGCGATCATGATCATGGAGCCGCCGTTTTCCTGGAACAGGTCCACGTAGGAATCCATGCGCCCCGCGGTGGTGGGGCCGAAGGAGCCGGAGGGATACCCTTCCGGGTCTTGGCCGGACCCGCGTAGTACACGGGATGGTCCTTCATGTACTGGGGCATGCCTTCACCCTTTTCCAGGCGTTCCTTCAGCTTGGCGTGGGCGATGTCGCGCGCCACGATGATGGTGCCGTTCAGGCTCAGGCGCGTGGTGACGGGGTACTTGCTCAGTTCCGCCAGCACTTCCTTCATCGGGCGGTTCAGGTCAATGGAGACGGCCTCGCTGGAGGTCATGCGCAGCGCTTCCGGAATGTACTGTCCGGGATTGGTTTCCAGCTGTTCAATGAAGATGCCTTCCGGCGTGATCTTGGCCTTCGCGTTGCGGTCCGCGGAGCAGGAGACGCCCAGGCCCACCGGGCAGGAGGCTTCGTGGCGGGGCAGGCGGATGACGCGCACGTCCAGCGCGTACCACTTGCCGCCGAACTGGGCGCCCAGGCCCAGCTTGCAGGCTTCCTCATGCAGTTCCTTTTCCAGCTCCAGGTCGCGGAAGGCGCGTCCGTACTCGTTGCCCGTGGTCGGAAGGTTGTCGTAATACTTGGTGGAAGCCATCTTCACGGTTTTCAGGCACTTTTCCGCGGATGTGCCGCCGATGACGAAGGCGATGTGGTAGGGCGGGCAGGCCGCCGTGCCCAGCGTGCTCATCTTCTCCACCAGGAACTTCTTCAGCGTGGCCGGATTCAGCAGGGCCTTCGTTTCCTGGTAAAGGTAGGTCTTGTTGGCGGAGCCGCCGCCCTTGGCGACGAAGAGGAAGGAGTACTTCATGCCTTCCACGGCTTCAATGTCAATCTGGGCGGGCAGGTTGGTGCCGGTGTTCTTTTCCGTATACATGTCCAGCGCCACGGTCTGGGAATAGCGCAGGTTGTTCTGGGTGTAGGCGTCGTAAACGCCGTGGGAAAGCTGTTCGCAGTCATCGCAGCCGGTCCAGACCTGCTGGCCCTTCTTGCCCACGATGGTGGCGGTGCCCGTGTCCTGGCAGAAGGGCAGGATTCCGGCGGAAGCCACTTCCGCGTTGCGGAGCATCGTCAGGGCCACGCTCTTGTCATTGGCGCTGGCTTCCGGGTCGTCCAGAATGGCGGCCACCTGCTTCAGGTGGGCGGGGCGCAGGAAAAAGGCCACGTCATGGAAGGCTTCCGCGGCCAGCAGGCGCAGGCCCTCTGGTTCCACCTTCAGCATGGGGTGTCCTTCAAAGTCACCCACGCTCACGTAGTCGGACGTGATGAGGCGGTACTGGGTGTCGTCCTTTTCAATGGGAAAAGGATCCTGGTAATGAAAATCCGGTGTTGCCATAACGGGAGGCAATATAGCGGAGCGCCGCCCCCGGTTCGAGCAAAAAAATCAGGGGCGGTTCAGGCCCGAATCAATCATTAAAAAAGGCTTCTGTTCGCCCAGCGTACGGAAAGGAACGCAGTTTTTAAAGAACCACGGGCTGACGGGAAACAGCATATCCCTGAAGACGTGATACAGGAATTCCCGGTGCATGCGCCGTTCCTCTTCCGGAGTGAGGATGTAAATGACGGAAATGGGCTGAATGAATGTGATCACGGGGATTCCCCACATCTGCAGCAAGCTGTCTCTGATCTTGAACATCTGGTGAACCTTCCCCTGAAAGACAATCGCCACGGCCACGGTTCCCGCAGGGCTTGCGTCCATGAAGGCATGCATTTTTTCCCATGCACGGGGCAGCAGTTGGCAGGTAATCGTGCCGTCCTGCTCCCGTGCCGCGTACCGGATATCCTCCGGGCCGATCAGGGATTCCGGCCGGATAAAGGCCCAGGATGGAACAGGCTCCGGGAAATCAGGGCGGGTGTAGGGGATGGAGCGGAACCCGCTTTTCAGATGAATGGTTTTCCCTTGCCGGAGTTCCGGGAGGAACCGCTGTTCCAGCTCCGTGCTGCGGGGATGCACGGGATAAACGGCCAGCTTCTTTTTCACCTTCCTCTGCTGTTGTTCCGTGAGCGGCGGAAACTGGGTATTGATGGCCGCGCAGAGGGCATCCAGCTGGCGGTCATCTCCCGGCACGGGAATGAGGGTGGCGTGGGAAGGCATTTTATGGAATACGGGCGTAGACAGGATGGCGCCGCGCAGGACCACGGCCATTCTGTCCTTGCCGGGCCGGAGGGCGGCGCAGGCCTGTTCCAGGTTCCTGTACGCTTCTTCATTCCAAACGATGTCCAGATGCCCTGGATAATCCAGATTGGGGCGTGCGGACTGGGCGTAATCCCCGGTGACGATGGGGGCGTTCCCCAGAAACAGGTATTCCTTCTCCGCGTCTTTTTCTTCCTCCGCGCCCGGGCGGCTCCAGAGCCGGTAGCCCGGTACGGAAAGCGTCCCTTCTTCCACCAGCCGGGCGTTCTCCGGATGGATGACGTACAGGGCCAGATCCCGCGGAATGAAAGGGGTGGTTTTCCCGTGGCGGCCCGGTGGTTGAGCAGTTCCGCCAAGTTGGCGGCTTCATTCTCCCCGTCCAGTCCGGAAATTTCAAAAGCACGGGAAATAATGGCCTGAACCACCGGGGCCGAATTGACTTTTCCCTGAACGACGACAGCCAGCCTGTCATGTCCCAGCCTCATGGCGGATGTAGCCGTTTTCATGGCCCTCCCTCCCGGCGTGTTCAGGGTGATGTTGAGATGCTCCGGTCTGCTCGGATCGACGCCTGCCCGTTCCACCTCCGCCTCCGTAATGACCGGTTCATCTTTCAGGAACAGACGTTCCCGCTGCATCTTTCCGTGGCGGTCGCGGAATTCATACACATAAGGCGTGTATCCTTCCGGAACCGGTTTTCCTTCCCGGTCCAGCTCCAGGCTGTCCGGATGCACCATCCTGACGGCAATGGAGGGAACGGCCGGCGGAGCCGCCTCCGCACGGGCGGAAAGCGGAAGCCAGAAGGCGGAAATGAACAGCAGGCAGAGTAGTTGTCTCATGGTCAATATGATAGAACCCCTCTAACACGTCAGGCAAGAAAAAGAGCGGACGGGAGCGGCGCAAGCCCCTGCGGTAATTAATATCCCCATCGTGCCCTGCGGATACGCGTATTTTAAATCGTTTGCGGAACCCCATCCCGGTTTCAGTTGCCGCAAGTGTTTGAGCCGTTCCCGGGGCCTTGACAGGAAAATCCCCCGGAACCGCAGGGAGCCGGGGGATTTCAGCCGAAGAGGGGCTCAGCGGGAGGGCGGTGTCCCTGCACGGGGCGCGCCTGCCATATCCGCCATGGGTTATTGCCGAGGCTTGCGGCGGGGAGAAGAAGGTTCGGAGAATGAGGAACTGGAAGAGGAGGAAGGCCTGGGAGCGCCGTACTCCTCCGGAATTTCCGCTGCCAGAGGGATGTCGTTCGGGAGGCTGCTTTCGTCGTCGTAATAATTCTTCATCCTCTTCTGGGCGTCCTTGATCAGGGTGGCTTCCGCCCATTCCTCCACCGTCATGTTGTCTCTTCTGGCGGCTTCTTCGATGAGTTTGTAATCCTCGGCGCTCAGCATGACGGCGAAGGGTTTCCAATGGGCTCTTGCCGCCTCCTTCAGTTTTTTCTCCCTTTCCGTCTTTTCCATCATGAGCCGGATGAGAGCTTCCTTGTCTTTGGGAATGGCTACCTTGGCAAGCCAGTTGCGGACCGTGTTGGGAGACACGAAGCATTCCTCCGCAAAATCATTGCGGGAGATGTTCTGCTGTTTCAGCCAAGCCTTGATCTGCACTTTGAGTTCATCCTGATTCTCACTCATGCATATCTTTGTAACGAAAATGGTGCGATTTTTCAACCTTTTTTGCATAATATCATTTTAACGGTATATTTTCGTTGACTAAAATACCGTTTCAGGTGCATTATTGCATCGTAAGCGGGTTATTGAAGCCCTTATTGCACCAAAAGAAGGATTTTTATGAAGACGGGAAATAAGAAAAAGAGTCAGAAAAAAATTCAAATCAAGGGAAAAATGCCGTTATCCGTCCATTTTTTCCGGGATGCGGAAGCGGACGCCCTGAACGTGGAGCGCTGCCAGCTTGATAAGGCTACCCTCATTGCCTGTGCCGTCAAACGTCTCCGGGAAGATCTGGGCAACGTCCCGGATTCCGGTAAAAAACCTTCCGCATGACTCAGGAGATTTACTGGGAACTTCTGGCGTGGCTGTTCCGCTCTTTTCTGGCGGTGACTACCTTCGCCTTTGTCGTGGCCGGGTACCAGGCCCTGCGCTGCCGTCCGCGGGACGGCAGCAAGCGGAGAAAGTAGGGAATGGCAAAAAGGTCCGCGGTTCCCCGGCGTCAGGGCGGGGAGGACGCCGGGGAGGTTGACTCACGGCTTCGTCTCCCTTATCTTCCGGGAATGTCCCGCCGTGTTTCGGATGAAGCCGCCCTGTCCGCCATGAGCCTTGAAGAACTCTGGCGCTTGTTTCCCGTCATCCTGAGCGAATCCAGGCCGGAGTGGGCGGAAATCTACCGGAGGGAGAAAGAGATGCTGGAATCGGTGGTGCCCCTCTCGCGCATCAGCCGCCTTTCCCACTTCGGGAGCACGTCCGTTCCGGGCCTGGCGGCCAAACCCACCATTGACATTCTGCTGGAAGTGCGGCCCGATTCATTTGTTTTTGAAGCGCTTCCCCTGCTGGAAAAGTGCGGCTACCGGGAAATGCACCGGGACGAAGCGCAGATGCGCCTGGTTCTGGTGAAGGGCTATGCCGCGGACGGCTTCCGGGGGCAGGCGTTCCATCTGCATGTGCGGCCCTGCCGGGATTGGGATGAATTGTACTTCCGGGATTACCTGGCCGCGCATCCGGATGAGGCGGAAAGGTACGCCGCCCTCAAGCGTTCCCTGAAAGAGAAGTTCGAATTCAACCGGGATGCCTATACGGAGGGAAAAACGGAGCTGATCGCCGCCATGACCCGCCGGGCGAGGGAAGAAATGCCCGGCAGGCACGTCCCGGAATAAGGCCGTTAAACCGGGTTGCTTTTTATAGGGCAGGGGATGCGCGGAAAGACGGAAGGAAAGGGCAGGCGGACATTCCAAACTTGCTTGATGGTGAAACTTCCATTGTCGTCCACAAGGGCATGGATTTGGCACGACCTTTCCGGAGGGACATCTGCTTTGAACCACCCTTTCCATGTTTGGGAAACTGTCCAAAGAGCGGAAGTCTAATTTTTATCCTTCCGGGCAATACTTGCCCGCCGCGGCATTAAAAAGCCTGCTTCCGGCTGTTCGCGCCATGGATACGTTTATTTTGGCGGCGGGAAGAGGATTAAGCCGGTTGGAAAGGAAGGCCTTTCCGGGGGTGAAAGAAATTCCGCCGCTTCCCGCAGCGTGGATGAGGCTGAATGACAGGCATGTTTTTAAGGTCCGCTCCGGATGGAAATCCGTATTGCCAGAAGTGGGGAATGGCGGTAACATTCCGCCGCTATGAGTATTGAGAGTTTCGCAAACCGGCATGTGCTGGAATTGGTGGCTTACCAGCCGGGCAAGCCCATTGAGGAGACGGCCCGGGAACTGGGCCTGGATCCCCATGATATTGTGAAACTGGCGTCCAATGAGAACCCGCTGGGGCCGTCCCCCAAGGCGGTGGAGGCCATTGCCCGCGCGGCGGCAGGCGTGAACATTTATCCGGACGGCGCGGCCTTCCGCCTGCGCTCCGCCATTGCGGAGTTCTGCGGCGTGGAGTTTGGCCAGACGGTGGTGGGCACGGGCAGCAGCGAGGTGATTGAGCTGATGTGCCATGCCCTGCTGAATCCCCGGGCGGAGGTAGTGGCCGCCAGGCACGCCTTTTCCATGTACCCCATCATGTCCAAGCTGTTCGGCGCCACGTACGTGGAAGTGCCCAACAAGCCGGACTGGACGCACGATCTGAACGGCTTCCTGGATGCCATTACGGACAACACGCGCATCGTGTTCATTACGAATCCCACCAATCCCGTGGGCACCGTCGTGACCCAGCAGGAGATTGACGATTTCATGGCGAAGGTGCCGGAACACGTGCTGGTATGCTTTGACGAGGCGTACCGGGAGTTTTCCGACAATCCGCCGGATACCCTCAAGTTCGTGCGGGAAGGCCGCAACGTGATTGTTCTCCGCACCTTCTCCAAGGCTTACGGCCTGGCGGGCCTGCGCGTGGGCTACGGCATTGCCCCGGAACACGTGTGCAGCATGCTGCACAAGGCGCGCGCGCCGTTCAACCTGCACGTGCTGGCGCAGGAGGCGGCCCTGGCCGCCCTGGAAGACCGGGAGCACGTGCGCCGCACCGTGGAGAACAATGCCGAGGGCATGCGTTTTTACGAACAGGCTTTCCGGGACATGGGGCTGGAATGGATTCCCAGCCAGGGCAATTTCATCCTGGTGAAGGTGGGGCAGGGCAGGAAGGTGTTCCAGGACATGCTGGCCAGGGGCGTGATCGTCCGCGCGCAGGACGGCTACGGGCTGCCGGAGTGGATCCGCATCAGCATAGGCACCCCCGCGGAAAATGCCCGCTGCATTGAAGTTTTGAAGGAAGTACTTTAAACAGTTTCGCCGTTTTTCCTGTCTCACCTTTTATGATCTCTCCGGAACAGTACATTGACGGTCTTGAATGGCGTTACGCCTGCAAGAAGTTTGACCCCGAAGCCCGCATTGAGAAACCCACCTGGCATGCGCTGGCGGAAAGCCTGCGCCTCAGCCCGTCTTCCCTGGGTCTTCAGCTCTGGAAGTTTGTGGTGGTGACGAACAAGGAATTAAAGGCGCGCCTGCGGGAAGTCTCCTGGAACCAGTCCCAGGTGGAGGACTGCTCCCATTACGTGGTGCTTTGCGCCCGCAGGACGGCCACCCAGCGGGACGTGGACCGCTACCTGGCCCAGATTGAGTTCACGCGCCACCCGTCCGCGGAAAAGCTGGCTTCCTCCGCTGATTTCTATACTGGCTATGTAAAATCCCTGACTCCGGAAAAAATGCACACCTGGCTGGATTGCCAGGTGTACATTGCCGCAGGCTTCCTGCTCAGCGCGGCCGCCGCCCTGCGGGTGGATTCCTGCACCATCGGCGGCATGGACCGCGATAAGTATGATGAGATTCTGGGCCTGGACGGCACGCCGTACCGCTCCGTGGTGAGCGTGGCGCTGGGCTACCGCGCGAAGGACGACGATTACGCCCGCGAGGCCAAGGTGCGCTTCCCCGCCGGGGAGGTGATCGACATCCGCGCCTGATTTCTCCTTCCCTTTTCCCCCTGTCCGGGGCCGGATTTCCTGATTGGAGGTCCGGCCCCTTTTTTGTCCGGCAGGGCGTTTACCTTCCGGGCGCATTCCCGCGTCCGGAGCGTGCCTGTTTTTTAATCTCGCCAAGAACGGGATGTTTGAGATAATAACTTGCCTGAACAAGATTGGCCGGTCCTCCCGGGCCCGGCGGTTTTCCTTCATGAAACCTGACGCGCGGCAATCCGCCCGGCGGAATGCCTGCCCGGACGGCGGAACGAAGGAGAATTCACCCGCTTTTTCCCCTTTCCCTGCAAGAAAAGGACGGCGGGCGCGTAGTTCTTGGCACGAATCAGATCCTCCTTTTCCCTGAAACGACACGATAACATGAAGAAGAACCTATTCCTGATGATCGCCGCTTTTGCCGCATCTCCCTTGATGGGGCAGGACGCCAAGCAGATTGCGGATTCCCTCACCATCCCTCCGGTGAAAGCGGGCGCGAAACAACTGCCGATGCCAAGCGCCTCCGGAGCCCAGATCAAATTCCTGGGGGCCGACTATGAGCAGCTTGTTAACAGCAAGGGAAAGATAGCCCCCGTTATTTCAGACACCCCCGTCAACGTCAGCTTCAAGGTGACCAAGGACGGCAAGGAAGCCATCAGCAAGGATTATGAAATCATGCTGCAGGCCCCGGACGCCGCCCAGGGCAATCCCAAGCCGCGTATCATTCCGGAAATCCTGCAATGGAAGGGCGGCCAGGGCGAGTACAAGCTGGGGAACACGGTTTCCGTAGCCTGCCCGGAAAAAGAGCTGGCGCAGATATTCACGGCTGATCTGGAAGACGTGGCGGGGAAGAAGGTCAAGCTTGTCCCGCCCGGCGCGAAGGCGGATATTTCCTTTTCCCTGCTGAAAGGCGGCAACCTGGGCAAGGAGGGGTACAGGCTCCAGGTGACCAGGGACGGCGTCCGCATTGGCGCGGCTACGCCCACCGGGCTGTTCTGGGGCACGCGCACGCTGCTGCAGATGCTGCGCCAGACCCCCGGCAGCGTTCCCTGCGGCACGGCAGTGGATTTCCCGCGCTATGAGCTGCGCGGCTTCATGCTTGATATTGCGCGTACGCCCTATCCCCTCAGCTACCTCAGGGACGTGATCCGCACCATGGCCTGGTACAAGATGAATGATCTGCACCTGGTCATCAACAATAACTTCATTTTCCATGAAATGTATGTGGACAAGGGCCGCGATCCGTTCAAGGAGCTCTATGCCGCCTTCCGCCTGGAATCCAACATGAAGGGCAAGGACGGCGTTCCTCTTACGGCGAAGGACCTTTTCTACACCAAGAAGGAGTTTGCGGATCTGGTGGATTACGCCGAACGCCGCGGCATCAGCATCGTTCCGGAGATTGACACTCCCGGTCACGCGCTTTCCTTCACCCGCCTGCGCCCGGACCTCATTTACAAGGGCCCCATGAACCATGAAAAGCGCCGCAGCGAGATGCTGGACGCCGCCAACCCGGAGACGATCAGCCTGGTGGGCAAGGTATTTGACGAGTATTTGCTGAAAGACCCCAAACTGGGCCGCCCGGTGTTCGGCAGCAAGGTGGTGCATGTGGGCGCGGACGAGTTTTACGGCAACAAGGAGGATTACCGCCATTTTGCGGACGCCGTGCTGAAGCACGCCCTGAAGCGCGGTTATACGCCCCGCATCTGGGGCAGCCTGAGCACCAAGCCCGGCAAAACCCCCGTGGTGAGCAAGGGCGTTCAAATGAACCTCTGGAGTACCGGATGGATGAGGGCCTGGGAGGCCGTGAACCTGGGTTACGACGTCATCAATACCAATGACGGCGCCCTGTACGTGGTGCCCTACGCCAACTATTACCGCATGGACAGGAACCACAAGGGGCTTTATAATAACTGGATTCCCAACCGCATCGGGAATGAAACCCTGCCTTCCGGCCATCCCCAGCTCATCGGCGCGGCTTTTGCCGTCTGGAATGATGAGACGGACCTCAAGCACTCCGGCTATGCCCCCTATGACATTTGGGGCGTTATTTCCGGCTCCATGGACGTGCTGGCCCAGAAGATGTGGGGGAAGGCCAAGGCTCCGGATTCTTTTGAAGAGCACCGGGAGCTGGTCAAGGCCATCGGGGAAGCCCCCCGTACCAACCCCCTCCACAAGTGGAAGGATTCCAAGCCCTTCTCCGTGGTTCCGGGCAAGCTGCCCCAGCAGTTGAACCAGCCCGCCCTGGGGCCCGGCTACCGCCTCACCATGGAGCTTGAGCTTTCCGCCGCTCCGGAAGGGAAGGAGCAGGTTCTGCTTTCCGGCCCGGAAGGGGAGCTGTTCGCCGTCATGAAGGACGGCACCATGGGCTTCCGGCGGGATGACTCTCTGGAATTCTCCTTCGGCGCCAAGCTGCCCGTCGGCAAGAAGGTGAAGGTGGAAATTGTGGGAGAGCCGGAAAAAACCACCCTCCTCATTGACGGCAAGCCTGCGGGCACCATGGTGCTCAAGAGCTTCCGCAATCCGGACGAAAACTTTGAACCCCGCACGAAGGGCGTGCGCTCCACCTTCGTTCTCCCGCTGAAGGTGCTCGGCTCCTCCTTCCAGGGGAAGGTGTTTGATCTGAACGTCCAGCCGTTGTAACGGCCCGTGCCGGAAGCGGCGCGGCCCGGATAATCCCGGGCGGCTTCTTCCGGAGCCGGGCGGCCGCATGCGCCGCACTCTTTCCAGCGCCCCGCAGTCTCCGGACTTGCGGGGCGTTCCTGTTCCCGGTGCCATTCTGGAGCGCCGGAGATGGGGGAGTTCCGCGCAGCGGTTCAGTCCCGCATGCCCCTGTACCTCATGGGGCGGTAGCCGCTGTTCTCCAGCATGGGGCGGCTGAAAACGCGCTCCGCGCACTTCCAGACCGGCAGGGGGCCGGCTTCACTGCCCAGGAACCTGTCTTTTTCCGCTCCCTCCCAGCGGATGAACAGGAGCACATGGCGTCCCGGAGCAATCAGGATGTCCCCCGTTTTCAGCTCATCCCAGGAGGGGAGGGAAATGGAAAGAGCGGGGAGCTCCCGTGTGGAAAATGGCCTGGACAGGCGCCAGCAGCGGGAGACGAAGCCGGAGCAGTCCACCCCGGCGGCAAAGCGGCTGACGGCGGCATCCCCCGCGGCCTGCTTTTCCGGGGTGCCCATGTCCCCGGCCGCGGCGGGGGCGCCCCCGTTGGCGGCATCCGCCTTCAGGCGTTCGGCGAACTGCCGCGGGGTGTCGAACCCGCCCCATTTGTACGGCATGCCGGTGGAACGCGCGCCGGGCCGCCACCACGCGCCGGCATGGCCTCCGGCTGCGGAGGCGTCCGGCGTGTCTATCCGGATGCCGTCCTCGTCCGTCCCGTGGCGGACGTTCCGGGGAGAGCCCCGCCAGGCCATGGAAGTATAGGCCCGGCTGGTTTCCAGAGCTTCACGGCGGGTGACGGAAGAAGCGGGAGGCAGGATTTCCGGCGCGCCGGGAACACAGGCCCCCAGGCAGGCGGAGAGGGTGAGCAGCGTCAGGGTGTTGGTCATGGACTGCATGTGTAGCCACTTCCCGCCGCGGAGGCAAGGATGATTGCAGGAGAACGCTTTTTATTCGGAAAACGAACGGTCTGGAAGCTTGACTACCGGGTGGAATATGTGAAAAAGGGGTTAACTGAGGCGGAAAGGAATGGAAGAGGTTTCCGTTCGCCCTCCCGCTTCCCATCGCCTTGCATTTTTTATGGACGAAGAACAACAAATTATCCAGGAGCCGGTTCAGGAACCCGCCCCTGAAAAACAGCCCGACAAGACCCAGGCCACTCTTACGGCGGTTTCTCCGCTGGTATCCGTCTTTTTCGGTTTCTCCACCGGCGTGAACATCATTCCGCCCCTGATCTGCTGGCTGGTCTGGAAGGATGCCAACCCCCTGGTGGACAAGGTAGGAAAGAATGTTCTGAATGCCCAGATTTCCTGGGCGATTTATTCGATTGCGGCCTTCCTGTTATGTTTTGTCCTGATCGGCTTCGTGCTGGCTCCCGCGGTCGTCATCGCGTGGATTGTTTTCGCCATTATCACTGCCGTCAAGGTGGCGAACGGGGATTACGATTACGTGGCGCCCCTCACGATTACGTTCCTGAAGTAACGTTTTTTCCACTTGCCCATTTATGAAAAAGCCGCCGGCATTCTGCGCCGGCGGCTTTTTTGCGGAATGGGATCCGTTTTCCGGAGAGGTTCAGATGGGCATGTCCTTTTCACTGCCGCCGTACATGAACGTATGGAGCAGGCGCGTGACCTGGTTCTGTTCCGCGCGCAGCTGGGCGGAGGGGCGCAGCGCGGCGTACGTCAGGCTGTCATGCCCGGTGAATTCCCTCATGTGGAAGCCCTGGAAGCTGGTCATGGGTTTGCTGTCATGGAAGAGCTTGCCCCTCCGGAGCAGTTCGTCAAAGACGTGTTCCGCCTCCCGCGTGCGCGTCAGCGCGTTTTCCGGATGGGGCACGCGGATGACCAGCGCGCCGCCGTCCCCGCGGAAGTTGATGCCCGCTCCGGCCATGACGTCCGCGGAAGGCTGGCTGGTGACGCTGCCCAGAAGCAGCACGCCGTCATCTATCAAATGGATGCGGCTGGCGTGGGCTTCCTCCTTCACGTGAAGCACGCCGCCGTAAATGTGGGTGGATACGCTGCCGGAAAGTTTTTTGATGCGCATCAGGCCGTGCTTGATGACGAGTTCCGAGCCCTCGGCGGGCAGGTCCACTTCCGAGGCGAAGAGCCAGCCGTCCGTCATGGCGATTCTGCCTTCATGCTCTCTGGAGCCCTGAATGCGGCCCTGGCCCATCAGAAGGCGGCCGCCGTTGATCTCCAGGCTGCCGTTGGCCTTGTTTCCCAGGAAAACGGTCATGTGGTCCGGCAGGTTGCCCAGGAGCGTCATGGTGCCTCCGTTACGGATGACCAGGTGGGCGGTGCGGTGCCCGTGGTCCGGCTGGTTGGGGCCTCCCACGTAAACGGGGGCGTTGATGATGTAAAGATTGCCGCCGGAATCAACGGTGAGGGAATCCTGAATGTCCGTCTGGCCCTGCACCACGTCATTGCTGATGGTGACCGGGCACATGTAGGAGACGCGGTTCATGGATGAGGCTGAAAGCGGCATCATCCCTGTTAGAATGAATGGGTTGATATTGCTCATGACGCTGGTTACATAGTTGGTTTGACGTTTGAGGCGCGGTGGATGCGCGCCAATGGTATTAGACCGTCCGGGCGGGTAAAATGTTCGGGTAAATTCACCTTATTTTCTTCCGGACGGGAAAAGCGCGGTTCACTCCCATTCCACCCGGGTCAGTTCCAGTTCCCGTCCCCGGAGGATGGCCAGGGCGGGGTCTCCGCAGCCGGGGCAGATATAGCCGTGCTCCGTGAAGGAAAAATCCGCGCTGCAAGCGTCGCAGCGGCACAGGGCCTCCACCCACGTGACGTCCAGGGCGGCGTCCTGCGCGACATACGCGTCCTTCAGGGCCAGGAAGGCGGATTGCAGGGCTTCCGGCACCACGCCGCTCAGGCTGCCGATGGTCATGTGCACGCGCATCAGCCGGGTTCCCCCGTTCTTTTCCATGAGCCGCCGGGCCATGTCCAGCGCCCCCTCCATGATGCCTACTTCATGCATGCGCGTCTTTCCGGGCCTGGTATTCCTCCAGGGCGCGGGCGATGAGGGTTTCCACCAGGTCCAGTGCCTGCGGCACGGCCTCCCGCACTTCCGCGGACATGGGCTGGCAGAAGTCCGTATGCCCGGCCTCCACCCCCACCAGCGTGATGATGCGCGGCAGGGTTCCGCACAGCTGGGCCGCGCCCAGCACTTCCTTCATGCCGATCTGGTGCGGGGAAATGACGAGGGAGAAATGGCGGGGGAGTTCGTCCCGGCTGCGCGTGACGACGGTTCCGGGCGGGGCCCCCGTCTTGACGGCGTCCAGCAGGATGACCGTATCCGCGTCTTCCAGCAGGGGCAGCAGGGTCATTCCCAGCGTGCCTCCCTCCTCCACATGGACCAGCGGGCCGTAGTCCCGTTCCTGAAGACGGTGGGCAAGCTCCACGCCTATGCCGTCATCCCCCATGAGCGGGTTGCCCACGCCCAGCACGAGCACGGGATAGGCGTTCCCCTTCACGGGGCAGCCCCGGAGTTCTTCCGTGTATGGCTCCAATTCCATGGCAGATGCGGGGGAAGGGTTATTCATCCCGGAATTTGACGCCCTTACGCAGCCAGCGCCCTCCGCTGAACATGGAGGAGATGGTGCCGTCCCGATCCACGTTTCCGGAGAGGATGGAAAGGTACACGTGAACCATGGCGAAGATGATGAAGCACCACATGCCGATCAGGTGCACCAGGCGCACGTACGGAACCCCTATCAGGTCGTTCAGGGGCATGAACCAGTGGTAGAACCAGTGGCGCGGCTCATACAGGGCGTACAGGGCCAGCCCGGTCACCACCATGGTGGTGAACAGGACGTAGACGCCCGTGTACGTCCACTGCTGTAAAGGATTGTGGCCGATGTAGCGGGGGCCGTCATAACTGCGGGCGAACACGTAGTCCACCGCCGTGGTGAAGAGGTCCTTCCACTGCTGCCTGGAGATGGGGAAGAGGGCCCGGAAGCTCTGGTACTTGTTGGAGGCCATGAAGAAGCAGGAGAAGCGCAGCATCATCACCACCACCAGGGTCCACCCCAGCGCGTAGTGCACGAAGCGGAGCGTGCCGAACTGGAAGGCCCCGTGCAGGTCCCCCATTTTCAGGAACCACCCTTCCGCAATGCAGATGCCGGTGGAAGCCAGCCCGATGATGCAGAACACCCAGGTCCAGTGCAGCACGCGCAGCGGCCAGTCCCAGACGTGGAAGTAGCGGAAATTGGCCTTGGCCATGGAAAGGCGGCGCACGTCTCTCATGGCATGCATGGGCACCACGCCCAGCAGGCGCCACGGCGCGCCGGGCCGGTGGACGGCCACGGCCACGGGTTCAAAGCCGGAGGGGGAGTATTCCTCAAAAGCCTTGTTCATGCGCTCTTTTTCCAGATGGCTGACTTCACACAGCTTTTCCAGGGCCTTCAGGCTGCCGCGGGCCACCATGAAGGGGGCGGCGTCCTCCTTGTCCGCGGCTTTCAGCATGGCCGTGCTGTACGGCCTTTCCCGGGAGGGAGCCTCCCAGGAATTCTCCTGCTGGGCGTAGGGCAGGGCCACGCCCCGTTCCCGCGCGGCGTGGAGCAGGGCCAGGTCCCCCGGGTCCGTGCTGCCGTTGGGGGAGGCGCACACGGCCAGGGCCAGGATTTCCTCCGGCGTGTAAACCGGGCTGGCCGGAATGGCGTCCTCCACCGCCAGGGTGAGGTCTTTGTCGATAAGAGTCGTTTTCACGGGTCCTGTCTGGTCAGAATGGCCTCCCCTTCTTCGTCAAACAAGTGGACGGCGCAGGATTGGCACGGGTCATAGCTGTGAACGGTGCGCAGGGGTTCCACCGGGCGGGTGGGGTCCACCAGCGGGTGTTTTCCGGTATGGGCCAGGGAATATTCGTACGGCCCCATCTGCCCCTCCGCGTCGCGGCCGGAGCTGTTCCAGGTGCTGGGCACCACGGCCTGGTAATTCACCGTCTGGCCGTTTTCAATCCGTACCCAGTGGCTCAGGCTGCCGCGGGGCGCTTCCACCCAGCCCACGCCCTTGCAGGAGGAGGGCCAGGTTTCCGGCTCCCATTTTTCCGGGTTGAAGGTGGCGGTTTCCCCGTTCTTGATGCGGTCCGTCATCTCCTGGAGCTGGTTCACCATCATGTCCACGTTGATCAGGGCGTCCAGGGAGCGGCCGTACACGCGGCCCAGCGTGGAGTTCATGAAGGCGTTGTCGCGCGGCAGCCCCAGCTTGTCGCAGGCGGCGTCCACCCGCTCCACGATGGCGGGCACCCCCTGGGCGTAGCCGATCATCATGCGGGCGTTCGGGCCCACGGCCATCGCGTGGCCGTCGTAGCGCGGGGCTTTCACCCAGGTGTACTGCGGATGGTCGGAGAGCCACTTGTAGGGCGGCCTGGGGCCGTTGTAATCCGCGTTCGTCTCCCCGTCGTACGGGGCCAGGCCCGCGTCCCGGCCTTCCGTGTACTTGTACCAGGAGCTGGTGACGAATTCCCTGATCTTGTCCTGGTCAAAGGGGAGCACGTTCCTGTAGTCCCCGTTCAGCAGCACGCCGGGCTTGATCATGCCTTTGCCGGCGGGAGCGCCCGCGTTGATTTCAGACGGAGCCCCGGTGCAGAAAAAGTTGGGGTTGGACGCGCCGATATGGGCGTAGTCCTTATAAAATCCGGCGATGGCGACAATGTCCGGATAATATACTTTGTGGATGAAATCGTGGCAGGTTTGCACCAGCTGCTTCAGGTAGCTCAGGGAGAACTGGTTGATGGCCTGGTCATTGTTCATGTTGATGGCGCAGGCCATGCCGCCGACCAGGAAGTTCGGGTGCGGGTTCTTGCCGCCCAGAATGGTGTGGATCTTGATCATGTCCCGCTGCCAGACCAGGGCCTGGAGGTAATGCGCCACGCCCAGCAGATTCACTTCCGGCGGCAGCTTGTAGGCCGGATGGCCCCAGTAGCCGTTCGTGAAGATGGAATACTGCCCGTAGGCGATGGAGTCCTTCAGCTTTTTCTGCACTCCGGCGAAATACGCGGCGGAGGACAGGGGCCAGTCGGAAAGGGATTTGGCGATGGCGGCGGTTTCCGCGGGGTCCGCCTTCAGGGCGGACATCACGTCCACCCAGTCCATGGCCTGGAGCTGGTAAAAATGGATGACGTGGTCCTGGATGCCCAGGGCCCCGCTGACCAGGTCGCGCATGAGGCGGGCCTGGACGGGCACCGGGTACTGGAGCGCGTCTTCCACCGCGGCCAGGGCCGCGATGGCGTGCGTGCCCGTGCAGACGCCGCAGATGCGTTCCACGAAAGCCCAGACGTCACGGGGATCCCGCTTGCAGGCGATCACCTCAATGCCGCGGTACTGCGTGGTGGACGTCCAGGCGTTTTTGATGACGCCGTCCCCGGCCTCCATTTCCACCCGCAGGTGGCCTTCAATGCGCGTCACCGGGTCAATGACCACCCGGCTGGATTCCGGAACGTCCGCTGATGTGTAATTGCTCATGGTAATCTGGTGGTAAGGGGCTTCTGGCTATTCTTCAGTTTCCTTGTCGGGCGAGCCGGGAGCGTCCCCGAAGGCGGGCAGGGAGACGTTCGCTTCCTCCTTCATGTGCTGCTTCTTGTAATGGATGACGGAGCCTACGGCATGGGCGGCGATGGCCGCGCCGGCGCCGGCTACGCCCACAGCCCCGATGACGTTGGCGGAGGCTTCCACGCCGAAGCCGTTCACGTTCGGCAGCGTCTTGTAGAACGGAGTCATGCGGTCAAAGAAGTGCAGCTCCGTACAGCCGATGCACGGGTGGCCGGACTGGATGGGGAAGCTGACGCCGCCGTTCCATTTGACGATGGGGCAGGGGGAGAACGTGTCCGGGCCCTTGCAGCCCACCTTGTACAGGCAGAAGCATTCCCGCGCGTTCTCGTCGTCAAACACGTTGACGAACTGTCCGGCGTCGAAATGGGCGCGGCGCGGGCAATTATTGTGGATGCGGGTGCCGTACGCCATCAGCGGGCGAGACTCCTGGTCGCATTCCGGGGCGCGGTCAAACGTAAGGATGTACATGATGACGGCCGTAATCACGTCCCCGATGGGCGGGCAGCCGGGCACGTTGATGACCGTGCGGTCCGTCAGGATGTCCCGGATGCCCACGGCCCCGGTAGGGTTGGGGCGCGCGGCCTGGATGGAGCCGAAGTACGCGCACGAGCCCACGGCCAGGATATAGGAGGCGTTTTCCGCGCAATGGCGCAGCATGTTTTCCACGGTATCCCCGGCTATAGTGCAGTACACTCCGCCGTCATGGACCGGGACGGACCCGTTGATGACGAGGATATGGGGTTCCTTGATGGCTTCTTCCAGGGCGGCGTTGGCTGCGTCCCCGGAGGGGGCCATCAGCAGCTCCACGTAAGGCATGGAGACGGCGGAAAGCACCATGTCCCCGATCTCCTCGTTATAGCTGCGGATGGTGCTTTCCAGGCACCCGGTGCATTCCTGGAGCTGGAGCCAGATGACCACCGGGCGTTTCAGGGCGGCCATCTTGTCCGCAATCTCCTGGGCGTTGGAAACGCCTCCCGTCACGGTGGCGACGCCCATCAGGGCAATCATTTTCAGGCACCATTTATTGAATTCGCGCCGGCTGACGCCGCGGCGCTCCATGTGTTCCCCCAGGGTTTCCCCGGGACGCCATGTGGTTAAAATCTCATGATTCAGGGAGGCCTGCTCCGCCTCCTGCATGGAAGGTTGCTGCGTGCGCTTCATGTGCGTGGTCCAAATAAATCGTTTCCATTTAGACACGATTTCCGGGAAATGCGATCAATATTTTCCAATTTTTCAGGGGCTGCCCCTACCAGGACCAGACGTTCTGGATTTGGAAAACCACGGCCGTCTGGCCCCTGCGGCCGTTGACGGGATTCTTGACGAGCTGAATGTCAGGCTGGAGCGTCATGGTGGGCGTCACCTGGGCCACATAGGTTAGTTCAATGCCGTATTCATTCTTGTTCACGTACGGGCCGTTCTTTTTGGCGCCCTGCTGCCAGAGGAAGCCCAGGCCCAGGTAGCCGTCATTGGAGGCGCCTTTTCCGCGGAAGGGGGAGAGGAGCACCAGCCCCGTGGTGGCCGCGCAGCGCACGCCGGTCAGCGTGGCGGCGTCATCGCTGGCCCAGCCGCCGCGGAAGAACCAGCCCAGGTGGCTGCTGCGGCCAAGCTGCTGCTGGAAGTTCACGGCCACGCCGCCGCCGTTTTCACTGTTGCTGGTGGTGAAGAAGGGCTGGAGGCGGTACACGCCGGAACCCATGCCGCAGAAGTCCTCCGCCACGTAGCCGAATTCAAGCACGTTCGTCCAGTTGTCCGAGTTCAGGTTCCTGAACGGGTTGTGGTTCTGGGTCATGTTGTTGGCGGCGGTGGCTCCCATCACGTAAAAGGAGGTGGTGGGCTGCCATGCGAAATGGAAGCCCAGGGAGTTGTCCGTCAGGGGCAGCATGGGGTTGTTGCCGAAGACGCTGTTGGTCAGGTTATTGTTGTGTGAGTTGGCGTAGGCGTTGTGGTCCATGTAATTGGTGGTGTCCAGCTGGCCCGCCATCAGCAGGAGCTTGCCGCCCGCTCCCACCCATGCCAGGCTCAGGTTGCTGAGGTGGGGGTCCGGCCCCTGGAAGGAACTGGTGGGATTCTGGAGGGAGCCCAGCGTGGTGGCGGGGCCCTTGCTCCCTTCATTGAAGTCAAAGCCGTTGCCGAAGTCGAACTCGGAGGCCAGGTACAGGCCGCTCCCCGTGGAGTTGTTGCGGAAAATGGTGATATTGGTCAGCAGGGAGCCGTTATAGGAGGGGAAATCCGTCTTTCCGTTCAGGCCGCCGCCCGTCAGGCCCGTGTAGTTGAAGCCGAACTGGGCGGAATAGGTGATGCCGTATCTGGACAGGGCGGTCTTGATCTTCTGCGCCCCGGTGGAAATCATGTCTTCACGGATCCAGGCGTTCGGTTCCGCGCAGGTGTTGCCGAAGACGTAGGAACTGTCCAGATACGGCATCATCTTGAGAGGCTTGGCCGCAAACCATTCAATGCCGGGGGCGGAGGGCCTGGCCTCATGCTGGAGAAGAACGCTGGGCCTGGTGGGAACGCCGGGCGTCCTCTTGGTGATTTGTTCTTCCGGACGCATGCCCTTCAGCAGGCTGGGGCTTATTTCCCTGCCTTCCAGGGTTTTCACGCGCAGGCCGCGTTCCGTGTTCAGGTAGGGAGGCGTGGTCGTCACTACGGGTGCGGGCTGCTGGGCCAGGACGGGATCGCAGGAGGCCACGACGGCGACGGCGCACAAGGAGGGAAGCATGACATGTTTCATATAGACAATCAGACAAGACAGCAGACGGAAGTGTCATAACTCAACTGAAATGCTGACACGAATACCTGTTTTTTCCCGCCTTTCCGCAAAAAGGGAAGACTGCCCCTCCCGCCGCCTCATTCAACCGGGCATGAGCAAGCAGATGCGGTTCTCCGTTTCCTGGCGTCCGTGCCGCCGTATTCCAAACAGCGTGGAGGGGGAGGAAGGAGGAAAGGCAGGCCCCCTGTTCCGTCCCGGATTCCCTTGGTTGGCAGTTGGCCGTGGAAACGCTTCCATAGAAGAACGGGAATGGGAATATGAGAGAAGGAAGGGCGGGCTTTGAAGGCAAAAAGGCTGGTTATAACTGGGGCTCCTGTACGGATTTCAATAGAGAGTGGAGAGTGGAGAGTGGAGAGTGGAGAGTGGAGAGTGGGGGCGCAAAGAAAAAGGCGGAGAAGGCAGAAAAGAGGGCCCTTCCGCGCTGGGGAAGCGGAACGGCCCTTGAAGGTAAAGGGAGGCTTGGGAAAGCCGGAATAGGGGGGTTATTTCACGGCGATCGTCTGTTCGCGGTCGGGGCCCACGCCCACGGTCGTGACGGGGCAGCCGATGAGCTCGCTCATGCGCTTGACGAATTTCCTGGCGTTTTCCGGAATCTCTTCCCAGGAACGGCAGGCGGAGATGTCCTGCATCCAGCCGGGCACCGTTTCATACACGGGCTTGCAGCGTTCCCATTCGTCCACCGTGGCGGGCGGATAGGCCAGGATTTCACCGTCCAGGTCATAGCCTGTGCAGATTTTGATTTCCGGGCACTTGTCGTAGCCGTCCAGGTTGGTCATGGCCATTTCGTCAAAGCCGTTGAACATGGCGGAGAAGCGGAGCAGCACGCCGTCCGCCCAGCCGCAGCGGCGGGGACGGCCCGTAGTGGCGCCGAATTCGCGGCCCATGCTGTGCAGGTGGTTGGAGATTTCTTCATCTTCCGTGACGAAGGGGCCGGAACCCACGCGGGTGGTATAGGCCTTGCACACGCCGATGATGCGGTCAATCTTGTGCGGCGGAACGCCCGTGCCGGTGCAGGCGCCGGCGGAAGAGGTGTTGGAGGAGGTGACGAACGGGTAGGTGCCGAAGTCCACGTCCAGGTAAGCGCCCTGGGCTCCTTCAAAGAGGATGCTCTTTCCGGAGGCCACGGCTTCATGCATGACCGGGATGGTATTGGTGATGTGGGGGCGCAGCACGTCCGCGGCGGCAGTCACTTCCGCCACCATTTTTTCTTCATCCATGGAGGGAAGGCCCATGCGTTCCATTTCCGCGTTCGCCATCTTGATGCGGCGGCGCAGCACTTCGTCAAAAATCCTGGGATCCCTCATGTCCGCCATGCGCACGCCTATGCGGCGGGCCTTGTCCGCGTACGTGGGGCCAATGCCGCGCTTGGTGGTGCCGATGGCTTTTTTGCCGAGGGCGGATTCCTGGGCGGCGTCCATTTCCTTGTGGAAGGGGAGGACCACGTGGGCGCGGTCGGAGATGAGAAGGTTGTCCTTCGTGATGGAGACGCCCTGGCCGCGGAGCTCATTGATTTCCTCCACCAGGCCGATGGGGTCCAGCACCACACCATTACCGATGACGCAAAGCTTGCCCGGCCACAGGATGCCGGAGGGGACAAGGTGAAGGATGTACTTCTTCCCGTTGGCGATTACGGTATGGCCCGCGTTGTTGCCGCCCTGGCCGCGTGCCACCACGTCGGCGGATTCCGTCAGGAAATCGATCATTTTGCCCTTGCCTTCGTCGCCCCATTGGGAGCCGATAATAATGGTATTCATGATAAAAATGGAACTCGGAGACCTTAATGAGATTCCCGCCTTATGGCAAGACAATCTTACAAAGTTGTTAAGTTTTCCTGATAAGATGAGTTTGAAGAAGGGAAACGTTCCGGGGAGCGGAGCGGGGAGGATGAGCGTGGCTGTGCCGGATTCTCCGGGTTCAGGACAGGGAATGAGGCAGGGAAGGCAATGCCGGAGGAGGAAACCGAAAGAATATGCAATCGTAAAAGGAAACGGTGGAAATGCTGATTCACGGTGGTTTTGCGCCTCCGGCGTCCTGGGAGCCGGAAGATTCCCTCCTCTCGCAGGTAAAAGCTTTTCCGGAGCGCAGAGGCGGCTTTTCTTTCAAATACCCGTCGCTCCGCTCCGGCGGAGGCTGCGATGAGGGACGGAGGCCCTCATTTCCAGGGGCGGCCGGACGTGAAAAGAACGATGGAAGTATTTGTTAACCGCATATTTGCGGTTTCCACCCAATACCCAGGGCATCCGTAGGGGGAAACTTTTCCTTCCTGTAAAACCTCCCCGGCAGGTAGCAGGTAAGCCGCCGTTGGAAAAGCACTGGAGAGTGGCCGCACAGACTTTTTAAAGAGGAGGTCAGCGGAAATGCAGGGCGGAGCGGTGCGCTTCCGCGGGGACCAGCGTTTTCCAGATGTCTTCATCCGCGGCGATCATGCGCTGGATGTCCCGCGGCGTGTGGCGCAGCAGGAATTCATTGAAGAAGGGGACGTCAACCACCAGGCCGTTCGCCAGGAAGTGCTGGTACAGGTGCACGTATTGTTCCGGGGCGCGGAAGGTGCGCGCCGTGACGAATTCCCCGGATTTGCGGTTGAGCCAGGGGGAGACGTACAGTCGCGTCTTGTTCTGGAAGGTGCGGCCGAAGGATTCCAGGATGCCGCCGGGGATGTCCTCCGTCCATTTTTCCTTGAACAGTTCGTTCAACAGGCCGATGGAGAGGGCGATGGCGATGGGCTCGTTCGTGTAGCGCGCCAGCAGCTCGGACAGGTTGTCAAAACGGGCCATCTTGGTAATCAGCACGTTCTTGCCCAGGGCTTTCAGGCTGTCCGCGCGGTCCAGGAATTCCAGATGGTCCACGTCCCCGCCGCGGAGCAGGTTGTTCATGGATATTTCACAGATTTCCAGGCAGCGGTCCGCCTGCGTCTCATTGATGTGCGAGAGGAAGCATTTTTTCACCTGCGCCATGACTTCCAGATGCAGGTTGCAGACGGGGTTGAAGCTGCCCCTCATCAGCACGATGGGGCGTTTGTACAGCACGTCCGCCGCCTGGGCCACCTGGCCGTTTGCCAGGAACAGGGTGGCCGGCGTCAGACCGGATTTGACGAGCTGGAGCGCAAAAAGGCGGTTGTCCACCATGGAGAAGCCGTGGCCCTCAAAGCGGACGACGTCTATCTCCACCAGGCGGGGATCCAGATTGTCCACCAGGGATTCAATGAATTCCTCCAGCCGGTCCCTTTTGAAAAAGACGGCGTGCAGGATGTTGACGCCCAGGATGCCCAGGTCCTTCATCTGGCTGTCGTGGTCCGGGTCATTCAGGCGCACGTGGATGATCAGGTCGGACGGTTCCGCCTCCGGCTTCAATTGGAAGCGCACGCCTATCCAGCCGTTCCACGGGCCGTTGTCCCGGTAGCCTTTCACCTTCACCGTATTGCAGAAGGCGAAGAAGCGGGTGTCCTTGCCGCGCTTGGGCCCCAGGCGGTTGACGAGCTGGGTGAATTCGTAATCCAGCATGCCTTTCAGGCGTTCTTCCGAGACGTAGCGCTTGACGGGGCCGTACAGCGTGTCGCTGACGGTCATGTCATAGGCGGAGATGGTCTTGGCCACCGTGCCGGCGGCCCCGGAGGCACGGAAGAACCAGTTGGCCGTTTCCTGGCCGGCGCCTATTTCCGCAAAGGTGCCGTAAATGGTGGTGGCCAGATTGAGTTGGAGGGCTTTGTCCTGTGTTTGCGCTAATGCTTTGGAACTCATGGAAAACGGGAACCGGTTCTGGATTGTCAGTTGGTGGGAAGGAGGTTGCGGGTGGCGTCGCTCATCCATCCGGAATACAGCAGCTTGTCAATAATGACGGACTGGTTGCCGGGCAGGTCCGCCGGGTAGTGAATGAGCACGCAGGCGCGCACGGGGCCGTTGTAAAGGAGCTTGGTCAGTTCCAGCGCCAGCGGGGAATACCTGTCCACGTACGCGTTCAGGCGCTCCCCGTTGGGGAATTCCAGGGAGAAGTTGATGTAGGCGGTATTGCGGTAGCTTTCCGCGGAGGATTCCTCCAGGAAGGGCGGCTGGTAGATGCCGGGCATGCTGAGGGCTATTCTGACGGGGACGGGTTTGGAGGGCTTTTTGGCTTCCAGCTCCGCCGGGAGCATGGGGGAGTAACCCTCCCAGGCTTCCCAGTCCAGCTTCCATTTGCCGGAGTTCCGGTCATACAGGAAGACGGCCGGGCGGACGGTGTTGTCATCCATCAGCACGGATATCTGGAGCAGGTCCCCGTTCTTGGAGCTTTTCCCCGCTTCCTGCGGCAGGTAGTCCTTGTACCGCCCGTAGGAGGCCCAGTGAGCCATTTTGGGGCGCACGGCCTCGGGCTCCATCACGTAGTTGAGCCTTTCTTCGTCTGATTCCGCCATGCAGTAGAGGGCCAGTTCATTCATGGCTGCCGTGATGTGGGCGGAGACGGATTCCACTTCCCGGTCTTCCTCCCTGCGGGGATGGGTCATGAGCCGGTATTGCTGCTCCCTCTGCTCCAGTTCCGCCAGCAGGTCCTTGTTCACGTCCAGGGAGAAGACCGCTTCATGGTCCACAAACCGGTCTGAAATGTTCAGAATCTTGGAGCCTTCCGCTTCCATGTCCTTTCCGCGCAGGAACATGAACACGCCCAGCGAGGCCAGCACCAGGCCGGAGACAAAGAGCCAGATGTGCCAGGTGGGGCGGCGCTCGCTGCGGGCGGCTTCCTGGGCGGTGGGCTGGTATTCCGGCTCTTCATGCGCCAGGGAGGCGCTGCGGGCGGCTGTGATGGCAGGGGCGGCGTCCCCCTTTTCCTTCCGCTTGCGGATTTTGGTAGTGGGTTCCGCAGGGATGGGGATGGAAGGCCTGGTAACGGCAATGCTCCGTTTATCCGTCTTTTTCTGAGGCGTAAGAGATTTGTGGGAAGATGCGGACGGGGAAGCGGAGGGGCTTTCCTCCTGCGCGCCGCCGTGCCGGACGGAGGCTGCTGGTTCAGGCGTCCCTTCCGGGATTTCAGGAGCTTTTTCCGGAGCTTCAGGCATCCGTTCCGGGGCCGTTGCTGGCTCTTCCTCCTGCCGGGTGGCCGTGACGGTGGAATGGCAGACGGGGCATTTCACCTTGTTCCCTATGCAGGAGGGATTGACGGCAAAGGAATTGTTGCATACGTTGCAGCGGCAGGGGACGGCGGCCTGTTCTTCCGTTTCATCCTTGACTTTCTCTTCCTGCCGGGCGGTGACCGGAGCGGCGCAGATGGGGCATTGCACCTGGCTTCCCAGAAAAGACGTTTTCACGGCAAAGGGGTTTCCGCATGACGGGCATGTGCAGGCTACCGTATCCTGGGAGGGGGAGGGCATGGAAGAAAAGGGAGTTACAGGTGGATGAATTCCGGAACGGGGATGGTGATGGGCTTGGGAGCGGGCAGCGTGATGCTCGTGTCCGTATGGTCCGGAGAAACGGGGTCTGCGGAAAGGGCCTGGGCTTCCGGCACGTTTTCACCCGCGCCCAGCAGTTCATAGTTGCGGTTGGCGGGGCCCTGGTTCAGCTCCGTGTGGTAGGGGTCGTCCCCCTGGAGGATGGCCTTGGTGGGCAGGATGGGCGGCAGGGGCAGGATGCGGTTCTGCGCCGTGAAGGGTGAGACGGGGGCGGAGATGTCCTCCCCGTGGAGGTCGCAGAAGGGAAGGCTGGAATCCCCCTTGCGGAGGTATTCAAACATGGTGTGGCGGCGGTATTTCTTGTCCACCGGGTCAATGTCATAGCAACTGTGCGTGGCTCTCTTCCCGGTGGTCAGGCAGATTTCCACCCGTTCCACGCTGGGGGGCGGGGCCAGTTCCCCGGCGGGGAAGAGGCGTTCCGCCTCCGTGACGGCGGCGCCCAGGACGGAGGCGCAGGTGTCCGACGAGAAGGCCCCGTTGTAAATGGGTTTTTTCCCTTCCAGGAAGCCTACCCATATGCCGCAGGTGATGCGGCTGTCATAGCCGAACAGCCAGTTGTCCGCAAAGTCATACGTAGTCCCCGTTTTCACGCCCCCCTTGAAGTCTTTCGGCAGATGCGGGGCCACGCGCTGGGCGGAGCCGTTTTTCAGGGAGGAATTCAGGATGTTGTGGAGCTGGAAGGCCGTGGCGGTGGAGGTGGCCCCCTTCCGCACCTGGGCGTTGTTCCGGGTTTCAATGGCCTGGTTGGATTCCCAGATCAACTGGCCGTCCTCATCCTCTATCCTGTCCAGGTAATAAATATCCTGCGGGCGGGAGCCGCCGTTCGGGATGGCGGTGTAGGCCAGCGTCATTTCCTTCAGGGAGGCGGGTTCCGTGCCCACGAAAATCTTGGGGCGGTAAACGGGGTTTACCTCCGTGCTGCCCGCTTCACGCACGGGCTTGCGGATGCCGAAGTCCGTGAGCTTTTTCACGAAGGGGGATGTGCCCATGTCCATCCCCATGCGCAGGGAGGCGGCAATCTTGGAGGCGGACAGGCCGCGGTGGGCGGTAATCATGCCTTCATAGCGGTTTTTGGAGCTTTCCGCGCCCCATTCCCCCAGGATGCCTTCCGAGCCGCCGATGCCCGTCAGGCGGTTGTCAATGGCGTCGTCCAGAATGCGGGTGACGGGGCTTTTGCCCGTGTCAAAGGCCGTAGCGTACAGGAAGGGCAGGATGGCGGTGCCGGTGGGGCGGGCGCCGTCCTTGATGGCGTCATACTGGCGCTTGGTGTAGTCCCTGCCTCCGTGGTAGGCCAGGACGGCGCCGGACTGGTTGTCCACCACCAGCAGGGCTCCTTCCAGGTAGCGCGGCTTGTCCCCGGAGGCGCCGTGGTAGTCCGCGGCCTTCTGGTGGCGGTAGCCGGGGCGTTTTTCAATGTTTTCCAGGGCCTGTTCCAGGGATTTCCCGGTGGCCTCCTGAAGCTTCCTGTCAAGGGTGGTGTAAATCTTGAGGCCGGCGGCATTCACGCGGTCCTCCCCCAGATAGGCGGTAATCTCTGCGGAAATGCGGTCGTAAATGTGGGAGACGCCGCGTTTCAGCGGCCTGGGGTTGAGCCCCAGGTCCATGGCGGAGAGGCGTTCCGCTTCATCCGGCGTAATGTACTTTTCCCGTGCCATGCGGTTGAGCACATGGTTGCGCCATTTCAGGTTGCTTTCCGGATTATTGAGGGGGGAAAGGCCGTTCGGGTTTTTAATCAGGGCGGCGATGGAGGCGGCCTCCCGCGTAGTGAGGTCCGCAGGTTCCTTGCCGAAGTAGCCCAGAGAGGCGGCGCGGATGCCGTAGAACCCGCTGCCGAAGTAAACGCGGTTCAGGTAAAACTCCAGCACCTGGTCCTTGCTGTACCGTTCCGTAATGCGGCGCGCCAGCGCTATTTCCACGAATTTGCGGCCAAAGCTGCCTTCATTCCTGGCCTTGGCCCGGTTCTTCAGGTCGTACGCGTTTCTGGCAAGCTGCTGGGTGATGGAAGAGGCTCCCTGGTTGGCGTCCCCGCTGTTGTGGATGTATTCCCTGCCTGCCCGCAAAATCCCCAGGAAGTCATAGCCCGGATGCTCCCGGAAGCGGGAGTCCTCCTGGGCGATCAGCGCGTTGACCATGGCGGGCGAAATCTTGTCCAGCGTGACGTAGCTGCGGTTTTCCACATAAATGCGGCCTATTTCCTCCCCGTTCCGGTCGTAAATGATGCTGGGCTTTTCCAGGTCGTTGATGCGTTCCAGGTCAAACTCCGCCGCCCAGTTGTCATAGCGTTTCCAGGCCATCATGAAGCCAAAGTAGCCCACGGCCCCCCCGATGGCGGCCAGAACCAGGCACCACAGCGCCAGCTTCCGGATGAAGCTCCAGAATCGCTTCCTGGGCTTGGCCTTGGGTTGGCGCCTTTTGTTGGCCTGCATGTGCCTGCGCGGAGCTTGTGAACTTAATTCAGCCATGAAGATGAAGCAGGATTTGTCCTGGGAGGAGAAAAAACGTGCAAAAATCCTAGCGGATTCCCGTTTGTTTAGCAATACCGTACACTGTTGGCGAGCGAAAAAAGAAGGCATGCGTCCCGGGAATCTCCCGGAACCCCGCAGGCTACTGAATCATCCTGCGTCCGCAGGACGCGCCGGCTTTAAGGAAAAAGCGCGTCCGTTCCCCGCGCGTTTATATTTTAATGCCGCAAGGGCTTGCGGCGGTCCCGACGGCTAATGGTCCTGCACGGCGTTGAAAATGTTGCCTGCCTTCGTGATGCCGTGTTCCATGGTGTACAGCACGGCGTCCGCCGCCTTTCCCAGCATCACGTCCAGGAGCTCGCGTTCCTCCGGGCGGAATTTGCCCAGCACGTGGCCGATCATCTCCCCTTTGCCGCGTGGCAGGCCGATGCCGAAGCGGAGGCGCGGGAACTCCTGCGTGCCCATGTGGGCGATGAGCGACTTGATGCCGTTGTGGCCGCCTGCGGAGCCTTTTTCCCGCAGTTTCATGACGCCCAGCGGAAAATCCACCTCGTCATGGATGACGAACACGCTGCGCGGGTCCAGCTTGAAGAAGCGCATCATGGGCCCCACGCACAGGCCGGATTCATTCATGAAGGTGGCGGGCTTCACCAGCAGCACGCCGGGGCCGGCCGCCAGCTCGCACTTGCGCTGCCTGTCCGTCTTGAACACGGCGCCCCACCCGGCAGCCAGGCGGTCCACCACCATGAAACCCGCGTTGTGGCGGGTATCTTCATAAGTCCTGCCCGGATTGCCCAGGCCCACGATCATTTTAACGGGTGCGTCCACGATGGAAGAGAAGGAGAAAAAAATGAAAACTGCCGCTTACGGTGGCACGGAAGGCGCGCGGGAAATCCTGCACCCGTTCCGCGGCGCAATCAACCGTTCCGTGAGACAGCCGGGCGCTTATCTGCCCGCTTTCTTCTTCTGCCGCCCCATCAGGAACCCGGTCAGCACGTCTTCCAAGGCGTCCCCGGTCCTGACCAGGCGGTAGTCCGCGTTAATGTCCGTGCAGATGCGGCGCGTTTCCTCCAGGTAGCCGGCCACGATGGCGCGGTACTCGTCCGCGATGAGATCCGGTTCCGTAATCAGGGAGCCGCCGCCCTCCATGTCCACAAAGCGGATGGGGCGGTCAAAGTCAAAATCAATTTCCAGCTGGTCCACCAGATGGAACACGGCCACGTCATGCTTGCGGAAGTGGAGGTGCCGGAGGGCGTTTTTAAGTTCCTCCGTATCCGTGAACAGGTCGGAAAAAATCAGCACCAGGGCACGGCGGCTGACGCGTTCCGCCAGTTCATGCAGGGTCTCCGCCAGCACGGTTTCCCCCTTGGGGTACTGCGTATCCATCTGGCTGATGAGAACGTTCAGGTGGGCAGGGCGGCGGGAGGCGGGGATATGCAGCGTGGCTCCGTCCTTCGTCTGCCGGGAAAAGCTCAGCCCCACGGCGTCCCCCTGCCGGATGGCGATGTAAGCCAGGTTGGCCGCCAGCCTGCACGCGCGCAGGTACTTGGACTCCACCTGCTCCGGGTGGTAATTCATGGAGCCGGAAAGGTCCAGGACGATGTAGGCGCGCAGGTTGGTATCCGCCTCAAACTCCTTGATGTAATACCTGTCAGACCGGGCATACGCCTTCCAGTCCAGCCGGCGCGTATCATCCCCGGAAACGTACTTGCGGTACTCCGCGAACTCCACGGAGGAGCCGCGGTTGGCGCTCCTGTGGCGGCCGGATACGTTCCCCGTCATGCTGTGGCGCGCTTCCAGGGGAAGATTCCCCAGGCGGCTGAGCAGGTCGTGGTTCAGGTACTTCATGGGAGGGCAGGAAAAGGGGATGGATTACGCCGGAACGGTCACACTTCCGCCGCCAGGCGCGCCACGGCCTTGCGGGGCGTGATGCCCTGGGACTCCGCGGCGAAGTTCGTGACCACGCGGTGCATCAGCACGGGCTCCACAATGGCGTCTATGTCCTCCTTGCGGACGATGTAGCTGCCCTGGAGGGCGGCGCGGGTCTTGGCCCCCAGAATGAGGAACTGGACGGCGCGGGGGCCCGCGCCCCAGGCCACGTACTGCTTCACCCATTCCGGAGAAGTCTCCAGGGAGGGGCGGGTGGCGCGCACCAGCTTCACGGCGTACTCGTAAATATGTTCCGGGACGGGCACGCGGCGCACCAGGTCCTGGTAAAAAATGATTTCCTCCCCGGAGAGGACGTGCTTGAGCTCCTCGCTGCGGTTTCCGGTGGTCTCACGGGCGATGCGCATTTCCTCCTCCTCCGTGGGGTAATCCACTTCAATCAGGAACATGAAGCGGTCAAGCTGGGCTTCCGGCAGGGGATAGGTGCCTTCCTGCTCAATGGGGTTCTGGGTGGCGAGCACGAAGAAGGGAGGCAGAAGGGTGAAGGTGCGGCCCATGACGGTGACGCGGCGCTCCTGCATGGCTTCCAGCAGGGCGGACTGGGTCTTGGCGGGGGCGCGGTTGATTTCGTCCGCCAGCACGATGTTGGCGAAGACCGGGCCCTTGATGAACTCAAACTGCCGCTTGCCGCCGGCGGAATCATCCTGGATGATATCCGTGCCGGTGATGTCCGCGGGCATCAGGTCCGGCGTGAACTGGATGCGGTTGAAACTGAGGTCCAGCGTCTTTGCCACGGAGCTGATCAGCAGCGTCTTCGCCAGGCCGGGAACGCCCATCAGGAGCGCGTGCCCGCGGGAGAACAGGGCGATGCTCAGCAGCTCCACGACGCGCTGCTGGCCGATGATGATCTTGCTCAATTCCGCGGAAAGCTCCTTGTAAATGGCGCCGAGCCGGTCAATGGCGGCTACGTCGTCGTCAGGCAGAGATGGGGTGGTGGGTTCCATATTGCATGTACATAACACTTTTCATGCCCTTTTCCATCAAATAATCGCGCCGCATTCATTTTCCCTGCTTGGAATGGGAGGGGAAACGGGGTAAGGAAGGGGCATGCCGAAAATCGCACTCATTCAACTGTCCGCAGACGCCCGGCCCTCCGTGAACAAGGAAAAGACGGAAGCCGCCATCCGGGAGGCCGCCGCCCATGGGGCGCAGATCATCTGCACGCAGGAACTCTTCACCACGGAATACTTTTGCAGGACAGAGGAATGCGACCTTTTCAACCTGGCGGAACCCATTCCCGGAGAACTGACGGAAGCCCACTGCAAGCTGGCCGCTGAACTGGGCGTGGTGATCGTGGCCTCCGGCTTTGAAAAGCGCGCCACCGGGCTGTACCACAACACCGCCTGGGTGGTGGACGCGGACGGAACGTTCCTGGGCATGTACCGCAAGATGCACATTCCGCAGGACCCCGGCTTTGAGGAAAAATTCTACTTCACCCCCGGCGACCTGGGCTACAAGGCGTTTGAGACCAAATTCGGGCGCATCGGCGTGCTCATCTGCTGGGACCAGTGGTACCCGGAAGCCGCGCGCCTGACGGCCATGCAGGGGGCGGAAATCATCTTTTACCCCACGGCCATCGGCTGGCTGCCGGAGGAAAAACCCCTGCTGGGGGAACAGCAGCACTGCGCGTGGGAAACCGTGCAGCGCGGCCACGCCGTGGCGAACGGGTGCTACGTCTGCGCCGTCAACCGCGTGGGGACGGAAGGGGAAAGCGAATTCTGGGGGCAGTCCTTCGTGGCGGACTACTACGGCCAAATCGTCGCCAAGGCCCCCGTCAGCGATGAAGCCATCCTGTACGCGGAGCTGGACCTGGACGCGCTGGAAGACCACCGCCGCATCTGGCCCTTCTTCCGCGACCGCCGCATAGACTCCTACGGCGGCATCACGGAACGGTGGGGAAAGTGAATCTGTAGAAGACCCAGCTCATGTATTCGCGGGAACCCATGGACCGGCAACGGGAGCAGGCCGTGGAAGTGCTTCTTGCCATGGAAGGACAGTGCCGTGAATTAGTCATCGATTGTCGGCAGGGAATGCTGGGAAAGCAGGGGTGCCAGGTAACCGTGTTGAGACGTGAACACATCCTGTCCCTCTTGCAGGAACTGAACCGTCTGTATGATTCCGGAATCCCCAGAAGGGAGCTGAATGATGATAAGGAGGAAGACGACGAGAATTGCTGTTTTTCCTGGATTTATGAATTTGATTTTTTCCTTCAGGAGTCCGGCTTCCTGCTGCATTTCGTCATTGATGCCGCCCTGGATTCCGACGGCGTCATCAAGAAATATTTGACGCTGGAGAGACAGGTGCATCGGGAAGGGGCGTACCTTAAAGTGAGCGAACCCATGGTTCTTGACCCTGACGCATTGGTGCAATTGAAAAGAAAAGTCGCGGCTATCATGACTGTTCCTCCCAATACGGAGCGTTTTTTGGACTGGAAGGATATCTACCCTGGATTGGATGAGTGACGTTCCCCTCTGGAAACGCCGCTCCCGGAGGAACGGCGTTGAGGTAAGAAAAAGAGTTTCCGCTTAGTCGCAGATGACGGCAATCTTGATGCCCTTCATCTGGACGTTCGTTTCCAGGGCTTCCGTGATTTCATCCAGCTTGAAGCGGTGGGAAATCAGCTTGGTCAGCGGCAGTCCGATGCCGTAGGCGCGCTTCAGGAAGTCGAACGTGGTCGGGTAATCCTGCGGGGAATACACCCAGGAGCCCACGGCGGTCACTTCCTTGTTGCAGAGGTCGTAATGGTGGTTGATGACGCTTTCCCCGCCGTCCATGAAAAAGCCCACTTCACACAGGCCGCCGCCGCGCTTCACGAACTTCCAGGCGTTTGCCCCGGCCTTGCCTACGCCCGTGCACTGGAAGACGAAATCCGCCAGGCGGCCGCCGTTATCTTTCTTCACCGCGTCAAGGAGGCCGTCCAGGTCCGCGTAATGCGTGAAATTATACGTGCGCGCGGCGCCCATTTCCTTAGCCAGTTCCAGGCGGGAATCATTGCCGTCCACGGCGATGATGGTTTCAATGCCCAGCGTGCGCAGCGCGGCGATCTGGAGCAGGCCGATAGGGCCGCAGCCCTGCACGAGCACCACGGAATTGAACTTGAGCAGTCCGGTGGACTTGGCGCGTTCCAGGGAATGGACCACCACGGCGGCGGGCTCCACCAGAATGCGCTGGTCCAGCGTCATGCCGGAAACGTTGAAAAACGTGGAACCCTTGCGGATGACCAGGTACTCCCCGAAGTAGCCGTTCAAATGCACGTCGTCGTCAGGCATCAGGCCGTACACGCCCACGTTCTCGCACAGGTTGGTGCGGGCCGGGGTATTCAGGCAGGCGTCACAGGTGCCGCAGGGGATGATGCAGGTGACGATCTTGTCCCCCAGGGCCAGGGGATTGCCCGCCGTGTCCTTCGTGATATTCCTGCCCATGGCGACGATTTCCCCGGTGCCTTCATGGCCCAGCACCACGGGGCAGAGGCCGAAGGGGTCCCGGTTGTACTCGTGGCCGTCCGTGCCGCAAACGCCGCAGGCTTCCACCTTGATCAGCATTTCATCATCCCCGATGGCGGGAATGGGGTATTCACGGATTTCAAATGTCTTGGGAGCTGTCAGGACAGCGGCGCGTGCGGTTTGTTGCATAGTGCTCCTACACTACCCTTTGCCGTTTGAACTCTTCAAGAACAAATAAAAATGAAAGGGAATTAACTTGCTGAAAACGGAGAAAAATTCCCCTTTTGCCCCTTCTTGCAATACTCCCGCATCCAGGGAAAACGCATAAAAACAGTGGTTTCCGGAAACTGTTCAGCAAATCTTCCGCTGTCTCTCCAGCTATCATCAAAAAGCCTCCGGGAGCGCTTCATGGCATGCGGCGCTCCCGGCGTGTTTTTCCGCAGTAACCGCGCCGCGCCGGAGTAAAAGGCACGTTATTGCAGGTGCAGTTTTTCCATGAAAGTCCGTTCATTTGGCTTGCGTGGCGGAGGGATGGAGTGCAAGCTGTGCGCGTTATGCTCGACATCCGTGTAATACGAGAAAATCCGGAAGAAGTGAAAGCGCGTTTGAAGCCCCGCAGCGGAGACGCGTGGAAGCTTGTTGATGACGTTCTGGCGTGCGATGAAGCGCGCCGCAATGCCGAGACGGAAAAGCAGGCCTTGCAGTCCGAGCGCAATGCCACCTCCAAGCAGATCGGCATGCTCAAGAAGAAGGGGGAGGACACCTCCTCCATTGAAGCGCGCGTGCGCGAAATCGGGGACCGCATCCGGGAGCTGGACCGCCTGGCGGAAGAGAATTCCGCCCAGCTCACCTCCCTGCTGATGAACATTCCCAACCTGCCGCATCCGGAATGCCCCGTGGGCGCGGATGAAACGGCCAACCCGGAGGTCAAGCTGTGGGGAGAGAAACCCGCCATTGAGAACCCGAAGGACCATGTGGAGCTGGCCGCGAACCTGGGCATGATTTCCTTTGAAGACGGCGCGCGGATCACGGGCTCCGGCTTTGTGGTATACCGTGGGGCGGGCGCGCGCCTGGAACGCGCCCTGATCAACTTCCTGCTGGACACGCAGACCGGGGAGAACGGCTATCAGGAAGTGGGCGTTCCCTTTGTGGTCAAGCGGGAGTGCATGGAAGGCACTGGGCAGCTCCCCAAATTTGAGGAAGACATGTACGGCACGGAAGACCAGCAGATGTTCCTGATTCCCACGGCGGAAGTGCCCGTGACCAACCTGTACCGGGACACCATTTTACAGGAAAGCGAGCTGCCCATCAAGATGGCCGCGTACACGCCCTGCTTCCGCCGGGAAGCCGGGAGCGCCGGACGCATCAACCGCGGCATGATCCGCGTCCACCAATTTGACAAGGTGGAGCTGGTCCAGATTCTGAAGCCGGAAGACTCCTTCCGGGAGCTGGAAGTGCTCCGCAGCCATGCGGAATCCATTCTTCAGAAGCTGGAGCTTCACTACCGCGTGATTGAACTTTGCACGGGCGACCTCGGCTTTTCCTCCGCCAAGACGTATGACATTGAAGTATGGGCTCCGGGCCAGGGGCAGTATCTGGAGGTTTCCTCCTGCTCCTGCTTTACGGACTACCAGGCGCGCCGCATGCGCCTGCGCTACAAGGACGCGGACGGCAAGAACCAGTTCTGCCACACCCTGAACGGTTCCGGCACGGCTCTGCCGCGCCTGTACGTAGCCCTGCTGGAAACCTGCCAGCAGCCGGACGGCTCCATCCGCATTCCGGAAGCGCTCGTGCCGTACTTCGGCGCGGACAGCATCCGCCCGGAACAGGGCTGAACCGGCATTTTCACGTCCCAACCCTGAATCAAGCCCATGCCTGACGAGGGCCCGCTGGAACACTACCTGACTGTTTCCCATGAGCCGGAGCCGGACGTTCCGGAACCGGCTCCGGAACGCAGTCCCGGACCGTGGCGGGAGAGGGGAATCATGCTGGGCCTGGGCTTTCTGCTGGGGTGCATCGGGGCGTATGCGCTGATTTATTCGGAAATGTCCGGCGGCATGCGGACGCTGAAAGAGTCGCTTTCAGAAGAACGCGATGCGAATGCTTCCCTGCAAAAGGAGCGTGCCCATTTGCTGGAAACGCTGGAGCAGATGCGCATGGACAGCCTGCTGACGGAACGTTCCCCCCTTTCCATGACGGGCAATGGCATTCCCGGGACGAGCCGTCGCCCCGTTCCCCAGCCTCCGCCGCTTACGCCGCTGCCTTCCCGCGGACAGGCTCCCCGGCTCCCGCGCCGGAACCCGGCTCCGTGGAGGACCGCCTGGTCAATCCCGGTCCGGAGGACTGGAAGGAACGCTACCAGTACGCCGCTTTGAAATACAACCGGGTGGTGGAGGATTACAACAGGCTGAGGAAGCTTTACATGAACCTGGTGGGCCAGGGGGAGCCGCCAGCGGGCTGGTAACGGGAGCCCAGTTTTACAAGGCCCTGCGGAAGGATACGCGGGTGGAGGCGCGCAAGCTGGATGAACGGTACATGAAGGGAGGGCTGCGCGGCAGCGAGCTCCGGGAACTGGAACGCAGCAGGGATGAAATGCGGCACCGGGACTGGTGGCTGAAAAAAATGGCGCGCCAGTTCCAGATAGATTGAACGGGGGGAGGACATTCCCGTTGTGAGGAATAGTCCGGTGAAGCGGCTGGCTTGATGAAAGGCCGCACGGGGCAGGCAGCGCTCCGGGATTCCATGCAGCCATAAAAAGAGGCTTCCCGGAGAATGGCCTTTCCCGGGAAGCCTTGTATAAATAATAAGGCCAGGAGCATGAAAGCGCCGGGCCTTACTGGAAGTGTGGTGATCAGGAAGAAGCGAATGTTCTTCCCGCAATTTTACCGCTGTTAGCGGCGGTTGCGGCCATAGCCGTTGTTGTCGCGTCTGCCGCCGCCGCCATTGCCACGGTAACCGCCTCCACCGCCGCCGCCTGTGTTGGCCTGCGGTTTGGCTTCATTGACAACCAGGGGGCGACCCTGAAACTCATTTCCGTTCAGGGCGGAAATGGCATCGTTCATGGAATCGGTGGAATCCATGGTGACGAATGCGAAACCTCTGGGCCTTCCGGATTCACGGTCGGTTGGAATGAATACTTCAGTCACTTCGCCATGGGAACCAAACAAATCCCTCAGGTCCTGTTCGGTGGAATTGAAGGACAAATTCCCTACGTACATTTTTGTGTTCATATGATCAAAAGACAAGTGATCTGATTATTCTTAAATGCATTCCCGAAGAGCCGGGATTAGAAGTTAAAATCCGAATACGCAGACACCATTGTCTATAGGACAGAATATCCTCTGGATATTGAAATGCCAAGAATAATATGGCTCATGCCTGATTATTTCAACATCCGGCTTCCATGGATGCCGGGAACCGCAGCCTTTTGAGAAGAAAAATCCCCTCCGTCAGCACAGTTCCGCCGCAATGGCGTCCACGAGCAGTCGGCCGCGGCCTTTCAGGATGAGCCTTTGTTCCGGGGAAATGTCCGCCAGGCCCAGTTCCCGGTATTGTTCCAGCAGGGGGCGGGATTCCGGAAGGATATATTTCAATGGCAGCCCTTCATCCGTCCGGAGCATCAGGGCAATGCGTTCCAGGCGGTAGTCTTCCGCGGTGACGGGTTCCTGTTCGGAGAGGGGGAGGCCGTTTTCCAGCGTGCTGCGTATGTAGGCGTCCGTGTCCCGCGTGTTGGAGTACCGTATGCCGTTGATGGTGCTGACTGCGCCGGGGCCTATGCCCACGTAGTCCTCACCCTTCCAGTACGCCATGTTGTGGGGGAGCGGCAGCCCTCCCGGGCGTAGTTGGAGGTTTCATAGTGTTGCATGCCTGCCGCTTCCAGCATGTGTTCCGCCAGTTCAAAGTAGGCTGCGTCTTCGTCCGGATCCTGCCTTTTTTCCCCGCAGCAGGCTCCGGAAGAATTCCGTGTCTTCCTCATAGGTGAGGTTGTAGGCGGAGACATGGTCCGTTCCGGCACGGACGGCTTCCCTGAGGGTGGCTTCCCAGGTGGAGAGGGTTTGCCCCGGAATGGCGAACATGAGGTCCATGTTGATATGGGGCATTCCCGCGTTTTTCAGCATTTCCACGGAGTGCAGGGCCTGTTCCGGGGTGTGTTCGCGTCCCAGCAGATGCAGAATGCCGGGGTCCAGGGATTGCACGCCCAGGGAGACGCGGTTCATGCCCAGGCTACGCCAGAAGCGCACTTTTTTTTCCGTAAAGGTGGCGGGGTTGGCCTCAAAGGAGAATTCGTCCAGCCTGTCTACGGGCACGAGCCGGTCCAGGGTTTCCATGAGGCGTCCCAGGTGCGTGTCCGAGAGCATGGAAGGCGTTCCCCCCAAAGTAGAGCGTGGCCGTTTCCCCCGCGGTCCGTGGACAGGGCGGCGGCGCGGGATTCCACCTCCCGCCCCAGCGCACGGATGAAGAGCTTCATGTCCGTGGAGGCCGGCGTGTGCTTGAAGAAGGCGCAGTACGGGCAGATGCGGTGGCAGAAGGGGATGTGGACGTAAAGATGCACGGGGTGCGGCGGGAATCAGCGTCTCCGGCGGCGTCCGGAGGTTCCTTCCCCGTCGCCCTTCTTGTTCTGGGAGAGTTCCAGAATCCTGGCGGAAGAGTCCTTCATCTCCTTCTTGACGCGGGATTTTTCCGTACCGTCGGCCAGGGACATGTAGTTCTTCGTCAGGGCACTGTAGAAGGGGTGAATTTTCGTTTCCTTCTTGTTCTTGGGCTTGTACCTGAACCCGTCCGGGCAGGTGTCCACCATGTTTTTCATCCAGGGGATCAGTTCCTCCTTGGGCAGGGCCAGGCACAGGGCGTCCAGGGAGAAGGACATTTCCTCCTGATCCACGTCCTTGGGAGCGTTCAGGGCATTGTTTTCATCCCGGTAGAAGTTGAGGGCTTTCTTGAAGCCCCTGTCCACGGTCCTCTTGAGCCTGTCCGTGCCCTGGGCCTTGGCATAGGCTATCTGGTAGGCGGCCTGGGGTTCCGGGTAGGAGTTGCGCTTGGACTCGGACTTGAGCCAGGACATGAGGTCCGCCCACTGGAAGGTCTTGTAGTCATGTTCCTGCTTCAGGGCGTTTTCCAGAATCACGGAGCAGAGCACATTGACGTATTCCTTGGCGTGGTTGGCCAGCATTTCCTTGCCGTTTTTGTCCCCGCGGCCTACGGAAGAGACGTATTTGCGCGTTTTCCAGAGCTTTCTGATGCCCATGCCGTCCGGAAGGGCCTCACGTACTTCATCCACCATCTTGGTGGCCCCCATGAGGTCCTGGGGAGCCTGCTTGAAGAGCGTGTACCAGGCTTCCGTGTAGAACGGGTTGGCCTTGAGAACGGTTCTCATGGCGGTCTGCGTGAATTCCCTGGGCAGCGTGCCGGAGGGGTCTTGAGCCTCTTCCGTGGAAGAGTTCGCGCCCGCGAGCTTGTAGATGTTCATGGCGAAGCGGCTGTCGATGAATTTCTCGTAGTCGATGTTCATGGACAGGGCCAGTCCGGACTGGTATTCCGCATTCCCGGTGCGCGGCGCCTTGGAGTCCCGGAAGTACCAGAATCCCGTGGTGGCTTTCAGGGTGTCTACGCTCTGGCCCACGCTCAGCCAGCAGCCGTTGCCGTTGAAGTTGGTGGTCATCAGGTTGCCGTGGCCGGGCTGTCCGGCAGGGGCGGCGGGGATGCCGCGGGCAATCTGGGAGTTGCGGGAGATGAGGGACATGGTGCCGCAAACGCCGCCTTCATGAAGCTTGCGTTCATTGGATTCCCGGGACCATTCCGGATCAGGGTCAAAGCTGAACAGGATGGGCGGCTCCTTGTCGTCATCCATGCGGTAGGGGCCGTACAGCCACAGGCGCGTCGGGCCGCGCTGGCCCATGTAGCGTTCCCACACGCTGTCGCATTCCCGCAGGGGGCGCGTTTCCGAGAGGGCCATCATGGCCGGCCAGGGCGTTCCTTCCAGGGACACGCCGGTCCATTCCACGCGCTTGTGGTCCACGTCCCGCAGCTTGCTGCAGTTTTCATATTTGTCCACCAGGTAGGTGAAGAATTCCACCGGGGTGGGGAACGGGTCCCTCTTGCGCCTCAGCTGGCCGTGGCGGTACAGGTATTCGTGCAGGAAGCCGGCCAGGTTGCCTTCCGTAATGGCGGTGTCCCCTATTTCCGAGACCGTGGGGTATTTGTTGATCCATGCCTGCTTGGGCGTGATTTTCTTGCGGTCCAGGTAGGCTTCCACCTTTTTGTAGCATTCTTCATCCACCGTGCGCGGAGCGTTTCCGTACCAGTTCACAGGGGGCTTGCCGGCGCAGTACAGGTCCGCGGGCGGAGGCATGACGCCGGAGGACCTCAAGCCGTTCAGTTTGCCCAGGGCGTCAATGTAGCGGCCCTGCTGGGTGAGGTCGAAGGCGCCCATGCCGAATTCGCGGCGTCCCACCGCAAAGGCCAGGACGAGCTGGTTGTATTTTTCCGTCATTTCCAGGCCCAGTTCATCAATCATGAAGGCCACATTGGTGGCGACGCTGGGGTCCGGCGGGAAGAACATGGCGAAGACTTCACGGTTGTTCTTAGTGTTTTTCAGCCATTTTTCAAAGTCCGGGGAGAAGGTGCCGCCGCGCTTTTTCACGTAGTCGCGCACGTAGGCTTCCGCGTAAAGGGGGTATTTAGCCAGAAGCTTTTCAGAAAATTTGCCCTTGGAGGCCATGGCTTCCTCCCGCAGCGCCTTTTCCATGGCGATGACTTGCGGGGAGGGGAAAGATCGGGCGCGACCGGTTCTGGCTCAGGCTCAGGTTCCGGTTCAGGCGCCACGACGATGGGTTCCGGTTCCGGGGCAACCACCACAGGTTCCGGCTTGGGCGGAGCGGGCTTGGGTTTGGGCTTGGGCGGAACCACTACCGGGGGCGCCACGGTTTTGGCGACGGGTTCCTTTTTGTCCTTGAGGATTCTGGTAGCCCAGGAAGCCGAAGAGGGCGAGCATTCCGGTAACGATGACCGTGATGACGGGGAAGCCGCCGGAACGCTTTACCTTGGGCAGCGGCGCGCCGGGCGTGACGGCGCCGATTACCGGCTTCCGGAGCTGGGGCTGCTGCGGCTTTTTGGCCGGGCGCAGGGCCTGGGCGTGGGCAACGGCCGGCTGGGGCTGTGCCGGAGCTTGAGCCTGCGGCTGTGCCAGCGGGTAAAGGAAGAGCACGGTACCGAAGCCCCTCAGCTTGCCTTCCGCATTGGCGGAGTACTGGGTTTCAAAGGCTTCCTGCGCCTGGGAGAATTGAGCCCGGTTTTCCGGGGCCGCGGACAATTCCCCGGTAGCCAGGTCACGGGTGACGAGGCCCTGGGGGCAGAATTCACGTATCAGGACGGCCTGGCCTTCCGGGGAGATGGCCTGGTACAGGTTATAATCCGGACCGCTTTCTACAAGCGCCGTGATTCTATAGCCGCCTATGTTGAAATGGGACGGAAGGGCAGGGGTTTGAGGTACTGTCATGACGAATCAAAAGATCAAAGACTCATTTATTTAAGGAGGTCCGGAGCCTTTTGTCAATTCCGGAGTGCGGAAGCTGTGCCATGGCGTCCGCATAGCGCGGGCACCCGTCTGGAAGAAGGGGAAAACCTCGTTTCAAGGAAGCCGGAAGAGGGCCTTTTTCTCCCTGCGAGCAGGGAGCCGCCGGGAAGGGCTAGCGGATGGTGACCTTGGTTCCGAGAGGTGTGTGTTCAAAGAACGTCTTGGCCATGTCTGCCGGGAGACGCACGCAACCGTGGCTGACCGGGTATCCGGTGACAAAGCCCACGTGCATGCCGTAGCCGCCCGTAATCCGCATCCAGTAGGGCATGGGGGCGGGGTCGAAGTAGGTTCCTGCGGGCGCGCCGCCGGCCCTGGCGTTATAGTCCCCGTTGACGACGGCACCGGTGGATTTGCTGCGCAGAACGCCGTACGTGCCGGATTTGTAGTTGGCGTCCTTCTGGATAATCTTGTAGGTTCCCCTGGGCGTGCCGAAGCCTTCCTTGCCGGAGGACATGGGAGAGACGCCCACCAGCGTGGCCCCTACGTAGTAGAAGACTTTCTGCTGCTTGAGGTCAATAATGATGTGCTTTTCCCCTGAATGCCCGAAGGCAGGTCCCAGTATCCCTGGCCCAGGCGGGCTTCCGGCGGCAGGTCCGTGTTCACGCCGGAGGTGGCGCCCACGCCGGACAGGTAGCTGTCCTGGCTGGACGCGCCCTGGATTTTCCCGGCGATTTTATCAAACAGGGGGGCCTTCCATATGGATTGCAGGAAACGAGAATGGAACTGATAGAAGCTAATGCCAGTATGCCGGGTTTCATGGGAACGGGAGAATGACAGGCAGGTTATGGAGCCTGTCCGCCCTTTTGTCAAGATTTGCATGCTGTTATCCGTTGCTTATTCCGGGGGTATCTGTTATACACGGCGCAACCACCTCATCCATCCATATCTCCATGAGTGAACAATACGACCTTCTGAAAAGCATTCTTCTGGAAAAATCCGTGCGCACGGGAACCTTTACGCTGGCTTCCGGCAAGGTGTCAGACCTGTATGTGGACTGCCGCATGACCGCCCTGGACCCCGTGGGGGCCACGCTGGTGGGCGCGCTGGGCTGGAAGCTGGTGCAGGAGGAGATTCTGCCCCGTTTCCCGGAGGTGGCGGCCATTGGCGGAATGACCATGGGCGCAGACCCCATTTCCCTGGCCGTCGGCATGACCAGCGCTCTGGAAGGGGCTGAAAAGAAGCTCCAGGTGTTTACCGTGCGCAAGGAGCCGAAGGACCATGGCCGGGGACGCCGCATTGAGGGCAATTTCCAGGCCGGGGATACCGTGGTGGTGGTGGATGACGTCATTACGACGGGCGGCTCCACCCTGAAGGCGATTGACGCCATTGAGGCGGAAGGGGGCAAGGTAGCCGCCGCCCTGGTGCTGCTGGACCGCGAGGAAGGCGGCCGCCAGGCGATTGAGGAACGCGGCATTCCCGTTTATCCCCTGTACACCAGGACGTCCCTGCTGGGCAAATAATTTTTTTCCGTTCATGCTCCCCGCCCTGATCGGCATAAGCGGCCATGAAGTGGGCGCGGAAGAGGAGGCGGCCATCCTGCGTTTGCAGCCGGCCGGCTTCATCCTGTTTTCCCGGAATGTGGATTCCGTGGAGCAGGTGCGCAGCCTGACGGAAACGTTGCGGAAGCTCTGCCGCCACCATCCCGTCATTGCCGTGGACCAGGAGGGGGGCAGGGTTGTGCGCACCGCTTCCCTGGGCCTGAATTTGCCTTCTCCCGCTTCTCTGGCGCGGAGCGGCGGTTTTAACGGCATTGTGGAACTGGGCGCGGTGACGGCGATGGCGCTCCGGTACCTGGGGGTGAACCTGAATTTTACCCGGTACTGGATATTTGCCATGACCCGTCCGCGGCCAATGCGCTGCCCGGCCGCTGCTGGGGAGACAATCCCCAGGACGTGATTTCGCGCGGAGGCGTTTATTCCTCCAACCTGCGCCGGGGCGGCGTGCAAAGCTGCGGCAAGCATTTTCCCGGCATGGGGCGCGCCCAGGCGGACCCCCATTTCAGCCTTCCCGTGGTTGACCTGGATGAACGTGAGTTGTTCAAGACGGACCTGCTGCCCTTTCTGGCCCTGTGTCCGGAGCTTTCCTCCATCATGTCCGCCCATATCATGCTGCCGCAGATTGATCCCGATTATCCCGCCACCCTGTCCGAACGGGTGATCAGGGGGCTTCTGCGGGACAGGCTCGGCTTCCGGGGAGTGGTGTTTACGGATGATTTGTGCATGGGGGCGATTGCGGCGCGGCATGCTCCGGATGAAGCCGCCCTGCTTTCCCTGAAGGCCGGGTGCGATCTTCCCCTGATTTGCCATGACCCCCTCTCCTGGCTGGACGGCGTGGCTTCCCGCCTGGAAGGCCTGGACGCCTATGACCGGGATGATTCCTTCAAGCGGGTGGAGAAGCTGAGCGATTCCCTGTGCTTCCCGTTCCCGGAAAAGGCAGGACTGTGGGATTCCTGCCTGCGCCGCGCGGAGGCCTTGTGCCGCCTGGCGGAAGGGGAGGCGGATGAAGAGTCGCCTTCCTCTCCGGTTCAGAAGTATTGACGCGAATGCCGATGACGGCCTTATGCCGAAAGTGCGCCGGGAATGAAGCCGGGAGCTTTATCCCCGTGACAGGGGGAGGAAGGGAGTGTTTAAAGTCTGCTCCTTTTGCGGCGAGTCAACAGGATGGCCGTTCCAACCAGGCTCAGCGCGGCTGTAGCCGGTTCCGGCACGAGGTGGTTGTATTTGCTTGATGAATAGACTTTGACGTAGTCGATGTCGAACGCGGCTCCGGAGTTGGCCAGCGTATTCTGGTCAATTCCTTTATTAACCCCTGCATTTTCTACCCAGTTGCCTCCGATCTGCTGGTCGATGATCAGGTAAAATTCGTTTCCGTCTTTGTCAAAAGGCCAGTTTGCATTATTGGGCTTTTTAAAGGAGCCGGTTTCCTTTCCGTCCACATAAAAGGTGATGCCTTCTTCCGTCCATTCCATTCCGTAGGTGTGCCAGTTTGTTTTTTCAGCGCCGTCGCTCCAGCCGGGGGTGACCCCCTGGGATTTGTCTTGGTTTGGAACGCCGTTTTCAGACCAGTGGATTGTCTGGTAGACACGTCCTTCGTAATTCAAATGTTCCATGATGTCAATTTCCCCTCCTGCCGGCCATCCGATGCTGTCGGATTTGGGCATCATCCAGATAGCAGGCCAGACGCCCTGCACGCAATCGAATCTGGCGCGAACTTCTACGTAGCCGTATTGGAATTGGAAGGTTTTCAGAGAGTACACTCCTCCGCAGGCATAGGTCTGGGCTGGGGCGGTCTGATTGGTCTGGGTGGTGTAGTCTCCGTATTTTCCCCACAGGGTCATGGCGGAATTGCCGTCCTGTTCCCGGAATTCCACAAGGCTTTCGTCCTGGGATTGGTATTTGCGCCAATCCGGGGCGTTATGGTTTACGTAATCGATACGGCTCCAGTTGCGGGCATTCAGGGAGGGGCCGTCAAAGTCGTCTTCAAAAACAAGTTCCCAGTCTTTGCCGGAGACCCACGGGGTTGCCGCCAGGGCAGGCGGCCCGGCAAGGGAAACGATGGGGAAAAGAAGAAGGAGCGTTGTTCTGATGGACATAACAGGGAGGGGTGGGACAGGAGGAAGAGGCGTCAATGGCCAAGAACCGGGCCTGCAGCCCGAATATCGTGTAAGGGGGCTTTTCCTCGCTGGAGAGGTAGAGCCCCTTTTCTTCACAGGGGCATGCCCCTGTGAAGATTTCTTTATGGCAAGGATTGGTTTGTCATTGCAAGTTGGTTGTGGAAGGCTGCCCAATGTTAACGCGCAACGTTTCTGGCGGAATCCGCCTTGTACACGTGCAGTTCCGCCAGGCGGACCTTGCCCCCCTTCTGGAAGAGCTTGACGCGCAGCCTGTTGGTGGTGATAGGCTCAAACGTCCTCATGCACTTGATAAAGCCGTTGCCGGGGAGCTGGAGCATGCGCAGCACCTCTGGCTCATTGGCGTACATGGCTTTCTGCGCATCGCTGACGCCGGCGGTAGCGGCTCCCAGGGAACCCCAGTGGATGGGAATCCACTTGCCGCCCTTGTTGGCTTCAATGACGAGGCGGTTGTACCCCTTTTCAATCTTGATGTCCACGGCGCGCAGGGAGGCGGCGTTTTTCAGGGAGAGTTCCAGCACCAGGGGATCGTCTTCCGTGGGGGAGGCGTCCAGTTCCTCGATGGTGGTGGCGTCCCGGTCCAGCAGCTTGGCGGTGTCCACATGGCCTCCGGTGGAGGCTTTCAGCTTGTAGTCCGTGACTTCCTCCGTGGCGCTGCCCAGCAGCTTCAGTTCTCGCACGCGGCATTCCAGGCCGTGCCAGTCCGTGGAAACGCGGAACAGGCAGCGGGAGCCTTGCGTCAGGCAAGAGTCGTTCGGGGAGACCCAGGTTTTCTCCTTCTTCTTGTCGGTTTCATCGTACACCTCTATCTGGTTGCCCTGGGAGGCTGCGGAGATGTAGGTGCCGTCCGGCAGGTGGAAGGAGCAGCCCCAGTTGCCGTGGTCGCGGATCAGGATGCCCGGCACCCACAGGTGGTTGCAGTTGGTGACCGGGTGGGCTTTTTCCCCGCAGCCCACTTCAAAGCCGCCTACGGCGATGGGGCGGTCATATTCCACGTCCAGGTCGTTCACGCGCCATTTGATTTTGGCGCTCATTTTCTGCACGCCCGGCTGGGTGGGGCCGCTGAGCTCCTTCTTGTAGGAGTACACGTTCCACTGGCCGCCGAATTTGGAGTCGGGGGTCCAGGAAATGGTTTCCATGGGGGAGAAGGTGGTGGCGTCACTGAATTGGACGGTGCCGGCAAAGTCGTACTTGTAGGCGGAATTGGCCTTTCCTTCCAGTTCCTTGTCGCGGTGAAGGCCCAGGGCGCGGCCCCCCAGCGGCTGCTGGACGTCCACGTTCAGGGAGTATTCCCCGGGCTGGGGCTTGTCGTCCTTCCGCTTGGGTTCAAAGAAGATGCGCACGTCCATGCCCAGGATCATTTCCGCACAGGTGGCCTTGGTGAGCTGGTCCAGGCCGGGAATGGCCATGATGGCCTTGGCGACGGGAAGGGCCCGGGCATTGACGACGCTCATGAGCTTGAAGCGGCAGCCCTGTTCCACGGGGATGTTTTTCAGTTCCCGGATGGCGGATTTCAGGGAGCCGGGAGCCTTGGCGCCCAGCGCGGCGCTGACCATGGACCAGTTGCGCACATAGGTGTTCAGGAAGCGGGATTCCGTGTCAATGATGGGGGGAACCTTCCGGAAGGATTTGGCCTGGAATTCCGGCTTGCCCGTGATCGCCAGGTTCTGGCGTTCCGCGCACAGCGCCGTGATCCAGACGCTGGTGCGGATGTAGGTGCCGATGACCGGGTCTGCCGTCATCAGTTCCAGGCGGTTGGGGTTTTGCATCATGCCGCCGTCAAACGGGCGCAGGAGCGTCAGCTTCCAGCGGAACGCCTCCATGTTCTTGTAGTAGACTTCCGGGTTCGTCCGCCAGTAGGCGGGAAGGGCCCACATGATGGAGAGCGTCTCGGAGGAGTGGCCCTGGTCGCAGCCGCCGATGGGGCCTTCCCCGTACATGATGCGGCTGTTTTTAGTGTAGAGTTCCGGTCCCCCGCAGATGAGGGAGGCGATGTAGTACGGGCCGTGGCGGCCGGAGTAGGTGCCCCCGCATTCGCGGTTGGGTTCAAAGGTGAAGGCCTCCGTCATGCGGCCGTACGGGCCCATGCCGGTGGGGCAGATGGACTGGGCGTGGTCCATCATCTTGTCCAGCACGTCGTCTTCCGTGCGCGCCGGGGTCTTGCTGGCCAGCGCCAGGAACAGGCACATGTGGGAGCCGCCGATGCTGACGCCCGTGCCCGCATAGCCGGGGTGGATGCCGTGGCCGGTGACGAAGTCCCCGTAAAGAACCTCGTTTTTCATGCGCTGCACGCCGTTGCGGATGGCCGGCAGAACGGAGTTGTCCCGGTAGCGCAGCCAGTATTCGCACAGGAAGATGCCCGCGGAGGCCTGGGGGACGGCCCACCAGCACTGGGAGCCGGAGAAGGCGATGTACTGAGCCGCCTTTTTAATGACGGGATCATATTTCGGGTTGCCCGTGGCCATCAGGGCCAGCCCGGCCCAGCCCGTGTCGTAGTGGTTGCCGCAGTAGCCGCCCGGGCGTTCCCAGGAGCCGTCCTCGCGCTGCTGGGCCGCCAGCCATTCGCTCATCATGTGGACCACGGCCTTGCTCTTGGCGCAGTTTTTCGGGAAGCCGAGAGCGTAGCTTCCCAGCTGGGGAATCTTGAACGTGACGTTTTTCACGTATTTCTTCACGGAGTCCGGCAGGGTGGCGGAACCGCCCACATGGACAGCCACACCTACGGAGGCCGCCCCTCCGGGCGTTCCGGTGCCTTTCAGCTTCCAGTCTCCCTTGGGAATGTCAAAGACCAGGGAGGAGACGGCGTGAGCCAGCCACACCTTGCGCTCGGGGTCATATTTGGCCGCGCCGTAGCCCACGCTGTATTGCAGGGGCTTGAGCTTGGTCAGCGGAACGGGGCCGCCGGGGCCTTCCAGCCTCAGGTCCGACCATTCGAAGCCGTCGCTGCCGATGCCGTTGCCGCCGTCATCCACATGAAGGCGCACCTGCTGGCCTCCCTTCACCGGAATGGAGAGGGAGACGGGCTTTTTGGCCCGTTCCTCCCGGAAGACTTCCTTCCAGAGCGGCTGGATGCCCTGGATTTTCTCCACATTTTCCGCAGGAATGAGGTTCAGGGTGATTTTTCCGGCGCCTTCCGCCTTGTCCACCAGCAGGCCCGCGTGCATGTCCAGGCCGCGCCTGTCCTGGTGCTGGTAGGGACCGTAAAGCACATCCAGGCTTTGGGCCGTCTTGAAGGGCTGGCCGTCAATGCCCAGGATCAGGTCGCCCTCCTTCACGTATTTTTCAGCAGGGGAGCCTTCAATCACCTGGGTGACCATGTAGAGGTTCGCCACGGGTTCCCCATTGGGGTCCAGCAGGGTTTTTGGGAAAAAGCCCCGGAAGTTCGTGTCCGGCCAGGAGGCGTCCAGGCCGCGGGCGCGGAAGCCCAGAGGGCCGAAGGTGGTGATCCAGCCCTTGGCCACTTCCTCGGAGTTGCCGAACCAGCTCGTGTACAGGTTGGCGTACTGCTTCCTCCACTGGTTCAGCGTCATGGCCTTGGCGAATTTTTTCACGTAGGCGTTGACGTCCCCCATGTTGGTGGTCTGCCTGGCGGCTTTTCCGCGCGGACGGCCGGGGGAGGCGGGTTTGACGGCAGCTTGTGCCGCCAGGGCCGGAGCATCCTTCTGTTTGGTGGGAGTTTCCGGTTCCGGCTGTTCCGCAGACGTGGCGTCGTCTGCCGGAGCGTCCGCCTCTCCGGCAGGCTGTTCAGGTTCGGGAGCAGGTTCTTCCGCGGGAGTGGCGGAGCCGTCTTCGTCCTGTTCCTCAGGGGCACTGGCGGACGGCGTTTCTTCCGGCTGTTCCGCTGCTCCACCCGGGGGGGCCTCCGCGGCGGCGCTTTCCTGTTCAAAGGGGTCTTCCACTTCCGCAGCAGGCAGGGCGGCTTTCTTTTCCGGTTTGGGTGCTTCCTTCTTCTCTTTTTTGGGCTGCGTACTGGACGGTTCCTGCGGGGCGGCGGAGTCCTCCGCAGGCTTCTGCGTGTAGTAATAAGCGGCGCAGGCGCCTCCCAGCAGAATCAGGATAAGGATCCAGATGCCGGCGGAGCTTTTCTTTTTCCGGGGCTGGGAAAGGGGTACCGCATGGACGGGGGGCGCTCCTGCTGCGGGAGTGGCCAGGGTTCTCTGGTCGCGCTGGAGGGGCTCCACGGGAGTAGCCGGAAGCGGGGACTGCTCCGCGGCGGGATGAACGCCGGGCAGGGCATAAACCAGGTACATGGTGCCCAGGGCGGGAATTTCCCCCAGGGAGCCGGTGCGGAACTGGGCTTCAAAATCGTTTTTCAGCGGAAGGACTTCCTGTTCGATGTCCGTAGTTTCCGGATAACGCAGTTTTCCGCTTTCCGGATCGCGCACGGCAAGGCCCTGCGGACAGAATTCACGGACCAGGTATTGCACGTGGTTGGCGTCCGACGCGTAATAGACATGGCAGAGGGCATCCGTCTGCTTCAGTGACTGGATAAGGTAGCCGTTGATATTAAATCCGGAAGGCAGTGGGGGAGTGGTTTCCATGGTCAGGAGGCAATTGATAATCCAGCTACTTATTACCACATCCGGAGAGCTCTTTCAATGTAAAAGGGCGCTTTCCGGCTGCGGCGTGTGACGCGATTAATTGATTATTTACTTGAATACATGGCTATTATGTGGTGCAAGCAAGGCTCGATTTTTTGTTTTTTTCATTACGATCATGAGTTCCGACATTAGATTAGATGCCTTGCAGTACCATTCCCAGCCCCGCCCCGGCAAGGTGGAAACGCTGCCCTGCAAGCCCTGCTTTTCGCAACGGGATTTGACGCTTGCCTATTCTCCGGGCGTAGCCGAACCCTGCCTCCGCATCAAGGAGGATCCTTCCCAGAGCGCCCTGTACACAGGACGCTCCAACCTGGTGGGCGTGGTGACCAACGGCACCGCCGTTCTGGGCCTGGGCAACATCGGTCCGGATGCGGCCAAGCCGGTGATGGAAGGCAAGGGCGTTCTGTTCAAGGTGTTCGCGGACATTGACGTTTTTGACATTGAATTGAACGTCAAGGAGCCGGAAAAACTGATCGAGGTTATCAAGACCATGGAGCCCACCTTCGGCGCCATCAACCTGGAAGACATCAAGGCCCCGGAATGCTTCATGGTGGAGGAACGCCTCCGCGAGGAAATGAACATCCCCGTGTTCCATGACGACCAGCACGGAACGGCCGTCATCTCCGGCGCCGCCCTGCTGAACGCCGCAGAACTGACGGGCCGCAAGCTGGAAGACATGAAGGTGGTCGTCGTAGGGGCCGGGGCCGCGGGCATTTCCTGCGCCAAGTTTTACATGACGCTGGGCGTCCGCCGCGAACATATCTACATGTTTGACTCCAAGGGGCTGATTCATACCGGGCGCATCGACCTGCACGCCACGAAGGCCCAGTTCTCCCAGTCGGAGGACTGCTCACTGGATGAAGCCCTCACCGGGGCGGACGTGTTCCTGGGGCTTTCCACCAAGGGGCTGCTCACGCAGGACATGGTGAAGCTCATGGCTCCTTCCCCCATCATCTTCGCCTGCGCTAATCCGGATCCGGAAATTACGTACCAGGACGCCAAGAAGGCGCGCCCGGACTGCATCATGGGTTCCGGCCGTTCCGACTGGCCCAACCAGGTGAACAACGTCTCCTGCTTCCCCTTCATTTTCCGCGCCGCCCTGGACGTGCACGCTTCCGTCATCAATGAACAGATGAAGATTGCCGCCGCCCGGGCGTTGGCGGATCTGGCGAAGGAACCCGTTCCGCAGGAGGTGGTTGACCTGTACGGGGGCGCTCCCCTCAGCTTCGGCATCGATTACGTGATTCCCAAGCCCATCGATCCCCGCATCATTGAATGGGAATGCCCGGCAGTGGCCCAGGCGGCCATGATTTCCGGCGTGGCCCAGTCCCCCATCCGAGACATGGAGGCTTACACGCTTGAACTGCGCAAGCGCATTGCCGCCGCCCGGGAGCGCGTTTCCGGCGTAGTGCGCAGTTATTTGTAAACGGCTCCGGCGTAAAGCCGGAAAATCCATGCCGCCGTGGTACGCGCCCGGCGGCTGCATTTGGCCGGGGGAGGTCCGTTCCCCCGGTTTTTTATGCCGGGTAGCGGTGAGGCGGTGTTGAGCCCTTCATTTGGAAAGATGCCTTCAGGGGGGAATGCCTCCGGCCTCTGCCGCTTCCGGATGAATAGGCGGTTGAAGGACGCACTGGCTTTTCCAATGTTCATTCGTCCGCGCTCCGTTTTTTCAGTTGCCGCAAGGGGTTGCGGCTCTCCATCCGGCTGATGGGAGGGAGGGGGGCGTTGGGCGGAACGGTTCAGTGCTTAGCCAGCGCGTTTCTGACCTGTTCCGTCTGTTCCCGGTCCGGGATGAGTTCCGCGAGAACCTGGCTGTTTTCCTCCAGGGCGTCAAGCTGGTCGAAATCTTCCGCCGTGCGGATGGCTAGGTAGCGCATGCCCCATTGTTCCGCAATGGCCTTGAAGGAGTAGGCGTGGGGCTGCACAAGCAGGTTACGCATGGCTTCCGAATGGCTGGCCGCTCCGGGCAGGGCGCGGAAGATGCCGCCCCCGCCGTTGTTGATGACGCCGAGCACGCGGGTTCCCGTGTCCAGCTGGGGAAGGAGGGCCAGGGCGTTGGAATCGTACATGGCGGTCAGGTCCCCCACGAGGGCCCAGGAACGGGAACACCGGGCGGAGACCCCCAGAAAGCCGGAGATTTGCCCGTCAATGCCGTTGGCCCCGCGGTTGGCGCGGACGTTTTCCGTGGGGACGGCCATCTGGGCGAAGCTGTTCCAGTACCGCACGGGCATGGAGTTGCCCAGGTAAATGCAGTCGCCGTCCGCGGCAAAGCAGGAGAAGGCGCGCACCATGGCCTGCTCGCTGTCCGGGCAGGTGATGAGCAGTTCCTCCATCAGGGCCTTTCTGCGCTTGTTCATGGCGCGCAGGCCGTTGACGTCCCCCACGGGGTCCACGTCGCCCAGAGCGTGCAGAATGGCTTCTAGGTCTCCGGTGACGACGGCGGAGGGCCGGGCCAGCCCGGAGAATCCGGTGCGGGTGACGGAGAAGACTTCCGTGGAAGGGATGTCCTCCAGGTCGCGCCAGAAGCGGGCCACGGGCACGTCCCCTATTCTGAGCAGGATGGCGGGCGGGTTTTCCCTCAGCAGGGCGTCCGCATCCGTCAGGGCCAGATGGGCCAGTTCCTCCCGGAGGCCGGAGGTGGCGTCCGCCACCACGGGGGCTTTCAGTTCATTCGCGAGCCACAGGGCAGGGGCCTGCTCCGTGGGGTCCAGTCCGCCGAGCATGACCACCAGCCCGCCGCGCGATTTGAAGCGCAGGGCTTGGGCCAGTTCCGCCAGGGAACCGCGGAATTCGCTGTCTTCCGGCGGTTCCGCCGGGTAAAGGTCGCAGTTGCCGGGATTCCAGGCGGGGTCCGGGTCCGGCAGGCAGACGTTGATGTGCAGGGGAGAGGCGTAATCCCAGTCTTCCAGAATGTCTTCCGGCAGGCTGTCCGGCGTTTCCAGATCAATCGTGGGCGCGTAAATGCCGAACAGGTCCGCCTGTTCGATGGCCTGCGGAGCGGCGGAGCCGCGGTAGTCCGCCGGGCGGTCCGCGGTGAGCAGGAGCAGGGGCCGGCGCTGGTAGTAAGCCTCCACCACGGCGGGGAGCAGTTCCGCCGCCGCCGTGCCGGACGTGGTGACCACGGCTACGGGAAGCCCCATGTCCTGAATGCGTCCCAGGGCAAAGAACGCGGCGGACCGTTCGTCAAAGTGGGTCCATTTCACCAGGTCCTCCGCGGCGGCCAGCACCTGGAGCAGCGCCATGTTGCGCGCGCCGGGGCAGACCACCCATTCACAGATGCCGCCCAGGCAGCACTGGGCCAGCAGGGATTTGACGAAGGATGCGGAGGCACTCACGGGAATCAGCCTTGTTTTTTGGCCGTCCTGGCCGCTTTTTCAGCCAGTTTGGCCTTTTCCTCTTCCGAGAGAATGCGGGGGAAGACGGGGGCCGGGTTATTGATGCGGTGCCCGGAGGGGAGGATTCCCCAGGCCAGCGTATCCGGCGTGCGGCCCCGGAACAGGTCCGCGGCGTTGAGCTGGTCCAGGATGCGGGCGGAAGCGTCCGGCAGGACGCAGCCGATGAGGTAGCCCGTCTGGGCGCAGCATTCCAGCAGGTGGCGCAGCACGCAGCGGAGGCGCGGCGCGGCGGCCTCATCCTTGGCAAGCTGCCAGGGCTGCTGCTGTTCAATGTACGCGTTGCAGGCGGAAACCTGGGCGTTCAGGGCCGCCAGGGCGTCGGAGACCATGTTGTCGTCCATGTATTTGGAGAACAGGGTGACGGCCTGGTCCATGGTGACGCGCAGGGCCTTGGAGGCTTCGTCATCGTATTCCTCCGCATCGGAGATGACGGAATCGCAGTAGCGGCGCGTCATGTTGATGGAACGGTTGCACAGGTTGCCGAGGTCATTGGCCAGCTCCGTGTTGTACAGCATGACCAGGCGGTCCGCGTCAAAGTTGGCGTCCTTTCCGGTGGTGATGTCTCGCACCAGGTAATAGCGCACGGGTTCCGGGCCGAACTGTTCCGCCAGCAGGTTGGGGTCCACCACGTTGCCGATGGATTTGGACATTTTTTCCCCGTTGATGTTCCACCAGCCGTGGACGAGCAGGGTGGGCATTTCCTCGTCGGAGAAGCCCATGGCATGCAGCATGGCGGGCCAGTACACGCCGTGGGCGGGCACCAGGATGTCCTTGCCGATCACTTCGCAGTCCGCGGGCCAGAGCTTGGAGAATTCCGGCAGCCCGCTGTCCGGTTCCGCCAGGTAACCGGCGAAGGAGACGTAGTTGATGAGAGCGTCAAACCAGACGTAAGTCACGAATTCCGGGTCAAACGGAAGTTCTATTCCCCAGGAAAGGCGGCTCTTGGGGCGGGAAATGCAGAGGTCCGAGTCAAAGTCAATGGCATTGAGCACCTCCGCCTTGCGGAAGGCCGGAAGAACGAAGCCGCTGCTCTTTTCCACGAACTTCTTCATCCACTCCACATGGTCGGTCAGGCGGAAGTACCAGTTTTCTTCCTCCAGTTCCACCACTTCCCCCCATTCCGGGCCGAAGCTGCCTTCCGCGTCCCTCTCCTTGTCCGTCAGGAATTGTTCCTGGCGCACGGAGTAGAATCCCTTGTAGGATTTTTTGTAAAGCTGTCCCCTGTCCTTCAGGTTCGTCAGGATTTTCTGCACGCAGGCCTTGTGGCGCGGGTCCGTGGTGGAGGCCCACCCGTCATTGCTGATGCCCAGGCGTTCCCACAGGGCCAGGAATTTGGCTGTGATGTTGTCCACATGCTCCTGCGGCGTAATGCCCAGTTTTTCCGCCGTCTGCTGTACTTTTTGCCCATGCTGGTCCACCCCGGTCAGGAAATAGACTTCCTCCCCCTTCATCCGGTGCCAGCGCGCGAGAACGTCCGCAAGGACTTTTTCATAGGCGTGCCCGATGTGGGGCGGTCCGTTGGTGTAGTCAATGGCCGTGGTGATATAGTACATGCGGGGAACGATACTCCTTTCCTTCCGTTTTGCAAGCAAAGTCATGGCGGCGTCCAGCGAGTATTTTTAAAAGCATGGAATGGTAGAATAAGGAGTTGCAATGAAGGAAGAAGGCGCACGGAAGTTCCTTTCCATGGAGTCCGGCGGCCTCTTTCTTTCTTGACATCCTGCATTCCGGACAGCGTGGAACGCGTCCCATGAAGATTCTGCGTCTTGGCGCTTTTCCCGGCGACGCATTCATGAGCGCTTGAATGGCATTGACCAGATGCAGCTGGAGGTCTGGATGAAGCGGATGACGATTCTTCCGCACTAGTTGGCCACCCAGGGAATGGCTGCATTTTCCCCATGGAACGTAGCCGGAAGCCCAATGAGCCTGAATGTCCGTGGTGTTTTACAGGGTAAGCGCCTCCTTCTCACATTTTTCTGGAAGGTCAGTCTTGTTGATTATAGAAAACATGTCGTTGATCATGTGATGATAGAGGGCTGCATTTTGGCGTATGATAGGGATAATGATCGTATGCAGCCCTTGGCAGGATTCCGGAGATGACGGTTCATAGATGTAGTGTTTGCAAAGATATGAATTAAGTCTTTCCGTACATTCCCTGTCGTGGTTCCAGTTCGGCGAACTTCCATAAAATGCAAATCCGCGAACTTTCAATGACAAGCGGCTGATTTCCTCGAAAATATCCGCAGGATCGCCCCATCGCAACAGAACGCTGCTATAAGGCGGCAGGTTGCACGTTTCTATGTTTTCCCAGGACCATAACGGCCCTTTTCTAAGGTCGGCTGTTTTGCGATTCGCCACCCAAGGGCATCCCCATACTCCAAATGATAGCTCAGGGAATTTTTAGATAAGCGAAAGGCCAAATACACGGCTGCCAGGCAATCTTTACACAATCCCGCAAGAAGGACTGATTTCAGGCATGGCATCTGCCTGATACGCTCAGACACATCCTGATACATTTCCTGAAAATGAAGAAGCATGTCCCATTGCAGGTAACGGATGTTTATGGTCGGTCTGTGGTCATCCGTTAAGAGAAAGTGTTTTCCCGGACGGTCGAATGGGTTGATAATAAGTTCTTCTGCATTTACGTTTTCTGGGGTGATGGAATCCGTGCACTCGTAGAAGGTAAAATGATAAATATCGGCGGAACGCCGGATAAACCGTTCCTTTCCCCAATCATCCCATTTCAGTACCAGTTTTTCTCCATCGTGGTAGAGTACGGTCGCGTGGTCCTTGCGGTGAAGCCGGCATCCGCGGCTATGGGTGATCCGGAATTCGTCGTTCCATTGGGGATGGCTGATCGTGATGGTCCTCCCCGGTTGGGAAAGGACTGGGACGTTATTGTAGATAATGTTTCCGGAACCGGGAGGGCGTCCCTCATTGCACATGTTCTTGCAGGATGGAATTCGGAGAGGCGTTCCCGTTCCCGGCCCTTCTTGCAACACGGAACATGCTGCGGCAGGTGTTTGATGGGGTGATGCGTTCATCATAAAATGAATAGGTAATTTCATTATGAAGAAATAATCAATAACACCCCCTTTCTTCATTCAGCAACAGATAATTTTGGAAGTAAAACCCATGCAATACATGCCACCTGAAAAGGATAGCGCAGCGTTTTGCTCCTCAAATTATTTTTAAAAGAGATAATACCGGCTTTCAATAGAGTTCCAGGCACGGTGATTCCTGTTTTTCCCTTTTATTTCTTAGCGCACGGAAGAACCGTTTTTTATCATCCCGGCGTTTATTCCTCCACAGGGTATCCATGGATTCCCTCCCCCTTTCTTTTTAACAGGGCGGCTCCGGGGTGAGGGTCCATTCCTCCTGTGGTGGAAAATGATCTTGCTGCTTTCCGGGAAGACTTCAGGAGGAAATATTTCAAGGAGAGAGGAACGCTCCGGGGCAGGAGAACCGGCGAGCTACGGCAAAGTTCATCAGTACCTGTTTCCAGGCAGGAAACATGCACCGCAGGAAAACAAAAAATGTTTTGATCCTATGCCTGATGCTGATGGAAGCCACGGTTCTTATAAGCCGCTTCCAGCTGGTTGAGCGCCCGTTCCAGGATGGAGCGCGGGCAGCCCGCGTTCAGGCGCATGAAGCCTTCCCCTTCCTTGCCGAAGATGGATCCGTCATTCAGGGCCAGGCGCGCTCCGTCCACAAAGAATTCCGCCAGTTCCTTCTGAGGCAGGTTCAGTTCCCGGCAGTCCAGGAAAACCAGGTAGGAGGCGTCCGGAAGCATGGCCTTGATTTTAGGCATGCGGCGGCGCAGTTCCCGGTCAATGTAGCGGATGTTTTCCTGGATGTAGTCCAGTGCCTGCTTGAGCCATTCCTCCCCTTCCGGGCCGGAGTAGGCGCTGATGAACCCTTCGTAGGCAAAGACATGGCCTTCCGCCAGTTCCCTGCCGCTGACGAAGCTCTGGTATTTCCCGAAGAGGGCCGGATTCTGGCAGATCAGGTAGGAGCTTCCCAGTCCGGGCACGTTGAAGGCCTTGCTGGGCGCCATGTACGTGACGGAGTTCATGCGCGCCTGTTCGGAGACGGTGGCGAATACGGTGTGCCTGTGGCCAGGAAGGGCCAGGTCCGCATGGATTTCGTCAGAGACGACCAGCGTGCCGCTTTCCGCGCAGATTTCCGCCACGCGGCGCAGTTCCTCCGGGCTCCACACGCGGCCGCCGGGGTTGTGGGGGTTGCACAGGATGAACATGCGGCAGCCGCGCACGGCCTCCCGCATGTGGTCAACGTCCATGCGGTAGCGCCCATTTTCCAGAAGGAGGGGGTTGTTCACGATTTCCCGTCCGTTTTCCCGGATAATCATGGCAAAGGGATGGTACACCGGAGGCTGGATCATGATTTTATCCCCCGGTTCCGTGAAGCACTGGATGGCGCTGGAAATGCCGGGAACAATGCCCGGGGCAAAGCCGATTTCCGAGGCGCGCACCTCCCAGCCGTGGCGGCGGCCCACCCAGTTCCGGATGGCGTCAAAGAAGGCGCGGGGCTTGACGGTATAGCCCAGTATTTCATGTTCGCAGCGGCGGCGGATGGCCTCCATGATGAAGGGGGGCGTTTTGAAGTCCATGTCCGCCACCCACAGGGGGATCAGGTCATCCCGGCCCCAGCGGGGCAGCAGGGCTTCATATTTCAGGGCGCCGGTGCCGCGGCGGTCGATTATTTCGTCAAAGTCGTACTGCATGGAATGGTCTGTCTGCGCGGGCAAAGGTCAGGAAAGCGGGGTAACGCCCTTTTTCAGGATGATGTTGCCGTATTTGGCGGTTTCACCGGTAATGACGACGGCATAGGCCTTTTTGGCGCGTTCATAGAAGGCGTAGCGCTCCATTTGTTCAATGTCCCCGTCATAGTTCAGCGCCTTGCGGTATTTGGCCTCCACCGCCGGGTCCAGGGAGTCTCCCGGCACCGGGGCCATCATGATGACGGGCGTGGCGTAGGCGTCCAGTTCAAAGAGGGGGATGACGGCGCCCAGCAGGGCGTCCGCCCCCAGTCCGTCCGCCCTCAGCACCGTGGGGTTGAAGGTGTGGCCGGGAAAGTGGGCGTCGGAAAAGACGATTTCATCGCCATGCCCCATTTCCGCAAGAATTTTCAGCAGGGAAGGGCTGATGAGGGGAGAGATGTTTTTTAACATGGTCCGCAGTATAGCACCTTCCCGCGTTCCGGTACTACCATAAAAGTTGAAGGAGCGCGGATGATTCTCCCTCAGCCGTTAACGGCATGAAAGCATTTACGGATGCATTCTTCCATTTCAGGCATCTGCTGTTCCATGCTTTCCACCAGCTTGAGCTGGGTGCGCGCCCGGTGCAGGTTGTGGCGCTCCCTTTCCGTTTTAAAGTAGACGTCCCCTTCCAGGTAGTCCGTCAGGAAGCGGATGCCGGTTTCCAGCGTGATGAGCAGCCCGGAAAAGGCGAGTTTGGAGATTTCCTGCGGTGTGATGAAGTCTTTGACGGCGTCCAGGTAGCCCTTGACGACGGCTTCAAACATGGGCATGCGCAGGTAGGTTTTGTCCAGGTCTTCCTCATCTTCCGCCGCAGGAGAGGTCATGGTGCGCACCATGTCCCCGAAGTCGTACAGGATGCTGCCGGGCATGACGGTGTCCAGGTCAATGACGCAGACGGCCTTGTCCGTTTCCCTGTCCAGCATCACGTTGTTGATCTTGGTGTCGTTGTGGACGATTCTGACGGGGAGTTCCCCCGTTCCTGAAGGTCCAGCAGCACGTCCACGTACCGTTCGCGGCGGCGGATGAAGTCCAGCTCCTTCCGGCAGGAGTCCAAACGCCCGCGGGAGTCCCTGGCGGCCGCTTTCTGCAACCGGTCAAAGCGCTTGCGGGTGTGGTGGAAGAACGGGATGGTTTCATGGATGTCCTCCGGGTTCATGTCGCACAGGAGCTGCTGGAAGGCGCCGAAGGCGCGGGCGGCCTCATACGCCTGGCGCGGATGTTCCGCCACGTCAAACGTGTGGGTGCTTTCAATGCAGTTGTAGCAGCGCCAGAAGCCGGAACCGGGGATTTCCAGGTACTTGCGGCCTCCACGGGCGGAGTACAGGTTCAGCGTCTGGCGGAAGGGCGTTTTCAGCACCCGGAGCATCTTCCAGCGGATGTGGTTGGTTACCTTTTCCACGTTGTGCATGACGTCCCTGGGGCACGGGAAAACGGCGTCATTCACGCGCTGGAAGATGTAGCGGTCCGTGGTGCCGTCCATTTTCCGGTAGGTGGCCCGGAAGGTCATGTTGATATGGCCGCTGTTGATGGTGTCGCAATGGAGGAATTCTCCGGCGATGGCGAAGGCGTCGCCCAGGGCGGCAACCTGTTCCTGGAGGGAATCAGTATGGAAAACGGCGGACAGAGGCATGAGCGGGGAAGGAAGAGGCTCCCGGCGCATGCGGGGAAGTGCCGGGAGCCGCGGGAGTAGGGATTGAAGGGCTTAGAAGGAGTAGGTGAGCCCCAGCCCCGCCACGAACGTGAAGTTGCGGTAAATTCTGGCGGGGATTCTGGAGGGGAAGCGGTCGGAAGGACCGCGGTAGTTGCCCGCCATGCCTCCGTTGCCCAGCCAGACGGTACTGACGAAGGGGGTGAGGACCAGGCGGTCCACCGCCTTGAAGGGCACGGCCACGGTCACGGAAATGCCCTGGGTTCCGTTGGCGTTGAGGGAGTCCCTGTCAAAGTAGCCGGCGGAGGCGTTCCAGGTTCCCGCTACAATCAGGGAGGAAGACGGGTTGAAGTCATATTTGTAGCCCAGCGTGTTGGTGAACCACCAGCCGGACATCCAGCGGAAGGTGTATTGCACGCGGCAGTCCCAGAAGAAGTTTTCCAGTCCTTTCCCGAAGTCGTGGTGGATGTCCAGTACAAAGCTGTGTTCTTCGGAACGGCTGTGTTCAAACGCCGGGAAGTCGCTGGAGGTCTGGCCCAGATGGACGTTCATCAGGCCCGGCAGGCCGCCGTTGACGAACTGGTAGCCCAGGGAGGCCATCGTATAGTCGCTGAATTTGCGGCTGACGCCCAGCAGGGCCGTTGCCTCGTCGGAAATGCCCGTGCTGTTGTGCGTCAGGTCATTCTGGGTCAGCCACTGATATTTCACGCCGGCCAGGATGGAGTATTTTTTGTTGAGGTCGTAAGCGCCTATGGCTTCCACGGGAACCACATGGTCGCTGCCGGACTGCTGGAAAGCCAGTCCGCGGCTGACGTACTTGGTAGCGTAGCCCGTTCCCAGCAGGGCGGAAAACGGACGGGACGCGTCATAAGTGGAATTCAGCACCCGGAGGGGAACTTGAATATCGGCGGAAGCCATTCCTGAGAGAGCGAAGGCCGCCGTGCATGCCGCAGCGGTAATAGTTGTATATTGCATGGTTTGCCGACATAGTAATGGCGCCGTTCAATTCCGCAAGACAATCTTTATAAATTCGAAAGAATTTTCAGTTAAATTACAGGGGGAAGTTATAATGGAATGAGCCGGAGAATCCATTCCTTCAATTTTAACAGGGTTCCTTCCAATTTAAGGGACAGTTCGCGGATGTGCAGCAGCCGGAACAGGCCGCTCCGCACGTAGTCGATCAGGGAGCAGGCGAGGTAGATGCCCAGGCTGGCTCCCAGCGCCCCGGCGGCCGTGAAGTACCAGGGGCAGGCCTGCAATTCCGCAAACCGCGCCTTGATGATGTTTTGCCAGATGAGGGGATTGTTATGGATGAGGTAAACGGCAAAGGAAAGCGGGGCGAAGAAGGAAATGAGGCGGATGGCGGTTCCGCTGCTGATGCGCATGCGCGCGCAGGCCATGAGCAGGAAGAAGGAGGACAGGCAGCAGAACGGCGCCGTATAAGAGACAAAGAGTTTTTCCGCAATGCCCGGATTGAGGGGAAGATACCCCAACGCGATTACTCCGGCGGTGGGGAGGATGCAGCACAGGACGTAGTAAAGCGCGGGCCGCTTTAACGTGCTCCAGAGCTGGAAGTGCCCCAGGCAGCCGCCGACGACGTACAGGCAGACCAGCCAGATGGCGCTGTAGCCGCCCTGGCTGAGCCAGTTCCCGTAGCCGGATATGGTGGAAAAGAGGGAGAAGACAATCAGGACCAGCAGGCAGAGCCACCTGGCGGATTCCCTGCTGAGGGAACGGATGGCCGGATTAAGGAAGGGAATAAAGCAGAACAGGACGGCATAAGCCGTAAAGTACCAGTAGGCCAGGCGCAGCACGGGAAAGAATGCCTGGATCATTCCCTTAAAGCTTACACTGCCCGGCACGAGCCATTTAAATAAAAAGGTTATTCCAGCGGTGTAAAAGAAGACCTGAAACCATAAGTTGATAAAACGGGAAATCCGGTACGGCACATTGACGCCCACGTAGCCTGTGATAAGGGCAAAGCAGTTGACGGCGCAGTAGGCGCTGAGTTCAAGATACCAGGAGACGGCGTAATTGGGCGTTCCGAGGAAGCTGTTGTCCAGGTTGCCGCCCTCCCCCATTTGAGCACATGAAGAAGGACGACGAAGAACATGGACAGGCACCGGAGAAGGTCAATGCCGTGATTTCTGGAATGGGCCGGGGCTGCCATGAGAAATGCCAAGGAAAAGGTGATGCTGCTGGGATCTTACGCCGGGACTGCCGCCATTGCCTGCAAACGCTTCATGATTTTATTTTTCTTCCTCAACGTTCTTCGCGGCTCCCTCCACGGCCCGCGCCATGAATTCCTCCAGCGTGAGGTTTTTCCGGACGGCGGCTTTCATGGCAAGATTGATGATCCGGTTTTTCAGGGGAACCGTGATGAGGGAAGATACCTCATTGGAGGCGGCCAGGGCTTCCTGGCCGTCCATGAACCGCTTGATGAGGATTTGGGCATGCCGGGAGAGCTTTTTTCTGACAAAGTAGTTGTCGATGGCGCTTCTGTTCATGCCAATGGCCGAAGCCAGCGTGGAGCGGCTGATATGATTTTCAGCCATCCAACGCCCCAGCTCCAGAATATCCACAAGAGGTTCTTCCATGTGGGGTACTTTGCTCATTGTAATGATGAATCAAAGATTTTGAGCGGAGTATGATTGATAATCGCTCAATGAATGTCCTTGTTGAACACAATAAAGGGTGGTTGCCATCAATGAGTGTTGTGGATTCCCCGGAGAGCCGGGTAATTTTTGGAGGGAGGCATATGCCTTCCTTTCTTTTCTGGATACTTCATCCATTGGTCAGAAATGAATAAAAAATCATCGGCGGCGTTCTTGCCGCGGCCCGTAATCCTTGTTGATTCCGTTAGGGACATTCTCCATTCTCCGGAATCTTATTGTTTGAATTAAAGTTTCCTTGCCCTTTCTTAAATTCTGCCCTGCCGCATTTGCAGGGGCCGGAACTTGGCGAATGCATCCGGGACAGGCGGCCATGGAAGATAACAAGGCGGTCCCGGAGGGACATGGACGGACAGCTCATCAATTCATGGAGATGCATGCAGCCGAAGGGATGAGGGCACATTCTTTTTCTGCGTAAGGAATGTGTTTTATCCCAGGCAGAAACTGGCGGAAGCTTCCCCCATGTGGCTTGGGCGGCATTTCTCCGGCTGTGACCGGGTATCCTTTCCCGGTGGACGGGGCGGATGTCTTTAATGGGTCTTTGCCCTTTAAGCCGACGGCTTTCCTGACGGCCGTTTAACATGGGCCAGATACGGCAGCAGGAAAGGGGTGAAACGTTTCAAGGCAAAATAGAACAGCACAATAGCCGTGAATGCCAGCAGCGGGGTGAACAGGGAGAAGGCACCAAATTTCATGGAGTAAGGAAGGCATTCGTAAATGGGCAGGTGCAGCATGAAGGTCAGAAAACAGGCGGGAGCCAGCAGGGCTATTCTGGCGGCAACGCCGGGCAGACGCTTTTCCATCCAGATGCCTGCGTACATAATCAGCATGACTCCCAGCAGCATGCCCGCGACCGTTTCCGTCCACAGGGAAAGGATTCCGGCGGAGTGCAGCAGAACCATCGCGGAGGAAACGAGAATGCTCACGCAGAAGACGACGCCGAATTTTTTGTTCAGCACCAGATGGATGTCGTCAATCCGGCGGGAACTGAGCACGACGCCCAGCAGGTAGAAGGCGCAGGACCCCACGGAGAGCGTCACCAGGGGATCGGGAGCCATGTTGCAGAAGGAGAAAGAGGAGCAGCGCGGGCAGCAGCAGTATTTTAATGCGGGCCAGCAGCGGCGTCAGCAGGGTAAGAATGATGATGTCCCGCAGAAACCAGGAGGGGCCGATGGGGGGAACGTCGGGGGACTCGCTCCCAAAGGAGAAGAGGTCCATGCCCGGCAGGAAGACGTCCCGGATGCCGGCCAGGTCCGCAAGCTGGAAGGAGCTGCCGGCAGGGAAGGAGAGAAGGAACAGGTACAGCACGTTCCAGATCATGTACGGGATGAACAGCCATAAAGCCCGGTCAACTGCCTTGTTCCAGGTGATGTTTCTTGCCAGAAAGTAGCCGGCCAGCACCAGGAAGAAGGGAACCCTGCCGTTGTAGAAGAGGTGGATGCCCGTTGTCTTGAGCAAGGGGGAGGACAGGTGCACGTACATGATCAGGAGCGCTGCAAGCACCCGCGACACGTCAATCCATGCGACACGTTTTTTAGGGATTTCCATGGGAAGGGAGTTTTTCTGCGGCATGAGCCGGATATTGAGTTGGCAGAGGGTTGAAGTTAATGAAGGGCGGAAGGTAGGGAACCGTCCGGGCGTCATGATCTGCGGATGCGGTGGTACGCCCGTGCCAGGAGTTTTCTTCCTTTTTTCCTGAGCCGCCCCCACCGGGACGGCGGTCTCCTGGTCAGTTTTTTCTCCGTCAGGCGGCTGTATTCTTCCAGGGTGGCATCCCTTTCCCCGGAGAACGCCTGCTGAAGCCATTCCCGGGATTGCGAGATTTTCTGTTCCAGCAGTTCATTGACGGGAGCGTAGTCCATCGTGAGCGGGACGTTCTCCGGCAGGGCTTCCGCGTCTTCGGGCAGCATGCGGTCCTGAAGCCGGAGAAGGTTCAGCAGGGAGTGGAAGCGCCCGGAGCCGCGCATGGGATTGTTGATGCACAAGAACGGCTTGTTGAAGATCAGGGCGAAGCAGACGCCGTGGAAGGAGTCCGTAATGAAAAACTCGCAGTGGAGGATGTTGCCGAGCCATTCATATAACGTGGCTTCCTTCATGGTATTGGGCAGGTTCAGCCTGCCGAGGTTGTCCACCTCCTTTTTCTGGATGTCCACCATGTTCAGCAGGGGGAGCCCGAGTTTGGAGGAGGCGTCCAGCAGGAGCTTCCTTTTTTCCGCCGCCGGGTCCAGGATGTAGGAGACGATGCGGCCTTTGGCCGCCGGAGGCGCCTGCCGTGCCAGCTCCTCCCAGCGTTCCCTACCCAGCAGGAAGACGGGGTCCATCACCCAGGCGCTTTCACGCCCATAGTGCCGCTTGAGGTGCTCCACCATCGGTTTTTCCCGGACGGAAACGGCATCGAACCGTTTGAGCAGCATGGCCGTTTTTTTAAGATATTTCCCGGAAGGTTCCGTCAACTGCCCCATGGACGGCCCGTAGGCGATTTTCCGTTTCTCCCCCCTGGCGAAGTCCAGGAAGAAGAAGTGCCCCATGAAACCCTGGTTCCACACCTGGTCGGAGCCTACCATGAACGTGTCAAACTGGTCGTTTAAGTGGTAGGCGTAGTCCAGGGAGTGCAGCGGCGTTGTGGAAATGCGCTCCCGGACCAGGAATTTTCTGAATACCGTCGCAGGGTCTTTCTGCCGCTCCGTGAAGGAAAAATCAATCAGGGAAACGCTTTTTCCCATTTGCTCCAGCAGCCGGTAAAGGGCGAAGGAGGTGAGCACGGCTCCATAGTTGCACGTCATCCAGACGCCCAGCAGGCCCACCTCCGCCCGGGGTTTGAAGCGGGCCGTGTGCTGCGCCACCGCTTCCGTGAAGGGTTTCTGCCGGAGGTCCCGGAGGAAGTTCCGGCGCGCCAGCCGGGAGGGGAAGGCAGGCTGCCGCCGGATGCCCCTGTTGGTGTGTTTGACGGCCTGCCAGTTCTCCCGGTGCAGAAAGAGCTCCTTCCCGCATTGGTTTAAAAGTTCTTCCCCGCGGGAGGTGTTTGCCAGAACCAGGGAGATTCCCCTGGAGTCATCCCACTTGGGATGGAAGTATCCCGCGCCCCAGAAGTCGGCCAGGGTCAGGTCACTGGTGCGGGGGCCGGAAGCATGCGGGCAGTTGTAGCATGCTTCCCCCAGGCAGATGTCTGACAGGTACGCCTGCATGAAAAGGTCTTCCGTATAAATGCGCGCGCCGGAACCGGAGCCGTCCCGGTGGAATTTCATCACGGAGTAGTGGTTCCATCCGTGGGTTTTGTCCCGGAAGTTGATGCAGCTTATCTGCCGGTCCGTGCTCCGTTCGTAATCCTGTCGGTACGCGTCAAAAAGGTTTTTGGAGGGTACGCCGTGGCAGGCGATGTCAATGATGAAGAGGCTGTCCCAGGGCTTTTTCAGATAGGCTCTCAGGGCCGCCGCCTGGCAGGGCGTGCCGGAAAACAGGACCGTTTTTCCCTCTTTCAGGTCCTTCTTGATGTCCCGGTAGGCGTGGCCGGGGTCCGCCTGAAGGTATTTGCTGCCGTTCAGGAGCTTGAGCTCCGGCAGGGAGTCCAGGCGCACATGGCGGACGGAAAGTTCCCCGTCCGTGTTCCACGCCACGCCGTAGACCACGCCTCCCTGTGCAAGAATATGCCGGGCCAGGATGGTGAATACGCCTCCGCTGGAGGAGTTCAGGCGCACGGCCTCGTCCAGCGCCCAGGCCGCGTATGCCCTGGGCTCGTCAAACGCCTGGGGGGGCCGTGCGGGCGGATTCAGGTCCGGGCAGGTTTTGGTGCAGAGGCCGCAGTGGACGCACGCTTCCAGATTAACCGCGGGCGTTAAGAAGCCGGAGGGGCTCCAGTTCATGGAAATAGCGTCCCTGGGGCAGATGTTGGCGCAGGCGGAGCAGCCCGTGCACAGGGTGGAGAGCTCAGGCGGGGCGTCAGTTTTTATCATGGCGGGAAGGAATCAGTTTTTGCAGGGGGCCGAGAAACATGTCCCGTTCATCCCGGTTGAGGTAGAAGAACCAGATGGTTCCCACGGCCAGGAGGCCGTAGCAGAAGGCGAAGGCCAGGAAGGAGAACCAGTTGTCCAGCGTTAGCAGGGCAACCGCTCCCAGCCCCGCCAGGATCATGACGGCGGAGGGCAGCAGCAGGGGCCCGTAGGTGCGGCGGAAGAAGCGCCTCATGTCCAGACCGGCGGTGCGGGCGTAGTAGCGGTTGATCATCAGCACCTGGCCGATGAACAGGGAAATGGCGGTGCCGATGAACATTCCGATGGTGCCGTAGTACAGGGAGATGAAGTAGCCCAGGATGACGCAGAGCAGGGAGGAGTAAAAGAGGATGATGGCCCTCCCCTTGTGGATGTTGAGGGCCTGGAGGATGGCGAGGCCCGTGTTTTGAGTCAGCGGAACCAGCAGGGGGAGCAGCACGATGACGGCCCCCACCCAGACCGTGCCTGTCTGGTCCCCGATGGTTTTCCCCACCCACAGGTGCAGGAAGTCGTGGCCGCAGCTGATGAAGGAAACCAGGATGACGCTCAGCAGGGCCAGTTGAAGGCGCCCCACCCGTATCATCATGCGGGTGAGCTGCTCCTTGGTGGAATCCAGGGCCACCATCTGCATGATTTTGGGGGCAATGACTCCGGAAATGGCGGTGGAAGCCGTCATGAAGTACTGGGAGAACGAGATTCCCAGCGTGAACAGGGTGACCGCCTGGGCCCCCGCCGTCCTTGCCAGGATGGGAGTGCCCGCCCGCCAGTAGAACAGGTCCATGAGCTGGTTCAGCAGAATCCAGAAGGAAAAGGTGAACATCTCCCGGTACAGCTTCCAGTCAGGCTTGCGGAAAATGATGCGCACGCCCAGGCAGCGGATGGTGTAATACGTTCCCCACGCCAGGCTGGCTACGCCGATGCCCACGCCCAGGACGGTGAGGGCGATCGCCTTGTACCCCCACACCAGAAGCAGAACAGTAAGAAGCGTATTGAAGAGGGAGAGGCCCAGGCTGACCAGCCCGGGAACGATGAATTTCATGTAGGACCCAGGCACGCAGGACAGCGGCCGCAGGGGAAAGGCCAGGATGATGTTGCCCAGCGTCAGCAGGTACAGGATTTTCAGGGTGTCAAGCTCCGGCCCGGACAGATTGGGGAACAGGGCGCCCAGGTTTACATAGCAGATCATGCCCGCCGCGAAGGTGAGCAGCCCCAGGAAGGAGAACAGCATCATGGCCTGTCCCAGGAAATGGGCCTCCCGGTCGTTCTCCTTTTTCGCGTGATAGGTGGCGATGTATTTGTTGACGGTCACCCCCAGGCCGAAGTCCGTCAGGGACAGCCACGCAATCACGGAATTGCTGAGCATGAAAATGCCGTATTCATTTTCTCCCAGACTGGACAGGGTAAACGGGGTCAGAAAGAACTGCGTCGCCAGCCTGACGATGATGGATATGTAATTAATGCAGGCCCCCGTCTTGATTTCATTCATGTGGAATTTATTTCTTGTTGGCCAGCAGGTTCCCGAGCAGGTGCCCGTAATTTGATTTGAGGGAAAAGTAAAGTATCCGCGGCAGGTTGGCAAGCGTCACATATTTTTTTAAGGCGGAAAAAGCTTCTTTCCGTATGGCCTTTTCCCGGTCGGGGTAAAGGCTTTTTATTCTATCCGCAAGAAGTTTATAGTTGGCATAGCAAAGCCTGAACAGGACCAGGAGGCTCCGGCTCCGCTGGAAATAGTTGCTGCTGTACGGGGAACGCCCGTCAATGCAGTTGCTCAAGTCCAGGATGGCGCGAAGGGCGTTCATGTAATCCTCCAGAGGCCTTTTCCGGTTGAAGAAATTGCTGGTAACCCCTGTTTCCCCGTCGGCGGAATATTGATAAAAAGGCTTGTTGATGACGGTTACGGAGCTGCAATGGCAGAAACATTGAGCCGTGAAATAAAGATCTTCCGCAAATTTGACGTTTTCCGGGAATTTAATTTTATTTTTAACCAGAATTTCCTTTTTATATATCTTGGCCCAGCAGGCCGGAATGTTGTTGTTTTCCACAAACGGTGTTCCCGCGTGGAAAACAGCCGTGGAATCCGGAGGCAGGGAGCGGATGGAAGGGGACATGAAGCCCGTCCATTCCGCCGCGCAGGAAACGAGGCTTGCGCCGAAGACGACCATGTCCGCTGCGGTCTCCCGCATCGTTTCATGGCAGGCCTGGAGCGTTTCCGGGAGGAGCCGGTCGTCCGCGTCCACAAACGCCAGATGCGGGGCATGCGCCAGGCTTATCCCCAGGTTGCGCGCCGCGGACACCCCTTCATTCCGCTTGTGGATGACGCGGAAGCGCGCGTCCTTCCGGGCGTATTCATCCAGAATCGCGCCGCTGCCGTCCGTAGAGCCGTCGTCAATGCAGAGGCATTCCCAGTCCGCCAGGGTCTGGTTCCTGACGGAGTCCAGGCAGGCCGCAAGCTGCTTTTCATTCCGGTACACCGGGATGATGATGCTGAACAGGGGGGTGTACGCGTCCGGGGTCATGAAGGGAAAGTCAGGGGGGCGGCGGGTTCAACGGAAAGGGCGAGGGGGGAGTACATCTTCTTTTTGAGGAACAGGAACCTGCTCCAGCCCAGGGCATCGCATAATCTGGTGACTCCCAGGCAGGCCGCCAGCACCAGCGCCACGGACAGGGCGGCAAAGCAGATTCTGCTGGAATCAAAGGCCAGCACCGGGACCAGCGGCTTGCACAGGAGCGTGAAGGCGGGGGAAAAGATGACGATGGACAGGGAATTCCTGCCCAGGTAGGCGAACAGTTCCCGGATGGCCCTGCCTGCGGAATCGCAGGTTTTTACCAGAAAGCTGAGCGTGAGCATGCAGAGGCAGAGCCCCAGCATGCTGTCCCGGGAGGGGAGGGGAAAAGGAGGCAGAGCGCGGCGGCGGGGACAGCCGCCCACAGGGTGGGGAAGAAGCATTTCAGGATGGGGAGCCCGGTCATCCGGAAGAAAGCCCCCAGGAGAAAGTAAGCGGCGTGAATCATTTGGAACGCCGGATTGAACCAGGAGACGGCGGCCAGGAGGGCGGCGCATACGGCCAGCCGGGCCGGAGGGGACAGGCGCGGAATGCGGGAGACGGCATAGTAAACGGGCAGGCATACGGCCAGCAGGTAGAGGTACCAGTACGTTCCGGCGGGGGCCAGCAGCAGCGCCTTCCAGAAGGCGGGGAACGCCGGGTCCAGCCGGTTGCTGGCGGGAACGGAGGCGGGCAGATGGGACAGGGCCAGGTAGTACAGCGATTCAAAGACCAGGTACGGCGCCAGAATGCCCAGCCACGTTTTCAGGAACTGGCCCGGAGTCTTGCCGGTATTGGCGAAGAAGCCGGAAAGGATGATGAAGCCGGACATGTGGAAGACGTACACGTACCGCGTGACGTCCAGGTAGTGCGTGGAGAACCAGGACAGGTGGAAAAGGACCATCAGGGTGATGAGAATTCCCTTGAGGTAGTCCACTTGCGGAATCCGGCCCCTGCCGAGCGCGGCTGCGGGCGGGGGAATGGCGCTGTCAATGGCTGCTTGCATGGCTGGAAAATGGGCGGCGGAAAAAAACGGTTGAGTGGCGCATGAGGCGTTAAAGATGCCTTGTTTTCAGCAGGAGATGGGCCATGCGGTACCTGCGTGCGGCCAGCAGGCGGCAGACCAGGTGGAAGTAGGGGCCGCACAGGCGCAGGTCAGCTCCGCGCGCGGCCAGTCCGCTGGAGAGGAAGTCCCGGAACACCGCCTTGCGGGCGGCGTAGGGCTGCTGCTGGAGGGCGTGGAAGATCACGTTGATTTTTTGCAGGATGTAGCCTTTGACCACGGGAACGTCTTCCTGCGGGAGGGCCAGCGTGTCCGTCCACGCCAGGAATTTGGCTGCCAGCATGTCTATGTCCTGCACGAGGTTGAAGCGGCTGCGCTTGGCCGCGCCGTTTTCCTCCTCCCGCACCCGGTAGTGGTAGAAGGCCCTTTTCACCAGGCTGATGCCCGGAGCGCAGGCGGAGAGGTAGTCCAGGACGAACTGGAAGTCCTCAAACACCACCGCGGAGGCGTTGAAGCGGATGCCGTTTTTTTCCAGAAGCTCCGTGCGGAACAGTTTGTTGCAGGAGGATTCCATGTCCAAGCTGGTCAGCAGGTAGCGCAGGAAGGCGCCCGTTTCTTCCGCGGGAATGTACTGGTCCCGGCTGGGCAGCGCGGTTTCCGTGCGGGTAAGGCGGCAGCCCGTGTGGAAGTCCTTGCTGATTCCGTAGCAGTGGAGCGCGGCTTCCGGCGTGCGGAGGGCGGCGTCATGAAGGCAGGCCAGCATGTCCGGCTCCACGGAGTCGTCCCCGTCCACGAAGGCGGTCCAGGTTCCCCGCGCCCGGGAAAGGCCCGCGTTGCGGGCGGCGCTCACGCCGCGGTTTTCCTGGTGGATGGCAGTGAAGCGCGCGTCCTTCCGGGCGTATTCGTCCAGAATGGCGCCGCTCCCGTCCGGAGAGCCGTCATTGATGCAGATGCATTCCCAGTCCGTCATGGCCTGGTTCCTGACGGAATCCAGGCAATCCCGGAGAAAGGGGCCGGAACGGTAAACGGGAATGATGATGGAAAAGAAGGGATTCATGGAAAAGCGGGAAGAAATGGGGGTCAGCGCGCCGTCTTGCCGGAGCCTTTTTTCTGTTTCTCAAATTGCCGGGCGTCCACGAGGGTTCTGTACCACCAGCCCTGCATGAAATGCCACAAAAATCCTTCCCGTCCGTCCAGAAAACCCAGCTTGAGGAAGTAGCGGTAGCAGAAGTAGGCGAAGGAGCGCCAGAAGAGAGGCTGCCGGGCGTAGCGTTCCTTCATGGCGCGCTTCCTTTCCGCCTGCCCGTTGATGCCGGAGTCCGCCGCAGCGGAGGAAAGAATGTCTTCCAGGTCAGCCAGCTCCCGGGCGGAGTAGTCCACGTGCTTGTGCGCCCACCAGCCCAGTCCGTTCAGGTTCTCGTCCACGAAGTCGTGCTCGAATTCCACGGCGCGCCCGCGGCTGAGCTCCATGTGCTCGTCCATATGGCGCTGTTCGCATCTGGCCGCTCCGTGCCGGAACAGGCGCAGCAGCTTGACCGGGTAAACGCCGTGCTTCATCCACCGGCCCAGGAAGATGTGCCTGCGCTTGTGGATGACTCCGGTGACGTCCGGGGGAAGGGCGGGCAATTTTTCCTTCAGCTCCTCCAGGGCTTCCGGCATGAACCACTCGTCCGCGTCCAGGCGCAGAACCCAGGCGGTGGTGATGGGGCAGTGGTCCAGCGCCCAGTTGAATTGCGGGGCGTAGAGGCCGGGCCATTCGTGCTGGAGGACCTGCACGCGGGGGTATTCCCGGCAGATGGCGGCGGTGTTGTCCGTGGAAAAGCAGTCGATGACGAAAACTTCTTTGGCCGCCGGAAGGATGTTCTCCAGGCAGCGGCGGATGTGAAGTTCCTCATTCTTGGCAAGGATGATGACGGAAAGGTCGAGCATGGTTCAGCGGAGCGTGCGTTGTTTGATGAACTTGGCCGGATTCCCTCCCACTACCGTCCAGGGGGCCACGTCCCTGAAGACGGTGCTGCGGGCTCCTACCACGGCTCCCGTGCCTATTGTCACCCCCATGCCCACGAAGGCCTGCGCCGCCACCCAGGCCCGGTCTTCCACGGTGATGGGGGCGGTGACGAGGGCGTGGCCGGGGTCTGAAATGTCATGAGAGGCCGTGCAGAGGAAGGTTCCCTGGGAGATGACGGCGTGGCTGCCGATGGAGATGGGGGCCTTGTTGTAGATTTCCGTATCCGGGCCGATGCAGGCGTATTCCCCCATGGAGAGGTTCCACGGCGCCCATATCCTGCTGCTGGGGTACACGAGGGAGACGAGCGGTATTTTTGCCCCGAACAGGCGCAGCAGCAGATTCCGGGGCACCTTCATGGCGTTGGTGGCCATCATCCGGAAGAGGGTCCGGTTGATGACGTACCAGCCGTACCGTTTGAGGCGGTGGCTGAGGGAGTAGTGTTCCTGGTAACGGGACAGGTTCATGGCGGGAGGATGTCGTTTGAATGGTGAAAGGCGTTCAGGGCCGGGAGGCCGGAGCGGCGGAAGGTTCCGCGTCTGTTCTCATTCCGGTGGAGAAGGGGCGCAGGGGGCCGTCCGCGGATTCCCCTGCTTTCTGGAAATAGGCGGCCCGGAAGGCGGCTCCCTCTCCGCTGCCCCATAGCGGGGCGTTCCAGGGATGCTCCGGGTGGTGGAGGTGGCCCTCCCACAGACGCTGCATGTTGGCAAGTCGCGCGGATTCCGTGAAGGCGAGCGTGGGCGCGGCCTTGGCGAAGACGGAGAGGCTGGGCAGGGCCGCCAGCGCCAGATAGCAGACGCACCATGCGCGCCACGGGCGGGTGCCCACCGGCTCCGCAAAGATGCGGGTGAAAAGGAGGGCCAGGCAGAAGAAGCTGACGCTTGAGGCCTTGTAGCAGAACTCATTGTAGCCGCCCACGGAACCTATGTAAATGAAGTAGGTGAGGGTCAGAACGGCCAGCGCGGTCCAGAAGAGGTCGTCTTTTTTAAACCGGCGGAACAGGAGGACCGCCGGAGCGCCGACCGTCAGCAGCCAGGACCCGGCCAGCGCGCCCCAGAATTTCCAGCCGCCGTGCCGGAGCAGGTCAAAGGGGGAGTCCTCCCAGGTCAGGCGGATGCGGTTGTTCCCGTTGCTGCTCGTGAAGTAGATTCCGGCCAGCAGGACGAGCGCGCCGCCCGCCAGCACCGTCCAGGAGGAGAAGTACTGCCTGGCGGGAATGCGGCGGACCAGCGCGCGGACGGCAATGAAGACCAGCAGGCCCAGCGAACCGATGGGGGAGGCCAGCAGGCACAGGGAGGCCAGGAAGAGCTGGTGCCGGGGCGGTATGTCCCAGGCAACCGCCATGGCGAGGAACAGCCACAGCAGCGTGGTGTGGTGAAAGGTGTAATGGAGCTGCATGGTGGGGGCCACGCCGCCGAAGAAGGCCAGCACCGTCAGGTAAAGTTCATGGGCCGTCTGCCCCTGCGGGTTGAATAAATGAACGCTCCATCTGACCACGCCGTCCAGCGGGCCCTGGAAGATGAGCAGGACCAGGAAGAGCAGGGTGGCCATGCGGAATTTGCCCCAGAGGACCGTGAGCGCCAGCGCCAGGCCCAGTTCAATCCAGGCGGTCAGGACATAGTTGACGATGAAGACGTCCGACCAGGAGAAGCATTTGCATATCAGGGCCGGAGGCAGCCAGAAGGCGAGGTAGTAGATGAAGTGCCTGCCGTCCGCTTCCGCCAGCGGCCAGTCGCACCGGATGAGTGTTTCGTAAATGGGGTTGCGGACCACGAAGTCCGCGTGCTGGAGGGCCACCCCCGTTATTCCTCCCGCCAGCAGCCACAGGAGGGAAAGAAGAAGGGCGCAGAGGTAAACGGCCAGCTGCCGCCTGGTGAAGTGAAGCGTGGGGACCGGGAGCTTCACGCACAGCAGGACGGAAGCCGCCGCCACGGCCATGGCCGCCGGAACGGAGAACAGGGGCCTGACCCAGCCCAGCAGGAAGAGGATGGTGGGCAGAGCCATATAGGCCACGGCGCAGGAAGCCAGGAGCCTGCCGCTGATGGTGAACGCTGTGTCCGTGTTTTTCCGTGTCTGTTCCATGAGGTGGCTGAATGAAGTTCTGCTAGGGGGTGGGCGTATTATTGCGGAAGACTTCCTCCCACTGGCGGACGACGTGTTCCCGCGTGAATTTCCGGCTTTTGGCGGCGGCTTCCCGCGCCATGGCGTGCAGGGCGGCGGGGGACTGCATCAGCCCGGCGGCCATGTCAGCCATCTGCCGCGCCTGGAACCCGCCGGACGCCGGCAGGATGCAGCCGTTCTGCCCGTGGTCCACCAGGTCATACGCGGAAGAGAAGCTTCCATAGAGAAGAGGCACGGCGCCGAAGGACATGCCCTCCACCACGACGAGCGGCAGTCCCTCGTATTCCGAGGCCAGAAGGAGCAGGGAGGCCTGTTCGTAATACGGGGCCGGGTTCCGGAAGCCCTCAAAGGAGACACGTTCCAGGCGGCGCTCCGCGCAGAATGCCTGAAGGGCCTCCTTTTCCGGGCCGTCCCCCACCAGGCGGAGGGTCCAGTCCGGGAAGCGGGGTTCCAGCAGGGCCCACGTTTCCAGCACGCGGGAGACTCTCTTCTGGTTGGGTTCCAGCCGCCCCACAAAAAGAAGCTCCTTCTTCTTGAAGGCCGGATCATAGCGGAATTCCCGGTTTTCCACGGTGACGGGGTTGGGAATCGTCAGGAGTTTCCCGGTATTCTTCAGTCCGGTGATGTTCCGGAAGGCCCGGTGGAAGCTGTCGGAAAGGAGGATGTAACGGTCGCTATGGGCATAAACGTAGCGCAGGCTGGCCCCGGTAGCCATGGCGCAGCCTTTCAGCAGGAGGCGCAGGAAGGCCCTGTTTACCGGATTCCCCGCCCGGGCCATGCGCATTCTGAGGCCTTCCAGCCGCGCGTTGCAGTCCGGGGCGTTGTGGTGCACGGCCAGCAGGCGGCAGGAGAGGCCCCGCATGGCCTTCCGGCACAGCCGGGTGACGTGGAAGGGCAGGCACCACTGGTTGATGACGATGTCAATGCGGCGGGAGGAGAGGAGGTCCCGGAGGGCGGCGAGATTGGCCTGGCTGGAGACAGGATAGCCCAGCCGGTGCAGGGTGACGCGGCTGTCCAGCGCGGGGAGGGCGTCTCCGTCACTTGTTCAAAGGAGACCACATGCACCTCATGGCCCCGTGCGGAGAATTCATTCGCCAGAATGGCGGTGACGGTTTCCACGCCGCCTATGGAGGGGAATTTCCCAAGCAGAAAGAGGAGGTTCATGAAAGGTCGACGAATTCCGGTTTGGGTTCCTGCCCCAGCAGGTAACGGTACAGGCGTTTCATGCTGGCGGCCACCTGGGGCGAGGCGTAGGTTTCCATGATGAGGCTGCGCCCGCGGTCCCCCATGGCGCGGCTTTCCTCCGGCGTGAGGTTGAAGGCTTCTTCCAGCGCGGCGGCCAGGGCGGCGGGGCTGTTGTCCCGCCACCAGCCGCATCGGCGGGTATCCAGCTCCTCCCACGGCGTTCCTTTACTGGCGATGACGGGCGTTCCCGCCAGCAGCCCTTCCGCAATGCTCATGCCGAAGTTTTCCTGATGGCTGGGAGCGCAGAGGACGTTGAGCGAGGCGAGCAGTTCGTATTTCTCCCTCCCCGCGGCGAAGCCCGTAAAGCGGATGCCGGGGCCGCCCACTTCCGCCGCCAGCCGTTTCAACTGCGCTGCGTAGTCCTCCGGGCCGTCCCCGATGAGAAGGAGCTCCGCGTCCCGGAGGTTGAGGCTGCCCCAGGCCCGGATGAGGCTTTCCAGATTTTTAATGGGGTGGAAACGGCCCAGGAACCCGGCGCGGAAACGCTCTCCCTCTCTCCGCCGGATCTGGTCAATCCATGAAGGCACGGCCACCGGATTGGGGATGACCGCCACGGGGTTGGCAAAGCCCAGTTCGCGCAGGTGCCGCGCTTCCTCCCGGCAGGTGGCGTGAAGGCAGTCCGCCTGCGCCAGGTCCCGGCGGTGGCCCAGCGCCAGCATGAGCTTTTCCTCCACGGCTTGATGGCCAGCGCCTGCGGGTAAAGCATGCCGTGGGGGAGGCCACGCAGGGCTTGCGCGTTTTCCGGGCTTGCGCGCAGGTGGCGTGGTTGACGTCCAGCCACAGGCCGTTGGTGTGGTAAAGGTCGTAGTCCCGCCAGGCCCCGAGCCGGCGGCGCAGATTCATGGAAATGCCCAGAGGGGTGCGGAGGTCGTTGGGGACGGCGTGGATGAAGGAGCTTTCCTCTTCCGCGGGATTCCCGGCCTTGTCCTCCACAGTGAGGATGTCCGTAGCGCAGCCGAGGTCGTTCAGGGTCTGCACCAGTTCGCGGGTGCAGGCCGTGGTTCCCCGGACTGGGAGGCCATGGAGGCGATGGTGTGCAGGATCTTCATGATGCCGTTTCCTTGAGTGGAGCCCAGGGAGCTGCGGGGCGGTTTTCTTCCCGGCCTTCCGTATAATGAACGATATGGACCAGATAGCGGGCCGCCGCGGCTCCGCTGATGGTTTGTTCCGCCCACGCGGCGATGGCGTTCCGTTCCGCGGGGAGAGGCGGCCCTTGTCCAGCCATTCCCGCAGGGCGCGGCGCAGGCTTTCCGGACGGTCCGGGTCAAAGGAGCCGCCGCGCTGGCGGCCGTCAAGCAGGCTGGCGGCTCCGCACGCCGTGGAGCACAGCACCCTCATGCCGGCCTGGAGGGCCTCATTCACCACGGCTCCCCACCCGTCAAACAGGCTGGGCAGGACGAGCAGGTCGCACTGCCGCATCAGGCGGCGCGTTTCTTCATTCCCCTGCGTGCCCAGCAGGGAAATCTGCGCGCAGCCCTGCGCCTCCAGGGCGGCCTGTTCCCGCAGCGGGCCGTCCCCCACCACGAGGCAGCGGCGGAAGGCGCCGCGGCATTGCCGGGCCGCGCGGAGGAAGGGCAGGAGGTTCTTCCGGGGGATGAGCTGGCCCACGAACAGGAGATCGGGCTTTTCCCCGGGAGCGGGGGGAGACATGGCGGGAGTTTCCGCGCCAGCCGCGGATGCGGCTGATTCCGTGAAATAGCCCCATTCAAAGACGGAGTCCGCCGGGAATCCGGCGCGGCGGTAGCATTCCACGCCCAGCCGCCCCGTCGCCAGCAGGGCCGCGATCTTTTTCCCGTACCGCAGGCGGAGAAAGCGGTACTTGACGCTCCTGAGCAAGCCGCGCCAGCCCTGGCGGCGGTAGGGTTCCGCGTACACCATGGTTTTCAGGCCGCGGCGGACGGCCTGCTTGAACGCCGCGTAAACCATCGGGTAGGTGCTGATGCCGGAAAAGACGTGGACGGCCGCGGGATGGGCGCGCAGGGTTTCCTCCACCGTCCGGGCGTCCGGGGAGATGAGGATGCGGGCGTTCCCCATGTCCGGCACCGTCCAGCCGCTGGATTCCCTCTCCCCTTCAAAGTCCGTCTGGACCGCCAGCAGGACGCCGTGCTCCCGGGCCAGCGCCTTGATGAGGGCTGACTGGTGGATGCTGATCATGTTTTGCCAGAAGACGAATTGCATGGTGTTATTTTCCTCCATTGGGCAGGTTGCGGTACGCATGGGCCCCCCCGATGACGGCCCAGAAGACGGCGGAAAGTCCGGAACCGGCTGCAAAGACGTACCCTTCCGCAATCATGTGGACGGCGAAGAGGGCCAGGGCCGCCTGCGCCGGGGAAACGGGCGGAGAGCCCGGCGCGCGGAACGGGCGTTTGAGCAGGTTGCCGAACAGGATGAAGAGGAAGGGAATTCCCCCCAGCAGTCCTGTCATGGCGAACACGGCCCCGTAGGACGTGCCCGGTTCAATGATGCCGGTCACCAGGGATTGCTTGAATGAAATGATTTTCTGTGAGGCGAACCCCACGCCGTACAGGGGGGAGGAAAGGAACTCCGTTGCGCGGTCTTCCCACAACTGGGTGCGGGAGGACATGGCGCTCCCCATGCTCAGGTTGGCCTGCTGCTTGGCAAGCGTGTTGGCGCCGAAGTGCTGGACAAAGGGCACCAGCAGAATGCCCAGGAAGAACAGGGCGAGCAGCGCCCGGAAAAGCTTTTTGGGGGCATGCCTGAAGTACATGAAGAAGACGTACCCCACCCCCATCAGGGTGGCTACCAGGGCGGAGCGGGAGGCGGAAAGCAGGATGGAGCCCAGGCACGCGACCATCAGGCCCAGGCGGAGTTTGGTCTCCTTCCTGCCGGAATCCCGGTTTTCCAGATGGAGGACGGTCAGATAAACCAGCCCCAGCCCGGCGAGCAGGCCCAGCGTGATGGATTGCCAGACCAGCCCCCCGAAGAGGCCCGCCACATTGATCATCTCACTGGTATTGTAGCGCATGTAGTTGATGCCCAGGAAGTAGCCGATGAAGGAGCCGGCCCCGATGAAGACGCAGAAGCGCATGAGCCAGAGGAACAGGTTCAGGCGGAACGCGTTCAACAGGCGGGAGGAAGTCAGCGGGGTAAGCGCCAGCAGGAGGAGAAGGAAATAGGCCAGGCGGTACCAGGGCTTGAAAATGGCGGGCGGATGGTTGAACGCCAGGCTGAGGACGCATGCCGCCGCCATGATGACCAGGGGCATGCTGGTCTTCTTCATTTTCGTCACGCACACCGCAGCGGCCACCGCCAGCATCACCGGATACAGGGGGGCAAGAAAGGAGATGGCGCCCGTCATGGTGGAGGCGATCGCCGCCATTACCAGGAATGACCAGGTTCCGTGTTTCTTGATGTATTGCAGAAGGGATGCCATGCTGTTCAGGGGAAATTCATGCGGACGGGGAAGGCGTTCCTATCCGGTAGCCCAGGCGTTCCAGCTGCGGGAGCAGGGAGGCTATCCGCGCTTCCCAGGGAGCGTGCTCGCAGGCCGCCCGGTAGTTTTTATCCACCAGGTCCTGATAGGAGGAAATGTTCGTTAAAAGGTTCGTGATTTGTTCATGGGCGTTCCGTTCGCTTATTTCAACGACGGGATTGTACCCCAGCAGGTTGACCAGTTCCTGCGGGGCCCTGCCTGCCGGGAGCGTGCGGGACAGCATGCATTCCCAGTAGCGCTGGGTCAGGGTTTCCACCTCTCCGGCCATGGCCGGGTGCGTATCGCAGCGGGGGTAGGAGACGGTGATTTTTGCGGAGGCCAGCCCCTCGCAGAGGGAGCGGAAGTCCGGGAACAGGAGGGGACCCTCCGCGGCGGGGAACAGATGAACCCATTCGGGATGTTCCCGGCAGGCCCGGACGGCGGCGCGGTGGAAGAAGGGCATCTGCCTGCCGAGCTCCAGAATATCGGCGGGCCTTTCCCGGAGGTCCTTTCCGGGCAGGTAGCCCGCCGGGTCAATGCCTTCCGGAACGTGGACGGTCCGGATACGGGGCAGTTCCTTCCGGACGTGTTCGCAGACCTGGGAGGAGGTGCACAGGAAGGTGCGGACGCGGTGGCGCTTCAGGGAGGAGATGAGGCGCGGCCAGTACCGCGGCCAGACGTCCCACAGCATGGGGATGATTTCATGCGTGTAGGCATGCGGCCATGCGAAGGAGTCCGGATAGCCCGCGCCGGGGACCAGCAGGGCGTTCCGGCGGGAGGAAAGCGGAGGCAGGTTGGCGGACAGCTTCAGCCGGGCCACGGCCAGCAGCGCGGGCCAGGGAAGGGGGCGCCTGCGCTTGATGCCGCCCCCACAGGCCTGCCACGCCCGGGCAAACCAGTCCATGAAGAACTGGTGGTTCCCCTTTTTGCGGACAGGTTCCAGCAGAAGAAGCTTTTTCATGGGTTCACCTCCTTGAGCATGCCGTTCCATTCGCGGATAATCCGTTCCAGCGTGAAAAATTGTTCCTGCGCGCGCGCCTTCCGCGCGTACAGTGCCAGGTCTTCCCCGGCCATGGAGTGCATGGCTCCGCACAGGGCGCGGCTGTCCCCGGCGGGGAACAGGCGCCCCGCTCCGCTGTCCCGTATGAGTTCCCGGCAGATGGGGATGTCTGCGGCGATGACGGGGAGGCCGCAGCTCATGGCCTCAATCTGCACGAGGCCGAAGCCCTCGCACCGGGAGGGGAAGAGCAGAATGGCGTGTTTGGGGTATTCCCGCTCCATGGCTGTGTGGCTGCCGTGCAGGCGAACGCGGGATTGCAGGCCGTGTTCCCGGATGAATTCCTCCATCCACGGGCGCAGGGGGCCGTCTCCGTACACGTGCAGGTTCCATTCCCCGTTATTCCTGCTGAATTCCCCGAATGCCACCAGGGCCAGGTCCGCCCCCTTGTGGGAGGACAGGGAGCCCGCGAAGACGAACGTTTTTGACGTCAGCGCGGAATGCCGTTCCGCCGTGAAGCTGGCCGGGTTGTAGATGCGCCGCGTTGCCAGGTGCTGGCGCGTTTCAAAGTTCCGCCTGTCGTGGTCCGACAGGACGACGATTTGGTCGAAGCGGTGGTAGAACCGCTTGAGCGCATGGCGGAAGTAACGGGAGAAATGGGGGCCCTTGAACCCGAAGTAGTCTTCATAGGCCGCGTGGGACCAGGAGATGATTCTGGTGCGGGGGAAAGCCGCGGCCGGAGCAGGGCGAGCAGCAGGGAGTCCTCAAAGCCGGACCCGAAGACGACGGCGTCATATTGGTGGCGGTTGATGTGGCTGGTGAGGCGCTTTTTAAAGGAATGCGTGTACCGCAGGAAAGCGTACGCGCGGGCGCCTGCGGAGGAGGAGAACAGGGGAGTCCGGGTGACGAGCCTGTCCATCACGGAACGCCTCATTTTCTCGTAAACGTTCATTTCATGGTGGAAAAAGCGGATGTTCTCCAGGTCCAGCCCGTACGCGTTTTCCAGCGGTGGGCGCCGCAGGCAGTACACGCTGATTTCATGCTCCCGGCACAGCGCATTCATGATGCGCGTCAGGACGCGGGAGACTCCCCCACGCCGAAATGTTCCCAGGCGATGAAACAGATATTCATGAGTAAACGGAAAGGGTTCGGTTCATCTGGGCTTTTCCGCCAGCTTGGAGAGCAGGTTTTCCCACAGTCCGGCGATGCGGGATTTGCCGAATTTCCCGCTGCTCCGGAAGCAGGCCGCGGACATGGCTTCCCTCTTCCCTCCGTCCCTCATCAGGTCCAGGAGCCGGGCGGCGTACTGCTCCAGGTCAAAGGGAGGGACCAGGATTCCGGTCCGGTCCGGTTCAATGATGTCCCGCACGGCGGTAAAGGATTCAAAGGCCATCGGGATGCAGCCGTGCTGCATGCCTTCAATCAGGACCATGCCGAAGCCCTCAAAGGTGGACGTCATGCACAGGATTCCGGCTTTGCGGTAGTATTCTTCCGGATGGTCCGTGGCTCCTTCAAAGGAATAGTTGGTGCAGCCGCATTCCTCCGCCAGCGCGGCCAGGTATTCCCGGTCCGGTCCGTCCCCCACGATGCGCAGGAACCAGCCGGGTTCCCGGCGGCAGACCATGCTCCATATCTTCAGCAGGCGGTCCACCCCCTTCACTGGATTGTCCAGCCTCCCCACGAACAGGACTTCCCTGGCCTTTCCGGAAGGGATGCTCCCGTTCTCAAAGGAATTCATGTTGGGGATGGCGGTGATTTTTTCCTTCCGGACTCCCGGCAGAAAGTCGTAAAAGTCCTGTTTGAAGGACTCTGACAGGACGACGAAGGCGTCCGCCTGCGAGATGCGGAGATAGAAATTCCTGCGCCACGTGACGTTGTAATACATCCTTTTCAGGAAAGGCGCGCGGAGGCGGCCGCGGATGTCCGAGTGGTGCATGTCGACAATGGCGGGAGTTTTCCCGGAAAAGGCTTCCAGAAGGCGCTTCCTGCCTGCCGGACCGGGGAACAGGGCTCCCGCCCCCAGCAGTTCCCCGTCATGAATGATGATATCCGGCTGCCGTTCCTCCAGGGCCTGCCTGAAAGCCGCCTGCCGCTCCTCCCTTATCCGGGAGGAAGGAGTGGGCAGGATTTTCTGAATCCCGGAAAAGGGCTCGTAGGGGGTGTTCCGGTACCAGCTCACGATGGCGCATTCATGCCCATGGGCCTGCAATTCATGAATCAGATTGCACATGGTGCGCTCCACCCCGCCGCAGGATGGATTGAGCGTGCCCATGAAACAAAAGAGAATCTTCATTGAAAGGTGGACGGTTAGTGCTGAAGCAGGGAGTTCCATTCCCGCACGACGTTCGCCGGGGAGAAAAGGGCGGCATGCTGCGGGCCTGCCTGCGCCATGGCGGAGCGGAGGGGGTCGTCCTGCATCAGGCGGAGGAGCTGGCGCGCGTATTCCTCCTCGTCAAAGGGGGGGCCAGGATGCCGGTTTCACCGGGGATGACGAGGTCGCGCACGGCGGCGTAGCTGTTGAAGGCCATGGGAACGCAGCCGTGCTGCATGGCTTCCGGCAGAACCAGCCCGAAGCCCTCAAACGTGGAGGTCATGCAGAAGATGGAGGCCCGCCGGTAATAGGGGGCCGGGTTCCGGAAGCCTTCAAAGGAAACGTTGGAAAGTCGCAGGCGTTCCGCTAGTTCTTTCAGGGCGGCGGCGTCCGGGCCGTCTCCCACAATGTCCAGGTGCCAGTCCGGCAGGGATTTTCCGGCGCGCGCCCATATCCTCAGCAGTCTGTCCACGCCCTTGACGGAGTTGTCCAGCCTGCCGACGAAGAGGACGCGTTGTTCCTTTTCCTGCGGCAGGGGCGGCGCTTCAATCGGCGGGACGGGGTTGGGAATGGCCGCCAGTTTTTCCGCAGGCGTGCCGGGAGCCAGCAGCCGGAATTCCTCCATGCCGCCGCGGGAAAGAGTGACGATGCGGTCATAATTGGCCGCCAGTTCCCGGAACAGGCTTTTTTGCAGCCGCCGCGCCCGGAGCCGCTTCACGGGGAGCGCCAGTGCGTTGAACAGGAAGTCCCTGCATTTTCCGGAGAAGGAGGCGGCGCCCCGGCGCTTGTGGACAAGATGGTAATAACGCAGGGCGGAGTATTGGGAGCTGTGCTGCACGGCGACCAGCTTCACGGGAGCCTCCTCCATCTGGGTGCGCGTGCGGAAGATGCCCCAGCGGCCCGTGACGCCCCCCTCCGTCTGGTCAATAAGCACGTCCGTCTTTTCCTCCCGCAGCAGTTTCAGCAGGTAGTCCCTCTCTCCGCTGCGGGAAAGGCCGGAAGGAAGGAAGGCGAGGGGAACGGGCGCAAAGTACGTTTCCCCCAGCCTGTTTTTCTCACGGCAGAGCAGCAGAACCCTGTGTCCGGCGTCCCGCAGCATTTCAGCCAGGCCATGGGTGGCGCGCTCCATGCCGCCCTGCTTGCCCAGAGGCTCGTAAGGGAGATAGATGACGATGTTGCTCATGGTTGTTCTTGCAGGCATTCCATCCAGAGGGGAATCACTTTTTCCGGTTGATAATTGGTTAATACCCTGGTGCTGGGCGGCACGTAGGGGCCGCTCATCAGCTCATCCAGCTCCCGGGCGAAGAGGCGCAGGCTGAAGGGCGGAATGAGCCGCCCCGTCTCCCGGTCCGGCAGCATATCTTCAGCAGCGTGGAAGCTGTTGAAGGCGATGGGGGTGCAGCCGTAGGAAAGGGCCTCGTTAATCACCATGGGCATGCCTTCGTGCGTGGAGGTGAGGCAGAGTATCCGGGCCTTCCGGTAGTAGGGCGCGGGGTCCTGCACTCCTTCAAAATGGACGTTTTCCAGGTTCAGCCGTGCCGCCAGCCGTTCCAGGTTGCCGCGTTCCGGGCCGTCCCCGACCAGGTACAGGCGCCAGTCCGGATGCAGGGGCTGCACCCTTTTCCAGACCTTCAGCAGGCGGTCCGCCTTCTTGGGGGAATCCACCAGCCTCCCCACGTAAAGAACGGCGTTTTCCTTCCCGGAAAGGCCGGGCTGCACGGGATCATAGGTCAGCAGGTTGGGGATGGCGTACAGGCGCGCCCTTTCCGGTTCGCCCGCCAGTTGAAGGGCGTCTTCCGTGTAGCGGGGGAAAGGAACACCACCTTGTCCGAGCCGCGGAACATGTCCCTGTATTTCCTCCTCTTGTTGCTGACGGCCACATGCTTTTTGTACGGCAGGAGCGCCCGGCGCAGCAGCGTTTTCACGGTGTTGCCCCAGGTGCTGAAATCCTTCCGGAGCAGGGCGGAAAAGTAATCCAGCCCGGTATGGACGTCAAAGGAGATCCAGGAGACGATGGACGCCTGGACGGAAAGGCGCTCATGGCTGAAAAAGAAGGAGTCGTCCTGGTTGGCTCCGCAGTTGATGATGCAGTCCGTCTGCTGCCCGGCGCACAGGGTTTCCACGTACTCCCTGTTTTCCGCGCAGGAGAGCGTGCCTGTGCGGGGAAGGAGGAAATAAGGCGGTTCCGCAGGCAGTGAATCCGCGCCCCGGAGGGACAGGAAGGAAACCCGGTGGCCGTGCCGTGACAGGGCCTGCGCCAGAAGATACGCCGCCCGTTCCGTTCCGCCCGCATGGGGCAGGATGGGATGGTCAAAATAGAAGAGCAGGTTCATGGAAGGCAAATGGGACAGTGAAAGGGGATATTACCGGGTTTGGAAAAAGTAGCGGACGGGATTGCCCGTGGTGCCCGCCTTGGACAGCAGCCGGGTGACGCCGTAGTGCCACGGGCACGGAAGGCTGTTTTTCCTGAAGGCCTGCCTGTTCTGGCGCGTATTGCGCAGGATGGCCCGCAATCCCGCCGTGCTGGAACCGCCGGTGCGCATGAAGACCATGTTGCGGTCGATATAGGCTGTGGAGACGCGGTTCTTTTCAATAAAGCGGAGCATCAGCTCAAAATCCGCCGCGCTGCCGATGGAGGGGTCAAAGCCGCCATAGCGGGTGAAGCAGTCCTTTTTGCAGTAGAACGTGGGGTGCGCCGGGCACCATCCGCGCTGGAAGGAGCCGGGCTTGTAGTCCGTTCCGCGCCATGTCCGGACGACTTTCCGGGCCGCATTGATGTAATGCAGGTTGCCGTGAACGGCGTCCGTCCCGTGCTGCGCGAAGGCTCCGGCAATGGTTTCCAGAACGCCGTTGTCCTGGTAATAGTCGTCCGCGTTCAGAAAGCCGACGACGTCTCCGGAACTCATGCGGACACCCTTGTTCATGGCGTCGTAAATGCCGTTGTCCGGTTCGGAAATCCATTTCAGCCGCCCGTGGAAGCGCTCTTCAACGTCCTGAAGCATTTCCAGGGTGCCGTCCGTGCTGCCGCCGTCCACGACCAGGTATTCATAGCCGGTCCAGGACTGCGCCAGCACGCTTTCCAGGGTGTCCTGGAGAGTGGCGGCGCTGTTGCGGCAAACGGTGATGACGGTGATTTTCATGGCGGCGGATGCAGGGAAAAAGCGGGCGTCCCGCCCTTCCCGGCGGGGAAGGTGTTACAGGCGGAGTTTGGTGAGCATGTTGGCATTGTGGGCGTCTGTTCCCCACCACAGGTACAGGTTTTCCTTCTGGAATTTCCGGGCGGCCGCCTGGCAGGATTTCCCGTAAAGCCCGAACAGGGAGCCTATGTTCCCCTGGAAGCTGATTCCCTGTGAGGCCAGGGCAGCCAGTTCCTCCGGAGGCATGATCTTCCCGTAGCGTTCCGGATGGGCCAGGACGGGAACGAAGCCTTTCTCCTGGACCAGTTGGAGCCTGTCCCTCCAGGCGCTGGGAAGGCGGAACTGGGGAAGCTCCACGAGCAGGTGGCTGCCGTCGTGGCTGAGCGGCTCTTCCTCCTCAAGCGCCTGTTCAAAATGGTGGTCCAGCATGTATTCCGCCGCCAGGCGCAGGTCGAAATCCCGGTCCGGCAGTGCATCCAGAAGCTGCTGGAAGCGGGCCTTCAGGCGGGCGGGCGTGTTGGAGGGATAGCGGCTGCTGATGTGGGGGGTGCAATAGGCTCCCCTGAATCCTTTTTCTTTCAATCGGGAAATGATTTCCAGACTGTCCCGGAGGATGTGCGCTCCGTCGTCCACGCCCCACAGCAAATGGCAGTGCATATCCATTCCGTCCGGACAGAGCGCAGCGGTTTTAAACCTGGGTTGAAAGAGGGAGGAAAACAAGGCCGGGAATCAGGAGGGGTTGTTCTTGGAGGTGTTGCCGTAGTGGTAGCCGTAGCCGTAATAGCTGTAGCTGCTGGATTTGAAATCCACGGCGTTGATGACGAAGCCCATGTTGGGAAGCTGGCCGGATTCCGCAAGCTGCTGGACGGTGGCGATGTGCCGCTTGTCTATCCTGTTGCTGCGGATGACGTACAGGGAAATATCCGCGTGGCTGGCGAGGATGGCCGTGTCTGCCAGGATGCCGTACGGCGGGGAGTCAATGATGACGGCGTCATAGCGTTCCTTGAAGAGGCGGATGAGCTCCTCCATTTCCGGCAGGGAAAGGAGGGTGACCGGGTTGGGAACCTGGGGCCCGGCGTACAGGATGTCCACTCCGGGATGTTCCGGCAGGGTGCGGATGACGGAGAACGGGTCTTCCACCTTGCGGAGAAGGATGGTGCTCAGCCCCTTGCGGCCCTTGCCGTCAAGCTGCTTGGACAGGGAGGCCTTGCGCAGGTCCCCGTCAATGACCAGGACGCGCTTGCCGATGTTGGCAAAGGACATGGCGAGGTTGGCGGAGATGAACGTTTTCCCTTCCCCCTGCATGGTGGAGGTGAGGAGGATGACGTGCCCCTGGTTCCGGGTGACGGGGAGCATGGAGTCCGCATTGTGGCACAGGATCTGGAAATACTCAGAAATGACGGAGTGTTCATCCGTGAACATGCGGGCCACCTGCCGCTGCTCCTTCTTGGTCATGGCCGGAAGCTCCGCGACCACGGGAAGGTGCGTGACGGCGTTCAGGTCCTTCCTGTTCTTTATCTTGTTGTTGAGCAGGGCCAGCCCCAGGAAGCCGAGGATGCAGACGATGGCGCCCCCCGCCGCCGCGGTCAGCACGGATTTTCTGGTGTTGGGAGAGATGGGGTAATCCGTGCCGTGGGCGGATTCCAGCACGCGCGCGGAGGATTCCGTCAGGGCCAGCGTCAGGTCGTTTTCCAGCTCCTTGCTTAAAAGCGTCAGGTAAAGTTCCTCCTTCACCCGGTGTTCACGGTCCAGGGGGGTCAGCTCCCGGGCCTTTCCGGAGGTGGCCGTCAGCCGCTTGGCGATGTCCTGCCTCTTCCTGGTGAGTTCCTGGAGTTTCAGCTCCAGATTGTTGCGGAGATTGTCCAGGGACCTGGACGCCGCGCTGCGGGTGGCGTCCATCCTCTTCGTGAGGGTGACGACAATGGGGTTCTGCCCCCCGGCGCTTCCGGCGACCTTCTGGTATTCCAGATAGGCGGCGTTGTAGGCTTCAATCTGGCGGGAAACCCCGGAATCCGCAATGCCGGTATCCAGGGAAATGAGACCCGCCTTGTGGCCCAGGGCGTCCAGGTTTTCCTTCAGGCCGTCCGCCAGCTTCATCTGCGTCTGGAGCTCAAAGATGGAATTGTCCAGGGTTTGGGCCGCGTTGAAGTCTGCGGAGATGGACGCTTCCGTGTCTGCGATGATGTCGTTTTTGATTTTGATATCATCCATTTTCTGGTCCACTTCCTTCAGGTCCGCGCCGATCTGGCCGCGCTGCCGCCGGATGAAATCCTTCGTCTTCACCGCCTTCGTGCGGCGTTCCTCCGTGGAGTGGTCATTGTAAACCGCGATCAGCTTGTTCAGCGTGTCCGCGGCCTTGTCCGGATTGGTGGAGGTCAGCGTCATTTGCAGGATGCTGGATTCCTTGGCGTCCGGACGCGTGACCGTAAAATTGGCAAGGAGCTGGTCCGCAGCGGCGTTCACGGGAATGCGGCGCACGGTGATGGTGGTCCCGGAAACGGTTTCCGGCATGTTGGAGGTGGGGTAAACCGTGACGGTGGCGAAGGGGAGGGAAATGGGGGCGTGGAGCTTCCCTTTCTCCTGGATGGGGTTGCCGGCGGCGTCATGGTACGTCAGCGTCACGGCGTTTTCCGGCTCCAGCGTAACGTCAAAGGTGCAGAAGCGGTTCTCCGCGATGTCGTCAAACGTCACGGTGATGGGGCTGTCCTTGTACAGGTCTATTTGGCGCAGGTCCTGCTGCTTCCAGTAGGAGACGTTCAGCGTCAGGTCCTCCACCGTGTTCCGCATCACTGTGCTTGAGCGGAGGATGAAGCTTTCATTGGCCAGGTTGGCGGCTCCGGAATCCATGCCCAGTTCCACCTTGATGCGGTCCGAGGAGGAGGAATCCTTGTTGGATTCCCGCATGATGACGCTGGCCGTTTTTTCAAAAATGTAATTCTGCTTGCCGGTCACGTAATAGGCTCCGGCGCCTCCGAGAAGGGCGAAGAGCAAAATCCAGTACCAGCGTCTCAGAAGGATGCTGGTGATGACATCCAGTGACAGGGAAGATTCCGGTTCCTCGGCGGGAGGGGCTGCGGGGGAGCAGGAGTATCTGGCATAAAAAGGAATCAATCAAAGAAGGCTCCGCCTTTCCGGAGGACGGAAAGGCGGGAAATGGGGGGATGTGCGCTTACAGGGCGCACAGGGCAACGATGCCGATAATCAGGCCGAGGCCGGAAGCCGTCCAGCCGATGTATTGGACGGTATCGCTGCGGGTGTTGATCTTGCGTTCGGCAGGCGTCACGTAAATGGTGTCGTTCTGCTGAATGTAATAATAGGGGGACTGGAAGAGGTCCTTGCTGCGGAGGTCCACGGTGGCGATCTGGCGGCGTCCGTTGGTTTCACGGATCAGGGTGATGTCCCGGTTGCCGTCGATGTTCAGGTCTCCGGCGCGGCTGAGGGCTTCCAGAATCGTCAGGCGCTGGCCGTCCACGTTGTAGGTGCCCGGGGAGGCCACTTCACCCAGGACGGAGAACTTGAAGTTGGTGATCTGGACGTTGACGGAGGCGTCGCTGATGTAGTCCCTGTTCCGCAGGGTGGCGGCAATTTCATCCCCCAGCCGGGAGCAGGTCTTGCCGGCCGCCTTGATCTTTCCGATGACCGGCAGGACGATGTAGCCGTTGGCGTCCACCAGGTAACCCTTTCGTGAGCTGGTGCCCTGGCTGCTGGACCCTATTTCGGAGACGGCAAAGGGGGCGGCCAGTTCAGGCTGCTTGCTGCTGACGGTGATGGATAACTGGTCGTCCTTCTGGATGACGGTCTGGTAATTCCCCTTGATCTTTTCATTGGTCTGTCCGGAGACGTCCTGGATATACAGGACTTCCTTGGGGCTGACGCAGGAGGGCAGGAGGGAGGAAGCGGCCAGCGCTGCGGAGCAGAGGGCGGCTTTGCTGATTAGGTTGTTGATGTTCATTGGTTGGAGAGAGGTTGGATGGAGGTATTCAGAATGATCTTCTGGGAAGGGGGGAGGAGGGCAGGGAAAGGTCGTTATGAACGAGGGTCTGCCCCAGCTTGCTCTGGAACGCCTCGTTGCACTGCTGGATTCCTTCACGGATGACGACCGTGCGGGCCGTCTGGAAAAGGAGGGAGAGATCCATTCTCAGATTGACGTTCTGGACGTAGATCAGGTCATAGCAAAGGCGGCGGCAGAAGGGGATGCCATTGCGGCCGTGGATCTGGGCCATGCCGGTGATGCCGGGACGCACGGAGCAGCGCTTCCGGCAGTAGTTGGGCGGGAACGCGGCCATTTGGGACGGAATCCAGGGACGGGGGCCCACAAAAGCCATGTCACCCTTCAGGATGTTGATGAGCTGGGGAAGTTCGTCCAGGGAGGAGCTGCGGAGGAAGCGCCCCAGCGGGAACAGCCTCTGCTCATCGGGCAGGAGCTGCCCGTTTTCATCCTTCCGGTCGTTCATCGTTTTGAATTTGATGATCTTGAACAGTCTTCCCCTGTACCCTACGCGCGTTTGAAGAAAAAACGGGGATTTCCCTGTAGAAAGTACAAGAAGTACCGAAACGGTCAGCAGCAGCGGAATGAGGATGATGAGAGCTATTCCGGCAAGGAGGCTTCCAAGAAACGGTTTGCAGATATGTATGTACATAAGCGGCGCGGCAGAGTTACCGGATTGCAAATCCGATGTCAATAGTAATCATTAAAGAAAAAATACTTATTTATCATTCCCGCGCCTTAAAAAACTAAAAAAATTTAACTCAAACTATTGTTTTCTGTATATAAATATATGTAATTAAGTGTGTTATGATGGAATTTATCGTACCCTATTATTTTGATAGGATTTGCAATCCGCTGGATATTTTATTACAGGTGCCCAAGTATTGAATAACATGTCTTTTTATAATAGAAATATGGTTGAATTAGTGTAATCAATAAGATAGGAAGGTTGAATTGGTTATTGCTGTATTTGTGTTGGTTTGAAGGGGAATGAAGCCGTTTGCGCAGGTAAGGGAAGGACTATGCATGACGCTGTTCGGTGGAGTCCGGAAAGGAGGCTCTTCCGGGTTTTTCCTTCCTGAAATCTGTCATTTCCACCGTAATCGGGAGAAACCTGCGGCCTTCCGGACCCCCTCCTTTTGTTTAGCCTTGAGTTGGGGGCGCGGAGTTGTTAGGATAGAAGGCAGGTATGGCATTGGATGTGCAGGAGCATCATGCATTTGAGCGTGAAGAGGGGCGTCCCCCTGTTTGGATAGGAATGGCGTGGGGCGTCGTGTCCCTGCTGGGCGGGGCTGCGCTGCTTGCGGCCATGCTGACGTTTGACGTGCGGGAAATAGGCTGGAGTTATTTAAATGATTCCGGTCAGGTGATTCCGGGCACCTCCAATGTGCTGGGCGTGGCGGGATTGTACGGCGCGGGGATTCTTTATTGGGCGCTGGGCGGCATGGCCTGGATGCTGGTCATTCTGTTGGAATGGTGGGGGCTTTACCGTCTGCTGCACCGTGGAAGTCTGCCCCGCAGCGTGGTGTACGGCGGCCTTTTCCTGCTGTTGTTCGGCTGCCTGTTCCTGACGGCCGGGCATGTGCCGGGTGACGCATGGGTGGCGCGCCACCAGATTCAGGGCGCCGGCGGCCTGGCGGGACATCTGCTGGGAACGGGGCTGCTTCTTCCGTTGACCGGCACGTCCGCCGTGCTGGTTCTTTCCGGGCTGGGCTATCTGCTGGCCCTGGTTTATGCCGCGGGAATGCATCCCCGCCCGCTGTTCCGCGCCATGCTGCGGGAGTGGCGCGCCTGGCGCATGAACAGGAAGGAGAAAAGAATGGCGCGCCAGTCCGCGCAGCTTGCCAGGGAGGCGGCGCGCGTGAGGGCCAGCATGGAAGATGCGGCCCTGTCCGCCCCCAGGCCGGCCGGAAAGGGCAGGGCATCCTCTCCCCGCCTGCAGCGCACCGGGGACGACCTGGAAGGCTTATATAATGAAGTGGCCGCGGCTTCCCCTGCCAGGTCCGCAGACCCCGCTCCCGCCCCCCGCGCACCGCGTACGCAGGGGCATCTTCCGCTGACGCCGCGCCCCAGGATTACCGTGGCGAAGCCGGCGGAAATCAAGCCCGCTCCCAGGGAGCAGCCTTTCTCCAAACTGTCCACGCCGCCTACGGAGGAATTCCGGGATTACGAGCTTCCTCCGTTTGAGCTGCTGCATTATGAAGAAAAGCCGGAAGGCCCTACGGAAGAGGACAAGGATGAAATGCTGGAAATCCAGCAGAAGATCATTGATACCCTGACGACGTTCCGCGTGGACGTGACGCCGGGGGACATTACCCGCGGCCCGACCATCACCCGCTATGAAGTTTACCCCGCGCGCGGCGTGCGCGTGAACACCTTTGACCAGTATGCGAAGGACATCGCGCTGGCGACGAAGGCGGAGAGCGTGAACATCGTGGCGCCCATTCCGGGCAAGGACACGGTGGGCATTGAAATCGTCAACCGCAACAAGGTGGCCGTGCCATTGCGGGAACTCTTGCAGGACCCCGGCTTCTGCTCCCCAAGAAGAAAATACCGCTGGCCCTGGGGAAGGACGTGTATGGCCGCACCGTGATCGGGGACCTGGCATCCATGCCGCACCTGCTGGTGGCCGGGGCCACCGGGTCCGGCAAATCCGTGTGCATCAACAGCATTATCTCCTCCATGCTCCTGAAATTCCGGCCGGATGAGCTCAGGCTCATCCTGGTGGACCCGAAGGTGGTGGAAATGCAGCCTTATTCCAAGCTGCCGCACCTGATTGTGCCGGTGGTGACGGACCCCAAGAAAGTGCCCAATGCCCTGCGCTGGTGCGTGAATGAAATGGAGCACCGCTACCACTGCTTTGCCAAGGTGGGCGTGCGCAACTTTGAAGCCTTCAACAAGCGGCCGCCGGACGCGCCTGCGGAAGAGGCGGAGGAACCGGAAGACGGGGAGGTGGATGAAGCCCTGGCGGAATCCATTGCCCGTGACCTGGAATCCCAGGGGGAATGGCCCGCGGAAGAGGATGATGAACTGGACCTGGAGGACGACGGCGTCATCCCTGAACGCTTCCCCTACATCGTCATCATCATTGACGAACTTGCGGACCTGATGCAGACGGTGGGCGCGGACATTGAAACGAACATCGGCCGCCTGACCCAGAAAGCCCGCGCCGCGGGCATCCACCTCATTGTGGCGACGCAGACGCCCAGAAGGCAGGTGGTGACGGGGACGATCAAGGCCAATATTCCCACGCGCATCGCCTTCCAGGTGGCCAGCGGCACGGACAGCCGCGTGATTCTGGACAGGCAGGGCGCGGAAAAACTGGTGGGCAAGGGCAATCTGCTGTACCTGCCGCCGGGTTCCGCCCAGGTGGAGCGGGCGCAGGGCGCCTTTATTTCCGATGACGAAGTGGAAGCCCTGGTAGCCCACTGCGCCTCCCAGGCCAGGCAGAAATTCCATGAAGAGGTTCAGAAATCCCTGGACGAACCCTCCCGCGGAGGGGCGGACAGCCCGCTGGACGACGCGGAGGAGGAATGCTACGCCAAATGCCTGGAAGTGGCTGTCATTGAGCGCAAGGTGAGCACGTCCCTGCTGCAGCGGCGTTTGAGCATCGGGTACGGACGCGCGGCGCGCATGATGGATTTGCTGGAATCCCGCGGCATCATTGCCCCGGCGGACAATACCAACCGTCCGCGCAAGGTGCTGGTGGAATGAAACGACGAGAAAAGCCCCTCCCCATGAAACGAATCCTTTCCCTGCCTGCTCTGGCGGCGTTCGCGCTGCTGGGCGCCTCCTGCTCCCAGCAGGTGCGGCCCGTCAAAAAGACCGCCCGGCCTCCCGTGTACGTGGGGAAGGTGGAGCAGGTGTACCCCAGCCACAACTATGTGCTCATTGCGCTGGCCGGGAACGTTTACGAGCCGGGAACCGTGCTCATTTCCCAGTCTCCGGGCAGGGAGGAAAACCGCAGGGTCGCGAACCTGATCGTGACGGAGGAACGTATGGGCCGGGCGCGCATTCCGGCGGACATACGCAGCGGAGCCGTGGAGGCAGGGGACCTGGTGTTCCTGTACCGGAACCTGGCCGCTCCGGAAAGCTCCGGAAAAAAGGATAACCCGGACCCGGACAATCCGGAACCGGGGACGGATGAAGACGGCAAGGAGGTCACCCCGCCGATTTCCCCGGACGGCGGCAAAACGCCGGACGGGCTGCTGCCGGTGCCCGGGGAGGCCCCCGCGCCGGACCCCGCGGACCAGGAGCGCATTTCCCGTGAGCGGGAGAAAATCCTCCGGGAGCTGGAAAGCGTTCCGGGCAAGCTGGATGACCCGTGGCGCGAGGCTTTTTCCGGAAAATCGGCAGGAAAATGATTTTTTAGATTCATTCAATAAAAGCTTGTTTTTCGGCAAGCCCGGATTAGGATAATCCCGCTTACGCAACCAGATGACTAATTTATGAAATCCATCAAAGGAACAGAAACAGAAAAGAACCTTCTCAAGGCTTTTGCCGGAGAATCCGAAGCGCGCAACCGCTACACCTACTTTGCCGGCGTGGCCAAGAAAGCCGGTTATGAGCAGATTGCCGCCATCTTCCTGGAAACCGCCGACAATGAAAAGGAACATGCCAAGGTGTTCTTCAAGCTGTTGAAGGACGCCTGCGTTGAAGTAACGCACACCGTTTGCACGGCCCCCCTGGAATCTACGGAGGAATGCCTGCTGGCCGCCGCTGCCGGCGAGCGCGACGAATGGTCCGAAATGTACCCCACGTTTGCCGAGGTGGCTGACCGTGAAGGCTTCCCCGCCATTGCGGAAACCTTCCGCCAGATTGCCACTGTGGAACAGCACCATGAGGCGCGCTACCTCAAGCTGGCTGAAAACGTGCGCGAAGGCAAGGTATTTGCCAAGGAAAAGGAAATCCAGTGGAAGTGCCGCAACTGCGGTTACGTGCACACCGGCTCCACCGCCCCCAAGGTGTGCCCGGCCTGCGTGCATCCCCAGGCGTTCTTTGAAGAACTGGCGGACAACTTCTAATCGTCCTTTCTCCAGAAACATGATTGGGGCCGGTTTCACGAGCTGATCGTGTGATCGGCCCTCTTTTTACTTACGGACGCCTTACGCTGATGGACTGGAAACGCACGGATGCGGTGTGGATGAAATATGGGCGCAGCCTCTGGAAATTCGCCGGAAGCTACGGGCTGGGCATCGCTCTGATGCTGATCCTGCTGGTGCTGACGTTTGCCGGAACGCTGCATCAGGTGCGGCTGTCTTCCTCCATGGGGCCGGAGGCGGCCATAGAATCCTTCTTCGGCGCGCCGTATGTGCTGATGCCGCTGGGCGGGGAAAACTCCCTGGTTTCCCTGCCGCTGCCCGGCATGGGCATTACCTGCGCCCTGCTGTTTGCCAACCTGCTCATAGGCGGGATGTTCCGCGTCCGGTGGACCTGGAGGCACGCGGGCGTGCTGGTGGCCCACGGCGGCATTCTGCTGCTGCTGGCCGGCATCATGCTGGGCAATAAAATGACGGTGGCCGTGGACCAGGTGGAACTGCCCCAGGGCGACCGGGTGCACGAGCAGTCCCTGCCGTTTGACCTCCGCCTGAACCGTTTCGTGCCGGAATTTTATCCCGGCACCTCCAAGCCCAAATCCTATGAATCCCAGGTAACCGTCTTTCCGGAATCCGGCGGCCAGTATGATGCCGTCATCCGCATGAACGAGCCTCTCCGCCTTTCCGGCTGGACGCTGTACCAGATGAGCTGGGGGCAGGACTCCCTGCATCCGGGCAGGCTCATCTCCGTCCTCCGCGCTTCCCACAATCCCCTGGAGCAAATGCCCAAATGGTCTTCCTACATCATTGCCGCGGGACTGCTGTGGCACTTTGCCTGCGTCTTCGGAAGGTACCTGCGCCGCAAACCCGGCCAGGCTCCCGCCGGAGCGGAGGCGGCGGACGACCATCTGGAGCCGCCCGCTCCCGGCGGCAAGCGCCGCCTGCGACTGATAGGCATTTGCGTGCTGGTGGCGGCAATCTTCGGCGTCGGCATGCTGGCGGCCCGGCCTGCCTCTCATCCGGTCCGGGTGGAGCATTACGTGCCCTGGTCCTCCTTCCTGGTGGAACGGGCCGGGGCAATGGCCGTCCAGGACGGCGGCCGCCTGAAGCCCGTCTCCACGTACGCGGGCTTCCATCTGCTCCGGACCCTGGGCAAAAGAAGCTTTGCCATGGAGACGCCGGAGGGGAAAAGGAAACTCTCTCCGGTGGAATGGATGCTGGACTGCATGTTCCGCCCGGAATTCGCGGAACAATACCCCGTTTTCCTGGTTAACCGGGAGGAAGTGGTCAGGCGTCTGCACCTGCCGGACCAGGCGGACAAGCGGAAAAAATACTCCTACGCGCAGATTGCGGAACACTGGGAGGAAATGACCCGCGCCGTCCGGGAAATCCGGCTGCTGGGAGAAACGGATTTGACGGAAGCCCAGAAGGAAATCCTGGCCCTTTCCCGCAACTTTGACGTGGTGCGCGGCTGGATGCTCGGCTCCCGTATCATGCTGGAAGACCCCTCCGCCATGGAACGGATGGAATTCCCCCGCTGGTTCCCCTCTGCGGGCCAGAATGGGGAGCGTCTCTGGACGGCTGCCCCGGACAAAGCCACCGGAGCCTTTCTGGCAATGGCCTCCCTGCTGGAACGCAAGGCCATCGGCATGGAAGGCGCGGAAGCCTCCGGACTGCGGATGAAGGCGGAAGGACTGCTGCTGGAAAAACTGGCGCAGCCCAATGAAGCCGCCTCCGCCGGGGAACGGCACAGCCTGGAAAGGGAAATCTTCTACTACCGCCTGGACCCGCTCTATGCCTCCCTGGCCGTCTTTGTGGCGGCGTTCGTGTGCCTGCTGCTCTGCGCCCTCTTCCGTCCTGCCGCCAACGCTCCCCTCTGGCGCCGTTTTCTGCGGCCCGGCGGGTTCAGCCCTGCGTGGCTGCTGGGTGCGGCGGGGACCGGCGTGCTGGCGGCGGCCCTGGTCATCCGCGTGCTCATCACCATGAGGTCCCCGGTGGGCAACACGTATGAAACCATCGCCTTCATCGCGTGCATGGGCGTGCTCTGCGCGCTGGTGGCGGAGCTGTTCAGCAAAAAGGGCATCGTGCTGGCGGCGGGGCTTCTGCTGGGGGCCTTCTCCTGCCAGATGGGCATTCTGTACGAATCCTCCCAGGCCGTGGACCACATGGACCCCCTGGTAGCCATCCTGCGCTCCAACTTCCTGCTCTCCACCCATGTCATCACCATTGTGCTGGGGTACGCGGCCGGGTTGCTGGCGGCGGTGCTCTCCCATGTGTACCTGCTGGCCTCCCCCCTGCGCCTGATCGGCAGGAAAACGGAACAATCCCTGGACCGCATGGCTTACGGCATCCTGTGCTTCTCCCTGGTATTCACGCTGGTGGGAACGGTCTTCGGCGGCATCTGGGGCAATGAATCCTGGGGGCGCTTCTGGGGCTGGGATCCCAAGGAAAACGGGGCCCTGATGATTGTGCTGTGGCAATTGACCGTGCTGCACGCGCGGAAAGCCGGGTGGCTGTCCCCCTGGCTGCTCCACTTCAGCAACGTGGTGGGCGGCGTCATCATCGCCTTTGCCTGGTGGGGCGTCAACATGCTGGGCGTGGGCCTGCACTCTTACGGCTTCACCTCCGGCCGTGACGCCCTGGACATTTTCTACTGGTCTGAAGCCGTCCTGTGCGTCCTCTTCGTCATTCTGCATTACCGCGCGCTCCGGCGCGTGGACATCAGGTAGGGGGAGAAGGACGCATTTTTCTCATTTTCTCCTTGCCGGTCCGGGTTCTCCGGTATATATTCCCGCCACCTCATGCACGGATAGCTCAGTGGTAGAGCGGCTGTCTTACACACAGTTGGTCGGGGGTTCGAATCCCTCTCCGTGTACCATTAATAACCCTCGCAAGCTTAATGGCTTGCGGGGTTTTCTTTTATAGGTGGTTTACCAGGCGGATACACTCTGGCCTTGGTCGGGTGCGATATTTATTTTTGAGTTTGGTGTTCGAGATTGGAAAGGCGTAAATTAATTTCGGTAAGGGTGCGGGTTTGTTCATTGATGAACGTCCGCATGTCGGCATACATGATTGCAGCGGCAGCAAAGCCTACAATCATGACAATCTCGGCCTTGTACTCTCTCAGGAGCGTCAGGTAAGCGCGGGTTCTGGTGCACATGATTACTTGCTTGCATGTTGCTGCATAACGGACGGCATGTCCGTTCCCGGCTGTGCCCGGGAATAGGGAATATGCCTTGATTCCCGGAGCAGGGCGGCGGCATGGCAGCTTGCCGTGTATTCCGCCCCCGCATCCCCGGAATGTCTAACGTATCCACTGGCGCCCGATGCTGCCATGGTTGCCGCCATCAGGTATTTGACCCGCCTCCCCCAGCGGCCAGACTCCGCCTGTTTATCTTTTTTAGTATCTTGTTTGTTGATGTTCAATCTATTATTTAGTAAAATGCTTGAAAAAATCTACAGCGGCGGAGTTCATGAGCACAAAATCCGGATAATGGACGGAGGTGAATCTCCGGTGTCCTCCGCTTTCATTGACGGCGTCAACCGTCAGGACCACACCCTCCGTCATCTCAATAGGACTTTCCTGCTCTCCTTCCGGAACCTTGGAAATGAACTGCTCCACTCTCGCCCACACCTGTTGGACCTGCCAGGGCGCGCCCATGGAGACAAGGGCTTCCACCACAGCTTCCAGGGCCGGAGCATGAGAAGGAGGAATGTCGTTCTCCGTGTAAATGCGGGACTCTATAAAACCTCCGGAAGAGGGAAAAACGGCAGTCATGTTCAATTTGTCCCATTCTCCCAACAATGGGAATTGTATTTGTATTTGTGCTTTCATCATGATTTAACTTCCATCATTTCACACCATTCCGCCACTACGGATTTTTCCCCGTAAAGGCCTGTGTAAGTTTTTAACGGCTCCACTCCGACCTCCAGCGCTTCTCTATCACATAATAGCCTTATATTTTGCATGTTGACACAATTGTGATAGGATGAGGTGAGCCATGTGTTTTCACAAATGCGGTAGGCCTCCAGCCGGCCTGCCGTCTTTTCGTTGGTTCCCACAACCCATATACCCCCATTACCGTCATTTCCCCATCCTATCGCAATCCCCCGCAGCCTGAAATTGTCAGGCAGCAGCGCCGTCTTGCTCAACAGCTCTACCTGTTTGGTGTTGTGATTAAATCTGCAAAGCCTCCCGCGCGCGGGAATTTTGTTGTCCTGGTCCGCGAGCTGGTCTCCAAAATAAACATCCCACCACATGGATACACCTTCCGTAGGGCTGGAAAACGGATAATCGTCAGGTCCGGACCACTCCTCATTAAGCGTGACATTCAACAATCCGCCAGCGACAACCTGGAACATGCGCTGATATCCCAAACCGGTAGTCAGTGGTAAAAAAACTCCGGTCACAGCGGTATAAGACCCCCCACGATCGCTTTCCTGCCCAAAAGGCGCGCATCGGAAATTAAAATCCACCCAGCCATTTTCCGTTGCCGGTTTAGGCCAATAGGTAGCCAGCCAGGAAAACGGCGAGAGCAATTTACCAAACGGAGGCGTGGAAAAATTGAAATAATTCCGAGCGGCTCCATTGGAAATCTCGTTAAGTACCCTGACCTCATGTTTTCGCGCCGCGTCCGTTTCCGTGACAGGATCAACCGGAATATTGATGCCGCCGTTGGCGTTGTAGGTCCCTGCCGTCGTCAGGCTTCCTGCAAGCGTCATATTGCCACTCTCATCCAAGTGGGGAGCGGTATTCCATCGGTTGCGCTCCTCTTCCGTGATATGGACTGACGCGTCCGCTTTGTGGGCATCGAATGTTTCCGTGCTTACTTTGGAATTAACTTCAGATGCTTCAGCCTTGGAGTTCCAGGCCGTTCGTTCATCCTCTGTGATGTGAACGGAATTATTTTTTTCATGCTCATAAAAATCATTATGGGCCGTCAGTAAAATTCCGTTGATGGAGGTAATTTTATCCATGATTTTTGTTTATTATTGGTTGTAGTGAGGTAGTTGAACAACTTTGGCGCCTCCTTATCCATGATGAACTCCGGCTCATCCGGCATGGAAGGCCTGCACATTCCATGCGGGCTGGCTTCTTCAACGGTCAGGGCAACTCTGGACGGGATTCATGAGAATCTACCCTTCCTTCGGTTGCGGATGGGCTGAAATTTGATCCAGCGGCGCCCTGGCTTGAAGTGCCTTACATTCCCCGGATAAAATGGAAACGGTTGAAACCCACTTCGGAAAAAATCTACGGCTGTCCCGGAGAAAGGTCATCCCGCATGGAACGTTAAGACTGCATGAATGCTGCTTTTGCCTGGAGCATCATTTGGACGTCTGCCGTTATGGATAAAAAAGCTGCCGCACCTTTCGGTGCGGCAGCCCCTGTTTAATGATGTATTGAATCGGTTTCTGAATGGGAATGAATCAGGCGCCGAAATCCAGCGCCTTGGGTTCGCGGGCCCAGACGCGGTGTTGTTTCATGGCCGTGATGAAAGGTTTCATCAGGGCCTTGGTGTCTTTCGGCGTGAGCAGCCCGGCGTCGTCCATATCCCGGGGCAGGTCCGTTGCTTCCAGCATTTCACTGGCGTCGCCGGGCAGGCCGATGGCTTTCAGGTGCCGGTATGCCTGGCGCAGGTGGTACTTGGCGTCTCCGTTCATCAGGAGCGTTTTAATGCTCTGCTCTCCTTCCGGCACGATGACGGCGTCAAACACGACGGAGGGGTTGCCGGACAGGGTGCCGTCCACAAGCAGGTCTTTCCCTTCCTCCGTATTCACGCTTCCCATGTGCGGGGCAAGAATCTGGGGGTGCACGCCTTCCTTGTGCAGGGCGCTGCAGATTTCCTCCACGGATTTCAGGCTGACGCCGTCCGCCGCCAGCAGGGAGACGCGCATGCCCTTGAGGTTGCCGTCCGGGTTGGCGTACAGGCTCAGCGCCGGGTCTTTTTCCAGGCCGCAGACCGGTTTGGGCAGTTCCCGGTTAAGCTGTTCCTCCGTGAGTTCAATGCCCAGGTTTTTAGCTACTCCGGCTGCCAGGTTTGGGTCAATGCGCGTCAGCAGGTCCACTACCCGTTCCCGGATGTACGGGCGCGTCACCTTACCTACTTCAAAGCTGAAGGCGTCAATGATGTGCCTTTGCTCCACGGGAGTCTGGCTCATCCAGAACAGGCGGGGCTGGGCATAGTATTCCGCGAAGGAGGGGCTCCTGAGACGTTCCTTGACGCCGCTCACCGGCTGGGGGGCGGTGGAGAAACCGCCTTCTTCCGGGGGCGTTTCACGCGGCCAGTTGTCCCCGATGGAGTTGGGATTGTAGTTGGCCGGAGCGGTGTCTATCTGCATGCGGTGGAAGCCGTCCCTCTGGTTATTGTGGAAGGGGCAGACGGGCCGGTTGATGGGGATTTCCGTAAAGTTGGCTCCGCCCAGGCGGTGCCGCTGGGTGTCGCTGTAGGAGAAGATGCGGCCCTGAAGTAGCGGGTCGTCGGAAAAATCGATGCCCGGCACGATGTTGGCGGGGCAGAAGGCGACCTGTTCCGTTTCCGTAAAGAAGTTGTCCGGGTTGCGGTCCAGCACCATCTTGCCGACGATTTCCACGGGAACCAGCGCTTCCGGAATGAGCTTGGTGGCGTCCAGAATATCGAAGTCGAATTTGTCTGCGTCCTCTTCCGGAATGAGCTGCAAACCGAGTTCGAATTCCGGATAATCCCCGGCTTCAATAGATTGCCAGAGATCCTTGCGGTGGAAGTCCGGATCGCGTCCTGTCAACGCCTGGGACTCATCCCAGATCAGGGATTTTTTACCATACGCCGGTTTCCAGTGGAAGCGGACGAAGGTGCTTTTCCCTTCTTCATTGACCAGCTTGTACGTGTGAATGCCGAAGCCTTCAATGGTCCGGTAACTCCGGGGAATGCCGCGGTCGGACATGAGCCACATGACGTTGTGCAGGGTTTCAGGCTGAAGGGAAACATAATCCCAGAAGGAGTCGTGGGCCGTCTGCCCCTGAGGCATTTCATTGTGGGGCTCCGGCTTGACGGCATGGACGAAATCCGGGAATTTGATGGCGTCCTGAATGAAAAAGACGGGCGTGTCGTTGCCCACCAGGTCATAGTTGCCTTCCTTGGTATAGAACTTGGTGGCGAAGCCGCGGATGTCCCTCACCGTATCCGGAGATCCTCGGAAGCCCTGCACGTTGGAAAAACGCACAAAGACCGGGGTCTTTTCTCCCGGATCCTGCAGAAAGCCCGCCTTGGTGTACTTGGAAAGGGACTTGTATACCTGAAAATAGCCATGTGCCCCGGAACCTCTTGCGTGAACCACGCGTTCCGGTATCCGCTCCTGGTCAAAATGAGCCATTTTTTCCAGAAAGTGGAAGTCTTCAAGCAGAGAGGGGCCTCTGCTTCCGGCTTTAAGTGTATTTTGGTCATTGGCTATTTTAACTCCCAGGTTGCTTGTGAGCGGCTGGTCCATGCCGTTGGAGCGCATGGTGTCCAGATCCTTGATTTTTTCCGTGGTATTGTCCGGCATTTTCATGGAGCCGGGAGCGGAGGGTTCCGCATTGGGCGGCGTAGGCTTCGGAGTGGGCTTGATCAGCTCCGGATCAATCGTATCCGTGTAATGGGGTTCCGCTTCCTTTCCGTCGGTGAAAGGAGCGAGGCTGTCTTCCATGGGCGGCGTCTTTTTTTTCATTTGCTTGTTCATGATGGGACCGAATTTCTTCTATACGGGTAAGGGTTCGACTTCTCTTTTTCCGGTGATGTTCTGTCATGTTTTGTCAGCAGCCTCCGTTCAGGGATGATGGAGATTCGTTGAAAAGAACTCGACTTGAAACGTTTATATGATAGAGAATGGCATCTATGGAAAAGGCTTGTTTGATTGGCATGGCTTTTCTGCCTGTGGTCCATGCTTCATTCGCAGCAGGGCAGCAGGCGGAAGACCGCGGGGATGTAGCCGTGGACACGCGGACGGCGTTCGGGAAGCCTCCGCGTTCCCTGCATCTGGAACCGGTGGAGAGCCTCTCAGTGCCGAAAAATCCGGATATTCCCTACGGCATGATTAGCCGCGTGCATCTCTATGCCGACCGCTCCCATGGCTCGGGTGAAGATTCAATTTATCTGGTGGCGGAAATGAATTTCTGCGGGGAAGACGGGGACCAGCCCCATATTGTGGGAATCTTTGCCGGTTCTCCCGCAGGGGAACCGTGCATGAGGCTGGTGGACCTGGACAGGGACGGCATTCCTGAACTGGTTCTGGTTCATGAAGCGGGAGCAGGAGCTTCATATATGCGCATTTTCCGCATTTCCCAAGAACCGAATGTCTCCGACGATAAGAGCTGCATCTCCGCCTCTGCCATGCTGAAGCAGGTGGGCTGCTGCCGCACGGGAATGGGAACCGTCAGGCTGGAGGATGACGGAACGGTGGTGGTAAAGACTTATCCGGAAGGAGGAAAAATTCCGGCATCCGTGAAAAAATACCGTCTGGAACAGGGGGCGGACGGAATGAAGGAGGTGGAATAAACAGGAGCGGAGCAGGGGAAGCCGGAATAGGAGGGAGCAGCGCAGCGGCGTTTCCGGCGCAGCGGGACGGGGGTACGCTGCGTACATGAAATGGGACGGAACTTCCACAAATTTTCATAGACGCGGGGAATAAATAGGTTATGATTTTTATGTCAATCGGGTATTGGAAAAAAGGCTCATGCCGTTATGGCGCGGGGCGGCTTTTCCGGTATGGAACCATTTTCCTATTGAATTAAAGTGATGACGGTGCAAGAAATAGCTGAACAGAGTTTGAAGAGCCTTCTGGCCTCCCTGGGTTTTTCCGCGGATATTGAAGTAACGGAGGCGGACGGCATCGTGTGCCTGAATATTTCCTCCCCGGATTCCCAGTACATCATCGGGGGAGACGGGGACAGACTGGACGACCTCCAGTACCTGGTCAACCGCATGATCCAGCGCAAGATGGAGGATGCACCCCGCGTGAAGGTGGATTGCGATCACTACCGGGAACGCAACGAGGCCCGCCTGCTGGAAAAGGCCCGTTCCCTGGCCGAACGCGTGCAGGAGAGCGGCAAGCCGATGAAGATGCAGCCGCTGAACGCCTACCACCGCCGCCTGGTGCACAATGCCCTTCAATCCATGGAAGGCATTGCGACGGAATCCGAGGAAGGCGACGGCCGTTACAAGCGCATTACCATCCGGCGCGCCTGAAGCCGGCAGTTTTCATGAAGGTTGCAGCGGTTATTGCGTCTGTTTGCCTGGCGCTGGTGACGGCGGTTCCGGGCCGTGCGGAAGCGGAGGATTCCCCCGCTTCCTGCGCCCCGCCTCCTTCTCCGCCGCCTCCCGTGCTGGTGGTGTACGGTTCTGCGGAGCCCGGCGCGGCGGAAGCCCGCTGGCTGAAGGCGCTCCGTCCAGGAACGGAAGAACGCCGTGCGCTGGATGAACATGTCCGTGACGTGCAGTTTGTCACAGTGCCCAAACGTCCCTCCGTGAAGGATTGGGAAGAAGGCGGCAGCCTGTCCCGTGCGGCGGAGCATGGCGTGCGCGTGCTGCCTGCGGTGGTTTTGCTTGATTCCAGGGGGCGTGTATTTGACTTGGTGGAAGGGGGAGCGCATGCCGCATCCCTGCGGGAAAAGGCGGCCCTGCTGGCGGACAAGGCCCGGCGCGTGCGCCCGGTGACTTTGGTGAATGACGTTCCGAAGGGTGGAGACCCTGCGGAGGAGGCCGCCGCCATTTGCCGGGCGTTGGAACCGGTGCCGGCGGAAGCCTGGTTCCGGGATTATCCGGGAACGATGAAACGCCTGGAAAAACTGAATTGCACGGTTCCGGCCTTTCTGAACGCCCGCGCGGCAGCCCGCCGCCTGGAGAAAAACCGGGAAACGGCGGCGCTCCTCTGCGAATCCTTCCAGGCCTGTGATGCCCCTTCCATCCGGAAATGCCTGGAAGCGTGGCGGAAAAGGGCGGATGATCCCTCCCTTCCCCTGGAAGAACGCCAGTTGATCCTGCTCTCCATGGTGCATCCCCTCTGGGTCCGGCTGGAAGAAGCGCTGTACCGGGACGCCCACACGGCGGAGAGTGAGGAGGCTTTCAACCGGGCGGTTGCCGTTCTGGAGGAAGTGCGGGACATGGACCGCGCCAGCGTTTGCGGCAGGCGCGCGCACCAGCTCCGGGAAGAGCTGAGGAGGGCTCGCCTGGCTGCCGCGCGGTATGATTGATGCGGTTTTCCGGAGCTTCCGGAAACGGACAGGAAGGGTTCCCGGTTGCCGTCACGGAATCAAGGGACGCGTTTTTTCTTCGTGATTCCCTTCTCCACAGGAAGGGCCCGGCAAATTGGCTTGATTTTGCCCCTGTCCGGGGCTAGTCTTCGGACCGTTATGACAGACTCATCCATCCCGGACATGATGGCGGCGGCGCGCCGTGACAAATGGACTGACCAGCAACTGGCCGCCAAGGCTGTGGAACTGGCGGAATCCATTCTGAAACAGTCGAATGCCGGGATGCGCAGGAAGGAGAAAAAGCAGGCGGAGCAGATGGAGCGCATGATGAACGACCCTGCGGGCAAGGCCTTTACGCTGGCGTTGGCGGACCGCGTGTTCCGCCCTTCCTCGCCGGCGCGGGGCGCGGAGCTGTTCCGCTACCTGCTGGACGGCTACGGTATTCCCCGTTATTTGTCCGCCGCGGACCGGTTCGCCATGAAGCTGGGGGACAAATTCTCCGTACAATTTCCCGGCGTAGTGATGCCCATGATTACCAGCCAGTTGCGGAAGGAGAGCTCCAACGTGATTCTTCCGGCGGAGGATGGAAAACTGCGCTCCCACCTGCGCCGCAGGCGCAAGGCCGGCATCCGGATGAACATCAACCAGCTGGGAGAGGCCATTCTGGGTGAAAGCGAGGCCCACCACCGCCTCCAGCAGGTCGTGGACCGCCTGGCGGACAAGGACTGCGACTATATTTCCGTCAAGATTTCAGCCATTTTCAGCCAGATTCATCTGGTGGCCTTTGAAGAAACCGTGCAGCTGATTCAGGAGCGCCTGCGCATCCTGTACCGGGCGGCCATCACGAATGCGGTGACACTGCCGGACGGCTCCAAAAGACCCAAATTCGTGAATCTGGACATGGAGGAATACCGTGACCTCCACCTGACGGCGGAAGCGTTCAAGCGCACGCTGATGGAGGATGAATTCATGCAGATGGAAGCCGGGATTGTGCTCCAGGCTTATTTGCCGGACTCCTGGGAGGAACAAATGAAGCTGTGCGCCTGGGCGAAGGAGCGGGTGGAGAAGGGCGGCGCGCGCATCAAGATACGCCTGGTGAAAGGCGCCAACCTGGCGATGGAGAAAGTGGAGGCCTCCATGCATGACTGGGCGCAGGCCCCATACGGCACGAAGGCCCAGGTGGACGCCAACTACAAGAGAATGCTCCATTACGGCTGCATGCCGGAGAACGCTAGATATGTGCAGTTCGGCGTTGCCTCCCACAACCTGTTTGACTTGTGTTATGCCATGCTGCTGCGTGAGCGGGAAGGCGTCCGGGACCATGTGGAATTTGAAATGCTGGAGGGGATGGCGAACCATCAGGCGCGCGTCATCCGCCAGGCGGCGGACGGCCTGCTGCTGTATGCCCCTGTGGTGCTGAAGGAAGACTTCCACAGCGCGATTGCCTACCTGGTGCGGCGGCTGGATGAAAACACCAGTGAGGAAAACTTCCTGCATGACCTCTTCGGCATGACGCCGGGCTCCCGGAGCTGGGAGGCGCAAAAAAAGCGGTTCTTAAAAGCCTGCCAGGAGAAGGACGACGTGAAATACGGCCCCAACCGTACGCAGAACCGCGCTACGGACCCCGTGCAGCCCACGCATTACCGGGACGCCTTTGCCAATGAGCGTGATACGGACTGGTCCCTGCGGCAGAATGCGGAATGGATCAACGGCCTGATTGCCGCGGAAAAGGAAAAATCCGGCGAGGAAATTCCCCTGGTCATCAACGGTGAGGAAATCACGACCAACCTGTGGGGCGTGGGGCGCGACCCGTCCCGCCACAATGAAGTCTCCTACAAATTCGCGTATGCGGACTTTGACCAGATTGAACACGCGCTGGACACGGCGGACAAGGCCCGCGCCTCCTGGGCGTCCAAGAGCGTTGGCGAACGCGCTGAAATCCTGCACCAGGCGGCGCAGGAGCTGTCCAGAATCCGGGGGAGGCCATTGCAGCCATGGTGAGGGACGCCGGAAAGGTGCCCACGGAGGCGGACGTGGAAGTGAGTGAGGCCATAGACTTCTGCCGCTATTATGCGGAAGGGCTGGACCGCGATGGCATGAACGACGGCGTGGAAATGACACCGCTGGGTACCGTTTGCGTGATGTCTCCCTGGAACTTTCCCTTCGCCATTCCCACGGGCGGGGTGGCCGCCGCGCTGATGGCGGGGAACACGGTGGTGTTCAAGCCGTCCGAGCTGGCCGTTTATACGGCCTGGCAGATCGTCCAGGCGTTCTGGCGCGCCGGGGTACCTAAGAGCGTGCTTCAATTCGTGCCGATGCCGCGCAATGAAATTTCCCAGCAAATTCCTGATGGATCCGCGCCTGAACGGCATCATCATGACGGGCTCCTACCGCACCGGGAAAATGCTGCGTGAACTGCGGCCGGACCTGCATGTGCTGGCTGAAACCAGCGGGAAGGACGCCATGGTCATCACCGCCACGGCGGACCCGGACCAGGCCGTGAAAGATTTGGTAAAAAGCGCCTTCGGCCATTCCGGGCAGAAATGCTCCGCCGCCAGCGTGGCTATTGTGGAGGCCTCCGTCTATGACAACCCGGCCTTCTTGCGCCAGTTGAAGGATGCCGCAGCCAGCCTGAAGGTGGGGGGCTCCTGGGAGGTCAGCTCCGTGGTGACGCCGCTCATCAAGGAACCGGAAGGCGACCTGCTCCGGGCGCTCACGCAACTGGAACCCGGGGAGGAATGGCTGCTCAAGCCGGAACCCTCGGAAGACAACCCGTGCCTCTGGTCGCCCGGCATCCGGTTGGGCGTGAAGCCTGGAAGCTGGTTCCATCAGACGGAATGCTTCGGCCCGGTGCTGGGCATCATCCGTGCGGAAAACCTGGAGGAAGCCATTGACATCCAGAACGACTCCGAATTCGGCCTCACCGGGGGACTTCAGTCCCTGGATGAACGGGAAATCGCCCTGTGGAAAAGCAAGGTGCAGGTGGGCAATGCGTACATCAACCGCGTCATCACCGGCGCCATCGTGCGCCGCCAGCCGTTCGGCGGGTGGAACCACTCCTCCATGGGGCCCGGCTCCAAGGCCGGCGGCCCCAACTACCTCACCATGCTGGGAAGCTGGGAGGAAAAGGCGCTCCCGCAGAAACTGCGCACGCCGGGGGAACGCATCACCGGGCTGGTGGAAAAGCTGTGCTCCGAACTGCCGGACTGCGCCAAGCGCATCCGTTCCGCGGCCGGTTCCCAGGCCAAGTGGTGGATGGAGGAATTCGGCGTGGAGCATGACCCTTCCCATATCTACGGGGAAAACAACACATTCCGTTACGTACCCGTGAAGGGGATACTGGCCCGTGTGGAAAACATGTCTGACGCTGACGCCGCCATCCTGCTGCTGGGCGCGAAACTGTGCGGAGCAGCCCTGCACCTGAGCGTGGAGGAAGGCCATCCCTGGATTCAGAAAATGAACGGTTACTATGCGTCCCTGACGGTGGAGACGGAAGCCGAACTCATCGACCGGATGCCGGAGGCAGCCCAGGGCGTGAAATTCCTGCGTGGAACGGGCATCTCCGAGGCTCTGGCGAATGCCGCACGCGCCCGGGATGTGGAAGTGCTGGACCGGCCCGTGCTTGCCAACGGACGCCTGGAACTGCTGGGCTATTTCCGGGAACAAGCCGTTTCCGAAACCGTTCACCGCTACGGCAACATCATCCCGCCTCCGGGCAGTTTCAAGACGGCCGGGGCGTGAGGGGAGCCTTGAACCCTGGCTCCCAGGCGGCGTGATTATGAGTATAAAGACAGCGCAGGAAAATGCCCCCGCAGTCCAAACGGAAAACGCCCTCCTGGGAATGAAGGCCGGGCGGCCTTCATTGGATGAACTGCCGCCGAAGCCCTGCGGAGGGATTTTTCTTGCAAGGGCGGGAAAACCGGGCTTACCCGGTTGGGTAAAAGATAAACTCTGCCGGATACAAGAAATTCCCTCCGGCAAACGGTGAAAAGTTAAAGTAGCACGGAAGAGGGCCTGCGGCGTTTATTGCGCCCTTCGGGCGGCAAAAAAGTTGAAATCCACAGGAAACACGGCCTCTTCTGACTGGCTTGCCGCTGTTTTTAGCTTCTTCCCGGGCTTTCTTCCGCTCTCGTAGGCCTGTTCCTGGGCGCTTTTGTTTCTTTTCCCCATTTTGTGATAGAACGTTTCCGGGAAACGGGTATATTTCCTGGAACGTCCGCGACGATGCGGCAATTTTCCCTACCACACATCCATGAGCACCAACCAACCACTGACCTCCCACGGCACCCACATCGCCTGGGTTGACTTCCTGCGCATCCTGGCCTGTTTTCTCGTTGTAGTGGCCCATTGCTGCGATCCGTTCGTAGGCAGTTTTGACGGCACCTTCAACTTTAAATCCGCCGTCTTCTGGGGCAGTCTGGTGCGGCCGTGCGTGCCGCTGTTCGCCATGATCTCCGGCGTGCTGCTCTTTCCCGTCACCATGGAAATGGGCGCTTTTTACTCCAAGCGCCTCAAAAGGGTGCTGATTCCGCTCGTCGTCTGGTCCCTGGTGCTTCCCTTGCTCTACTTCGGCTACTTTGCCGCGGGCGTGCATACGGCCAGCCCCAACATCGTGATGGACAACTACACCTGGAGCGCCACCGTCGGCAAGCTTTACACCTTTCTCTTCAACTTCAACTATGACACCACGCCCCTGTGGTACGTATACATGCTGGTGGGTCTCTACCTCTTCATGCCCATCATGAGCGCGTGGCTGACGCAGGCCAAAAGGAAGGATGTGAAAATCTTCCTGGGCATCTGGGTATTCAGCATGACTCTCCCCTACCTCCAGATGCTTGCCCCGGCGCTGGGCTATGAAGGCAATTACGGCAACATGGGCATTCTGGGCGTTTGCGACTGGAACCCGTACGGCATGTTCTATAACTTTGCCGGCTTCCTGGGGTACATGGTGCTGGCCCATTACCTGGCCAAATACCCGCTGGCCTGGAGCTGGAAAAAGATGCTCGCCATCACTGTTCCCCTCTTCCTGGTCGGCTTTGCCGTCACGTTCTTCGGCTTCCTGGAAACGCAGAAGCACTTCCCCGGCCAATATTCCAAGCTTGAGGTACTCTGGTACTTCTCCGGCATCAACGTCTTCCTGATGACCTTTGCCATCTTTGCCATCGTCAGCAGGCTCAGGATCAAGCCCAGCCCGGTGCTGGGCAAGGTGGCGGCGCTCACCTTCGGCGTGTACCTGTGCCACTTCTTCTTTGTCCAGTGTTCCTATGACTTCGTGAACTTCATTGGAATGGGGGCTCCCCGCCGCCGTGAAAATACCGTTGCTGGCCTGCCTGGCCTCCGCCGTCTCCCTGGCGCTGGTATGGCTGTTGAGCCTGAACAGGTGGACGCGCAAAAGCATTATGTAAACCGCGGATATTTTCCGCAGGGCGCTTCGGGACCACGGCAGTCCCGGGGCGCCTTTTCTTTTGTGGAAAAGAGAATAAGGCGGTTTCCGGGGAGGGGCCTGCAAAATTCTGGACGGGAAAGAGGGAACAGGCTAGGATATTCCTGCATCGTGCACAGGCCCTGGTTGCCGGAGATGTGGGCTTTTTAACGCATGAAAAGCGCGTCTCCCGGTCTCCCTTCCGCCAACCCCAAGCTCACAGAAAATTCCCGGGACACCGGCGATTTACGTAATCCGTTGGGGTTCTAATCTTGACAACTATCATCTCTTTTTTACGGCCTGGAATATGTGTGCCTCCATGGGAGGTTGGCGCAAAACACCCGTTGCGCTGTTGATACTCAAGCCATAGGCGTCCAGGCCGTCGCACTCTCACGAGTGCGTGGATTGAAACCGTCGTGCAGTGCAAACATACATTGCAAAGGAATGTCGCACTCTCACGAGTGCGTGGATTGAAACTAATCTGGTTCAGGACATCTTTACCTCTACGGAAGTCGCACTCTCACGAGTGCGTGGATTGAAACTTTGATTGCCGACTATAAGACGGGGATCAACGCGTCGCACTCTCACGAGTGCGTGGATTGAAACTTCAACAAGGGCACGGGGCGGTGGAGCTACATGAGTCGCACTCTCACGAGTGCGTGGATTGAAACAATACACCCGGATTGACAATCCTGCCCAGGACCCGTCGCACTCTCACGAGTGCGTGGATTGAAACCGCTAGAGTATCATGACGCCAAAGGCGCGCAATTGTCGCACTCTCACGAGTGCGTGGATTGAAACCTCTTCTGGCTAATGCAGTCGGCAGTCTCTCGAGTCGCACTCTCACGAGTGCGTGGATTGAAACGGTATTATGGCGATGCCCAAGGACGGTTGGAATAGTCGCACTCTCACGAGTGCGTGGATTGAAACCTTTCCCGGCAGGGTCTGGCCCTGCGGCCTGATGGTCGCACTCTCACGAGTGCGTGGATTGAAACTCCGGGAACGGGCAATCCGAAGGGGGCTCCTCCCGTCGCACTCTCACGAGTGCGTGGATTGAAACCTCAAGGATTGAATTCAAAGTAGAACACCAGACTGTCGCACTCTCACGAGTGCGTGGATTGAAACCTGTAATATTTGAAGCCATTAAGCTTGAAACGGGTCGCACTCTCACGAGTGCGTGGATTGAAACGGGACCGCGCTGTCCAGAAGCACCTTGCCATGTCGTCGCACTCTCACGAGTGCGTGGATTGAAACTTTTACAAGTTGCCAGCAAGAAAACAGGTATTGAGTCGCACTCTCACGAGTGCGTGGATTGAAACATTGTCACTCTTCCCAAGGCCAACTCCAACGTGGTGTCGCACTCTCACGAGTGCGTGGATTGAAACCATGCTGAAAGCCAGACCTTTACGGAAGACCAGAGTCGCACTCTCACGAGTGCGTGGATTGAAACTTTTACAAGTTGCCAGCAAGAAAACAGGTATTGAGTCGCACTCTCACGAGTGCGTGGATTGAAACCATCATTGCAATCTACAAAGGTAAACCCCATGCGAGTCGCACTCTCACGAGTGCGTGGATTGAAACTTCCCCCATTACTTCATCAACCAATTCAGCATTAGTCGCACTCTCACGAGTGCGTGGATTGAAACTGCTTCAACCATTTTTGCTAGTTCATTCGGCGAAGTCGCACTCTCACGAGTGCGTGGATTGAAACTTTTTAACAAGGTCTTCAACGGTGGCCAGAGCGGGTCGCACTCTCACGAGTGCGTGGATTGAAACATTTTCTTTTTTTTCTATTTGTTGTGCCGGACGGTCGCACTCTCACGAGTGCGTGGATTGAAACCTATTGGCACCTTTGTATTTCAGAGCAGGGAAATGTCGCACTCTCACGAGTGCGTGGATTGAAACAATATATGTTTGAACAACTTGCAATTTCTTCTATTGGTCGCACTCTCACGAGTGCGTGGATTGAAACCTTTCTGATTCTGGCTTCTTCCATTGCCTGAATGTCGCACTCTCACGAGTGCGTGGATTGAAACCGTCCAATCAGCATCAAGGCGCACTTGCAACCCTGTCGCACTCTCACGAGTGCGTGGATTGAAACTTTGTAACCCCTGTTATTATGCTTTTTTTATTAAGTCGCACTCTCACGAGTGCGTGGATTGAAACAGCAGTATTCAGCCATCCGGCTTTATCATCATCCGTCGCACTCTCACGAGTGCGTGGATTGAAACCAAAAACGCGTGGACGACGCCCGCGCCAGCCTCGCGTCGCACTCTCACGAGTGCGTGGATTGAAACCAAAAACGCGTGGACGACGCCCGCGCCAGCCTCGCGTCGCACTCTCACGAGTGCGTGGATTGAAACGATAAGCTTGTATTCCGCCAGGGTGATAGCCTGGTCGCACTCTCACGAGTGCGTGGATTGAAACCGAAAATGAAAGTCCCCTGGCTTATATGGCCTGGTCGCACTCTCACGAGTGCGTGGATTGAAACTTTTCATCACTTCCGCGTCGCCGGAATTGGTGATGTCGCACTCTCACGAGTGCGTGGATTGAAACGGTTCCGGCGGCCCTATCCGTGAAAGCATCTTTAGTCGCACTCTCACGAGTGCGTTAATTGAAAGTCCACATGTCTGCGCGGGGCGCAAGCCGCTCATGCACTGCTTCTTGAAAGAGGAGCAGATCAAAGCTTTATTTTCCGCAACCGTATCGTTTGGTGTTTGGTCTGTTCCCCTGTTATTTTAAGAAAGGACGGTAAGAATCCGTAGTGGAACGGGATGACGGCTCTCTTCCGTTTACCTCTCAGATTGGCATGGTTTGCAGCCTTTTAATGTCCGTCCGCGGCGGGTTGCCGAACATGCGCTTGTATTCCCGGTTGAATTGGGTAGGGCTTTCGTACCCAACGCGGAAGGAGGCGTTTCCTGCGTCCATGTTTTCCACAAGCATCAGGCGGCGGGCCTCATTGAGGCGGATGCGTTTCTGGAATTGAAGCGGGCTGATGGCCGTGAGGGTACGGAAGTGCTGGTGGAAGCTGGACGGGCTCATGCCGGCGCGGCTTGCCAGTTCCCCGATGCTCAACGGCTGGTCGAAGTGCTTTTTTATCCAGTCAATGGCTTTTGCTATCTGGCTGCTATGGCTTTCAGCCACGACAATCTGTCTCAGGCGCCCTCCCTGTTCGTCCATCAGGAGACGGTAATAGATTTCCTGCCGCACCAGGGGAAGGAAGACGGGGATGTCCGCGGGAGTTTCCAGCAGTTCCATCAGGCGTTCCACTGCATTGAGCAGGGCGGGAGTCATTTTGCTGATGCCGATGCCCCGGTCTGTGGGGCGTTCCGGACGCGTGGCCACGCTGTCGTGAAGCATCAGTTGGGAGATTTCCTGTAAATCCAGTTCCAGCGTCAATCCCAGGTAAGGTTTTTCCGGGCTGGCCTCCATGATTTTAGAGACGAGGGGAAGCTCCACGGAGGAAACAACAAAACTTTGCGCATCATATAGGTAGGCTTCGTCCCCCAGCAGGATCTGCTTGGTTCCTTGTGCGATCAGGCAAAGATGGGGGAAAACATATAGCTGTGCGGTTCCGTGGGGGATTCCCAGCGGTGGAGCTCCAGCCCGGGAATGGCCGTGCTCACCTGGTGTTTCCCATACGTCCAGCCTGCAATCATTCCGGCAAGGCGCAGCGGTTTCCGTTGACGGCAAGCAGGAGTTGGCAGGGAGGCGGACGTTTCCCCCTGTTCCTTTTCTTTTTCCTTCATGAAGGCTTCATGTTATTCAAGGCAGGGTGCGGGAGCAACTTCATTTTGTTTCATTTTGCAGGATCAGGCAATAATGCAGGAGGACCGGGCTACCTGTTTTTTCCTCTGCCTGTTAATATTGGCAGGGTCCGGTGGGAACGCCGGAACAATAAAACAGGAAAGAACAACCAATGAATACGAAATTTATCATCACCCGTAACGCCGGAATTCTGGCGGCAACCGCGCTGGGCGCTTTTGCCGTGTCCGGCAGCATGGCTTCTCCGGCGGACAAGCCCTCGGACGCGGACAATTTTTACAAGAGCGGCCGGGTCTCCCAGCAGGAGGTTAAGTTCAATAACCAGTATCGCATGAAGGTGGCCGGGAACCTGTTCCTGCCCAAGGACATGGATAAGGAGGCCAGGTGCCCCGCCATTATCGTGGGCCATCCCATGGGAGCGGTGAAGGAGCAGAGCGCGAACCTGTACGCCGCGAAGATGGCGGAACGGGGATTTGTGACACTGGCCCTGGATTTACCGTTCTGGGGCGGGAGCGACGGAGAACCCAGGAATTCCGTTTCTCCGGATATGTATGCGGAGGCGTTCAGCGCGGCCGCGGATTATTTGGGCACGCGGCCTTTTGTGGACCGGGACCGCATCGGCGTGATCGGGATATGCGGTAGCGGCAGTTTTGCCATCAGCGCCGCCAAGATTGATCCCCGCCTGAAGGCCATTGCGACCGTCAGCATGTACGACATGGGAGCTGCCAGCCGGAACGGTCTCCGGAATTCGCAGACACCCGGTCAGAGAAAGAAGATTCTGGCGGAAGCGGCGGAGCAGCGGTATGTGGAGTTTTCCGGCGGACCCGTCAAGTATACCGGCGGGACTGTGCATGAACTTCGCGAAGATTCCAGTCCCATTGAGCGGGAGTTTTTTGAGTTCTACCGCACTCCCCGCGGCGAGTTTACTCCGGAGGGACAGTCGCCGGAGCTTACCACGCATCCGACGCTTGCCAGCAACGTGAAGTTCATGAATTTCTATCCGTTTTCCGATATTGAGACGATTTCTCCCCGCGCCCTGCTTTTCATCACCGGGGAGGAAGCTCATTCCAGGGAGTTCAGCGAAGACGCCTACAAGCGCGCCGCCGAGCCGAAGGAGCTTTACCGGGTGCCCAGGGCCGGGCATGTGGACCTGTACGACCGGGTGAATATGATCCCTTTTGACAAATTGACGGATTTTTTCAGTAAAAACCTGAAGTGAGGCCTGGTGCTGCCCGGGAGTATCCCATGGAAGCTTTTTCCCGGTAATGTTCCCGGAGCACACGATTAGAGAACGGAAGGAAAGGTTTTATTGGGACCGTGTGAACGGGAGAGCCTCTTTTATTGCATCATTGGCAGAAGGCCATGGCGTACAAGAAGAGTAAGTGGATGGATTTTATTCAGGGTTCTCCGCTTTCCCGTTGCCGGGGCGCCCGGTAGTTCCATGGGCGCGGAATGGTCCATGGATATTGTCACTTGAAGAATTGAAAAGAAAAACAGATGGATATATTGGAAAGAATGCGCCGGGGAGAGTTGATACGGCTGGACGATCCCGAGTACCCGGTCATAGAAGAGTTGATCACGAGGGCCTTCCGCATCACCGGAGAGTTGAATGCGGGCTACCATGATGCCGCAGAGACGCGGGCTGTCATGAGCGAATTGACGGGGGAGTTGATCGATGAAACGACTTGGATCGTGCCGCCTTTTTATACCGATTTCGGCCGTTTTACACGATTCGGCAGGAACGCGTTCGTGAATTGCGGCTGCACGTTCATGGACCGTGGCGGAATCACGATTGGTGACGGCGTGCTGATCGGTCCGGGAGTGAAGCTGATTACGGAGAATCACGCGGAGGAACCGGAATTGCGCCGTCATGTTTATGGGCGCCCCATCGTGATAGGACGGAAGGCGTGGATAGGGGCCGGGGCTACCGTTTTGCCCGGCGTGACGGTGGGGGAAAATGCCATCGTGGCCGCCGGGGCCGTCGTCACCGGGGATGTTCCGGCCAACGCGATTGTAGGCGGCGTTCCGGCCCGGGTTATCAGGAATATCAGGCAATGACGATTCAGGGCGAGCAACGGAAAGGAGCCGCAGATCCCGGGAAATAACGGCGTTGAAATGCCCGTGGAGGGATTAAGGCGTTGACGGATGCCGGCGCCGCGATAAGAAATGGCGTGGACTCCGGTTGATTGATTTTACCTTTGCAGGGCTGAACGGAGAGGGGGCGGCTGCGGTTGTCCGCAGAGGCGGATTTTCCCGGAAGGTACTGTCGCCACACGGAAGGAGGACGGTTATGGCCTGGGCTATCGGCACCGGCAATTTTCAGCCTGAATGGTTCGGAGTACCTCTCCCGCCGTGCGGCTGCCGTTCCTGTGAAGAGCCGGGAGAAATTCTTTTCCGGAAGGAGCGGAGGGATAAAGTTCACGGGAAAGAGGGGAAGTGCCGGAGGGGCGGCCTCCTGCCGAAGAGGGACGGAGAAGATTTTTTCAGGCAGGAGGCGGGGTGCCCCCGCAGCACGTATGACAGGACGGTTGCGCGGGTTTTTTGATGCCGGCATGCCCGGATGGGAGGTTGTTTTAAAATGCGTTCACCAGTAGCATGTTGAGTAATGTTTTAATGAGGGGTGTTTTGCGCCGCGCCGGGAGAAGGGGAGAAGAAGTTGGATGAGGCGGCCATGGGAAACGTCCTGATTCTTGAGCTTTTTCTCGCATGCTGTCAAAGGTTTATACAGCATGGAATTGTACGATCAGGTAGAAAGAATAGTTGATGATGGAACACTCAGTAATTTTTCCGGACCATCGGAAGGTTTGCGCCCTGGGGCAGGGAACTTGGAAGATGGGAAAATCCGCCTTGAGGGAAGCCGAAGAAGTAGAGGCGCTGCGTGCGGGCATTGAGCTTGGCATGAGCGTGGTTGACACGGCGGAGATGTATGGCAACGAGGAGTTGGTGGGAACGGCAATCCGCGGATTGCGCGACCGTGTTTTCCTGGTTACCAAGGTTCTGCCCGGCAACGCCAGCAGGACCGGAACCAAGGCCGCCTGCGAACGGAGCCTGAACAAGCTGCGGACGGATTACGTGGATTTGTTCCTGCTTCACTGGAGCGGTCCCCATCCCATTGAAGATACGGTTGCCTCCATGATTGAGCTGCAGCAGGAGGGTAAGATAAAGGCCTGGGGCGTCAGCAATATGGATGTTCCGGAAATGGAGCGTTTTTATGCCGTCCCGGGGGAGTCTCCTGCGCCGCCAACCAGATTCTTTATAATCTGGCCCATCGCGGCGTGGAGTACGACCTGCTGCCGTGGTGCCGGGAGCGCCACATTCCCGTGATGGCCTATTCGCCTGCGGATGAAGGGCGGCTGTCCCGCAATCCGGTTCTGATGGAGATTGCGCAGAAGCATGAGGCCACCCCGGTGCAGATCGCGCTGGCCTGGATTCTGCGCCGCCCCGGAATGATTGCTATCCCCAAGGCCGGTTCCGTCATGCATGTTCAGCAGAATTACCGGAGCTTGTCCATTAAGCTGACTGCGGAGGATGTGGATTTGCTGGACGAGGCTTTTCCGCCTCCGGGCAGGAAGGTGCATCTGGATTCCTGGTGAGCCATGGTGCGGGCCGGCCCGCGGGCGAAACGGGGCGCACGGATTTTTTCCGCATCATCAGGAGCGCCGCAAGCCCTTGCGTCAACTGGGGCGGAAGGGCGCCAGCGAACGGTTTTTAACACACGCGTGCCCTGTGGATATGATGGGGCATTGGCTTTTTTTGTTCATGGAGACCGGGGAATCGCCTGTGCGTCTCCGGAAGGGGACCTTCCGGAGATTTTTTCTACTTGAAATGGAAAAGGAAGCAGGGAAAGGCGGCAAATCTCCGTGCCACATAGTGGAAAAGGGAGGAAAACGCTCATGAACGGTGCATCAGAGGTGCTGCCATTTTCTGGTTCCAGCCTCTTCCGGTTGCGAAGAGGGTTTTAACGCAGCCGTAAAAAAGGCCGCCCTTCCGGAAATACGGTGTTCCGGGAAGGGCGGCCCATGGTGAGGGCGGGATAAAAAGCGTTACAGCGGCTGCGCGTCCGTCCTGGGTATCCAGACAGGCGTGTTCTGGAAGGTGCTGGCGTAGTACCAGGAGCCGCGTTCCGCGCGCAGGATGAGCGGGGTGGATTCCGGCAGGGTGATGACCGCCGGGCTGTTCATGTCCGCCGCGTGCCTGCCGGGCGTTTTCTGGGTGACGACCAGCAGCCGGTCCGCCGGGATGGATTCCGGGGTTTCCGGGTACATGATGTAGTTCATGATGGCCGCCACGGTGACCAGTCCGCTGAGGGTGGCCAGGATGGTCAGCAGCGCCCCGTGCCTGCGGGTGACGGTCAGGAGCACCAGGAAGGTGAGCATGACGGCGCCGGACAGGATGGAGATGGGGCCGAGCGCATCATGGCTAATGTAAGTGAGCCACTGGTTTTCCGTGGTGTTGGCGGGGAGGATGGCCCCCTCCTTGCGTTCGACGAATTGCAGGTTGTATCTGGCTTCCGTGAAGTACGGGGAGAGTTCCAGCGCGCGGCGGTAGTTGAGGGCGGCCAGACCGGGCTTGTTCATGCGGTAGTAGGAGTTGCCGATGCCGAAGCTGGCATAGGCGCGTTCCGACTTGGAGAGGTCCGTATCGTTGCTTTCCCTGCTGAAGTAGTCAATGGCCTTGGCGTATTCTCCCTGTTCATAGGCCTGCACGCCCAGGTTGTCCGTTTCCGCGGCGTTTCCGGCTGCTCCGGCCACGGACAGGGTCAGGACGGCGGCCATGATGAGCACGGGAAGCTTGGCGATGGCTTTTTTAATGGCCTGGAGCATGTGCTGGCGTTCCGCGTGCGGCAGTTCGTCTGAAGAGCCGGAGGGCTTGAACGCCCTGTCATCCCGGAGCTGAAGGATGGTTTTCATTTCTTCATTCTGCTTGGAAGGAGGAATGTAGGATTCAATGAAGTTGCCGGCGGCTCGCAGGAATTCCGTGGAGCTGGCCTGGCGCGGCGTGGAGGAGAGCCTCCGGAAGGAACGCATGCGTTCCCGGGCCGTGAAGCTTTCCTTCTGGACTCTCCGGATGTAGCGGATCAGGGCCATGCCCAGCAGGACGACGGCGGGGATGTAGGCCAGGAAGTACCATCCCCAGTGGGCCGGAGCGGTGAGGGCGTTCATGACGGCGGCGGGCATGATCCCGTAAATGTCCGTCATTTCCGCTACCGGAATGGTGCCTGCCGGAGGCGGCGTGGCGGGAGCGGCTCCGCCGGCCGCCGTTCCGGTGATGGCGGAGGCCTTCCATTCCAGGGGAATGGGGGAGGTGGTTACGGTTTTGTACTGTTGCGTGCTGGGGTCAAAGAAGGTGAGTTCAAAGGGCGGGATGGCGTCCGTCTGGGCAATCGGGCGCATCATTTGCTGGAATTCCACGGTTCCCTGGATGGAGCGCGTGTTCTGGCCCGGGTCCAGCTTGTTGGGCGGGTAAAGCTTCCAGTTGGAAGCGTCCGTGAGGGCCGGGCAGGCAATGCTGTGGATGTTGCCCGTGCCCGTCACCTTGATTTTAACGGTGATGGGTTCATTGGCGCTGAGGTCCCGGGCATCCGTGCTGGCGGAGATGCGGAAGTCCCCCACAGCGTTGGTGAAAGAGGCGGGCGCTCCCTCCGGGAGTTCCTGGGCCGTGATTTTCACTTCCGGAATGGACATTTCCACCAGCACCTCCGAGCGGATGAAGTTGGCGATGAGGGGGTCCGCTTCCGGCAGGGCGGCTCGTGCCGTGACAGTGCCCGCCGCCGTGACTTCCCCGGCGCGCAGCGGGAACAGAGTGCTCTGGAAGGTCATGACGTTCCAGTTGACGCCTTTATAGAGCACGGAGCCGCGGGGCTGGCCGCGGAGCAATTCCACCAGCGTGGGTTCAAAGCGCCATGTAGCCAGGTTGGAGGTGGTGATGGTGGGCGCCGTGTATTCCAGAATGTATTCCGGAGCATAAATTTTCAGTTCGCAACGGTCCGGCTGGTGGACATAGGGCTTCTGGTTGTCCACATGCCACAGCATGCCGTACGGAACCGTAGTGCCGTTCAGGTTCAGCGTGTTCCACTTGATGGCGCTGTACGGGTAGACGGTCAGCGTCTGGGGAAGCGTGGTATAGGAGCGGCCGTTGTTGGCTTGCAGGGTCAGGGACGGGATTTCCACGGTGCCCACTTCGTCCGGAGTTACTTCAATGGCCATCAGGAAGGCGGACTGGTTGGGGGACCCCGGCCAGCGGATATAGTTGCCCTGGCTGACCCAGCGCAGGCTGGCGCCCTTCACCCTGGGAAGCGGGTCCTGGCGGGCGATGCTGCCGTCCGTCAGGATGATGAACAGGCGGGTTTGTTCTCCCGGCACAACGGCGTCGGACAGCCAGGTGGTGACCACCTGCTGAGCCATGAGCGTGACAGTCATGCAGAAGAAGAGCGAAAGAATGGCGAGCAGTTTTTTCATCATGTTGCGGGATATGTTTGAAGGGTTGGCATCGTGGATGCGGGCGGAACGGGTTAATAATCCTTGTCCGGAGGAATTTCCGGCGAACGCTGGGGAACGGGGCAGCCGGGTTCAATGTCCCTGCGTTCCATCAGGATGGCTCTTGCCTCCCGGCGTTCCTTTTCCTCCTTGCTTTCCTTTTGCGTGGCTACCGGTACGGGCTTGTCCTCTTCCGGCTGCGGCTTGGGCTGCGGTTTTTCCATGCCGGGCGTTTCAGGCAGCTTGTCTTTTTCCGGGGAGGAGGGGAGCTGGGCGTTTTTCATTTCATTTTCGTCCCTCTTGTTTTCCTTGCCCGCGGCGTTATCCTTGTCTTGGTCCTTGTTCTGGTCCTTGTCTTGGTCCTTGTCTTGGTCCTTGTCTTGGTCCTTGTCTTGGTCCTTGTTCTGGTCCTTGTTCTGGTCCTTGTTCTGGTCCTTGTTCTGGTCCTTGTTCTGGTCCTTGTTCTGGTCCTTGTTCTGGTCCTTGTTCTGGTCCTTGTTCTGGTCCTTGTTCTGGTCCTTGTTCTGGTCCTTGTTCTGGTCCTTGTTCTGGTCCTTGTTCTGGTCCTTGTTCTGGTCCTTGTTCTGGTCCTTGTTCTGGTCCTTGTTCTGGTCCTTGTTCTGGTCCTTGTTCTGGTCCTTGTTCTGGTCCTTGTTCTGGTCCTTGTTCTGGTCCTTGTTCTGGTCCTTGTTCTGGTCCTTGTTCTGGTCCTTGTTCTGGTCCTTGTTCTGGTCCTTGTTCTGCTGCTCTTGTTGTTTTTTCTTTTCCTCTTCCAATTTCTTCTTTAATTCCTCCAACTGCTTGCGGTATTCGTCCAGAGATTTGTCGTAACGGAGCATTTCCTCCTTGTTGGCGGCCGCTCCTTCATGGGAGCCGTAGGCGGAGAGAGCGTCGTCAAAGCGCTTGACGGCTTCCTTGACGTGTTCTTTCGCCACGGGTATTTTTGCCAGGCGGGCGTCAATTTCCTTGATCTGGTCATCAATGGAAGAGGGCTGCGCCTGCGGTTGTTCCCCTTCCGGCCGGGAGAAGATCATGGTTTTACGGGCCTGGGCGGCTTCCAGGTTGCCAAGGTTGAAGTGGGAATCCGCCTGGAGGGAGGCTTTGGGAGAAAGGAGCGCCTGGGAGAATGCTTCCGCGGCTTCCTTGGGGTTGTCCGCTTTTTGTTCCAGGCAGCCTTTGGCGAATTCCAGGGCCTGGCGCGTTTCTTCCGCCAGGTCCGGAACGGCGAGCATTTCATCAATGGCCTTGACGGCTTCCTCTGTCTTTCCCGTCCGGATCAGGTCCGTGACGTTGTCCAGGGCGCTCGTGTCCGCGCGCGCTTCCGTGCCCAGCAGTCCGGCGCAGAGCAGGGTTGCGGCGGCCAGGGCGGTCATGCCGCGGCGTCCGGAACGGCGGAAGGAGCGCCAGCGGGTACCCGCCAGAAGAGTGAGGAGCAGGCAGATGAGGGCCGGAACGGCAAAGATGACGTAGCGGTCGTTCGGCACGCGGCGCACTTCCTCCCGGCCTTCCGTGATGTCCAGGCGGTCCGCGATGTCCCTGACGAAGCGGTTCAGCGCCGCTCCGTCGGAGAGCTGCACATACTGGCCGTCCGTCTGCCGGGCCAGGTATTGCAGGCTTTCCGGATTGAGCTTGGAGACGACATGCTGGCCGCGGCGGTCCCGGTACAGGCCGGAGGGGGATTGCTCATCCGGAATGGTGGTGCCGATGGTGGTGCCGATGCCCGCCGTTACGATGATGAGCTGGTGCTGCCTGGCGGCTTCCGCCGTCTTGTAAGTGATGTTGACGGTGTCTTCCCCGTCGCTGAGGATGACCAGGGCGTTTTTGGCGTCCGCCTCCTTGTCCCGCTTGAAGGTCTGGAGGGCCAGCCGGACGACGTTTTCCAGATTGGTGCCTCCCTGGGAGACCCAGCCGAATTGAAGCTGTTCGATGGTTTCCTTCAGCGCGTTGTGGTCATGGGTAAGGGGCATGAGCAGGACGGCGTCCCCGGAGAAGATGATGATGCCGAAGTTGTCCCCCGGCAGGGCGTCCAGCAGGTCGTAGGCGGCGGTTTTAGCCCTTCCCAGGCGGGTGGGGGAGGCGTCCTTGCTGAGCATGGAGCGGGAGCAGTCAATGGCGATGAGGATATTGCGCGATTTGGGAATCTCCTTTACCTCCGTGTAGCCGTCCACCGGACGCGCGATGGAGAGGATGGCGAAGATGGAAGCCAGCACGGCAAAGATGACGGGGAGCACCCGGTGCCAGGTGGCCGGAGCGTGAACCAGCTCCTGCCGGTATTCCGGGGAGACGAGCACTTCCCATTTTCTGGAACGGCGGCGCCACAGCCACCAGGCCGCCGCCGCGAGCAGGGCCGGGAGGATGAGCGCGTACAGAACGTTGGGATAAAGGAAGGTCATGGCGGGAAAGGGATGGTGTTACGGGGCGGGGGCCGGTTTGAGCACTTGCAGGGAGAGGCCCAGAAGCGTCAGCGCGGCGCCCGTTACGAGGAAGTACATGAAGTATTCTTCAATGTGGCGGACGGTCTGCACCTTGGCCTCGCTTTTTTCCAGCTTGCCGATGGAGGCGAACGCCTTGTTGAAGGAGGCCATGTTCGTGGCCCGGAAGTGCTCCCCGCCCGTGAGCTGGGCTATTTTCCGCAGGGTGGGTTCGTCAAATTCGCTTTGCACCACCATTCCGTTCGCCAGGGTGCCTTCTTCCGTGCCCACGGCGATGGTATAAATCTTGATGCCCAGCTTGGCCGCGTTTTCCGCCGCCACCAGCGGGGATATCTGGCCGGAGTTGGAGGCGCCGTCCGTCACCAGGATGATGATTTTGGATTTGGTGTCCTTGCGGTCATCCAGCCGGGTGGCCGCCGCCGCAATGGCGGAGCCGATGGCCGTGCCGTCCGCCTGGATCATGCGAGGATGGAAGTCCCGGATGATGCCGTTGACCAGGGCGTGGTCCAGCGTGAGCGGACAGAAGGATTTGGTTTTCCCGGCAAAGCCCACGATGCCGATGCGGTCGTCCGGACGGCTGTCGACGAATTGGGTGATGACATGCTTGGCGGCCACCAGGCGGTTGATGGGCATGCGGTTGAGGACCATGTCCGGCGTCTCCATGGAGTAGGAGAGGTCAAAGGCGATCATGATGTCAATGCCGTTGACGGTGCGGAAGGTTTTATCCTCCACTTTTTGGGGGCGCGCCAGCGCGATGGCGAGGGCCGCCGCCGCCAGCACGAAGCAAATGGCCCCTATTTTTCCGGCCAGGGATTGGGGATTGCGCGCCAGGGAGGAGATGAAGCGAACGGTCGGGTAGGTGATGGAGCCTTCCGCCCCCCGCCTGCGGCGGAGGATAATGAGGCACAAGATGAAGGGAAGGACATAGAGCCATTCAGGTTGTGCGAATTGGAAGTGTTCCGTCATGGTGTGCTAGCGTTGGTTGGGGCGTGGGGAAGGTTTTTTGACGACGAGGTCCGTTTCCTCCTTCGTGCGGTGTGCGTCCGCTTCTATGTCGTTGATGAGTTGGACCGTGTCGTCCGCCAGTTCGTTGACCAGGGAGTCGTTTTCCGGAGTGTCCGGCTCATATTTCAGGGAGGCCATGCGGTCCAGCAGGTCGCGCGTGGGACCCTGGAGTTCCGAGGGGAGCGCGGTGAGCGCGTCCGCCCGGCGGTTGAATTCCTGCTGGGTTTCATACAGCGCCGGGTCTTTGGTTTCCCCCACCAGGTATTTCCGGAGGAGCAGGGAGAATTCCACGGCGGCCTGCCTGAGGGAGGGGTGGGTTTCCCGGAGCATCGTGATGTCCCGGATAGCGGTTTCCGCCGGGCTGAGCGGCGCGGCGGGGGTGCGCCCTTTCCTGCGGATGAGCACGATGACGGCTATGGCGACGGCCAGCAGGATGGAGGCGAGCATGATCGAGATGCCCCACGTATCCCAGAAGCCCGCTTGAAGGTAGGCGTCCGGGGACTGCGTTTCCATCAGCGTGGGGAAGGCCGGCGGTTCCGGAATGGCCGTGGGGGGAGTCTGGAAGGTGGCGGGTGCTGGCATGGCTGGCGGAGAAGGGTTTAGCGTGAGAATTTGCGGGACCTCCTGGTGAAGAGGGCCTGGAGGGGCGGCATGAAGTTGTCCGTGGTCTGGAGGTCCAGGAAATCGATGCCCAGGCGGCGGAAGTCCTGCGTCCATTTTTCACGGTGCAGGTGCACGACGTTGGCGTGGGCTTCCCGGACGTCCTGGCGGGCGAGGTTCAGGAACATGCTTTTGCCGGTTTCCGGGTCTTTCAGGATGACGCGCCCGGCGTCCGGAAGGTGCAGCTCCATCGGGTCCGCGATGCGGATGGGGATGAAGTCGTGCTTGAAGTTGAGCTGTCCCAGGGCGGCCTTGTTGTGCTCGCTCCAGAAGTCGCTGAGCATGATGACCATGGCTGCCTTTTTCTGGGAAAGGACGAGCTGCCGGGCTACCTCCGCGATGCTTTGATCCGCCCCGTCGTTTTTACTGGCTACGATTTCACGGACGATGCGCAGGGTCTGCTTGATGCCCTTGGCCGGGGGAATGTAATGGGAGTGGCTGTTCCCGTAAATGAGAAGGCCGCACTTGTCCCCGCTCTGGGCCGCGCTGAAGGCGAGCACCGCGGCCACTTCCGCCGCATAGTCCAGCTTGGAAGCCCGGGCCGCGGAGGAGGCGTAGTGCATGGAGCCGCTGACGTCCACCGCCAGAATGACGGCCTGCTCCCGTTCCTCCCGGAAGCGACGCACGAAGGGGGAGTTCATCCTGGCCGTCACCTTCCAGTCAATGAAGCGGGGATCGTCTCCCGGCGTGTATTCCCGGAAGTCGTCAAAGTCCAGCCCCTGGCCGCGGAAGCCGGACTGGTATTGCCCGGCGAAGTTTTCCGTGGCCAGATGCCTGGCGCGCAGTTCAATGCGGCGCACGCGCTTGAGAATGTCTGAGGCTTTATCCATGAAGTGATCCTCCCTGTTTGAATTCAATCAGGTTCCGGTGAGGCGCCCCGCGGGGGCTGAAGGATAAGGGCGGACGGGGGAGCCGCCTCCTGCCGTCACGGCACGGGAACCTTCGTCAGGATGTGGTCGATGACGTCGTCCGTGGAGATGTTTTCCGCTTCCGCCTCATAGGAGAGAAGGATGCGGTGGCGCAGGATGTCATGGGCCAGGTCCTTGATGTCCTGCGGGGTGACGAAGGAGCGGTGGTGCATGAAGGCGTTGGCGCGGGCCGCCAGGGCCAGGTTGATGGTGGCGCGCGGGGATGCGCCCGCGCGGATGAGGCCGCGCAGTTTCACGTCCACCGTTTCCGGGAAGCGGGTGGCGCGCACCAGGTCCACGATGTAGCCGCGCACGGCGTCGTCAATGTAAATCTGGTTCACCAGGTCGCGGGAGGCCGCCACCTGTTCCGGCGTGGTGACCGGGGAGGTTTCCGGCGGCTTGGCGGAGCTGGCCATGAGGTCCAGCACCTGGAGTTCTTCTTCGCGCGTGGGGTAGGTGACCAGAACCTTGAAGAGGAAGCGGTCAAGCTGGGCTTCCGGAAGCTGGTAGGTGCCTTCCTGGTCAATGGGGTTCTGCGTGGCAAGCACCAGGAAGGGGTCCGGCAGGCGGTAGGTGGTTTCCCCCAGGGTTACCTGACGTTCCTGCATGGCTTCCAGCAGGGCGGACTGGACCTTGGCCGGGGCGCGGTTGATTTCGTCCGCCAGGATGAGATTGGCGAAGATCGGGCCTTTCTTGGCAGTGAACTGCCTTTCCTCCGGATTATAGATCATGGTGCCCAGCAAGTCCGCCGGCAGAAGGTCCGGCGTGAACTGGATGCGGGCGAACTGCGCGTGCAGCGTGCCCGCCATGGCTTTTACGGAGAGCGTCTTGGCGAGGCCGGGCACGCCTTCCAGCAGGACGTGTCCCTTGCAGAGGAGGCTGAGGATCAACCTGTCCACCAGCGCCTGCTGGCCGATGACCACCTTGCCTACCTCCGTTCTGAGAGCAGAAATCCACGATGAGTTCGCGGCGATAATTTCGTTGAATTCTCGGGTGTCCATGATTCTTAATAGCGGGTGAGACAGTCTGCCGGGCGCTTGCGTTGAAAAATTCCGATTATTTCCCAAGGGCAAATCCGGTTTTCAAGAGAAGGTCTTCCCGGAAATGGGGGGCCGTCATCTGGAAGCCCACGGGGAGCTCCATGCCGCCTTCCTTCACGGTTCCGCAGGGGATGGACATGGCGGGCAGCCCGGCCAGGTTGGCGGGGATGGTGTAGATGTCCGCCAGGTAGGTCTGGAGGTGGTCCAGCGCGGAGTCCCCGATTTTGGGGGCGGGGGCGGGAGAGGTGGGGCCTACGATGATGTCCGCCCTGGAAAAGGCTTCCGCGAAGTCCCTGGCGACCAGGGAGCGGACCTTCTGCGCGCGGGAGTAGTAGGCGTCATAGTAGCCGGAGCTGAGGACGTAGGTTCCCAGGATGATGCGGCGCTTGACTTCAGGTCCGAAGCCTTCTTCACGGGTGCGTGAGAAAAGTTCCACCAGGCCGGCGGCGTCTTCCGCCCGCTTGCCGTAGCGCACGCCGTCAAACCGGGAGAGGTTGGAGGAGGCCTCCGCGCAGGCGATGATATAATAGGCGGCCACCACGGCGTCCGCGTGGGGAAGGCTGATTTCCACCAGTTCCGCGCCCAGGCTTTCCAGTTGCTTCACGGTGTTCTGCACGGCCTCGGAAATGCCCGGATGGTTGCCGGAGGTGAAATATTCCGCGGGGATGCCCACTTTCAGGCCCTTGACGTCACGGCCCAGCGCGTCCTCAAAGTCCGGCACGGGCTCGTCTGCGGACGTGGAATCCTTCGGGTCGTGACCAGAGATGGCCTGGAGCAGGATGGCGGCGTCTTCCACCGTCCGGGTCATGGGGCCGATCTGGTCCAGGGAAGAGGCGAAGGCCACCAGCCCGTAGCGGGAAACGCGCCCGTAGGTGGGCTTGAGGCCCACGATGCCACAGTGCCCGGCGGGCTGCCGGATGGAGCCGCCCGTATCCGAACCGAGCGCGGCGATGGCTGTGGCGGACGCGACGGCGGCGGCGGAGCCGCTGGAAGAACCGCCGGGGATGTGGTCCGGAGCGTTCGGGTTGCGCGTGACGCCGTAGGCGGAGTTTTCACCGCTGGCGCCCATGGCGAATTCATCCATGTTCGTGCGGCCCAGGGGAATGCCGCCCGCCGCCTTCAGCAGGCGGATGGAGGTGGCGTCATAGGGAGAAGCATAGGGAGCCAGAAGGCGGGAGGCGCAGCGTGTCGGCTGGCCCAGGACGTTGATGTTGTCCTTCACGGCGATGGGGATGCCGGCCAGGGGGCTGGACGTATCGGCCGCGGCCGCGGCCTTGAGGGCGGCCTCGCGGTCAAAGGAGATATAGGCGTTGGTGGTCCGGTCCGCCTCAATGGCGTCCGCCGTCAGGTTGACCAGTTCGGCGGGGGAAAGTTCCTTGCGGCGCAGGCGGTCGCGCCACTGGGCCAGGGTGCCTTGAATGCTTGACATGGAAAGAAAGGGATAAGAACGGTTGAAACGTGAAAAGGGAGGGACCGGGAGGATGTCAGGCGGATTCCACCACCTTGGGCGTGCGGAACTGCCCCTGGGACTGCTGGGGGGCGTTGGAAAGGGCTTCCTCCTGGGAAAGGCCGGGTTCCGGAACGTCCTTGCGCATTACGTCCATCGTGGGCAGGGGATGGTTCATGGGGGCGATGCCCGTGACGTCGTAGGATTCCAGCTTGGTGATGTAGGCCAGGACTTTGTCCAGGTCCTTGGAAAAGAGGGCGGCTTCTTCCTCCGTCAGGTCGATGCGCGCCAGTTTGGCAATGTAGGCTACGTCGATTTGGGGCGTGCTCATGATGGGAACGTGCGTAATATATAAGAGAAAGGGAGGGTGAGGCCTATTGCTGTTCCAGCAGGCGGACGATCCAGCAGAAGGAGGCGGCGATGGCGCAGACCAGCAGGCCCAGCAGCATGAAGTTTTCACGCAGCTCCCGCCTCATGTTGGTGGCGCGGCCGTCGCGGGCCACCACGGCGCGCAGGGCGCGGTTCTGGGTGCCTTCCCGCACGCGGTCCGGCGGGGGCATGGTATTGCGGTCCAGGCGCATGCGCGTTTGCTGGGCCGGACGTTTGAGAGAGGCTTCCAATTCCTGGATGCGGTTCTCAATTTCCCGTGAGGCGCGGTCCAGTTCTGCCAGTTCGGAGGAACGGCGTTTGGTCTTTCTTTTAATCATGATGCGGAGGGGCTGAAAATCCAGATGAAGAAGAGGATGATAAGGGCAATCAGGAGCAGGGGAAGGTGGAAGGAAAGGCCCTGGAGGAACTGGGTCATGAATTCACGGGAGCTGATGCGCACCTTGCTGGAACGGCGCACGCCCGTAAGCACCTTGGTGTGCTGCATGCGGGCGCACTGCTGGACGGCGTCCGCGAATTCCTCCTCGCAGCGGTCGATGACCTGCTGGCCCTGGTTGATGAGGTTGTCCGTGTTTTCAATGGGCCATTCGTCCGGGCGCACGGTGCTGAGCATTTTCAGGCTCCGCGTCAGGGCCATGTGAATCTGCTCCAGCTCATTGCTTTCCTGGCGAAGGCTTTCCACCTCCCTGCCGATGAGGTCCGCGGCGTTGACCATGCGGTCGCCCAGTTCGTTCTGCTGGTCCATGAAGCGGGCCTTGCGCAGGTGGGTTTCCTCCAGGCGGCGGCGGGAGCTTTCCACCTCCTCCTTTTCCTTCCGCAGTTGTTCCAGTCGGAGCTGGGCCTGTTCCATGTCGGCATCCACCTGGTCGTCTTCCTGGGGATGGTAGCCGGGATCGGCATCCATGCGGCGGTATTGGGGATTGCTTGGTTTCATACGCGGTAAAAATGATGCGGCCGGTGTGCGGGATTGCAGCATTCCCGGCCGGTATGGCCGTGCCGGGGAATCCCTGCGCGTGTTATTATTTAACTTTCACAAAATAAATCAAGCCAAGAAGAAGGTAAAAAGTGATTTTTCAAGTATGTTTCCGGCGGGGAATGCCGAGGCTTTTTTTCTTCCGGAGCCGTGCGTCCGGACTGTCCTCCGGGCGGCATGGCGCCCCGCTTTCCCGCAAAGGTGGATGCCGTGCACTTTTTTTATGGTCAAGGGCATGGAATTGCTGGTATGTAAGAAACATGCAGTCTGACACGGTAGAATGTAAGCCGACCATGTGGTTTACCGGCAGGGCGGTTATCATGGCTCTCATGTTCCTGGGGTTCGGAGTGTATTTTTATTACGATGCTTCCACCGGGTATCCCCAGAAGAACCTGGAGTTTTTCATGCACAAGGCGTTTGTGGACGCGGGAGCCCTCTTTGACCGTGAGGTGAGCGGGAACGGGGCCTCCCCGCAGGACTGGGAGCGCACCGTTCTGGAGCGCACGGTTGAATTCCCGGAAGGGTACCAGGTCCCGTCCGGCGTGGACCGGGACGCGACGCCGTGGCCTGACGTTCTGGCGGATTACAGGCTGATGTCCGCCCCCGGCAAGGGCTGGAGCGCCGCGTGGCAATCCTATTCCGGAGAAAAACGCTACCCCATCAAGCCGGTGGACCACCCGTATGACGCCTCCAAGATTTTTGAACAATGGGTGGCCGGAAGCATCTGCATGGTGCTGGCCCTGGTGGCGCTGTTTTTCCTGGTGAGGACGCGCGGCAGGAAAATGGCCCTGAAGGAAGGGCAGGTAACGGCTGCCGGCAGGGTCTTCCACGTGGATGACATCGCCCGGCTGGACTTGCGCAGATGGAAGATGAAGGGGCTGGCTATTGCGACGCTGAACCCGGAATGCGGAGGGGACCGGATCAGGCTGGACGGCCTGACCTACGGCGGCTTCCGGAAGGAGGATTCCCCCAATAACGCGGAAGATTTCATGAAGGCCCTTCTTTCCCTTTACCGGGGTGAGGTAGTTGACTATGAAGAAGCTCCGGAGTCCGGCGGCACGCCTGCCCGGAAGGATGACGAGGATGCCGTATGAGCGAATCCCTTCCACCGGAAAAGAACGCCCGTGACCGCGCGTTCGGCATCGCCTGCTGGACGCTGGGCGCGCTGGCGTTCGTCCTGCTGCTGATGGTGGGCGTCTCCTTCAGCCTGACCGCCCGCACCGTGGTGGTGGAAAAAGTGGTGGAAACGCCCGTACCCGTTCCGGTGCAGCAAAATCCGGAAGGGCCGGCGGCTGTTGAAGAAGGGGACGAACCGGATACGGCAGGCATTGCGGCCGTTCCGGCGGGTTCTTCTGAAAAACCCCGTTCCGTGGAGGAAATGCTCCGGGCCGCCGATTTGTCGGATCCGGCGGGCGACCCGGTCCCTGCGGCAGTGGCAGCCCCAGTCCCGGGAGGGGAAGGCGTCTCCGGCCAGTCACCCCTGCCGGCTGAGAACCCGGCGGAAGCCATGCCGCCCATGACGGAGGAGGTGGCGGAGCTGGTCAAGGCGGCGCGGTATGCCCAGATTGACGGAGACCTTAAAGTAGCGGTGGTGAAGCTGGAGCAGGCCATGAGGCTGGAGCCGGACAACCCGGTGGTGCTTTATTACTACGGCCTCACCTATGAATGGCTGAGGAATGCGGATAAATCCCGGGAATTTTTTCTGAAAGTATACACCCAGCGGGAAAAGGCGGGGAAATACTTTGCGCGCGCGGCCCAGCACCTCCAGGCCGGTTTTTCCAGCCCTGCGGACCTGCGGGGCGATATGTCCTTCGGCACCATTCTGGAATACCGGGACCCGGAATGCCCCGCCGGGGAGCGCGTCAAGCTGATCGTACCCATCCTGATGAAGGATGGCCTGAACGTCAGGCCGGAGGACCTGCGCGTCATCGTCCAGTTCTTTGACAAGGTCAACGGCAAAAAGGTGGAAAAAACGCACGCTCCGGAACCCTCCTCGCGGTGCGTCACGGAACCTGCGGACTGGGCGGACGGAGAGGAAATCATGGAGGTGACCTACTATATGCCCCCCCTGACGGAGGAGGAGACGATTGCTTACGGAAGCCTCAAGTACTACGGCTACACCGCCAAATTGTACTACAAGGGTGAACCGATGGATTGCCATGCCTCCCCGCCTGTGCTATTTTTGCTGGAACAGATGAACCAGAGTTCCCCTTCCGGCATGCCTGAAATTTATGACGGCGGCCTGCTTCCCCCGGTGGAGGCGTCTCCGGTTTCCGACTCCTATGACTCCCTGCTGCCTCCCTGATGCCTGAATCGTCCATGTTCGACCTCCCCCACAACTTCGGCGACTATACGCTGGTGGCGTTCATTGGCCGCACGCGGGGGGGATGCTCTACCAGGCCATCCAGCAGGGCATGGACCGCTCCGTGTTCCTGGAGCTGCTGGAGCCGGACAACCCGGAAGGCGTGGGCGTGGAGGATTTTCTGATGAAGGCCCGCACGCGCGCCGCCGTCAGCGCGCCGGTGCTGGGAACCGTCTATGAGGCATCCCAGGCCCAGGGGTACTGGTTCGTCACCAGCGAGCAACTGGGGGGCCTCCCTCCAGTCCATGCTGGACCGCGGGCAGACCCTGTCCATGAAGGACCTGCTGAAAGTGATTGAAACGGTCGGCGGCATGTGCGGCAGGTATGAACGCCTGCAAACCGCCTTCAACGTCATGGAGCCGCGCCACATCTTCCTGGATGACAAATCCGCCGTGCGGCTGATGAATACGGCCATGCCCGGCGACTTTCATGAAGAAATATCCCGTGCGCAGATGAAACGCCTGGGGGCCGACCTGCTGCCCCTGGTGACGCCGGACGTGCCCGGAACCACCCGCATGCGCACCCTGCTGGAATGGATGCGGGAGGGCCAGAACGGCAAGCCGATGCAGTGGGACCAGGTCATGGAGCTGATTGCCGCGGTCCGCGAACAGCTGGGGCTTTCCCCTCGCGCCACCACGCACCGCTATACCGTTCCCGTGGAACCCCGCAGAAACTCCGGAAAATGGATGCTCTGGACCGGAACGGGCCTGCTGGGCGCAGGAATAGCCGCGGCTGCCGTTTTTCTTTTATTCCCCCGGGAGGAAACCTCCACGCCTGCTCCGCCCCCGGCGCCGAAACACTATCCGGATTTCTGCGCCAGCGACCATACGGAAGTCCGCGTGAACCTTCCCGGCGGCGGGGAACTGATCGTGGGGGCCCATGAAATTACCCTGGAATCCTACCGCCTGTTTCTGGACCAGTGGGCGCGCCTTACCCCGGAACTGAGGGAGGAATACTCCCATCCGGACCAGCCGGACAAGCAGACCGCCACCCATATCCCCGAGGACTGGGAAGCCATGTGGAAGGCGGCCTCCACTTCAGGAGGCAAATGGAAGGGCAGGAAAATAACGCCCCGCTCCCCGTCGTCAACGTCACCTTCTGGGATGCCTGGGCATACGCGAGCTGGAAGCCCGTGGCCCCCGGAGAGCCGCGTTACCGCCTGCCCGCGCGCGGGGAATGGATGGCCCTGGGGAACATGCTGGAAACGGGTGAAAAGGGAGACAAGACCCTGGTGATTGACAGATACAGCAATGATTACGACTTAAAGACGGGCATTTGCGGCATGGCTTCCGGCGTGATGGAATGGACCTCTTCCATGGAAAAGGACCCCGCGCGCGTGAAGGAGCCGCCGGGCCCGGTGGCCTGCGGCGGGGACTGGAGGCAGCCCGGCATCACCAACCGGGTGGAATACCTGCGCTCCCGCGGTGAAAGCCGGGACAACCTGGGCTTCAGAATCGTGCGGGACGTCCGCTGACCTGTTTAAAAACACATACTCGACAAACCAATACCATGAAACACATCCTTGCAATGCTGCTGCTGGCCCTGATGGGGGCGTCCGGGGCCCTGGCCCAGATCTATGTGAAAGTAGTTCCGGAAAAGAAAACCTTCCTCAGCGGGGAGGCCATGTACATGAGGCTGACCATCACCAACAACTCCGGCGTGCCCGTGGAACTGAAAAGCCAGGAATATTCCTCCTGGCTGGACATCCATGTGGAGCACTCCACCGCGGGCGCGGAACTCCCCCAGTCCAAATTCGCCATGTTCCCTCCGCTCAAGGTGCCGGCCGGCATGAGCGTCTCCCGTAAAATTGACCTGCGGCACTTCTATGACCTGTCACGTGAGGGGAACTACCATGTGCAGGCCGTCGTGAAAATGCCCAACCAGAAGGACATGTTCGCCTCCCAGAAATCCCTGTTCGCCGTCCGGACGGGCACGCCCATGTGGTCCCAGACCGTAGCCATTCCCTCCAGCGCCAAGCGGTGCACCTTCTCCATCTGCACTATTGCCGTGCGCGGAATCCAGAAACTGTACGTGCAGACGAAGGACCCGGATACGGGCGTGGCCTACAATGCCGTATGCATCGGGGACTGGCTGGGCACCACCCGCCCGCAGTGCATGGTGGACGGCAAGGCGAACGTGCACGTCTTCTTCCCCACCACGCCCATGCTGGGCGCGTATTCCCGCATCAACTACCGCGGAACCATGGAAAAGCTCCAATACTACAAAAAGGTGATGGGCACCCCCTCCATGGTCTTTCTCCCGGACGGCAGCGTGCGCGTGACGGGAGCCGTCCATTATGACCCCACCGTGCAGCCCAAGACGGTGCCGGACGCCGCGGACGTTCCGGGCATGTAATCCGCCCGGTGTTGCCGGTTGTTGCGCGGGAGGAAAAACAAGAAAAATGGACGCCGGGCCGTTCCCTGCGCCGGAAAGGAGTGGAAGACGGTTCAGGAATCCCCCTGCGGCTTCCTTTCCGGCTGCGGCGCGTTTTTCAGGATGCGCTGCACGCTCTCCTGCACCACGCTGATGGGCAGGGCGTAATTTTCCGCCCGGTTCACTCTGGCGATGTTCATGCCGATGAGCTCCCCTTTCAGGTTGAGCAGCGGGCCGCCCATCAGCGTATGCCGGGAAGGGGTGTCATGCTGGAGGACCATCGGAAAATCATCCCTGCGTTTGCTGAAGCCCCCGCTGATCAGGTCGTTGGAATCCTCGGGAGCGTCTTCCCCCAGGGCCTGCCGCCGGGAGCCCAGCGTGATGGCGTAGGAAAGCTTTTTGCCCTTGCGCCTGACCTTCAGCGTCACTTTTTCCCCAATCTCCTTCTTGGACAGGATGGGGGAAACGGCTTCCAGCGTGGTGATGGGCGTGCCGTCCACCTCCAGAATCTCGTCTCCGGCCATGGCTCCCGCCTTGGCGGCGGGACCGTCCTTGACGACCTCCTGAATGGAGCAGGGGGTGCCGAAAATCACGCCCATGTAGGCCGTGTCTCCGTTCGGGATGGGCCGCCGCGCCGCGCTTAGGGTGCCCAGCTGGGGGCGCCTGGAAGTGCGGGTGGTGGAGCCGTTGCTGACCACCATCATGCCCATGGCGGCCTCATTGCTGACGGGGCCGGGGGCGGGCAGGCTGGCGGCGTCCACCTTCACCACGGCAATGTCCGTGGCCGGGTCCGTGCCAATCTCCTTGAAATGGCCGTACTTGGAGGAACCTATCCGGACCACCAGGTTCTGGTGGTAATGGAGTTCCGAGGCCTTGGTGGCGATGTAGCCGTCCGGACTCAGTACAATGCCGTAAATCACGACGTCATGGCCGGAAAAGAAAACCGCGCTCAAATCCTGGAGCCGTTCCCGGATGGGCTCAATGGTTTTCAGAACGGTTTTCCCGTTGATGCGCTGTTCAAAATCCAGGCTCCCGTTAAACCCTTCCGCCAGGGCGGAGGGAAGAAGGGAACAGGCCAGGGGCAGCAGGCAGGCGCAGGAGGAGAGTTTCATGACCATGGAGGGAAAAAGCTAGCCGTCCCGTTCCGGTGACGGAGGCAGGGGGGCCTTTCCGCCTGCGGGAGATTCCATCAGTGCGTCGAAATCCTTCATGGGAACGTGGAGATTGTCTTCAAGCCCGGAACCCACCCGGCTGTGAATGCCGATCAATTCCCCGTTCAGGTTGAAAAGAGGGCCGCCGGAATCCCCGCGGATCAGCTTGCAATCCGTCTGAATGACGCCGTGCTTGAGGGAAACCACCCTCCCCAGGCGCACCATCGGGCCGCGTTTCTGGTCCAGGCCGCCTCCGTGCCCCAGCGCGAACACCCAGTCCCCCACGCGGGGCAGTTTCTCCGCCTTCTCCACGCGGGGAAGGTTCTTGTTCAATTTGGTCGTGATTTCAGCCGTTCCGGCGTCCGAATCGCTGTTCTGCGCCGTGGTTTTTCCCGGCAGGCGGGTGCCGTCCGGCAGGATGATCTTGAGCACGGTTCCTTGTTTATCAACGACATGGGCCGCTGAAAAAATCAGGCCTTTTTCCGAAACCAGAATGCCGGTGCCGCTGCCGTTGTTCACTTCAATGCAGACCAGGGCGGGGAGCACCCGGGGAAGCACCTGCTGGAGCTGGTGTTCAATCCGCTGGAGGTCCTCCACGGACTGCGGCGTGGTGGAAAGGATTCCGGCGCTGTCGGCGGACTGCGCCCGTGCCTGCGGAGCCAGCAGGGCCGCTCCGCAGAGAATGGCGGAAAAACAGGGTTTCCGGAAAGCCGTGTTCATGATTGCCGGGGACTACTGTTCAGAGGCGGGAGCTTCCGCCTTCTGCTGGTCTGCCTGTCCGCCTCCCGCCAGGGAATCGTGATAATACACGCCGATGAACAGGCCCGCCAGCGTGATCAGGGTAATGAGCAATTCTTTCATGCCGCCACAGCATAGAATGTGTCTTTCATTCTGACGAGAGAATTTCATTTATAAGCCACACTTTGATGCAGTTCGGCAGAAAAAGGATGGATGGCGTATGGGGAAATTGCCAAAATAAAGGTTGCTTTTTCCCGCAACGGGCGTATAAACCTCCCCAGCGGTCGGTTCCGGTCCGCTGACCCATCCAAGCGGATGTAGCTCAGGGGTAGAGCGCAACCTTGCCAAGGTTGATGTCGTGGGTTCGAATCCCATCATCCGCTCCAACAGTTTCTGTAAGAAAACCTACGCAAACCTTGATATTGCTAGGGATTATGAATAAAGTACACGTAAGAAAACTTACGTAAACCATATTACAAAACCCTTACAGGAAATATTACAGGTATGAGCAAGCCTTTCTACAGCGGCCGTCTGTCCATCAACAAGGAAAAATCTTCCCCTTACTGGATGGTAACATTCCAAGGGCCGGACGGCAAGATGCGGCGGCGCTCCACCAAGGTGCCTGTGAATGGCGGAGAGTTCGAGGGCGACCGCATCACAGCCAAGCTGGCGGAACGGCTCGCCTACCAGCGGGGTGTGCAGATTGCCTGTGCGGAGGCGGAAGAATATCAGGCGCACAATAATGTATCCGTGCGTGCCTGGTGCGACGACTACGTGAGGCGCAAGGCGGCGCTGGTGTCGGAAGACACGGCACGCAACGCCAGGACGGCCTACAAGCATTTCTACGCTTATCTGGGCGGTCGGGCTGATGCCCCGCTACGCCTGATCACCAAGGCGGACATCAAGGGCTTCGTGGCAGCCCGCCGTGAAGAGGTGCGCCAGAAGACGGTGGCCAAGGATTTGGCCGCCCTTTCCCAGGCATTCACGGACGCCGTGGATTCCGAAGTGATTGACCGCAACCCGTGCACCGGCGTTTCCATTCCCCCGGACCGCGCGGGCGAGAAACTGCACAAGGAAGCGTTCACCCTGGACGAGATACGCTACATGATTGAGCATTTCCCTCCCCTGTGGAGTTCCGCGGTACGCTGCTCATTTGAGACCTTCGGCCAGAGGCTGGGGGATATTTTGAGGTTGAATTGGAGTCAATTTGACTGGGAGCGCCGCGTCGTGCGCTTTGACACAGGCAAGACGGGGCGCTGGATGGACCAACCCATGAGAGAAGGCTTTTACCAGTGGGCGCTTGCCCGCTGGAAGGAAGAGGGGGAACCAGCGGACGCATTGCTTCATGCCCCGCTCCTTGCGTTAGGGGATGGGGCTTCCGCCCAGTTCGGGTTGTTATTGAGAACGCACGGCATCGGCGTGGTGCACGGAGCTGCCGGTGGCCGCCGTCGGAGAATGAACAGCAAGTCATTCCACAGCATCAGGGCGACGGCCGCCACCATGTTGCAGGCTTCCGGCGTTTCCCAGGGGCTGGCTATGGAACTGGTGGGGCATGATTCCACCGCCGTGCATAGCGTATACATCCGCCCCTCCGCGGACCAGTTGCGTTCCGCCGCTGAATCCCTGCCGGAACTCCTGCCTTAAAAAAGCCCTGCTCCCAGACCAGGAACAGGGCTTGCAGGTAAAAAGCCGGGTTGACTTCACGCACCCATCAGGCGCATGTACTTGGTTCTTACCTCGGCAAAGCGCGGATCGTCAGAATTGTGGAAGGCTGCGTAATCCGGGTGTTCCGGGTCGTGCATCATGCGCTGGGCTTCGCCGCGGGCCTGTTGTTCCTGTCGCCCGGGTGGAACCGGAAGGGCCGGTTCATCCAGGAGCCTGCCTACCGCATCAAGGATTTTGTACATGGCCGGATGATCGGCAATGCCCATCTCATTGAACACGCTCTGCTCGACTCCGGCCATGCGGCACAGGCGCGCAGCCATTTGAACCGCTCGCATCTGGCGGGCGTCGCTGTCACGGCCCCATTCGCCATCAAGCTTGCTCCACGCCTCATTCATGGCCGCCTCCTGGGCCCGCTGCTGTTCGGCCGCATTGGCCGCCATGCGGGTGTCCATGTCCTTAATGAAGGCTGAAAGCCCCTCAACGGGCAGCCCGTGAGCCTTGCCGGTTTCGGTCAGTAGATTCTGCAGCGTCTCGTCACCAGTGAACGTTTCGTCAAAGGCCAGCACGTAATCCTCCTGGGCGGGAGGTTCGGTCTTCCCAGGCTCCGGATTTGCCGGAGGCGGGTCAGCCGGTGGATTGGCGGGAGCCGTGTTTGGATCCGGCACGGGGTCGGCCAGACTGGGGCGGCCAGGCGCAGCGGGAGGGTTAGGATTCCCTCCGCCTCCATTATCAGGGGCTTCTTCACGGAGGAATCGGTTGTGGTATAATCTGAATAAGGACATAGTGGTTACTCTGTGGTTTCTTCTTCTGGTTCGTTGTTGTTGCCTACTACCATTTCGATGAACAAAATCATCTCGCGGTAGGCATCTCGGCGCATGGCGTCAAGGGGGTCGTAGGAACCGGCCGCCCCCTGGAAACAGGGAAGGTCGGTCTGGAAATGTTTCTTCAGCTCCGCCAGAACTTCCGGATTTCTGAAAGCTTCCCGGAAAATCCTTCTGCGGTGCTTCATGCGCTTTTCGTACTCATCCTGGGGATTTGTCTTCATGCTGTTTGTAAAGCTTGTTGCGCCTGGGCGTTATTCCTGTTTGCCACGGAGGACTGTTCCGCAAGGGCAGCCTGCGTGGCCGCTTCCTGCTGCTGCTTCCTCTCGGTCTCCTTCTGCTGCATCTCTTCTTCCGACGCCTTGCACTCCATCGGAGCGCCCTTGGAATCGTAAATCAGCTCTCCGGCCTTGATGAGGTTCACAATATCCAGCAACTCCGGCCGTCCGGTCATCTGGGATAGGGTGCCGATGGATTCGAGGGCCGTCATCAAGCCGTCCGTCTGCGTCCGGGCAATCGCCTGGGCAATCTTGCCCATAAACAGCACCTGTGGAACAGCCAAACGCGTGGGGACTCCCCGGCGGTTGGTCTCAAACACGCCTGGCACCGGGTCCGGCAGCTTGCCGGCGCGGTACAGCAATGCCATAATCCGCTGGCACATCATCCGGAAATCGCTCACGAATAACGTGAAAGAGGGGGTAAATCCAAGCACCTTTTCAGCTTCCCGGGCCGCTACCTCCGTGGCCGTCATCTGGCGGTCAATGCGGGAAACGGTCTCCAGCATGGGAACGTAAAAAGCCTCTTCAATCTTGGCGTACAGTCCGCGCAGGTATTCCAGTCCAATATCATACTGCCCTTGTGTACCCCATTCGCGTGGGAGCCCGAGATTGGCCGCTTCGGCAGAAATGGTGGTTTGGCCGCCGGCGCGCAAGTCTACATCACCGTACTGTGAAGCCAGCAGGAAAAGCCTTGGGTAAGCCTTCGTCTGTCCCAGCGTGTACAGAATCTTCTCCATGTCGATAGCCATGCGAATGGTGCGCCGTGCGTGCCACGCAGGACTCACCCCGTAGGGACTATCGCCCCAGCGCAGGAAGCGTGTTACCAGGAACGGAAACTCGTAAAAACCGCTCTCAAACACAATCTTCTTGTCGTCCAGGGAAATAATCACGTCCTGCCACGGCCTCTTCTTGGCTGGCAAATTATTGGAAAGCAGCCTGCCAGCCTGATTGGGAAGCACGCACTGAACAAACTCGAAAGAATCCGTATACCGGCGCTTTGCATCCTTGAGAGCTCTCCGTACCTTGGCCCCCAGGGCTTCTTCTCCCCATTTCTGTGCAGCCTGGTGAGCTGTCAGCCTGAACCAGCGCACCAGCGTGTCCACGTCTCCGGACTCCGATTCTGCAATGGCATAAGTGCCCGTGGGGATGTGCCTAAAAATCAGCTGTTTGTTGAGATTCATCTCGGAGAACATGCAGCCGGTCCCGGTCAGGCAACGGTCCAGATATACCTCGTGCATGACTGAATAGAAATTGGAAACGGCAAGCTCCCGCTCCATCACTTCCGTGGCCTTGTTGTACCAGTCATTCAAGGTCTGATTCCCATCCTTCTTGTAGCCAACGGGGCGAAGTGTGAACCATCGCCTGTCCAAAGGCGTGATGTACGTCAGGTGGGCGGAAGCCAGCTTTTTCAGGCTGTTATTGGCAACATCACTGTGCTCCAGTCCGCCGCCGTTGTCCGGTACGCTGTCTGGATGGGCATTGCCCGTGGCTCTGGGCATGATGATGCGGCGCATTTCATCCCAGCCGCCTTCAAAGGCGGCGCGTTCCGTGCACAGGTTATCCGCCAGGGCAATGTAATCGCGTACCTCCATGACTGTTATCCCAGGGTTTTGCGCAGCGTGGACAGGCCGCCGGACAGATTCGGATTATTCACCGTGTCGGACAGCTTCAATCTGCGCTTGCTCTTGGTCTGTACGTCCTCCGATGCGTCCGAAACGGACTTCTCCGTGGCGGCCGGGTTCAGAGGTTCTTCTACTGCCGGCGGGGTCGGGGCTTGTGTGACTTTGGGTTTGAAGATGGAGCCCATGGTAATTTACTGGTTGAGGTTATAGGCATCCACGCCCTGCGCGATGGCACGGGCAATGGCGCCGGGAGTATCGCGTAACACGGAAGCGTCTCCGGGGTTGGACAAAAAGCCGCACTCCACCAGCACAGCAGGCGGCACGGTCTTGCGGAGCACATACAGGCTGGTCTTGTTGGGCTTGCAGGAACGGTCAGGACGTGCCTGTACATGGTCAGCGCGGCCCGGCATGAGCTTGCAGAGAGGCCCGGCAATGGCTTCGGCCAGACGTTTGCCGGAAGGGGAATCCGTGTAAGAACCGTCGTCGTGGTAGTTGCGGTGGTGGCAGACATGGGCCCCGCAGGCGGTAGCTGATCCCGCAGAATCACAGTGTAGGGAAAGGGAAATATCATAGCCTCCGGCATTGATGGCCTTGACCGTAGCGGCAAGATCGTCGTCGTTGTCCATGCGAGGGAAGTCGATGATGGTGACGGCGTGCCCCTGGGCTCGCAACATGGGGGCGAGATGGTCCGCGATGGTCTTGGCCGTGGCGTGTTCTTCCAGGCCGTTGCCGCGGCTGCCGGTGTTATTGGCGTGTCCGATGTCTAAAGCGATATTCATAGTTATAACTTAATTTTGTTAGAAGTGGTTAGAATTACCGAGGAATCCTCGGAGGTTGAACTTGTAAGAAAAACTTTACAGTTGCCTATTTCTCAAGTTTCCGCTCAATGTCCTCCACTCGGAGAGCAAGGAGCTGGATTGCCTTGGCCGTCTCCACCTGGGCCTGCGTCTGCATGGTCATCAGATCGCAAAGTCGGTCATTGTGATGGCTCATGACTTCCCCGATGTACCAGCACGCCCCGCCGCAAATAGACAGCGACAAAATGACGCAAGCGAACATGGGGGAAGCCTTGGCGAATTCAAGGAAACGTGCCGGCACTTCGGAGAGTTTGCACATGGTCTTACTTCTTGGAGGCTTGAACGACGGGCGGCACGTCGGTGACGGGCTGGGATTGGGAATAGGAGATATGCCCCTGCTCAATGACGAGACAGGCCCCGTCCTTGCATACCTCCGTCCGGTCCGGCGTAACGTCTACGCTGTGCCCGCAGCCGGACAGGGACATTCCCAAGCCGCCAAGGACGGCACCAGCGGCAACCGCTCCGGCTGCATACAGGGCCTTTTTCCACCAGCCGGTGGAGGTTTTGGCCTGTCCTGTGAGGTAATCCTGGACATCCCCCAGGGCGTGCTTGCCGATGATGGGGAGAGCTTGTTTAGCGACAGCGAGCCATCCGTTCCGCTGGTCGGCTTTTAGACCGTCCCACACAAGCCAGGCTTCTTTCTGCTCTTTTTGGTAGGTCATGTACATCTCCTTGGCAATTTCCAAGGCGTGATTGCATTGATTATTAGTAGTCATATGATTATGTTATTGTTTAGTGAAGTGTTTGAAAAATGCGACGACTGGAAGAGTTGTCAGCGTGAATTCCGGGTAGTCCGCAATGGTGAAAAGCCTGCGCCCTCCCTGGGGATTAATGGCCTCGATGGTTAGCTCTACGGCCTCAATCTCTATCTCCGCGGGCTCAAATGGCTCATCCGGAGCAAGGGCGGTTACATGCCCCAGCCTCGCCCACACTTGGGACGCCTGCCACGGCTCGGCCATGCCAACCAGAGCGGACACCACGGAAGACAGGGCTGGGGCCTGGTCGGCGGGGATGTCGTCTTGCGTGTAGCGGTCCGTGTGGGCGTAGCCCTCCGCATCTTGGTAAATGGCCGTCAGGGTTAATTTCTGCCAGTCGCCGAGGGTGGGAAACTGTAAATGTATCTCTTGCATGGTGTTATTGCGCTAATTGGTTGATTTCCACGACAGCGGTCTGGGCATAGTGGTGCCCCACAAACGCCCACGCCTGCCGGGGCTGTCCGGTCGTGTTGGGGGTCAGCGTCAGGACAACTTGGCCGCCTCCGGCTGGTATCTGCTCCGCGGATTGGCTGCACCACACGGCGGCGGGATCGTGCCCGCACATGGTGTCGTTGATGACGTATATAGCCTCCGCCAGCGTGGACGATACCGTCAGCGTTACCTCGCCGCCCGCCGCAGGCACCTCCAGAGCAGAGGCCGTCACATCCGGCACGGGCTTGACCGTCGCATCACGCATCACAACGCGCTCCATGATCGGCCAGACATCGGTGACGCCCAGCGCAGGGGCTGCGTCAATCCTCATGCCTCCCATCCGCAGCCCCACCTGATACGTGCTGCTCACCTCGTGCGCCTTGGCTTTAGCCGTGAAGCAGGCCGTGTTGCCGCTCCCGCAAAACAGGCTCGTCATCGGCATCACGTAGTGGCCGTCCACAAACATCTCCCAGCGATTCTCAACATTGGCGTGGTCAGCCGATTGCCGGGGAGTTATCGCCACAGAAAGATAAGTAACGCTGGGCGCCAATGCCCACATATACTGCTGATCACCTACATCCCGCCCATAATCCGTGCCGCGCAACAGGCAGGACGTGCTGCTGCCCAGGTAGCCCTTGGGGTAGATCGTCACCTGCCAGGCGGGCGTCATGTCTCTGCTGGTTGCGCCGTTGACAGAGTTGATCAGCGGGTATCTGTAATTTGCATTATCCCAGGCATAATCTACCCAATGGATGGGATGCGCATAACAATCCGCCGCCGGATTGGGCGCCGAGGAATAGCCTTGCGCCGTACTCCCCAGCAGGATAGACACCTTGTCAGAGCCGATGATGCGCCACACAGAGGCGGCGGCATAATCTCTATTACGGCTATTGCCCATGTAGTTGGCAAACTTCCACGCCCCAGTGCTGCAACCAATCAGAGATACGCCGGCAGCCTTGGTCATCGTGACCAGCATGTCCTGCCAATCGTTACTGTATACGCCCTCCTTGATGGATACGTTGGCCGTGCCCACATTATAAGCGGCGAACATCTGCATCTGCCTCACAATGGTAGTTACCCAGGAGGGGATCAGGGTCTCCATGTAGTACCCCATCCGCCGCCAATCATCTGCGGCCCGCTGCTCTATCAGCGCCTCGTAAGAGATAGCCTCCTGGGCCGTGGCAGGCAGCGGCACGCGAACGCCGCCGTTGGCAGTAACGGTGCCCGTCGCAGTCAGACCGCCGGCCAGCGTCATGTTGCCCGCCGCGTCCACCTGCGGGATGGCGGCAAGGGCCTGCTGGGCTGCGGTGGCGGAGTCAGAGGCATTCTTGGCGGAGGTTGCCGCATTGGTTTCCGCCGTCTTGATTCTGCCTTCCGCCTGGTCTATTTCCCCTTTGGCGGTTTCAGCCTGTTCGACAAAGGGCGTGATTGCCTCCATGGCTTCCGCCTGGACCGTCTGCACTGCCTGCACGGCTTCCGTCTTTGCCGTTTCCACGGCTGTGACAGCAGCGCCTTGTGCGCTGGCTACCTTGTCCGTGGCGGTTTTCTGCGCTCGCCCTACAGCAAGAACGGAATCAGCTTGCTTGGCTTGTATGGCGGAAACAGCCTCTTCCCTGGCCGCGCTGATCGTCTGTTCTCCGTTGCTGACCGTCTGCGTAAAATCTGAAACAATCCCTTCCACGGCTGCCTTGGCGTCATTGGCGCTCCTGGCGTCACGGGCTGCATCAGCAGCGGACGTGCTGGCAGAGGCCGCTGAATTGCCAGCCGCCACCTTGGAGGCTTGAGCGGCGCCGGCATAGCCTTCCGCTTCATTGGCCCGTTCCGTGGCTGTAGTGGCTGCTCCGGTTGCCGTCGTGGCTGCCTGACTCGCTGTTTCCGCGTCCGTGCGGGTACTGGAAGCATCCTGCTGTGCCTGCTGGGCGGCGAGGGAAGCCGCCGTGTTGGAAAGCCACTGCGCCTTGATGGTCTTGCCTGCCTCGATAGGAATCGCAATGCCCATCACCGGAATATCGTATACCGTGGAAGCCTCAATGGGGGGACCGACTCCACGGCACCGATGTAACCCGCAAATAGCCGTAAATCCTCTCCGGATTCGTCCTGGGCGTGGATGGCATACGGCCAGCGGCCAATAGGAAGGGCGGGAAAGGTAAGCTCCAGGTAATTCTCCTGTTCGCCATGCTCGATTGTGATGGGCAGCTCTCCTTCCTCCGTTTTCACGGTGCCCGCAAAAGAAACGCCCGTTACCGGGAACGGAGATTGAGTCACGTCCTCACGCAAAAGCCAGCCTATGCGCTTGGCATAGCCGGCTGTCGTGGACAAATGGCGTGTAATCCCCAGAAAATTAAGCATGCCTCCTTCATGAGGCAAACCCGGAAAAATCTCAAGTTGCCGAGTGTCACTACTTTTTGCCGGACTTTACGGGAGGATCAAATGGCAGGGACGCCAAAAGAATCATAAAGTTCTCTCCTGCATCTACTTTCATCTTCTCTGGTGCATAGGCTCCATCCATCTTGTTGAGCTCGGCAATGGCTGCAATTTTCGATGGCATCTTGAATTTCATGCCATTTTCATCAATGGAAGACTCTTGGCAAAGCTCTGACGTGTTGTCAATATCACCGATGGGAGTTGTCACAACGCGGGAAAGCCATTCCATGCGTTCCTGCTTGGTCAGCACGGCGGATTTATTCAACTGGGCGTTCAATTCGTCAATCATTCGCACAATTTCAGCATCTTTGGACAAACGGGAAGCCGCCTTACTTGCCGCTTCATTGCTCATGTCCTTGCGTTTGTATGCCTTACGGTATGCGTCCGCCTTGGACAATTTTGTCTCTACCAAGAGCCTTGCAAACTCCTTCTTCTTCTCCGTCGTCCTGGATTTGTTACCCTCTCTCTTCATACCAATATTTTACCCTCCTGTTTTTCGGTGTGTCGAGTTGCCGAGTGTCAACGTTTCTTGCCAGTAGCATCAACCTGCTGGCTTTGAATCCTCAACTCCATCGAGGAAATCACGCCCCTGCTTGCTCAAATAATGCACACAGGGACGTGATCCCGTCTTCACCACGTCGCCAGTCTTTGCAAGGTAATCCAGCCGATGGGATACATTGCTGGGGTCCAGATGGCACCTGTCAGCAATCTCCCGTGACGTTCTTCCCGGGTGATCGCGGACCTCCATCAGGACAAGCAGCTGCGACGGCCGCACTCTCTGACGGACAATGTTTCGCAGCAGGTCTTTTCTGACTGACGACGCGTTCATCACATTAAACCTCCTTGTAGGTAGTGGCGGCAGCGTCCCATTTCAGGTCAATGTAGCCTGTTTCCCCGAAGCGGTTCTTGCCGACAATCAGCTTCGCTTCTTCAGGGTTTGCGTCTCTGTCATTGGTGAACGGCCTGTAAAGCAGCATGATCTGGTCGGCGTCTTGTTCGATGGAGCCGGAGTCACGTAGGTCAGACACACGGGGAACCCCCGCTTCCTTCCCGGCGCGCTTTTCTGCTTCCCGGTTGAGCTGGGCCAGCACGATCACCGGAATATTCAGTTCCTTCGCCAGGGCTTTAAGGCCGGCGGAAATCTCCGATACCTCGCGTTCACGGGAAGCGCCGCGGCTGGATGGATTGGCAAGCTGCAGGTAGTCCACGCCGATGCACCGCACACCATGATCTGCCACCATGCGCCGGGCGGTCGCCTGTATCTGGTCAATCCTCAAGGCTCCCCAATCATCCACATAGAAAGGCAGGCTCTTCACCTTGCGGACGGAAGAAGTAAAAGCTCCCTGCTGGTAGGAGGAAAGCCTTTTTCCCTGTCGCAGGGCTGCGGCGTTGATGCCGGACTGCCCGAACATGATGCGTTCCAGAATCTGGACCCTGGACATCTCCAGGGAAAACATGCCTACCGGAATCTCCGAATTGGCGATATTGAGCAGGATATTGGTCATGAATGAAGTCTTCCCCACCGCTGGCCGGGCTCCAATGACAATCATGGAGGTATCTTGCAGGCCGTCCAGAATCCTATCCATCCTCTGAAACCCTGTGGGAATCCCCTTCACCTGTCCCGGATTTTTGATGCGGTATTCCATGTTCTCAATCACCTTCTGGACACTGTCGCCAATGCGAGAAACGGCGGAAACCCCGCACATCTCGCGCATGGAAGACACGGACTTCTCGACTTCTGCCAGGACTTCGTCCTCGGTGATCGTGAAATCATTGACCTTTTCCAGTCCGGCAAGGAACAGGGCTTCCATGTCCCTCCGCTTCCTGGAGGCAACCAGAATCTTCACGGAAGCCTCGAACTGGAAATGGTAGGCAAAGTTCGTCGAAAGTTCGACAAGTCCCACGTGCCCCCCTACGACTTCGAGGACTCCGGCATCTTCCAGATGTTTAATCAGGCCGGTGATGTTGCACATCTCCGGAGTTTTGGACAGGGTTTCGAGCGCAGTCCATATCTTCTGATGAACAGGAAAGGCGAAATGGGACCTTCCGATGCCTTGTTCGATGAGGGAAGCCACCTTGTCGGCGCCGTCAATGCAGTTCCCGAGAACAGTCTTCTCGGCGTTGAGTTGTGTTTCTGTGATGTTCATGATGCTTGTTTGTTATTGGTTTTGCTGTTGTTAGTATCTGCTTCCAAGATTGGAGCTATCCGGGAATGGGTCCCTTTCCCCTCCGTTCCCTGGGGCTGGCGGATGGTTGAGGGCGTAGCTGGTGGCGAAGCTGATGGCGTCAGATTGCCATTTGGTCACGGGGATGCCATTGCGAGTCCAGTTCACGGCATCCCGGCTTCCCCAGTAGGCCGTGGCGCAGTCCGGAATCTGGTCGGGAGTCAGACGCACACGCCCCGCAAAGGCCGCGGACCGCAAATGGGCTTCGACTTCTTCCACGGTGCACGGATGGGGGCTAAGGGGGTGTGCTTCGTCTTCGTCTTTTACTTCGTCTTCGTCTTCGTCTTCGTCTTCGTCTAAGTGTACATTTGCTGGCAGATGTTTATCATCTGTTGGCAAATGATTATCATCTGCTATACATTTGCTATACATTTGCCCTAACTCACTGACAGAGTCATTTTCTTTATTTTTGCCTATCGCGTGATTATCATCTGTTATACATGTGCTGTGCATGTGATTATCATTTGTCGGCATGTGATTATCATCTGCTATCATTTGCTTATCACGAATTACATACCCGGGAGGCAGAGGGAAAAGAGGCCGTTTTGCTCTGACCTGCTGACGGAACTTCTGTACCCAGCCATAGCGCCTTCCCTCCACCTCGTAGAGAATCACAAGGCCAAGGTCTGACGCATGCTGTAGAAAGGATTCAACCTCCTCCACGGTGAATTCATCTTCCTTTTCTCCCGTAATATCCCGGCGAAGGCTCTTGCTGCGGGCCTCAAACAAACCGTAGTCGTCCGCCTCGAACAACAAGCCTTCATAAAGCCAAATTTCCTTGAAAGAAAGTTGTCCGATCACGTCCGAAGAACGGAGCCCTTTTCGTATTACTCTTGATGATGCCATGGAGTTTTACCTTTCCTGAATCATTTTGTTGAACTGTAAAACCCTTAGGCGAAGCTTCTTTTTGGCGGCGTATACCCTCACAAGTCCTGCTTTCACACAAGCGGCGAGTAGCCTTTCTATGTCTTGCGTGCTGATACAGCCTTTTCTCCGAGGCATGATATTTATCAACATCACAGGGGAGGCGTAATATCGGCCGTAGTCGTCCGCCGCCTGCAAAAGACGGTGGAAGAATACTTCTTCCTGACAATCTAGTCTGTTGACTTTGTCAGACGTTAGAAACTCTTCAGTAATGACTCTCATGGTTTATGGTTCAATCAAATGCAATTCTTCACACCTCTTGCGGACGTAATCCAGCACCGTGCCGGCGTCCTGGTGTTTGATGTGGAGCAGGAGATCCGGCTTGCCGAACTCTTCTACCCAAAACTCTATTTCCGGGCCTGTGAGGTCAAAATACACGCCGTAGCGGCCTGTACGCCCCAGTTCCCCCTTGATGCGGCAAAGCTCCTGAATATAGCGGTGTTCTTCCTGTTCAGGTGTTTCCATAGGAAGGCAAGCTACCTCATTTTCTGCTTCGCCTTGTCTCAGCTTCCAGAAGTCCCGGAAGCCTTCGCAGACCTGTGCAAAAGGATTCCGGAGACACTCGCTACAGGGCGTTGCGTAGGGATGGGTTCCCTCATGAGCGCAGTTTTCGCAAATTCGTTCATGATCTGGTATCATGCAGTCCTCCTTTCACACTGGATGCGTTCAAGGTCGCTACGCTTGTAAAAACACCGGAGGCGGCACCCCATTGGGGTCCTCATGCGGCATTTGAACTCCTGCACCCTGCCTGTTTTGGCAAGCCTGTAAATGTAACTTCGGACGGTTCCGAGCAGGCGGCAGGCATCTTCTATACCAATGAATCCAGAGGGAATCCGCTTGGCTTCCGGAGCGTAGTCATCCAGAAAACGCCCCACATCCTCATGATGCCAGTAAAGACCATCTTTCCGGACATGGACGTACCGGGCGTACCTGTTGTGCAAGGCGAGCCGAACAGAAGCCGGAGAACATCCCAGTTGTTTACTCAAATCACGGGTGGCTATCCAGCCTTCCGGTGGAGCATCGGCCTTGCCAATGTGCTGCGGTGGGAACTGGATGAGCGGGTGTTCAATGAGGTTGTGCCCGTGAACGTCCTTGAAAGTGCGGAGTCTGGTCATCGGTTCCTCCTTTCCGTCCAATCTTCCCACGGCCATTTATCAACATTATGTTCAGCGGTCCAAAAGGGTTTCCCGTCACTCCCTTCCACCAGCAAAACGCCAGCCGGCTTTGGCTGTACTGCAATCAATTTTACAGGTTCGGGGTGTCCATCCACGTAAAGTTCATCGCCATAACGCAACCTAGCAGCAACTGGGAAAAGGGAAACAAGCCTATCCATATCTTCAAGGCACGCTTTCTTAGTCTTCCAAAAATGAGAACTCTGAAAGAAGCAGTTGTAACAACCAGCAACCCAGTCGGTTGTTATTCCCTGGACATCGTACCCTCGTATGGCTTTCAAAGGTGTACCACACAGCGGACATTTAGGCGTCACGTTCGGCCTCCTCCCTATTGAGAACATCACACAGGATGCGGGCATGGTTGAACGCACTTTCCTTCGTGAGATTGCCTATATAGAATCTTGCAACAGGCCTACCGCTAACCAGATGAACTACTTGATAGCCGCTAGTGGTATCATCCGGTGCGAACCGCGAATACCTCATAACCCTGACTTCATAGCTTTCAACAGAGTTCATTTATTCTCTCCTTCCTTTTTGGGAGTGTACATATCGGTCATTCCGCGTGAGCATTCACAACAATCCGCACGCGTGCCATTTTCAAAGATGCAGCCTTCGCATTGACCTTCTTTGGAATCTTGCCGGGTTTCCCCGGCAAGCTCCTCGGTGTAGACGTTTTTAATCGCCTCGTCCAAATAGCCGCTTAAGTCCAAGCGTAGTTGCCTATCTTCAAAAAAATCAGAGAAAATTCCTTTGAGTGCAGCGCGAGCCAGGAACTCTTCTTCGATTCTCGCCGACCCATCTCCCACCGCAAATTTGGCGGTATCATACATAGATTGAGAGACGGGTATTTTCAGGGTAACAACCTTCATTACTTGGACCCTCCTTTCATGGAGGCGAGGGTTGCGGCAAGCGCTGGCCTGAAAGTTGATTCTTCGGCAACGCAGAAGGACTTCTCGGCAGATTCCAACGCACGCCCCAGTAATTCTGTTGCCATGAGATAGCGCGTCTGGTCTATGTGAACCTTTCCTTCATCCCACCGGAAGCCCCCGCTGTTGATGGCGGTGAACGCAGCAAGAACACCCATATCCTCTTCATCTATTTCAGCCAGAGCAGAGAAAGTCTTTCTCCGTTTGTCCAGAACCTTGAGAGGGATTTCTTCTTCAAACACATCCGCCGCAGTTTCCAGGAGGAAGGCGCCCTCCTGGAAGGCTTCCTTCACGCTGTTGACAATCTGCTTCTGGTCGTCGTCGCAGTAATACAGGGCGTGGAACATGTCCAGCAGGGCCTCCGCGGCGTTCCTGAGCATGCAGGCATTCTCCGCAAAGAAGATCAAATCCTCTTCATCGTACCGCTTCTTCCGTGGGGCAGTTGGCTTCTTGGCTGTCTTGGCAGCCTTTGCCGGTTGACAGGGCTTCCTCTCTGTCGTACTTACTGGCTTGTGAGCAATGATAGGATTAGCCGTCTTGCCATTATTCACGACATCGGCCCCTTTCCCGTTGCCGCGGGAGAGGGGTTCTGCGTTTGCCAGTAGGGCTGTAGTCGTATTCGTAGCGATCATAATCGTATTCTTTCTATTCTTGTTTATTATCAATTAACTATTACTATTTTATCTCGTTTATCAGGTTCAATCGACGCGCCCCTTGAATGGAGGCACGAAGGAATAATCAGTCTTCGTCTGCCAAGGTGAAGCTTTCGTCATCCAATTCAAAGACGCCCAGCCAGGGAGCTTTGATAAAGGCGACATAGAAATTTCTCTCGTCCTTGCGACGAACAACAATAAACTCGTCTTCCGGAGAGAAACGATAAGTTCTGCCACGGTTAGGCATGGTGATGATAAGTTGGGAGTTTAACATCACCCTGTCGCCCGTATCGAAGGGCTTTGCTTGTATAGTGTTTATCATATCGTGATAAATATTGATGGTTAGTTATCGGATTTTGATTACTTGCTTTCGGTTAAATCCTTTACTGTTCGTCGTCAGAAACAACCCTCCACTTAAAAAGGAAGTCATCTTCGTCAAAAATGGCATGCACCCACATTTGTCTTTCCTTATCAAAGGCCATTGCTCTTTCTTTATCGAACTGATGTAGAAGACCGTCATTCCTCTCTACTTTTTTCCCTTCCATCATCAGGCGTACAGCCTCATGAAACGGCAAGTCATAAACAGGCTTCTTCTCTCCCGTTCCCTCTGGTTCAGCAACCAACTTGTGCAAGCATCCACACGGCACATCCAGTGTATTCCCGTTGTCCGTCCTGATACTCACACCGTTAAGCTCTCTAAGCTGGCAGATGGTCCCATAAATGGCAACAGGCATGCCAAGCCTCATATCTTTACTCTTCATTATATTGATTATTTATTGATTATTAATTTTTTCCTCAAACCGTGAGGGCGGGACGGTTTTGCGAAGCCGTCAAAAGGGTTCGGGCAGTCAGGCGTAAATCCGGAATGCGGGGACTTGCCGGCCTGGAGATCGGCGTTGTCCATCTCTAGCCAGCCAGAACAAGCCGACGGCGAAGAGTCCACAGGCACCGCCAGCAATCAGGCGGCATGTGCCAACGGCCAAGGCTCGGAGTAACGCCTTCATCTACTCATTCCCCTTTCTCCGTATTCACGGAATAGCGCCACTCGGAACTGCTTGCCATGTACCTTCAGCTTCCCCTGCTTGCCCCAGTACAGGACATCAATGACATGCCCCTTGCTGCGCAACGCATGCACCGTTTCCTTGATAACATCCCGGTCGGAATCGTACATCAGGGCCAAGGTCTTGCAGTCGTAAAACTCTGATTCAGGGTAGGTCATAGGATTTCAGGGTTAGGGTTCGAAGTATCCCAAGAGGCGCAGCACATCGGCCAGTTCCGGGACAATTTCAATCTCTGTGTCCATCGGGGTTGTCGCAGGTGGCATGATCACGTTCATACTGCACAAGGGCGTTTTCGAGGGCTGCGGCTGCGGTTTCATGCTCGTTCATGAGTCGTTCAGCTTCTCCGTGACTCACAGCCACATCGTTCACGCGGATGCAGCGGTCTTCGGTGTCGTATTCGATGATCATGCCAGTTCATGATTTTGGGCGATAAGGAATGTTACTCCTTCATAGCCAACTACTTTGAAGTTCGTTCCATGGAGATGGACCGGAGCGATGGCGGATTGCCTTTTAATCACGCCGTCATTTACAACGTAGCGTTCTCCTTTATCATCCAGCTCCTCAGCTTCCTCCACGGTGAGCAGCTTCGCGTTCTTCGGCAGTTCAGTATTCGTATTCATGGTTCTCTCTTGGTGGAGCGTTGCGCTTTCGTTCATGCCGCGGGCTTCTTGGGCTGGTCTTTGGTGGACAGGATGACTCTAATGAAGGAGAAGTCATTTTTTGCGGCTTCCTCTACGAGTTGTTGAATAGCAAGTGTAGGGGAAATGTTCTTTTGAGCAGCAAGAACTAGAAGGCCGGTCCTTGCTTTCTCGCTTAGTTCGAAAATGTCGGTTTCCATGGCGGGCGATTTTGTCATTGTCGTGGTTGGTTGATGATTTAAACGTAATAAAAATATGGCATCTTGACAAGAGAAATGTAATAATATCCTGAACTTTGTTCAAAACTCCTTGACAATGTGTAATAAAAATATTACACATTAGCCATGCAACGGAGCACAGATGAGGTCAAAACATGGCTAAAGGATCGAAAAATCAAATATTCTTGGCTGGCGGAACAATGTCGTGTGTCTGAAGGTTCCGTAAGAAATTGGTTTGCAAAAAAACGTATTCCTCCTGCCAAAATGGCAATCATTGAATTGCTCATGAAGGGAGAAAATGCGCGGAATCAACCACTTCAGGATTTGAAAAACATTCCTGATTTGGGAAAGCTCTTTGTCAACTTTACACCAGAACTTCAAGAGAAGATTGCTCAAGAAGCTCTCCAGCAAGGTATGACTCCGAATGCTTTTATCTCGAAGCTTGTTGAATGGTATGTCACTACGGACGAAGGTAAGGAGAAAGCTATGAAAGCTTTGTCTTCCAAGCAGGGAGTGTTGGAGACTGTATATCTGAACGATACCAGGGAATTGCCTTCTCGAATCGCTGAAGATACGGATGAATACGGAAAGCCTGCGAAGTAGGGCCGATGGATAGATTGGGTAAATCATTTTTATAATTTGGATTTTTATTGGATTGCGAAAACATTTTTTCTCTCATCTCTAGCAAAAGTCAATAAATATTTCTTGTGTACGAAAATACCCAAGAAAAACCTTGCTAAGATTTCGTGTATGCGAAAAATGCACGCATGGATGACCTCAAGGCCAAGATCAGAGTATTTTTGCGGGAAACGCGTATGACCCGGGAGGAACTGGCGGAGCGGTGCGCCGTCAAAAAGGGTATGATAGACAAGTGGCTGTCTACGGTCCCCATTCCTGCTGACAAACAACGGCTGCTGGATACTCTCATCGACAGCCATTACGCCAAAGTATACCGCGAAACAGATGTCCACATCAGGGTTTCCAACGAACGCTACAGGCTTATCCAGATTGAGGCGGAAAGGCGCGGGTTGACCACGGAGGAATGGCTTGATGCTACGCTGCATCTGCATACCGCCATGCCATACCGAGGACAGCAGGATGCTTCGGAGAAATCTGTTCCGTGATGGATTTGTTCGCATGGGGTCAATTTGCGCTTTTCGCATAGAGTGGTCAAGATGATTATGCGGAAGCGTCTAGTTATTGTCTGAATTACGTGTTGACAATTTGTAATAATCGCATAATATCAAGGCCATGAGGGTAACTAAAAATGAGATTAAAAACTGGATGAAGGAAAACAACCTTGAACGCGCATGGCTTGCAAAGGAGTGTGGCGTTAGTAAGGCAACGGTGGATACATGGCTGTCGTCAGATTGGGGGGTTCCCTCTAAGGCTCAATTGACTATTCAGACTCTTATTTTCAAAATCACCGGAAAGAAGGAGTACGGGCCTGAATTCCACCGTGAAGCTGAAATGGAGACAAAGTTCCGGCTACCCGTGGAAATAGACATGGCTACCCTGCACAAGGCCGAACAGGAAGCGTTCCGCCGTGGCATGAAACTCTCCGAGTATTGTTCTCTATCTGTAAAGTGGTGTGCCAACCAGCCCCAAATCAACCTTGGAGAGAAAGAGGAAAGCAGTCATCAGGGCTATTTCCGTACAGTAAATCCCGTGCCTGCTCAAGAGGCGGAGGTCATCGGTAATATTGCAGCAGGCAATTTGGAAGAAGGAGATACGATACCTTTTATGATCCGTACAGACAGGCCGCTCGGAAAAGGAGAATACGTGTTGCGGGTCAACGGGAAGTCCATGGAGCCTAAAATCATGGACGGTTCTCTTATCGTGGTGAAGAAATATACCGTTCCCCCATTCCCAAAGTAGGAACAATTGTGGAGTACAATGACGAACGAGGCGTCACTCTCAAAAAACTGGGACGCCGTAAAAATCCGGAAACCGGCAAGCTGGAATATGTTCTCAAGCCGATCAATCCGGAGTACAAAGACATTGTACCAATGGATGGAGGACGTATATCGGGCATCTATGTAACAACTTTGACGAGTTGGATCAGAATATAACTGACTTTGCACCTTATTCGGTACATAACTGGCCGACATTTTAACGGAATAGTTATTTTAAGGCTTGCATATTCCGGAAGAGAAGTCATTATTTACTCACTCTACGTTAGGATACTTCGCCCCTTGGCCTTCGGGCCAGGGGGCTTTTTTATTGTCTTTCTCCATGAAAAGACATAGCTTTCTGGTATGACTATGGGAAAACTGTTTCTCTCTGCTATCTCTGTTGTCTGCCTCTCCGTGGCTTCCATTGGAGCTTGCCCGGTGGAAAGCACTCAGACCTCTGTAAAAGTAGAAGCCGCGCAAAAGAAATACTGGATCAGCTCAACCGGGAAGACGCATAACTCTTCCTGTCGGTACTATAACAACTGTAAAGGGTATTGGAGTGATACAGGAAGCGGTGATAACTGCAAGATTTGTGGAGGAACCAGCAAATAATATTGAAACACTATGAAGATTCTATATGTGATATTTGTGGTGTGGGTATTTATTTCGGGAGTCTCATTTGCTCGAACCGAATGTTCTGTAAAGAGTGATAAAATATTAAATATACATTGTTTGAATGAATGTGATTTTAAAATACACTTGTATGTCTCAAGTGATGAATGGTGTAACTTGGTGGTTTTTATACATCCAAAAGATAAAAGTAAAAAAAATATCTACCCTAGATTTGTTGTACAATATTTTTCAAACAAAGATGCAATTAATATAGCAAAAAGTTTAGAAAAATGTACAAAATGGGCCGACATAGTGGAAGATAGTGAATTAGAAACAAATAAATTTGTTGCCTCTTACTATGCTCCATTAGAAAAAAATCCAAGAAAGTATTCGTTTGATATTTATTTTATATCCATGTTGAATGAATCTATGATAGATGTGCTTGGAAAAACAAGTTCTCATGTTCAGTTGTTTTTTAATGATCCAGGGACAGGCAAATTTTCAATTAGAATGTCAATTGAAGATGCAAAAGAGCTTGCGTCTATGTTTAGGGTAGTTCCAAATTTGGAGAAACAAGCAAAAGAAAAAGTTGTTAAAGCAGAGACTATTCTTAAGTAGTCGCACTTTTCTTTTAGATATTTTGATCCCACCCTCTCCAGCCTTCCAGAGAGGGTGTCTTTTTACCCTCACTCCGCCAAGCTAAACCCCGGCTTGGACAAATTCGCCACCCCTGCTACGGACAGCAGCCACGACGCCACGGAATCAACCGCCTTGCTGCGGCTCCCGGCGCCAGCCCCGGCCACGTAGGCCGCCGCCTTGGCGTCCAGCAAAATCAGTTCCGCCCAATCGGCAAATGTCATTTCCTTCTCTCCCGTGACGGCCTTCCACGTATTCTTGGCTGCCCGGTGAATCGCGGAATAATCAATCACTCCGGACGCGGTGCCCACGTAAATGCGCTGGCCCGTCGCCTGCTTGTAGCCAAACTCCACTGCCGCGCCCAGCATCGGCACCCCGCCGATCATGGCAACAGGAGCCCCCAGCATGGCGCCGAACCATCCGCCGTTCTTCTCCCACTCGTCCTCGTCATCCAGCAGGGCATGCCACAGGGCAATCACCGACTGTTCAGCCACGGACATCACGCTGTACAGGGCAAGAGCCCGCCCCCAATTCCCGGCGCTCACATGGGACACGATCATTCCGACCTTATTCAGCACCTCGGAGCTCATGAAACAGGCCATCTTCGCAAACAGGCTAGTGGAAGTCCCCAGCATGCTCTTCTGGCTCTGCGTCAGCGGCTGGGCCACCAGCTCCAGCGCCCTGGTCACGCTCTGCATGCACAGGGCGTGCATCTCATCCTCCGTCATCGGGGCGCCGGTCCTTCTGCCGGCCTCCTCCAGTTCGGCCCACTTCGCATTATACAGGGCAGTCATGGATACGGCATTGCTCCACACGTCCATCTTCTCAATAGCCCTCATGCCGGCCATGGAAAACCGAATCGCCCCGTTGTAATGCTGATCGGAAGCATACCCCATCAACTGGCTCACCATCTGCGCCTGCGCGTCATTGGTTCTCGCCCGGAAAGAATCCGTCTTCATCATCTCAAACACCCCCATGCGTCCGCTCATGGACATCGTCTGCCCCAGGTGCAGCAGAAAACTCCCCATGCCCACCTCCCCGGCAAACATCCCGTGCATCAGGCCGCTGGTCTGCTTGAGCATCGTCAGCACGTTCCAGGACAACAGGGCCACTGCCTTGGCGCTCTGGAAGCGGCTCGTCGCCTGGGCCCCGGCCAGCAGGGCGCCCCCCTCCATCACTCCGGCCCCGTCAATCACGTCCAGCCAGTGCCGCAGCGAATCGATCCCGTGGCGCCCCATATGCTCCTTCAGGGACGCTGCCGCCTCCTTGTCCGCCAGGATGCCCCGCCAGCGGGAAGTAATATCTGCCGTGCAAATATAATTCTCCACCTCGGCGCTCGCCGCCTGGAACACGGCTTCGCAATCCATATTCCACGCCAGGTGCAGATTGTGCTTCCGCCGGGGAATCAGCATCCCATACTTCGCTCCGCCGGCCACGGCATTCGTCTGCTCCCCGAAGGACGCCTTCGTATCAAGCTTGTGGTCCGCCCGGAACACGGCCCGGAAATAATTCTCCACCGCGGGGAAGGGAACCCCCTCCCGCTCCTCGTACACGCGGGCCAGCAGTTTTCCCTGCCGGTTCATCATCTCCCGCAATCCGTAGCCGAACGCCAGCCCTTCGGCGCCCACAAACTGGCGCAGGCGGGCCACCTCCGCTTCTCCAATGCCTTCATTCCGCATCGTCTCCACGTACTCGGCCTGCTCGTAAAGCAAAATGGCATACATCGCCTGGGCGCGGGAAACCTTCAACGTCTCTCCCTTCTTGCCCTGGCGCACCACATCCGCCTTCGCCGTAATATTCTTCCGCCTCCTGGCCCGTCCGTCTCCGGCCTTCACCAGTTCATCCAACTCGGCAAGCTGCCGGCGCATCTCCGGAATAAGAGCTTCCGGTACGGACGCCTTGTCATCGGAAAGCCCCCGGTCATTGTACTCCTTCTTGATCGCCTTGCGCCGCTCCTCCCTCTCCTCAAAAGACAGGCTTACCCACTCGCGGGCCTCGGCAATCTTCACCGTGCGTTCCACCTTCACCAGCGGATTCAGCGCCACGCCGGAATCCCCGGTCTTCTTGAAATCGGACAGAGCTTTTGCCACATCCCTGGTGCGCTGCACGCCAAAACACCGCTTAACCAGAGCTGTCACCTCCCGGTCCCGCGCATGCTTCATATTCCTCAACGCCACATTCGCCTCGGCAATCGCAGTAACCTCGCCATGAGCCAGATCGCGCAGGGCGGGAATCCTCTTCCATCCATTCAACATCTGGGAATAGGACTGCAAGCCGTACTTGAGATACTTGGCCACCTTCGTTTTCGTGGACGCCTTCGCATCCTCCTCCGCGTTGCGTCCTCCCTGGGGCGTGGCCTGTCCAAGCCCCTCCACAATCTTCTCGGCCTTGAACTTAGTCCGGCGCCTCTCCTCGTCCAGCCTGGCAGACCAGGCCGTCCGTCCTGTCGTGATAAACAGGGCAAGGGCACGCACACAGGCGCGCGTCTGCTCCAGCCCCATACCGGACAAATGTCCGAACGTATGCCAATCCTTCAGCTCCAGCTCGGCGGCATCCCGCTCCTCGTCGGTGGACTGGTTGCTGGAAAGCACGCCCTCCAGTTCCAGCATCCGCTTCTCTTTCGCCTCCAGGTCCGTATTCATCATAGAAACCATCCCGTGCAAATGCCTGTAATCCTCCGCACTCAACTTTCCCTTATTGAACTTCCCGCTCGCCTTCTTCGTCGGCTGCACAGCCTTGATGCGGGCAACCATCTCCGCCCGCAGCTGGTCGATGGCATATCGGTCCGCCTGTTCCAGCGTGCGGGCCAGCAGCTTGTCGATCACGGCATCCATGCGCTCGCTGGTATCGTCCATCAGCGTCTCCTTCTTCAGCTCTTCGGAAAGCCATGCCTGGCCGTCCTCCAGACGGGTGGCGAGATTCTCGGCGGCTCTCATGTAGGGATAAAGACCGAACCTGTATCCCTGCGGCAGCGTCTTGTAAATAGACGCCACCACAGCCATGACGCGCCCGAACGCCTCTGCTCCGTCCCCCTGCTTCAAATCGTTGGCCGCGCAAACCCGGCGCCATGTTTCCAGTGCCTTTGCCGTCTGGTTGCGCAGGACATTCAGACGGTTCTTTTGTGCTTCCTGTTCCAGCGTCACCCAGATACTTTCTCTTGTAGCAAGGGAAAAACTCGCCGTCGGGTCCATGTTCTGTGGTTCCCTCCCTGCTTTTCGGACAAGATCATCTACTTCCACTTTGGAAAGTATGCGCCTCACCTTCATGGCTCCTGTAATAATCCACGGGTCGGTCTGCGGATTCGGGTTGGTGCGGTATCGGTAGAAACCGTCCTTCGGAATACGGGGAGCCCCGCCAAAGAGTGTTGGAACTTCCCAGACGGATTGATACCATGGCTCATGGCCTCCTGCTGGTAATCGTGATCCGCTGCATACTCCACTTCCGCCCAAACAAAATCAGCGGGGAACAAATCTCTCTCCCCCGTCTGTGGGTTCCGGCGGTTAAATTGCAGCGCATAGGGAATCTCCCCAAGATGCCAGCCCGGCCTATAGGCAAGAGTGCCGCTTCCTCCCTGTGTGCCTTTTCCCCCAGCCTTCACACGGGGTCGTCCCGTCTTGCTTACACCGGCGCGCACTCCCTCGTCGGCGTCCAACCAGACACCGACAGGCGTATCCTTTCCATCTGGATTGGCGACCATTGGAGGATAGAGTTTCCCATCCTTACCCCGATAAAAAACCTTATACCCAATTCCTGTATTCTTAGGCGGTTCTTCGGTTCGAATGGAAAACGTAATATCCGGGTTTTCTCCGTCAAACGTACCTCGGTTATCCGTGGCAGACTTGATTTGTGTAGAATCGAAAGCGATTAAAATGACACTACCCGGCACACTGCCTCTGATGCCGTCATTTTCCGCATCCAACATCAAATCGTTAGGAGCGGGATTCCTGATATTAAGGAAACATTCGAGGATATTTCTTCCATAACTCTGTGCCGTATAGTAATCCGCGGCAAAATAAAACCCGTCTCCGTAAAGATTCTTTCCCTTGTTTTTCTTGGCGCCGCCTGAACGCATCATGCTTTTCTCAAACACCGTAAAGCCTTGATGCCGCGTCCCGTGATACACCACCCTCGGTTCCCCGTTCTCGTCCACCACCTTGGAAGCATGCTCCGGGTCATGCTCCCAATCCCCAAACCAACGCTTAAACGCCTCCGTGCGCACGGAAAGCCACTGATCCTCCGTCAGGTTCGTATCCTCCCCGTTGGGAGCCTTCAGGAACGTACCCGCAGCCACAGCTTCCTGCCTGATTGCCTCTTCTTCCGGAGATAGGGAAAACGTTGCCGGAACAATGGCGCCGTCGTCAAACCGGCATTCCACTTCATTCACGTTGACAACACGCGCCCCTTGTGGTAAGGAAAAACCATCTCCCCCGCCAGCGGATTGGGACGGCAGAGCGGCCTTGCTTGCCGATCCTGGACCTAGGCGCGCGGTGCCGCTATTCGCGTTTGCAGGTTGTCGCTCTGCAAGGGGGAGCTTCTTTCCCATCGGCTTCTTGCCCTGCCGCACCGGATAAGCTGAAACAATGGAATAAAACCCGTCTTGACGGTCCAGTTGCAGCAGCATCCATGAAGAAGGCTGCCTTCCCTTGACCAGCAGCTCACGCCCGGGCGCCACCTCGTAAAGCTCGCTCACATTCGCCAGAATGGAACTGATATAGCGTTCCGGGGAACGGTCCTTCCAGAAGGAAAACCCGCGGGAAGCCAGAATATGCGTCAGGCCGTAGCCGCGATGCTCCCCGACATCGGAACCCACCAGCAGCCGCACCGGCATGGAGGGCTGCCCCTTGCGGCGAGGAATCACAAACCAATCAGGGCTTCCGTCTTCCCGGGTGACGAACGTCTCCGGCTCCAGGACAGTTCCGGAGCTATCCATGGCGACCACGGAAAAAGTCGCCCCGGAAACGGGCACATGCTCGAACGGATTCACCTCGCTCGTACCGTCCCAGGCAAGGGCGCGGTCATGAAGGCGCAGCGCCGGGTCATGGGACTGCCACGCCCCCTTGGCCGCTTCCAAATCATGGATGGCCGCATTCAGATCGGCGTCCGTCTCCAGGCGGATGCCCATCTTGCCCGCCAAATCCTTGCGCCGGCTGATGCCCCTGGACTTCTTCAGGAGGGACAGGCGTTCGGCAATCAGGGCAATCCCCCTGGCCGTAAAGCGGGCCACCTTTTCACAATCTTCCTGCCAGGACGTATCATTGCCGAATAAATCAAATGCCTCACCTTCCCGGGATTTCTCCGCAGCCACCCGGTCGGCCTCCTTCACATAGGCTGCCACGTAATCCCACGGCTTCCCCTTCTCGCGCAGCTGCAGGGCAAGCATCTGCCCCGCCTCCGTTCCAGACAGCCGGCAGATACGGTGCGCCTCATGATCCGTAATCACCCCGTTCTTCAGGCGGGTAAACACCTCATCCCCAGCCAGGGTGGCAATATCCCAGCCCATCACATTGGCGGACCCGGGGCGCAAATACCCCTGGGCCTCCATCTCGTCCCGGCCCATATTGGAATTCCTGACAAAAAAGGCCACCTCCAGCGCGGACGCCTGGCCGTCCAGCATATTCTGCCCGACGTCGTGCATCTTCGCCCAGGTGGCGTCATGCGCCTCGTCTTCCTGATACACGTAGGCCGGAATAAACTCCACCCCGTCGCGCACGGCCAGATTGAACCGGTGCCGTCCGGTAATCACATGCAGGGCTCCATCCCTGCGCCGCCACACGGAAACGGGCTGGGCATCTTCCCGGAACCTTCCCTGGAGCTCGCGCCCCTTCACGGCCCCGCGTTCATTATGATCCCCCTGCTTGAACTGCTCCACGTCCGGAGCCAGGGCCAAGGCATCCACTCGCACCTGGGCAAACACACAGTCCGGAGCCACCCGCACAAACGCATGGTCCCGGAACTCCGCGCCGGTCTCCTCGTCGTGTTCGGCCTCTTCTCCCACCCCTTCCAGGGCGCCGCCGGCATCCTCCACCAGCGGAGCGGGGAAAGCCGGATTTCCGGCAACGGGGGGCGCTCCTTCCTCATCCTCCGCAGTCTCTTCCACATCCTCCGCGGCGTCCATCTGCGCCATCGTCTCTTCCAGCGCCTCCAGTTCCCCCAGTGTCAGTGTGGCATCCCCCGGAACCCTCCCGGAAACAAGGTCCGCGTGAACCATCTCCACATCCATCTTCTGGGCGGCATCCATCCGCGCCTGGCGGAAAACGTTCTCCGTACTCACGCCCACGGCTTGCAGCGCCTCTGCCAAGCCGCCGTGCTCCTTCATGAATTGCCTTCCCTCTTCCGTGGCGGCAAACTCGTTCCATTGCTCGCCCATGCGCATGATGCGGGCGGAATCCTCCAGATTCTTCAGGGCGAACTCCGCGGTATCCTTCACCCACTGGGGCACGGGCAGATTCTCAATATCCGCCAGGGAGGAAGACAGGGACAAATTGGAAAAGCTCTCCACCACGTCCCCGGCATCATGCGCCGGCCCTTCATACGTTCCCAGACTCACGCCATACCGGCCCAGCACGGCATCCGCCGCCTGCAAATGCTCCCACAAATCCTGCCAATCCTTCCCGGTCAGATTCATGTAATGGACCAGGGCGGATTCCTGCACATCCTCCATCACGTTGGCCGTCCGGGCGTGGCCCCCCGCGTAAAGCAGCAGAGAACTTCCCGGGTCGGCTGCCATCGTGAACCGGTGGGCGGCGCTGGCCGCCGCCGTGCCGCTCCTGATCTCTTCGGCCCGCCTCCTCGTGATCTCTCCAGACCGCACCGCCTGATCAAGACGCCTCTCGAAAGACGCCGCCAAATCGGCAATGGAACCAAGCTGCACCTTCTCCATCACCTCGGCATCCGTCCTCCTTCGGGCTTCCTGGACGGACACGCCCTCTTCCCGGACAATCGCGTCAATCCGCGCCTGGGCGCGGGCGGCCACATCCATGAACCCGGGAACGGTCATCCCGCCGGTTTCGGCGGCTGCCTTCCGGTACTCCGCCGGCGCCTCCTCGGACAGCATGTCCAGCGTTTCAATGAAATCCATCTTCCCGGCTTCCGAAACGGCGGCATTCCCAAGCATGGCATCCTGCATCAAGCGAACCCCATTCAGATAGGCTCCTTGCAGCACTACTTGAACCAGGGCGCCCGTCTGCTCCTCGCTCATCTCCACGGTCCTGTCTTCCTCCATCTGCACGCCGTTTACTTCGGCGCCTTCCCGCAGGCTCACTTCGTACCTGTCTGTTCCTTCCAATTTGCGGATGCTGCCGATATTGGCCTTCTCCAGCACCCTATCCAGGGCGCCGGACATCTGGTACAGCCGGGCTTCCTGCCGTTCCGCCAGCTCGGCGCCGGCCCTCCGCGCCCGTTCGGCGGCTCCTTCGGGGTCCTTTAAAACATCAGACTCGAAATAACGCTGGGCCAGGGCGGCCTTGTGCTCCATGGTTGAAAAGGACGCCATTTCCTCGGCGTGCTTCTTCGTATAACCGGCCAGCTGGGCCCGCTGGGCATCCATCACGAACGCCGCCACCTCCTGTTTCAGCCTGGGGGCGTGGCCGGCGGCCATGGCCGCCACGAACAAGGCGCACCCGCCGGACTGCTCCACATCCCCCATCGCCTGCAACACGGGCCCCACCACCTCGAAATCCTTCGGCTTCACCTCCGCGCCCACCAGGCCGGAAAGCTTGCGGGCCGTCCACTCGAACACCTCCCCGGCCAGAGGTTCCGCGCCCATCTCTTCCACGTAGGCAAACGCCGGGGCGGAAAGCATCTTGCCGGTTCTTGTCCCTGCAAAAAACGTGCGTCCCGGCACCTTCGCGGCCAGCCTCGCCAGAGCGCCGGTTCCTGTTTTGGTCAGCAGCTTGTTGATGGCCCCCATGCGCCCGAACACGGAAAACACCCCGAACCCTTTTTCCTCCACCGTGTTTCGCAGGCCGTTGATCGTCACGTCCACCAGGGAATCCCCGTTGCGGGCGGCAGCGTTGCCTGCGTGCCCCATATCCCCGGCCAGGGCCAGGGCCCAGCCTCCGGGAGCCATGTAGGAAAGGCTTTGTCCGGTAATATTTCCGGCTCCGTTAATCGCCTTGACGTACCAGGACGCATCGGGACTCGTGCCGCGCATCCGCTGGCCGAACTCGTGCATGACATCCTGCATCGTGTTCAGTGCCCCGCGCCTTTGCTCGTAACGGTCGTAGAGCTGCCTTTGTCCGTCAAACGTCCCCTTCATGCCCAGCGCGGACGCCACCGTCCCAGAATACAGGTTTTCCACGCCCTCCATCCCCGGCACATCACGCACGGCCTGAATCGTCTTGATGCCCAGGCTTTCGGCGCCGCGCACCGTGTCGGCAAAACTCCCGTACAAATTGCGCCAGAAAGCTGTGCTATCCGTCTGGCTCTCCTGAACCTTCCGGTCAACCGCGGTCATCAGCAGCCTCAACGCCTGCTGGTCCAGCACCTCGTTCCCGTTGACATTCACCGTGAGCAGATCGGCCATGTCCAGCGCGTCGGAACGCCAGACATCCTCAAATCCTCGTCTCTCGGCAAAAGCATACGCCCGGCGCGCCCTCATGATAGAATCGGCGGCCTCCTGCGGCCTCTCGGCATACTTCAGCAAATCAGCAGGGCACGCATCCCAGTTGCCTTCCTTCCCCGCAACGCAATCCACCATCCGGCGGGAAATCTCTTCCTGTTCCTGCCGTATCAACCTCAGATTTTCATTATAGGCATCCAGGTCCTTCTGATGCCTCCCCTGAAAATCCTTCCATATTTGGTCTGCTGTGACAACACCTGTCCCCCACAAATTGTTGGCGTTCTTGTAAATTTGATGCCCTATATCTCTATCGCCGTCACCGATAGTCTCCATTAGACGATTCCCAAGCATATAGGCTCGGTCATGTTCATTTGCCAAATCCAGGCGGTTCAGAGTGTCTTGGCCCCAGAGCTCTGTGGCTTTCTTTCTACCCTCTTCATCCATGGCCCCGGCCCGCAGTACATCCATCAGCCGTGCTTGCTTCTCCCTCCTGCGTTTCTCTTCACGCTCCGCCATGCCGTACATCATCGTAGCCCCCTGTTCGTACAGGGCTTCCAGCTCCGTTAACTGTGGGCGGAATTCCGTTTCGGGCGCATCTACTGGAGCTGGAAATATGGAAGGAGTAGTTTCCATCACGTCGCTTCCACTCAAAAGGTTGTTGTCTGGTTCCTGATGAAGAGCGGTCGCGGTTTCAATGGCTGCCTCCGGAGTTTCAAGCATCTGCACAGTGGCGTCAGTATTAGTTTCCGCAAAAGACGAATAGTCCATAAAATATTAAATGTTAGTATTGTAAATTATTGAAGGGGAGGAAGAAGTGAATTGGTCGTACCTGCATCATTGGTGTAGACGGAAGAAACGGGGGTAGCCGTCTCCGCTGGAAGAAGTCCGTAATCATCAGGGGGCGCTCCGTCGCCATATCCCAGATACTCTCTCTTGAAAAACTCCTTCATTTCAGGACTTGCGGGGGAGATTGTCACATTCACATCCATCTTGGAGGAAAACGTCATCCGCAGCTTACTGGCACCGGATAAGGTCAACTGCGGGGAACTCTCCTTGGTGTAACCCACCACAGGCAGCGGCTTCCCGCGGCGGGAAGAAGAGGAAGAGGGAACTAGGGCGGCCAGACCGGAAAGATCATCTCCAAATCGCCCTCTCATGCTTTCAGGAAGGAGAATACCGGCGGGGGCATTTGTATTCACAGTATCCACGGAAACCGTGGCGGGGAATGTAACAGGCTTCCGCAACACCTCCTTTTGCTGTAGAGCCTGTTTCTCAGCTTCAGCCAACTTCTTGGGGCCTGCGCTAAATCGCTCTTTGTTCCAGTCCCTCCATTTTTCGCTGACATTTTGCTGGTATTCATTCAGCAATCGCCCGCGGCTTGGAACAACCAAATCATTGCGACCAGTAGTCTCTCTTAAAATAGTCTGAAGCATGTCCTCCTGCAAAACATAGGAAGGCTCCTTCCCGCTTCCTTGCTTCTCTCCCTCATACCAAGCCTCAAACCGTTCACGCACGGCAATCTCGGTCTTGGCGGCAAGATTCTTTTGCAGGTTCTCAATCTTCTCTTTCTTGTACTTTTTGGTCCACGTGTCTTCACTGTCCTTCGGCATGTCGGACCCTTTGGCGGAATCAGCATAAAGTTGATAGGCACTCTTCGCCTCGGCGTCAAGGGTGCCAATGGCGTTATTGTAATCCGCCTGACGGAACAATGGAGCTCCCTCCATCTCCTTCATGCGCTCGGAAACCTTCAACATCGGATATTCCTCCTTGCGCTTGGCAAGCTTATCCATGCGGTTAAGCACATCCTGCTTGAACTCGCTGGATTTCCCGTACTTCTTGCAGAGGCGAATTACATCTTCCTTTTTTGATGCAAAGGCTGCGCCTTCCTCGCCGGCTTGAACCATATCTGCCACCCTGTAAATGAAGGAATCAATTTGAGGAGAACAGGCTTCAAAATTGCCATCCCTGGAAAGAACATCCAAAAACCCAACCTCATCGGTGTACATGGGACCCGACATCATCACATCAACAGCATTCTGTTTGGTGCTCTGCGACTTTGGCTTGGAAGCCATCTGCTCAATCAACTCCGTCAGCCTGCTGTCGTCCTGGCGCCGCAAAGACCGCATCATCTCATCCTGCTCGGCGGCGGAAAAAAGGCCGTCCAACTCCCCGCGGTTGATCTTTTCAGCGGCAAGGTCCGGATTGGTTGCGGATAGATTACCAAAGTCCTGAAGGGTTTCCTTCTTCTTTCCCCTCAACAATCGAAGTTCCCCTTCATTGGGAGAAATTGCTCCGGACTCCACGGCTCCCATGACGGAAGACTCATATCCTCCCCAATCCCCCTTTTCCTCGGCCAGCTTCAAGCTCGTCTCAAAAGTCTGCCTGGCTACGCCCAGCTGATGCTTGGCCGCCAGCCCCCAATAACGCTCCGGCAGACTCGCTTTCACGGAATCCCTGGTGGCTCCGGCCTTCAAAGCATTCTCCGGGTGGAAGAAGCTCCCTCCCAGCCCTTCAATCTTCTGTCCGAACTCGTAAGCCAAATCATCTAGTTTCCCCTGGCGGATGGAACCGTCCTTCTCAAAAACGCTCCCATCCGTTCCAGGAGCATAAGCCAGCATCTTGGAAAACTTTGCGTCGGACTCGTCCCGGATGCGGCGCAGCTCCACCTCCTGGCGCTGCATCTCCCCGAAATCGGAAATCCTGGCAAACGCCTCGGCGCTCCCCTGGACTGCTTCTTCGGCCTTCTGGACGGACGCGCCCAGCATCTGCCCCTGGTCCCCGTTGGCAGCACGGGCGGCGGTACCGGGATTAGCCTTCGCCGTCTGGAGGGACGGCCCTCCGTACAATGGAATCTCTTTCATCTTGCGTAACTGATTAACTGTTCAATAGGAAAAACATGCACCTTGGGGCCGCGCAAAAACCGCTGCCAGGCCACATGCGTAAAACCTCTCCGGGCAAACTGCTGTGCCAGGCGGGCCAGTTCCCGCGGCTTCCCGGCGGCCCACCACACAAACAGGCACATCTCCGGAAGCGGCGGAATCTCTTCAGGCGGAAAACACATCTCCACCAGCTGGTCCACGGGAAGAGCCAGGCACACCTCCTCCGGGGAAACAAAAGCCAGCCCCATGGAAGCGCAATCCCGCACATCCGTCCACAAATCCCGGCCCACCTCCGCATAAGCGGCCACGGTTGCATCAAAAGCATTCATCATCTCAAGAAGGGGTTAAACTTCTGCGCGTAATTATAAAAGCTGAAATCACTCCTGGCCGGACTGGCCGCCCAGGACCCCAGCTCCATCATGCCCAGGCGCGGATCTGCCGTAGAACCGGGAAACACGCTCCCGGCCAGCCCTCCCAGGTTATATCCGGCAAAAGCTCCCTGGGCAGCCGTCGTGGAACCGAAAGCCCCCAAGCCGGCGCCAATGCCTCCAGCCAGGGCGCCCACCGCCTGAATCCCCGTGGAAACCAGGGCTCCATTCGCCGCGGACCTGTAAGCCGCCGCCTGGTTCTGCGCACTCACCAACGTAGCGTCCCCCTCCCAGCGCTGCATGGCGGCCTCGTGGCGTTTACTCTGGTCGTTGATCGCCGCGCCCAAGGACATGTCAGAAATCTGCTTCTCCAGAATCTCTGCGGTAGCAAGCTCCGCCTGCAACCCGCTCCCCTCCGTCGTCAGGCCGGAAGCCCCGCGGGCGGCACGCACGGATGCCGTGGCGGCCGTCTGGTTGCGCCTGGCCGTAGCCATATTCTCGGCAGTGAGACGCAGAGCGGAAGCGGACTCGGCTTCCGTATTGGCTGCGTTCACGTAAGCGGCATCCCTCGCCGCACGTCCCTGCGCCAGGGCGCTCTTCGCGTTGCCCTTATTCGTCGCGTATGAACCAATGCTTCCCATAACCCTATAAAATGGAACGGTTTAAAATATCATTCAGGGGGTGCTGGTCATTGCTTCCCCGCTGGCTCACGTCGTGGTGCAGGGCGTCGGCAATGTAGCGCCTGTACAAATCCAGGAACACGCCCACATTTTGCGGCTTGCCCGTCACCGTCGTAGCCATCTTGGCGGCCAACAGGCACTTCACCGCCTCCACAAACAAGGGCGCATTATCCGGCAGCATCTCCGCCAGGGCCAGATCGTTGGAAAGAAACCGCACCTGCAGGCGGGAGGGGCATTCCTCGCAAACCACCGTGCGGCCGGACATGCGCCAATGCCTGGCATCCACCTTCAACAGCTTCAGGCAATCTTCCGGCAAGGGGAACCGGCCGTTTCCCTCCGGGCACTCCAGCACGGACTCCTTTGTGGCAAACGACCACGGCCCGTAAGACACCGCCTCCAGCATCACGGAGGGAAACCACAAATCGCACGTCCTGGCCGCGGGGGAATCAAGCACATACTCCTGTTCCCCCAGCAGGGAAAGGCACTGTGAAAAAAACGTCAGCTTGTCCATCCCTCAAAAATCGCATGAGGGCGCACTTCGTTCAAGTTGCCGAGTGTCACTACTTTTTGCCGGGGCTTGTCAATAAAGCATCCCTTTCAAAGCATCAGGGCGTTTATGCGGCCTCCTCACCTTCTCCGGCGTCCCGGCATGGCCGAAAACCATCCCGTGGCTCACCGCCTCGGCAAACGTCCTGGCTGCATCCGCGCCGTGGGAGCAGGCGTCATGCAACGGCATCTCCCTCACGCACCCGTTGGAACCCGGCGGCAGGCTGCGGTAATACTCCAGGGAACCGATCCCGGAAGGATACTTCTGCCCGTCGATCTCCGGGCGCCGGCTGCACCGCTCGTGGAACGTGCAGTAGCGCAGCATATTGCGCAGGGCGTTAATCCCGGTCCATATATCGGACGTACGCGGCACGATTGCCGTGCGGAACCCCGCCTTCTGCAGCACGGCATCAAAGGAAGTCTTGGAATAATCCCGCCTGGACGCATCATGGGGAAGCAGGTGCAGGGTAATGGGGCCGTACTCCTTCTCCCTCATCCGTATCTGCCCCACGTAATAATCAATCGCCTGGTTATTCCCGGCAATGTAATCCAGCACGTAATACTTCCCGCCAATCACCTGCCAGAGCCAAATAGCCATGAAATCGCTCAATCCCAAATCCCAGGAAGCATAAATCGGGGCCACATCATCCGCTTCAAACTCGGCGGCTACCCTCCCCTCGGCCCGGAGGGTGGAAATCCACCTGCCGTAAATGGCGCCCTCCACGGAAGTCTGAAGGGCTTCTTCCGGAACCGTCGGAAACTCCTGCTTCACCTCCGGCCCGTTGGCCCTGTACTGGGTGGCATACCAAGCCTTCTGCCCCTCGGTCAACTCAATGCCGTAGCGCTTCTTTAAATCGGCAAAATACTCCCTCAAAAAATCGTCCAGCCTCGGCTCCACCCCGTCCAGGGAATACTCCCGATGCTGGAGCCAGGAGAAAAAGAAAAACCTGAAATCCAGGCTGGAAAGAGGCTTGCCCACCATCTCCATGGCCTGTTCCATCAACTGGTAGGCCAATCCGGCCTTGCCACCCTCGTGGGTGGACTCCATCACCACCACGCTATTCTTCCCGACGGCATTCAAAGCCCCTGTCCGAATCTTCTTCGCCCGGGCCGGATTGTGCAGGGCCGTATAGGAAAACTCGGAAATGTGAAGGAACTGGAGGGTGGAACCGCGCAGGTTCGTACCCACATCCACGGAGCCGTTCGTAGACCAGGCCATGCGCTGGGTCCGGCTCTCCACCAGCGGGCAGCTCTCCTTGATCTTCTTTCCCAAGGCAGCCAATGCCCGGTCTTCCATCGTCGGATTATCCGGCAAATAATCCAGATGCTCATACGCGAAAGCGATCTTGCGCAGCTTTGCCTGTCCATCCGGAAGCGTCTTGTCGATAATCCCGCAATGCTGGTTCTTTCCGAACAGGCAAAGGTCCAGCATGTAAATGGCGCAAAACGTGGAAATCCCCAGCTGGCGCACCTTCAGGATAGTATTGCGATACCAGAGGTTATTGAAAAGCTCCTCCTGGGCCCAGTTCGGGCGGAAGCGCACCATCTGCCCGTCCTTGTCCTCAATCCAGTAAAGATGATTCAGCCTCCACCACCGGTCGGCCAGCAGCTCCTTCCAGTCAGATCTTGTCTCAACAGGCTCTGTCATTGCGTATCAATAGCTAAAAACTCAAGGGGGCGGTCCCCGGAAACCCGGATGCCAAACTGCACGCCGCGCCGCCACAGGGAAGCGGGGAGCAATTCATGCCATCCGCGTTCCATCGTCCTGGTCTTGCCCAGCCGGTCCCAGGAGGAGCCGTCATTGGAAACCTCAATTCCCGCCGGCGCCGTGTCGGAAGCAAAAAATACGCGCACGGCTGCAGCCTGCCTGTCCTTGCCCATGGACTCCACTACATCCAGCGCGTTCGTCACCACGGTAGAAGTGTAATCCCAGCTCCCTGCATCCACGAACGGGCCGTCCGGGTCAAACACCTCAATAAACCGGCCGTCCTCGCGTTCCGCAATGACGAACAGCAAATCCTCCCCGGTCCCGTTGGGCAGCACCACGGCGTTGGACATCCTGCCTTCGGTCCTGTGCCGGTGCCAGGCATGAACCTGATGCATGGAATTGTAGGTCATCAAGGCCATCGTGCCGTCCGCCAGAGTCATCACGGCACGCGGATGGGGCTTTCTCATGAAATCTCCGGAAGTAACGCCGCCGCCCTGGGCCAGTACATGATCGGCAAACACGGTCAGGTCACGGGAAACGTACCCGTCACTCTCGTAATCGTACCCGTACTGGTACACACGGCCACCACCGCGCTCAATATACAGCACCTTGTCAGTCGCCATCATGGCCGGAACGTCGGAGGATCCCACAAACCCGTGGTTATCCGCCCGCGCGTTGGTGGGAGTCATCACGCCCTGGCCGCCGGAAACAGCCCACTCGGCATCTGCCGTCCCCAGCAATAGCCGGCTGGACTGTGCCATCAGCCAGCAAATCCGGTTCTGCGTCGTTGTGGAAAGCGTCAAAGCCAGCGCGGAATCATCCTGTTTGCCCACCTCGAAATTATTGAGGTCATCGGTCTTGCTCAACCACACCGTCTGCGGCTGGGCCTGTGTGGCAGCCAGGACAAGGCGCTGTTGGAATACATCCACCAGAGAAGGGAACCCGTAGACGTCCCGGAACGCGGCAAAACTCCACATCAGGGACTCCCCGGACGGGGGGACGCCCTCCGGAATCGTGGACACATTGTCCCACAAGGAATACTCCGCGGAGGCCGTCAAGTCCGTTACCTCTCCCTCCAAGTGTCCTACACAAGCAGGAATCGCTGCGGAAGCCGCCGGCCACTGGATGACGCTGGAAAACGCATTGACGAAGGGAAGGTAAATCAGGTAAAAGCCATCCTCCGGAACCGTCCAGGAACCGGCAAGAGTCGTGTGCGTGGAAATGCTGTGAGAACCGCTGTTGGGGGTCCAACTTAAATACTTACCGACCATGGCGGCCTGCTCGTTGCGCTGGCCGGCGTACATCCAGATGTACCCTTTCAATTTGACGACCGTCCCTGCCGGCAAGAACCGGGTCACCCATCGGGAGCCGGTCTGCTGGTTGGCTCCGATGGAAAAATTCTCGGCGGCCACATCCCACTCGACACGGACAGTCTGCCCTTTGACCAGATCGTCCGTTGTCAGCCCTTTGGGCTTGATGACCAGGTTATCTCCATCCACGAGGACAGAACCTTGGAACGTCCAGCGGCCCTGATCCATCACCAGCGCCTTGATGGAGGGCACCCCGGACTTGGAAAAATGAGCCTTGGCGGTAGGCTCCAGGGGCAGAGAAAAGCGCAGCACGTCGCAGGTGGACACGGAAGCCGGAGCGGGCGCATCCTCCTGGACCTCCGGCTTGACGACGCCGGAAGCCACGCCGGAAAGCTCGGCCTGGCACTCGGCAGCCTCCAGGGTGCTCCCATTATTGAGGGTGATCCGAAATGTATAAAACCCGCTGGAAGGCGTGGTATAAACATCTGTCTTGCTCTCCCATAGCGTTGTGTACTGCACATCCGCAGCGGAATAAGCCGTCAGCTTGACCACCGCGCCGCGCCCCCGGTTGTAGAGGTCTGCGCCAAGATTTACATCGAACCGTGCTCCTGCAGGAAGGTAAACCGTCCGCATCCCGCGGGCATCCAGGGCAATGTGCCCGGTCTTCCGCGGCTCGGTCCAGCCAAACCGGACTGTCTGCCCGTCAGCCAACGCATCTGCGGGAATCCCCCTGGGCGTCACGTCAATGCCGGTCTTACCCAGCGTCAGCACGGCGGATGCCCCCATCATCTCCACATCGTCCACCCACACGCGGCTTGCCTTGATGGATGACGCGGTACTGGTCAGGTAATGACGCAGAGTCGGCGTGGCGGGAATTACGAACCGCTGCACGGTAGCCGGACGGGCGCCGGATCGCAGCTGCAGCACCACGTCCTTGCGGTAGGCGTCCACGACCAGCTTGTTGCCGCAGCTATCCGGAGGGAACCCCTGGCTGGGGTCTGAAGCGTTGGAAAGCTGGGACTCGTAGAGCATCAGGCGCAGGTAGCATTCCTCTTCGCTTTCGTCCCCGGTAATCTGTAAATTGGATGCCGCTCCAATCCTGGAAGTGGAGGAACCGAGCAGCTGCCAGTCCTCTTCCGGATAGCGGCGCTCTACAGCGTAGGTTCCGTACCATTCTTTGTTACACCAGAACTTCCATGTACCTTTACAGGTAATCGTATTGCTGTGGCAGATAACGCCCTTGTGGAAATGGTCCGGGTAATCCGCCGGGGACGTGAGGCCGTCCACATAGTGCAGTGCCCCGTTGAAATCCTTGTCGCATGTCCACCAGGACCAGTAACTGCCCTCGTTGATGCAAAGCTTCCTGCCAGCAGCGTAGGAAGAGGCCGCGGTGAACGCCTTGGCAATCACCCAGCCCTGGCGGATGACGGCGCCCGTACTGTAGCCGGTCTGCTGGGGGACCGTCACCTGGACGCGCATCACGTCCCCTTCGTTGGTGGCGGCATCGGGATCCTCGGAATGATCACCGAAAGAAATCCTGTAGCAGCCATCATCCAGCGTCAACCGAACCGGGAAATCCCGGTACTCCTCGTAGCGCCAGGGCCTATTCTTAAATTCGTAGGAGTCCAGGGCAAACACGCCGTCATCATCCCGTTTGAGCACCATGAGTTCATGCGTGGGGCAGGCCAGAAACAGCATGCTGTTGACCTGCTTGTGCCGGAGCTGGGAAATATCAGCCGCCGTCCAGACGGAAGGAAGGGAAGCCACCACGTCGCCATCGACGGACAAGACGCGGAGCAGGGCTGGACTTACCTCGACAAGATAACGATCACTGGCGGAATACACGTAGGACACCATCATGGACCCTTCCAGCGCGGCCATCACCCTCTTCATGCCGTGCCGGCGGGAAACTCCACCCGTTTGGGAGACATCCACATTCTCCAATACCGACGCCCCCCGATGATATACATCCAAATCCGGACGCGCGGCAATCCCAGGCGAAACCTCGCCCCCGTTGAAGGAAATCCTCTTCATTTGCCTTCCAATATAAATGGAGGGTGAAAGCTGGCGCAAGTTGCCGAGTGTCACTACTTTTTGCCGGGAGAGCGAAAAGGGCCGCCCCCTTGCAGGGACGGCCCTATGGACAAACCAACGAGGAAGAATTACTGAATGCCGTAGGCAATGGCAAAGACAAGCTTCTTGCCGGCGGTTACTGCCGGCGTGCCGCCCACCTTCGCATAAAGCATCGTCGTGGAATCCATCGGCTTGCCGGAAACCGCCAGGGAACCCTTCGTCAGCTGGTAGGTTCCGGCCGCGGTTACGGTCAGGGAGGCGGAATAAGCATCCGCCATGTCCTGCGTGCCTACGGTCAGCTGCAGCGTCCCCACACCTTCGGAAATAATGTGGGAAAGCTGGGGAGCACGCGGGCGCCGCAGGGAACATTGCAGATGGCGATCAGGTCATCGGCCGCCACGGATGCGGGCATCGTGAATTCCGCCGTAGCCACATGGACCCCGGCTCTGGTATGGATGGCCGCAAGCTGCGGAACTGTTGGCAGACCGATGCGGTCCGCCAGGGCGAGCTGTTTTTCAGCAATGGTTGTTTGATACGTTGCCATGATGATTTAATGTAGGATTGAATGTTTTAAACAAGGGGCTTGCACTTGATCTGCAGGAAGGCTTCTTCGCGCATGCGAGTGGACCCCATGATGGTCTTGAGGCCGATCTGAATGGTATCTTCCTTGTCGGTTCGCTTCTCCACCGTCACCTTGTTCTGCTTCCAGGAGCCGAAATACAGGGAATTCTTCATCCACATGGGGCAGATGATGTTTCCTTCCTCGTCAATCGGCAGATTGGGAGCAATGACGAACTGAATGCCCATGATGGGGTCCAGGGCGCCGTTGGTCTTGCGAAGGGATGCAAAGCCGAAATCGGTCTTCTGCAGGCGCTCGTCATTGATCAGGGCTTCACGCATGCGGGGAGTGATGGCGCAGCACACCTGGTCGCCGTAGGCGTTGGAAGCGTCGTCGAGGATACCGTTCTCCTGCAAGAGCGTAATGCCCCGGTTGAGCTTTTCAATCGTCATCGGGCATTCCTTGGCCGTGCTTCCGGTGTGGTTGACAGGCACGACATTTTCAGCCAGCAGTTCCAGCTTGTCCATGCCGTCGTTGCCGGCAAACGCCGTTCCGAAAATGCCGCCCTTGGAGGGAACGTAAAGGCCGCCCTGCTTTTTCAGGCCGAACAGTACGTCGTCCATCTTGCGGGCCGCGGCATACTTGAGGGCATTGATGGTTTGGGTGACGGGGGCATCCAGACCATGCAGGAAAATATCGTCGTCTTCATCGTAGCCCAGGTGCTTGGAGAAGCTCACCGGAAGCATCCGACGCTTGAAGTAGTCAAGTTCATCCAGAACAATGTCCTGCATGCGCCCCTGCTTCTCGTCCAATTCCGTGGTGCCCACGAAGCTGAACTCCTGAAGCTTGCCCGTTAGACCGGACTTGATAACGCAGAAGCGTTCCAGGCGGGAAGTGGCCTGCTGGATTTGCTCCTGCCACTGGTTGTCGTAGGTCTCCTGATAAAGATCGGAGATGGGAAGGGTGTAATTATTTGGCATGTCTCCATCAGGAGGCATGGACAGGACTTTTGCAAGTTGCCGAGTGTCAATTCAGTTGTAGATTTGACAATTCGCGTAAGGGTTATTGAAATCGAAGCATCCCGGCAGGCATCTTTTTTGTCATACAGGCATTACAGAAGTGTTACAGATTGACGTAAATATCTGATTGTAATTTATCACAAACCCATCATCCGCTCCATTTTTAACTTCCTAATTTCAGGAAGTTTTTTGTTTTCAGAGAATAACAATTGCGGGCCGTTCTAATAGTATCCTATTATCCCGAGTAACCGGAATTATCGTCAAAACCGTTACTGCCTGCTGAAACCTGAATGTTACAGTCAATAAAATCAAGGCTGTCTGTTGTATATTTAGAAAATCATTGACGATGAATGTTTTAAGATAGGGTGGAGAAATATCCTGGAGGAAGTTGACGCTTCATGCAGGATGCTATTTTTCTGCAACAGATACAGGATTTTTTTGAAGTGGCAGCAATGATTGCTGTGTATTCGGAAAATGGAGGACACGTTAAACTAGGGGATGGCTGGATCAGATTCCTGTTGTCCCGGCTGGAAAAAGGGCTCCTGTGGAAACACCATAGAAGCCGCCTAACCGTTGAAGCTGTCAAAATCCGGGAAGACCGCAGGCTTTTCGCGAGTGAGAATGTTTTCGGAGTTACCATCATGGATATGAAGGCAGCAGAGTCGTCATGCCACTTCATTACAAGTAACAATAATAAACAAAACCATGAATACTATTAATATTCTCAATGGAGTCACCCTGGCATCCCAGGAGGAAGTAACCGGACATACCGGGAATACAACGATGCATCTTACGGAAGAAGAGCGTACGGCCTGGAATTCCGCCGCCGCTATTCCTGACTCATCCGGCACTTACACCGGCAACAACACGCACGCAGGCGTGGAAACATTCAACGGGGCTGTCGTTCTGAACGGCCCCGTAACATCGGACGCACTGGAAACCGGGCGCATGCTCGCGAAGGTGACGGCTTGTTCCTGCATACCTCTGATAAGCGCCTTCAACGCGACGGTTAAGCAGAAGGGGCCTATGGGGTTCAATATCTCCAGGCCTGCCGACGGAAGGCCGGTAAAAGTGGGAGGCACCGGAAACCCGTGGGGATGGTGGAGCAAGGACAAGGTTGTCGTACAAATCAATTTTGTTCCGGATGAACGGGCCGTTTTTGAGGTGGGCTCATGCACGTTTGCGGATTTTACCGCTCCTCCGGAAGATCATTATGCCTATGCCCATACCATACGGCAAACAGGCAATGCCGCCGGCATTTATATCAGTCTTCAAATCGACAGTGCTCTGCGCAAATTCCGGGTGAAATATCATTCCAGGCTCTCGAATTCCGCCGTGGCTCCGGGGGTGCTGAGCGTTTATGAATGGGATATGCCGGAGGAATTTTACAATGTTAAAATGGCACGCCTCATTTATGCCTACCGCCACCAGTATCTGGACGTGTATTACGTGACGCCCTCAGGAGAACTGAAGCTTATCGCCGCTACGCCGGCCTCACAGGGTTACGCTATCACTGAAGCTCAATTGCTGTTTCATGGTAACAGTGAAATTTATTCCGCCATAGCGCACGTGGAAGATAACAAGCTGAGGGACTGGCTCGGCAAGCAGCCGCTTCCCTATTCCCGTTCCAAATGGGTTGAGCGCAATTCGAATGCTCCTTTATCCGGTATTGATCTGCCTTCTGCCGGGGAAGCTCTTCGTTGACGCTGAATTCCGGCGCCGGTTCTGCATGGACGCTGGTTTCAAAGCCCGACTGGCTGGACGCAGGTGCGGAGCATTGGGAGAACGGCGCTGTCGTGACCGTATCAGCCGGAGCTGCGGAAGAAACGCGGAATGGCTCGCTCATCCTTGCGACGGATGGCAACCATGAGGCGGCCGGAGTTAAAGCCTATGAAAAAGTCGTCATCACGCAAACTGTCCAAGCGTGAGGCAGGCGTAAATAACGGTCATGGCCTGCTCTGGACTGATGGACAGTAACGCTTGAAGCGGCTGTCCGAATCAAACGACAGCAGGAACATTGGTTCGCATTCAGACGGGCGGCTTTTAGCCGTCCGTCTTTTTTGGAGTACGGAAGATGAAGGCTCAAGGCTGCGGTTATTTTTCCGTTTCAGGAAATGCTTCGCCAGGAAGCTCCGGACCGGTTCATCGTAGAATTTCAGGCACAGCCAGGCCAGCAGGATGCTCCCGATGACGACGGCCAGGGCACCGGGGAGGGATTCAGAGAAGGAGAGGTCTCCGTTTTTCACCCACGCATAATACAGATAGATGAACGGGTAATGCACCATGTACAGGGGGTAGGAGATTCTGCCCAGGAACCGGCATATTTTATCCGTATAGGGATCAGTGATTTTTCCGGAAGCGCCAAAGAGGAGGATAAGGGGGAAGAAGACCGCGAAGCACACGGTTTCATAGAGGCTGTTCATCCAGAAAGCGTCTTCTCCTCCCAGGCGGGGCATGGCCAGCAGGATGGCGAGGGAGATGCCGCACAGCCAGAAGGAACCCTTGATGTTGACGGGCTTGAACAGGCGGAACAGAAGCAGCCCGGCGGAGAAGGAGTACAGCAGGCGCAGGGAGCCGCCTGTCCATTCCGTGCCGGTCATGGCGAAGCCGGAGCATATGTCTCCATTGGGCCCCCAGAAGCTGAAGGAAGCCAGGCCGCATCCGGCCAGGATCACCAGCGCCGCCAGGGAGCGCGTGGAGAGTTTCCGGATGAACAGCGCATAGAGAAGGTTGCCGATGTATTCAAAGAATAGCGACCAGCTTGGCCCGTTGAGCGGGTACATCTCTCCCAGTCCCCGGATTTCCAGACCGGGAGGCGACGGAATCAGCAGGACATTGACGAAGGTGGCGACCAGCAGGGAGATGACCGTGACCTGGGACACATCCCATACGGAACAGCCCTGGAAATAAAAGATGAGTGCGCCGATGACCGCCCCGATCGCCACCATGGGCTGCAGGCGTATGAGGCGGCGCTTGATGAATTCCCCGGTCGTCATCGTTTTCCAGCGGTTGTCGTAGGCGTAACCGATGACGAACCCGGACAGCATGAAGAAGAAGTCAACGGCCAGGTAGCCGTGGTTGATGATTTGGTCCACATGGCTGGTGGCGTATGCTTCAAAGATATGGAACCACACGACGACAATGGCGGCCACCCCGCGCAATCCGTCAAGAATGTGGTAGTGATGTTTTTCACTTCCGGGTGGGATGGGAGAGTTCTGTGAGTTCGACATAGGAGAAGCTGTTTTTTAATGTTGTTTTTGTTTTGCTTTGAGAGAGTGTCCGCCGTATCAGCCCATTCCCCGCTACGGATAGCCCCGTACAGGGGAGAAATCATCCGGAGGCGCAGTTTTCGCGTTACCTAATCAAATACCATTCCACCCTGCAAGTTCTTTCATCCATTGTCCTTTATCATAGGGCTTTATAGGGGGGAATAGGGGGAATAGGGGGAATAGGGGGAATAGGGGGAATAGGGGGAATGGGGGAATAGGGGGAATCACCGCCGGGCAGGGAGAGAAGACGGCTTTAGAGGCGGGAGTGGATGGGGAACAGGGAGCGCCTTTTCCTGTATGATGGGGCAGAAGGCTACCCCTTGCGGTAGTTCGCTAGCGTTTCCACGTATATTCCGGAGATGCTGCCTCCCTCCATGGGGGCAATATCCTTGAACGCGGGATTGATGGGTTGCAGGACATGTTCCATTTTTCCCGTTTCCGCATTTTTCTTCCGGATCAGTTTTTTCAGCGTGACGCCGCGTCCGTCGTTGTATTCCACGATGGTTCCCGGCTTGGGGACGGGCGGAGCCGTATGGCGCCGCATGACTACCAGCGCGCCGTCCGGGATGAGGGGTTCCATGGATTTTCCTTCTACGCGGACCACGTATTCATTTTTGCCCAAGGGCCTTTCCATGTAAATGGTGGACGGGACGGTATCGCTTTCCGCAAGGGAGCCCGCGGCGATGTTGCCGACAATCTGCGTGCTGTATTCGCGCCCGGCATGTCCGGCAAGGGACGGGAGTTGTTCCGCCAAGGGAATGAAGGAGCTTTGCCCCGTCCGGAGCTGGCGCGCGTCCGCCGCCTGGTCCGCCAGTTCCGTCAGCCACTGGCGCAGGGGAACTCCCTTTTCAGAGGCGGCCCTTTCGTATTTCCTCATGCGTTCCTCCGTGATTTCCAGCACAAGGCGGTTGGTCTGGATAGCCTCATTTTCCGGCTGAGCCGGCCCGTATTGGGACATCAGGGAGTGGATTTTCAAAATGGCGTTGGAGGGGAAGGGGCCGGAGGGGGAAAGCCAGTTGTTGACCGTTCCTTTCTCCGTGCCGCATTCCCTGGCGAGCCAGTCACGGTCCTTTCCGATGGCTTTCAGCCAGTTTTTCACGTCCCCTTTTGTCGGTGTCATGGTTTGATGATACACGATTTTCGTGAATTGTCGATAGAAAGAAGTAAATTAAATCCGTGAAAAATATGTTGACTGATTAACGAATATCGTTAAAAAAGAAGTCATGAAGTACATGCCTTTGGACATTTCCATGATGAAGCCGGAGCCGTTCCCGTATTCCGTGATGATGAGGCCCGACCTGCATCCCAAAAGACAGCCCTCCGGGGAAGAAGGATGGCGCGGCCGCCTGGGGGCAGTCTGCGGCGCAGTGCAAACGCTGGTCCGTCAATGCAGGGCAAAGGCGGAACGGCAGAAAATGGTGATGACCGTTCTTTCCGTTGCGGGGGCTTGTGCTTTCGGCCTGTTGGCCGTCGGCGTATTCTGGCTGGCCGTGGAAATGGATAATTCCGATTTGCAGGCTTCCAAGCCATCCTGTTCCATAAGGCCGTAAGCCGGACCCTGGCCGGAGTTCCTGAGCGTTTTTTTGTGGCGCCGCTCCCGGAAATAAACAGGGACTGCGTTTGATGAAGCCGGGTCCGTTTTCCCTCGGTTGAAACGGCTTGCGAAGGAATGAAAGGTTCCAGTGGGGAACCGGAGTCCGGATGAGCTTCCATTGTTGCGGAGCTTCTCCGTGGCGGTGGGGGGAATGAATAGAAATCGTCTCTTTTTTGAGGAGGAAATGGCAGGGGATAATTATTTTTTTGTGTCGGAAATATTTGGTAATAAGTTATTTAAAATAAAGATAAAATTATTTTTAAGATTTTTCTTTCATTAGAGCAGGTGTAACCTTTTAGATGATAGGTAGTGTGTTGCTTCCCGTTTCCGGACGGGTGTTCCGGGAGTCCGGGAAGCGGCCTTTAAACCAACCTGTCATCATGTCAAACCATACCCATTCCGCCTTTCTCATGCATGTGCCCACCCGGCTTCTTTTCGGGGCCGGGCAACTGGAGAACCTGCATGCGGAAGCATTGCCGGGCCGCAAGGCCATGATTGTCATTTCCAACGGGAAATCCACCCGGGCCAACGGTTATCTGGACCGCCTCACGGGGCAACTGGACAAGGCCGGAATCGCCTGCGCCATCTTTGACCGGGTGGAGCCCAATCCCCTGAATTCAACCGTCAATGCCGGAGGCCGGTTCGCCCGGGAACACGGCTGCGATTTTATCATCGCCCTGGGCGGAGGGAGCTGCATGGACGCCGCCAAGTCCATCGCGCTGATCGCAGTGAATGACGGCGATTACTGGGATTACATTCCCTCCGGCACGGGGAAGGGGAAGTCGGTTTCCAACAGGCCCCTGCCGATCGTTGCCATTACCACCACCGCCGGCACCGGATCGGAGGCGGACGCGGGCACTGTCATCACGAACGAGAAAACGCATGAAAAGACGGGCTTTGTCCATCCGGACCTGTTTCCGGCGCTTTCCATCGTGGACCCGGAGCTGATGCTTACCGTTCCTCCGCTGTTTACGGCCTTCCAGGGCTTTGACGCCCTGTTCCACAGCGTGGAGGGTTACGTTTCCAACGGCACGAACCTGATGAGCGACATGTACGCCCTGGAGGCCATTAAGCATATCAGCCGCTACCTGCCCAGGGCGGTGGCCGACGGCTCCGACCTGAAGGCCCGTACCCATGTGGCCTTCGGCAATACCCTGTCCGGCTACGTGATGTGCGTGGGCCGCTGCACCAGCGAGCATTCCCTGGAGCATGCCTTGTCCGCCTACCATCAGGAGCTGCCCCACGGGGCCGGCCTCATCATGATCAGCAAGGCGTATTTTACGCACCTGATTGAACGGCATGTGGCGGATGAACGCTTTGTCCGCATGGCGCAGGCCATGGGAATGCCGGAGGCGGCGGACCCCATGGATTTCATCACCATGCTGGACAGGCTGCAACGGGATTGCGGCGTAAGCGGCCTGCGCATGAGCGATTACGGCATTGCGCCGGAGGAGTTCGGGAAAATGGCTCACAATGCGCGGGAAACCATGGGGTTCCTGTTCCAGTGCGACCGCGCGGAGCTGTCCGTGGAGGATTGCGTTTCCATTTACCGGAAGTCTTATCTGTAAGCCGGGGAGCCTGTACCATGAGCAAGAAGATTTTAATCATTTCCTCCAGTCCGCGCAAGGGCGGCAATTCCGACCTCCTGTGCGATGAGTTCATGAAGGGGGCGCGGGACGCAGGGCATGACGTGGAGAAGGTGCGCCTGGCGGAGAAGCGCATCGGCTATTGCCGCGGCTGCGGCGTGTGCCATGACACCCACGCCTGCCTCCAGAAGGACGATATGGAAGAGTTGCTGGACAAGCTGCTGGAAGCGGATGTCATCGTGCTGGCCACTCCCGTGTATTTTTATACGCTGTGCGGCCAGATGAAGACGTTTATCGACCGCACGGTCCCCCGTTATCTGGACATCCGTGACAAGGAGTTTTACTTCATTCTGGCCGCGGCGGAGGATAACCGGGCCAATATGGAGCGCACCGTGGAGTGCTTCCGCGGTTTTCTGGACTGCCTGGAAGGGGCGGTGGAGAAAGGCGTGGTTTACGGCACCGGGGCCTGGAAGATGGGCGGCATCAAGGGCAATCCGGCCATGAAGCAGGCCAGAATCATGGGGATAGGGGTTTGAGCCTTTTTCCCCACTAAAGAAGATCAGCCGTAAAACCGCCCATGGAATAATATCAACCGGATTTCATATAGAATGTTTTTTGCGCCCAGCGAGGATAGGTGAGACAGCTTCCCGCGGCGTCCGATTTCCCGGGTGGGGATGGGGGCGCCGCGGGAAGAAAGCTCCGGCAATGTTTCCGGCTTCTCTCCTGCCTGTGGTGCGCCTTCCGTTGCCGGAGAAGGCCGGCAGCCGTTTTTTCCTTCTTCGCGGGGATTCCCGGTCCCGTTCAATCCTGCCGGGCAGCCATTCCTATTAAAATATAGACGATGAAAAAATTATTACCATATTTGTACGCGGCAGGGGCTTTCCTTGCCCCCTGTTGCGCCGCGGAGCCGGAGACTCCCCAGCCATCCCCGAACACCATGAATATTACGATTAAAGCAGGAGAAAAGGAAATTGCCGCCACTCTTCAGGACAATGCCGCCGCCAGGGATTTCGTGGCCCGGCTTCCCCTGACGCTGACGCTGGAGGATTACGGCGATACCGAGAAGATCAGCCCTCTGCCCGGCAAGTTGTCCACCGCCGGGTCTCCGGCCATGGGGAAACCCTTCCGGGGGGCCATCGCCTATTACGCCCCGTGGGGCAATTTGTGCATTTTCAGGAAGGCCTTCGAGCCGTCCCGCGGCCTGGTGATTCTGGGGAGCGTGGACGGGGAAGGGATGAAGGCGCTGGATGTTTCCGGAAAGATCCGCGTGACCATTGACGTGAAACGCTGACCTTCCGGTTTGTCCGGCAGGTTTTTATCCCGGTTCTCCGGGATGGGGCAGCGTTCCTTTTTTAAGGAATCGGGAGAAGGCTGTTTTTCCCGGGCGGGGGCCTGTTGCCTCATTTTTTTGGGAGAAAAGATATTAAAGATACATGAGATTTTTTTAATGATATGAAAATAAAACATTTATTGAATGCGTGCGCTGCGGTGCCCGGTGATGGGAAAGGAGGGGCGGATGCCTCCCGTTGACAGGATGGGGCCCGTCAGCACGCGGGAGCGTTCCGTGATTCTAGACGCCTTGAGGGGACTGGCGCTTTTCGGCATCTGCCTGGCGAATTTTCCGGAGTTTTCCCTGTACACGTTCCAGAGTCCGGAGGTTGTTTCCGCCATGCCCACCGCCGGAATCGACCGGGTGGTCCGCTTCCTCCAGTACGTGTTTATTGACGGCAAGTTTTACAGCCTGTTTTCCCTGTTGTTCGGCATCGGCTTTTCCATCATGATGTCCCATTCCATGGAGAAGGGGCGCGACGGCATCGCCGTTTTTTACCGCAGGATGGGCCTTCTGGCCCTGATCGGGCTGCTGCACCTGATGCTCCTGTGGAGCGGGGACATCCTGCTTCTGTATGCGCTGGCCGGCCTGCTGCTGCCGCTGTTCCGGAATGTGCCGGACAGAAAGCTGCTGGCGATTGCCGCCGCGCTTGTTTTCTGCCCCGTTCTCATGGATGCCCTGAAGGTTTTTTCAGGCTACCGGTTTGACCTCGCCGCCCCGGTGGGGGGCGCAGTACGGTATTTCAACGGTCTCAGCGGGATTACGGACGCGAATTTCGGCAGATGGCTGGTGGACGGGGAACATTATTCCGACGTTCTGAAGTTCACCCTGTCCGGGGCGTTCATCCGCGTCCAGGAGCTGCTGGAGAGCAACCGCGTCTTCAAGGTGCTGGGCTTGTTCCTGCTGGGGCTGTATGTGGGAAGGAACGGAATTTATGCGAATCTGGAGAGGCGGCGGACGCTGTTGAAGAGGGTATGCCGCTGCGGTTTTCTGGCGGGGCTGCCCCTTTCCTTCCTGTACGCCGCCCATGCGCTTCACCTGCTGGGCGGCGGGCCCGTGGCCGGGGCCTTCCTGTATGCCGTCAGCGTTATTCCCCTCAGCCTGGCGTATGTGTCCGTTTTCTGCCTGTGGTTCCTTCGCCGGAAGGACGCTCCCTTGTTCCGGGCGCTGGCGGCTCCCGGGCGGATGGCGCTGACCAATTACATCGGGCAGTCCGTGCTGGGCATCGTCCTGTTTTACGGAATAGGCTTCCGCCTGGGGGCCCGGCTGGGGCTGGCGCAGGTGGAACTGGTAGCTGCCTCCGTCTTCCTGTTCCAGGCGCTGTTCAGCCGCGTCTGGCTGAAGTTCTGCCTGTTCGGCCCCCTGGAATGGGGCTGGCGCATGCTGACGTACGGGAAAAGGCTCCGGTTGTTCCGGAAGACTCCGGTTTTCCCCGGAAGGAAGGCGGCTCCTTTTAACAAGTAAAGAGTTCATGGAGGTTTTCCAATGGCTGTTTATCCAATCACGGAGCCGCCGGGCCGGCTGGGAGTCATCACCGCGTATCTGATGATTTACGTGGTGTGGGGATCCACCTATTATTTTATCGGGACGGCGCTGCAGGGGTTCCCTCCGTTTCTGCTGGGCGGAATGCGCTTCTGCACGGCGGGGCTCCTTCTGCTGCTGGCCGGGCGGGCAAGGGGGGAGGATATTTTCCGGGGTCCCCTGGTCCGGAAGTCCGCCGTCAGCGGCATTATCCTCCTTTTCGTGGATATGGCCGTCGTCATGCTGGCCCAGCAGTATTTGAGCAGCAGCCTGGTGGCGATCATCGCATCGTCCACGGCCATCTGGATTATCGCGCTGGATGTTCCCATGTGGCGCAGGAATTTCCGGAGCATTTCCGTTTTGGCGGGGATAGCGGCCGGATTCCTGGGAGTGGGCCTTTTGTTCGCGGAGCAGCTTGGACGGGAGGAAGGGGGCGGCCAGGGCGCGCACGGTATCCTGCTGCTGGTTTTCGGCTGCGTTTCCTGGGCTTTGGGGACGCTGTACGCCAAGTACCGTTCCTGCGCGGAGGAGGCGGTCAACAATGTGGGCGGGGCGGCGTGGCAGATGCTCGCGGCGGGGGTGATGTTCTGGTGCTGGGCCCTCGTCCGGAAGGAGCCGGAGAACATGGATTGGGAGGAAGTTCCTGCTTCCGCGTGGCTGTCACTCCTTTATCTGGTGCTGTTCGGCTCCGTCCTGGCGTACACCAGCTATATCTGGCTGCTGAAGGTTCGTCCGGCGGCGGAAGTAGGGACGCACGCCTATGTGAACCCCCTGGTGGCCGTCGTCCTGGGGTGCGCGGCGGGAGGGGAAGGGATGACGTGGGCGCGGATGGCCGGGCTGTTCGTCATCCTGGGGAGCATCGCGCTGGTGAGGAGAACGCCTCCGGAAGATTCCGCCGGGAAAGGGCGCGCGCTTTCCCCTGCGGCCGCCATGGCGTACAGAAAGGGAATATCGTGCCGGGAATCTGAAAAATGAAGTTGTTTTCATGATTTCACGGTTCATGAAATGATTTTTATGACAGTTAATATTTATTAATTATGAATACATTACAAATGATGAACGAGAAAATGCTAAAAATCCTTTGCATTACAGTTACTATAAGGAATAGCCTGAAGGAAGAAAGAAGAAGGCCAGGAATGCGGAGAATGCCGCTCCCCGTCTTTTTCCCGGTCTTCCTTTTCCGGATGCCGATTGCCGCCGCTTAAACGCATATGATGAATTCCAAAAGAACATTTTACCAACCCATCACCATGACCAAAAAAATGATTAAGAATACTTCCTACGAGGGGGAGCGCCCCTTGTTTGCCTCCCATCATCTGAGGCTGGAAGACGTCACGATTTATCCGGGAGAGTCCGCCCTGAAGGAATGCTCCGACATTGAAGCCGTACGGTGCGAGTTCCGGGGAAAGTACCCTTTCTGGCACAACGACGGCTTGCTGATTGAGAATTGCCTGTTCAGGGAAGGCGCCCGAGCCGCCATCTGGTATTCCCGGAACCTGCGCATGAAGGATACGCGGGTGGAAGCCCCCAAGATGTTCCGGGACATGGACGGGATGGTTCTGGAGAACGTGGTCCTGACGGACGCCCTGGAATGCTGCTGGCACTGCCGGAACGCGGAGCTGCGCAACGTGCAGGCGGACAAGGGCGATTACCTGTTCATGCACGGGGAGAATATGGACATTGACGGTTTCCGGCTGAACGGGAACTACTCCTTCCAGTATTGCAGGAATGTGGTGATCCGGAATGCGGAGATTCATTCCAAGGACGCCTTCTGGAATACGGAGGACGTGACGGTGTACGATTCCGTGGTGGACGGGGAATACCTGGGCTGGCATTCCAGAAACCTCCGCCTGGTGAATTGCCGTATTTCCGGCACGCAGGCGTTGTGCTACGCGGAGAACCTGGTGCTGGAAAACTGCACGTTCGGGGAGGATGCGGACCTTTGTTTTGAATATTCCTCCGTGCAGGCGGAAATCAAGGGGCGAGTGCACAGCGTCAAGAACCCGCGCAGCGGACGCATCGTGGCGGAAGAGTACGGGGAGGTTATTCTGGACGAGCACTGCAAGGCTCCGGCCAACTGCTCCATTGAAACAGGAAAAACGCAGTCGGGAGAAGCAGCATGAAGTACGATTTTGACACCGTTGTGCCGCGCCGGGGAACGAATTCCTACAAGTGGGATTCCATGCCCCGGGCGGACATTCTGCCCATGTGGGTGGCGGACATGGATTTCCGCACGGCTCCGGCGGTGACGGAGGCCATCCGGAAGAGGGCGGAACACGGCATTTTCGGCTACACGCGGGTTCCGGATTCCTATTATGAGGCGGTCACGAACTGGTTTGAACGCCGCCACGGCTGGAAGATCAGTCCGGAGTGGATTATTTACACCACGGGGGTGGTGCCCGCGCTGTCCGCCATCATCCGGGCCCTGACGGCTCCGGGGGACAAGGTGCTGGTGCAGACGCCCGTGTACAATTGCTTTTTTTCCTCCATCCGCAATAACGGGTGCGTGGCGGAAACCAGCCCGCTGAAGTACGAGAACGGGAAGTACGCGCTTGACGCGGAGGACCTGGAGCGGAAGGCGTCCGATCCCGCCGTCAAGCTCCTGCTCCTGTGCAATCCCCACAATCCCGCCGGGCGCGTCTGGACGAGGCCGGAGCTGGAGAAGATCGCGGATATCTGCTGCAGAAACGGCGTGCTGGTGGTGGCTGACGAGATTCATTGCGAACTGACGTATCCCGGCCATCCCTACACGCCGTTCGCCTCCCTTTCGGAGGAGGCCCTGCGCCATTCCGTCACCTGCATTTCCCCCAGCAAGGCCTTTAATCTGGCGGGCATTCAGATCGCCAATATCGTCGCGGCGGATGAGGAGGTCCGGAGGAAGATTGACAAGGCCATCAACATCAACGAGGTGTGCGATGTCAATTCCTTCGCCGTGGATGCTCTGGAAGCGGCCTACAACGGCGGAGAGGACTGGCTGGAGGAGCTGAAGCTTTACCTTTACGGGAATTACGAGACGGTCCGGGACATGCTGGGCGAACGCCTGCCGCAGCTCCGCGTGCTGCCGCTGGAGGGAACGTACCTGGTCTGGATAGATTGCTCCGCGCTGGGGCTTTCCTCCGCGGAAATTGTCCGTTTGCTGGAGGAAGAGGGACGGGTGCTCGTCAACGGCGGGGAAATGTACGGGGAATCGGAGGGCTGTTTCATCCGCCTGAACATCGCCTGTCCCCGGAAACTGCTGCTTGAGGGGGTGGAAAGAATCTGCCGTACGCTGGGCGGCCGCGTTTCCGGAACATGAACGCGTCCGGCGGCCTGAAAGGTCTCAATGGAGAGAGCGCGAAGAACGATCATCAAGAACAAACAATCAAGTTGCCATGAGAAACAATATGACGAGAAGAGCGTGGCTCCAGTCTTCCACCGCGGCCCTGGCGTGCCTGGCCTTGCCGGAATATGCGCTGGGCGCGGCCGCGGAGAAGAACGGAGCTTCCAGGGTATGGATGACGAAGGAGATTTCTCCGGAGGCTCTCGTAAGGATTTACGAGGCCCTGGGGCGTCCGGCCACGGGAAAGGCGGCCGTCAAGATCAGCACCGGGGAGCCGGGCGGCCGCAATTTCCTGAGTCCGGCCCTGATCAAGGGCCTGGTGCACCGCGTGAACGGCACCATCGTAGAGTGCAATACGGCTTACGGCGGCAAGCGGTCCCGGACGGAGGACCACCTCCGTGCCGCGAAGGAGCACGGTTTTTCCGACATTGCCAGGGTGGACATCATGGACGCGGAGGGAGAGTTCACCATCCCGGTAAAGGACAGGAAGCACCTGGAATACGACATCGTGGGGAGCCATCTGAAGAACTACGATTTCATGATCAACCTGGCCCACTTCAAGGGGCACGCCATGGGCGGCTTCGGCGGCGTGATCAAGAACCAGTCCATCGGCGTGGCTTCCGCAAGCGGCAAGGCGTACATCCATTCCGCCGGAAAAACGCGGGACGTTGCCGCCGTGTGGAACAATCTGGCCGCGCAGGACGACTTTCTGGAGTCCATGGCCGCCTCCGCTCAGGCGGTGGCCGATTACTTCGGGGACAGGATTCTGTATATCAACGTGATGAACAAGCTGTCCATTGACTGCGATTGCGATGCCCACCCCCATGACCCGGAGATGAAGGACATCGGCATTCTGGCTTCCCTTGACCCGGTGGCGCTGGACCAGGCCTGCCTGGACCTCGTTTACGCCGTCAAGCCTTCCGCCGGAGACAACAGCAAACCCCTGATCGAGCGCATTGAAAGCCGTCATGGGCGGCACACGGTGGATTATGCCGAACAGATAGGCCTGGGTACCAGGAAGTATGCGCTGAAGGAGCTGGAACCGCAGCAGGGCGTTCATTGGTGATGATGTTCACAGGAGACCGGGTACGGATGCCGGATGAGGATATGATGTAAATTTGGAATCCTAGACATAGTTGGAAATGAGCAGGGAAAAGCATATGACACGGCGCGAAGCGCTCAGAAAGATGGGTGGGGCAACCGCAGGAGGGATGGGGCTCGTCATCGCCGCCGCAAATGCCGCCGATGTGCCGGGATTATCCAATAGTGCACACAAAGAGCGGAAAATGAAAGCACTGGCAATCAACGGCAGTTCACGGAAAGACGGAAATACGGCAGATATGCTGAATGTAGTCTTGGCAGAATTGGGAAAAGAAGGATATGAGACGGAACATGTCCAATTGGCTGGTTCCACGGTCAACGCCTGCAAGGCGTGTTTCGGCTGTGCAGGGAGAGGGAACTGCGTATTCGGCAATGATATTTTCCAGGAATTGTATGATAAGATGGTGAAAGCGGATGCCATTATCCTGGGGTCTTCCACCTATTCGGCAGATGTCTCGTCCACACTGAAAGCGGTTATCGAAAGGGCCAGCGTGGTGAGCGACACAAATCCGGGGATGTTCCGCCACAAAGTAGGTGGAGCGGTTGCGGTTGCCCGCCGTGCCGGGGCCATGAACGCGATCGACACGATCAACCATTTCTTCCTGAACAAGGAAATGTTTGTTGCAGGCTCTACTTATTGGAACATCGCTTATGGCCGTCTGCCCGGTGAGGCGATGAAAGATGAAGAAGCCGTCGCGAATATGAAAAATCTCGGTCAGAATATAGCGTGGCTATTGGGCCGTTTGAAATAAATTTCATAACAAGATATGTACAATTTAAAAGTTGAATAATCACGGCACATCATCTTACAGCGGATCAATTCACAGATGCCGCTTCGCAAGCCGTTACGGAAAATATTAAACACAGTCATTCAGACAGATGCAAAAAAAGTTTTTATCCTGAAGCAAATAACAATAAAAAACAAAAACAGTTATGGAAGAAGTTACATTAAACAACGGAGTTGTCATGCCCATCTTGGGCTTTGGAGTTTTTCAGATTCCCGACGCCGCAGAGTGCGAGCGCTGCGTGCTGGACGCGATCGGCGCCGGCTACCGTTCCATTGATACGGCCCAGATTTACGGCAATGAGGAGGCCGTAGGCCGCGCGGCGGAGAAGAGCGGGGTGCCGCGCGAGGAATTGTTCCTCACCACGAAGGTGTGGATTACCAACGGCGGGTATGAAAAGGCGAAGGCTTCCATTGACGAGTCCCTGCGCAAGCTGCGCACGGATTACGTGGACCTGCTGCTCATCCACCAGCCCTTCAACGATTATTACGGCACTTACCGGGCCATGGAAGAGGCTAACCGGGCCGGAAAGGTCCGCGCCATCGGCGTGAGCAATTTTTATCCGGACCGTTTTGTGGACCTGGCGGAGTTCTGCGAGATCAAGCCCGCCGTCAACCAGGTGGAAACGCACGTGTTCAACCAGCAGGTGAAGGCCCGGGAGCTGATGGCGAAGTACGGTACCAGGATGGAATCCTGGGGGCCCTTCGCGGAAGGCCGCAATGGATTTTTCACGAATCCGGTGCTGAAGGACATCGGAGAGAAGTACGGCAAGGCTCCGGCGCAGACGGCCCTGCGCTTCCTGATCCAGCGCGGCGTCATCGTCATTCCGAAGACGACCCACCGGGAAAGGATGGAGGAGAATTTCAACGTCTTTGACTTTGAACTTTCCCGGGAGGACATGGGGGCCATCGCCAGGCTGGACCGCGGAGAGAGCCTTTTCCTGTGCCATCAGGACCCGGAGTCAGTCCTGTACCTGATCAATTACGGAAAGTAATAATTCACCTTAAGTATTAGAAAGATGACAGGGTATTCATTTAAAAGGTTTTGCGCGGCTTTCTCCGCCTGCATTTGCTGTGCAGGGAGCTTATCCGCTGAAAATAATAACGCCAACACGGACAGGATCATGAACGAACAACTGAATTTAACGCAGGAATGGGACAAGGTGTTTCCGAAGAGCGACAAGGTAGACCACCGCAAGGTAAGCTTCCGCAACCGCTACGGCATTACGCTGGCCGCGGATTTGTATATCCCCCGGAAGGCTGGCGGAAAGTTGCCGGCTATCGCCGTTTCCGGCCCCTTCGGAGCCGTGAAGGAACAATCTTCCGGGCTCTATGCCCAGACGATGGCCGAGCGCGGTTTTCTAACGATCGCGTTTGATCCCTCGTATACGGGAGAAAGCGGCGGGGAACCCCGTTATGTCGCTTCCCCGGATATCAATACGGAGGATTTCTCCGCAGCCGTCGACTACCTCTCCACACGCGACGACGTGGACCCCGAACGCATCGGAATCATCGGCATTTGCGGGTGGGGCGGCATGGCGGTGAACGCGGCGGCTATCGACACCCGCATCAAGGCGACGGTAGCGTCCACGATGTACGATATGAGCCGCGTGAACGCGAACGGCTATTTCGACGCGATGGACGCCGACGCCCGTTATGAGCTTCGCAAACAACTGAATGCCCAGCGCACCGCCGATGCGAAGAACGGTTCTTATGCGCTCGCGGGGGGCGTGCCCGATCCTCTGCCCGACGATGCCCCAGGATTCGTGAAGGATTACTACAATTACTATAAGACGCCCCGCGGCTACCACAAGCGTTCGCTCAACTCGAACGGCGGATGGAATACCACCTCCGCGCTCTCGTTCATCAATATGCCCCTGCTGGCGTACAGCGGTGAAATCCGCAGCGCCGTGCTCATGATTCACGGAGAAAAAGCCCATTCACGCTATTTCAGCGAGGATGCCTTCAAGAAATTGAAGGGGGATAACAAGGAGCTGATGATCATTCCCGGCGCGAGCCATGTGGACCTCTATGACAATCAAGCCGGGGTTATTCCTTTCGGCAAAATCGAGCAGTTCTTTCAGGAGCATCTGAAATAAGGAGGTTCTGCGGCTGACTTTGAAGGGAGCTGATTACGGTGAGGGACTCAACATGATAAGCCGTCTGCCGGTTGTTCGCAGGGGAAGGACAGTGTTCTTCCCGTTCCGGCGGGGTTCAAGCCATTTTAAGCAAGAGACACATGATACTGATTTTCGGAGCACTGCTGGCGGTTTACGTTTTCTGCCGCGCCATTCTGCCGCTTAGGCTGAAATGGGGCTGGAAGGCCCTGCTTGCCGTCCTTCTGGCGGTGGCGGCGTTCAAATTCCATCTGCTGCATTTGTTTGGCGGCCCCATGTTTTTCTCCCCGGTTCTGCCGGAAGGCGTCCTGCTGGCGGCCGCATGGCTGTTCTCCGTGCTTTTCCTGTTCTTTTTCCTGCTGCTGGCGGCGGACGCGGCGCGCCTCCTGTACCTGCTGGTTCTGTTCTGCCTGCGGAAGAAGAGGACGGAACGGTTCCGCATCATTGGCAACCGGGTGAACCTTGTCCTGCTGGCTTTCGCCGCCGTACTGGCTACCGTGGGGATGGTCGGAGGCACCGGGGTGCCGCGGGTAAAGGAGGAAACGATTTCCGTGAACCATCTGCCGGATGGGGCGGACGGCCTGGCAGTCGCCGTGCTGGCGGACCTTCATGTGGACGGCATCACGCGGGCGGACTGCATCAGGAAAATTGTGGAACGCACGAATGCCCTGAATCCGGACATCGTCATTATTGCCGGGGACTTCGTGGACGGGACGGTTCCCGTGCACGGGGATGATTTGAGGCCGCTTGCGGATTTGAAGGCCAGGTACGGGGTGTTCGGCGTGCCGGGCAATCATGAGTATTATTCCGGTTATGAGGAGTGGATGAAGTTCCTGCCCACCCTGGGCATACGGATGCTTCACAATGAGCACGTGTTGACGGGGGGAGATGCGGTGGTGCTGGCGGGGGTGACGGATCCTGTAGCCGGCATCATGGGGAAGGAGGTGCCGGATATACGCAAGGCGCTGGCGGGAGCCCCGGAAAAGGGGGTGCGCATCCTCGCCTCCCACCAGCCGCGCTTGGCCCCGGAAGCGGCCGCGCACGGCGTGGACCTCCAGGTTTCCGGCCATACGCACGGCGGCATGATTGCCGGCATTGACCGGCTGGTGGCTCGGTTCAACGAGGGCTTTGTGTCCGGATTGTACACGGTGGGGGAGATGAAGCTGTATGTCTCCAACGGGGCGGGGATTTGGAACGGCTTTCCCATCCGCATCGGCGTTCCTTCGGAAATCGTGCTGATCCGGCTCCGGAAAGAGGAATAAGAGTGTTTAGAGTGGAGTGGGTGCAATCTTTGGAACAGATGAGGGAAAACATGTTGACTTATAGCTGCTCTAACGTTTAGACAGGAAGAAGGAACAAGGGTCGTGCACGGAGACTGCCGGATGAAGCCGTTTTTCTTCCCGGGCTGTTTTCTGCGCGGCCTTCCAACCCAGACATTAAATTCATGAAAACAATATCAATGATATGCACGCTGGCGGCCGCCCTGATGACGGGGGCCGGATGCTCGGGACAGGAACAGCCCAAGGTTTCCGTGGAACCTGCCAAGGTGCTCGTCGCCTACTATTCATGGGGCGGCAATACGAAGTACGCCGCCGCGCAGATTCAGAAGGCGACGGGCGGAACCCTGTTTGAAATCAAGCCGGTCAAGCCTTACCCGTCCGGGTACCGGGAATGTACGGTACAGGCCAAAAAGGAGATTCAGGAAGGCGTCAGGCCGGAGCTGGCCGCCAGGGTGGAGGACATGGGCAAGTACGACGTGATTTTCATCGGCAGTCCCAACTGGTGGAGCACGATTGCGCCTCCGGTCGCCTCTTTCCTGGCAAGCCACGACCTTTCCGGCAAGACGGTGATTCCGTTTGTGACGCACGGAGGCGGCGGCATGGCGCGCTGCGGGGACGAGGTGCGGAAGCTGTGCCCCAAGTCCACCGTTCTCAAGGGCGGAGCTTTTGCCGGGGAAGGCATCCGGACGGCCAGGCCCGCGCTGGTCAAGTGGGTCAATGACACGATCACCATCAACAAATAATGCTCCTTATGAAACGAACCCTTGCGGGAATGGCTTTTTCCCTTGCCTGTCTGATGAACCTTTCAGAAGCCCAAACCATGAATAACGATACAAGCGCCTTGTCGCCAAAAGAACAACAGATTGCCGCCATCAGCGCCCATACGGCCAGGGGCGACATGCCCGGCCTGCGGAACGCCCTGACGGCGGGGCTGGACGCCGGACTGACCCTGAACGAGCTCAAGGAGGTGCTGGTCCAGATGTATGCCTATTGCGGCTTCCCCCGCAGCCTGAACGCCCTCAATGAGTTGATGGTTCTGGCGAAGGACCGCGCCTCGCGCGGCATCAATGATACGGTGGGAGAGGAGGCGGGAGCGCCGCCTGCCGGAAAGAGCATCGACTTCGGCACGGCCAACCAGACGAAGCTTTGCGGCGCTCCGGTGAAGGGGGATCTTTTCCTGTTCGCCCCGGCCATTGACGAGTTCCTGAAGGCGCATTTGTTCGGGGACATTTTCGGCCGCGACAATATGGACTGGAAGACCCGGGAGCTCGCCACCATCGCGGCCCTGGCCGCCATGACGGGCACGGAAAGCCAGTTGAACTCCCACATCCGCATCGGGAAGCACAACGGCCTGACTGACGGGCAGGTGGAGGCCATTCTGGCCGTATCCGCCGCTGCCGGGAAGAAGGACGCCTTCCCCAAAGGGGAGCCGGCTCCGGCCAATTTCACCGGAAAAGCCTGGGTAGCCATGCTGGTGGACAACAGGGATTACGACATGTCCGCCTATAACGTCACCTTTGCCCCCGGCACGCGGAACAACTGGCACAGCCATTCCGTGGGCCAGGTGCTGTTCTGCACGGAAGGCACGGGATACTACCAGGAGCGCGGCAAGGCCGCCCGGCGCCTGACGCCCGGTTCCGTGGTGGAAATCCCGGCCAATACGGAGCACTGGCACGGCGCGGCTCCGGACAGTGAGTTCGTGCACCTCGGCATCACGCCCAGGGCGGCTTCCAACAGGACGGCGTGGGGAGGCCCCGTGACCGATGCGGAGTATGCGGAGGCGACGGGAAGCAAATAAAAGCGCAGGGATTTTCCGGCGTTTCCTCCTTTTCCTTCGGAGAGGGGGCAGCCGGGAAGGTTTTTCTCCCTGACGGGAAATGAAGGAAAAAACAGGGCATCCGGGAATTCCAATGGAATTCCCGGATGCCTCCTGTTGCGGATTTAAGGGAAAGATTATTCTTCCGGAGCGATGTTCGGTTCGCTGGCGCTGACGTGGTTCAGCGGATTGCAGCTGTCCGGCCTGTGGTTGTTCAAAGATCCTGGTAAATTTCTTCTTGTACTTCAAGACTTCCATTTGCTTTTTCAGGATGCGGAGTTGTTCACGGAGGCTTTTCTCCTGCTTGAAAATCAGTTCGGCGCGTTCCGGAATGGTGGTGTCCCCTTCCTGGCACAGGTCGATGTAGTGCTTGACGCCTTCAATCGGGAGGCCCGTCATCCGGAGGCAGTGAACCAGGCGCAGCCAGCCCAGGGTGTAGTCTGAAAACATGCGGGCATTGCCTCCGCTGCGGTCCACGTCCGGAATCAATCCGGCGTTTTCATAGTAGCGGATGGTGTAGGCGGACATCTCCATCATTTCCGCAACCTGTTTCACGGTATATTTGGGAGTGCGGTCATAGGAAGGCCGGTAGGAGCTGGATGGGGTCTTTTGTGTGATCATTGTGCAGTTGATGGCTTACAGTTACTCTAATATACTACCGGTTGCGGGATGGCAAGCGTTTTGCGTTGCCTCGCGGGCAATAACGTGTTCATAAGGCAGGGAAAACGGCTGGGACCGCTTTCCGGCGGACGGAAGGGTTTTCTGACTGACTAATTGCCGGATGAAGGAAAAGGGGAAAGGCCGGAAAGCCGTCTCCATGGTTGCTCCTGGAGAAGACGCCGGAACATGAAAAAGGCTGTTCCGGTGAAGGAACAGCCTTGATTCATTGGAAGAAAGCACATTTCAGGCGCGCACCCTGCGGCGGCGCAGCATCATGGCGGCAAGCCCCAGCAGGCTCAGGGAGGCCGCGGCCGGTTCGGGGACGGCCAGCGTCCCTTCCAGGGAAAGGTCTTCCACGGTGGCGTTATCTCCTCCCCGGCCTCCGGAGCTTCCCACCACGGCATAGACCTTGCCGTTGCCGTTTTCCTTCATGGCTCTCAACTGGTCTTCCGTGAGGTCATAGTGAACGTTCCAGGGGGAGCCGTCATTGTTCCTCGTTCCCTTGCAGAGTTCCACCATTTCCCCGTCCCTGGTTTCATACCAGACGGAATACGTGTACGTTCCGGTGGTTCCGGACGGGGTGAGGTTCATGCTGAAGCTCAGGCCGGAGTAATCCTGAATGTTTTCAATGGTCATTTTCAGACCGAAGCAGACGCCCGCCGTGCCGGACATGCTGGGCAGGTTGATGGTCTGGTCTTCCGTGTTGGAGGTGGCATTCCCCCAGCGCATGTCGCCGTTGCCGGTAGTGGTGTACCATCCGTCAGCCCGAGAACCGAGCCAGTTTTTAACGTCGTCTCCCGTGATGCCGTCCCCGGCAAGGCGTCCCGCTGAGTTGTAGCCCTGGCCCGTCATGGCGCCGATGTCGGGCATCAGCTCGACGGTTGCCGCCGCAGCGACGCCTGCCAGAGAGGCCACGGCCAGGTGGATGATGAGGTATAATGCTTTCTTCATATTCGTGTGGAATGATTGAATTATTCGCAAACTACCGGATTAACAATCCGCGGAGCTCCGGAGACGTTTCAAACGGGAACGAAGGAAAGCTCAAATGCATGGTTAACAAACACTTTCCCGTTTTCTTCCAAGCCCGCATACTGCCTGGGAATTGGGAACTCCCGGCCCTAATGGATACTCTCGCCGGAGCAGGATGGCGGCTATTGAAGGAGAACCTCCGCTGCGCTGCGGAAAGATTTTTTACCCACGAAAGGCGGAGCCTTCCGTTCCCAGGCGCGGGAGGCGCAAATCCACCGTGAATAAACATTTCCACCGTTTCTTTTGCAGGTTGCCTTTCGCCTGGAAAGGACGGGAGCCTGCTCCTCATCTCATGGCTGTTTCCTTTCACAGACGCGTCTTTCCCGGAAGTTCGGGCTTCCCTGCTTCGTTGCGGAACGAAGAGAAAATCTATTGCATCAGGAACAGAAGCTGACGATTTACGGAGTATGGACAAGGGAAATTTCCCGAAAACGTTTTTCTTTCAGATGTTCATGCTTGACTCCGGATTGTTAATCCGATGCATGGTCTTCTCTATGTTTTAGGTAATTGAAACAGAATATATTATGGAGACGTTAAGAAGGTGTTTTCCTGCGCTGGTGATGCTTGTAGTTGGCAGCCGCGGGGAGGAATACCTCAATAAAGGGAGGCGGATGGAGCCAGTGCCTCCCCGTCCGTTTCCTGAAACTCCGGTTTCACGGCTTTCCTTCCGCCGGACGGGGGCCCGGTCAGGAATTGTCCGGAGCGGGAAGTGGGGGCCGGCGTGCGCCGTGTCCCGGCAAGTCCGGGAATTCCCATGGAAAAGAGTCAAAGGGTTTGACGGGCTTTTCCGGCCCGTTACAATGAGACCGCTCCGGGATGGAGCCTGCGCCATGATTATTGCCTCCCTTTCCGATTCCGCCCGTTACGAGTCTTTGAATCCCCTTTTCCAGCGGGCTTTCGATTTTGTCAGGGAGGCCGGTCCGGCTTCCCTGGAACCGGGCCCCCACGTCCTGGAGGAAGACGCCCTGATTGTGATGGTGAATGAGCCGGCGATGAAGAAGCCGGAGAAGGCCCGCATGGAAGTGCACGACAGGTTCATTGACATCCACGTTCCCCTTTCACGGGAGGAAGGGTTTGCGTGGAAGGACCGCTCTGCCCTGGAAAAGCCTTCCGAACCGTTCAACATGGAAAAGGACGCGCAGCATTACGACGATGCGCCGGACACCTCTTTTACCGTGAAGCCGGGGCAGTTCGCCGTCTTTTTCCCGGAGGACGCCCATGCCGGCTGCATCGGGGAAGGGGCTCTCCGTAAACTGGTGATTAAAGTCAGAACGGCCTGACCCGCCTTCCGGAAAGATGGTCCGGCGCCGGAACAGGCCGTTCCTCCACGCCCGCTCCGGCTTGCCTGCCGGTGGGGCAATCATTCAATTTATTCCTCGTCTTCCACCCTCGCGTCCTGCTTGGGGTCCTGCGGAGCGTTTTCCGGAATCCAGACGGCCACGTTGCCGCCGTGGACGAGGAACTGGCCGTTGCCTTCCTCGTCAATGGCGACGGTTTCCTCCACGTTTCCGGTGGCTTCCTTCCAGGTTTCCCCGGCGTGCTGCTTGCCCACGTTCATCACCTTGTCCCCGTCCTCTCCGTTGGAGATGAGCACGGCCACGCCGGAATGCGGGTGGTCGTCATTCCCCACGCGGGTGAAGCCGATGGTGTTCGGGTGGTCAAAGTAGTAGTTCTGCTCCCCGAAGGCATGGTTTTTGCGGATTTCCAGCAGGTTGTCGATGATGCCGCGGTGCATGGGCGGGTTGCCGCTTACTCCGTAGTAGTCTCCGTAGAAGATGCAGGGATAGCCTTCCTTCATGAGCAGGATGAGCGCATAGGCGGAGGGCTTGAACCAGTCTTCCACGGCTGATTCCAGGGAGCTGCCCCACTGGGAGTCATGGTTGTCCACAAAGGTGACGGCCAGCGTGGGGTGGTTCTGGACCAGGGTGCCGTCCAGAATCTTGGAAAGGTCGTAATCGCGGCCCTGCTTGGAAGCCTGGTACATGTTGTAGTGCAGGGGCACGTCAAACAGGTCCACCTTGTAGCGTTCCTCCTTGAGGTATTCGTTCAGGGAGTCCAGGTCCTGCTTCCAGTATTCGCCCACGGCGTAGAAATCCTCTCCCCTGTCCTTGCGGACGGCGGCCAGGAATTTCTTGATGAACTCGTCATTGATGTGCTTGATGGCGTCCAGCCTCATGCCGTCCAGGTCCAGTTCCCGGGATACCCAGACGCCCCATTTTTCCATTTCTTTCACCACTTCCGGGTGGTCGAAGTCCAGGTTGGCGAACATGAGGTAGTCATAGTTGCCGTTTTCTTCGTCCACGCCTTCGCTCCAGCTTTTCCCGTCCCCCATGATCTTGAAGATGGAAGTTTTTTCCGTAGCGGCGTCGTAGTCCGTGCCGGTGAAGTGGTACCAGTGCCATTTGAAGTCGGAGTACTTGTCTCCGCGGCCGGGGAAGTTGAAGCCGGTCCAGCCTTCGATTTCGTAGGCGTCCGTGATTTCCTTGTCCCGGTTCTGCTGGTCCACTTCCTTGGCCATGAATTTTTCCGTATAGTCCGCTCCGGCCTTGTGGTTCATGACGGCGTCCAGGTAGACGCCCACATGGTGTTCATGAAGGGCCTTGATGGCGTCCTGGAGTTCCTGCTTGGTGCCGTATTTGGTGCGGACCGTGTTCTTCTGGTCGAATTCCCCTAGGTCAAACAGGTCGTAGGTGCCGTAGCCCACGTCGTTCTGTTCCTTGCCCTTGTAGGCCGGGGGAATCCAGACAGCTGTGACGCCTATCTCTTCCAGATGGGGGGCGTCTTCCTTCAGCTTGTTCCAGAACTGCCCGTCGTTGGGCAGGTTCCACTCAAAATATTGCATCATGATTCCGTTTTTCATTTTGTCAGATTCCTTGTAAATGTCGTTCGGGTTGTTCCGCCTTCAGGAGGCCGGCTGATGGGGAAGACGGTTCCCTGGCGTCTGCCGGGCGGGGCTCCGCATGATGATTTCACACGAAGCCGTCAACAAGATAGAGTCCTTAAAGCGCGGCGCGTTCGGCATACTGCCGGTGTTATGTCCCGCAAAATGTCAGGGAGAACGTGTGGAAAGCTGGAAAAGAGGGCTTTTCGCCAGGGCCGGACTGAACTTGCCCGCGAGCCGTCAGGAGTGAAACTGGCCCTTGCTGCTGCTGGAAAAACGAGCGTCAGCGAACGAGTGTGGAAAGAGAGGGCGCGGCCTTTGTCCGCCTGTTCATTCCGAAGCCGCAGAGGCCTGCGGCGCTCCCTGGAAGGGCTTCACGCTTCGGCCGTGCTGTGGTCCAGGTAGTGCCTGTTTTTCAGCCGGTAGTATTTGAGGAACCTCCGGATGAAGAGCAGGGTGACGATGAAGGAGAGCACGTCCGCCAGCGGGAGGGAGGCCCAGACGCCGTCCTGTCCCCAGAACCTGGGCAGCACCAGCAGGAACGGCAGCAGGAAGAGCATCTGGCGCGTCAGGGAAAGGAAGATGGCCAGACGGGCCTTCCCGATGGCCTGGAAGAAGTTGCCGATGATGATCTGGCTGCCGATGAGCGGGAAGGCCAGCACGCAGATGGTGAGGCCGTTGGCCGCCAGGCTGATGAGCGCGGCGTCATCCGTGAAGAGCCCGGCAATGCCGCGGGGGAAGAAAACGCAGGCCAGGAAGCCCAGCGTGGTGAAGGAAGTGCCCGCCAGCACGCCGTACTTGAGGGTGAGCAGGACGCGCCCCGGCTTCATGGCCCCGTGGTTGTAGCCGATGATGGGCTGCATGCCCTGCGTGAGGCCGATGACGAGCATGGCGAACAGGATGAGAATGCGGTTGATGATGCCGTAAGCGCCGATAGCCAGGTCCCCCCGTGGTCCGCAAGCTGCCTGTTGATGGCGATGGTGACCGCGCTGCCGCATACGTTTACCAGGCACGGAGCCATGCCGATGGACAGGATGCCGGTGACGATGGCCTTGCGCAGTTCCCAGATGCCGCGGCGGAAGTGGACCGTGCTGGCCGCGTCCGAGAAGTGGAGCAGCACGCGCGCCATGCCGGTGACCTGGGCCAGCAGGGTGGCCAGGGCTGCCCCGGTGATGCCCCATTTGAACCAGAAGATGAAGATGGGAGCCAGGATGATGTTGATCCCCACGGAGAGCAGGGTGGAGCCCATGGCCTTTTTCGGGTAGCCGGTGGCCCTCATCACGTGGTTGAGGTTGAAAAAGACGTACGTGACGGGCAGCCCCAGCAGGGTGACGAGCATGAAGTCGTACGCGTAGGCGAGGGTTTGCCCGCTGGCGCCGAAGGCGGTCAGGATTTCCGTCAGGAAGAGCAGTGTGGGAACCACCAGCACCACGGCGGCGATCAGGCTCATGATGAGGACGTTCCCCAGCGTGCGCTCCGTCCCCTCCTGGTCCTTCTTGCCCAGACGGATGGAGCTGATGGCCGCCCCGCCGATGCCCACCAGCGTGCCCAGCGCAAAGGTCAGGTTCATGATGGGGAAGGTGACGGCCAGGCCGGACAGGGCCAGGGGGCCCACGCCGTGGCCGATGAAGACGCTGTCAATGATGTTGTACAGGGAGTACACCACCATGCCGGCGATGGAGGGCAGGGAGTACTGGACCAGCAGACGCCATACGGATGCGTTTTCCAATTCTGCGATGTTGCGTGACTGGGCTGCCATGGACGGACCTCCTTTTCAGACGGGAGGCAAACTATAGGAATGCGCGGAGGGGTTGTCAAGCTGTCCACCCGTCCGGGGAGCGGGCATTTTTCCGCCGGAGCGGCCGGAAAGGCCTGTTTTTGATTGACTGGGGAAGCTTTTGGGGGTTGATTCCTTTCCGCCTTTTTCCAGGAACACGCCATGACTTTTTCCGTTTGCCCTTTCCTGCGCCTTGCCGCCGTCTGCGGAGGCGCCCTTCTGTGCTCTTCCTGCCTGCCCATGCTCGGCACCGGGCAGATGCTGGCGGGCAGCCATCTTGCGGACGGCCTGCTGTCCACCTCCCCCCTGGACCTGGTGTGGAGGGGGGACATCCGGTCCTTTCCCTCCTCCGGGCTGGATACGCCCAGGGGCTTCAAGGTTTCCCCCGCGGATTCCTATTCCCTGCTGATGGAGGCGCGCCCCGGCATTGCCGGAGAGTGGGCCTGCTACCATGACCGGAACAGTTACTACTGGGCCTTTGTGGCCGGGAAGAAGGAGGAGGAAGCGGGGCTTTACGCCGTGCGCCGCGGCGTGGCCGTGAACGGAACCACCGGGGAGATTGAAGACCACCCCGCCGCGCAGGCCGTCAAGCCTCCCTCCGTCATGTAGGCGCGGGTTCTGGTCTTTTTGCAAAAACCGCTGCCGGGAACCCGTTTTCCGGGCTGTGGAACACGATAGATTTGACAGGCAGGGGCCTTTGCGGGCGTATTATTACCCGCATGAAGTTCCTTTTATTATCGTTTGCGTGGATGTGCATGGCGTGCGCCGGGGCGTGGGGGCAGGATACGGCTCCCTCCTTCCCGGCGAACGGAGCCAATTACAGGCTGTTCCCGGCGGACCAGCCGCCCCTGGTTCCCAAGCCCCAGCAGCTGCACTGGACCGGCAAGGCCATTCGCGTGCAGTCCGTTCGCATCCTGGCCCCGTCTCCGTCCAGGACTTCCTATCCGGAACAGATGAAGTTCATCGTTTCCGAATTGAAGTCCTTCCTGGCGGACCACCGGGTGAAGGTGGCTCCGGACGGGGCGTTCGCCGTCAAGTTCGTGAAGGGGGAGGTGAAGGCCGGCACGGAGAATCCCAAGCTGAAGGAGGAGGCCTATTCACTCCGCGTGACTCCCGGCGGCGCGCTGATTACGGCGGCGGACACCAGGGGGTTTTATTACGGCATGAAGACGCTGGAGCAGCTTCTTCTGCGCCGCGGCGGGACGACGACCATCGCCGCCTGCGATATCGTGGACTGGCCGGATTTTGAAATCCGCGGGTTCATGAACGACGTGGGCCGCAATTACATGCCGCTCCCCTGATCGCGCAGGAGCTGGATTCCATGGCGCAGCTTAAGCTGAACGTGTACCACTTCCATTTCACGGAGCATCCCGGCTGGCGGCTGGAGTCCAAGATTTATCCGGAACTGAATGATCCCAAGAATTTCACCCGCATGCCGGGCAAATTCTATACGCAGAAGGAGTTCAAGCAATTGGTGGAGTACTGCCGCCTGCGCAACATCCTGCTGATTCCGGAGATGGACATGCCGGGGCACAGCCAGGCGTTCCGGAAGGCGCTCAACGTGAAGATGAGCGATGAAAAGGCCACGAAGGCCCTGGTGGCCCTGATCAAGGAGATGTGCGCCCTGGTTCCCAAGGAGAAGATGCCCATCATCCACATCGGCACGGACGAGGCCCACGGCAAGGACGAGCAGGTGAACAATGACATTCTGAAGGAATACATCAATGCGGTGGAATCCTGCGGCCGCACGCCCATGAGGTGGCACCCCGGTCTGACGCCTAAGGGCTATAACGGCTCCATCCTGCAATTGTGGTCCGGCCGCCAGAACCGCGGCGCATGGCCTGTCAACGGGTCCAAGTACGTGGATTCCCTGGAGACCTACCTGAACCACCTCGATCCGTTTGAAACGGCCATGACCATGTACTTCCGCCGGGCCTGCCCGTTCCAGAATGCGGACGGCCTGGGCATGATGCTGTGCTCTTTCCCGGACCTGGAAATTACGGACCCGCGCAACCAGGTTCTCCAGACGCCCGTTTACGCAGGGATGGCGTTCGTTTCCGAGCCCTTGTGGAACAATCCCCATGAAAAGGTGCAGGGAGACCCCAACCAGGACGAGTACATGAAGTATTTCTCCAACCTGCCCGTGCAGGGGGACCCGTTGCTGAAAGGATTTGCGGAGTATGAAAACCGCGTGCTCGCCATCCGGGACCGCTTCTTCGTGAACAAGGAGTTCAATTACGTGCGGCAGGCCAATATTCCGTGGAAGCTGCTGGGCCCCATTCCCAACGGAGGGAAGACGGAAACGGAGTTCGCCCCGGAGGCGGACAACAAGACCGGGAAGATGAAGGATTCCTACGAGATTGACGGCGTTACCTACGAGTGGTCCAAGGACGCCTACACCGGAGCCACCATCATCTTCAAGCATTACTGCGATTTCCCGACGCTGTTCAACGGGGCGAAGATGGGGGCCTATCCCCACAAGAACCACACCTATTACGCGCAGACCTGGATTTATTCCCCGAAGGCGCAGACGGTGCCCTTCTGGATCAGCGGTCATACCTGGGCCACGTCCGACTGGCGCAACGGCCCGGCGAGCGTCCCCGGCAAGTGGTTCCACGCGAATCCCAGGTTCTTCGTGAACGGGCAGGAGATTGACCCCCCGCAATGGAAGAAGCCGCGCAACGGCGGCGTGCTGGTGGATGAAAACTACCATTTCCGGGAGCCTTCCATGGTTCCCCTGAAGAAGGGCTGGAACCGCGTGCTGGTGAAGAGCCCCAGCAACAATTCCGCGCGCCGGTGGATGTTCACGTTCGTTCCGGTGCAGGTGAACCCCAAGACGCCCGGCTGCAACGTGAAGGAGTATCCCGGCCTCAAGTTCGCCGCGGAACCGAAGTAAAGGGCTTTTCCGGTTGTTCCCAGGCAAATGACGAAGGCATGAGGCGCGTTCCGCTTCATGCCTTTTTTATGGCCGGACGGGGTTCCGAGAGAGCGCGGCGTCCTGTCAGAGTTTTTTCCAGGGCAGGGCTTCCAGCATCCCGTCAAAGCCCAGGCCCGTTCCGGCGGGAACGGCTACCTGCGGGTTCATGCCGCCCATCTGGTCAAGGAAGGGGTCCGGTTCAAACAGGAGGTGCGTGCAGAGGCCACAGAGGGGGATTTCCGTGGGCAGGGCGTTGCGGTAGTAGTCCGCCGCCTGGTAGACGGCCCAGAGCTGCCCCACGGGATGGTCCATGACGGTGGTGAACACGGGGGGCTCGTAAAGATACTCCGGCGTGGCTTCCCTCGCGGGCTTGACGATGCGGATGATGGGCAGGTCCGAGGAGATGGCCGGCTGGTGCTCCGAGTCCGAGCCCATGTCCAGGGCCAGCGGCATGCCGGCGTCCACCAGCCGTTCCCAGCTCTGGACGGAGAAGGGGCACGGGTCTTCAATGAAGTCTATCCGGGTTTTCAGGTGGTGGGGCAGGGATTTCCAGAATTTCAGGGCGTCGTTTTCATTCAGGCACCCGTTGAAGTCCAGCCGCCAGCGCCAGGCGGGGACCATGGAGGCGAGCATGGTCAGCCGTTCCAGGGCGGCGGCCAGGTTGGGGCTTGCCTTGATTTTTCCGGCCTTGAACCCCTTGGATTCCATGATGCGGATGGTGGCGGGGCTGACGCAGGAGGGCAGCGTGGCGTGGCTGGCGGGAATGTGCAGGCCGTCAAACAGGCTGGCGCCCTTCGCGCGCGCCTCCCCGTCCGTCCGGGCGCATTCCAAGGCGCGGATGCCCAGCGGCAGCGGGTTTCCCTTCCTGAGCGCGTCCAGTTCCTCCTGCAACGTGGCGTCCCCCAGCTCCGGCCACGGCTGGATGCAGCCGTACCCGCCTTCATCCGTTTTAATGAGGGCTCCTTTCCTGCATACTTCCGCGGCTCTGGCGTTCAGCGGACCGCAGGCCGTTAAAGAATATTCATGGTAAAACACAACTTTAATTCAAACAGCCTTTCAATCTTTTGTCACGATGAAAAAAGGTTTTCATTGGATTTTGGAGGGGGAATGGCTAAGCTCCGTGTCATGTACAGAACATTGGTGTTCGGAGCGGGCGGCCGTGTGGGGAGCCGCCTGGCGGCGCATCTGGAAGAGGAAGGCATGGAAGTGGTGGGATGCGGACGGGACGCCTGTGATTTAAAGGATTTAAAAGCCCTGAAAAACGTGCTGCTTTCCTCCGGCGCCACCCACGTGGTGAACTGCGCCGCCGTGAGCGGCCTGGAGGCCTGCCTGGATGATCCGGAGACGGCGCACCGCGTGAACGCCATGGCCCCGGAGATGATGGCTCGCATCTGCCGCCTGGAGGGCATGCGCTTCATCCACCTGAGCACGGACTACGTGCTGGACGGCAGGAGGGCCGGCCTGAAAACGGAGTCGGACAAGTGCCGCCCCGTGAACGTGTACGGAGAATCCAAGCTGGAGGCGGAACTCCGCGTGCGGGAGGAAATGCCGGAGGCGCTGGTTGCCCGCGTTTCCTGGGTGTTCGGCAATCCGGAACGGCCCTCCTTCCCGGAGATGGTGCTGCGGAAGGCGCTGAACGGAGAACCCCTCTCCGCCGTGGCGGACAAATGGTCCATGCCCGCGTGGGTGGAGGATTTGTGCGGGTGGCTCCGTTTCCTGGCCTATGAAAGCGACGCGTCCGGCGTGCTGCACCTGTGCCAGTCCGGGGAACCCGTCTCCTGGCACGGTTATGCCGTGACCGCTCTGAAATGCGCCGTGAAGCACGGGCTGCTGCCTTCTTTGCCGCCCGTGGCGGAACAAAAGCTCGACGAACAGGCCGGTTTCAGGGATGCTCGGCCCCGGCATACCGCCATGTCCTGCGAACGGCTCGCTTCTCTGATGAAGCGGCCCGTGAGGACGTATGAAGAGGCCATCGACCTGGCCGTGGCCCGCTATGCCTCAGATTCAACCTTCCTCTCCCGCATTTCATGAACGATTTCCGCAATTCCCGTGATTCTAGCGATTCCCGCCCCAGGCCCGCCTACCGGGACCGCCGCTCCCAGCCGGGGCGCCCGCGCACGGCTCCCAAAAAGAACCTTTTTGTCAACAAGTCCCCGGAGGGCAGTGAACAATGGCTCACGCCGTGGGTGGAGCTGAAATACTTCACGTACAATCCCGCCGTTTTCCCCCGCATGCTCGGCTCCGTGAGCGGGGAAATAGCCCCGGGAAGCCTGGTGCACGTCTATGACAAGAACGGGGAACTGTTCGGCGCGGGCTTCTGGAACGAGGCCAGCCGCACGCCCCTGCGCGTGGTGTACCACGGGAAGGACGCCTTTACCGAGCGGGACCTGGACGCCGCCCTGGAACGCGCCGTGAAGCTGCGCCGGGAGATTCTGTGCCTGGATGAAACCACCAACGCTTACCGCGTGCTGCACGGTGACTCCGACGGCCTGGGCGGCCTGGTGGTGGACCGTTACGCGGACGTGCTGAGCCTGGAGGTGAGCACGCTGGCCGTCTGGCAGAGGCTGGACCGCTGGCTGCCCCTGCTGCACCGCCTGTGCGGCACGAAGCGCCACGTGGTGCAGGTGGACGAAGGCATTGCCCGCATGGAGGGCATCCGCGCGGAGGACGCCCCGGAATCCCCCGCTCCGGTCCGGCTGGTGAAGATTGTGGAAAACGGCATCACTTATGAAGTGGACTTCGCCCAGGGGCACAAGACGGGCTTCTTCTGCGACCAGCGGGACAACCGCCTTAAATTCGCCTCCCTGGTGAAGGGGGCCGCGGTGCTGGACCTGTGCTGCTACAGCGGCGGCTTTTCCATTGCCGCCAAAATGCTGGGAGGAGCGGCGGAAGTCACGGGCGTGGACCTGGATGAAAAGGCCATCGCCATGGCGAAGAGGAACGGCAATATCAACCAGCAGCGCATCGACTTCGTGCATGCGGACGCCTTTGTCTACGCGCGCCAGATGGTGCGCAACGGGCGGCTGTTTGACGCCGTGCTGCTGGACCCGCCCAAATTCATCATCGGCAGGGAGGGGTATGAGGAAGGCATCAAGAAGTACCATGACCTCAACATGCTGGGGCTGCAATGCGTGCGGCCCGGCGGCCTGTTCGTCACCTGTTCCTGTTCCGGGCTGCTTTCCCCTGCGGAGTTTGAGCACACCGTCATCAAGGCCGCCCAGCGGCAGGGGCGCAAGCTCCAAATCATGGCGATGACCGGCCCCGGCTGGGACCACCCCTTCCTGAGCACGTACCCGGAAGGCCGCTACCTGAAGGTGCTCTGGGCCATTGCCTTGTAGGGAAGGACTGGATATTCAATGTTTCCCCGCACTTTACGAAAGTAATGACTTGAAAAAGCACCTGCCGTTTTTATGGCAGGTGCTTTTGAAAGGTTATTCTTCAAAGGGGAACAGGTGTTTTTATTTCTTTCCCTTCTTTTTAAGAAGTCGGTCATGTTCAACCCGGTGCCTGCCCTGGTAGAGAAAGTCGGTTTCAGGTTCACGGCCAACGGTGTGGTCAATCAGGTTGGGAATGTCTTCCCTGGTGTATCCGGATTGAAGCAGGAATTCTTCTACCTTGGAATATTGACCGGGAAATTCGGAGACGAGCAATTCCATGAACACTTTTTCCAGATGCTTGACTTCGTCTTCCACCATGACGTTTCTTGCTTCAATGAAAGACTCTCCCCACGCTACATCATTGATAAGAATCTTAAGCTCTCTCATGCTGAGTTGTTTGAGTTTTCTCACCTGTTCTTCAGAGCGTTTCCGGTTTTCCTCTGTTTGGGCAGGCATATCTTTAAGATCTTTATAGGCTGCAATCCTGTAGGGATTCTTCTCTCCGGCATTTTTAAACTGTTTCAGAATACAGGCGTAATAGGGGAGCAGAAGTTTCCGAATGACCGTTTTTTTCAGGGGTGGTTTCATTTTCCCGGAATTTCGGACCAGGGTTATATATTTTTCCAGATGGCCGCATACCATGGATTTACGGTTCAGGTCCTCCGCATCGTCCATATCGACATCCGGTTCCGTTTCCCGGTAGGTCTTAAAGGTAAAAACTGGAGCCAGGGCGGCGAGGTAGCAATGCCAGACTTTTTCCTTTAACTCAGCATGGATGTTATCCTGCGTTGTCACTTTAAAAGTGAGGGCATCTTGTTCCATCTTCTTGTAAAAGGATTTGAACCGTTTGTCTTTCAGCATGGCGGCAAGCTCTCCGATGCCGGGGGAAGGGTGTTTGTACTGCTCAATGCAGTCCGGGCTTTCCAACTCAGGAGCAGCCAAGGCGGAATTCCAGCCGATTATTGGCAAGACAAAACAAAGGAATAAGCGTGGCAGTATTTTCATCAAGGTTTTAGCCATCATTGCTGTTTCTTTCAAATTTAATATTGAATTTTTCGACAATCGTATTTGTCGTAGATTCATCAATGGCTTCTATATGATATTTTTGATTAGTTGTGCTCAACAGAATGGTATCTTCTGCTTCGCTTCCCTCTCCTCCATGTCCTCTATGTACATATAATTTGCATACAAACCAAAATTTTTGAGGATTATATTTCGAATTCTTAATTGTTTCTATAATTTCTTCGATAAGACGATTATCGCCTACCATGTCATAAAAATGATTTTTGTTTCCAACGGAACCGGAAAGATTACAAGTTTTATGTTCATTCGCCAGTTCTGGTTTAGTTTTTGGAGGCTTGGAATTTTTCCTTCCCACATGAGGCCCCCATCCCGTTCAATGATTTTGATCTTTTTGAAACTGACGTTAGTAGGAGAAAGCGTTAATTGAATAAAGCCTAAAAGGCCATGTTCCCCTTTGGAGAATTGAAACATATCAGTAGATATGGGGTTTCCGTCTCCCATGTCTATTATACCCTCAAATTTTTCTTTCTTTAGCTTTTTAGGGATTCTGATATTGATAGTAATTTCAGCTTTTTGACCTTCACTTGTTTCTGCTTTGATTTTTGCGGTCGCGTCCTTCTCCAGGTCATCCTTCGCAGTCAGAGCAATTTTTAATTCTCCCTGAAGTTGTTCGGTATTAACTTGTTTGAACCCATTCCCTTCTATATTCCATTTAAGTTCTTTGATGGCGCCTTTCGGTTTGCCGACAAGCAAGAAAGTGATTTTTTCACCGATCCCGATGTTTTTCCTTTTCCGATCCTCTTCCTTATCTCCTGTTCCGCCTTTGATGTAATAATCTGCAGAACAAAGTGCTGTTTGCTGTTTAATTTGCAGGGGGCCGGTGGCTTCTTCTTCCGTTTCTTCCAGAGTGTCTTTCTCTTCTTCATCAGCCCACAGAAAAACGGAACTGAATAGAATCATCAGAATGAGGATCGACAAACGGGAAAGAAATGAAGGGGGAGTTAGCGGCATTTTATAAAAGAATAATTGAATTTTATATAAAAACATATTATCCGTCAATATGGGTTTTTGAAATATAGGGTTATGAAAATTTTATACCAATAAATGGTTAGTCTGTTCCGTATATGGTGCGCAAAGGAGATTGAAACAGGCAGGCGCCGGAAGAGGCGATTCTTCACATCACCTTTCAGGCGTGTTGACGGCTTTTCCTCCTCCCTGCTTTGGTGGGGAGGAATATGGCAAAACAAGTATTACAGCGGCTCAGTTTCACCGCCGGGGAACTGACCCCGTGGCTGGCCGGGCGCGCCGACCTGGACCCTGTGTCCCGCGGCGCCTCCCGGCTGAGGAATTTCCTGGTCAGCCCATTCGGCGGACTCCGGCGCAGGCCGGGAACGCGCCTGGTTGCCCGCGCTGGGTGCACGGAGGGGGGCGTGAGGCTGGTTTCCTTCAAGTACTCCACGGGGGTGCAGTTCATGCTGGAAGTGGGGCGCGGCTACATCCGGTATTTCAAGGACGGCGCGCCCCTGCCGGATGCGGAGGGCGGCGTGCTGGAAACGCCTACCCCGTGGAAGACGGACGAGCAGGTGGGGAACCTCCGGATGCAGCAGCTGAATGATGTGATTTACTGCGTGGAGCCGTCCACGCCGCCCATGACGCTGGCCCGCCATGCGGACGATGACTGGAGGCTGGAGGCGCTGGAGTTTTCCGGCATGCCCTATGAAAGCTCCCTGTTCAATGCCGTGAGGCTGGAATGCCGCATGGTGCGGGACGGCAGCGCCAACAGGTTGCTGGCCACGGCGGACGAGGATGTGTTCACGCCGGAAATGGAGGGAAGGGAATTTCTGCGCGTCACCAGGAAGTACGGAGAGGCTGTTGTGGAGGGAACGCAGATGCCCTTTTACCATCTGACGACCCTGGACCGGGACCTCTACAAGGGGGAGACTTTTTCCATGGACCGGGAGGACGGCTGGCGGCAGGCCTATACCTGCATCCGTGATTTCAGCCGGAAAAACGACTACCAGCCCGGAGTGAACCGCCCGGAGCGGTACACGGCCTTTTTTGAAAAAGGTTCCGATGCCAGCGCCCGCGTCCATGTCAGCGGCGCGTGGACGCTGGAAACGACGGGCACCTGGGATGCGGAGTGGGAAATCTGCCGGGGGTATCCGGACGGCTCCAACTACCTTCCCAACCAGCCGGAGCTGGTGTGGCATTCCGTGAAGAGCTTCCAGCAGCGGGACGGGTTCCGGAACAACTTTACCCTGAGCGGCAATGAAGAGGAAATGTCCTACTACAAAATCCGCCTGATGGCGTACAGGAACGGCGTTTCCACGGGAACGCCCGTGTTCCGGGCCGCCACCGGCTCCTTCAACCATGAAATGGTAGTGGAGGAATATGTTTCCCCCGCAGCGTCTACCTCGCGAACGCCCTTCACCTGTCCTATTACGTGCTGGGCGACTGCGAGACCAATGACTGGTCATTCGGCGCGTTCGGCGTCCGGAACGGCTATCCGTGCACGGTGGAGTTCCACCAGGGGCGGCTGTGGTTCGGGGGTACGCCGGGGCAGCCGCAGACGCTGTGGGCCAGCAGGGTGGATGATTTTTCCGCGTTCACTCCCGGCATTCCGTCGGATTCTCCCATGATTCTGACGATGGCGGCCTCCCAGCAGAACCGCATCTCCTGGATTGCCTCACTCCGGGGGCTGATGATCGGCACCAGTGAGGGAGAGTGGCGCTTGTCCGCCTCCAACTCGGAAGGGCTGAATGCGTCCAATGCCGGGTTTGAGCGCCATTCCGGGGTGGGGTCCGCCTCTCTGGACGCCCTGACGGTGGAAAACAGCCTTCTGTTCGTGCAGCAGGGAGGGATGAAGGTCCGGGAATTGTTCTATTCCCTGGAGGCGGACGGCTACCAGACGCGGGACGTCAGCCTGCTGTCCGACCACCTGCTGGCGGCGGGGATTGTGGACTGGACGGTGCAGAGGAGCACGGCGTTCCACGTCTGGTGCGTGCTGGGGGACGGCAGCGCCGTGTGCATGACGCTGAACAGGGAGCAGAACGTGGCGGCGTGGCACGCCCACCGCCTGGAGCATGGACGCATCCTGTCCGTGGCGTCCCTGCGCGGCTCCCATGGCACGCCGGATGAAGAGGTGTGGTTTGCCGTGGCGCGCGGGGAAGGGGAGCGGGCCTGCATCACGGTGGAACGCCTGGCGGACGGCAACGTCTGCCTGGATGCCTGCACGGAGGCCGTGGTGCAGGGAGAGAAGATGGCCGGCCTGGGCCATCTGGCGGGGTGCGGCGCCCTCCTGCTGGACGGGGAGGAGCCTGCCTGCCCGTCAGCGTGGACGGGGAGGGGAATGCCGCCTGTCCCGGCAGGCTGGACGGAGAAACCGTGACCGTAGGGCTGGCCGCTCCGGCGGAGGTGAGGACGATGCCCCTGGAGACGCTTGAGACGCTGGGCAGGTTTAAAAAGCAGCTTGGCGCGCGGGCGCTCCTTCATGAAAGCACCCTGAAATTCCGTTACGGAACGGGCCATCCGGATGCGTGGAGGGATTTCCAGCCCGGCAGGTACGGCGTGGCGGAGCCTTATTCCGGCTACGTGCGGATGATCCACAACTACGGCATGGATGAACAGTCCTGCTTCGCCCTCCGTGTGGAGACGCCGGACCAGTTCAATCTGCTGGCCCTGGTGCTGGATGTGGAATTATAGGGCGCGGGAGCGCTTACGGCTGTTCGGCCGCCTCCTCATGGGAAAGCATGTGCACGATGACCTTGATGCCGTGCTTTTCCCCGGCCGCCTTCGCCAGGGAGCGGATGGCGGAGGCCGTCATTCCGTTGCGGCCGATGATGCGGGCCACGTCCGTCTTTTCCAGAATCAGGCGGAAGCGGACGGCGTCTCCCTGCGGAGATTCCGCAACGCGCAATTCCGCCTGTTCCGGATGTTGCACGAATTGCAGAGCGATCAATTGCAGGTACTGGCGGATTTGTTCTACGGCAGGATGCATGAAGGGAAATGTGGGTTATTTCCATTACCCTACTATAAAACCGCCTGATTGAAAAGATGCAATTCCAGACATTCCCTGAAAAAGAAAGTCGCCCCGGTCGTAAAACGACCGGGGCGCCCCAACTACCCTATGAAACTGGATCCGTTAAGATCCAGAGAGCTTTTTAACGAGCGCTCACCTGCTCGAAACGCAATATAGGACAGGAAAAAGGGATAAGCAAGTATTTTTTCATTGAAACGATTGTTTTTATTCAGGGAAAACAACATCGTATTCTTTACAATATCAGGCCGGAAAGAAGGATATTGTTATAATAACAAAATCATCTGCCGGGAAGCAGTTCATAAGTGAAGCCCTTAAGGTATTCCGTTTCCGGAATGTTCAGTAAAATTGGATGATCCGGTCTTTGGCCGTGTTGCTGTATCAGGCGCAGGGTGGCGGGCGCATCGATGGCGGCGTCGAGAACGCTTTCCCGGAACAGGTCCGCCCCGGCGTGGTGGGAACAGCAGAAGGTGGAAAGAATGCCTCCCGGGGCCAGAAGCTTCATGGCGCGGAGGTGGATTTCCTTATACCCGCGCATGGCGTCATGCACGGACTTCTTGTTTCTGGTGAAGGAGGGCGGGTCCAGGATAATCAGGTCCCACTTGTGCTCCCCTCCGTCCCGGACGAGGGCCGCCTCCTTCTTCAGGAAGTCAAACGCGTTGTCCGTAACGCACTGGATGGAGACGCCGTTCAGCTTTGCGTTGCGCGCCACGGCGTCCATGGCGTCCTGGGATACGTCCACAGCTGTTACCTCCGCGGCTCCGGCAAGGGCGCAGGCCAGCGCAAAGCCGCCCTGGTTGCAGAAGCAGTCCAGCACGCGGCGTCCGCGGGCAAAACGGGCCACGGCGGCGTAATTGTCCAGCTGGTCCAGGTACAGCCCTGTTTTCTGCCCCGTCTGGAGGTCAATCATGAATTGCACGCTGCCGCTGCTTGCGGCGAAGGGTTCCGGCTCCTGCCCGCGCGCCACCCGGACGGAAGGCTCAATGCCCTCCGCCGCCAGCATGGGGGAATCGTTCCTGACGATGATTCCCCTGGGGGAAAGCAGGTCTTCCAGAACGTTCAGGATAATGGGGAGGCGGTGCTCCATGGCGATGGTCAGCGTCTGGACGACCAGGTAATCCGCGTAACGGTCCACGATCAGGCCGGGGAGGCCGTCAGACTCGCTCCAGACGAGGCGCGTGAGCGTTTCCTCCGGCAGCCACTGGCGGCGCAGTTCCACCGCCTGGCTGATGCGCCTGGAAAAAAAGTCCCCGTCCAGTTCCTGCTTGCGGCGGGAAAAACGCCTGGCGACGATCTGGGAATGGGGGTTGAACATGGCGGATCCCAGGAAGCGGTCCTTGAAATCCTTCAGCGCCACGACGTCCCCCGGCTGGGGATTGCCGAAGACCTTGCGCACTTCCGTGCCGTAAACCCAGTCGTGCCCCTGAAAAATGCGTGCTCTTGGAGAAATAATCAAACCTGCCATGTCAGGAAAGGCAATACATGATCAGGGTGGAAAGTTCAAGGGTAATGCGGAGGGGTGGCGCAAGGGCCGCGGCTGCCGGAGGGAAGGGGATGTCTGTTAAAGGAGAAAAGCTTTTTCTCTTCCCGTGCTGTTTATGCCCTTGTGGGAAGTAAGAAATAAGCTCCCTGCCATGCTCCGGATGATGGTTCGGGAGGGAAGGCCGGGAGAACCCGCCTGGTGGCTGGACGGAAAGCGAAGCATGCAACGCACGGAACGGATGAATTTGAAAGATGAACGGCTCAACCCTACGCTTCCAGTTGGCCGTTTTCCATTTAAGCCGTGAACCTCCGCTGTCTCTCTTGATGTCCGCGCCCCGGGAACAAGGGCCTCCCGGCCCTCGTAAATCAAAACAAACCGGGTTTTCCTTCCTTGGCAGTCAGGAGCGCCGCAAACCTTTGCGGCAACTGAAGGGGAACTGGATGGTAGCGAAGTAATATTAAAAATAGCCTTTTCTGATTAAAGGGCGCGTCTTTCAGCCGAATATCCATCCGGCTGTGGCAGAAGCCTGCGGTCATTTTCCGCAGCGGGAAGGGTGAAGGCTTCCGTTCCCTGGAATTTTCCGCACAAGTGAACCAATGCGCATCATTCCGGGACTATTTCGGTTGAAAATGCCCGGAAACGAAGTAAAATGTGGCGCGTTATGAAAGTAGAAACTTTTGAAACTCCCCAGGATGCTGCCAAGGCTTTGGCAGGAGAAGTTGCGGAACTGATCCGCACGCGCGCCGCCGAAGGCAGGAACGTGGTTCTTGGCCTCGCCACGGGCGCCACTCCGCTGCCCTTTTATGCGGAGCTGGTCCGCCTGCACAAGGAAGAAGGCCTTTCCTTTGCCAACGTCATCTCCTTCAATCTGGACGAATACAGCGGCCTGGACCACGACCATCCGGAATCCTACTGGTATTTCATGCATACCAATCTCTTCAACCACATCGACATGAAGCCGGAGAACATCAACCTGCCCTCCGGCACGGTGAAGGGTGACGAGATTGCCGCCCACTGCGCCGCCTACGAACAGAAAATCAAGGACTGCGGCGGCATCGACCTCCAGATTCTCGGCATTGGCCGCACCGGCCACATCGGCTTCAACGAACCCGGCTCCGACGATACCACCATCACCCGCCAGGTGCATCTGGACGAACTGACCCGTTCCGACGCCGCCCCCGCTTTCGGCGGCATTGAAAACGTTCCCACCACCGCCATCACCATGGGCGTGGCCACCATCATGGGCGCCCGGGAAGTGGCTCTGATGGCCTGGGGCGAAAAGAAGGCTTCCATCGTGAAGAAGGCCGTTCAGGGGCCTGTGACGGTGGATGTGGCTGCCTCCTACCTGCAGAAGCACCCGAACGCCAAGTTCCTTCTGGACAAGGGCGCCGCTTCCCAGCTTTAATTATCCGTTCAACAACGAACACGCCGCTTTTCCCGGTTCCGTGGAAAGGCGGCGTTTTTGATGGAATGAAGGAAGGCGGAATCTTCTTTTTCCAGCGGGGATGGCGTGGAGGGAGCTCCGTATGTCCGGACCGTTGGCCCCGTGAAGGAAGATTTTGTGTCATTGAGGGGAGTGTGGAACAGCCGTGGCTGCTCCGGTGGACGCAGGCCGGCAGGTAATAAAGAAGGTCCGTTTTTCCCTTCCATGGCTGGTCCGGCGGGATGAAATGGGAGTGATATTTTTATTGTTTATTAAAAATGAATGAGTTTTAATGCTGTGTGGGACGTGTTTTCCTGTTTCCTGATGCGGTTCCGGAGCCCGGAGGCAAACCCGGAGTTCCTGTCAGGGATTTCCTTTAAAAGGGGGATGGCGGATTGGCCGTTTAACCGGCTGCACCTTTTTATTAGGATGGAGTGGCGCATTGACAAGAGTTTCATTTTCCGTGCATGGTTGAAGGTGCCAATAGATGAAAAATAAATATATCCGGCAGTGTGTAATTAATATTTCATTCAGGAATTACAGATGATGGCCGGTTTTTATAGATAGAACAGGAAAAACAGAAATATGAAACAAATGAAGATACTGATGGTCGTAACCGGAACCGGGATGTTTCCCGACGGAAAACAGGAAACGGGATTGTGGCTCAGCGAGCTCACCCACATTTACGACAGAGCGAAAAAGCGGGGATATGACATCGTCATCGCAAGTCCGAAGGGAGGCGACACCCCCGTCGATCCCATGAGTCTGAAAACGATGTACATGGACAAACTGTCCAAAAGCTGCTGGGACGATTCGGAATTCCGGGATGTGCTGCGGCACACGAAAAGCCTGGATGAAGTTTCCGGTGAGATGTTCGACTGCATTTATTTGGCCGGAGGCCACGGCGCGATGTTCGATTTTACGGATAACGCCGTTCTGCAGGAACTCATCAAAAACCACTATGAAAGTAATAAAATAGTTGGTGCTATTTGCCATGGCGTATGCGGATTGTTAAACGTGAAGCTCTCGGACGGACAATATCTGGTAAAAGATAAGAAGGTCACGGGATTCAGCTGGTTTGAGGAAGGTCTGGCCGGAAAGAAAAAGGAGGTGCCTTTCGATCTGGAATCCGCGCTGAAGGAACGGCGGGCGGATTACAAGAAGTCATTGATTCCGATGATGCCGGAAGTAGTGGCCGACGGAAATCTGATCACGGGCCAGGACCCGTTCAGTTCGGAAAAGATGGCTGAAACGGTCATGGGACGGTTTAATCAATAGCAGTTGGCGGTGAATGGCATGAATTTGGAAGAAGCCTTGAATTACCGCCGGGCCGTGCGGGTATTTGATAAAAATAAACCGCTGGACCCTGAAAAGGTGAAACACTGCCTGGAATTGGCCTCCCTGGCTCCCAGCAGTTCCAACATGCAGTTGTGGGAATTCTTCCAAATCACCCGGCCTGAATTGATAGCCCGCGTTGCCGGGGCCTGCCTAGGCCAGCCGGCTGCCGCCACGGCTTCGGAAATAGTCGTTTTCGTGACGCGGCAGGACCTGTACCGGCAGCGGGCGCAATTCGTCCTCGAATTCGAGCGTGGAAACATCCGGCGGAACAGCCCGGAGGAACGCCAGGCCAAACGCATCAGGGACCGGGAATTATACTATGGAAAGCTGATGCCGTTCCTCTATGCGCGCTGCTGCGGTATTTTGGGGGCTTTCCGGGCTTTGCTGGCCAGGGGCATCGGCCTTTTCCGCCCCATGATGCGCGAAGTCTCGGAGTGCGATATGCGCGTCACGGTCAACAAATCCTGCGCCCTCGCCGCCCAGACGTTCATGATTGCCATGGCCGCTGAAGGATACGATACCTGCCCGCTGGAGGGATTTGACAGCAAGCGGATGAAAAAACTGCTGAAATTGCCTCATGGCGCCGGGATCAATATGGTAGTCCCCTGCGGCATACGGGACAGAGAGAAAGGTATCTGGGGCGAGCGGTACAGAGTCCCGTTCGATGAGGTGTACCATAGGCTCTGACCCGCCGGGGAAGGAAAGTTCCGCTCCGCCGGCAGCGTGCGGCGTCAGCGGGGAGCGGGAGAGGACCGCCTGCGCTGCGTTCCTGGGGCGCGGCATGCCTCACAGGAAAAGGGTTCCGGCTACTTGAGCCACGCCAGGAATTCATGGTTCCCGTCGGTTCCGGTGATGGGGGAGGGCTCGCAGCCCATCCAGGAGCGGTTTAGTTCTTCCGTGACGAAGGCGCGTATGGAGTCCACCGCCCGCTGGTGCAGGACCGGGTCCCGGACGATGCCGCCGGGGCCGATGTCTTCCGGCTGGAGTTCAAACTGGGGTTTGATGAGCACCAGGGCGTCCCCTCCGTCCTTAAGCAGGGGGAAGGCCGCGGGCAGGATTTTTTTCAGAGAAATGAAGGAGACGTCGGAGACGATCAGGTCCACCTGTTCCCCGATGTCTTCCGGAGTCATGTAGCGGGCGTTGAATTTCTCCTTCACGACGACGCGGGGATCCTGCCGCAGTTTCCAGACGAGTTGGTTGGTGCCGACGTCAATCGCGTGCACTTTGACGGCGCCGTGCTGGAGCAGGCAGTCCGTAAAGCCTCCGGTGGACGCGCCGATGTCCAGGCAGACCTTGCCTTCCGCGGAGACGGGGAAGGCGTTCAGGGCTCCCTCCATTTTCAGGCCGCCGCGGCTGACGTAGCGGGGGCGGTTCCGGATGGCTATTTCCGCGTCTTCACTGACCTTGAGGCCCGGTTTGGTGGAAGGGTGGCCACCCACGCTCACCTCTCCGGCAATGATAAGCCTCTGGGCCAGTTCCCGGGATTCTACGAGATTGCGGGAAACCAGAAGGACGTCGAGTCGTTGCTTGCTCATGATTCGGAAGGAAGGTGCGTACGCAGGTATTTCATGAAACTGCATGGGGAATCAAGAAAAACCGCGCGAAGAAAGGCATTTGGGGGCAAAAAGGCGGCATGGCGCGCGCTGGAACATTTTACGATTGATTCAGCCCGGATTTATAGGAGACTTTGCGGCGAATGGAACACCGCTACAGGCAATTGATGCGCAAGGTCAGGCTTTACCTGCTGACGGAGGTGCGTAAAAAATCGTGGGCCAGCAAATTCCTTTCCGCCAGGGTTTTTGACCCCGTCTACTGGTCCTGGAACAGGCAGTCCGTAGCGACAGGCGCCGCCTGGGGGGCCGCCGCGGCGATTGCCCCGCTGCCCATGCAGAGCCTGTGGGGCGTTTTCGCCAGCCTGTGGCGCAAGGGCAATATTCCCGTAGCCATCCTGATGGCGTGGCTTTCCCCTCCCGGCTTCACCTTTTTCGCCATTCCGGCCCAGTGGTGGCTGGGGTGGTTCCTTTTTCCCTTGTGGGGCTCCCCACGTCCGGAGCGAACTGGCAGATGCTGAAAACGGGAGTGCAGCAATGGTCCTGGGCCCCGTTTGACGGGTTGAGCATCGGCATGGTAAGCCTGGAGTTCCTGACGGGCTGGATTGTTTCCAGCGTGGTGCTGGGCTGCCTGTGCTACGGTCTGGTGCAGCTGGGGTGGGGGATAGGCCATTTTCTGCGCAGCAGAAGAAAGGCTGCCGGGAAATAACAAGAACCCGCCGGCCATTCAGGGCAGGCGGGTCCGGAAGCCGTTTGCGGCCATGGCACGGTGGCGGGAAGGTCAGACGGCCACTTCCATCAGAAGAACGGTTGAGTTCTGGATGGCTTCAATGGTGATGGAGTCCGTATCCGTTATTCCGGCTCCGTCCCGGCGGTGCAGCACCGTGTCTCCGATCTTGATTTCTCCGTCTATCACGAAGACGTACACCCCGGTGTTCTGGCACTTGAATTGATATTCCCGTTCCACGCCCCGGTCGAGTTCCGCCCAGGAGAACCAGGCCTGCTGCATGATGGAGATATCCGTTTCCGGAGCCAGGAAGGTGGAAATCTCATTGTGCTTCAGCAGGGGCTTGATGTCGTAGTCCCGGTATTTGGGGGGCGTGTTGACCCTGTCCGGAATGACCCATATTTGAAGGAATTCCAGGGGTTCCGTGGAACTGCCGTTGAATTCGCTGTGCTGGATGCCCGTTCCGGCGCTCATCACCTGGATTTCTCCGCGGGTGATGGTATGGCTGTTGTTCAGGCTGTCTCCGTGGCGGAGCTGTCCCTTCAGGGGAATGGAAATTACCTCCATGTTCTTGTGGGGGTGGGTGCCGAAGCCTTCTTCCGGGAGAACCGTGTCGTCGTTGAGTACGCGCAGGGCTCCGAACTGCATGCGGTCCGGATTGAAGTAATTGGCAAAACTGAACGTATGGTATGTATTCAGCCATCCGTGGTTGGCATGCCCACGGGAAGATGCACGGTCAATGATGATGTTCATGATTGATAGGGTTGGTATGGAAAGCGGATTCCCGCCTGTAGATGGTTTGACCGGATGGACCCCGGGGCTGTTCAAGGCGCATGACAGCATGTCCGTTGCCGTAAAATAAATCGGCAACACAAATTGATGGTGCAATGTCTCTTATTTTAAGGTAGCGTGTCGCGGTACCTGTGCAAACAAGACAAGGCGTATGGCTCATCGGACATTCATGAGATGGATCAAGGGATTGGTTCCTACGGTGATTATTTTGCTGGGCGCCTTGGTGCTTGGGTGCATCTGTTATGTCTCCATCTGGGGCGCTCCCTCCTTTGTCGTGCAGCGTGTGGAACAGGCTCTGATGGAAAAAGGCATTCCCGTCCACATAGAGACGCTGAAGATTTCCCTGTGGCCCCGCGCCGTGGTGACCTTGAAGAATGTGGAGCTGCTGGATCCTGGTGTTCCTCCGGAGGCGCGCCGCCCCGTGGCCCTGCTGCATGAGGCGGACGTGGCCCTGAACTGGAAGGAGCTGATAGACGGGCAGGTAGTGCCGGAACGGCTGAACGTGAAAGGGCTGGACGTCAATCTTCCCGTGGACGCGGAAAAGCCTGAAAGAGTTTTTTCCACCGCAGGGCTGAATGCGGAGCTGGACCTGGGGCGTCCCGGCATGGTGGACATCGTGAAGGCTGATGCCGTGGTGCAGGGTATCCGCGTGACTGCCCAGGGGGCGTTTTCCATCGGGCAGGGGGATTCCGGAGATTTTACGCTGACGGCTGAAGACATGGCCGCCGCCAGGGAGCAGTTGAACCAGGTGCTGAAATACCTGGACCGGGTGAAGTGGCCGGAGGCGTCTCCGCCCAGCCTGGCCGTCAATTTGAGCGACGACCCGAAAGGGGGAGTGCGCGTGGGCATGGATTTGCAGGCTCCTTCCCTGAGGTACGGGAAAATCCGGGTCAGGGATTTCCTGTTCAGCGGGGATTACGCGGATTCCGTCATCATGGCCAAGCGCTTTACCATGAGGGATGCGGAAACGGCCGGCTTCGTCAATCTTTCCCTCCAGGCCGATTTGAAGAAACGTTCCCTGATCTGGGATGTCCGCAGCACGGCCCCCCTGGTGTCCTGGGCCGTAGCCATTGTTGATGAAGCCCTGGTGCCGCGGGAGATGAAGTTCCTGAGCGAGCCGCACGTGCAGGTGTCAGGCCGTGCGGTTTTCACGGAGAACTGGGAGGGCGTGGAGCATCTGAACGTCATGGGCTCCGGCTCCATGGGAGCTTTCTCCGTGCTGGGGGAAAAGTTCCAGAGGGCCTCCTGCGATTTCAGCTATGAGGACGGCAATTTTTATGTGACGGATTTGGACATACGGCACCCCGGCGGCGTTTTTTCCGGCAAGGTGATGGGCGTGGACGGAGAGATTAAGATAGACGTGCACAGCACGCTGCCCATGCATGCGATGCTGGACATGGCCCGGTCCATTGCTCCGGAAGACGTGAAGCTGCCGCTTACGCTGGAAATCAAGGGAGACCCTGAATTGAAAGTGTACGGCACCGTGGGAATGGGGAAGGGCTGGAAAGGGCCGTTCCGGGTGGACCGCCTCCAGATTGAGGCGGCTGTGACGGACGTCTCCTACCAGGGGGTGGAGTTCGCCTCCGCCGCCGCCAGGGGGGAATTGATTGGCCGCTCCATCAATGTCACCCAGTTGGACCTGGCGCGGGAGGACGGCCATGTGAAGCTGGAAGGCAGCTATCTGGGAACCGATTTTGTCTTCACGCTGGAATCTGATTTGAAGCCTGAATTGCTGGTAGCCCTGGCCGGGAATTTGGCGCCCATTCCCGAGAATTTGAAGTTGCCGGAAAAAGCCTCCCTGTGGGTGCACGGCAGGCTGGATATTCCGGAAGGCAAGCCTGTGGAGCCCACGCTGGTCCGGGCGCGCATCAATGCGGAAAACCTGGCCTGGAACAAGGTGCCCGTGAAGACGGCGAATGTGGAGGTGGAGTACCGCCCCAACCAGCTTTTTGTACAGAATTGCCGGATCGGGATGGAGAAGGGCGTTTTTGAGCTGTTCGCCAACGGTTTCCTAGACGGCCAGATGTTCGTGATGGGGCAGTCCACGGTTCCGCTGGAAACGATAGACCGGCTGCTGGGCATGAAGGATGACGACTTTTTTATGAGCCGCTTCGTCTTCCGCAAGGATTCCGGCCTGGAGCTTTCCTTCCAGGGGACGCTGGGCCTGTACAATCTGGAAAAGGCTTACGATTTGCAGGCCACTGTTTCCGCGACGAATACGCGGTACAAGGGCGTGGACCTGAAGTCCGCGCGGGCGGATGCCCATCTGGTGACGGACCAATTGGTGCTGACCAACGTGACGACGGTGGTTTCCAACGGGAATTACCTGTCTTCCGCCGGGTTGTCCGGCGGTCCCGCGGAGTGCACGCTCAAGGCCAAGAGCATAGATTTCCGCTTTGTCCAGGATACGGTGGAGGTTCTGGGCATGGAGGGGCAGGCCTACCCCGGTTATACCATGCGCATGTTTTCCGACAACGCCGCCAAGGTTTTGAAGGAGTTTGTCTTTACCCGGCCCGTGACGCTTTCCGGCGGAGGCATGTTCCCGATGGGGGACGACATGAAGCTGATGAAGGGGCGCATCCGCTTTGACGCCTCCGCGGGGCGCGTGCGCTATCCCTTGCTGGGAACTACGCTGGACCTTGGAAAGGCGAAAGGGGAAATTCTTATTTCCCCGCAGTGGGTGGTGGTGGACAAGATGAAGGGCACCATCTGGGACGGCTCCTTTACGGGCCGCGTGCTGGCGCAGATTGACGACGGGGACGCCCTGAACGGCTCCTTTGTCCTCCAGGACATGAACCTGACCTCCATCGGGAGATCCTACGGCAAGAAGATGGAGAAGGCCACCGTGCACGGGGCCATTGAATTTTCATCCAAGGGAGGCAATATGAACTCCATCCAGGCGAAGGGCGAGGCCGCCCTGGTGCATGGGGACCTGGTGGAAATCCCCCTCTTCGGCTTTTTGGGGGAAGCCCTCTCCAATTATATTCCGGGCCTGGGCCACCTGATCAATTACAAGATCACCAGGGCCGACTGCGATTTTTCCATTGAGAAGGGCTATATCCGCACCAGCAATTTCTCGGCCAAGGGCAGCAATATGTCCCTGGAAGGCGGCGGCTGGATACGCCTTGCCGACTTGCAGGTTAATTCTGATTTCAAGCTGGGGCTTCGCGGCCTGCCGGGGCTGATTACCTCTCCCGTCTTCCTGCTGGCGGGGGGATTGTTCCAGGTGCGCGGCACGGGGCCTTTGAGCAATGTTTCCTGGAGCTTTGCGCCGTTCTCCGGCGGAAAAGCCCCTGTTCCCCGCGGCGGCTCCCGCCCGGAGGAGGTAGAGAAGGGGAATGCCGGGTTTCCCGGAGAAAAGCGTCATGGAGCGCCGCATGCCCACGCGGCAACTGAACGGAAACGCGGCTGCAAGCCGCGCCCTTTTGTAGTCCCGTATTGGATTGATGTTTCCCGTCTTTAATGAACCGGTCCGCCAACGCTCATTAATAATCCGGTTGACACACAGCATGCAATGTTCCGTGACGCAGCAGGGCCGTTCCGGACAATGCCGGAACGGCCCTGGAAGTCCGGAGAGCAGAGCGTCTCCGCTCAACTCTCCTCTCTCAACTTTCAACTCTCCTTAGAAGTCATAACGGTAGCCCACGCTCCCGTTCACCGAGTTGGCTCCGTCACGGAAGTCCGCGTTCCCGTTGATGAAGACCGTTCCCTGCGTTCCTACCGGCACGCTCAGCCCCGCTCCTATTTGCAGAGCCATCGTTCCAACCTTGGTCCCACGCACGCTCTGCATGAAGCCGGGGTTGCCCAGCAGCGCCACATTGGTTTCTCCGCGGCGGTCGCCCATGTCCTGGGCCGCGTTCACCCGGAACTCAGCCAGCGCTTCTCGCCCGAAGATGTTGCTGCCAATGAGCCCCATCCACCGGCCGCCCAGCGCAACCGTTCCCGTTGTCCATTCCTGCTTGCCTACGTTCAGGCCCGCGTTCCCCGCTCCCGTTTCCGTGTAGCCGTCCATGCGCGTCGTCACTACCGAGGCGTTGGCCAGGGGCTGCAGGATGCTGCTCCTGTCTTCATTGAGGTACACGTCGTAGGTCAGTTCATACATCGCTCCAAAGCCCCACCCGCTGGTGTTGCCCTGCGTCCTGTAGCTGCCTTCCCCGTAGTTGACCGTGCGGTTGAGCTTGGCGTTGTCCCATCCTCCGGAAAAGGAAGAGGCGTCCCAGCGTCATTCATCATGGATTCCTGTAGAAAATGGATTTCCTGAGGGAGATTCCGTCTTCCTTCTGCCAGAAACCATGATACAGACGGAAACGGCAATGATGAGCAATTCCAGAAAAAAAGACCAGTGCAGCAGGAAGTTCAGCCACCAGGGGGGTATTGCGCCTGGACAGTGGCCAGCGCGTGAAAGCGCATGGACCACGGAGCCAGGAGAGGGATGTCTCCCACGATGAAGTCCAGAAGGAGGTGCAGGAAGCCGCTCATGGAAAAGATCAGCAGCCATGTTCCGCCCGTGCTCCATGGTTTGATCCGGCTGGCTCCCCATGCGAGGAGCATCAGCGCGAACCAGACGGAAGGATAGTGCGTCCAGTAGGAATGATGGTGGTGCTGGCGGCCGTCCAGGGTATAAAAATAAAACAGGTCCAGGTCCGGGGCAATCGCCCCCAGCAGGGCGGCGGTCATGACGGCCTTCCTTCCCGGTGTGCGTAAACGGATGGTTTTTGCCAGGAGATAGCCTGCAGGCAGATGGGCGATGAACATGAGCGTTCAATAGAAGAAAAACGGACAAAGACGGACAGTCCGGGTGCGTACTACCTGGAAAAAGGTTTTTCCACCCAGTCAAAGGATAGTTCCCTGTTTCCGCCTCCCACGGAAGAATAGACTGTTCTAACGCCGCTGGATGAAGGATTCTTCCAGATGAGGGACAGTTCCTCAATCCGGCTTTCCCCGATTCCAGGAAGATCTTGTGAATGCGGAGGCCAGGCAGGCGCCAGGCCCTCACGTCCGGGTGGACATAGGTGGTTTCCCAGGCGGTTTGATGTTCTTTGCCGGTTCCGCACGTCCATGTAATGCTCAAGGACATTTTTTTATCAGGGGTGCTTTTTCCGGCCCCGGTATATTCCACACTGACGGGAATGGTCCCGGAAGATTGCGGGATGGCTGCCGGGCTGCAAACAAGGGCGGCGAGGGATAGGGGAAGGAGGCTGATCATTTTTTCACAAGGGAGGGGGGCGTTGAGAAAAAGGGGGCGGCTGGCCTGCATCAGCCGCCGCCCCCTTGGAGAGAGGGGTTATCTGCCGGATTTGCCCAGCTTGTACCCGGCGTAGGTTTCCGTGTTGTACAGGGGCTGGTTGTCCGGCACGGCGTAGCCGATGGATTTGCGGATGGCGAGGAAGTCCGCCACGCCTTCCGGTCCTACCTGGTTCAGGGGGGCCTTGTGCAGCCCGGCCATCAGCACCATGCGGCAGTAGGCGTCCGCGTTTTCCATGAACCATTCCGCTTCTTCCACGTCGCGGGCTCCGGTGATCACGCCGTGGTTTTCCATGAAGACCACGGTGGATTGTTTGGCCGCTTCCGCCACAGCTTGTGCCGTCTCCAGAGAGCCGGGCGTGCCGTAGGGGGCCAGCGGGATGTGGCCCAGGAAGATATCCGCTTCCGGATTGATGCCGGAGGGGGGAACCTGCCCGGCGAACAGGAAGGCGTTGCAGTGCGGGGGATGGGCGTGGATGCAGGAGTTGACGCCCACGGATTTCATCATGGCGATGTGCGTTTTCACCTCACTGGTGGAGGGGCGTATGCCCGCCTTCTGGCGCGCGTCCATGTCCACCAGGCAGATGTCTTCCACGGTCATGAAGCCCTTGGAGCACAGGGTGGGGGAGCAGAGCAGCAGGTTCTGCGTCACGCGCACGGAGATGTTGCCCCCGTTGCCGTCCACATATTCGCGGTTCCACAGGCGGCGGCCTATGTCGCACATGCGTTCCTTGATAACCAGGATTTCAGGGGAATGGAAGAATTCGTTCACTTCCTCCCGCGTGACGGGGTTGTATTTTTCCCACGGGAACACCTTGTCCGGGAGGGGAGGGGAGATTGACCAGTCTTCTGACATATTTAGTTGCGTGTTAGTGGTTGAGCTTTTCGTAGGCGGCTTCCTGGGGACCCGGCATATACGTCCGGTAAGTGATGCCGAAGGCGTCCCTGGCCTGCTCTGGCGTAGAGTACACCCCGGCGCCCGCAAAGGCAAACATGGATGCGCCCAGCACGGTACTTTCAGATACTTCAGAGACCTTCACGGGGATCCGGAGGATGTCCGCCCGCATCTGGGTCCAGACGCTGTTTCTGGCTCCTCCGCCCACCAGGATGAGGAATTCGCTTTTGAACCCGCCCACGGATTCCAGGCGGCGCAGGCGGGATTTCAGCCGCCAGGTAAGCGCCTCCATGGCGGCGCGGTAAATGTGGCCGCGCGTCCGGCCCAGCACCAGGCCGCCGATGGAGCCTTTCCGGTCCCCTGAAGCCAGGAAGTCCGGAACCATCGTTACGCCGTCGCAGCCGGGGGGATGGCGGCCGCTTCCGCATCCATGGTATCGTAGGATTCACCGCGGAAGCAGGCGGCTTTCACCCATTCAATGATGCCGGAACCGAGCCATTGCAGGCCGGGGTTCAGAAGGCCCGGTTCCGCGTCGAACTCCGCCGTGGCTCCGTCCTCATAATCCTCCCGGGTCAGCCGGGCCTGTGCGGAGCGCGCCATCAGGATTTCCCAGGTGCCGGAGGACAGGACCGGCTGGTCCCTGTCCGCGCCGGAACCGAAGATGGCGAACTGGGTGTCGTGCCCCGCGGAGATAACAGGAACGCCCTCCAGGGCGGGAATGCCCATGGCCGCCGCCGCTTCCGGAGTAAGAACGCCGATGGTCTCCCCCGCGTCCACCGTGGGGGGAAGAGGCCGCGGCGCAGGCCTAGGCGGTTCAGGATAAGCTCGGAAAAGTCTCCCGTTTCCAGGTCCGTGAGCTGGGAGGTCCCGGCCATGGTCCGGTCCGTCGCCATGACGCCGGTGAGCTTGTACGCCAGGAGGTTGGAGATGAAGAGCCACGCATGGGCCTTTTCCAGCAGCTCCGGGCGGTTTTCCTTAATCCAGACGAGCTTGTAAATGGTGTTGAAGGCAAAGGCGCCCACGCCGGAGATGCGGTCAAGCTCTTCCTGGGAGATGTACTTGCCGATGTTTTTCATGACCTCCGCCGTGCGGGGACACTTCCAGGATATGACGGGGTAAAGCTGGCTGCCGGAGGCGTCCACCAGCGCGCCGTCCACGCCGAAGGTGGTGACGGTTACCGCCCGCACCTGTTCCACATCCAGGCCCTCAAGGGCCTTCACGGCGCATTCGGAGAGCTGCTTGAAAATCCGGTCCGCGTCCCAGACGTGGAATTCCGGGTTTTCCTTACCGGGCAGCGTGGCGTTCGGCTGCGAGGCCTTCCCCGCGATGACGCCTTGTTCATCCACAACCATCGCGCGCACGTTCGTCGCGCCGCAGTCCAAGCAGAGGGAGTACATAGAGAAATACTAAATATTGAAGATTAGATACTAAAGGGAAACTGTTCAGAGATTTTGCCCGGCAAGCGTTTTTGTCGTAGCGGTCAATAGCCGCATTAATTCCAGGCAATCCTGTTTCAAGCTTTCAAATTGCTGGTCCGTCAGGCAGGAAGTTGCATGCAGAAGGCGGAGCCAATACCAAGTCTCCGAACATTCTTTTAGTGAAATGTGTACTTTGGAGAAGAAGTCTTTTTTGCTTACGGCATAGGAAGCTTCTGCGAGGTTGGCTCCTATGCTTGTTCCGGAGCGCAGAATTTGCTGGATCAGTGCCTGCTCGCACCGTTGCTTGCGAAGATGGCGGCATAAGGAAACGATACGAATGGAAAAGGCAAAACTTTTTTCATGAGCGGCACTTTCGTTCATCTTTTAGTCTTTAATCATTCGTATTTAGTCTTTGATATTAACGCTGAACGTCATCAGGGGAAGAATGTCTTCCCCTGATGAAAAGGTCAGTCGTTAATATTTGCCGTACAGCGGGCCGTAGTTGGCGCAGGCGCGGAAGTCGGCGCCTTCCGGGTCCGCGGTGCCATGGAGGCCCCAGGCGGAGGGACGGTAGATTTGGTCGTCCGGGATGTTGTGGGCGTATACGGGGATGCGCAGCATGGAAGCGAGCGTCAGGATGTCTGCGCCGATGTGGCCGTAGGTGAAGGCTCCGTGGTTGGCGCCCATGTTGGCCATGACGCTGTAGACGTCCGTGAAGGCTCCCTTGCCGGTCAGGCGCGGGGCGAACCAGGTGGTCGGCCAGCCCGGATCGGTGCGTTCGTCCAGGGTCTTGTGCACCTTGGCGGGCAGGTCCACGGACCAGCCTTCCGCCACGATGAGGACGGGGCCGAGGCCCTTGACGATGTTCAGGCGCATCATGGTGACGGGCGCGCCGCCCTTGGTGACGTAGTGGACGGAGTAGCCGCCGCCGCGGAAGTATTCCCGGTTGGCCGGGCACCAGACGGCTTGTTCCATCATGGTTTTCGCGTCGTCCGGGGTAACGTCCCAGTGCTTTTTCATGACGGGCTTGCCGTCCTTGTCCGTGCAGGCCATGCAGCCGTCCAGGGCCGCGGAGCCGGAGTTGATGAGGTGGATGATGCCGTCCTTGGCATGGCCTTCCAGCTTGTAGCCCGTGACGCGCTTCACGGCTTCCGGGCTCCAGTAGGTGCGCACGTCCGCAAAGACGTTGGCCTGTCCGGTGAGCAGGTAGCCGAAGAGGAGGCAGGCTCCGTTCAGGGAGTCGTTTTCCGTGGCGAAGGGCATCGGCGCGCGCGGGCCGTTCCAGTCAAAGGTGGAGTTGAGCAGGGTTTCCGCAATGTCTCCGTTCGGGTAGAAGTCCGTCCAGTGGCGCTGGCCCTGGAAGCCGCCGGCAATGGCCTGGTAGCCCAGGGATTCCTCTTCGCGGTCAATTTTCTTGAGCTTGGGGTTGCCCTGCATCATGTCCCGGAAGATCATGGCCATCAGCACGCTTTCCTTGAAGGTCCTGCGGCGTCCGGCTTCGTCCAGCTTCAGGTCCGGGCGGTTCTTGTCTTCGGCGAATTTGAAGACGGCGTCCGCCCATTGCATGGCGAGGTCGAATTCCGCTTCGTCGTAAATCTTCTGGTCCATGCGGCGGCGCACTTCCGTCATGTCCACGGCCTGTACGCGGATGCCCAGGTAGTTTTCCCAGAAGGACTGGTCCACGATGGAGCCGGCGATGCCCATGGAGCAGCCGCCGATGGAGAGGTAGCCCTTGCCGCGGAGGGTGGCTACGGCCAGGCCGGCGCGGCAGAAGCGCAGGATTTTTTCAGCCACGTCTTCCGGAATGGAGGTATCCCCGGCGTCCTGGACGTCTTTTCCGTAAATGGAGAAGGCGGGGAAGCCCTTCTGGTTCAGTCCGGCCAGGGCGGCGGCCAGGTACACGGCGCCGGGGCGTTCCGTGCCGTTGAAGCCCCAGATGGCCTTGGGCGTGAACGGGTCCATGTCAAAGGTCTCGCTGCCGTAGCACCAGCAGGGCGTGACGGCCAGGGAGACGCCGACGTTGTTGGCCTTGAATTTGTCCGCGCAGGCGGCGGCTTCCGCCGGACCGCCAATGCAGGTGTCTGCGATCACGCACTTGACGGGTTCGCCGGAGGCGTGGCGGATGTTGGCCTCAATGAGAGCCGCGGCCGCCTTGGCCATGTTCATGGTTTGATCTTCCAGGGATTCCCGGACGCCGAGGCGGCGCCCGTCAATCGTGGGGCGGATACCGATGGTTGGTAATGCTGTTTTCATATCTTGCGTAGGTGATGTGAAGCTGGTTCAGGCCTGGGCAGGCGCGTCCTCTTCCTTTTTCAAATGGGTGTTGCGGAAGAAGAAGCCGTAGATTAGTACCACGGCAAAGCAGATGATGGGAATAAAGAAGGATGACCGCACCGCTTTTTCCACAAAGTTTTCCTGGGCTGTCTGGAATTGCTTCATGTCCAGGGGGTCGGAAATCAGGTTGCCAAGTACCTCGGCCTGGTTCCCGGAGAGCGTGGTGAGCGCCGGAATCAGGGAGAATTGCTGAATTTGCTGTTCTCTCCCGGCGGGGGCGGGCAGGCGGTCCAGGTTGGCCTTGAAGACCACCAGTTCTTCCGGCTTGAGGCCGGAACAGCCGGGCAGGGATTTGGCCGCCTGGTCAAAGGCTTCCCCGTCCAGGGTATGGAGGGAAAGGAAGGTATCCAGGTTTTTCTGGAACTTGGCGGCGGCTTTGGCCTGTTCTTCCCCCCGGCGGGATTGGCTTCCGACATCTTGTAGAGGGCCAGCATGGCGCCGGAGACGGATTTGCGGGAGTCCGCTGCTTCCGCCTGCGCGATCAGGGGGCGGTCAATGGATTCAAAGTAGGCCACCTGGTTTTTCACCGTGGTGTTGTCAATGAAGGAGCCCATGTACGGGGTGATGACCGCGCCCCCCAGAATGGCCATGATGAGGCCCGCGGCGCCCAGTTTCACTTCGGAACCCAGGCCGCGCAGGGCGATGCCGTAAATGGTGGGGAACATCAGGGACATGCAGCCGGAGATGCCCACCAGCGTCCAGACGGAGATTTCCTTGGGCAGGTACATGGTGCCCAGGCAGCAGAGGATGCCCGCGATGGCAAAGAGGGACATCATGTTGGCCGGGTTGAATTTTTTCATCAGCGCCGTGGTGATGGCGCGGCAGGCGATGAACAGAACGATGGAGAAGATGTAGTAGTTGGAGGCCGCCGCTTCCTGCATGCCGGGGAAGACGGACATGATGTACTTGATGGTCCACGTCCAGACGGCGATCTGCACGCCCACGTAGAAGAACTGGGCCACCACGCCGCAGAAGTAGCGCGGCAGCTTCACCAGCTTCATGAGCTGGCAGCGGTAGTCCGGCATGATGAGCAGGAAGGCGATGGGCCCGATCATCATGATCAGGATTTGCTGCACCATGCTGAATTCAAAGGTGGAGTAGTACTGGAACAGGAAGGGAATGAGGATGAAGGCGACGCACAGGCCCAGGCGGCCGAGCTTGGAGGAAAGGGGCTGCGTGTTTTCCCGGGTGGGCACGCTTTCATCGTCGGACTTGTAGCGGCAGAAGAAGAACCAGATGACGGCGGCGATGGCGACCAGGCCCACATAGGGAACGCACACCCAGAAGAGCTCGTCGCTGACGATGGCGTTCAGTTGTTCCGGGTCCATGGCCTTGCGGGTGTCCATGTCCGCATCATTCAAATGCGCCAGGATGAAGTATTTGGCCAGGAAGATGCCCGTCAGGGAGCCGATTGGGTTGAAGGCCTGGGCGAAGTTCAGGCGGCGTACGCTCGTCTCCTGGGACCCCATGGAGAGGACGAACGGGTTGCAGGTGGTTTCCAGGATGGAGAGGCCGCCCGCCAGCACGAAGATGGCTACCAGGTAAATGTCAAAACTTTGCCCGATGGCGGCGGGTATGTAGCACAGCGCGCCGATCATGTAGAACCCCAGCCCGATGAGCACCCCAGCCTTGTAGGAGAATTCCTCCAGCAGGATGGAGGCGAAGATGGCAAGCACCGCATACGCCCCGTAAAAGGAGATTTGCACCCCTGCGGATTCCGAAGCGTTAATCATGAAGATCTTGCTGAATGCCGGGACCAGGTTGTCCGTCATGTTGTTCAGCAGCCCCCACAGCGCAAAACAGGAGACCAGCATGAAGAACGGCAGCCGGTACTGTTTGGGAACGATCGGCACGGTAGAGGTACGGTTTTTGTCCATATTGCTTTTGTCAATCTCTCACAAGGACGGCGGTGCGTCAATCTGGAAACGGAAAAGAGTCCAGAAATCATCCAACATGTTGACAAATAAAACAAAGCGGTATGTTTGGGTTGGGATATCCTGTCAGCGTTCACGGGAGACCCGGCTTCTTCTTGACTCCTGTTTCCGAGGCGGCTAAGGATGGGCTGATGAAGAAGTGCATTCTTGCCGTTTGTCTTGGGCTGGCCGGTTTTTGGGGCGTTCAGGCGGAAGATTCCCCCGTCGCCAATCCGGAAAAGACGGATGAAAAAAGCGGCGTGACGCTGCCGTCCGGAGAACTGCTGTCAGACCATGTGGCGGAGGCGGAGTTTACGGGTATTATTCACCGCAAGTGCAGGTTCCTTACCTCCCTCTGTCCGGACAAGTGCGACCACGCCAAGGATTTCGCCGCCTTCCGGATTATCAAGTATCTGGATTACCGGAAACCCGGCAAGTACGGGGATGAAAAGCAGGAGCAGCTGATGATCGACGTTAATCCGGCGCACAAGCCCATCCTGCAGGGGGCGGACATCCTGAAAAAGGTAGCCGCCCTGAAGCCGGGGGACAAGGTTGTCCTTCACTGGTCCCATTACTACATGCACCGGGATTCCAGCTCCTTTCCAGAACGTCCCGTGATTTCCATGGAGCCGGCGGCTCCTTCCAGTGGAAAAACGGAGGGTTGAGGACTGGTCTTTCTACAGGCCTCCCAGGCAAGGCTGGACGCGGCGGAAAAGCGTGTGTTAGGAAACAGGCTGGCAATGACGCAGCTCCGGGCAAGATTGTTCCGGTTCGCTGCGTATTGTCCTGCGAAACACACCATAAATACGATGCGTTTACCTTTGAATACATTAACGGGGCTTGCCCTGCTGTGTGCCCTGGGCATGTCTGTTCCCGCTGCCTTGGGTACGGAAAGCTTTGAGCAGGCCAAACACGGCAAGTTTACCACGCTTTCCACCAAGTACGGCCCCATGTCCTGCCGGGACGGCGTGGCGGAAATCGGGGAGGGGGAAAATCCGGGAAATCTTCCCTGCGGATGTTCGGCGGGCAGGATACCGAACTGAAGCTGGACTTGAAGGATACTCCTTCCAGGGAAGTACGGCTGTCCGCCTGGGCGGAGCGCTGGACCGGACAGGCCCCCTTTGAATTTTCCATTGTGGCCGTAGGGCCCAAGGGGGAAAAGAAGATTTATGACGGCAAGGACATCAGGACGGGCGGCTTCAATACCAGGATAGAGGCCGGCGTTCCCGCCGGAACGCGCTCCCTGGTGTTCAAGCTGACGTCGCCGGAGAACAAGGGGTTGAAGCTGGACGACCTGTTCATCGTGCCCTGCATCCCCATGAAGGTGAATCCGCAGGTGGAGATGGCTTCTTCCGCCTATCCGGTGATGGTGCGCATCCCGTGCAGTCCCGTTCTTTCCCTGAAGGTTCAAACGGACGGCTGTCTTAATCCTCAGTTCCTGACGGCCGTCAATCTGGATTTTACGGGCACGACGAAGCTTTCCGACATTGAATCCGTGACGGTGGTGCGGGGAGAAGAGGCTCCGCCCATTCAGCACGGGGAAGACCCGTTTCCGAAGGATGCCTCCCAGGTACTGGGTACGGTGAAGCTTTCCGGCTCCTCCAGGCCCCAGGTTTCCGTGAAGGGGAAGCTGGAGCTGGACCCCGGCGACAATTACCTGTGGGCATGCGTGACGATGAAGAAGGGCGCCTCCCTGGACGGCAGGGTGGTGGTGCGCCCGGCCAGCGTTGTGGCGGGGAACAAGCTGATGAAGGTGGCCAATGCCGCCCCGGTGGCGCAGCGCATCGGCGTGGCCGTAGTGAAGCACGGGGATTTCAACTCCAAGTTCTACCGCATTCCCGGCCTGGACAGGTCCAGGAAAGGGACTCTCCTGGCCGTTTACGACATCCGTTACAACCATTCCGGCGACCTTCCGGCCAACATTGACGTGGGCGTGAGCCGCTCCACGGACGGGGGCCGCACCTGGTCCGACGTCAAGATTGCCATGGACGATTCCAAGATTGACCCCTCCCTGGGGGCTACCAAGGGCGTGGGGGACCCCGCCATTCTGGTGGATGAAAAGACGGGCCGCATCTGGGTGGCCGCCATCTGGAGCCACAAGCATTCCATCTGGGGCAGCAAGTCCGGGGACAATTCCCCGGAAGCCTGCGGGCAGCTGGTGCTGGCGTACAGCGATGACGACGGCCTTACCTGGTCCAAGCCCATCAACATTACGGAACAGACCAAGGACAAGGACTGGCGCATTCTGTTCAACGGCCCCGGCAACGGCATCTGCATGAAGGACGGCACGCTGGTCTTTGCCGCCCAGTACTGGGACGGCAAGGGCGTGCCGTGGTCCACCATCGTTTATTCCAAGGACCAGGGCAAGACCTGGCACTGCGGCACGGGCGTCAACCAGCAGACGACGGAAGCCCAGGTGATTGAATTGAAAGACGGCTCCATCATGATCAATGCCCGCTGCAACTGGGGCGGCTCCCGCGTGGTGGGCGTTACGAAGGACCTGGGCAAAACCTGGGAAAAACACCCCACCAACCGCACTCCCCAGTTGAAGGAACCCGTCTGCCAGGGCAGCCTGCTTGCCGTGGACGGAGTGCCGGGCGCGGGCAGGGTGGTCCTGTTCTCCAACCCCAACACCACTTCCGGGCGTTCCCACATGACCCTGAAGGCCTCCACGGATGACGCCGGCTCCTGGCCGGAGGACAAGTGGCTCCTTTACGATGCCCGCAACGGCTGGGGTTATTCCTGCCTGGCGCCCGTGGATAAAAACCACGTGGGCGTGCTGTATGAATCCCAGGGAGCGCTGAACTTCCTGAAAATCCCGTACAAGGAGGTTCTCAACGCGGGCAGTGCGCGCTGACGCCGCTTTCAGGTAATCGTTTACGGGCCGTTTCCTTCCGGGAGCGGCCCTTTTTTGGCAGCGGTCTTTGGGTAGGAATTTCTCCAAAGCGCAGGGGAGGGAGTTCAGGTATGAGGGCCGGGAGGACGGAAAGAGAAGCTTGAAACGCGCAGGGGGAGTGAATCTGAAAGAGGCACGAATCAAGCCTCCGTTTCCCGGCGGCGGTGTTTCTTCCAGGCCGCGGGAGTGTGAGTCCCTGGTGGCTGCGCTGCTGGAGCAAGGGCCTCCGGGCCCTTGTAAAAAAGCTTTCTCCGGATCAGCCCTTTTTCCTGTTCCCTGGCCGTCACTCCAGAAAAGAAGCCAGCGCGTCCTTCAGCATGTTCCTGGCGCGGAACAGCAGGCTTTTGGTGGCGGGAACCGTCATGTCAAGCGTCCGGGCTATTTCCTCGTAAGGCATGTTTTCAAAGCGGCGCAGCTGGACGGCCAGGCGCGCCTTTTCCGGCAGGGCGGCAATCGCTTCATCCACGGCCCGCTGGAGTTCCGTGTGCTCCATGGCTTCATCCGGGGCCTGGGAAGGTTCCAGGAACACGGTCATGCCGCCTTCCTCCTCCATGGCGTCCGCGGAGGTGGTGGGCTTGCGCTTCTGGCGCCGCACTTCATTGAAGACCAGATTGCGCAGGATGGTGAACATCCAGGTGGTGAAGCGTGCGGAGGGCTCATAATTCCCGGCTCCTTTCCAGATGCGGATGAAAACCTGCTGGGCGATGTCCTCCACCTCCGGCCCGTTGTTCAGCATGCGTGCTACGGTGGCGTACACGGAGTTCTGGTGTTTGCGGACCAGCATTTCCATGGCGGAAGCGTCGCCATTCCTGACTCTCAGCATCAGCTGGGCGTCCTCGTCTGGTTCCGCAGGCGGCATGTCTTGTGCTTCGTCCATGAAATTCCCTTCTATAAACCCCGTGTCCGGTGAAAGGTTGCATCCGGAAGGGCGCATGCCCCGGAAAAAAGGTCTATCCCATTTTTCCGCGGCTGACGAGATGAAAACGGGTCTTTCTTCTCTTTCCGCGCAAGGCGCCGGACAAAACGTTTTGCTCCTGCCGATGGCCGGGGACGGCTGAGGGGGTGGAACATTCCGTTCTTTTCCCGGTGGGAAGACGGAGCGTGATGGAAATACGGAGGCCACCCTCCATGCCGCTCCGGTTTGACAATGACCGGAGGGGCCTGCTAGGGTAAGGGAAAATGAAAGGGAGAAACGCCGGTAAATTGGTCTGTTTAAGGAATCATCCTGAATTCCTTTCCACAGCTTCCGTCTGGTTCGGCTCCAAGTGGGACGTTCCCGTAGAGGCCTATGAGGAAAGCATGAAGGAATGCATGGAACGGAAAACGGGCATTCCGCAATGGTACGTGGTCATGAACGGACAGGGGGCAATCATTGCGGGTGCCGGAGTGATTGAAAACGATTTCCATGACCGGAAGGATTTAGCCCCCAACTTATGCGCGCTATTTGTGGAAAAAAGGCATCGCGGCAGGGGCGTGGCCGCGTCCATCCTGGACTTTGTGCGGAAGGATTTGGCCGCGCTCGGATATCCCCGTCTCTATCTGGTGACGGACCTGGCGGGGTTTTATGAAAAATGCGGGTGGGAACTGCTGACAATGGCGACGGGCGGTCATCATGCCCGGGAACGCCTGTATACGGCTCCCGCCATGGAAACCGGACCCGTTTGACGGGGGAAGGCCGGAACTTCGTTCTTCCGGTCTTCATGCGGGGGCGGGAAGGGATTGTTGCGCCTGGAATAAGGAGGAAAGAAGGGAGGCCGGACACAGTAGGCCCTTCCGGATGGTACGCGCCTGCGGGAGGACTCTGTTCTTGACAGCATTTCCTGTCTGCCTGATAACTTGATGATACAGATACCCCTAACAGTATAAGGAAACGCCGCAATGAAACAATGCATGAATTCTGAAAATTTGCATCGCCGCCTCAAGAAAATCATCGGACAGGTGCAGGCGATCGACAGGATGGTTGACGAGGACGTTCCCTGTGAAGATGTGCTTGCCCAGCTCAATGCCGCCAAGTCCGCATTGCACAAGGTGGGCCAGGTCGTGCTGGAGGGGCATATCAGCCATTGCGTCCGGGACGGACTGGAGCACGGAGACCCGGAGCAGACCATCGCACGCTTTACCAAGGCGGTCGAACGGTTTGCCAACATGATTTAGCAGGAGGGGGCAAGAGCCTTTTTTCAACCGCCATTTCCGGGGATTTTTTCGTCTCATCTTGACAAACCTATACCCCTATAGGTATATAAAACCCGTACCTGCATGGGTATGGAAAGGAGAATCATATGCTGGACCGATTGGAAAAACTGCTGGAATGGGGAGGGACAAGGCGCGACGTCGCGCTGCTGTCCGTTTCCGGATTCGCGCTGCTGTTGAGCATGCTTGATATTGAACCGCTTCCCTTTGGCGTCGCGTGGATAGCCATTGTGCTGTGCGGCGTTCCCATCGTGCTGGAAGCCGTGCTTGGACTGGCGGCGGCCTGGGACATCAAGGCGGATGTGCTCGTTTCCATCGCGCTGGTCGCTTCCGTCATCATCGGGGAGGACTTTGCCGCGGCGGAAATTGCGTTCATCATGCAGCTCGGCGCGCTGCTTGAGAACCTGACCGTGGCCAAAGCCCGGGCGGGAATTGAAAAGCTGGTTCATCTGACCCCGGCTACCGCCCGGAAAGTGGACGGCTTCCGGGAGGAGGTCATTCCGGCGGAACAGGTATGTGCGGGGGACGTCCTCCGCGTGCTGCCCGGAGAGACGGTTCCGGCGGACGGAGTGATTCTTTCCGGCCACACTTCCATCAACCAGGCCGTAATGACGGGTGAACCCCTTCCGGTGGACAAGGAAGCCGGGGACGAGGTTTCCAGCGGAACGGTCAACCAGTTCGGAGCCTTTGACATGAAGGCGTCCAGGGCCGGGGAGGACAGTTCCATTCAGCGCATGGTCCGTCTCGTCCAATCCGCGGATGCGGGAAAGGCCGGAATCGTGAGCGTGGCGGACCGCTGGGCCACCTGGATCGTCGTCATTGCCCTGGCTTCCGCAGGGCTGGCCTGGCTGGTCACGGGCGAACTGATCCGCTCCGTCACCATCCTGGTGGTATTCTGCCCCTGCGCGCTTGTGCTGGCTACCCCCACGGCAATCATGGCGGCCATCGGAAACGCCACCAGGCATGGATTCCTGGTGCGGGAGGGGGATGCCCTGGAACGCCTGGCCTCCGTATCCCACCTCACCTTTGACAAGACGGGAACGCTTACCCACGGGACGCCCCGCGTGGCGGCGGTACGCAGTTTTCTGCCGGACCTCCCCGAACAGGTGCTTTACAGGTATGCCGCCTGCGCGGAACTGCAGTCGGAGCACCCTCTGGGCAAGGCGGTCGTCCGCTGTTACCGGAAGGGAGAAACGCGGAAGCTTCCCCAGCCGGAACAGTTCCGCATGATTCCGGGGAGAGGCGTCCAGGCCGTCCTGGACGGGAGGGAACTGATGGCCGGGAACCTGGAATTGTTCCGGGAAAACGGGCTGGAGGTGCCCGGCGAAGTCAGAAGGGCGGCGGAACAGTACCAAAGGGAGGGATGCACCGTGATTTTCCTCGGCATGGACCGTAAGGCCGCAGGCTTCATCGCCCTGTCGGACACCCTGCGGGAGGACGCCGTCTCCACCATCCGGGAAGTGGCGGAAACCGGGGTGGTTCCCGTGCTGCTGACCGGAGACCATGGGAATGCCGCGGCCCATGTAGCCGGGCAGCTAGGCATTGAGCGGGTTTACGCGGACTGCCTGCCGGAGGACAAGTTCAACTGGATTGACGCATTCCAGAAGGAACGGAACCGGGTGTGCATGATTGGGGACGGAATCAATGACGCCCCGGCCCTGAAAACCTCCCATGCCGGAATTGCGATGGGAGGCATAGGCAGTGACATTGCCGTGGACGCCGCGGACATTGTCCTGGTAAGCGACGATATACGGGAACTCCCCCATCTGCTGCGCCTGGCAAGACGCATGATGCGAACGATCAAGTGCAATCTGACGTTTTCCATGGCCCTGAACTTCATCGCCATCATGCTGGCGGTGGGCGGAATATTGAATCCCGTGGCGGGCGCATTGGTCCATAATGCAGGCTCCGTCGTCGTGATCGTCAATTCCGTCTTTCTGCTGAAATGGGGGAGCAAGAAGAGCATGGCTCCCCACGGCGCGGAGGGAACAGCTCCATAACGGGGAGAGGGGAGTATCGCGCACCCTGCGGACGCATGATAGCAAGTTGCCGCATTGGCATGCGACGCTCCTGCGCCGTGGGTTTGGCACCCGGACCGGAAAACGCTTGGATGGGACGGGAGCCCGTGCTATCTTTTTCCCAAGTTCGGCAGGGGTGCCCAAACAAAGGCTGAGATTGCGGGAACGGCATGCTGTTCCCGCAGAACCCTTCAAACCTGATGCGGATAATTCCGCCGCAGGGAGTTCGATTGAACGGGCATGCCCCGTTTCTCGGGAAGGTCTCGTTTCCGCTGTTCCCCTGCCGGCACAGAACAGCATCCATTCCATGAACGACACCGCCAATTTGACCTATCCCGGCTCCCGACGCATTTATATTCCGGGCCGTCTGCATCCGGACGTGCAGGTTCCCTTGAGGGAAATCCTCCTGAGCGATACCCTGCTGCCAGATGGCACCGCCCACTCCAATGACCCCGTGCGCGTGTACGATTGTTCCGGACCGTGGGGGGATGCGGCTTATGAGGGAACCGCGGAGCAGGGGCTTCCCGCCCTGCGCGCCGCGTGGATCCGGGCCCGCGGTGATGTGGAGGAGGCGGAAACGGACCAGGGCCGCTGCCTCCGGGCTGCGGGGGCACGCCTGTGACTCAGCGGCATTACGCCCGCCAGGGCGTCATTACGCCGGAAATGGAATTTGTAGCCATCCGGGAAAACCTGGGCAGGGAAGAAGCGTTCAAGGCGGTGTATGACCGTTATCCGAACGCCAAGAGCCGCCCGGACGAAGCCCGGGAAGTCCTGGAGGCGCTCACCATGATGCCGCGGCCGTCCGAGCTGGAGGCGCAGGAAGGCTTCGGCCCCTCCAGCATGGTGGCCCGCGACCGGCTGGACCACCAGCACGCGCCGGAACGCCGGAACGGCTGCCGCATGCCCGCTTATTTTACGCCGGAATTCGTCAGGGATGAAATCGCCGCCGGGCGCGCCCTGATTCCCGCCAACATCAACCATCCTGAGTGCGAACCCATGGCCATCGGCCGCAACTTCCTGGTGAAAATCAACGCCAACATCGGCAACTCCGCCCTGGGGTCCGGCATTGAGGAGGAGGTGGAAAAACTGCGCTGGGCCATCCACTGGGGGGCGGACACCGTCATGGACCTTTCCACCGGGAAGAATATCCACGCCACGCGGGAATGGATCCTGAGGAACTCCCCCGTTCCCATCGGTACCGTGCCCATCTACCAGGCGCTGGAAAAGGTCGGCGGGAAAGTGGCGGACCTGAGCTGGGAAGTCTTCCGCGACACCCTCCTTGAACAGGCCGGGCAGGGCGTGGATTATGTGACGGTGCACGCCGCCCTGCTGTTCCGGTTTGTGAACCACACCGCCCGGCGCATGACGGGCATCGTCTCCCGCGGCGGGTCCATCATGGCGCAGTGGAGCATGATCCACGAACAGGAAAACTTCCTTTATTCCCACTGGGATGAAATATGTTCCATTCTGGCGGCTTACGACATTGCCGTCTCCATCGGGGACGGCCTGCGGCCCGGCTCCGTGGCGGACGCCAATGACTTCGCCCAGCTGGCGGAGCTGGAAGTGCAGGGGGACCTGACCATGCGCGCGTGGAAAGCGGGCGTACAGGTCATGAATGAGGGGCCGGGCCACGTGCCCATGCACCTCATTGCCGAGAACATGAGCAAGCAGCTGGAATGGTGCATGGAAGCTCCCTTTTACACGCTTGGTCCACTGGTGACGGACATCGCCCCCGGCTACGACCATATCACCGGAGCCATCGGCGGAGCGATCATCGGCCAGCGCGGCTGCGCCATGCTCTGCTATGTGACCAGGAAGGAACACCTGGGCCTCCCGGACCGGGAGGACGTGAGGGAAGGCGTGGTCACCTACAAGCTGGCGGCCCACGCCGCGGACCTGGCCAAGGGGCACCCGTCCGCCCAGTGGCGGGACAACGCGCTGGCGCAGGCCAGGTTTGAATTCCGCTGGGAGGACCAGTTCAACCTTTCCCTGGACCCGCAGAAGGCGCGTTCCTACCACGACCTGACGCTTCCCCATGCCAACGCCAAAAAGGCCCACTTCTGCTCCATGTGCGGTCCGGACTTCTGTGCCATGCGCCTGAGCCAGGACATCCGCCGCCGGTCACGGCAGTAGGGGGACCGAAGGCGCGGCGTCACGGCAGCCGCCGGGCTGTCAGGAGCGGGAACGTCTGAAAAAGAATGACAAGGGCAGGGATGGTGCTATGATGCCTTTAAGATGAAGAATTCATTTTTTTCTGTCCTTGGCGTTCTTTCTCTGGCTTCTGCCGTGGTTTGTTCCGCATCTCCCGTCTGGGAGACGGATTGGAGCAAGGCTCTGGAGAAAGCCGGCAAAAGCGGACAGCCGGTGCTGGTTGACTTCACCGGCTCCGACTGGTGCCCGGGGTGTATTTATCTGCGGAAAAATATTTTTGATACGGACGCCTTCGCCAAGTATGCGGAAGACAACAACTTCGTGCTGGTGGAGCTGGATTTTCCCAGGACGGAGGGGAAAATGCCTCCGGAACAGCTCAAGTTTCATGAGGAATTGATGCGCCGTTACGGAATCTCCGTGTTTCCCTCCGTCCTGATGATGGAGGGGAATGGCGCTCCCTATGCCAAAATAGTGGGGCCCTCCAGAACGGTGGAGGAATATTTGAAGAAACTGGAAGCCGCCGGGGAGACGAGGCTGAAGCTGAAAGAAGCCGTGGCTGCGGCCCGCGCGCTGGAGGGAAAGGAAAAACTGGAAAAACTGGTGCAGGCCATCAAGCTGCTTCCGGAGGATTTGCAGCCCTATCAGAAGGAATTGATTGCGGAAATCTCCGCCCTGGACCCGGAGGACAAATACGGATTTGCCGGGAAGGCTGAAAAAGCCGTGACCCTGGCGGCGCAGCGGCTCATGATGGAGCAATTCTACAAAAAGCACGCGGGCCCCTTTTCCGCAGAAAAAGTCCGCGCGGGACAGGAGGAAGCTCTGCAAATGCTGGAGAAGCGGGACCTCCTGCCGCCCATCCGCCTGGAAATAGCCAAATACGTCAGCGACGGGTATGCGCTGGAGCGCAATTATCCCAAGGCCCTGGAATACCTGAACATGGCCCGTGACGCCGATCCGGAATCTCCGGCGGCCAAAAAGCTGGAGCCATGGATCAACAATATGCAGAAAATAATCAATAAGGAAAAATAAGCCCTTTTCAGGAAGGCATTCCCTCTTCCCGTGAAAAGGAAAACTATATTCCGTCTTTTATTTTAAACAAAAAAATGAACTTGCTGCGCTATGATTGATGAAGGAACCGAACATGCAGAAATGAATACGTCCGCCTACATCAGGGAAGAGGAAGTTAATGAAGAAGACAGCCATTTGCTGAGCTGGGATGAATGGCTGCGGAGGCACGTCGCTCAACTGCTGCTGTTTGCCCGCCAGCAGTCCCGCTCTCCGGAAGATGCGGAGGACATCCTTCAGGATGCCCTGATACGGCTGGCGCGCAAGGAGGCCTCCGGAGAGTTTGTGGGAGGGCAGGAGGCATGGCTTTCCTATGTCTTTGCCTCCATCCGGCGTCTGGCGGTGGACTATGGCCGCAAATCCGACCGGCGCCAGAAAAGGGAGGATGAAGCCTGCGCCGCCGAACAGGACGAGGATGTTTATGCGGACCCCTGGTTTTCCAGCGCCGCGGCGGACGAGGAGCTCAAGCAGTTCATGGAAATGCAGCTCAGGAAGCTCCCTTCCAAATTCTCCGAGGTCATTGTCCTGAAAATATGGGGGAACAAACCTTTCAGCAAATTGCGGAAACGCTGGAAATCTCACAGAACACGGTGGCGAGCCGGTACCGCTATGGCATCGACCTGCTCCGCAAGGCGCTGAGAAACAAAAAAGACCAACTCTAATGCCGCTCCACTCTTATGAAACATGAAACAACATCATCCGCCGCAGGGGAGGAAGGCGGCGGTACTGCCGCCATGCAGCCCCTTCCCGTATCCGATGAACTGATTTCCCGCCTGGCCGGAAGGTGTGAGGAAATCTTCCCCCTGAACGACCGTCTCCGGCATGATGAAATATCCGATGAGGAAATTCATGAGATGGAATCCCTTTTGAAGCGTTTGCGGCCTGCCCCGGTGAGGGTTCTGTTCCGGGAACAATGCTGTTCCCTGATGTGCGCCGAGTCCGAACATGAAATGGAAACCCGGCTGAAAAGGCTTTCCGCCTCTTCCATGCTGGAATTCTCCGTGTGCAAAATGGCGCAGGCCATGGACTGCGCCGGAGAGGCGAAGCAGGAAAAAGCGGTGAAAATCCCCCTGTGGCGGCGGCTCGCCTATATTTCAGGCATTTCCGTGGCGGCTGCGGTGGGCGCCGTTCTGCTGGTTCAAAATACGCTGGTAGCGCCCGGCGGCACGGTGGCCGGAGGGAATGAGGCGGAAGCCGGAGCTGAAAAGACGGAAGCCCCTGTACTGCCCGGGGAAAAGCGGGAGCTGCTGCGGAAACCCACTCTTTTTGAATTGCAGGGCGGAGACGAGCGCGTGCCCGTGATTGCCCCTGCCGTCATCCGTAGAATTCTTCCTGAAAAGGAATATTAAACGACCGCCGCGTGAACGCCTGTGGGCAGCGCGGTTGAAATTTTCCATTCTGTTGCTGCAAGCGTTCGCGCTCTCCGGTCCTGTTCCTTGTTCCGCGTCTCTGCTTTGTGAAGAAAAAGAAAGCGCCCTGGATGCATGGCGGAGCTCTTTTCCCATGCCCGGAAATAAATGTTCTACCGGGAGGGAAATCTCCCTGCCGGTGGAGGGAAAGGCGTCCGGATAAAGGTCTCACCCAAGTGTGGGTTGGCTTGGCTTTACTCCCGTGATGCGTTCCTTGGCGGTCTGCCGACACTGCGGGACGGAAGGGGCGGGGCGAGGACCTGCAAAAAAAATGCACAAATTTTGAACATTGCGCGGACGGATGCTGTATATTATCTCACATGGATATGAAAACCTGTATCTTTCTGACATTGGGATTGCTGATAGGTTCGGGCTCCGGATATTCCATTGACCGGCCCGCAGGAAGTACGGACAACCTTCAGCCGCCGCCCTTGACTCCCTACACGCCGCAGACCAAGCCGCTGCCCTCTTCCAGACCGGCCAGGCTGGGCATTGTGCCCGGCACGGTGCCGCAGGCAGTCGTGGCTCAATTGGAACTCAGCGGATTTCCCGGCGTGCTGGTGACCAAGGTGATGCCGGACAGCCCCGCCGCCAAGGCCGGACTTCAGGAAAACGACGTCATCATCAAGCTGGGGGACATCTCCCTGTCCGGCCCGCGCTCCGTGACGGAAGCCCTGTCTGAAAAAGTTCCGGGAGACAAGATTACGGCTGTATTCTACCGCAAGGGCAAGCGGGAAACGGCGGATGTCACGCTGGACGGCGGAACGCTTTCCGCGGAAGAAATACTGGCGGCCCAGGGAGATCCCCGCACCCAGCCGCGCGTGGTTCCCTCCGTCCGGCGCCAGGCGGTTCCTCCCGCCGGAATGGCCGCACGGCCCAGCCTTCCGCAGCGCATTCTGGACATGCAGCAAATGATGGATGATTTTTTGAGGGACTCCGCGATTGATGATTCGCGGATGGATGACATCATCGGCCGGATGAACCTGACGCCGGGAGCGGCCCAGATGCTCCGGAGCCTCCAGAACCTTCACCAGATGCCCATGCCCCCCATGGGCAAGGTGTCCGGCGGAGGGCAGAGCACGTCTTCCGTCCGGATGTCGGACGCCAACGGAACCATTGTGGTTTCTTCCAGCTCCCAGGCGGGCACCACCGTCCATGTGACGGATTCCGCGGGAAAAGTCCTGTACTCCGGCCCCTACAACACGCCGGAGGAAAAGGAAGCCGTGCCGGAAGCCGTCAGGGAACGCCTGAAAAACATAGAAACCAACTTCTGCTTTTAACCTCTTCATGAAACAATGGAGAAATCCATGATCATTATGTTAAGGACGGCTGCCCTGTGTGGGGCAGCCTTTTTCATGCAGAAAAGGGGCTTTTTCCTCTTCTGAAAAAGCGGCGCGTTCCGGGAAGAAAAAACACGGAACAGCAGCAGGACATCTATTCCACATCCGGAGGAACCTCCGGAAGAAGATGGAAGGAAAAGAAAGGGGATATCCCTGCGGCCTCCCTGTGGGCAGGTCTTGAACTCCTTTTGAAAAGCGGAGTGCGGCAGGAACTACAGAATGCCGGTCAATTTCCGGTACGTCTCCAGCGCGAAGGAATCCGTCATGCCGGAAATATAATCAAGCATGTGCGCCAGGCGTGCGTCCTTCCCTTCGTCATCCTTGGGCAGACCGGTTCCCTGAAGCATGATGGCTACTTTTTTGGACTGCCCGGAGGAAGGATGGTTCACCCACTCCATGAAAAAGTCGATCAGCTCTCCCAGCACCTTGTAGCCCATGGCTTCCACTTCAATCACCTCCCGGGCCTGGTACACGTTCTCAATGGCGTACCGGTACAATCCGTTCAGCGGCCCGGCCAGTTCCGAACGGTCAATCAGGGATTGATCCATGCTCCCTTGCAGAAGCTCCTCTTCATGCTTCATGAAACTGTCCACGGCGGACTGGATGCTCCTGCCGATGGCGAGCGCGCGCATGTAATGGATGCAGGAATCTTTTTCATCCTTCTTTTCCAGTTCCCGGACGTAGCAAAGCTGGGATTCCGTCAGGAAAGGGCTGAATAAATCCCTGGTAGGCTCAAAATCCAGAATGCCGGAAAAATGCCCGTCTTCAATATCCGCGATACGGTAGCAGATATCGTCCGCGGCCTCCATCAGGTACGCCAGGGGATGGCGGCACCAGCAAAGATATTTTTCATCAGGCGCGGAACGGGGAAGCAGCCCCAGATGGCCGGCCACGAAGGAAGCCGCCTCCCTCTCCTGTTCCCCGATGCCGAACTTCTTGCATTCAAGCTTGTTGGCTGCCGTCATGCCGCCTTTCCTGACGGCCGCGGAATAGGATTGCGTGCAGGGATACTTCATGAAGGCGCCCAGAACGGCAGCCGTCAGTTTCAGGCCGTTGCCTTCCATCGGATCCCCGGTGCGGGTAAGGATGCGGAACCCCTGGGCATTCCCTTCAAACGGCATCTCCAGGCCGTGCCGTTTCAGGGCGGTTTCAATGGCGTCCTCCCCGGAATGGCCGAAGGGCGGATTGCCGATGTCGTGGGCCAGGCAGGCAGTGGAAACGATGGTGGCCACGTCGGAAGGCACTATAGGAGCGGGAAGGGAACCTTTCTCCGCCAGCCACTCTCCCGCCAGCATGCCGAGGGAGGAGCCGATGTGGGCCACCTCCAGGCTGTGGGTCAGGCGGGTGCGAACGTAATCATTGCGGCCTAGGGGGAAAACCTGCGTCTTGTCCTGAAGGCGGCGGAAAGCGCTGGAAAACAGAATGCGCCCGTAATCCCGGTCGTAATTGCTGCGGTTTTTCTGCGGAGACGCCGTACTCTGGTGCCTGGACCCCCAGCGGGCGTCCGACAAAAGCTGCTGCCAATTCATCATCCCTGACATGGTGAAGGAATGCTACAGGGGAATGCCCGGCTGGAACAGGAGAAAATGGGGGAAGGCGTTCAATAGGTCAGCATCAGCCCCACTCCCCAGTGCAGGTTGTTGTCGTAATTGGTAGAAACGCTGAGATGGGAGGTCAGGATGTAGTGCAGGCCCACGGAATAATCTCGGTCCGTATTCAGGGAAAAGGAAAGGCGCAGGCGGGAGGCGAGCGGGATATCATCCCTCTCCAATTGCAGGCGCACCTTTCCGTCCGTATCAATGCGCGCATCCCCAATCAGGAGCAGGGGCAGCGTATACCGGACGCCCAGGGTGCCGTCCACTTCCCGGTCCTTTTGGGTGGTCTGGCGGAACATGTTGCGTTCTCTGGCCTCACCCTTGCGGCAGGTCCAGTCCACCCCGATGTAGGGGTAAAGCCACTGCTTCTCCCCGATGTACCTGCCCAGCCGTCCTTCCGCCTCATAGCCGCGCGTATCCTTGTAGCCTATCTGCCACTCTCCCTGAACGCTCCAGCGGGTGCCTCCGAACTCCAGGTCTCCGATATTCCCGTTGGAGGCGAAATCATTGTTCACGGTCAGGTACCACTTCCGGTCCATGTCGTAAACGTGCTGGAGTGCCCGCATGGGGTGTGGAAGCTGTGGATTGGGGGAGAATCCTCATACGTGAAAATCCGCCCCATGCCGCTCATCATGTGGTACAGGATATGGCAGTGGAAAAACCAGTTGCCGCGCGTCTTCTCCGCCGCGTTAAACTCAATCACCTGGGTGGCCATGGGCTGGATATCCGCCGTGAACTTGAGCGGTGAAAAATTCCCGTGCCTGTTCACCAGCCGGAAAAAATGCCCGTGCAGGTGCATGGGATGCCTCATCATGGTATTGTTGGTCAGGATGATGCGTACATTCTGCCCTTCCTTGATCATGATACGGTCCGTCTCTGAAAGAGTCTTCCCGTTCATGCTCCACACGTAGCGGTTCATATTCCCGCTCAGCATGAAATGCAATTCCTTCACGGGCACGCCGGAAGGAAGGTTGGTGCGGGAAGGGGACTTCAGCATGTCATACGTCAGGGTGGTTTCCTCCCCCTCCTCCTGCATGCTGCCGTGGCCTCCACCATGGGAGGAACCGGACTTCATGTCCATCATCCCCATATCTCCGGAATGGGAGGCCGGCATTCCGCCGGACATGCCGTGGTGATGCATCTGGCGCATGGGACCGGAATTCATTTTCATCATCTTCATGTTACCGCCCATGGTCATCATTCCGTTCATCTGCTTCATCTTCTTGAAGTAATTCAGCCTGGGGAAGGGGCGCAGCGGCTGCCTTTCCCCATGGCCCAGCCACAGGGAGGAAGACCCGGAGGTATCCTCCGCCGTCGCCTGGAACTCGAAAGCCCTGCCTGATTCCGGTACCGTCAGGACGACGTCGTAAGTCTCGGAAACCGCAATCATCATGCGGTCCACGTCCACGGGAACGACATCCTTCCCGTCGCTGGCCACCACGCGGATTTTGCCGCCCGCGTACCTCAGCCAGAAATAGGTGGAGGAAGCCCCGTTGACGATGCGCAGCCTGAGGCGGTCGCCGCCCTTCAGCCGGGGCAGGGAAGCCTGCGAAGAGCCGTTCAGCAGAAAGCGTTCGTAATACACGTCGCTCACGTCCATGGCGTTCATGCGCTTCCATTCGCTGGTCAGCTTGGTTCCCAGGTAGCCGGCGCGCAGGGCCTCCCAGTAGCTCTGCACGCTCCCCTTGCGGATGGAAAACCAGTCCGACCCGGTGTGAAGCTTCCTGTTCACCTCCTGGGGATTCTCGTTCGTCCAGTCGCTCAGCACCAGCGTATACTCCGGCAGGGCGTCCTCCGGCCTGCGCGCCGGGTCGCCGGGCCGCTTGCGGACGACGAACGCGCCGTACAGGCCGCTCTGCTCCTGAAGGCCGCTGTGGGAATGGTACCAGTACGTGCCGTTCTGGATGATGGGAAAAGTATAGGTATGCGTGGTGTGGGGCTTTACCGGCGCGGAAGTCAGGTACGGCACCCCGTCCTGGTCATTGGGCACCAGCAGGCCGTGCCAGTGAAAGGAAGTCTCCGTATCCATCAGGTTGTGCACCCGTATTACAGCGGTGTCCCCCTCCGTAAAATACAGAACGGGGCCGGGAATGCTTCCGTTGATGGTCATGGCCGGGCGCGTGACCCCGGTAAAATTGACCGGAGCGTTCCGGACGTATAAATCGTATTCCACCGTTTTGGCGAATGACGGAGAGAACTGGGCCATCAGGCAGCAGCACAGGAATGGGAAAAAATGGGAGGCGACCTTAAACATGAACAGGAGGAAAGTACTGCCAGAAAAGACCTGTTCATTCCATCTCCGGTTCAAAATGAAACGGATGTGATGTGTCATGCCTTTCCTGGAGCATGAAAGGAGAATCTGGAAACTGGCGCGGGCGGAAATGACAAGGGTGCGTTATTCCGGAATCCGGCCGCCGGAAGCCTGTTTCCGCGCAGCCTTCTTGGGAGGAATGGGCGCGATCAGGAAAGAGGACAGGATAAGCAGGCACCCGAGAGCCAGGAGGAACATATTGGGCTGTTCCCGGAACAGGAGCAGGGAAATCAGCGCCGCCAGGGGAATCTTGAGATTGTTCATGATTGCCAGCTTGACGGGCGTCACCCGGCGGGCGCCGTAATTCCAGAGGAAAAAGCAGACTCCTGAAGCGATGACTCCCAAATAGGCCAGCAGCCACCATTGCATGGCTGAAATCTCCTGCCAGCAGGCCAGCCCTGACGGCAGTCCGGCAGGCAAGGTAACCAGCAGGGCGCCTGCGTAGGCATAGGCGAAGCAGGAAGCTTCACTTCCGCCGAACCAGGAATCCTTCAAGGAAATGTAGGCGATTTGCCCTGCCGCGAAACAAAGGTTGGAAAGCTGTACCAGAACAATTCCCGTAAGTTCGCCATTGCCGGCGGAATACCCTTTCCAAAGGATGCCCGCGCCTCCTATGGCCGCAAGAACGGCCGCCGCCAGATGGAGCGGCGGCAGCTTCTTCTTCATCAGGCCGTTGACCAGAACCACGTAAATCGGCGTAGTGGCCGTGAAAAGGGCGACCTGGTGGGAAGGCAGATAATGGAAGGCTGCGATATAGCAGAGGTACATTCCTCCGAATTGGACGGCGCCTATCCCCATCATCCCCATTGCATGGCTGAAAGGAACCTTCCGGACGAAGGGGAGGAAAACGGCCAGCGAGCCGGCCATGCGCGCCAGCGCGACAAAACTGGCGGGGAGGTCGGACAGGCAGTTCCCCAGCAGTCCGAATGACAACGCCCAGATGAAAGACGTGATCAGCAGCGCAGGCATGAGGGCGGAAGCATACGGAGAAAGGAAAACCAAGTCAATGCCCATGCTGCCGGGAGTATGCAGCGTTCATCAAAAAAGCAATGGCACGGTTAAATCTTCCCAGCCAGGAGGGGTTAAGCTTTTTGCTTATAAGACTGTTTGATCAGGGTAAGGATGTAATCCAGCTTGTCCGCATTTTTGATAGCCAGCTCGTAAACGCCATTTCCATGATGGCCGATATTGGAAACGTCCCTGGCGAATTTATAGGGGTCTTCCAATTCGCCTTTGGGAAGGTTGATCCAGAGTTTCAGGCCTTGTTTCTGCAAAGCGATATCCGTGAAATTCGAATCGTTGACAGTGAAGGCGACATAAAGCTTGTTGGCCTTGATTCCAACGTTTCCCAAATCGAGAATTTTTTCTCTGAGGCTGTGGTAAACGTCCTGCACCTCTTCCGGAATGGCCTTCAATCGGTCTTGCTCCGTATAAACTACGACTTCCTTGCTGACGGCATTTACGGCGCTGTTTTCAGGAGAAACCGTTTTACCCTGTTAAATAAGCTTCGGGACAATTTTATTCCGCTTAAGGTGGAGAAGTACTATGCATTCAGGATCACCCACGAATTTTCCATGGCCAAGGTAAGCGCCTATCTGAATAATTTGGAGAAGATTCAATGGTATGTGCATCCCAAATGTGCATTAAGAAGCATGGTTGGATAAGGCGGTGAGCTGGTAACAGTCTTGCGCATCAATCGGGAAATTAGAGGCCTTTCCGGACTGACTCCATGTTTGCCTGGAGAAGATGCCGAGGTCATTGTTGAAGTAGTTTTCGATGATCCATTGGTCTATTACAATGTCGAACAGGCATCTAGCATCAGACTGCTTTCCCTGCTGGCGGCCTACCTGGAATATCATCCTACAACAACGTTGGAACGGCATGTTTTGGAATTGGCCGAACAAAGGATTTTGAAGCAGCCATCTCAAAGCTACATGAATTTTTAAGAGAGGACGAGATTCAATACCTGAGAAATGCCTGGATATCTTCAGATGCGCAAGAAGAGGCTAATCTTCTCTGAAGTTCTAATCTTCTACTCGAATATGAAAATCATAGAAGGTACTTTTGTCTCTGCCGAGGACATCATTACAGAGTTAAGGCGCATTCGAGAATGTCTGGATGTTCTTCTTACCCGGGAAACAGCTAAATCGGGTTCCGTTGTTTGGGCAAGCCAGGCGACTCTTGCCAGGCGTTATGATACCAGTAAATCGACCATTTGCAGATTACTGGCAGAGGCCGTGAGTTCAGGTCATGTCAGGATGATTCGCCCACATGGCGGCGTCCAGAAGTATCATGTTGCCGAATTTGATGCTTTCATGGTGTTTATTTCGACTCCTTCCTGTAAAAGCATTTAAGCTGGAATCAGGGGAATGAATATTTGAAAGGGATTCCGGAAGTAGAGCCAATGAGAGGATTGTCCTGTTAAGTCCCTCTTGGAATTACTTTGTTTATGATTTATCATCAATGACAGCCGGATCACCACTTCTGCCTCTGAGCTGATTGGATGCACAATGTCTTGCACAAGGAATCTATGGGGGTTGTCTGCTCAGGCACTCCTGCCGATGTGGATCGCAGTAAATCATACGGGCGCAGCCTGGAAGAGAAAAAAATCCGAAAGGCGGGGATATACTGCTCCGAAGATGTTCGGAACAGGCAGATGCGGATTCCATTTTCCATCCCTGGTTGAATGCCTTGCCATGATCAACTGTTGACCCAGTATTGTTCCGGATCTTCCGCTACTCTGAGGGCTCCCTCATCCTCGGAAGAATCATTCAAATAACTCTTTTTTCCGACATCCATAATGTTGTCTGCCCACAGCTCACACTGTCTCATGACGGTTTGAAGAGCCTTCGGCACATCATCAGGCGGGTAGTTGTACTTCTTCAAAAGGCGTTTGATCATGATGCGCATTTTTGCCCGCGCCTGGGTGCGCTTTTGCCAGTCGATGGTGCTGTTTCTGCGCAGAGCCTCTGTCAATTCCCTGCTCATGGCGATCAGCTCGTCATTTTTATAAAAATCCTTAACGGCCTGCGGCCTGTTCAGCGCATCGTAAAAAGCCTCTTCTTCAGAGGAAAGGCCATTATTTTTACCTTCCTTGTGGGCTTCCGCTATCTGTTTAGCGAGTTTCAGCATCTCCGCGATGACTTCTTCATTAGTAATTAAGCCGTTGATGTAGGAATTAATCAACCGCTGCATCTTCTCGCTAAATTTTTCCGACTTGACGATGTTGGTCCTCTTGTAAATGGAGACCTGCTCAAGAATCAGCTTTTTAAGCAATTCCAGAGCAAGGTTCTTTTCTTTCATCCTCGCAATTTCCTCCAGAAACGTTTGGTCAAAAAGTGAAAACTCCCTGGAAACGTCGGAGAATAGATTGATGACGCCTTCGCTCCGGATGCTTTGTTTTAACAGCGCGTTAATTCTGTCGTTCATCTCCTTCAGGGAGATTTTCTTCCCGGCGCCCGCGTTTCTGAGCCTTTGCACCAGGACCCGGACGGACTCAAAGAAGGCTGCTTCGAACCGGTCGGCTTCCTGGGCAATGGAAGCGCACAGGGACAGGGCCTGGCGCAGCATCAGCGCTTCCTTGAGGAAACATTCCTGTTTCTTTTCCTTATCCCTGCCAATGATAAAATTAACTGCTCCGCTGATACATCTGGCCCGTTCAAGATCAGTACCCGTCGTGAATCCGGAATAGTCAAATCCATGGAACAAATCCCGGCAGATGCTGAGTTTTTCCAGAAACTTGGGATGGGCCGCTTTGGCCACGTCGGTATCTCCGTAGTTGGCTTTATCCCGGCCCGTATAGTCGTTCATCGCCTGTTTCAGGGCGGAAGCGATGCCCACATAATCCACCACCAACCCCCCTTCCTTGTCGCCGAACACGCGGTTGACGCGGGCAATGGCTTGCATGAGGTTATGGCCGCTCATCGGCTTGTAGACATACATGGTCGCCAGGGAGGGTACGTCAAACCCGGTCAGCCACATATCTACCACAATGGCAATTTTCATCGGGCTGTCATTATCCTTGAACTCCCTGGCCAATTCATTCCTGCAGCTCTTGTTGCCGATGATTTCCCTCCATTCTTCCGGATCATTATTTCCGGAAGTCATCACCACCTTTGCCTTTTCTTTCCATCCCGGGCGCAATTCCAGCATGCGCCGGTAAATTTTCATGGCGATGGGGCGGGAATAAGCCACAATCATGGCCTTGCCCGTCAGCAGGCCTTCCCGGTAATGCTCATAGTGGTCCAGAATGTCGTGGACAAGGGAATTAATGGTGTTGTCATTGCCCAGAATGGCTTCCATTTGCCCCAGCTGCCGCTTGCTGCGTTCAATCACGTCCGGGTCGGCGTTGGCGGCCATGAGCTCGTATTCGTCATCAATCCGCTTCAGGGTTTCCTGATCCAGATTCAGTTTGATCACCCGGCTTTCATAGTAAACCGGGCGGGTGGCTCCGTCCTCAACCGCCTGAGTCATGTCGTAGACGTCAATGTAGTCCCCGAACACTTCACGGGTGCTTCTGTCTTTGGTGGAGACGGGAGTTCCCGTAAAGCCGATATAGGTGGCGTTCGGCAGGCTGTTGCGGATCATGCGCGCCGTGCCGACAACTCTTTTGGCAATTTTCTCTCCTTCTTCATTTGTGGAGATTCTGATCTTTTCCGCCAGTCCGTATTGCCCCCGGTGGGCCTCATCCGCCATGACGATGATGTTTCTGCGTTCGGAAAGAGCCTCATGGGATTCCTCAAACTTCTGCATGGTGGTGAAGAAAATCCCGTTGGCTTTCCTCCCGTGTAAAAGTTTTTTCAGGTGTTCCCTGCTTTCTGCCCGGATGGGTTCCTGCCTCAGGAAGCCCTTGCATTTGGCGAATTGCCCGTATAACTGGTCGTCCAGGTCGTTCCTGTCGGTAAGCACAACGATGGTCGGGCTTTCCAGAGCCTCTTGCAGGAGGTGGGCGTAAAAAACCATGGACAGTGATTTGCCGCTCCCCTGCGTATGCCAGAACACCCCGCCCTTGCCGTCGGTAAGAGTGGCGTTCCGGGTAGATTCAATGGCTTTTTTAACGGCAAAATACTGATGGTAGCCCGCCAGTATTTTAATGGCCTCTTTTCCGTTATTGGAAAAACAGATAAAGTTTTTAAGAATATCCAGCAGGCGTTGTTTTTGGAACAGTCCCTCGAAGAAGGTGTCAAATTGGGCGAACCTAGTATTTTCATAACTGCCGTCGACCGTTTTCCATTCCATGAAACGGTCTTCTCCGGAGGTAATGGTTCCGGCCTTGGAAGTCATTTGGTCGCTCATCACGCAAATGACATTGTAAACGAATATGGAAGGGATTTCCTTCATGTAATTGCGGAGCTGCCGGTAGGCTTCGGAAGCGTCCGTCTCTTCCCGGGAAGGAGATTTCAACTCAACAAGCACGACAGGCAAGCCGTTCAGGAACAGAATCATGTCCGGCCTCTTGCAGCTGTTTTCCATGAATGTCCATTGATTGGCCACGACAAAGGAATTATTGGCCGGATTGTTGTAATCCGCCAGGTAGACAATGTCGGAACGGAGTTCGCCCTTGTCGCGGTATTGTACGGAAATTCCATTTTGCAGATAGTTCATAAACACGGCATTTCGCTGTACAAGCTCTCCATTATCAATGTTTTTTAATTTGTTGAGCGCTTCCGTCACAGCCTCTTTCGGCAAAGCGGGGTTTAAGTGGAAAATGGCGCTTTTCAATTCATCTTCATAAAAGGGAAGGTGATAGTCGCGCTCCACGTCGGGGCCGTAAACGTGGGTGTAGCCCATGTTCTGGAATAGTTCCACTACAGACTTTTCATAGCTGTCTTCCGTGTATGCTCCTGCCATCTGAATGCGTGCTTCAAGGTTGATGATGAATGTAATTATACAACCCTCTGTTGAAAATCAATCATTTTGTGATGGGAAGGGATATTGAAATATCGGTTGTTATGATGTTGATATGTTGTTAAACAAATTGAGACGAGAATAGGCTAAATAGGCAATCATTGATCCGGCTAAATGATAATTTAGTAGCTTAGATCTTGATGGAGGAAACATTAATCTCGCCGGACATCAAACGGGGCAGGAGATAATCTCTAAGGGCTTGCAGGCGATAGTTTTCTTGGACGCGTTGCTCTATTGCGTGGTTTATTGTAGAAAAGGTGTCGATGATTTCACATTTATCAAGTTCTCTCGGAGCCAAAAATGAGAAATTCTCAAGATTCCCTTTCGTAATAAACCTAATTACAGAACCTCTTGCCGCACTCGTAATCTCAGCGAGATTGTATTTGACGGCATAGTAGAGCCAACTGGTATACCTTGGATTATACGGAATAAGAACATATGTCCTTTGATACGCTTCAAATTTACCGTTATACCATTTGACATTAAAGTCACCATTCCCGGCAACCAATATGGCATTTCCTTCAAAGGAGTAATTATCAGTCCACGCTATGTTTTGAGAGCAACTGAAGAACGGGTATTGGCCTTTATCCGATGATACATTGGCATTTTTCTTACCCGTAATTACAGGCAAGAAATCTACCAAACGATATTCCTTCCATGTTGATGGAACCATGCCATTGAATGGCTCATAGTCGATAAACCAGGATTTGAATATAGCCTGCGCTTGCTTCTCTAAATTATCATTTATGCGGTTGTTTAATTCGATTTTATCATCCAATGCCCGAAGGATGCTTCCTATTTTCTGTTGTTCTTCCAATGGAGGAACTGCAACTTCAATCCTTTCAATAACATTGATTTGTGCTCTTTGTCGGCCAGACGAACCAACCATTGACTTAACAGCAGGTTCTCTTACCATTGGACTGCAAACCAAATAATAAAGAAAGTCTGCATTGGTCATATTCTTTTTTGCTCTGAAAACGATGTATTCTGTTGATCCAAAGCCCACTTCGTCATCATCCAAAATTGAGACTTGAGCCCGTTTCCCGTTTTCAAGGCAAGGTGTAATTCGAGCCATGATAGTATCTCCATTGCGAAATTTTGTACCACCAGTGAAGGCCGCTATCTCATATCCCGGAATATCACGACAAAATGGCTGTAACTTTTCCATACTGATTTTCTTAGCCATCCTGTCTTTTTTTATACTCTCTTTGGGATTGAATTCGGCAATATCAGAGAGCTTTTTTAATGTCCATTTATATTTCATACCCGATAGCCTTCAATCGTTCCTTAATTTCTGTTTCCAGTTTGTGGGATTTCTTGAACAGTCCGGACAGTTCGGAAGTCAAATGGGCCATTTTTTCTTCAAATGGTTCTCCGTCGTCTTCCTGTTCCTCAATTCCGACGTAGCGGCCGGGGGTGAGAACGTAGTCCTGTCGTTTGATGGTTTCCAGATCTGCGATGGCGCAGAATCCCCTGACCTCCGCCAGGGCTCCTTTCTGGAAGGATTCAAAGGCATCGGCCAGTTTCCGGATATCTTCCTCTGAAAAGTCGCGGTGCTTGCGGGTGACCATGGTTCCCATTTTCCGGGCGTCAATGAACAGCGTTTTGCCTTTTTGCCGCTTGTTCTTGCTGATGAACCAGAGGGTTACGGGAATGGTTACGCTGTAGAAGAGGTTGGGGGGCAGGGCGACGATGCCTTCCACCAAATCCGCCTCAATGATGTTTTTGCGGATTTCCCCCTCGCCGGAAGACTGGGTGGACAGGGAACCGTTGGCCAGCACCAGCCCGATTTTCCCATCCGGGGCAAGGTGGTGGATCATGTGCTGGATCCAGGCGTAGTTGGCGTTGCCCGCGGGGGGGATGCCGTATTTCCAGCGGACATCATTCCGCAGCTGGGATTGTCCCCAGTTGGAGAGGTTGAAGGGAGGGTTGGCCATGATGAAGTCCGCCTTAAGGGAAGGATGCAGGTCTTTGAAGAAGGTGTCCGCCTGGTGGGGGCCGAAGTCGGCTTCAATCCCCCGGATGGCCATGTTGATTTTTGCCATTTTCCAGGTATCCGCATTGCTTTCCTGCCCGTAAACAGCGATGCCGTCTTTCCGCCCGCTGTGCGCCTGAAGGAATTTGACGCTCTGCACGAACATGCCTCCGGAGCCGCAGCACGGGTCGTAAATCCGGCAGTTGTCAAAGGGTTTCAAGATGGCGACGATGGTTTTGACGATGCTAGCGGGGGTATAGAATTCGCCGCCTTTCACGCCTTCATAGGCGGCGAACTGAGCGATGCAGTATTCATAGGTCCTGCCTAGCAGGTCTTTCCCCACCTCAGCATCCCCCATGTCCATATTGGTGAAGATGTCCACGACGTTGCCCAGCACCCGTTTGTCCATATCCGGGCTGGCGTAGTTTTTGGGAAGGACATTTTTCAGGCTCCTGTTTTCGGTTTCGATGGCAAGCATGGCTTCATCAATGACCTTGCCGATTTCTTCCGTGTGCGCTGCCGCGGCCACGGCGGACCAGCGCGCTTTTTCCGGGACAAAGAAGATGTTTTCCGCTAGATATTCGTCACGGTCGTTTTCAAAGCCTTCCCCTTCCGCCAGGAGCGCCTGGAATTTCCGTTCAAAGGCGCAGGAGATGTAGCGCAGGAAAATCAGGCCGACGATGACTTTACGATAGTCTGCGGCGGGGATGTGCCCCCACAGTTCGCAGGCGGCGTTCCATATTTGTTTTTCAAAGCCAATGTTGGCGTTATTCTTTTCAGCCATTGCAGTTGTGGTTTACGAAGAGGAAGTTTAGGGAGGATGGCGGAGCACGTCAAGATCAGACCATGGAGCTGATCATGAAGGAAACTCCCGCCAATTTTCAGAATCATCTTGGACAACTTCAAACAGGTGTGAATCAGAAAAAACAAGGTGCTAGTATGGTGCTAGTTGAGCAATTTCGAGAAGAAAAACGCCCCGAAATGCTTGATTCCGAGGCGTTTATGAAGATGGTACGCGGTACTGGTTTCGAACCAGTGACCCCATGCGTGTGAAGCATGTGCTCTACCACTGAGCTAACCGCGCATTTGCAGTGCGGGTGGGAATATATCGTTCATGCAGGGGATTGGCAAGGAGTTTTTTGAAGGCAGGTGAAAAAGAGGGAATACTTTCCTTCCGTCAAGATTCCCGGATTCATTCCTCCTGACTGATGTGCGGCTTTGTCCGGATTCCGTTCCGGAAAGTGGGAAGGTGGCTCAATTCCGGCTTGTACAGCATCAACCGTCTTCCTACACTCCGGGCATGAGTTGCACAAGCCCTCCCAGAGCATGGGCCCAGGTTGATACCAATGCGTTGAGGCACAATTTGAACGTCGTCCGCCGCGTGATGCCGGACCACGGCCTGATGGCCATTGTGAAGGCGGAGGCCTACGGGCACGGACTGGAAGGGGTAGTGAAGGCTCTGGATGGTGAAGACTGCGCTTTTTTCGGCGTTGCCACGGTGGCGGAGGCTGGCCGGGTGAGGGATGCTGGGGTGAAGACATGCCCGTTCATTCTCGGTCCCTGTTTTGCCGGAGAACGGGAGGAGATTGTGCAGAACGGCTGGCGAGCCGCCCTTTCCAGCGTGGAGGAGGCGGAACATTTCAATTCCCTGGGCGCCCTTTACAACAAGCCCGTCCATGTCCATCTGGGCGTGGATACCGGGATGGGCCGCAGCGGCTTTCTTCCCAGTGAATTGCACGGCCTGACGGAAAAGCTCAAGCAGTTCAGCCATCTGGATCTGGAGGGCGTGTTTTCCCACCTGTCCGCGGCTTCCGACGATATTTCCTTCACGCACGGGCAGATCAGCGGCTTTGCGGAGGCCGTGAACGAACTTTCCCTGGGGCACCAGTACAAGTTCCGGCACCTGTGCAGCAGCGCGGCCGTGTTCAATTACAAGGTTCCCTGCGCCAACATGGTGAGGCTGGGCAGAATCCTGTACGGGTATTCCCCCATGCCGTCCCCGTACAACAAGGAGCTGCGGCCCACGATGACCCTGTACAGCCGCATTACCCTGATACGCACGCTGCCGGGCAACCACGGGGTTTCCTACAACCACTGCTATATGACGAAGGGGAGCACGAAGGTGGCTACCATCGGCATCGGCTATGCGGACGGCTACCTCCAGTATCTTTCCAACCAGGGAGCGCGCGTGTATATCAACGGACAGTACTGCCCGGTTCTGGGCCGTGTGACGATGGACCAGATTATGGTGGACGTCACCTACATGGACCAGGTGGAGACCGGGGACCTGGTAGAGATCATGGGCCCTAATGTAAGCTGGGAGGAGCTGACGCGCCGCGCCAGTACCATCCCCAGCAACGTGCTGACCAGCATCAGTGCCCGCGTGCCGCGGATTTACGTGTAAGGGGACGCGGGCTGTTTCGCGCTCGTTTGTTTTTTTGACGGGATGGCAGGCACCGAAGCCGCAAAGCTGCGGTGAACCGGTGTTTCCGCTATCGCCTTTAAAGGCGGTGACTCTTCCGGGAGTGAGGGAGTTGTTCCCCTCATGGGTGTTTTTCCTAAGCGGAACAGAGGCTTTTTGTTGGGGTATGCTGTCCGCCGGCCGGAGAAAATTTCCTTGGCTGCGCTCTGGATGGATTTTTAGTTATGAAGGGCGGGGAGGCCGTCATCCCCAGGCTGCCGGAACCGTAAATTCATGGTTAATCAGCATTTCCGCCATACCTCTTAGCAGCCGGAATTTTCTTGAAATTGGAGGTTTTACTTCTGGGAGCGCCTTTTCCAATAGGTAACGGATGCGACGTTTTTCCGCGCTTTTACCGCTGGCGCACCTTGTTCCAGTCCTCCGGCTCCAGGGAGCAGGGGTCCGGGGCTACCCAGTGGCCCGGCTCTATTTCCACGGGGGTGAGGTCCGCACCCACTGTTTCCGGATAGGAGGGGTGCTGGATGCGGTGGCCGAAGGCGGAGCCGAGCGGCGGATTGATGGGGGAGGGTACGTCACCGGGCAGGGGCTGGTGCTTGTTGGCCCTGGCGGGGTCCGGTTCCGGGATGGCGTCCAGCAGCGCCTTGGTATAGGCATGCTTGGGAGACCGGTAAATGGTTTCCGCGTCAGACATTTCCACGATTTTACCGAGGTACATGACCGCTACGCGGTCGGAGATGTGCTTGACCACCGCCAGGTCATGGGCAATGAAGAGGTAGGAGAGCTTGCGTTCCTCCTGGAGTTCCAGCAGCAGGTTGAGCACCTGGGACTGGACGGATACGTCCAGCGCGGAGACGGGTTCGTCCAGAATGATGAGGCTGGGGTTCAGCGTGAGGGCGCGCGCGATGCCGATGCGCTGGCGCTGGCCCCCGGAGAATTCAAAGGGGAAGCGGTCAATGGCGCTGTCCGGCATTCCTACGCGGTCCAGCAGGCCACGCACCCATTCCCGGCGCGCGGCGGGTGTGCCCATGCGGTGGATGACGAAGGGTTCCGCCACAATCTGGCCGATGGATTGGCGCTGGTTGAGGGATTCCGCCGGGTCCTGGAAGACCATCTGGATGTGCGGGCGCAGGGGGCGCATTTTCCGCTGGGAGAGTGTGGCGATGTTTTTTCCGTTGAACTGGATGGAGCCACCCGTAGGTTTCAGCAGGCGTACGATGCTTTTCCCGATGGTGGATTTGCCGCAGCCGGATTCTCCCACCAGCCCCAGGGTTTCTCCGGGGTAGATGCTGAAGGAGACGTCGTCCACCGCCTTGACCCAGCCCGCCTGCCGCAGGAATATCCCGGAGCGGACGGGGAAGTACATTTTCAGGTTGTTGACTTGCAAGATTGGTTCCGGCATGGCAGAGAAGGGGAAAAAGGTTAAAGATTGGCGCAGCGGGGGCAGGCTTCCACAAAGTGGTCCGGGGATACTTCCACGAGGGGCGGGCGTTCCGTGAGTTCTTCCACAGGCACGCCCTGGCGCTGGCAGAAGCGGCAGCCGGGCACGAAGTCCGCAATGGAGGCCACCTGGCCGGGGATAGTGGGCAGCTTGGTCTTGCGCACGGAGCTCAGCTGCGGGATGGAGGCCAGCAGTCCCTTGGTGTAGGCGTGGCGCGGGTTGGCAAAGAGTTCCCCCACCGGTGCTTTTTCCACCACGCGGCCGGCGTACATGACTACGACGGAGTCACAGCTTTGCGCAATGACACCCAGGTCATGCGTGATGAGGATGGAGGAGGAGCCCATTTCCGCCTGGAGGTCCTTGAGCAGGGAGAGAATTTGCGCCTGTACGGTGACGTCCAGCGCCGTGGTGGGTTCATCCGCAATGATGAGTTCCGGATGACAGGCCAGGGCGATGGCGATGACGACGCGCTGGCGCATGCCTCCGGAGAGCTGGTGCGGGAATTCGTCCACGCGTTGTTCCGGGGCAGGAATGCGGACACGCTGCAAGAGCTGGATGGCGGCGTCCCGGGCTTCCCTGGCGTTCATTCCCCGGTGGAGCATCAGGGATTCCCCGATCTGCCTGCCGATGCTGTGCACGGGATTGAGCGCCGTCATGGGTTCCTGGAAGATGACGCCGATGTGGCGGCCGCGGATGCCGTGCATGTCCGTTTCTTTTGCCTGAACCAGGTCACGGCCCTTGAAGAGTATTTGCCCGTCCAGGATTTTTCCCATGGGCTGGGGCAGCAGGCGCACGATGGACATGGCCGTGACACTCTTGCCGCAGCCGGATTCTCCCACGATGCCCACGCAGGTTCCCTTGGGTACGGTGAAGCTGACGCCGTCCACCGCTTTCAGCAGGCCGGATTCCGTCTCGAATCCGGTGACCAGGTTCTTGATTTCCAACAGGGGTTCGCTCACTTGTTATTTCTCCGTTTTAGAGGGTTCCAGGGGGGCGCCGTTTTCCGGGATGACAGGCACGGACGGCAGTTTTCCGCTTCCTTCCTTGTTGTCCAGGCTGTCGATGGAGTCCATGTAGCGGTACTGGTCGTACACGGCGTCCACTTCCTCAAAGGTTTTTCCTTCACGCTTGGCTTCCATCGTCTCCTTCTTGATGTCGTTGTCCACCCAGTACAGGTAGCTTTCCATCGGGTCAAATACGACGGGATGGCAGAATTGCGTGGTGGCGCTGTTTGGCCACCTGACCCAGCGCCAGTAGCCCAGCCTGACGAATTCCGTGGTCCAGGCCGGAACCCACAGGGCTTCATCATGAATTTTCTGCTGTACCTTCCACGTGGCTTTTTGCAGTTCGTCTTCCGTAGCGGCGTTCGTTTCAGCGTCCAGCAGCTTGTCCATCTCCTTGTCTGCGTAGGCGCAGATGTTGTTGGTGTAGGTGATGAGGCTGCCGCGTTCGTCATAGGCGTAACGGGAATGGAAGCCTTGCTCGTTCATCGGATGGGGCGGGGTGAAGCCCCACGCCATGAAGGAGGCCTGAACGCGCTTTTCCATGATCTTGCGGAAGGCTACGGTGGAGTCCAGCGGGTCCAGCTGGATTTCCAGGCCGCATTTGCGGGCGTCTTCCTTCAGCTTGCCCAGCGTGGAGGCCAGGGAGGGGGAGGAGTTGGGGAAGGTGATGGCGGCGGTGAGCCGGGTGCCGTCCGGCTTGCGGAGGATTCCGTCCGGGCACGGGATGGTGTATCCGGCTTTGGCGAAGCAGGCGCGGGCCTGTTCCGGAGAGTAGGGGCGCGCCTTGATGTAGGGGTTGGTGAATTTGCCGAAGCCGGAGTTGTAGGAGTTGAGCCGCTGGTAGTCTCCGCGGAAGGTGATGTCAATGATGTTCTGGATGTTCAGGGCGTACTGGAAGCCCAGGCGCACGTCCAGGTTATTGAAGGGGGATTTGGAGGTGTTCAGGAAGAGGCCGTACGGAGGCCGGGGATAAATGGTGTAAAACGTGCTGCGGTTGATGTAGCCGTTGTGGACTTCCGGAATTTCCATGCGTTCGTGCCACAGCTCCGGCTTGGTGATGTTCATCACGTCCAGCTCGCCGATGCGGAAGAGCTCAATGGCCTTGGACGGTTCCGCGATGAAGTTGTACACGATCTGGTCCACGTTATACATGTACTTCGTGAACTTTTTGTCCCTGGCCCACCAGTCCGGCACGCGCTGGAGCGTTACCTGGCGGCCGCGGATGATGCCGTCCGGCTTGACCACGTAGGCGCCCGTGGTGGGCGGCACGCGCCACTGGTAGCGTTCCACGTAACTGGGGCCGAATTCGCAGTAGAAGTGCGGCGGGGACGGGATGAACAGCGTGCAGTAGTACGGGAGCAGAGGCTTGGCGAAGGGGAGGGTGATGGAGAAGCGGCTGTCGTCGTAGATGGTGATGTTGGACGCATTCTGGTAAAAGAAGTTGTTGTAGAAGACGTCCCGGCTGTATTCCGAGGTGCGGATGTACATGTTCACCAGCAGGTCAATGGCCTTTACCTTGGCCCCGTCCGTGTAGCGGGCGTCCGGGTCCAGCTCAAAGTAAACGGTGCGCCTGTCCGCGGTTTCCGCCCATTTATGGGCGATGCCGGGGATGATTTTCCCGGTGACCGGATGGATGGAGACGAGGCCGATGATGATTTCATCATACAGGGGGCCGCGGAAGCCGCTGTTGCTGTTCGGGCCGTTGGGGCGGAATGTGTCCGGATAGGACCCCGGAGCCCACTGGCGCAGCACGCCGCCTTTTTTGGCGTTCGGATCGCCTATTTCCGGATTGTCCAGCCCGTCTTCCCATTTAAGGTCCTGGGGGATGTCTGCCGGAGTCTTGAACTTGATGTAGTCTCCTTCCGTCTGCCTGCGGTGGATGACGGAGAGGGCCGCTTCATCCGCAATGAGCTTGCTTTGCAGCTTTTCCCTGATTTTGGGGTCTTCCTCCTTGAAGAATTGATCACGAAGGTTCTTGATTTCCTTCTGCTTGGCGGCTTCTTCCCTTGCCAGGCGGTCATTGACCTGCTTGTTCCACCGTTCCGGGAAGGAGTCAAACCCCGGAGGAAGCGTGCCGAATGGCACGTTAGGCTGCCAGCCCACCCCCTGGGATTGGGAGGAATCCTTGCAGCCGGTGCCGGCTGCCAGCAGGAGGGACAGCGTCACGGAAGAAAGGAGGGTGCGGAGGATGGAGGACAGCTTGAGCATGGGTATGTGGAGGAACGGATGTCTTTTGTTATTTATAGGTGGTGAATTTCTTGGGGTCGAAGGCCTCGCGGATGGCTTCCCCGATGAAGGTGACGAGCAGGAGCGTGATCACCAGGGCGGCGAAGGCGGAGGTGACCACCCAGCTTGCGGAGAGGTCCGCCAGGCCGTCATTGAGCAGGCGCCCCCAGCTGGCGTACGTATCCGGCAGGCCAAAGCCCAGGTAGTCCAGGGAAGCCAGGGCCAGGATCAGGGCGGAGACACTGAATGGAACCAGCGTGACCAGAATGGCCACCAGGTTCGGGAGGATGTGGATGAAGAGGATGCGGCTGGTGGAGGCCCCCAGCACACGGGCGGCCGCCACGTAGTCCCGCGCCTTTTCCTTCATGGTGGAGGTCCTGAGCTGGTAGGTCATGGACATCCACCCGAACATGATGAGCAGGCTGATGATCAGGAACATGCCCTTCATCTGAAGCGGCACCATGTCTGAAATGATCATGATGATGAACAGGAAGGGAACCTGGGAGAAGATTTCAATGAGGCGCTGCATGCCGAGGTCAAACATGCCGCCGAAGTACCCCATCATCATTCCGAAGGTGATGCCGATGAAGTACACGATGGGGAGATAGAAGATGGCGGCTTTCATGTTCACCTGGAGCCCGCCGTACAGGTACGCCAGGATGTCCGCGCCCTGGGTGTTGGTGCCCAGCAGGTGGCCTCCCTTGAGGGGAGGGGCCGGGTGGTAGAAGATGCGGCTGATTTTGTTTTCATCCGTCTGTTTCAGGAAGTCCTCCTTGGTGCCGGGGCCGCTGTAGTGCTCCGCCACGATCCGGTTGTTTTCATACGTGGCGCTGTACACCTCCGTCCGGTCTTCCAGCCAGCCGGTGGCGCGGTCCACCTTTTTTCCCTTGCGGAATTTGTAGCTGACGTGGGGAGCGCTTCTTCATCCTTGTGCAGCCGGGAGGCCAGGCCGGAGTACGGTTTGCCGCTGGATTCGCACACCAGGCCGTCTTCATTCACCGTCAGGGCCTCGGAACCGGGATTGGTGGAATCCCCCGTGGGATTGTACGGAACCAGGGGCATGATGACCAGGGAAGGCTTGCCGGGCTGTCCGGCCTGCTTTTTCAGTTCGCGGTAATTAGCTTCCGCATCCGCAAAGTCCCCGGTCTGGCCAAAGGTGGAACCCTGGTACACCTTGCGCATGATGGCGGGGAAGTACCAGGAACCGTCCTGGACCACAAGGAGCGCCCGCTTGCCCACCAGGCACTGGTCCATGCAGGCCAGCAGCGTCAGCACCAGCAGGATGATCAGGGAGATGTAGCCGCGGGAGATGCTTTTAAAGCGCTGGATGCGGCGCCTGGTGATGGGCGTGGGGTTAAACCGGCGCGGGCCTTTCAGCATGATCCAGAAGCCGACCCCGGCCATGACCAGCACGCAGGCCCAGCCGAACCACAGGAATTTTCCCTGCGGCGTCAGGATGCCGCCGTTGTTCTGGTCCGTGCAGACGATGTTGAGCATGCTCATTTCCCGTGAGACGGTAAAGGGCCAGCTCAGTGTGGGCAGGAGCAGGCCGCACAGCTCTCCCACGGCGGTGAGGACCGCCAGAATGACCAGAAGGTATGCCAGTTTTCTAACCATGTGTGTTATTCAAATTTAATGCGGGGGTCCACGGCGGCCACGATGATGTCTGAAAGCAGGTTGCCCAGCACCATCAGGAAGGAGGTAAGCAGCAGCGTGCCCATGATCAGGGCGTAGTCCTTGTCCATCAGGGCCTGGTAGCTCAACATGCCGAAGCCCTGGATATCAAAGACCTTCTCCACCAGCATGGAGCCGGCCACGATGAGGCTGATGAGGCTGCCCAGCGTGGAGGCGATCGGGATGAAGGAGTTGCGGAAGGCGTGCTTGATGACGGCGCCCTTGAAGCTCACGCCCTTGGCCATGGCCGTCCTGATGTAGTCGGAGGAGAGGTTGTCCATCAGGTTGTTCTTCATCATCATGGTGGTGATGGCGAAGGAGCTGACCACGTAGCAGATGAGCGGGAGCACCGTATGGTGCAGCAGGTCCCCGGCCTGTCCCCAGAAGCCCATGTCCGCAAAGTCCGGAGAGGTCAGGCCGCAGAGCGGGAACCATTCCAGCCGCGCGCCCAGATATACCACCAGCACGGCGCCCAGGGCGAATCCGGGGACGGAGTACCCCAGGAAGATCAGGACGGAGGAGATGTTGTCCACCAGGCTCTTGTGCCGGATGGCCTTCACCACCCCCAGGGGAATGCAGACGGAGTACGTGATGATAGCGCTCAGGATGCCGAAGTACAGGGAAACGGGAATGCGCTCCTTGATCATGTCCCACACCGGCTCGTTATATTTAAAGGAATTGCCCATGGTGCCCTGAAGCAGGCCGTCAAAGCTGGTCTTGTACATCACGGCGCGCCACGCGTAGCTCTTCGCCTTGTCCTGGACGGCTGCCGTATTGTCCGTCTGCCTCATGCGGCGCGCCCAGCGTTCCGCCCGGTCCAGGGGGGATTCAATGTCCACGGTCCAGCCTTCCGTGGCGGCTTTCCGGGACGGCGTGCCGGAAAAAAAGGCATCCTTCACGCTCCCGGAATTTTTGTCCGGACGGACTACGACGACCTGTTCCCCGGTTTCATTCAGGTTGATCCGGGTGTGCGTATCGGAAATGCCGGAATATTCATCCTCCTTGTCGGACGGTTCCATGCCGCCGATGTCTCCGAACTCCTCACGGGAGATGAAAATCTTTTTCGGAAGCACTCCCAGCCATTGCAGATAGGCGGTAATGATGGGCTCCTGGAGGCTGTACTGTTCTTCCAGCCGCTCCATATCCGCTTCACTCAGGTTATTGTCTCCGCGCTGGGAGCCCGCTTTCTGGCCGGACAGGGCGCTCATGCTCTGCTGCTGCATCATCTGCTCAATGGGACCTCCCGGGACAAAGCGGGTTATGCAAAAGACGAGGAACGTGACCCCCAGGAGCGTCAGGGGCATGAGAAGGAGTCGTCTGATGATATAGGTCTTCATTCGTCGCGCAGAACTCTACTGGTTTGTGGCAGGCGAGGCAAGTAGCAATGCAAATTTGTGAGCCTTTGCTAACATGCGGTTTCCCCATTTTTTCTTAATGCGGAATGGAAACAATTAAAGATTCCGCAGGATTTCAATGGAGCATCCCGTATTACCGTCAACGGTTCGCAAAACATTAAATGCCTTCTCCCAGGCGGCGCGCCAGCATCTCCGGGAGTCCGGCGGCCAGAATGCGCCTTTGCGCTTCCTCCACGTCGTATTCCACGCGGCGCTGGTAATAAACCATGCTGTCCACATCAAGCACGCCGTAGGCGGCGCGGGGGTCTCCGTCCCTGGGCTGGCCGACGGAACCCACGTTAATAAGGTACTTGTTGGTTTTGAGAAGCTGGATGTCCCCGGATTCATATTCCTGGATGCTCCCTTCATGGCGGATGAAGGTGCGGGGGACGTGCGTATGACCGTTGAAGCACAGGAACTGATTGTCGCGCAACATGTTGATGCTGTGCGTGGCCGTGTCCACATTCGTGACGTAGGACCAGGAATTGGGCTTGTCCTGGGTGGCGTGCACCAGAACGATTTCATTGGGCAGGATACGCTGGAAGGGGGCGCGGCGAAGCCACTTCTTCTGTTCTTCGGAAAGCTGCTGGCGCGTCCACATCAGGGCTTTGTACGCCACGGGGTTCATGCCTGCCGGATTGTCTTCCCCAATGGCTTCCTCATCATGGTTGCCGCGCACGGTGGGAATCTGGCGTCCGCGGACGAACTCAAGGCATTCGGCCGGATTGGCGTTGTAGCCCACAATATCACCCAGGCAGTAAACGGCGTCGCATTGAAGCTGTTCTATATCCTTCATCACCGCTTCCAGAGCGGGCAGATTGGCATGGATGTCACTGATCAGGGCTATTCTACTCATGGTGTTGTGGAGAAAAAGCATAGCACCTTTCCGGGGCGTTGCCAAGCGCCTTCAGCGGAGTGGTTAAAGATTAAAGGCCGGAAATTAAAGTTCATTCCGGCCGTCATTGAAAAAGCGCCCCTTTAAAGGAGGAGCTCCTTTTAATTTATCTTTAGTCTTTTGTTTTTAGTCATCCGTTTTTGCGGGAGGCAAGGCCTCCAAGGCCTCCCTCAAGCCGTCCACGGGGTATTTCAGGGAATTGGCCAGGTGGCTGCTCATCAGGTCGCGGGCAATCTCGTCCGTCGGGAACAATTCCCGGAAGGGAACGCGGTCTTTTTCCGGAACTTTCAGCCTGTTTTCCAGGACGAAAATATTGCTCACCAGGCTGGGCGTCCGGTTCCTGGGATCCTTGAACAATTCCCGGCCCAGCTCCAGCGCCTCGCGGGATTTGGAGGGAACGCGGACAAGCGCATAAAACTCCTTGCGCGCCGTCAGGGGCGGCGCTCCCTGTTCCCGGGCCTTGCGGTAGGCTTCCGCAGCCTTTTCAAAATCCGGCTGGCGGTAGGTATCGCTGTACATGTTGCCCAGCAGGGATTGCAGGTACCAGCTGTTCGGGTTGGCGCTGATGCCTTTTTCCAGGAAGCTGCGTCCCTTCTGGATGTACTTCCGGAAGCCTTCCCTTCGTTCCATGGGAGAAAGCCGCTTATTGTCCAGATAGCTGGAGGAGGCGTTATTGCCCAAATGCCACGAACCGTTGTCCCAGTAAAAGTCGGAATGGGGGGCAAGAGAGGTGATTTGGTTGTAGCGGCGTTCCAGATTGGCCCAGTCGGAAATCAGGAAGCAGTCGAAGGCCTCCATGCTCAGCACGGCCGCTACCAGGGAGCGCAGCCCCCCCAGGGAAACCATGGCGAGCTGCTGTTCCAGATAATCGGAGGAGGAGAGCTCCACCGGGTCATCCAGCAGCCCCGCCGCCTTCTCCTGCTCCAGAATACGGTTCTGCAAAGGCAGGCGGATCATGCCGAAGCCCAGCAGGGCAATGATGAAAATGACGATGGTTTTCAGCATGATGTTACAAAAAGTGGTGAGGCTCTTTACCCCAGAGAAAGATTCTCTAGAATTCTCATAGCTCCTTCATTCCTATTTTCTTTAGATAATAATAGATACCATCATAAAAGGAGGATTGCCGAGTCAAATCCGCGTCACATCCCTCCGGGATAAAAATCACGAATCCCTGGCGTGCTCGTGTCAATAAGACGCGGTAGGTATTTTTAAGATAGAGCTGTGCGTCTTTTTTACAAACCGTTTTCCAACTAGAACCTGTAAAATTATAAGCTTTAAAATGTCCTTTTTCTATGCGGTAGTCTGCATCCCATGCAACGATTGCCCAGTCAATTTCTAGCCCTTGAATATCAAATTCGGTGGCCGTGTCTTCGAGGAAATAGGAGGAACGAATATCCTCCTTATCATTTAAAAACCAGTTTTCTGCTTGAATATTACTCTGTACCCAGATTCCAAATTGGCGTAAACGTTTGGCCCCAGAGCTAGCGATGAGTCCATAACGTTCCGTTCCTCGGGCTTGGGCTCGTATCCATTCTTGGGCTTTTTCCAGGCTGCGGGTAATCGTGATGGGATAATTAGGCGATAGCTCAGAGTAGAGCTGTTGGGCTACTGGTAAATTTTCGTCCAATAATGATTTTACAAACGCAGAAACTCGTTCATTCCGGAAAGAACGGAGTGAAACTGAAAGATGGAGGTTTGGTTCCCGATAGAGGCGTAATCCCGTAAAGAGATGTTCAAGTGGTTTTCCGTGTGTATATTCCACATCAGAGATTTGGGGTGATACATAAACATTCCAATCTGGAAAATGGTCTCTTAGTGCATCAAACCAAGCTAGCAGCCCTGCTTCTCCAGTATGTATCTCTTGACCACCTCCGATTAAGCAGATGATAACCGTCCAATCTTGGTGGCGATCCATTACACTGATAAGAAATTCAGGTTCAGACATGTTCCAGCCGGGAACATGGCGTTTTAACATAAATTTGGCTGTTTGTTCTTTTGTCCAAGCACGTTGTGCTTCGTCAAAAATGGCTACTTTCTCCGCAGGGACTTGTTCTGAAGGAGGCAGATAAGCATCACGAAAGTGGTGGATGTTTTGGATAAAGGCAGCAACTTTTCTTTTAGATGCTGTCTTTGTTATTTTACCTTTAAAACGTTTGATTTCATCTCGTGCTAGAGCTTCTCGTAAGACAGCAACCAAAGGACCATTACCGGAAAGAAAGACCGCATGTTCTTGCTCATCATATTGATGCCGCTCATTTGCAATATTGAGGCCTACTAACGTTTTTCCAGCACCAGGTACGCCAGTGACAAAGCAAATGGATTTTTCATGATGCTGCTTACTCTGCTCAATAATGCGATTCAGTGCCTTTGTGGTGAGGCTAAGATTGTAAGCTCCGGCATCACTACGTGAAATTTCTTTAACATCATGTCCACGGTAAAGTGCTTGAGCTGCTTCAATAATCGTGGGAGTAGGCATGTATGGTGAAGTTAACCATTGTTCAAAATGGAATGCCTCATCACACAGAGTGCTAGTCAGCTTTGTTAAAGTAGGTCCTAAGGTGTTATCATTACAGAGGATAGGATGATAAACTCCGTCTTGACCTACTGTAAGTTGATGTTCCTTAGAAGGAGCATGGGTACAAATTACCAAAGGAACAATTTTCTTTTGATGGCTTTCTTGATGGAAATACTTTAAAGCTAGTGCATAGTCTACAACCTGGTCAATAGCATGTCTGGGATAAGATGATTCTCCTACTTTAAATTCAAGGACATAGAGAATACCTGCACAGGCGATGACGACATCTATTCGTTCTCCGATGCGGGGAATGGTGTATTCAAAGGCTATTGAGCCAGCAGGAATATCTTTAAGAACGTGTTGGAGTGATTTGATTTCGTGAACAAAGGAGTTGCGCGAATTTTGATCTAGGTCAAATGGTGTATGAAAAGCAATCTGCCCTAAAATTTCTTTTAGAGATTGGGTACAAAAAGACTGTAGGTCATTGGAATAATAAGACCGTTGCATCATCTTTGGTAGTAGGACAGAACCAGAATGGTCAATCCATGTTCAGGCGCTTGCGGATGTCCTTATCCAGAAGTTCCCATTCCGGCACGGATGTTCCGGCCTGCCGGGCCTTGGAGAGAGGGTCTCCCCAGATGGCCGTGTATTCGACAGGGCGTCCTTCGTTGTAGTCCACGGCGCTGGACGGAATGAAGGAGCCCATGCTTTCCGTGCGGGAAAGGTGGAATTCCACCAGGTCATCCGGCAGGGTGTAGCCGCGGGCCTTCGCCGCCCGGACTACTTCCTCCATGATGCGGCGCGCCCGGGCGACGTTTTCCGGGTTTTGATAGAGTTCCGCAATGCTGATGCCGCCCAGCGCCAGGCACAGCCCGTTGAACGGGATGTTCCAGACGAGCTTGTACCACTGGATTTGCTCCGCGACGTCAAAGGCGCGCGTCTTGATGCCGGCGTTGGCAAACAATTCGGAGAGTTCCCGGGCCTTTTCAGAGCCTTCCGGTGAGGGGACGAAGGGTGCAAATTGAATGTTGCCGCCTTCCAGATGGTTGACGTGGCCCGGTTCCGCGCGCATGGCGCAGATGAAGCACAGACCCACATAGATGCGGTCAGCCGGGATGATGCGGGCGATTTCCTCCGCATTTCCCATGCCGTTCTGGAGCGTGACTACAACCGTATCCGGTCCCATCAACGGAGGGAGGGCCTTGGAAAAACCGGCATTTGCCGTGCTTTTCCAAGCGACTATGACGAGGTCCACCGGGCCGACTTCCGCCGCGTCCCGGTACACCTTGAGCCGGGGCAGGGAGATGTCTCCATGCAGGCTTTTTACTTGCAGGCCGTGTTCTTTCAGGTAGCCGTATTCCGAACGTACGATGAAGGAGATGTCCTGGCCGGATTCCTGAAGCCTGGCTCCGTAGTAGCAGCCGAGGGCTCCGGCTCCCAGAATGGCGATTTTCATGGTGTGCGGTGAAGGTGTGTATCTTGTATTGAGATTGCCTAGAGGCCCTGAACGTTGCCCTTGTTGTCCAGATAGATGTGCATGGCGTTCGGTGAGACGGGCAGGGCCGGCATGCGCATGATTTCACCGCAGAGGGCCACCAGGAAGCCGGCTCCGTTGGCAATTTCAAAGTCACGCACAGTGACGGTGAAACCGGTGGGGCGGCCACGGAGACGACCGTTGTCGGAAAGCGAGTTCTGGGTTTTTGCCATGCAGATGGGCAGGTCCGTGAGGCGGCTGGCTTCAAACTGGGCCAGCTTCTTTCTGGCCGCGGGCGTCAGTTCCACTCCATCCGCTCCGTAAATACTGCGGGCGATGATGTTGAGCTTTTCTTCCACCGGAAGGGCGGATTCATAGAGGGGCTTGAAAGGAGCGGAGGGCTTGTCCGCAGCTTGCACCACCATTTGGGCCAGGTTTTTGCCGCCTTCCCCTCCCTGGGAGAAGATGTCCGCAATGGCGCAGGGAATGCCGCGTTCCGCACAGTGCGCCACGATGGCGTCCAGTTCCTCCTGGGAGTCGTCAAAGAATTTGTTGACGGCTACCACCACGGGGCGCTTGTAGTGGGCGGCGGCGTCCAGATGGGCGTCCAGGTTGGCAAGACCTTTTTTCAGTGCGGCCACGTCCGTGTTTTTCAGGTCCGCCAGGGCGGTGCCTCCGTGCATTTTCAGGGCGCGCGCCGTGGCTACGATGACGATGGCGGCAGGGTCCAGTCCGGATTGGCGGCACTTGATGTCCAGGAATTTTTCCGCGCCCAGGTCAAAGGCGAACCCGGCTTCCGTGACGGCATAGTCCCCAAAGTGGAGGGCCATTTTGGTGGCCAGCACGGAGTTGCAGCCGTGGGCGATGTTGGCGAACGGGCCTCCGTGCAGGAAGCAGGGCACCCCTTCCACGGTCTGGACCAGGTTGGGCATCAGGGCGTCTTTCAGCAGGGCCATGACGGAGCCGGTGATGCCGAGTTCCCTGGCGAATACGGGCTTGTCGTCCGTCGTGAAACCGATCACGATGCGGTTGATGCGGTCTTCCATGTCCTTGTAGGAGGTAGCGAGGCAAAGGCACGCCATGATTTCCGAAGCCGGAGTGATGTCGAAACCCGTTTCACGCGGGAAGCCCTGCTTGTTGAGTCCCACGATGATGGAGCGCAGGGAGCGGTCATTCATGTCCATGACGCGCTTCCACGTGACTTTGCGTTCGTCAATGTTCAGCGTGTGGAAGAACATGGCGTTGTCAATGATGGCGCTGATCAGGTTGTGGGCGGACGTGATGGCATGGAAGTCTCCCGTGAAGTGCATGTTGATTTCATCAGGCGGCGTCAGGGAGCTTTTACCGCCGCCGGTGGCACCGCCCTTGCGGCCGAATACCGGGCCCATGGAGGGCTGCCGAAGCGCCAGGCAGGCTTTTTTACCGATGGCCTGCAACCCCTGCGCCAGACCGATGGAGACGGTGGTTTTCCCTTCTCCGGAAGGGGTGGGCGTGATGGCGGAAACCAGAATGAGTTTGCCGGGTGCGGCCGGCTTGTCCAGTACGTCCAGGGAAATCTTGGCCTTGTTGCGGCCGAAGGGGATCACGTCGTTTTCATCGACGCCCAGCTTGTTGACACAATCGGAGAATGCAGGTGTGACCATGAATGCATGATGACGGAAGCCCCCTCTTTTTGCAAGAAGGTTCATGGGCATTCATGTGGCGGAAACGGGGATGTTTTCAACCATCATGGGAGTGGGCCCAGGGAAATCCTGGGTTCAAGGAGGGTACAGGCAGAGGGTGCGCGGGAGAGGGAAAATTGGGCGGTGCGGGCACCGTTGTTTTTCAAACCGTGGGAGCGTGTCCTTCCACTATGTTTTCTAATGAAAGCGTTCCGGGAATGAGGGCCTCTGGACCTTATAAAAATTTCCCTTGAAACCAGGGTATTTCAGGAAAGAAGCCGATTTGAAGGGTTACCGCTTCAGCACAGGGCGGTAATGGCCCGTGATGGTATGGGAGAAGAGGAAGTCTTCCTCCTGCGCACCGCAGCCGACGTTGTGAATAATCAGCGGCGTTCCTTCCTTCGTCTTCCGGTCGGAAACGATGCCGATGTGGGGAACACTGTCGGACAGGTTCCACGTAACCAGGTCGCCGGGCTTGTAGTCCGCCGCGGTTTCCGTAATGGGAACGGACCATCCTTTCCGGGCAAAGAAGGCGCGGAGATTGGGAACCCTGCGGTGGTCAATGCTGCGGTCCGTGGTTTTCAGGCCCCATAGTTTCGGATATTTGGAGAAGTGGGCCTTCATGTCTTCATGCACGGCTTTCTGGAGGTCCAGTCCGAAAGCCCTCATGGCTCGGATGACCACGTCCGTACATACTCCCGTTTCCTTGGGGACATCCCCGTTGGGGTAGGGGATGGTTTGATAGCCTCCGTTGTAGGAGACCGTTACTCCTATCTGTTCGCGCGCCTTGGCGGCCAGTGCGGCGTTGTCCGCCATCAGGCACGCGGAACAGGAAAGGAAGAGGAAGGTGAGAAGGACGGCGGGTTTCATGGGGTAGTTGGGCTGGGAAAAGGGTAAAAATCAGACGAAGCTGGCAAAGCCGATGTCCGGACGGCGCTGCATGCCGTCAAATTTGACCTTTTTGGTTTCGTTGTGGGCACGCTGGCGCGCTTCGGAAAGGGATTCCCCCTGCGCCACGACGGCCAGCACGCGGCCGCCGTTGGTTTCATAACAGTTTTTGTCCGCATTCCATTTGGTGCCGGCGTGGTAAACGGAGGCATTCGCAACGTCGTCCAGCCCCTGGATGGCGTCGCCGGAGCGGGAGGTTTCCGGATATCCCTTGGAGGCCAGCACGCAGCAGACGCTCCAGCCGTTTTGGAAGGAGATTTCTTCCGGAGTGAATTCTCCCTTGGCCCCGTGCAGGCAGAAGGAGGCCAGATCCCCGGAGAGCAGGGGCATGACGGCCTGGCATTCCGGATCCCCGAAGCGGCAGTTGTATTCAATCACCTTGGGGCCGTTCGGGGTCAGCATCAGGCCGAAGTACAGGAAGCCGCGGTAGGGCAGTCCGTCCTTTTTCAGCCCGGCTACCGTCGGGGCCACGATTTCCTTTTCAATGCGTTCCAGCATGTCCGGCTCCACAAGCTGGCGGGAGGCCACCGCGCCCATGCCGCCCGTGTTGGGGCCCGCGTCGCCTTCTTTGAGGCGTTTGTAGTCCCGCGCCGGGCACAGGATGAGGTAGTGGTCGTCCACCAGGGCTCCGAAGATGGAGACTTCCGGCCCGGTCAGGAATTCTTCCACCAGCAGGCGCCCTTCACCGAAGCGCCTGTCCGTAAATACTTCTTTCAGGAAAGCGTCCGCTTCTTCCTTGCTCATGCAGACGGCCACGCCCTTGCCGGCGGCCAGGCCGTCAAATTTGAGCACGGTGGGGTAAACGCCGCCGATGAATTGCCGGGCTTCCTCCAGGGTGGCGGCCACACGGGCCTGCCCGGTGGGGATGTGGTGGCGGAGCAGGAATTCCTTGGCAAATTCCTTGCTGGCTTCCAGCTGGGCGCTTTCCTTCACCGGCCCCCAGCAGGGAATGCCCACGCGGGCACAGGCGTTCGCCAGGCCTTCATCCTTCACCAGATAGCTTTCCTCCCCGGCTACGCAGAGGTCCACTTTATTGGAAACCATCCAGTCGATCAGTGTAGGCAGATCCCTGGCGGGAATGGGGGCTGCCAGACGGTTGATGGCGTCACTCCCCGGGAAACAGTACATTTCCGGTGCGGAGGGAGATTCCTTGAGCGCCTTGACCAGTGCGTGTTCACGCCCACCTTTTCCAATAACGGCTATTTTCATACGCGGCAAGTATGCCGGGACGGACTGATTTTGCCAAGCTGAAATGAATGGGGAAGGCTCTCCCGGCATACGGTTTTTTCCGTGCTGCTCCAAGGGGCTTTCATGATTCAGGGGACGGCTGTGGAACGTCTGCGTGCCCCTGGGCGGTGTTTTGCTTCCGCGGGAATCCCGGCCATGAAAAAGACCGCCTGACACGGAGGAAAGGCGGCCTGTGAAAAGAAGTTGTTTGTCCTGGCTTTAGAACGGGATTTCGTCATCCATGTCTCCAAAGTCGCTGGACGGCTGGTTGGAGGGAGGCATGGGGGGCGGATTGTAGTTCTGGGCCGGACGGGACTGCCCGTAGTTGTTGGAGCGGGGAGCTCCCTGGGGCTGCTGGCGCGGAGCGCCGCCCATGTCGCCTTCACCGCCGCGGGGGAAGAGCTGGATGTTTTCACCGATCACGCGCAGCTTGGTGCGCTTCTGCCCGGAGGCCTTGTCTTCCCAGGAGTCCAGTTGCAGGCGTCCTTCCACAAAGACTCCGCGGCCCTTGCTGAGGTAGTTGCCGGCTACTTCCGCCTGGCGGTTCCAGAGGGTGACGTCCACAAAGGTGGTTTCCTCCTGGCGTTCGCTGTTGTCGCCCGCATAGTAGCGGTTGATGGCGAGGCGGATGTCCGTGACGGCGGTGCCTTTGGGGGTGTAGCGCAGCTCGGGATCGGCGGTCAGGTTGCCCATTAAGAAGACTTTGTTGAGATTGGCCATATGGGGTGGGTGTTAACGAGGTGTGTGATAACGTATAAGAAAGGTGCCTTGCCGTTTGGGAGGCGTGTGGCTGGTCGCTAGCAACTATGGCCCTGCACGTGATTTTGTGCAATACTAAATTGCGGAATCGTTCTTCATCATGTCTCCTTTCTACATTGCATTCGTCATGGAACCGTGAAAACTTCACCTCCATGAGTTTCAAGCAACGGCGGCGAAACGGACTGTTCCGGGTTTCCTGGAGCATGTGCCTTTTGCTGTCCGTGCTGGCGCACCTGTTCCTGCTGGCGGGAAGCTACTTGGTTCCGGAGGAATGGCTGGCTTCTCCGCGCCCGGCGGAAGCGGCGCGGCGGCAGGTGGTGGTGAGCGCGCGCATGGTGAAGAAGGTGGAGCCTCACCCGGAGGGCCGGAGGCAGGCGCCGAAGGAGCATCTGCCTGCCATCGTGAAGACTAATGAGGAGCAGGAAAGCGCCACTAGGCCGGAGGCCCCCAAATTCCAGAGCAACAGGAACACGCGTGCGGAAGGCGGCCGAAAGGACCCGGACAGCAGCAGGGACATGCCTGCCCAGGACGGCGTGGAGCGCGAGAATGGGGAGATTGTCCTTTTTGACCAGAATAGGCAGGATGGCGACCTGAGCCATGAACGGGACGGCAACAAGAATGCCGCTCCCGGAGCGGCCGCCAACGTTCCCTACCAGCCCCTGGAGCCGTCCATGCCTCCCGCGGGCCATCCGGATTCCGTAGACCATTCTCCCAACAGGGAGGGCGTTCCGGGCAAGGCAAGCGAGGAAGGACTGGCCCGGCAGAACCGCCGCCCCGCGCAGGAAAGGGCCATGCAGCTTCCGCATGCGGTGACATTGCCCCGGCCCGGTGAACCGGAGAAGCCTGACGCCCTTCAGGAACTGGCCAAGAGCATTGCGAAAGGGGCGGACAATCCTCCCCTCAATCTTCCCAACCTGAACCTGCCTCCCAATACGAGGCCGGCGCAGAAGCAGCCTTTATACGACCCCATGTTTAACGCGGAGAGCCAGCCCGGCTTCAAGACGCATGAGCAGAAAACCAAGCAGACGGGCAAATTCAGCTTTGGCCGCCGCCCGACACTGGATGTGGAAGCCACCCCCATGGGGACGTACCAGGCGATCGTTTACCGGGCCATCGGGGAGCAGTGGTACCGTCAGTGTGACTTGAACCGCGACCTGATCGTCACCGGAACCGTGCGCATCCGCATCCTGATTAACAAGAATGGCAAGGTTTCCTCCATGAGGCAGACTTCCCGCGTGGGAGCCAGCGAGGTCCAGAAGTCCTTCACCTTCCTCGCCATTAAACTTGCCCGGCTGCCCGCGATGCCGCCGGAGGTGAGGAACGCGCTCGTCGGGGATTCGCTGGAAATGTACTTCGACTTCAATTTTTAACAACCTACCATCCTACAACAACATCATTCACTGATACTTCACCATGAACTTTATCAAGGACTGCATCACATTCTTCCAGGCAGGCGGCGTTTTCATGTATCCGCTGGCGGCCTGTTCCGTTCTTCTCATTGCGGCCATCATTTACCGCATGTTCAATATGAAGAGGAGCACCATCTGTCCCGCCAGGCTGACCCGGGCCGTGGAGCAGTACACCCGCGGGGCCTTGGAGCGCAGCGAACTGGAAAGGATGGCCGCGGATTCGGATTCCGTGGAGGGGCGCCTGGTGCTGGACGCCCTGAATTCTCCTCTGGAGGATGAAGCCGCCCTGAAGGAGATGATCCAGGTGAAGGCCCGCGAGGAGTTCGTGACGCTCCAGGCGGGGCTTCCCCTGCTGGACATGATTGTGATGATCGCCCCCATGTTCGGTATTCTGGGGACTGCCAGCGGCCTGGTGCAGATTTTCAGCGTTTTCGGGATGGATGAGAGCCACGGCATGATCGCGCAGGGGATTGCCCAGGCGCTGAACACCACGATTGCCGGGCTAGCCATCGCCACTCCCGCCGTAATCGCCCACGTTTATTATTCCCGCAAGCTGGAGCGCATTTCCGCTTCCATGGAAGTCCTGCTGACGGAGCTGATTTCCTTCCGCTGCCATCATTCCCAACGCTGAACAGGCCATGCAGTTTTACCGCAAGAAAGCAAGAACCATGGGGGTTCCCATCGTCCCCATGATTGACATATTGACCATTCTGCTCATCTTTTTCATCGTTCACACCCAGTGGAAAAAGCCGCAGTCCCTGCTGAAAATAGACGTGCCGGGCGCGGAGTTCATGGAAGGGGCTCCTTCCACGGAGCAACGGGCCGTCCTGGCCGTGACGGGGAAATCCTCCATTTCCCTGAACGGGAACCTGGTGGAGATGAATGAGCTGGCCGCCGCCCTGGAAGCCCTGAAAAGGGAGAAGCCGGACGTCAAATTGCAGCTTGACGTAGATAAAAAGGCGGAGTTTGGCGTCATTGTCGGCATTTGGGACGCGCTGACGTCTGTGGGTATTGACGCGGGGGATGTTCCTGCCAGAATAGAAATCAACAAATCCGGCGCACAGTAAGCGCCTTAACACATATATACTCCCCTCCCTCCCGATGTTATTGGAAATCGCGCAGTATGGAAATCCGGTATTGAAGGAAAAATGCCGCCCCGTAGAACATTTTGACGACGGCTTGAAAGCCCTGGCGGAAAACATGCTGGAAACCATGTACGCCGCAGAAGGCATCGGCCTGGCGGCTCCGCAGGTGAGCATTCCCATTCAACTGGTGGTGATTGATATTCCGGAGGAGGAAGAGTCCGTCACCTGGCTAAAGGTGAACGGGGAGGACAAGGAGCTTTCAGACATTATGCCCCTGATGTTTGCCAATCCCGTCCTGGAGCCTTACGGGCCCATGCATCCCTTCCATGAAGGCTGCTTGAGCGTGCTCAAGATACGCGCTTCCGTCGTGAGGCCGGATTTTGTCAAAGCTACGGTGCTCCTGATAGATGGAAGAGAAGTGACGATTGACTGCAACGGATTGCTGGCGCGATGCCTGCAGCATGAATGCGACCATTTGAACGGCATCCTGTTTGTGGAGCGCGTTTCTTCCGCCCAGAAGATCACCCTGCGCAATAAATTGAAGCGCCTGGCTACTGGGTATTGACGGTTTCCCGGATCGGGATCGGGCCGCCTGTTTGGCGAAAGGTCTCGGCGGCAGGGGAAATCACTCTTGAGCTGCCGCGATAAAGCGCGGGGTTAGCCGGTCTGTTGCATCGTGAGGCATAATGGGCTGTGAAATTTCTGGACTGGGTTTCTTTCTGCACGTGCCTGAATCCCTCTCCATGAACTTTATTTTACTCCGCATCTGCTCAAGGAGTCCATTGGGGCGCGCAGAAAATCTTGATCCCCTTTTCTTCAAATAGAGTGATGATTCCTCATGGTTCCGCTGTTTGGTTTTCTGCGGTGCAGAGAAGGGAGGAGTATCTTCCTCCTTCCAGCTTCCCAATCATGCCAGGTCTTTCGTTTGGCCGTTGAGGTACACATGGGCAGAGAGGGGGGTGCAGAGGCATTGCGAACCAGTCGTCCTCTTTCTTCTACTAATGATTAGGGCCGGTCATCAACAAACGTCGCTGTCAGACGAAGATGAAAGTTCAGTCCTGTTCCTGTGGGGCTTCCAAAGAAGTATGACCAATGCCTGGAGCAGAAGGGAGACCATGTTAAAAATGAAGATTGCAGGAAAGGAGCCGGGAAGGAGAAGCGTCACAAGGATGTTGAACAGGCTTCCGCAGAATAGAAACCTGCCGCCCAGTCGCTGAACACTTACCCATGCTTCATTACTACTGAAGGCGTAAGGGGTGCGTATTCCGAACCATTTGTTGGGAGTTATCTTGGGGCAAACGTTGGCCAGGAGCAGAAGAAATGTGTTCAGGCTTATGAAGATGACTTTGGCCGTGTCTCCCAGGCTGACCGTATTTGCCAGGCTTGTCTTTTGAATGGTCAGGCAAAGATAGGAAAACAGGACGACCAGGAAGAATTCCGCGTACGTGGCCATCTTCGCGCCAATCCGCCGGTTGTTTTCATTCCTGCTGAAGTGAATGGGCAAAAGGATGATCAGACGGAGAATCTTCCCGATGAGGAAGCCGAGGATTCCCAGGCCAATGAATCCCAGAAGGGCGTCCATGCCGTTCTTGTCCTCAAAACGGGTGGGCATGCCGTATTCATTGAAATGTACGGCGACGCGGGCGGGCAGCCGTGACGATACGGCTGCATAGTAAGTCAGCACGGGAAACAGGGCTATGACAAGTTCGTTGAAAATTGGCCCGATCCACCAGGATGGGGAAGATTGAGCAGAGAGCGGGGTTGGCTGCATGGCGTTTAATGATTGGGCTGGGTTCCGATGATTTTGCTCCATTTTCCGGAGGATGTTTCGCGGGCCGCCTTGAAATTGCCTATCCAGACCAGTATTTCTTGAAGAACGCTCAGGTTGATATCGTAAAAGATGAATTTGCCTTCCCTGTGGTCGCGGACGAGATCGGCTTCTTTTAAAACAGACAGGTGGCGGGAGATAGCGGCTCCGGTAATACTGAAATGTTCCGCGATTTCTCCGGCCGGCATGGCGCCGTTTTTCAGTATTTCCAGAATTTCACGGCGTGTGGGGTCAGCCAGGGCTCTGAGCGTAGGTTGCAGGGAAGAGGGATTATTCATTTTATATTTAACTTTAATGTTAAATATTTCTAATATGGATTCCCGGCGAGGTCAACAAAAATGAAGAGAAGGACCGAACGGGAACACTTGTTTATTACGTTCCTGCGTGTCGTGATAGCCGCTCTGGTGGGATCATTCTTTAAACCGGACCGCCGTCCGCTATCCGGATATGGATTCCAAGGATTTAGTCTAAAGCTTTCCCGCGCCGCAAGCCTTTGCAGCAAACTGAATCATTTGTGCGGATGGAGAACGTACGGTGGGGAGGAGCGTTCGCTGACGCTTCCAGTTTCAGGTCGAATGCTGCAAATGTTCGCTGCGCTCCAAGGGGAGCTTCAGGAGGCTGCCGCAGGGACCGGAGCGTTCTGTGATTCCCTTTTGACGCGGATTTGCAGGTCCGCCAGGGCGTTCATGTAGTAGATGTACGCGTCAAAGGCAGAGGCATACGGGGTGAAGGAGTTTTCCTTCTGCATGTAATGGAAGTGGTCCGCACTCTGGAGCTTGCGCCAGACGTGGGTGAGGTCCTTGTCATTGGCGGCCTTGACCGGTTTTTCCAGGCGGTAGATTTTGCGGATGGCTTCGTCCTGCATGACGTTGCCGTTCCAATGGGACATGGTTCCGAAGGTGGAGCAGGTCATTTCCTGGGTGCATTCGCAGACGGAGACGGGCTTGATTTCACGCACCACTTCAGACGGGGTCATGAACCGGTTGCCGGCATCCACGCAGGCAAGGATCATGGTGCGCCAGAATTCAAAGACGCCCGTAGCGTCAGACTGGCGTTCGCCAAGCGTCTCATAGTCCATGGACAGGGTGGTGACGCTGCCCTGCTGGTGCGTCAGCCAGTCCGCGAAGGTGGTGGGGGAAAGCGGGTATTCCGGCCATTCCGGATCGGTTCTCATGATCGCCAGGTCATTGGAGAGTTCCCGGTTGCGGAATATGGTGGTGGTGTTATAGACCCACGGGGCCAGGAATACTTCATTGCTGGTGAATCCCTTGAGCATCGCCGGATTGCCGTCCGCCATGATGCCCTTGAAGCCGAGCGTTTCCGCCTGCGCCGCAATGGCGTTGGAGTACAGCATGCCGGTGTTCATCAGCACGTCTGATTCCTGGCGGAAGAGTTTTTAAGGAGTTCCCGGTGCTCTTCAATCTGCTCCGCAAATTCCTGCGGTGAGTAGACGGAGGCGAGGGAGTTGTAGTACGGCATCACCAGAAAGTCCACGCAGCCGGTTTCAGCCAGCTCCTTGAAGGCGGCAATCAGGTCCGGCCTGTGGTACAGGGCCTGTTCCAGAATGACGCCGCTGAGGGCCAGCCCGAAGCGGAATTTGCCCCCTGTGAGTTCGATGAGCTGCTTCATCAGCCGAGTGGCCGGGAAGTAGCAGCGTTCCGCCACCGTGCTGAGCACGCGGGCATTCAGATTGTCATCTTCATAGAAGGCGTGTTCTCCAATTTTGAAGAAGTCGTAATGAATCAGCCGGTTGGGCTGGTGTGCCACGAAAGTGAGGGAAATGTTGCTCATGTACGGGGAAAGGGCTGGGAGTTATCGTGTGGGGTGAAAAGGCGGTTCTTAGCGGTTCAGCACATGTTCGTAAACCCGGATGACCTTGTCTGCGGCGGCGTCCCAGGTGGAGGCCTTGATGTCCTCCGTGCTTTGTTCCACCACTTTCCGGTACAGTTCCTCATCCGTGCAGAGATGGACGATGTGTTCCGCCATCTTGTTGACGTCCCAGAAGTCCGCTTTCAGGGCTCCCTTCATGACTTCCGCCACGCCGGACTGCTTGGAGATCACGGCGGGAATGTTGAATTGGGCGGCTTCCAGAGCCGACAGGCCGAAGGGCTCCGATACGGAGGGCATGCAGTAGATGTCCGTGATGGAGAGGAGGTCATTCACCTTGTCCTTGTTCAGGAAGCCGGTGAAGTGGAATTTGTCGCCCACGCCCTTGAAGGCTCCGGATTCAATCAACTGGCGGAGTTTTTCCCCGGTACCGGCCATGACGAAGCGCACGTCGTCCGTCTGCTCCAGAACCTTGGCGGCAATTTGCAGGAAGAAGCCCGGACCTTTCTGGGCCGTCAGGCGTCCCAGGAAGAGCACGAGCTTTTCCGGAAATTTTTCTTTCCCTTGAAAACCTTGACGGGGTCCGCCCCGTTGTGGATGGGGAAGATTTTATGGGGGTCTATGGCGTAGTGCCCGCTGGCGATGGTGCCCGTGTATTTGCTGACCGGAATGACGGCGTCCGCCTGTTCCATGCCGAATTTTTCAATATCGTAAATCCATCCGCGGGCGTCCGCTCCGGCGCGGTCAAACTGGGAGGCGTGCAGGTGCACCACCAGGGGCTTGCCCGTGGCTTTTTTCACCTCCACGCCGGCCAGGTAAGTCATCCAGTCATGGGCGTGGATGATGTCAAAGTCCTGCTGCATGGCGACTTTTACCGCGATTTTGGAGAACTGGATGACTTTCAGGGCCAGGTCCCCGGCATAGAGGTCCTCCTTGTTTTTGAATAGCTGGAGGTCCGCTTCATGCGTCTTGGAGAAGGTGATGCGGCCTTCCTTGGTGAACTGCACCACGCCGGATTCCCCCTCCACGGTGGTGTAGGGGTCCAGTTCAATGGGGGCGTGCTCCACCAGGGCGAAGCTGTCATAGGAATACTTCCGGTCCACTTGCTCCACTTCCCGATAGGAGACGTTGTTGAGACCAGTGAGCTGGAACCCGTCAAAAAGAACGGAAGGATCGGCCTTGGGGACAATCACTCTTAAATCCACTTTTTTTGCCAGCGCCTTGGAAAGGCCCAGGCAGGCAATGCCCAGCCCCCCGTTAACCAGGGGTGGGAATTCCCATCCTAATGTAAGAACTCGGATTGTGCTCATTGGTTGATGTGGGTTGTCGGTGTCGGGAAGGAAGCGGCCTCATGCCGTGTTGTGCACCAACGCAATAAAACCAGATTTTTCATGTTCGGTCTAGAGTAATATGAGTAATTTTGTCCTAATAATGAAAAGAAAAATGGTGGTTTAGTTCAATCTTGCGTTCGTCATGAAATTAATTTAATCTGAATCGAACGCTTTTGATTCTCTCTTCTGTTTGGCTTCAATGTGCACCTCTCCCAACATCCCTGAAAGACGAAAAACGCCCCCTCTCCGGGGGCGTCTCGTCAAATGGGAATACACCAATGCGGTTTCTAAAATAACTCTCAGCGTGTGCCTTGCGGACGATGGAATTGTCCGCGTGACGTATTTCACCGGACCGGTGCCGGAAGATGAGCCCAGCTATGCCGTCAGCCCCGGGTATTCCGCCCCCGGCGCGGAGGTCCGGGAGTATGACGAAGCCGAAGTGCATGTCATTGAAACGTCCCTGCTGCGGATTCGCATCCGTACGGAGGAGCAAAAGGTGGATTTTTACGATATTGTCACGGACGAACCCCTGCTGGCGGATGAAGGCGGCTTTGGCCGGGAGTCCAAGGACTGGACGGGGGACGCCCGCGTGTGGATACGGAAAAGGCTTCAGGACACGGAGCATTTTTTCGGGCTGGGGGACAAGCCCTGCGCCCTGAACCTGAGGGGCAAGTATTTCTCCATGTGGGGGGCGGACCATTATGATTTTCACGAGGAATCGGATCCTCTCTACAAGAGCGTTCCGTTTTTCCTCAGCCTGCGGGAAGGGAAGGCGTACGGCCTGCTGTTTGACAATACGTGCCGCTCGTACTTCGACTTCGGCGCCTCGGATGAAAAGGTGCTGGCTTTCGGGTCGTTCGGCGGCCTGATGAATTATTACTTCATTTATGACCGCAGCCCTCTGGACATCGTAGCCGCCTACACGCGCCTTACCGGCACGCCCGAACTGCCGCCGCTGTGGGCGCTGGGCTACCACCAGTCCAAATGGAGCTATTATCCGGACAAGGCCGTGTATAACCTGGTGGAGCGGTTCCGGGACCTGGGCATCCCGTGCGACGCCGTCCATCTGGACCACCATTACATGGAGCAGAAGGAGGGGTTTACGTGGGACAGGCACAATTTCCCCGATGCGGCGGGGATGGTCCGCTCTCTGGAGGAGGACGGCGTGAAGACGGTCCTGATCGTGAATCCCGGCGTGAAGATCAACCCCGCCAATCCTGTTTGGGCGGAGGGTTTGGAACGGAATTATTTCTGCCGGCGGTCGGAGGGCAATCTTTTGTCGGAGGAAGTCTGGCCGGGACTCTGCAATTTTCCGGATTTCACGGCCCCGGCCGTCCGCAGCTGGTGGGCGGACCTGTTCAGGCATGATCTGGAAGAGGTGGGCGTGCGCGGCCTCTGGAACGACATGAACGAGCCTGTCGTCTTTCCGGACCGCACGTTCCCGATGGATACGCGGCATGAGTACGACGGCATGCCCTGTTCCCATGAAAAGGCCCATAACATTTACGGGCAGTGCATGGCGGAAGCCTCCTGGCTGGGCATGAAGCGCCACGCTCCGGACAGGCGTCCCTTCCTGCTGTCCCGGTCCGGTTTTGCCGGATTGCAGCGCTTTGCCGCCACCTGGACGGGGGACAACCGGTCCAGCTGGGAGCATTTGAAGCTGGCCAATTTCCAGTGCCAGCGGCTTGCCGCCTCGGGCATCTCCTTCGCGGGGGCGGATGCGGGGGGCTTCATGGGGCATCCCACGCCGGAGCTGTTTTGCCGCTGGATGCAGATGGCCGCGTTCCACGGGCTTTTCCGCAATCATTCCTCCGGGGAATTCGGAGGCCAGGAGCCCTGGGTGTTCGGACAGGAGGCCACCGCATACGTGAAAGCCGCCATTGAGGGCCGCTACCGCCTGCTTCCCTACATTTACACGCAGTTCCGCCGTTACGCGGAGACGGGGATGCCCGTGCTGCGCTCCCTGGCCCTTCAATGCTTCAGGAACAGGGACACCTACTGGCGGGGGGCGGAATATTTCTTCGGCGACCATCTGTACGTCATTCCCATCCATGAGCCGCAGGAAGGCGGCCGCTTCCTCTACATCCCGGAAGGCGTCTGGTATTCCTACCACACGGACAGCCTGATGGAGGATACCGGAAAGGATGTCTGGGTGAAATGCCCGCTTTCCTTCCTGCCCGTGTACGTGCGCGGCGGGGCGGTCATTCCCCATTGGCCGGTGCAGCAGCACGCAGGCGAACTGCCGCGGCCCCCGCTGACACTGGACGTCTGGTGGGCGCCGGATGAGGAAGTGGCCTCCCACCTGTATGAGGATGCGGGGGACGGCTATGCGTACCGGAACGGGGAATGCGCCGTTCATGAGTTCCTTTACCGCGGCACCGGTTCCCATTCCCTGGAACTGGCGTGGAAGTGCGAAGGGGACCCCTGCGCGTTCCATGAGTCCGCGGAGGTTGTTCTGCACGGCCTGCCTGCCGGGATTGCCCTCAGCGCGCACATGGACGGCGTTCCCTGCCGTGGCGTGGCGAGGGATGGCCGGGTATGGAGAATCCCGGTAGAGGGCAAGTTTGAGACGCTTTCCGCCTGCTGGACGGAGGAATAACAGGCGGGAATGTCAGGGAAGCAGGAAACTGCGCCTGACCGTATCCCGCTTTAATTTCAGCTCCCGCCATTCATGCGTCAGGGTGGAGGAGGCCACCACCCCGCCCCCGGTGCAGAGCGCGAGCCGCCGCCCCTGCCAGTACATGGACCGGATGCCCACCAGGCAGAAGAAGTCTCCGTCTTCCAGAAATCCGAACGGAGCGCCGAAATGGGACGGACAGCGGAGGCGCGAACGCCAGTCGTCCAACTGGGCGAGTGTCTTCTCCGTCCGGGGCTGGGATCCCAGGGCCGGAGTGGGGTGGAGCAGCCGTATCCAGTGGTCCGGCGGCAGCAGTTCGTCCGCTTCCAGGGTGAGGTAGGTGGCAAAGTGGATCAGGGTATCCAGGTTCAGCACGCTGCGGGCCGTTCTGGTGACGCTGCCGTAGGGGGACAGGCGGGAAAGGATGCTGCCGGCCACGATTTCATGTTCGCGGATTTCCTTGTCGTCATTGATGAAGACGCCCTCGTCTTCCGGCCGCGCCGTTCCGGCCAGGGCCATGGTCGTCAGGCGTCGTCCCTGCTGGTGGAACAGGGTTTCCGGGGTGGCTCCGCAGAAGCCTTCCTGCTCCGTCCACCAGGCATAGGGGTAATGAAGCGGGGAACCGTTGACGGCCCGCAGGATGAGTTCACGGGGAACGTGGGGAGGCTGCATCTCTCCAAACTGGGGCGTTGCCGGAACGCTTTTCACCAGATGTCCGGAGGCGATTTGTTCAATCATTTCCGCGAATACCTGGGCATACGCGTCCGGGGACGGTTCCGTCCACAGGATTTCCGGAGCGGGCGGCGTGGGGCTTTCCGGTTCCGGAATGGGATGCAGGGCGGACGGTATTTTCCACGGCTGCGGGTCATCCAGGCGGAACGTGTTGACATAGAAGGCGGGGCCGGAATCCGGGGGGCGGCCGATTCCCGGAAGGGCCCGGTCCCGAGAAGAAGGCCGCGGGAAGGGTGTCTGATCAGGGCTCCGGAAGTCAGCGTGTTTATGTCCATGCGGGGGCCATGTTAAAATGCTGTGGCAGGGAATTCCAGCTATTTGAATGTTTGTGGAGCTTCTCCCGGGAGCGAAGGCCTCCGGCCTTCGTGCGTGAAACCTCTTCCGCAGCATAGCGCAGGGGATTTTTCCTTTTTCCATTTCCTGTCCGGAGTTTGTAAGGGGCCGGAGCCCCTTACTCCCGGGAATATGTCCCCGGAAAAACAGAACCTCGCGTCATGTCACGTGCCTTCCCCTTTTGAATTGACGGGAAAAAGCACTCAAGTAAGCTCTAACGAGCTTCCGCCCAATATGCAGATGATGACCAGACCAGCGCCAGCCCTTTCTTCCTCCGCCGTTCCGGTGAAGACCATGCTGGCGGAGGTGCGGAAGCCGCTCGGCCCCGTATGGTGGAGCGTGTTTCTCGCCAGCGTGCTGCTGGCGGCGTGGGGTGTGGGGTGGAGTTCCTGGCGCATTGCCGCGGAGGGTGTGGGAGTGCTGGGGCTGAACAATAACGTGGTGTGGGGGCTGGACATCGTGCATTTTGTCTTCTGGATAGGCCTGGGACATGCGGGCACCCTGATTTCGGCCGTCCTGCTGCTGACCCGCCAGTCATGGAGAAGCCCGATTGCCCGCGGGGCGGAACAGATGACCCTGTGCGCGGTGGTCTGCGCCGCCGTCTTTCCCGTGGTGCACGTGGGGCGTGTCTGGATGGCGTGGATGGCCTCCCCCCTGCCGGAGGTGAGCGGCATCTGGCCGGACATGGCCTCCCCCCTGATGTGGGACGTCATGGCCGTCAGCACGTATTTCCTGCTTTCCCTGTTGTACTGGTACATCGGGCTGGTGCCGGATTTCGCGCTGCTGCGGGATTGCTGCGCGGGGCATTTGAGGCGGCGGTACGGATGGCTGGCTCTGGGCTGGCAGGGGACGGGGCGCCAGTGGCGCGCCTATGAAAAGGCCAGCCTGCTTTTTGCGGCCATCCTGACTCCCCTGGTGGTATCCGTCCATTCCGTGGTGAGCTTTGACTTTTCCGTGACGCAGGTGCCGGGGTGGCACCAGAGCATTTTTCCGCCCTATTTCGTGGGGGGCGCCATTTTGAGCGGCATGGCGATGGTCCAGTTGATTCTTCTGGGGGTGCGCCGCCTGATGTCCGGCAGCGGCGTCCGGCAGGCCATTACGCCGGCCATTCTGGATTTGAGCTCCCGCTTCGTGCTGGCCCTGGCCCTGGTGATGGGGGCCATGTATCTGTGGGAGCACCTGGCCGTGGTGCTGAATGGAGGCTCTCCGGCGTTGTTCCCGGGCAGGAATCCCGTGAATGCCGTGTTCCTGGGCGCCATGGTCGCCGGGAACGTGCTGCTGCCCCAGTTGTTCTGGTTCCGCTCCCTGCGCACCAACCGGTGGGTGATTGCGGTCGTGGCCTTGGGCGTGCTTGCCGGCATGTGGATGGAACGCTTCTGGATCGTCGTGAATTCCCTGAAAGCCTCCCTGCTGGCCGCCAATATCGGGGATTATTCCCCCAGCCTGACGGACCTGGCCATGATGGCCGGGAGCGTGGGGCTGTTCACGGCGCTGTACATGGTGCTGGTGCGCGTGACTCCGTTTTTTTCCCTGTGCGACGTGCGGGAACAGCAATCCCTGAACAAGGAGGGCGGGGCATGAAGAAGCGCGTCACTTCCGGCTGGGTGCTTTCCTTTTCTTCGGAAGAAGCGCTCCTTCAGGCCGTCCGGACGCTGGTGAAGGAGGAGGGCGTCTTCTGGGAGGTCTGTGCGCCTTATCCCTGCGCCGCCGTCCGGTTTGCCAACCGTCATGCCGGGAGGGCCGTAGGCGCAGGCGTGCGGCTGTGGGCCGCGGCTGGCGGAGTGTGCGGATTCCTGGCCGTGGCCCTGTGGCTTTACTGGACGCAGTTCTGTGCGGATCCTCTCATGACCCAGGGCAGGGTGCAGGGCTGGGACAACTGGCCCGCGTACGTTCCCCCCTGTTTGAAGGGACCTTGCTCGGGGCCGGACTTCTGACTGCCGCCGGGTTCCTGAAAGGGGCCGTTCTCCCCGGTGGAACGACTGGGCGTTCGAGTGTGATTTCTTCAGGACGGATGAACACGGGGACGGTTATTTCATTCTGCTGGAAGGCGGCCGTGAAGATCGTGCCGCCGCTCTTGCTGCGGCACTGCATCCGGACGCGAGCGAATACATCCATGAGGAAGGGGGCCGTTCATGAGAGGCGGCATGACGGCGATAGCCGCCCTGGTTCTGCTGGGGGCGCTCTGGTTCATGGTGAGGGATGACGGGGGCAGGAATGCCGCGCCCCATTTGTTTGACAATATGAACGAGCGTCCGCTGGCGGACGCCCAGCAGGTGCGGGAGCCCTTCACTCCCGCAGGCCGGAAGGTCCGCCTGACGCCGCCCCATGCCGTCGCGCAATCCCTGGGAACGGGGGAGGCAGTCCGTGAACGGGGGAATGACCGGGATTCCTTTGCCGCGGAGGGCTCCTATTTTTCCTCCGGCCGCATGCAGGGGGGAGGAGGATATCATGCCCCTGGAATTGGGCGGGGTTTCCCGCAGCCGTGACGTGCTGGCGGAGGGGCGCACGCTGTATCTGGCGCATTGCGCCGTCTGCCACGGTGCGGATGGAAACGGACGCGGCAGCATGGCCGCTTATGACACCTACCCTCAGATAGGCTCCTTCCGGGATGAAAAGTATGCGGCCTATTCTCCCGGAAAAATGTTCAGGAGCATTCGGCTGGGGCAGGGGAACATGCCCGCTTTCGGAAACATTCTCACGGCCCGGGAAATCTGGTGCCTGGTGGCGTTCGTCCGCCGGCTTCAGGCGCTCCCGGCGCCCCCGCAGGAAGAGCGACCCGTTACTAGACAGGGGGAACACCGTCCATGAACAGCAATACATCATCAACCGGAAGGGAACGCCGGGACAGGCCGGGATTCGGCTGGGCCGGACGTTCCGCCGCCCTTGCCCTGTGGATCATTTCCGTGCTGCTGTGGTGCGTGCTGATGCGCCAGTCTTTTAACGCCATGCCGTGGGATGAGATGACGGTGGCCGGAACCCGGCTGCATGAATGGAGAAAACCGTTTGCCGCCGCCGGAATGGCGGTGGGCGTCATCGGTACGGGCGTTTGCCTGGGGTGCCTGTTCTGGCTCTGCCTGTCTTCCCTGACGGGAGCCGGGTGGGGTATCACGCTGAGGCGGGTGCTGGCGGCGGCCTGCTGGGGCTTTTTACCCGGCGTTCTGGTGCTGGCGGGAACGGTCGGCTGCCTGACTACCGTCATCTTTCCGGAGGCGGCCCGCTACTGGGGCGTGGCGGATATTTCCTCTCCCGCCGTCCAGGCCTTCGGCGTGCTGGACCTGGCTGATCCCGCGTGGTGGAATCCGGCGTGGCTGTATGTGCGCATGGGAATCATCGTAGTGCTGGCCTGGAGCATGGCCCAGGTATGGGAGACGCTGGCGGCGGAAAAAAACGTCTGGCAGCCTTCCTTCCGCCGGGGGAGCGCCGCTTTCTGCATGATTGTGACGGTGATGATGCTGGGCGTGCTGGGGATTGACATGCTGGCAGGGACGGGAAGGGCCGTTCTTTCCATGTTCCCCGTGTACATGGTTGCGTATGCCCTGCTGGCGTCTCTGGCATTAGCGGTGCTGGCCGCGGCGTGCCTGAGGAAGCTGGACGGAGGGAAGGGATTGCCGTGGCCGCGCCTGGGCGGCATGCTGACGGCCATGGTGCTGGTGAAAGCATACATCACGTACTCCCAGTACATGATTACATGGTATGCCTCCCTTCCGGCTGAAATGTCTTTTTATGACGCCGCCTTCTCCTGGTCCGGGCTCCTGTCCGCGGCTCTGGCGCTCCAGCTTCTGGTGCCTTTCCTCGTTTTGCTCTTTCCCGCGTTGAGACGCCGCCCGTCTGCGCTGGGCGCGGTCTGCGTCTGCATCCTGCTTGGCTCCCTGCTGGAAGCGTGCTGGATGTTCTGCCCCGGCTTTGGGCTGGAACCGGCTGCGTGGGGCACGTGGCTCCCCCTCGTCCTGCTCCTGGTGGCGATGGGCCTGGTCTGCTGTTTTTCCTTCCTGGGGGCCTTGAGCGTCCGCAGGGTATTTCCCGAATCACGATGAATGTTCCCGCCGCCGTTTCTTCCCTGTTCCGCCGCCGTCCGGACGAGTGGCTGCCCCTGTTCTGGCTGGCGGCGGCCTGCGTGCTGGGGCTGGTGTGGTCCCTGGTCCATGCCTCCGGACTGGTGGCGGGTGTTCCGCTGCCGTGGCCGGCTGGGCGCCTCATGTTCTCCTTTTACGGTGCGCTGGTGTACGGATGGGCCCTCCCCGTCCTGTTTTCTTTCATGGCGGAGAACGGATGCAGGCGGCTGAAACCCGCGGAATGGCTCTGGCACCTCTGCGTTGTGCTGGGGATGGCCACGATTATGACGGGAGACGGAAGCGGCCTGCTCCTGATGCCCTTTGACTGGTGGGTTTGCCCGGTGTTTGCCATCCTTGCCGCCGGCAAGGCGTGCGCTGCGTGGTTCCGGCCGTTCCCGTGGCCCGTGCGGCTGCTGTTCAGTTCCTCCGCGGGATGCACGGCGGCGGCCCTTCTGGCGCTGGGTTATACGCAGGCTTTGTCCATGAACGGCCTGCTGGACGCCTCCTCCCTGGAAGGCAGCCTGTCCTGCGGGCTGATGTTTGCCGCGCTGGGAGCGGCGGCGTTCCGCTTGAACATGGCCAAAGGCCGCGGTTTTGGAATACTGGCCGTCTGGATGGCCGCCGTGCTGGCGGCGGCTCCGGTGGTAGGCGGTCTGGGGGGCTCCGGGGTTTTCCCGTGCCCTGGGCGCTGGCGGAAGCCGGGGCCGTCTGGTCGTGGTGCGCCGCGGTTCCCGCCGTGCTGATGGCGGTGTATCTTTGGATGAAATCCGGTCCGGAGACCGGGACGTGGCTGAAAGCCGCGGTTTCCCTGCTTGCCTTGCTGGCAGTGTGGGACGTGTTTGCCGGGGCGTGGCCGGAGCTGATGCAGTTTTCCCTGTCCGCGTGGCATGAGGCGGAATTGTGGATCCTGCTGGGAGCCGGAGCGCTGATGATGGCCGGAAGGAAGGGGCCCGTGCGGTTTCCTGCGGCATGGTGGCTGTTGGGCGCCGGCGTTTGCGGCGTGCTTCTGGCTTATGCCGTGGGCGTGGTTGCCGCGGTGGATGTTCAGGCTTTTCCGGAAGCCCGGCGCGCGGAACTGATGAGCGGCTGGGTGGGCATGGCGGCCTGCGTCCATGCCGTTGCCATGGCTCTGTGCCTGGCGGGAAGCCTTTGCCTGTGGCGTCCGGCGGATGCCGGGAACCCGGAAATGGAAACTCCGGTTCCGCAGCGTCTTTTCTTCATTGCCGCCGTTGCGGCTGTTCTGTTGCTGGCTACGGCGGCGGCTGTCCTGCTGCATGCTCCCGCGCCGGACTCACTGGAGGTCAGGCGGCCCGTCCAGGATGCGGCAGGAGCCAGGATTTATGCCGCTGAGGGGTGCGCCCTGTGCCACACCCAGATCATCCGGCGTTCCATGTCCGGGAAGGACTGGCAGACGGCAATCGACCGCGGCACGGACCCGGATTTCCCTTACCGGGTCAGCGAGCCGGAAGACATGGATGCCGAATTCAACGGGGAGGGCGCTCCGCAGGCGGGCGTGGCGGCGGTAGGGCCGGATTTGAGCAATGCGGCGGAATACGCCGCAGGCAGGCTGGAATATGAAGACGCGGTATCCGGCGGCACGCGCCGCGCCGCGCAGGTAAGGGAATGGCTGGCCCTTCATCTTTACAACCCGCGGGAACCGCAGTTTAAAAAGCCCTGGACCGTGTGCCCCTCCATGCCCGGCATGTTTGAAGAACGCCCGGTGGAGGGGAATGCCCCTTCCCTGGATGCCCTGCCTGTCCGGATGGAGCAGGGCCGGGAACTGGTGCCTTCCGGGCGCGGGGAACGGCTGTTGAACTATCTTGCTTCCCTCAGGAGAGTGGAACCCTCCCGGAAACGCGACCGGATTCATTCTTTTCCTGGCCTGTCCCACATTCATCCGGACTATGCCGCCCATCCTCCCACGGTGGACATGGAACGCCTGAAAAGAGCCCGTGCGGCCGCCGTCATGGAAAAAGGAAGGGGCGTGTACCTTTCCAAATGCGCCATTTGCCACGGCAACGACGGCATGGGGGACAAGGTGACCTATCCGCCCCTGGCCGGGTCCGAATGGCTGAAGGAAAAGCCTGATGCGGAAATCGTCAAAATCATCCTCCAGGGGCTGACCGGGCCGATCACGGTGAACGGGAAGGAATGGAATTCCACCATGCTGCCGCCCGGCGTGACGAATTCCCGTGACCTGGCGAACCTGCTCACGTTCCTTCGCCGCCAGTTCGGCGGAGTGGAAAAGGCGGCCTACACGCCGGAACAGATGGACGCCATCCGCCGGGAGCTGTAACGGCACATGTCATTACGGTTGCCGGCCGCTCTCCGCGCGGCATGTTTTTTCTGCACGGTTTCAAGCAATGCAGGAGGGCGGTTGCAGAAAAATTCCACGCTTTACGCTTCTTGAATACGCGGCGGAAACAGAGGCAAATGCCATTCCATGAATTTGGAAAATACGTCCGCCATTGCTTCGGACAAAAACGTTGTTATCGGGACAAATGCCAGCGTCGACAATGGCACTGACAATGTCGTGATAGGTTATCAATCTTCCACCAGGGATGACCGGGGCACCATTGCGGGCTCCATGTCCGTCGGAGCCGCCCTGGGGATCATATCAAGGTAGGGAACTCCTGTGTTTCCGTAGGCTCCTGGTCCAATACGGCCCATGGACATGGTTGCCGCCCTAGTGGAAGAACTTGCCGGAGGCTCCGCGGAACTTTCCCCCGCCGCTTTGCCTTCCCGGAAATCCCGGGAAGCGGCGCCTGAACGGACCGTTCCGTCGGAACCCTGCGAACTGACGGAAAAAGGGAGCGTCTGAATGAAAAGAGTTTCCGTGACGGACTGACGCCGTTTCCCAGGAAACATGACGGGGCTGCCGCACCATATCCAAGTGCGGCAGCCCTTTTATTTAAATAGTTCCGGCTTACAGGACGAGCATGTCCCGGTCGTCAAATTCATCGTTCGGTCCCCAGGCAACTTCCCAGTAATAGCCGTCCGGGTCCGCAAAATAGCCATGGAAGCCGCCCCAGAAAACATCCTGGGGTTCCTTGACGATCCTGGCTCCCGCGTTCCGCGCCAGTTCAATGACTTCAACTACCTCCTCCTTCGTTTTTGCATTATAGGCAAGCGTAATTCCTCCGAACCCGGCGCCGATGGGCGGAGGATTCTCTCCGTTGATGTCCTTTGCCAGCAAATCCAGCGGATACAGCTCCAGTTTGGTGCCGGGAGTGCTGAAAAAGACGACGTCCGGATGGTCGCCCGTCTCATCCGTTTTAAAACCGAGTCCGTCACGGTAAAATTGCAGCGCCTTCTTCATGTCCCTGACTCCAAGGCAGACGATGTTCATTCTGTTCATGTTCTTCTTCATGGGATGGTATTTGAAATGTTTGATGGAGATGGCCCGGGTATCGGTTCCTCTGCAAAAAAAAGGCTGCCCTCCGCACCGTGTACCGGGAAGGCAGCCGGATGAAAGTGGCCGGGGAAAAGGTCAGCTCAGGGCTTCCACCAGCTTGTCGCCGTAGGCGGAGCAGGAAAGCTCCGTGGAACCGGGAATCATTTCCGCGAGGTCGAACGTGACCGTTTTTGCGGAAATCACTTGGTCAATGGCCTGAATCAGCAGGTCTGCCGCTTCCGTCCAGCCCATGTAGCGCAGCATCATTTCCGCGGACAGGATGACGGAGCTGGGGTTGGCCTTGTCCAGTCCGGCCAGTTTGGGCCCGGTGCCGTGCGTGGCTTCAAAAATGGAATGGCCCGTCAGGTAATTGATGTTGCCGCCGGGCGCGATGCCGATGCCGCCTACCTGCGCCGCCAGGGCGTCGGAAATATAGTCCCCGTTCAGGTTTAGCGTGGCAACCACGTCGAAATTCTCCGGATGAAGCAGGATTTCCTGAAGGAAGGCGTCCGCAATGCAATCCTTGATCACGATTCCGTTGGGAAGCTTCAGCCAGGGGCCGTCTCCGATGGGCTGGGCGCCGTATTCCCGGCGCGCGACGTCGTACCCCCAGTCGCGGAAGCCGCCTTCCGTGAACTTCATGATATTGCCCTTGTGAACCAGCGTGACGCTCTTGCGGCCGTTCTCCACGGCGTAATCAATGGCGGCGCGCACCAGGCGCTCCGTGCCTTCACGGGAAACGGGCTTGATGCCGAAGCCGGAGCTCTCCGGGAAGCGCACCTTCTTCATGCGCTCCGGGAAGATGCGGCTCATGGTGTCGAAAAACAGTTTGGCGTCCTCGGACCCTTCCTTGAATTCGATGCCGGCGTAAATGTCTTCCGTATTCTCGCGGAAAACGACCATGTCCACCTTTTCCGGAGCCTTCACGGGAGTTTCAATGCCGTTGAAATAGCGCACCGGGCGCAGGCAGACGAACAGGTCCAGATCCTGACGCAGCGTAACGTTCAGGCTGCGGATGCCGCCGCCCACGGGGGTGGTGAGGGGGCCCTTGATGCCGACCAGGTAGGTCCGGAAGGCTTCCACCGTCTCATTCGGGAGCCATGTACCCAGGTTGTCAAAGGACTTCTGCCCGGCAAAAACTTCATACCAGGCAATGGAACGCTTGCCCTGGTAAGCTTTCTTCACGGCCGCGTCAATCACCCGGGAAGCCGCCGCCCAGATTTCAGGCCCGGTTCCGTCACCGATGATGAAGGGAATGATGGGCCTGTCCGGAACGCAAAGCCTGCCGTTCTGCATGGTGACGGCTGCGCCGTCCGTGGGAGGGGTGAATGTTAAATTGGCCATGACGTGCGTTCCTTTATAGGAGCCAGCCCGTTTTGGCAAGATAAAAGAACGGAATGGGGAAGTGCGCATCATGGAGCTCTTGATGGCCGCCAAGCCTCTTGTACGGGCAGTATCAGAACCAGCGGTCCTTTCCGGGCGGTTCTTCCGGCTGTCCGGCTTCTTCCCGGAGGCGGCGCAGGAAATTTTCTTCCGCCTGGCGTATCAAGCCGCTCTCCATGATGTGCTTCCGGGCGCTTTCGTTCAACTGGTTGACGGCAATGGCGGCGTCTTCGGAAGTCAGCCTGTTCCAGATGCCGGCGTCATCCCTCACGATTCTGAGGGAGCCCTCCACCATCTCGCAGGAAACCAGCTTTCCGTGAAGCCCCTCCGCGGTAATGGGTCCTTTGTTCCCTGCGGGAATGATAACCCGGAGCGGCTCGGGTCCCTCCAGGTCAATGCCTCCGTGGGCGCGGTAGGCCGCTTTCAGGATCAGCGTCTTTTTACTCCACCACCACGTGGTGGAATACCGGTATTCATACTCGAACGTCCGTTCCACGGTCACCAGGTTGGCTACCTTCTCGTCCTTCTGCACAATCAGGGCCACGCCGCCGTGGTCGGAGGAAAACCCCTTGTTGATCAGGGTGAGGCCTACCTCCCTGCCTGCTTCAATCAACTTTTCCGCCACCTCCATCGGTTTTTCCACCGGGGCGGTGATGCAGGACCGCACGCCCCAGAACAGCATGGCCAGGGCCCCGATCAGGACGGCGCCTTTAACCAGAACGACGACAGCAGGGGAATGCAGGAAGGAGGATGGTGGGGTATCACTCATGAAACGTTGTACGGGACGGGAACTCAGGGTTCCGGGTCTTCATGGGAACCGTCCTTCTTGAGGGGAGGCATGAACAGGGCCAGGAATGTGAAGGCGATGACGGTCAGGTCGTCTATCTGGCCTACTCCGGGAATGAAATCCGGAATCAGGTCAATGGGGGAAAAGGCATAAAGAGCCGTCAGCACCAGGAGAACAAGCTTGCGTTTAGTGAAAAGGCGCGGTTCTCCTTCCCGGCTGCGGAAATAATTGATGGCCCTGGTCAGGAATTGCTGCCTGGGCCCGTTGGGTGGAATGGGAAGCTTGTTTTTCATGGGGCTGCAAGGGTGAAGTTGCGGGAAATGGAAAAGGAACGCTCCGTTACGGGGAGAAAAGGCATGAATGCAGGCAGGAGAAGATGATACCGCCTATGATAACGAGCGCCACAATCATGGCCTCCCGGCTATTTGTCTGGGAAGCAACATAGAGCAGGGACCGCCTGTAATCGTCTTTGATGGGTGGCTTTTCTTTCATCAGGGAGCTTTTCTGAAATTATCTCATGCGCTTCCGGCTGCGTCCAGAGCAATTCCCGGATGCCGCTGGGAGTATGTGTCCTGCCGTTTAAAAGAGAGTGGAACGTTTACGGCAAATACGTTATATGGGAGAACCTTCTTTCCAGAATATCCCTTCATGACATTCAAACCGGCAGAGGGGAAAGAGAATCAGGCACCAAATAGATGCCGGAAGGAAGAAACGGTATGGCGTGCCGACAAGAGAACGCGGCAGGGAAAGGAAAGGGCTCCATGGGGAATTGCTTCCGTTTCTCCGAATCTTGTTGCACTTCCTTTTGCGATGTGCTGGAATCGTCTGATGAACAAGTGGTTTTTGTTTTCTCTGTACATGTTGTTCGGTGCAGTGCTTTCGCCTTTGCTGGCAGGTGAAGCCGAGAGTTCTCCCCCTGATAGCGGCAGGGAGCAGGTTGATTCTTCCGTCTGGATCAATGATGAATCACCCCATTTGGCTCCCGTTTATTTTACAGGAGTCATGCACAAGCGGAGCAGGTGGGAAATCGATATTATTTCCCTCAACAGTCATGAATTGCCGGAACCGATGACCGTGGCTTTGGAAAAGAAGCCTGCGGGGTTCACTTCTTCTGCAGGAGGCACGCCCTGCTGCGGGATTATTCCCCTCCTGATCCCCTCCGGAGCGGAAGAAGAACCCCGGCGGTGGCGTGATGCGGGAGCTTCTCCCTCTCTGGTGAAGGAAAACACCCCCCAGGCTCTTTCCCTTTTGCAGGAATCAGTTTTACAAAGCTACCAGCATCAAATTATTAAATCCATAAAAATGTCCATCGGCATCCTTGAACGGATGACGGATGAAAACCAGGCGCTGGCACTGGAAAAGAGCTGGGCTTATGAAATTATAGATTATACTTTCTGGATATTGCTGGAGGGAAGCGTTCCCTTCGATGCAAGAATGGCTTATGTCCAACGTAATCCGGACGTCCTGAAGCAATCGCAGAAGGAGTCGGATACCTATTGTGAAAGGGTTCGCATTCTCCGGAACAAGCCGTGGAGCGGCAAATTGCGCCTGTTGCAGGATAAAAAGGAGAATCTTCCGGCGGGGACTCCCAGTTGCCTTAATCCCTAATTATTTTGTTCATGAACCACGGAAACATTGAATTCAGGAAAGTAAGCGGCTTTAAGCGGGGAACGTTGTTTGAATTACTGTCGGACGCCTATTCCTTTGACGGGAGATGGGAAGATTGTTGCGGTGCAGACTGGAAGGAGTTTGATGATTTTTTCTTTGATAACCCGCAGATTGCGGACCGATACGGTTTTATAACCGTCTTGAATGGCAAGGCCGCCGGGCTGGCGTCGTGGGACCCGAGGAAGATGCCCGAATATGTGGAGATAGGCCACAACTGCATCATCACCTCCTGCAAGGGCCATGGGTATGGCAGGATGCAGCTCCGGGAGGCGCTTCAAAGAATCGTGAAAAGGGGGGCGAAAAGAATCATTGTGACCACGAATGGCCGCTCGGTTCCCGCCCGGCGGATGTATGAAGGCGCAGGTTTCAAGGTTTGCGGGAAAAGGAGGAACGAAAGCCATACCGCCTTTTTCGGGGACTACATTGATTATGAAATGATGCTGCCCTAAGGACGTTTGTGCGGAACTGCCAGCCAAACGGATTCCGGGGGCTGAATGATCCCGTGGAAGATGAAACAGGGCGGTTTTCCCTTGATTCGCGGCCATTCCCGGGAACGGGGCCGTCCCGCTCCCGCAAACATGAAGGCGGCATTGACACGGCGGAGGGCACGGGGTACTCTCCTGCGGCATATAATGATCAGTTTTACGAATATCAGCGGGGCCGAGGAGATTGGAGCCAATTGCTATTTGCTTGAAATGGACGGCACCCGGATCGTGCTTGACAGCGGGATGCACCCCAAGAGGGAGGGGATGGCGGCCATGCCGGATTTTGATTCCATGGAGCCCAATTCCGTGGAAGCCGTTTTTTTAAGCCATTCCCACCTGGACCACCTGGGAACGCTGCCCGTGCTTCAGGAGAAGCAGCCCGCGGCGGAAGTATTCATGACGCCCGCCGCAGCCGCCCTGTCTGAAGTGATGCTGCACAATTCCGTGAATGTGATGAGCGCCAAGAGGCTGGACCTGGGCATTGTGGAGTATCCCTTTTTCACCCATAACGACCTGGACAGGCTGAGCGACGCCTGGCATGCCAAGTCCTGCAACGAGGTGTTCCGCGTGGGCTTCCGCCAGAACGTGCTGGCCACGTTTTACGATGCCGGCCACATTCTGGGGTCCGCGGGCGTGATGCTGGAAGGAGAGAGCGGCCATACGGTGTTTTATACGGGGGACGTGCAGTTTGAGGACCAGAGCATGATTCCCGGAGCGGATTTCCCGGAATCCGGCGTGGATACGCTGATTATGGAGTGCACGCGCGGCGGCTTCCAGCGCAGCGCCCATTATTCCCGCCCGGAGGAGATGGTGCGGTTCGGGAAGGCGATTGCGGAGACGCTGGAACGCGGCGGCGCCGTGCTGATTCCGGTATTCGCCATCGGCAAGAGCCAGGAGATGCTGTTCAATATCCACCGTTTCAAGCAGCAGGGGGTGATCCCCGCCAATACGCCCGTGTACTTCGGCGGGTTGAGCGCCAAGGTTTCCCTGCTGTACGACCGCTTTGCCGGGCTGACCCGCAGGCACGACCATGAGTTCAAGCTGAAGGAGGAAATAAAGACCGTGCCCCTGCCGCGCAAGGGAAAAGCCCCGCTGGTGTGTTCCCCGGGAATATTTACGTGGTTTCCAGCGGCATGATGACGGAGAATACGCTCTCCAACGTGATGGCGGAGCAGGTTCTTCCGCATGAGAAAAACGCCATTCTTTTTGTAGGGTATGCGGACCCGGATTCCCCCGCGGGCCGGCTGCGGGCCGCGCAGGAGGGGGATCTGGTGAAGATGCGGCCCAACGGGCAGCCCGTGCGCCGCAACTGTACGGTGGATTGTTTTGACTTTTCCGGGCACGCTACCCGTGACGCCCTTGTCAATTATGCCGTGAAGCTGAATCCCAGGCAGGTGGTTCTGGTGCACGGTGATCCGGATGCCGTGGAGTGGATGCATGATACGCTGTCCGCCAGAATGCCGGGTTCCACCATCATCGCTCCCGTTCCGGGCCAGCGTTATACGTTTGAGTCATGAGTTTTACCGGAGAGAGAAAAGGCCGCCTGATTGTCTTTGAAGGCATAGACGGCACGGGCAAGTCCACCCACATCGGCCAGTTGCGGAAGTATCTGGAGGGGAAGGGGCTGGAAGTGGTGCAGAGCTTTGAGCCCACGCGCGGGCCGTGGGGCCGGATGTTGCGGGATTCCGCCGTGACGGGGCGCCTTTCCGTAGAGGATGAGGTAGAATTATTCCTGAAAGACAGGCGGGAGCATGTGGAGACGCTGATCGCCCCTGCGCTGGCGCGCGGCGCGTGGGTGTTGCTGGACCGCTATTACCTTTCCATGATGGCTTACCAGGGCGCGCGTGGGGTGGATACTTCCGTCATCCGCGCTGCCAATGAAGAGTTTGCCCCGGTGCCGGACGCCGTGGTCTGGCTGGATATTCCCGTTTCCGTGGCTCTGGAACGCATCGGGAGCCGCGGAGAACGCGATGCCTTTGAGACGGAAGCGGGCCTGACGGCCTGCCGCAACGTGTTCGCCTCCATCCATGAACCCTGGATGCTCCGCGTGGACGCGGACGCCGGGAAGGAGGAAGTGGCGGCAAGAGTGCGGAAGGCCCTTTCCGGGAATTTTCCCGAAGTGATTAGTGAATAGGCGTATTCCACTGGCCGGAGGCCGGGAATTTTCCCTTAATATTTAATCCCCGGTATTTGGTCGCTGCGCCGCAGGCGCATAAACCGTCGGGTCCGGGATTCCGGCTTCCCTGAAGGCTTCCCGGCGCTCCACGCAGGTGGAGCAGGCGCCGCAGTGGACGGGACCTCCCTTGTAGCAGGAGTAGGTGCGGGAGAAGTCCACGCCCAGTTCATGGCCCATGGCGGCGATGCCGCCCTTGGACGTGCGGATGAAGGGACGCAGGATGCCCAGCCCGGCATAGGTCCCCAGGCGGACGGCCTCCGTCATGGCGGCCATGAATTCCTCCCGGCAGTCCGGGTAAATGCTGTGGTCCCCGGAATGGGCGGCAATGACAAGCTGCTGCGCTCCGCAGCTTTCCGCCACCCCGGCCGCGATGGACAGGAAGATGCCGTTGCGGAAGGGGACGACGGTCTGCTTCATCAGCTCCTCGTCATAGGAGCCGTCCGGGATGTCGTCCGCGCCGGAGAGGAGGGCGGATTTCAAATGGGCGGAGATGGGGGAGATGTCAATCACGCGGTGCTCTATGCCCAGGCTGGCGGCCTGCCAGGCGGCGCATTCCAGCTCCCGTTCCGCGTGGTTGGAGGCGTAGTCAAAGCTGAGGGCCACCCGCACGCGGTGGTTCCGGTGCGCCCAGTGCAGGGCTACGCTGGAGTCCAGCCCCCCGCTGAGCAGTACGGCGGTTTCCGTCTTATCCATGGCGCGCGTCAGAGGGGGCGGTTTTCCGGGTTGTGCTCCGCCATGGCGGTCAGCTGGATGCCGCCGCGGGGGAGAAACGGCCTTCTACTTTCAGCCACCGCGGGGAGATGGCGGCTGCCAGGTCATCCGTGATGCGGTTGACGATCTGTTCGTTGAAGGCCGGGTAGTTGCGGTAGGAGGCCAGGTAGTATTTGAGGGATTTGGTTTCCACGCACTTTTCATCCGGAACGTAGGTGATCGTCAGGTGGCAGGAGTCCGGCTGCCCGGTGACGGGGCAGAGGGAGGAGAATTCATGGGTGTCCAGCGTGATGGTGTAGGGACGCGTGCCGCGGTTGGGGAAGGATTCCAGCTTGGCGTCGTCAGGGCTGGTGAAGAAGGAGCTTTGTGAGCCGAGTAGAGTCAGAGGTTCGGACATGGATGGTTGATGTTGTGTTGTAGTGGAAATTCAGTTTTCCTGCGCGGCGGCGTCTTTTTCCTGAACGGGTTCCCTGCCGGGGAATTCTTTCACGTACAGGTCCTGCTGGGGGAAGGGGATGGAGATGCCGTGCTCGTTGAACGCATTATAGATGTGTTCCCGCACGGAGGAAAGGCTGGAGGCCTTCGTCATGACGGGAACCCAGACCCATACGCCCAGATTGACGGAGCTGTCCCCGAAGCTGTCCAGCACCACGCTGGTTTTTTTCACCTTGGAAAGGAAGGGCAGGGAGGACAGCGTTTCCAGAACGATTTGGCGCGCCCGCTCCACGTCCGTTCCGTAGGAGATGCCCACTTCCACCTTGGAGCATTCGAACTTGTGGTTGCGGGTCATGTTGCGGAAGTTCTTGTTGAAGAGCTGGGAGTTCTGGAAGGCGATGATGGAGCCGTCCAGCGTTTCAATCATGGTGGAGCGGTAGCCCAGGGAGGAGACGCGGCCCCGGTAGCCGTCGCATTCGATCATGTCCCCCTGCCGCAGGCGCCCCAGCATCAGGGACAGGCCGCTGATGATGTTTTCAATAGTGTCTTTCAGGGCGAAGCCGATGCCCATGCTCAAGCCGCCCATGACCATCAGCAGCCCGTTGTAGTTGGCGTTCATGATGATGAGGGCCGTGAAGACGAAGAGCCCCCACAGGAACAGGGAGGAAAGCGTCACGAAGGTGGGGATGATGCCCACTTCATAGTCTTCCCCATAGACTTCATGCAGGGTGTTTTTACCGATGAAGATCAGGTAGTTGAGCACAATGGCAATCAGGATGACCGTGATGACGTGGCTCCAGCTGAAGGTGAGCAGGTCCTTGATTTCCGTGGTGGCGAAGATTTTGTTGATGATGAGGTCCCCCATGTCGAAGGTGGCGGCGGGCCAGATGATGCTGAACAGGATGAGGAAGATGGTCAGGCAGGGGAGCACCAGCTTGGAGACGAAGGGGCGGAACCACAGGATCGCCTGCTTGTTCCGTTCCTTCCGGCGGTTTTCATAGTGGTGGAGCAGGTTCCACAGCCCCACCAGGAGCAGGATGCTGGTCATCAGCATGATCCACGTCATCAGCACCAGGAAGGCCATGAAGCTGAACCCGGCCCAGCACAGGCCGCTGCCCAGGATGGTGAGCACCAGGGAGACGGTGGCGAAGAAGCGGTCCAGACGGGGAAGCTTGTGCCGCTGCCGCACCCAGGTCAGCAGGGAGAAGAGGGAAACCAGCGTGAACAGGACGGGCATGGAAATGTCCACGATGATGTTGGGGGCCATGAACATGCGCAGCAGCATGAAGAAGCCGCCCAGGAGCAGGTAGGGCATGTAGATGCGAATGCCGGAGTTAATGGTGCCGTAGGGGAGGCGCGTCACCAGGGAGAACAGGATGGCGCTGACCAGCAGGAGGAATTCCGCTCCCAGGGAGGCCGCGCTTTTCAGCAGGTAGTCCGGCGTGCGCATGGAGGCGATGACGAGGACGATCGCTACGATGAGGATGGTGGTGACGTTGGTGAAGGCGTGGCGCTTGTTGTAGTGGCCCGTCTTTTCCAGCGTTTTCTTGAAGCCCAGGAAGACGATGAGGCGGGAAAGGCAGTAGGAGCACAGGACGATGCCCAGCAGGATGAGCCCGTAGTGCTTGAGCGTTTCCGGGTCCGACGGGAGCTGGAGCTTGCTGTCTGCGGACGTTTCCCAGGCCCCCATGCAAATTTCATACGTCTTGAGCGGCTTGAGGAAGATGTACCGGGCCGCGTTGGACGGCGTGTAGAATACCCGGTTGAAGAGGGAGGTGAACAGCTTGCCGCTTTCATGGTTCAGGGCGTCTATCTTGCCGCCCAGGCTGTTGAAGAGCTCCTTGAGGTAGCTGATCTGCTCCTTTTCCTTGAGCAGGGATTCTTCCAGGGTGCGGCAGGTGTACAGGGCCTCGTCCCTCTGCACCAGGGAGGGTTCCGACAGGTTGTCCGTGTTGACTTCCTCCAGGGATTCCGCCAGTTTTTTGATGCGCCCTATTTCCTTGTCCAGCCGTTCCTCCTGTCCCTGGAAGTCCGGCCTTTGGGCGTAATACGTCTTGACCAGGCTGGTGGCGGCTTTGCAGTAAAAGGCCAGCGTGAAGATTTTCTGATCGTCCAGGGCGTAAAGCACGGCGGACATTTCATACACCCTGGTGTCAAAGTAATTGTAGGTGGCGTCCGCCTCCTTCACCAGCGCCTCCCGGATGGCCATCCTTTTTTCCTCATTCTTTTTCAGGATGGTGATTTCATGGCACAGGGCCATGATGACGGTGTCCATTTCCGAGTGGTCAGGCTCTGCCTGGGGCTGCTCGGGGTCTGGTTCCTGCACCTGTTCCGGAACGGCGGCAGGCGCGCCCTCCTGCTGTGCCGCAGCATGGCCCGCGGCCAGCACACCTGCCAGGAGGAAGGCGGCGCAGCAGCGGAAAAACGTCCGGTAATCAGGGATGCTCATGAACGGTTCCAGTTCTAGGGGCTGGGGGCATCACGGTCAAGGTTATATTCCCCCGCTGCCTGAGACGGCTTTGCGGGGGAAGGCGCGCGCTTTCCGGAGCCTCGTCCGGCCACTTTTTTCAGAAACCGGCATTCCCTGCCCGGCGGGTGGCCCTTATTGATTTCATGATTGATTTTTTAACGGAATATTGGGTAATATATAAATAATTTCATGAATTGTATGAAGGAGCCGGAAATTTTAACCATAGACGCCCACTGCCATTTGTTCAACCACGAGGTCCTTTCCTGGAGGCTCCTGGTGGATTTCATTCTTTCCCGCATGCGTCCACGGGGAACGCGGGCGCGTCTGGAAACGGCGGGAGGCATCAGCGAGTTGAAGAGGATCATCCGTTTTTTCAAGACGGGCTTGATGGATACGGAGAACATTTACGGCAAGCTGCTGGCGGAGGGCGGCTGCAATACCGTCGTGCCGCTGATGTTTGACCTGGATTACTGCATGAAGGGCGCCGATGGGGCTGACGGGCTCCGGCGGCGGAAGGCCTGCAAGAGGAATGTAAAAAGGGAGGCGCGGAAGGAATGGGCCGTGCTCCGGAAGGAGCTTGATGAGCTGGCGGAACAGGCCGGGAGGGGGGACAGGAGGGAAATCGGGGAGATGAAGCAGGCGCTCCGCCGCCTGTCCAGAAAGACGGAACGGCTTCCCCTGGGGAAACGGGATGCGTTCCGGATGCAGGAAGAAGAACTGCTCAAACTGGCGGCGGCGCATCCCGGCCGCGTGCTTCCGTTTTACGTGGTGGACCCCCGCCGCCCCGGCAACTGGCTGCATGGTCCGGACGGGACGATAGACATTTCCCCCATGACGGACAGGCTGGTTCCGGAATTGGGAGGGAAGGGCGGTTTTTACGGCTTCAAGCTGTATTGCCCCAACGGCTATTCCCCTACGGACCCGGCGCTGATGGCCCTGTATGAGTATTGCGAACGGCACGGGGCGCCGCTGACGGCCCATTGCTCCGGCGGCGGCTTTGCCAGTTTTTCCACTTCCATCACGGTGCACGGGCATGTTTACCGGAATGGAGAGGTTGTTCCGCATGACGGCGTTCTGGAGTTCAGGCACTACCGCCTGACGGACAAGCTGCGGGTGAAGGAGAAGGCGGAACTCCTGAACCATCCCCGGCTGTGGGAGAAGGTGATGGAGGCTTTTCCGCGCCTCCGGCTGAACCTGGCCCACTTCGGCTGCCAGGACGAAGGCATGGAATGGACGGAGCTGATTTACGGCATGATGGAGAAGTTTCCCGGACTTCATACGGATTTGTCCTGCATCACGGAGACGGCGAAGCTCAGGGAGATGCGGGAGTACTTTCTCAAGGCCCCGGAACAGGTGCGCCGCAAATTCCTGTTCGGGAGCGATTTTTATCTGAACCTTCTTTTTCTGGACGGGATGAAGGAGTACATGGAGAACTTCCGGAATACGTTTACGGAGCAGGAAAGGCAGGAGCTGATGACGGCCAATCCCTCCGCATTCCTGGGATTGTCCTGACGGAAACAGGAAACGCTCCGGAGGGATGTCCGGAGCGTTTGAAAGAAGGACCGTTCCCGGCGGGAATCAGTTCAGGGAGAACGCACGGATTCTCCGCACGGATTCCTCCCGGCCCAGCAGGGAGAAGACGGAGGAAAGGTCCGGTCCGCCGCTCAGCCCGGTGAGGGCCACGCGGGCGGGGAACATGACGGCTCCCATTTTCATGCCGTTTTCCTTGGCAAAGGCTTTCAGCACGCCGATGAGTTCATGGCCGTCCCATTCCGGTTCCCGCTCCAGCCTGTCCGCCAGTTTGGAAAGCAGTTCCAGGGCTTCCGGCTGGACCTTGGCAACGGCTTCCGGGTCCATGCCCAGGTCAAAGAAGAAGCGGATTTTGTCCGGCACCTCCGCCAGCGTCTGCACCTTCGTCTGCACGGTGGCGATGGCGGCGTCCAGAATCGGGGAGTCCGGCAGTCCGGCATTCAGGCAGAAGGGGCGCGCCCTGGCCGTGAATTCCTCCGGAGCCAGCGCAATGATATGCTGCTGGTTGACCCAGCGGCACTTGGTGATGTCAAATTTGGCGGCGGAGTGGTTGACGGCTTCCAGGGAGAAGCGCTCAATGAGTTCTGCGGGGAGAAGATTTCCGTGTCGTCCTTGGGGGACCAGCCCAGCAGGGCCAGGAAGTTCATCACGCCTTTCGGCAGGAAGCCTTCTTCCGGATACGCGCCCAGGGCCGCGCCTACGTCGCGCTTGGACATCTTGGAACCGTCCTGGTTCAGGATCAGCGGCATGTGGGCGAAGACCGGGGGAGTGACGCCGAAGGCCTCAAACAGTTGGATGTGCTTGGGCGTGTTCATGATGTGGTCTTTCCCGCGGATGACGTGGGTCATCTTCATTTCAATGTCGTCCACCACGTTGACGAAGTGGAAGATGTAGGAGCCGTCCGCCCGGCGGATGGCCATGTCCGGCGTGTTGGAAGCGTCCCGGTAGTCAATGGTGATGTCTCCGCAGATCAGGTCATGGAAGGTGACGGGCTTGGAGCGGTCAAAGCGGAAGCGCCATGCGCCGTCGTCCTCGTACACGCGTCCGGCATCCTGAAGCTTCTTGAAATAGGCGTCGTAAATATCGTTGCGCTGGCTCTGGAAGTAGGGGCCGCAGTCGCCGCCCTTCATGGGGCCTTCATCCCAGTCCAGGCCCAGCCATTCCATGCCGGTGAAGATTGCGCGGGTGGCTTCCTCCGTGTTGCGGGCGTTGTCCGTATCCTCAATGCGGAGAATGAAGGTGCCCCCATCTTGCGGGCGAACAGCCAGTTGAACAGGGCGGTGCGGGCGCCGCCGATGTGGAGGTAGCCCGTGGGGGAAGGTGCGAATCTTGTTCTGACGTGACTCATGATGGGTAAGAGAGTAAGGGCCAGCCTGCCCGCGTCAAGCAGATACAGGGGGTGCATGCCAAAAAACGGGGCTGCGGCGGCGGGGAGGGGCAACGGGCTTTTTTTAGCGCGTTGTCGGCCTTGCGGCTTGCCTGGAAGGGACTTTTAGGCTTCATTTAACGCCGTGTTCTTTTTAAAGCACATATTCCGTCTGCGGGAGAAGTGGCAGATTCAGAGGGATGATGAGGAAAAGCCCTTTCTGGAGCATCTGGATGACCTGCGGACCATGCTGCTGAGGATGGCGCTGTGCCTGACCGTCAGCACGATTCTGTGCGCCGGGTTTGCGTCCAATCTGATGGACATCCTGAGGCGTCCCGTCAACCAGGTGTGGGACATGTTTGAGGAATCCCACCTGCCCGCGGGAATAGGCCTGGAGGCATGGGGGAAGGCCAAGGAAATGGCTACGGCCATGACGAGCCTGGACGACTCCCAGAAGAAATTGCTTCTGCGGCAGGTTTCCCCGTCCCAGGGGGATTTGACGGAGGCCGCCCTGGTGCTCCGCGGCGCGCAGCCCCTGCCGGAGGACAGGAAGAAGATTTTTATCAGGGACGGCAGCCCCACCTCCTCCGTGCGGGAGCTGGCGGAGGCCCTGGATGCCAAGGAAGCCATTCTGACGGACGGCACCGGGCGGGGCGCCCTTAAGATGATGAGCGCGTTCCAGCCGGGGGAGGCGTTCATGCTGACCATCAAGCTTTCCCTGTATGCCGGGGTGGTGATCTCCTTCCCGCTGTTGCTGTACTTCCTGCTGCAATTCATTATTCCCGGACTGCTGGAGCATGAACGCAGGCTGCTGTACAAGTGCATGGCGATCGGCTTCGGGCTGTTCCTGGCGGGTACGCTGTTCTGCTACTTCATCGTGCTTCCCAGGGTGCTGACGTTCTTCTACACGTATTCCCTGGAATTCGGCATTTCCAATGAATGGCGCATCGGCTACTACCTGTCCTTCGCTACGCAGATGATCCTGATGTTCGGCCTGGCGTTTGAACTGCCCGTGGTGGTGATGCCTTTCGTCAAGCTGGGCGTGCTGACCTACGACATGATGAAGGCCACGCGCCGCTACGCCATTGTGGCGATCGCCATCCTGGCCGCGGTCATCACCCCCACGCCGGACGTGGCCACCATGATGCTGATGGCCGTTCCCATGTATGCGCTGTATGAAATATGCATCATCCTGGCCTGGATGCATGAGCGCAAGGAGGCCGCACGCGCACGGGAGGAAGTCGCCCGGTTTGAAGAAGACTTTGACAACAACAATTCTCCCTACAACCAGTAAATACATCCAACCCGCGCCATTATCATGAATCTCCTGGAAATCATCATCCTGGGCATTGTGGAAGGCCTGACCGAGTACCTGCCGGTCAGCTCCACGGGGCACCTGCTCCTGACGGAATCCCTGCTGAACATGTCCCAGAGCAAGGAAGCTCTGGACGCCCTGGCCGTCTGCATCCAGGGAGGGGCCATCCTGGCGGTGCTGAGCCTGTATTTTCCCCGGGTGAAGGCCATGGCGCAGGGCGTGCGCGGCAATAATCCCGCCGGGCTGAAACTGCTGGTCAACCTCATTCTGGCCTTCCTCCCCGCCGCCGTGGTGGGCCTGTGCTGCGCCTCCCTGATCAAGGAATACCTGTTCAACACCTACACGGTGGCTTATTCCTGGATTGTGGGCGGCGGCGTGATTCTGGCGTACTGCGCCTGGCGCGCCAGGGAAGGCCGTTCCAATGAAGGGAACTCCGGAGCCTCCATTGAGAGCCTGACCCCGGCCAGGGCGCTGACGGTGGGCGCTCTCCAGTGCGTCGCCATGATTCCCGGCACCAGCCGGAGCCTGATGACCATGCTGGGCGGCATGTTCGTGGGGCTGAGCGTGGAGGCGGCCGTGGAATTCAGCTTCCTGCTGGGGCTGATTACCCTGGGCGCGGCCACCGTCCATGATGCGTACAAGGACGGGGCGCTGATGCTGGAATCCTTCGGGTGGGAAGCCCTGGCCGTGGGAACGGTTGTGAGCTGGCTGTCCGCATGGCTGGCTGTGAAGTGGATGGTTTCCTACCTGCAAAAGCACAGTTTTGCCGTATTTGGCTGGTACCGCATCGCCATAGGCATCGTGACCCTGGTGCTCCTGTCCATGGGGCTGATGCATTAAAAAACGTTCTCCGGCAGTTGAATGCCGGAGGCCGCCTCCCCTCCGGGCAGGCGGCCTTTTTTATTATTTTCCGCGGCAGGGAAAGGTTCTTTGAAAATGTAACCTGATTGTAACACACGGGATTGATTTTTCAGGCATCATGGGGACATGAACATCACGTGGTGCCTGATAGCCGTATGGGCGGGAATAGCCGGACTGGCGCATTCCCAGGAAATCCGCGACGAGCTGGGCGCCCGGAATATCATTCTGCCGCAGAGGCGCGTGATTCTTCCGGCGGACCGGACGGTCCGGCAGCCGGTCACGATGGAAAAGGTGAATGCCCGCATCCTGGTGAATGGACGCTCCGCCGTGACCACCCTGGAGCTGGATGTGCGGAATAACGGTTCTTCCCCCGCGGAGGCTGAGCTGCTGCTGCCCGTTCCGGAGGGCGTGGTGGTGAAAGGTTTTTATTATGGGGACGGAAAAGCGGAGTGGAAGGCCTCCCTGATGCCAGCGGACGAGGCGCGGCGCCTGTATGACCGCATTGTGGCGCGCAGAAAGGATCCGGCCCTGCTGGAATTTGCGGGGTTCGGGGCCATCCGGTCCAGCGTGTTTCCGGTTCCGCCCAGGTCTTCCGTAAAGCTGGGGATTGTTTACGAACAACTGCTGACCCCTGTGGAGGGGCGTCTGGATTACGTGCTCCCCAGAACGGAAGCTCTTTCCGGGGATGCTCCGTGGACGGTGAGGGTGGAGCTCGCTTCCGGAAAGGACGGTCCGGGCAACCTCTTCACTCCCTCCCATCAGATGGAGCGCCATCAGCTGGAGAATGGAACCGTGGTTCTGACCCTGGCGGAGGAAAGGATGAACCCGGGCCCTTTCCGCCTGTCATGGCTGGAGGCGCGCGGGAAGAAAGGGGAAGCTTCTTCCGGGCCGGAAGCCAGCGTTTACGCCTCTCCTGACGCCTCCGGCGGGAAAAACGGCTATTTTCTGGCGATGGTGGGCAAGGATGTCCGCCCCGGTGAACACTCCATTCTCCGGGAAGTCACGCTGGTGCTGGACAGGTCCGGGAGCATGCGCGGGAACAAGCTCGCCAGCGTGAAGGAGGCGGCCAAGCAGATCGTTTCCGGCCTGAATCCCGGAGAAAGGTTCAATATCATCACTTATAATGAAGGCGTCAATTTATTTGAAGCGGCCCCGGTGGAAAAAAATGGCGCGTCGGAAAAAGCGGCCCATGCATGGCTGGATGCCGTCGTGGCGCGTGGGGGCACCAACATGCACGAGGCGCTGGCCGCCGCCTTGAGCCAGCCTTCCCACGAGGGGATGCTCCCCGTGGTGCTTTTCCTGACGGACGGCCTTCCCACGATCGGCCGCACTTCGGAAAAATCCATTGCGGCCCTGGCGGGGGAAGGAAACAGGGCGGAAAGGCGCATTTTCACCATCGGGGTGGGGGAGGACGTCAACGCCCCCCTGCTGAGGCGCATGGCGGAGATTTCCGGGGGGCTACCGTGCTACATCCTTTCCGGGGAGAATCTGGAGGTCAAGCTCTCGCAGGTATTCCGGCAGTTATACGGCCCCGTCTTCCGGAAGGTGCGCTATACCGTCTGCTCCCCGGACGGCAGGGAACAGCCGGGAAGGGTGCAGGACGCCATACCCTCCGGGGTTCTTCCGGACATTTATTCCGGCAATCCCGCCGTTCTGGCCGGGAGGTACATAGGGACGGAACCTTTCCTGATTAAGGGTACCTGCCTGGACCGGGATAACAGGGAGCAGGTTTTTGCCATTACCGTGGATCCGCAGCGCATCGCCAGCATGAAGGATGATTTTGTAGCCCGGCTGTGGGCCGCGCGCAAGATAGGCAGTCTGGAAACCGCTCTGATGGATATGGGCGGCAGCTCCCCGGCACGGAAGCGCTGAGGTCCAATTCCAAAACGGCGGAATTGGTGGAGGAAATCATGCGGCTTTCACGGGACTTCGGGATCATGAGCTCGGCAGCCTCCTTTTTTGCCGATGACGGCAGTTCCGGCCCATGGCGGCGGGATCATGCCTCCATGGGGAGCAGGGGGAACCTGGAGGGGAAGGTGATGGAGGAATTGCGCGAAGGGCTGGGCGCCATTGCCCTGCAGGAAAATGCCGTAGCCAAGAAGCGGGAACTGACCCTCAACAAGTACAACATCCAGATGGACCGGGAGGGCCGTGCCGTGGCCTTTGACAATACGGCCCAGATTGCCCAGAACGGATATTTCAACAGAAATGGAGTCTGGATGGAAAGCACGGTTCTTGCCATGTCGGACGCGGGCCGCGCCGTGAAGACGGTCCAGGTGGGCACGCCGGAATATGCCGACGTGGCGAACAGGCTCATTCAGTCCAACCGCCAGGGGCTGTTGGCTCTGGATGGCTCCGTCATGATTCTCCTGGATGGAGAAACCGTACTGATGCAAAACAGTTTTCCATAAACAAACAACTAGTAATCAACAATCATGAACCGTATCATCGCATGTACTGCATTAGGGTTGCTGGGCGCAGGATCATTCTGCGCCCAGGCCGAACCCACTCCCGTTCCAACGGACGGCAAGCCTGTTCCGGAAGGAAAGGCCAGATACTCCGTCACTCCGGGACCGGAGGGGGAAAAACAGGACGCTAAAACCGGAACCGTCCTGGTTACGGTGAAAAGCGTGGACGCGGAAAAATCCGCATCAGCCGTGACCGTGACCACCACCGGAAACGGGGTTGTCCTGACGAAGGCCGTGAACGCCGGTCCGGAGAAAGCCATGGGAGCGCGGAATGCCGCCTATTCCGTCACTACGGTGAAAGGAACCGCTCCGGGGGAAATGGAAATCCGTGTGACGCCGCGTGCGGAGGGAGCTTCTTCCGGAATTTCAGCCGTTCCGCCGCAGAAAGGGGTGTTCATCACCAGGAAGGCGGCAAGCCTTCCCGGCGGTTCCGGGAAGGAAGGTATTTTCCGTATCAAGCCAAGCGCGGTTGAACCGGTCAGGGAAGCGGCCTATTCCATCAAAACGGAAGGGAGCGGCTCCGAAAAGCTGACCATAAGCGTGGCTCCCGGTCTGGAAAAAACTTCTTCCGGAGGGGCGGCCGTTCCTGCAAAAGGGGATGTGGTCGTTACCCGGGCTGTCGTGACGGGGAATGTCAAAGGGGTGAAAGACGCCGCCTATTCCGTCACTGTTGCGGACAGAACGGCTCCCGGAGAGGCGGAGATCAGCGTAACGCCGAAGCAGGAGGAGGCTTCCTCCGGAACTCCTGCGGCTCCCGTCCAGGGCGCCGCGGAAAAAGATGACCGCGCCGTCGTTCAGATTGCCCTGTTGCTGGATACCTCCAGCAGCATGAACGGCCTCATCGACCAGGCGCGCACTTATTTGTGGAAGATTGTCAATGACATGACGCTGGCGCGCCAGAACGGCAAATTGCCCGATATCCAGCTTGCCCTGTATGAGTATGGAAACGACGGGCTGTCCTCCAGGGACGCCTGGATACGCCGGGTGCTTCCGTTCACGGATGACCTGGACAAGGTCTCCGAGGAATTGTTCAAGCTGAAAACCTACGGCGGCACGGAATGCTGCGGAGCCGTCATTGACCGGGCCGTGAAGGAGTTAAAATGGAATACGGATGATCCCCATGCGCTGAAGCTGGTCTTCATCGCCGGCAATGAACCCTTCAACCAGGGCAGCGTGCCGTATGCGGAAGCGATTGCGCGCGGGCTGGAGAGGGGCATTACCGTCAATACCATTCATTGCGGCAATGCCGGAGACTCGGATACGCGCCTGTGGAAGGACGGAGCTAAAAAGGGGGACGGCAGCTTTCTCAACATTGACCACAACGCGGCTCCCCCGGACCCGGAAACGCCCTTTGACGGAGAACTTGCCAAGTTGAGTTCCTCCCTGAATGCGACTTACCTGGCTTACGGTTCACCGGAAGTTCAGGCTGAAAGGCTGAGCAAGCAGGAACGCCAGGATACGCTGGCGCTGAAACTGTCGCCTGCGGCTGCCGTAGGGCGGGCCAGCGCCAAGGCGAACAAGGCGGCGTACTCCAATACTTCATGGGACCTGGTGGATTTTTATGACCGGAACGGAGTCCAGGCGCTGGGAGATTTGGGGACTGCCGGGCAGCTCCCCAAGGAACTGGAAGGTAAAACCGCGGAGGAAGTGGAAGCCATCGTGAAAAAGAAGGCGGAGGAGCGCGGAGCCCTGCAGAAGAAGGTAAAGGAGCTGGACGCCCGGCGCAATGAATGGCTGGCCAAATGGAAGCAGCAGAGCGCTTCCAGGGACGCCAAACCGAACACCCTGGAGGACGCCATTATCCAGGCTGTCCGGCAGCAGGCCTCCAAAAAGCAGTTTTCCTTTGTTGAAGAGAACGAAACGGAAGGAAAAGATTCCCCTATGAATGATAGAGTGAAGAAATGAGTGCTCCTGCGGGGCTGTCCGGGAGTGCCGGCGGCCCCGCAGAATTTTTCTTCTGAAAAAACCTGTTTTACCGCAACGTTCCTATTTGATAGATTATTCCGCACATGCACCGCTACCGCATTCTGGTCGTAGAAGACGATCATGCCATTAGAAACGGCCTGGCGGACGCCCTGGCGGTGTCCGGCTATGACGTTTTGTCCGCCAGGGACGGTTATGAGGCCATGGAGATGATTCATGCAGAGGAGTATGACCTGGCCCTGCTGGATGTAGTCCTGCCCGGAGCGAACGGTTTTGAACTGCTGAAACGCATCAGGGAAGACCGCTCCACCGTTCCGGTGCTGATGCTCACCGCCAAGGGCGCGGAGGCGGACAAGGTGAAGGGGCTGAAGCTGGGGGCGGACGATTATGTGGTGAAGCCCTTCAGCCTGCTGGAAGTGCTGGCCAGGATAGAGGCCGTGCTGAGGCGGTCCCCGGAAAGGCCTAGCGCCGTCAACCGCGTCATGCTGCCGGAGGGGCATCTGGATTTTGCCGCCCGCGCCCTGGTTCTGGGGGAGGAGCGGGTGGTGCTGACCACCAAGGAATTTGACCTGGCGCGCCATCTGGCGGCCAATGCCGGAAGAATCATCACCCGTGAGGAAATCCTGGCGAGGGTCTGGAAGATGGACCCCCGGCTGGTGGAAACGCGGAGCATTGACACCACGATCGCCCGCCTGCGGGAAAAAATGGGGAAAAGGAACTCCGCCGTCATCCGCACCCTGAGAGGGCGGGGATATGTTTGGGAGGACGGAGCATGAGCAGCCGTTTTTCCTTCCATTTGCTGTTGTGGTCCTGCCTGCTGATTCTGCTGGGGGTGATGGGATGGCTCAGCCATTCCATGCTGGATGCGGAGAAGCGCAGGCTGGCGGAAACGCACCAGATCCGCCTGGTGGAGCAGAGCCGCCTGGCCCTGTGGCGCATGGATTCCCTGCTGGCCTCCATGATCGCAGGGGAGAACAACCGTTCTCCCGGAGAATATTTCCAGGGGAACGCGCTGGCGGAAGTCCGCAAGGAGGAAGGTGCGATGCCGGATTTGTCCGGCTTTGCCAAGCTGTATTTCCAGATAGACCCGCGGGGAAACGTTTCCTCTCCCCAGAAGGACAGGGAACGGCTGGAATATGTCCTGCAACTGGGAAGATCCGGCTGGGGCAGCCGTGTGGTGGATGCCATGAAGAATTTGCCGAGGCCTGCCTCCATCTCCGCGGGGAATGCCGTGCAGCCGGAGACCGCCCCCCCTGCGGAAGAAGCGGTACAGGTGACTTCCGTCGCCATCATGGATGGAAGGGAGCAGCAGAAGAACGGCTTGCAGCAGGAGCTGGCAGTGGAAAGCAGGAAGGCTTTCCAGCAGGGAATGGAAGACTACAACATGCGTAAAAACCTTTCCAACAGCCAGCAGGAGTACAATGTCAGCGTCAAGGTGAAAAAGAAAGCCATGGAGCCTCCCCGGCGGGCAAAGAAGGAGATTGCGGATTCGGGACGGCTGGTCGTTTCAGGGGAGGTGAATGGCATGGAAAGTCCGGAAGGGGAAGGGGATTGCCTGGATGTGGCTGGTTCCTTGAAAAGGACCGGGAAAAAATTGGAAAGCGGGGCCGGCGATATTGCGGCTCTCCTGGATATGGGTGCCGCGGCATTGACTCTGGACGGGAAGATGGTCCAGTTTGAGGTTCATGAACAAAAGGCGAATCCGGTTCCGGTAAAGGAAAGCCTGGCGGAAATGTCCGTCACCCGCCGTGACGGGTTCGCCAAAACTCCGGAAAGTTACAGGGAGTTCTCCATTTCCTCCCTCCAGCCCAGATGGCAGCAGGGGAAGGAATGTTTCCTGACGCGCCGCATCTCGGACCACGGCCAGGTATGGGTGCAGGGAATCTGGCTGGACTGGGGCAAGTTATCCGCCTACCTGCTGGAGTCCGTAGCCGATATTTTGCCGGAGGCCACCCTGTCTCCCGCCGACGGGCGGGAGGAAAGCTATCTGACCCTGGCCGGAATTCCCGCCATGCTGAATCCGGGCAATCTTCCCTCCATGCCCGCCAATTCCCTGCGGACGGTCTGGAATTCCATGGCGATGGCGTGGTTTTGCGGGCTTCTGGCCCTGTGCGGGGTCATTGGCTTCATGATCGGCCTCATCCGCCTGAGCGAACGCCGCGCCGTATTCGTTTCCGCCGTGACGCATGAACTAAGGACGCCTCTGACTACGTTCAACATGTACACGGAAATGCTTTCTTCCGGACTGGTTCCCAAGGGCAGGGAAATGGCCTATGTGGATATTCTGAAAAATGAGGCGGGCAGGCTGACGCACCTGGTGGACAACGTATTGAGCTACGCGCGGGTGGAGAAAAATTCGGTCTCCCTCCAGCCGGAAAAAATTCCGGTGACGGACCTCGCCTCCGCCGTCATTGCCCGCATCTCCCCCGGCTGGCCGCCGCGGGCATGGACTCCCAGCTTTACGTGGCTCCGGAGCTGCAAGCGGAGGCCGTGACTGCGGACATGACCGCCGTGGAGCAGATCGTGTACAATCTGGCGGACAACGCCGCCAAATACGCATGTTTTGACGGCAGCGTCCTGAAGGTGGAACTGGCACGGGAAAAGCGTTTTCTGGTCATCCGTGTGGAGGATGAAGGGAAAGGCATTTCCGATTCCCTGAAAGGGAAGCTGTTCCGTCCCTTTTCCAGATCCGCGGAGGAGGCCGCCGGAAAACAGCCGGGCGTGGGGCTGGGGCTGGCTTTATCCCGGGAACTGGCGAGAAGCATGGGCGGAGACTTGTGCCTGGAAGAAAGTTCCCACGGATGCCGCTTTGCCCTCAGGATTCCCCTTTCCAGGGCATGAGGGCCTGTTCCGGAAAAACAAAATTCTTTAAATCAGCCGTCATTCAGGTTTTAATCCTTTCCTCACCCTCTTTATTTTTCAAGAACCATTTCCTTTTATGAATACTCCATTCTGCCAAAGCTGCGGCATGCCTCTGGGAAGCAGGGAAGACTGCGGCACCAACCATGACGGAACCTCCAGTGAGGAATATTGCCATTATTGCTTTCAGGACGGCGCATTTACGTCAGAATGCACCATGGAGCAGATGATTGAACATTGCGCCCGGTTTGTGGAGGAATTCAACAAGGAGAATGGTTCCTCCTACACGAAAGAGGAAGCCATTGCCCAAATGACCCTGTTTTTTCCCACGCTGAAACGCTGGAAAAAACAATAGAACGTCTTTTCGTTCCATCCCTTATTCACAGGGAAGGGCCTGTCCTTTTCTCCTTTGTTCGCTGGCCGCCTTCTCCCTGCGGTACGGGATGTCCTGGAATGTTTAAAAACCCCAGGAAGGCGGACGCATATTGTTTAAAGTACCCTTTTTCCTTGTCCGCTTTCGGCTCTCCTGCTGGCCGGAGGCCCGGTTCATAACATGATCCGGGGCTTGTCTTCCTCCGGTTTGCCCGCCTTGCTCAAAACAGCCCCATGGGGAGAACCTTTCAGGGTTTCAGGGGTGGATTATCTCCTCTGCGGTCCATGGGAGCCTCCGGGGCCGGAAGGCCGTGGTGAGGGAGACGGACGGGACGGCGCAGCCGCAGGAGGCGAAGACGGCCTGCTGGGCGCGCTGGCGGACGGCGGCGGGGAAGAAGGCCTGGAAACGGATGGAGGGCTGCTGGGACGGTTCATGCCCGAATGACCCGGACGGGAGGCGGATGGCCTGGAGGAGGGCGTGGATGGACGGCTGGGACGCCCGAAGTCAGGCCTGGAGGGCCGGTTCCCCTCCGGACGGCTGATGCCCGGACGATGCGTGCTCCCGGAATTGCCGGAGCCGGGGCGGTGGGGATTGTTGACGGACGGGCGGGAGGGCTGTCCCGGCTTTCCGAAGTCCGGCCTGCCGTGGCTGCCGCCGGGCTGGCCTATTCCCGGCCGGTTATGGCTGCCGCCCGGATTACTTACGGGCGGACGGTGGGAATTGCCGGGTTTTCCGAAGTCCGGGCGGTGGTTGGGCCTGCCGGGCTGCGGAACCGGCCTGTTGTTGCCCGGGCGGTGGTCCGGACGGAAATGATCCGGCCTGTACTGGGGCTTCATCGGCGGACGCGCCATGGGGCGGCAGTAATGTGGGCGGATGTAGTGCCCGCGGTAATAGGGGGCCGGTCCCCACGTGGGGATGTAGTAATTCGGGCGGATCAGGCTGATGGAATAAATAGGGCTGCCGAACGTGTCATAGGCATAGATGGGCCTGCCTCCGTAATATCCGTAAATGGGATAGCCGGAGTTGTCATACATGTAGGACATGCCGGAGCCGCCGCTGCTGTAGGAGCCTGATACGCTGAAACTGTCATAATAAGGATCATAGCAACTGGACAGGGCGCATCCGAGGGCGGCTGCCAGCAGCGAGTTTTTTAAAATAACGTATGCTTTCATGATGTTGAAACGGGGTGGGGTGTTTTTTCCCTTTGCTTGAAAAGCGGCGGGATAAAAGTACATTTGTTTAAAATTATTTTGCTTGGAAACGGGCTTCCTATTGTCTTAGACTGCAAAAACGTTCTACGTGATGGGAATTCTCTTTCAAGATAAAAAAATCGGCCTGGCCCTGTTGTGTGATAATGCCCCGTATACGCTGGCCATGACGCTGGCGTCCTATGAGAGGTCCGGGCTTCTGAATTATTTTGACGAGGCCTGCGTCGTTTTTCCGGAAAGCGCTGGCAAAGTATGTGAAACGGCGCTTTCATACGGACTTTCCGCGGAGTCTTCTCCGGCGGAGGGCGGCTTCATAGGGGCGCTCCATACGGCGGTCAACGCGCTGGATACGGATTACGTGCTGCTGGCTGAGGATGACTGCATGATCTGGGAGCACCTGCGCGGGGAAACTCTGGAAAACCAGTTGAAACGAGCGGTGGAGCTGCTGATTTCCGGCCAGGCGGACATGGTGCGCCTGCGTCATGCCTGGCGCGGCTGCACGCGCTACAAGGCCGCCTATACGTATTCCTACTTTTATCCCGTGGAGCAGCTGGCCACCATGTGGGTGCATGCGGAAGGCCTGTCGGAAGCACCGGACTGGATCAAGAGCATCCGGCGCTTCTTCCATCCTTTCCGCTCCAAGCGTTCCATCGGCCGATGCGTTTATGTGGAACAAAATCCCCATCTGCGCTTTCCCGAATACATTACCAAGATTGATGAAGGCTACATCATTGACAGTGAGGTTTTCCAATGGACCAACCAGCCCACCCTCATCGCCCGCTCCAGAATCAGGCAGATTCTGACCGGGCTGGCGCAGGCTCCCGGCACCATCGGAAAACTGCCGCAGGACTTTGAAACCGCCGTCAACAACCCGCGGTGGAGGGACGCCCACATGAACATAGGCGTCATCAGGGGAATTTTCACTTAAAGGCGCATGGCGGAAAGCGGAAAGGCGGTGCGGTATGAATGCACTAGGTGCGGCGCATGCTGCCGCTGGGCCGGAGACGTGTGCATTGAGGAGGATGAAGTCCGGGAAATCTCCCGTTTCCTCCACATGGACGAGCAGGCCTTCATTGACGAATGCTGCCGCCTGAGGGCCAACCGGCGCGGATTGTCCATCCGGGATGCGGAGGACGGCGCCTGCATGATGCTGGCGGAAGGCGGCTGCCGGATCAATCCCGTCAAACCGCGCCAGTGCCGGGACTTCCCCAACAAATGGAACTTCCCCGGCTGGCGGGACTTGTGCCGTGCCAGGGAAGTGGAAAAGGAATAAAAGCCTCCGGCGCTTCTTCAGGATTGTTTACAGGAACTGCGCCAGATCCCGTTCAAAGCCGGGATAGGAGGTATTGATGCATTCCGCATCCGCCAGCACGGTATCTCCCTGTGCGCTGAATCCGGCCACCAGGAAGCTCATGGCGATGCGGTGGTCTCCGTAGCTGGGCAATTCCGCGCCTTTCAGGGGAGCGCCTCCGTGGACGACCATTCCGTCGTCAAATTCCTCCACGTCCACCCCCATGAGCCGGAGATTGGCCGCCGTGGTGGCGATGCGGTCCGTTTCCTTGACGCGCAGTTCGCGGGCGTTGCGGACGATGAAGTCTCCCTGGCCCAGGGCTCCGGCCACGGCCAGGATGGGGATTTCATCAATCAGGTTGGGGATTTCTTCCGGAAGCAGGCTGGTGCCGTGCAGGGAATCCGAACCGTACACGGTAATATCCCCGTACGGTTCGCCCGCATCCTCCGGAGAAGTGGTCACAATGTCCATCCGCACCCCCATCCGTTTCAGTGCGCTGATGACGGCGTTCCGCGTGTTGTTCAGGCCCACCTGGCGCAGCGTCAGGCGGGAGCCGGGACGGCTGGCGGCGGCCACCATCCAGAAGGCGGCGGAAGAGATGTCTGCGGGAACCGTCAGGTCATGGGCGGCTGGGAGCGCCGGACCCTGGGTACTGACGGCGAGGCCGTCTACCGTGCAGGGCACGCTGAAATGGCGGAACAGGCGCTCCGTGTGGTCGCGGGTGACGGCGGGCTGATGCACGGTGGTGGCGCCGTCGGCAAACATGGCGGCCAGCAGGATGGCGCTCTTCACCTGGGCGCTCGCCATGGGAAGCGTGTAGGAAATGGGGCGCACCCGGCCGCCGTGGATAAACAGCGGAGCGCAGCCCGGCTTGGCGCCGCGGGCTTCAATCCGAGCGCCCATCTGTTCCAGAGGCTGCATGATGCGGCCCATGGGGCGGGAACTCAGGGAGGCGTCCCCGAACATTTCCGAATCAAAGGGGCAGGCAGCCAGCATGCCGGCCAGCAGCCTCATGCCCGTGCCGGAATTGCCGCAGTCGATGGGCCGTTCCGGAGCCGCGGGCTTCATGGCGACGCCCGTTATGCGGAAGCGGACGGGGCCATACCCCTCCCGTTCTTCCAGCACTTCCACCTTGGCCCCCAACTGCTCCATGGCGCGCAGGGTATTCAGGCAGTCTTCACTGCACAGGAAATTATCCACTTCCGTCACTCCCTTCGCCAGGCCGCCCAGGATGGCGGCGCGGTGGGAAATGCTTTTGTCTCCGGGTACGGTCAGTACCCCTTGCAGGGAAGAAATGGAATGGGAGCGAAGGTTCATGGACGTCCGGAAGAACTACCCTGTATTGGCCGCTGAATCAAGCCAATTACGAGACGGGCGGGAGGGGAGAGGATAGCGCCGGGACTCCGGTAAGGCGCTGGGCGGCGGTCCAGAATGGGGTTGATTTTCCGGAACGGTGACGTATATTAAGGCGCGTTATCGGCTGCATCCGCCTGAAAGGAAGGAGAGAGCTTTTCAGGATCAATGGATCAAGCTGGTTTTCATAGGTAGTAAGTTGGAGCGGCCACGGGAGTGATCCTGTGGCCGCTTTACTTTGTTTCAAAGGATTATTCGATATTGACATTCAATGCAGTATGGAATAAAAAAGGCTGATGAGCTTTATTGTCCGGACTGTCTTTCTCTGTACCGCGCTGAACGTCGTGGCCGCCTGTTCCCAGCGCCAATCCGTGCAGCCCGTTGCGGAAGCGGCCGTACATGTCAGCATCGGTGCTCTTGTGTACGACGTCACGTTGAAAGATGACGGAGTGGAGGTGGAGAGAAGGCCGTTCGCCTTATATGCGAATGCGCTGGGGAAGCAGTACCCTGTTAAAAAGGTATTTCTGAAAGGCGACGCCTACAAGGTGGAATCCCTGGCCAAAATCCTCTTAAAGGAAGGATGGGCTAAAGGCGCCTCTCTTCAGCCGGAAGAGGCGGCCGTTTTTCTGCATGCCCCAGGAGAAAAGAAATTTCATCCGGTACCTGCCGCGAGCGGCAATACCGCCGTTTGCAAGGCACTTAACAAAGCGTGCTATGAGGCGTGCCTGAAGGAGCCTGGGATTTCCTAAGCCCGGATGAGAACAAGCAAGGGAACAAAAATGCCCTCCGTCCTGCTTTGGGCTTTACCGCGCGCCGCTGAAAGCGTATGTAGTCCGTGCCGATCAGGTTCGGGTGGTCGCTGTTCCGGTCTTCGGACCGGGGTAGAGGAAAGTCCGGACATCACAAGGCAGCGTGTCCCGTGAAAGCGGGAGACGGGAACCTCCCAAGGGTTCCCGGACGGAAAGTGCCACAGAAAACAAACCGCCCGGATGGGGTTCATCCCCATGCGGGCAAGGGTGAAAAGGGGAGGTAAGAGCTCACCGCTCCGAGGGCGACCGAGGAGGCATGGTAAACCCCGCGCGATGCAAGACAAACAGGGGAAGGGTTGCCTGCCCGCCGGATCCCCGGGTATTAGTCGCATCCGTTCCGTAAGACGAACGGGCGCGCGGAATGCTTCACCGCAGACCGCGTGAGAAAAATGACCGCACAGCCGGCTTTGGCCGGTGGACAAAATCTGGCTTACAGAACCTGATCGGCCCCTGTCTTTTTTGCCGGGATGTTTTCCGCCTCCTTTTCCGTGAAGGGAAACGTCCGGGAAATTGTCCGGTTCCGGGGGCTCTTTGGGGTTGCATGGGCGTCTCAAATGTGTAGAATCCGTCACCTAATTGCCACCCACTATGGAGAAGCTTGTTGTACACGGAGGTTTTACGCTGAGGGGAGCCGTCAATATCAGCGGGTCCAAAAATGCGTCCCTGCCCATTCTGGCCGCATCCCTGCTGACGGATGAGCCTGTGGTGGTGCGCCGTGTGCCGGATGTCTCCGATACCAATTTCATGGTCCAGATCATGGGCCAGCTGGGCGCCTCCGTGGAGAGGTCCAGCGGCAACGTGCGCGTGGAGGCCAGGAACCTGCATTCCGAAGCCGCCTATGAACAGGTGCGCAAGATGCGCGCCTCCATCTGCCTGATGGGCCCCCTGATGGCCCGCATGCAGCGGTGCGTGATTCCGCTGCCGGGCGGCTGCGTGATCGGCGACCGTCCCGTGGACCTGCACATCCGGGCCATTCAGGCTCTGGGCGCCCAGGTGCAGATTGAACGCGGCAACCTGGTTATCGAAGCGCCCCGGGGTTGAAGGGAGCCACCATAGATTTGAGGGGCGATCACGGCCCCACCGTTCTGGGAACGGACAACCTGATGATGGCCGCCGTGCTGGCGGAAGGAACCACCGTCATTGAATCCGCCGCATCCGAGCCGGAAGTGGTGGACTTGGCGAACTTCCTGATCAAGATGGGCGCCCATATCCAGGGCGCCGGAACGCGCCGGATTGTCATTGAAGGGGTTGAAAAACTCCGCGGCTGCAACCATACCGTCATTCCGGACCGCATTGAGGCCGGCACCTTCATGGTGGCCGCGGCCATGATGGGGGACGGCGTAACCCTGCGGCGCGTCTGTGAGGAGCACATGACCGTGGTGACGGACCTGCTCCGGAAATGCGGCCACCACGTGGAATTCAACGAACGGGGGGACACGGTCACCATCATTGCCGGGAATACGCCCAAATGCGGGGAAATCAAGACGGCCCCCTATCCCGGCTATCCCACGGACATGCAGGCCCAGATGACGGCCCTCTTTGCCACCACGCCGGGCATCTCCGTGGTGAAGGATACCATTTTTCCGCAGCGCTTCATGCACTGCTCCGAGCTCAAGCGCATGGGCGCGGATATCAAGGTGGACAACGGCACCGCCGTCATCTCCGGCGTGGAAAGCCTGAGCGGCGCGCCCGTCATGGCGTCCGATCTGCGCGCATCCGCCGCGCTGGTGCTGGCCGCCCTGAAGGCGGAAGGCACCACGGAAATCCACCGCCTGTACCACATTGACCGGGGCTATGAAATGATTGACGAAAAGCTCCTGGCGATCGGAGCCGCGGTGGAAAGACAGCCGGATGACGACAATTAACGCCGTTTTTGGGTCCTGATTTGCCGGTGTACCGCATTTTTTCTTTACTGTCAGGGCTCCATATGCTATTCACCGAAGTCCTATGAACAAGGCTCAACTGATCGAATTGATTCAAAACAAGCTGGGTGCCGATACGACCAAGAAGCACGCTGAAGAAGCTCTGGCCGCTGTGCTGGAATCCATCAAGGAAGGCGTGCAGGAATCCGGCAAGGTGCAGATCATCGGCTTTGGTACGTTTGCTACCAAGACCCGTGAAGCCCGTACCGGCCGCAACCCGAAGACCGGCAAGGCAATCAACATTCCCGCCTCCAAGACGGTTGCTTTCAAGGCCTCTTCCGCCCTGAAGGACTAAGACGGCAGCTGCTTCCCAAAAGAGCACTTTTCTTTCAGCACCCCGTCCTCTGCGGACCGGGGTGTTTTTTTATGTCCCGCTGCGGAAGTCCACGGCTTGACCGGATGGACGCCGCCGTCTAGAATGCCGCCATGTCCAGCAGTTTTGGTCAGGTGTTCAGAATCTCCACCTGGGGTGAATCCCATGGAGCCGGGGTAGGCGTGGTGATTGACGGCTGTCCGTCCCTCGTCCCGGTGACGGAAGAAGCCATTCAGCGGGAGCTGGACCGGCGCAGGCCGGGGCAGAGCGACATCGTGACGCCCCGCAAGGAGGAAGACCGCGCGGAAATACTCTCCGGCGTGCTGGACGGCAAAACCCTGGGAACGCCCATCGCCGTCAGCGTGCGGAACAAGGACCACCGTTCCTCCGCCTATGATGAAATGGCCCACACGTACCGCCCCTCCCATGCGGACTACACGTACGACGCCAAATACGGCATCCGCGCCTGGGCGGGCGGCGGCAGGGCCTCCGCACGGGAAACCATCGGGCGCGTCGCCGCCGGGGCCGTGGCCAGGGCCGTGCTCAAGCAGGCCTTTCCCGGCATGGAGATCATAGCCTGGGTGGACCAGGTGCATCATGTGAAAGCCTCCGTGGACTGGGAGGCCGTCACGGCCTCCGTCATTGAAAGCAACATCGTCCGCACGGCGGACCCCTCCGTGGTGGAGGCCATGATTGCCGCCATCAAGGAGGCGCGGGACGCCGGCAACTCCCTGGGCGGCGTGGTCAAATGCGTGGTGCGCGGCTGCCCTCCCGGACTGGGGGACCCCGTCTTTGACAAGCTGGACGCCACGCTGGCCCACGCCATGATGAGCATTCCCGCCACCAAGGCCTTTGCCGTGGGCTCCGGCTTTGAAGCGGCGGACATGACCGGACTGGAACACAACGACCCTTTTTACATGCGGGACGGCCATGTGCATACCGTCACCAACCACTCCGGCGGCATCCAGGGCGGCATCTCCAACGGAGAAGACATCCTGATGCGCATCGGCTTCAAGCCCACCGCCACCTTGATGGTTGACCAGCAGACGGTCAACCAGGCAGGGGAGGACGCCCGGCTCAAGGGCAGGGGACGGCATGACGCCTGCGTGCTGCCGCGCGCCGTGCCCATTGTGGAAGCCATGGCCTGGCTCTGCCTGTGCGACCACTATCTGCGCCAGCGCTGCCAGCGGGCATTGTAACGCGGCTTCTTTCCCGTCATTCATGGACTCCTCCCTCACATTCTACCTGGTTCTGGGCGCGCTGCTGGTCGGCTTCATCGTGCTCGGCATGCTGAAGGGGATGATCAAGATGCTCCTGTTCGGCGCGGCGGTGCTCTCCGCCGTGGCAGCGTACTTCTGGCTGTCCAAATACGGCTTTACCTATCTCTCCTTCATCACCAGCGACCCGCGGGAATGGATGGTCACCGTGCTGTCCGTCGGGGGGCTGCGGCAGTCTTCTTCATCTTCATGCACGGCCTGTTCTGGTTCAGTGACGTCTTCTCCTGGGGGGGCGCATGGGCTTCGGCGGGGCCAAGGGCATCGTCACCACCATCCTGATGGCGGTGGTTGTCTGCTGGGTGGGCGTCATGTGCATCTTCTACTACGGCTCCATGGCGGAAATGACCCGCGCCCGCGAACTGGCGCTGTACCACATGGATCCCAGCCGCACCATTTCCCTGCCCGCCATTTACTCCGTCAAGAAGTCCATCACGGACAATCCCCACCTGAACTGGCTGGTGGCCATCTCCCCGGAACACGACCCGGAACGCCTCTCCCTGGCAAAAATGATTGCCTACCTGGTGACGCTCAGCCCGGAACTCTCCGACCAGCGCCGCACCCAGCTGGATTGCTACATGCCCCGCTCCCGCATCACCAGCCGCGTGCTGAGCCTGAAAAGCCTGAGCGAAGACCCCGCCATCCGCCTGCTGGTAGAGAAGGGGGACATGCAGGGCCTTTACAACGACGTCAAGCTCACCCGCTTCCTGGAAGACCAGGACGTGCGCACCGTGCTGTCCCAGCTGGATGTGGACCGCGTCCTTGGCTTCGTCACGGAAACCCGCCAGACGGCCCCCGCCGGGAATGAATACATTCCCGAAGCCACGCCGATTGAGGAATAAAGCGGGGATTCTTTTCTTCCCTGAATTGTTTTCATTCCTATTATCCTCTTTCCAAAGGTTTTCCCGCTGGGTAGTATTGGATATATTCAAGATTGATTTGGCATGGACAAAGAAAAATTGAAGGGGGAATTGGAAAAATGGGAACGAGAGATCGCTCTTGATCCTGAAAATTTCACGGCTTATGTGAAGAAAGGGAATGTCCTGGATGACCTGGGACGCAGCGAGGAAGCGCTGGACAGCTATAACAGGGCTCTGGAAATCAACCCTGCTTACGATAAAGCCTATTGCAACAGGGGCATTGTATTGAAAAAATTAGAAAGGAAGGAGGAAGCTTTATCCAGTTACGATAAAGCGTTGGAAATCAACCCAGGAAATGATGCAACCCATTACAACAGAGGACATATTCTGGACGATCTCGGGAGGAAGGAGGAGGCGTTGCAGAGCTATGACAAAGCGCTGGAAATTAATCCTGGGGACCATGCGGCCTACTACAATAAAGGAAATATCCTGAACGATCTCGGCCGGAAGAAGGAAGCGTTGGACAGCTATAACAAGGCTCTGGAAATCAGACCTGATTATGATAAGGCTTATTGCAACAGGGGCATTATCCTGAAAAGTTTAGGACAAAAGGAAGAGGCCCTTGCCAGCTACAACAAGGCGCTGGAGATCAATCCCGGTTACGATGCGGCCCATTATAACAAGGGAAATGTCCTGGATGACCTGGGAAGAAAGGAGGAAGCTCTGGCCAGCTATAGTAAGGCATTGGAAATCAATCCTGGTTATGGGGCGGCCTGTTACAACATGGGAAATGTCATGGATGACCTGGGACGGAAGGAGGAAGCTCTGGCCTGTTATAACAAGGCGCTGGAAATCAACCCTCATCATGATGCAGCCCTGAACAATAAAGGGCTTTTATTATCCAATCTCGGCAAAAAGGAAGAGGCATTGGCTTGTTATATTCAAGCCATTCAAATCAATGCCGGTAATGAAATAGCCAAACGAAACCGGAGGTCGTTAGTGGGAAGCAAGGAATTCTGGGATGGCCTGTCAGAAAATAGTCAGGTGGATTTATGGAGTGGAGACGAAGATTTCAATGTCCTGGCAAGCAGGGAAAAACTGGGTGGATGCTCCGGCAAAGATTTATCCTGTATTCACCGTCTGTGGGTGGAACAATATAGGCTTCTTTATTTGCTTAGCGCTGACCTTGAGCAGGTAGGGCATTACACTTCCTCTATGGTTTTTGAAACCTTGCTCCAAAAGCAGACGGAAACGGACGGTCACGCAAATCCCCTGTCGTTATGTAGCCTGGCTGCGGCTAATGATCCTACGGAAGGCACCGTTTTTCAGGCATTTCTAAAACAGGATTGTCTGCCTTCCCAGAGAATTCAGAGCCATCTTGCCGTATTGCAGGCTTCCTTTTCTTCTGCCATTGATTCCTTGAACCAGTTCCGCCTTTACGGAAAAAACAAGGGAGAGGAAGGAACCGGGCTGTGCCTGGTATTTAACCGATCCTTTTTTGCCAAACCGGGAGAAACGTCCATGATTGCCGTCCAGAAAGAGGACGACTCCTCCTCCGGAAAAGAGACTGACATGCGCCGCAAGCTCCCTCTTTACTGGGTATTGTATTATGATTGCTCTTCCGGTCGGGTGCATTATACCCCTGCATGTTCTGAATACTCGTTAAACAGGGATTTTAATGTTTGCGAAGACGCATTGAAAGAGTCTGAAAGAAAGAAATTGCAGGAGATAGGCAAATCATTGAAGAATATTCGGATGCTTTTTGAGTGTATCAGCGAAAAGGCTCAAAAAGCTGCCCTGGAGATGCTCATTTACCTGAGGCATCTGGTGAAGGATGCCGCCTTCAAGGATGAAAAGGAATTGAGGATTCTTTCTTTGCATCCTTATAATGACCAGAGTTCCCCTCTCAAGGTACTGGAGGGAAAAAACTGCCTGTCGGTCGGCTATTTGCCGGTTATTCATGAGGGGGAGGAATATCTGGAGAAGGTGATTGCCGGGCCCAAATTGAGAGATTTTGCCAACTTGGTGGATGTGGCCAAATTCAGGCTTCATCGGTTGGGCGGAAAGAAGAAAGTGGAGTTTTGCCAGTCGCGGGCGCCTTTGAGTTGAACTTGACGGGAATTCGGAAGGGGAGGGATAGGAATTTGTAACTTTTTATCTGAGGCGGCAAGATAATGAGGAAAGGAGGGTATTTTAATTTTGAAAGCCTTCGCCTTGCTTCGGAGGGAGCAAGTTGATAAGGGGGCCGGAGTCCCTTATTCCCAGGAGCGGCAAATGGTTTTACTGGGGACCTGTTTTTCAGGAAAAAGAGCGCCTCTCCCAGCCCTGATGCCGGAAGAAGCGTTTTTTTAAAGGAGTGTCCGATTTGAAGATGAGGCGTTTTACACACCTTAAAAATAAAAAAGGAAGAAACGTCAGGAAAGTTTTTCCGCGAGGGCATCTACCCATTCCGGGAAGGTGGCGTCATAATCCCCATCGGACAGGGCTACCGGCAGCAGCCTTTGCGCCTTCAAACGTTCCAGGAAGGCATCGAAGTCCTTGCCTGCCTGGCAGAAGTTTTCATAAAATTCATCCCCAAGGGCGAAGACGGCATAATTGACTGTAGAAAGGTCTTCCGAGGAGTCCTTCAATGCCTGGTACAGCGCCTCTGCATTGGAGGGAGGTTCGCCGTCTCCCCACGTGCTGGTGACGACCAGCAGCGTTCCCGCATTTTTCAACTGTTCCACCGTCATATCCTCCATATCAACCACTGTTGCCTGATGGCCGAGCTTTGTCAGTTTTTCCCGGGCCTCCCGGGCCAGGCTTTCCGAATTTCCTGTTTCCGTTCCGTAGATAATGGTGATTTCCATGTGTGCTGGTTGTTGTTACGACGCCAGAAGTTAGATTAAACTAACTAATCAGGCAAGGCAAAACAGGATGCGTCTGGTCAAATTTTCCCTCCTTCTGCGGGCTTTCCGGGCGTCAGTTTTTTCAGTCCGTTCATGTTCCATGGCTTAAATCCTTCCAGAGAAAGGAGAGTAATCATGAGAAAAGATCTGAAGCCGGAGACGAGCAAGCCGCAGGGCAGCAAACGGAGCGGCATGTGTGCAGGGAAATTATTCTACCCCGGATTCCTCCCGGCGGATTGTCAATGTGTGCGGGTGCTGGGGAAGGGTAAAGCACCAGCCGAAGAGGCGCACAAAGCGGTAGTAAAGCCCCTTGCGGCTGGCGTGCTGGCTGGTCATGAGGTCGTAGAAGGCCAGGTCAATCTGGTTTCTGGCGATGGGCGCGCCATTCATTTTAGCGTGCAGCATGGCGTCGTGAAACAGGGAAGGGAACAGCATGTCCGGCGGGGTGGTTCCCCAGGTGACGCCGTCCCAGCCGTAGCCGGGTGAGATGGTGAATGTACCGCCCTCCGCTTTCAGGCGGATGGTGGGGTCATACACGCTGACGGCGGTCCAGTGGCCGAAGTCCGCCTTTTTCCTACCGCTGGTCCAGCTGATGGCGTTTTTAGTGATGTAGAAGGGTTTGTCTTCGTAGAGGGTTCCTTCATACCATCCGGCCACGGCTTCCGGAGCCTTGACGGGGACGGAGCACGATTCCAGCGCCACGGCCATGCACGTCACTGTTAATAACAGGTAAATATCATGTGAATAAAAAGGAGAGGGCATAGGAGGGCAGGGAGTGTTCCGAACGATTGTTTTTATTGGATTTCCAGCACGATGATTTCCGGAGGGCAGCAGAAGCGCAGGGGAAGAACGCTGCATCCCAGCCCGCGGGTGATGAGGAAGGGGGTTCCGTTCAGCTGGGACCAGGGATAGGAGAATTTGGCCTTCTCCCGGGAGATGTTCGCCAGGGGCTTGCCGCCGGGCAGGCAGATCTGCCCGCCGTGGGTATGGGCGCTGATGACGGCGTCCGCCGTGCCGGGAGCCAGCAGGGGAAAGATGTCCGGCACGTGGGAGAGCAGGATGTGGGGAATGTCCGGGGAAAAACGCAGCGGCAGTTCCTCCGGCCTGATTCTCAGGTGGTAGTCGTCCCGAACGGAGGAAAGCTGCAAATCTCTGCCTCCGGGGAGGTGCAGCAGCAGGGAATCGTTCCACATGGGCAGGATGCCCAGCTCGGAAAACATGTTCCGCCACAGGTCCCAGCCGTAGTACTGGTCATGGTTGCCCTGTACGGCGAAGATGCCCAGGGGGGCCTTCAGCATCTTGAAGTATTCCCTGGCTGTTTCCGGACTCATGCTGCTCTCCCGGGTGTGGCCGTTGGCGTAGTCCCCCAGCAGGAAGATCATGTCCGGCTGGGCCTCCATGATTTTTTCCATGTACCGGCGCGCCTGGTCGCCGCCGTTCGGGCGCAGGTGGAAGTCTCCGGCGATCACGATCCGGAGCGGGGAGCCGCCTTTTTCCTTCCACTGCGGCACTTCCAGCGCGGTCGTGACGGTTTCCACGCGCCTGGGTTCCACCTGCCACGCCCACATGAATAAGGAAAAGCCGATCATCAGTATTGAGACAGAGATGATTGCAAGTTTGTTGAGAAGGGGATGACGCGGGCGTGACTTCATGCGGGGCGGGCTCCGGACTGATGATGAAGCATTTCGCCCGGTTTTCAATCATTCGTGTTTGCCAATCGGGATTTTGCTGGTATGATCCGTCCCGCTCAAGGTGGGGCTGTCCGATGACTGCAGGCCCATCTTCATATTAACATCCTAATACCATGCAGTTTACACACGAAATCGAACAAATGTGTTGCGTCAAGAAAGGCTGCAACCATGGTCCGGCCCCCATCCCGCAGGAAGGCAACTGGACGCAATCCAAGGAGATCACGGATATTTCCGGCCTGACCCACGGCGTGGGCTGGTGCGCTCCCCAGCAGGGCACCTGCAAGCTGACGCTGAACGTCAAGAACGGCATCGTTGAGGAAGCCCTTGTAGAAACCAGCGGCTGCTCCGGCATGACCCACTCCGCCGCCATGGCCGCGGAAATCCTGCCCGGCAAGACCGTGCTGGAAGCGATGAACACGGACCTCGTGTGCGACGCCATCAACACCGCCATGCGCGAACTGTTCCTGCAGATCGTGTACGGCCGCACCCAGAGCGCTTTCTCCGAAGGCGGCCTGCCCATCGGCGCCGGTCTTGAAGACCTCGGCAAGGGCCTCCGCTCCCAGATCGGCACCCTGTACGGCACCCGCGCCAAGGGCCCCCGCTATCTGGAAATGGCCGAAGGCTACATCACCAAGCTGGCTCTGGACGAAGACGGCGAAATCATCGGCTATGAGTTCGTGCGCATGGGCCCGATGATGGAAATGATCAAGAAGGGCGTGGACGCCAACGAAGCCGTCGCCAAGTGCACGGGCAACTACGGTCGTTTCGACGAGGCCGCCAAGTACATCGATCCTCGTCACGAATGAGATTGAATTAAAAAGAGTATATCAACTTCAAGCACTATTACCATCATGCCTCTTTTCGAATCCTACGACCGCCGCATCAAGCAGATCAATGAAGCCCTGGCCAAATACGGCATCGGCTCCATTGAAGAAGCGGAACAACTCTGCCTTTCCAAGGGCATCAACGTTCGCGAAATCGTGAACGGCATCCAGCCCATCGCGTTTGAAAACGCCGGCTGGGCCTACGTGGTGGGCGCCGCCATCGCCATCAAGAAGGGCTGCACGAAGGCTGCGGACGCCGCCGAAGCCATTGGTGAAGGCCTCCAGTCCTTCTGCATTCCCGGTTCCGTTGCGGACGACCGCAAGGTGGGCCTGGGCCACGGCAACCTGGCCGCCATGCTCCTGCGCGATGAAACGGAATGCTTCTGCTTCCTGGCCGGCCATGAATCCTTTGCCGCCGCTGAAGGCGCCATCGGCATTGCCAAATCCGCCAACCGCGTCCGCAAGCAGGACCTGCGCGTCTGCCTGAACGGCCTCGGCAAGGATGCCGCGTACATCATCTCCCGCATCAATGGCTTCACGTACGTGCAGACCAAGTTCGACTATGCCACGGGCAAGCTGAACATCGTCCAGGAGAAGGCTTTCTCCAAGGGCCCGAAGGCCGCTGTGCGCGTGTACGGCTGCGACGACGTGCGCGAAGGCGTGGCCGTCATGTGGAATGAAGGCGTGGACGTCTCCATCACCGGGAACTCCACCAACCCCACCCGCTTCCAGCACCCGGTAGCCGGCACCTACAAGAAGGAATGCAACGAGAAGGGCAAGAAGTACTTCTCCGTGGCTTCCGGCGGCGGTACGGGCCGCACCCTGCACCCGGACAACATGGCTGCCGGTCCCGCCTCCTACGGCATGACCGATACCATGGGCCGCATGCACTCGGACGCCCAGTTCGCCGGCTCCTCCTCCGTGCCCGCCCACGTGGAAATGATGGGCCTTATCGGCATGGGCAACAACCCGATGGTCGGCGCTTCCGTAGCGGTGGCCGTGGCTGTTGAAGAAGCCGCCAGGCAGAACGCCTGAGAACGCTGTTAAAATTCACAGAGCCGCTTTCCCGATGAATGGGGAAGCGGCTCTTTTTTATGGTTGAAAGGAAAAGGCGAAAAGCAAAACCGGAACTGTTCCGGAAGCTTCCGCTTTTGTTCATATCAGCTCCCGATGCGGAACCTTCCGTCCCGGTCCGTGCGGGGAGGCAGGCCGCGAGAAGGCGCGGATCTTCTGGAAACAACCGTCGGTCTGGCCACGGCTGGCGTGACAACGCGGATTTCCGTGCGGCCGGAAGCTGCGGGAGCGGCAGATTTCCCGGGTTCCGCACCGTGAACGGGGGCGGGAGCAGGAACGGCGCCGACAATCAGTTTTTGCTGTTCATGGGCCTTGTAGGCGCGTTGCAGGGTAAAGTCCCTCCGTTCTCCGGGTTTCAGGGAATAATCCGCCTTCTTGCTCTCCCCGGCCTTTTGGGCCAGAGGCTCCACACGCTGCTGCAACTGCGCGGCGGCGTCCAGCTTCCCGGCCACCCACTCCGGATTCCATTCCGGAGTTGAACTTTTCAGGGACTGAAGCAGCTCCGCGGCTTTTTTGCCGCTTTCCAGGGCTGCCTTGTAATCGCCTTCCTTCTCCAGGCGCGCGGCGCGCGTCAGGGAAAGGTTGGCTTCGTAAAATGTGTCTCCGGGACCGCCCAGGGCCGTTGTTGCCGCCAGGAGCATGCAGAGCAGGGAGCAGGGTAGAAGATGCCTTTTCATGATTGTTGGCACTATAACATGCACGGCTGTTTTGGAAAGGCCTTTCTTCCGGCATGTCCGCATGGAGCAGGGGAGGGACGCTACATAGAGGTTCCGGAAAGGAAGCGGGCGGCCTTCTTCTTTTTTTACGAAGGAAGTCTATCAAATTTGCGGCTAGGCATTTGAAAAACCTCCTGCGAGGTACGGTCAGGCTTCCTGATCCAATCGTATCCATGGCATCAAAGTGTTTTGAGGTGCCGATGTGCATGAATTTTTTCACACAGTAATTCCCAGCGATCAATTTTTTACTATTGATCACGTTTTGAATGATATAGTGCTCTCTAATAGCGTGCCCGCAAATGCATGTACCTTCTTCCTCCTGCAAAAATGTTTCCACGTGTTCCCCCAATTCCCGCAACGCGGACGGAAACCGCTTGGATTCGGACTTAGCTACCAGCTCTGAGCAGAATTGATCCATAGATGAATTATTCATGATTTTATTTTCTATTCATGAGACGTGCGTGAAATGCACCCTCACTATTCAGGGAAATTTTCAAAATGTATTTCCCTTCCATATATTTCCCTCCCGTCTCTTTCAGCAGGTGTGGGTTTCTTCCTTATTCCAAGGGCATATCTTCCATTTCCGTATCCGGCACAACTTGACGGAAAGGCCGGAGTGCCGTATGCTGGTTGAGACCTGTATATGACCCGGAACGAGCCATCATCCCTCCCAGCGTCGCAGATGGAGGAAGATCCCAGATACCTGACGGAACAGATTGTGACGTATCTGGGCAACAAGCGTTCCCTGCTGCACTTCCTGGGGATGGGGCTGGAACAGGTGAAAAGCCGCCTGGGGAAGGACAGGCTGAAGGCCGGGGACCTGTTTTCCGGCAGCGGCATTGTAGCCCGTTTCCTGAAAAAGCATTCGGAAGAGTTGATTGTCAATGATCTGGAAGAGTATAGCCGCATCGTCAACACCTGCTACCTGAGCAATCCGGAGGAAGTGGAGAATCTGGAGCTGGAGAGGCATTACCGGCGTCTGCTGCGGTATATGGAGACGCATGAGTCCCCGGGGTTCATCACGGAGTTGTACGCGCCCAAAAATCCGGACAGCATCACGCCGGAAGACCGCGTTTTTTATACGCGCCGCAACGCCGTGTACCTGGATACGGCCCGGCAGACCATCGATTTGCTTCCGGAAGAGGTAAGGCCCTATTTCATCGCCCCCCTTCTGGCGGAGGCTTCCGTGCATACGAACACATCCGGCGTGTTCAAGGGATTTTACAAGGACAGGCACGGCGTCGGCAAGTTCGGCGGAACGGCCGGCAACGCTCTTTCCCGCATCCTGGGGGATATTTTACTGCCGTTCCCCGTGTTTTCCCGGTTTAACTGCCGGTTTTCCATCCACTGCCGTGACGCCAATGAACTGGCCGCGGAATTGCCGGAGATGGATGTGGTGTACCTGGACCCTCCCTACAATCAGCATCCGTACGGTTCCAACTATTTCATGCTGAACCTGCTGTCCTCCTATGAGAAGCCGGCGGAAACCAGCCGTGTTTCCGGCATTCCCGCGGATTGGAAACGCTCCACGTACAACAGCCGGCAGCATGCCCCAGCGGCCCTGTTCCGGCTGCTGGAGGACTGCCCGGCCAAGTTCATTCTCCTTTCGTACAGTTCGGAGGGCTTCATCAGTTATGAGGAAATGACGAATTTCCTTGGCCGTCTGGGACATATCGTCACGCTGGAAACGCCATACGCCACATTCCGCGGCAGCCGGAATTTGAGGAACCGCCCGCAGAACGTGACAGAGTTCCTGTTCCTGGTGGAACGGTTTTAACGGGCAGGGGAGGTAACACCATGAAAGCCCATCTGGAACGCTTCATCCGTTTTCTGGCCGCAGAGAAAGGCTTGAGCGCCGCCTACCAGCTTTCCGTGAGGCAGACGCTGGAGGAATTCGCCCGGTTTCTGGGTACGGAAGACGCTGATCTTTCCCGTGTGGACATCGGCACGCTTACGGAGTTCCTCCGGCATTTGCAGGCCCGCGGCATGGCCCGCAGCTCCATGCGGGTGGAAATGGTGCATTTGCGCATCTTTTTCCGCTGGCTGGCCGGGATGGGGATGCTGGAAAAAGACCCCTCCGCCTTTCTGGAAATGCCCCGGCAGGGGCTGTCGCTCCCCCATGTGCTGGATCAGCAAACCGTTTCAACACTGCTTGAAAGTGTTGACGTTCAGGATATTCCTCTCGGCTGTAGAGACAGGGCCCTGCTGGAGATGATTTACGCCTGCGGCATGCGCGTAAGTGAGGTAATCAGTTGCAAATTAGAGAGTTTGGATATGAATGATGCCTTTGTCCGCGTGCTGGGGAAGGGAGAGAAAACGCGGCTGGTGCCTGTGGGTAGGTCCGCCTTGGAGGCGTTGAGGACGTATCTGGAGAAAGGGAGGCCCAGGCTGGTCAAGCCGGGGACGAAAAGCCATATTTTCCTGACGGTGCGCGGACGGCCGCTGACCAGGGAACGGGTACGCCAGATTCTCCGGGAACGCGCCAGGGCCGCGGGAATAGAACAGCATGTCTTCCCGCATATCCTCCGGCATTCCTTCGCCACGCATCTGCTGGAGAACGGCGCCGACCTCCGCATCATTCAGGAAATGCTGGGGCATGCCGATATTTCCACCACCCAGATTTATACGCATCTGGAACAGCAGCGGCTGAATGCCATTCATCACCGCTTCCATCCCAGGGGATAATAAAGCTATTCTCATCCATGTGCCTTCTGCGGGCATATATCTTTTAAAATCAAAGTCCAGTGCGTTTATTTCACTAGTTCCATATTTTGCATTACATATATTATGCGAAGTATTAAATCAGGGTGAATCTCCGCCCGTTTTTCCTTCTTCTATAAGAGCATTGCTGGGATTTTCATGCGTCGCTTCCTGCTGTCCGTCCACGCGTCTGTACGAAGGCCGGGAAACCGCTTTGCAGTTGGACGGAAAGCGGAAGGCTTGAAGCCTGAAAGAGGCACGAACCAAACCTCCGTTCTCCAGGGGGACTGCTTCCTGTCAAAAACATGGGAACATTCCATGCACCCTGTATTTTCCAGTGGGCTTCACTTCTGGGAACCAGAGCCTCCCGTCCTGATTAAATATTCTCCATTCAAAGGGGTTTTCAGTATTGCCAACCTTTCTTCCATCCCCATCCGTCGCTGAAAACCCCGTCTAGCCGTCCTCTCCTGCTTTGAAGTATTCTCCATAAAAATAAAAAGTCTTTCACTGACTAACCTATTATAACGCGGCAGAAACGGGAAAATTCCTTTTCCCTCCTTAAAAGTTCATCCGGATACCCCTTCCCCTCGCTTCTCTCTTGCCAGACCGTCATTCATCCGTCATAATAAAAAAAGCATGAATACTTTCGTCTCTCTTTGCGTGATCGGAGGCCTCAGCCTGGGCTCCCTCTGTTATGCGCAGCACATGGATAACGATGCCAAGAAGAAGGTGATCAAGGATTTGGATAACCTGCTCGCCCTGAACAGGTCTGCGGAAACCAAGGTGATCAATGCCGCCATCAGCAAGCTGAATTCCGCCGGCAGGGATCCCAGCGCCGCGTACGACCTGCTGATCCAGTCCAAAAAGTTCCTGATGGAAGCGGAAAAGGAGAAGGACAAGAGCCAGGGCAAGAGCGCCAAGATTGCCTCCAATTCCCTGAAGGACTGGATGGACCGCGAGGCCAAGAAATACCAGGACAAGAATGCCCGTAAGGGATTGATGCTTCAATACCAGTGGGGCGTGCTCGTCCTCAAGGCCCGCCTCAAGGAAAACCTGATGAACGCCACGTCAAGCTCCACCGGCGGAACGGAGGAGGAGACTCTGGACGTTACGGAGTTCCAGAAGCCGGCCATGGATTTGCTGAACGCCTACCTGGCCGCCTGCTCCGACCCTGATTTTGTCGATCCCTCTTCCACTTCTTCCAAAAATAACAATGGAGGGGGAGCCGGGAAAGCCGGAGCCCGCATTGCGGAACAATCCGTTTTGAATACGGAGGTCGGGGAGGCCCTGGGCATCGGCAGCATGTCTTCCAAGGCCTTTCCGGATTCCATGAAAAACCGGGACGAGATTTTCGACAAGCTTTTCTTCACGGGATACCGCAAGACGCGCAATCTTCCCGCCCTCCGGCAGGCATGGGGCAAGAGAATTTCCATGGAAGTGGCTCTCGGCAAGGTAAGCCATGCCATTTCCACCGGCAAGAAGTCCGGCATGCAGGGACGCATTGCCAATGCGTCCGAAGACGAGTTTGACGAACAGGATTCCTCCGTCCTGGACCGCCTGCGCTGGCGCTGCGAACTGGATTGCTTTGACCTGGGCGACCAGGCGAACGCCACGCGGAACATGATGACGCTGATCCGGACGACGGTAGACCCGGTGCGCCGGGAACAAGGTATCCGCACCCTCCGGGACAAGCTGGTCCAGAGCATGAAGAGTATGATCGCTTCCTCGGAAGATGAAACCATGGCGGACGGTTCTTCCTCCTCCTCTTCAGCCTCCCCTCGTCCCGCGGTGCGGCCTCCCAGAAGGAAGACGCCGCCCACCACGATCACGACCAGCCGTGAAATGGACGATCCCGGAGCCATCGGCACGGATGTGCCGAAGCCGCCCAAGCCGGACCCCACCCGGAGCGACGATTTTTTTGAAGACGCATAACGCTTTTCAGTAAAGGCTGTTGCCTGCACGGCGGCTCCGGAGTTGATGGAATGCACAGAGCATCCTTGACGTCCGGAGCCGCTGTTTTATACAGTAGGGCCATGTATCAGCCATTTCAATTTTTCATGCCCGCGCAAATTTTCTTTGGCGCGGGTTCTTTGGACAATCTTGGTTCCGCTCCCCTGCCCGGCGCCAAGGCCCTGATTGTCATCGGCGGCACGTCCGTCAGGCGGCTCGGGTATCTGGACCGGGTGCAGGCTTTGTTGAAGAACCAGGGAGTGGAGAGCGTCGTTTTCGACAAGGTGCAGCCCAACCCCGTGGTGGAGCACGTGATGGAGGCCGCCGCGCTTGCCAGGGAGACAGGTTGTGATTTCGTCGTCGGCCTGGGCGGAGGCAGCAGCATGGATTCCGCCAAGAGCATCGCCGTGATGGCTGCCAATCCGGGAACCTACTGGGATTACATCCAGGGCGGTTCCGGCAAGGGCCTTCCCATTCCCAACAAGCCCCTTCCCATCGTTTGCATCACCACCACGGCAGGGACTGGAACGGAAGCGGATCCGTGGACCGTCATCACGAAGGAGGATACGCAGGAGAAGATTGGCTTCGGCTTCAAGGGCACCTTCCCCACCATGTCCATCGTGGATCCGGAGCTGATGCTTTCCGTACCGCCCAAATTGACGGCCTACCAGGGCTTTGACGCCCTGTTCCACGCCGTGGAGGGGTACATGGCCACGATTGCCTCTCCCATGGGGGACATGTTCGCGCTACAGGCCATTGAATACATCGCCAAATACCTTCCCCGCGCCGTGAGCAACGGGGACGATCTGGAAGCGCGCGCCTACGTCGCCCTGGCCAATACCTATTCCGGCTTTGTGGAGACCATTTCCTGCTGTACGTCGGAACACTCCATTGAACACGCCCTCAGCGCGTTCCATCCCGCTCTCCCGCACGGCGCGGGCCTGATCATGATTTCCTGGGCCTATCATGAAGCCTATGCCCCCGCCTGCCCGGAACGTTACGCCAGGGTAGCCGCCGCCATGGGGCAGGAAGCTTCCGTGGACGGCTTCCTGAACGGCCTGAACAAGCTGAAGGAGGCCTGCGGCGTGGACAAGCTGAAGATGTCCGAGTTCGGCATTACCCCGGATTTGTTTGACGAATACGCCAGAACGGCCTTTTCCACCATGGGCAACCTGTTTGAGCTGGACCGCTGCAAGTTCACTCCGGCGGACGTCGTCAGCATCCTGGAAAAGTCCTATTCCTAGGAGCGGGTACCGCCGACAGGATAAACGCGGACAGGCTGCGTGCACACCAGGCAGCCGTGCGGCAGCCTGTCCAGCCAGCAGGAGATTTTGCCCAGGAACGTTTCAATGCGTTCTGAGGTGTCTACGATTTCAATGATGACGGGCACCTTCTCGACAATTTCCCAGAATGTGGGGCTCATCAGGCGCGTATGCCGCCCGGCCCCCATTAGTCCCTTGTACACGGTGCAGCCCGCCATGCCGTAGCGGCGGGTAGCGTAGGCTACGGCCTCGTGGACGGGTACGTGTCTGACGGTGTCGGTGCTGCTGACGTAGATGCGCAGCATGAGGTTTTCTTCCGGAGTGTTCATGATTGTCTCTTATCTGGCGGCCAGGTATCCCAGGCCAATGGCAATGAGCCCTCCGGCAAAGCTGAGGAGGGTGTAAAGAAAGAAGGCGGGAAAGTTCCCCTCCTTCAACAGGAGGAAGGATTCATTCATCAGCGTGGAAAAGGTGGTGAAGCCGCCGCACAGGCCTACGGTAAGAAAAAGCCGCGTTTCCGTATGCAGCAGCAGACCCCGGCTGAACAGCCCGTAGAGAACGCCAAGGACCAGGCATCCCAGCAAGTTGACCGCCGTCGTTCCCCATGGAAAGGAACTCATGGAGTTGATTTGGACAAAACGGGTCAGCAGGAAGCGCAGCACGCCGCCCGCAAAGCTTCCCAGCCCGACCATCAGCAGTATTTTCATCATAGCGGCTTTTCTCCGGTTGAACGGGAATAAGACTCCGGGCGAGATTCCAGGGATGCCGTTGCCGGATGCTGCCGGGAAAGGCGGCAGAAGGCGGAGGAAATTGGTGTAAAGGCGTTCATGTTCGTATGGGGATGTCCTTCACCGAATACAAAGCTTCTGCATCCGGTGTGATACAGAAGCCATCAGCCTGCCGTGCAGGCGGTTTAGGGTGCGTTCCCAGGGAAGAGCCTCATTTCCTTTAAGCGCGTACAGGTAAAATAACCCGTTTTTTCCATATCTCCAGCCTTTTATTCTTGATCCCGGCGTTTGAATACGTATTTCCTTTTTTCCATGTCCCAGCCCCTCCTTGTCACCGGAACCATTGGAATAGACACCATCCTCACTCCCCGCAACCGGGCGGAGGGAGTTCTGGGCGGCTCGGTGTCCTTTGCGGCGGTGGCCGCCCTGCTTTTTGCGGACCGGGTGGACGCCGTCAGCATCATCGGAGAGGATTTCCCCTCCCATTATGAAGAAGCCCTTGCGGCCAAGGGGCTGTGCATGGACGGCGTGGAACGCAAGAAGGGTCCTTCCTTTTCCTGGACCGGGGAATATTTTGACAACATGAACAAGCGCAGGACCGTCTGCGCCAATGATGCCGTGATGCTGGAATGGAACGTGCACGTTCCGGAGTCCTTGCGTAACCATCCCGTCCTGGTGTGCTGCTGCATGGTTCCGGCCCAGCAGCTCAAGTGCATGGAACAGTGCCCGGACGCGGCACTGGTGCTTTCCGATTCCATGGACAAGTGGCTGCGCCGCCAGCCGGAATTGCTGGACGCCGTCATCAGCCGCTCCCATATCACCATGATGAACGAGGACGAGGCGAAGGAGTACGCCCAGGCGTCCACCGTGCTGGAAGCCGGGGAATTCCTGCTTTCCAAGGGCGCCGCATATGCCGTGGTGAAACAGGGGGAATACGGCGCCACGCTTCTGGGGCGGGATTCCGCAGGCAATCTGCAAATTTTCCGCTGTCCCGCCTATCCCCTGAAAACATTGGTGGACCCCACCGGGGCGGGAGATACGTTCCTGGGGGCGCTGGCCGGCTACCTGGCCACCCTGCCCCCCGTCCTTCCATCCTTTGAGGAAGTGAAGAGGGGGATTGTGTACGGCACGGTGGCGGCCTCCTTCACCTGCGAGTCCTTTTCCGCGGACGCCCTCCTTTCCATGACGGAGGAAACCTTCCGCCGGCGCCTTGAAGAGTATGCGGAGATGTGCCGTCTGCCCGGCGTGTCTTGCTGATGCGGCAGATAGAGGTGCCTCCGCCGCCCCTGGGAATGAGGAACTCCTTCCCCTCATGATTCGTCAAATTGCCGGGGTTTGGTTCCGGTCTCCGTAGTGAAGCCGGCTCTGGCTTTTCTGCTTTCCCTGTTGCATGCGCGTAGCAGCCTTTTTCATAAGGGCCGGGAGGCCCTTATTTCCAAGAGGGGCCAGGAGAAAAACGGCCAAGCGGGATGCAGGACATGGAAAACCCCGGCGTGACGAGCACGGGCCGGGGGTTCCATAAAGACAGGGGCCGGTATCAGCCGGTTCAGATGTCCTGGAGGCCGAATTTGAGTTCGGCTTCCGATACCACCTGGCCGTTCACCAGGCAGCGGCCGAGGGCCTGGCCGATGTTGCCGCGCATCTTGGTCAGCTCCGCCTCAATGATGAGCGTATCGCCGGGGACTACGGGACGGCGGAATTTGATCTTGTCCGCGCTCATGAAGTAGCCGAGCTTGGTGGCATTGCCGGGCTGGCGCAGCATGACGATGGAGGCGACCTGGGCCATGGCTTCCAGCTGCAGGACGCCCGGCATGACCGGATGGCCCGGGAAGTGGCCCTGGAAGAAGAGCTCGTTCATCGTCAGGTTCTTCAGGCCGCGGCACTTGGTTTCCCCTTCAAAGCCGATGATGCGGTCCACCATCAGGAAGGGATAGCGGTGCGGCAGGAGGCTCATCACTTCATTGATGTCCAGCACGGCGTCTCCGTACGGCACGTTGACGGGATTGGGCGCCATCTGCTGGTTGCGGCGGTGTTCCTTCTTCAGCTTGGCGGTCAGCTCGGTGTTCGGGCCGTGGCCCGGCTTGATGGCGATCACGTGGCCCAGGATGGGCTTGCCGCACAGGCTGAGGTCGCCGATGAGGTCCATGGCCTTGTGGCGGGCGAATTCATTGATGAAGCGCATGGGCTCCTTGCTCATGAGCTCCTCCCCGCGGATGACCACGGCGTTTTCCAGGCTGCCGCCCTTGATGAGGCCCTTTTCCAGCAGGGGCTTGATGTCCTCGTAGAACGTGAAGGTGCGGGCCGGGGCCAGTTCCTTTTCATACGTTTCCGGCGTGATGACCGCGTCAAAGTACTGGGTGATGCGGTTTTCCGGTCCCACGCAGGTGACGGAGACGCGGAATTGCTTGGAGGGGAGAATGGTCAGGATGGAACCGCCCTTGGTTTCAATGGTGACGGCCTCGCGCACTTCCAGATAGCGCCGCGGCACTTCCTGTTCCACAATGCCGGCGCTCTTGATCAGTTCCACGTAGGGAGCGGAGGAACCGTCCCCGATGGGCGGTTCGTTGGCGTCCATTTCAATGACGGCGTTGTCAATGCCCATGCCCGTGAGGGCGGAAAGAATGTGTTCCACGGTGTGTACCTTGACGGAGCCTTCCGCCAGGCTGGTGGCGCGCTCCACGGTCTGCACCTTCTCCACGTCCGCGTTGATGAAGGGCTGGTCCGGAATATCCACCCGGCGGAATTTAATGCCGAAGTCGGCGGGGGCCGGCTTCAGGGTCAGGGTAACGGGCTGTCCCGTATGCAAAGAGGTACCGGCCAGAGAGGCCGGAGAGCCGACAGTTCTTTGGTTTCCACATGCCATGCGGGGAATGCTAGTGAATGAGCTCCCGTTTGGAAAGCACGAAATCACGGATTTTCCTGTAAATTCAGGGAAAGGAGGGCATTCCGGCGTGTCATCCGGAGAGGGAGCGGAGAAAGGGCGCTTGAAAAAACGCCTTTCTCCCGTTAGTCATGTTGCATGCACATCACAGCAGGTCCCGGCATTTCCCGCGCATTCATCCTCGGCGCCGGGCTGGGCACCCGCCTGCGGCCCCTTACCCACGTGCTGCCCAAGCCGCTGATTCCCTTTTTCCATGAGCCTCTCGTGCTGCATTCCATGCGCCGCTGCTACGACTGCGGCATCCGGGAGTTCATCATCAATACCCACCATCTGGCGGAAGCCTGGGACCAGGCGTTCCCGGAACGCTCCTGGAACGGCTGCCCCGTCCATTTCAGCCATGAACCCGTGCTGCTGGATTCCGGAGGCGGGGTGAAGAAGATCGAACCCCTGGCCTCCGCGGAAGAACCCCTGCTGGTGATTAACGGGGACATGGCAGCCACCTTCGACCTGCGCCGGGTGATGGAGGACCATGTCAGGCACCGCCCCGCCGTGACGCTGGCCCTGCGGACCTCCGGGGACAAGAGGAACGTGGGTTTTGATTTTTCCTCCGGCCAGGTGACGGATATGCGGCACGCCCTGGGGCGCGATCCGGGCGCCTGCCAGTTTACCGGAGCCTATTGCATGGAGCCGGAGGTGTTCGGCCGCATCCCTCCCCGCGAGATCGTTTCCATCATCCCCGTGTTTCTGGATTACATCCGGCAGGGGCGCCTGCGCGGCGTGCTGGCGGACGACGGCCTGTGGATGGACATGGGCACGCCGGAGGCCTATATCCAGGCCCATCTGGACTTTCCCTCCCCTGCTCCGCGCATCCATCCCGGGGCGGAAGTGTCTTCCGGAGCCTCCGTGGACGCTGCCAGCGTAATCGGCCCCCGCGCCATCGTGGAGGAAGGCTGCCGCCTCAGGGAGTGCGTCGTCTGGCCCGGCGCCCGCGTGCCCGCAGGCACCTGTGCGGAACGGCGGATTTTTCATCTATCCCTTTGACTGTCAACCATGCCTTTTCTGCGTTTTCTCCTTCTCCTTTTATTTTTCTGCGGCTCCGTCCAGGCGGAGCACCGCGTGTTCACCAGAAAAGACGGCTTCCTGTCCATGCGGGACAAGCTGAACGTCTATTTTTTCCAGTCTGACACGCACCGCCTTCTGGTGCGGGATGAGGGGAGCGTCCGGGCGCCCCGGTACGGCTCCCTGGACAAGGCCATGCGCAAGAGCCCCTGTTCGGCAGGCGTCAACGGCGGATTCTTCGGCGCGGATGCGGAGGGAACTCCCCTGGGCCTCGTCGTTCAGGACGGCAAGCGCCTCTCTCCGCTGGCCACGGGCTCCTTCGCCGTGTCCGGAGTGGTGTATGACAACGGAAAGAACGGCTTGTTCCTCATCCGCAGCTCCGCGCTAAAGCGCATGAAAAAACTGCCCGCCATGCAGGCGGCCATTCAGGGAGGGCCTTTCCTGGTGGAGAACGGCACAGCCGTCAAGGGGCTCAACGCCCGGAAATCCACCTACCGCACCTTCATCGCCACGGACGGAGGCAAGCGGTGGTGCATCGGCGTATCCTCCTCCGTCACCCTGAGGGAACTGGCGGAGTGGCTGGCGACCCCCGGCGCACTGGGGAATTTCCGGGTAAAGACGGCCCTGAATCTGGACGGAGGCTCTTCCTCTGCCTTCTGGTGCCATGAGTCCGGCATTTCCTACCCCGCGTTCAAGCAGGTCAGGAATTACCTGGGCGTAGCGCCGCGCCGGTAAACGCCGTCCTTCACGGGTCCGGCGTTTCTCTTTCCCTCATTCATCCTGCGCAGGAGAAGAGCCGCAAACAGCAGGAAACAGGCCAGGATGGCCCAGTCCCCGAACAGGGCGTACAGGGTCATTTCCGTACAGCCCACGGGCAGCGTGGCGTTCATTACCCCCCTGGTGAACGGGGAACCGGAGGAATCCCTCAAATCCGCGATAACCGCGCCGTTGGGAGCCAGCGCCACGCTGACGCCGGTGTTGGCGGCCCGGACCATGGAACGGCGCAGCTCAATGCACCGGAACGCCGCGTTGCGCCAATGCTGTTCATTGGCGCAGGAGCGGTTGAACCACCCGTCATTGGTGACGTTCACCATCAACTGGGGTTCCTGCCGCACGAAGCGGCGCACCCAGCTTCCCACTACGTCCTCAAAGCAAACCAGCGGAATGACTCCTACCGTGGCGGAGCTCCCCGGGCGCATGGGCACGGGCACGGGGCTGGAGGAGGCTCCCGGCGTGTAGTTCATCCCCATTGCCGTTCCGGCGGAGGCTTCAAAGGCCTTTTCCAGGAACGGGAAGGTTTCCCGCATGGGGATGTATTCGCCGAAGGGGACCAGCATGGCCTTGGCGTGCGGCCTGGCCGTGGAGTAGTCCCCTTCAAAGACGGTGAGGCAGTTGTAGGCCCGCGCCACGCGGCCTTCATCGGACAGGTAAATGTCATCCGTGCCCGTCAGCAGGATGAAATTGCATATCCCGTTCCGGAGGGCCTGGACGTAGTCCTCCTCCACGCTCAGGAAGTTGACGTTGTCCTGGTTCGGAAAGCGTTCCCCCGTGGAATCGCGGTAAAACGTGGAAATGGGGAAGGAACTCTCCGGCCAGATTACCCAGGCCGGCATGTTCAGGGAGGCTTCCGTCCCGTTTTTGGCGGCCTGTTCCAGGACGCTGTTCTGGAGGTCCAGCATCCCCTGCTCCGTCGTGTCCAGCAGAGCCCGGTAAATGGCGCCCCGGTTGGCCGCGTCCCATTTCTCCTTCTGGCTCAGGTTAAGCTGCACGGTCATGACGGGAACGGTGAATTTGCCGTTCCCCGTGGCTGCGGCGGATTGCGGGGAGTAGCGCGCCGTCCAGAGCACGCCGGTGACGAACATGATTAAGAGAACCGCCACCAGCGTGAAAAAGTCCCACGGAACGGTGCGCCTGCCTTCACGGACCACCATGGTTCCGGCCCGGCGGCAGACGCGCCAGAGCCAGACGGAAAAGACGGCAGGGAGGAAGGCCAGGGCCGTTACCCCCGCATATTCCGCCCACTGGGCCAGCGGATTTCCGTAAAGGGCCACGCCCAGGTTGTTCCAGCCGAAGCCCGGTATGAGCCAGCCCCTCACCCATTCCAGGCACACCCACAGGGCCGCCCCCCAGCGCGGCGGAAGCGCTGGGCAGCATGTCCCCCACAGCCCAGGATTTCCACGCCGCCCTGCGTTCCTTCACCGTCTGCCGCGCCCCGGGCAGCGGCCGGGCGTCCGGACGGAAAAACACGCCCATGACCAGCGCCCAGATGCCGGGAAACAGGCCGCCGTAAAATATCATCAGGGGAATATAGCCCAGCGTGCTGACTTCATTGACCCACCAGAAGGAGATGCCGTAAAACACCACGCCGAACATCCAGCCGTACAGGGCATACGCCAGGATTCCCTTTTTCCCCTCCCGGCGGCGGCCGTACCACAGCGCCGTCAGCAACGGCAGAAAACCTATCCAGACACAGCCTCCCCAGTCCACGGGAATGAAGGCGCAGGCCATCAGAACGCCGGAAAACGCAGCCAGCAGCAGGCCCGCCCAGACGGGCAGGAGACGGGGAGTGGGAGGGGAAACGGGATTCATCGTAAAAAGCCTTTTATTCCAGGAACGGGAATGGCGGCATTGTTCCTCATGCTGACTCATTCCTGCAACAAAAAAGATTGCAAAATTTGCTCAAATGCGGAAATAGTGGGCGCAGTTCATACAACCCATATACATAATGGCAGACATCGACGAAAAAACACCTCTAAACGTCCCCGGCAAGTTTTACGTGGACAGCTCCTGCATTGATTGCGACCTTTGCCGCGAAACGGCTCCGGAAAACTTTGGACGGGATGACGACGAAGGCGTCTCCTACGTCAAGAAGCAGCCGGACAACGAAACCGAACAGGAAGCCTGCGTGGAAGCCATGGAAGGCTGCCCCGTGGAAGCTATCGGCGACGACGGCGAATAATATATTCTCCATATTATTTTTTAACCGCCCGGGGCTGTTGACATCCAACACTCCGGGCTTTTATTTTCCACTCATGGCTTCTCCCTGGTCTCCCTACATGCCGGACAGGGACCGTCCGGACCCCAACGCCTCCCCGCCCCGGTATGAATACCTTTCCCGTGACGAACAGGAGGTGAGGCAGGCGCTGGCGGACTGGTTCCAGGTTCCTCCCTCCACCAATGAAACACGGAATCTCCATACGGCGGAGTCCCTGCTGGGAGACATCCTGTCCAAGCTCCCCCTGGATGGAGAAGGCATGGACCCCGAGCTGCTCCGGGAAGGCTGGCTGAAAGCCGCGGGGCCATTCCTGGGCCAGCAATCCAACCTGCTTTCCATCGTCAAGGGAGTTGCCACCATCCAGGTGCTTCAGCCGGCCATGCGCTACCACCTCCAGCAGTGGCAGGGCGCCCTGCTGGGAAAATTGAAGGACCAGTTCGGCAAGGATGCCGTTCATTCCATCCGCATCCGGATAGGGTAATTCCGCGTGAAGCAAGGCTTTCTCTTGCTGCCAATCACCTGATTTTCATCGCACTAACAGGTATTGGAATACGTTTCAGGGATTTGCAATCCGCTGTCAACCGGTTTTTTCCCTCGCTTGATTCATGGTCAGGACCTTCCCGGGCACCGCCTCTTGTTTTTCCAGCGGGGAAATAGCGGGAAACAAAATGTTAGATATATTTATCATTCATTTATTGTCAGAATATTGCCCGTTTTTTACTGTTGCTGTTTCTTTAGCGGATTGCAAATTCTGTAGTTTCATGGCGAATAAAGCGGAATTCGCGCCAGTGCGGAGCGGCCTTTCCGCTTTCCAACAGAAATTACATACAAATGAAAACGTCCTTTTTCCTGGCATTACCCGCAGCGGCAGTTCTATCGGCACACGGAGCGGAGGCGTGGAGTTCCCTTGACGGAATTATTCCGGAGCTGAAGATGGGGAAAACCTCCATCACCCGCATCGATTATTCCTCCGGAGGCGCCCTGATCACGAACGGAGGGCCTTCCGCAAGCGCCGTTCAATCCGTCCTTGGCTCTCTGGATGCGGGATGGTATTCCGGCAATAAGAATAGAGATACCGGTACGCTTGCCTCCGTGACGGCGGATGGCGCTACCAATCTGATTTCCGCCAACGGCGCAGGAGGCGGATTTACGGCCGTCAAATTTCATGAATTGTCCTCCAACGCCATATCCGGATATGAAGCGCTGAGGATTTCCTTTGATACAGGCGGCCTTTTCGAAACCAACAGGACGGGCCAGCCTCAAAATTTCAGCCTGTGGTACAGTCTGGGAGGAGAGGGAGATTCTCTTCTCCAGGTTGGGTCTACGATTTCCGGTTCGGCGGGAGACGTCAGCAACAAATCCTATAGCTGGACAATTTCCAAAGACGATTACAGCAATTTGTTTGACCAGGGAGCCACTTTTTATCTGGTGATGAATACCGACGTTCTCGACAACAGCTACGCTTACAACGAGCTTGCCGTAAAAAATTTCCGCATGGAGGGCCTCACGGTTCCGGAGCCTTCCTCGGCTGCTGCCGCATTGCTCGGGCTGGGAAGCCTGTGCCTGAGGAGAAAGAGGAGATAATGCGGCAGAAACCGGAACATCCCTAAGTCCGGAATTTTGCTTCATTTTAAGTTTGATGAAAGACAGTTCCTCGTTTAAGTGTAGTAATATTATGCGATTATCCCCTTCCCTCCTTTTGCTGGTATCAGGCTTAATGCTCTGTTCCCCCTCTTCCTATGGAGACTGGACTTCCCCGCATCCACTCCAGCAGGAAGAAGCCGCTCCGGCAGCCCTCATTCCCTTCCCGGCCCATGTTGACTGGAAGACGGGGACATGCCCCAAAAAGGCTCCTGTTTCCGTGAAAAAGAACGCGGCTCTGGCCAAGACGCTGGGCAAGGAAGGCTACGAGCTCCAGGTCCGCCCCGGCGGCATCCTGATCAGGGCCGCCACGGACGCAGGCGTTTTTTATGCCCGCAGGACGCTGGACCAGCTGGGAGCCGGGGGGGATTATCCATGCTGCGACATCAAAGACAGCCCGGCGTTCGCCATCCGCTGCTTCATGCATGACGTAGGCCGCAATTTCCGGTCCATTGAGACGCTCAAGGCGGACATTGATGAAATGGCCCGGCTGAAGCTGAATGCCTTCCACTGGCACCTGACGGATTACCCCGCATGGCGCATCCAGTGCAAGAAGTACCCTGTGCTGAATGACCCTTCCAAGAGGATCAAGGGCCGGGACGTCAACGACACCTACACTTACGACCAGATCAGGGACCTGTTCCGCTACGCCAGGAAGCGCCACATCCAGATCATCCCGGAAATCGACATGCCGGGGCACAGCACCTATTTCAAGAACTGCTTCGGCTTCCCGATGCACGATCCCAGGGGCATCAAGATTCTGGAGGAACTGCTGGAAGAGTTCTGCCGGGAAATTCCGGTGGAGATGTCCCCCTACCTGCACATCGGCGCGGATGAAATCCGCATCCCCAACGGGAAGCAGTTTGCGGACCGGATGGCGGCCAAGGTCAAATCTCTGGGCCGCCAGCCCATCCAGTGGGCGGGCAACAATGACCTGCCCGTTTCCGGAGACAGCTACGCCCAGTTGTGGAATGACGAGAATTCCGTAGGACTGCCGGACCCCGCCAAGCAGAAGAATCCCTATTTTGATTCCACGGCAGGCTACATCAATTCCTTTGACCCCGGCATTCTGGTGCGCAGGAATTTCTTCCGCCAGCCCTGTGGAACGGCAAAGAGCGACGACCACTCCCTGGGCGTCATCCAGTGCCTGTGGCCGGATACCCGGGTGGAGGACAAGAAGAACATCCCCATCCAGAGCCCCCAGTGGCCCGCCATGTTCGCCATGGCTGAACGCAGCTGGAAGGGCCTTCCGGAGGATGGCTCCCGCTTTGCCGGCAAACTGCCGGAGAAGGATACGGAGGCCTACCAGGCTTTCTCCCTGTTTGAGAAACGCATGGAAGCCCTGGCCGGAAACAAGCCCTTCCCCTACTGGCGTGATTCCTTTGTGGAATGGACCGTGTTCGGCCCCGTTCAGAAGGACAGGCAGGAGGAAGTGAGGAACGGCCTGCTGGCGGGGAAATCCCCTGCGGGGCTGGAGCCGGTCCAGGCGCGCGGCGGCAATCTGTACTTCCGCTCCCGTGCGGGAGCGGAAGGCCTGTTCTCCAAAGCAAAGCCCGGTAACACCGCCTGGGCGGAGACGACTTTTTACGCGCCCAGGGCGGGCACCATGTACGCCATGGTGGGGTTCGACGCTCCGGCCCGCTCCACGCGGCGCTGTTCCGGAGTCCCGGCAGCCGGGGAATGGTCCCAGTGCGGCACCAGAATATGGGTGAACGGAAAGGAAGTGAAAAATCCCCAGACCTACAAGCTGGCAGGACAGCGGCGTTATGAAAAGCACACCTGGAATTCCCCCGCCAATGAAATACCCTTTGACAATGAGGAATTCTGGTGGGCACGTCCCCCCGTTCCCTTCCAGGTGAAGGCCGGAGAAAACAAAATCCTGATTGAACAGCCGTATACGGGCAGCTTCCAGTCCTGGGGCATCAGCTTTATTCCGGTGAAAAAATCGGGAGAACGCTGGATTGCCGATCCAGGCTATTCCGTCAAGACCGGGCCTGCAAAGTAAGATTCCATTTTTTGCTGAAATGAAAGAAAAACGCCTGCTTCCCCTGCTGGCCGTCCTTCTGGCAATTCCTTTCACCGCAGCCGCCCAGCGGCCCAACGTCATCCTGATCCTGATGGACGACATGGGCTGGGGGGATCTGCCTTCCTACCAGGACCAGCGCATGAAGGAGGGATTGCCCGCCATGGACAATCCCGGACTGAGAACACTGGCCAGCGAAGGAATGACGCTGACGCGCCATTATTCCTCCGCCCCGCTTTGCGCCCCGGCCCGCAGCTCCCTGTTCACGGGGGTGCACCAGGGGCATGCCAAGGTGATCCGGGACAGGTCCTTTGACCTGCCCATCGAACAGGCCCCAACGCTCGGCACCGTCATGCAGTCCGCCGGGTACAGGACGGCCCTCATCGGCAAATGGGGGATAGGCGGAGGAACGGAACACGCGGGCACTCCGCAGGAATCCACGGCCTACCCCACCAAACGCGGCTTTGACTACTACTTCGGCTACCTGGACCACGTCAGCGGCCACCACCATTATCCCAAGGAAGACCCCAATCCCATTTCCCCCACCAAGAGAAGCGGCATCTGGGACGGGGACAAGTGCGTCACGGCGGATTGCGACAAGGCGTACTCCGTGGACCTGCTGACGGCCCGCGCCAAAAAATGGATTATAGATACGCACCGCCAGAATCCCCGCCAGCCCTTCTTCCTGGCGCTGACCCACGTAGCCCCCCACTCCCAGCTCCAGATCCCCACCGGCCCCTATCCGGAAGGCCGCGGCGTAAAGGGCGGCGTGCAATGGATCGGGAAGCCCCACAAGCTGGTGAATACCGCGGAGGGCAAGATCAACTCCTACATCTATCCGCGGTATGCGGACAAGAAATGGCCCATGGCGCAGAAGAAGTACGCCACCATGATCGCGCGGCTGAGCGATTCCTTTGAAGACCTCATCCAGACTCTCAAGGACCTGAACATTGACAGGAACACCGTCATCATTATGACGTCGGACAACGGCCCGCATGACGAAGGCGGCCAGAATCCGCAGTTCTTCCGCAATTACGGGCCTTTTGACGGCATCAAACAGGACGCATGGGAAGGCGGCTTCCGCGTTCCCACCATCGTCCGCTGGCCCGGCCGCGTTCCGACCGGTTCCGTCAGCGACCATCCATCCCAGTTCCACGACTGGATGGCTACGCTGGCCGCCATCGGCGGCGTCAGGGCTCCCTTCCGGAGTGACGGCGTTTCCCTGCTCCCCACCCTGCTGAACAAGGGAACCCAGCCGGACAGCCGCCTGTACATGGAATACAGCGCCAAGATGTCCCGGAACAAGACGACGACGCCCGGCTACCAGGATTTTCTCCCGTCCAGGAGGAACGCCGTCCGGGGCGACCAGCAGATGGTCTACCTCGGCAAATACAAGGGGGTGCGTACCAACATCCAGTCCCATGCGGATCCGTTTGAAATTTACGATACCGCGAAGGACCCGGCGGAACGCCATGACCTAAAGGACACGCCGGAAGGGAAAAAGATGCAACCCATCATGCACGACAAGGTGCTGAGAATGAGGCGCGTTTACGATTATACCCACCCGGTGCGCGGCACCTTTGCCCAGCGGCCCTATGATGCAGAACCTGTTCCGGCCCTCCGGAAGGAGGAAATGCCCGGCAACCTGGTTCCCCTGACGGCGCAGTCCTCCCAGGGCGTCCGCCGGAAGGACGGCAGCATGAAAAGAGAGCTTTATCTGAACGTTCCGGAAACCGGGAAATACGTCTTCTTCATGAAAACCCCGGCGAAAAAGGGAGCTAAAGCGTTCGTCAGGCTGCACGACGCGCATCTGCTGGATGCGGAATACGGCTACAAGCCCGGCGCGGAGGTATCCTCCTCCATGGGGGAAGGAACGACGGAAGGAGATGCAGGAAAAACTGGGCTGAAGCCCATCCCGCTGGAAAAGGGCTGGCATCCCCTGCTGGTGGAAACGGAAGGCTTCCCCGGGCTTCCCGAACTATTCTGGCAGAGGGAAGGCGGCAGGAAAGAGGCCATTCCGGTCCAGGCCTTCCGCATGGCAGCTCCCTGAACGGATGGGGCGGAGACATCCGCGCCGCCGCCCCTACGTTCATTTTCCCCCGGTCACCAGGACGAGGACACGCGGGAAATACCGTTTGAGGAACAGGTAAACGCCCCGTGCCAGCATGTACACGACAGGCACCAGACACCACCAAACCCAGGGTGCCCACGGGGACGGGAAGCACGTTTCCACCCCTGTCAGGGCAATCAGCACGAAGATGTGGGAACAGTACACGAAAAAGCTGCCGGACGACCACCGCGCCAGCCGTTCCGACAGCGCGGGGCTGACGGCCCTGGCCACTATTCCGAAGCTCAGGAAGGCCAGAACAATCAGTCCGGAAAAAGCGACGTCCGGAACCAGGAAGGTATCCGCACAGCTTGCCCAGACAAGGGCCGCAGAGGCCAGAATAATGGACGCGTGCACGGCCAGGGGCATCTTCCCCCAGCGGTCCAGGCAACCCGGTGCGGAAGACGCCAGCATGATGCCGAGCACGAAGTCCCCGAACATATAGGGACTGGGCCACGCCAGGGTGTCATCCCACCGGTGCAGGAACAGGCAGAACAGGCCGAGCGCGTAAAGCGCGGGACGCCAGCGGTGCAGCAGGAACGCCGCCAGGGTAAAAATCATCAGGTCCCGCAGGAACCACATCGGGGTCAGCAGGGGACACGTTCCCGCCCCGAACACGGAAGCCAGCGAACCAGGGGAAAGGGACATGCCCGCTACCAGCCAGTAGGCCGCACACCAGAAGAGGTACGGCCACAGCAGGGACAGCAGGCGCCCGCCCGTCCATTTTCCAGCCCCGCTCCCCTCCAGGCGGGAGGCGGAAAAATATCCCGCCAGCAGGAAAAACGTCGCCAGCGCCGGACCGATCAGCCATTCGTTGGGAAGAAAGGGGCCGGAAGGCACATGCTGCATGACGACGACCAGCGTTGCCAGCAGCCGCGCAGTCTCCACCCAGGGCAAACGGGGGCGGACTTCTGCGCCGGATAAGGGGGAGATGGTCATGACGGTGCCCATTCTGGATGATCGCTCTGAAAAAGCACTATTTTTATTATGTGAATAACCGGCCTGTCGTTCGCAAGGCTTTCAAATGCTTTCACAACAGGCACGCATGAAACAGGCGTTTTCCCATACCTGCTTTCTTATGCCGAAGGGGAAGCTGGCGGCGTGTCAATTCAATCTCATGTACAAGAGCGGGTAAGGGTTTCCCTGCTCGTCATGGGCCGTTCTTTTATGGACTTGAAAGCCCATGTATTCATAAAAACCTCTGGCGAGCGGATTTTGCTCGTTCACGGCCAATTCATTGATGGAATAAGCTTCGATTCCATATTCCACCAACTTCTTACCGAGGCCATTCCCCCGTTCTTCGCTTGCAATGAACAGCATTTCAAGTTTCTGGCCGCCAATCCCCATCAGGCCGACAGGAAATTCGTTTTCGTTCTCCGCAACGATCAGATGAGGTATCTCTCTTAATGCTTGCGGAATGTATTCCTTAATATTTTCTATTTCGCTGTCCGGCAAAAACAGGTGCGTCTCCCTGACAGATTTTTCCCACAGTTCCATGAGCTGCCGTATCAGCAACGTAGTTCCTTCCTGGATTTCAATGATTCTCATATTCCACTAAAAGCTGTCTTCATTAATACCGGCCATACCTTGGCGTGCTTGCGCATTGGCAGCACTCCTACCTGACCGGACCTTTACAAAATCCCGTACTGCTCCGCAACTAGGCCCCTTATTTCATCAAAGGTTTTCACTGCGGGAGGATTGTCCGGGTGGGCTCCCAGATGTTTTTCCATCCACACCATATGGTACCAGCGGCCGAACTTGTACCCGCACTGATGAAACTTTCCTGCGAATTGATATCCCAAACGTTCGTGGAACTGCACGCTGTCCCGCCCAAGCCAGGGGTCTTCCGCCTCCGGACAGGCAATGCAGGCGTTTAGATTCAGGATATTCTGCAAGGAAAGAATCTTTTCCAGCGCTGCGTACAATTCCCGCCCTATGCCCATTTTTTTCCGGTCTTCCCGGACGTAAACCGTCGTTTCCACGGCCCAGCGGTACGCGGCACGGTTCTTGAAAACGCCGGCATAGGCATAACCGGCAATTTCCCCTTCCCTTTCGCAAATCAGGAAGGGGTATTTTTCCAGCACATGGCCGATTCTTTCCTCAAATTCCTGTACCTCCGGTACTTCATATTCAAACGTGACGGCTGTTTTTTCCACATACGGAGCATAAATTTCAAGCAGCTTTGCCGCGTCCCGCCTTGTCGCAATCCTGATGGTATGATGATTTTTCATCCTGCTCCCCGTCTTTTCCGATTGATCTCCCTGGGCCCAATGCCGCCATTCTAATTATTTCACAGGCAACTGTCAATGTTGGCGCCTCCGGCAGGGAAAACACGGCCCGGCGACAAGAAAGCCGGATAATGTGCCTCGCCAGCTTCCAGCCGCCGGTTCTTCCGTTATTCCTTCCTTTTAACGGCAAAAAAGATGTCCATGGAAGGATGGCTGCGAATACTTTTTTCCGTATGGAGTTCGTACTCCATGTTCAGGGTCCCGTATGGGCTCTGCGGGAGCCATTTTTGGTAAAAGTACCTTTTGGCGGCCCCAATGGCCGCGCCCCATAAAAATCCCAGCCGGGGCCTGACCGTCATTCCGGCATATTCCCCGGGGGGAAGAAACGCCTGCTCCAGCCCGTCTTTTTCAAGTGTGCCGCCCACAAATAGTTCAAAGGAACCATTCCGGCCATCATAGTTTCTGGACAGAACAAAGAAGGGAAGCACGCTTCCCCGCGGCACGGAAGCCAGGGAATGATAAGCCGCTGAAAGGGCATGGATATCCGCGGAGATCGTTTGATCGCCGGATTGCCTCCCTATTCCCCAGATGGCCTGTTCCCCCAGGTTCACTATTTCCACTGCCGGTTTTGACATGCCGTTTTTTCTCCTAATAAAGTTCCGTTTTTCCCTGCCCGCTTGAACCAGTGCGCCCAGTAATGAACATGCTGCCCTGCATCCATTGCGGCAACAGTATAAACCGGGTTTTTCACGGCCCTTCCCCTACGTTTCCCCGGTAGAACGAACGCCCGCAAAAAGGCCGGATTCCCCGCGGAACCCGGCCATTGGAAAGGATACGGCATCGTGCCGCTCCCCGGCTCAGGAATAAAACCCGATGTCCGGCTCACGTTCCTGCCGCCTGCGCTTGAAATACGGGTTGCGGTAGCGGTGGATGCACTTGCTGGGGGCGCCGGGAGTATAGTGGAGCGGGTCCGCCTCCTTGGCGGCTTCCCGGCCCAGTATCTCCACAAAGTCCTTCAGAGATATTTCCAGGTCTGCATCGTGGCATGCCAGGGCGGCGGACAGGCGCACCTTCCCGTTGTCATAGTCCACGTACATGGCAAACAGCGTGGTCTGGTACAGATGCCACGGTTCGCTTTCCAATTCTCCGGACTGGTGCTGGCTGATGGCCTCCAGCAGCCACGTCAGCGCGTGTTCCAGTTCCAGATTGTCCAGAACATCCCGGATGAGGGACGTTTCATGGCCGAAGACGGCCACGCTTTCCTGTTGTCTTGCCCTGTTGATTTTCATGTCTTGGTTCTCCTTTCCGGTTTCCCTTGTTGAGCGGGGACGGCGGATGGCTCTGCCGCTCCAACTAGCTTGGACACTTTTTTTCAACAGGTTGTTCAATATGAATTCGGGAATTTGTCAGCCCATGTCCACTTTCCCGATGTAGGGCAATTCCCGGTAACGCTCATCCAGGTCCATGCCGAAGCCTACAAGAAATTCATCTCCCTGCGTAAAACCTACGTAGTCAGCTTCAAAAGGCACTTTCCGGCAGCAGTGCTTGTCCACGGCCACGGCGGTGAGAACCTGCCGCACCCCCTGCCTTTTCAATTCCCGGCAAACTTCAGCCAGAGTAGCGCCCGTATCCAGCACGTCATCCACCACCAGAACGGGCACGTCAGGCCGGAACGGCCCGCAGTCCCCATCCCATGCCACGGAGCCGGAATGTTCCATTCCGGCGTAGCTGGTGATCTTGACGGTTTTCACCACGGGCCGGGATTTCAAATGCCCTTTCAGCATCGTGGCGAAAGGGAGGGCGCCGTTCAGCAGCAACAGCAGAATATAGGGCCTGCCTGCCATGGCCGCGTCAATGGAGGCGGCCAGTTCCTTGACGCGCGCGCGGATGGCTTCCTCTCCAATCAGGGGTGTGATGGTGTAAGTCATGGAAACGGAAGCATGATAGCGTTCTCCCACAAGGAAATCAATCCTTGAAGGAGAACGGTTGACGGCGGAAAATGCTTCCGGTATGTTGCGGCTGAGATGATCGGCATCCCGAACTACCGCATGTTTTCAGGGTTTCTCCTGGTGATTCTTCCGCTGCTGTGGCTGGGCGCATGCGCTTTTACATGGGTTTTCCTTTCCATTCCTCCCCAGCCGGAAGTTATGGGAGAGAGCATGAGAGCCGTTTTCTCCCTTTTCGCCCCGTTTTTAAGCGTGGGAATCCTGGCGGTTCTGCTGGACATCTGGTTCGGCAAGAGGATTTATGAAGCCAGGAACGGCTGGGTGCATGCGGAAAAAAGGCTGTTCGGCCTGCGCCGGGATGCTTTTGACTATGATCCGGAGCTTTTGTCGGAATGCTCCGTGCTTCATGTGGACGAGCATACACCGTTGAGCGGGGAAGAACTGGAACGGCTGAGGCATGCAGGCGCCACTATCTGCCGCAGGGGAAGAAGGGGGCAGCAATATCCGGCTCCCTGCTGGGTCTGCCGCCTCGTTTACGACGGCCAGGTTCTCTTCCTGCTGGCGGCGCCTTCACGGGAACCTGCCGACCGTCTAGCGGAGTTCATGGCAGCCGTGATACGGACACGCCGGGAAAGAGGCGCGTGATTTGCTCACAGACCGCTTCCGCCCCGGGAAGCGCGGGCCAGCCTTGCGGCTCCGGTTTTCCGTTTGGCGGGAACCGGTAGCGGAATACCAGATCTTCCGGCCCGGCTCGATGGGCAACAAGGCGGATTTTCCGCAGTTCCGCCCCGTTCCACTGCCGGAACAGGACGCCGTTGCCGTCCGCGGACGGCCCCAGGGACAACAGGCGCATATTCGTCAGGGCGTGCAGGACGGCGTTGGCCCGGCGCGTTTCCAAAACCGCGTTGATCAAAAGCATGCCGAGGAGGGCAATACCAAAAAACAGCATATTCCCATGACCGCCAGCGCGCACATGACCTCACCCGTCCAGACCGGAGCGGACGCCGCTATGCAACATCCCCAGCCCCATGCCGCGGCAAAGAAAACCGAAAACAGCATTCCCTTCCATTCCTTCGCGGCCCTTCTCCACCATCCGCAGCGGGATTTTCCCTGCCACAGAATTTTTTCTCCCGGCAGCAGGCGTTCGGCCAGTCTGTCACGTTCCTCCCGTGTCAACAATTCCTGCATGTTTATCCTCTCCGTTTCCGCCTCTATACCAGACGGAAAGGCGGCTTGCACTCCTTTTGTTCCGGGAAATGCCAATCAGCAACGGCGTAGTATTGAAATGAGCGTCGGCAAACTTTTTCCTGAAATCCGTTACGTCCCTGCGGACGCGTGCCGTTCAATGGCCTCCAGGGGCTTGCGGCGCTTCATCCGGCAGAGGGCGCGGAGGCGCATTTAACGGTAGCCTACCGCTGGGCCGCATGGTAAAGTAGGGCAGAAATGACTGATTCCCCTTCCAAGCGCCTTTTTATTCTGGATGGAATGGCTCTGGCCTATAGAGCCCATTTTGCCTTTTTCTCCAACCCCATCCGTAATTCCAAGGGCGTCAACACGTCCGCCGTGTACGGCTTCGCCAATACGCTGCTGGGCATTCTGGAGCATGAACACCCCACGCACATCGCGGCCTGCTTTGATACTTCCGCCCCCACGGCGCGCCATGAGCTTTACCCTGCCTATAAGGCCAACAGGGAGTCCATGCCGGAAGATTTGAGCTACCAGATGCCTCTGATTTTCAGGCTTCTGGAGGCCATGAACATTCCCATCCTGCGCTATGAGGGGTATGAGGCGGACGATACGATAGGCACGCTGGCCCGCATCGCGGACGGCACGAAGGAGTTCCAGACCTACATGGTTTCCCAGGACAAGGACCTGGGCCAGCTCATTTCCCCCACCTGCTATTTGTGGAAACCCGGCAAGCGGGGCAACGACCACGAGGTGGTTGACCTGGAAAAGCTCAAGGAACAATGGGGCATTGAACGCGCGGACCAGGTGATCGACATCCTGGCCCTCATGGGCGATAGCTCGGACAATATTCCGGGGCTTCCCGGCGTGGGTGAAAAGACGGCCAAACTGCTAATCGGGGAGTTCGGCACCGTGGAGAACCTGCTGGCGAATGCGGACAAGCTGAAGGGAAAGCGCAGGCAGATCGTGGAGGAAAACGGAGCCATGGCGACCCTTTCCAAACAACTGGCCACCATTGACCGGGACGTTCCCCTGACCGTGACCCTGCCTGAACTGGTCAAAAGAGACCCCAGTCCGGAAGAGCTGCTGGCCCTCCTTCAGGAGCTTGAGTTCCGTTCCATGCAGGCCAAGCTGTTCGGGAAAAAAGCGCCGGAAGCCAGGAAGCCCCCCTCCCTGCGGACGATTTGTTTGCTCCGGCCCAGGCGGAACAGCCCCCGGCGGAGGCTCCCGCCGCCCCGGCGGCGGACGCGCGGCAGAACGGTTCCGGCCAAATGGATTTGTTTGAGGAACGCCATCTGAAAACGGTGGATGATTTCAAGCACGAGTATATCATTGCGGATACGGAGGAAGCCCGTTCCGCCATGGTTGCCGAGCTGGAAAAGCATGATTCCTGGTGCTTCGACACGGAGACGACAGGCCTGAATCCCCTCACGGACAAGCTGCTGGGCGTCGCCTTCTGCGCGGAACCGCACAAGGCATGGTACATGCCTGTCTCCGGTCCGGCGGACCTGGAAGCGGTCAGGCCGCTTTTGGAAGGCCCTGCGGAGAAGACCGGGCACCATCTGAAGTTTGATCTGGAAGTTTTGCGCGCCAACGGCATACGGGTTAAAGGCCCCTTTTTTGACACGCTGCTGGCGCACGCCCTGATCGCCCCCGGCATGAAGCACGGCATGGACCTTCTGGCGGAGAACCTGCTGCAATATTCCACCATCAAGCTGAAGGACATTGCCGCGCCGGGAGCCAGGAAGCGCGAGCTGGATACCAGCGGCATTCCCGTGGAGGTCATGGGCAAATATTCGGCGGAGGATGCGGATATTACCCTCCAGCTTTCCGCCATCCTGAAAAAGCAGGTGAAGGAGAGCGGCATGGAGGAGCTGTTCCGCACGGTGGAACTGCCTCTTCTCCCCGTGCTGGCGGACATGGAGTTCACCGGCATCCGCGTGCTTCCGGAATCCCTGGAAGAGGCTTCCGTCAAGGTGGGAGCCATTATTGACGGCCTGCGGGAGAAGATTGAAGAGGCCGCCGGCCATCCCCTGAACCTGAATTCCCCCAAGCAGCTCGGCGATTTCCTGTTCGGGGAGCTGGAGCTGGTGAAGAAGCCCAAGAAGACGAAGACGGGCCAGTTCGTGACGGATGAAGATACCCTCTCCGCCCTGGCTCCCCAGCATCCCATTGTGGCGGATATCCTGGCCTACCGGGAGAACATGAAGCTGAAGAGCACGTACCTGGACGCGCTGCCCAGGTACATCTGCCCGCGGGACGGCCGCATCCACACCCAGTTCCACCAGATGCTGACCGCTACCGGGCGGCTGGCTTCCCAGGACCCCAATCTCCAGAATATTCCGGTAAGAACGGAACAGGGGCGCCTGATCCGCACGGCCTTCGTCCCCGCCTCCGGGGAGTACACCATGCTTTCCGCGGATTATTCCCAGATTGAGCTGCGCATCATGGCGGCGCTTTCCGGAGACCCCGCCATGTGCGAGGCCTTCCGGGAAGGCCGGGACATCCATACGGAGACGGCGGCCAGGGTGTACGGCATTCCCCGCGACCAGGTGGACGCCGTCATGCGCCGTGCGGCCAAGACGGTGAACTTCGGCATCATTTACGGCATTTCCGCCTTCGGCCTTTCCCAGCGGCTGGGCTGCCCCCGCAGTGAGGCCGCCACGCTGATTGAAAATTACTTCATCCAGTTCCCCGTGGTCAAGTCCTTCATGGAGGACCTGGTGCACAAGGCGGAACAGGCCGGTTACGCGGAAACGCTGCTGGGCCGCAGGAGAATGATTCCGGAGATCAATTCCGCCAACAAGACCATCAAGTCCGCCGCGGAGCGCACCGCCATCAATACCCCCATCCAGGGCACCGCGGCGGATATGATCAAGATAGCCATGATCCATGTGGACAAGCTACTGGAAGGCACCAGGTCCCGCCTTATCCTGCAAATTCACGACGAGCTGCTGGTGGACCTCCACAAGGACGAGACGGAGCTCATTCCAAAGATTGAGGAAGCCATGATCGGCGCCCTTCCCCTTCCCAACGGCGTTCCCATTCTGGTAGAAGCCAGAACGGGGAATAACTGGCTGGAAGCCCACTAGGATTTTGCGGCGGACCAGGGGCGCGGACCGCCCCTCCCGTCCCCCGTATTTTTGAATTGACGGATGCCTCCCGATTGCGGATTCTTCCGGATTATGCACTCATCATCCCTGCCAGCAATTGCCCTGGCTGCCTGTTCCTGCGTTTGCTTTCAGACAGCCGCTGCGTCCGTAACCTATCCGGGAACAACACCGGGAGCCCCCGCCGCCCACCGGGAAGGGGATGTTTATACGTTAAGCAACAATATTCTGAGCGCCTCATGGAAGGTGGACGGCAGCAGGCTGATTCCCCTGGGAATCGTGAACAAGGAGCGGGGTGCCAAGGACGAAAAGGCCGCCACCGGCGCCCAGGCTCCGGAATTGTTCCGCCTTTCCACGGAGAAGGACGCCTACAATCTCCCCTCCTCCCGGTTTGTGATGGAAGGAGTTCCCGCCATCAGCGCATTGAAAGGGCATTCCGCCGGCCTCCGCCTGGGGGAACGGCTGGAAGGGGCCGTTATTTCCGCCGTTTTCCGGGACAAAAACAGCGGGCTGACGGTTCACTGGAAGGCGGAATTGAGGGAGGGTTCCTCCTACGTCAAGGAAACCTACCGGATTGAAGCGTCCAAGGAGGTGGATTTGAAGAAAGTCCAGTTGATTGATTTGCAGGATCCCACCCTGGCCGTGAAGGGCACCGTACCGGGCAGCCCACTGGTCAGCGAGCGGGAAGGCACGTTTGCCGGCATTGAACTTCCCGTAGCCAGGGCCCAGGCCGCCGGAGGAACGGGAACCGTCGGGTTTGACTGCAACCTTCCCATGGGCAGCGGTAACGCCCAGACGTTCACCACGGTGCTGGGCGTATGGCCGGAGAACCAGCTTCGCCGCGGGTTCCTTTATTATCTGGAACGGGAACGGGCTGCGCCCTACCGTCAGTTTCTGCATTACAACGGCTGGTATGACGACGGCCTGGACCCCACGGAAAAGACGCTCGTCAAGACAGCCGGGGAATACAGGAAGGAACTGGGTTCCCGCCACGTCAGGCTGGACGGCTTCGTGCTGGATGACGGCTGGGACGACGTTAATGAAGACCTCTGGCAGCCCTCCACCAAAAAATTCCCGCACGGGTTTGAACCTGTAGTCAAGGCGGTCGGGAAGATTCCTTCCGGCTTCGGCATCTGGATTTCTCCGCTGGGAGGGTATTTCGGCCCGGAAAAGAGGGTTCAGCATGCCAAGGACAAAGGCATTCTCCCGGCTGACGCCGCGGGATTCGACCTTTCCTGCCCCCAGTATTACAAGTGGTTCAAAAAACGCTGCTCCGACTTGATGCAGAAGGACAAGGTGACCTATTTCAAGTGGGACAAGGCCGGAGACGGCATCAGCCCCCATTTCATGGCCCTTCTTTCCATCGCCAACGACCTTCGCCGGGAGAATCCCCGCCTGTTCATCAACACGACGGTAGGCACCTGGCCCTCCCCCTTCTGGCTCAACCATGTGGATTCCACCTGGCGCAGCGGTACGGCGGACGTAGGCTGGACGGGCAAGGGAGACGACCGCGAACAGTGGATCACGTTCCGCGACGGGGCCTGCTATAACGTCATCGTCAAGCCCGGCCCGCTTTATCCCCTGAACTCCATCATGCACCACGGCATGGTGCTGGGCACCAAGTTCCAGGCCGCGCGCGTCAGCAAGGGAGAGGACGGGAAGCAGGACAACAGGGACCTGAAGAACGACGCCCGCATTTATTTCGGTTCCGGAGCCAATCTCCAGGAACTTTATCTCACGCCGTCCATGATGGACAAAAAGGCGTGGGACGACGTGGCGGCCGGGGCCCGCTGGGCCCGGCGCTTCCAGGACGTCCTGGCCGACGTGCACTGGGTGGGCGGCAACCCGAACCAGCTGGAACCGTACGGCTATGCGGCATGGAGCCCGCGGGGCTGCACGCTGGCCCTCCGCAATCCGGACGACCGGCCGCGGACGATTGATCTGGATGCGTCAACCGTCTTTGAACCCGTCAAGGGAGTGCCCGCCGTTTTCCCCATGAAGGCCTCCTACCCGGACCAGCGCGTCAAAACGCTGAATTTGGAACAGGGCAAGCCGGTGAGCCTGGAACTTCAACCTTTTGAGGTGCTGGTGTTCGACATGAGAACGAACGGACACTGACCCATGGGCCGCCGGCCATTGAGCGCAACGCCATGCCTCCCCCTTCCGGGCGGCATGGTTTTTTTATGGCCTCTCCGGAGCCTGATTTCCGGAGCGCCTTTTGAAAGGGACAAGCCCTCGGAAAAAATAGGGGAAGAAGAAATCCGGAATATCAAAGAGCCAAAGCGTCCCCGTCCCGTAATTCCGGAACGGTTACCAGGGCTTTCCCGTCTTTCAACGCCACCACGCGCACCTTGCGCTCCTGCATCCCTTCCGCGGTTTTTACCTGAATGGAGCTTCCATCCCGGACGGCAGAGGCGGGAATCCACGCGGAGGCAGGGACCTGCACGCTGATGTTCACCTGAAGGGCCATGTTGACGGGGGCCACCTGCCATTCGGAAACATGGGAGGCGTTCGGCTCCAGGGAGGCTATCAGCACGGCGGAATTGCGCTCGGTATCCAGTGCGGCGTCCACCGCCGTAACGCGGCCCAGCCATTGCAGCCGTTTTCCATTGTTCAGCACGCAGGAGGCGGTCAGCGCCGTGCTTACCCTGCCCTGTTCATCCCTGGGCAATGCGGAAAATTCTTCCAGCGGCACGGGAACCCGTATCATCCGCTCCTGGAGGGGAATCACCTTCCCCACCGGCTGCCCGGCAACCACGCGGGCCCCGGCTCCCACGGAGCATTCCACCACCTGGCAGGTATAGGGAGCTTCCAGCACCGTGTCCCGGAGGGCCTGTTCCGCTTCCGCCACATACGCCTCCGCGGCGTTCAGCCGCGCGTTCACGGCCCGTCGCTGCGGCACCCGGAGCACCAGTTCCGACTCTTTTCCGCTTTTGGAGACGGAGCTGTACGTCTTCTTGATGGCTTTCAGGGCTTCCGCCTGTTCCGTGGATACATCCAGGCGAGCCTGTTCCAGCCCAGCCTGCGCGTTCGCCAGGCGTGCACGGTATTCAAATTTTTCCAGCTCCAGCAGGGGCGTTCCCTTCAGGACGATTTCCCCCGCGCTGAAGAGGGGGTGCACCTTGTCCACCTTCCCGGAAACGCCGGGGAAAGCATCGTCAGGTGGGAGGCCTTCACGATGCCGGGCGCGGAAATGGCAAGAGTGTTCGTCTGCAAATGCAGCGGCTCCACCGTTCCTGCGGCCGCCTTGTCCTTTTCTCCGGCAGAGCCCGAGACGGACGGGTCCGTTAAAATGGCCGTTCCTATCAAAAGCGCCGCGATCCCCAGGCCAATGCCTATGGACCAGGATGTTCCCTTTTTTTGAGGGGCCTCGCTCATGAACAGCTCCGGGGGGAACGCGGCCCGTTATTTGGGATATTCCGTCTCCATGATGTGGGAGTAGGCTTCCGCCGTTTCCACAGCCACGGTTTCAATGTTCTTCATCAACTGGGCAAACTGGGCTTCCGTGAGGTCCATGCCTTCCAGAACGAAGGACTGGCGGTAGTAGACGTATCCGCTGTTGGGGTCCAGCTGGAAGGCGCCGGCCGTCTGGTCCGCATTCAGCTCACTGAGGATGATGCTGACTTCCACACGGCGGTTTTCAGGCACCTTGGCGGCAAAAAGCACGTCAATCACCAGCGTCTCCGGACGATCAATCATCGTGTACAGGAGGCTCACGGGCGTGAACGTATCACAGGGGACGAACGCGATGCCCGTTCTGAGGTTGTGGTTGTCCGCGGAAGTAATCCATTCCGTTTCTTCCCCTCTCTTTCTGAGAACGGTGTACACACGGTCCAAAAGGCTGAGCTGCTGGTTTTCCATATTGAAAATTGTTTAACAGGAGGGTTGCTTGCGAAGGCGCATGCAACGTACGCGCCCGTTTACTGGATTCAAGCTTACTGGCATCCTTCTGATTCGTCAAGCTCTCCTGACGTAAAGAAATTGAAAAAGCATGTACGCATCCGGCATAAAAACGGACGCCGCCCGGATGGACGGCGTCTGGGAAGTCTGGGAATAAAGTGCGTACCGGAGGGTACGGCGCCCTTACAGGATGTCTCCGGGCTGGTAGCCCGCGCCGTTCGGGAACCTGTCCGTCAGCTCCTGCACCATGGAGCGGAACGCTTCCACCTGGGCGTCCGCCATGCCCGTGGCGGAGGAGTTGGAGTCAAAGATGGCCTGGAGGTCCGCCCGGTCAATACCCAGGCGACCGTCTTCCGCCAGGCGGTCCAGCAGGTTGTTTTCCATGATTTTTCCGGCCCTCAGGTCGTTGGAGACGGCCACGGCGTGTTCCTTGATCACCTCATGGGCGGTTTCCCGGCCAATGCCGCGCTTGACGGCTTCCATCAGGATGGTGGTAGTCATCAGGAAAGGCAGGTAGCGGCGCAGTTCCGCGGCCACCACGGCTTCATACACCCCCATCTGGTTCAGGACGGTCAGGAAGGTTTCAAACAGGCCGTCCGCGGCATAGAAGGAATCCGGCATGACTACGCGGCGCACCACGGAGCAGGATACGTCCCCTTCGTTCCACTGGTCCCCGGCCAGTCCGGAGATCATCATCAGGAAGCCCTTCAGGATGACGTGGAAGCCGTTGACACGTTCGCAGGAGCGGGCGTTCATCTTGTGCGGCATGGCGCTGGAGCCGGTCTGCCCCTTGGCGAAGCCTTCCGTAGCCAGTTCATGGCCGGCCATCAGGCGCAGGGTCTTGGCGAAGGAGGAACAGCCGGAGGTGAGCTCCACCAGGCCGGAAACCACGGAAAAGTCCAGGGAACGGGGATACACCTGCCCCACGTTCATCCACTTGGAGGGAATGCCCAGGTGGGCGCACACGCGGTCTTCCAGCTCCAGCACGCGGCCCGCGTCCTGCCCGAAGAGGGAGAGCTGGTCAAGCTGGGTGCCCACGGCGCCTTTCAGCCCGCGCACGCTGTAGCGGTCCATCAGGGAAATCCAGGAACCCAGGCCGTGCACGATGTCTTCCCCGAACATGGCGACGCGCTTGCCCATGGTGGTGGTCTGCGCGGCTACATTGTGCGTGCGGCCGGCGATGGTCACGTGCTTCCATTGTCCGGCAAGGGCGCTCATGCGGTTCAGCACGGCCACGGCCTTGTCCCGGATGATCTGCATGGACTTCCAGATCTGGAGCTGTTCCACGTTTTCCGTCAGGTCGCGGGAGGTCATGCCCTTGTGGATGTGCTCGCAGCCGGCCAGCTCGCAGAACTCTTCAATGCGCGCCTTCACGTCGTGGCGCGTGACGCGTTCGCGGGCGTCAATGGCGGGAAGGTTCACCTGGTCCTTCACCCGTTCGTAAGCTTCAATCACGCCGTCCGGAATATCCAGCCCCAAATCCTTCTGGGCCTTCATCACGGCGATCCAGAATTCGCGTTCCAGGACGATGCGGCCCTCTGCGGACCAGATGGATTTCATGGCGGCGGAGGCGTACCTTTCAGCCAGGACATTGGGAATCACGCTCATATCAAAATGTGTGTATGCGGGGGTTATCAAAAACGGTGAGCCGCCATGATCATGACGGGAGGGAAAAAAGCAAGCACTTTCCCGCAGCTTCACGGATTAGGAATCCCACGGGATTCCACGGTCCGGAAAAGAGGTCCTTTCCAATGTTCAGGGATGGCTGACAGGCCCCCAATAGACGCCCGATTAACATTCCCGCCATTCCCTTTTCACAGCCGCACACCACGCTGGGAGCCAGAGCCTCCCTGCCCTGGCGGCTCGCGATGGTTTCACCCACGAAAGGCAGGAGCCTGCCGCTCCCAGGAGACGGAGCCGCAAAGCCGCCCTCCATCGCCGTTCCGCTAGTTTCCGGCGGGAGGTTCCAAACCGTACCGGGCGTAGCCGGAAACGATTTCCTGGAGAATGGCGGAAATTTTTTCCAGGGAACGGACAGGAACGTATTCATACCTTCCGTGGAAGTTGTGGCCTCCGGCGCACAGGTTGGGACACGGCAGCCCCATGAAGGAAAGACGGGCTCCATCCGTACCGCCGCGCACCGGGATGATTTCCGGCTCCACGCCCACGGCCGCCATCGCCCTGCGGGCATGTTCCACCAGGTGCATGTGCGGGAGGATTTTTTCCTTCATGTTGTAATAGGAGTCCTTTACCTCCACCTGCACGGTTCCTTCCCCGTACTTCCGGTTCAGCAGGGCGGCGCACTCCTGCATGAATTCCTTCTTGCGCTCAAATTCCGCCGTGTCGTGGTCCCTGATGAGGTACTCCCCGACCGCCCGTTCCACATCCCCCCGGAACGAGTCCAAATGGTAGAAGCCTTCGTATCCTTCCGTAAAGGCGGGATTCTGGAACGCGGGAAGCATTCCCTGGAATTCCATGAGGACCAGGCACGCGTTCAGCATCCTGCCCTTCGCGCTGCCGGGGTGAATGCCGGTGCCGCGCACCGTCGCCACGGCAGAGGCCGCATTGAAATTTTCATATTCGATTTCCCCCAGGGCTCCTCCGTCCACAGTATAGGCGAAGTCCGCGCCGAAGCGCTCCACGTCAAAGGCATCCGCCCCACGGCCTATTTCCTCGTCCGGCGTGAAGGCGATGCGTATCTCGCCGTGGGGCCGTTCGGGATGCAGCAGGAAGGAGGCGGCCATATCCATGATTTCCGCCACTCCGGCCTTGTCGTCCGCGCCAAGCAGGGTGGTTCCGTCCGTCACGACCAGGTCCTGGCCCGCATAGTCCGCCAGTTCGGGGAAAACGGCGGGGGAAAGCACGATGCCCTGTTCCCGGTTCAGGACGATGTCTCCGCCGTCGTAGGAGCGCACGATGCGGGGCTTCACGCCGCTGCCGGAGACGCCCGGGGCCGTGTCCACATGAGCCACCCAGCCGATGACGGGAACCTCCCTCTCCACGTTGGACGGGATGGAGGCGTACACGATGCCGGAGGCTTCATCCAGCTCCGCCTGGGCTCCCAGCGCCTTCAGCTCCCCGGCCAGCAGCCGGGCCAGTTCCGTCTGACCGGGAGTGGACGGAACGCTGCGGGAATCCGCATCAGACTGGGAACCCACGGAAACATACTTTAAAAAACGGTCTAAAACGGAGATATTCATCAGAAAAATCAAGGATTGAGGAGAGTCTAGCACCGGGCCCCGCGAACACAAGCACAAGACACGGTTTATCCTTGCGATTCAAGATGGTTTACAGTATGTAAACAAAGCTTCTCCCCATGATGACTCCTCTACCTCTTGGCATTGCCGTTGCCTTATCCCTGACCTGCGGCGCCCTGCCCCTTCTGGCCCAGGGCACCTATGTGCCGGGTCCCATGCCCGTTTCCGCCGGGACAAGGCAGGACCCCACGGACATGTACCTGGAAGCGTTAAAGCTGGTAACCAGGTCTGCCGAACTGGTGGAAAAACGCGACTACATAGGAGCCATCCGCCTGACGCAACAGGCGGAAGAAAAGTTGGGACGCCTGGTGAAGGCCTATCCGCAATGGCGGCCCAACCTTCTTCAAACACGCCGCCAGCTCAACAGGGAGAAGCTGGACCAGTGGCAGAAGCTGGCGCAGCAGCAGGCCGCCGCCGTTTCATCAGACCCCGGCCTGGAATTGGAACGTCCGGCCGCCGTGCCCAAGCGACCCAGGCCCAAGCCCAACATCGTCCTTCCTCCGGGCTACAAGGGAGTGGAGTTTCCTTCCCGCCCCGGAGAATCCCTCGTCAACACCATCCCGTCCCCGTCCGTTTCCCCCGGAGCGGCCCCGGAAGTGGTGGAAAGCAATTACGAGCGCATCCGCAGGCTGCTGGACAAAACCACCATTGAAAACAAGGCCCTGATCCAGGCGCTCAAGCGCACCCGCAAGGAACAGGAGGACATTCTGGCAAAACTGGCCATAGCGTCCGCCGGAGAATCCGTTTACCGGGACGAACTGCTCAAGGTCAAGAAGCAGATGGAGGATGAGAGAAAGACCAGCAACAAGCTCCTCCAGACCCTCACCAAGCGGGTGGAGGAGCTGGAACAGAAAGTCACCACGCTGGAACAGGAAAAAGTCCAGTATCTGGCGCAGATTGCCGATCTCCAAATTCAGCTCAAGGAGCACCAGGACAAGCTGGCCAAGGTCACGGATGAGAAAAACGCCCTCCAGAAAGACCGCGACCAGTTGGCCGCCCTGGTGGAACTCAACAGCCCGGACAAAACCAAAAACCTGCTGGACCGCAACCTGACGCTGGCGGCCCAGCTCAAGGACGCTCAGGATAAAATCGCCGCCCTGGAAACGGCCAAGTCCGACTCCGAAGAACAGCGGAAGGCCAACCTGAAAGCCCTGGAAGAGGCGCGGGAGGAATCCGCGGACCTGAAGCAGAAACTGATTGCCATCCGGGATGAAAACATCGGCTACCGCAAGCGCATTACGGAGCTGAATACCAAGCTCATCAATGCGGATGTGGAGCTGTCCAAGCTGGAAGCCAATCCGGAAAAAAGCCCTCTCCTGCTGGAGGAAAACCAGTTGCTGCGCTCCACAATCGCCAAGCAGCTCCGCATCCTTTCCGTGCAGGACCAGAGCCGTTCCCTGCTCATCAGCACTTACAAGCGCCTGCTCCAGGAAAACGCGGACACTTCGGAAATCGCCTCCCTGATGGACAATGAAGAAGCCATCAAGCTCACCCCGGCGGAAAAGCAGATTGTCAACGTCATCGCCAGAGACAACAAGATAAACATCCCCCTGACGGACCAGCAGAAGGAAAAGATCAACAAGCTGGCCCAGGCCCTTTCCGCGGAACGCGACAAGGCCGCCCAGCTTGCCAGGGAACTGGAACTGGCGCGCAGCCAGACGAAGACAAAAGCGGCCAAATCCGCCAGGAATGACAAGAGCCATGCGGAAGCCCTGGCCCGGACCCAGAAGGCCCTGGAACAGAAAAACCTTCAAGTGGAGGAGCTAACCCGGCAGATGGATGAACTGAAAGCCCGTTCCGCCGAACAGGCGCGCCTGGCCGCCATTTCCGCCGGAGCCATTACGCCGGAGCAGGAAAAAGCTCTGAACAGGAGTATGGAAGCCACGGTGCGCCGGAAGCTGGAAGCGGAAGCCCTGGGACAGGGAGCCGCGGAGGCCTTCGCCAAAAAACGCTACGCCGCTGCGGAACAATTGTACCGCACCCTGCTGGACTTCCAGCCGGCCCACGTTCCGGCCCTGGTCAACCTGGGCACCATCCTGCTCCAGCGCAACAAGGCGGAGGAAGCCATCGAATACCTGAAAAAGGCCACGGAACTGGATGCAGCCTCCTCCCCCGCATGGTTCATGATGGGCGTGGCCCAGTACCGCGCCGGGCAGGACCAGCACGCCATCGCCTCCCTGACGGAAACGGTCCGGCTGGACCCGGCCAACGCTCCGGCCCTGCTTTACCTGGGCAACCTGGAAACCAGCGCAGGCAACTATGAAAAAGCGGTGGGCCACTTTGAAAACGCCTTGAAAATCCAGCCGGAATCACCGGACGCCCACTTCAACCTGGCCTGGACCTATTCCCGGCTGGGCCGTACGGCGCAGGCACGCAAGAGTTATGACGCCGCCATCCGCAGCGGCGGCCTGCCGGATTCCGACCTGGAACTCGCCATCACCGGGACCACCACCCTTCCCCGCAAAAAACAGGCTCCGGACAAAGCTCCCTCGCCTGCCGCGAACGAGGATGAAATGCGCCTGGCCGCAGCAGTAAGCAATCCATCCGCCATTCCCCACGATGCCTATGAGGTGCCCGCCCATGTGGCGGAGGACCCCAATGCCCTGGAAAGGCCCTCTGCCGGGCCCAAGCAGGTCGTGGTCAGCCACCGTCCGGAAGCCGGGCCCGTCTCCCTGGCGGACCAGATGAGGGAAACGGCCTCCGCGGCGCCTGCCGCACAGCCTCCTGCGGAAACCGCCACCGCCGCAGCGGAACCGCCCAAGCCGGAAAAACAGGAAGCACCCCGCAGGAGAAGCCGCTTCCGCATCGGTTCCTGACGGATCCGCCCCTTCCTTTTTCTCCTGAAAAACGCCATGTATCAAGTCTCCATTTTAGGACTGGGCCTCATCGGCTCACGGATTGCACGCCACATGACCGGACTGGGTGACAAGGTCACCGTCTGGAACCGGACGCCCCGGGAAGACTTTCCGGAAGCCGTTCCCTCCCCGGCGGACGCGGCCCGCGCCTCCAAAATCATCCAGCTCTATCTGAAAGACAGGAATGCCTGTCTGGAAGTATTTGAACAGATGAGGGGCGCGCTGACCCCGGAACATGTCATCCTGAACCACTCCACGATTGACCTGGCCACCGTCGGCAAGCTCTCCCTGATGTGCTCCGCCATCGGCTGCACGTATGTGGACTGTCCGTTCACCGGATCCCGCCTGCCGGCGGAAAAAGGGGAGCTGGTCTATTATGCGGGAACGGACTCCTCCACCCTGGACCGCGTGCGGCCAGTACTGGAACACAGTTCCCGTGACATCCTGCACCTGGGGGGATAGGGGCCGGAACCGTCGTCAAACTGGTCACCAACATGGTCTCCGCCACCATGGTGCAGAGCCTGAGCGAAGCCCTGGCCATCACCCAGGCATACGGCATTTCCCCTCAACTGCTGGGGCAGGCCATTTCCCGGAACGTCATCGCCTCCCCCCTGGCGTCCTTCAAGCTGCCCCTGATGGCGGAACGCGACTTTTCCACCCACTTCTCCCTGGACAATATGCGGAAAGACAGCATCTACGCCCAGGAACTGGCCGCTGAAAAGGGAATCCACCCGCCCGCTGCCGCGCTGGTCTCCTCCATCATGGGGAAACTGTGCCGTGAAGGGCACGCGGAAGAAGACTTCGGCTGTCTGGCGGAACAATTCGACTAAGCTTTTCCCATTGATGAAATTCAGAGGAACATGCGCCCTTCTGCTGGCCCTTCTCCTGCCCCCCTGCGTTCGGGCGCAGGAACAGAAGGAGGCAGGGAACGCCCCTTCCGCGGAAGCGCAGGCCGCTTCCCCCGTTCCCGTTCCGGACACCGCCCTGATCGATGACGCTTCTGACCGTCCGGTATTGCAGGGCAGCTCCAACGTGAGCGCCGTACCCCCCGCTCCCCAGCATCCGGCCGCGGCCCCTGCCGGAACGGAAGGACAGTCCGTCAAACGGCAGCCGTTCACCAGCGTTTCCGCTTCCAAGCAATTTCACGTTACAGGGATGGATTCCCTGTTGGCCGGGGCCATTGCCACGCGGGCGGACTCCATACGCACGGCCCTGGTGAAAATCCTCAAGCAGCCTGACGAATGGAAAAACAACATCATCATCCGTCTGGTAGGGGAGCCGGGAAGCCCGGTTCCGGCCAACCCCATCCGCATGCAGACCGTGATTGTGGGGAATACCCTCTCCTACAACATCTTCATTCACCTGGGACGCGGCATCAACCAGGACAGGCTGCGCCACGCCATCGTCTCCACCCTGCTTTATGAGATGATGCTGCGCACGGTGGACCCGGAAGGACTGCCGGACGAAGTAACGCTGCCCCCCTGGCTGATTGCCGGGCTGGAGCAGGCCGTCCTGTGGCACACCAATGAAGCGGACCGGGCCATGTACTCCACCCTGTTCCAGCAATCCGGCATCATGACCCCGGAAGAAATCCTGAACTGCCCGGAACCGGAAAAGGAACTGGACGCCACCTCCTACGCCGCCTATCAAACCTCCTGCGGCGCGCTGGTGCTCAGCCTGCTGAACCAGGAAAACGGTCCGGAAGGGATGAAACAGCTTCTGGACCAGGCCATTCTGGGCAATGACGATCCCAGGAATCTCATCAAGCGCCATTTTCCGCAGCTCAACCTGACCCCCTCCTCCCTTCATAAATGGTGGACGCTCCAGCTTTCCCGCATGGCGACTCCTCCCCTGACGGAAACCCTCACGATCACGGAAACGGAACGTCACCTGCAGGAAGCCCTCACCCTGGTCAAATACGATCCGGACACCCGGACGACCGTCACCTTCCCCCTGGACAATCTGGACCAGGCCAATTCCCTGACGGACCTGAACAGGCAGCTTTCCAACATATCCGGCAGCCTGCTCAACCTCAGCCGGCGCTCCTTCCCCGCCTACCGGCCCGTCATTGTGGAATACGCCAAGCTTGTGGCCCTGATGCAGACCGGAAAAATCAACGGCCGGGAAGCCGCCCCGAAAATCAGGCAGCTTCGGGAAATCAGGGAGCTATCCATGAAAACCGCCCGGCGCGTCCGGGACTACATGGACTGGTATGAAATCAATACGCGGTCCGGAACCGGCAAGACATTCGCCTCCTACGCGGCAGCCGTCAAACTGCTCCGTGAACAGGAACAGCCTGCCAATACCCCCATTTCCCGGTATCTGGACGATATTGAAAAACTATACACCCTCCCGGCGAAGGCTCCCGTTCCTTCCCTGCATGGAAAGAATTGAAGGAAACCCGTTCCGCTGCCTGGAACGGCCATTTCTTTCCAGATGAATCTCCGCCCTCCAGGGGCAATAGGCATTCACGCATTTCTATTAAAAGACGGGAGATTTCGCGGTATTTTGATCTATACCTGATTCAACCATGATTGCTTTATTTTTCATAAGTTAATCATGCATAACAGAATAATTCCGCCGCGGATTTACAATCCGGAAGTCAACTTTTTTTTTGAGTTCAAAAAAGTAACGGCAAATATTCCCACATATAAAGTAGGAATAATAAACAACGCCTAATACGGAAACCTTATTTATTTATAAGAAGTTATTGAATTTGAAGCGGTCTTCCGGATTGTAAATCCGATACTGGCTCCATTCAGTAATTTTTTTAATAATTTCATGAAATCCTCTCTGTATCTTACGATGTTCCTGCTTTGCTCAGGGTTGGGAGCCCAGGCCGCCACATTGAAATATTTTTATGATTTCAACAAGCTTGACGGAAACCTGTCATCTTTAAATGATAATAACTTGGCCGGCCCAAATGCGGGCAGCGCCACGTTCAGCGGATCAGGCTGGATGAATTATACCGATGGCTATGAAGGCCGGGGCTATGACAGCCGCACGAACGGCGGACAATTGACGCTGGGCTCCTCCAGTACGGGACTGGGGCTGAATGCTACGGAAGGTTTCAGCCTTTCCATTGCCGTCAAGGACTACTCCCCCGGCAATACATCGTCCTCGGCTATATGGAAAAGCATTCTGACCTTCACATCCGGCAACAGCCAGAACATGTACCTCCAGAAGGATTCCGGCGACGCCTCCACCGCCGGGGCATGGGCGGCCTATTGCGGCGGAAACGTGGGCAACTGGGCCAACCTGACGATTTCCAGGGATTCCTTTTCCAACATCATCATCACCTTCCAGAACGGGGAATTGAACATTTATCTGGACGGGCAGAAGAAAATCACGGCCTCCGGAGTCAATTTCACCGGAGACGTGCAGTCACTCAAGCTGGCGTCCACCGCCAATACGACCATGGATGACCTCCAATTATATGCCGGTGTCCTGAATGACGGGGAAATAGCCGCGCTGGCGGCCAACCCCGCCCTTCCCGTTCCGGAACCCGCCACGGCCACACTGAGCCTGCTGGGGCTGGTTTCCCTATCGTGCATGCGCCGCCGCCGGGGTTAAGTCCCCTGATTTTTTTTAAGGGAAAACAAGTTCGTTCTTGTTTTCCCTTTTTTATTCACTATCACTCTATCTGTTAGAACCTACATGAAAATTACCGCACTGTTCTTCGGCGTGTTCGCCGGCTGTCTCTCCTGCATCCCGGCCCATGCGGCGGACTACCTCTGGAATGGAGGAAACGGCTCCTGGACGGATTCCGGAGCGTGGCGGCTGGATGATTCCTCCGCCGACTGGAGCAATGGAAATACGGCCCAATTCCAGACGGATTCCTCCATCACAGTAGGAAGCGGAATCTCTGCGTCCGGAATGCTTTACAACGGTGCGGCCATCACGCTGAACGGAGGTTCCCTTACCCTGACGGGCGCGGCTGCCGGGAACAACGGAGGTTCCGCCACTCTTTCCAATACCGGGCTGATTCTGGACGCCCCCAATGCGGAAGACTCCTATGAAGTCCGGGATACCAGCCTCACCGGCTCCGCCACGCTCGCCAAGACAGGCGCCGGAACGGTTACCCTGGATGGAGCGCATACGGCCAGCGGCGTCTGGAACATCAACGCGGGCACCCTGGTTTTCACCGGGGAAAGAAACATCACCGCCAGTGACAACAACCGGATTAACGGAAAAATCAACATTGCCTCCGGAGCCGTGCTGGATGCCAGCAATGGCCGCTTGTTTCATAACGGCGTTTATACAGCCAATTTCCAGTCCCCCACCATTACGCTGAACGGAGGAACGCTCAAACTGAACCAGTTCGGGTATGACTCCGCCTCCCTGGGCAAGCTGCACAACAATTTTTACGCCCTTAAATTCGCTTCCGGAACCTCCAGCCGCATCGTCATTTCCCAGGGCTATGAATCCGGAGGCACGGCCAGCCGCGGCATTTACATCGCCGGCTGGGGCACGACGGCCACCATTGAACTGGGAGCCAACCAGACCCTTACATGGACTTCCTCCAATGCGCAGAACCAGGATGCCATTGTCTGCGAAACCGGAGCCGGCAGTGCGCTGGCGCTCGCCATCGGAGAAAATTCCGTACTCTACTTCAACCAGGTCTTTGCCAATAAAAACACGTCCGGCGAATACGGAGACCCCACCACCGCCAACTTCTCCGGCCTGAGCCTCATTAAATCCGGCGCCGGAGAGCTGGTCATCCAGAGGGCCAATACGATTTCCTCCGGCCGCACGGTCCGCGTGGATGCGGGCAAGCTGACGCTGGAGGTGGACAACGCCTTCGGCGCCGGCAGCAATCTGGGCAATGTAAGCATCGCTTCCGGAGCCCTGTTCTCCATGAACGGCCACACTCTTGCCAATGTCATTGACGTCCAGGACGGAGCCACTCTGGACATGGGCGGCAGCTCCTATGCCAGCATGGTCAACTGGCATGAAGGCGGCATCCTCCTGAACACGGAAAACAACAAGGGCACGCTCAACATCATGACCCGCGCCGCCCTGGAACTGGGCTCCAAGGCCTGGGCGGGAAGCGTGCTGACGGATACGGATACCGTTTTTACGCTCACGGCGGACCAGAATCTGGGAGCCCTGGGAGCAAACGTCAACTGCTGGACAGGCGGCCGCGGGTATAACAACACCCTCCAGAGCATCACCTTCACGGGCGGCCACGGAATCAACATTGACAACTACGGAGCCAAGTGGGCCGTCATTCTCTCGGAAAACGTCACCTTCCAGGACATCGGCAGCCTGACCTTCTCCAATAATGCCGCCGACATGTCCAATACAGAGGCCCTTTACGGCGCGGGGGCCATTGCCGCCAATGATACGGTCGCCTTCAGCAACACCGGAGCCCTTACGTTCAGCAACAACAGCGTGAGCGCGGATTCCGGCGCTTCCGGCGGAGCCATTTACGCCTCCGGAGGAGCCTCCTTCACCAGCACGGGCGCCATCAGCTTCTCCGGCAACTCCGCCATGACCCACGGGGGCGCCATCCATACGGGAGGCACCACGGGCAGCCTCACCTTCTCCGACATCGCGGAAAACATCTCCTTCACCGGAAATACGGCCGGAGAAAACGGCGGCGCCATCAATAACGATTATGAAACCGTGGAATGGTCCAGCGTGGGCCACGTGGCCTTCTCCGGCAACCTGGCGGAGGCGGGCGCGGGAGGCGCCATCTGGTCCGGCGGGGACGTAACGGCCAATACCGCCGCCTCCTTCAGCATGACGGGCAACGAGGCCCGGGACGGCGGCGGGGGCGCCATCTATTCGGATGGAAACGTCACCTTCTCCGGAGTGGGGGCCCTGACCTTCTCCGACAACCACGCATCCACCTACGGGGGCGCCATCGGAGCCTACGGGGACATCACCATCTCCGATTCCGGCGCCGCCTCCTTCTCCGGCAACACAGCTTATGAAGGGGGAGCCCTGGACGCCTACAACGTTGCCATTTCCGGCAACACCGGGACGGTGCTGTTTGAAAACAACAGTGCGGAAAACGCCGGAGGCGCCATCAACCTGCAGGGAGGAGGCTCCATTTCCCTGACGGCGGACCAGGCGGACATCATCTTCCGCGGAAACACAGTCCAGGACGGAAGCGTTTACAACGCTATCCATTTCAACGACGGCGCCATGGCTTCCTTCAATGCGGCGAACAACCGCCGGATCCTCTTTGAAGACGGCCTCAGCTCCCAGGACGAATCCGTCGTGGACATCAGCGTCAATGACGCCGCCGGGGCCGGAGGCACGGTCGCCATGTCCGGCGCAAACAGCCAGTCCGGCATCCGGGCCAATACGACCGTGTACGGAGGCACCTTTTCCGTCAGCAGCGGGGCAACCTACGGCTACCATTCCGCAGACTGGAGCACGGAAGAAGCGCGAACCTCCTTCACCGTAAGCGGAGGAAGCCTCCACATTGGCGAACAGGCCGCCCTGAATGCGGCGGACGTGAGGCTGGAGGACGGAACGGAGCTGTCCGTCATGGGAACCGGCAGCCTGAATGCAGACACGCTGACGCTGGGAAACAACGTCTCCATCCTCGGAACGGGCGAAGGCAGCTTCTCCATCACTGCCAATGCCATTGATATTTCCAACGGAATCACGATTGACCTCTCCCGCGGCTCCATGATCAGCCTGGAACTGCATGCGGACACCCTGACGCTGGGAGGGACGCTGGCCCTGGGCGACGACCAAGTGGACTACACCTCCTCCATCTGGCAGAGGGACCAGTCCTACCTGGTCATGGATGCATCCGGCGTCACGAACATGGACGGGACTTTCTCTGAAATCCTCTCCTCCCTCTCCGACTCCGCTACCATCACGGTGGGGAATCTGGGGCTGGAAGGCTATGACCCCTCTCTGGAACTGGGGCGCTGGGAACTGCGCTGGGACGAAGGAAACGCCCTCCATCTGGACTGGATTTCCAATGGCCTGGTAGTCCCGGAACCCGCTACCTCCCTTCTGCTTCTCCTGGCGGCAGGCGGCCTGCTCGCCGTCAGGAAGCGCACTATCTAACAACCGCCATCTCTTAATAAAACATGAACAGTACCTTTAAAACCTGCATGTGCGCCCTGGCCCTGGGCCTGTCCGGCGCTGCCCCCCTGTACGCGGCTTCCGCCACAGCAGCCTGTGAACAAACGCACTCCATCCTTTATGCGGGCGCGGACAGCCAGGCCATCATGAAGATCAAGGTGACCGTTACGGAAACCAGCCAGATCCTGAAGGGAATGACCTTCTCCATGGCCGGAACCACCTCCGTCTCCGACATCGCGAAGGCCCGGATTTTCTACTCCGGCGCCACTCCCTACTTCTCCCCGAACGCGGAGCAGGCCAACCGGAGGGCCATCCCCGTCCTCAACACCATCTCCAAGGGGGCCAAAACCTTCCAATTCGAGGGAAGCCACGCGCTCTCCGCAGGAGACAACTACTTCTGGCTGTGCGTGGACCTCAACCCCCGCGCGCGAGGGTTGAACAAGGTGGACGCCTCCTGCACGGGCGTGGCCCTGCTGGAGGACTCCAATGTAGCGGTCGCCAATCCTTCCCCGGAAGGCTGCGCGGAGGTGTATCCCTACCAATTCCGCGTGGTGCCCTACTACCGCAACACCAACCTGATGCAGTGGAACCCCAACCACCTGACCGCCCAGCACTTCAAATCATTCACGGACCTCATTTACTTCAACGTGGGATGTGACACGGAAGGAAACCTGACGGGGCAGAACAACGCCCAGTTCCTGAATGGCCTGGACAAGCTTAAAAACCTTCGCGGAACGGCGGGCAGCAAAATCATTCTGGGCGTGGCCCACTGTGACGGAGGGTTGACGGCTTTCACGGGAAATGCGGAAAAAAGGCGGCAGTTCGCGTACCAGCTCGTTTCCTTCGCCAGGGAAAAGGGATTTGACGGAATAGACATTGACTGGGAATACCCGGACAACGGCACGGAGTGGTACAACTTCTGCCTGCTGCTGGGAGAAGTGCGCTCCGCCATGGGAGCCAGCGGCATGTCCCTGAGCGCGGCGATCAATCCGTACTACCTGGCGCCCACCAGTGAAATGATGGACCTGCTGGACTTCGTCAACGTCATGAGCTATGACCGCGCCGGACAGCACTCCACCTATCCGGACATGCTCATCGACATCCAAACCATCCGCAGGAAAAACATTCCGGACTGCAAAATCGTCGTCGGCCTGCCGTTCTACACCAACGAGACGCGCTCCAACCGCAACTGGGACGCCCAGAAAGGCTATTCCAACGTCGTCCAGCTCTACCCCAACATCGCCCCCGGCACGGACCTCTGCGCCATCGACGGCCAGCAGCACTACTTTAACGGCATCACCACGATTAAGAAAAAATGCCAGTACGTAAAAACCCAGAAGCTGGGCGGCGTGATGATCTGGTGTTATGATGGAGATTTGCTGCTGACGCACGCGAAATCCCTGGCAAAAGCCATGTATTCCATCATCAAGCAACAGGCTGTCCGCTAATGTTTTGAAGCATCTCTTGCTCCGGCGCGCATTCTTTTTTGGAGAACGCGCGTTTTTTTATGTGGTCTTTTTTGATTCAAAAGGATTCAGGGGTTGTCTTTCCCAAGATGATTTGTAATCATTTCCCCGAATTATTTTCATATCACTACACAATATGAACACGTCATTGAAACTCCACGGCCTGGTGGCCGCCGTACACACTCCGTTCAAGGCGGACGGTTCCCTGAATCCTTCCAGCGTTGACGCCCAGGCCAGGCTGCTTGCCTCCCAGGGCATCAAGCTGGCTTTCATTACCGGAAGCACTGGTGAATCCTCCTCCATGCAGCTTGAAGAACGAAAGGAAATCTACTCCGCCTGGAAGGAAGCTTCCGCCAAGTACGGCGTGGACGTCATCGCCCATACCGGTTCCAACAGCGTCTGGGACGCCCGCGAACTGGCCGCCTTTGCCCAGGAATGCGGATTCGTGGCGACCAGCTCCCTTGCCCCCTCCTACTACAAGCCAGGCACTGTCCAGCGTCTGGTGGAATGCTGCGCCTTCGCCGCTTCCGGCGCTCCCGACCTGCCCTATTACTACTACGACATTCCCGTGCTGACGGGCGTGCGTTTCAATCCGGTAGACTTCATCAAGCTGGCCAAGGAACAGATCCCGAACTTTGCGGGCATCAAATTCACCAATCCGGACCTGGCCCTGTACCAGACCACGTTGAACTACGACGAAAACGTGGACATCCCCTGGGGCGTGGACGAATGGTTCACGGGAGCCCTCTCCGTAGGCGCCAAGGGCGCTGTGGGAAGCTCCTTCAACTTTGCCCCGGCCCTGTACCAGAAACTCATGAAATCCTTTGCAGAAGGCGACGTGGAAACGGCGCGCGACTGCCAGTGGAAATCCGTGCAGATGATCAACATCCTGGCCTCCAAGGGCTACATGGGCTGCGCCAAGGCCCTGATGGGCTGGCTGGGCGTTGACCTGGGTCCCGCCCGCCTGCCGCAGGGCAACCCCACCGCGGAACAGCTCAAGGAACTCCGCTCCGAGCTGGAAGCCATCGGCTTCTTCCAGTGGTCCATGAACTAAACCGCTTTCCCTCTTATGGCTGCAACACTTGACCTGACCACCCTGGGCGCATTCTACCGCCGCCAGCTTCTGGAAGACGTTCTGCCGTTCTGGTTCCCGCGCGCTTACGACGAAAAGAACGGGGGCCTCTACCACTGCTTTGACGCGGACGGCACCCTGGTGGACACGGACAAATCCGTGTGGGCCCAGGGCCGCATGGCCTGGATGCTGCTGACCATGTACAACAGCATTGAGAAAAACCCGGACTGGCTCAAATGGGCGGAAAGCGCCCTGAACTTCCTGACGGCGAAATGCGTGGACCCTGCCGACGGCCGCATGTACTTCCATGTGGAGGCGGACGGCACCCCCATCCGCAAGCGCCGCTATGCGTACAGCGAATCCTTTGCCGCCATCGCCTTTGCCGCCCATGCGAAAGCTGCAGGAAATGAAGAATCCGCAAAAGCCGCGCGCCACTGGTTCGACGTCTTTACGGACATCTGCTTCACCCCCGGCAAGATGGTTCCCAAATTCACCGGGAACCGTCCCACGACGGGACTGGGAACACGCATGATTACGCTGGCGACCGCCCAGGAACTGCGCAAGTACCTGGGTGACGAGGACGGCTTCTACACCGGATGGATTGACCGCTGCATCAACGACCTCCGCACCCTGTTCATGAAGCCGGAGCTCAAGGCCGTGATGGAAGTGGTGAGCCCTGACGGCGCCATCATCGACCACTTTGACGAACGCACGCTCAATCCCGGCCATACCATTGAGGGGGGCTGGTTCGTGCTGGAGGAAGCCCGCTTCCGCGGCAATGATCCGGAACTCATCAAGGTGGGCTGCGACATGATCGACTGGGCTTTCGCGCGCGGGTGGGACAAGGAAAACGGCGGCCTGCTCTACTTTACGGACGTGTACGGCAAGCCCGTCCAGGAATACTGGCACAACATGAAATTCTGGTGGCCGCACGACGAGGCGCTCATTGCCATGACGCTCGCCTACAAGCTCACTGGAGAGGAACGCTACGCCATCTGCCACGACATGGTGCACAACTGGGCCTTCTCCCACTTCCAGGACGTGCAGCACGGCGACTGGTTCGGCTACCTGAACAAGGACGGCTCCAGGGCAAACACCCTCAAGGGCAGCCTCTGGAAGTCCTTCTTCCACCATCCCCGCGCCATGTGGTTCTGCGCCCACTACTGCGGCGCCATTTAAGGAAAAACAAAACATATTACTCTTACTAAAAGCCGTTTGCCAAATATGACAAACGGCTTTTACTTTTTATCTATCTTTAAAATGAAGATAATAGGAAATCTCTGCTGAAAAGGCATTCCAAAAAAATCCAGTCTGTTTTTATTTTCAGAGGATCAAAAACAATTGCTCCTCCTTCTGCGGTGTTTTATGATGCCGCTAACATGCTGGGAAAAGATCTGCACATCTTTTTTCATGAAATCATATATTTCAAGCGTGAACCCAACTTCTAATATCCATGAAAAGCACTCCTCATGCTAAATAAGCTCAATAGTGGATGAAGCAATAAAAGAGAAATATCATGACCGGTGAAAAATTCACGTTGATGCAATATTCCGTCAGCGCCGTCTTGGGGCTGATAGAAGCGGAAGATTTCGTTATACCAGAAATTCAGCGCCCCTTTGTCTGGAAACGAAGCCAAGTACGGGATTTAATTGATTCCTTATATAACGGCTACCCTACGGGCTATATCATTACTTGGAAGAATCCTGACGTGAAAACCAAGGATGGAGGAAAAGCCAACGGAAAAAAAGTACTTATCGACGGACAGCAACGTGTAACCGCCCTGATGGCCGCTATCGCCGGCAAAGAAGTCCTGGATGAAGATTTTAATAAAGACCGCGTCAAAATCGCCTTCAATCCTCTTGCTGATGATCCGAGCAAGCGTTTTGCGGTTCAAGACGCTTCTCATTTAAAAGACAAACGATGGATACCGGATATTTCCATCGTATTTGATGCCGATTTCGATGCGTTCGAGTTCTCCGTTGAATATTGTACCATCAATGAAGGAATCAAACCCAACATAATCAATAAATCCATTGCCTCTCTAAAAGGAATCGCCAACAGGCAAATTGGCGTGATTGAGCTGGATGCTACATTGGATATTGATGAAGTAACTGAAATTTTCATTCGTATCAATTCCAAAGGAACGTCTCTCAGCCAATCAGACTTTGTCATGTCCAAGATGGCCGCGGACATGGAACATGAAGGCAGTATGATGCGTAAAACAGTGGACTATTTCTGCCATCTGGCCGTGAAACCTGATTTTTACTCCTTATTGGTACGTGATGAGGAATTCCAGAATTCCAAGTATGCGGATAAAATCAAGTGGCTGGCTCATGATTATGATGACATTTACGATCCCGATTACGGCGATATGCTACGGGTATCATTCATGCACCAGTTCCGCAGAGGAAAACTTGCTGATTTGGTCAGCTTATTGTCCGGGAGGGATTTCGAAACCAAGGAATACCGGGATGATATCGTAGCGGAATCCTACCGGAAACTGGATGCCGGCATTGTACAATTTATCAACCAGCACAATTTTACACAATTTGTAATGGCCCTTAAGGGTGCGGGCTTTGTCTCCAGCAAACAGTTGAATTCACAAATGACGTTGGATTTTGCTTACACTTTGTATCTGATGCTGCGGAGTGATCCAACCATTCCAAACGAACAAATCAAACGGCATGTTCAAAAATGGTTCGTCCTCTCCACCCTAACTTCAAGATACATCGGATCTCCGGAGACGCAGATGGACCGTGATATGCGCAATATCGAAGAAAAAGGCTTCCTGAATTTCAAAACAGAAGTGGAGGCCTCTGCCCTATCGGAAACATTTTGGACGGTTACGCTGCCTCAGAACCTGGAAACGTCTTCTGTAAACAGTCCCGCCTTCAATACCTTCCTTGCTGCTCAAATTAACCTGAACTGCAATTCCCTGCTGATGAAAGGGACTAAAGTCTCCGATCTCATTACCATTTCAGGAGACGTGCACCATATTTTTCCGCGCAATTATCTGAAAAAGAACGGCATTGATAATAAGACAAAATATAATCAGGTAGCCAATTATATCTATCTTGATACGCAGGTAAATAAAGCCATTGGAGACAATCCTCCCTCTGTCTATTTTGCCAAAGTACAAGAGCAATGCGGGACTAAAGCCATTACACTCGGAAATATTTCCGACGAAGAAATGCTTTACCGCAATCTGGAGGAAAACAGTATCCCTCAAAATATTGTCAGCATGGATATAAGTGATTACGAATCATTCCTTCAAGAACGCCGCAAACTGATGGCGAAGCTGATGCAACGGTATTATCAGGAATTGTAAATCATGCTCCTGTAATATATAAATTTATAAAACCGGTTAAGGATAGACGATATCCTCCGTCCGCACCACCACGTCGCCGGGGTCCAGCATGGCGTTAATCAGGGAACAGAAGCGGAATTTTTTTATATCCTCCGCTTTGATGGAAAGCTCTTCAATGGCTCCGCATGCCAGCAGGAATGCGCGCTTGGTGCCGGGAAGCAGAAAAGTTTCCGGAGTCACCCAGGAGGAGCCGTCCCCGAACACGACGTTGCTGTACCGCGTATCCGTCACCTGCCCGTGCCGGAGGATCAGCACTTCTTCATCCTCTCCCAACCCCAGCCCTGCCGCCTGAAGCTCCGTCCGGTCCTCCCACTTGCAGAAGTAATCCAGCCGTGGAATTTCCACGCATGCCAACCTTTTCACCAGCCGGGGACGGTAAGGTTCAAAGACGGGACGGCACGCCTTTCCCTGCGTATCATACGTGATATGGCATTTGTAAATGCCGCGGCCTTCCGGCCCCGGACAGGCCGCCAGCACGGAGGCCAGATCGGGAACGGCGGAGCCTTCCGCTCCGTGAAGGTTCATGGCGGCTTCCACCCTCCGCTGATGCCAGGGGAGCAGGCAGGGAGCGCCATCCTCCCATTTGACGGTTTCAAAAATCAAACGGCACATAAACTTTGGCAATAGCTTCCCGGTATTCATCTTCCATGCGGCTCATGACGGTGATGCCGCCTCCGCTTTTGTACACCATTCCCTTTTCATCCTCTTCCATGAAGCGGATGGCGACGGCGGAATCCAAATCCCGCCCGTTGAAGAAACCGAAAATCCCGGTGTAAAACCCCCGCTCCATGTCCTCCGCCTCCGCAATGGCCCGGCAGGTGGCCTCCTTGGGCGCTCCGGTCACACTCCCGGCGGGCAGCAGCTTCAGCAGGATTTCCCCCAGGCGGGAACGCCAGTCTTCCGGCAGGCGGCCTGAAATCTCGGAACTGCATTGCAGGATGGTTCTTCCGCGCGTTTTTACCGGGCTGATGTAGCGGTAGCGCCTGACTTGCACATCTGCCGCCACCATGGAGAGATCATTGCGCATCAGGTCCACAATGGTGGCGGATTCCCGGTTTTCCTTTTCATCCGTCTCCAGCCAGTCGCGGGCTTCCGGCGTGGCGGCAGGAGCCGTTCCCTTCATCGGAAACGTGGAAATGGACCGCCCGCGTACCGTGACAAACGGTTCCGGAGAGAAGCAGACGCAGCTGCGGCCATGCACGCCGGGAACACGGGCGTCCGGCCCCAGCAGCATCCGGTAGGGAGCCCGTGCGAACCGGAACAGATGGCGCAGCGTCAGGTTGGTTTCCACGGGGGTCGCCACGCATAAATTCAGCAGGTAGGAGTCCCCCTCATCAGATGGTTCCGGACGGAGGCGAAGGACGCCGCATACCGGGCCATGGAACAGGGGGAAGGGATGAACCGCAGCCGTTCCGGAAGCGGCGGCCAGTTGCCCTGCTCCCCCATGCCTCCCAGCGGCAGGGAAAAAGCCGCCATACGTTCGTGCCCCGTTTCCGGAAGCTCAAACAGGAGGTTGTGCTCCAGATCATGGGAGATCACAAAGAAGAACGGACGTTCCGCACGGCCCAGGGCATTCATGCGGAGGATGGTTTCTTCCCGTGTGTACATTGGCGGGAATTATTCTATCATGTGCGCGCCATGAGTCAACCGAACGTCTGGATCATCGACCACCGGGATTCCTTTACCTGGAATCTCGCGGAACTCGTCAGAGTGACGGGAATGGCCGTTCCGCGCGTGGTCTCCAACCTTTCGCCGGAACTGGAACAGGCGGTTCAGGCGGCAGAAAAACTCATCCTGTCCCCCGGGCCCGGAACGGTGGAGGACGAATGCCACCAGGCAACCTTCCGCCTTCTGGACCGCCTGCCCCCCTGCACTCCGGTGCTGGGCGTATGCCTGGGGCACCAGATCCTGGGCATACGCTTCGGGGCCCGGCTGGAACATCTCTCCCAGCCGCTTCACGGGGTCCGTGAACCCATACGCCGGACGGAGAGCTGCCCCCTTCTGGAGGGGCTGCCGGAGGAATTCCCCGCAGGCCTGTACCATTCCTGGCGTCTTGCCGCCACTCCCTGGCCGGAGGAACTGGTCGTCACCGCAAGGGATTCCGGGGGAAACATCCAGGCCATTCGCCACAGGTCCCGCCCCCTTTACGGCATCCAGTTTCATCCGGAATCCATCCTGACGCCGGACGGGAAGTCCCTGCTCCGGAATTTCCTGTCTCTTCCGGCAAATGCGGTTGAGGGGAGTCCTGCCTCAAACGAATCAATGATCCACAGCCAGCATCAGGGATGAACGGGAGGAGGCCGGAAAGTGTCTCATACCTGTATCATCCCGGCCCATATCCGGGCCGCTTCAGATATAACGCCTTTTATTCTCATGAACGCACAGGACGAACTCAAGATCAGGGACATGGAAATTCTGTTCCAGCCTTTTCATTCACGCAAGCTCGACACTCCCACCCGCATCGTTCTCCCGGCCATGACCCGGGGATTTTCTCCCAGCGGGGTTCCTACGGACCAGGTGGCCGCCTATTACAAGAGCCGGGCAAAACATGAAGTAGGGCTCATCATCACGGAGGGCACCTTTATTGACGAACCCAGCGCCTCCCCTTCCTCCAATTACCCCAATTTCTTCGGCGGGGCCTCCCTGCGGGGATGGAAAAAGGTGTTGGAAGCCGTTCATACCACGGATTGCAAAATAGCCCCCCAGCTTTGGCACGTGGGCATGGCCCGGCCCTTCAAGGGAGAGAACCTGCCCAATCCGGAACTGCCTCCCATCGGACCATCCGGAATTGACGTGAACACGCTGGAACAAACGGCGGAGCCCATGAGCATCGCCAAGATTGAAGAAGTCATCGACGCTTTCGCGCGCGCCGCGGCGGATGCCAAACGGCTGGGCTTTGACGGTGTGGAACTGCATGGAGCGCACGGCTACCTGATCGACCAGTTTTTCTGGAAGGAGACCAACAGGCGCACGGACGAATACGGCGGAGACCTGGTGGGCCGCACCCGTTTTGCCAGCAGCATTGTCCATGCCGTACGCAAGGCGGTCGGCAGCCAGTTCCCCATCATCTTCCGCTTCTCCCAATGGAAAACCGGCCATTACGATGCCAAGCTGGCGCACACCCCCGTGGAACTGGAAGATTTTCTGACACCCCTGACGGAAGCGGGCGTGGACATTTTTGACTGTTCCACGCGCCGGTTCTGGGAACCGGAGTTTGAAGGTTCCCGCCTCAACCTGGCCGGCTGGACCAAGAAGCTTACTGGAAAGCCCTCCATCTCCGTCGGTTCCGTGGGACTCAAGGGGGATTTTACGAATGCCTTTGACGGCGGCCCGGAAGCGGAGGCCGCCAGTGTGGAACCACTGGTGGAACGGCTGAAAGCCGGGGAGTTCGACCTCATTGCCGTAGGGCGCGCCCTGCTGGCGGATGCGGAATGGGCGGAAAAGATACGCCATGCCCGTGAAAAGGACATCCACCTGTTCACGAAGGAAGACCTGAAAACGCTGAAATAGGAACCGATGGGGCTCCGGATATGGGAAACGCTGTGCCCACGCCCTGCCTACTTTTCCCTGATGCGGACAGTCAGGTACAGCAGCCGCAGAATGGCCAGGGCCGGAAGCTGAAGCGTCAGCAGATACCACGGAGCGGGGCCGAAATATTCCAGCACGGTCCCGGCCGGAGCATACCGGGTAAAACCGTAATTCGTTCCGAGCCACACGTTCACCGGAATAATCAGAAGCAGGTAGGCGTCGCACAAGCCCAGCGTTTTCACGTCATCCCACGGACGCGCGCGCCATCCCAAGACGACGGGAAGATAAAGGGCGGAAATCAATAAAAGCCCGTGCCCCACAAAGAAGGCGAAGAACGCGGCGGAGGGAAAGCCGTCGTAAAGCATGGGGGTAATCAGCCCCTGGACGCTCGCCGTCAGCACGCCGAAATACGCCACGGCGCACGCCCAGGGCTTGCGAAACCACAGGGCGATAAAGCACACCAGCGTCATCAGGCTGCAAAAGTGCAGCGGAAGCCTGTCCTGCCAGGGCTCCCAGTGTTCCCTAACAATGCGCCCGAACGTTTCAATCAGGAAAGTCAGCAGGAAGACGGCGCCCAGCGCCTTCCCGATCAGCACGCGTTTTTCCATCCTGAGCCTCCGGCAGCCCCACAGGAGCCCCCCGCGGCCAGAGCCACGACGCCCAAGGCCGCCCAGTGCGGCAGGCTCCAGCGGATAAACAGGGGTGCGATTTCTCCAGACATACAAAATCCGTCAACAGGCAGGAGGAGGTTCCGGACACGCATGAAGCTTGCCGCTGATGGATTCCACCCTGAGACGCAGAACATATACGGCACAGACCATGCCGGGGGTAAAAGCCGCCTCTCGCCCCGTCTGGTGCAGCATGATGCGGCTCAAGGCATGGATTTTTTCCTCATCTTCCCGCAGGAACTCGACGACGCCCCGGCCCATGACGCAGCCGTAGGCATAACTGTACCGGCACGGGGTATCCCCCTCCATCAGCACATGGTCCCCGTCCATCTCAAAAGAGACCTCCGGGCGGGTTTGCAGGATATCCAGCTTCCTCCCTTCCCGGGCGCAGTGGAAAAACAGATTCAGGGAACCATCCCGTTCTTCATAACCGAAATTGAGGGGCACTACGTACACCTCCCTGCCGTCCCACAATCCCAGGCGGCACACCTTGAACCGGGCGACCATATCCAGCAAATCCGCGTGACGGATTACTTCCCTGTCTTTTCTTCTCATAAGCCGGCAGCCTCCATCCATTCATTCATGCAAAGCGCGGCGCGCCCGGCCAGCAGGGTTCCGTTACGTACGGAAGCCGCCCGGAGCCCGCAAATATCCGTCCCGGCGGCCATCAATTCACAGGCATGCCCGGTCAGCCACTCCTCCATCCGGGAAACGTCCGCCTCCACATGAAACTGGAGAGCCAGCGCATGCTTCCCTGCGCAAAAGGCCTGATGCGGGGTAATCTCCGTAGACGCCAGCAGACGCGCTCCGGAAGGCACGTCAAACGTATCCCCATGCCAATGCAGAACGGGTGTTCCCTCCAAATGGCGGAGAGGAGACAGGCGCCCGGCCTCCGTCAGGGATATGCGCCCCCACCCTATTTCCCTGGCCGTACCGGGATAAACCCGGGCGCCGAGGGCATGGGCCATCATTTGAGCGCCAAGGCAGACGCCCAGCAAAGGCAGTTGACGCTCCAGACGCATGCGGACCAAATCCAGCTCCGTCTTCAGATAGGGATACCGTTCCACATCCCCCACCCCCACGGGACCGCCCAGCACTACGCAACAATCAGCCCCCAGCCACTCCTGAACGGAAGGATACGGAGCGCCTGCCTGGACGTACCGGATTTGAAAACCCCTGCTCCTGAAAAGGGGCTCCAGCGTGCCAAGATCTTCAAAAGCCACATGGCAAAGGGCCAGGCAGGTACGGGAGTGGGAACGGCTACTCATGGCAACGGAGGAATGGACCGCAACAGGAATATAGAAAAAAATCCTCCGGGAAAAGCTTTTTACCGCGTTCCGTCCGCATTTCCGGGACAATGGAAATCACAACGAGGAGGGAATCTCCGCCACATCAGCAAAAGAGCCCTCCGCCGCACGGCATAAATCCACAGGGCTCAATTCAATCTGGCATCCCAGGCGTCCGCCGCTCACCACCATCTCCGGCAGAGCCTCCGCGCTGGAATCAATCACGGCGGGATACTTCCTCTTCATTCCCAGAGCGGTGCAGCCTCCGCGCACGTACCCCGTTACGGTGGTAATATCCTTCACAGGAAGCATGGAAAGAGCCTTGGCTCCCACGGCACGCGCCGCCTTCTTCAAGGAAAGCTCCGCGCCGATGGGAATCACGAACACGTAATACTGCCGCGGCGCGCCCTCCGTCACCAGCGTCTTGTACATCTTTTCCGCCGGCAGCCCCAGAGCCTGCGCCGTATGCCACGCGTCCACAAACTCGCGGCACCCATAGGAATAATGCCTGTAAGGGACATGCAGCATATCCAGCAGGCGCATGGCGTTCGTCTTCGCCTCCTTCTCCTTCTTTTTGGACATAAGCTTGAACCGGAATCCCCCTGCAGCATAGATAAAACGGCTCCCTTTTACAAGACCGGTTCTCTTTCCTTCCCTGCTGGAAAGTACGGCGCAGCCATGAGGCCGTTCATCAGGCTATACCCACCTGCTTATGGCGGGCAACCTCAGGAACGGCAAACAACGGAGGAGGGGGAAAAGGAAAAAACCGCCTCATTCTCCCTGAACCCTTGACTTGACGCTGACAGAAAAGCTAACATCCGGTATCATGGCAGATCATCACGTCCGGAGAAGCATTGGAGAACACATCCTGCGCTGCTTCGTCCTGATCGTGGCGCTCTTCATCATGTCCCTGGGCATCGCCCTGTCCGCCAAGGCTAACCTGGGCGTCTCCCCCATCTCCTGCACGCCGTATGTGCTCAGCCTGGCGCTCCCGCTGACGATGGGAACCGTCACCATCCTGATGCATCTGAGCTTTGTCGCCGTGCAGGCGGCCCTGCTGAAAAGGCAATTCCGTCCGGCGCATCTGCTCCAGATTCCCGTCGTCTTTATCTTCGGCGCCTTGACGGACTTCTCCATGTGGCTGATGGCTCCCCTGGAACCGTCCGGATACCTCTGGTCCGTAATCCTCTGCCTGTTCAGCTGCGCCGTCATTGGATTCGGCGTCTTTCTGCAAGTCAAGGCGGATGCCGTTCTGCTAGCGGCGGAAGGCATGAGCCTGGCCTTCGTCAAACTCTTCAAATGGGAATTCGGAGCCGTTAAAACCAGTGTGGACTGCACGCTCGTCTGCATCGGCCTAGCCTGCTCCTTCATGTTCCTGCCCGGATTGACGGGCATACGGGAAGGAACCATGGTGGCCGCCGTTCTGGTGGGCATGATTGTCCGTTTTTTCAACAGGCACGTCTTCTGGCCGGACAGGCTGCTGGAACGGCTGGCACGCCCCGGAGCCGCAGGAGAAGTCCTTCCGCTGGCGCAAACAGCCGCTTACGCGCCGGACGCCCCCCGGTCATCTCCATTGACCGGGAATACGGCTCCGGCGGCCATGCCATCGGCAAAATGATTGCGGAGCGGCTGGGCCTTCAATTCTACGACTCGGAACTGGTCTACCTGACCGCCTCCCAAAGCGGCCTTACTCCGGACTACATCCGCAAGCACGAACAGCAGCTTTCCAGCCGCTTCCTGCATGAACTCTATGCGCAGAACTACGCTTACACGGCGGAGGAACTGCCACCGGAAGACGCCACCTTCCTGGCCCAGAGCAAAGTTATCCGGGACATCACGGCCCGGCAGGCCTGCGTCATTGTGGGGCGCTGCGCCAATTTCATCCTGAAAGGGAGGCCCAACCTGTTCAGCGTATTCCTTCATGCGGACCGGGCCACGCGCATGCAGCGCGTCACTGAAAACTACGGGGTGAAGCCTGGCGGAGCAGCCAAAGCCATGGACCTCATGGATTCCCGCCGCCGTACCCACTGCCTGCACTATACCGGGCAGGAGCTGGGCAACGCCCGCCTCTACGACTTGTGCGTCAACACGTCCGACTACGGCCTGGAACGCACGGTGGAACTGATTCTGGAAGCCATCAACACCAGAACGGAGCAATCCCCCGCCTCGGAAACGGCCCCCGTCCGGGAACCCGCGCTCCCGGAACCGGAGGCCGAGGACATCCAGGGAGAAATCTCCCTGGCCTGACAAGACCTGCAACAGGGATGTGAAGCCTTGGGCATGCCCTCTCCTGCCATATATTTCCCGGGCCTTCCGGCAAGCGTAAGGCAGAAAGACAGTTTCCGCCGCTCCTTTTCCAACAGTTTTCCACTCTCCGGGCGGTCTTCCTCCGGGGAAAACAGGATAACTTGAGCAATTCACGGCCATGGAGCATGATACCGTTTTTTACCGTTAACGGCGCGGAATGGAAAAAGAAGATAGAAAGGCGCAAACCGGGACGCTCTTGTTTACACAAAACAAGTTGAAAGCTCCGTTTCCATGAAAAAACTCCTTCTCTGTTTGTTGTTTCTCCTGATTCCGGCTGTATCGGAAGCAGCGGAGTCCCTGCCGCCCACCCTGAAACCGGAAGCCTAGCACCGGGACCATGCTTACACCTGGGAAACGCGCCATGAAGCCGTTAAGGAACGCCACCGGAACATCAAGCCGGAATACGTCTTCATCGGAGACTCCATCACGGACAACTACCGTAAGGACAACCTTCCCTGCCAGGACTTTCTGCCCATCTGGAAAAAATACTATGCTCCCTACAATGCCTTCAATGCAGGCTTCAACGGCAATACGACGGATGACGTCCTGGCAAGAATCGGGGGCAAGGGAATCCTGGACCATGTCTCCCCCAAAGTGGTCCAGATCATGATCGGCACCAATGACACGGGACGCGGCAATACGGAGGAAGAAACTTTCAACGGCATCTGCCGCGTGGTGAACAAAGTCCATTCCAAACTCCCCCATGCCTCCATTCTCCTGGTCGGCATTCTGCCCAGCGACATTTACAACTGGCACGTAGCCGCGGCAGCCTACCCGGATAAAAAATTCAAAAGGGATATGGCCGTCAATGACAGGCTGGCACGCCTCTATGCCAAAAATCCGTTTGTTACATTTCTGGACATTCGCGACGTCTTTCTGGATGGAAACGGCAAGGTGCGGGAGGAATTATTCTGTGACCCGTCAGTCGTCGTCATCAACGGGAAAAAAGCCGGCCCCCTGCACCCCAACACGGAAGGGCAGCGCCTCATGGCGGAAGCCATTCAGCCAACCCTGGCACGGCTGATGAAAAAGCATTCCAAACAGGAATCACGGAGCATTTTCCCGTTCTCCCTTCCGGAATGAGGCATGAGCCAGTGATGCAGCTTGTTTGCCATAAAGCGTTTGTCTGCCCGTGGAACAAAGAAAATTTATCCTCTGCCGTCCGGAAAAACCTTCATGGACACGGAACCATTGACAGCCCAGGGATGACAAAACGTCTCCCTTGACCATAACAAAGAACAGGCATTTTCAGGAAGTTCAGGGTTCCGCGCATTTCTCAATAGCCATTGCCTGCAACTAAAGAATTCTGGAAAAATCTCTTGAACTGAAACGGCGGCTTTCTCACAGAACAGCCTGAAATCCATACCCTCCTCTGCAGCCTTTCGTGTGCTGCACAGGGAGAATCAACGTTGTGTGACCTTTCACAGTCCAAAAAACCATGAGACTTTGGTCACTCCACCCTTCCTATCTGGATGCCATCGGCCTGATTGCCCTGTGGAGGGAAGGCTTGCTCGCCCGGAAAGTCCTGCTGGGACAAACAAAAGGCTACACCCGCCATCCCCAGCTCATCCGTTTCCGGGAAACGGGAAATCCCCTACAAACCATGGACCTCTACCTGAAAGCCGTCCATGAAGAATCCATTCGCAGAGGCTACAGCTTTGATTTAAGCAAAATTTCTCCTTGTGCGTGCCAGCCCTCTTCCCGCCTCCTTCTCCCGGATAAACAGCTCGAATACGAATTCCATCATCTACTGAACAAACTCCGGAAAAGGTCCCCTCAGCAATATTCCCTGCTACAACAAACCACATCCATTCTCCCCCATCCCCTTTTTCAAGTGGTTCCGGGCGATATTTGTACTTGGGAAAAGTACACTTAACCCCAACATCACGATTAAAATATATCTTGATAAAATGGTTGGCCCAACAAGCAAATGATGATGCATCATTGTCCATGTCGCCCCACCCTAGCGGCATTTTTGCAACGTCATCATGTACGAGAGAACTGTTTCTGCCTCTAAGAGTGATGGAATCGTTTATTTCCATGACGTTATTCTTGCGATGCATCCATCTTTTGAAAAGTTCGCCGTTATTTTAAAAAAAGGAGAATGCCGTTCGAAACGGGTAAACTTGGACGAGACCTGAACAAAGATAAAGTCGTGGTGTCGACAGACAACATGGCAGAATCCGAAAAGCCAACTAATAAAAGAGTAGGAACAACATTACCGGAATCTGTAGGCTGAGCGTTCCCATGGCAGAATCAACCGCCTCCCATTCCTGGTCAACACTAACCAATTATCATGAGCAATCTGGATACATTTAAAACATACCTCACTAATAATCAAAATGATGAAGCTATCAACTTTCTGAACAATACCTATTTTCAAGGGGACAAAACCTACCAACTCAAAGTGAAAGATTTTGGAGGAGACCACGCGCATGCCAAAACGGGAGGAACGGAAAGCTCTCCCTGCATCACGTTCAAACCTGCATATTTGCGTCGTATACTGACAAGCCCTACTAACGAGGAGGAAGTTTTTGCCAAGTGCATTTCCACCCTGCGTCATGAAAGGATGCATGTAACACAATTAATCAAAGGGGAATTCAGAACAAAGACCCCGGATGAACTGGAATTCACGGCTTATTCGGAAGAATTGCTTCCAGATTCCGCTCTGCCTGCGTTATCTGATGCTATGTGGGAAGCGGCTTGGAAAAAAGCAGACGATCATTATGGCAAGCTAACAATTCCTTCGCAGGCATACCAAGACCGAAAGGCACTGATTGACCAGCTCCGCGCCAATAAGTAAAGGACAACAAAACAGAATCAACGTTTCAAACCTGTTTTTTATTTTCTTAATATCATACGTTCATACAAGAAATGGAACAAGATTGTCTCCTCAAACAACAAATGTTGAAATGATATCTTTTGTTCCACTTCTCTTCCTTCCACCAAACACTGACCGCCAGACTTTCAATGCGGTTGATAAAACGGAAAAGGCCTTAAAGCGTTCATGCTTTAAGGCCTTTATTTGGTGGAGCATAGCGGGTTCGAACCGCTGACCTCCTCAATGCCATTGAGGCGCTCTACCAACTGAGCTAATACCCCCTTGACTTTCGTCTTGGTGCGTCCCGTTGAGGACGGGGAAAAAGTATCATGACAGCAGCAGACACGCAAGCTTTTTCTGCAAAAAAGATGACCATGGACGATTTTTTCCGGGAAATACCGGACCGGGAAGAAGTTCCAAGCCGCGCATGCCCGGAAACAGGAACAGCCGGAACAAATGTGTTTGAATAAGGTTCACTCCTATTTTACCTTTTCATAAACGATGAAACGCCTCCTTTTTCAGCATCGCATGCTTTCCGCCGCCGCTCTGGCGGCTTTTTTCCTGGCCGGTTCCCTGCATGCCCAGGAGCCTCCCGCAAACACGGGGCAACCGGCCCAAACGGAAGACAGCGGCATTTCCACTCCCCGGAGGGTCGCCGGACTGGGCGTTCTGGCATTCCTGATCGGCTGGATGATCTGGAGAAGCGGTTCCCGCCGCCAGAAGGACGGCAGCCAGGAGCAGGAGAGCCCCCATGACACCGAACCCCGGGAATGACGCCGTTTTTGAAAGGTTGCCCCTATCCTGTCCGTAGTCGTTGCAGAGAGTATCCCTCTGCCCCATTCATCCATGAACGTTTTTTTACCCATCCTGAGCCTTCTGTGCGGCGCCTTGCTGACGGAAGCCGCTTCCGGCCCGTCCGATGCCGGGGAGCCTTCCCCGGGCGTAGCGCAGGAGTTATGGTTCGGTATTCCGGGAAGCTCAGTAAGAGATTTAACGCACGGGAAGGTTTTTGAAACAGCGGCATCAGCCGTTCACAGGATAAGCAGCCTGGATGTAACTAATCTGGGCGACCAGTACGGAGCCCGTTATTCCGCCCTGCTCCGGGTACCCGTCAGCGGCAAGTACCGTCTTTATCTGTCTTCCGACGATTCCGCGGAGCTGTGGCTTGGCAAGGACGCCACCCAGAAGGATATGGCCTGCATTGCTACGGTGAAGGGGTATTCAGAATCCCCATAATTGGAGCAACCAGCCCAACCAGGCTTCCGAACCCGTTCAACTGGAAGCGGGCAGATTTTATTTTCTGGTGGTGATTCACAAGGAGGACGGAGGTCCGGACCATATGTCCGTTGCCTGGTCCGGTCCGGACATTCCCTCTCCGGTCATCATTCCGTCCACGGCACTGTTCGTGCCTCCCGGCGTTTTGCCGGAAGACAAGCCCCAGCCTCCGGCAGCGGCTGATTGAGAAGCCTGTCCATTTCCTCCCCTTCCTGCTCCTCTATATTTTTTCAAGGCACATGACCAATTTATCATTAGGAAAAGGAGTGTTTCCCATGAATTTCCATTGCCGGAAAAGGAAATAACTTCCCCTGGCATGATAAAAAACCGGACCTCCCCACGTCAGGGAAGTCCGGTTTTTCTCGTCGTATATCATGTAGTTAATTGGAGCGGCCTGACACCAAAAATGCCAAAACACCCACTGAAACCAATTTAGCGGATTTCTAATCCGTGGTCACATAAGCCCTGTAAGGTTTTTCGGCAGAGAAGCCTTTCTTCTCCGGGGAGCGCTACCATCCCCCCAGGATATAAAGAAGAGGAAAGTCCTGGGAATAAGGGCCTCCCGGCCCTTGAAAAGTACGCTAACAGAAGGAAAATGTTCCTTTCCCTCTCCCTTGGGATTTTACGTTTCATACGAAACCGGTAGGCTTCCGTTCCCAGATGGATGTCTTTGAACCATCGGGAATTTTTTCTCAAATCCTTTCCCTTCAAGGTAGGAACTTGACCACGGATTAGAAATCCGTCTTCATTCCGGTTACTTAAACGCCTGCTTGCCGTGCGGCAATTTCTTGTGCTGCTCAATAAGATATGTAACGAAAAGGAATAATGGGGCCTTAGTGCTCGGCACGGGTAATTTCTCCGGCATTGAACCGGAAACGGCACCAGGCTTTTCTGCAAGCCTGGTCAAGATTTATCCAATTCATTTATTTTATGATTATTCCATAACTTTTTTACAGATATTCCATTTCATTTATACACCTGTTATTCACATTCTATTTACATTTCTTTTTTTTCTTTTGTCCAGAACTTGAACTTCTTTTCCACGGCGGCAAATCGTGAAATACGGAAAGGCTATCCGGGAAAGGAACAGCAGATTCTCACTCAAGACCCTCCCTCAACAACAGAATGAGAAAGGCAGGAAAACTGTTTTCCATCATCCCTCATTTCCTCTCATGGCCTAAGAAGGGAGAAATGCCAGGAAGCGTTTGTTTCCGGCGCCAATTCCTCCACTCCTGCCGCCACAGGCTAAAATTACGGAGTAAGCTTCCGGTCAGCAATCCACCATTCAATCGGTTTCCCTTTTCATTCCTTGTAGCCTTTTCCGCAGTGATTTTTCATCTCTCTCCCTACTCCAAAAAAACCGTTTTCTAAAGCATTGCCGGTGCCAGCTACGACCACATGCCCGCCCAAAAGAATATACCGTAACTGCCCCATTATTTACGGGAAGCCAGGAAAAAAATCTTTTCCGGGCACCGGATATATGGAATTTCCCGTCACCTCCTCTTTAGCGGAAGAAGGAAGCCAGCTACTCCCTGCAGCGTTTGTTTATTTACCACAGGCATGTCATCGGCCATCAGCTTCCTGTTCCCTTGAATACGGTTTTCCATTCATTTCCACGGCACAGAATGAGGGCCAATAAGGGGGATTTTAAATGTACATTCCAGGGAAGGCTTCTTCAGAGGATGTGTGACGCCAATTGTCCTTGTTCCAAACACGGACGAACGTTAGATTTTCCGCGCCGTATGACCAGAGCATCCAGAATAGAACGCCTTGATTATCTGAAAGACCAGTTGCGCAAGAGGGTCGTCATCCTGGATGGCGCCATGGGCACCAATATCCAGAAGTTCAGGCTGGAGGAGGAGGATTACCGTGGAGAACGTTTTGCGGATGCGGCCCGCTACCCCAACGACCTGAAGAATAATAACGATCTGCTGGTGCTGACCAGGCCGGAAATCATTCTGGATATTCACCGCCGCTTTCTGGATACGGGTCGCGCGGATATTCTGGAAACCTGCACTTTCGGCGCTACCAGCATCGGCCAGCATGATTACTTCTGGCACCGTCCGGAAGAAGGACGGCGCAAGGACCAGGAGTATTTCCAGGAGGTGGTGGATGCCCCTGAATTGAAGGCCCTGGTCAGGGATTTGAACATGGCAGCTTCCGCACTGGCCCGTCAGGCATGTGACGAAGCGGAAGCGTCAGACGGCAGGCCGCGCTTTGTGGCCGGCTCCATCGGTCCCATGCCCGTTACCTGCTCCCTGTCCCCGGACGTGAACAATCCCGGCTTCCGGGCCGTGAATTTCCGCCAGCTGAGGCAAGCCTACCGCGACCAGGTTCTGGCCCTGCTGGAAGGAGGAGTGGACATGCTGCTGGTGGAGACGATTTTCGACACGCTGAACGCCAAGGCGGCCCTGTTCGCCATTGAAGAGATTTTTGAGGAACAGCCGGAGGCCGCCGTTCCGGTCATGGTGTCCGTCACGCTGACGGACAAGGCCGGACGCACGCTGTCCGGCCAGACGATTGAAGCGTTCTGGAATTCCATTCGTCACGTCCGCCCTTTTTCCGTGGGCATCAATTGCGCCCTGGGGCCGGACCTGATGCGCTCCTTTGCGGAGGAGCTTTCCGGCCTGGCGGATTGCTACGTGTCCATTTACGCGAATGCCGGGCTTCCCAACCCTCTCAGCCCCACCGGCTACGACCTTCTTCCGGAGGACATGGCCCGGTTCATGAAGGAGTACGCGTCCCTGGGCCTGCTGAATATCGTGGGCGGCTGCTGCGGCACCACGCCGGAACATATCGGCGCCATTGCCGCTGCCGTGGAAGGCCTGGCTCCCCGCGTTCCAACCGCGCAGGAGCCCGTGCTGCGCCTGTCCGGTTATGAGGCGTACAATCATACGCGGGAGAAGAATACCCTTTTTGTGGGGGAACGCTGCAATGTGGCGGGTTCCCCCAAATTTGCGCGCCTGATTCGTGAAGGGAATTATGAGGAAGCGGTATCCATTGCCCGCCAGCAGGTGGAGAATGGAGCCGTGGTGCTGGATTTCTGTTTTGACGACGGCCTGATCGACGGCTCCGAGGCCATGGTCCGCTTTCTTAATCTCGTTTCCGCGGAGCCGGATATCGCCCGCGTCCCTTTCATGGTGGATTCCTCCAAGTGGGAAGTGCTGGAAGCGGGCCTGCAATGCATGCAGGGCAAGGGAATCGTGAATTCCATTTCCCTGAAGGAGGGTGAAGAGGAGTTCCTGAAGAAGGCGGCCCTGATTAAGAGGTACGGCGCGGCGGCCGTGGTGATGGCTTTTGACGAGCAGGGGCAGGCTTCCAATTACGACGACCGCGTCCGCATCTGCAAACGGGCTTATGACCTGCTGGTGAACCGCGTGCAGTTCCCGCCGGAGGATATTATTTTTGACCCGAACGTGCTGACCGTCGGCACCGGGATTCCGGAGCACGCCAATTACGCCCTGGATTTCTTCAAGGCCGCGGGCTGGATTTCCCAAAACCTGCCGCACACCCACATTTCCGGCGGCATTTCCAATGTGTCCTTTGCCTTCCGCGGGAACAACCCGGTGCGGGAGGCCATGCATTCCGCTTTCCTGTACCACGCCACCCGGCAGGGGCTGGATATGTGCATCGTGAATGCCGGCATGCTGGAGGTGTACGATAATATTCCCAAGGACAGGCTGAAGCTGATTGAAGATGTGCTGCTGAACCGGGATCCGGACGCCACGGAACGACTGACGGATTACGCGGAAAAGCTGGCTGCGGAGAAGACGGAGGCCGGAACGGAGAAGAAGCCCGTGCTGGAATGGCGGGAACAGGACGTCGCCAAACGCTTGGAGTATTCCCTTATCAAGGGCATTACCGAGTTTGTGGACGCGGATACGGCGGAGGCGTTCCAGGAGCTGGGTTCCCCGCTGAGCGTGATTGAAGGCCCGCTGATGGACGGCATGAAGGCCGTGGGCCAATTGTTCGGGGACGGCAAGATGTTCCTGCCGCAGGTGGTGAAGAGCGCCCGCGTGATGAAGCAGGCCGTGGCGTGGCTCACCCCGTATATTGAAGAGGACAGCAAGGGCTCCTCCAAGACGGGGAAGGCCGTAATCGCCACCGTGAAGGGGGACGTGCACGACATCGGCAAGAATATCGTGGGCGTGGTGCTGGGGTGCAACGGTTTTGAGATGATTGACCTGGGCGTGATGGTCCATTGTGATACCATTCTGGACCGGGCGGAGGCGGAACAGGCGGACCTGGTGATGCTTTCCGGCCTGATCACCCCTTCCCTGGAGGAGATGTCCCACGTGGCCGCGGAGATGGAACGCCGGGGGATGACCATTCCCCTGATGGTGGGTGGCGCCACTACGTCCGCCCTGCATACGGCCCTGAAAATCGCCCCCCATTACAAGGGCGCCGTGGTGCACACGGTAGACGCCTCCCAGGTGGTGCCCGCGGCCGCCTCCCTGGTGAGCGAGAAGAAGGATTCCTACATCGCCGCCGTGAAGGCCCGGCAGGAGGAGTTGCGCAACAGGCATGAAAACAAGCCCGTCCGCGACCTCCTGCCCCTGGAGGAAGCCCGTGAATTGCGCTGGAAGGGGGCGGCGGACGGCTACGTTCCCCCGTGCCCGCACGGCTGGGGACGGTTTCCATCGGCAGTCTGCACAGCTCCGTGAGCTGCGGCTGCTGCAGTGACAATCCGCGCTATTACGTGACCGTGGAGGAGCTGATTGAGCGCATTGACTGGACCCCCTTTCCACGCCTGGGAATTGCACGGCTCCTGGAACCGCGCCGCCCAGGAATTCCGGACGAAGGATCCTTCCAAGGCGGAGGCGGCCGCGGCCCTGTACCAGGACGCCCGCGACCTGCTGGAACAGGCCGTAAAGGAGAACCGCTACCAGGCCCGCGGCGTCATCGGCATTTTCCCGGCCAATTCCACGGCCAGCCATGACGACATCACCGTCTGGACGGATGAATCCAGAAACGTTCCGCAGGCCATCCTGCTGACCCAGCGCCAGCAGTTGAACAAGCAGGGAAAGACCAGGCTGGCGCTGGCGGATTTCATCGCTCCCGAGAGGGTGAAGGATTATGTGGGGGCCATGGCCGTCAGCATTCACGGGTCCAGGCGCTGGGCGAAGGAATGGGAAGCCAGGAATGATTCCTACCGCGCCCTGCTGGTCAGCTCCCTGGCGGACCGCCTGGTGGAGGCTTTCGCTTCCATCGCCCATGGCAAGCTGCGCCTTTTGTGGAATATTCCGGAAGAGTCAGGGGTGCGCCCCGCCTGCGGCTACCCCAGCCAGCCGGACCACCGGGAGAAGGAAACCGTGTTCGGCCTGCTTCATGCCCGGGAGGAAGCGGGCATGAACCTGACGGAGACCTGGATGATGCAGCCCGTTTCCTCCGTCTGCGCCCTCGTGTTCTCCCACCCGGAAAGCACCTATTTTTCCGTGGGCGTCACCGGGGAGGACCAGCAGAAGGATTACGCCGCCAGAAGACAGGCCGCCCATTCCTGACTTTCCCGTTTTTATTCCGCCTTTCCCCTTTATGCAGCATACCGACCAAATACAGGCCCTTTCAGAGTTCCTGCTGGAGTACGCCACCACGCTTATGGGCGCAGGGGTGCACACCAACCGCGCCGTGCGCAATATTTCCCGCATTGCCGCCGCGTACGGGTACAGTGCGGATATGACCATTTTCCAGCGCAATATCACCATGAGCCTGATCTGCAAGGATGACGAGACGCTGCGCCGCACCTCCGTCCGGAAGCTGAAGCCCCTGGCGTTCAACTTGAACCTGATCCAGCAACTCAGCGAATTGAGCTGGCTCCCGGTGGACAACAACGTCAGCATTGCGGAGATGGAGCAGGCGTTCCGCTCCATCGTGCGCACCAAGAGGTTTTCCCGCTGGACGGACCTGCTTCTGGTCAGCGTGGGCAACGCCGCCTTCTGCCGCCTGTTCAACGGGGACCTGTGGGCCATGCTGACCGTGTTCGCCGCCACCCTGCTGGGCTTCCTGGTAAAACAGCAGCTTTCCCGGTTGAAGTACAATCCGCTGGGCGTCATTATCCTTTCCGCCTTCGCCGCTTCCATGGCGGCCGCGTGCGCCGTCATCTTCCAGCTCGGCTCCACGCCTCAGATCGCCCTGGCCACCAGCGTCCTGTTCCTGGTTCCCGGCGTTCAGATGATCAATTCCATCATGGACCTGATGCACGGCCACATCCTGATGGGCATCTCACGCGGCGTCCATTCCATCATGATGATTTCCTGCATCACCATCGGCCTTTCCGCAACCATGCTCATCGTGGGGGTAAACAGCTTATGAGTCCGGATTTTCTTTCCTCCATCCTCCTGGACGGCCTGATGGCCGCCATTGCCGCCACGGGGTTTGCCGTCATCTCCAATCCGCCCAAGCGCGCCATTGCCGTTTCCGCCCTGCTGGCGGCCATCGGCCACGCCTTCCGGTTTTACATGCTGCATTCCTGGTCCATTGACATTTCCAGCGCTACCTTTATCGCCGCCTTCACCATAGGCATGCTGGGCGTCATGACGGCCAAGCTGGTGAAGTGCCCGGCGGAGATTTTCGCCTTCCCCTCCCTGCTGCCGATGATTCCGGGCGTGTACGCCTACAAGACCATCCTGGCCCTGATGCAGTTCATGCAGGAGAACCAGGACACGGCCACCATGAACCGGCTGATTGTAGAGATTTGCAAGAACGGCATCACGGCGTTCTTCATCATCTTCTCCCTGGTGATCGGAGTAGCCATTCCCATGCTGATGTTCAAACGGTTGAGCTATACCCGCATCATCAAGCCGGAACATTGACCGCCAAACGCCGGAACCGGGACATTTTTCTCTTGCCAGACTACGCCCCGTATGGTTTACTACGCCCCGCAACGGCAGGAATGCCAGTGCAAGACAGCCCCATAGTGTAATTGGTAACACACCTGATTTTGGTTCAGTATTTCTAGGTTCGAGTCCTGGTGGGGCTGCCAATCCAACCCTCTCTTCAAGGAGGGTTTTTTGCTGCCTTTTTCCGGCGCCGTTTCCCTGCCCGATTTCGCCAGCAGTGAGATTTCCCCCGGCCCCAGTGAATTGCCGGCCTGCGGCACGGCGGTTGTCCTGGCGGAACCTTCGTGAACCTGCAGCGCACCAGGGATGCCACCGGGCGTAAGGAAGCCGTCCTTCCCGCATGTTCATTCACGGCCGTGCGCCGGGAATAAGGGTTCCGGCCCCTTTAGACTCCGGACGGCACAAAGAAAGAGAGAAATTCCCCGCCGCTGTGCTGCGGAAAATGTTTTAAATACGCTAGCCAGGAAACCAGACAAGCCTGGTGGACAGAAAGGATAGCTTGAAGCGCTCAGGAGGAACTAATCAAGCTTCCATTCCCAGGCAACGGCAGAATGAACATGGCGTCCCCCCCACTCCATTTATTTCTGGAGAATACAGAAGGATTTCCCCCTTACAAAATTTGGAACAGAAAACGGAACGGGCACTTCCGGAGATTATCCGGAGGAGCCAGGGGAACGGAGTAACGGCCACCCTTTCCACTTTCCCCCGTTTCCACGCCCTCCGGACGAGGGTCACGTGGCATTTCCAGACGGTAAAAGCTCTTGCGTTACAGGGATTTTTTTGCATAATCCCCCGGCAGGAATGACGGAAAAACCTATACAACTTGGGCTTGCCGGGCTGGGAACGGTCGGTTCCGGCGTTTATGAAACGCTGTGCCGCAACCACTCCCTTCTGGAAGCCCGGAGCAAGATTCCTTTCAGAATCAAGCGCATCGCCGTGCGCAATCTGGAAAAACCCAGGGAAACCGCCGTTCCCCAGGAGCTGCTGACGGACGACTGGCAGGACCTGGTGAATGACCCGGAAATAGACATCGTCATCGAACTGATCGGCGGCACGCGCCAGGCTTACGAGCTGGTGACGCTGGCCCTCCGCGCCGGGAAACCCGTCGTCACGGGAAACAAGGCTCTTCTGGCGGAGTACGGCGCGGAGATTTTCAAGCTTTCCGCGGAAATGGGCACGCCCATTTATTTTGAAGCTTCCGCCGGAGGCGGCATCCCCATCATCCAGAGCCTGCAGAATTCCCTGATCTGCAACCATATCAATTCCATTGTCGGCATCATCAACGGAACGTCCAATTACATCCTCTCCGCCATGGGGGAACACGGGGCCGATTACGCGGACGCCCTGGTCCAGGCCCAGAAGCTGGGCTTTGCGGAAGAAGATCCCTCCCTGGACGTCAACGGCTGGGACGCCGCCCACAAGGCCCTCATCCTGGCGATGCTGGCGTACGGAACCACTATTTCCCCTGACAAGATTTACGTCAGCGGCATTGAGAACATCACCAGCCGGGATTTCGAGTTCGCCAGGAAGCTGGGGTATACCATCAAGCTCCTCGTCGTCATCCGCTACCATGAAGGGCAGGAAGACGCCCTGGAACTGCGCGTCCAGCCCTGTTTTGTCCATGACTGGCATATCCTGGCCTCCGTGAACGGCGTATTCAACGCCATTTCCGTCAACGGAGACATTGTAGGGGAAACGCTGTTTTACGGCCGCGGAGCGGGCAAAAATCCCACAGCCTCCGCCGTCATCAGCGACGTGATCACCGCCATGCGTGAAAGCCGCTATCCTGAATACCATACGGGGTTCAATCCGTATGCCAAGTCCTGCGGAATCATGCACATCAATGATACGGTCACCCCGTATTACGTCCGCTTCCAGGTGGCGGACCAGCCCGGCGTCATTGCGGAGATAGCCCGCATTCTGGCCACCTTCGGCATCGGCATTTCCGCCACCTCCTCCGCTCCCAGCCATATCGCTGAAGACGGAGCCCAGTGGAACGACCTCGTTTTCATCCTCCATTCCTGCCCGTGGGGCCAGCTTCAGAAGGCCCTGGAGGAAATTGCCCGCATTTCCTGCGTGGCGGCGGAACCCCGCGTACTCCGCATCGAACACCTTCTTCCTCAATCCTAACCTATATCATCATCCTGTTACATGGCTCTTATCGTTCAAAAATTCGGGGGCAGCTCCGTCGGCACCATTGACCGCATCCGCAATGTGGCGCGCCGCATCCATGACACCGCCAAAGACGGCAACCAGGTGGTCGCCGTCGTTTCCGCCATGAGCGGGGTGACGGACAAGCTGATCGGCCTGGCCAAAGAGTTGTCCGAATCCCCTTGCGAACGCGAACTTGACGTGCTGATGGCCACCGGAGAGCAGCAGTCTATCGCCCTGCTCTGCATGGCCCTGCACGAGCTGGGGGAAAAAGCCATGTCCTTCACGGGGGCGCAGGCGGGCATCACGACCTTCGGTAGCCATACGCGTGGCCGCATCCACAGCATCAACCCCACGCTGATGAACAAGTACCTGCTGGAAGGCAACATCCTCATCTGCGCCGGCTTCCAGGGAGCCACGGAAGAAGGAATGGTCCAGACGCTGGGCCGCGGGGGGTCCGACCTTTCCGCCATCGCCATCGCGGCCGCGCTGAAAGCGGACGTGTGCCAGATTTTTACAGATGTGGACGGCGTGTACACCTGTGATCCCCGCGTGGTGAAAGACGCCAAGAAGATACAAACCCTTTCATATGACGAGATGCTGGAGATGGCCTCCAACGGTTCCAAGGTGATGCAGTCGCGCTCCGTGGAATTCGCCAAAAAATTCGGCGTCGTCTTTGAAGTTCGCAACTCCATGAACACCAACCCCGGTACAATCGTGCAAGAAAACTCCCTCCATGGAAGCCGTCGTCATCCGCGGCATTTCCATTGACCGCAACCAGGCCCGCGTTACCATTACCGGCATTCCGGACCAGATTGGCTACACGGCCCAGATACTGGGCGCCCTGGCAGAAGCGGAAATTAACCTGGACATGATTCTGGCCAATACCGCTCATGACGGCTACGTCCGCCAGTCTTTCACCATGCCCTCCAACGAACTGGGCCGCGCCCAGGCTGCCCTCAAGCCGGTCATGGCCGCCCTGGGTTCCACCGTGAAGGTGGAAACGGAAGCGGGTCTTGCCAAGCTTTCCCTGGTAGGCATCGGCATGCGCTCCCACTCCGGCGTGGGAGCTACCGCGTTCAAGGCCCTGGCGGACGCCAACATCAAGACCGGCATGATTTCCACCTCGGAGATCAAGATTGCCGTGATGGTGGACGAGTCAGACATTGAGGAAGCGGCCCGGGTGGTGCACAGGGCGTTCAACCTGGGCGTCTAACACTTCCCCCTTTTTTCAGGCCCGGTTCACGGAAACGTGAACCGGTTTTTTCATGTATTTCCCCCCTGTCCGGGACAGGGAGGGGAATGCTGAAATACAAAAAAAGGCCTGCTTCCTGAAAGGAACCGGACGGGGAGATGAAACATGCCCGGGCAACAAGGAAGGGCCTGCCGGAAAGAGGGAAAGAAAAAAGAGTAAGGCGTTACTTGCCGGAAGAGGGCCGGAAGCGGGCGGCCTCCGATTCTGCGGTGATCCTGGCGGGTTCGATATGAAGGAGTTTCCTTATAGCTCGGCCCCGATCACTCTCCGTCATCGGGAAGTAAATGACGTCGTCTCCCAGATCATAGGAATCCAGGCCCGGGATACTGTCCGCCGGAGCAAAAGATTCCGGCGTGTCCGGCAGTTTTTTTACCTCCTTGGAGGAGGCAAGGGTATAATACATATAATTACCGGAATACAGTTCCGTTTTAGGGGAGCTGCCCGGTTCCGGTTTGGAGAAGCTGACCGCAGAGTGTTTATGGGCAGCCCAGCTCCACTGGATCAAAGCCTCCACAGGAATGTCTCCCCGGAGAGATTGGACGACGCGGGCGTAGTACGTTATCTCCTGGTCCGTTTCTACCGTCTTATAAATAATAACCGCCAGGAGAATGTCGCTTCTCCGCAGGTACATGGCCGGGCTGTAAAGAGAAGCATCCGCGGCCACTTCAGCCTGCGTGGGAAAGGGGGGAAGATGGCGCTGCGCTGGCCGATACGGGTATCAGTCCGGAAAACAAACAACAAAAGAGTGGTGTTTTATCCATAGAAATGGGTAGATTACTTTCTTTCCCATTATGTTCAAAAACGGAGCGAATGCTTTTAAAGCATTCGCTCCGTAAAAAAGAAGTTGATGAATTATTCAGCGTCTTTCAATGTCGCCCGGTTGATTAACCAAATGGGGCCAGTCAGGAAACTGCCAATGGAGATGTTGTCTCCCGGACACATTCCTGCGTGACCCTTTCCGGCAAACACAATAATGTCGCCCGGCTGCGGGCTGCAATAGCCTGTATCCTGGCCGTCGGCATAGTCCGGGTCGCCCAGGAGCTTTTGCACATAAGCGGCCATGTCCCTTGCACGGATGATCACGTGGGTTTTACCTCCCAATGCGCCGGCATTCGCCTTGTCTCCGATGAGCTCCGCCCCTGCTTCGTTCTTCAAGTCCTTTCCGAAGGAACTCAGCGCGATACTCATGCGCAGGGCGCAGCTGTTATAATAGCTGCGCAATTGCTCAGGTACATTGTCCTCAATTTCCTTCAGGTGGGCCTGATAGAGCCACCCCCGATGTAGGACCAAACCTGTCCGGGATTGGGCATGGTGACATAATCCACCACATTGTAGCATTTCAGCAGTTTTTGGGCATCCTCCGTCTTCCAAAGATTGACGGGGGCATCAATTTCCCAAAGTTCCAGGTCAGCCCCATCCATTTGAGGAACGAATTCTTCCGCATTGGGATAGGGGGCAATGGCATCCGGAACCTTCAGGTTCTCATGATGGAGCTTGACGTAATGGTAACCTTGCTTGAGTTCCTTCTTGCCCTCCGCCTTCTTGGATGAGTTGCCGTCCTTGAGTTCCACCACTTTCTGGTTGTCTATTTCCAGGTAGCCGTTGTCGTCCATCTGAATGGTAAAGGCATATTCCTTGTCAAAGGGGATACGGATGTATCCTTCCCAGTCATGGACGCCGGTTTCTTCCGTCTTGTGCCAGACGATTTTGGGAGCGTCTTTTTTCTTCACCTTGTAACGAGGATTATTTTCAGCGTCGAGCGGGTGAAATGGTATAGTTGATATAGCCATAGTGTTTATGTTTTCAATTCATTTATTGTTGAATGAACTGGTCATTCAGTCCATGGTCACCTTGAAAGATTTCCTTCTCCCCATCAACACGTTCAACGCGTATTCGGCAGACAGGGAAAGGGCCGAAACGGCGCAGGAATCAGGTGAAAATAAAGGGCATCAAAAATACAAGCATTGATGGCCAATAATTAAACATTCCAATCTCTCCGTCCCGGGAGGAAATAAATGCGCCTTCCGCCTGCACATTCCGGAATTTTGCCAAACCGTCTCCAATACGAAATATAAGAGGCGCCTCCAGAAGGAATATACCTCTCCGGACTATTGACGAGTGTTCATCTACAGGGAATTGGTCATTTTTCCCTGTAACCATGCAGAGGCCGCAAAGGAAATTCCTTTACTGCACCCGTATGGTCTGTTCAATCAGTTCGTTCAGGCGGGGGCGGAAACGCCGCCGACCATTTCCTTCAGCTTCATGCCTTCCAGATACAGGACCGTTAGCGGAACGGCTTCCAGCCCGTACTTGCGGGCCACGTCCGGATAAGCGTCTGCGTCAATCAGCACGGCGAACGCCTTGCCGTCCTGCGCCGCGGCGTAGGACTTGACCGCCTGCACGTAGTCCGTGGCCGGGCGGCTCCAAGGGGCATAAAAGACAATCAGCACCTTGCGGCCGGAGAGTTCCGTGAGCTGCCGCATGTCCTCCCCCTTGTAGTCCATCCACACGGGGGCCTTCTTTTTAGGCTCCGCGGGGGGAGAACTTTTTTGGGAGGGTCAAACGTTCTTTCCAGGGGGCGCGGAGCGGGCTTCTTCTCCGCGTAGCGGGCGCGCCGTTCGCTGGAATCGTCGCATCCGGTCAGGCCGGCCATCAGCAGGCCGCTGACCAATATGAACAAGCCCTGTTTCATTCCGCAGGCAAGTATGCCCGGGGAAGGCGAATTTGCAAGACTGAAACCCGTCCCGCTTTTCGCGTTGCCCCCGCCCCCCTTCTCTGTTATGGTAGCCGTTGCATGAACGGCGTCCCTCCACTGGAATTTGCAGGGGTTTCCCACTGGGCGGCTTTGGCCGTTCTTCTGGCGGCGGGAGTTTGCATCATGGAACTGGGGCAGTCCTACAAGAAAACCGTCAGGAACCGCACCACGTTCTGGCTGGGAGTCGCCTGCCTGTTCAGCCTGGTTCCGGACCTGGCCGCCATGCTGGCGGATGAACCGGAAAAGAGCTGGACGTGGATGCTTCCCCTGCATTTCTGCTCCGTCATGCAGGTGCTCTGCGCCCTGAGCCTGTGGATTCCCTCCCGCCTGCTGCGCTCCGTGGTGTACTACTGCGTGCTGTGCGCCACCTTGCAGGGGCTGCTCACCCCATCCGTGGCCCACGATTTCCCGTCGTGGACGTACTTCGCCTTTTTCCTGTCCCACGGCGTAACGGTCATCACGGCCCTTTACCTGCCGCTGGCCCTGGAATGGAAGCCGGCGCGGTGGGATTTCCTGTGGGCCCTTCTGCTGGCGAACGTATATCTGGCCGCCGTCCACCCCGTCAACATGCTTCTGGAAACCAATTACGGGTTCACTGTGGCTACGCCTGCGGGCGGCTCCGTGCTGGACCTGTTCGGGCCGTGGCCCTGGTACCTGCTGTGGATGCAGATTCCGGCGCTCGTGCTGATGTACCTGCTCACGCTTCCCTTCCGCCATTATCCCAGAGGACGCACGGGCAGTTCCCTGTTCCATCATTGAGAAAGGCCCCACCATCCGCGCCAGGCTGTTCATGCCGGAACTACTGCGAAAGAGGAAAGGCGCGGACTCCCGATTCCGGACAAGAAGGGCCGGAACGAGCCTTTTATTGGACAATAGGCTTGAGGATGCCGATGTAGGTGTCCGACGTTCCGGTTCCGCGATAGATGGAATCTATCCTGATCTTGATGGTGTGCACAGGCTGCCTGTAGTACGGCGGCACGACGATCTGGGGCGTCCAGTCATCCCGCAGCGTGGCGTCAAAGGTGTAATTACCGTTCAGCGTTACCTGGATGACTTTGGGGCGGCTGAACATGGAATAGGCTATGTTCGGATGCCGCCGCGCTTCCGTATCCCTTTCCGGATTGGTCACCGGGGAAATGCCGGTTTCCAGCATGATGCCCAGCAGCCGTCCCGGATTCTTGAGCTTGATTTCCAGGGTTTCCCCCTGCCCGTCTCCGGAAACGCCTTCCGCCCAATAGCCGGTGCCGTTCTTCAGGTTATCCGGGGAGCACAGTGCGCCGTAGGGGTCCTTCTCCAGAGTAGAGCTGGCCGTCACATCATACTGGTCCGTCAGGGTTCCCTTTTCACCGCGGATGGTGACCTGGCCGTCCTTGTCCAGCACCCAGCCGGGGCCGGGCGTCAGCACCACGGAGGAAGCATAGGGCCTGCCGTCCGCTCCCAGCAGGGACCAGGTATAAACGCCTTTGGGCGTAGTCACAATGGATTTGGCATCTGCGGACGGGTCCAGCTTGACGGATTGGTTGGTCATCTCCGAGCTGTATACATTCACGACCGCCCTGGGGGTGCCTCCCGTCCAGGTCATCACCGGAGAGGCGAGCAGCGTCAGACGGGGTTCCCCCATGTTGACCTTCGGTTCCGGCGTAATGGCAATATCCTGCGTATAAGGCACGGAAAACTGGAAGGTAAGCACATGAGTACCCGCCTTGTTGGGAACCTGGGCCACCAGCCAGTGGGTGATTCCGGCAACGGGGGACATGGTGGGAGCGTCCGCCTGAAGATGCCGTCCTTCCACCAGGGAGGAATCACATTTCAAATCGTCCACGGACGTCACGACGTCCTGCACCGCCTTCGTAAAAGGCAGGTTGCGTATGGGCTCCGGCTTTGCGGCATTGGCCTGTTCATCCGGCGGATCATACTGGAACGGCACGCCCACGGAGATGGTCTTGCCCTTGACGCCTTTGGGGATGTCCAGCGCGCAGGTGTAAATCAGAAAGGCCTGGTGCTGTTTCAGGGACACGGTAACGTCCAGGGCGTTCAGCCGGATTCCGTCCGCCTGCGTCAAATCCATGGGGACCGGCAAGCCGGGCGCCGGAGCAATGCATTGAAGGGAGACGTTCCGCGACCGGGGCTGCGGGGCCTTTTCTGCGGCGCTCTGTTCCTTATGCTGAGGGTCTGCGGCCAGAACCGGCATGCAGCACACGGCGCCGGTCAACCAGATCAGGGTAGCCAATCTCATGGCCGTTAAAATAACGCCTTGCAGCACGTTCATCAAGGCTCATTTGAGGCAGATGGAAAAGCCTTTTCCTCCTCCTGCTTCCCGCCTTAAAAAACAAGGGAGAAGCCATTTTTTAATCCGTAAAATCCGTAGCCGGCAGGCATTCGTTTCAAGCCCAGGAATGTTGTCCCATGTTTTTTAAAAGGGCTTGTTGAGACTTTTCCGGAACGACTTTTTGCCGGATGGGTGAAGAGCGGCGCCCTTATGAAGGGGAGCAGAAGGAGGCCGCTCCCAACCGGATAGAAAACCGGCATGGACATCAGATGCTTTACCATGTTATTAATCAATAAAATTCATTCACTGGTAATAATCAACAGGAATTTTCACATAACAGGAAATACACGCTGCAATACCCATCCATCCGGCCCCTTAACGCCTTCTTATTGCCGGGGGTTTCCCATGGAAAAGCCCCCTCCGCGAGAGGCGAATAACGTTCTGCAGGAAGGCGCCCGTCAAGCAAAAAAAATGGAGTGTCAGGCAGACAAAAAAAATTCACGCAAGACAGGAGCAAAAGTTCTCGGAAACCGGGATAAAACACAACATGTGGGATACAGAAAAAAAGACTGTACAATATTTCCTTTTCATCGCGATTATTTTTCAGTAGATAATGCAAACGCTACGCGCCGCCCCAACCCCGCGACGGAGCGCTGCCTCACGGGATTTCTCCCAAACGCTTTCTACTTCGCAAGCCATGACTATAGACAACTCGCAAACCATACTCAAACTGCGTACAGGACAGGAAATCATCCTCCCCCAGAGGAAGGACCTTCTAGGCGGTCTGAAATTCACCAGAAGATTTTCCCACAACGAAGTCCATCCCTATGATGAAGTGGACTGGACCCGCCGCGACGTCCGCATCATGGATTGGAAGACCGGCAAGACCATTTACGAGCGCCTGGGCCTGGAAGCGCCCGCGCACTGGGATGACAACGCCGTCAAGATCACGGCGGACAAGTACCTTTTCGGCAGTGAACCGGGGTCCCTGGAATATGAAGACAGCTTCCGCAATATTTACGACCGCATTTCCAACACCTACACCGTATGGGGCTGGGAGGAAGGCTACTTCGCCACGCTGGAGGACGCGGAGATTTTCAACGAGGAAATCAAGGCCATGCTGGTGCAGCAGATTTGGGCTCCCAACTCTCCCGTATGGTTCAACATCGGCCACTGGGAACAGTGGCGCTGGGGCCGCCCGGACCTGCGGGAAAGCTATACCGGCCACGGCAACAAGGCCTACCACACCAAGGGCACCAAGAACAACCTGAAGACCTTCACGGTCCAGTCCACGTATGAATATCCCCAGTGCTCCGCCTGCTTCCTGACGGAAGTGGGGGACAGCATGGAGGACATCCTGGATCACCTGACCACGGAAGGCCGCATTTTCGCGTCCGGTTCCGGCGTGGGCATCAACCTTTCCACCCTCCGTTCCTCCAAGGAACCCATCAGCGGCAAGGGACGCTCCTCCGGCCCCATTTCCTTTGACCGCGGCTGGGATTGCATGGCCGGGGCCATCAAGTCCGGCGGCAAGACGCGCCGCGCCGCGCGCATGGTGCTGATGTTCAGCGACCACCCGGACATTTTCGAGTTCATCAGCACGAAGAACCGCCAGGAAGACATCGCCAAGGTGATCCTGCGCGAGCATAACGTGCACGTGGAGCTGAAGCAGATTGCGGAAACCAAGCTGGTGGCGGGAACCCCGGCGGAAAAAGCCGCCGCGCGCCTCATTCTTTCCCTGCCCCTGGCTACCCGGAACAGCTTTGACCCGCACATGGACGCCCTGCTGTACGGGGAAACGCTTTCCCACCAGAACGCGAACCATTCCGTCTCCCTGAAAGGCGACTTCTGGCAGGCCCTCGCCAACAACGGCAATACCTACACGCGCTGGGTCACGAACCCGGCCCACATTGAACAGACTTTCCGGGCCCAGGAACTGCTGGAAGCCATGGCGAAGTCCATCTGGGACAACGGGGAGCCCGGCGTGCACAACAATGACGTGATCAACCTCTGGAACCCCGTCAAGTCCATCGGCTCCATCACTACCTCCAACCCCTGCTCCGAGTACGTCTTCCTGAACAATACGAGCTGCAACCTTTCCTCCTTCAACGCCTACCGCTTCCTGACGAAGGATGAGGACGGCAAGCCCGTCTTCGACGCGGACGCCCTGACCCATGCCGCGCGCCTGGCGATGGTCTGCGCGGACCTGAACGTGGAACGCGGCGGCTTCCCGATTGAAGAAATCGCGGAAGGCACCTACAAGTACCGCACCACGGGCATCGGCTTCGCCAACGTGGGCGGCTCCCTGATGGCGCTGGGCGTTCCGTACGATTCCGACGAAGGCCGCTGGATTGCCTCCCAGCTTTGCAGCGCCCTGACGGCGGCCTGCTGGACGGCGTCCGCGGAGATGGGCGCGGAGCTGGGTTCCTACGTGGAATACCCCGCCAGCAAGAAGGACCTGCTGGCCGTGCTGCGCCTGCATAACGCGGCCCAGAAGCTGGCGACCGCCCTGCCCGCCCAGAAGGATTCCAAGACTTTGGACGACCTGATTGAGAACATCATCGCCAACGCCGGCGGAGTGCTGCCGGAAGCGCAGGGGCTGACCGCCTCCTACGCCCTGCACGCCTATCTCAAGAGCTTCAAGGCTCCAACCCTGATGAACAAGGAGCGCATCGCCCCCGCCGCCAAGCTGGCGGAAGCCGCCTCCGGGATGTGGGCCAAGGTCGCCAAGGCTACGGCGCACCGCAACGCCTTCGTTTCCGTGATGGCCCCCACGGGCACCATCTCCGCCCCGCTGGGCTGTTATGATGAAGGCACCACCTCCATTGAACCGGATTACACGCTGGTGAAATGGAAGCAACTTGCGGGCGGAGGCTCCCTGAAAATGTTCAACCGCCTGGCCCTGGAAGGCCTGCGCTCCCTGGGCTATGCGGAAGACTTCGTCAATGAAGCCGCCCTGGAAGTGGCCGGCCTGGACGGCCTGATTTCCGCGTTCCAGGGGAATATGGACGCCGTCGTGAACCAGCTCATCGTGGACCCCTGCAACGACCAGGCCGGACCCGTGCGCCTCGCGTGGCGCCGCCTGCTCTCCGGCACGGAATCCCGCAGCGAGATTCAGGAAAAGGTGGCCTATATCAGCAACCCGGCCAACATGTCCGTGCTGACGGCGGATGAACTGACCGTCATCAATGGCTCCGCCCACATTGAGTCCATCCCGTGGCTGGACAAGAAGGACCTTCCGGTCTTTGACTGCGCCGCCACCAACGGCAACGGCATCCGCGCCATCTCCCCCGCCGGCCACGTGCTGATGCTGGGCGCCCTCCAGCCCTTCATTTCCGGGGCGTGCTCCAAGACGGTGAATATGCCCGTCTCCGCCACCGTGCAGGAAGTCTACGATTCCCTCATCATGTCCCATGACCTGGGCGTGAAGTGCATCGCCATCTTCCGCGCCGGCTCCAAGGCGAACGCCGTTTACGTGGTAGACACGCCAGAAACCCGCATGTTCAAGGCCAACCATGTATGGGAACAGCTGGTGAACGCCGGAACGGAAGCCATTGACGAAATTATTGCGGAAGCGTCCAAGCCGCGCCAGCGCAAGCTGCCCGGCCGCCGCCTGGGCCAGACCGTGAAGTTCTCCGTGGGCGGCCAGCTGACGGGCTATCTGACGGTGGGCGTGTATGCGGACGGTACCTGCGGGGAAGTCTTCGGCCGCCTGGGCCAGGTGGGCTCCTTCGCCTCCGGCATGTTTGAAGCCTATTGCAAATTGCTCTCCACGGCCCTCCAGTTCGGCGTGCCGCTCAAGGAAGTGGTCAAGGGCTTCCGCAATTACTCCTTTGAGCCCTCCGGCTTCTGCCGCGTGGGGGACGATACGGAGGCGGACACCTGCACGGAAATCCGCTCCTGCGCCTCCGTGGTGGACCTGATCGCCAAGATTCTGGCGTGGCTCTTCCCGGAAAGCAACGGCTACCGCCTGCGGGACGTGTTCTCCATCCCGAGCGTCAGCCTGCCCGGCCAGGCTCCGGACACCACGGTGAGCGTGCTGCCCCCCGCATCATCACCACTCCGGTTCACACCCAGACCCCGGCTCTTCCGGAGATTACCGCCGGCAAGGCGCCGGAAGGCACCATGCTCAACGGCGCTTCCCTGTGCCCGCAGTGCCATTCCCTGGCCTACGTGCAGGACGGGAAGTGCAAGTCCTGCCGTTCCTGCGGCTACAAGGACGGCGGCTGCGGGGAATAAACGGTAAACGGATTATTCCCGTACCCCCCTATTTCAAGGCGGAACCCGGACAACTTCCGGGTTCCGCCTTGCTGATGCTTTCCCCAGCTCCAATTAATCGGAAGTAATCAAATGGCTATGTGGAACCCATGGCGCGGATGCCACCGGTACAGCGCCGGGTGCAAATTCTGTTATATCCATCAGGCCGACAGACGGCGGGGAATGGATACGGACGAGATCGTGAAAACGGACAATTTTCATGCCCCCGTGCTGAAGAATAAAAAGGGAGATTACAGAATGAAACCCGGCCAGACCGTGTATCTGGGCTTCTCTACGGATTTTCTCATCCGGGAGGCGGACCCGTGGCGCGGCGAATGCTGGGACATGATCCGGGAGCGCCGGGACCTGAACTTTATTTTCCTGACCAAAAGAATAGAGCGGTTCATGGAATGCCTCCCCGGTGACTGGGGGGACGGCTATGACAACGTCACCGTAGGCTGCACGGTGGAAAACCAGGACAGGGCGGATTTCAGGCTCCCCATCTTCAACAGTCTGCCCATCAAGCATAAAAATATCATCTGCCAGCCGCTTCTTGAGCAGGTGGACCTGGCCCCGTATTTACAGCAGATCGAACTGGTTGTCGCAGGCGGGGAATCCAACAGCTGCGCCAGGCCCCTGAACTACGAATGGGTCTTATCCATCCGGGAACAATGCATCCGGAACAAGGTCCATTTTGAATTCAGGCAATGCGGGACCAACTTCATCAAAGACGGGAAAATGTACCGTCTGCACGTCAGGCAGCTATGCAGCCAGGCTAAGAAAGCCGGGATCAACTGCTGACCTCCCGCCCGGCGTGCGGCTAAAAAACAGCGCCGTCTTCACGCGTTCCGGCCACCGGCAAAAAACACCCGGAAGAAGGAATGATAGGCGTTTGCCTTGAAATCCGGCGTAATTTCATTCATAGTACAGCGTGAACGCCTGAGCCCGTTCCTCTATCTTTCCATGAAACCCTACTACACCCTGGCCGATCTTCTGGATGAAGAACATCCGTTTGATGCCGGAGAATCCGTTCCCGCCAGACTGGCCGTGATCGGCTTCCCCATCGCCCATTCCAAATCTCCCGCCATGCAGCAAGCCGCTCTGGATGCCGCGGGCATCCGTGCGCGCTACATCCGCATCCAGGCTTCTCCGGAAGAGTTTGCGGACGTGGTGCGCCTGCTCCGGGAAAAAGGATTCCTGGGAGCCAACGTCACGGTGCCCCACAAGCAGGCCGCCTGCTCCCTGTGCCATGATACGGACGCCCTCTCCCGCGCTACGGGTTCCGTCAATACGCTCGTCTTTCAAAAGGACGGCTCCGTTTCCGGCTTCAATACGGACGGTCCGGGCTTTGGACGCGCCATCCGGGAAGAATTTTCCGTGGACCTGCGCGATTTGAAGGTAGTGCTTCTGGGCGCCTGCGGCGGGGCCGGGCTGGCCCTGGCCTACACCTGCGCCATGCAGCACTGCGAGCGGCTGACGCTGGCAGGCAGGTCAGAAGAAAAGCTCCAGGCCCTTAAGGACAAACTGAGTTCCTTTTTCATTGACGAACACAGGCTGGAAGGACCATCCGACCGTCTGGCGGCCCACCTGAACAACACGCCGCGGTTCAATTCCGCCGTGGCGGAAGCGGACCTGATTGTCAACGCCACGTCCCTGGGACTGAAACCTACGGACCCGTCCCCCGTGCCGTCCGCCCTGCTTTCCGCCCACCACCTGGTGTATGATTTACAGACGCATGACGACGCTTTCCAGATGGAAGCCCGCTTCCAGGGAGCCAGGGTCTCCAACGGCCTCTCCATGCTGATTCACCAGGGGGCCCTTTCCTTTGAACGCTGGTTCGGCATCAAGCCGGACATTTCCGTCATGCGCCAAGCCCTTGAACAAAAGCATGCCTGACACCAAACCCGATTTTGACATCCGGGCTTTCCGGAACGCGCTGGTGGAGTGGTTCCGGCGGGAGGGGAAGGATTACCCGTGGCGCCGGACCACGGACCCATGGCACATCCTGGTTTCCGAGCTGATGCTGCAGCAGACCACCATTCCCACCGTTCTGGGAAGGTATGAACGGTGGATGCGCCAGTTCCCCACTCCCGGGCACCTGGCCTCCGTGGACGAACAGACGGCCCTGCGCTCCTGGGAGGGGCTGGGGTATTACCGCCGCGTGCGTTCCCTCCAGGCCATCGCCAGGGAGATTGTCCACGAATTCGGCGGAGAGTTCCCGGACAACCCGGAAGGGCTGAAACGCCTGCCGGGCATCGGCCCGTATACGTCTGGGGCCCTGCTTTCCTTCGCCTTCAACAAGGCCGCCCCCATCGTAGACGCCAATGTGGCGCGCGTGCTGGCCCGCATTGACAATTATTCCGTGCCTGTGGATTCCACGGAAGGGTTGAAGTACCTGTGGACCCGCGCGGAAAATCTGGTGGATCCGGAACATGCCCGCGAATTCAATTCAGCCATCATGGAATTGGGGCAGACCTACTGCAGGATCAGCGCGCCGGACTGCCTGCTCTGCCCCGTCCGCTCCTTCTGCTCCGCGGAGCAGCCGGAAATGCTGCCTGTCAAGAATCCCAAGCCGGAAATTACCCGGGTGGAACACCACGACGTTCTCTACCTCCGCGGTAAATCCATCCTGCTGGCAAGATGCCCGGAAGGGAAGCGCCACGCCGGCATGTACCGTTTCCCCCAGCGGGAGGACGACCATACCCTTTCCCTGCCCCATGTGCTGAAACAGACCTACAGCGTCACCCGCTACAAGGTGACCCGCTACATCCACCATGTGACGGAATCCCCGGCTTTTCTGGAGGGGGAGGAACTGGTTCCTCTGGATAAGGTGCACGAGCTGCCCATGGCCTCCCCGGACCGCAAGGCCCTGAATTCCCCCGTCCTCGGCAAACTGCTGGACCATATCAGATGAATCCCAGACTGACACCGGAACTGGTTCTTTCCGCCTACTGCCAGGGGTGTTTTCCCATGGCGGACCCGGAAACGGGAGAAATTTCCTTTTACGAACCGGATCCCCGCGCCCTGATTCCGCTGGACGAACGCTTCCACATCCCTCACGGTCTCAAGCGCGTCCTGAATAAAAAACCTTTTGAACTCCGGATGGATACCGCTTTTCCGGATGTGGTCCATGCCTGCGCCCGGACGGACGAACCGGAGGAACAATGGATAGACGGGCAGATTGAGGAAGTGTACGGCAGGCTTCACGAGATGGGATTTGCCCACAGCGTGGAGTGCTGGGATGAGGAAGGATTGCAGGGGGGCCTTTACGGGGTCTCCCTGGGGAAGGCGTTCTTCGGGGAGAGCATGTTTCACCGGAAAACGGATGCCAGCAAGATTGCCCTGGTAGCCCTGGTTCAGTACCTGCGGGCCCACCAGTTCCTTTTTCTGGATACGCAGTGGACTACGCCGCATTTGCTGAAGTTCGGCACGTACGAGGTTCCGGCGGGGGAATACCGGAAGCTGCTGAAGAGGGCGCTGGAGGGGTGAGGAGAAAATTTGGAGTTTATTTATTTTAATGGACAAAATGGGAATAAATGAACAGGATGAACTCCATGGACGGAATGTCTCATGGATTTATTCCCAAGCATGGAGGATACCGGAATCTGGTGGTATACCGGGTTGCGGAGATCATTTATGATTTCACGTTCCGGTTCTGCAATAAATACGTGAAAAATCAAGGCCGGACTTATGACCAGATGGTTCAGGCAGCCCATTCCGGCATGCAGAATATCGCGGAAGGGAGCGTGGATTCAGGAGTCAGCAAAGCGTCTGAATTGAAACTGACGGGAATTGCCAAGGGAAGCCTTCAGGAACTAAAGGAAGACTACCTTTCCTATCTGCGCCAGCGGGGATTGGAACAGTGGGAAAACAACAGTCTTTACGCGCAAGAGCTGATCAGGGCCAGGTTTTCTTCTGCACAGGAAGTTATCCGGTGGGTGGGCAAGCACAGGAATTTCCGCTCGGACCATTTTGGAGCAAATACAGCCGTTATCCTCATTAACGTAGCCCTTGGCCTGCTTGCTAAATTGATTCAAGCCCAGGAAAAGGATTTCATGCAGAACGGCGGCATCCGTGAACGCATGACCCGCGCACGGCTGGAACAGCGCAAACACAGAGGCAAATAATCTTCTTATTTAATATTTTGGTCCACTCCGTCCATCAAGTCCCTTTAGTCCATCCCTCCCCCGTCTCCACAAAAAAGCCCGTGGTTCCGGAGAACCACGGGCTGTCTATTAACCCTTAACAAAAAAGGCTTACGCCTGTTCCAAAGCTGCCTGGGCGGCGGCCAGACGGGCGGTCGGGACGCGGTAGGGGGAGCAGCTCACGTAGGTCAGGCCCAGCGTGTTGCAGAACTTGACGGAAGCAGGGTCGCCGCCGTGTTCGCCGCAGATGCCCAGCTTGATGTCCGGACGGGTGGAGCGGCCGAGTTCCACGGCAATCTTCATCAGCTTGCCGACGCCTTCCTGGTCGATGGAGGCGAAGACGTTTTTCTTGATGATTTCCAGTTCCTGGTACTGCGGCAGGAAGGAGCCGGAGTCGTCGCGGCTCATGCCCAGGCCCGTCTGGGTCAGGTCATTGGTGCCGAAGGAGAAGAACTGGGCGGTTTCCGCGATTTCGTCAGCCGTGACGGCGGCGCGCGGGATTTCAATCATGGTGCCGACGAGGTAGTCCACCTTGGCGCCCTTTTCTTCAAATACCTGCTTGGCCACCTTGTCAATGATGGCTTTCTGGATGTCCAGCTCCTTCTTGAAAGCCACCAGGGGAACCATGATTTCAGGCACCACGGCGAAGCCTTCTTCCTGGGAGACTTCCACAGCGGCTTCAAAGATGGCGCGGGCCTGCATTTCCGTGATTTCCGGATAGGCAATGCCGAGGCGGCAGCCGCGGTGGCCGAGCATCGGGTTGAACTCGTGGAGTTCAGCCACGCGGCGCATGATGACTTCCACGGGCATGCAGATTTTCTGAGCCAGGTCAAGCTGCTGTTCCTTCGTCTGGGGAAGGAATTCGTGCAGGGGCGGGTCCAGCAGGCGAATGGTGCCCGGCAGGCCCTTGAGCGCCTTGAAGATGCCCTTGAAGTCGCCCTTCTGGTAGGGAAGGAGCTTGGAAACGGCGGCCACGCGGTCGCTCTTCTTGGTGGAAAGGATCATTTCACGGACGAAGTCGATCCGATCCCCTTCAAAGAACATGTGCTCCGTGCGGCAGAGGCCGATACCGGTAGCGCCGAAGGCGATGGCGGTTTCCGTCTGCTTGGGGGAGTCCGCATTGGTGCGCACTTTCATCTTCGTGCAGTCGTCGCACCACTGCATGAGCCTGGCGAAGTTCTGGTAGGTGCGGCTGTCTTCCGGCTTCATGGTCTTGGAGATCAGCACCTGGATGATTTCAGAGGGGGAGGTTTCCACCTTGCCGGCGTACACCAGGCCGCTCGTTCCGTCGATGGACATGTAGTCGCCTTCATTGAAGGTCATGCCTCCAACGGTGACGGTGCGGTTGTTGTAGTCCACGATGACTTCATCAGCGCCGCAGACGCAGACCTTGCCCATCTGGCGGGCAACGAGGGCCGCGTGGGAGGAAACGCCGCCGCGGGCGGTCAGGATGCCTTCAGCAGCAATCATGCCGCGCAGGTCTTCCGGAGAGGTTTCCAGACGGACCAGGAGCACTTTTTCACCGTTGTCCGCAGCTTCCACGCAGCGTTCCGCATTCAGGTAGATGCGGCCGGTGGCGGCGCCGGGGCCGGCGGGAAGGCCGCGGGTGAGCATCTTGGCCTGCTTGATGGCTTCACGGTCAAAGATGGGGGTCAGCAGCTGGTCCACCTGGTCCGCGGGGATGCGGCGCACGGCGGTTTTCCAGTCGATCAGGCCCTGCTCCACCATTTCACAGGCGATGCGGAAAGCGGCCACGCCGGTGCGCTTGCCGTTGCGGGTCTGGAGCATGTACACGGTGCGGTCCTGAATGGTGAATTCAAAGTCCTGCATGTCGTGGAAGTGGTTTTCCAGCACTTCGCGGATGCGCATCAGTTCATTGAAGGCGGCGGGCATCACGTCGTGAAGGGCCGCTACGGGAGCAGGCGTACGCACGCCGGCCACCACGTCTTCACCCTGGGCATTCATCAGGAATTCACCGTAAAATTCGTTTTCCCCGGAGGCGGGGTTGCGGGTGAACGCCACGCCGGAACCGGATTCTTCACCCGTGTTGCCGAACACCATGGCCTGCACGTTGACGGCGGTGCCCCATTCGGACGGGATGCCGTATTTCTGGCGGTAAACGATGGCGCGGTCATTGTTCCAGGAACCGAACACGGCGCCGATGGCGCCCTGAAGCTGTTCCCAGGGGCATTCCGGGAATTCATGGCCGGTGCGTTCCAGCACCAGCGCCTTGAAGCGGGAGACCAGTTCCTTCAGGTCATCCGCGGAGAGCTTGGTGTCTTCCACGTCCGCGTTGCCGTAGCGTTCTTCCTTGATGGCGGCGATGGCGGCTTCAAAGGGTTCGTGGTCTTCATCCGGGTTCTTCTGCACGCCCAGCACCACGTCGCCGTACATCTGGACAAAGCGGCGGTAGCAGTCCCATGCGAAGCGGGGGTTGCCGGTGGCCTTTACCATGGCTTCCACGGATTTTTCATTCAGGCCGAGGTTTAGAATCGTGTCCATCATGCCGGGCATGGATTCGCGGGCGCCGGAACGTACGGCTACCAGCATGGGCATGGCTTCCGTATCGCCGAACTTGCGTCCCAGGATCTGTTCCATCCTGGCAATGCCTTCCTTGATCTGCGCGTCAAGCTGGGCGGGATAGGTGCAGCCGTGATCGTAGTAGTAAGTGCAGACCTCCGTGGTGATGGTGAATCCGGGAGGAACAGGAAGGCCAATGCGGGCCATTTCCGCAAGGTTGGCGCCCTTGCCGCCCAGAAGATTTTTCATGCTGCCATTGCCGTCGGCGGACCCTCCGCCGAAGGAATAGACGAATTTGTCAGTAGATGCGCTGCATGCGCAGGAATTGGTGGACATATCGATTGTTGTAGTCGAATTAATGATTCTGCCCAAACATCAACCACAGGAGCCAACAAAAGACCCGATAGCGAGTTAGGGTCGAGTAAGGATGCCCGCCGCCCCTCGCTTTGTCAACTCGAAATTGTACGGAAAACGGAAATGTTTTTTATGTTTTTTAGGGAAAAATATCTTCCGCTTTTTCTCCCCGTCTCCGTGCTCCCGGCTGCATTTTTCAAAGCGATTCCCGGAAGGAGGAATCCGGCTCGTAATAAAGGATATCTACGGGACATTCCACATAAATGGTGCCGCCCGTCCAACGGAGTAATGGAAGAATGATCCCCGGGATTCTATAGTTCCGGGTGCGGGCTACCGTCATTTTACCCTTGATCCGCACATTGGGAGGTTCCGAAATATAACAGATATCCTGAATTTGCTTCCTTGTCACCCGGTCGATGTCCAGGATTGCGCGGCCCGTAAAATGGTAGGATACATCCGTGGAAAAAACCAGAATATTGGAACTGAAGTTGCTGTACCCGGCCTTGCGGCATGCTTCCTCCCCGCCCTCTGCAATTCTTGCGAGGCTGTGGAGGACAAAACGTTGGAAAGGCCTTTTATGTTCACAGGGCTTTCCTGGGTAATGGAGCAGGAGGAAAGAACCAGCAAGGAGCTTCCCGCCAGAAGAATAGGTTTCATGATTTTGAGAGAGAATATTAAATTAATCCGAGTTTTTCGGAACGTATAAGTCTCCGACTGAAGTTGGGGTTCTTCAAGACAGCTTTAAGGATTCACGAGGACGCCGGCAGCGGTGGCAGGCTTCACAGGGGCGTTTCCTTGTAAATAAAAAGCGGACGCTTATCAACCAGATAAGCGTCCGCCGGAAGGAATATGTTTTTTATTTTTACGCCTTGCAGAAGGTGTCTTCATCCGCGCAGGCGGCCTGGACCCACTTGACGGAGGAATCACTGGAGGCGATATGCACCAGGCAGTGGTACACGGCTTCCTGGTCCGCATCCAGCCGGGCAGCTACCTGGGCGGCGGTTTCCGGGGTGGAGCCAAGGGCCGCCCTTACTTTCCCCAGCAGGGCCAGGAAGGTCCCCGCGGCCTTTTTGCCGGCCTCCACGCCGGGTTGGTGGTAGGCGTTGATGTTCACGAGGGAGGCATAGAAGGAGACGGCGCGCTCAAACAGGGCGATCAGCATGCCGAGCGTTTTGGCGTTCACTTCCGGAATGGAGATGGTGATGGAGGAACGGCCGGATTCCGCCAGCGCCTGGCGGGTGCCGCGCAGGAAGCCCTGGAGGAAGTCTCCGCAGGTGGCGCCCGCTTCCACTTCCACCGCGTCCGCGGAACATTCCCGCACTTCGATAAAGGTGGCGAAGAAGTTGTTCACGCCGTCGCGGAGCTGCTGCACATAGGCGTGCTGGTCCGTGGAGCCCTTGTTGCCGTATACGGAGATGCCCTGGCAGACTTCGTTGCCATCCAGGTCCAGCCGTTTGCCGAGGGATTCCATAATGAGCTGCTGAAGGTATTTGGAGAAGAGCACCAGGGCATCCTTGTAGGGGAGAACCACCATGTCCTTTTCCCCTTTGCCGTTGGTGGCCTTGTACCAGGCCAGCGCCAGCTTCATGGCGGCGTTGCATTTCACGCAGTCCTGGCGGGTCTTTTCATCCATCAGGCGCGCGCCTTCCAGCAGTTCATCCACGTCCACGCCCTGAAGCACGGCGGGAACCAGGCCGACCACGGACATGACGGACGTGCGGCCGCCCACCCAGTCTTCCATCGGGAAGCGCTTGAGCCAGCCTTCCGCTTCAGCCGTTTTGTCCAGTTTGGAGCCCACCCCCGTGACGGCAACCGCCTGGGGCGCGAATTCCACACCGTTCTTTTTAAAGAAGTCCTGGGCCACCAGCATGCCGTTGCGGGTTTCCGGCGTGCCGCCGGATTTGGAGATGACGACGACGAGCGTTTCTTCCAGCGGCAGGGATTCCAGCACCTTGTACATGCCGTCCGGGTCCGTGTTATCCAGGAAGAACATGTCCAGCCCAGCGGCAGGGATGGCGTCCGCCACCAGTTCCGGGCCAAGGGCGGAACCGCCGATGCCGATGACGAGGGCGGCGGAGTATTGTTCCGCGCGGGGAGGCGTGATTTTGCCGTCCAGAACATCCCGGCCGAAGGCCTTGACGTCCGCCAGAGGTCCATCAATGGCGGCTTTCAGTTCCGGCGTGGGAGCCAGTGCGGAGTTGCGCAGCCAGTAGTGGCCCACCATGCGTTTTTCATCCGGGTTGGCAATGGCGCCGGATTCCAGCGCCTTCATGTCGGCGAACGCCCTGTCTATCCGCCCCTGCATGGAGGACAGGAAGGCGTCGTCCAGAGGAAGTTTGGAAAAGTCAAGGGAGATGCCCAGTTCAGGGTAGCGAACGAGTTGTTGTGCGTATAGGCTCATGATAGTAATGGATTGGAAAAAGAGTTACTGGAGTTTTTTCAGGATGCTTTTGGCCTGCACGTCATCCTGGTCCGCCGCCTTCTGGAACCATTCACGGGCTTTGGCAGGGTCCTTGGGCATGCCAAAACCGGTGTGGTACATGATGCCCATGTTGTATTGTTCCGAGGCATAGCCTTCCGCAGCCGCCCGCTGGCGCATATGGAGCTGTTCCCTGGCTGCCGTGGCGGAGAGGCCCAGGGCCCGCGCGGCATCCGGCCACGTGGCGCCAAATTTGGAGGCGGAGGCGGCATAGCCCGCAGCAGCGGCCTTGCGGTTCATTTCATCCGCTTTTTTCTTGTCCCGCTTCACGCCGTATTTGCCCAGCTCAGACAGGAACGCCATGCCCCAGTAGCCGCGGGGACTGCCCAGTTCCGCCGCCTGCTGGAAGCATTCAAAGGCGTCTTCATATTTTTTGGTGCCCATGGCGCGCACGGCATCGGAGATGTGGAGTTCCGCCTCCTTCAATCCGGGAATTCCGGGATGGCGGCCCATTCCCTCTTCAGTTCCTCCCGGTCCCTTTTGGATTTGGGGGGCATGCCGGACGGCCCGGAAAAGCGGAAGAGGGGGAAATACCCTTCCATGGCTCCCATGTTGCCCAGGCCGGACATCAGGAAGACGCCGGGGATACCCTCCACATGTGCATGTACTGGATGCGGCCTTCCTGAAGGGATTCCTTGGCCACCCATTCCGGCATGTTCGCCGGTTCCCCGAATTTTTCCGTCAGGCCCACCAGAAGAGCCTTGTAGGCGGATTTCAATTTGGTTTCATACTCGGAACCGCGGCATTTGCTCCGGGAGTAGAAGACAACGGCCCTCAAGCCGCCGGAGGGGTCATAGTCAAAGTTCAGGGAAAAGGTCTGGCCGCCGATGGACTGTTTGGTCTTAAATACGCCGTTGAGGCCGGTGCGTGAAAGGAGGGCGTCCGTGGGCGGCCCTTCAAGCTGCTTGCTCTGCCTCAGGGTTTTCAGCACCTGGTCCTTGTCCATTCCCACCTCCAGGTTTTCATAGAGGGCGGCAAGCAGAGGGGCGCACGTAAGCGCGAAGAGTCCCGCAACATAGGCTAGTTTTTTCATAGAAAAAGTAATTGGGCGGTTTCCTACCAGACCGGGAGGGCTTTCAAAAGGATAAAATGCGTCAGCGGAGGTGAGGAAAATTTTTCATAAAATATTCATTTCCAATCTATCCACAATCTTTTCAGATAATCCTCTCCGGTGAAGTCCGGAGGCATGGGATCATGGGTCAGCCGGAAGCCGGGAAGAGCCTCCGCCACCATCCTGCGGAAGTCCTCATGGCTCAGCTTGCGGCAGTTGCTGGTGCACAGCATCCAGCCGCCGGGTTCCAGGCATTCGCGCGCCTGGGCCACCAGTTCCCCGTAGTGGGATTCCACCCGGAACACCCTTCCCCGGTCATCCCGGGAGAACGTGGGGGGGTCCAGAATAATGCCGTGGAAGGAGCGGCCCTGCCTGGCGAACCGTTCCAGCCAGCGGCGGACGTCCCCCTTGCAGAAGTACTGGGTGGAGGGATCAATGCCGTTCAGGCTGAAGTTTTCCCTGGCCCAGTCCAGGCAGGGCTGCGCCAGGTCCAGCGTGGTCGTCTGAGCCCCTCCCAGGGCGGCATATACGGAAAAGGCCCCGGTATAGGCGAAGGTGTTCAGCACCCTCATGCCGGGTCTGCTCCGTTCCCTCACCTGGCGGCGGTGGTCGCGCTGGTCCAGAAAGATTCCCTGGGAATAACCGGTGGACATGTCTATTTTGAAACGCACGCCCTGCTCCGTGACCGTAAATTGCAGGGGGAGTTCCGGTCCGGCTATTTGCACGGGCGCTTCTTTCTGGTTCTGTTCCAGCTTTTTGTGGAATACGGGCATGCCCAGTTCACGAAGTTCGCGTTCCAAATCCGTGGGGATGGGGCAGTCCCGCGTGGAGACCAGAACGCGGTCCCCCATTTGGTCCACAAATACGCCCAGGCGCCCGTCCCCTTCCCCGTCAATCACGCGGAAGATGTCGGTCTCGGCAGGAATCAATCCTTTTTTGCAGTCCAGGCAATGGCGGTAGGTGCGGCTCACGGCGGGACGAGACTACGGAATTTGACCGCAAGGGGCAATGCAAAAGCAAGAAAAGGGGGGTTTTGGACCAGAGGGTTCTGTGGAGGCAGTGTTGTTCCATTGCCGCGGAAATGGACTTCATGGACTTCATGGACTTCATGGACAAAGTAAAGATTAAGTCCACTCTGTTCATCAGGTCCATTCACTGCCATTCCGGATGAAAGCTCCCTATGGAGAGAGTCCGGGGAGCTCACAAAAAAGGGAGCCGGATCCCGTGATCCGGCTCCCTGATGATTGATGCTGTTTTTCCAACGAGGGCCTTAGTCGGCGTACTGCTCGTTGAGGGCTTCCATGATTTCCTTGGAGGCTTCCGGGATGTTGGTGCCCGGGCCGAAGATGGCCACCGCACCGTGTTCCCTCAGGAAGTCATAGTCCTGGGCGGGGATGACGCCGCCGCAGAAGACCAGGATGTCCGGACGGCCCTGCTTGGCGAGTTCCTCCACCAGGGCGGGCAGCAGCACCTTGTGGCCGGCGGCCAGGGAGCTCATGCCGATCATGTGCACGTCGTTTTCAATCGCCATTTTGGCGGTTTCTTCCGGCGTCTGGAAGAGCGGGCCTACGTCCACGTCAAAGCCGAGGTCGGCATAGGCGGAGGAGACCACCTTGGCGCCGCGGTCGTGGCCGTCCTGGCCCATCTTGGCGACGAGGATGCGGGGACGGCGCCCCGTGCGTTCGGCGAAGTCGTCCGTCATTTTGCGGACTTCCTCCACCAGCGGATCTTGACCATAGGTTTGAGCGTACACGCCGGTAATGAGTTTGATTGGTGCTTTGTGGCGCCCGAAGTGTTTTTCCAGGGCGGAGGAGATTTCACCCAGGGAGGCGCGGGCCTTGGCCGCCTTGATGGCAAGGTCAAGGAGGTTGCCTTCCCCCGTGCGGGCGCATTCGGACAGGGCTTCCAGCGCAGCTTCGCACGCGGCGGAGTCACGTTCCGCGCGCAGCTTCTGCAGGCGGGCGATTTGGGCGTCCCGGACGGTGGTGTTGTCCACTTCCAGAATGTCCATCTTGGCTTCCTGTTCCAGACGGTATTTGTTGACGCCGATGATGGGCTCCTTGCCGGAGTCAATGGCGGCCTGGCGGCGCGCCGCGGCTTCTTCAATGCGCATCTTGGGCAGCCCGGTTTCAATGGCCTTGGCCATGCCGCCGAGTTTTTCCACTTCCTGAAGGTGGGCCCAGCCCTTGCGGATGAGCTCATTGGTCAGGTATTCCACGTAGTAGGAGCCGCCCCACGGGTCGATCACCTTGCAGATGGTGGTTTCATCCTGAAGATGGAGCTGGGTGTTGCGGGCGATGCGGGCGGAGAAGTCCGTCGGCAGGGCGATCGCTTCGTCCAGGGAGTTCGTGTGCAGGGACTGCGTGTGGCCGCAGGCGGCGGCCAGGGCTTCAATGCAGGTGCGGGTCACGTTGTTGAACGGGTCCTGCTCCGTGAGGGACCAGCCGGAAGTCTGGGAGTGCGTGCGCAGGGCCAGGGATTTCGGGTTCTTGGGGTTGAACTGCTTGATGAGCTTGGCCCACAGCACGCGGGCGGCGCGCATTTTGGCCACTTCCATGAAGTAGTTCTTGCCCTGGGCCCAGAAGAAGGAGAGGCGCGGGGCAAAGGCGTCAATGTCAATGCCGGCCTTGATCCCGGTGCGCACGTATTCCAGGCCGTCCGCAAGCGTGTACGCCATTTCCAGGTCCGCCGTAGCGCCGGCTTCCTGCATGTGGTAGCCGGAGATGGAAATGGAGTTGAATTTGGGCATGTACTTGGAGGTGAACTCAAAGATGTCCGCAATGATCTTCATGGAGGGATCAGGCGGATAGATGTAGGTGTTGCGCACCATGTATTCCTTGAGAATGTCGTTCTGGATCGTGCCGGAGAGCTGGTCCAGCGTGCAGCCCTGTTCCTGGGCGGCCACGATGTAGAAGGCCAGCACGGGCAGCACGGCGCCGTTCATGGTCATGGAAACGGACATTTTGTCCAGCGGAATGCCCTTGAAGAGGATTTCCATGTCCAGGATGGAGTCCACGGCCACGCCGGCCTTGCCCACGTCACCCACCACGCGGGGGTGGTCGAAGTCATAGCCGCGGTGCGTCGCCAGGTCAAAGGCGATGGAGAGGCCCTTCTGGCCCGCCGCCAGGTTGCGGCGATAGAAGGCGTTGGATTCCTCCGCCGTGGAGAAGCCGGCATACTGGCGCACGGTCCAGGGACGAGCCACGTACATGGTGGCATACGGTCCGCGGAGGTTGGGGGCCACACCGGCCGTGAAGTCCAAGTGCAGGCAGTCGTCGTACACGCTTTCCGAGTAGGTGGGCGGCACGGGAATCTGTTCATTGGTCATCCAGGTTTCCGTTCCGGAAGCCGTGGCCGGGGCGCCGGCCTTGATTTCAGGATAGGAGGCGGATGCAAAATCAGGAATATTGCTCATTGAATGAAATAGGTTGGTGGTTGTTAGAGGCCGATCTTGTTCTGGATAGCTTCAACGGTGTTGTAGCAGTTGGCCTTGACGTGGATGAAGATATCCACGCCGGCTTCCTTGAACGCTTCCACATGGTCGGCCGGATAACCGGCGAGGGCCACCATCATGTCCGGCTTGATTTCCTTGAGCGCCTTGCAGAAGGCGGGAACGATTTCCGGATAGGTGTCGTCCGTGGAGCAGATCACACACACGGCGCAGCCGCTTTCCGCAGCCGCCCTGGCCGCGTCTTCCGGGGTCTGGAAGCCGGACGGGTAAACCACGTCCAGGCCGCCGGCGCGCAGGAAGTCGCGGGAGAAGTCCGCACGGGCCTTGTGCTGGCGCAGCGGGCCCATGTTCGCGAAGAATACCATCGGGCGGGAGCCTTTTTCCTCCACCCAGGCATCGGCCTTGGCAAGCAGGGATTCAAAGCGTTCCGCCAGGCGGCGCTTCGGCAGGGCTTCCATTTCCAGCGGTTCGCCGCACTTGCAGTCGGCGCCGGCCACGAGAGCCTTGTTGATAAGGCAGGTGGAGAAGCCTTCACTGGCGGCCTTGCAGGCGGAGTCCACGCTCATTTCCACTTCCGGGAGCTGCACGTCCGCATTTTTGCAGCAGCCGTGTCCCTTGGGAGCGGCGCAGGCGGCGCCTTCCGGCGTTTCCAGCTTTTTCTCCGCCAGGTTGACGTACTGGTTGACGCCCACGATGGATTGGCGGCGCTGGTCGGCCAGCTGATAGCGCTTGGCGGCGGTAGCGTTCACGCTCTTTTGAATGGAACCGGCCTTGAGGGCCTTGATGATGCCGCCTTCCTTTTCAATGCCCTGGAAGACGTCCCAGATTTTCCGGGAGGCTTCGTCCGTCAGGTTTTCCAGGTACCAGGAACCGCCGGCGGGGTCCACTACCTTGTCCAGGTTGCATTCGCCCAGCAGAATCAGCGGGCAGTTGCGGGCGATGCGGCGGGAGAATTCGTCCGGCATGCGCACGGCCGCGTCAAAGGGCAGCACATCAATGCTGTCCACGCCGCCCATGATGGCGGAGAAGGCCTGGGCGGAGCCGCGCAGAAGGTTGACCCACGGGTCCACCTTAGAAAGGGTCCAGAAGGAGGTGCGGGCATGAAGCTTGATTTTGGCAGCTTCCTCACTGCCGCCGCATTCCTTCACGATGATGGCCCAGAGTTCGCGCAGGGCGCGGATTTTGGCGATTTCCAGGAACAGGTTGGCTCCAATGGAGACCGTAAAGCGCATGTGCGCGGCAGCTTCATTCACGGAGATGCCGCGTTCCTCCATGGCGCGCAGGTAGGCCACAGCGGTAGAGAGCATGGAGCCCACTTCTTCAAAGGAGGAAGCGCCGGAGTCCGCATAAGGCAGTCCGCTGACGCCGATGGTCTGGAAGGCGGGAGCGTTGGCGACGGCCCATTTGGTCATCACCGCCATCTGGTCATAGTAGGCGCAGATGCCCTTCCCCCGCAGAGGGAGCCCTTCATCACGGCCTTGCCCACCGGGTCGTACAGAACGCCGCCCTTGAGGTCCGCCGTGTTGAATCCGGCCGCCTTGTACGTGTTCAGGAACATGGAGAAAGTGCCCAGGCCGCAGGAGCCGGGCGTGATGTACACGGGCAGCTTGTCAAGCTGCACACCCTTGAGAGCGGTATCCCAGTCGGCCTGCTTGCGCAGCTTCAAGCCGCACTTGCAGTTGAGCTGGACGTTCACGGCAGTGAGGCCGCGGTCCAGATCGTGCAGAAGCTTGCCGTTGAAATCTTCCGGAGTGGAGGCGGGAATGCTCTGGGCAATTTCGCAGGGCTTTTCCATATAGCCCAGGGCGCGCGTTCCGCGGCGGTACGGGAATTGCCCGGCAGGCGCCACCGGAGCGTGTTCATCCCATTTGTTATAGATGGGATGCAGAGTGATTCCCTCCACAAGCTTGGTAAAAAGCTTCTTGTCAAAGTCAGCCCCTTTCAAGGCAGCGACGGCTGCCTCACGCCATTCGGCGTATGTGGCTGGTGCGAATTCTCCGAAGTCAACCTCCGGAGCCGTTGTTTTGTTTCCCTGTTGCATGGCGAAGTCAATGGGTAAGGCCTAATATGTTGGTTTTTAGTCATGCGCAAACCAGGCCAGATTTAAAGCGCAGCGTTATTTTAGGAAATCAAACTATAAAGTCCAGCGAGAAAAACACTCCAAGCCCAATGAACGCGAATTTACCACATCACGCGCGGCGAGCTTGCAAAAACGATGTAAATAGCGTAAATACCGGGATTAAGCATGCCCCCTTCAACTACCGTCAAACTTCCTGCCCAGCTGGTCAGGCAGCTTCACTCCTTCCGCCGCCGCCTCAGAACGGTTAAGATGCTGGAAGCCGTATGCCTTGCAGGCATTGCCGTGATCCTTTCCTACGTTCTTCTGTACCTCTCCGACAGATTGTGGGAAACGCCCTCCGCCGTGGGCTGGATTCTTTTTCACCGCCATGGCCGGCCTGGCGGTGTTTATCCCGTGGTGGAGCTTCCGGTGGGTGTGGCAGAGGCGCACGGAGGCCCAATTGGCGCGCCTGATTTCCCGGACGGATGCGGCGCTGGGGGACCGGCTCCTGGGCGTCATCGAACTGGATTCCGAAAAGTACGGGCGCCAGTACAGTTCTGAAAAATTGAAAGCGGCCGCCATGGAACAGGTGGCCCGCGAAGTGTCCGCGCGGGATCTGACGGTGAATATCCCCAGGCCCAGCCACAAGAAATTGTTCGTCCTGCTGGCCATCCTGGCCTTATGCACGGCAGGCGTATGCCTGGTGAGCCCGGAAGCGGCGGGGAACGCCCTGGAACGCTGGCTCCAACCGTTCAATCCTCCGGAACGCTATACGTTCACCCAGCTGGACCCTACGCCGGATTCCCTGGTCATTCCCCTGGGGGAAAGCTACCTGTATGAGCTCAAACTGGCGAACGCCACCAAGTCCCGCCCGCAGACGGCAGAGTATTTCTTCCGCAACAGGGTGCGCCAGCAGGCCCCCCTGACGGACGGCGTGTATAAAATCCACATTCCTCCCATGCAGCAGGCGGACAGGCTGGAGTTTTTCGCGGGGGACGTCGTGCGGCGGCTGAAAATCATTCCGAAGGCCCGCCCCTCCCTGCTGGGCGCTACGGCCACCGTGGCCTACCCCGCCTATATGGCGCGCCCCGACGGGCAGGAGGCCATGCGCGCAGGCGTCATTTCCGCCCCGGAAGGCTCCACGCTGACGTTGAAGGTGACTGCCTCCCAGAACCTGGCATCCGCGGCGGACGCGCAGGGTAAGCCGCTCCGCGTGGAAGGGAGCAGCGTTGTCATTCCGGATATCCGCCTGGAAAAAGACCCCAGGGAAATAGAACTCACCTGGACGGACAGCGACGGCCTTGCGACCTCCCAGCCTGTGCGGATACGCCTGGAACCCATTGAGGACAAGCAGCCTTCCATTTACCTGAGAGGAGGGGAGAATGACCGCTACGTGCTGGAAGACACCAGCATTGAATTGGAGGTGGAGGCGGCGGACGATTTCGGCCTCCGGGAAATGGGGGTGGAATGGCAGGGGGAAAAATCTTTTTATGACGATGAGGAAGAGAACACCGCCGCTCCGGACCCGGCCAAGGCAGGCAAGCCCGTTCCCGGCCTGCGCGGGGAAAAGGTTCTGGCGGACGGCCATCCCACCCAGGCCAGCCTGAAAGAGACGTACCTGTTCCAGGCCAGGGCGCTGAAATTGTCCCCCCAGCGCGTCGTCGTGCGCGGGTTCACGCAGGATTACAAGCCCGGGGAAAACGCGTTTATTCGGAACCCATGATCATCTTCGTCCTTTCCAAATCAGAGCATGCCCAGATGATCCGCAATGAACTGGAACGCATCACCAGCGAGCTGGAGGGGATGATCCGCCGCATGGACGCCATGACGGACGAGGCGAAGCGCCTGAAAGGAATGGAAGGCAGTGAATTGAAAAAGGCGGAGTCCCAGGAACGCCTGCACGCCCTGGCGGATGAAGAACAGACCAACAGGCGCGAATTGAGCGACCTGCTCAACCGCTCGGAGGACCTGTTCAAGGAGGCTTCCCGCAACCCCCAGATAGACCCCTCCGGCATGAAGGAGTTCATGAAGGGCATCTCCATGCTCAAGCCCATTCCCAACGGCCCCATGAAGAAGGCGCAGAAGCAGTTCCGGGATTCCGCCTCCGAGAACCGCTCCGAACAGGAGAGCCGGAAGGACCTGGACGACGGGGAGAGCTCCCATTCGGACGCCACCCAGGCGCTTAAAGACGCCATGAACCAGCTTTCCAAGTCCGCGCAGGACATGGAGGCCAGCACCTTCGTGGCGCGGCTCAAGCAGGCCGCCGCCAAGGAGGATTCCATCGCGAACGCGCTTGCTGGCCAGATCAATATCATTGTGGGCATGACCATGGATGAACTTGACCCCTCCACCAAACGGGAGATGGAAACCATCGCCACCCTTCAAAACGCCTCCACGCAGGACATCGGCTGGATTCTGGAAGACCTCAGCTATTACAAGTCCCGCACCGGGGAACGCATTTACAGCGACCTGTACAACCAGATGAGCGCCTTCTCCCTCCGCGAAAAGCTGGACCTGGTGCACGGCAACATCCTAAACGCGATTACGGCCCGCTCCATTGACGAATCCCGCCTGTATGCCTCCACCCTGCGCCACTGGGCCAAGCTGATAGACGATTACAAGAAGAGCCGCGGCGGCGGTGGCGGAAGCGGCGGTGGCGACCAGGCCTCCATTTCCGACGCCGAGTTCGAGTTCATGCTGAAAATCATCCGCATGATCCAGCAGGAACAGGACATCCGCATGCGCACCCGCGCCGCCGAGCAGGAACACCGCAAAACCCTTACTGCGCCAGCCCCATGAATACCGTGAACCTTTCCGCCCTGATTCTGGCAGTTTCCCTGCCCTGCGCCGCCGCTCCGGAGCCCGCTCCGGAATATTCCGCCAAGCACAAGGAAACGGCCTCCAAGCTGGCCGGACAACAGGACGAACTCCAGGCGGACACCTCCGACCTGATCCTGGGAGAAACCAATGAGAATGTGGTGGACCTGCTGAAAAAGTGCCGCCATGCCATGAATGACGCCGTGGACCTGCTGGAGGTTTACAATACGGGCGGCCAGACGCTGGCCGCCCAGTCGGACGTGATTGAGCTGATCTACCAGGCCGCCAAGGCCAAGATGACCGGAGCCGGCGGACAACCCAAGCCCGGAGGACAGGCCCTGATGGACATGCTGCGCCAGCTACTGGGCATGGACAACGATTCCCAGTCTGCGGAACAGCAGGACGGGGAGGGAGAAGGCGAAGGAGAAGGACAGAACGGCTCCCAGAAAGGCAAGGGAAACAATCCCGGACACGGAGCGGACGGAAAATCCAACATGGCCTCCACCCAGGAGAAGGGCGTTTCCAATCCGGACATGGCTACGGAAACGCGCTCCGTTCCCAAATCCACCGGCATGTCCGCGGACGACATGCCCTCCGAATTCCGCAAGGCGCTGGACGCCTACAACAAAACCCTTCAGAAGTAAACATGCACGCCCGCCGGGCGGCTCCCGCCCGTGAATGAACAATAACTCCCTTTCCCCCATGAAAAAGGCCCTCATCCTCCTTACCGTTCTTCTCTGCTGCATGGCGGCCGCGCCGCAGAACGCCGCTGCCCAATCCTCCATGAGAACGTCTTCCCCCGTGCCGCCCCAGGTAGAGCTGATGTACGTGAAGGGACTCCGTTACCTCCAGAACGCCCAGAAGACGGACGGCACCTATGATGGCACCTACGGGCAGGAGCCCGGCATCATCGGCTTCTGCCTCATGTCCGTGCTGGCCCACGGGGACGACCCGAACACGGGGCCGTACGCCACCATGGTGCGCCGCTGCGTGAATTACATCCTTTCCAAGCAGAACAGGGGATCCGGCTACATTGGGGATTCCATGTACAACCACGGTTTCGCCACGCTGGCGCTGGCGGAGGCCTACGGCATGGTGAGGGACGACCGCATAGGCCCCGCCCTCCGGAAGGCCGTGGCCCTGACGCTGACCGCCCAGAAGAAGAACAAGACGGGAGGCTGGCGCTATTCCCCGGAGTCCACGGATGCGGACAGCACGGTGACCGGCTGCCAGATCGTCTCCCTGTTCGCGGCGCGCAACGCGGGCATTCCCGTGCCGGACGAGGCCTTTGAACGCGGCCTCAAGTATATGGCTTCCTGCCGTGACAAGAAGGGCGCCTACGGCTATACCGGCCCGGCGGGCCCCCGCGTCACCCTCACCGCCATCGGCTCCCTGACGCTGTCCCTGGCACGCCTTAAGACGGACCCGTCCTTCAAGGATTCCCTGGCCTACCTGAAAAAGAACCTGAATTACCGGGATTCCTCCTACCCTTTCTATTTTGAGTATTACATGTCCCAGGCCCTGTTCCATGCGGACCAGGAGGTATGGAAGGAATGGAATTACAAGAACATGCGCTACCTGGGCGCCTCCCAGGCACCCAACGGTTCCTGGCTCTCAGACCATTCCGCAGCGTATTCCACCTCCGCGGCCCTGCTTTCCCTGGCGCTCAATTACAGATTTTTACCCATCTATGAACAATAGAATCCGCCTTTCCCTTCTGCTGGCTCCGGCCTGCCTGCTGACCGCCTGGGCCAATTCCGTTGTGGACGTGGTCACGGACAGCAATTACCGCCTCCGCGGGGAAATCGTCTCCTACGGCAAACAGGGCATCGTCATCAAGCACCCGGCCATGCGCCAGAACGCGGTCATCCTCCCGTCGGAAATCCGCGCGCTTTATTTCACAGGCACCTCCTCCCCGGACCTGCGAGCCAGGGACAAGATTTTCATGGCTACGGGACATCGGGACATCATCCCGTGCAACATCATCTCCATCACGCAGGACAAGGTGCAGTACCGGGACATGCTGGGCAACGAGCGTTCCATCCCCCGCGACCAGGTGGCCGGCTTCCGGCTGGATACGCTCCAGGAAAAGGGCTTCTGGCAGGAACCCCTGATTTTCGACAACAGCTGGGTTTATTCCGGCAACCGGGAGGACGATTACCGCACCCAGTCCGGAAGAAAACTGATGAACGCCCTGAAACCGAAAATCCAGGGAGACAAGTACCAGTACCGGCTGGGCAACAGCGACTACCCCACCTGGATTCCCCTGTACAAGAACATCGGCCTGGATCCTTCCTCCTTCACCTTCCGCACCACCATGACGATGGACGGCAACAACGATCGCGCCGGCATTGTCTTCTGCTTCGGAGGGAACGAGAACATTCCCTTCCGGTCCAATTCCGGCAGCAGCCTGAACAGGCTCATGCTCAGCATCGCTCCCGGCAAATGCATCCTTCTCCGGGAACAGAAGTCCGGCATCATCGTGCTGGGGGAAGTGGACATCCCCACCCCTACCCTGACGGAAGGCGTGGATATCAGGCTGACGGCCTCCCGGCAGGGAGAGAACGAGCAGGTTTACGAGCTGCTGGTGGGAGACCTGCCGCCCAAGCTGATGACGGACCCCAGCCCCCCGGAACAACCGTTGCAGGGGGACGCCTTCGGCCTCCAGATGGAAGGGCACGTCTCCCTGACCATCAGCAGGCTGGCCCTTTCCTCCATTACCCTGAGCGCCAAATCCGTGACCAAGAATGGAAATGCCGCAACGGACCTTGTCCTGACGAAGGAGGAGGACGCCATTCCCGGTTCCATCAGCAGCTACAACAGCAGGAATAAGACGCTGACTCTTTCCACGGACAAGGAATATCCGGGCATTCCCCGGGAGCTTTCCATCCCCGCCAAGTATCTGGATACCGTCTTTTTCGCGGAGCAGAACAAGAAGGACGATTCCCGCTCTGCGGCATGCCACAGCATTCTGATGAAGGACGGCTCCCGCCTGCACGGCAACATCCTGAGCATGGATTCCCTGAGAATCATCCTGCGGCATCCGCAGCTCGGGCAGATTTCCCTGCCCCTGAAAAACATCACCCGCGTGGAGTTTCTGAATTCCGCACAGCCATCCCGCTCCACCCCCTGATATATCCGCCATGAAACAAGCAATAACGCTTTTCCTGGGCGCCTGCGCCCTGCTGGCCGCCGTCCTTCCGCCCGGCTCACGGGCGGAAGGGGTCATTACGCTTAAATCCGGGGAAAAACTGCCGGGCAGCCTGGACACGCTGGACAGCCCGTACCTGAAAGTCCGCTCCAGCATTCTTTCCAAACCCGTGGATGTCAACCTAGAGGAGCTGGACGAGCTGGTTTCTTCCCGTCCGCTGGAGATACCGGAGCAGTTTTCCGTCATCAGGCTCGCCAACGGGGACGAGTTTTACGGCACCCTGAAGGCGCTGGATACGGAGAGCCTTCAACTGCAAACCGCGTGGGGCGGCCTGCTTCCCGTCAACAGGAAGTACGTGCGGCACATCGGGTTCGACTCCCAGAAAGCCTACCTGCGCAACGCGACGGAATCCCTCCAGGGCTGGAAGTCCTCCGCCAACAGCATGCTCCCGGAATGCCGCAACGGGTACTGGATCATGCGCGGCTCCAACAATACGGAACTGCAAACCTCCTTCCCCATGCCGTCCCGCCTCCATGTACAGTTTTCCCTTTACCATACCAATACGTTCCGGATCAATCTCTCCCTCTGGCAGGACTCCAACTCCGGAAGCAGCATTGACCTGGGCCTCTCCCTGGAAAAGGCGGAGCTCTCCAAGAATAGTTCTGGCCAGTACCGGACGCTGGGGAGGGTCAAAAGGAACACGGAGCGGAACTGGTATGCCGACAAGAGCGTCAAGCGTTCCGACGTTCATTTTTACGCCGACCCGGAAAAAGGCAATTACTACCTATACGTCAACGGAGAACAGGTTGGCCGGTGGGAGGAGGTCAAGGACATGGACAATATCTTTGAGAATGAAAGCGGGGACGATGAGGAAGAAGACGGGGAAGCCTCCAAAAAGCATGAATTCAAACCGGGCAATACTCTTGCCGTGAGCGGTTACGACGGCTTGAACATGGCCGTGTTCAACCTGAACGTGTTTGACTGGAACGGCGCCCTCCCCTACCTGGCGGAGGAACAGGACATCATTTCCAAGTACGACACGGACGCCTCCAGGGACAAGGCCCTGCTGGTGAACGGAGACGTGCTCCGGGGAGCCATTTCCCTCCAGGAAAACGGCTCCATCCGCATCAAGTCGGACCACTATGACGTGACCATCCCCACCGCCAAGGTGCGCGCCTTGGACCAGAAAAGCCAGGAGGAGAAGAAACTGCCGGAGGACGGCGCGGACACCCGCGTTTTCCTGACGGACCAGAGCATCCTTTCACTGAACCTGGAGACCCTCAGGAACGGCTTCATGGAAGGGCGTTCCGCAGCGCTGGGAAAAGTCAGAATCCCGCTGAAATCCATCCGGAAAGTCCAGTTCAACCTGCAAAGCCCGGAGCTCCGGAAGCAGAGGGAAACGCCGTTCCGGAACAGGTAAAGGCGCGCCGCACGCGTTTTAGCCAATCCGGTTCCCGGGAGCGTTTAAGAGCGCATGCGTCAATGCTCCTCCATTTCCTCCGCCCGCCGCACGGCGCTTTTCACCGCCTGAATCCAGGCATTGCGGAATCCGCATTCGTCCAACGCGTTCAGGGCGGCAATCGTGGTGCCTCCGGGGGAAGTCACCTCATCCCGGAGCGCCATGGGATGCTTCCCGGTCTGTTCCAGCATGAGGGCGGAGCCCCGCATGGTTTCCACGGCCATTTCCAGGGCGGTTTTCCTGGGCAGTCCCATGGCTACGCCGGCGTCCGAAAGAGCGTCCAGCACCGTAAACATGTAGGCGGGCCCGCTGCCGGAAATGGCGGAAACAGCGTTCATCCTGGCTTCCTCCACCTTGTAGACGGAGCCGCAGCCGGAGAGCAGCCGCCGGGCCGCCTCCTCATCTTCATCCGTCACGGCGGCTCCCGTGCTGTAGGCGATGACCCCGGCCAGCACCATGCACGGGGTATTGGGCATGGCGCGCACGATGCGCGTTCCGTCGCTGGCGCAGGCTTCCATGTCATCCAGGGAGATGGCGGCAGCGATGGAGATCAACAGCGGCAGCTCCTCCCCGTTCGGAAAGGGAGGAAATGAGGGAAAGTACGCCGTGCGGCTTAACGGCCAGAATCAGGGCCTCCACAGCGTCCGCCGCATCCGCCTCCGTGGCCGCTTCATGCACGCCGGGGTATTCCTGCTGAAGGGCCTGCACGTTTTCATGGTGGTGGTCGTACACCCAGACTTCCTCCGGGGACACCGCTCCGGCTTTCAGCATGCCGCGCAGGAGGGCGCCGCCCATTTTTCCCAGTCCAATGATACCTGTTTTCATGGTTGATGATTTTCTTGCGGTCAAAAATATAAACGGTTTATAGAAAATAAAGATATTAATTACAACCTGTGAAAGTGAAAGATAAACTTTTGCACCTGTTTCCTCCAGCTTTCAGTGGCAAATTATTCGTAAAAATTGTAAACGGTTACGCTCCAGTCTATTCCGCCTGATTTACTTTGCAGAAGCAGCCTTCCACATGGTCGTTCACAAAGCCGGCCGCCTGGAAAAAAGCGTAGCACATCGTTGAACCGAAGAATTTGAAGCCTCTCTTTTTCATGTCTTTGCTCATGGCGTCAGATTCGGGAGATGTGGCGGGGATTTGGCTTAGGGTCTTGAAATTGTTAACAACAGGCTGACGGCCGGGGAAGAATGAAAGGGCATACTGGTAGAAACTGCCGAATTCTTTCTGAACAACCATAAACAGTTTCGCGTTATTGACTGTGCTATTGATTTTCAAACGGTTTTTGACGATTCCATCAAATTGCATCAACCGGTCGATGTCTTCCGGCGTCATTTGCGCTACTTTCTCCACATCAAAGCCATGGAAGGCTTCCCGGTATCCTTCGCGTTTCCGGAGGATAGTAATCCAGGCTAAGCCTGCCTGGGCGCTTTCAAGCACCAGAAATTCAAACAAGGTTTTGTCGTCGGTAACGGGTTTGCCCCATTCTTCGTCATGGTATTTTATATATAGTTCGTCTGTTCCGGCCCAACCGCAACGTGCATTGATGATGTCTTCCATACTTTTCCAGGTTAAAATTCCTTTTTCCTGAACAGCCATGCGGCCAGCGTCATGTGAAAGACGAAGTACCCCAGCGTAATCAGGGCCAGACTGCCGAACAGGGAAAGGGGAATGGTCTGCCCGTTCAGGGCGGAATCCGTTACGGAATAAATCTGGAAATTCGGAAAGATGAGGGCAAACAGCCTGCTGCCCGCCATTTCCCACCAGGAGATGCCTCCCGTTCCGGAGCCCACCCACAGGGAGAGCGCCTGCGTCTGGAACAGCCCCGCCAGATAGACCATGAACGTCAGCAGCGCGCTGATGATGGTTCCGTTCGTCATGCAGGACATCAGCAGCGTGAGGGAGGAGAGGACCACGAATTCGCACATCATGACGCCCAGGCCCGTCTGCACGTTCCAGGTAGCGCCCTGGAGGCGGATTCTGTCCAGGTACGGCTGCATTTCCTCCACCGTATAGCGGCCTTTCAGGGAGGCGATCTGCTCCGCCACCACCGTATCCGTCCGCAGCCACAGCACCAGCGTCATCACGGCGTCCATCAGCAGCACGGCGATCAGGGTGAGGGCCAGCACCCCCAGCACCTTCCCCATCAGGTAGTCGATGCGAGGAACCGGCTTGCACAGGATGGTGTACAGGATGCGGTCTTCCGCGTCCTTGGGGATAATCAGAGCCGTGGCCGCCACGCAGAAAAAGAGGCCGAACACCCGCATGGCGCCGTAAGCGGAGTTTTTCAGCAGAACGAGTTCATTGATTCCCCCGGTTTCCGGCCCCAGCACCGCGCTCAGGCGGAAGGAGCTCAGGGCCAGCAGAGCCACGGCAAAGAGGCCCAGAAAGAGAAACACCTTCATCCGCACGAGCTGCGTGAAGGTGGTACCGGCGATTACGGCCATGCGCCTGGGCGAAGGTATATAACCGGAGGTAATCCATGCCATGCGGACCATCTTGCCGTATTCCGGAACAAATAAAAGAGCTTTTTATTTCATGTGCTGAACTCCTTCCGCCTTGAAGAAGCTTCCCTCCCGTGTTCTCATGGGGCGCGTATGAGTCTACGATCCCAGTTGGAAGAATTGCTTCCGGAACTTTTGCCTTCCGACCCGGCCCAGGCCATCAAGGGGACCGAACTCATCCGCCTGGTGCGCCTGAGGCTGGGTGAGGAGTATTCAGACGCCTCCCTGCGCTACCATTTCTCCTTCATGGCCTCCGAGCCGGACTCGGAAATCGCCAAGGTGGAGCGCGGCCAGGGCTATTACAGGCGCGTTCGGGACCGGGACGGCAAACCGGCGGCCAGGGGGCTGCTGCCCCTGTTTCTGGGGGAAAACGAACCGGACGCGCTGAACTGCCGCGCCAAGGCGCTGGCCCTGGCCGTGCGCCAGTATGATACCACGGGCCGCGGGGTTTTCGTGTTCAGCACCAGTGAAACGGGAACCTCATGGGTGAAGCCGGACCTGGCCGTCGTGGAATGGCCGGATGGGGAATGGGAGGGGAACGCGCTGGTCTTCGACCAAAGCGCGCTCCAGCGCCGCCGCATGATCGGAGCGCCCATGATGGGCATCCGCAGCGTCTGCGTGGCCCGCATGCCCGGAGGAGAAGACGGCAGGAGGGAGTTTTTCAGGACCCTGGCCACGTCCCGCTGGGCGCAGTGCGGGGAACTGGTCATCGTGGGGGAACTTCCGGATGATTCCGAATGCGCCGCCCTGCGCGGACTGGCCGCCGAATTCGGCGTAGGCGTCGTGTGCCTGGAAATTGCAGACGAACGCCTGTGCGAACTGCCGGGGGCGGAAGAGATTTTCAAGGCAGGGGACGAGGAATGCGCCGCCCTGCTGGCGGAGCTGACGCCCGTGCGCCTGGCTTCCAGCCGCCTGAAGGCGCTGGAGGCCGATACCGGGGAAACCCTGGGCGGGGAATTCGGCGCCCTGTTCGACTGGCTGGCCGCCTGCCTGGAACGCGGCAGCGTGGAGGAATACGAATTCCGGGTTTCCTGTTATTGAATACGGCAGAGAGATTCTTGACAGAACTTGCGTATTGAATTAAAGATTTTCCCGGCCCCAACCCGCCCTCCCCCTGACATGGAACAAGAAACCCTGGTTTACCCGCTTGCGAACAATACCGTTCTGCAAGACAAGTATACGATATTGAATGTGCTGAACGCCGGAGGCTTCGGCATTACGTACCTGGCGCTGGACAATCCCCATTCCCGGTACGTCGTCATCAAGGAATGCATGCCGGACGCCTACGCCTTCCGGGACATGGAAACCGGCTTCGTCCACCCGCGGGACGAACAGGCCGCCGTCAACTTCGCCCAGAGCATTTCCAACTCCCGGCAGGAGGCTTCCGTCCTGGCCCAGCTCAACCACCCCGGCATCGTGCAGGTGTTCGACATGTTTGATGCCAACGGCACCTGCTATTACGTTATGGAAAACATCCAGGGGCAGACCCTGTTCGACCTGATGACCACCATGCACGCCACCGGACAGAGCATGGAGCCGGCACGGGCCACGGACCTTCTGTTCCGCCTGCTGGACATCCTGCACTACCTTCACGCCATGGGAGTTTACCATTGCGACATCAAGCCGGGAAACATCTTCATCCAGCCGGACGGCACGCCCAAGCTGATCGACTTCGGCGCCGTGCGCACCAAGACCCTCCAGCACCAGGGCCTCGTCCAGATCACTCCCGGCTACACGCCGCCGGAATTCTACCCCGGACGCCGGAGCGAAATCGGCCCCTGGTGCGACATGTACGAGCTGGGCGCCACGTTCTACGAATTGCTTACGGGCCAGGTTCCCCACCCGGCGGACCAGCGTTCCGTGGTGGACCGCAACCCGAAGGTGACCAGTTACGCGGCCCTGCGGAAGACATACCCCATGAACTTCCTTTCCGGGATTGACAAGGCCCTGTCTCCGGATGAACGCAGCCGCTTCCATTCCGCCAAAGCATGGAACGATTACATCAACGCCATGGCGGCCGCAGGAACCCTGCAAGCCGGAGGAGTGGCGCGGAAAGCCCTGCCCAAGGCCAGAAAGAAATCTTCCGCAGGCACCGCCTTCGTCATCATCCTTCTCATCGCGGCGGCGGCCGTCTGGATATGCTGGAAGCAGGGCCTGCTTCAATTTTAAATCCTATCCTGACTTTTTATTGTCAAAAACAATAAAAATCGCCTCTGTTATTACAGAAAAAGGGTGATTCCTTCGCCGGGGCAAATGTTATACATTCACTATTGATGAAATTTTATATTGATCAATGCATCATTTTTTCTTAGCCTTTGCCTTCTCATAATGACTATGTTTTCTCGTCCAATATGTTACACCAATAGTAATCGAATTACTATACAATATGTCTGCAAGATTCTCATTCTATTTGTTCTATGGTCGACAGCTGGGGCAGAAGATGCTGAAAACGAAGAAATAGAAGGTCTTAAAATTGTATCGAAGACGGAACTTCATTCCGCAAAATTCAATATGGGAATCAGCAAGGATTCCAAAGAAGATGACCTAAAACGCCAAACCATTGGAGTAGGAGAAACAATCACCATTAGTTTGGAAGCGAAACCAGCCTTGATGGGAGACCCTAAAAAACTGGAATGGATTGTCACGGATGAAGAAGGTGTATTGATTCTTCCTGAAAAAATGAAAGGAATCACATCTTTTGATGCTCAAGCTAAACCAACAGCAGAAAAAAACGGACAGGTTACGGTTACAGTAAAAACAGAAGGGGGATTAGTATCCAAACCATATTCTCTTAAGATTGTCATCCCTGAGGGAGCAAAGGTACAAAAACTCAAGGAAGGCCAGGATACTCCTCCTCAAATTCAGGAACAAATGCCGGGAGTTCCCTTTGCTTCAGCCTGGATGATTATCCAATTAACCATTCATCCTCTTGACGTAAATTTCTCAAAAATGAAAATCAAGGAAATAGACGAAGGATATGTCAATCCCCAGCATAATAAAAACAATCGTCCACCACATAACCCCAATCCCAAGCCCGTGGAAATTCAGCAGACTAACCAGTTTAAGGACGAAATAGCTCTTGATTTGCCGATCACCAAAGATCAATTAAACATTCTGGATAAGGAAAACCCGATGACATGGGGACACAAATGCTGGTTCAGGTTAGTGTCGGCACAATCAAACGGTAATGATCCAGAGTTATGTGCGGGCGTCGCACGTGGTATTATGAATTGCAGTATTTCCAAAACAAATAAGGATATTACAATAGAAATTGATAAATTCCACTCTGAGAAAAATCCGGTTAAGGTACAAAAAACAACCCCTATTCCGAATAATTTAAATAACTGATCATGAAAAGTATTTTTTTCATTTTGCTTGCTCTGGGTATGACCGAACCGATAAACGCCAATCTCGTCAAGATCAAGACCGTTCATCCTGTTCCCGTTAATCCAGAGCCTGCCAAGCTCAATCCTGTCAAGCTTGATCCATTCCTGAAGCCACCGTCATCCTTAAAAAATCTTCCTCCGCGCCCTGAAGAATTCAAAGAATTTGAAAAATTACTCAGCCAGGGCGATATGAAGAGTTTCTATAATACGGCTGAGAAATTATACAGAAAAATCGGTTGTATAAATGAGACTTCCGCCAGTAAAGAAATGATTTCATATCAATTATGGCTCTTCTACTATTTGGGAGCAGCTCCTATTGGTTATCAAGACCTGAGCCATCCTTCTAAGGAAAATATTTCTCCTTTCATCGGTTCCAAAAACGATATTCTACTAAAGCATTGGGTATTTGATTCTATGCTTTTCCTAGATCATTCAAAGATCGCATCAAAACTTGATATTCGAGAAAGGGAGATAAATCTTCTTACTGCATCCTATGCTTCAGCTTATATTAAGCAGTTCCGTTCCGTAGCCAATAACGGATTCAGCGATACATTCCCAACGGAAGACGAGATATTCGGGAAAGAATATATCCGAGGACAGTTTGAAGCACGCAGACGTTACAGTGACATGTATGTCACTGCCCAAAACCGCCAGTTAAGTGCAAAATCTAATCTGGAACGCATGGAAAAACTCTGGATGACAATTCTTATAAAGCATTTTTCCAACAGCAAAGCGGATATTCTTAAATTCATCCGCATGGCAGGGTACCGGGACGGGGAAATGGTAGATCTGTTTGACAGGACGGTGGGCCGCGGCCCAAAGACAGACTTCATCTACAAGGGATTCCGTAAAAACGACTTGCGCTAACACTTCTTTTATCAAAAAACGGAAAATATTTTTTAAATTATTTTTCTTTAGAAAAACAAGGCCGGACGCGTGGATCCGGCCTTGTTTTTTATTCCAGTAGATCGTGAGATTTTTTTACAGGCTTTCCCCGAAGTCCTGGCGGTACTTCGCGGCCAGTTTTTCAGGCCAGTCGCTCTTGGCGCGGAGCTTGCCCATGAAGAAGCGCAGCACGGGCGGTTCCTCCACGAATTCCAGGCCGCCGATCAGGTCGCGGTTGTCGTAGAGCCATTTCATGCGGTCCGCCACGTATTTGACCTGGGACAGCGTGAAGACGCGGCGCGGGAAGGCCAGGCGGAGCAGTTCCACATCCGCCAGAATGTCGTCGCCGTTTTCGTCGCGGACGCTGGAGAGCGTGCCGCGTTCCATCCCGCGCACGCCGGAGGCGATGAAGAAGGCCGCCGCCAGGGCCCCGGCAGGATAGTCCTCCTGCGGAATATGGGGCAGGAAGCGCCCGGCGTCAATATGGGCGCCCAGGCCGCCCGCGGGGGTCACGCAGGGAATGCCCATGTCCACCATCTGGCCGATGAAGTATTCAATGAAGGAGGGGCTCTGGGAAATCACGGTCAGGTCCGTGGTTTCATACAGGCCCACGGCCATGGCTTCAATTTCACGCACGGAGATGCCGCCGTAGGTCAGGAAGCCTTCAAACAGGGGAACCAGGTGCTCCATTTTCTTGGCGATGGAGCGGTCGTTCGTGCAGATGCCGCCGCCGCGGGAGGAGGAAACCTTGCGGGCGGAGAAGTATACCAGGTCCGCCAGGCCGCACATGGTTTTCAGGATGTCAGCGCAGGAGGAGTCCTTGAACTCGTCTTCACGCATCTTGATGAAGTAGGCGTTTTCCCCGATCAGGGAGGCGTCCAGCACCAGCATGATGCCGAATTCGTCGCAAATGCCGCGGATTTCACGCATGTTGGCAATGGAGAAAGGCTGGCCGCCGATTAAATTGGTGGAGGCTTCCATGCGCACGAAGGGAATTTTGTCCGCCCCATGGCGGGCGATGCAGCCGCGCAGCTTGGCGGGGTCCAGGTTGCCCTTGAAGGGGTTGGTGCTGACCGGGTTGACGGCGTCATCCGCCACCAGTTCCTCAATCTTGCCGCCGTTCAGGTCAATGTGGGCGTGCGTGGTGGTGAAATGGTAGTTCATGGGAACCACGTCCCCGGGCTTCACGAAGGTGCGGGCGATGATGTTTTCACAGGCGCGGCCCTGGTGGGCGGGAAGCAGGTATTCCTTGCCGAAGACGTCCCATACGGCCTGCTTCAGGCGGTCAAAGCTCTGGGAACCGGCATAGGCGTCGTCCGCACGGAACATGGCGGCGATCTGGTTGTCGCTCATGGCGTTGACGCCGGAATCCGTCAGCATGTCCAGATAAACGTCGTTCGTGCTCAACTGGAACGTGTTGAACCCGGCTTCCTGCGCGGCTTCCAGACGGCGTTCCACGGGGACAAGATGCAGCTTCTGCACCACGCGGACTTTATGCAGTTCCAGGGGAATTTGTTCCCCATTGTAAAATTTGACAACGTTGGATGGTTCTGAATTCATAAAATAAAAGGTGAATAAAAGTGTAGCAGAATGAGTCCTTTCCGCAACATAAAAGACACCCCGCTTCTTTTTCTCCCCTTCCGGAAAGGCAGGAATGCCGCTGGCAGGAAAAATGTGGAACTTACGGGAGGAAACCCCTAGCGTGAACTCCTATGAAAGAACACTGGAAATTGATTCAACAGCATCTGGGACTGGATGCGGACGGCATCCCCGGCCCCCGGACGGCGCAGGCCCTGATGGAAAAACTGGACATCCGCCAGCCGGAACATTCCTGGCCCAGCCAGGAGGAGGTGCGCTCCGGAAAATCCATCTTCGGCCGGGCGGGGGATGAAAGCAACCTGACCAGCGTCAGGCTGCCCTACATCATGAGACTTGCGTGGGACAGGGACACGACCGTTTCCACCATGCGCTGCCACAAGCTGGTGGCGGAACCGCTCACCCGCATTTTCCAGGCCACCCTGGACCATTACGGCATGGAGAAGGTGCGGGAACTGGGGCTGGACCTGTACGGCGGCTGCTTCAACAACCGCTCCATCATCGGCGGCAAGGCCACGTCCATGCATGCCTGGGGCATCGCCGTGGACATGGACCCAGACAGGAACGGCCTGAACATCCCTGCACCGAAAGCGGTACTGTCCGGACCGGAGTACGCGGCCTTCTGGCAGTTCGTGGAGGCGGAGGGGGCCGTATCCCTGGGGCGCGCACGGGATTACGACTGGATGCACTTCCAGTTCGCCACCCTTTAACCGGTGCGGCTTATTCCGTGCGCCAGCCCTCCTCCCAGCGGCGGCGGAGGGCTGCCCAGTCCAGCCCTTCCCCGCCATGCCCCAGGAAGGAGCGTTTTTTCAGTTCACGGAAGTTTTCTCCGGGCAGATGGAGCAGCTCTCCCCGGTCATAGGCGTCCTGGTCGCACATGCCGTTAAAAACGGGAGTCCATTGCCAGCGGCGCACGCCCAGGTAATTCTTGAACGTATCCACCAGTTCCGTCGTGCAGTTGGCAGTGACGGTGTTGTAGTAACGCGGGCGTTCATGGAGGCTGTTGATTTTCTCCGCAAACCCCAGGAAGGCCTTTTTCAGGTTCTCCCTGTCTATGTTGATGCGGTATAGGTACATGTCCTCCTTCCGGTAGGTGGTGCGCAAGCCGAACAGGTCTTCCTCGTCCGCCAGAATGTAAATCACGTTGAACTGCTTGTAGAGGCCCGGGATGGTCCCCTGCTCCACCCCTTCCGGCAGGCGCGTCTCTACGGACAGGGCCAGATGCTTCCCATCCTCAAAGCCGAAGGAGAGCATGGTATGGGCCACAAATTCCATGCCGTCCCAGTGGCTCACGGCAAAGTCCAGCGTGGCCAGCTTGTCCAGGTCAAAGCGGCGCGTCACGTAGCGCACGTCAAAGTCCTGCTCCGTCCGGTAAACGAAGCTGCGCACGTCCTTCACCAGGATTTCATTTCCGTTGATTTCCACGGCGGGCAGGCGGCTCCATGACGGCTGCCATTTCTTGCCGTTCGTCGCCGGAATGCACAGGTAATACACAAGCAGCAGGGCCAGCACACCCCAGGAGGCGCGCCAGAATACGGGCCGCTTCCTGCGGAAAACAAAAGCGCAGGCCATGGCGGCTACGTAAAGCCATACCAGAACGGCGCCGCCCCATACATTGTAAAACACTACCCCGGCCGCCCACACGGACAGGCCGAACCACGCCGCAAACATCAGGACACGGGCAGCTATCAGGCCCGCATGGCGCAGGGTAGGCAGGTGCATGGAAGATAAAAAGGAGGCCGCGCGTTCCGGTTCATGAAACGCGCGGCCTGTTGGGGGGTTATCTGAAGGAAAGGCCCTTTACCTTGTCTGCCAGGACTTTCAGCACGCGCTGGTGCGCGGCGTCCACTTCCGCAGCCGTGAGGGTCTTGGCCGGGTCCCTGTACAGGAAGGTGTAGGCAATGGATTTGCGGTCCGCCGGGAGCTTTTCACCGGAGGGGTCCGTGAATACGTCAAAGCAGGAGTAGCCGGCGAGCAGTTTTTCCCGTGCGGCTTCAATGGCCTTCACGATGTCCGCATTGGGCGTGGAGAGGGGCAGTTCCATGGCCGCGTCACGGGAGGAGCCGGGGAACTGGGGCAATTCCGCGGCCTTCACGGGCGCGGTGAGGACTTCCTGCATCTTGCGCAGGTCCAGTTCCGCCACGTAAACGGGCTGGTCCAGACCCAGCTCCCGGCAGCGCGCCAGGGACAGGCGGGCGAAGTAGCCGCAGGCCTTCCCGTCAAGCTGCACGTCCGCCCCCAGGGCGGCCTGTTCGCGCGGTTTGGCGGGAGTCAGCGTAAAGCGGTGGCCCGGAGCCAGCGCTTCCATCACGGCCAGCAGGTCTTCAAAGGAGGCCTGTTCCGGCCTGGGGTCCGCCCAGGAGCGCGCCGTGCGGTCCCCGGAAACCAGGATGCCCAGGGTATCCGTTTCAATGTCCCGGCCCTTGCCGCCGCCCGTATTGCGGAAAACGCGGCCAAGTTCAAAGAAGCGCAGGCCGGAGACGCCCTGGTTGCTGTTGCGCACGGCGGCGGCAATCAGGCCGGGTGTGTGCGCGGGGCGCAGCACGGAGTGGTCCTCGCTGAGCGGCAGGGACACGCGGATGAGGTCACCGTCCTGAAGGGGGCGCAGGGGCAGCGCGTCCTTCACCTGGGCAATCGTGCCGTCAGCGGCTTCAGAGGCGATGAGCTTGATGGTCTGGGTTTCATAGAACCCCAGGGCCGCCAGCTTGCGGCGCAGGCCCATCTGGAAATTGTGGGCCACGTCTACCGGGGATTCCGCGACGAAGGGGCCGGAGAAGCGGGACGGAATGCCGTCCAGCCCGAAGACGCGCACGATTTCCTCCAGCAGGTCGCACGGGCGCGTAAGGTCCAGGCGGTGGGGGGGATCAGCCAGCATTCCGGGGCGTCCGGAACCTGCGTCAGGCCCAGCGCCGCCAGGATGCGCGCTCCTTCCTCATGGGAAATGGAACCGCCGGACATCTGGTCCAGAGCCTCCCAGGGAAGCTTCACGAAACCCAGTTCATTGGTCACTGCGGCGCCCTTCCCCTGCTTCAGGGAAGCGAACGCGGAAACGGGGCCGTCCGGCTCCCCGCAGGAAGGCATGCAGGCATGGGCCGGATTGGGAACGGGAGCCCCGGCTACATACGTTTGGGAGGCCGTGCCGCCCGCCAGTTGAAGAATCAGTTCCACGGCCCGCACGGAACCGCGCAGGACGTTCCAGGCGGATGTGCCGCGCTCAAAGCGGTAGGAGGAGTCGGAAGACAGGGTCAGCCTGCGGGACGTGGCGCGCACGGAGGAGGGCTTGAACCAGGCGGATTCCAGAATGACGTCCGTAGTGGCGTCCGTCACGCCGCTTTCCTCCCCGCCCATCACGCCGCCGATGGCGAGCGCCTTGCCGGACTGGTCCGCAACGACCAGGTCCGTGCAGTTGAGGGTGTATTCCTGCCCGTCCAGGGCCTTGAAGGTTTCCCCTTCGTAGGCGGTGCGGGTGACGATGCCGCCCTGCACCTTCGCCGCGTCAAACGCGTGGAGGGGCGTGCCCAGTTCATGCAGGACGTAGTTGGTGACGTCCACGATGTTGTTGATGGGGCGCAGACCGATGGCGACCAGGCGTTCCTTCAGCCATTCCGGGCTTTCCTGCACCTTCACGCCGCTGATTTTCACGGCGGTGTAGTACGGATTCAGGTCCGGCTGGTCCAGCCGCACGAAGTCCCCGGCGGGTTCCAGCTCCACCCCGGCGTCATCAATGGAAACGGGCCTGTACTCCCGGCCGGAGATGGCGGCCAGTTCATACGCCATGCCGTTGTGGGAAAGCAGGTCCGGACGGTTGGGCGTCACTTCCACTTCCACCATCGTATCCGCCTTGACGACCTGGGAGATCGGCGTGCCGATTTCCAGCTCCTGCGGAAGAATCCAGAGGCCGTGCTCCTTGTCGGGCAGCCCCAGTTCGGAAGCGGAGCAGAGCATGCCGCGGGATTCCACGCCGCGCAGCTTGCCCACCTTGATTTCAAAGTTGCCGGGCAGCACCGCTCCCGGCAGGGCGCAGGGAACCTTGTCCCCCACCTTGTAGTTCTGCGCGCCGCACACGATCTGGTGCAGCGTGCCGTCTCCCACGTCCACCTGGCAGACCTTCAGGCGGTCCGCCTGGGGATGCTGTTCCGCGGAGGCCACGCGGGCCACCACCACGTACGGGGAGTCCACGCCCTGCTGGCGGATGTCTTCCACTTCAATGCCGGCAAAGGTCAGCATGTCCGACATTTCATCCACGCTCAGGCCGGCCAGGTCAATATACTGGGAAAGCCAGTTAAGGGAAATTTTCATATCTGGGTAAGGTAAAAATTATTGGAATTGGGCAAGGAAGCGCATGTCGTTCTCAATCAGGGCGCGGATGTCCCGGATGCCCCAGCGGATCATGGCCAGGCGGTCCAGGCCGATGCCAAAGGCAAATCCGGTCAGCCCCGTATAGCGGGCCTGCACGCCGGGTTCCAGCCCCAGTTCGCGGTCCACGGCTTCAAAAACATTCGGGTCCACCATGCCGCAGCCGGCGATCTCCACCCAGCGCGGTTCCTGGCCGTCCACCTTCAGCTTCACGTCAATTTCAAAGCTGGGTTCCGTGAACGGGAAGAAATGGGGGCGGAAGCGCACTTCCGTATCGGAGCCGAAGAGGGCGCGCAGAAAATATTCCAGCGTCCCTTTCAGGTCGCCTACGGAAACGTCCGTATCCACATACAGGCCTTCCAGCTGGTTGAAGGCGGAAAGGTGCGTGGCGTCAATCTCGTCACGGCGGTAGGCGGAGCCGGGGGAAATCACGCGCACGGGGGGCGTCTGCTTCTCCATGGAACGGATTTGCACGGTGGAGGTGTGCGTACGCAGCAGCTTGCCGGAATCAAAGTAAAACGTATCCTTCTCATTGCGGGCCGGATGGTCCTCCGGCGTATTCAGCGCGTCAAAGCAGTGGAACTCGTCCTCAATCTCCGGGCCGTCCGCCAGGGCAAAGCCCATGTGGCGCAGAATGCGGATGGCTTCATCCCGCACGATTGTGAGGGGATGCAGGCCGCCCGGCTGCAGGGAGCGGGCCGGAAGCGTCAGGTCAACGCCGGCCACGGCGGCCTTGTCCGCCAGGGCCTGCACTTCCTCCAGCTTGGCGTCCAGAGCTTCCGTAATGGCCTTGCGGGCCTCGTTAAGCAACTGGCCGACGGCGGGCTTTTCCTCCCTGGGAACGTCCTTCATGCCCGTCTGGGCCATGGTCAGTTCCCCTTTCTTGCCGAGGATGGCTACGCGCGCGTCTTCCACGCCGCGCCTGTCAGACACCTGGGCGATGCGCGCCAGGGCGTCCCGTTGAATGCGTACAATCTCTTCCTTCATAAAATTTGACGGGCAAGAGCTTACCCCTCCCCCGCCAGCGTCAAGCCCTTCGGACGGCGGCCCTTCTCCAAAAAACAAAAGGCAGGAAGCGGAAAGAAGAAGGGGAAAACCACCGTTTCCCTCCATCTAACCGCTAATTCTTAACATCTAACATCTCCCTGAACATATCACACATACCCCGGCTGGGCGGACATGCGGCCGGAAATCATGCCGAGCACGCAGAAAAAGGTATAAACCAGGCAGAACGGCAGGAAGGAACCGCCCTGGTGGAGGAAGGAGGTGAACAGCAGGCTCAGGGCGGCGCCCATGGTGAAGCCGATGCCCTGGGACATGCCGGAAAGCCTGATCGCCTCCGACGGGGTTCTGGCCCGTTCCACCATCAGCGCCATTCCGCGGCTGAAAACGGTTCCCGTCGCCAGGCCGAACAGAATGGCCATCCAGACAGCCCAGTCCAGCGGAAGATACAGGATGCCCCAGCAGGAAAGAGCCGCCAGGGCCATGGCCATCACGATGAGAAGGCCCCGGCCCCCCGTGGCTTTTTCCAGAGCGTGCGCGGAGAGCGTGGCGGGAAGCTGGGCAAACATGGCTACGGAAAGGATGAAACCTGCGTCCACGTAGCTCATGCCGCGCTGCCTCAGGAAGATGGGAATCCAGGTGTAAAAGAAATAGGCTGCCCCCACCCGGCTCAAATAAAAGATGGTGACCTGCCATGCCTTGCTGCTGCGCAGCAGGTTGCGGCCGGAAGAATCCGGATCGCGCTGGAACACTCCTACCGGATGCTTGAGGAAGTACGCGCCCCACACCAGCATTCCCAGCAGGATGGGAATAATCCATATTCCCAGCCCAAAGCGCCAGCCGCCCAGCATGTTGGAGATGGGAACGGACAGGCCGGAGGCCACCGCGCTCCCCACGCCGATCATGGCGCTGTAAATGCCCATCATGGCGGAGGCGTGGTCCGGAAACTGGTGCTTGATCAGTCCGGGAATAGCCGCTCCGGCAATCCCCATGCCCAGCCCCATCAGGACCATGCCGCCGTACAGGCCCGCCACGCCGTCCCAGCTGCGCCAGAAAATACCGGCCACGGCCAGAAGCTGGAACCAGAAAATGATCTTCCACGGCGTCAGCCAGCGCGCCACGCGCGGAGAAATGGGCGCGGCCACGCCCAGCACAAACACGGGCAGCAGGGCAAACAGCCCTGAATTTTCAAGGGAAAGGCCCATATCCTTTTCAATCGTTCCCAACAGCGGGTCCGGAGAGTCAAATCCGGTCCGCAGATTGAAACAAATGATCAAAAAGGCCACAAGCAGCAGCATCTTTCCCTTCATGCTTCCGGAAGTTCCTGCCTTATCCATCCCATGTTATACAGCCGTTCCCCCGCCCCCGTTCAAAAGTAAAAAACTTTTCCGGCTGTACGCGGCAGGGGGCCCGGGAAACGGTTTGCGCGGCTGGACGGAATGCGAAGCATGAACCCCGCAGAATGAGGGAAGCCGAACGTGGAACAAATCACCCTTTTGACCCCGGCACCGCAGCCATCAGGAAAGGCAGAGGAAGACATGTTCCCGCAGCTTGAACGAAACAGGCCGCCTGGGAATGAAGGCCTCCCGGCCTTCGGGAATCCATCCTGGGAGCGCAGCAAGCCAAGCTCTGGAAAGGCAGCCATTTATATCTCTCCTTTTCCAGTTTTTCCACTCACATCTAAAAAAACACCATCATATTAAAAAAGAATGTCTTACGGCTTGTCTGCATTTTATATTCCTATAGGAATATTTGGAATTAAACTAAATTCCCTTGACGATGAATATTTTCAGTATTACAAGCGGATATGCCTACTACATGCCCGTCCCCTGAAAAATGCCTCCGATACGCCGAGACCGTCCAACGGTTCGGCATCAATTTTCTGAGAGTGGCCGTCTTCATCGTCTTTGCCTGGATTGGCGGCCTCAAGGCCTTCCAGTATGAAGCGGACGGCATTGTTCCCTTCGTAGCCAACAGCCCGATGATGAGTTTCTTCTACGACAAGAAGGCTCCCGAATACAAGCAGCACATGAATAAGGAGGGAGCCGTGGTGCCGGCCAATATCGCATGGCACAAGGAAAACAACACCTACGGCTTTGCCTACGGGCTGGGAATCCTGATCGTCTCCATCGGCACGCTCGTACTGCTGGGCCTCTTTTTCCCGAAGGTGGGCCTCATCGGCGACTGCCTGCTCATCATCATGACCGCCGGAACCTTGTCCTTCCTGATAACCACCCCGGAAACGTGGGTGCCCGACCTGGGCGGACCCAACCACGGCTTCCCCTATCTGTCCGGGGCGGGACGCCTCGTCATCAAGGATATCGCCATGATGGCCGGAGGCTTCATCCTGCTGGGCACGGATTTCAAGCGCATCCTGAAGGCGCGCCTCGGTTGCCCAAGGAGCGGGGAATCCTGCTGCAAGAACTGATTCTTTCCGTCACCGCCTCTGCCGAACGGCAGAGGCTTTTTTATGCGTTAATGTTCCATATGCAGCCGTCTGGAGCGGCTTAACCTCTTGCGTCAATTGAAAGAAAATCAAGCGTCAGCGAAGGAATAATAAAAAAGGGCGCAGTCCCTGGCCGCATTCCGTTCAGAAACCGCAGAGGCCTGCGGCGCCCCGGGAACCGTTCCTCCTGCATTCAGAGCGGGAGCACGGAACAGCCGCCTGTTCCGCTAAATTTCTCCCGGCAGGGAATGGAGGTACATGTACAGGGCGTCCGTGCTGTTTTCCAGCACGTCCATGGTGAGCTGCAAGGGTAAATTTCAGAATAATCCGCTTCCCCTATTTCCGGCCTCACGCGGAACGCGAGCCGTTCCTTCTCCAAATCCATCTCCGCCCGGATGCCCTCTTTATTGCCCCTGGCGTCAAGTCTGATCCACCTGCCCGGATCTTGCAGAAAAACCGCATTCAGGGCATGGATGCAGTACCCGCTTCCCGGCGTATCTTCCAGCGTCAGCCGCTGGTAGCATATCCCCGCCGGGATGCCGCAGGCTCTGAGCAGGGCCGCAAGCAGATTCGCCTTAGCCCAGCAGATGCCCGTTTTCTCCCGCAGCACGTCTGACGCCGAAACCGTCACTCTTTTATCCTGCGCATCCCATGAATGGCTTATTTCATCCCTCACGAAGCGGTAGGCGCCTGCTATCCATTCCAGCTCTCCTTTACCTGCGGCGCGGAGCCGGGCGGCCCTGTCCAGCACCAGCTCATGCTTCCAGTCAATATAAGGACTGGTTTTCAAATATTCACTGAGGTCGTTGACGATGGCGGCCATGCTTGCTTCTTCACCTCTTACTGGAAAACCGGAAGGAAGTACAGGCGGAAAAGGCCACGCAGGTTCCGGGGGCAAGATGGAGCTTCACGATGAAGAAATCAGCCACGGTGTCCTGGGCATGCAGCAGGCCTGATAAGAGCGAAAGCATTCCGGTTTTCGTACCTGAACTTATCCCAAGCGCGGCAAAGGGAAATTTCTGCGTTTGCCGTTCATGGTTTTGCAAGGGGCGGGAGCCCTTGTTCCCGGGACGCGGCCATAAAAATACACCGGAGAAGACGTATGGGGCGATTATTCACCTGGCCGCTTTCCTGTGGCCGGAGGGCCGTCATGGAGCGAGAACACTCCCATGAAAAAGCGCCGCCGTTCCGGAGAACGGCGGCGCCCGAACACGCTAACCTCTTAAGCTTTTATTTGGCGGGACGCTTGCCGTACGCCAGCGTACGCTTGCCATCCCAGGAAACGGCTTCAATCCGGGTGGAGCCCTCCGGATAGGGAACCGTGGTGGAGGAGTTGTCCTTGGAATCCGTCCCCACCATGGTGATGCGGACCATTTCCTTATCCTTGTAGGTTTCAAAGACGGCGGCGTTTTTCCACACGTCATGGGAGATGATGCGCCGGTTGCCCTGTTCCGTGATGCCCTGGTTGCAGGCGCCCCGGACGGGCAGGCGGTTCTTGTACGCCTCCACGCTGTTGACGGAAAGGTAGTAAATGACGGGGCTTTCCGGCTTCTTGTACTTTCTGGCGTACGCAATCAGGTTTTTGCAATCGGACTCCGTGATGGTCATGCGGGCGCAGGTGTAGTCGTCCAGCTCCTGGTCAATGGGCTTGAGCATGCCGGTCTTCTGGAAAAAGTCCGTCAGGTCCTGTTTGGAGACGTCGCAGGCGTTCTTCATGAACGCGAGCTGAAGCTCGCCGTCCTTCTTCCCCTTGGTGTCCATCTTGATGGCCTTGTAGAAGATGTCCGGATAGAAGTCGGGATTGCCCTTCCCGGCCACCTTGAAATACAGCTCCAACTGCCACAGGGGAGCCAGCTTGACAAAGTGGTCGTGCACCATCGGGCGGTTGTCCCCGCCGGAACGCTTGTCCGGGCCAGCCTGGATGAGCCAGTTTTCCCCTTCAGGATGCCGTTGTTCAGGTAGGCGTTAAAGCGGCCGCCGATCATGTTGCCGTCCCCGCCGTTGATGCGTTCATGCTCCAGGCGCATGCTGGAGGGATTCAGCATGTAATTCACGTAGGCGGAGTAAATGTTGTTGGTCACTTCCCCGGTGGATACCCATTTCATGGCGGGGCGCACCTGGTTGACATGGCCGAATTCATGGGCGATGCCCCAGGCGCTGCCGGGAATCTTGTCCGGATTGCCCACTTCCCCCATCGTGCCGTTGTGGAAGGCGGCGCCCGTGCCGTCCGCGTGCATGAAGCCATTCCAGATCACGCGGCCGAACATCCGGTTTTTAGGCAGCATCTTGTACTTGTACAGGCCCATGATCTGCTGCTCCATGCCGATGATCTTGTCATACAGGGCGATCAGTTCCTCCCCCTTGTCCGGGCAAATTTCTTGAGTTCCTCCACCGGATACACCAGGTGCACGCGGCTGCCAACGATGTCCACCACCTCCGTGGGGGAATTTTCCAGCATCTTCTTCCAGTCGCTGTTCTTGCTCACGCCTCCCACGAACACGCCGTTCACCTTGCCGGACGGGATGGAGAGCCGTACCTTGGGAGCTTTCTTGTAGTTGGGCGTGAAGTATTCAATGTAGCCCAGCCCCTTGTTTTTCGCCTTGATGATGTTGATTCCCGCCTTGAGAGGGTAGGAGCTGCGGCCTCCGTCACGCCCGAAGTTGTGGATGACCAGGTTCAGTTTTTCCCCTTTGGGGTCTTCCATGACCAGCAGCACGTCCTCCCCTTCCTCAAAAAAGATGCCGGTGGGGTTTTCAAACTTGCTGTACTGGCTGGTGCGCAGGCGGTCCGCCAGGTCCTTGACCGGTTCGTACGGTTCCGCCGTGATGGCGCGCGCCTTGCGGTCATATTTTTTCTCCGCCATCTGGCGGGCGAGCCCGCGCACGAAGGGATCCTTGATTTTGGCGATGCGGTCACGCGTGACACTGGGTTTCAGCGCCAGCATGAAGTCATTGGTGAAGACGTTGGAATCCAGCGCCTTCAGGCCCGCTTCCGTAATCGGAACGGACCCGGTCTCCTGGGCGGAAAGCACGCCGCCGCCCAGCATGCCGCAGAGAGCGAGCAAAAGGGCTCCCTTTTTCAAGAATGGTAAGAGGATCATGTTTATAAAACTATACTGATCAGTTTCCTGAATTGTTTCAAGGAAAAATCCTCCAGTGGGAACATGGACGGAAAAAGGCCGTTTTTGTGACATGGGGCGTTCCTGCCACCGCTTAAAAACTGTCCATCCCCTTGACGAGGTCCCTATAATGGCACCCGTAACACATTTTTCCATATGAATACAGAAACGCATCAATTCCAGGCGGAAGTCCGGCAGCTGCTGGACATTGTCATCAACGCCCTTTACAGCGACCGGGAAATCTTTGTGCGGGAGCTCGTTTCCAACGCTTCCGACGCCCTGGAGAAGCTGCGCTTGAAACAACTGACGGATTCCAACATCTACCAGCCGGAAAAGCCTCTGGAAATCAGCATCACCACGGACAAGGAGAACAAGACCATCACCATCGCGGACACCGGCATAGGGATGACGGAAGCGGACCTGGTGGAAAACCTGGGGACCATCGCCCATTCCGGCACCAAGAAGTTCATGGAGGCCCTCAAGCAGAAGCAGGAAGGCGGCGCGGACCTGATTGGCCAGTTCGGCGTGGGCTTTTACAGCTCCTTCATGGTGGCGGACCAGGTGGAGGTCTTTACCCATTCCTGGGAGCCGGAGGCGGCCTCCCTGCGCTGGACTTCCAACGGACGGGAGGGCTACAGCATTGAAACCCTTGACGAACCGCTGGACCGCGGCACCCGCATCGTCATCCACCTGAAGGATGAGTATGAGGAGTTTTCCCAGGAATACCGCGTGAAGGAGCTCCTGCGCCGTTATTCCAACTTCGTGGGCTTCCCCATCAACTTCAACGGAGAGCACATCAACACCGTCCAGGCCATCTGGTCCAAGTCCAAATCAGACGTGAAGCCGGAGGAATACGACGAGTTTTACCAGTTTATCTCCCACACGGATGAAAAGCCCCTGTCCTACATGCATTTCAGCGCGGACGCCCCCATCATGCTGAATGCCCTGCTTTTCATCCCCAAGCGTAATCCGGAAATGTTCGGCTTCGGCCGCGTGGACGCCAACGTCTCCCTGTACTGCAAGCGCGTGCTGATTGACGCCAAGCCGGAAGGCCTGCTTCCGGAATGGCTGCGCTTCCTGAACGGCGTGGTGGACAGCGAGGACCTGCCCCTGAACATTTCCCGCGAAATGCTCCAGGACAATTCCCTGGTGCGCAAGATCAGCGACATTATCACCAAGCGCTTCATCAAGCACCTGGACAAACTTGCCAGGGACGAAAAAGAAACCTATAAGGAATTCTACGGACAGTTTTCCCGCTACCTGAAGGAAGGGGTGGTCACCTCCTGGCCGAACAAGGAATCCCTGGGCAAGCTGCTCCGTTTTGAGTCCACCGCCACGGATGCGGGGAAAACGACCTCTTTCGAGGAATACATCACCCGCATGAAGGAAGGGCAGACTGCCATTTACGCGCTCACCGGCCCCTCCCGCTCCCACCTGGAAAACAGCCCGTACCTGGAAGCCTTCAAGGCCCGCGGATACGAAGTCGCCTTCTTCACGGACCACGGGGACGAGTTCGTGCTGGACTCCCTGTCCAGCGTGGACGGCAAGCCCGTCACGATGATCGACCGCGCCGACGTGGAGCTTCCCGAGCTGGAAGAGGAACAGAAGGACGCCCTGCCCCAGGAGGAAGCCACCGCCCTGGAAGAATGGCTGAAAGAACTGTACCCGGACAAATTCTCCAAGGTCACCCTGGGCAAGCGCCTGGTCAGCGGAGCCGCCGTGGCCCTGCAAAGCGGCAATGACATGGGCCCGGAAATGAGGGCGTACATGAAAGCCATGGGGCAGGAAATCCCCGAAAGCCATCCCCAGCTGGAGCTGAACCCCTCCAACCCGCTGGTGAAGAAGCTCTCCGCGCTGAGGACGGAAAATCCGGAACTGGCCCAGATGGTGGCGGACCAGATCGCGAACACCGCCCTGCTCCGCGCCGGCATGCTGGACAATCCCGCCGTGCTGGCCCAGTCCTCCCAGGCCCTGATGGAGCAGCTCCTGCTTAAATAAAGCCTCCGGCGGAAACGGCCTCTTTCACAAGCCGCTCCCTGCCCCGGGGACGGCTTTTTCCTTTCATTCCCCGTCATGAACGCGTTCCACCACATGCCCCGGCACTTCCTGTTCCTGAAGCTGGCCTATCAAACGGGCATGTGCCTGCTGGCCCTGGTCGCCGTGACGCTGGCGGCCATTGACCTGACTTCCGAGGCGGCGGAATGGGAAGTGACGGCAGACCGGGTCATTTACTGGATTTTCGTGCTGGATTACGTGGTCCGCTTCTCCATCAGCAGGTCCAAATGGCTCTTCGTCAAGGACCATGTCTGGGACCTGCTGGCCATCATTCCCTTTGACGTGCTGTTCCGTCTGTTCAGGTTCGCCTCCCTCGGCGAGATTCTGCGGCTCGCCAGGTACCTGGACCTGTTCTCCTACGCCATGAGGTTCACCACGCGCATCAGGCGTTTCTTCAACACGAACGGATTCAAGTACATCTGCATTGCCGCCCTGGTCATCATCCTGCTGGGGGCCGTGGGCATCCATCTGGCGGAAGGCATGAGCCTTCCCAACGGCATCTGGTGGTCCTTTGTCACCGCCACTACAGTGGGCTACGGGGACACCTACCCGGTCACCACTCCCGGAAAATTCCTGGCCGTTTTCCTGATGCTCACGGGCATCGGCTTCGTGGGAACGCTGACCAGCACCATCACCTCCTTTTTCCTGCATCCCCATGCGGGAGAACCCATGCCGTACAGGGAGGAGGAAATTGAAGCCATCAAGAAGAAGCTGGACGGCCTCTCCTCCATGACGGACGAGGACATAGACACCATGGCGGCCCTGCTGAAAACCCTGCGGGACGCCCCGCACGCATCTTCCCATCCAGAGCAGGAAACACCTGCCTCCGGCCCCGGCACTTTACCGCAAAAGCCGGAATGACCCGAATGCCGGATGCGTCTCTGCCCCTGCCGTCCTCCCTTCTTTTTGCACCAAGACTGACAAAAATCCGTCTGGCATTGCACGGGCAAAGGCGGACAATCCCTCCGTACCGGGGCAGCGTGCCGCCCCTTTCCTTTTTCCAACCTCTCCGCCTTTCTCCATCATGCCAGTTACCAGCCCCCCCGCGCCTGGGCCGAAATCGACCTCGGGGCCATCCGCCATAACCTGAACGTCGTCAAGCAGGCGGCCAAGGGTGAATATTACATGCCCGTGGTAAAGGCGGCAGCCTACGGTCACGGGCTGGAACAGGTCTGCCGCACCCTGGATTCGGAAGGCATCGCCTTCTTCGGAGTCGCCAACGTGGGGGAAGCGCGGCGCATCAGCCAGGCGGGATGCCGCACCCGGCCCTATATCCTGGGTCCCGCCTTTCCGGAGGAACGGGAGGAAATCGTGCTGAACGGCTGGCGGTCCTTCATCTCCACCATCGAGGAAGCCGTGCACTACAATTCCCTGGCGCGGCTGTACGGGAAGACGCTTCCCATCCATATCTCCGTGGATACGGGCATGGGCCGCGGCGGATTCCTGCCGGACCAGCTTGAAGAATTGCTCTCCCGCCTGGGGGAACTGGACAGCCTGTACATGGAAGGGCTGGGCGCGCACCTGCCCTGCGCGGACGAGGACCGGGAAATCACCCTCCGGCAAATTGCCCGCTTTGAACAGATGGCCGCCCGCATCCGGGAAAAACTGCCCCTGAAGTACTGCCATCTGGCCAACAGCGCCGCTTCCCTGGATTATGAGATTCCCTCCAACAACATGTGCCGCCCCGGGCTGGTGCTGTACGGCTTTTCCCCCATTCCCTCTCCCTGGGCCGCGCAGTTGAAGCCGGCCATGGCCCTTTTCTCCCGCCTGACGGTGGCGCGCACGCTGCCGGAGGGGCACGGCATTTCCTACGGAGGCACCTTTGTAACGGACCATCCCACCAGGGTGGCTACCGTGGGAATAGGCTATGCGGACGGCTACGTGCGCTCCCTGGCCCACAAGGGCGCCCGCGTGATGGTGGACGGAGTCTCCTGCCCGCTACTGGGGCGCGTGACGATGGACCAGATCATGGTGGACGTCAGCCGGGTGCCGCACCCGGAACCGGGCATGACCGTGGAGATCATGGGGCCGAACATTCCCGTGACGGAACTGGCGGAAAAGGCCGGTACCATTTCCTGGGAAATTTTACCGGAATAGGCCCCCGGGTGCCGCGCCACTACATCCACTGAACCCTCTGCCGGAGAAGCGGTCCGCCCGTGTTCCCTTATTCCGCGCGGTGCCTTCATTCCCGATTGACGGGCAGCCTGAAATATCGTTTATTGATCCGGTATGATGAAGGTTTCCACCAGAGGACGCTATGCACTGCGCCTGATGATTGATCTTGCCCAGCACAATGACGACGGCTACATCTCCCTGAAGGAGATTTCAGCCAGGCAGGACATCACCGTACGGTATCTGGAACAAATTATCGCCATCCTGCTGAAAGCGGGCTTCGTTCAGAGTTTCCGGGGGAAGTCCGGCGGCTACCGCCTGTCCCGGCATCCCCGGGAATACACCACGGAAGACATCCTGAAACTGACGGAAGGCTCCCTGCTGCCCCTTTCCTGCACGGCCTCCCAGAACAGCCCGTGCCCGCGGGCGTCAAGCTGCGCCACGCTGCCTTTCTGGCGGGGGCTGCAAAAGGTCATTGAGGATTACCTGGGCCGCGTCACGCTGGAGGACCTGTCCGAGCAGCAGAAGGAAATCGGCTGCGACTACGGAGCAGGCATTTAACCGGAGCACCCGGCCTGAACATTTTTTCGCCCCTTTTTTGTTTTGGCCTTATGTCCCACTTTTTTTACCCGGCACTTGACATCCCGTCCCGCTTTAACTATCTATTCCCTACTTTCCCGATAGGAATATAAAAAAATATGAATAAGAACCATCGTTTTGAAACGCGCCAGATCCACGTGGGCCAGGAAAATCCGGACCCGGCCACGGATGCCCGCGCCGTGCCGATTTACGCCACCACTTCCTATGTCTTCAAGGACTCCGACCAGGCGGCCGCCCGTTTCGCCCTGGCGGAGCCGGGCAACATCTACAACCGCCTGATGAACCCCACGGCAGACGTTTTCGAAAAGCGCATCGCCGCCCTGGAAGGGGGAGCGGGCGCCCTGGCGGTAGCCACCGGAGCGGCGGCCATCGCCTATGCCGTCCAGAATATTGCGCGCGCCGGGGACCACATCGTTTCCGCCGCCAACGTGTACGGCGGCACTTACAACCTGTTTGCCCATACATTTGCCGAATCCGGCATTGAAACCACCTTCGTGGACGGCAGCAATCCGGACAATTTCGCCAAGGCCATCCGGGAAAATACGAAGGCCCTGTACGTGGAAAGCCTGGACAACCCGAACTGCAACGTTGCGGACATAGACGCGCTGGCGGAGGTGGCGCACGCCCACGGAATTCCGCTCATTGTGGACAATACCTTCGCCTCCCCCTTTCTGTTCCGCCCTCTGGAGCACGGCGCGGACGTGGTGGTGCATTCCGCCACCAAATTCATCGGCGGCCACGGAACGGCGATGGGCGGCGTGATTGTGGACGGCGGCAAGTTCGACTGGACGCAGAATGATAAATTCCCCGGCATCAGCCAGCCCAACCCGAACTGCCACGGCGCCGTGCTGGCGGAAATCTGCGGCCCTCTGGCCTACATCATGAAGATCCGGACCACCCTGCTGCGGGATACGGGAGCCACCATCAGCCCGTTCAATTCCTTCCTGCTGCTCCAGGGGCTGGAAACCCTTTCCCTGCGGGTGGAGCGCCATGTGCAGAACGCCCTGCGCGTGGTGGATTACCTGGCGGCTCATCCCCAGGTGCAGAAGGTGAACCATCCCTCCCTGCCGGACCATCCGGACCACGAACTTTACCGGAAATATTATCCGAACGGCGGCGGCTCCATCTTCACCTTTGAAATCAAGGGTGGCACGGAAAAAGCTCGCAAGTTCTGCGAAAGCCTGGAACTATTTTCCCTGCTCGCGAATGTGGCCGACGTCAAGTCCCTGGTGATTCATCCGGCCTCCACCACCCACTCCCAGATGACGGAGGAGGAACTGAAGGCGGCAGGCATCTCGCCCTCCACGGTGCGGCTTTCCATAGGCACGGAACATATCGACGACATTCTCGAAGACCTGGAACAGGGCTTCCGCGCCATTCTCTAACGATTTAACGGCTACAACGCTCTTTTCCTACAAGCCATGAGAATTTACAGAAACATTACAGAACTGATCGGCGGCACTCCTTTGCTGGAGCTGACCAATTACGAACGCAAAAACGACCTGAACGCCGCCATCCTGGCCAAGCTGGAATACCTCAACCCCGCCGGCAGCGTGAAGGACCGCATCGCCCGGGCCATGATTGACGCCGCGGAAGCCTCCGGAGAGCTGAAGCCGGATTCCGTCATCATTGAACCCACCAGCGGGAACACGGGCATCGGCCTGGCGGCGGTGGCCGCCTCCCGCGGGTACAGGATCATCCTGACCATGCCTGAAACGATGAGCGTGGAACGCCGCAACCTGCTGAAGGCCTACGGCGCGGAACTGGTGCTGACGGACGGCGCGCTGGGCATGAAGGGAGCCATTGCCAAGGCGGAGGAACTGGCCGCAGGACTCCCCAACAGCTTCATTCCCGGCCAGTTCGTCAACCCGGCCAACCCGGAAGTCCATTTCCGGACCACCGGACCGGAAATCTGGAACGACACGGACGGCAAGGTGGACATCTTCGTAGCAGGCATCGGCACCGGAGGCACGATTACGGGCGTAGGCAAGTACCTCAAATCACGCAATCCGGAAATACGGATCGTGGCCGTGGAGCCGTCCGCTTCCCCGTGCTGACCCAGGGGACCGCCGGCCCCCACAAGATTCAGGGCATTGGCGCGGGTTTCGTGCCGGAAACGCTGGATACCTCCGTGTATGACGAAGTCATCACCGTCACCAATGAAGACGCCTTCGCCACCGGCAAGGAGCTGGCGCGCACGGACGGCGTGCTGACGGGCATTTCCTCCGGCGCAGCGCTCTGGGCCGCCACGCAGGTGGCACAGCGCCCGGAAAACGCAGGCAAGACCATCGTGGTCCTGCTGCCGGACACGGGGGACCGCTACCTCTCCACCCCCCTGTTCACGGACTAATCCTTCCCATCCTCCAGCCATGAAAGAATTCAGCCTCCATCTCTACCTGGTCACTGATGAAGCGGCCAAATGCCGCCACAGCCTTCTGGAAACCGTCCAGAGGGCGGTGGACGGCGGCGTCACCATCGTGCAGTACCGCTCCACCAATCCGGACGCGGGCACCTGCTACCGGGAAGCGCTGCCCATCCGGGACTTCCTGGCGTCCCGCGGCGTTCCCTTCATCGTCAACAACCGCATTGACCTGGCCCTGGCGCTGGACGCGGACGGCGTCCACATCGGCCAGCGTGACCTGCCGGTTCCTGCCGTCAGGGCCATGATCGGCCCGGACAGGATTCTGGGGCTTTCCGTCTCCAACGCGGACCAGCTCCGCGCCGTGGACGCCGCCCTGGTGGACTACCTGGGCATGGGGCCTGTCTTTCCCACCATCTCCAAGCTGAACGCTCCGCCCGTGCTGGGCGTGGAGGGCTTTACCGCTCTGGCATCCCAGTCCCCCCTGCCCGTCGTCGCCATCGGCGGGCTGGACTCGGAGCGCGCCCGGCTGGTGCGCGCCACGGGAGCGGCGGCCGGCATTGCCGTCGTCTCCGCCATTTGCGGAGCGGAAGACCCGGAAGCCGCCGCACGGGCGCTGGCCTGACCGTCCTCCCTCCGGAAACAACCGGACACTGAGTATTCCTTCAAACGCCATGCCTTCATCAACCGACCTCGTCCATGCCGTCTCCGCCGATCTGGAAAAAATCCGGGAGGCGGCCCCGCTGGTTCTCTCCCTGACCAACTCCGTCGTCCAGCCCTTGACGGCCAACCTGCTGCTGGCCGCAGGAGCCGTTCCCGCCATGCTTAACGATGCGGAGGAAGCGGTGGAAATGCTCCGCGGCGGAGCAGGCGCCCTGCTGGTCAACCTGGGCACCGTGACGCGCGAACAGGGAGCCGTCATGCAGACGGCGGTGCAGGAAGCCAACCGGCTTGGCATCCCCTGGGTTCTGGACCCGGTGGCCGTGGGAGCTCTTTCCCTGCGCACGCGGCTGGCGGAGCAGTTGAAGGAAAGGCGGCCCCGCATCATCCGCGGGAACGCCTCTGAAATCATGGCTCTGGCCGGGTACTCCTCCGTCACGAAGGGACCGGAAAGCACCAGCTCCAGCGCAGACGCCCTGCAGGCGGCCAGGGAACTGGCCCTGCATACGGGGGCGGCTGTCCTCGTCACGGGCCGCACGGACTATTCCACGGACGGCCGCCAAGTCATTGCCACGGAAAACGGCCATGCCATGATGTCCCGCGTCACGGGCGTGGGCTGTTCCATGGGCGCGCTGGCCGCCGCCTGCGCCGCCGTCTCCTCCTCCCCCTTGCAAGCGGCCGTCTCTACGGCCGTATTGATGGGCATCGCGGGGGAAATGGCCTTTGAACAGAGTCCCGCTCCGGGCTCTTTTGCCGTCTCCCTGCTGGACAGCCTGTACTCCCTTTCTCCGGAAGAAGTAGCGCGGAGAGCGCGCATTCTTCCTCTTTAAAGCATCCCGTATCCTTCCCGGAACCGCGGAAAAGCAGCGCGCCGCACTCCCTCCGGAATGCGGCGCGTTGAATTTACAGGCCTTTTTTATTCGTTCCCCGGAACGGAACGGCGCAGGAACACCGCTCCCAGGGCAGCCATCAGCAGCATGCAGGAGGACGGTTCAGGAACAGGAGCAGGCGCCGTAGCCGTAAACGCCGATGCCATGGCTGAAGAAGCTTCCGGAGCCGCATTCGGCGTCCACACCATGCTCACTTCCTTGGAATCCTCGTTCTTCTGGAGGCTCCACTGGCCGTACGCCGCGTAATCTCCGGCGGAAGACGCATCCAGCGTGAAATTACCCGTCAGGGTCGCGTTCGCTCCCCCTCAATGAAGTTCAGGATGTGGGAGGTTCCCCAGAAGTCGGTGGAATAGTCGAGGCTCAACGCCGCCAGCTTCAGCTTGGCCCCCGCGTCAATCTGGAAGACGCCGGACTGGAGCATCAGGCTATTGTACGCCAGTTCATTCCCGGCGGAGCCGCCCATGGACAAGGTCAGTTCAAAGACGGAGCCGGACTGGAGCGTCGTATTCCCGGACAGGGTGGCGGAACCGGACAGAATGCCGCCATTCTTCACCAGGATGTCATTCCCTAGGGCAACGGAAGAAATATCCGTGCCAAGGCCGCCCAGCGCCAGATGCGCGCCGGAATTGACCGTCGCCATCCCCGTCCCGAGAGCCTGGTTGGAGGCCGCTGCCAGCGTTCCCCCATTGACGGACGTTCCGCCGGAATAGGTATTCTTTCCGGATAAAACCATGATCCCCTCTCCTGTCTTGGCAACGGAGCCCTTTGCTCCGGAGTAATTGACGATGTTGGCTGATACTTTTAAATCCGCCTCCGCCGTGCCGCGCTCCACCGCAAAGACAGCAGGACTGCTTCCCCTCAGCTTGACATTAACCGTCCTGATTTCCGAGGCCCTGTCCGCCGCCCTTACCTGGAAAACGGTATCCGTCCAGACCTCCATGCTTCCCTTCGCCACGCCGTCCAGCGTCCCTCCTGCCAGGGTGACGGTCATGTTCCGGAAGGTCTGGTTCCTGGTATCATTCTGGAACAGGGTTCCTCCGTTAATTTCCACATGGCTGACGCAGGCCTCATTTCCCGAATTGCCGAAACAGTCCACCCCGCGCAGGGAAACCGTTGCGCCCCGGTTGATAACCAGCCCTCCGCGGATAATACCTTCCTCACCTCCTGAAATAAGCATCAGCGTTCCTTCATTGACCGTAGTTCCTCCGGTATAAGCCTGGTGTTTCTGCACGGCGAGCATTCCGGAACCGTTTTTCACGAGGCGGCCCGTCCCGGATATTTGCAAATTAACGGAGCTGGCGTGGAGCGAATTGAAAGCGAGGGTTCCATTGTTGACAATCGTTCCCGTACCCAGGGAACCGTCTTTTTCCCCGTCACCCACGGCGAGCGTCCCCGCATCAATGACGGTACCGCCGGAATAGGAATTGGCCCCGGTCAGCACCAGCGTTCCTTCTCCGGTTTTCACAAGAGAGCCGGTTCCTGAAATAACGCCGGATTCCGTCGCGGAACCGGAGTCTACTTCCGCCCTCATGACGGCCCCGGAACCGGATAGAGCCACGTTCCCGCTGTGACTGCCGCCGGAAAGAATGGCATATGTCCCTCCGTCCGCCACGTTCACGGAAGAGCCAACTTCCGCATGGCCTCCCGCCGTGAACCGCGCACCGCTCTCCACATTCACCGTTCCGGTGGCAAAGAGGGCCGTCTCCCAGTCGTTCTCATCCACATAGCCGCCCGCGTGCAGGGCATGCACCCCGGCTACCTTCACCTCACCTCCCTGCACCGTCCACGTCCCGGTATTGAAAATATGCCCGGACAGGTTCCAGACGGAACCTTCTCCCGTGCCGGGCGCGTACACCACATGAAGCTGGCCGTCCTTCAAGGCCCCTCCGTCCATGAAGCCTCCAAGATAGTCCTGCGCCCCGTGCCCCGTAAACGTGAATGTCACGGCGGTATTCGCACGGAAATTGCCGAAGCAGGCTCCGGAATCCAGATGCGTGATGGCATTCAGCGTCAAATTATGCCCGTACATGTCCACCACGCCCCCGCGGTGGCCGAAGATGAACTCCCCGGACACTTGGTTTTCCCCGGCAAGGCGCACCATTACTCCGCCCCCGTTCAGCTTCACGTTACGGGCCGCGTAGCCGTCCCTGTCCAGAATCAGATTTCCGCCGCCACCCACGTTGATGTCCGCCGCATTGTTCCCGTGGCCGCTGACGATCAAATCGCCTTCCCCAATCTTCCTCCACTCGTCTCCGGAGGCTCCGGTCAGCAAGGTGGTGACCGGAGCTCCCTTGTTCACCACAAAGCCCGCCGTATTCAGGCGGCGGGAAGAATCGCCCCCGTCGCTCAGCACGTAATCGCGGTTGAAGGTGAGGGAGCCCGCTCCGGTATCCACGGACCCCTGGAGCACGATTGTGCCGCCGGAGCCGTCAAAAATCAGATTATTGCAGGCGTTCAACTGCTCATTTGTAGCTTGTGTACCTTTCGTGGAGGTGTCCCCGCGTAATCCGGCCGCCAATCCGGTGTAATCCGTAGTCACGCCTCCCTGCACAAAGGTCCCGTTGCCGTCCGTATCCGTCACGTTCCACAGTACGTCACCGCTCGCCGCAACGCTTATGGTACGGTTGAAGCTGTCCACGTAATCGCTGGCCCACTGGTTGCCGGAACGCATCTGGGTAAACTGTCCATACCCGCTTCCACTGGCAGACTGTGCCGCACCTACCCACTCCCACTTGCCGGAATTCTCATTGTACACATAGCACGGGCTTCCACTATCCCCTGACAATCCACCGGAAGGCAATGGATTGGACTCCGAAGGCTTCTTGAAATTGTACCAGAACCGGTAAGCCGGATAGGTCTTGGCATTTTCCGGGTCCGGCTCTCCTGTTCCCGGAGCGCTGGCCTGCCCCTCAAAAACAAGGGTTCCTCCGGTCAAATAGCCATAAGAGGCATCAATCTTTTCCTGTTTGCCGTTTCCTGTGGCGACAGCCTGAACTCCGGAACCAGCTCTCATGACCAGCCTCCCTTTCATGTTGTCCAGGTATTCCGGGTCAGTCAGGTAAGGTGCGTATTCCGCCTCCGTCACAATCTTGCTCAATCGCTGCACACGGTAGTCGTATGTCAAATCGGACTTATCACCCCATGCATCCTTTCTCGTAACGCTACGGTAGGAATCGTAAAAAGGAGTTCCTTGCTTGGCACCGAAACGAACCGTAAAGGAAACGAAATGGTTATAATAATCATGTGATACGGTGGCGATGAAGCCGGGACCGCCCACCAGCGCGGCCTCCCCGATATGGGCATCCGCCACGCCGTCAAAATTCATCATTTTGGGGATAGTCCCCACGTAATTGCCATTCTTGTCGTAGATGGCGACGTCTTTGGCATTCACATCAAAAATGCCCCGGTTTTCCGCGAAATCACGGTAGGTCTGAACATCAAACGAGTCAGACATCAACCCGCCATAGGCGGGAGTGAGGAGGCAGGCCGCCCCCAGCAGCCCGGAATAATGATGAACATTCATAAGAAATTGAAATTAAGTTATGATTAAACAAGGAACAGGCAAGTCTGCCGCACTTCCCATCTTCCAGTCCAGACCGTTTTCACGAACATCCGGCAGGGCTTCGGGAAGTGCGGCGGGGTTCTTCATCAGGCTCACCGCACACGGCGGCGGAAAATACACGTCCCCAGGCCTGCCAGCACCAGCAGCGCGGAGGAAGGTTCCGGAACCGGCGCAGGAGACGGAGCCGCGAGCAACGCCGCAGTTTCCGAATGGTCCAAAACGGCCTCGGCATTGGGAGTCCAGACCATGTTCACGGTTTTGGAATCCTCATCGCCCTGGAGGGACCAGGACCCATAGGAGCCATAATTTCCGGCTCCGGACAGGTCCAGCGTAAACGCCCCCTTCAAACTGGCGTTCGCGCCGCCTTCTATCAGGTTCAGGATATGGGAGGTCCCCCAGAAGTCGGAGGAATAATCCAGAGACACCGCCGCCAGCTTCAGCTTGGCTCCCGCGTCAATCTGGAAAACACCGGACTGGAGCATCAGGCTGTTGTACGCCAGTTCATTCCCGGCGGAACCGCCCATGGACAAGGTCAGTTCAAAGACGGAGCCGGACTGGAGCGTCGTATTCCCGGACAGGGTGGCGGAACCGGACAGAATGCCGCCATTCTTCACCAGGATGTCATTCCCTAGGGCAACGAAAGAAATATCCGTGCCAAGGCCGCCCAGCGCCAAACGCGCGCCGGAATTGACGGAGGCCGCTCCGGTTCCAAGAGCCTGGCTGGAGGCCGCCACCAGCGTCCCCCAGTTGACCGTAGTGCCACCGGAATAGGTATTCTTTCCGGAAAGCACCATGATCCCGGCGCCTTTCTTGATGAAGGACCCCTTAACTCCGGAAGAGTTCACGATGTTCGCGGATATTTTCAAATCCACGTCTGCGGTTCCACGGTCCACCATGAATACCGTAGGATTGGCATCCCTGAGCTGCACGTTGACGCGCTTGATTTCAGATGCCCTGTTTGCGGATTTCACATTAACGACGGCATTCGTCCAGATATCCATGCGACCGCCCGTTATGCCGTCCACAACGCCTCCGGTCAGGTTGAACACCGTATTCTGGAACGTCTGGTTCTTGTTGTCTCCAAAATACAGAGTTCCTCCATTGATGTTCACGTTCTTGACGGAGGCGTTCCCTCCGGAATAACCGAAGCTGTCACCGCCCTTCAATGTCACCTGCGCTCCCTCCCGGATGGCCAGGTTCCCGCGAATCATGCCGTTGGCGCCTCCGTAGCCCACCACAAGGACGCCCTTATTCACGGTGGTTCCTCCGGTATAGGAAAGCATCTTCTGGATGGTGAGCGTGCCGGAACCGTTCTTCACGAGCGAGCCTGTTCCGGACACATTCGTGTTCAGGGCAACCGAATCAGACCTGTTGAAGGCGAGCACGCCGTTGTTGACGACTGCACCGGCGCCCAGGGAACCGCTTGTACCGCCATTCCCTATGGTGAGCGTTCCCGCCGCAATGGTGGTGGTTCCGCTGTAGGAATTGTTCCCCGTCAGCGCCAGCTCACCACTCCCTTTCTGGATCAGGCTGCCCGTACCGGAAATGGCATTCGCCGCCGTCACGCTGTCCGTCCTGTTGAATGCCAGGGTTCCTTCATTGGCAACGGCTCCCGTTCCCAGGCTGCCGGAGGTTCCTCCGTTCCCTACCATCAGGGAGGCTCCGGAGAGGATGCGCGTTTCACCGGAATACGTATTGTCAGCCGCCAGAATAACTCCTCCGCCAGTGCCCATGCCCTGGGTATCCACCGTCAGGGAATAATTGCCGCCAAGCGAACTGGCTACGGTCAGCATCCCGTTTCCGCCGAACAAATATCCCTGCGTTCCGGCTGTCACGGCCCCGGACAAAACAGCCTGTCCGTCAGCCCCGATGCACACGGAATTCAGTCCCATGCCGCCCAGATTCAAATCCGCCGTACGGGTTCCCGACAGGAGCAGAACGCCTTCGGAAGCATTGGAAACATGCGCCAGGGCGGCATCCGCTTCCGACCCAAGGGCAAAGGATGTTCCGTACTTGACGAGCACATTCTTGTTCTGCACCCCGAGGGAGCGCACGTCCGCGTAGGTGAGGTTCACTCCCCCATTCAGTTCAATAACTCCGGAGAAAGCAGCTCCACCCTCCGAATCACTATTGTGCGCGTTGGCAAGCACTACGGTTCCGGTATTGGAACCGTTGCCGATAGACAGGGTGCCGGAGCCGCTGAGCTTCAAGTTCACCGTCAGCGTTCCGCCGCCTCCGCCCAGGGACCAGCCCCCATCCGCGGTCCAGCCGGAAAGCAGGCCGGTCGTTCCCCGTGTTCCCAAATTCACCTCTCCCAATGCGCCGACGGACAAGTTTCTGAAGCCGTTCAGGCCGGAAATCGCCGCCTGGTCTTCCAGCAGCACGAACGTTCCGGAAGACGCCTGGTCCAGCTTTCCGGCAATAGCGGAAAAACCAGCGCCTTCCACAGCCAGGGCTCCGGCGGCATCCAGCGACCAGACAGCCTGCCCGAGAGCCCCGGCGGAAGAGGCGCGCACCAGGCCTTCTTCAACCGTGGCAGTTCCGGAAAAACTGTTGTTCCCGTTTTTCAGAAGCAGGGTTCCTTCCCCGGTTTTCACGAGGGAACCGGCTCCGGAAATCACGCCGGACTCCGTCGCGGACCCGGAATCCACTTCCGCACGCAGCATCGACGCGGCACCGGACAACACAACGTTTCCGCTGTGGTCTCCCCCGGCCAGCACGCCATACGTGCCACCGTCATCCACCTGCACGGCGGAAACTACCAGGGAATGGCCGCCAGTGGTAAACCGGGCGCCGCTGTTCACCTGCACTGTTCCGGTGGAAAAGGAGGCCATCTGCCAGTCGTTCTCATCCACATAGCCGCCCGCGTGCAGGGTATACACTCCGGCCACCTTCACCTCTCCTCCCTGCACCGTCCACGTTCCGGTATTGAGAATATGGCCGGCCAGATTCCAGACGGACCCTTCCGCCGTGCCGGGTGCGTACACCACATTCATCAGTCCACGGGAAGCGGCCTCCCCGTCCCGCAAAGCCCCCAGGAACGTCTGTTCCCCGGAGCCCGTGAACGTAAGCGTTACGGTGGAATTGCCAAGGTAATTGGCAAAAACGGCTCCGGAATCCAGGTGAGTGATGGCGTTCAGCGTCAAATTGTGCCCATACATGTCCACCACACCCCCGCGGTGGCCGAAGATGAACTCCCCGGATACTTGGTTTTCCCCCGCCAGGCGCACCATTACTCCGCCGCCGTTCAGCTTCACGTTGTGCGCCGCGTAGCCGTCCCGGTCCAGAATCAGCATCCCGCTTCCTCCCACGTTGATGTCCGCCGCATTGTTCCCGTGGCCGCTGACGATCAAATCACCTTCCCCGATCTTCCGCCACTCGTCCCCGGAGGTTCCGGTCAGCAGCGTCGTCACGGTTGCCCCCTTGTTCACAACGAAACCCGCCGTATTCAGACGGTAGGAGGCATTTCCTCCGTCGCTCAATACGTAATCCCGGTTGAACGTGAGGGAACCCGCCCCCGTATCCACCGAGCCCTGGAGAACAATGGTGCCGCCGGAGCCGTCAAAAATAAGATTGCTGCACACGCCTATCTGCGTGTCCGAGGCCCGCGTTCCCTGTGTGGAGGTATCTCCTCGCAGGCCGGAGGCCAGCCCGGTGTAATCCGTACTGATATCTCCCTGAACGAAGGTTCCGTTTCCGTCGCCATCCGTCACATTCCACAGAAGATCCCCACCCCCTTCCGACACGCTGACGGTGCGGTTGAAACTGTCCACGTAATCGCTGGCCCACTGGTTGCCAGAGCGCATCTGGCTGAACTCGCCGTAGCCGCTACCGCCCTGGGATTGACCGGCCCCCACCCATTCCCATCTGCCGGACTTCTCATTAAATACATAGCTGGGACTTCCGCTGTCCCCTGCCAATATGCCGGAAGGCAGGGGATTGGATTCCGAAGGTTTCTTGAAATTGTACCAGAAACGGTAGGCCGGATAGGTCTTGGCATTCTCAGGGTCCGGCTCTCCTGTTCCCGGAACGCTGGCCTGTCCCTCAAAAACCAGGGTTCCCCCGGTCAAATAGGAATAACCTCCGCTGACCGTGTCCTGTTTACCGTTCCCCGTGGCAATAGCCTGGGTTCCGGACCCGGCACGCAGAACCAGCCGTCCCTTCATGTTGTCCAGGTATTCCGGATCCGTCAGGTAGGGGGCGTATTCCGCTTCCGTCACGATCTTGCTCAACCGCTGCACGCGGTAGTCATACGTGTAATTCGTCTGGTCGCCCCAGGCATTCTTGATTACCACGCTCCGGTAGGCGTCATAAAACGGCGTTCCTTCCGTGGCTCCAAAACGCTTGGTAAACGTAATGGTCTGGTTATTGTAATCATGGGACACGGTGGCGATGAAACCCGGGCCGCCTACCAAAGCGGCTTCCCCGGCATGGGCGTCCGCCAATCCGTCAAAATTCATCATTTTGGGGATGGAGCCCACGTAATTGCCTTCCTTGTCGTAAATGGCGACGTCTTTGGCATTGATTCCAAAGATGCCCCGGTTTTCCGCAAAATCACGGTAAGTCTGAACGTCGAAGGAATCAGACATCAATCCCCCATAAACGGGAGAGAGGAGACAGGCCGCCCCCAACAAGCCGGAATGATAGAAATAATGTAAATTCATGGCAGAACGAGCTTTAGGTTAAAATAATTCAAATCATAAAAAGTACTGCTATTCAAAATGTTTTTTAAAGGACGCTCCAGGAATCTGGAACTTTATTTCATTCCCAATAATTTTAATTATTCTTCATTTTGTTAGAGTTTGAAAACACCATTTGTTTTCAACAAACGACTTTACATTCCCCCCACAACAAGAACTGGCGCGAATACCAAGCTTTGCATGACACAAATTATTTCTTCTTTTTCCTTGCTTCAAATAAATTTACCTGAAAGTTCGCCTTTTCCGGCACTCCGCCTCATCTCTTCTCCATACCGCGCAAGAATGAAACCTGTTTAGTATTGTGAAATATCCCCGGCCTTTTATAATGAAGGGCAACCCATTTCAGCATGGCAAACCATACTACCACGCAAAAGCTCTGCAACTGGTTCATTCAGCAGGCGAATGCAAAAAACCTTCCTCTCACGCCCGTCAAACTGAACCACCTGGTCATTCTGGCGGACTGGTGGCACCTGCACCATCACGGCGATTTCCTGATCAACGAACGGGCGGAAGCATGGACCTGCGGGCCGGTGCTCCCCTCCATTCATCACGAATACAAGGACCAGCCGCCCTGCTCCATCATTGAACACCCCAGCCGCCGCCAGCCCCCCTGGAAGAGGAAACGGACATCATCCCTTTTCTGGAACACATCTGGAACGTCTATGGCAAATACACGGCCCAGCAGCTTGGCCGCATCAACACAGCGCCGGCCTCCCCCTGGCAGCAGGCGCAGGGCAGGCACGGAGAAGCGGAATACCAGCAAATTGCCCGGGAACACGTGAAAGCCTACTTCCAAACCCTGGCTGAATGACCCCGGGAGAAAAGCTGGACCGCCCTTTTTTCTCCGCATTCATTTTTTCTATTCAAAACACACATTTGAGTGAAAAAAAACTTGCAAAGAACAACCGGTTCCGCTTTAATTCGCCCGCACCGCAAAGGTGCCCGTTACATAGCCCTATAGTGTAATCGGTAACACAGCGGATTCTGGTTCCGTATTTTGGGGTTCGAGTCCTCATAGGGCTACCACCTTTAAGAAAAAGGCCGTCTCTCCGGAGGCGGTCTTTTTTACTTTTAACGTTCCTCTGGACCAGGAAAAAGTCCGGAACTTTCCAGCAACTGCGGAGCCCTTCAAAGCGTGGACGGCACCTTTCCAAATAATCCTTCTGTTGATCTGAGGACACGGACAGTAAGAACGCAAATGCACATTTTCTCCATCCTCAACCGTAAGGGAATATTCCCGGACCTGGAAAAACGGTCAAATAGCCGCTAACAGCGCCAGACGGACCATGGGAAAAAGACAAAAGGCCTTCCCTCTTTCCGGCCCTTCCTCTTTCCCTGAAAGGAACTTGTGTCCGGACCGCCGGGATGCCAGCCCCGGTAATTCCTGAGAAACATTTTGTCAAAGGGTCCACCATATCCTTTCAGCGGGCATGAAGCATATTCCGCCGCGTGCTCATGAAGGAGCAAATTTTTGAAAGATTCTCTCCCGGCACGGCTTATACTGAAAACATGACAAGGCTTTTTCCACTCCTGGCCGGATTGCTGCTGTTCCCGGTATTTCAAACTGAAGCAGCAGAAAAATACAGCATTATTCCGGAGCCGGAGAAAACGGAGCTGAAGCGGAACGCCACCAGGACCTTGAAGCTCCTCTCCGACAAAACCTCTCCTGCCCTGGGCAAGGACGCCTACCGCCTCGCCGTCACCCCGCAGGGCGTCCACCTTGCCTCCGGCGGCAGGGAGGGCAGGATGTACGGCCTGGTCACCCTCCAGCAGCTCCAGGACCAGCTGGCGGCACAGCCGGAGGGCATCCCCTGCGGCGTCATCACGGACAAGCCGCGCTACCCGTGGCGCGGCATGATGGTGGACCCCGCCCGCCACTTCATCCCCATCAAGGACCTGAAGAAATTCGTGGACCTGATGGCCTACTACAAATTCAACAAGCTCCATGTGCACCTGACGGACAACCAGGGCTGGCGCCTGCCCGTGCCGGGCTATCCCAGACTGAAAAGCGTCGCCTCCAAGCGGGAGGAAAGCTTCGGAGACGGCATTCCCCATGAAGGAATGTACACCAGACAGGAGCTGAAAGACCTGGTGGCCTACTGTGCGGCGCGCGGCATTGAAGTCATCCCGGAGATAGACGTGCCGGGCCACAACCAGGCGTTGGCCGCCGCCTACCCCGAATTCTTCTGCTTCCCCAAACCGGACATGAAGGTACGGACAGTGGCCGGCAACAGCAAGGAACTGGTATGTCCCCAGAAGCCGGAGGTCTGGAAATTCTACGCCGCCGTCTTCAAGGAACTCAAGGACATCTTCCCGTCCAATACCGTTCACCTGGGCGGCGACGAAGCCCCCACGGAACTCTGGAAAAAATGCCCCCTGTGCCGGGAAGCCCGGACCAAGGCAGGCATGAAAGACGAACAGGAACAAATGAGGGCTTTCTTCGCCAAAATGACAGCCCTGCTCGACAAAAACGGGCAAACGCCGCAATTCTGGTATGAAGGGAACGCCGACATCTACCACCCGGGCGAAACAGTTTACGCGTGGCGGCAGGACCAGGCGCGCCAAGCCATTGAGAAAACAAAAAAGGCCGGGCTGAACCTGATTATGGCATCCAATGAATATTGTTATCTGGATTTCCCTCAATTCCCGGGACAATACAACTGGGGATGGATGCAAACCACGACCTTGCAGAAATGTTATGAACTGGATCCGGCCTTCGGCAAATCCACCGCGGAAGCAGGCCACATCCGGGGCGTGCACGCTCCCGTGTGGGCGGAACACCTTCCGGACCTGAACCACCTGCTTTACCGCGTCTATCCCCGCGCCATGGCCCTGGCGGAAGCGGGATGGTCTCCCATGGAGGTGCGTTCCTGGGAAAACTTCCAGAGGAAAGTGGCCGACCACCGCCCCTTTGTCCTCAAGCGCTTTAATTACGACTTGAAACGCACGAAGGACAATGAGCCACCCTTCCGGTGGGAAAACAAAAAGTAATTCCGCCGTTTTTCCTTATCACTCCTGATTCTCCATGATAGAATCTCTTCTGAAAAAGCCCTCCGTCATGTTTAAACTGATCTACCTCCTGGCCTGCACAGCCTTCTCTGCATCCATGGCGTGTGCCGCACCAGCAGAAAAATACAGTATTATTCCGGAGCCGGAGAAAACGGAGCTAAGCGGAACGCCACCAGGACCTTGAAGCTTCTTTCCGACAAAACCTCTCCTGCCCTGGGCAAGGACGCCTATCAGCTCACCGTCACCCCGCAGGGAGTGCACCTCTCTTCCGGCGGGAAAGAGGGCCGTATCTACGGACTGGTCACTCTCCAGCAGCTCCAGGACCAGCTGGCGGCGCATCCGGAAGGCATTCCCTGCGGAGTCATCAAGGACAAGCCGCGCTACCCGTGGCGCGGCATGATGGTGGACCCTGCGCGCCACTTCATCCCCATCAAGGACCTGAAGAAATTCGTGGACCTGATGGCCTACTATAAATTCAACAAGCTCCAGCTCCACCTGACGGACGACCAGGGCTGGCGCCTGCCTGTGCCGGGCTATCCCAAACTGAAAAGCATCTCTTCCAAACGGGCGGAAAGCTTCGGCAACGGCACTCCCCACGAAGGAATGTACACCAGGCAGGAACTGAAAGACCTGGTGGCGTACTGCGCCGCGCGCGGCATTGAGGTCATCCCGGAAATAGACATGCCGGGCCACAACCAGGCGTTGGCCGCCGCCTATCCGGAATTCTTCTGCTTTCCAGACCACAACACGAAAGTCAGCACGACCGGCGGTGTGGGCTTGTACCTGGTATGCCCCCACAAGCCGGAAATATGGAAATTCTATGCCGCCGTCTTTGACGAGCTCAGGGACATCTTTCCGTCCACCATGGTTCACCTGGGCGGCGACGAAGCCCCGCTGGAAAAAACCTGGGAAAAATGCCCTCTCAGCGTCAAATACCGCCAGCAGAAGGGAATGAAGGACGTCCACGAGGAACTGAAGGAATTTGAAGCGAAAATGGCCTCCATGCTCGCCGCGCGCGGCAAAAAGCCCATCTTCTGGTATGAAAAGCCGTGGGCCCAGGCCAGCGTTTACCGCAAGGGAGACACCGTCTTCACCTGGCGCATGGGCTTGACGCCCTCCACCATCACGGAAACGAAAAAGCAGGGCCTTCCCCTCATCATCGCCGCCGGGGAACACTGCTATCTGGACTACCCCCAGATTCCCGGCCAGGACAACCGGGGCTGGATGCCCACCACTACGCTGGAGCAAAGCTACAAGCTGAACCCCGCCTACGGCAGGCCGGAGCAGGAAACAGACCATATCATCGGCGTTCAGGCTACCATGTGGGCGGAACAGCTCCCCACCCTGAACCACCTGCTTTACCGCACCTACCCCCGCGCCTGCGCCATTGCGGAAGCGGGCTGGTCACCAATGAACGTGCGTTCCTGGGAAAACTTCCAGCGCAAGCTGGCCGATCAGCGCCAATTTGTCCTCAAACGTTTCAACTACGATATGGAGCGCACCAAGGAAAACGAACCCCCTTTCAAATAATCCGCATTCTCTATCCATGAGCAGCACTAAATTTGCACGTCCGCACCGCCCCTCCGTAGAAGAACTGGCCCAGGGAGTCCTGGCCGGGAACCGCGCCCTGCTGGGGAGGGCCATCACCCTGGTAGAAAGCAACGCCGCTAAAGACCAGGAAGCCTCACGGGCGCTCATCTCCAAGCTCCTGCCCCATTCGGGCAATGCCGTCCGCATCGGCATCACGGGCGTTCCCGGCGCGGGCAAATCCTCCTTCATTGAAGCCTTCGGCACCTACCTGTGCAAAAAAGGCTTCAAGGTGGCCGTGCTGGCCATTGACCCGTCCTCTTCCGTTTCCCGCGGTTCCATCATGGGGGACAAAACCCGCATGGAAGAACTCTCCGGGGAGGAAAACGCCTTCATCCGCCCTTCCCCCTCCGGCGGCTCCCTGGGCGGCGTAGCCAGAAAAACGCGTGAAACCATGATCGCGTGCGAAGCCGCGGGCTTTGACATTATCCTCATTGAAACCGTCGGCGTCGGCCAGTCGGAAACCACCGTCCGTTCCATGGTGGACATCTTCATGCTCCTGCTCATCACCGGAGCCGGAGACGACCTCCAGGGCATCAAGCGCGGCATCATGGAGCTGGCGGACATCCTGGTAGTCACCAAGGACGACGGCGACAACCGCCAGCGGGCGGCGGCCCACTGCCAGGAACTGAAAATGGTGCTCCACTACCTGCAAAGCCCCACCCCCGGCTGGACGCCCTCCGTCCTCACCTGTTCCTCCCTGGAAGGGCGCGGACTGGACACTATTGAAGAAACGCTCTTCCGCTTCCGGGACAGCATGAAGGAATCCGGCTTCTGGTACAACCGCCGCCGGAACCAGTCCCTCTCATGGGTTCAGGCCCTGGTGCATGAAGCCCTGCTCACCGCCTTTGAACAGCATCCCGCCGTGGCGTCCCGCATGCCCGTTCTGGAAAACATGGTGGCCGGGGACAAGATGGACCCCGTCTCCGCCGCGCACGACCTGCTGAGCCACTTCACTTATCCCGTGCCCGGACATTGAAGAAATCCGCCAGCACCCTGGCGTACACCTCCTTCTTGAACTCCGGCAGCCACTCCAGCCTGAACCGGGCCGGGGCTATCCACCTGTAGGCGCAGAACTCCCGGTGGTCCAGGCTGGGCTCCGGAGCGTCCGCACGCAGCCGGCACAGGAAATACTCCTGCTCCTGCCCCACAAAAGGCTGCTGCCGCTTTTCGCGGACATACTCCAGCACCTCCGGCGGATAATCGTAACGATAGCCGCCCCGGGATTCCACAACATCATACTGGGACGGCAGGAACCCCACTTCCTCCCGGACTTCCCGCTTCACTGCCTCCGTGGCAGTTTCTCCCGGATCAATCCCCCCCTGAGGGAACTGCCAGGCCCCTTTCTGCCTGGAACGTTCGCAAACCAGCAGCTTTCCGTCCTCCCGGACCAACAGCCCCGCCACATTGGGACGATACAATCTTTCCATGCCTTCTTACCTAGCACAACATTCCCTGCATTTCCAGCCATGTTCTTCCACAAATTTGCTACAGGCATGTAAAAATGACTCGGATACAGACACTTTATTCTCCCCGCCAAACAACTCCGGATATAAATCACAACCCATCAGCAGGATAAGTAATATAAAAAAACAAAAGACACCCTCCCTGGTTGTGGAATTTCCTGTTAAATATCCAGAAAACTCTGGTAGTCAAACATTAACATACTGCCATTTTCCGAACATTGTTCTTTAACGGCAAGTCTATTTTCCTGCAAGGTGAAAACTGGCTGACTGGCCGCTCTTTTACTTTTCACGTCCCGTTAATAAAAACTGATCATGAAAATAAAAATCAATTATTTCGCTGCCATGTTGCTGGCAATGTTCGCAGGGGGAGGCATAGGCGCCCAGGGCGCAGAGCAGCCTAAAAAGGCGACAAGCCATACTATTGAATACAACCAAAAATTTCTCGGTGCTCATGGCCTGGACGAGAACGACAAGCAAGACTTTCAGGATGCTGAAAAGGGATTCATGGCAACCCTCAAGGACCCGAACATTAAAAACAAGGAGGGGAGGACGGTCTTTGACATCTCTGCCTTTGACTTTACCAAGGACAAACCGGCCCCTGATACGGTGAACCCGAGTTTATGGCGCGTTTCCCAGCTCAATGCCAAAAGCGGGCTGTTCAAGGTCATGGACGGCATCTACCAGATTCGCGGGTTTGATCTTTCTAACATGACCATCATCGAAGGAAAGGAAGGCCTCATCATCATTGACCCCCTCATCTCGGAAGAAACCGCAAAAGCGGGGCTTGACCTCTACTATCGGGAAGTGGAACAGCCGGAGACTGGGAAACGTCCGGTCAAGGCAGTTGTATACACGCACTCCCATGTCGACCACTTTGGCGGAGTCAAGGGAGTAACATCGGAGCAAGACGTCAAATCCGGTAAAACGCAGATACTGGCGCCGGAGGGATTCCTGAAAGAAGCCGTTTCCGAAAACGTCTATGCCGGCAATGCCATGGGGAGGCGCTCCACGTACATGTATGCGGCGCCCTTTAACAAGGGGCCGGAGGGTACCGTAGGCTCCGGCCTGGGCACCGCCAGCTCCAGCGGAACCATTACAGTCATTCCGCCTACCGATACAATCACCAAAACGGGTGAAACAAGAACGATAGACGGAGTGGAGATGGAATTCATGATGGCCCCTGGAACAGAAGCCCCTTCTGAAATGCTGATGTATCTCCCTCAATTCAAGGCGCTTTGCAGTGCGGAGGACGCGACCCACACCATGCATAACCTTTATACCCTGAGAGGAGCCAAGGTTCGGGACGCAAGCAACTGGTGGAAGGCTCTTGATGAAGCCATCCAGCGTTATGGAGACAAAACGGAAGTCTTATTCGCACAGCACCACTGGCCGAGATGGGGGAAAGAACGCATCAGCCAGTTCCTGGCCAAGGAACGCAACGGCTACAAATACATGCACGACCGGACGTTGAACCTGATTAACAAGGGATATACGCCTGTAGAAATTGCGGAAATGATCAAGCTGCCGCCGGAAATCGACAAGGAATGGTACTTCCGGGGTTATTACGGCACGCTGAACCACAACGCCAAAGCCATTTATCAACGGTACATGGGCTGGTATGACGGCAACCCGGCAAACCTGTATGCCCTGCCGCCCGTGGAAGCGGCCAAGCGCTATGTTGAACTGGCAGGAGGGGCCGACAAGATGATAGACAACGCCCAAAAAGCCTTTGACAAAGGAGACTACCGCTGGACCGCCGAAGTATTAAAGCACGTGGTTTTTGCCGATCCGCAAAACAGCAAGGCAAGAAATCTGGCGGCGGACGCGCTTGAACAGCTCGGCTACCAGGCGGAATCCGGCCCCTGGCGCAATGAATTTCTCGTCGGTGCCTACGAACTGAGAAACGGCCTGCTTCAGAACCCTCTGGATTCTTGTATCCAAGGATATTCTGTCCAACCTCACGCCGGAAATGCTGTTTGACTACATGGGCATCAGTCTCAATGCCGAGAAATCCAAAGGGAAAAAGCTCGCTTTCAACTGGATAGACCAAAACGGAAAACCATACGGCTTCTGGGTTGAGGACGAAGTACTGATGTACCGAGAAGGAAAACCGGTCGATCATCCTGATGCAGTAATTACCGGAGACAAGCTCAACTTCACCCTTATTGCCATGCAGGCCATGCCCTTGAAGGAAGCCCTGGACAAAGGCATGATCAAGATCGAAGGCAATGCAGACAAGTTCCAGGAGCTGATCGGATGCATGGACAAGTTCAATGGAAACTTCAACATCATAGAACCCTGACCTTTCATTGTTATTTTTAACGAAACCGCTTTTCCCGGCACTTGGGGAAAGCGGTTTTTTCATATGTTCCCACGCAGAGTGAGGCTCTCCCCCTCTATGTTAGCATCATTTCGCCATAGCCTGCAATTTTAGTGAATATACCAAAATCCTTATCTCTTTGTATCGTTATTATTAAAATTTAGTATATCAATCGACCCATTACCGTATCCTTATCCAAATAATTCATCAAGAGTTACTATCTTTTTTCAACTGCGACATTAAGAAACGGTACCATATCTTTGTATACATTTTCTTCCTAGGTTTCGGCATGAACTCGTTCAAAGTTCTCCATAATAAATCTTCCTGTCGTCCAGCCCACCAAGCCATTTCTCTCGTATTAATTTCTTTCTACGAAAACACTAATATTATTTCTTTCTAAAAATTTGAAAATCAACAATTTTTGTTAGATGATATCATCTCTACATATCTTTTTCTATAAAGCAACTTCCTAGAAATCACCATCAATGTTTCATATTAAATAATAAAAATCATTTTATTTTTTAACAAATTTTTAAAATGGCATAATAATATCTTAATAATTTATTAAAAATAAAAAATATAATTATAAATATAAATTTATAATAAATTTCCCTTATACAAAAGACATCCATAAAAATCATTCAAATTATGATTGACAATCGACTAAGAAAACTGTAAGGAAAATCTAGTCGGGGCAGAAAAATAACTAATAAAAATAGGATCATAGTTTTTCCTATAAAAATAAAAATAATATAAAAATAGATTTTATAATGATAAAAAACAAATTAGTTACCCCGTTTGTAAAGTGGGTTGGCGGCAAGAGGCAACTTATAAATTCTATAATAGAATTCATACCGAAAAATATAAAAAATCATACTTATGTAGAACCATTTATTGGAGGAGGAGCTGTATTTTTTCATCTCCAACCTAAAAAAGCAATTATTAATGACTTCAACTCTGAATTAATAAATGTCTATAATGTAATTAAAAATAATTTAAATGAACTTATTATAGATTTAAAAACTCATAAAAACGAATCCAAATATTTTTATGAAATACGAAGTCTAGATCGATCATCTGATTTTAAAAAAATAGGAGAGGTACGGCGAGCTTCCAGGCTGATATATTTAAATAAGACTTGTTATAATGGATTATATCGTGTAAACAATTCTGGAGAATTTAATTCTCCATTTGGCAAATATAAAAATCCAAATATCGTCAACGAACCAGTTTTAAGAGCAGTTTCTCTATATCTAAATTCCAACAATATAAAAATTTATAATAGAGATTATAATGATATTTTGAAAAATTTGGAAAAGAACTCATTTGTATATCTGGATCCTCCCTATCATCCTATTTCAGATAGTTCTAATTTCACTGGTTACGTTCAGGGTGGATGGAATATTCTTGATCAAATAAAATTGCGTGAGGCTTGTGACGACTTGACAAAAAGAGGCATAAAATTTTTATTATCTAATTCCTCGTCTAATTTCATTAAAGAACAGTATAAGGAATATCACATTAGCACTGTCAGGGCGATCCGTTCAATTAACGCGAATGCGGAAAAACGGGGAGAAGTAGATGAAGTTTTAATACGCAATTATGAATAGATATAAAAACGATATAGCGTGGGAACAAATTTTTGAAAAACACCGTATCTTAGATGCAATAAAATCGAAAGGACGGGTAACAATATCCTCCACAGATATTAATGAGTTCAGAGAAGCACGCTTGATGACAAAATTTGATCATCGTTCCCAGCTCCCCATTTATTCTCTGAAAATAACTTATCAATTCTACCTACATCCAGAGGCACTTATGAAATCAGTACTTTTGAAACTTTTTGTACTTTTAAAAAAGAAGAAATAGATATAACATTCATTGATTTTCCTACTTTTCTAGAAGTATGGATTATAAAGATATAACAAGCGAAGCAACTTCAATTAATTGTATTTTTGTTTCAAAAATATTGCATGACTTTACAGGTGAAGACAATTTGTTTCCGACAATAAGCGGACGAATGAGTTCCTCTTTATTTGATTTCAAAATTAATTCTTCCGAAGACCAAAAACAATTTGAAGTAAAAGTAAATAATTCTCAAATAGAAATAGATGGAGGTTATGAAGGAAATGATTCATTAATATTGATAGAAGCCAAAAATTATATTTCTGATGACTTTTTAATCCGTCAGCTATATTATCCTTACCGTTTATGGAAAGAGAAGGTGAATAAACAAATACGTCCGATATTTTTAACATATTCAAATGGTATTTTTCATATTCGTGAATATGAATTTACAGATGCTAAATTTTATAACTCTATTCGTTTGATTAAGCATAAAAAATATGCAATTCAAGAAGGATTTATTAATATTGAAGCTATACAAAATATTTTAGAAAACACAAAAACTGTATCAGAACCATCGATTCCCTTTCCTCAAGCTGACAGCTTTGAACGCATAATCAATCTGTGTGAATTATTAAAACAAAAATTATTCCTTAGCAAGGAAGAAATTACGCAGAATTATGATTTTGATGCCCGACAAACAGAATATTATTTTAATGCTGCAAAATATTTAGGTTTGGTCGATAAAAAATATGATAATAATAATATAAAATATGTTCTCACTGAAACAGGCTTGGGCATGTTTAATAAATCTATTACAGACAGACAACTTGAATTTGTAAAGCTCATATTATCGCATAAAATTTTTAAAGAATCATTAAAATTATATTTAAAAAAAGGGAATACTCCATCAAAAAACGAAATTGTCGAAATCATGAAAAAATCTAATTTATATAATATTAGTTCAAATGAAACTTACAAACGCAGAGCATCCACTATTATTTCATGGTCAAATTGGATACTTGGTTTAATTGAAGAATAATTTAGATACTATTAATTTTATGACTTGTAAAAAAGAACATCGTTACGATCTTCAATTTAACAATTTACCAGACGATCAAGGAGGAGCTGGGAGGCACCGTTGCGCTGGATGTGCTTATGACAGAGGCTACAAAGATGGATTACGCCGTAAAGAAAAATTAAATATAGATTTGAATTCGTTACCTGAAAGCCAAGCAGGTGCAGTAAGGCATAAAAGTCCTCATGCTGCCTATGCACTTGGTTATCAAAAAGGAGTGGAGGATTCTTACCATTAATTTTATTTCTCCTGTTTGATTGCAGTACTTAATAATAAGTGTTTTTAATAATTTCTCTTCATCTCACCTAAATGCGAATGTTTGTATAAGAATATGAAAAATCTCTTCTTTTTTACTTTAGCGGTTTGTATTTTCACAGCTGTACCCCTTTCCGCCCAGTCCAAAACGGGGGCTCCTACCCAGTCTACGGATGATTACAACCAGAGCCAGTTCTGGATCGGCAATTTTCCGGAGGGGCAGTATGTGGTGCATCTCAGCCGGATTGTAGCTGTGGCGCAGCACAAGTATATTCTGGACAACGCGTGCATGGTGTATGAAGTGACGTTGGTCACCATGGGGAATACGCCCACCAAGTTTTATTATCTGGAGACGCTGGGGCAGAATTCCGGCATCAATGCCATCAAGAATGTGACCGACCGGGCGAAGGAACTCGGTTCCGGCGCCGTCAACCGGGCGACGGGAGGAAGCATTGATCCGGATACCACCGTCGCCAAGGCTTACCCGAATACAAATACCGTCGAGTTCCGCGTAGCCACTCTGGAACAGCTCAACAAGATGTACGCCTCCCTGCTCAAGGCGTGGCAGGACGGGAAAGGAAGGACCTTCAAGCCTTGAAGGTAGTGATGAGAGTTTAGAGAGTAGTGATTAGATTTTAAATTCGCGGACTGCAAGTCCGGATTTTTTACACTAAACTCTCATCTCTAAACTCTCATCACTGTTAAATGTATTTCCTCTCCATCATGTGGGCCTTCAAGGGGTCCGCGGAGAAGAGGTGCGTGAGGCCGATCGCCAGGGCGTCCGCGGCATCGGATTCCGGCGTTTCCCGGAGTTCCAGCAGGGCGCGCACCATGAAGGCGACCTGCGCTTTTTGAGCGGCCCCCCGCCCTACAACGGAGAGTTTCACGCTTTTGGGAGAGTATTCCATGATCCGCAGTCCGGCTTCCGCCGCGGCAATGACCACGGCCGCCTTGGCCGCGCCCATCGTGATGGCCGTCTGATGGGACTGGACGTAGATGATGCGTTCCACCGCCATTTCATCCGGTTCCCATTTGTCAATGAGGTTGCCCAGGTGCTGCTTGATGGCAAGCAGGCAGCCGGACTGGGACACACTCCGGGGAATGGAGAGCGTTCCGTAGTCCAGCGCGCACGCCCGGCGATGGTCGCCCTCCACCACGGCATAGCCCGTGTTGCGGATGGCCGGGTCTATGGCAAGGATGCGCATGGGATGATATTCATTCCCGCAGAGAGAACCTTGTCAGCTCCCCCTTAGCGTCTGCGGCGCTTGGGTCCGGCGGGTTTGGACTTGCGGACGGATTTAACGGGCTTGTCTTCCAGCAGGGCGGTGTACGTGTAGTCAAAGCCGTCCAGCTTTTTGCGTTCAATGGGCTTTCCGATGAAGTTTTCCACAGCCGTGGCAAAGTCCACTTCATCCGCCGTCATGATCGTGAAGGCGTCTCCGGAGGCTTCGGCACGGCCGGTACGGCCGATGCGGTGCACGTAGTCTTCCGCATTTTCCGGCACCCGGTAGTTGATGACGTGGGTCACGCCGCTGATGTCAATGCCGCGCGCCGCCACGTCCGTAGCCACCAGAATATCATATTTGCCGCTTTTGAAGCCCTTGAGCGCTTCCATGCGTTCCTTCTGGGGAATGTCGGAGTGCATGACGGCCACTTCCCCGCGGTAGCCATGCTGCTTGAGCATGCCGCACACGGCGTCCGCCTCCTTGCGGGTACGGGTGAAGATCATGACGGAATGGAAGTCCGTCCCCTTGAGCAAGGCCAGCAGCAGTTCGTCCCGCTGGTCCAGCGCCACCGGGTAAAAGGCATGGCTGATGGTGGCGGCCACTTCGCGCCGGGCGATGGTGACTTCCGCCGGGTCCGTCAGGCACCATTTGGCAAATCCGGCGATGACCGGGGGCATGGTGGCGGAGAAGAAGAGGGTCTGCCTGCCTTCCCACGGGCAGAGGTTGACGATTTTACGGACGATGGGGAGAAAGCCCATGTCCAGCATGCGGTCCACCTCATCCAGCACCAGGGCCTTGACTTCTCCGAAGCGCATGGTGCCGCGGTAGAAGTGGTCCACCAGGCGGCCGGGCGTTGCCACCACGATGTCCGCTCCGTTTTTCAGGTCTTCCGTCTGCTTCCCGTAGCCCACGCCGCCGTACAGCAGGGCCACTTTCAGCCCGGTGAATTCGCCGTATTCGGCAAAGGCTTCCGCCACCTGGTCCGCCAGTTCGCGGGTGGGTTCCAGCACCAGTATCTGGGGCTTGCCGATGGGCTGAAGCTTTGTCAGCAGGGGGAGGGCAAAAGCGGCGGTTTTTCCCGTTCCCGTCTGGGAGGCCCCAATGAGGTCCCGGCCCTCCAGAATGATGGGAATGGCCTGCTCCTGAATGGGGGTGGGATGTTCATAACCGCATTTTTCCACCGCCTTCAAGACGGGTTCCGATAAACCTAATTCTGAAAATAACATTGATCTTGTATGCTTGCTAAAGAGTGGAGCACGTCCCCGCGCAGCGGCGCGGGAAGCGTGGTCAGGAGATGAACGGATTGGTCAGCAGTTCATTCTTCACGGTGGTGTACGGTCCGTGTCCCGGGAAAATCATGGTCGTGGCGGGCTGGTTGAGCACTTTCTTTTCTATGCCCTGTTTCAGCAGGCGCAGGTTCCCTCCCGGAAGGTCCGTCCGTCCGATGGAACCGGCAAAGATAACGTCTCCCGTGAACATGATTCCCTCGTCCGGCAGGTCGTAAACGATGCTGTCCGGAGAGTGTCCCGGCACCTGGTGCAGATGCCACAGCAGGCCGCCCCAGTTTGCCGTGTGGATGTCCGGCGTGAGTATTTCATCCACCACAAACGGCTGTACGTTGAGGGGAAGCCCCCAGGCGTCGCGCGCCATTTTTTCCAGCGTCAAGTCTTCAGTGTAAGGCTGTCCGGCGTGAATGCGGCAGCCGAAGATCTGGCGCATGCGGCAGGCGTCCTCCACGTGGTCAAAGTGCTGGTGCGTGATGAGAAGGTCCGTGATGATGATATCGGGCTTTTTGGAGTATATCCAGTCCGCGAAGCCGGACGGAGCGTCCACCGCCACGTAAGAGTTATCCTTCGTCTTGAAGAGATAACCATTACAGGAAGCTACTCCACCCGTATAAACGCGAATCCGATCCATGAGCAGGGATTGTAGTGAGATCGTCCGGAATATCCAGTATAAAGACGGTTTCCTTCAATTGCTTTCTGTCATCTTCCCGCGGGGGTGGCCGTCACACCAAGCTCCAGGGAATGACGCTTCCGGCCTCCATCGGCACCACTTTCTGTCCATGCCCCTCGTAGGCGTCCGGCACCAGCATTTTCCGCCGCTGCAGGCGCACCGTCCTGGCAGGAGGCTTCAGTCCGTACAGGGAACAGGCATGGCCGGAAACGAAGCCCTGCAACCGGTCCAGGGCGCCGTGTCCGTCAAACAGGGCCGCCAGGCGCGGCAGGGCGATGGGAGCGGTGAACACGCCGGCGGCGCAGCCGCACGCTTCCTTGGCGTGGACGGGATGGGGGGCGGAGTCACTGCCGAACATGAGGCGCGGATGTCCGGATAAGGCAGCTTTCAACAGCGCTTCCCGGTCTTCCGGCCTTTTGGCGATCGGCTTGCAGAAGAGGTGGGGGCGCAGCATGCCCCCGGCCACGTCGTCCAGCGTGATAAGAAGGTGCTGGAGGGTTACGGTAGCCGCGAGGTTTTCAAATTCATCCAGCAGCCGCACGGCGGAGGCCGTGGTGATGTGTTCCATGCAGATGGTCAGCCGGGGGAAGCGGGTGGCCAGATCACGGTAAACGTCCAGGAATTCGGCTTCCCGGTCCATCACGAATCCGTGGCTTTCACCGTGAACCAGCAGCGGAATGCCCATTTCCTGCATGAGGGACATGGTGCCCTCCGCATCCTTCATGGCCCTTACGCCTCCTTCGCTGTTCGTGGTTGCTCCCGCCGGGTACAGCTTGATGCCGAATACCAGTTCCTTGAGCGTAGCCAGTTCCTTTTCGGAATAGGAGCGGAAGAACGCCGTCATGTACGGCTGGAAGACGTCTCCCCCGCAAGCGTCCAGCACCCGCTGCCGGTAGGCCTGCACCGCATCCGCATCCGCCACAGGGGGCACCAGGTTGGGCATGATGACCGCCCCGGCAAAGGAGGCGGAGCTCAGGGGTGCGACCAGTTTCAGCATGTCGCCGTCCCTCAGGTGAAGATGCATGTCCAGCGGGGAGTGCAGTTCCAGAATCATGCGGGTATCATGGGGGAAGATTGTGGCGAAATCAAGCATGGTCCCCTGCTCCGCGGAAAGGAGGGGTTTGGCGGAGAGAAGGAGAAGGGGGAATAAGAGCCTCCGCTCCCGGTTGGATGCCTTTCATTCAAACCGTGGGGATTTATGCAAAGGCTCCACTCCCTGCCGGGATGCGTCTTGGGAAAAAACAGGCAAACGAACAGGTGCCGGAGAACCGGACAATCCCAGGGCACAAAAAAGCCGCCCGGAGGCGGCCGTTTCTTCTTTGAAACAAGGTGGCGAAGCGGACGGGGCTCGAACCCGCGACCTCCAGCGTGACAGGCTGGCGCTCTAACCGAACTGAGCTACCGCTCCATGACCTTGAATGTTGTTCCTGCCTTGCGGCGAGGACGTGGAGGCTTATACACGCCTTTATACCCCAGTGACAAGAAAAAAAGACTTTTTTGAAACTTCCGCAACCTCCGGCGGTTTGTATGGTGAAGGAGCCGTGATTTTTCATTTTTCCGATTTATTTCGACACGGCAACAAATTCTCAACTTTATTTGTTTTAGTTTGACAACAATTAACCGGTTTTGACATAACAGCCCCATGCTTCAACCTGCCGTGGATATCACTACCTCCGTTCACAAGTTCGAGACCATTCTTTACCAGTTTAAAAGAGATAACTTGAATGAAGTGGACCAGAGCCACTATCAGAAGATCATGGGGCTCTCCGTCCGGCAGATGAATGCCCTGGGCGCCCTGAACCGGTTGATGACCAACCGCCATGAAGGCATTCCCCTGAAGACGCTCGCCCACCATCTCCGCATGAGCATTCCCTCCACGTCCCTGCTGGTGGACAGCATGGTGAAGAAGGGCCTGTTTGACCGCAAGGAGAACCCGCGCGACAGGCGTTCCCTGTGCATCCGCCTTTCCGAGGAAGGGGAGTCCAGGTTCCAGCTGCTTTACAACGGCATGAAGCAACGGCTGGACACCCTGTTCAGCACCCTGGCGGAGGAGGACAAGGAGAATTTCTGCCGCATTGTGGATACCCTTTACAACCACGTTTACAGTAAATAATACCATATGAAAAAACATACGCACCAACGGAAGGTTCCCCTCCGCCTGCTGGCCGGATCCGGCCTGCTTTTCTCTCTGCTTGTTCCGGGTTATTCCCAGGGAGCGCCGGGAGGGGCCGCCAAGCCCAGTACCGTACTCGTCGAGAAAGCGACCGCCATCGACAGCGCGGTGAACAAGAAATACATCGGCCAGGTGGAAGCCATTGACCGGGTAACCGTACAGCCCCGCGTTTCCGGCAACATCGTGGCCACCCGCTTCCGGGAAGGCAAGGTGGTGAAGAAGGGAGACCTCCTTTTCGAGATAGAAGACACGCGCTACAAGGCGGCCGTGGAGGAAGCGGTGGCCAAGAAGGCCCAGCTTGAAGCCAAGCTGCTTTACGCCAAGAACAGCTTTGAACGCTATAACAGGCTGCTGGCCTCCAAGTCCGTCTCCATGGATACGGTGGAAAACGCCAAGAGCACCATGCACGCCCTGGAAGCGGAGATCCAGTCCGCAGACGCCGCCATCACGGTAGCGAAGGATGACCTCAATTACACCAAACTGACGGCCCCCATCACGGGACGCACGGGACGCGTCACTTTTTCCACGGGCAATTACATCACGCCCACCTCCGGTTCCCTGGTGACCATCACGGGCATTGACGAGGTGTACGTGAAGTTCCCCATCAGCGAACGCGATTTTCTTTCCCTGTTCGGCACCCAGGAGAAGATGAAGAAGGACGCCCTCGTGTCCGTCAACCTCGCCAACGGCAAGGCGTATGACCAGCCGGGCAAGATTTTCATGACGGACAATACCGTCCAGCCGACTACGGACACCCTGAACGTCTGGGCCAGGTTCCCCAATCCGGAAGACGTACTGACGCCCGGCGGCGTGGTCACGGTGAATCTTTCCAAGAAGAACGTGGACCGCTTCCCGGCGGCCAATATTTCCTCCGTGATGCACGACGCCTACAAGAGCTACGTTTACGTGGTGAACGACCAGGGCGTGGTGGAGCGCCGCGACGTCACGCTGGGCAACACGGTCAATAATGAACAGTGCTTCAGCTCCGGCGTGAAGGAAGGGGAAGTCATCATCATCGACGGCATGCACAAAGTGCGCCCCGGCGCCAAGGTGAATCCCGTGTATTCCGCTCAAAACTGATCCTCCCATGATTGCGGACCTGTTTATCAAACGCCCCAAATTCGCCATCGTCATCGCCATCCTGATGATTCTGGCGGGCGGCATCTGCCTGAAGCAGCTGCCCATTGCGGAGTATCCGGAAATCGCGCCCACCAGCATCAACGTGCAGGCCACTTACACGGGCGCGAGCGCCCAGGTGGTGATGGAGACGCTGGCCTCCCCATTGAGGAGGAACTCAACGGGCTGGAAAACCTGCTTTATTTCTCCTCCAAGTCGGACAACACCGGCGGTTATTCTCTTTCCCTGACGTTCAAGAGCGGCACGGACTCGGACATCAACATGGTGAACGTCCAGAACGCCTTGAAGCGCGTGGAGTACAAGCTGCCCAAGGAAGTGACGGACCAGGGCATCAAGATACGGAAGCGCTCCTCGGACATCCTGGGGTTCTTCGCCTTCCGGTCCACCAGCATGAGTTCCCTGGAGCTGAACAACTTCGTCAAGTCCAGGGTGAAGGATGAGATCGCCCGCGTGCCGGGCATCTCCGCCGTCAACCTGATGCCGGAAAAGAATTACAGCATGCGCATCTGGCTGGACGCCCTGCGCATGTCCGCCCTGAACATCACGCCGGATGACGTTTCCAACGCCATCAAGGCGCAGAACGTGCAGGCCGCCGCCGGTTCCATCGGCTCGGAAGGGGAAAACAATTTCATCCAGTACAAGGTGAACGTCACCGGGCGGCTTCAAACGGTGGAGGAGTTCAGCAAGATTATCGTCCGCACCGGACAGGACGGCCACGTCACCCGGCTGGACGACATCGCCCGCATTGAGCTGGGCGCGGAGACCTACACGGGCAGCAGCCGCAACAACGGGGAGGATTCCGTGAACATGGCCGTGTACCGCCTGGATGACGCCAATGCCCTGGAAGCCATGAACGGCGTGAAGGATACGTTGGTCAAATTGCAGGAACGCTTTCCGGACGGCGTAAGCTATGTCGTCAGTTACGACCCCACGCAATATATTTCCGCCACCATGGCGGAAATCGTGGAAACGCTGATTATCGCCCTGATTCTGGTGGTGGGCATCACGTACGTGTTCCTTCAGGACTGGCGCGCCACCCTCATTCCGGCGCTCGCCATTCCCGTTTCCCTGATTGGCACCTTCGCCATCCTGCTGCCGCTGGGCTTTTCCATCAACGTGCTGACCATGTTCGGCCTGATTCTGGTGATCGGCTCCCTGGTGGACGACGGCATCATCGTGGTGGAGAATACCATGCGCATTCTGGAAACGGAAGACCTGACCCCGGAAGAAGCCACCAAGAAGAGCATGCACCAGATTACGGGGGCCATCATCGCCACCACGCTGGTGACGGTGGCCATTTACGTGCCCATCGCCTTTTTCGGCGGCATGGTGGGGAACATTTACATGCAGTTCTCCGTGACCATGTGCGTGGCCCTCTGCCTTTCCGCCATCAATTCCTTGACGCTCAGCCCCGCCCTGTGCGTGCTGCTGCTGAAGAAGAAAAGGAAGCAGAGCAGGTTCAGCCCCTTCCGCCCCTTCAACGCCACGCTGGAATGGGCGCGCAAGAGCTATATCAAGTGCGCCGGCATCATGGTGCGCCGCGCCTGGCTCACGCTGATTCTGCTGGCCGCCGTGCTGCTCGGCAACTGGAAGCTGTTTGAAACCGTTCCCAAGTCCTTCCTTCCCCCGGAAGACAAGGGCACCGTCTTCTGCGACATCCAGCTGGCTCCGGGCGCTACGCTGGGCCGTACGGAACAGGCCATGCGCAGCGCGGAGCAGAAGCTCATGAGCATTCCCGGCGTGCGCCAGGTTTCCTCCACCTCCGGGTTCAGCTTCATGGGCGGCAACGGGGAAAACCTGGGCATGTGCATCGCCCAGCTTGACTCCTGGGACAAGCGCAAGACTCCGGAGCTTTCCCTGGATTCCATCATGCAGAAGGCTTCCATCCTGTGCGACGAGATTCCGGCGGCCAAGGCCACCGTGTTCAGCCCACCCGCCATCATGGGCCTGGGCCTGACGGGCGGCGTCTCCTTCATGCTCCAGGCCAGTGGCGAGGAAACTCCCAAGGACCTGGAACGCGTGACGAACGAACTGCTGGACAAGATCAACAAGCTGCCGGGGGCCATGTACGCCCGCAGCGCGTATGAGGCGAACACGCCCCAGCTTTTCCTGAACATCGACCGTGAAAAGGCGCAGAGCATGCACGTGCCCGTAAACCGCATTTTCACGACGCTCCAGAGCAAGCTGGCCTCCATGTACATCAATGATTTCAACCTGATCGGCTACACGTTCAAGGTGAAGATGCAGTCCGCGGCGGAAGACCGCACCAGCATCAACGACATCATGAACACCTACATCCAGAACGACCAGGGCCAGATGGTGCCGCTCAGCTCCGTAGCCACTCTGTCCTACATGGTCGGACCGCGGCAGATATCCCGCTTCAACCAGCTCATGTCCGCGGAAGTGACCGCCCAGGCCAAGCCAGGCGTCAGTAGCGGAGAGCTGATGAACCAGATTGAGGCCCTGCCGCTGCCGGAAAATTATTCCATCACCTGGACGGACATGAGCTACCAGGAACGGCAGAATGACGGCAAGATCGTGCTGCTGATGGGCATGGCCCTGCTCTTCGGCTACCTGTTCCTGGTGGCGCAGTATGAGAGCTGGACGGTCCCCATTTCCGTCATCGTCTCCGTCTCCGTGGCCCTGCTGGGCGCCCTGCTGGGCCTGATCATCTGCAACACTCCCCTGAGCATTTACGCCCAGCTCGGGCTGGTGATGCTGGTGGGCCTGGCCGGGAAGAACGCCATCCTGATGGTGGAGTTCTCCAAGATGGAGCGGGAACGCGGCGTGCCTATCCAGGAGGCGGCTCTGGAAGGAGCCCGGCAGCGTTTCCGCGCCGTGATGATGACGGCCATTTCCTTCATCATCGGGGTGTTCCCCATGGTGATCGCCTCCGGCGCGGGCGCGGCAAGCCGCAAGGCCATCGGCATCTCCACCTTCTACGGCATGATTCTTGCCACCGTGGTGGGCATCCTGTTCATTCCGGCGCTGTACGCCATGTTCCAGCGCTACCGTGAATGGGTGAAGGCCCTGTTCACCGGAAAGGCGCAATAACGGGAGAAAAAATCCCTATTTGGAAGACGGGGCGGCTTTGCCGCTCCGTCTTTTTTGCGCTTCATCCCATATCCGGGGAGAATGCGGAAAAGAAGCCGTCCCTTCCCCTACTCGTACAAGTACAGGTCAAAGCCTTCAAACCGTTCCTTCAGGGAGGCATGGCCAAGCTTGTCCTCAAACGGAGGGAGGAACGTATCCGCCGGATATTCCCCCTTCACTTTGGAGACCCACATGCGGGACATGAACGGCATCATCAGGGAAAAGATTTCCGCCCCGCCGATGACCATGACCTCCGGGTCCATCAGTTCCAGACGTTCCAGTTCCTCCACGGAATGGATCACCTGCACCCCTTCCGCCGTCCAGGCGGGGTCACGGGTGAGCACAATGTTCTGCCTGTTGGGGAGCGGCTTCCCGATGCTCTCATAAGTCTTGCGGCCCATCAGCACGGGATGTCCCGTCGTGATGCGCTTGAAAGTCTTGAGGTCGTCCGGCAGGCGCCAGGGCAAGGCTCCCCGGTAGCCGATGCCGCGGCCGGAGGCCATGGCGACTACTCCTGTATAAGTAACGGGCTGTGACATGATGGATCAAGGGGTGGAATTCTAAACGGAAACGGGCGCCTTGATGTGCGGCAGGGGATCGTACCCCACGAGTTCAAAGTCTTCATACCGGAACCCGTCAATGGTTTTCACCTCCGGGTTGAGCTTCATGACCGGCAGAGGGCGCGGCGTGCGGGAGAGCTGTTCCCTCGCCTGGTCCAGATGGTTCCGGTACAGGTGCAGGTCTCCGAAGGTATGGATGAATTCCCGCGCCTCATACCCGCATACCTGCGCCACCATGAGCAAAAGCAAAGCGTAGGAGGCTATGTTGAAGGGAACTCCCAGGAACAGGTCCGCGCTGCGCTGGTAAAGCTGGAGGGAAAGCCCGTGCTTCCCTTCCCCCGGCTGGGCGGGAATCACGCAGAACTGGAACAGGGAATGACACGGAGGGAGCGCCATGTCATCCACCAGGGCCACGTTCCATGCGCTGACGATGTGCCGGCGGGACCACGGATTGTTCTTAAGGCCGTCAATCAGCCTGGCAATCTGGTCAATGGGCTTGCCGTCGTTCCCCGGCCAGCAGCGCCACTGCGCGCCGTACACGGGGCCAAGCTCCCCGTTTTCATCAGCCCATTCATCCCAGATGGTAACGCCGTTGTCTTTCAGGAACTTGACATTAGTCTCCCCTTTCAGGAACCAGAGCAGTTCGTAAATAATGGAGCGCAGATGGAGCTTCTTGGTGGTCAGGCACGGAAAACCGTCGCGCAGGTCATACCTGCTCTGCCGCCCGAACACGCCGATGGTGCCCGTTCCGGTACGGTCTTCCCTCCCCACCCCGTTGGTCAGGACATCCTCCAAAAGTGCCAAATACTGTTTCATTCCCTTAATTTACGCTTTTCTAATCCCTGGACCCGTGATAATACGAGCATGCGCCACTTTAGTACCATCTCCAGCCTCAAAAGCCAGCCTTTTCACCGCTTCCCGCCGTTTTCCCCCTCAGCATCTTTTCCGGTTTCCGTTCCATGATCATCCCTGAAGAGCCATATTTGGGATTTGCCGCCCTCTGCCACATAGCAGGCGCCTTCTGCCTCATTCCGGCCCTGCTCCACACGCGGACGCCGCAGGGAACCATCGCGTGGCTCATCTCCCTGCTGGCCTTTCCGTACATTGCGGTGCCTTTTTACCTGATTCTGGGGCGGCGCAGGTTCAGCGGATATGTGGAAACGCGCCGCCGCCAGACGGATCCGGAATCCTCCTGGGGGGAACTGACGGATAAAATCACGAACTGCATGGCCCCGTATGCCGTCCAGTCCTCCGATACGGTGGGAAAGATCATGCACACGCTTTCCAACATCGTGCGCCTGCCCGTCTGCCGCGGCAATTCCTGCCGCCTGCTCATTGACGCGGACCACGCCTTCCCGCGCATTTACGACGCCATCAAGAACGCGGAGCACTATATTCTGATCGAATTCTTCATCATTAAGAACGATTCCGTGGGGCAGAACCTGAAAGACCTGCTGATTGAACGCGCCAGGGCCGGCATCCGCATCTACATGCTGTATGATGAAATCGGCTCCCACAAGCTTCCCCGGCTACATCTCCGCCCTGCGGAAGGAGGGCGTGAACATTGAGCCTTTCAACGGAAAACGCCACTTCCTGAGCAACATCCTGCGGCTGAACTTCCGCAACCACCGGAAACTGGTGGTTGTGGACGGGGCCACTGCCTTCATCGGCGGCATGAACATCGGACGGGAGTATCTGGGCAAGGGAGCCCTGGGCTACTGGCGGGACACGTTTGTGCAGCTGGAAGGCCCCTCCGTCCAGCAGACGCAAATCAGCTTCCTGGAAGACTGGAACTGGGCCATGCTGAAATCCGGTCCCTCCTCCCTGCCCTGCCTGTGCTGGGAAATTACGCCCCAGCGGGAGGATGAAACCGTGCTGATGCTTCCTTCAGGCCCGGCGGACGTCATCCCCGCCTGGAAAACCGCGATCATTGCCCTGGCGAACAGAGCCCGGGAAAGGCTCTGGATAGCCACCCCCTACTTCGTCCCGGACGAAGGGGTAATGGCCGCCCTCCAGGCCGCGGCCCTGCGGAACGTGGATGTGCGCATCCTGCGTCCGGAACGGGCGGACCACATTCTGGTGAAGCTGTCCTCCTTCACCTTCCTCCGTGACCTGGACACGTACGGCATCCAGGTCTGGGCCTATCAGAAAGGGTTCCTGCACCAGAAGGTGATCCTGATGGACGACGACATAGCCACCGTGGGAACCGCCAATCTGGACAACCGTTCCCTGGCCCTGAACTTTGAAATCACCGCCGTTATCCATTCCCCCTCCGCCTGCGCGGAGGTAAAAGCCATGCTGGAGCAGGATTTTTCCTCCTCCAAGAGGGAATCCCTGGCGGATTACAACAACAAATCCCTGGGCTTCAAAATGCTCTGCAACCTGGCGCGACTGACAGCCCCCGTCCAGTAGTTCTTCCGGCGAATCCGCTGTTGTATGCTTGACCTGCAAGGGAGGCTGTGAGAAAATCACCCTCCAGAAGCCACCTCTTCAATTTTTAACAACAGTTAACTAAATAATGAATCCTGTTACATTCAACTGCACCGTTCTGCGCGACGGGCATCAATCCCTGGCGGCAACCCGCATGAAGACGGCAGACATGCTGCCCATCGCCCCCATTCTGGACTCCATGGGCTTCAGCGCCCTGGAAACCTGGGGCGGCGCCACCATCGACGCCGGGCTGCGCTTCTTGAAAGAATGGCCTTTCGACCGGCTGGACGCCCTGAAAAAAGCGGCCCCCAAGACGCCGCACATGATGCTGCTGCGCGGCCAGAATATCGTGGGCTACACCAACTATGCGGACGACGTGGTGGAAGCCTTTGTCGCCATGAGCGCCAAGCACGGCATGAACATCTTCCGCATTTTCGACTGCGTGAACGACCCGCGCAACATGGAAACCTCCATCCGCGCCGCCAAGAAAGCCGGAGCGCAGGCCCACGGCACCATCTGCTACACGACTTCTCCCGTGCACACCACGCAGACTTTTGTGGACATGGGGCGGGAACTCGCGGATATGGGAGCGGACGCCATCGTCATCAAGGATATGGCCGGCCTCATTCCTCCGTATGTCACCCAGGAACTCGTCAGCGCTCTGAAAAAGGACCTGAACATCCCCGTCTGGATCCACACGCATGACACCGCCGGCCTCGGCGCATCCACTTACCTCAGCGCCATTGATGCCGGAGTGGACGCGTGCGATGTCTCCATCTCCCCCTTCGCCAACGGCACGGGCCAGCCGGACTGCCTGCGCATGCTTGCCCTGCTGAACGGCAATCCCCGCAAGCCGGATTACGACGCGGACAAGCTCATTGAAATCTCCGAAATGCTCAAACCCGTCTATGAAAGTCTGGGCAAATTCGCCTCCCACCGCAACGAAGTGGTGGACTCTGACACGCTCCGCTACCAGGTGCCCGGCGGCATGCTTTCCAACTTCCGCACCCAGCTCAAGGAACAGGGCATGGAAGACAAATTTGAGGAAGTATTCGCGGAAATCCCGGTAGTCCGCAAGGCCCTGGGCTGGATTCCGCTGGTGACCCCCACCTCCCAGATCGTAGGCGTGCAGGCGATGCTGAACGTCAAGTTCGGCCGTTGGAAGAACATCACCCCCCAGGCGGCGGACATTGCCCTGGGCTACTACGGCCGCACCTCGGCTCCCGTGGACCCGGAAGTGCAGAAACTCTGCGCGGAAAAGATGGGCAAGGAACCAATCACCTGCCGTCCGGCGGACCTGATCAAGCCCGGCATGGAAGACCTGCGCAGGAAGCTTGCGGAAAAGGGGCTCCCCACGGACGACGAACACTGCGTCATCTACGCCATGTTCCCGCAGCAGGTGGAAGACTTCTACAAAAAGCCGGAACCTAAGGAAGAAGCCCCCGTGCAGGTGAACACCGCTCCCGCCGCGGCTCCGGCGGCCGCGCCGTCCATGACCGTCATTGACAACGGCATCACCGCCCGGGTGAGCGGCCCCTCCGGTTCCCGTGACCTGACCATCATCATCAACGGCCAGTCCCACTCCGTGAAAGTGGAACGCATCGGCTAAAATCTCCGAAGCATCTGCTCAAACCGTTTGCGGGCAGTTCCCTTCATGGAGGGGACCGCCCGCTTTGCATGAACGTCCCTGCTTCTTATTCAACCTCTCTGTTTTCCCGAGAAGAAGGGCTTACGCCGCCAGCCAGAAGGCACGGGCATCCTGCCTTCTGATTTCATCCATATTCAGATATCTGGTTTTCAATAAATGGGCGTTTTGGTGCCCCATCTCCCATTGCAATCCGGCATAATCCCGGAATTCCAGCGCGTGGTAACTGGCAAACGTGTGTCTTAATATATCCTGCACCCATGGCCGGCAGTTATTCCAGCCGGCGCGGGCACGCACCAGCCGCCACTTGCGTTCCCATCCTGCCGGGCACAATGGTTCTTCCCGGAATGATTCCGGAAAGCCCGCAAATACTGCAACGCTACCGGCCGAAGGGTCACCCGCCGCGCCCCTCCCGTCTTGGAATGCCGTGCCGGAATGAGCGCCGCTTTTTCTTCCAGCCTGATATGCCGGAATTGGAGCCTTCTGACCTCCTGCGGACGCACTCCGGCATACAGCATCAGCGCAGCTGCTGGCAGACACTCGCCACCGCACACCTCCTGTGCTGCCGTCATCAGCCTCCGGCACTCCTCCGGCGTCAGCACAGGCACTCTTCTTTCCTTCACATGCGGACACGGCGTCTCCGCTGCCGGGTTCTTCCCCGCCCATCCCCTGCGGCAGGCAAAAGCACATATTCCGTGTAGGATGATGCGAGCCTTGCGCCGTCCGCTGGCCGTCGGGAATATATTCAGGATGCGCTGGCAATCTTCCCGCCTCAGGCTCCGCATCATCTTATGTCTCAGGTCCGGCCACGCCTTCACCATCCGCGCCGTAACGTACCGGATTTCTTCCAGCGTGCGTCGCCGCCGATGCGCCCGGGCTTTCAGGGACTCCGCCACGCAAACGGAAAAACTGACCGTCTTTTTCATCGCTTTCCATTCCTTAATCCCCAGCTCCACGCATTGCAGCCGCCCGGACATCCCGGTTGAAACACCCCGGAGCAACCGCGCCATGACCATTATTTCCGCAGCCTGCACGCGTTTTTTACGCATCCAGCAAATGAGCAGGGCTTCTTCTTCCATCAATTCCTGTTGAGTCATGAAGAAAAGATAGGAAAACGGATAGGCTATCCGCAAGATTTGTATAGATTGATTTTCTTTGGAGAAAGAGCAAAGGCGCAAGTATTTGTGTACTTAGTCAATGAATGAGTATTGCCGTTACGTTTTTGTTTCCTTATCTTTTTTTATTGCTCTGACCGTTTTATACTTGATGCGGATAGCCTATCCGTGCGAAAAGAGAGGCGTCATGTCGCCCAATCCTCAAACTCCTTCTCAGATTAAATCCCGTAAACGGGTAATGGATCACGGAGAAGTATTCACCCCTGACTGGCTGGTGAATGACATGCTCAATCTGGTGGCGCATGAAGCGGAACGCATTGACAGCCGCTTTCTGGAACCGGCATGCGGAGAAGGCGCCTTTCTGGCCCCTATCCTGTTGAGGAAGCTGGCAACCGTCCGCCGGCAATACGGCAGTTCCCCGGCGGATTATGAGTTCCGCGCCGTGCTGGCTCTCATGTCTATCTATGGGGTGGAACTGCTGGCGGATAACGTCCGCGCCTGCCGGGAACGTCTGCAGACCCTGTGGCTGGCGGAATATGAACGGCGTTTAAAACGTCCGCCCTCCGCGGAATGCCAGAAAACCGTCCACTTTGTCCTGGAACGCAACATTCTTAACGGCAACGCCCTGAGCATGAAAAAAGTAGATGCTTCCGCCCAGGATACTCAGGAGCCTATCCTCTTTTCCGAATGGTCCGCCGTGGGCGGCGCCCTCATCAAACGCCGGGACTTCCGGCAAGATGAACTCCTGCGTGATCAAAACGCCCGGACTTCCCTGGAACAGGCGGAAGGGGAACTTCCTCTGGAATACGTACCCAAATACCCGGTACGTGAGTTCCCCCCATGGATTACCGCAAACTGCCGGAAGCGGAATCATGAACAATAACATCCATAACCCTGACGTATTGAGCTGCCTGGCCAATCTTTCCAGTGACGAGGTGTTCACGCCGCCGGAGATTGCCAACGCCATGCTGGATTTGCTCCCGCAGGAGCTTTTTCCGACCCTTCCGTTACCTTTCTGGACCCCTGCTGCAAGAGCGGCGTCTTTCTGAGGGAGATTGCCAAAAGGCTCAACAAGGGGCTGGAAGCTCACCTCCCAAACCGGGAGGAGCGCCTGGAACACATTTTCAGAAATCAGCTCTTCGGCATCGCCATTACGGAGCTGACATCCCTTCTCGCCCGCCGCGGAGTGTATTGTTCCAAATACCCCAATGGGCCTTACTCCGTCGTTCGTTTTGACAATGCTGACGGCAACATCCGCTACAAACACATCACACACACCTGGAGGGGCGGCAAATGCGTCTTTTGCGGTGCCTCTCAAGCCGCCTATGGAGAGCAGGCACGAAAAGAGGGGCTGGAAAGCCACGCTTACGAATTCATCCACGCCAACAATCCGAATAACCTGTTTCCTATGAACTTTGATGTCATCATCGGCAATCCCCCTTATCAACTTGATGATGGAGGCAACGGAGCAAGTGCCAAGCCATTATATCATTTATTTGTTGAGCAAACGATGAAACTTAAACCGAAATATTTGTCTATGGTCATCCCTGCAAGATGGTATGCTGGAGGAAAGGGTTTGGATGACTTCCGAGCAACTATGCTCGGTCAAAAACATATAAGAAAACTTGTAGATGTTACCAATAGTGCAGACTGCTTCCCTGGTGTAAATATTGCAGGAGGAATCTGCTATTTTCTTTGGGATAACACTTATTCGGGAGACTGTGCCGTTGTTAACATAAAGGAGGGAGAATGCACTTCAGAGAATATTCGCTCCTTGGATGAGTTTGATTACTTTGTTCGTAGCAACCTTGCATTAACAATCATTAGAAAGGTTCTAGCAAGTAAAGATAAACTTATGAACAAAGTCGTTTACTCTCGTAATTATTTCAATCTACCAACTACTGTTAGTGGTTCTAATGAATTCGGGATTAATACTATTAAAATTCTTACCTCCAAAGGGTTCATCTATCTGCACAAAAATACTGTGACAGATAAGGAAAGTATCCTTGATAAATATAAAGTCATTATCACCTATGCCATGTCTGGTGGTAATAAGCCTACATCCGAAGGGAATTATCAAATATTATCTTCATTACGCATTCTCAACCCAAAAGAAGCCTGTACTGAAACATACCTTATTTTGGATGTGTTTGAGAAAAAGCAGGAAGCAGAAAACCTTGTTTCTTTCATGTCCAGTAAATTTGCTCGTTTCCTGCTGTTACAGGCTCTTTCGTCCATTCATATAACAAAAGATAAATTCTGTTTTGTCCCTTATGTCGGTTTTGAAAAACCTTGGACAGATGAAATGCTATATTCGAAGTATTCTCTAAAAAGCGAAGAAATAGACTATATTGAGAAATTGATTAAACCTATGGAGATTGGAGGGTAACCCACGTGGCAATTGAGTTTTTTACACAAAGAACTATGGAAAACAGCGATTGTTTCTTTAAACAAAGAACGAATGCGCGGCCAATGATTTATGCCTATGAGGACGCCAGCTATCCCGGTTGTCTGAAAGTGGGGTACACGGCGGTGGATGTGGAAAAACGCGTAGCGCAGCAGTACCCTACCTTGAGGCCGGAAGGGAAGAAACCCTACCGGGTTATCTTCGCGGAACCGGCTCTGTATGAAGACGGAAGCAGCTTTACGGACCATGCCGTACACCGGATGCTGGAGAAAAAAGGCGTGGAGGGAGTGGGCGGGGAATGGTTCCGCTGTACGGAGAAAGAAATCAGGGCGGCATGGCTGGCGGTGCGCACCCGGACGGCCAACATGGAAAACCGCACCAGGGATTTTACCATGCGCCCGGAACAGGCGGAAGCCGTGGAGCGGACGCTGAACTACTTTAAAGCGGAACGCGCGGATGGACGCACGCCGCGTTTTCTGTGGAACGCCAAAATGCGCTTTGGCAAAACCTTTGCCGCTTACCAGCTGGCACGGCGGTTGAACGCGCGCCGGGCGCTCATCCTGACCTTCAAGCCGGCGGTGCAGACGGCGTGGAAGGAAGACCTGGAAACGCACCTGGACTTTGAAGGCTGGCAATTCATCTGCCGGGAACAAGGGCCGGACGCCCAGCCCATTGACGAGCAATACCGGCAGGTGGACGCCGGACAGCCTATTGTGTGCTTCGGCTCTTTTCAGGACTTTCTGGGGGTGAATAAGGAAACGGGCGGCATCAAGCCCCAGCATGAATGGGTGCGGGAAATCAACTGGGATCTGGTTATCTTTGACGAATACCACTTTGGGGCGTGGAAGGAAAACGCCAAAGCTCTGTTCCTGATGGAGGATGAGGAAGAAGAATACAACACCGCGCCCCCGGAAACCAACACCGGCAATGTCTGCGATGAACAGGATCTGCCCATCACTGCGGACCACTACCTGTACCTTTCCGGAACGCCGTTCCGCGCCCTGAACTCCGGCGAGTTTATTGAAGAACAAATTTACAGCTGGACGTATTCCGATGAACAGCGCGCCAAGGCTGCCTGGCAGGGGGAAAATAACCCGTATGCCGCCCTGCCGCGCATGGTGCTGCTTACCTACCGCGTGCCGGAGGACATCCGGCAAATCGCTCTGGGGGGAGAGTTCAACGAATTTGACCTGAACGTCTTCTTCCAGGCGGAAGGGAAAGGGAATAAAGCCCGTTTTATTCATGAAGAATACGTCCAGAAATGGCTGGATCTGATCCGCGGCTCCCATCATGCCGCGGCGACGGATGAGCTGAAGCTGGGCGGCAAAAAGCCCCCCATGCCTTACTCGGATACCCGGCTGATGAGTTTGCTCAACCATACCCTGTGGTTTCTGCCGGATGTGGCTTCCTGCCACGCCATGAACAACCTGCTGCAACAACGTCAGAATACCTTTTACCACGACTATCAGGTCATCGTCTGCGCCGGACCGGAAGCCGGCACGGGGGCGAACGCCCTGCCGCCCGTGTTGAAGGCCATGGGCGGCAATCCGCTGGAAAGTAAAACCATTACGCTCTCCTGCGGCAAATTGACCACGGGCGTTACCGTCAAGCCCTGGGCCGGCATCTTCATGCTGCGCAATCTCTCCAGCCCGGAAACCTACTTTCAGGCAGCCTTCCGGGTGCAAAGCCCGTGGACGGTGGACAGTGATCAGCCGGGGAAAAAGAAATCGTCAAACCCAACTGCTACGTCTTTGACTTTGCCCTGGACCGCGCCCTTAAGCAAATAGCTGACTACAGCTGCCGCCTGAACGCCAACCCGGGCAATCCGGAAACCAAGGTGAAGGAGTTCATCAGCTTTCTTCCCGTGCTGGCCTACGACGGCAGCGCCATGAAACAGGTGGAAGCTGCGGAAATACTGGATATGGCCATGGCGGGAACCAGCGCCACCCTGCTGGCCAGACGCTGGGAAAGCGCCCTGCTGGTCAATGTGGATAACGTCACCCTGCAGCGCCTGCTTGCCAGCCGGGAAGCCATGGATGCCCTGATGAGCATTGAAGGCTTCCGCAATCTGAACAGTGATCTTGAGACCATTATCAACAAATCAGATGCCGTCAAAGGAATGCGCAAAGGAAAAGACAATCTGACCCCTAAGGAAAAAAAAGACCTCTCACAGGAAGAAAAGGAAATCAAATCCCTGCGCAGGCAGATACAGCAGAAACTGATCAAATTTGCCGCCAGAATCCCCATCTTCATGTATCTGTCAGACTTCCGGGAATACTGCCTGAAAGATGTGATCACCCAACTGGAGCCGCATCTGTTCCGGAAAGTAACCGGGCTGACGGAAAAAGATTTTGAACTGCTCGTCAGCCTGAACGTCTTTAATGAAGCTCTGATGAATGATGCCGTGTACAAGTTCAAACGGTATGAAGACGCCAGTCTTGTTTATACGGGTATCAATCGCCACGCGGAGGAAAACGTGGGGCTGTACGCTACCGTCCTGAGCCGGGAAGACTATGAAATGATGGCCGGGGCCCAGCAGGATTCCATGGCCGGCGCTGTAGAGGAAAAAGCCCTTCCCTCCCCAACGGCGGATGACCGCATCGCCTGCCGTCCGGAAGAGGAAGAAGAGGAACCTCCGCCCGCTCCGAACGTGCGTATTCGTAAAGGGACGTTCCTTACCCACCGGGAATACGGCACGGGCATTGTAGTAAAGTTGGACGAATCCTCCGGCCGAATGACCGTAAAATTTGGCGAAGAGAAAAAACTCTTCCCCTACCCGCGAAGCCTGGAACAAGGGAAACTCATTCCTGCTGAGAAGGCAATCCCGGAAAAAGAGGGGAATTAACCTCTCCATAAAAACAGGAGGGAGCGTCCCTTACTGTTCATGGAGCCGCATCATCTTAAACTCCCGTTTAACGGTACGGACGACGCGCCAGAGCAACAGCACCGCCGCTACGGACAGGCCGATGATGAATCCCGTCCAGATGCCGCGCGCTCCCATGGCCGGGACAATCCAGTCCGTACGGGCGAGGATGTAGCACGCCGGAAATCCTACCATCCAATAAGAGAAGAACGTAATGAAGGTAATGGACGCCGTGTCCCGGAATCCTCTCAGAACCCCGACGGAAAGCACCTGCAAACAGTCCGGAAGCTGGTAGGCCGCCGCCAGAACCAGCAGGACGGAAGCCGTGCTGACAATCAGCTCCGAGTCATTGTACAGGTGCACAATCTGCTCGCGGAACAGGGTGATGCCTCCAAAGGTGCACAGACAGATGGTGAGCACCAGCACGTAGGAGGACAGAATGGCGGATCTGGTGCCTGCCAGGTCATTCCTGCCGTGATGGTACGCCACGCGGATGGAAGCCGCCAGCCCTACGGAGAGCGGGAGCATGAACACCAGGCCTCCCACGTTCCCGGCAATCTGGTGGCTCGCCACCTGAGTCTCTCCCAGCGGAGCCAGCACCAGAGCCGCCGCGCAGAAGAGCATCACCTCGCACAGCTGGGAAACGCCTATCGGCACGCCCAGACGCACCAGGTGCGTGATGACGGAAGGCGTAGGCCGCCGCCAGGAAATGATGTGCCTGCGGTACGGCCTGTGCTTGGGATTGAAGTAAACTAGCAGGAACATCAGCAGGAATTCAATGTAGAAAATGACTGCCGTGGCCGCGCCGCACCCCGCTCCGCCCATGCGGGGAAAACCGTACATGCCGAAGACGAACATGTAGTTCAGGGGAATGTTGAGCAGCAGGCCGCACAATCCCACGTACATGGCGGGACGCGTCATGTTGGAGCCTTCGTTCAGGCTCTTCAGGGCCACGAACCCCAGGTTGGCGGGAAGGCCCCACATAATGGCGAACATGTAGGCGGAAGCCATCCGGCACATGGCGGCGTCATCGGAAATCCAGCCGAATACATTTCTCAACACATAAATGACCGGCATGGAAACCAGGCTGAGCATCAACGCCAGCCACAGGCCGTGGTTGGTCATGTAGCCCACGCGGCTTTCATGGCTTTTCCCCCGCATGTTGGCAATCACGGGGCCGATGATCATCAGCACGCCGCAGGCGAAGAGAGCCACGGGCAGGTACACGGAAGACCCCAGGGCCACGGCGGCCATGTCCGTCACGCCGGCGCGCCCGGCCACAATAGCGTCCACCGCCCCCATGCCCACAATGGAGAGGTTGACCACCAGCACCGGAAGGGCCAGCGGTATCAACTTTTTCATTTCCTTCAAATTCCACGTCTTATTCATTTTTTATTTCCTTCCATGCATTCCTCATTCAGGGAGCCGGAACATGCCGGCAAACAAGCCGGACCGGAGCGGCAGGCTCCAACCCGGCTTCAAGGTTAAGGGTATCAACCGGACCGGGGCCTCCTGCCCCGCCCGGACATTCAGCGGTCAAGCACCACACGGGCGCATTGTTCAGCCACCTGGCGGAACGCGGCGGAAACCGGATTCTGCTCAGGGTCTTCCAGAGCTACAGGACGGCCTTCGTCCCCGCCGGAGCGGGTGGCGATGTCCAGCGGAATCTTGCCGAGGAGGGGCACGCCCAGCTTGGCAGCTTCCCGCTCGCCGCCGCCTTCGCCAAAGATGTGGTAAATCTTGCCGTCGGAAGGGCATTGGAAATAGCTCATGTTTTCAATCACGCCCAGAATGGGGGTTTCCACCCGTTCAAAGAGGCCGATGGCCTTGCGGGCGTCAATCAACGCGACCTCCTGCGGGGTGGTGACCACCACTACGCCGTCCAGTTCAGCCGTCTGGACAATCGTGAGCTGAATGTCTCCGGTGCCGGGCGGCAGGTCCAGAATCAGGAAATCCACGTCCCCCCACGCCACGTTGCGCAGGAACTGCTGCACGTAGCGCGTCGCCAGGGGGCCGCGCACCGCCACAGGATCGGATTCGTTAATCAGCAGCCCCATGGAAAGGAGCTTCACGCCATGGGCCGTTACCGGAAGAAATTCGTCATTCTCATTGGCGCCGGGACGTTCCTTGGTGCCGAACATCAGGGACATGGAGGGGCCGTAAATGTCCAGGTCCACCAAGCCCACGGAATAGCCCAGCTTGCTTAGGGCCACCGCCAGGTTGGCGGAAACGGTGGATTTGCCCACCCCTCCCTTGCCGGAGGCCACGGCAATCACATGCTTGGCGCCGGGAACGGAGGATTTCCAGGTGGAGGGGTCATCGTTGATTCCCTTCTTGGCTTCCGGGGCCTTGTGCTCAATGTTGACGTCGCAATGCTTCACGCCGGGCAAATGCTTCATCACGCCGTGGACGCCTTCAAAAATGTAACGGGGAATATCCGCATTCTTGCTCTCAATCACCAAATCAATCGTGACGTTGTTTTCAGCGTCAATGTCGATCTTCTTCACCAGCCCGAAGGATACGATGTCGCGGCTGAAACCCGGGAATTTAACCGTGGTCAGCGCGGCCCGTATCAGCTCCGGAGTCAATTCCTGTTGTGTCGTCATGTGTCTGAAATACTAGTGGTTGCCATAAACATTCCGCCCCCCGCGCCTCCGGAGCGCAGCATGCGCCGGAATACAGAGATAGGGGACGGCAAAACCGGGAAGCAAAAATACTCCCTTTTTTATTTTTGACAACGCCTAATTCAGACAAAGCAACTTTTTGCCTGCCGGATATTCACCTATCCGGATACCTGAAAAATGCGGACAGCCACAGCCCCGCTATCGTTAAAAAGAAGAAAAACAGGGGGATTTATTCCCCCTGCTGCTTCAGCGTTTCCCGGATATCCTGGAGAGCGGCGATGAAATCATCCAGAATTTCCGCGGGAACCATGATCCGGTCCCGGTTGGAACTCACCTTTTCCGTAATACGCACCACTTTGCCGCGCGCATTCTGTTTGAGATCAAGAAAGAACGTCTTGCGTTCCGCAATGATTTTTTCTGTACAAATAATATCGTCCTCCACGGCTGTAATCTTCCTCCGGTTGAATGAGGCTTTCAGGATAGAGTTTCCCTCTCGGCGGGTCAATGTTTTATTTGCCATGGAATCCCCGGGTTCTCTCTTTCAACAAATTTTTATATCCCTCTTTCATTCGCCATGTTTCCTCATTTATACCTCTTTTCAGATATCCAAATTTCGATTGAAAGTGATTGAAAAGGAGTCAAATTTTCCCTCATAAACTTTAATATTTAGAGGTAACGTTCCCGACGTGTTTACGTTGTTAGTTTTTGATTCATGGTAGTCGCAACCATTGAACAAACATCATTTCATTACCATGAACAACACTTTCAACATCGGTGCCATGGACACCGTCTATCCCTTCATTCCCATGTACCCCAACGGACAGCCCCAGGGCGACTTCCAGGTCAACGGCCTCTCCGCTCCCGTCCTTATCCCCAAACGAACTGCTTCCAACAACACCCGGCACGAATGGTTCGGATACCTCAAGGTCATGGCTCCCTCCACCTGTTTTCTCCATCTCCACGCCCACTCTTCCATCTCCCTTTCCATTCCCGCCAAGGATTTGGAACTCTCCACGGAGCCGGGTCCTTCCACCCCTCTCCGCCGCCAGATCCAGTTCGACCAGGGATATTACTGGTGCCACATCGTCCATCAACACCAGCCCGACCAGGGGTCGGAAGCCGAGTTCTGCATTGCCTTAATGTGCGACAAGGAAGGCGAGCCCGACCTGGATTATTACCTGCTGGCGGAAAACACGCCTCCCAGCAGGCAAGGAGAAACCGTGCTAACCCTGGTCAACCTGTACCAGGAAGAGGAGGAAGGGAACTCGTCGAGCAGTTCCTCGGCAGGGGGAGGAGATTCCTTTGAGTTTGACCCCAAGTCAAGCAGCAGCTCCAGTTCCTCTTCCAGCAGTTCGAGTTCTTCCTCGTCCAACAGCTCGTCTTCCAGCTCCCAGCAGAGTTCTTCGGCTCCCGAGCTTCCGGATTCTTCTTCCAGTTCGTCTCTATCCAGCAGCTCCAGTTCTTCCTCGTCCAGTTCCTCGAGCAGCTGGTCGTCTTCCAGTTTCCACAGCAGTTCCTTGGTGCCCCAGGAGCCGGATTCCTCCAGCAGCGCTCCGTCTTCCAGCTCTTCCTCGAGCAGTTCCAGCAGTTCCAGCAGTTCCAGCAGTTCCAGCAGTTCCAGCAGTTCTTCTTCCAGTTCGTCGTCCTCCAGCAGTTCGAGTTCTTCGTCTTCAAGTTCCTTGAGTAGCTCCAGCTCTTCCTCGTCAAGCAGTTCTTCATGGTCCTCGTCAAGTTCATCGAGTTCTTCCAGCTCCAGCTCTTCTTCCAGCAGCAGTTCAAGTTCCCTCTCTTCTTCCTCCAGCGAGCCGGAGGAAGGAGGTTGTCCATGTCCCTGTTCCTGTGATTGTGACGAAGACGTCGAACAGTCCGATTGCAGCAAGAACACCTCCCATTTCTTCGGCGGCAACCCGGATGGAGCCGACGACTGCGAAGGATTGCTTGAAGTGGGCGAGGGCGATTCCGGAGGCGGAAGTGAAGGAGGTAATCCCACGCTTCTCCGCACCCTTGCCGAACCTTCCGCCCTCTCTTCCATCACCCTGCGCTACAAGCATCCCCTCGAATGGAGCGCCTCCTGCAATCCCGAAACCGGACAGATCTCCGTCAAACGACCCACGGGCAGTTCCATCTCCTTCCAGAGTTCTGACGGCCATGCCGGAGCCTCCGTCTCAGGAAGTTCGCGCAAGTTGAACTACAAGGTTCGGAAGCTGAATGCCGACAAGTCTCCCTGCACCGGCGGCTCTCCCGCCTATCTGGACATGGTCCAGAGCAATGGGCGCACCCTGCGCTTCTCGGCAGCCACCGGAAAGGTCGTCTCCATGGTTTCCGCCTCCGGCGTGGAAACCACGGCGGAAGCTTATTCCCGGCAGATGAAGGTGAACCGCCATCCTTCCACGGGAGCCATCCAAAGCATCTGGTCCAAGTCCCGGGGACTGCTCCAGGCGGTTCCGGAAGGCAACAGGCTCACTCTGGAATGGTACGCTCCCGGCCAGGTGAGCAAGAATGCGCGCGGCTTTGCCGGCACCGGAACTCCCTACAAGACGGTCAGCTATGAACTGAGTGACGACCAGGGCGTGCAGGTGATGGATATCGCCGAACAGAGGGAGGGGATGCCTGTCTTCCGGACGCAGCGAAGGACGGAAGGCAACAAGGTGACGACCATTCAGGGAGAGGGGGATGAGCGCACCGTGCGAACGGTGGAGAAAAACGTGCTGCCCGGTTCCAAGTGGGAGCGCATTGAAACTATTCAGGGCATCAACGAGGAAACACCTTCTTCCTGCACGCGTACAGTCAAGAAGTACACCGAGGGAGGCTGGCTGACCATCAGCAGCACCCAGGGCTACAACACCCCTCTGGCCCAGACTACGCTTTACACCTACAACGACCAGTTCCGGGTGTCCCTGGAGATCAAGCCCGATGGAGGGTACACGCGCTACGAGTACGATGACCAGGGCAGAACCGTGCTTTCCGCTGCTCCCTGGGCCGGAGGCGGCGAAAAGGGGACACGCACGACTTACGCCGACTTGCGCTTCAACGACTTCAGGCCCGCCACGGAAACCGAAGTAATTATTGCCGAGAATGGAGAAGAAACGGCGCTTCTCAAACGCACTTATACCTATGAAGACAGTCCGCAGGCCAGCCGCACGACCGTGACGGAAACCGCGCTGGGAAGCGACCAGGTTCATACCCGCGTGGAAGAGACTTATGGGGAGGCAGCGGAGTATCCCTACGCCCGGGGCAGGCGGAAGATGAGCCAGAGTATTGACGGGGTGCAAACCGTTTATACTTACGAAGCCACCGCGGAATACGGGGCCGTCCACAAGGTGACGGAGACCGTGCAGGCCAACGGAAGCATCGTTCCGGGACAAAGTACACGAAACGTGCAATACATCGCTGAAAACGGCACCACTACCAGGAAAGAACAATACGTTCACACCGGAGAAGGCTGGTCGCTGATTGCCTCGGAGGACTATGAATATGATGACGAACAGAGGCTCGTCAAGACGACGAAGGGCAACGGCAGAGTCAGTACGACTGAGTGGATGTGCTGCGGCCCGTTGAGGGAAACCGACGAAGACGGCATCACCACCAGCTACGGCTACAACACGGCCAAGCAGCTGGTGGAAACCATCCGCTCGGCGACAGAAACCACCCCTGAAATGATTACCTCCTACAGCTATGATGCGGCGGGAAGGACGATCGCCGTGCGGCGCGACGTGGGTCCGATGACGACGACGGAAAGGACGGAGTACGACGATCAGGGACGGGTCGTTTCCTCCATAGACCTACTGGGACGCACCACCCGAACCGAGTACGGCGAAGACGGACTCACCACCACCGTCACCACTCTGCAGGGGCTACCCTGGTCACTCGAACCTACTACGACGGCACAACCACCTTACAAGGAGGAACAGGGCAAAGAGAGATGGAGACCCAGCTGGAACTAACCGAAGAAGGCATCCTGACCACGACCTTGTCCAAGGGAGTTGTGCTGTCGAGGTCTCTGGAAAACGGCTTTGGACAGACCGTCCGGCAGGAACAGCCCAATACGAAGGGAGGGTTCATCGTCACCAGTAATACATACAATGACAAGGGACAATTGATCCGATCTCAAACGGAGAACCTTGCTCCTACTATCACAGAATACAACCAACTGGGGCAGGCCATGAAGAAAACCGTCCTGCTGGACGAGTTACATCCTGATAACCCTGCTAAAAACAGAATCACTGAGCACTCCTCCTGTTACCGGTTCCGGGAAGACGGCGTCTGCCAGGTGCAGACTTCCACCACCTACAATGCCGACGGTCTCCCCCTTACTCAAATCACGGAGAATATGGTTTCCCTGCTCAATCCCCTCCTGGAAAGCAAGACCATTTCCACGGACGTCTACGGACAGCAGAGCGTCGAGTGGACGGAGTACACCGCTCCTACCAGGCGCACCCGGTTCAGCCGCATTCCCACTTCAAACATGGTAGCCGAGTCTCTTGTCGTGGACGGCTTTACCGTAAGCCAGACCGACCACTCCGGAATCCGTTCCTCACAAACCCGCTCCTACGCCTCCACGGGCATGGTTCTCAAGCAGACGGACTCCAGAGGCAATGCCGCGACGACTGAAACCGACCTTGCGGGACGTCCTGTCAAAACTACCGATTCTGCAGGAAACGTGACTACCACTAGCTACTCGCCCTGCTGTGACAATCCCGCCTGCATCATCGACGCCCTGGGGGGAACAGTTTGCTATTCTTATGACATACGCGGCAGAAAGACGGCCAAGTACGGCACCGCCACCCAGCCGGCCTGCTTCGCCTACGACGAAGCCGATCACATGGTCTCCCTGACTACCTTCCGGGCAGATGAGGGAGACATCACTTCCGATCCTTGCGGCCGTACTGACGGAGACACCACCGCGTGGCTCCATGACGAGGCTACGGGGCTTGAACTCAAGAAGACCTATGCAGACGGGTCCTGTGTCTCGAAAACCTACGACACTCTCAACCGTCTGGAGACATTGACCAAGGCCAGAGGAATCACCACCACCTACGCCTATGCTCCTCTCACCGGGGAACTCGTCTCCGTCTCCCACAGTGACGGTACGCCAGGATGGGAGTTCTCCTGCAACCACCTCGGACAAATGACCTCCGTCCGGGACGCCTCCGGAATCAGGGAACTTTCCTATGATGCCTATGGCCGCATAATCCAGGACACTTCCTTTGGAACCGTAGAAAGCTCCATTCAGGAACAATATGATGTCTTGGGACGTTCTGAAGGCTACCGCCTGATGGTCGGCACACGCACGGTGCAGCACTCTCATCTTGACTACGATTCCAAAGGTGCCATCATCGGGATGAATCTGGAAGGACTGGAGTATCCCTTTACCTGGCAGTACAATCCAACCAGCGGCTTCCTCAACTATCTCACCTACCCCAACGGCATGGCCCGCTGCAATACCTACCATCCCAGGCTCAACCTCGTAACCGCCATCGGTTACAGGAAGGGAGCGGACGGCGAATTGGCAGCCGGCCACGAATACGACTACGACGCCCTGGGGCGTCCCATTCAGCGACGTGATTCCTGGGATGTCGCCACTCCTGCCGCGCTAAGAGATTTTACCTACAATGGCCGCAGCGAGCTGGTGGAAGACCGGATCAGCCGGGGAGGATGCTTCAGCTACCGATACGACAACATCGGCAACCGCAAAACCGCTCGGGAACTGGAAGAGGAAGTATCCTACGATGCCAACTGTCTTAACCAGTACGCGGAGATTGCCGGGAGAGAAGAACATTTTACCCCCGTCTACGACGCCGACGGCAACCAGACCCGCATCAGGACCTCGACAGGTATCTGGGAAATCAGTTACGACGCCAACGACCGCCCCATCGTCTTCACCAGCCAGGATGGCAGAACAACCATCACCTGCGGCTACGACTACCGAGGAAGGCGCTTCGAGAAGAAGGTCTCCGTCAATGGGGCAGTATCCAGCCATTGCCGGTTCCTGTACCGGGACTACCTGCAGGTAGCTGAACTGGATTTGACGCATCCCGAACCTTTGCTGGTAAAGAGCTACCTGTGGGACCCGACGGAACCCATGGCCACACGCCTTTTGGCAGTGAACTATTGGAAGAACAGCGGTAAGGAAATTGATAAACATTTTTACTTCATATACGATGCCATTAAAAATGTTACTTCCATCTTCGACGGACAGCAGACGAGAAGGGCTCTCTATGAATATGCATCCTTTGGTGATCTGCTGGCTACTGAAGGAGACATGGCTCAGGAAAACAAGTTTCGTTTTTCCTGTGAATATGTAGACGACGAACTGGGACTTGTGTATTATAATTACCGTTATCTCAATCCCACAGACGGAAGATGGATTAGCAGGGATCCTATCTCGGAACAGGGTGGGCGGAATTTGTATGGGTTTGTAAGAAATAATTCTATTATTGATTTTGATTTATTAGGAAAAATAACCTACCAAGAATGCACTAAAGAAGTTCAATATTTATTGAATAATCCTTCCGGATATCTAAAAGCTTCAATTAAAGCTATAAAAAGTAATAAAAAATGTGCATTGCCTTCAACGATATGTATGTGCAATCTGAATAAAAAGTCTACATTTTTAGGTGTTTATTATGCAATAAAAAATATCATAAATATTTATTACAATAAAATTAAAAACAAAACAACATTAGAGCAAATTTTAACACATGAATATATTCATGCATATCAGGAATGCGAAAGGCCTGGCAAGACAGGATGTAGAGAAATGGTAAAGAGAGAAATAGTAGCATATAAATATGATGGTAGATGTAAGGTTTTGCATAATACAATTCCTAATTTTGACGAATGTGTTAAAAAAGGTGCAACAAGGTCTGCAGCTCCTTCCTGTGGTGGAGAAACATCTGCAAGAAAAGTAGTAGATGAGATTTATCCTCAAATAAAAATATAGTTTATGAAAAAATATTCTATAGTATTATCTATATTATTTTTAATTACCTCGATTTCTCATGGGGAAGATAAAGATATAATTGAAATGCAAAAAAACACCTTCAAAGAAATAGTAAAAATATCTAAATGTTGTAGCAGCATTAAGTTATATTATTCCGACGACGAAGGAAAAAGAGAACTGGAGTTAAAAAATAACGATAAAGAACGTATAGCTAATCTACTGACAACTGTTTCTTATAAAAAACCATTAATAAATAAAGGTGTCCATGTATATCCTTCCTATTCTTTATCATTAAATATTATTAGCAAAAAGGAAGGAGAATACTCCATTGATATTACTCCAATGGGCGATATTCCGGAATATATGCCAATTGATCTTTCTGAGGATAGGAAAAAAACAATAAAAGAAATCATCAAACCATACATTAAACTTATTCTTTCGAAATAGAAAAATATAGGATTCTTTTTTATTGTAGACACAAATGCAATCATAAAATATTAATGGAATATATTCCATTAATTATTACTTAATTTCGATTCTCTTCTTCCTATCCCTGGTTCGCGTTTAATGAGATTCCATCTGATTTACAAAAAGTTATTTACTATTTCATGGATCTTGGCAAAAACAGAGGGATGACAGAACAGGTACAGGATGAGGAAACGGAAGAAATCAGAATCCTATTGGAAAATAAAAAGTCGAACTTTTAGTCAATTCCCGTTTTTTTAATCCTTGAAAACGGTAATAAAAATTCTCGTGAAACAAGATTTCAACAAAGATTGATGCAATCCAGAAAAAGAAAAATATAACCATTTCAAAGAAAGAGTTTCTCTACATAAAATACATTATCAAGTGGAAGATTTTTAAATTCAATTGCAATAATGAACGGACATATTTATTGATTTACATTATAATAAGATTTTCCAAGAAGGAAAAATGAAAAGGATATTTGTTAATTGTTTCGTTGTGTTCATTTGTTGCATTTTTTTGGGTTGATACTAGCCCAACCGATCCATGCCGACGCCAATTTGCTCTCTATGCCGTCTTCAAACAACAAGATGGTATTGGTGGAAATTAACCGGGAGGAGGTCAGCCACATTTACAGCTATCGGCGGCTGGTGGAATGGTGTGAAATGGAACGAAGCTTTAACTTGACCTCCCAGCTTTGGGAATTGAGTTTTGTACGCAGCTGCGGCGAGGAATTTGTAGAGGCCTACAACCGCAATACGATGCCTCCCCATCTATTATGGATGATGTTAAACCAGCCTCTTTGCCTTAATTATTTATGGACGGTCATGAGAAATCAACTGCCGGTCATACAGCGGGAATGGAGGTATTTATCTGCATTCCCGGAATGGCCCGGTTCCAAAGGATAGCTTCCAGTGCTGATCATTCCATTCAGTCAGGAACTCATTTTCCGCAATGGACGGCAACAATCCGCAAACCTGGGAAGCTACCCTTATTTATGCGTGGTTGTCCAGGGAATCGCCCTGCTGGGCGAATACACCAGAAGGGATCAGCATGGAACGAATAAACGGTACGGCATTTTTTCCGCCGTTAACTGGACATTGATGTATGATGTAGAACATCATCGTTATGCAACTGAATTCCCAAGTAATGCCCAGGTATTTCATTTTAAACCTGAAAGCCGTCCCCTGACCATGAAGCAGGAGCCCGGTATACTTGATTACAACTGTCCTGTAGTCCTTCCTTTTGACCTGCCGGAAGATATGCCAACACCGGAGGAAGTAAAATTCAAATGAATTTTATCCGGAGCGCGCCTTCTCTCCCTGCCGGAAGCCGCCGTGCGCTTCAGAGAGAATATAAGATCGTCAGGCAGTCAGCTTCCAGGGAGCCTGTCCATCAGCATTCCGCGCGCCATCTGGCCTGCTCCGTCTTGTAGAGCTTGTACGTGACGGCGTCCGCCAGGGCTTCCAGGCTGGCCTCAATGATGTTGTAGGAGACGCCCACTGTGGTCCAGGTGGCGACGCCGTCCGAGGATTCAATGAGCACGCGCACATTGGAGCCGGTGCCATTTTCCTCCGCCGCGTCCGGAATGTTCGTCCGGGTGGGGGAGAGCACGCGCACCTTGTAGTCAATCAGGTGCATTTGTTCCAGTTCCGGGTACCAGCGCGTCAGGGCGCGGCGCAGGGCGCGGTCCAGCGCATGCACGGGGCCGAAGCCTCCGGCGGCGGTGTGCTCCACGTTGCCGTGGACGTCCAGCTTGAGGGAGGCTTCCACCATCATGTCCGGATCCATTTCATGGCGGGAGGTAAGCACCACGGTGCGCAGGATGTTGAAGTACGGCTTCAGCGCGCTGTCCGGCATGTGCCGCAGGAAGAGCAGTTCCGCGCTGGCCGGGGCGGCCACGTAGTCATACCCCAGCGCAGCGTTTTTTTTCACGGCGGCGGAGAGCACGTCCAGAAGCGGGTCCCCTTTCTCCAGTTCAAAGCCCAAGGTACGGGACAGGGAAAGGATGTTGCTTTTGCCTCCCTGCTCCGTCATCAGCACGCGCTGGGCGTTCCCCACCAGGGAGGGGTCAATGTGCTCGTACAGGGCGGAGTCCTTCATGATGGCGCTCACATGCACGCCCCCCTTGTGGGCGAAGGCGGCGTTCCCCACAAAGGGCTGCCGCCGGAAGGGGGCCAGGTTGGACACTTCCGAAACGAAGGCGGCGGTGGATTTGAGGCGCGTCAGGGAGGCGTCACTGAGGCAGGAAAAGCCCTCCATCTTCAACTGAAGGTTGGGAATGACGGAGCACAAGTTGGCGTTTCCGCAGCGTTCCCCGATGCCGTTCACGGTGCCCTGCACCTGGACGGCCCCGCTGTTCACGGCGGCCAGGCTGTTGGCGACGGCCAGCTCGCAGTCATTGTGGGCGTGGATGCCCAGGGCGGCATGCGGAAGGCGTTCCCTGACCGTCCGGATGATGGAACCGATTTCCTCCGGCATGGTGCCTCCGTTGGTATCGCACAGGACCAGGCAGTCCGCGCCGTGCTCATGGGCGGCGCGGAGCACGGCCAGGGCGTATTCCGGGTCCCGCTTGAAGCCGTCAAAAAAGTGTTCCGCGTCAAAAAAAGCTTCTTCCAAATTCTTTTTAAGGAAGGAGATGGAGTTGCCGATGATTTCCAGATTGCGTTCCCGGGAGATGGCCAGCGCCACTTCCACATGGCGGGGGCAGGATTTCCCGAAGATGGCGGCCACCCGCGCGCCGCTGGAAACCAGGGCGTTCAGCGTGGGGTCCGTCTCCGGCGTACTGGACGGATGGTGCGTGCTGCCGAAGGCGGCCAGCTTCGCATTCCTGAGCTCCACGTCCTTCATGGCCTTGAAAAATTCCGTCTCCACCGGGTTGGCGCCGGGCCAGCCGCCCTCAATGTAGTCCATGCCCAGATAATCCAGCTGCCGGGCGATGCGGACCTTGTCCGTCGCACTCAAGTTGACGTCTTCACTCTGCGCTCCATCGCGCAGCGTGGTATCATAGAGGAAAATTTTGGTGGACATCGCCTTTGTTCATACATGCAAACGCGGTTCCGTTCAAGACCGGGGCCCGGTTTTTCCCCGGATGCAGACACGAAAAGCACAAGGCTTGAAGGGGGAGAGGGCTTCCGGTAGGATAGCCGCCATGCGGTTACCCAGGCAGTTTTTCCATCTCCTTCTCCTTTTTCTTTCCGCGGCCCTTCCCTCTCCGGCGGATTCTTCCACCCACCCTTTTCTGGACAAGAGCCGCCCCATTTGCTGGAACCGCCTGACCCCGGACAGGCTGGAACCGGACATCCGGGAAGCGATGCGCCTCACCCGGTCCGCCGTGGAAGAGATCAGCCGTCTCCAACCGGAGGAAATGACGTATGAAAACACGTTCGGCGCCCTGGAATGCAGCAATGACCTCCTCATGGAAGGCATGCGCAAGGCCTATGTCCTGAAAAGCCTGTGCGACAGCGCGGAACTGCGCAAGGCCATGGATTCGGTTGCGCCCCGCGTGTCCGCCTTCCTTTCCTCCGTCACGAAGGACCAGGCCCTGTGGAACGTCCTGAAAATCGCTGAGGAACGCCTGCGGCAGACCAATCCGGGCCCGGAACAGAAACGGTACATGGAGCTGACCATGCAGAGCTTCCGGGACAACGGGGCGGACCTGCCGCCGGACAAGCGCGCGCGGCTTGAGGTAATTGACAGGGAATTGACTCTCGCCTCACAGCGTTTCAACAATCTGTACATGGACGCGCGGAAGTCCTGGACCTGGACGGTGCGGGACGCCGCCTTTCTGGAAGGGATAGACAACAACGCTCTTCAACAGGCGCGGGAGGAGTTCCAGTCACGCAGCCCAGGCCATTCCGGCCCGGGCTGGACGTTTACGCTGGATTCCGCGGCTTCCGCCCGGGTGATGGAGAAGGCGCACCGCGAAGAATGCCGGAAGGATTTATGGGAACATCTCCAGACCGTCGCCACGGGAGCATGCGATACGGAACCCGTCATCCGGGAGATTCTTTCCCTGCGCCGTGAAAAGGCGCATTTGTGCGGGTATGGAACGTATCCGGATTACGCCCTGCGGGAGAGCATGGCGGGAAACGGGGAAAACGCCATGAAGTTCGTGAATGAGCTGCTGGACAAGGTAAAAGCCCCCTTTTTCCGTGAAATGGAAGCGCTGCGCCGACTCAAGGCCCGTCTCACGAGACAGGAAAACGCCCGTCTGAATCCCTGGGACGTGGCGTATTACACCAGCCTCCAGGCAAAGGAACAGTTCCGGCTGGACCAGGAGGAACTGCGCCGTTACTTCCCCCTTCCCCGCGTGCTGGACGGCCTGTTTTCCCTGGCGGAGCAGTTATACGGCATCCGCGTGGCGGAGGTTCCGGCAGGGGAAGGCGCAGGAGCCGTGGGGACCTGGCATCCGGACGTGCGCTTTTTCACCATTGAGGACGTCAGGGGCAACCGCCTGGGATCCTTTTACCTGGACCTCTTTTCCCGCAAAAGCAAAAGGGCCGGAGCATGGATGAACGCGCTGGACACGGGGAGCCCGGCCACGCGGGAAAACCCGGGCAAGCCCCGCCTGGGCATGGTCTGCCTGAACCTTCATCCCTCCGCAGAAGGAGCCGCGGTGCTTCTTTCACATCAGGAGACCAGGATTCTGTTCCATGAATTCGGCCATTTGCTGCACCTGATGTTCACCCGGGTTTCCACCCCCTCCCTGGCGGGGACCAGCGTGCCGCGGGATTTTGTGGAGGTTCCCTCCCAGTTCATGGAGAACTGGTGCTGGCATCCGGACGTGCTGAAAAGCTTCGCGCGCCATGAAAAAACGGGGCTCCCCATTCCGGAGGAAATGCTGCGCTCCCTGGACGCTTCCCGCGGCAATACGCCCGCCCTCGCCCTGGCCGGGCAGCTCCTGTACGCAAAAATGGACCTGGCCGTGCACACGGACCCGGAACGCTTCGCCGCCGGCCCCCTGGACGAGGTGGACGCCGCCGTAGCCGGAGACATGGATTATTTCAAGGATTTCAAACGAACCGGCAAGCTGCGCACGGCGCGCCATTTGTTTTCCTCCCCGGCGGGTTATGCCTCCTTTTACTTCGCCTACCGCTGGGCGGAAGTTCTGGACAAGGACATTTTCGAAGCTTTTGAACGGGCCGGAGGACCGGACAGGGAAACCGCCCGGAAATTCCGTAAGGCCATTCTGGAAAAGGGATATACGGTCCCGCCCATGCAGCAGTTCATGGATTTCATGGGCAGAAAACCACGCATGGACGCCATGCTCCGCAAGAGGCGGCTGGCCTCCTGAACGAAGGCGCGGAGAGGAGCGCCGTTCCGCCTCCGCAGAGGAGCATGGAGGAGTCAACATATTATACATTTGTTTAATTAAATTATCCCTTCAATATGCAAAGGTTACGGATATTTCACAAGAATCAGAACACATCTTTGCGTTGACTTTATGAGAAAAAGAAGCAAAATTTGCTCGCTCTGCCGCATCTTCCGGCACCAGCTTGCAACCAACCGCATCCATTTATGTACAACAAGCCTTTGACGATTGCCGCCACAACTCTGCTCCTGTGCTCTCCGGTGATGATTTTAACTTCCTGTGAAGGGAAAAAGGATTCAGCAGGCCAGATGCCGGCGCTCGTTCCCGAAGTGCAGGTGACCAAGCTGGTAACCAGGGACGTTCCCATCAGGCAGGAGTGGGTGGGCACCCTGCGCGGTACGGAAGATGCTGAAATCCGCTCCCAGGTGACGGGATACCTTCTTTCCAAGGATTACAAGGACGGCGCCTATGTGAAGAAAGGCCAAGTGCTTTTCCAGATTGATCCCCGCCCGTTCCAGGCAACGCTGGACCAGGCCCAGGGGCGCCTGGAACAGTATGAAGCCACGCTGAAGAAATACAAGCTGGACGTGGAACGCTACACGCCGCTGGTAAAGACCGGCTCCGTCAGCCGCAAGCAGCTGGATGACGCCCTGCAGCAGGTCCAGGAAACGGAGGCTGCCATCGCCACGGCAAAGGCCCAGGTGGACGAAGCGAAAATCAATCTTAAATTCACCACCATCACGGCCCCCATTTCCGGTCTGGCGGGCCTGGCAACTCCTTCCATCGGCAACCTGCTGACGCCCTCCAGCCCCAATCCGCTGACCACCATTTCCGCCATTGACCCCATCCGCGTGGACTTCTCCGTGAGTGAACAGGACTTCCTGAACTCCATGGACAGCAACCTGGCCAAGGAGAAGCACCTCAAGTTTGACGTCATTCTGGCCAACGGCACGGAATTCCCCATGCAGGGCGAACCCGTAGCCATTGACAGAAACGTGGACGCCCAGACCGGCACGATCAACATCGTGGGCCATATTCCCAATCCGAACCTGACGCTCCGTCCCGGCATGTTCGTCCGCGTCCGCGCCACGGTGAAGACTTTGGAAAACGCCACGCTGGTTCCCCCGCGCGCCATCCTCTCCGCCCAGAGCGCCAAATTCATCATTTATCTGGATGACAAGAACGTTCCCCACATGCAGGTGGTGAACCTCGGGCCCGTGGTGGACGGCATGCAGGTGATCAACATCGTTCCCATGCCGCACTCCTCCTTCACGAAGGACAGCCCCATCGTAGTGGAAGGAATCATGCAGGCGGCCAAGCTCCAGGGACAGTCCCCCGTGAAGCCCCTGCCCTACAAGCCTGTCGTTTCCCAGCCCGTCATGCCTTCCGTAGGAGCGCAGTCCTTTGAAAAGGCCAAGACGCCCGAAGGCATGAAGCACGACGAAGCCCAGCCCGCCGCCAAATAATCCCCCCCTCTCCTGGGAAGCCCCTCTCCCCTCCCCGCCTTTCCCGCGCACTCTCATGATTTAATACCATGTCCAGCTTCTTCATCAAACACCCGACCATCGCCATCGTCATCTCGATCGTGATGATCCTGCTCGGCGGACTGTCCCTGATGGGGCTCCCCATTGAGCAGTACCCGAACATCGTCCCGCCCACCATCAAGATGCAGGCGACCTATCCGGGCGCCAATGCGGAGACGGTGGCCAACTCCGTGGCCTCCCCATTGAGCAATCCATTTCCGGCGTCGTGGGGATGGACTACATGACTTCCACCAACGCCAACAACGGCATCTGCTCCCTGAGCATCGTCTTTGAAGTGGGCACGGACCCCAACATGGACCAGACGCTGGCCTACATGCGCTACGGGCAGGCCACCGCCCAGATCCCTGCGGAAGTCTCCCAGATGGGCATCACCATCACCCAGTCCACGGGCAGCCCGCTGGCCGTAATCAACCTGTATTCCCCGGATGACAGCCTGAACGCCATCTTCCTGAGCAACTATGCGTACGTGAGCCTGGTGGACCCCGTGAAGCGCGTTCCCGGCGTGGGCGACGTGCAGGTGTTCGGCGCAGGACGCTACGCCATGCGCATCTGGCTGGACACCACCAAGATGGCCGCCCAGAACATCTCCGTGGGAGAAGTCCAGTCCGCCATCCGGGCGCAGAACACCGTGATTCCCGGCGGCCAGATTGGCGCGGAACCGGCCCCTCCCGGAACGGAATTCACGTACAGCATCCAGACCAAGGGCCGCCTCCAGACTGCGGAGGAATTCGGCAACATCATCATCCGTGCGGACGGGAACAAGCTCCTTTACCTGAAAGACATCGCCAAGGTGGAACTGGGTTCCCAGACCTACAACGTATCCAGTAAATACAACGGCAGGGATTCAGGCGCCATCGCCGTGTATGCCGCCCCCGGCTCCAACGCCATCAATACGGTGGACGCCCTGGTGAAGCTTTTTGAAGACCGCGCCCGCAGCTTCCCCGCCGGGATGGAGTACAACGTGACGCTGGACACCACGCTGGCCGTGCGCGCCTCCATTGAGGAAATCGAGCACACGCTGGTGGAAGCCCTCCTGCTGGTGGTGCTGGTGGTGTTCGTCTTCCTCCAGGGCTGGCGCGCCACGCTGATTCCGGCCATTGCCGTGCCGGTCTCCATCATCGCCACCTTCGCGCTGTTCCCGCTCCTGGGCTTCACCCTGAATACCATCTGTTTGATGGGCATGGTGCTGGCCATCGGCCTGGTGGTGGATGACGCCATCGTGGTGGTGGAAGCCGTTGAATCCCACATGGAACGCGGGCTGACTCCGCGCCAGGCGGCCTTCGCCGCCATGGAGGAAGTGTCCGGCCCCGTCATCGCCATCGCCCTGGTGCTGGCGGCGGTGTTCCTTCCCTCCCTGCTGCTGCCGGGCATTACGGGCACGCTGTTCCAGCAGTTTGCCGTGACCATCGCCATTTCCATGCTGATTTCCGCGTTCAACGCGCTAACGCTGTCCCCGGCCCTCTCCGCCATCCTGCTCAAGCCCAAGGACCCGAACAAGGGCGGCCCGCTGAAATTCTTCTACCGCATTTTCAACCGCGGTTATGACGCTACGGCCAGCGGCTACACCAAGGTGTGCCACTTCCTGACCCGCAAGCTCATCATCTCCATTCCCCTGCTGGCCCTGATCGCGTACGCCATCCTGCCCGTAGCCAAGCAGATTCCCAACGGCTTCCTGCCGGACGAAGACCAGGGTTACCTGTTCTCCGCCCTGATCATGCCGGAAGCCCGCTCCCTCCAGCTGACAACGGCCGCCGCGGACAAGGTTTCAGACCTCATCCGCCAGAACCCGAACGTGAAGGACGTGATCGCCATTTCCGGCTTCAGCCTGCTGACCGGGGTGCAGAGCACGAACAACGCCTTCTTCTTCGTCATGCTGAAGCCCTGGGAGGAACGCCCCAATCCGGACCAGAGCGCCAAGGCGGTCACCGCCCAGCTCAACGCCCTGCTGAGCACCAAGGTTCCGGAAGGCATCCCCATGTGCTTCCAGCCCCCGGCCATTGCAGGGGTGGGCTCCGCCAACGGCGTCACCTTCATGCTGGAAGACCGCGACGGCAAGGGCACGGAATACCTGGCGGAACAAACGGACATCTTTGTCAAGGAAGCAAGCAAGCTCCCGATATTCGACCCGCAGAAGAACGGCGGCGTGCGCAGCGTGATGTCCTTTGCCGTGGAGCAGAAGGACGTGCGGCTGGATGAAGAAAAGTGCGCCACGCTGGGCGTCAGCATCAGTGAGGCCAACAGCCTGCTCCAGGCCTACATGGGCTCCCTGTTCATCAACTACATCACCCTGTACGGCCAGCAATGGCAGGTGTACATCCAGGCGCAGGGCAGCGACCGCACCGGAACGGACATGCTCAAGAACTTCTATGTGAAGAATGACTCGGGCAGTTCCGTCCCCCTCTCCACCCTCGTGAAGATCACGGACATCAAGGGTCCGGAATTCCTGCTGCGCCAGAACCTGTACAACTCCTCCAAGCTCATGGTCACCCCGGCCCAGGGCTACTCCAACTCCCAGGCCATGGAAGCGCTGGAACAGACCTTTGAGGCCAGCATGCCCACGGACATGGGCTACAGCTACGCAGACATGAGCTATCAGGAACAAAAAATCCAGAACGGCATCGGCATCGTGCAGATCTTCCTGCTCTCCTCCGTCTTCGTCTTCCTGATCCTGGCGGCCCTGTATGAACGGTGGTCCCTGCCGCTCAGCATCTTCATGACGGTGCCCATCGCGGCCCTGGGCGCTTTCCTGGGCCTGTACTGGTTCGGGTATGAACTGAACCTGTACGCGCAGATCGGCCTGGTGATGCTCATCGGCCTGGCGGCCAAGAACGCCATCCTGATCGTGGAATTCGCCGTCATTGAAATGGAACGCGGCAAGACGCTGATGGAAGCCACGCTCTCCGCGGCCAGAATCCGTCTGCGCCCCATCCTGATGACCTCCTTCGCCTTCATCCTGGGCTGCGTTCCGCTGGCCCTGGCCTCCGGTTCCGGCGCCTACTCCCGCAACATCATCGGTATTGTGGTGATTGCCGGGATGACGATGGCGACGGTAGTGGGCGTCTTCCTGATCCCGTGCTCCTTCTACTTCATCATGAAGCTTTTCCGTGTCCGCATCGCCCGGAAGACGGTGGAAACGGAGGATCCGGATGAAATCATCGCCCGGAAGCACCTCTTCCATGAAGCCCATGAATCACTGAAAGGGTAAAAACCGCCCTTGAAACCATTTAAAAACAGACAAAACGCCATTATGCGACCGAACCAATACATCACACGCGCCATCCTGCTGGGCACGGCCATCACGGCTTCCTCCTGCATGATGGGTCCCGACTTCAAGCCGGTGGACATGCCCATGCCCACGGCGTTCAGAGGAGCCTCCGCGGCCACGGAGTCCATTGCGGACCTGCCCTGGTGGAAAGTTTTCAAGAACAAGGATCTCCAGGACCTCCTGACGGATACCTACCAAAACAACCGTGACCTGAAGGCCACCATGGCGCGCGTGGAAAAGGCCCGCCAGTACATCACCATCACGGAAGCCCCGCTCTTCCCGTGGGCGGATTATTCCGGCTCCCTCAGCAAGGGCTCCAACTACACCAGCGGCAACGTGGTCCAAACCTCCGCCGTTGGCAATACCTTGACGCCCGGATCCATTGACGCCGGCATCTCCTGGGAGCTGGACATCTGGGGCAAGACGCGCCGGATGACGGAAGCGGCCCGCGCAGACTACCTCGCTTCCGAAGAAGGCCAGCGCGCGCTCATGCTCTCCCTGCTCCGCCAGGTGGCTGACTCCTACCTCCAGCTCCTCCAGCTGGACGAACAGCTTGCCATTGTGCAGAAATCCGTGGAATCCTATTCCGAAAGCCTCCGCCTGTTCGACGAACAGCTTGAAGGCCAGGTGGGCGACAGGCTCCAGGTAGCCTCCGCCAAGGCCGCCCTGGCTTCCTCCCAGGCACAGATTCCCGCCATCCAGGTGCAGATCGCCAATCTGGAAAACGCGGTCTCCGTCCTGGCCGGACGCGCTCCCGGCCGCATCCGCCGTTCCGGCAGCACCCGTGACATCGCCTACAACGTGAAGGTTCCCGCCGGCATTCCGGCCTACATCCTTTCCAGAAGGCCCGACGTCCGCCAGAGCGAATACCAGTTGCGCGCGGCCAACGCGGAAGTGGGCGTAGCCATTGCCAACTATTTCCCAACCATTTCCCTGACGGCGGCCGGCGGCCTGGCCTCCGCAGACCTGCGCCACGTGCAGGGGCGCCGCGGCGGCTGGGGCTTTGGAACCAACCTGACCGGCCCCCTCTTCCAGGCGGGCAAACTGACGGCTTCCGAAAAGGCTGCCAAGGCCGAATTCCTGGCAGCCAGCAACGACTATGAACAGACGGTGCTGAACGCCCTGGCGGAAGTCTCCAGCACGCTCATCCAGCGGGCCAAGCTGCGCAATATCACCTCCATCCAGTCAGAGGCCGTGGAAGCCTACCAAACAGCGGTGAAGCTCTCCTTTGAGCGCTACCGCACGGGCCTTTCCAACTACATTGAAGTGCTGTACGCCCAGCAGAACCTGTACCCTGCGCAGATTCAGCTTTCCCAGTACTACTATCAGCACGCCAGCACGCTGGTTTCCCTGTACACGGCCCTGGGCGGCGGCTGGAACATGAGCCACAAGGCTATCATGGATGGCCCGCCCAAGCGATAAAAAACGCTCCTCCCTTAAAATCGGGAGTTTCCTTGACTGTTTTTTTCATTCCCCGGCAAGTACAAGCTTGCCGGGGAATTTGCTCTCCGGCGGAGCGGAAAACAGACGCGCCGCCTTCCCAGTCCCTGGCAGGCCGGGCATCCGCGGTCTTCCCGCTTCCGGCAGAAGGGATTGATGAGTCCGGAGCGGGACGATCAATGGATTATCCACTGTTTTCGCCGCTTCACGGATTGCCGGGCATCGCATCTCCTGCCCACCTCCTTTTTTTCCCTTTCCCCGGCTCGGGTTCCGCGGGGACGGAAGCAGTTTTGGAATTGATTTGGAACCAATTCATTTACAATCAAGATGGCGTAAAAGAATTGCATCGTCTTTTTCAGGAATTAATTATCCACGATTTTTCTATTCCATAATTACGGGCAACTCCATACTGCTCCTGCTCTTACAGCTGATTTCAAGCGCCTGGGCGGATTCCTAATCCGCTTGTGGACCCATCCAATGCAAGCATGGATAAAGGCTAGAGAATCATGGGAAAAGGAATTGTCCTGAAAAGACCAGATCTTTTAAATTATGATGAATATCAATATTTTATGACAAACAATACATTTACCGTTAATATTTTTAATTGTTGACGGATTAGGAATCCGATAAAAAACGGACGTTCTCTTGCGCGGGAACATTTCTCCAATCCGTACAGCAATCAATATGAAGACCACATACCTGACCCTCCTGGCCGCCGTTCTGGGAGGTAGTCTATCCTTCGCCGCTTCCATCAATGGAATGGATTCCTCTTATTCAAAGGGTTACACCATTTATGACGGAAACAACGGAGACACCCTGAATGTTTCCTCTCCCTCCGTACCCGTGCATACCGGCTCCGGAGCCACTCCATGGACCATGGCCCTGACCATTTCCGACCTGGGCACCACCTCGGGGACGGATGTAGGCCTGCTGTTTACCTATAATACCACATCCAATTATAAGAACCTGGAGGGGATGGGCTACCGGCTGACGGAGTCGGGAGATCTCACTCTGTGCGCAGGCGGCTTTAACTACAACGGAGGCACGGCAGGCACCTCCCCCTGGAAAACGCAAACGCTTTCCGGCTATTCCGCAGGACAGGCTCTCACCCTGTTTTACACATACAATGACGGGAATGTCACTATTTCCGCCATGCTGGGGGACGATACGTCCACCCTGACCACTCTGGCCTCCCTGAACGGCTCCGGGGTCAAATTCGGCAGCGTCACCATGAACCAGCTCAATTTTTCCGCCAAGGACGGTTCCGGAAACACCTGGACTCCTCCGGACGGCGTCACCGGGGAATATACCCTGAACAATTTTGACCTGTACCTGGGAGCACTGACAGAAGACCAGATGAAGGAATACGCCTTGAGCGCCGTTCCGGAGCCGGCCGCGGCCTCCCTCGGCCTGCTGGGCCTGGGCATCCTGCTGGTACGCCGCCGGAGAGCCTAGTCTCTTCCAGCCACGGCCATCCCTGTCCATTCAGGGATGGCCGTTTTATTCACTTTTTTCAAACATCCGTTTCATTCCCCTGCTCCCCTTGATGAAAACCAGGCTCCCTCTCTCCCTCCTGGCCGCCCTGCTGGCGGCTTTCCCCTCCGCCATCGCCGCCCCTGCGGGCACGGACCTGGGCAACGTCATGTACGTAGGCGATTCCATCACCCACGGCATGAACAGCGGCACTTACCGCTGGGCCCTCCATAAAATATTTGCGGACAACGGCATTTCCTACCATGCGGAAGGCGTGAATTCCGGAGGCGTCACCGCGGGAACCTCCTACGGCGGCCAGGTTTTCAACAACGAACATTCCTCCCAGGCAAGCGCAAGGGCCTGGGAAATATCCGGCAGGAAAACCGGAAGCAGGTTTGACGGCTCCAACATCTCCAACTGGCTGGGGCTTTCCGATGCCAAAGCAAACGGAGCAGCCTACCAGGGCCCGACCTTCACGGGAACGGACACGCCGGATACCTTTTTCGTGATGATCGGCACCAACGACCTTCTCTCCGACGGCGACAATTCCACCCTGGACAGCCGTCTTGATTCAGTCACCCGGGATCTTCTGGCAGACATGGACGCCATCGTAGACACCATGCACGCCGCCAACGGCAGCGCGAACGTCATCGTTCTAACCATTCCCTGCTGGACCCAGCATTCCAATGGCAATTCGGACGCCACCCACCAGGCGGTGGAAACCTATAACGCCTCCCTGAATTCCTGGGGGCAGTCCAGGCAGGGCGTCACGGTCATCGACGTCAACAGAGGGATCATCGACGTGGCTTCCTCCAAGCCGTTTTACGGGGTGCGGTCCATGTTCAATAATCCCGCGGCGGACGGACTCCACCCCAACGCCCAGGGAGACCTGCTCATGGCTGGCAACATCGCCAAAGCCATGGGCTATGCGGGCCGCTCTGCCGGACAACTGCGCCGGGACGCCGGGGAAATGGCCGTCAACTTCCACCAGGGCGCAGGAGCGCCCGCATGGAACGGAGTGCAGAACCTGGCGGATGCGGGCTTTTCCGTATCCAACATTGGCGTGAACGCGGAAGGCATCAGCCTGGGACAGGCGGGGACAAGTTCCATTTCCCGGACATGGACGGAGGGAACGGCCCTGAAAAACGGCTTTACCTTTGATTTTAACCTGGTCCTGGGAGACGGGGCGGCAAACGGCTGGAATCTCTCGGACCAGTTCAGCGTCAGCCTGGGGAACGGCTCTTTTTACGGCACGCTCAACATTAACGAGGCCTATATCAAATGGGGGGATACCATCCTGTATTCCCTGGACATGTCCGCCAATACGGAAAACCTGCGCATGGCGTACGTCACGGGCAATGAGCAGGAAGGCCTGAAAGGCGGCTATTACGTCTGGCTGGGGGACATGCTGATCGGGGAAGCGCTTTCCGTCACCTCCGGTTCCGGCAGCAACGGCGTCATCATCCAGTATGACGGCAGCGGAAACGCCATCCTGAAAGACCTGTCCATGGATGGTACAGGATCGTATGCCCCACCCACTTCCGGGCTGGTCAATGAAGAGAACGCCTTTATTTCCGCCGGAGCGGACTCCGGGGGCTCGTCAGGCACTCCGGAGGGCAACATCGCGTGGCCGGAAACTGGCTTCACGCATTCCGCCGCCAACCAGAATTGCTCCGGCGTCTTCGATGCCCGCGCCCAGGCGGACGCCTCCTCCGGGAGGCTGGGAAACTCCGTGAACGTCACCATCACTTCCGGAAACGCCACGCATGTGTATGCCAGCACCGGCAATTATACGGGGGACGTCTGGCTGACCATCGCCAAGGAAGGGCAGGCCTCCGCCTGGTACGGGGCCCATGGAAATTCCGGAACGCTGAACGGGAATGCCGCCCTGCGCTTTACGGACGCCGCCACGGGCGGAAGCACCGTCTTCGGCGCCGTGAACGCCTCCGGCGTGACCGGAAACGTTTATCTGGAATTCTCCGCGGAAAACGCCTCCTTCGGCACCTTCACCAGCAATAGCGCCTCCTCCGTGGTCGGATCCTATGCTACGGATATCAAGGGGAACGTGGACATCGTGATTAACTCCGGCTCTTTTTCCAGCCAAATCATGGGCGGCATTTACGCGAATGCCAACAACGGCACGACCAGCATCGGGGAGCCACGCACGTTTACGTCAACGGAGGCTCCATTAACGGAGACGTGATGGGGGGAGGCCTGGCAGGCTCCATTTCCGGCGGTTCCAACGCCACCGTCACGGGCGGAGTCATCGCCGGCTCCGTTTACGGCGCAGGCAAGGGAGGCTCCATCCGGGAGGGAAGCGCGGTACGCGTTACAGGGGGCACCATCAAGGGAGATGTGTATGCGGGAGGCTCCGGCGGCACCGTTCAGGGAAATACGTCCGTCACCGTGGCCGGAAACTCCGCCACGCTTCACAACGGGAAGTCCTGGAGCAGTATCTCCGGGGGCGGTTCCGGCGGCGCCGTCAACGGCAGCTCCATCGTGCGCATCCAGGATCTTTCCTCCGGGACGGCGGCCTACGGTTTTGACAAGTATGCCGGAACCATCAGCGGCGGCACGAATGTGAGCGGCGGCAGAAGCCTGGTGCTGGACCATGTGACCGTGGAGCATTTCCAGGCTTCCCTGAGCGATTTCACCCATGTTTCCGCCGTCAACCAGACCCGCACCACGCTGGATTCCCTGGGAGGAGCGCTCACCGTAACCATTGAAGCCGGAAGCGGACTCGTCCTGAACGGAGTTTCAGACATGACCACGCTCATTCTTGGGGAACACGCCTCCCTGACTCTTCAGGGACTTACCGCGGACAAAGTCATCGTGGACATTACGGGCACCAGCCACTACACGCTTTCCCTGACGGAGATTCCCGCCAATCTGGACAACATCAAATTCCTGAACGGCGGCATTCTGTATGATGCGGCCATGTCCACGGACCTCCAGGCCAATTCCGCCATGGTCTTCGCCCAGGCGCCGGAGCCGGGGAGCGCTTCCCTGGGTCTGGCCGGACTGGCCGCCCTGCTGTGGCGCAGGCGCAGAAAAATCTTCCATTAACGGCCCTTTGTTTTCTTCAGGCCCTGATGGACGAAAGAAGCCCCCGCAGGCGTATGCCGCGGGGGCTTCCCATGGAAGGAAACGAAAGAGGAGGCGTATTGCTACGCCCGCCGGGCGCTTCATGGAAGCGCAAGGCTTCAGGCTCCCCTGTTTTTAAACAGCTCCAGCGCAAGCTGGGACCAGGTTTCCAGCTTCTCAAACATCTCCCCGGACAGTTCCTCCGGGGCCACGAAACGGAGATTGGCCAGCGCGGCTTCATTCGCGCGCACCCGGTCCGTATCCAGCTCAAACAGATGGACGATGCCCAGATGCACGGCTCCCACGTCATTGGAATCGTCATTGATCACGCCTAGCACCCGCTGGGTGCAGCTCCCGTCAATAACCAGTTCCTCGCGGATTTCACGCTCCACCCCGGCCAGATAGGTGGAAACATCGTCATGGCCGGACTGGCGGTCCACCGGATTGATATGGCCGCCGATGCCGATGGAGCCCTTGTCATGCAGCCGGGCCTCACCGCCGGAGCCGCCGCGCGTGTAATGCAGGATGCGGCCCTGGTGGCAGAAAATGGCATAGGCGATGATCTGCTTGTGGGAGGGGTCGTTTTCCGCCGCCTCCCGGTCCATGAAGGAGGAGACCCCCGGCTTCATGAACGCATTCAGATAATGATCCCCGCCTTCCCGGTGTCCCTGGAAATAACCCGCTTCTTCAAACGTGGCGCGGGGAACCACCAGAACCTGTTCTCCATTGTAACGTGACATGGAGACACCCTACCCGTTTTGACCCCGCGCTCAACAAAAAAGGCGCGGAAACGGCAAATTTGAGCCCCTTCCGGAACGGCCCCGAACGGCTTTCCGCCTCAGGAAATATCCCGGACTTCCACGCCGTGGTTCCGGAACCGGCGCATGATGCTTTCCAATTGATCCGTGCTCATGAGCTTGAGCGGCAACCACAGCACCAGCTTCTTGCCGAACAGGAACAGCAGGGCGTGGCGCGTCTTGCACAGGGTAGTGAAGCGGTCGTAGGGGATATTCATGGGCTCGACGTCCTTGCTGGAGAAAGTCATGTAATCCTCATGGAAGACGTAATCCTTTTCCTGATGGTACATGGGCACCTTCTTGTTCGCGGCCAGGGCGGCCTTCGCCAGAAAGGGAACATAGAACCAGGACAGGATGATCGCCATCAGCGCCCCGGCCAGGGACAGCCACGCGAATATGGGCAGCGGGCGCAGGGAGAAGGAGTACAGCGTCATCAGCACAAAAAAGGCGGTGATGGCCAGATCCAGCGGTTTCTTCCACTTGGGGCGCACCGTATTGTACCACATCACCAGCACCTGGGTCGCCAGGCGGTCGGAAGGCACGGGCTTGACGAGTTTGATGACCTCTGAATCCTGCATCATGGCGGCAGGGTAGCTTCATTCCCGCGGAAGAGAAAGCCTAAAAACAGGCCGTTCCGCCGCGTTTGTGTCAAAAAAGCCGCGCCGGAAAGGCGCGGGGGTCCTTTTTGTCCGCCCCAATTCACAGGGAAAGCCTCCTTCCCCGTACGCAGGCCAGAATTTCCTTGATAATCATGGTTCCCTTCATAGAATTAAAAGCCAAAAGCCTTTAGCAGACCCGGTGGCAGACAATCTTCAAATTCACGTACGCACGTTCCAGCCCGCAACCACTCAGGAACAGGCTCTGGAAACCTTGACGGATTCCATGGCGGAAGTCCTTGACGAACGTCAGCTAAGGCACATCAAGAATGCGGTCCTTCTGCGCGAGGAAACGCAAACCACCTATCTGGACCACGGCCTGGCCGTCCCCCACGGGCGCACCAGCGCGCTGGACTCCATGCAAGTCACCGTAGGCATCAGTCCGGAAGGCGTCCTCTGGCCGGATGACGCACGCAATGCCCACCTCATCGTGATGCTGGGCGTTCCCACCGCCATGGTGACCGGCTACCTGACCACCATGCAGAAGCTGCTGCGGTGGCATAAAAACGCTCCCCTGGGCCCCAACGGGGAATGGACGGGAGACGAAGCCAGCCTGCTGGCGTCCCTTCAACACGCCCTGCAATGACGGACAAGAAGAACCAGCCTGCGGCGAAGACGCACATTTCCTGGTCATGGCTGCGCATGGCGCTGAGCCTGCGTGAAAAGGTCAAGCTGGGTGACAAGCAAGTCATCTTCATCTGGGCAGTCGTCGTCGGCGCGCTGGGCGCCCTGACGGCCCTTGTTTTTGAAATGGGGGTGGAACTGGTGCAGGACGTCCTGACGGGACGCACCAGCTACAAGCAAATCCAGGTCTTTCAGGAAATGGCCAGCCAGGACTGGGCCTGGTGCATCTTCGTTCCGGCGGCGGGCGGCCTGCTGGCCGGCCTCACCCTTCTCTTCACCCATCGCTTTGTCCCGGCCAAGGCCACGGAATACATGGAAGCCGTGGCGCTGGGCAACGGCTATGTGCCGCCCAAGCCCAGCCTGCTGCGCTCCCTGTCCGCCGTTTTCTCCGTAGGTTCCGGCGCCTCCATCGGCCGTGAAGGCCCGCTGGTGCAGGCCGCCGCCGTGGTGGGGTCCGCCCTGGGCCGCTTCTTCCATCTCTCCGCCCCGCGCCTGCGCCTGGTGGTTGCCTGCGCCGCCGCCTCCGGCATGTCCTCCGCCTTCCATACGCCCCTGGCCGGCGGCCTGTTCGTGAGTGAAATCGTGCTGGGCGCGCTGACCATTGACTTTCTCGCCCCCCTGCTGGTGGCGAGCTGCGCCGGATACTTCACCATGGGCCTGTTCCATGAACCGGCCCCCATCTACCAGCTCCAGCAGGAAGTGTCCCTGACGGGCAACCAGCATGTGCTCTGGTGCGTTCTGCTGGGCGCGCTGGCCTCCCTGGTCGCCAGCTTCTGGCTCCTGATCCTCAAAAAATCGCGCCAGTACCTGAACGGGAAGCGCCAGTGGCTTCCCGTGCGCCTGATGGCCGCAGGGATGCTGGTGGGCGTCATCGCCATCTTTTACCCGGAAATCGTGGGGAACGGCAAAAACATCATCACCTCCCTCATTCATTATGAATTTGACGCCACGAGGGCCGGCATCCTGCTATTCCTGAAAATCTTCACCGTCGCCATCGTCTTCGGCGTGGGTACGGTGGGGGGCGCCCTGACGCCCAGCCTGACCATCGGGAGCGTCTGCGGCTTCCTGTTCAGCGCGGCGCTCACCCAGCTCGGAGTTCCGGGGGACCATGCCATCGCCTATTCCCTGGTGGGCATGGCCGCCTTCTTCACCACGGCGGCCAACGCCCCCATCACCTCCCTGGTGCTGGTAGTGGAATTCACCATGGCCGGGCACATGATGTTCCCCCTGATCATCGGCGTTCTGGTCTCCTACGGCATGGCGAGGCTCACCAAGGCCCAGTCCATGTACCATGATTCCCTGGCCTTCGGACCCAGAAGCACCTTTGACAAGCCCCTGGCCCAGGTGCAGCTCCAGGACGTGGCGCGCAAGGACCCGCCCGTGGTCCACCCGCTGGATAAATTCGGCACGATTGCCTCCATGCTCATCAAGAACCCGGCGCAGCCCATCTTCGTCACCTCCCCGGCGGGCAAATACCTGGGCAGCGTGGTAGCGGAAGATGTGGCGGCCTTCGCCCGCAACAAGGAACTGGCCCAGGCCGTCCTGGCCATGGACGTGCTGCGCAGCGACATGCCCACGCTTCCCGCGGACATGCACCTTCCGGAAGCTCTGGGCATCTTCTCGCGCCCCCACTGCTCGGAATCCCTGGCGCTGGTGAACCCGAACAACAATCTGCTGCTGGGAGTGGTCAACAAGACGGACCTTTACCTGGTTCTCTCCGAAATCATGCGGCGGGAAAAGCTGCAATAGGAGAGGCGTTTTCCGGGCCGCGCCCTGGTTCCGGGAAGACCCGCGGGAAGCGCACCAGGCCCCAGGGGCTCTTAAAAAATACACGGACAAAGGCAACCCTCTCCGTTAATTCAAAGGAAGCCTTCTCTTTTCTCTTCGTCCGCTGGCTCCCTTTTTCTTTTCCGTCGCCGCATTGGCATGCGGCGCTCCCGACGGAATTCAGGGAATAAAACACCGCGGCCTTCTCCGGCGCCTCATTCCTCCGCAAACCTTTCATGAAAAAAGACGGGGAAACGCCGGCATGGCTGCGCCGCTGCCATCCGGGCAAAGGGCTTCCCGGTCTTTCCCGGCAGCATCCTGTCCGGCGTTCACCGGAGGCGGGCTCCCCCTTTCCGGAAACACGGACCCGCTTAAAAACGCATTTTTTCCACCCTCTTTTTTCGCAATAGGGGTCAGGTTAAAAATAACAACAAACTTGCATTTTTGACCTCATCCGGTATGCTTCCGGCATGAGCCGTACCCTGAGAATAGAATACCCTGGAGCGGTCTATCACGTGCAGAGCGAGGGCAACCGCGGAGACGCCATTTACCTGGATGACGAAGACAGGGAGACCTTTCTGCGCACTTTCCAGGAGGCGGCCCGCAGAAGCGGCTGGACCGTGTACGCCTATGCCCTGATGGCCAACCACTACCACATTCTCTTCCAGACCGCGCGCGCGAACCTGGTGGACGGCATGAAATGGCTCCAGACTGCCTACACCCAGCGTTTCAACGCGCGCCACCGCATGCGGGGCCACCTGTTTGCGGGCAGGTACCACGCCATGGTGGTGGAAGCGGAAAACGCCCACTATTTTTCCACCATCATCGACTATATCCATCTGAATCCGGCGCGGTCCGGCCTGGCACGCCGCCACACGTTCCTTTCCGGCTGCAAATGGACCAGCCTGCCCGCATGGCTGGACGCGCCCGCCAAAAGGCCCAAGTGGATTCATCCGGAGCGCGGCCTCGTCTGCTTTGGCTGCGACGACACGGACGACGGCCGCCAGAAATACCTCAACCACCTGATGGGCCGCTTTGAAGCGGAACGCATGGACGAACGCTCCCTGCTCCCCGCCGGCCATGTGGGCCCCGGCACCGTCCAGCGGGGCTGGTGCTACGGCTCCAGCGCCTTTCGCGCCAGGCTGGTGGGCGAACTTCCCCGGCTGGCGCGCAGAAAGCCCGTCACGACGGGCATGCGCGCCTCGGAAATAGGGGAATACCAGGCGGAGATCATTGTGAAAAACGGCCTGAAGGCGTTCGGGCTCTCGGAGGAGGACTTGCTCGTCACGCCCTACAGCCATCCGTCCAAGCTCATCATTGCCCTGGCCGTCCGGCAAAGCACGCTGGTTCCGTACGCCTGGATCAGCAACCGCCTGCACATGGGCATTCCCAAATCCATGGGCACCCTGCTCCACCGGGCCAAGAAGATGGCGGAAACAGACTTGAAGACGCGGGCATGGATCGAACGCCTGACCGCCTGATTTTTCCCTGCGGGAGCGTCCAAAAGAAGCTTCTCCCGGCCCGTCACATGGAAAAATCCGGAGGGAGGGAACCATGCCGTCCCTCCGGACATCACCCCGTGACAGGATAAAGAACGCCGGAGCGAACGATGTTATGCCCTGCGCCGGCGCACCAGCATAGCGGCCAGGCCAAGCAATCCCATGGATGCCGAAGCCGGTTCCGGAACAACTGAAAACGCCATGGCCGCAACCCCGGCTTTCTGCCCTCCGATACGGAAATCAAGAGTATCCGCCGTCGCCTCCCCTGTCCATTTGACCAGGGTCAGCTTGCCGTTGGCGAAGGAAGGCGTGGACGAAAAACCGGTCCCGTCCGTTGCCGCGTATTCAAAGGTGCCGGTTCCCCCGGTCACGGTAGTGGCCCCCGGAGCGGCCACGATACTGGAAATGAACATGTAAAATGTCACCGTGTCTCCCACCGTCAGCCCCCCAATTGAATGGAGGATGTGGTGGAGCCTCCGGCGCCGGGAGCCATGTAGGAGGACAGCGCACCGTAATCAAAAGAACCGAGGGTATTGACCAGATCCGTCATCGCCGCCTTGTTCTGGTAATAGGCGTAATAGGCAGGGTCACCCTCCCCGGAAGTTACGGCGGAAAGCTCCGTGTTAAAGAAATTCCCGGCGCTTTTAACGATTTTAAGCGTGTAGGGAGTATCGCTTCCGGAAGCGTCCGCCAAGGGGAGAACAGCCGCAGCATTGGAAGTGTACTGGTTCATGCCGTCTCTGCCTGGGCCATCCCTGTACACGTCCACAAAAACGGAAGCCGCCTGGGCGATGGAAAAAGCCCCTCCGGAAATAAGCAGGAATAATGTTTTCTTCATGGTTTTTGACTATTCTGACAATGGAGGCCAGTTTAAGGATTTTGAATCCGGACAATCACGCAAGACGCAGAAAACCGCCTGTTTATAAAAAATGTCCCGTCCATTCATCACAGGCGAATTCCGCCTATGGCACAGCGGCGTTTCCTGATAACTTTTTCTTTTTCATTCATTCCTTATTGACACCGGATTCAAAATCCGCCTCCGGGGAAAAAGAAGCCGGATTACCAGGTATGTCCTCCGGTTTCCACCCCCGGAATATGCCGTATGAACGAATATCCATCGTCCATAGGGGTCAGTTTACAAATTACAACATAAAAAGATATTTTCTATTTTCCTGCTGACCCTTTACACTTTCCGGGGAAAAAAATGATTGCCAGTCCGCGCCGCGGAATGATAAACGAAAAGCGCGTGCGAAAAACCGCGCATGAAGCGTCAACCCAAATACAACAACAGAGAAGATGGCACAGACATATTCCCAGCGCGTGCTCGACTTGGTGAAAACCAGGAACAGCCACGAAAAAGAATTCATCCAGGCCGTTCAGGAAGTGCTCAACACGATTGAGCCGGTTCTGGCCGCGAATTCCAAGTATGAAGCCCACGCGATTCTGGAACGGATCGTGGAACCGGAAAGAACCATCCTGTTCCGCGTGCCGTGGATCGACGACCGGGGGAAGGTTCAGGTGAACCGCGGGTACCGTGTGGAATTCAACAGCGCCATCGGGCCGTACAAGGGCGGCCTCCGCTTCCACCCCAGCGTGAACCTCGGCATTCTGAAGTTCCTGGGCTTTGAACAGGTTTTCAAAAACTCCCTCACCACCCTGCCCATGGGCGGCGGCAAGGGAGGCTCCGACTTCGACCCCAAGGGCAAGAGCGATAATGAAGTGATGCGCTTCTGCCAGAGCTTCATGACGGAACTCCAGCGCCACATCGGCGCGGATACGGACGTTCCCGCCGGGGACATCGGCGTGGGCGGCCGCGAGATCGGCTACCTCTTCGGCCAGTACAAGAGAATCCGCAATGAATTCACCGGCGTTCTCACCGGCAAGAGCCTGAACTGGGGCGGTTCCCTCATCCGTCCGGAAGCCACCGGCTACGGCTGCGTGTACTTCGCCCAGAACATGCTCGCCACCCGCAACGACGATTTGCAGGGCAAGGTTTGCCTGGTGTCCGGCTCCGGCAACGTGGCCCAGTACACGGTGGAAAAACTCAATGAACTGGGCGCAAAGCCCGTCACGATGTCCGATTCCAACGGCTACATTTACGATCCGGACGGCATTTCCCCGGAAAAACTGGCCTGGGTCATGGAACTCAAGAACAATCGCCGCGGCCGCATTGCGGAATACGTGAAGCAGTTCCCGAAGGCGCAGTACTTTGAAGGCCAGCGTCCCTGGAGCGTTCCGTGCGACTGCGCCTTCCCCTCCGCCACGCAGAACGAAATCAACGGAGAAGACGCCCGCACCCTCATCAAGAACGGCTGTACCCTGGTGGCGGAAGGCGCCAACATGCCCACGGACCTGGAAGGCATTGAAACCTACCTGGCCGCCAAAATCCTGTACGGCCCGGCCAAGGCCGCCAACGCCGGCGGCGTGGCCACGTCCGGTCTGGAAATGTCCCAGAACAGCCAGCGCCTCTCCTGGACGCGCGAGGAAGTGGACCACAAGCTGAAGAGCATCATGGCCAACATCCACGCGAACGCCCTGGCCCACGCCCAGGAATACTCTTCCGACAAATCCTTCACCAACTACGTCACCGGCGCCAATATTGCCGGCTTCGTGAAGGTGGCGGATTCCATGATCGACCAGGGAGTGGTTTGAGTCCCGGTTGTGACACACTTGCTGCCAACGTAAAACACAACAGAAGCGCCGGGTTCGCCCGGCGCTTTTCTTTTATTCCTTTCAAGGGGCCTCTCCGGCCCGGAAATAGCTTTAAATGCTGCGCCCGGCAGAACGAGCAGGAACATTCCACAGAAGGATTTCTCTGCCTGAAAAACTACTTCCGATTCCAAAAGGAACGTTCACCGGGAATTCACGGCAACAAATCCCCTGGTCCGGACCGGGAGACAGAATGGAAAAACGGAACCGGCATTTCACCAGACAACGGCCACGGATGTATTTTCCCCATTCCGGTTGCGAACCCGTTTCCATCAATAAAATGGCCGGCGCAATTCTTCCCGGTTCAAATCGTCAAAAAACCGGAGCATTACTCCTTCAGCAGACGGCAGACGGCCTGGGCCGCGTGTTCCGCCGCTCCGCCCTGCCCCAGCTTGTCGGAGGCCTGCTTCATTTCCGCCAGCAGGGCATCCCTGTTTTCCGGAACCAGCAGGCGTTCTATTTCCTCAATCACCTGGTCCGGCGTAAAATCAAACTGGATCAGCTCCTTGACTACGGATTTCTGCGCCAGAATGTTCACCATGCCGATGAAGCGTATTTTAATAAGCATGCGCGCCATCCAGTACGTGAGCAGGGGAACCTTGTACACCAGCATGTACGGAAGCCGGTGCAAGGCGGCCTCCATCGTGGCGGTGCCGGAAGCCACCACGCCCACGGCGGCGCGGTCCATCAGTTCATGATAGCCCCCCACCGTAATGTGGAACAGCTCCGGCGGCATGCCGGCCTTCTGCGCCATGCCGCGCATTCTTTCTGCAAGCGCCTCCGTGGAAGCTGCGGTTTCAAAAGACAGCTCCGGCCGTTCCCGGAAAGGCGGCGGACCACCTCTATCAACACCGGGAAATGCCTGTCAATCTCACGGTTCCGGCTGCCGGGAAAGAGACCGACCAGGGACGCCTCCCGGACGTCATCCTTCCGGATGGAAGCAATCTCGTCCACCAGGGGGTGCCCTACGAACTCCGTTTTCAGCCCGGCTTCCTGGAACAAGGGAGCCTCAAAGGGGAAGATGCACATCATCAGGTCCAGCATGCGCACCATCTTGGGAATGCGGCCGCGGTGCCATGCCCATACCTGCGGGGAAATAAAATAAATGATTTTGGTATGCGGGCAGCACTTGCGCACCTTTTCCGCCAGACGCAGGTTGAATCCCGGGTAGTCGATCAGAATGAGGCAGTCCGGCTGGTCCTGCCGTATCTGCTCCAGAATGGAGAGAAAACGCTTCCGGAACCACCCGTATTTCTTGAGCACCTCCACCACGCCGATGACGGCGGCTTCATCCGCCCAATCCTCCACGCCGGGGCATAACGCATGCATGCCGTGGCCGCCCAGTCCCCTGACCTCCATGCCGGGCATCAGGCGCAGCAGATTCTTCAACAGCAGGGCTCCGTGAATGTCCCCGCTCTTCTCGCCTGCTATCATGTAAAGCTTCATCACTCTCTGCAACGGCGCGCGCCGTATGCCTTCCAACCTTACCAGCCTCTTTTCCAAGGTGCAATAAAAGACTTTTCTTTCAAGGATTTTAATGCAAGATACGCGCCGTTATGCATGAGTTGATCTCACTTTGGATGTCCTGGGTGCAGGACTGGGGATATGCGGGCGTCATCGTCCTGATGGCCATGGAAAGCTCCATTTTCCCCGTCCCCAGTGAGGTAGTCATCCCGCCTGCGGCCATTCTGTCCGCCCAGGATGGAGCATCCATGAGCTTCTGGGGGGTGGTGGTTGCCGGAACGTTCGGCTCCTGGCTGGGATCCGCCATTACCTACGCCGTAGCCCGTATTGTGGGGCGCCCGGTCATCATGCGCTGGGGCAAATTCTTTTCATGCCGCCCAACAAGGTGGAGAAGGCGGAAGTCTTCCTCCAGCGGTATGAGGTGTCAGGCGTTTTCTTCGCCCGCCTTCTGCCCGTCATCCGGCACCTGATCTCCATTCCCGCAGGCATTGTCCGCATGGGCTTCGGCGTCTTTTCCCTGGTCACCGTGCTCGGCGCGTTTGTCTGGTGCACGGTGCTCGCCTGGTACGGCCACCGCATCGGGGAACGGCATCCGGAACTGCTCAAGTCCCCGGAGGAGCTGATTTCCACCGTCAAGAGCGAAAGCCTTCCCCTTATTCTGGCCGTGCTGGTGCTGGCCGTCTGCTACATCCTCATGCTGCGCCTGACGGACCGCAAAAAACCGGAAGACGCCGCAGCGGACGCTCCCGCTGAAAAGGAGCAGTAAAAGAAAACCTTTTTCCCATGAACGGTTCCAAGGAAGACCGGGCAGTCCGGGCGCTGGATTACTTCCACCAGGGATACAACTGTTCCCAGTCCGTCTTTGCGGCTTTTGCAGACGTCTGCGGCCTGACGGAGGAAACGGCCCTGAAGCTCTCCTCCCCCTGGGAGCGGGCATCGGACGCATGCGGGAAGTATGCGGCGCTTTTTGCGGACTGAGCATGCTGGCGGGGAGCCTGTATGGAAACAGCTCTCCGGAAACCGGAGAAAAGGAAAAAATCTTTTCCCTGGTCCAATCACTGGCCGCCTCCTTCAAGCAGGAATTCGGCACGCTTTACTGCAGGGAACTGCTGGGATTGTCTCCGGAACGCCTGGCTGCGGAGACGGCGCGCCCCGGAGAAAGAACCGCCGCCTACTACGCCTCCCGCCCCTGTGAACGCTGCATTGCCTTCTGCGCCCGCCACGGGGCCGAGCTGGAAGCAAAAGCCCGGCATCATTAAAATGCCCGGTCCCCCATGGAGGGAAACCGGGCATTTTAATCAGACAGAAGATTCCGTCAATGAGCGGCCTGGGAACTGCATTTGCCGTCCGGGCAGGACGCCTTCAATTTGTCAATTTTTTCATTGGTTTCACCCATCCCTTCATCGTAGAAGCCCTGTTCATCCGGGGCCAGCACTTGAAGGAGGCGGAGGAATTCGCCCGCGTGTTCCTTTTCTTCATTGGAAATGTCCAAAAGGACTTCCTGCGCAAGCTTGTTATCGATGGATTCCGCAAGCTGGGTATAAAGCTGGATGGCCTCATATTCCGCAGCAATCATGAACCGGATGGCCCTTACCAATTCGTCATGGGTAAGCATCCGGTCTTCTTTTTGTCCACTAAATGCATTTGTAAATTCAGGCATGCAGGTATGACTCAAATCACCACTAATGTATTCAAAATGTTTTTGTCATATATTTTTCGCGACATTCTTTGAACTTTTTCCATTAAAAACGGTCTAAGGAATCCAGCCTCGCATTCCGGCTTTTTTCCATATGAGGAAACGGCAGTTTTTCCCTCCTCAATTTTCCCGCTGCGGGACTTTCCCCACTGTCGGCATGAAATGAAAGAGGCGAGCCGGGACACATGCGCGGCATGAGAAAACGCCCGGATTCTTCGTGGAAAAAAACGGGCGTCTTGCAGTGGCGGCTGGAAAACCCTTTATTGGGTGGCTTGAGAACTGCATTTGCCGTCCGGGCAGGACGCCTTCAATTTGTCGATCTTTTCATTGGTTTCACCCATCCCTTCATCGTAGAAACCCTGTTCGTCCGGGGCCAGCACTTGAAGGAGGCGGAGGAATTCGCCCGCGTGTTCCTTTTCTTCATTGGAAATATCCCAAAGGACTTCCTGGGCCAATTTGTGGTCAATGGACGCGGCAAGCTGGGTATAAATCTGAATAGATTCATATTCCGCAGCAATCATGAACCGGATGGCCCTTACCAATTCATCATGGGTAAGCATCCGGCCTTCCTTTAATCCGCTAAATGCATTTGTAAATTCAGGCATGCAGGTAGGACCGGATGGGCAAATCCTTCATTCAATATGCGTTTGTCATAATTTCATGGAGCTTCTTTTGAACTTGAGCCATCAAAAACAGTGTAGGGAAAATTTCCCATCTTTCTTCCCAAAACACGGCAGGAGCGACGATTGTTCTGCCGCCGCTCCCGCTGAAAACGTTCCGATCCGGAACAAATACGTTACTTGGCCTCCGCAGTCTTGGGCGCGTACTTCTTGAAAAATTCAACGTACTGGACAGGAGTCTGGCCGGGAATATAACCCGTGCGGCCCAGTTCCTTGCCCTCCGCGTCCACCACGACCATGGCCGGAACGCCGGTGATTCTATACGTCTTGGCTTCCTTGGACTTGCTGAAATCAGAACTGCCGAACTCGAACTTGACGCCGATAGCCACGCCGTCCATGCCCTGTTTGAACTCCTTCTTGGAAAGGATTTCCTTCTCCAGCTTAATGCAGTAGCCGCACCAGGACGTTCCCGTGAAAAGAAGGACGATGGGAAGGCCGGTTTCCTCCGCCTGCTTCTGGGCGCTCTTCAGGCTCTTGCCCCAGCGGAATTTCACCTTCGCCGCCTTGGCGGCCTTGGCGGCGGCTTCCTTGTCCGCGGGAGTGCTCTGGGCCATGGAAACGCCGGAAACGCTGAATCCCAAGACGGCGCACAACGCAAAAATAAAATGTCTGTTCATCATACTTGTGAAATGTTCTTCCCAAATTAGCAAAAATACACCGCATAGGAAGAAAAATCAGCGTCTTCCTCCCGGCAGGAATGCTTCCTCCCCCTTTCACAAAATGGACCGCTTTCAAAAAAAGTATTGCTCTTTCCGCCTTAATCGGGTAATAATCCGCCCGCACTTCCAAAACGCGCGGTTAGCTCAGTGGTAGAGCAACACCTTGACATGGTGGAGGTCGTAGGTTCAAATCCTATACCGCGTACCATCTTCTTAAAATCCCGTCCCTTTCCGGACGGGATTTTTTATTGCCCCTCCCTGATGAATGGGATGATGCGGTCTGGCGCCTGTTGAAAAATGCCAGCATCAACGGACGGTTTGTGTAAAAATTGATGGAAGCTGCCTGAATAAGAACCAGTGTGAAAATACTATCCATACCTACTTACGGTAAAAGGTATAAGTCATATCTTCCTCCCTTCTCCATCCATACGGAAAAAAATATTTTTCCAACTTTTTTTGAACGCAAGCCCTGTTTCGGGACGCTAAAGGTATGAAGGCAGATGAAGGCCCCAGCCCTTGACCCTCCTTCCCTGATGAAATAATGACCATTAAAAGCCCGGCGGAAAATTCTCCCGCCGGGCTTGCTTTTCAACCAATTCCGTTGCTGAAACGGCCCGGACGGCTACCGGGAAGTCAAACGGTCGTATAACTCATTGGCGTATCTGTGATTGGGATGGTTCACATTCATATACGCCTCATAAAGCGGATGGGAGGGATCCGACTCCATGCGCATGGCTTCTTCTGCCGGAGAGGGCGTTGCGGCCCCCGAATGATGAAGAGGAGCTTCATCAAGCAGGCGTGAGGCCTGGTACAGCAGGCGGATGACGTCCGGATTGGACCCTAAACCCGGATTGTCAAGCAGGGCATCCGCATCCACTCCCGTCTCGGACGCAAGCCGCTGGAGTGCGGCGGTAGCCCTGCCCATGTTGCGCTCATAATTGGCGCCCCATTCCTGCTGCAGGGACTGTTCCGCCTGCGTTTCCATCTCCATCCGGGAATCCGCCATCTGTTCCCGGGCCTCCTCATATGCCTGGGCCATCGTTTCCTGGAGAGCGTTCATGGCTTCCGGCGGTACGCCGTAACGGTAGGCCGTGCGGGCCATGCGTTCTGCGAGCCCTGCATTCCACTCGCTTTCCGGCGTGGACTCCGGACGTTCCAGGCGGTAATCTTCCTCCGATTCCGGCAGGCCGGCCATCCGGCGGAACCGAGCCATCTGCTCCTCATTCTCCACACCGGGATAATGCCGCAGGCGCTCCAGCTCCGCATAACTCTTCGCCAGCGCTTCTGGCGTCTTGAACTTGGAAAGGGACTTCTCCATCCCCTTCAACTCATCAAACCGGGCATACCAATCCGGAACAAAACCGCCGTCCTCCCCCAGAAGGGAAGGAAGAGGCACGGCTTGAGCCGCGGCTTCTGTCAACGCTTCCGCCTCCGGGGAAACTGCCCCGGAAAAATCCGCCTCCCCGGAGGGAGCGGCCATATTATTATCAATGGAATCAATCATTCTTTTCTTCTGCTGTGGATTCTTTAATGGCTAACTGAACTTGACGGCGGATGTACAGGAAAACCTCCCTGTAGGCATCGCGCCTCATGGCGTCCAGGGGGTCATAACTCCCCGGGCTGCCTTGAAAAACGGGCAAATCAGTCTGGAAGCGGGCTTCCAGAAAGGTCAGCACCTCCCGCCCGTCCGGAGTGTCAAACACCCGGAAAAGCTGGCGCCTTCTGAGACGGGCCTCCCGGACGGAGGCCTCCTGCTGCAATGTCGTATCCTGGTTCATTCCTGAATCGTGGTTAACTGGTCAAGCAAGGGATTGAGGGAAGCGTACGGATCCTCTTCCGCCGGAGCCTGTGCGGCCCCCTGCTGGCGGTCCGCCCGTTCCTTCCGCATGGCCTGGACATCGGCCCAGGGCCTCAGCATGCTCTCCGGAGCGCCGTCCACACGGGTGGACAGGCGGAAGCAATGGTCCCAGTCCACATGATCCGCCAAATCCGGAGCGGCCTGCATCATCATATTCAGGCGCTGAAGGCTGCGGTCCATCCCCTCGCTCTGCAAGCGCCTGAGCACCAGCGCAATCTTTGACTGGTACACCACCCTGGGCTCTCCGACGGCAATGGAGCCGTCCCTCCCCTCCCGCAGAACGGCGCGGGGAGGCCTGGGAAACTTGCCCATGCGGAACAGCAGGGAGAAAATGCGCGTCATGGTGGAATACAGATCACTCACAAACAGCGTGAAGGACGGGGAAAACATCAGCACGCGCTCGTTCTCCCGGGCCATCACCTCCGTGGCGGTCATGCTGCCGCGGTGGCCGCTCCAAAGCTCCAGCATGGGCAGGTAATAGGCGCGCCGGATGGCGTCCTGCTTCTGCGCCAGACGGTCCATCCCGACGTCATACCTGCCCTGCGTGGCCCACTCCCGCGGAAGGTGGAGGGAGGCGGCCTCCGGGGTAATGACGGTTCTGCCGCCGGCCCGCAGGTCCACCTCCCCAATCTGGTTGGCGAGCTCCAGAATGCGTGGGAAGGCGGCCACCTCCCCCAGCGTGTCCAGAATGCGGTTCAGGAACTGAACCTGCTGGATGGCGGGAAACACCAGCCTGCCGGGCGCGAGGCCGTACGGACCGCTGCCCCACTTCAAAAACCGGGTTACCAGGTAGGGAACTCCATATATCCCCCCTCCTCCACGATCACCTGGTCGTCCAGGGACAGATACACGCTTTCAAACGGCATGTGGGCGGCCTGCTCCCTGCGGCGGCTCCGGCGGGTGCGCGGACGCACCACATGCAGGAACCGCAGGGACGTGGCGTACGGATTGCCGCCGCGTTCCAGCACCTCCCGCGCCCTGGGCCCCAGGGCCTTCATGCCGAACATGGAACGCGCCTGGTGGGCGGTATAGGTAAACTCCCTGACGTAGGTATCCACCCGGCCTTCCGCATTCTCCGCACAGGCGAACTGACCGCACGGAATATTGGTGAACAGCAGCCTTCCGTCCGAGGAACTTCCCGTAAACAAACTGCCGGTCCCCAAAGCCACGCGGTCCAGAAAACACTCATGGATCTCCGTATAGAAATTGGAAACGGACAGCTCCTTCAGGGCAATCTCCGAACACTGATTGTACCAGGCCTCCGCCTCGTCCCCTCCCCGGTCGTCCGGAGCCGACCACTTGAACCACACGTCATGGCTGGGCGTAATGTAGGACATATGGCCGCTGGCCAGCTTCTGGCACGCCTCCACGGCAGTGGTATCCGTCATGCGGTCCATGGCGTCCCTGTTGGGGAGGGAAACCTCCCCTTCCCGGTTCAGGCGGCGGGGCAGCACGTAATCCCTCAGGCGGTCCCACCACGTCTCCCACGGCGCGCGCTGGGCGGCCAGGGACTTGTACACGGAATTCAGCTCCGCAACTCTCTCTTCCATGGCGGTGCCTATCCCAGGGTTTTCCTAAGCAGAGTCCGGGGATTGACCTCCCCCTGCCCGACGGAAGAATTGCGGCGCGCCAGAATGGTGGAAATCATCCCCTGCCTCTGCCGCTCCCGGGCCTGATAATCTTCTCCCACTTCCTCTCCCACGCTCTCCGCCTTAACCGGGATGGCCTGCTCCGGAGCTGGAGTGGAAGGAGTGGACGGTTTCATAAATCCCATAATCTCTTTTACTTTCTATGCATGGTTTATACTGATGGCCCCTTCCACGCCTGCCGCACGGACGATCCATGCGGCGGGAACGTTCGCTCCCCGCGGAGGAAAAGGGCGGTCTCCTCACCTGCCCGGAATTGCCCGGGAAGGTGCATGCATTTATCAAATAGATGAATTGGAGGAAAATGCATCCGGGGAAAAACCGGGCGCATACGTGCCACCGGTGGCATCAAAGAGGGTGTTCCCAAACGTGATGCATTCCGCATCCGTTTCCGCCAAACATGTGGCGTTATGATCAATGAATCCTTACTTCAGCCGGACACTCCCTCCGCGCTGGACATCTGCAACGCGGCACTCTCCAAAATAGGGGAGGCTCCGCTGGACGCGCTGATTGCCAATGAATCCACGGCATCCCGTCTCTGCGTTCTTCATTACCACCCGGCACGGAGGGAAACCCTCTGCATGGCGCGCTGGACCTTCGCCACCACGCAAACCACGCTGGACTCCGTCTCCGCTCAGGCGCCCAACTCCCTGACACCCTATCAATTCACCCTGCCTGCGGACTGCCTGCGCGTGCTGGATGTGGAATGCACGGAATGGAAAATGCAGGGAAGGCGCATCCACGCCTCCCGCGCGCCGCTGCCCATGAGCTACATAGCCGACATTGAAGACGCCGAACAATTCGATCCCCTCTTCATGGACGCGCTGGCTACCCGCCTGGCAGAAAAGCTGGCCATGCCCCTGACGGGCAACCAAAGCCTTCGCCAGAATCTTCACCAGGAATTCCATAAAATCATTCTCCCGCAGGCGGCAACCGTCAATGCGGTGCAGAGCTTCTCCAACGACTCCCACCCCCTGCTGGACCTGCTGAGGAAAATCAAGTCGCCCGCCTGCCCGGAGGAATGTGAATAACAGGAGAATAACAAGGCAGCAACATAACAACAACTTGTGAATACAAGCTCATGAAAGCCCTGGACTTCATACAGATATTCGCCTCCAACGTCCGCAGGCTGGACTTCCGCCTCAGCAGCGCCCAGGTCATCCTGGCCGTCATTGCCGGATACAGGCGCCACAGTACCATTACGGAAGCCACGCGCTTGCATCCCAATACCGTTACCAACATCCTGCAGGACCTCATTGCACAGGGATACATCAACCGCTTCGGGGACAGCCGCCCTTACGTCTACCGCCCCACCGCGGATGGGGAACAGCTTGCAGGAAACCTGCTGGATAAAAACACCCTCCCCAGCCCATGAAAGAGCCCCTGCTCAGCACGGAAGAAAAACGCCGCTGGCTGGCCCGCGTCTTCCGGGATACGGATGGAGAATACTCCCAGGCGGACAAATTCAAGGCGCTGGTGGAAGATACCAAACTGGCGGCCCTCCAGCAGGAAGAGGAGGAATTCAAACGCCAGCGGGAAGCGGGCGCCGCACCGCAGGACCCCATTCTGACCCTGCTCCAGTCCCTCCCTCCCGCAGAACTCAATCTGAACCGGCAGCCCCCGGCTGAAAAATAAACAACGAAACCCGAAAAAAAGCTCTCCAGACCAAACAAGCCTGGAGAGCTTTTCATTTTTAGGAAGAGTTACGCAAATCCGGACATAGCAAGCCTTTCCGATGTTTCAATCCACGCATTCCTTGCGGAGTGCGACATTTGTCTGCTATAGCTTTGGATAATCTCAACGAGTTTCAATCCACGCACTCCTTGCGGAGTGCGACCGTTGTCCTGCACCTGACCTGTGACCATGATACCGTTTCAATCCACGCACTCCTTGCGGAGTGCGACAACTGGCTGGGGTGTTTGCCGTCAAGACGGTGAAGTTTCAATCCACGCACTCCTTGCGGAGTGCGACCCGCTCAATTCTACGCGTGGGAATACAACTACGGTTTCAATCCACGCACTCCTTGCGGAGTGCGACGGACCGCGTTTTCCCTTACCACGCCCATAGTGGGGTTTCAATCCACGCACTCCTTGCGGAGTGCGACTGGATGCGAATTAAGGCCGTGTGAAATGTTCAAAGTTTCAATCCACGCACTCCTTGCGGAGTGCGACAGCGCACTTAACGCTTTATCCCGCCGAATGGTATGTTTCAATCCACGTGATCTTTATCAATGAAGGGTGGAAAGGGGTGAATTTAGGGTGAATAGGGGTGAACGCTAGAAAAATCAAGGGGTGCAAGCGTTAAGTGAGCAGAGAAAGACAGTGTGGAAAATGTTGTTGTCAGAAGAGGAAATTATCAAGCATCGTGGAAAATAATCATGGTAAGATGTCCCGCATGTGTACACCTGCATATTGCATCCCCTTGTATGGCTCCATGACTGTTATCTCGCCCGAAGACCGAAGGAAAAAGAATCCGCAAATTTATCATCTCCATGATACCGCTGTCGTGTTGATGTGGACAACTCGTGAAAGAAGCAAGACGACATGCTGGGTGCGGGATGTGCTCGACAACGTGTGGATTGTGATCAGGAACGAAAGAAAAGATGATTGAAAAGAAAAAGGCCGCCAGGAACAACCTGACGGCCTGAATTGTATCTGCCCAGTGGGCTAATCATCGCAACATAAAGCACGGACAAAAGGCGTCATTTCCTCGCCCTGATGATCCTCCAGCAGTTGCTCTATCCTTTCGTCAATGATACACAGGACAGTAGAATAGAGACCATCAGCATATAGTGACTGCTTGGTAGCGACAACAAGCATCTGGATGGCTAAATTGGACTGTTGACCATTGCGATCAATAACGTAGCAATTAAGCTTATCGCCCGGCGTTAAGGTTTTCATGATGGTTTTTCTGTTGGTTCAATCCGCGCCCCACAAGGGGGCGAAAAGAGTTAGAATGGGAATTGTACGGCGTTTTTCCATCCACGGGATGTGGAAGGATTGGGGACAGGGAACTCGTCAACGATGACGGCCCCATCCTTGGCAGCCATGAGCGCCTCAGGCCATGTGAGTGGATAGTCAGGATCACTCATGGCTGCACCTCCTGATCTGGCATCCATATATTACTGCGGAATCCCCGCTTGGTGGACTTATGCGGCCCAGGAGTGGGAACAATACGTACAGCCCCGACATGATCAGCCAGCCTGCCGGGCGGCATGGTGTCGCGGCGGGCATGCGGCTCGTAGGTCTCCTGGCCGGTCTCGGCGGCCAGCTTGCGGGCCTCTGATCGTCCCCGGTTGATGACGGTGTACATCAGCTGCCGGACGTGTTCCACGGCGGCCCAGTTGCGTAATGCCTGGTACACATCCCGGCCCGTGCAAGGCAGGTGCAGCTGGTCGCGCACGATCTCGGCCAGATAGTCCGGAGTTATCTCATAGCGTTGCATGGCATCATCAAGCAGGTGGATGGCCTTGTCCATCTCCGACCAGGTACGGTCCTTGACAGGCGCACAGCCAAGATAAGATGCCAGCCTATTATAGATAGGCACGTAGTGCTCCTGGGTGGCTTTGGTCAGTGACTCGGTGATCCCTGTGGCAGCCCAGACCTCGTCGTGCCTCCAATCCGTCAGAGACGGGAGGGGGCATCCCTGGGACTGGATACGCTTGTAGGCCTTGCCGGCCATAATGGACAGTACGGCAATCTGTCGCTTGGTAAGTGGCTTATTGCTCATGATCGGATTGTTATTCGGGATTTTGTAGAGCCTTGATCAGTTGTTGCCTCTGCTTGGGCGTCAGATAGACAAGAGTGGCAGTTGCTCCTCCTCTTTCAGTGCCTGTCCAGATAGCCAGCAGGATGCGGAAGCCATAGTCTTTAACCTCAATCTTGGTCATGCGCTGATTCTTTCTCCGGTATCGGTTTTTGGTTCTACCCAGTAAGCCTCCGTCTGCTCAATGCGCAACCCTAGGGAGGCCAGCCGCTCGTCATCCAGTTCGGCCTTGAGTTTATCCTTGTCGGGCTTGGGGTCGGAAACTTTGAGATAGGAGGTCAGGCCCATTTCCCTGATTCTGGCGCAGACGGCCCCCCAGGTGAATTTGCGGGAAAGCAGTACCAGGGTGGGGTTGCCCAGCCGCCAGCCCCAGCGGGCTTTGCCAGTTTCGCCGGACTTGGCATCTCCTTGCAACAGATTTTCCCGGTTGCGGGTGGCGTATTGCTCGGCCTGGGCCAGCTTGACGGCAATCTGGTTGTTGAGACCTTTAATCACGCCGCCGTATTCTTCACGGGCGGCCAGAATGGCCTTGTCCAGCTGGGCCTGTGCCTTGTCTCGCTTGACGGTCAGATCGGCAATCTTGTCCAGGCATTGTTCATATTCGGCCAATGTGGACAGCCCGGTGTTGCGTGTTGTTATTTTAGCCATTGTTGTGTGTGCGTTTTTTGTTAAGTGATTTTTGCTTGCGGTGGATTGTTTGGAGAACATCTTTCAATGTCCGTTTGGGGTCAGTAATCCAGTCATAAATTCTTGTCCCTTGACCGGAATCCATACATCCCCAACCTGCTCTATCTTGATGGCAACTTTCCCAGGCCAGCGGGAATCGCAGTTTGTCCAAGCGTTACCAAGACCGGGGAAACGGTTTAATTCCATGCAGATTTTTGTGCAGATAGTTTCAAGTTCAATAGTCATTTTTTTTGTTCTCAAGATTCTTTCGTTGATGGCAATGCGCCATTTTATCTGTTTAGAGGAAAGGGTCCTCTTACGCCATGTTTCAGAATAAAATATATATTCAGTGTTATTAATAGTTTTGTTGATCAATGCTTCCCGTAAACATGATAGATTAAGCGGTTTAGTAATATCCTTCTGAACTCTCCGTATAGCGGGAAAATTTTTGGATACATTAATATTCAGAATTTTTTTCACACAACAGTTCCCTACAATGAGAGAAATTCCGTTGTGAATATTCCGGATTACACAATGTTCAATGATGAAATGGCCGCAAATACACGTTCCAAATTCTCCGTCTTCGGGAAAATACGTTTCTACGTGTCTCCATTCCAATTTAGCAAGGTGGAAATTTTGAGATACGGAACATGCCAGCAGTTTTGACTTGAATCGACGAATATGGGAATTATTCATTTTTTTCTTTTTTCTGTTCGTGAGGTATGCATGAAATGCGCCCTCACTATTCAGGAGCATTTTCAAAATACATTTTTTCCTCATATATATTTCCCTCTCGTCTCTTTCAGAAAACTGCCGGCTTCCTCATTTGGTCACTTTTCTGCCACTAGGTCTTTCATGATAGTTATGATGATCAAAGGTTAGTTTTTTCTTGCTGAATTATGGCTTCCCACAAGGAAAATCTCATCCTTGAGTAACCGTCCGAGCACAGTGTACGGCGTCGCCAAAGTGCCGCAGTTTTTATTGCTGTTGGTGTTGTTCATGATAGTGGAGTGGGTTAGTCATTTTGATCATCATGAAGGGCAATCAGGCGGTTAAGCTTTCCCAGCATGGCTTCCCTCTGATTTTCGGGAATGTTCACGGGCCAGTCCTGACCCGTGCAGATGATGTTCTTTAGTTTGTTCCTTTCTTCCCAATCCACCACGATGCGGGCGCATTTGCTGTCTGCCCGCATGGTGGAGGGGGTGATGTAGGTGCGGATGTCCAGCGAGCCGTTGGCATACCGGATCAGGGCAATATATAAAGGAGCGGGCATGGTCAGGAGGCAGTGGCCAGTTTTTCCAGTTGCTTGTGAACGGCTACAAAATAGCCCCACGTAAATTCCTTGCCGGCCTTGCGGGCGGTCGTGGCTCCGGAACGCATGCGCTTGGTATAACGCCCCAGGCCGTACTGCTTGACCATTTCCTGCACGATTTTGAGCGTGGCCGGGTCGGGGTCCGGCAAGCCGAACGCCTGCCAGACGCGCTGCTGGTCGGCATAGGTGATGTTCTTGGGCAAGTAGATATTGATGCCGCGCAGGATGGTCTGGCTCAACACACCTTCCCAGCTCGCGGGCATCCCATGCCATTTCACCTGTCCGTTTTTGGACTGGCCGGAAAGGGTTTTCCCCCATACATCCGTGCCTACCAGAGCCATGCCGCAATGCGTTTCATCATAGATTTCCCGCAGGGTTTCTATGGTTTTGAGGCCCCGCGCTCCGGTCATGCACACCTGATGCACTTCGTCAAAAATCAGGAGATGGGACGGAGTAACCGTCTGCTTGATGCGGTCCACCATCTTTTCATAGCGCAGGTTTTGCCCAAGGCCCAATTCACGGGCAATCAGGTTCACGACACGCAAGGCGGAAGGGGACGTGGGTATGCGTACCAGTACCACACGGCTGGTGTCGCAACCGGCTTGACGGTCGGCAATATCCTTGCGGCGCTTGTATTCTTCGCAGGCCCAGGTTTTGCCTATTTGCGGGTTCCCCACCAGGCTGACAATCTCCTGGTACTCCACGGAATATTCAAAAGCCTGGCTGATTTTGCGGAATATGTCCGTATCAACAAACGGGATGCCCGCAACCCATGTCTTGTTGTTGTACCTGCGCCGGAAGTTGGCAATGCTGTTCACTACCTGGTCCGGAGCTGCTTCACGGCTCTCATAAAAGAGTTTGGAAAGCGTGGAGGGGGAATACCCCACAGTCTCGGCGGTTTGCTTGAGCGTCCATTTTTCCTGTTTGGCCGTAGCCACCAGCCAGGCAAGCAAGTCCTTGGTTCGTGGATCGTAGCCGGATGCCGCCAGTGATGCGGCGTAATTGTCCCAGAGGGATTCGGTTGTTTCTATTGCGTCCATATTGTTATTGGTTTGGTTGTTGTTTGAAAAAAGAGCTTTAGCCGGGGATCATGTCTTCCAGGGAAAGGTGATATTCCGCTCCTGTTTCTGGCTCCGGTTCGTCTTCCCTGTCAGGCAAGGATGGAGCGGCGAACACGTCCACGCCGGGGCAGAGGGGGCGCCGGGCAGCGCGTCCCGGTCATCCGGGAGGGCGTCAGGCTGCTGGCGCGCCAGACGGAGCACGGCATCATTGTGTTCCTTGAGCGCCGCCGCACTTTCCCTGGCGGGGGCATTGCGGACTTTGTAGTCCATCATCAGGTCAGCGCGGCGGGAAGCGATCAGGCCCATTTGGGATTTCACGGCATCCTCGTCATGCCTGGGCGCTGCCACGCTCAACGGAGCCGCCCCCAGGATGCCGCCGCGCTTGTCCAGCACGATCACCGTGTCCGGCTTGAACGGGTTGATCACGACATCATGCTTGTCGTCCGCCAGTTCATGGCGGCGCCCGTCGTCAAGGTCTGTATAATAGGCGTGGTAGATGCGCGGTTCCGGGGAAAGCGTCTTGTCCTGCAAGGTCATGTACCCCCGTTTGACGGTCAGGGTACGCACCTTTTCCGGCCCCAGCAGGGTGACGTACAGGTCCAGCGGTATGCGCCAGAGTTGCTTTTTACCCTGCTCCCACACAGCGGCGGGAGACAGGCGCGTTTCCCGGAGGCGCGAAGGATCGGCCAGCACCAGCGCGCGGATAGCCTGCCATGCCTGCAATTCCGCTTGTCCCCTGGTGGGATCGGGCAGTTTGTTTTCCGGCGTCCATACTCCTTCCGCCAGCGCGTACTCGCGGATCATGTGGCCGCATTCCCGCCAGCCTTCCAGCATGTGGTTGGTGCGGTTGTTGATGATGGCGTACACGTCCCGCAGAATCAGGCTGAACTGGTAAAAATCCAGGAAGGGGGATTTGATCATGTCGGCATACTCACCCAAGCGTGGCAGCGCCTTGCACAGCTGGTTCTGATAGGCAATCATGCCGTCGGTGCTTTCCGGCTGGCGGCGGTCGCGGCCTGACTGTCCGGGCAACGCCCCCAGTACATTGTGAATCAGGCTGTGCAGACATTCGATCATGGCCTTGTAGCGCGGATTACCCGCGCCGCGTCCGGCCCAGCCTCCCATCAGGGCGTTGCCGGCTCCGGTCATGCCGCCCATACCCACGCGGATCACGCCGCCCGTGCGGTCGTGAAGCGCGGCAATATATTTTTCGGATAGATTGGCCGTGCCGTGTTCCATCATCAGCAGGCAGCCATCCGGGTGGTAGCCGGTGGAATAAAGAATGTTGGCCAGGAAGAGGCGGAACATTTCATTGTCCAGGGCTTTCCGCTTTTTGGGATCATCCGGCAATGTCACAAAGGGCATGTGCCCCCAGTCAAACCGGCAGCCGGACGCAACGTCATGGGCGCCGAATTCCAGCACGCGCACAGGCTTGCCTGCAAAGGTGACGTAGTGGTCATGCCATACGTCGTCGAACATGTATTGACCTCCCACGGGCAGCCCTACGCGGGAAGTGCGCACGTAAGGCAGCACGGCAGCGGCGGCGCGCGATCCCCATTTGCCCTGCTGTTTTTCGGCCTTGGTGCGGGCCAGCACTTTGCGGAGATTGGCCGCCGAGCATCCGGGCGGCAATGTGGCCTTGGTCCAGTCCTCAAACCCCGGCACTTGTTCCCTGCCGGAAATGATGCGGTGCTGGATTTCCAGAATGCCCTGCTGCTCCGATCTCTGGTGCTTGTCCAGGATCGCCTTGCCCCAGGCAATGAAACGGGGGGAATGAACCCCCGTGTTGGCGGTGCGGGATTTAAGCGTGTTGCCATTTACCAAGGAACGCCAGTTGCCGGGGTCTTCACGCCAGGCATAGTATCTTTTTTTGGCAAGCCCCTTGCTGCATCCCATAGCCTTGGCCAGCCGGTCGATGATGCCACCCGTTCCGCAAATCGGCAGGCCGGAAGGCAAGTCGGAAAGGGCTGCCAGCCAGCAATAGACCCGGTCGCGGGTAGGCATGTCAAGTGCCAGCCAGTCTGGATCATGGGCAGGTACGGGTACTTTTTTCATAGTGGCTTATACTGCGGGGAAAGGAATTGAAGGGAGGCCCTCGCCGTTACCGGCAAACACATCCGCCACGGGGAGGCTGTCCAGATTGCTGGGCCTGTCTTGGGCGGATTTTCGGGCGGACTGTACCTGGTCCAGGGTGGAGCGCAGCACGATTTCCAGGGCGGCCAGGTCGTCCTTGTCCAACAAGGCGTGGCGGCCAAGGTCGCAGAACTCGCTCAAGTCCTGGCAAAGTTTGTTTTTTGCGTAGGTGGCCAGCTTCCGGGCTTCCGCGAGTTCCGCTTCCGGGTCGGTTTCTTTTTCCCTTGCCGGGCGTCCGTCAGGGTTGCCGGATGCCTGGAATCCGTGAGATTTGGGCGGAGTGACCACGCCAAAGTCAAAGTAGGCTTGCCGGAGGCTGTCGGCGTCGGACAGCTTGCCGATCTCTTCCAGCGTGCGGGCGTCTCGGCGGCCGCTTTCTATAAGCGCTACATCCACCGTGCCTAGCTTCCGGGCGCGCTTGAGCACTTCTCGGTAGAGTTTCATGTAGCGTTGAGCGGTCCTTTTGTCAAAAACGACACATGTGTCGTTTTTGGTGAATAAAGCTTTCCACTCTCCGTGCTGGGCTGCCGCTTTCATGCGTGCGAGCAACCCGCCCAGTACTACCGCAGTCATCCAGCGTTTCTGTTCAAGGGTTTGAATTTGCCCAGTCAATCCGGTGATCTGGCCGTGCAGCGCGTTGGCCCGGACGATTGCAATTTCCCAATCCCGGTTGGTAGTTGTCACCTCATTTTGAGGCATGATCTGAATCTCATATTTCATCTTTGAATTTTCTGAAAGCGATTTTGATTTTGCGCATGGCGGCGCGCTCAATGCTGAAAACCCGTTGCCGGGTCAGGCCCAGATAGAGGCCAATTTCCCGTTGCGTCAGGCTGCCGGCATGATCCAGGCCATAATGACGCCGGAATTCCGGCACCCGCCAGAGGGCCTGCCAAATGGCCCATTCTTCCTCCGTCATGGGGGTGTTCATGTTCACGTCGGCCTCAGGTTGCATGGCGTTACTTGGTGAGGGGTACAGGCAATACGGCGGTGCGGCCATCCTTGAGGCCCTCGCGGACCTGGGCGGCTTCCTTGTCCAGGCAATACACCACCGCCCAGGCCACCAGCCAGCCCATCAGGGCCATAACGGCAACGGCTCCAGCAAATTTTGCAATGTCCCGCATAGTGATATTGATGTTAATGGCGGAGGCGTTCAGGAAGCTTGCTAATCCTGTCCAGCAGAGCTTTACTCTGTCTTATCCCTGTGAGGACGCTGGCCAAGTGCTGGTAACAGACACCTAATTCCGGGGCGGCTGTTCTATAGCTCCAGCCCTTGTCCTTGAGTTCTTGCCGTGCTTTCACCAGATTCCCGGTCAGGGCTTTGGCCTTGTGTTTCTCTTGTGCTCGTGCGAACATAAGAAATCAGATATACGATTTATGAATTAAGGGCAAGAAAGAAATATCATAATTATGAATTTTTCTCACAGACTGATGGAGGCGATGGTGCGGAAAGGCATTAACCAAAAAGAGCTTTCAGAAATTGCAAGTGTTCCTCAAGGAGCTATATCAAACTATTGTAATGAGAAAGGCATGCCATCCTCGGAGGTGCTTTACAGGCTATCAAAAGCACTGGAAGTGTCTATGGAATGGCTTATATCTGGAGAAACATCTCGCACAAAAGATCCTGCCCCGCAGGACAATCATTGGCGAGACCGCGCTCTCAAGTCTGAAGAGAAGCTGAAGATGCTGAAATCAGCCATGCAGGGGTGGCTGAAAAAAATTTACAAAAATGTTCGCGGGGAACAGTTCTCTTGACATAACCAAAAAAAAATAAGAAGTTGCCGGAAATAATATGAGTGAAGAGATAGCTATGAAAGGATCTGAATACGAACTATCTGGTGATTTTTTTATCAAATTATCACACGATGGAGTTATGACATCACGTTCCTTAAGGGATGTTCTGAGCGGATTAGATAGCGTAATAAAAAGTTGTACTCCGATTCTTTCCGAGGTATATCAGGAACGGGTAGCATTGGAAGGGCTTGCCATTGGATCGATACAATCAGGTAGTTCTTGGTTAAAAAAACTCAAGTTTATTACTGAAAAAACTCTACCAGCATTGAATAGTATGGATCCAAAAATCGTTATTCCCATCTGTCTTGCCGCTGTCTTATGGAAGGGAATAGACGTTTTTAAAGAGGGCGGTAGAACGAATAATTTGATAGGAAATGATATCCGTATAGAAAACAATGCTCCCATCATTATTGGGGAAAATACGTCTCCACAACTCAAGGAAGTATTACTAAGACAATATCCAGGACGAGAAATGGAAATAGATGCGGTTTTAGAGGCTGTGGATAAAGCCTTGGAAAAAAAAGTTACATTGTTTGAATCAGCAAAAAAAGGATTAGTTAAATTAAAATCCCCTAATGGACAACCTGTTTCCGCAATTACTTTGGGAAATGAAGAAGAAGGGTCTGCATTACCGCCGCCAATTTTGACACAAGATCAGTTAAATTTTGTGCCTGATAAATACGAAGAGCCGGAACAAAAGGAGCAAAAAGCCTTTTTTGGTGGAGTCTTGTTAAACGTAACGCGAATGAGCAAGAGTAAGGAGAAAGTAAGTTGGTCAGCACAAGTAGAGGAGGATGAAAATATACCTTTACCTAAAACAGTAAAACAGCTCATTGTTGATTCACCAGAATTACAAAAAGAGATATTCGCCCACTCTCTAGATAGGCCTTTTCGTGCAGATATTTATGCTGTTTATATCAGAGATGGTAAGGGAAATCCTATTTATAAGAGATACATTTTAAAATCCATAGAATAAAGGATATTTGTAATTTGGAGAAAAATAGTAGGATGAAAACATGGCAGATATACACTCTAATTGGCCTTGCGGCATGTATAACCTTGATGCAAGCATGGACCACTTACCGTATGGTGCAATCAGAGGCTGTATTCCCAATGAAAGCAGTTCAATATCTAAAGAAGAAAGAGTTTGATAAACAGTTAAATACATCAAAAATAACTACTTATTACTGGAGAGCTGTCCCAAAAGATCAATTGACGGAAGAATATGTACAAGAAGAAATAGACAACGATGACCTTGTAAAAAAGGGGAGTGTTGATTGAGATACTGTTGAAGATAATCTCCACCAATTACTAGATCCTATTTACGATGAAGAATATGTCGGTACTTTGTACGAAACTGATAAAGATGTAGTTATCGTTTACAAGAAAACAGAAACAAGCCACGTTACCACGGAAGACTCTTTCTATCATGATCCTAATAATCCAGAGGATTGTGATCCGTTCAAATAATCTTTCCTACATTCCTCTTGCAAACCCCATGCAATGATATTGCATGGGGCTTTTGTATGGCCTGAAATATTGGAACAAGGCTGTTGCCCGTGTGTTATATTAAGCACATGGACGCAAATATCACTCGCTGGGTGAAGGGGGGACTTGTGGAGTGACGGAGGCCGCCCGGATACTTGGTTACAGCCAGGACACCGTGCGCCGGATGATTGAGGACGGCGAATTGATCGGTTGGCGTGCCAGGCGCGGAGGCCGTAAATTTTTGATGTACAGGGCGCAAGTAAAAGATGTCGCATCCAGGGCACAGGCTCAGGCGGTGCAGTATGCGCGGGACATGCAGCAACTGACGCTTCCCCTTTAATTTTGCCGCAAATGCCGCAAATACAGCTTTTGCGGCAAACGCCGCATTTGCCGCAAACGCCGCAGCACCATCCGGCAAGTGGGCTAAACTGTCCACATGAACGACGCGCAAAAACAAGATTTTAGAGCTGTAACGGATAGTGGAACGCATGACGAACAAGCCCTCACCCCGGCGTCGGGAGACGCCGGGGTGAGTGAGCCGGAGGCGAACGAATCAAACGCCGGGGCAGCTACCACGCAGCAAACGGCAAAGAATAATACGCCCTGGTATTTGAGCCGGACATTTTGGATCAACGCTGCCGCCCTGTTCTCTTTATTGGTGCCGGCAGTAAGGGATTGGCTTGAATCCAACCCTGTGGAATTTACAGCCGCCCTTGGGGCGGTCAACGTATTGCTCCGGTTTGTGACCGTGGGCAAGTATCAACTTGCGGAGCCGACCGGTGATCAGGATGGAGGCGCAGACAAGTCAGCGCCGAGAGCGTCCCATACATCCGGCGCCGGCGGCTCCGCTCTCTTGCTGATGATCGGCATGTCCCTGGTCATGATGACCTGGGCGTGCAGCAGCACGGACAAGCAGACTGCCGCCAGCGTGGCTCTTACTGACGGCCGGGTGGTGGTCATCCGTGGCGGGTCTTCCCTGGTGGTGGATCGTGACAACCACAGCGTTGCCTGGTCCCAGTCCACGCCGGAGGTGGTTGTGGCGCCTCCCGTGGTACAGGCTACTTCCAAGTAACCGGACTATTAACTTTAACTAATAACTATCAACTAATTGTGAAAGTAGCACTGGACATAGGGCATTGCTCCACGGGCGACCAGGGCGCAGTGAGCCGCGACGGCCTGGCAGAGCATCCTTTTTGGGCGCAGTACACGCCGGCAATCGCCAGGGAACTTGAAAAGCTGGGGCACCAGGTGCGCGTCTTCCGGCGCGAGGATTACAGCCGCAGCATCAAGAATGAATGCGTGGCCATCAACGCCTGGGGGGCCGATGTGGCGGTAAGCCTCCATCTCAACTCCGCCGATAGTCCTGCCTGCAAAGGTGGGCATGAGGTGGTGCATTACGACGGCAGCACCAGAGGCATTGCCCTGGCCAAAGCGATTGACGCGCAGTTTGACCTGATCGCGGAGCTGGCCGACCGCAACATACGGACGCCTTATGCCAACCGTGGCGACGTGTTTTTACAGGGCACCGTCTGCCCGGCTGTGATAGTTGAGGGGGCTTTCCTCTCCGTGGAATCCGATGTCAAATTTATCCGCAAAAAGGGTGAGGTACTGGCCCAGGCCGTTGCTCACGGCATCCATGCTTACGCAGTGCAATGTGGGGCGTAATTGCAGAGGCGGCGGCCACCATGGACGCCGGAGCGGTGGGCCAGATGCTAGCCTACTTGATGGGAGCAGGCGTGATCGGCGGGGGTGGGTACGCGATGGGCAAGGCGCGTAAGTCGCCCCAGCAATCAGAAGATGCCCAACGCGTTTATCTGGAAGATAAATTCGCCACCCGTGAAGAAGTTGCCGAAATCAAGCAACAACACCGGGCGGAGGTGTCCGACCTCCACGCGCGCCTAACCGGCATCACGGTCAAGCTCAATGAAATGTACGGACAGCAAAACATGATGATCGAAATTCTTAAATCACGGAAATCACTATGAACCAACATGCCAAGGTTAAAATCGCTATCCTGCGCAGTCTCAAGAGGATGCCCAAGACCTACACGATGCGCGACGAAGCATTGCGCGCGGAGGTCTGTCTGGACGTTCAGCCGCGCCCCACGCTGCTGGAACTGGAAGATGCCCTTACGGACCTGGAACAATCCTCCTGCATTATCGGCACCCGCAATGATCTGACCGGGGAACGCAAGTGGATGATCACGGATGCCGGCATATTGCAGCTTGGACAGATATGACTATCCCGGATGCCATTGTCTCCGTCGCCTCCATGGCTTTCAGCTTAACTGCTCTCTATTTATTTTTCAAATACCGATGAAGAAACTCCGTCAGGACAGCGTAGCCGCCAATCTGCCGCCCTATCTCCGGGACGCGGTGGATGAAATGTTCTTTGCCGGGACGACCTACAAGGCTGTGCAGGAACGGGTGGCGGAAGACGGCATCAGCTGGAGCCTGACGAGCATCGCGCAGTATTACCACAACCACGTCCAGCCGCTGATGGCGACACGCCGCAAGGACATAGCCGCCAAGCTCAACAAAATGGATGCCTCCGACCTGGATGAGGCTACCTTGCAGGCTGTGCGCTCCACGGTGTTTGACCTGGCTACCTCACCAGGTAGTGACCCCAAAACCCTGAAAACTCTGTTCGGCATCGTGCAGAGTTACGCCAAGGGAAAGCTGGAATCCTCCCGCCTGCAACTGGACATCGACAAATGGCAGACGATGGCCGCCCAGGCACTGCTGGACAAGGCGCTTTCGCCGGAGGTCCAGGCAATCGTCAATGGCGAGGGCAGTGACGCCCAGAAGGTGGCCATGCTGCGCCCGCTGCTGTTTGGCAAGGCACAAACAATCACACCGGAATTTATCAATGGATAAAGGCAACTCCCAGCCCCTGATCAATCTGCTTACCTTCCAAGAAGTGGCCTTTTGGCTGCGGCTGCGCACCATGTTTTTCTTGTGGGCTCGGCAGCGCGGCAAGTCCTACCTTATTGCCGCCAAGGCGATAGACCGCATGCTGGAACGTGCTGGACGGAGTTGTTATTTTGTCAGCGCCTCCATAGCCACGGGCAAGGAAATCGTGGAAAAGGAAGCTCAAATCTGGCACGACGCGCTGGCCAAACTGCGAGAAAAGCAGGAAGCGCTGGGCAAGGAACTGGGCGGCAACGTGGTGGACAAGAGATCCCATCAGCTGCTGGCCGTGGATGACCTGGCGGAACTGATGGACAAGCAGGCGGCCCAGGTGCGCATCTACCATACGCGCACCTCTTACAGCCGAACCAAGATTCTGGCCCCCAACCCGGACACGGCGCGCGGCTGGACCGGAGATGTGTTTGGGGATGAGGTCGGGTTCTGGCCAGACTTCCGGGCGGTCTTGGACGCTGTGGAGCCGATCATCTCCCGCAATCCTGATTTTCTGATGTGGATGTTCACGACGCCCCCGGAGGACGACAAGCATTTCACCTATGATTTTCTCAACCCCGGCCCGTTGGAATTCACGCCCAACGCCCAGGGGAATTTTTACAAGACGGAGGCCGGCTATCCGGTCCACCGTGTGGACATTTTTGACAGCGAGCTGGCGGGCCTGTCCCTGTTCGATCCTCTCTCCGGCAAGCCGGTGGCGTTTGAAGAATACCGCGCCCACGCCATGGACAAGGCATCTGCCGATCGCAACTATGCGCTCAAGTTTGTCCAGGGTGGCCAATCCGCCGTGCAGCTGGCGTGGATCAACAATGCCATGTACAAGGGGGCGCAGTGCTGCACGGGCATTGATCTTAGCAAGGAGGTACTGGCAGCATGATGGATTTAAACAAACTCATCCCGCCAACCTGGGCGGAACACTTGAAAGGCGGCAAGGTATGCCTGGGCCTGGACGTGGCCAGCACCATTGACGACAAATCGAACCCCAGTGCCCTGACTGTCACGGAACAGTGGGAAGGCATCTTTTACGAACGGCTGGTCGTGCGTTGGAAAACGGATGACATGGACGTGATGAAATCCATAATCCGGCATGTACTCGACCCCGTACCAAAGTCTTACCGCAAGGCGCTGGTAGTGGATAAAAGCAACGAGAAATTTGCGGCCAACAAGCTGCGCAAGATGCTGGCGGGAGAAATCCGCGTGATTGGGTTTGCCGGCAATAACTCCGTGATTTTTGAAGGGGAGAAAACCGACGCCAAGACGGCCATGGGATCGGCCTATTGCGCGGCACTGGAAGACGGCATCATCGCCATGCCGGCGGGCAAATGGCTGAGGGATGATCACCGGCTGGTGAAGCGCAACGGGGCCAAATTCGAGTGCAAGCCGGACAAGAACGGCAACCACGCCGACACGTTTGATGCCGGCAAACTGGCCTACTGGGGATTTATAGGCAAAAGCTTTGTAGTAGTTCCCCCTGAACCAGGACGGCGCGACGTGAACAACTCCTGGGCACAAGCTGCTAATCAGGCGGGCCTGTGGAATAACCAAAACCTTGATGAAAGACCGTTTGCATGAGCCGGAACAATAAATTCAGAAAGGGAGGAACTTTGGGCAATCTCACGCTGACACCGGCACAGGCTGCCCGCCTGAAAAGCGACAGCAAGCCGGTGGTATTTTCCGAGCAGGACTTGCGCGACATCCTGGGCGACCAATCCCGGCACCTGTCCTATACGCCGCCCCTGGACTTTTTGAACATTTCCACGGTGCGCTCCTGTATGAATGAAGCCCTGCGTGGAGCGTACGCACAGGTGCAGTGGATATGGGAACAGCTGGAACCGGCCGATGCCGTGTTGGCCAGTTGCGTGGAAAAGCGGGACACCGCCCTGAAAAAGCTACCCTGGCGCATCGTCAAAAAGAAAGGCCTGAGTGATCTGGAAGATGCTATTGCGGACGCCCAACTCAGAACGGCCAAGGACTTTTGCAATGCCGTATCCAATATGGACGAAGCAATCGCCGCGTTCGGTCAGGCGTCATTCAGGCATTTCCGCCGGTTGCAAATGGTGGAGACATCCCGTGAATTTGTGCTCCAGGTGACGGATAACTGGAATTGGAGCCGGGACGGCTACAACGGGGAATGGCAATGGAACCCACGCGCGACGTTTGGGACGGCGCGGGCGGAAAAGGTTCCCGTGCCGGAATGGTCCATCCTGACGCGGCTCTGCCCGCGTCCCATTGACCAGGTGGCCATGATGCTGTGCCTGGACCGAAAGAACGCCAAGGCACAGTGGATGACCTGCAACGGACGTTACGGGACGCCCCCGTTTTTTGTGATCATGCCGGAAGGAACGGATGAAGACACCAAGACGCTTTATCTGAAAATGGCCATGCAGTGCATCAGCAACAGCTGCGGCACACTACCTCCCGGTGCTGATGTCAAGGCCGTGAGCGTACCGGCCAGCACACCGGACATGTTTTTAAAACTGATCGACCTCTCCACCCAGGAACTGGTGCTGCGCTCCACCAACGGCCAGATGACCATGCTGACCGCTCCGGGGGCAGGAACCAACACGGAAACAGGGTCCACGCACGAAGACGGCTTTGACGATTTGGCAGCGGCCGAAGGAAAGGACATTTCCGGCGTGCTCAACCGGGGCATGGTGCGACCTATCATCGAACAATGGCACCCCGGCCAGGAAATCTACGTGGAACTGGAAATCAAGCACCCGGAAGCAGACGACACGGTGGCTAGCGTCACCAACATTTCCCAGCTGGCCGGAGTAGGTTACAGGACACCGGACGATCAAGTGCAGGAATTGACCGGGTACAACGTCACCACCCAGGCCATGCCGGGAGCCGACGGACTGGGCTTGCAGTCTCCTATGCTGCGGGATATGCACACCCGTTACGCCCCGACCATGCTGTGGCCGGCAGCGCGTGAAGCGTTTGACCAGTCCTGCATGCGAAAAGACTGCAACAGCCGCACCCAGGAACCGGCATTGAGCAAGGATGAACTGGACGCCCTGCGCCGTATGGCGGAGGTGCCGGGAGTGGGAGAAGTGGCCAGACTGGCCGAAACGCTACAAGCCCCCTTAAAGGCCGCCATGGACACCGAGGCGCAAGACGGCCCGCAAGAGCCGGGAAACCCCGTTGCAACCCCGTTGCAAATCGCAAATTTGGAGGATGGCGGCGAAAGGAAAGACACCAACGGGAAGATGAGCCGGTCGGAAGCGGCCAGGCACGCTGCCATGGTGCGCTGGGGGAAGGAAGGAAGAATCGGACGGAACCGTGGCATTGGCCGCGAGGGGGAAGGCAAATCCACCCGTAGCAATACGCCGCTGAAAGCCGGGCAGCACGCGTCAACATCCAACAAGGTGGACGCAGTGGAAAAAGCCATCACCAGGACGGCCAGGAAAGGCGGTAGCGTGAAAACTGGTGTGAAGGTCGGCAAGAAAGACCTGACGGTGGATGGAGGGCATCCGGACTACTACGGAGCCAAACACGCGAAGAAGCATATAGACAAAGGAGAGACAACCGCCCGGAAAGCAGCCCAGGCCATTGTCACGGGCCAACGTTCCAAGGATGGTGACGGAGTAGTGGCACGAGGCAAGAAAGGCTCCAAAGCGGTTTTGTTCAACGACGGAAAAAAACAGATCAAGCTGAATACGGCCTACAAAGACAAACGACCATAAAAGAGAAAGGCCCGGTCATGAACCAGGCCCTACGGGCGGATAACACGGGCTTTGACCCCAGTTTACTTGCTCAAGCTAATGCGTCACCGCAAGAACAAGTTGCCGACCGGACTTTAACTTTAACAAGCCATAAGCAAATAACAAGAGCAAATTTAAGACATGAAAGTGATACCATTTAAAGATGCGCCCCATGCGCCCTATGAACTGGGGAAAGTGCCGGATGCCGGATGGTTTGCGGTGGAACCAACCTGTGAGTGGACACCTAAAATGCAGGATGAACTGCGGCGAGCCTTGAACGATCCTTCCGACACGGTGTACCAGGCACGGCTGGATGCCCAGGGATTGATGATCCTGGAAGACAATTTTTCTTTAGAAGACACCGACGGGCGTGGGCTGCCCACCTCCGAGCAACACAAATTTGAAAAAGCGTTCGGCTGGGTGAAGGCACTGCACGCGGAAGGGGATATGCTCTGGGCCTGGATTGAATGGACACCCAGGGGACACCAGGCCGTAAATGAAGGGGAATACGTTTTCTTTTCGACAGAATACGATTACCCGGATTTTGAAGTGATCGACACCCGTGTGGTGGCTCCGGTCCGGCTGGCCGGCCTGAGCGTAACCAACTACCCCAACCACAAGGGACAACTCCCGATGACCAATTCTCGCAAACAAGCAAACCGAGATAACCAACAAGACAAAGACATGAAACCGACTAACAAGACCCGCACGGCCATCACCAAGCCGAAGCGCGACAAGAACAGCGAGCTGGACCAGACGCCGGATGAACCGACCGAGGAACAGACGCCTCCCACCCCTCCGGCCCAGGAGGACAACAACCCCGCCGACACGAATTCGGACACTGATCCGGATGACCCGGAAAAGGACACCAACGACGACGGAAGCACTGCCGTAAACATCCTGATGCAACTCGCGGAAGAGATGAACCTGGACGAATCCGCCAACGCGGAGGACGTGCTGGCCGCCGTCCAAGGCCTCAAGTCCAAGGTGGAGGAACTGACCGCCGCTCTGGCTGCCGCCAACGCATCCGGAGGACCGGACACCAACAGCCGCAAACGGCGTTACCCGAACCTGGCTCCCCTGCGCGACGTCAACACGCGGATGCTGGGCCAGAAACCCAACCGGGATGTGAGCGTGCGCATTAACGGAATGAGGCGAGACGTGAACACCCAGGAGAAAGCCATGACGGACTACTGCCAGGGCCGCGTGGATAAAGAAGAACACAAGCTGGGACGTCAACTCAACTCCGCCGAATACGCCCGCGTCTGGCGCGATGCCCGCCAGGACTACCAGGACGGCCAGCGCTAAGGCATCCGGCAACAACCAACACACCAACACACGAAAGGAAACCAACCATGATCGTCTATGACAAGCCGGTGCTGCGCCGGCAATACACGGAGGAAGCCAGCAAGCAGGGCCACCTCCATGAAGGCAAATTTGCCTCCATCAATGCTGCCGGGGAAATCGCCCTGGAAGATAACGACACAATGCCCCATGGCGTGATTAGCGAGCCGGACGGCCAGCTGCGCTCCATGTTGGGCAACCGGACCGGGGCATCCCTCATCCTGTGGTCCAGCCAGTCTATCGTACAGGCCCAGCTGGGAGAAGAACCCGGCACCATCAAGATGAATACGCCACTCAAGCGTAACGCAGACGGAACCGTTTCCGCTTCCTCGGAAACCGCCGGCGACCTGATTGTGGGTTGCTCTGTTCAGGACGTGGCCACCACCAAGGCCGGGCAGCTGATCAACGTGATCATGTGTAAGCCCTACAAGGTGAAGGCCGCCTCCGCATAACATCATTATTAACTTTTAACCATTAACTGATATGAGCACAAATTACACTTACTGTTACTCGTTGCACCAGATGGTGGTGGGCTGGTTCCGCCGCTCTCCGGTCAATCCATTATCCTTTATCGCGCCGTCCGTGAAGGTGGACGGTGACAGCGGGACGTATGACTATTTTCCCCAGGGATATGCGTTCCGTCGCGTGGACACCTCGCGCGGACGCCATCAATCCGCCCGCAGCCTGGATCTGGTTTGCACACCACGTCCATTTGCCCTGGAGGACCACAGCCTGCGCATCGGCATAGACGATCAGGATTTGCACCTGTCTAGGGAAGAACTGGACGCCCGCCGCTCCGAAGTGGCCGCCCTTAAAGCGGAGGCCAGGACGGGAACGCTTCTGGGCGTCTGGCAAAGATCCATGATTGCCGACGGGTTTGACCATTTCCGCAGCCAGGTTCAGGCGCGTTCCGGCGTGGGCAACTGGTCGTCTTCCTCCGCCGATCCAATGAAGGAACTCAAGGACGAGATTGACCGCATGGAAACCCAGGCCGGCATCAAGCCCAACCGCATTCTGATTCCGAGCAAGAAGTGGGATGTGCTGGGGGCCTCCCCCGCCATCCTGGATGCCATCACCTACAACAGTGCCAGGGAACTGACCATTGACTTGTTCAAGCAACTGCTGGGCGTACATGCCGCCGACAATCTCCAGGTAATGGTGGCCAATGTCTCCGTTGGCAAGGATGAAGCAGGACCAGCCGTGGAGTTTGAAGGAACCAACTTGCTGGGTGACGACGTATGGCTGACCTATGCCCAGGAGGGAATGGCCGTCGGGGACTTCTCCGGCCTCAAGGTATTGAGCGCCGGCGGCGACGCCTACGCAGAAAACGTAGAAAGTTACTATGAACGCGGCATTCATACCACTTGGTACGAAATCAATATGAAGCATACGTACGCCGTAACGGCTCCGCCCTGCGTGAGCCGCCTGACAATCAGCTGATCATGGCCTCCCGCTTCCGTTGCGGGAGCGGGAGGCAAAGACTAACAACAACTAAAAGACCAAATCATGATGACAAAACCTGATACCAGCAAGACCAAAACATCCGCCCCCATGGCTGCCCCTCAGGGCGACAACACCAAACCGGCAGACGGAGAACCCACCGGACCCAGCATGACCAAGCAAGAAGAGGATTCCCCTAAAACGGAAAACAGAGAAATTAAGGGACAGGAACCTGTATCATCCGCCGCCACCTTGCAAACAGCTGAACCTTCCCGCGTAGAAATTGCCGCGACGATTGCCTCCGGTCTGGTGGCTCACGGACGTTATGCTGCACTGCTGCGCGACGAGCGCATGATCCACGAGCTGGCGGCCAACTCCCTGCGGGTGGCCGATGCCCTGATCGCCGCCGCTAACCCCCAAGCCTGACTGTTGCATGAAAGCCTGGATTGAGCTGACGATAGATGACCTGGCCCTGGTATTCAATGCCAAGGAATTGGCCGTTGTGGTACCGTCCGGCCCGGATTCCGCCAATACTTGGACGCTGGACACCCTGGACGACGTGACGGCCATGGTCCGGGAATCCATCGCCAGCAATCCGGCCAACGCGCTGGACGATGACCAGGCAACCATACCGCGCACGCTACGCGCCGCCGCGATGGACATTGCGGCGGTGCGCCTGCTCAAACGTTACAGCATGGCCATCACCGACGAGCGGCGCAAGGCGGCGGATGATGCCGCCGCACTGCTGGCCTCCATTGCCAGGGCGGAACGCAAGGTGATGGGGCCGGACGGCAAGGTGCATGTGCCCGCTTCCCACAAGCCGGCCATCGTCGCCCCGTCTCCGGCCTACGGCAACGACGGCACAGGCTGGTATCCGGAGCCATGATGCGAGGCATCATGGCAGGTAATAGTTAATAATTATCAGGTAATAGATTATGCCCGCTCCCGGTCAGTTTATCCTTAACAAGCAAGTCATCCCGTCCGAGTTGCGCAGCCGGGAATGGGAAGCTGCGCGCGTGGATTACTGGCGTATGGAGCGGGCCTTTGTGATGGCGGGCAAGGTACGCTTTGAGGATGCACAAGCCTGCCGCAATGCGGCGGCCACGCTGGCCAATGGGAAAGTGTCACTGATTGAGGCGCGCCGGATGGTCCGGGCAGAACTGGAACGCTCCGGCTACCGTCCCTCGCCTGGGACTGCCGGCACGATTAAGGATATTTACACGCCGCGCCGTCTGGACGTGACGTTGAAAACCAATGTCAATATGGCGCGTGGCTATGCGGAAAAGAACCGGCTCACGGGCAATGCCATGTACCCGGCCAGTGAGCTGCACCGCAACCGTCAATCCCGCGAGCCCAGGGACTGGCAAACGCGCTGGAACGAAGCCGCCGCCTCCGTCAACTATGAAGGTGTGGCCAGGGACGGTTCTTTCATTGCTCTGAATGATTCTCCCATTTGGGCGGCATTGTCCCGGTGGCGAACGCCTTACCCACCTTTTGACTACGGTAGCGGCATGTGGTGGCGTCCTGTGAAATGGAGTGTTGCCGAGAAAAAGGGCCTGGTAACGGACGAAGACATGGAGCGCATCGAATCCCAGCGGCCGGAGTCGTTCAACCATGATGTTGCCTTGGACGCCAATGTCCGGGATGAAGACCTGGGCGCAGCCCTGGCCGAACAGATGAAGGGCATTGCAGAATGGGACGGTTCCTCCCTGCGCTTGGTGGACCGCAACGGCACACGTCCCTATGATGCCGGAGAGATTGGCCGGGTGATCACCACCCAACCGCGCGAGGACGTGCCGGCATCTCTGCGCACCAACTACCAGGCCGACGCGCTGGCTGAATTTTTAAGCAATCCCGACGGCTTCCGCTCCACTGCTGCGGAAAACCACGCGGGGCTGGATATGATTGAAGACGTAGCGCGCCTGTTTGGCCGGATTCTTCCCGATGCCGCTCCGGAACTGGAAACATCCCTCACCCTGACAGCGCAAGACATGGCAGCCCTGCAATCCGGCGTCTATCGCGTGCCGCTCACGGTGGCAGCTGTGCCTGCGGTTCCCGTGGGGAGTGCGTCCCCTGCCTCCGGCAACGTGCGCCTGGTGGTGCAAGGCGGCAGCAGCGCCCGGCGCATTGACTTGGCGGCGGCGGCCATCGGTCGCCAGGTGACACCCGGCAGCCGGGTATTGTTGGGCGGTACGGCGTACCGCGTCACCGGCATCGACACGGCCACCAGGCCGGCAACCATCACCGTACACGAATTATGATCAGTCTTAATGTGACCATTACGGGCGGCATTGCTTTGAAGCTTGGGCGCAAAGAACAGGCTCAGGTTAATGAAGCCATCGCCCTGGATCTTCAAGACAACCTGCGCACCCGCTTTGAGGATCGTGGCGGACGGTCTTTTTGGTCGGACGCGGCGCGGGCCACCGTCGTGGAACCGGACGGCGAGGACCGGCTGGCCGTGCGTGTGTATAAGCGCGGTGTCCGGCACCAGTGGCTTGGTTCGGAAAAAGCCCTGGGCGGCCCGTTGCGAGCTAGTGGACGCCCGTCGGAAGTGACAGGAGAGCCGACCAAGAATCTGGCTATACCCACCGATGCCGCCCCGTATGGGTTGAGCATCCAGCAGGCGGGGCTGGGGGAAGCCTGGTGTTTGTGCCTTGCAAGGGGCCTGTAACGGGGGTGCTGGTTGGCGGCAAAGATGTGCCCGTCACGAGGGGACCACGCAAGGGGCAGACCCGGCGCATGGCAGACCCACAAAGCCCCATCTACTACATCCTGATGCGGGAGGTCACTATACCGGAACACCCGGATGTGATGCCCGACGAGGGCGAAGTGCGCAGCGTAGCCGGGGAAGCCGTGCATGATGCCCTGGAGTTTTTAAGCAGAAAGAAGAAATCATGAAAAAAGCGCCCAGTTACCTTTATGCCCGCAAGTTGGTGGAGCATTTACAGGGGGATACAGACCTTGCCCCGCTGGTGATGCCCGGCATCTTTGACCGCGTGAACCAGTGTGACCTGCTCCTGATGACGGCTGACTCGCAATACTGCTGTGTAGCTGTCACACCAGGCGATCCGAACAATACGGACCAAGCGCAGCGCACGCGCACCACACGGATGGATTGCCCGATGGTGGTAGGTATCTACATGCAGCAGGAAAGCCTGCTTCCGCCAGGGTATGAATCCGTGGATGAATATCTGGCCGACGTCGCGGCTACGATCATCGGACGGGTGCAGAACTGGATGCGTGACGAAGAGGACAACCAGGAAGAACCGGTCGTCATTGGCGTAACGCCGCTGGATTTGAGCAAGCTGGAAAAAATCAAGAACCTGGTAGGCAAGGCCGTCGTGCTGGCCCCGAGACTTTTTTATTAACCCTGAACCATAAATAAACCATGGCAAAAGTAGAAACCAAACAGGAACAGGCTCCGGCAGCAGCCGAGGGGGAAGCAAAGCAGGAAACCGCCGTCAAGGTGCGCATCCTCAAGATGGGAACCGAGATTGACGGCTGGCGCTTTGCCGCCGGCGCGTCGGTGACGGTAACGGCCAAACAAGCCGAGGACCTTATAGCCGATAAGGCCGCCAGGCGTGTGTATTAACTTCTGGCTCAACTATTAAATAAGAAAGACTAAATATCATGAGTGAAGCAACAAGACGAGTGAACTACCTGATTGGCGGCATGCCGGTCAGGATTGCCAAATTCGGAGCGACGGACGGCAGCAAGACGGTAGGAGCGGACGCATGTCCGGCAATCCCCACCTCCGAAGCTCCCGGCCCCTGGCTGTATCTGGGAAAAATCAAGAGCGGACAGGTGGAGCAGGTCAAAAAAAACGTCCAGATTGAGGGCGTGAATGACGCCACCGGCATGTATGAGACGGAGGATGTAACCATGGTGCAGCAGTACAAGCTGAAATTCACCACGCAGTACATTGCTCCGGAAGTGATCCAGCTGGCTTTTGGCGTGGCCGATGAACTGGCGGACAACCAGGAAGCCGTGCCGTTTGTGTCCAACGGAGAAATCAGGGTCTGGCTATATGGCCGCCTGACGGATCACTCCGAAAACGGCAAGGAACTGATGGAGTGGTGCGTCATGGGCAGATTGCGGCTGACGAATACTCCGAATTTCGCGTCCGACCCGGCAACCGCCGAATGGGAATTGAGCATTGAATACAGCCCGCTGCAAAAGCTGACGCCCAAGGCGCTGGCATCTCCGGCGACGGCCTGATGAAAACCCGGAGGGCGGAGGCTGACAGCTGCCGCCCTCCACAACCTCACGAGACATGGAACTGGTGATTGATGGCAGAACAATGGCGGTCCGCTGGCCCTCCGGTGTGCCGGTGACGGATGTGTCCCTGGTGCTGGGCGATACGGTGCCGGTGCGCATCCGTGTGGATCATGCACTCACGGATTGCACTCCGGCGCTGGCGGTCAAGCAGACGATAGGCAGCGCCGATCTGGTCATGACCGTGACCGCGTTTACCCGCCAGGATGACTGGCAGGAAGCGTCCTGGGTGGTCAATACGGTTCCGCTCCAGGAGGCGCTGGACAGTGCGGACCGCGTGGAGCTGGTGGGCGAGGTGGTGCTGGTGGCTCCGGACGGAGCGCAGCACACGTCCCGCCCGATCCGGGTGACGGTGCGCCGGGACATCCTGCCGGCGGATTACGCGCCGCCCGTCGAGGTGCTGGCCGACTGGTCCGATCTGGTAGCAACCGCCCTGGCCGCGCAGCTTCCGGCCGCGCTCAAGGATGCGGGAGTGGAATTGGAAGCCGCGACCGGGCAATCCACCTTGTCCAGCGGAGACGCCGCCGACACCTGGACCATCGTCGGAGGCTATGCGATGACGTGGGGAGACGAGATACTGGCCGGGCATCTGCCCGACAGCTGCCGCCTGACGAGTATTTCAACCGTGTATTTTTTCACCGACCCCGCCCTGAATCAGTATTGCCTGCGGATTTGGCGGCTGACGGACGGAGCTTACAGCCTGATTGGCACCTCCGCCTATGTGTCCAACCTGTCCAGCGGCCAGACGGCCACGTGGGTATTTACGCCGGGCGTTCCCTTGACGCGCGGGGATGTCATTATTATCCAGGTGTGCGAGGGGACGGAGATGACGCCCTACGCGCTGGGCATGCACGCCGTACTTACTCCGTCCGTCCCTGGGCGTGGCCTGGTGGCGGAGGTGGCCAACCCGCCCGCCGTGAACGGCACGATGGCCCCGCTGATGACCGTGGTAGTGGACTATGACGACGGCATCACCCTGGGAGGGATGGAGCTGGCTACCGCGCGACAACTGGACAGCCTGGGGCGGGATGTGCGCCAATCTTCCGCGACCTCCGAGGCTGCGGCGCGGACGGCTGGCCAGTCCGCCGCTGCCGCGTCCAGGGCTGCCAATAATGCCGCAACATCTGCCACCAGTGCAGCCAACTCTGCCACGGCGGTCCAGCAGGCTCTGGCGGCCATACCTCAAGTAGATGATGCAGGCAACATGACGATTCCCGGAGGTCTGACGGCGGCGGGGACCGTCAACGCCAACGGAGGCATCAACATCCCGCTGGCCGTGGGGGCACCGACCGATACGGGCGCGGTTAATCGCTTTTATACGTCAGGATTGGCAGGAGCTGTATCAGCGTTGGTTCAGCCAATATACCTTAATTCCAGTTCGATCACAGTCGCGGGTTCCATTTCTAAATCTTCCAACGGTACTCTTGCCGGGTTGACGCAGCGTTTTTCGGTGGGCGCGGCTTCTGCCGGGTCCAATGCGTACGGGTCAGCGGTTATTCCCCTGACAGGGCCTAACGGCCAATTTAATTACAGTTCTGTCTGCGGATTTTCCCTTGCGGTCAATGCGACAGCCTTCGCCAAATTTACTTTTGGCATAGGGCGCGGCTCAAAAACCAACAGAACCGGGTTGACGATGGATTCTTATTCTATGATTCCGGGGAACGATCTGGCCGTCAACCACGGGGAAATCATCGATGTTACCATCAATACGCCTTACGATACTGTCCGCAAGGGATATGAAATCAGAGTAAGGGAAATCTTTTATGTATCGTCTGTTGGACACTGGCAGGTGAAGACGACAACCGTATTTCTTTCAGTAGGGACGAATGAGCTGATGCCGAACGGGCTGAACAGGCTTATTTACATGCAGAGCGGGCCGCCGAGTACAGCAGTGCGGGAGGAAAAGGCGGCTCTTTATATGGAGCTGGGAGGCGGCAGTACCAATACCCTGTTCAAAATAGCTTCTCTCCGCGGCTTCATCGCTTTCGAGGCAGGAACAGGCGTAAGCACTCTGATCATCGACGCGCGCAATGAGAAAACATATGCCCTTTCAGCCGACGCGGGCACAGGCACCAGGCACCTTTATTCCAATGGATTGACCAATCCAACCTATCACGCATTGGAAGCAATGGCCGTCAATGCTATTGAAGCCGAAGAAACGGCTGATTTTGAAGATATTAACATACCTCTCTAGTAATGAATAACGCAGAGATACAGATTCAGTTTCCGAAGCCCGGCAACTGGCAGGAATTCACCCTGACAGCCATTTATCAGGACAAGGGCGGATATAGACCTCCGGCGCGCTATACGCAGGACGATATACCAGCCGACCAGGCCCCGGCTATGCAGTCCGTCGTTACCGCACTGGTGGGATTGTCGGAGCCGTGGCAGGCGTCCCAGGTGTGGGCAAGGCTGGGAAAAGATGTCCTGACCCTTGCGGAGGATGGCGCCTATACAATGATTGATGCTGTGTCTTTGACCGTGGAGGCCGTCCATGTGGACACCAAAGGCCGCAGGATTTTTACAGTTTCGGACTACCCGGCTTTTGTGATCACGGAGCCCGCCGCCGTGGAGTTTTTCAAGCATTTCGCTACCAGCAATCTTTAACTGATTATGGACGCATACCGTTCTCAGGATACAGTGATCTACCGCCCGATCGGGGACGATGCCCCGGAGGCGGTGGCCTTGTGCAGTTACGGGGATGTGATGGTTTCCCTCGTGGATGTGGCGCCCTCCGTCCAGGTGCAGCGCGAGGCCGTGATCGGCAGCCGCTGGATGCACCAGGCGGCACGCGGCAATGCCGGGTTGCAGATGTCTTTTTCCCTGGCGCGGGCTTTCTGCACTTACGCCGCCGCCAGGGCATGGGGATTGGACATAGCGGAATTGCTGGCGCTATACCCGGAGGGCATGGTCACCTGGATGACCGCCTATCATGCCGGCATCCCGCAGCGCACGCGGGACTACCGCGCCACCCTTGACCATGTGCAGCCCTTGCCGCCGACCAATGATCAGCGGTATGGAGCCGCCGCGTTTTGGGGTGTGCTGGAAATTCAACTGTTCTTAACCGGAGACATTGATTGACCTATGGATTACGACGTAAGCATCAGCATTGGCACGACAGCGGATTTGAGCGGATTGAACAAGGCGCAGCAGGCCGTGGACGGTCTGGCCAAAGCTGCCGGCAAGGTTCCCGGCAGCTTGTTGTCCGGGGGCGTGGGTGGTACCACGGCCCCGGATTACACTGGGGCAGCCACCGGAGGCGGCATGTCCTGGCGGCTGGATGGAGCGGCGGAACTGGCCAATGCCGTCAAGACGATGGACGGCTCCCTCAGGCAGGCGGGCAAGAATTTCACCGTGACCTCCCAGCGCCTGGACAGGAGTGCATCCTTGTTGTCCCGGAGCATCAGCACGCTTATTTCCCTGCCCGGCAAGCTGCAAGCCTGGGGCAGCAATACAATGCAGTCCTGGGGCCAATTCAACGGCGGCCTGCAAAACCTTAAAAATGTGATCGGGCTGGGCAAGCAGGCATGGGATCTTGGCTGGTCTATAGGAGAAACGCTCAATGAGGCATTTGGCGTCAAGGCCAAGCAGATTGACGCCAAGCTGGCCGGCATCATCCAGGCTGCCCAGGACAAGCTGGCCCGCTGGCAGGATAGTATCAATTCCGCCCGTGCCCAGCACCGCGAGGACGCGTTTTTGAAGCAGGAGGCGGCCGGAGTTAAACAGGTGAACGATGCCTATAATGCCCGGCTGCGTACCATTGAAGCCATTGACCGCAAGGCCATGGCCGGGCTGGAAATGCAGAAGAAACTGCTCCAAATTGAAAACGAGAAGAACCGCAGCATTGTCAACCAGCGCCGCATCCGGGGCGAGATTACCGAATCCCAGGCGCGGGATGAATTGGCCAGAATTGATGCCAAAGACGCCAACGAACGCATGGACATGGAGCGCAGGCAGGCTGACCAGGCGGCACAGACGGCACAGGCCAGGGCGGATGCCGCCGAAGAACGCTACCGTAAACTGCTGGAGTTTTCCCGTTCTTCTCAATCCAAGCAACTGGTGGAAGGATTGAAGCCGATCCAGGTCATGGAAGAGGCCGATGCCGCCAAGAAAGCAGAAGAAGATCTTGCTCGCTGGAAGGCAATCCAGAAACGCCAGAAGGATGCTCAAAAGGAAATACAAGAGGCCATTAAAGACCAGGCACGCGCCGCCACCATGCTGCCCCTGGCAGGCGCTCCGATCGCGCTGGCACGCAAACAGGATGAGGACCAGGCACGGCAGGACTATGAGGCCGCTGTGGCTGCACAGCATGAATTCATGCGTGCCAGAGGGATGAGCTTTAACGAGACGGACAAGGGCAACGAGGATATGTTGAAAAAGAAGGCGGATCAGCGCCGGCAGGCACTGGGGAATTTATATGAGCGCATCAGCAAAACGGGGCTGGTAGGAGATTTGACGGGGATGAATGACGATGAACGGCGGGACGAGTATGTTCGGATTTTACAGCTGGTTCGTTCGACTATTGAGGATGACTCCGCCCGCCTGGAAGAAGCATTCCAGGAAATGCAGGATGCCAGGCAGCAGGCGGCGGAAGCCAGTTCCAGGCTGAGGGGGGTACTGACGGAGCATCAGGCCCAGACGGCGGCCAACAAGGCCGTAAACCAGGAGACGGCCAAGACCAACGCCCAGCAGGATGCCGTGAAACATACCGATGTGATGGCCTCAGCCCTGGAAGACCGGCTCCGCAAGGAAATTGAAATCAGGCAGAGGACCCAGGAGAAGCAGAAGGAGGCCCTGTCCAGGACCAATGAACGGCTGGATGCCAGCATGGACCGTTTCCAGCAGTATGCGGAGAACTTTGAGGGCAATGACGCCTTGGCCGCCAAGCTCAAGCAGTTTTCCGATATTTTCGCGCGGTTGAAAGCGTTGCCGCGCAGTGCCTGGGACAAGAAGGATTTGAAGGATGCCAATGATGCCGAGAAATTCGCCAAAGAACTTTTTGAGGCTGCCAGAATTCAACCAACCAGGATGAGAAGGGGATTGCCCAGGCGGCTATGCAGGCCATTAAGGCTTGGCAGGATGCCATCAAAAAAGAACGGGCCATCAAGAAAAATGATAAGGAATTGCGCGATCTGGAGCGCACTGCCCAGGATGTGGCCAATTTGTCCGGCAAGCTGCACGATGGCCAGGAGAAGGTGCTGGAGCTGGATGACTGGCTGGCCAGGATGCGCCGTAAGGTGCTGGGACGCTCCGGTGAGATCGCCAACAAGGAGCCGATAGGAGCGCTTCCGTACGCCGAAGAGACGTTGAAGAAGGTTCTTTCCGAACAGGGCGACGGGGGGACATCTGTGACTCAGGGCGAGCGCAAGCTGCTGGAACATCTTAAAAGCAGGCTGGAAAATGACGACCGGCGCCTGGAAGCAGGGAATGAGTTTAATGAGATGATCGGCCTGATTGACCAGATTTTAACCAGGTATTCCTCCGCGCAGTCCACCCAGGGCAAACTGTCCGGAGAAGTGGCCCGCCTCAAGGCGCGGCTGGATAAGATTGATTCCCAAGGAAAATTCGGACCGCGCAGATGAAGATTGTTGAACTTATGGACAAGGCCCTGGAAGACGCTTCTTACAGCTGGCAGAATTTTACGCCGATGCGCGTTTCCTGGCGGCAACTGGCCAGAAAACAGGATGAGGTGGCTCCCTATAAATATAAAGAGCCGGTGCGCATTGTCTGGAACGGTGCCACCATCATGGAAGGAACGGTCCGCAAGTGTTCCCTGGATCAGTCCGGCAATGCCTGGTACTGGTCCATTGAGGCTTGCGATATTCTCCAGCCTTTGGAAGCGGCGCTGTACTTTGGCGCGTCCGGAGCGTTGAGAGGGTCTGTAGGGGCGTCCTTTAAAGTCAGCTCCGGGACGGGGCAGGATGTGCCTCGCCAGATTAAAATTGCTGATGCGTTGCGCCGGGTGATGGAGACTGCCCGGCAGTATGGATTGCTTCCGCCCGAAACCGGCATTGATGTGACCGTGCCGACGACGGCCACAGCCTGGGATTCCTCCATGTCCTGCGATACTTATGCCGGCGTTTTGCGGAAATTGTTATCCCTGCGCCCCGGCATGGTGATGTGGGTAGACTATTCCGGTTCTGCCCCGGTGATTCATGTTGCCGATGGCGCGGATTTGAAACAGGCGCGGCTGGACAGGGTGGCCGACATTCTCTCCGAGATCATGCTGTACCCACGTCCGGATCTGGTTCCCCCGGCGGTGGGCGTTGTGTTGACGGCGGGCGACCTGGTGGTCGACACCCAGTCCTGGCCCAAGTGGGCCAGTCTGCACCAGGAGGGGTGTGTCACTGTCCAGATGGCCGCTCCGGTCAGCAGCGGGGACGACGGGGATGATACAGCCCCCAGTGAGTCTCCATGCTGGAATTTCACCAAGCCTGTGGTGGAGGTGAGAGGGGCGGATTTCCCTTCCGGGGCGGATGATGCCGCCGAGTGGTGGAAGAGCAAAATTCCAGGGTTGTCTGCCGTGTCCGGCGTTAAGTTCGGCTCCATCAAAAAAAACAGGGTTTCCAATGTTGAAGGAATGGACATGTCCAATTATTCTGCCGACGCGACAGCATTCGAGCATGTGGCCGGCCAGTTGTCGGAAGCCTGTAAGACCATTAAATGGAGCTACGTGGAATTCCGCCAGTTCGCCTGGATTACACAGCCTCCGCCAAAAGGATGCGAGATGCTGTTCCCCATAGAAAAGAACCGTGGCGGCCAGCTTTGTTATTGCAACTGGTTCACCTGGACTTGCCGCACCATCAATGTCAAGCGGCGCAAGTACAGAGCTGACAAGGAGGGTACAGACGGAGGGGATGGAGGCGGAGAACCGCCCTCGGGCAGCACAGGAGACAGCGCAGAGGAGCCGACCGTGCCTGACTATACTGCCGCGCTCCGGGATTATTACGACATTACCCGCGTGACGCCCTGGGAGGGCCAGGTGACGGCCCTGCATGCGATCAAGCCCCGTTTTATGGTAGGCCGCAAGCTGGTCATCAGCGGAGCCAGAGAGGAGTACCTGACGATGGACACGGTAGTTCAAAGCGTCAGCGTTGATGTGGATGGGGGCAGAACCTCCCTCCGCCTGGGTGCGCCTGGCCATTTGTCCCTCCAGGATATGATTGACCGGGTGCGGCAGATGGCTGCTGCGCAACAGGATTTGGATGAGGAACAGAATGGTTCGGACACTCCGGCGGCAGGATTGACCTGGGATATGGAGGCGTCACAGTCTCCGCCGGCTCCGACCGTCGGTCCGGAAGGCAAGATGGTATGGGCCACCGCCCCGGCTATTCCTCCTGTCTATGCGCTCCAGGTAGCGTTAGATTGGGATGATGATTTTTCCAATGTGATCGGCTCCAGGATGAGGGAGGTGTCCTTCTTAATGGATGGAAACAAGATCGGACAAATACCTGGCGATAACGGCGGCTGGAAAACGCTTGGTCAAACCAGCGGGGAAGTATGGGTAAACTGTATCGTCAACAAGGAAGGGGCCTTTGTGTCTGCCAGCGTAGGCACCCAGCAGGGGACGATTGATATTTACCCGCCGCTGACGGCGAAGGAAGGGGAAAAGGAGCAGTATTCCTATTCCTTCCACGTGGCGACAATCAAGGACAAGCAGGTGATACAGCATATGCTGGGCGATATACAGCTGCCGATTAAGGTGGCGAGTACCTATCCCGACGGCCCGGCGGAATAATAGCGCAGCAGTATGATCAGGATGTTCATTTTTTCTTATGCAGGAGACGCTGCCGAGGCGGCGGCCTGCGTGCGGTGCGCCCGGATGTCCGTACCCTGTGCCAGCGTGACGGTAGTGGACGATGCTTCCCATCCGGTACAGAAGGAGACGGCGGAGGCTCTCCGGAGCATGGGCGCGGAGTATGTGCAGTCCTCCTGGGAGCGCCACGGCAACCTGCGGGGGCCTGACTGCATCCGGGGCATGCTTTCCGAAATGTGCCGGGAGGCGGAGGATGACGACATCCTGGTCAAGATCGACTGTGATACGGCCCTGTTGGACGGAGGTTGGCTGTGCTGGATGCAGGAACGGCCCTGGTGCCAGATGTACGCCTCCGGCTCCTTGGTCGATGGGGAGTGGATGATTTACGGCTGTTTGTACGCCTTGCGCGGCCGGGTCGCCAGGCGATTGCTCCGGGATATGGATTGGGAGAACATGGATGCCCTGGCTCCGGAGGACTGGACCATCGGGCGGGCGGCATTGGCCAGTTTGCCCGCCGCGCTGGTACGTATTGATGAACCATGGAGCCAGCGCACGCCGTGGAGTTCATGGACGGCCTGGTGCTGGTACAGCCTGACGGCCTCTCCGGAGCGCTACGCCTCCCGGTTTGCTGTCGTTACGACTGGCAATCCCCGGCTGGATACCCAGCCGGCCAGCGAGCGGGCCAGAGTGATGCACCTGCTGGCCGACGCCAGGGAGCGGATGATCCGGGAGGGGAGAGTGATTAGGGAGGACGACGAAGCGGTGGATTGGGGTGACCTGTTGGCCGTTTGCAGGGGCGAGGCATCGATATTGCAATAAAGATGCAGCGGGGTGGCGTTCAGGAACGTTTTTCCACACTGCTTGATAATTTTTCCACAATGCACTGCGACGTTACACACGCACTCCTTGCGGAGTGCGACTCCAGCTTTGAGGCATATCGTCGAATACTTTAATGTTTCAATCCACGCACTCCTTGCGGAGTGCGACAAGTGCTTCATCATTACTTGGATAGCGTAAATCCGTTTCAATCCACGCACTCCTTGCGGAGTGCGACACGATGTCATTACCAATTTTGAGATGGGATTCAGGTTTCAATCCACGCACTCCTTGCGGAGTGCGACGGTTGTGTTTATCAGATAATGATATTTGCGAGATAGTTTCAATCCACGCACTCCTTGCGGAGTGCGACTCCTGGAGGAAGCAAAGTTATTTTTGAATATATTGTTTCAATCCACGCACTCCTTGCGGAGTGCGACGACCTTGCAATCATTACTATTTTGCAGGATAAACGTTTCAATCCACGCACTCCTTGCGGAGTGCGACAAGGAAGTGATCAAAGCGGACGTGTACAAGATGGTTTCAATCCACGCACTCCTTGCGGAGTGCGACTGCTTTGTCAATAGGTTTTTGTGCCATGTATTAAAGTTTCAATCCACGCACTCCTTGCGGAGTGCGACAGGGTGAGACAAAATTCAAATTCTACATGAAATAGTTTCAATCCACGCACTCCTTGCGGAGTGCGACCTCCTCCTTCTTTCATCTGACTTGCAAGATGGCGGTTTCAATCCACGCACTCCTTGCGGAGTGCGACCAGTTAATAATATCTTTGTTGCTCATAGCGACATGTTTCAATCCACGCACTCCTTGCGGAGTGCGACCATTTAAAGAGGGTCTTTGCGCCCTGACTAACCCGTTTCAATCCACGCACTCCTTGCGGAGTGCGACTGCGCCTGACCATATACATTGTTATTCAACAGCGCAAACGATACTTTGCGCCAACCTCCCGAAGAAGGCCATCATCACCTAGCCTTCTCTTCTAAGTATTCATCTGTCAATCTTCCATTCCCAATGTATTACGCCAATCGCCGATCTCCCGGGAAATTGGTGTGAGCTTGGGGTTGGCGCAAAGGCCGTGCTCAGACAGCTTTTAAATGATCAAAGGGCCGGAAATGTCGAAACTCTTCTCCTTGCCCAATTGCTCTATTTTATGATGCCAATTGGACCCCATGTGATAAATTCTCAGGCTGTCGCTCTCGTTATCAATAATCTTAAGCAGCTTGTTCCTGATGTCAACCAATTGGGCCGGAGCCAGCTCACATTCAAACACGGAATTCTGCACTCTCTGACCGATATTTTCACAGGCGCGGGCAACTTGACGCAACCGCCGCTGCCCGGCCTTGTCATCCGTAGCTACATCATAAGTAATGAGAATATACATGGCTAAGGAGCGTTTTACTTGCCAATAAACGGAGGATAGCAGTCCAGGTCTCCGCGCAAATGACGTGCTAGCAAAAGGGCCTGGATGTGAATCAGCAATCCCTGTGTCGTCTTTTCCTGAAGGAAGGGGTGCACCAAAACGGTCTTCTTGCGCTCCTGCCAGGCATTCAATACTTTCTTACGGGAATCTTCCTTCAAAAAGACGGCTCCGGATTCCTCCTTGTCGAAATCATCTGCGGAAATTTGCTTGCGGTTGATTAGCGTAAGAGCCAGGCAATCAGCCAGCGGCGCCCGGAATTCTTCCATCAGGTCCAAGGCCATTCCGGGACGCCCCGGACGGTCGCGATGCAGAAAACCGGCGGCCGCATCAATGCCGGCGCTTTCAAGAGCGGACCTGGCATCATGGCACAACAGACTATATAGAAAAGATAGAAGGGCGTTAAAACAATCCTTGGGAGGACGCCTGTTGCGGCCTTCAAACACTAACTCCGGCTCTTCCGTCCTCTGGCAATGGGACACGCAGGAAAAATATGTTTCCGCAGCGGAACCTTCAATGCCCCGCAGCATATCGCCGGAACTGCACCCGCGGGCCATGCGGCAAAAAGCAGCCAGACGGTCCACCGCTTCCGACAAATCTTTCCCGTAAGTTCTCTGCGCTCTTAAAAGCAAACTGCGGCAATTGGCAATTTTGGCTCCTATCATTTCCCGGGCAACGCCAACCCATCTTGCCTCATCATCAGCCCAGCGGTATTGCTCCCGGCGCAGCAGGATATTTCCCTTCATGAAGCCCTGGACGCCAGCCAAGAATTTACCGTAAGGATTGCAGAAGGAAAGCGTGATGCCGCGCTCCGCACAGGCCCCCATCAAATAAGGGGAAACTCCTATGTCCCATCCCAGCGTCACAATACCCTCCAAATTATGGAGGGGAACCCGCAGCAAACATGTTCCTTCCGAATTGACTTTCACGGTATCGCCATCCTTGGACAGCCAGCATCCCTCCAGCGTCACAAACAAGGTATTTAAATGTTTCTTCATAAATCATCAGCTTCACTTGCACCAAGACTATCTTCAAACACATCATCCACCCGGGCCTTCATGGTCTGCCTGTGCTCCCGGCAAACGTCAGGAAGACAATCATTGACCAGGGAACAGGACTTGCAGGCTTTGGAATACATGGGCAACGGCGTCACTCCCCCGGTTAACACCTCCCTGGCATTCCTGATAACCCCGGCTGTCAGAGTACGCAGCTCTTCATCAAATACCACCTCCATCCTTTTCTGGGGCTTTCCATAAAACAGAAAACCGGAGGGAATCTCCAACCCAAACATTTCTTCCAGGCACAAGGCCTGGGCGCACACCTGCACTTCATCCGCACGGTGCGGTTTGGGCTTGCCCACCTTGTACTCCACGGGCGTCATGGATACGGGAATGCCGCCTTTCTCAGCATAAACAGCCTCCACGACATCCGCAATGCCGTGAATTCCCCATTGGAGGGAAGAAATATGAAGAGAACGCAGGATCCTCTTTCGCCCGCGGTTTTCCGTCATGCCGGAATCCGCCCGTTCATGAAATACATTCCCCTCCGCCGTAAATTGATTATCAGCCCACACGCATTCCAGATGAATCAGCGCGCATTGCCTGGGACAATACAAGTAATGCTGTAATGCCGCCAGGGGCACTGAAAAAAAGGAAGAAGGCATCTTGGAAATTCTGTTCAGGGTGAAACACTAAATAAAATACTAAATTAATCAATTCATATATTGCAAATGATCATATGGAACCTATGATAGTTTCACATGTATCAGGCTCGCCCCCATCAGTCTCTTTCCACTCACGAACAAGAATGTTCCCGTACGATGTCTACCCTGCTTGCTCCCTTAGGGCTATCGCAATTTGGGGCCTTGATCGGCGGCATGCACGACTTCGGCAAAATGAGTGCAGACTTTCAGCAATACATGGATGCTCTCTCTCAACATATCAGTCCTCCAATTCCAAAAAGCGGCATAGACCATTCCACTGCTGGAGCCCAGTTTGTCTGGAATTATTTTCCCATCCCGGAGGACTCTGAAGAATTTTTATCTTCCGGCAAATCATTGCTTTATGTATTGCCTCCCATCACAACTCTGCTCTCATTGACTGCTTCCGTGGCACGATGCCCGGAGATGACGTATTCTCCAAGCGCATGGAAAAATCCGGAGAGAAAACCCATCTTGATGAAATCCTGTCCAAATTGACGTTTCAGGAGAAAGATCATTACTACTCTCTCCTGAAAAAAACGGAACTGGCCACGGAATTCAAGAATGTTTACACCCTCCTTGCCACCCTGTTTGGCCACTGTCCAAAAAAACAAGCATTCCATGCCGGACTAATCGCACGGTTCTGCTTGAGCAGCCTTATCGAAGCGGATTACACCAGTGCTTCCGGAAAAGGAAGCTACGAAAGCATTCCGGACCCGGATTGGGAAGGAATGTTAAAAAACTTGAATAAACATCTCGAACAATTCAAGGCTGATACTCCCATCAATCAAAGCCGGGCAGCCATGTCGCAGGAGTGCCTTCAAGCTGCGCCAGGACAAGTTGGCAAGTGGAACCTTACACTTCCCACCGGTGCAGGCAAAACTCTCTCAAGCCTCAGATTTGCCTTGGAACATGCACGGCGGCACCATTTGTCACGCATCATCTACATCATTCCCTATACCTCCATTCTTGACCAAACGGCCAATGCCATCCGGAAAGTACTTGGAAATGAATATAAAGACTGCATCCTGGAGCATCATTCCAATCTGGTGAAGGAAACCCTTAACGAGGAGGGAGAAATGGAACCATGGTCACCGAAAAGAAAAACCTGGTACATGGAAGCCACTCAAACATGGAACGTTCCCATTGTACTCACTACATCCGTCCAATACTTGAATGCCTTATATGCATCCGGCAAACAGCATGTGCGGCGCATGCACTCCCTGGCAAATGCCGTTGTTATTTTTGACGAAGTGCAAGCTATTCCCCCAACCTCACTACGGCTTTTTGAACATTCGCTGGATTTTCTCTCCGGCATCTGCCACAGCAGCACCATCCGCTGTACGGCTACTCCTCCGGAAACTGCCACGGAAGACGGAACGCATGCTCATCTCATCGAAACACCTATTATTCCGGACAGCCAAGCTTATTTCGATCAATTTAGCCAATTCCGTCAATGCGAGGTTGTCTGTGAACTAAAATCCTCCAATTACTGGACCGTAGAAAAAATGAGGGACTCCATCATGGAGCAAGCTTTCTCCAAAGGCCCCACCCTCGTCATCGTAAACACCAAAAAACTGGCCTCTAAACTGGCCTGCGCCTGCCGGGACCTGAATACAGAGGCGGACGTTTTCCACCTCAGCACCAACATGTGCCCTGCCCACAGGAAAGAAATCATCACGAACCGTATTGACAAAGAATCCCTGGAAAAGGCCAGAAGGAAGGGAAAAGCCGTTGTGTGCATCAGTACCGGCCTCATTGAAGCCGGAGTGGACGTAGATTTTGACGTAATCATACGGAGCGTGGCCGGCCTGGATTCCTGCACTCAAGCGGCAGGCCGATGCAACAGGGACGCCAACCGTCCCGGGGAAGAGTTATCCTGATTAATCCCGCAGGCAATCTGGAAAGACTGGATTCTCTCCGGGAACTTGAAATCGGAAGAGAAATTGCTATGGGAATGATTTGTGATCCTGAAGAAGGAGGAATTCTGGGAAACAAATCCGTTTCGCTCTATTTTAAGGAATTCTACGGCAAGCTCACCCGCTCTCATAATCATGATCATCTGTCTTACCCGTTTAAATGCTCCGGCGTCGTCACCAACATGGAGGATGCGCTATCTCAAAATTCCAAACTGATGACATATCCCCGTCAGCAGTCCAAATATGCTCCCCTTCGTCTTTTCCAGGCCTTTGACTCGGCAGCACGCCACTATCATCCGATCCAGGTTGATACAATAGCTGTTATCACCCCTTATGGAAGAGGGGAAGAATGCAGGGAAAAACTCTGGAACATGAATCCTCATACGGATGAAGAATGGGAACAATGGAATGAATGGATCCAAAAAGCCAGAGCCTATTCCGTCGCGATTTCCAACCGACTTCTTGGAAAATACTTGAATGCGGGAGACATCATGCGTATACAGGAAGGAGTGGATATTTATACAACAGTACCTAATAAATATGATCCATTTCTGGGCTTTCTCACAGACCCCGGAGAGACTTCCGGTGCGCTGACCGTTTCCCGGATTTAAAAATTTCAACAGCTTCATATTCATGCTTAATCAAATCGAATTTAAGGTCTACGGGAAATATGCGCTTTTCTCCGACCCCCTCACCCGGATAGGCGGAGAAAAATGTTCTTATCAAATCCCCACTTATGAAGCCCTGAAAGGAATTGTAAAGGCGGTCTACTGGAAACCCACCCTGATCTGGTTAATTGACGAGGTGAGAATAATGCGCCCTATCCGTCTGGTTCCCAAAAATATGAAACTGATCAAATATCATGAAGCCGGGGCGGATTTATCCGTATATACCTACCTTCAAGATGTGGAATATCAAGTCAAGGCTCATTTTGAATGGAACATGTACCGTCCGGATATGTCCAAGGACCGGATCGACGGCAAGCATTATGAAATTGCCCGTCGCATGATTGACCGCGGAGGACGTAGGGACATCGCGTTGGGAACCAGGGAATGCCAGGGATACGTGGAACCATGCCGGTTTGGAGAAGGAAAGGGATTCTATGACCAATATGGAAACACGTCTTTCGGACTCATGTTCCATGGTTTCAATTATCCGGATGAAACGGGAAAAGAGGAGCTTTCCATACGTTTTTGGCGTCCGGTCATGGAAAATGGAATGATCCGCTTCGTGCGCCCTGAAGCATGCGAAATTGTCAAGCATGTACGCCCCATGGCGGCATGCCCGCCAAGATCCAGCGGACTGAATGATCTGAGCCTGGGAGAATGAAAGGAAAAAGAAAAAGATGAACTGGATGCACGCCTTATACGCCACCTATGAACAAAACCGTGATTATGTGGGTCGTATTGACAAAGAACCGGCCCACGGCAACAGGAAAGAACGCCTCATTACCCCTCTTCTGCCGCTGTACCACAGCATGCAGAATGCTCACATCACCATCACACTGAACAAACAGGGAGAGCTAATTAATGCATCCCTCAACAATCAGAACAGTCAACCCACCATCATCCCCGTTACGGAAGCCTCAGGAGGCCGCACCAGCGGAGCCTGTGCCCACCCTCTGTGTGACAAGCTCCAATACGTGGCAGGTGATAACGCTGACTATTTCCCTCCGGAAGAATCCCCGGCCAAACGGACAAAGCAACTCAAAACCCTTCAGGAATCCTACGAACAATATGAACAGCAATTATCGGAATGGGCGGCATTTGATCCCGGTAATGTCAAACTGAACGCCGTTCTGGCCTATATTCGTAAAAAATCCCTGATCACGGACTTGATCAACGGGGGAATCCTATATGCGGAAGATTCCACCAACACTCTGCTTCCTGTATGGAAAGGGGACAAACGGGAAATGCCCGCCATCTTTGAAATCCTGGGAGCATCCACCCAGGAAAATGCGTTCATAAGATGGAAGGTCAACAGCAGGGATGGAAGCCCTCCGGAAGTGTATGAAGACCCCGCCATGTACGAATCCTGGCGGATTTATACGGAATCCAAGGCCAACAAAGAAGGGATGTGCTATGTCCTGGGAAAAACAGCACCTCTGGCAACCACTCACCCGGCACGCATCAGAAACGCCGGCGACAAAGCCAAACTCATTTCTTCCAATGACAGTTCCGGCTATACCTACCGCGGCAGATTCATTGAAGCGGATGAAGCGTGCGGAGTAAGTACGGAAGTCACCCAAAAAGCCCACAGCGCGCTTCGCTGGCTTATCTCCCGCCAAGGCTGGTATGATGGAGATCTTGTCGTTCTCGCCTGGTCTCCCGGTCTGTTGAAAGTTCCGTCTCCCTGCGGCAATGTGCAGGAATGGGAACACTACACGCCCGACCAGCCAACACCGAATGACCAAGTCACCCAATTGGTTAAGCAATTTAAAAAAGAACTCTCCGGAGGAGGAAAAGAGCTGCTGCGGACATCATTGAATGAAAACGATATTAAAAACCGTGTTCTTGTTCTCAGCTTGAATTCTGCGTCGCCGGGGCGCATGTCCCTCTCGAGCTTTCAGGAATTCACCGTCTCCGAATACCTTAACAACCTGCTTTCGTGGCATTCCAAAGCCAGATGGAAACAATGCCTTCCTAAAGACAAAGAAGGAAATGACCGATCTTATATTGGCGCGCCGTCTATCTCCATGATTGTCAAAGCAGCGTATGGAATAAAGGTAGACGATAAACTACGCAAACACGCCCTCTCCAGACTACTACCCTGTATTCTTCACAATCTTCCCATTCCTCCGGACCTGGAAAAACAATGTGTTCTCCAGACATCCAAACGACATGCCATGGAATGGTGGGAATGGGAAATGACCTTGGGAGTATCCTGTTCCGTTTATCTTTATAATCATCCACAAACAAATACTTCGTCCTCAGATACCATGAGCCTTGATCCAAAAATCACAGATCGCAGTTACCTCTTCGGCCGTCTTTTAGCCGTTGCAGAAGCCATCGAAACATCAGCATTAAATATCACGAAAACCTCCCGCCCCACCAATGCGGAAAAACTTATGCAGCGGTTCCAGCAAAGACCGTCAGAAACATGGCCCATGCTGGAAAAAAGCATTCAGCCCTATCGCAACATTTTGAAGAAAAATGAAAACACCGTTTCTTTCTTGAAAAGCTATGATGCTTACATAGACAATATCATGGAAACATTCCTCATGGGACAGTTCATGGATAACGGACCATTAACCGGCGCCTACCTCCTCGGTTACCACTGCCAGAGAGCCTTCATTTACAAAACTAAAGAAGAAAAAAATGCTGAACTGGCAAAATAAATCTTAGAATAAAACATTAATTCAACACTATAAAACCACATCATGAGCCTTAATCATAAAATCGACTTTGCCGTCATCTTTACCGTTACAAACGCTAACCCCAACGGAGACCCCCTCGATGGCAACCGGCCCAGAACCACTTTGGAAGGACTCGGAGAAATCTCCGATGTCTGTCTTAAAAGAAAAATCCGCAATAAGCTGATGGACATGGGACAAAACATCTTTGTCCAGTCAGACGACAGACGTGTAGACGACTATAAAACATTGAAAGAACGTGCTACTCCCATCCTGAAACAAAAAGGTACGTCTGCTGAACTGGCACAAAAAGCCTGTCAGGAATGGTATGATGTGAGAGCTTTTGGACAGGTCTTTGCCTTAAAAGACAAAGATGCGGCAAAAGGCACCGGCGTCTCCATAGGAATCAGAGGCCCAGTCACTATTCAACCTGCCTTCAGCAGAGATACGGTGAATATCACTAGTACACAAATCACGAAAAGCGTCAGCAATGACGGAGACGGCAGTAAAAAATCTTCCGACACCATGGGCATGAAGCACCGGGTGGACAAGGGCACCTATGTCTTCTTTGGAGCAATCAATCCGCAGCTGGCAGAACTCACAGGCTTCTCGGATGAAGATGCATCCATTTTCAAACAAGCGCTTCCTCAGATGTTTGAAGGAGATGCCTCCTCTGCACGACCGGAAGGTAGCATGTCTATTCAAAAAGTCATTTGGTGGGAACATAACTGTAAAAGCGGTCAATACTCTTCTGCCAAGGTTCACCATTCCATTGAAGTCTCCGAGGATGGAAATATTGTAAAGAAATATGATCTACCGGGGTTAACCCCGGAAATGATTGAAGGCTTCTGATCTGTTTCTTTTCACAAATGTCAAAACACCCTTCACTAAAAATGAAGGGTGTTTTTAATGAGTGTTATAGCCAACTGCTCCTTCTCATTCCAGAGATAGTAGGCCGTTCAGTCTGCGACATCTAAATCCACGCACCCGTGTGGGTGCGACGAGCCAGAAGGACTTTGTGGAATTTCTGGAGGAGTTTCAATCCACGCACCCGTGAGGGTGCGACTCGAAACCAGGACCATCACGGACCCTGACACAGGTTTCAATCCACGCACCCGTGAGGGTGCGACGTGAACAAGTTAGAGATTCTTACGAAAAAATATAGTTTCAATCCACGCACCCGTGAGGGTGCGACATGTTTTCCGTATTTCAGCAGGCTTCCACGAAGCGTTTCAATCCACGCACCCGTGAGGGTGCGACCTGGCCCTGGGCGAAAAAATGTACTACGTCTTTAGTTTCAATCCACGCACCCGTGAGGGTGCGACTTCCCGGAAAATAACCATGCGTCACTGTCCAACGGTTTCAATCCACGCACCCGTGAGGGTGCGACTGGAAGCCCTGCAAGCCGCAGGCAAGAAGGGTTGTTTCAATCCACGCACCCGTGAGGGTGCGACTCTTGCTTTGTGCTAACCTTGAAAAGGAGTTAGAGTTTCAATCCACGCACCCGTGAGGGTGCGACCGATAATCAGCCGCCCGGCGCCCGTGGGCCTCCGGTTTCAATCCACGCACCCGTGAGGGTGCGACATCACGCCCACCGTTGTTGACGTGCCATCCGGAAGTTTCAATCCACGCACCCGTGAGGGTGCGACAACCGAAATCGAGGAAAAGATCGGCATGTCCATCGTTTCAATCCACGCACCCGTGAGGGTGCGACGAGACGGCAAAGGCTATTCAGCTTCTTGCCGTCAGTTTCAATCCACGCACCCGTGAGGGTGCGACGAAGGATATATGCTACAGATTTGAAAAATTATTGGTTTCAATCCACGCACCCGTGAGGGTGCGACTTGTAAATACTAGCGGTATTGTACCTAGCATAAGGTTTCAATCCACGCACCCGTGAGGGTGCGACTATGGAGGATTACCACATAGCGCGTGAAGTTGAGGTTTCAATCCACGCACCCGTGAGGGTGCGACTGCCGTCATGCACGAACAATCCGCCGCCCAGATGGTTTCAATCCACGCACCCGTGAGGGTGCGACCGGAGAATAACAACACACTAACATTCAACTATTAGTTTCAATCCACGCACCCGTGAGGGTGCGACTTCTTTCCTTGCTCACTATCCATCATGACGAACGGTTTCAATCCACGCACCCGTGAGGGTGCGACTTCTCTGGTCATCATGTCGAAAACCCGCATGCCGGTTTCAATCCACGCACCCGTGAGGGTGCGACTCTCGGAAAAGGATGCTGATCTTTATCTGAAGTAGTTTCAATCCACGCACCCGTGAGGGTGCGACCTCGGCCCGCAAGTTTTTGCATGAGCTGGTGAAGGTTTCAATCCACGCACCCGTGAGGGTGCGACCATGCTTTACCATTCAAATAAACTGACAGAACAGGTTTCAATCCACGCACCCGTGAGGGTGCGACGCCCGGCATATCCACGTGTGCTTAACCCCTTTAGTTTCAATCCACGCACCCGTGAGGGTGCGACCAAGTCCGGCTATAGGGTAAACGCTAAGCATCAGTTTCAATCCACGCACCCGTGAGGGTGCGACGGCGGAAGGGGATATGCGTTCAAAGTTAGTGGTACAAATCGCTTTTTGCGCCAACCTCTTTCAGGATGCATATTCCTTACCCCCTTATATTTTATTGGAGAGAATGTCAATCTACTGATTTCAAGGACTTACAGAAATCGCCAATCTCCCCGGGAATTTCTGTGAGCTTGAGGTTGGCGCAAACAGTTTATCAGTTCAGCAATTCATTTTGGAATTGCTGATTCCCATCTGGTTCACCAACCTGTTTTTAATGCTAGATGGCCAGCGGCCTATCGTCCAGCAACTTTTTTTCTCTGCCATTCCAAAAACAAAAGGCCGCTCCATATTAATGGAGTGGCCTTGAAGTGTTTTCCGGCATCGGCGGCTGTCAAAGGCGCCGTTAACGCACACGGGCAATGAGCCAGTGCAGCAGGTCCTTGATGGCGACGCGTTCCTGTTCCATGGAGTCGCGGTGGCGAATAGTTACCGTGTCCTTGAGGGAGGCATCGTTTTCTCCAAGGGTTTCAAAGTCCACCGTGATGCAGAAGGGGGTGCCCACTTCATCCTGGCGGCGGTAGCGGCGGCCAACGGCTCCCGTTTCATCATAGAAGACGGGCATCCATGGCTGGAGCGTTTTTTCAATTTCCCGGGCGATGCGCACCTGTTCCTCGTTTTTCTTGAGCAGCGGGAAAATGGCGGCCTTGATGGGAGCCATCCGGGGCACAAAGCGGAGCACGGTACGGACGTCTTTCTTGCCCTTGTCATCCACCAGCTCTTCTTCATCAAAGGCTTCACAGATGATGGCCAGAATGGTGCGGTCACACCCGGCGGAGGGTTCCACCACATGGGGAATGAATTTTCCCGAGTTTCTTCGTCAAAGTATTCCAGCGGACGGCCGGAGCCTTTCTGGTGGCAGCTCAAGTCATAGTCCGTGCGGTAGGCAATGCCTTCCAGTTCCTGAATGCCGAACGGGAATTCATATTCCAGGTCGTAGGTTTTCTTGGAATAGAAGGCGCGTTCACCATCCGGCACGTCCAGGATATGGATGTGTTCGCGCGGCACGCCCACTTCGTCATAGAAGCAGAGGCGGTGTTCCAGCCATTCATCCACCAGGCGCAGACCGTCTTCCGGCCGGCAGAAGTATTCGATTTCCATTTGTTCGAATTCGCGGGAACGGAAGGTGAAGTTGCGCGGGTTGATTTCGTTGCGGAAGGATTTGCCGATCTGGGCGATCCCGAAGGGGAGCTTCACGCGGGAGCTGTCCAGGATGTTCTTGTATTGGCAGAAGATGGACTGGGCCGTTTCCGGGCGCAGCCAGCCAGTGGCATTGGGATCGTTTTCATCGGAGGTGGCTCCGATGGTCGTCTTGAACATGAGGTTGAATTCACGGGCTTCCGTCAGCAGGGAACCATTGGCGGGGTTGTACATGGTGGAGTCCGTTATGGCCTCCATTCGCTCGCCTTTCAGTTCCATTTCCTTGTGGGAGACGTCCTTGCCTGCTAGCTGGGCATAGTACTGGGCCGCGGTCTTGCGGGCCTTGTCCGCCTGTTTTTCAGAGTCCACCAGCACGGAGTATTCCTTTTCCATGCTCCAGGAGCCGTCCTTTTTAACGGCTCCGGTGTAGAAAAATCCCATGCCGCTCTGGGCCGGCACCTGGTCGGCGCGCAGGCGTTCCTTGGTCAGCAGACAGTCGCACATCGGGTCGGAGAATCCGCCCACATGGCCGGATGCCACCAGTACGGAGTTATGCGTCAGGATGGAACCGTCCATGCCGACCACATCGTCGCGCTCCTGCACGTTTTTGCGCCACCAGTATTCCTTGAGGTTGCGCTTGAGTTCCACCCCCATGGGACCGTAGTCCCAGCAACCATTCAGACCGCCATATATTTCAGCTGCCTGGAAGATGAAACCCCGCCTTTTGCAGAGGCTCACGATTTTCTCCATTCGGGCGGGATCTGTATTGGTTCTGTCTGCCATGATAATATCTATAATTGGGTTGGCTATGCGGGTTGTATTGATGACCGCAATCAGCGGCCAGTGAAAGCAAAAAGCGTGTCTTCTCAAGAATTCCAGGGGAGAGGCACATCCTTGAGCAGCTGGGAGTCATATCCAGCTTCCACCAGCGTGCGGAAGGCTTCCATCGCCTCCGGAGTCACAGGTTGTTCCGTGGAAAAACCGCGCCTGGGGTATTCCAGTATCCGCTGGAAGTCCCCCACCATGGCGGAGACAACCAGCTCCCGCGGCAGTTCCGGGGTCAAGTATTCCCGGAAAGTGACGGGAGGGGAGCTGACCGCCACCTGCGCTTCCGGCCACTGGGCCTGGAGCGTAGCCAGCGTACGCCGCTCCATGTACGGTTTTTGCAGGGCAATGAGGCTGGCAGGGTCCGGGATGCCGGCCTTTTTCAGGATTGTACGGGAAAAGCGGACGTTTTCCCCGGTGTTGGTAGATTTATTTTCAATGAGGATACGGTCTTCCGGCACTCCCTTTTTCATGGCCGCCTCAGCAAAGAGTTCCGCTTCCGGCACGGCCCATTCCCCTGTAAAACGCCCCATCCCGCCGGAAAAGAGCAAGAGGGGAGCCAGCTTCCGAGCATAGAGTTCCGCCGCATATTCCGCCACCCGCACGTCATTGCTGCCAAGGATGAAGATGAGGTCCGCCGGGCGCAGCTCCTGCTTCACATGATGGTATTCCCACAAAATTTCTATCGCTTCTTCCGGAGTCATCGGCCCTATGTACCCAAGAAGTTCCTTTCTGTAAACGCCGGATTCACCACAGTCCGTATTTGCCCCATTCCAACGCGGCCCATCCCAGCAGCGCATTCGCCACCGCATGCATGACGATGACAGAGCACAGGTTTTTCTGCCAGACGGCAAGCAGGTACACTAGGGAACCGTAAATGAAGGCGCCGCAGTAGTCCACAGGCTGGTGCACGGCCATGAAACAGAGAGTGGTCACCCAGTACGCTTTCCAGCTATGCGTGCCGAAGGGGATTTTCCAGGGATGGTCCAGGTTCACCATCAGGCGCATCAGATAACCGCGCCAGAAGAGTTCCTCCACCAGCGCCACCACCACCACGGCACGGAAGAAGCGCAGGACCAGCGCCGCCAGCCAGCTCCAGGAATCCGGGGCAAAGACGACGCCGGGATCAAAGCCTTCCGGGCGCATGTCAATTCCCAGCAGGTACCGGTACCATGGCCAGGAGGGGTGGCCAAACCATGCATCCGGACCGCCCGGCAGACGGTCCGCCGCCATCGTAGGGGCCAGCCAGCACAGGATGCCCAGCACGCCGAAGAGGATTCCCCATGCGGCGGGTTTCCATTTCCAGTCCCAGTCAATGGCTTTTCTCCACCACAGGACCAGGACAAAGCAGACGATGGCCTGCACAGGGTACAGCCATTGCTCCGGCGCCCTTCTCCACCAGGCGGCGGCGGGGTGGTTCCATTCCAGGAACGACCCGCCAAGCTGCCACAGCAGGGTAAAGCCCATGAACACCGCAAACGGCGCTACGTACGCCCTTGTTTTCAGGGCCTCCGGGACGGAGTTCATGGACGCGGAGGGGTCAGGAAAGAGTTTTCACGAAACGCTCCATGCGGTTGCAGGCTTCCTTGATCTGGTCAAAGGCAGTCGCATAGCAGCAGCGCAGGAAGCCTTCCCCGCTTGCACCAAAAGCGGTACCGGGCACGGCGGCCACCTGCTCTTCCATCAGCAGGCGCGTAGCGAATTCCTTGCTGGTGAGTCCAAATTTGGAGACGTCCGGGAAGACATAGAATGCGCCGCCGGGCAAATGGCAGTCCAAGCCTATTTCGTTGAAGCGCTTCACCAGGAAATCGCGCCGCTGGCGGTAGCTTTCCCTCATTTTCATCATGGCGGAGGTTCCGTTTTGCAATGCTTCAATGGCCGCTTCCTGGGAGGTGATAGGAGCGCAGAGCATGGAGTACTGATGAATTTTCATCATGGCGGAGATGAGCGGCTCCGGTCCGCAGGCATAGCCCAGGCGGAAGCCCGTCATGGCAAACGCCTTGGAAAAGCCGTGCAGCAGCAGGGTGCGTTCCCTCATCCCAGGCAGCGAGGCTATCGAAACGTGCGGCTTGCCGTCGTAGCGCAGCTCGCTGTAGATTTCATCCGTCAGCACGATGAGATCGTGCTTGATGCAGATGCGGGCAATTTCCTGAAGGGTTTCCACAGGGGCCACGGCCCCGGTCGGATTTGTGGGGAAATTGAGCATCAGCACCTTGGTCCGCGGTGTAATGGCGGCTTCCAGCACCGCCGGGTTAAGGGCGAAAAGGTCCTGCTTGCTTGTGGGCACGGCAGTAGCCACGCCATAGGCCATGTTCACGCTGGGAGCATAGGAGACATAGCAGGGTTCATGGTAAAGAACTTCGTCCCCCGGGTTCAGAATGGCACGGAGCGCCAGATCAATGGCTTCGCTCACGCCCACGGTCACCAGCACTTCATGCAGGGGATCGTATTTCACATGGAAGAAGCCGTCCACGTATTTGACGATGGAACGGCGCAGGGATTCCAGTCCATAGTTGGAGGTATAGGAGGTGTGCCCCTTTTCCAGGGAGTAAATGGCCGCTTCCCGGATGTTCCAGGGGGTAACGAAGTCCGGTTCCCCTACGCCCAGGGAGATGATGTCCGTCCGTCCCGTGACTAGGTCAAAGAATTCCCGGATGCCGGAACGGGGGATGGAGCTTACCTGCTCCGCAATTTTGTTCTGCCAGTTCATGATGATTTCTTTCGTGTCGGCAGGGACTTACGGAGCAACAGCCAGGCGTTCATTCTGCGCGGGGGCCTCGAACACACAGCCGTTTTTCTTGTAGGTTTTCAGATGGAAGTGCGTGGAAGTGGACAGCACCCCTTCCAGCGTAGACAGTTTTTCCGCCACAAACCGGGCAATGTCACGCATGCTTTTTCCTTCCACCAGCACCAGCAGGTCAAAGCCGCCGCTCGCCAGATAGCAGGAGGAGACTTCGTCAAAACGGGAGATGCGCATCGCCAGGCGGTCAAAGCCGCCATCGCGTTCGGGCGTCATTTTTACTTCAATGAAGGCCGCTACCCTGCTGTCGTGTTCGTATTCCTCATTTACCACCGCCTGGTAGCCCAGAATCACGCCTTCCTTTTCCCACTGCTCCCGCTGGGCTCGAACGGCTTCTTCAGTCATGTCAAGACGTTCGGCCAATTCGCCATCGCTCAAGCGGGCTTGAGTCGCCAGTAACTGTAGAAGTGATGCAGTGGACATAAAATTTCAGGCATAAAAGACCCTTTTATAGCGAACGTGTCAAGAACACATGTTACGCAAGGCTGACATCCGTTCTTTCCAACATAATAAAATACGTTCTTTTTCTTCAAAAAACAGCCGCCGTTCCGAGAATATAATGCTATTGCCTTCAATAAGATAACCATTATTTCAAACATCCGTTGGAATTATTTTCAGAGAATAGTTGCTCTAATCCGCCTTTTGTGCCATAGTAAAGTGCATAGACCTGTAGCGTCCCTTTACAAGGAACGCTTGTTTCCAATTTTTATATGACAGTCTGATATTATGAGCATGGCACTTAACCCGGATAGGGCTACCCTGAACTTTCTCAATGCCTTTCCGGAAGAAATCCGTCTGCGCGGCGAGAAGCTCCAGAAAGACGGAGCGGTTACGCAAATCTTTGGCAATCATTTGTATATTCAGGGCCGTGTGGAAGATGCGCACGGCGTACACCGCGTGAACCTCCGCCTCCAGGGCAACAGGTGGTTCGGGGCATGCTCCACGGAAGACGAGGATCTGGCCGGAGCGGCCATGTACGCCGCCATGCTGGAACGCATGTACCGCGGCCAGGATCTTCCGGAGTCCCCGAACGAACTTAACGACGTTCCCCTGCTGGATATTCTGGAAGAGAAGCTGGGCCGCGAACTGGATGACAAGGAAGCGGATTACGTCAGCAAGCTGGAGAAGCGCTACCGCCGTTTCGCCATTGAGCAGGAAATCCATGACCATGACATGGTGCGCCTGAATCCCCGCTGGGAAATCGTCAGCTATGACCCGCTGGAGCTGTGGCCCGTGCCTCCCACGAACATCCTTGAATTCTGGAATTACATCGCCTATGCCTTCAACAAGAGGCGCCTGCCCTACCCGGAATTCATGGAATCCATCACGGATCTGGAAAAAGTTCAGCGCAAGATTCACGAATGGGAGCGTTCCCGTGAAGTAGGCACCTGGTATGACCGCATCCAGTCCGTGAATGAACGGCCCCCGCAGCCGCCCCGCGGAGAGCTGTTCATGAGGCTCGTTTCCACCATCAACGAGGGCCATTTCGAATACCGCCATTCCCTGAAGCAGGACTGGATTCCCGTCCGGGAAAAGCAGGATTTGGAACATCTGGAAAACCTGCATGAACGCGCTGCCGTGCGCATGGATGCCCAGACGGAAATCCTCCTTGTGTCCCTGTCCGATTACGCCCGTGCAGAAGACGCCCTGACGCTGGACCTGGACCAGGAAGCCGCGTGCGCCCTGATGAACAAGCTTTTCCACCAGCCCGCCCTGAAAGGCTACCTGGTGAACCTGGATGAAAATTATTTCAAGGTGGTGGACGAACCGCTCAAGTGGATTTGCCAGGACGACCCCATTGAGCCGGACTGCTACGCCCTCCAGCTCGCCACGTCCACCGGCATCAACGTCTCCCACTCCGTCCGCCAGCTTCCCGGCCAGCAGGAGCTGTACCAGTCTGACGAAACCGTGTTTCCGGGTCCCCCCGCTGGCTGGAGAGCACGGAAGTGGAACCCCGCTATTCCATTCCCAAGCAGGTCATCGACAGCCTTGAAGGGGTGGAGTTCCTCCGTAAGATCGGCGCTTCCCTGCCCCCCAGCATGGAGGACCGCGTGGTGGACATCGACCTGCGCGGCACCTTTGACATGAAGATCGTCCGCGGCCTCACCTCCGCGGAAACGGAACACGTGCTTTGTGAAGTAAGCGCCAGGGACGCTTCCGGCTACCGCACGGAAAAACTCGGCAAGGACGGCTGGGACGTCGCTCACCAGGAGCCCATGAAAAACAAAGCCCTGCTGCGCTTCATCCGGGAGCACCTCTATCCCATTCCCGGCCTGCTGGAAGAAATGGGCTTCTCCTATGATCCCCAGGTAGGCGCCTTCAAGGCCCGCGTTACCCGGCAGTTCCCTGAAAAATTTGCGGAGTGGGCCAAGCAGCTCCCGGAAGAGCTGACCGTCAACATGGATGACAAGCTCAAGACGCTGCTGGCGGACCCGGTGGCCGCCGCCGTGCGGTTTGAAGTAGTTAACCAGGAGATTGACTGGTTTGACCTCCGCATCGTCATTGACGTGGAAGGCGTCCAGCTTTCCAAGGAACAAATCCGCGCCCTGGTCGCCGCCAGAGGCGGCTACGTCCGTATGGACGACGGAGGCTGGATGCGCCTGGAAATCAAGCTGGACAACGACCAGCGCGACGCCGTCACCCGCCTGGGCCTGGACCCCTTCGACCTTTCCGGGGAAACCCACCGCATGCACGCCATGCAGCTTGCGGACCCGAAGGCCGCGGAAGTGTTCGACCCGAAGGCCTGGAAACGCATCAAGGACCGCACCGCGGAAATCAAGATCGATGTCAAGCCGGACGTTCCCTCCCAGCTTCAGGCCACCCTGCGCCCGTACCAGGTGGACGGCTTCCACTTCCTGGCCTATCTGGCCACGAACGGCTTCGGCGGCATTCTGGCGGACGACATGGGTTTGGGCAAAACCATCCAATCCATCACTTACGTGCTCTGGCTGCGTGAGGAATTCGCGCGCAAAAACAAATCCAAGAAGAAAATCGCCGTTCCTCCGGTACTCATCGTCTGCCCCAAGTCCGTGCTGGATGTCTGGGCCGGGGAAACGGAGAAATTCGCTCCCGGCGTGCGCGTACTCGTCATCCGCAGCAAGGATCAGGCCAATCTGGACGACATCCGGAAGAATTACGATATGGTCGTGGTCAACTACGCCCAGCTCCGCGTCTGCGGAGAAACCCTCAACCAGATCAAGTGGCTCACGGTCATCCTGGACGAAGGCCAGCAGATCAAGAACCCGGACTCCAAGGCGGCCAAGGCCGCCCGTGAAATCGTCTCCTACAACCGCCTGGTCCTTTCCGGCACGCCCATTGAAAACCGCCTGCTGGACATGTGGTCCCTCATGGCCTTCTCCATGCCCGGCGTTCTCGGTTCCCGTTCCTACTTCAAGAAGCGCTTTGACAAGCGCAAGGACCCGCAGAGCCAGAACCGCCTGGCCGCGCGCCTGAAACCCTTCCTGCTGCGCCGCACCAAATCACAGGTGGCGAAGGACCTGCCCCCCAGGACGGAAGAAGAAGTGTACGCCAAGATGGAAGGCATCCAGAGCCAGCTGTACAAGGCGGAACTCCGCCGCATCCAGCAGGCCCTGCTCGGCCTGGATTCAGACGAATCCGTCAAGAAAAACAGCTTCGCCATCCTGCAGGGCCTCATGCGCCTGCGCCAGATCTGCTGCCACCCCGGCTTGGTGGACCCCAAGTACGCCAAGGAAGACAGCGCCAAGATGACCGCCCTGTTCTACCTGCTGGACCAGCTCCGGGAGGAAGGGCACAAGGTGCTCGTCTTCTCCCAGTTCGTCTCCATGCTGGAAATTATCAAGAACCGGCTGGAAGCGGAAAACAGGCCGCTTAACTACCTTACCGGCCAGACCAAGGACCGCCGCGGGGAAATTGAAAAATTCCAGACTACCAAGGACCCGTCCGTCTTCCTGCTTTCCCTGAAAGCCGGGGGCGCCGGCCTCAACCTTACTTCCGCCTCCTACGTGGTCCTGTATGATCCGTGGTGGAACCCGGCTGTGGAAAGCCAGGCCATTGACCGTACGCACCGCATCGGCCAGAAGAACAAGGTGATCGCCTACCGCCTGCTGACGAAGGACTCCGTGGAAGAAAAAATCCGCATCCTCCAGCATCAGAAGAACCAGCTCGTCGCCAACGTGCTGGGTGACGAGGGCTTCACCTCCAGCCTGGGCATTGACGACCTGAACTTCATCCTCAACCACGGGGATGACGAAGAAGGCTAAGCCGATGGCGGTGAGTAGAGAGTAGTGAGTAGAGATTAATTATTTCAACTTCCGGACATTGGTCCGCTCATTCTTTCCCTACTCTCTGATCTCTCATCATTAATCGCTATAAAAAAGCCCTGCAATTTCATGCAGGGCTTTTTTATTTCACCATTTAAGGCTGACAGGGTCCGTATGATAAAGAATCCCGGCCTCGTCACGCACAAGAAGAGTTAACTGGATGCGCGCAGGAAGGCGCAGCATCTGGAGGCCGTTGAACGCAAATATCTGCCCCTGGCACAACAGGGGGCGGGAACCGAACAGTTCATCCCCTTCAATCACCTGCGTGCCGTCTTCATGGGAACGGACGGTCCACTTTTTACCGATGATGCGCACGGCGCCTTCCCCCGTATTGCGGATGCTCACATTGTAGGGCACGGGAATGCGCCCGTCGTCACGGACCAGCCGCTCCAGCTTTTCATCCCGTGAATACAGGCTGCGCGGCGTGAGCCGCACTTCCAGGCTGGTCAGGAGGGGGAGAACCATACGGGAACCGGAGAGGAATTATGATTCCACGGGAGCCAGGGCCGCCTTCATCAGCTCCAGCGTCGTCTTGCGGATGGCTTCCACGCCCGCCTTGGTGGGCTTGGCGTCCGGAGCCAGCGTCATCTGCTCCTGCAAGGTCGTCAGAAGGTTCATGATTTTTGCAATGTCCCGGCGTTCCTTCATTTCCGGCTCCACCCCGTCCAGGATGTAATGGAAGTATTCCGGCACGTCCGGCTGGAAGATGACCTTCGCCTTGTCCTCCGCAAACTTGTTATCCAGCGCCGCGGTAGCGGCATCCAGGGCGCGTATCCATCCTCCCAGGCCAATCAGGTTCGCCATGTCGGAATCCCGCAGGGAGGCAAGCTCCTGTTCCACGTCGGACTGAATCAGGGCCAGATTATTCTTGAAACTGCTCAAATCCCCGTCTTCCGCATTTTTCAGCAGGCTGGCGGCATGGCGGTTCACCCGTTCCCCGGCTCCGATGGCCTTCGCATAGCTGGAGAGGTCCAGCGCAATGGGCTTCACTTCGTTCATCTTGCCGCACTGCACGATCACAAAGCCGTCCGCCATCATGCCGCCAAGCTGGAGAGCCAGGGAGCAGCGGTCCATGGGGGGCGTTCGGGACGCGCGCGCAGCGCCACGTTCTCCGGAATTTCCGGCAGCCCTTCCAGGTCTTCAAAAATCTTGCGGATGGACGGCGCGGTAAATTCGTTGATGCCCAGCTCCTCATTCATGTGGGAGTCGTCCAGCAGGCGTTCCGGAATGGCCGGCTGACCCTGCCTGTCCTGCTTGCCGGGCGGCGTCTGCACATCCAGTACGGCTTCCTCCTTCTCCGGGGCATTTTCCTTCGGGGCGGCAAACGCCATTCCCCCCGTGACGGATACAGCCGCTGCCAGCACATACAATCTCTTCATAACAACACTCAAAAAGGTTAAGCAAAACGGAATATGTCTTGACTCTCGCCCTATGGTGTCTTATACGGGCGTCACGTCAAGGAAATCCCCCGCGCCTGACGCAAAAAGATACCAAACACCCTTTGCAAGCCCCGCATGTCTTTAAATTACAATTTTATCTGGCTCCTGTGCTATCTTCTGGTTCTCGTCGGCCTAGCCGGATACGGCTTTCACCGCCTGAGCATCGTTTACCTGTACTGGAAGAACCGCAACAACAAGCCCCAGCCCAAGTCCCGCTTCCAGGAACTGCCCGTCGTTACGGTCCAGCTCCCCATGTTCAATGAGAAGTTCGTCGTGGACCGCCTTCTGGAATCCGTAGCCGCTCTGGATTATCCTCAGGACAAGCTGGAAATCCAGATTCTGGACGATTCCACAGACGACACCACGGAACAGTGCTACCGCAAGGTGGAGGAACTGAAGGCCCGCGGCTTTGACGCCGTCTGCATCCACCGCACGGACCGCACGGGCTTCAAGGCCGGCGCGCTGGAAGCGGCCACCAAGGTGGCCAAGGGCGAATTCCTGCTGATTCTGGACGCCGACTTCGTTCCGGAACCGGACCTTCTGCAAAAAACCATCCATTTCTTCACGGATGAAGGCGTGGGCCTCGTCCAGACCCGCTGGGGCCATATCAACCGGGAATACAACCTTCTCACCCGCGTGCAGGGCATGTACCTGGACGGCCACTTCGCCATGGAGCAGACGGCGCGCAACCGTTCCGGGCGTTTCTTCACCTTCAACGGCACCGCCGGCATGTGGCGCAAGTGCGTGATCGGGGATGCGGGCGGCTGGTCCCATGACACCCTGACGGAAGACATGGACCTTTCCTACCGCGTCCAGCTCAAGGGCTGGCGCTTCATTTACCTGAACGATGTCGTCACCCCGGCGGAACTCCCCGTGGACATGGACGGGTTCAAGTCCCAGCAGCACCGCTGGACCAAGGGCTCCATCCAGGTCTGCCAGAAAATCCTGCTGGACATCTGGCGCTCCAAGGCTCCCCTCAAGGCCAAGGTGGAGGCCACCACGCACCTTACCTGCAATTATTCCTACCTGCTCCTGGCCCTGCTCTGCTTCCTGGTGTACCCCATCTGCACCCAGCGCATCCCGGAAAATGAAACGGTCTTCATGTGGTTCGTGAACGTGGCCCTGTTCTTCATGACCAGCGTGGCCGTCTGCATCTTCTACATGAGCGCCCAGATCGTGGTGCGCCCCAAATCCTGGTGGAAGGAGCTGCCCTACCTGCCGCTTCTCCTCACGCTGAGCGTGGGCATGGCGGTGAACAACGCCAAGGCCGTTCTGGAAGCCATCTTCGGCCATCAGTCCGCCTTCGTCCGCACGCCCAAGTACGGGGTGGACCAGAAGGAAAACAGGCAGCATGTCTCCCAGCTCAAGCGCAACGGGTACAGGGCCATCAAGTCCGTCGTCATCCCCGTCCTGGAAATCGCCTGCGGCACCTTCTTCCTGAACCTGATCATCATCATGATCCGCCAGGGCCATTACCTTTCCCCCATCCTGATGATTCCCTTCCTGGGATTCTACTACACGGGGTTCTGCTCCCTGGGCCGCATGATCTCCAACCTGCTGCCCGCCAAACAAACTGCCAAAGCCAAGAACTGACACCTTTCCCATGCCTGCGCCTCTCTCGCAAGCAGTACGCCTGATTCAACTCGCCGGCGCCGCCTTCGCGGTGTTCGGCGCCTTGGTATCCTGCTCCCGTCCGGACTACCAGCCCACCGCCATCGTCAAGGATGGCGCCGTCGTTAGCGTCAGGGACCAGAAAATGGCCGTCATGCGCAACGGACACGTCGTAAAAACCTACCCCATCAGCACTTCCAAATTCGGTCTGGGCGACAGGAAGGGGAGCTGCCGCACTCCGCTGGGCGCCCACCGCATCGCCTCCAAGATCGGCACCGGACAGCCCAAGGGCATGGTGTTTAAAAGCCGCAAGCCCACCGGGGAATGCGTGGCCCCCAATTCTCCGGGCCGCGACCCCATCGTCACCCGCATCATGTGGCTGGAAGGGCTGGAAGGCCGCAACCGGAACGCCCACTCCCGCCTGATTTACATCCACGGAACGGCAGAGGAACGCACCATCGGCACGCCCGCCTCCTACGGCTGCGTGCGGATGAAAAGCAATGACGTGTACGAAGCCTTCAACCTGCTCCGGACCGGGGATCCCGTCGTGATCGAACGCTGCTCCATAGACGCTTCCCTGAAAGCTCTGGCCCAGGCGGAAAAAACGCAGGATTCCTCCCTGCTGGTCATGGCTTCCGCACCGTCTTTCATGGAGAATGCCAACACGGCTTCCATCATTTCCCACCGCCGCCGGGCATCCCGTCCTCCCGCCGTAGCCCTTTCCCGCAAGCAGACCGCGGCCGCCGGGAAGAAAGCCTCTCCCCACAAGCGGACGGCAGTCCGCAAGACAGTGAAGAGCTCCAAAGCCGCCGCCCGTTCCGCCAGGGGGACCCGTTACACCCTCGGCTGAACCGACCTTCCCCGCCATTCTTCCGGCATTCCCGTTCCTCCGCCTCCTGACATGGCTGTTTGAACGCATGGTTGCCTGCGTCCGTCACATTTGTTAACGTAGACTTATGGCCATGATGGAACATGAAGATATCAGCAATGAAAACCTGGCGGGCCACCTTCTGGTTTCCGCCCCCTATCTGGACGGCGGCGGCTTTTACCACTCCGTGATTTTTCTGAGCCGGGTGGAGGAGGAATTCGTCATAGGCCACATCCTGAACCATCCGGCCGGCATGAACGTGGGAGAAGTGGCGCGCCATACGGACATTCCGGAATCCCTTTACCCCGTTCCCATCTTCAAGGGAGGCCCCGTGGAGCGCAACCAGCTCATTTTCGCCGCCTTCGTCCGTACGGAGGACAAATTGCGCGTCCAGTTCCATCTACAGGAGGAACAGGCCCTGGAATACATTGAGGATCCCCACGCCATCCTGCGCGCCTACGTGGGCCACAGCGCCTGGACGCCCTCCCAGTTGCGCCGGGAGCTGAACGACCGCGCCTGGTACGTCTCCCCCACCGTGCCGGACATCTGCCTGGAGCCGGACTCCTCCAAGGTATGGGCCATGGCCATGCGGCGCCTCTCCCCCTGCACCACATCATGAGCCACGCGCCCGCACAGCCTTCCCTGAATTGAACCATCCATCATGAGCATCCAACAGAATCTGGAACACATTCTCTCCCGCATCCGCTCCGCGGAACTCCGTGCCGGGCGTCCGGCGGGGTCCGCCCGCCTCGTCGCCGTCAGCAAAACCTTTCCTGTGGATGACGTGAAGGCGTGCTACGATGCGGGCCAGCGCATTTTCGGAGAAAACAGGGTTCAGGAGGCCCTGGGAAAAATCCCCGCTCTTCCTCCGGATACGGAATGGCACCTCATCGGCCCCCTGCAGCGCAACAAGGTGCGCAAGGCCCTGGAACATTTCACGCTGATCCACGCCGTGGACTCCCTGCGCCTGGCGCAGTTCATGGACGCCGTAGCGCAGGAGACGGGCAAACGCCCCCGCATCCTGCTGGAAGTGAACGTAGGGGATGAAGACAGCAAATTCGGCTTTTCCCCGGAGACTCTGGAACGGGAATGGCCGGAGCTGGCCGCGCTGGACCACCTTGAAATAGCCGGCCTCATGTGCATCCCTCCCCCGGTGGAAAATCCGGACGAAGCGCGCCCTTATTTCCGCCGCCTCCGGGAGCTGAAGGAAACCCTGTCCGGCAAGGGGGGAGCCCCGCTGAGGGAGCTTTCCATGGGCATGAGCCATGACTTTGAAACGGCTGTGGAGGAGGGCGCCACCCTCGTCCGCGTGGGCACCGCCATTTTCGGCGGCCGCTCCTACGCTCCGGCCCCGTGATTTTAGTTGGACAGAAGGAAAAGCGGCGTGTACGTTTGTTCCGGAATAACGGAACGGCCCGGACGGAGCCTTGATTTCAACACCCCATGCTGACAGGAGGAAAAAACGTGATTCCGCATGCGGTGCGGGACGTAGCGGATGCCGCCGCGGCATTTTCCGCCCGCATTGGCCCGGACCGTCATTTTGACTCCCAGGAAAACGTGGAGGAAGCCCTGGCGGAATGCTGCTCTCCGCAGAACGTCACCGTGATCGGCATGACGGGTTCCGGCAAGTCTTCCACGCTGGACGCCCTGGCCGGAGAACGGTTCTGTTCCCGCGTTTCCAGCGAAGCCACACTGGTCCGCTGGCAGTACAGGCCCCACCCCGCTCCCCACACCCATGAATGGGTGCTGGACCTTTTTTACCCGTCGGACGCCCTGCTGAACCTTGAGTTCTGGGACACCATCGGCCTGGAACAGGAGGACGCCCCCCGGAAGCTGAAACACATCGTCCCCAAATCGGACGCCATTCTTGTGGTCATTTCCGCCAGGGACGGCAACCAGCCCCCTTTATGGGACTACCTCCGGACGCTGGAGGAACGGCTCCATTCCCGCATGGTGCTCGTCATCACCCACGCGGAGCTGCTATCCTTTGACCAGCTCCAGTCCCTGAAAGAGGAATTGCGCTCCACCTCCCGCGAACGCCTGGGCGTGCAACTTCCCCTGTACCCCGTCACGACCGCCGGGGAGCAGGCTGGGGAAGGCGTGGAAGCGCTGAGAACATGCGTGCAGGAGGTGCTGAAACGCAGCCCGCTGACGGACAAGCGCGTGGAACGCCTGCTGCTGGCTACGGACCGCCTGCTGGAAGAACAGGGAAAGGTGCTCAATGAACTGCACCGCCTTTCCAAGATGGATTCCGGCTTCCTGACCTCCATTGACCGGGAGATAGACCGCATCCAGCTCCAGATGGAGGATGAAATGCCCGCACGGCTCAAGGCGTACGCCCAGTACGTACAGGACTGCGTGCCGCGGCTGGGGAAAAAATCGGCCCGGCAGATGGGGCGCTTCCTTTCCATCCGGCGCACGATGATCCTGCACAAGCTTCCTCCCGTCATTGACGAATGGTTTTATGAGCTGGTCAAGTCCGGCATTGAGGAACGGCACGCGTATTACAACAAGGAATTCCTGAACATCTGCCAGACGCACTGGAACCATGTGCGCCCCCGCGTGAAGGAACAGTGGGACTGCGACATAGGCGATTTTCCCGCCGCGCGGCTCCAGGCGGACCTGGAGGTGTACAAGGAGCGCCTGGGCCGTTCCATTTACATGCCCCTGAAGGATTTCGGCATCAAGCCGTGCCTCAGCAAGCTGTTTCTGGACCAGGAGGACGTGATGAGAACGGAAATCAAGCTGATGCTCATCCTGGTGATTCTGGGAGCCCTGCTGGGGTGCTTCGGAGAACATGCGGCGGGGTTTGCCTGCGTAGCCGCGGCCCTGGCCGTCTGGGTGGGCGGCAACCTGGGGCTGGCCTGGATGCAGTTCCGGCTGTCGCGCCAGATTGTAGCCGCGGCGGCGGAAATGCACATTGCCGTAGAATGCGGCCTGCGGACGCCCCTGTATGAAGCCATGGTCAGCGGCCTTTCCGATTACCGCAAACTGTACGCGGACATCCGCGGCCAGGTGGCCGGCGGCGTGGAACATCTCCAGCCCCTGCTGAATGCCCGCTACGACCTGTTCTATAAACTGACCGTGCAGAAACACCGGTTCCGCATCTAGCCCCTTTCCTTTTCGTCCGGAGACGCGGCTTCCTGTTCCCTGCCGCGGAAACGCACCCGCTTTCCATCAAGCATCACTCCGCGTCCGGCGTAATCACCATGTCCACATGCCTGTCATGGGCTTCCATGGGCAGGTCGTCCAGAAGCTGGCAGGGGAAGCAGACTCCCGCCAGGGAAACTCCCGCAGCCGGTCCCGCCAGCAGCGTATCATAAAATCCACCGCCGTACCCCAGCCGCTTGCCGTCCCGCGTAAACGCGGCTCCCGGCAGAACAATCAAATCCATTTCTCCCGCATGCAGTTCCGGGCAACCCGGGCCGGGTTCGCGAATGTCCCAGCAGCCCGTCACAAACTCCCCGTGGTGGCATACGCGGTGGAAGCTCAGCGTCCTTCCCTCATGCACCAGCGGGAAGTACCATTCCCGGTCCGGCAGCATGTCCAGCAGGGGCAGCAAATCCACTTCCCCCGGCCTGGCGGCAAAAACAGCCACGCGCCGGAAATTCTTTTCCCGTACCAGCGCCGCCACATGGCGGCAGATGGAACGGGACATGGCTTCCCGGGCGGCGGCGTCCAATCCGCCTATCCTTTCACGTATCATGCGGCGCACTTCCCTCTTGGAAGCCGCCGGACCGCTCACGGTTCCGGATTGGGGTGCTTTTCCTTCCATTCCAACAGGCTCTTTAAAAATACGCTTTCCAATGAGTTGCGCGGGTGTCCGGCTTCCAGCCATGCGGCGCGGCCGTCTTCCCTCACCAGCTCCTGCAACTGTTCCAGCAGCTCCGGGGAGGCATGCTCCAGCAGGATTTCCTGCTTGTCGGAATCCCGTGTCAGCTCGTTCATGGAACCCTCCGCAATGAGCAGCCCTTTAAAGATGACGCCCACCCGGTCGCAAACCTCCTGAACCTGTTCCAGCAGGTGGGAGCACAGGAAAACGGTTAGGCCGCGCGCCTTCAGGTTCTCAATAATGTTCCGGATGTCGCGGGAACCGAGGGGGTCTACGCCGGCGGTCGGTTCGTCCAGCACCAGCAGGCGCGGAGACTGAACCAGAGCCTGCGCCATGCCGACGCGCTGGAGCATTCCCTTGGAATAGCCGCCCAGCCGCCTGTCCGCCGCGTCGGCCAGCCCCACCAGGTCCAGCAGTTCACGGACTTTCTCTTTCAGGGATTTGCCGCTCAGGCCGCACAGCTTGCCGTAAAAGGAGACGGTTTCCGCCCCTGTCAGGAATTTGTAGAAGTAGGGGTTTTCCGGCAGAAAGCCTACCTCCTCCTTGCTGTCCGGGGACAGGCTGGATTTGCCGAAGATGGCGCACGACCCCTCCGTGGGCCTCACCAGCCCCAGCAGGGCCTTCATCAGGGTGGACTTGCCGGAGCCGTTCGGACCAATGAGGCCGTATACCTCTCCCTGCCGGATGCTCATGTCTATCCCCCGCACGGCATGCACCACGGGCTTGCCAAGACCTGTCTTGAAGGTCTTGTGCAGGTTGACGATTTCAGCGGCGGCAGGCTGGTCCATAAGAACGCGGTCAATGCTTGATCTGCCCCAGGCGGCGCAGAAGAATCTGGCTCATGTCGATTCCCTTGGAGAACAGGTCCACCGGGAAGTTTTCATTGGGGGAGTGGATGCGCGCATCCGGCAGGCACATGCCCAGCATCAGGGCGTCCGCTCCCAGCACGCGCTTCATTTCCTCAATGATCGGGATGCTGCCGCCCTCCCTCACCAGCACGGGCTTGCGGCCAAAGGCCTCTTCCAGCGCCTGCTGGGCAGCCAGGCCGAACTCGGAATTCGGGTCGCACACGTAGGCGTTTCCGCCGTGGCCCCGCTTGAATTCCACCGTGACGCCCCTGGGGACATGGCTCTTCACATGTTCTTCCAGCAGCGTTTCAATCTTTTCCGGCTGCTGGCCGGGAACCAGGCGGCAGGAAATCTTGGCAAAGGCATGGCTGGGAATGATCGTCTTGCTTCCCTCTCCCTGGTAGCCGCCTCCGATGCCGTTGATTTCCAGCGTAGGACGGGCGAAAATGCATTCCGCCCCGGTGAAGCCCGATTCCGTCACCACGGTTTCCACGCCCGTCAGCTTCGCCAGCTCTTCATTGCTCATGCCGGGCACGGTGGCCCACATGCTGCGCTCCCACGTGGCGATGGGTTCCACGCCATCGTAAAAACCTCTCACGGCCACGCGGCCGTCCTCGTCATGGAAGGAAGTGATTATTTCCGCCAGGGCCGCAATGGGGTTGGCTACCGCGCCGCCGAACACGCCGGAATGAAGGTCCGCGGAAGGGCCCTTCACGATAATTTCCGCCCCGGCCAGGCCGCGCAGGCCATAGGAAAACGTCGGTGTGTCCGGAGCGGCCATCCCGGTATCGGAAACCACAATCACGTCGCAGGCCAGTTCGTCCCTGTGGTCCTTGATGAATTGGGAAAGACTGCCGCTGCCCACTTCCTCCTCCCCTTCCAGCAGGAAGATCACGTTCACCGGAAGGTGGCCGCCGTTCTGGCGGAGCAATTCCTCCACGCCCAGAATATGGGCGAACAACTGCCCCTTGTTATCCGTGGCGCCGCGGGCGTAAATCTTCCCGTCCCGCACTTCCGGTTCAAACGGGTCGGACTCCCACAGCTCAACCGGGTCCACGGGCTGCACGTCATAATGGCCGTAAATCAGCACGGTTGGCTTGCCTTCCTCCCGCGGGCTGCGGGCCATCACAATGGGATGGAGGCGCGTCTTGTGGGCCGCGGCTTCCAGCCCCATGCCGGACAGCTTGTCCACCAGCCAGTCCGCGCAGTCGCTCACGTCCTGGGCGTGTTCCTTCTGGGCGGAAATGCTGGGGAATCTCAACAAGGTTGCCAATTGATCCAGTCTGTTCATGGCGCCATCAGACCACGCCTGAGGCTTCAAATCAACCGGTAAAGTGTGGCATTCCGCGCCGGAACGGGCCTTTTTTCAAAAAAATGAGGCTTGCCCGCGGGTCCGGGAACAATATTTGATTGCCCTCGCGCGAGATTTGTTCCTTTATATAGGATTATGTTCAGCAAATCCAAAGTGAAGAAAGTGGATTTCGTCACCCTGTCCAAATTTTACGGCAAATACAAGGAAGCCCTCCAACTGGAGCTCATCAACAGCCCCGCCGGCCTCAGCCGCCACATTTGCGAACCCGCCCTCAACCGCCCCGGGCTGGCGATCGCCGGCTTTTACTCCTACTTTGCCAACAAGCGTATCCAGGTCTTCGGCTCCGCGGAGCTGGCCTACCTTCAAAAACTGCCGGAGGGCATGCGCAAATCCCGCATCCAGCGCATGTTCCGGTGCGAGGTGCCGGGCATCGTCTTCTCCCGTGACCAGGACCCGCCCCAGGAAATCGTGGAGCTGGCGGACGAGGCCGGCGTCTGCGTCTTCCGCACGAGCCTGGTGACCATGAAATTCGTCAACTCCGCCACTATCATTCTGGAAAACGAATTCGCGGAAAGCCTCACCCTGCACGGCTGCATGGTGGACGTGCGCGGCGTGGGCGTCCTCATCCGCGGCAAGAGCGGCGTGGGCAAGAGTGAAACGGCCCTGGGCCTGATTGAACGCGGGGCGGCCCTAGTGGCGGACGACATGGTGTACGTGCGCAACGTGGGCGGAGAACTGGTGGCCAGCGCGCCGGAGATGAGCCGCGGCTTCATGGAAGTGCGCGGGCTGGGCATCGTCAACATCACCACCCTCTTCGGCCTCAAATCCATCCGCCACAACAAGCGGCTGGACCTCATCGTCACCCTCATTCCCGCCAAGGACCAGGAAGCGCTGGACAGGCTGGGGCTGGAAAGGGAGGGCCTGGACGTTCTCGGGGAAAAAGTGCTCCACGTGCAGCTCTCCGTAGCCCCCGGCAGGGACATCGCCCGCCTGGTGGAAGTGGCCGCCATGGACTACCATCTCAAGGACATGGGCATCGACATGGCCGGGGAGTTCAACCGCCGCCTCATGTCAAACTTCCAGCCCCCTGAAAACCAGGACTGACAAAAAACTCTTGGAAAAAAACTTCAATTAGTGTACTTACCGTTCTAGCAACCGTTATCACCCCTTACTTCAAATTCCATGGTTACCAAGGAACTCACCATCATCAACAAACTCGGCATTCACGCGCGTCCGGCTGCTCAATTCGTCAAACTGGCCAGTAAATTTGATGCAGACATTGTCGTGGAGAAGGATGGCGAGGAAGTTGATGGAAAGAGTATTCTGGGCTTGATGATGCTGGCGGTAGGCCACGGCTCCAAGATCACCATCACGGCGGAAGGAAAGGATGAGCAGGAAGCGTTGAACGCGCTGGAAGACCTGATTTCCCGCAAGTTTGAAGAAGATTGAACACTCCGGCTCACGGCCATATGAGACCGGGCCATCAAGCCCGCAGATGATTCAGGAACCCATTTCCACGGAAGAAACCTGGCTTCAGGGCATTCCCGTTTCCCCCGGCATCGCCCTGGGCAAAATCAAAATTCAAATCAGCGGTTCCAAGGAACCCGTGGCGTATGAAATTTCCCCGGAGGAGGTGGATGCCGAATTGGTGCGCTTCCACCAGGCGCTGCAAACCACCGCGGATCAGATCCGGACGCTGCGTGAGCGCATGATCCAGATATCCGGGGAAAAGGACGCCTCCATCTTTGACGCCCACATCCTTCTTCTTCAGGACAAGGTCATCCTCCAGCAGGTTCAGACGGAGCTGCTCAAGCGCCTCCAGAACGTGGAGCACATCTTTTATGTGGTCATGCAGAACTACATGGAAGTCCTGCGCCGCGTGGACGACCCCTACCTGCGCGCCAAGACCGCGGACATGGAGGACGTCATGCAGCGGGTCATCAACAACCTCCGCAGCACGGAACCCCTGGAAGACGAGGAAGAGGCGGAGGAAGCCCAGGTGCTGGTGGCCTATGACCTGACCCCTTCCGACACGGCGGCCATGGACGCCAGCCTGATTCACGGCTTTGCCACGGAAATAGGCTCCTCCGTTTCCCACACCGCCATCCTCGCCCGCTCCATGGGCATTCCCGCCGTCGTTGGACTGGACCAGGCCCTCCTGCGGGTGGAAAGCCACGCCCCCGCCATCCTGGACGGCTACAAGGGAGTGCTCATCCTGAAGCCCACGCAGGAGACGGTGGAGTACTACAACCGCCTCCAGGTGGAAAAGGAAAAGGCCTACAAGGCGCTGGAAGCGCTGCGGGACCTGCCTACCATCACCAGGGACGGCCGCAACATCCGCCTTTCCGTCAACGTGGAATTCCCCCATGAATACTCCGGCATCAAGGAGGTGGGGGCGGAAGGCGTGGGACTCTTCCGCACGGAATTCTTCCTGCTGGGCAATCCAGCCGGCATGCCGGACGAGGAGGAACAGACACGCTACTACAAGAAGCTGGCGGAAGGCTGCGCGCCCCACGGCGTCATCTTCCGCACGCTGGACTCCGGCGGCGACAAGCTGCCGTGCGAACGGCTCTGTACGCCGGAACCTAATCCCTTCCTGGGCTGGCGCGGCATCCGCGTCTCCCTCAGCCGTCCGGAGCTCTTCAAGCAGCAGCTCCGCGCCATTCTCCGCGCCTGCGCGGACACGCCCGGCTGCGGCATCATGTTCCCGATGATCTCCGGCTATACGGAGGTGGTCACCGCCAAGCACATCCTTCAGGAATGCCGGGAGGAACTGGAAAAGAAAAACGTTCCCTACGCGCGGGACCTGAAGGTGGGCATCATGATTGAAGTGCCCAGCGCCGCCATCATGACGGACGTGCTCGCCCGGGAGGTGGACTTCTTCTCCGTAGGCACGAACGACCTCACGCAGTACACCATCGCCGTGGACAGGGTCAACAACCGCGTCGCCAACATGTTCCGCCCCACGCACCCCGCCGTGGTGCGCATCATCGGCATGACGATCACCGCCGGAGAACGGGAAAACGTCCCCACGGCCATCTGCGGGGAAATGGCGGGGGACATCACCCTGCTTCCCCTGCTGATCGGGCTGGGCGCCACCTCCATGTCCGTGGGCGTGCATCTGGTCCCCATCATCCGGTACGCCATCCGCAACCTGGACTACGGCCAGTGCCGGGACATGGCGCAGAAGGCGCTTCAGGCGCCCAACAGCAGGACCATCGTGGACCTGAGCACGGCTCTGGCACGGAAATCCTATCCGGCCCTGTTTGAATAAGGCCTTCCCTTCCGGCGCATGCCGTACCGGAAAAAACGGCTCTTATCCCCGGCAAACTGCCGCGGGAACACGAATCCTTGACAGAATAGCCCGTTTCATGCGTTATATGAGTACTGGTCTTTTTATCATGAAAACTTTCCGCATTGCATTTTCTCTCATCCCGTTCCTGCTGGGAAGCGCCCTGTCCGCTTCCGCAGCACCCTCAAACGCGCCCCGCGCGGAAGCCCAGAAGCGCCCCAACATCATCCTTTTCCTGGTGGACGACATGGGCTGGCAGGATACATCCCTGCCCTTCTGGAGGGAAGCGGACGGCACGCCCAAGCCCACCTTCCTGAACAAGCGCTACCGCACGCCCAACATGGAGGCCCTGGGCAAGCAGGGCATGGTCTTCACGAACGCCTATGCGCAGCCCATCTGTTCCCCCAGCCGGTGCAGCCTCATCTCCGGCATGAACTCCGCCCGGCACCGCGTCACCAACTGGACGCTCCTGCGGGACCAGACCACGGATGCCGGCCACAAGGCGCTCAAAGCTCCTGCGGACTGGAGCATCAACGGCGTGCAGCCGCTGGGCACCAAATCTTCCGGCACCACCCTTCTCCCCCTGACGGAAGAGAAAATCCAGTACAAGATGGAAAAGCCCTTTACCCCGGTGCTGGGGCTGCCCGCCCTGCTCAAAAAACAGGGCTATACCACCATCCACTGCGGGAAGGCCCACTTTGGCTCCAAAAATACCCCGGGGGCCAATCCCAAACTCTTCGGCTTTGACTACAACATCGCCGGCACGGAAATCGGCGGCCCGGCGGACTACCGGGGCTCCCAGAAATACGGCACGGGTAACTTCCACGTCCGCGGCCTGGATGAGAACAACTATTATGAAAACGACGTCTTCCTGACAGAGGCCCTGACGCAGGAGGTGCTGAAACGCCTGGACGCCATCAGGAACAACCCCAAGGAGGCGGACAAGCCCTTCTACCTGTACATGTCCCATTACGCCATCCACGCCCCCTTCGACATGCGCGGCTATGACAAGCGCTTTGCGGAAGACTACTCCAACCCGAACGACGGCCACAACTGGTCCGATAACGAAAAACGCTACTCCGCCCTGATCCAGGGGATGGACAAGAGCCTGGGCGACATCCGGCAGTACCTGGAAAAGAACAATCTGGATAAAAACACCGTCATCATCTTCATGGCGGACAACGGCGGCCTCGCCATCAGCGGGCGCATGGGCAACAAGGAATCCAACTACCCGCTGAGCTTCGGCAAGGGCTCCAACCGGGAAGGCGGCATCCGGGAGCCGATGATCGTTTACTGGCCCGGAGTCACCAAGCCGGAAAGCGTCTGCACCACTCCCGTCATCATTGAAGACTTCTTCCCGACCATTCTGGAAATGGCGGGAGCCAAAAAAATCCAGGCTCCGCAGGTCGTGGATGGCAAAAGCTTCGTCACCCTGCTGAAGGGCGGCAAAATGAACCCCAACCGCCCCCTGCTCTTCCATACGCCCAACGTCTGGGGGGAGGGGAACGGCAACAACTCGCTTTATTCCCCCAGCACGGCCATGCGCCAGGGGGACTGGAAGCTGATTTACTGGCACCCCACCCAGAAGTTCGAACTCTTCAACATCAAGGAAGACATCAGCGAGGAGCACAACCTGGCGGAACGGCATCCGGACCGCGTGAAAGCCATGGCAAAAACCATGACCGCCCTGCTCAAGGACCGCAAGGCCCAGATGCCCACCTACAAGAAAGACAACCCCGCCGGAGCCCGGGAAGGCTCCCCGTGCCGTGGCCGGACCAGGCGGCGGCCAGGCTGTAAAGGCATCTCCACCCCTCCCCGGAAAGCCGCATTATTCCCTTTTCTTTTAAGGAAACAGGGAGTATGGTGCGGCTTTCCTGTTTTTATTCCCTTTCTCCATTCTCTTTACAATATCATGAAAAACCTTCTTTCCATCGAACAGCTTACCGGAGACGAAATCAAGGACCTGCTCGCGCTGGGCCACAAGCTCAAGGCGGAACGCGGCCATCACGAACGCCTGCCCCTGAAAGGCCAGACCTGGGCGCTTATTTTCTCCAAATCCTCCACCCGCACCCGCGTTTCCTTTGAAGTGGGCATCAGCGAACTGGGCGGACGCCCCATGTTCCTTTCCGTCCATGACATCCAGCTCGGGCGCGGAGAACCCATCAAGGACACGGCCCGCGTGCTGGGCCGCATGATCCACGGGGCCGCCATCCGGACTTACGGCCAGCAGGAAGTGGAGGAATTCGCCGGCTTCTCCGGCATTCCCACCATCAATGCCCTGACGGACGAGGAACACCCCTGCCAGATCCTGGCGGACCTGCTCACCATTGAGGAAATTTACGGCCCCGGCTCCTGGAAGGACATGAAGATCGCCTTCGTAGGGGACGGGGACAACAACATGTCCCGCTCCTGGATGTGGGCGGCCAAGCGGCTGGGCTTCACGCTCGCCATCGGCGCGCCGACCAACTACCTGCCGCTGGAAGACTTCCGCAAGCATCTGGACTGCGAGAACGTCATCTTCACCACGGACCCCGTGGAAGCCGTGAAGGGAGCCTCCGTCATCAACACGGACGTCTGGCTCTCCATGGGCCAGGAAGCGGAAGGCCTGTCCAAGGAAAAACACTTCTACCCCTACCAGGTGAACAGGGAGCTGCTGGAACACGCCGCCCCCAACCACTCCGCCTTCCACTGCCTGCCCGCCTACCGCGGCAAGGAAATCACGGAAGACGTGCTGGAACACTTCGCCCCCGTCATCTTCCGTGAAGCGGAAAACAGGGTCCACGCCCAGAAAGCCGTTCTCGCCACGCTGGCGGACGCCAACCGGGCATAACCGGCCTTTCCCACCAAAATCCGAGCCATGAACTACGAAGAACGCCTGCAAGACCTGCTGGATGAACTGGACCTGTTCCAGGACTGGACGGAACGCTACGAATACATCATCAGCCTGGGCAAGAAGCTTCCAAAGCTGGACGAAGCCCACAAGACGGAGGACTCCCTCATCAAGGGCTGCCAGTCCCGCGTGTGGCTGTACACGGAGCCGGACAAGGGCGTGCTGAAGCTCTACGCGGACAGCGACTCCCTCATCACCAAGGGCCTCATTGCCGTCTTCATCCGGCTGCTCTCCGGCCTTCCCCGGAAGAAATCCTGAAAGCGGACATGTCCAAGCTGGACAGGACCGGCCTGAAGGACCATCTGGCGCCCACCAGGGCGAACGCCCTCAACTCCATGGCCGCCCAAATCAAGCAGGCCGCCATGAACATGGTGGAACACCATTGATTTTTCCGGTATGATGACCCACGGCCTTCTCCCGCATCTCTTCCTTCTCTCCGCGGCCTGTTGCGCGTGCCTCTCATGCAGCAGCTCTTCCAGGGACATCACTATCCGCAGTGTCCCTTCCGGGGCCAGCCTGCGCGTGAACGGAGACTATGCGGGGCAGGCACCCGTCACGCTCTCCCTGAACAGGCACAAGTCCGTGCACGTGGCGGCGGACAAGCCCGGCTTCCTTTCCACGGAAAAAACCTTTTATCCGGAGATGACCACGCAGGGGGCCATCCTGTGGGGCCGCAACAACGAAAAGTCAAAAGACTTCAAGACGGACACCCTGACCATTCGCCTGAAAAAGGCGGACTCCGGAGCGCCGCCCCTGAGGGAACTGCCCGCACAGTGGTAACGGCCTCCCGGCCATGCCTCTCCCCGGGCACGGCTCCATTCCTTCCCTGACGCGCGCGGCACGTGCCGCGCGCCCCCTTTGGGTCCTCTCCGCATCCGGCCTTGATACGCCGGTTTTTCGCGGTAATGGCTATCCTTCCTCCTGCCCCAGGTGCCGGGCCATGACGGCGGAACCCACCCTTTTCAGGACCAGGGCCGTACGCGGCAGCAGGTACAGGGAAAGATTCCCGTCTTCATCCGTAAAATGCGGCATGGAATCGTCCTGCCTTCCAAAGCCGCCGAAGCGGGCGCCGTCCGTATCCAGCACGACCCTCCATTCCCCCTTCTGGGGAGCGGGCAGCACGTAATCCATGATCGCCCTGTCTCCGGACCAGTTGAACACAAACAGCAGGCCGCCGCGGTGGAACGCCATGACCTGGTTGTTTTCGTCAATATTCAGCGGGAACGGCGGCGGATTGTTCAGCAGCCGTGCATCCAGGGCCAGGCGGACCATGGCCTGGTCAAAGGCATTCAGGAACTTGAACCTGAGGGACGGATTATCCACCAGGGACCACTGGCGGCGGCAGTGCTCGTAAGACCAGCCGTTGCCTTCACGCGGAAAATCAATCCATTCCGGATGCCCGAACTCGTTGCCCATGAAATTCAGCCAGCCTTCCCCCCGGTAGCCAGCGTCACCAGGCGGATCATCTTGTGCAGCGCCATGCCGCGGTCAACAACAAGGCTCTGCTGGTCCACGGCCATCTTCCAGTACATCTCCGCATCCATCAGGCGGAACGCCAGGGTCTTGTCCCCCACCAGGGCCTGGTCATGGCTCTCGCAGTAAGCCACGTGCGGCTCGCCGTAACGCCTGTTGGTCAGCGTATGCCACATGTCGCCCATGCTCCATTCCTCGTCCTTCTTCTCCTTGAGCAGCTTGATCCAGTAATCGGGAATGCCCATGGCCAGCCGATGGGAAAAGCCCAGGCCCCCTTCATCCACCGGGCGGCACAGCCCCGGCATGCCGGACATGTCCTCCGCAATCGCGACGGCGCCCGGTCTTACCCGCTGGATCAGCGTGGAGGCCAGCTGCAAATAAGCCACGGCGTCCAGGTCCACGGACGGCCCGAAGTACGCGCCCAAATCCCCGAACGGCTCGTGGCCCCGGTGGAAATACAGCATGGACGTCACGCCGTCAAAGCGGAACCCGTCAAAGCGGAACTCCTCCAGCCACCAGCGGACATTGGACAGCAGGAACTCAATCACCTCGTCCCGCCCATAGTCAAAGCAGCAGGAATCCCAGTCCGGATGATGGCCGCGCTCCCCGGGCAGGAAATACATGCCTCCGGAACCGTCAAAATTATTCAGACCTTCCGCCTCATTCTTCACGGCATGGGAATGCACCACATCCAGCAGCACGGCGATGTTCAGGCCGTGCGCCTGGTCAATCAGGTACTTCAGATCCTCCGGCGTGCCGAAACGGGAGGAAGGAGCGAAAAAGGAGGAAACGTGATAGCCGAAGGAGCCATAATAGGGATGCTCCTGGACGGCCATCAACTGGACGGTATTGTAGCCCAGTTTGGAAATGCGGGGGAGAACTTCATCCGCAAACTCCCGGTACGTATGCACGCGCTGCTCTTCCCCGCCCATGCCCACATGCGCCTCGTAAACGAACGGCACCTCTATCCGGGAAGGGTCAAAGCCGTTGTTCCTCCATTCATAGGGGTGCTCCGGCATCCATATCTCCCCGGCAAAATCATAAGTGGCGGGGTCCTGCACGGCCCTGGTGATCCACGCGGGAATACGGTCCTTCCCCGTGCCGTCCGCGCCGATCACGTGCACCTTCACCTTCTGCCCGTGGGCCAGCGCGTCAGGCGGCAGCGTTATCTCCCACACGCCGCGCTCATTCCGCACCAGCGGGTGGCTCTCCCGGTCCCAGCCGTTGAAATCCCCCGCCAGGAACAGTCCGCGGGCGGCGGGCGCCCATTCCCGGTACGTCCATGCCCCCGTCTCCGGATCACGGTTGAAGCCGTAATAGCGGTACCCCTGCGCATACCCCTCCAGAGAGCCGGAACGCTGGCTGATCCTTTTCATTTTCAGGTCAAACAAACGCTGGCGGTCGCGTATCTGGCGGGAATACGGCTGGAGCCAGCCGTCCGCCATCACCAAACCGGGAATCGGGGGTCTTCTCATTATCCGATGATACTCCGCCCCAATCAGCAGGGTCAAGGAGAAAGACGTTCTTCCGGGCCTCCCCGCGCATGTCCTGCGCCCGCAGCGTCAGGAACACCTTCTTTCCGGAGAATACGCCACGGCGGAACGCCGGAACCACGCAGCTCCTCCCATGCGCCCCTAGTCACATTCCGGCAAACGCCCGGTATCCCGCATGTACAGCATCCTGAGCAGCACTTCCTTGGAAATCCGGTTCAGGTCAAAATGCACAGGCGGCGAATCAGGAAGGACACCCCAGTCTCCATATTGCCCGTATAAAACCATTTCAGGCACCCGGGGCCCGGGAAAAGTCTTTCCTTCAAACAGGACGCTGGACAGGGGAAACATCCATTCATGACGGAAGGAATGGCGGCACGGTCCGGCAAAGGGAATTTCAAAACCCAGACAGACGTTTCCATCCTCCACAGGCTCCTTCCCTTCCATCACCAACTCATCCCTGATCTTCATTTTATCCTCATAAGAACACAGCGTTTGGTAACGGCGCGACGTGTTAGCTTCATAATCAATCAGCTTAGAAGCCTTGTAATTACGCAGCATCCATTCCCGCTCCTCCGGATCATCCGGAGACCAGGAGCCGGGAGCAACATCGTACGGGAAAATGTCCACATTGCACAAGGTGCCCGGCAGCCCAATCTGGATAAACGGCTCCAGGCTGACGGAAAAGCCGCGGGAACCAAACAACTCGGCAGCGCCCGCCCTCAGTCGTTCATAGTCGCTTCGCAGCATGGAAATATCCAGATCATCATCCCAGGGAATAAACCCCTTATGCCTGACCGCCCCCAGAAGGGTCCCGAAATCCAGCCAGTACTGGTAGCCGTTTTCTTCAAGAATACTGCCCACTTCCTTCAAAAAAAATGCCATGGCCTGCTGCACAACCCTCAGCACGCCGGACGCCGCCGGAACTTCCTCCGCCCGGACGGTGGACTTCACCAGCTTTCTCATCTGTGCATGCTCATTTTCCTTCCCCACCCTGAACCGGGCGCAGGGAATGCCGAACAACCTGATGGTACGCTTCTTTCTATCCGTGATTGAAGAAAGCACCGTCAGGCCGCAGCAGCGTACTTCCGTCACCCACAGATGTTTATTTTTCATTAGCTTTCCGGTTCTTCCGGCAGTGATGAACGAAGGCAATCTCATGGTGGGCAAATCTAGGCAGTGAATACGGGAAAATATCAATCTTTCCGTAAGCGAACAACGGGGGGGTCCTGAAACGGACCTTATCCACCGGATACCATAAGTCAATGAAAAACAATGCGGCTTTTTAATGAAAAACAACCATTTCCGTATATTAAAACCATTTTCTCCAAGATGCAGCTTTTGAAAAAAACCCTCAATTCTCTTTTCCCCAACTTCCATAGCATGCGGATTGATCATCCGCCGTCAAAGTAAAAATTTCTGCAAAAACATGTTAATGGAAAGTACATTGGTGAAAAAGGAAAAGTACGTAATTCATTTTCCTTCCCTATTTTCCCGCTTTTCATTGATTTAACTTCAAATGGAGATGGCGATCCGTTTAACGGATGATCAATCCGTTAAACATTGTTCTTAGTTCTTTTTAAGTTCTGAAGACAAATTAGAGTATTTATGCAGGCGATCATTTTAGCGGCCGGAATGGGAAAAAGACTGGGGCATCTCACCCAGGACAACACCAAATGCATGATTCAAGTGAACGGGGTAACGCTGATTGAGCGAATGCTGAGGCAACTGGACAACCTTTCCCCTTCCCTGGAGAAAATCGTCGTCGTCACGGGATACAAGGGAGCAAAACTTAAATCCTTCATCTCTCTTCTGGACATTTCCACGCCCGTGGAATACGTGGACAATCCCCTTTATGCCGCCACCAATAACATTTATTCCCTTTACCTGGCCAAGGAGCACCTGCTTCAGGACGATACGCTGCTCTTTGAATCCGACCTGATTTTTGAAGACTCCGTCATTGACGCCCTGCTCCACCATCCCTATCCCAGCCTGGCCCTCGTCGCCAAATTTGAAAGCTGGATGGACGGCACCGTCGTCACGCTGGATGAAGACGACAACATCAAGCAATTCATTCCCGGCAGCAAATTCTCCTATAAGAAAAAAACGGAATACTTCAAGACCGTCAACATTTACAAATTCAACAGGGATTTCTCCCGTACCCACTACGTCCCCTTCCTCACCGCTTACAGCAAAGCCCTGGGCAACAACGAATATTACGAGCAGGTGCTGCGGGTCATCGCCCTGCTGGACAAACCGGAAATCAAGGCCCTGCGTCTCGGCAGCGAAGCATGGTATGAAATAGACGACATCCAGGATCTGGACATAGCGGCTTCCATGTTCACACCAGACCGGGAGGAACACCTGCGCCTGATGGAGTCCCGGTACGGCGGCTACTGGCGCTACCCACGCATCAGGGATTTCTGCTACCTGGTCAATCCATACTTCCCCAACAAGCGCCTCATGTCCGAACTCAAGGCGAACTTTGAGCACCTGGTGCGGGAATACCCGTCCGGCATGAGGGTCAACAGCCTGCTGGCCGCAAAATACTTCGGCGTCAGCCAGGAATACATCTGCATCGGCAATGGCGCGGCGGAACTCATCAAGGCGCTCATGTCCCGCATGGAAGGGAAAATGGGCGTCGTCTACCCCACCTTTGAGGAATATCCCAACCGGGCGGCCCCGGATATGGTGGTGCCCTTCCATCCCGCTTCCTGGAATTTCAGCTACACGGCGGACGACCTGATGGAATTCTTTTCCGGCAAGGACATCAGCACCCTGCTCCTTGTCAATCCGGGCAATCCTTCCGGCTTCTTCCTCCCGAAGGCCGACGTGCTGCGCCTCTGCCTGTGGACGAAGGAGCGCGGCATTCGCCTGATTGTGGATGAATCCTTTGTGGATTTCTCTGAAGGCATGCCGGACAACACGTTGCTCCGGGACACCCTCCTTGAGGAGTACCCCCATTTGGCGGTGGTTAAAAGCATTTCAAAGTCCTACGGCGTTCCAGGCCTCCGCCTGGGGGTTCTGGCCTCTGCAGACAAAAAGCTGATTGCATGGATAAAAAAGGACGTTTCCATCTGGAACATTAATTCCATTGCCGAATTTTACATGCAGATCTTCGGGAAATATGAACAATCCTACGTGCGCGCATGCCGCCGGTTCATGGAGGAAAGGGACCGCTTCATGCAGGAACTCTCCCGCGTTCCCTTCCTGAACGTCCTCCCCTCCCAGGCCAACTACTTCATGTGCGAGGTAATGCCGCCCATGAAAGCCCGTACCCTCACGGGCCTCCTGTTGAAAAACCACTCCATCCTGATCAAGGATTGCAGCCGGAAAAAGGGCTTTGAGGGTAGGGAATTCATCCGCATCGCCGTCAGGAACAAGGCAGATAACGACGCCCTGGTACGCGCCATGCACGCGGAAGCCGCTTCGGAACCGCTTTCCATCTGACCACGCTGGCGGAAACCTCCCTTTTTTCATCCTTCTCCATTACTGCTTTTTCATGAACGCTACTTCTGCGCCCATCATAGGCATCTGCGGCGGCGGCAACTTGGCCCATGCCATGGCCGGGTGGCTGGGGGCCCGTGGCCTGCGCGTCAATATCCTGACCCGGAAGCCCGAACAATGGAATAAAACCATCTCCGCCTCCTTTCCGGACGGAACCGCGCTCCGGCCCCCCCTGGGCCGAATCAGCAATCATCCGGAAATACTGGAGGAATGCAGCCTTGTGCTGGTGGCGGTCCCCCGTTTCGGCATCCGGGAAATATGCCTGCGCATCAAGCCCTTTCTGCGCCGTGATCAGGGGCTCGCCATCGTGCCGGGCACTCCGGACGTCATGGACATGGCGGAAGACGCCTCATGGACTTCCTCCGTCAGCCTGATGGGAATATACAAGGTTCCCCTGATCTGCCGTACGCTTGAATATGGCCATTCCGTCTCTATTCTCGGCAGCCGCCCCCTCAACAGGATATGGGTTGCCCCCGGGAACGACGCCGGCCATTGGTCCGCATTGCTGGAAACTCTGTTTGATACTCCGCTGGAACTCCTTTCCTCCCCATGGCCTTTCCTGCTGAACAATTCCAATCCCCTTCTGCACCCCTCCCGCTGCATGAGCCTGTTTCGCCATTACAGGGAAGGAACCTTCTACGACAGGCAATTTCTGTTCTATGAAGAATGGACGGAGGAAGCCAGCGAACTGTACATCCGAGCAGATCAGGAACTTCTGGCTCTTTGTTCCCGCTGTCCCGGCATGGAGATCGGCAGGGACATCATTCCTGTTCTGAACTACTATGAATCCCGGAATGCCGCGGAACTAACCGGGAAAATCCGTTCCATCCCGGCGTTCCGCGGAGTCAAGGCACCCATGGTCCTCCGGGAACAGGGCTGGGCGCCGGACTTCGCCTCCCGCTACTTTACGGAAGACGTTCCCCTGGGCACCGGGCCGATTTGTCGTCTTGCGGAAAAACTGGGCGTTCCGTCGCCCACGCTCCATTCCTTTGTGGAATGGAACACTTCCATGCTGGACAGGTTTTCTCCGTTGCAGGAAAAATCATAAAACGGCTGACGACAACGCAGTTCAAGACAGGCCTTTCATACCGGACAGCTCCCCGGAAAGCACCGGCTCATTCCGTCAGGCGGGTTCAACGGTCCGGGAACGGCATTTTTCCTGTTCAGTTGATCTCTTCAACATCGCCGCCTTCGCGGAACCGGCAGGTCACGTCAGCCATGAACAGGGAATCATCCCGGGACATGAGGGAAAACTCATGACGGCAGCCGTGAATCAGGCGCAAAAACGCGGCCAGCTCATAGCGAAGGCCGTCGCCCTCAAACCTGATAAAATATTTCCTGTTCTGCCGGGGGTCTTCAAAACGCACCTCAAATATCTCCGTCTTCCACCACGGGGAGGGCACGTAAATATAGCCGCGCGTTCCCGTGACGCACAGGTCCCCCTCCCGCTTGGCTCCGATGGCGACCGTAGCGGAGGCTGCCGCATTGGGATAAAGGAAATCCGCCCGCGTAAAAAGGTCCACGCCCGTTTCCGGCTTCCTGCAAGTCGTGAAGCGGATGCGGCGGCTTTCCGTCCCCAGCAGCTTTCCGATGACGAAAACGGGATAAGCCCCCAGCTCCGTCCACGCCCCCCCGGCCTGCATGGGATCGAACTCCCTGCTTGAATCATCCTCAATCAATTTGGTGAACGCGGCGTCCACCGCCTTGATGGAACCGATAACTCCGCTTTCCGCCACGCCTATCAACTGCTGGAAAGCCGGGAAAAAAGCCGTTTTCAGCGCTTCCAGTAAAACGCATCCCCTCTCCGCGGCCAGCAGGAACAGCTCTTCCACCTCTTCCCGGGAAAGGGCAAGCGGCTTTTCGCACAGCACATGCTTTCCTTTCAGGAGGGCTCTTTTGACCAGTTCATAATGCAGATGATGCGGAACGGCCACGTAAACGGCATGGACCTTGTCCAGGAACCGTTCATACTCCGTGTAATATTCCAGCAGTTCATACGATTCCGCAAACCGGCGCACCTTCTCCTCGTCGCGTCCGTAAACGGCCGTTATTTCAATGCCGCTGACGTACTTGGACTCCTGGAGAAAACGGCCCGCTATGCGCCCGTGGCCGGCAATTCCCATGTGGACAATGAAATTCCGGGCGGAACGGAGGTCGGTTGAAGAAACGCCCTTCGTGCGCTCCAGGTAAACCACCTCGCAATGTTCGCGCAGATAATCGAACTTGCCCGTCCAGTCGGAACCGATCACGAAAATATCCGCCCCATACTTCTGGATGTCGTGCAGCTTCTGCCCTTCCAGCTCCTCCGTGATAATAAGGTCCGCCAATCCGGTCTTCCGGACATTTTCCACGCGTTCCTCCAGGCTTTCCAGCACATTCAGCTTGCCCCGGCTCTGGTCGTAGCTGTCTGTGGTCACGCCGACGATAAGGCGGTCCCCCAGCGCCCGTGCTCTTTTCAGAAGATTGACGTGCCCCGTATGAAGCAGGTCGAAAGTGCCGTAGGTGATAACCGTTTTCATGACTGGGATATGTCAATCTGCTTTCCGTAGACGTCAATGAAACGGTTCACCGCCGTCTCAAAGGGGACATGTTCCATCATGCGCTTTACGGAAGGGTGCTTGAACTGGATGCGGTCCGGATAGGACAGGTAATCGCCATAAAAAAATTGCAGGTACTGGCGCGCATGGTTGGGCACGGAGAATTTCATCCCCTCAAACTCCATGGATCCCAGGGGAAAGAACGTCTCATAGGGCAGATGAGTGTTTTTCGTAAATGTGATGGCCGGGGAAAGGAAAATTCCGGGGGTGTCCTCCTCCGCCGCCGGGTCCTTGCCTTCCAGAATCTCCCGGCGGATTTTCTGCTGGATCTGGTCATCGGTCATGTTCATCCGGCCATCCACCAGAACCACGTCTTTTTTAAACGCAGTAAGCCGCCTGTCCAGGCTGCCGTGCTGTTCCGGGGACACGAGGCTTTCCGAATAAAAATGATAAGGGTATACGTCAATGTTGAGAGGAGTGCCCTCATACCCTATTTGCAGGAAGGCATGCCTTTTCCAGGTAAAACCTTCCTCCCGCGGAAAGAGGGAGGGCAGCAGTTCCAGAAGGCGGTCGTACTCCGGCCTCATCATGCTTGCGTCCAGATCATCGTCCCACGGAATAAAGCCCCTGTGCCGCACCGCGCCCAGCAACGTTCCGTAATCCAGCCAGTACCGGAGGCCGTTTTCCCGGCACTTCCGCGCAAAAAGAGCCAGCAAAACGGTATTGCCTTCCTGAAGCAGCCTCAGTTTGCCCGTAGCCGGAGGAACCTGGGAAACGGGATGGTTGTAAATGAGAAGATTGCGGATATCTTCCAGCTTTGACGCCAAAGATTCGTTTCTTCTTCTCCTGAAACCATTCATAAACCGATTGATGATTTTCCGCCCATAATAAGGGAGCTTACAGAGAACCATATATTTTATATGGTTTAATTCCATCATATTCAATCAGTTTTAAAAAATTCAAACCATCTGCCGAAATCGAACGGCCTTTAATCATTGAAGAGGAATCAGTATAATGCAACCTTTCAGCTATGCAACGTTTATTATATTGATTTTCATCAATAAAAAGCTTCTTTCACTCTGGCTAGAAGCTTGAAAATACAACTTTTACCTGAAAAGAAAAAAAGAGGGAAGCTTTCCTGAAATTCTTTTTTCCTTTTTTCTGGAACGCATTAAAAAATTACTGGAGCAACCGCTCCGTGAAAAATAACAGGCCGCATGAACAAAGACACTCCGCCAGCCGGGAAAAACCATGCGCTGCCGGTCAGCTACACAGCCCTAACCAGGCAAACTTTCCATAGCAAATGCCGCTACTTCAGCACGGGGTTATTTACAGCTTGTCCAGGGCGGAACGGCCGTAAGCCGTGTTGGGATACCTGTCCGCGGCTTCCTCCCAGTATTTCCGGGCCTTGTCCGGATTGTTGAGCTGGGAATCATAAATCACTCCTATCTTGTACAGGAACAGGGCCCGGTCCTCCTTGCGCCATCTTCTGGACTCCAGGCCTTCCTGAAGGACTTCAACGGAATCCGCATACCGGCGCATATCGTTCAGCAGGCTGGATTCCATGAGCCAGGAACGCACCAGCCCCGAATTTTCCTTCCGGTAGCGCTCCAGCAGTTCCAGGGCTCCCTGCGGATCCCCGGAATTCAGCATGCGCCGGGCGGCATCCACCAGCACTTCCTCATCCGTGGTGATGTTGGAGGAATACAGCGTCTTGGTCACCAGATCGCCCATCACGGGCAGCAGGTACTTGACCACGAGCCACACTTCAAAGGCAATCACCGGAATCAGGACGACCAGGGATTGCAGCGGGGAAAGGGGAATAGCCTGCGCCAGGAACGCAAAGAGGCCCAGGGGAAGCAGCACCAGCAGCAGCCGTATAAACGTGCGCCGGGCCAGCAGCAGAATCATTTTCAACATGGCGGGATTGTTCAAGGGAGTTAGAGGCCGTCCGGGCGGCTCCGGAGAAAAAGGAACGCCTCCGCGGCCCCGCCCGGAGGAAAGGGCCGCGGAGGCTTCCGTTTAAAAGCGGTAAACGGCTTCCACGCCCACGCGGATGCGGAAGTCCTCAATCGTGCTCATGCCGGTGTAGCGGCGGATTTCGGAACGGGTGTTTCCGGCCCAGTCCAGCTGGATGAAGGGAATGACGCGGAACCCGCGGCTGGCATCCACGCCCGTTACGCGCACGGGAGCCGCCAGCTTGATGTTCACCTGGTCAAATCCGGCCACGCCGGAGCCCCAGTAGCTGGAAGAATAGCCGGTTCCGGCGCTCAATTCCAGGTCCACCTTCTCATGAATCAGGCCGCTCCAGCGCTTGCCCGCGTTCAGGTCGATACGCCAGCCAATCATGCCGTAAAAGCCGTACTGCACGTCCAGGGAGCCAAAATAGCCGTGGCCCGGATCGTCATACGCCAGGCCTGCCGTCACGGACTGAGCCACGGAATGGGGGGCCTTCCCCATGTACTTGCTCAAATAGCCCGGCAGGCCGCCGTAATTGAATTCGTACCCCCCCGGAAAGACAGGTTGGGGAACAGCTCCTTGACGGCCTTCCAGTTGGCGTCAAAGGCATCCTTGTCGCTCAGCAGGCCGTCGCAGAAGGCCATGTATTCCGCGCCGATTTCCTGCTTCCAGTCCCGGGCCAGGTTGAGATTCAGCTCACCGCCGATGTTGAACACGCCGCTGCGGTTCAGCAGGGAGGATGCCACCACGTCCTTGTAGGCATACCGGGAATCATAACCGATGTGGGCCGCGCCGCTGACCGTATCATTGTAGGAACTTGCGGGACGGGGGTCATAACCGTATCCGTCATAGGCGCCGGCGGAAACCGCGGCCAGGGCTGAGGCCGCCATGAACAGGGCTGTTGCTTTCATAGTAAGCTTATCTTAATCATTTCAACCCCGCCAACGCAAGCAGAATCCCGGAACGGCACGGAGAAACGGACCTTGGCGGCAGCAGCGGGAAAATCCCTTGAAAAAAGACAGGGTCTTTCTTGTAAAGAATCCCTTTCCTCCTATGATGGGGCAGTGATGGACTGGAACGCTGATTTGTACGAAAACAAGCATGATTTTGTCGCGGAATATGGCAGGGACCTGCTCTCCAACGTGCCGGAAAACCCCGGCCAGGCCATTCTGGACCTGGGCTGCGGAACCGGTACGCTGACGCACGCCCTGCTGGAAAAATCGACCTCCGTCGTCGGGCTGGACGCCTCCCCGGAAATGATTGGAAAGGCACGGCAGCTTTATCCCGGCATGGACTTCCGCGTGCTGGACGCCTGCCTCATGCCCTGGAACAACTGGTTTGACGTCATTTTTTCCAATGCCGCCTTCCATTGGATACCGGACCACGGGGCTCTTTTGAAAGCCGTCTCCCGCGCCTTGAAACCGCAGGGAAAACTGATCTGCGAATTTGGGGCCCACCGCAACATCCTCCGCATCAGGGAGGCCTTCCGGCCCAGCCTGGAGCGGATGAACCTCCCGTACAAGACACGTTTTTACTTCCCCACCGTGGAAGAATACCGCAGCATGCTGGAACAGGCAGGACTGCGCCCGGAAGTGGTAATGGACTTTGACCGCCCCACGCCGCTGAAGGACGGGCCGTACGGCTTGCGCAACTGGGCGCGCCAGTTCTTCTGGGCGGACCTGAAGTGCCTCCACGAAAAACGGCGCGTCCGGATTTTCGAGGAAATGGAAAAGGCCCTGCGGGACGAGCTGTGGGACGGCACCCAATGGGTGGCGGACTACCGGCGCATCCGGGTGATCGCTTCCAAACAAGCCGAAGGCCCCCACAGGGGGAAAGGCGCGCGGACGTGCCGGATACGCTGATAATGCTTGAGCCTCCAACGGGCATTTTGTACAAAAGCCGCCAATGAGTACGTTCACTCCTTTTGAAGAAAAGATGGAGTCCGCCGGCGTTCCGGCCGCAGCCGTCAAAGCTTTCTCCCGCTGTTACGAAGCTCTCGTCTCCAACCACTCCGGCATGATTCCGGAAATGGACATCCAGCCCGCCGACCAGGTGGAGGACTGGCAGGACATCACGGCCTCCACCCCCGCGGCGGACAAGGACCTGATCTCCCAGTGCGTGTGCATCAAGCTCAACGGCGGCCTCGGCACGAGCATGGGCCTCCAGAAGGCGAAAAGCCTGCTGAAGGTAAAGGGTGAAGATACGTTCCTGGACTTGATCGTCCGGCAGGTGAAGCACCTGCGCTCCATCTCCGGCACGCCCGTGCGCCTTCTGCTGATGAACTCCTTCTCCACCAGCGCGGATACGCTGGCCTACCTGGAGAAATACGCGTCTGACGGCTTTGCGGACCCCGCCCAGGTGGAGCTGATGCAGAACCGCGTTCCCAAAATCCTGGCGGACGGGCTCGCCCCGGCCAGTTGCCCGGAACAGCCGGAACTGGAATGGTGCCCGCCCGGCCACGGTGACCTGTACCCGGCGCTGCTGGGCTCCGGCTGGCTGGACCGCCTGCTGGCGGACGGCGTCAAATACGCCTTCGTCTCCAACTCCGACAATCTGGGCGCACAGCTTGACATGAACTTCCTGCGCTGGTTTGCGGAGAGCGGCGCCCCCTTCGTCATGGAAGTCACCCGCCGCACGGAGGCGGACAAGAAAGGCGGCCACCTGGCCGTCAGGAAGGCGGACGGCCACTTGATCCTGCGGGAAGTTGCCCAGTGCCCGGATGCGGACATTCCCGAATTCCAGAACATCTCCAAGCACCGCTATTTCAATACCAACACGCTCTGGATACGCCTGGACGCCCTCAAGGAAATCCTGGACGCCAACGGCGGCGTGCTCCCTCTGCCCATGATCCGGAACAGCAAGACGCTCAACCCCCGCGACCCGGAATCCGCCCCGGTGTACCAGCTGGAAACGGCCATGGGCGCGGGCATCGAGTGCTTCCCCGGCGCAAGGGCCGTCAACGTTCCGCGTTCCCGGTTCTTCCCCGTCAAGACCACGTCCGACCTGCTCCTGCTGCGTTCGGACGCCATCGCCGTGGATGAAGACGGCAAGGTGGCCCTGGCTCCGGAACGGGAAGGAAAAACTCCCGTTGTGGACCTGGACTCCAAGCTGTACAAGCTGGTGGACTCCCTGGACAGCCTGGGCCTGCCTTCCCTGATCGGGCTGGACAAGCTGACCCTGCGCGGCCGCTTCCACTTCCAGGACGGAGCCGTTCTCCAGGGCACGCTGCTGATGGAAAACGATTCCGAAGAAACGAAGGAAATCCTCCCGGGCGTTTATGCCGGAGCCTGAACTCCATTCTTCCGCCTCCGCCCCCCGCCCGGTCAAAGCCGGGCTGGGCGTGGAGGACATCCGGCACATTCCCGCCCGGGAAAGGGAGCTGCGCTTCACCCGCAACCGCGCGGGCTCCGTCCTGCTGGCGGCGGGATTCCTGCTGATCGCCACCGCCGCCTTCCTCCAGCTCACGGGTTACGATACGATCACCCCGTACCTGCCCGCCCCCCTGTGGGCCATGCAGGCTGCGGCGCTTGTTCCCGCCGTCCTCTGCCTGATTGCGGGGAGCCGCTGCCTGAAGCACGCGGCCGTCATCGTCACCCCGGTAGGCGTGGAAATCCTGCCCTTCCTGCGGGCGCGCCGCGCCATGCAATGGTGCTTCTGGCAGCAGATACGTTCTGCGGACCGGAAAGGCGGACGCCTGAACCTCCGCCTGACGGACGGCTCAACCGTCGCGGTCAGCCTGCGCTCCATGACAGCCGCCAGCCGGGAAATGCTGGTCCATGCGGTCCGGCAGCGCGTCAACACCCTGCAATGCTCCGGTTATGGTAAGGCCTGAAAAACTGGCCGCTCTCCAGGAGCGGATGGAAGCCCTGGGCATCCGTGAACAGGATCTGGAGGAAAGCTTTGTCCGCGGAAGCGGGCGCGGCGGCCAGAAGGTGAATAAAACCAACAACTGCGTTTATCTCAAGCACATCCCCACGGGAATCGCCGTCAAATGCCACGTGGACAGGTCCCGCGAGCTCAACCGCTTTCTGGCGCGCAGGGAACTGTGCGACGCGGTGGAACAAATGCAAACGGGCCGATGCGCCGCGAGAGCCCGCGTCATCCAGCGCATGCGCCGGCAGAAGGACCGTAGAAGACGCAGGCGTTCCAGTCCTCCGGCTCCCTCTCCGGACAACGAATAACGGCTCCAAAAGCCGCTAGGAACGCGGGAAAACTTCCCGGTACTTCTCCTTCAGCATGGCGAATACATTGTGGGGGACATAGCGGCTTACCTGGCTTTCCCAGCCTTCCGGGCCAATCAGCCCCTTGATCATGCTGGAGGACAGTTCCGCCGTATCCCGCGGAGGCATCAGGAACACCGTGCAGACCTTGGGAGCCATGTCCGCATTAATATGGCGCATCACGCGTTCATATTCATAATCCTGCGTGGAACGGATGCCGCGCAGCATGAACGTGGCCCCGTGTTCGTTGGCAAAATCCACCAGAAAGCGGTTGTGGAACTCGGCAATGCGCACGTCCGGCATGTCGGAAAGCGCCACCCGCAGCATGGTCATGCGTTCCTCATGGGAAAACGTGTAGTGCTTGTCCGGATTGTCGCCTATGGCCACAATCAGCTCATCAAACATCCTCGCCCCCTGCTTGATCATCCATAAGTGACCATTGGTCAGAGGGTCAAAACTACCGGCATACACGGCGATGCGCTTCATTCGTGCCATGCTATACGCCCTCCTGCGGAAAATACAATCCTTTTCCATGCGGCGGACCCGCCCTCTCCATTCAGGCCCGCTCTTTTCCGGACATCCCTGCTTGACACTCCTGCAATAACGGCTAAACATTAACGGACAGCGCCTCACTCCCCGCGTGCGGGCGGCTGTTCCGCAACTATCCGACCTTTCTCCTATGACAGAACCTTCCTCTTCCTTTCCGGAGCGTCCATCCCTTCCGCCTTCCTGCCCCACCTCCGTCCGCAGAGATCCGCAGTCCCTGCTTTCCCCTTCCTGGTGGAGGCATGGGCACATCCCGCTGCTTGTCCTGATTGCCAGCGGCTTTGCCGCGGATTTCATGTTCGGTACATTGGAGGGCCTGGGCATCGGCACTGCGCTGGGCCTTCTGCTGTACACGGCGGCCTTTCTGGCACTGAGAACGGACCTCAGCCGGAAGGAGCAGGTGTTCCTCGTTTTCATGGCCGTGCTGAACGCTGCTGCGGCAGGCGCCAACCTGACTTCCTTTACCCAGTTCAATCTGCTCATCGGCCTGGGGCTTCCCGTGGTGATAACGTTCCTGCCGCGGAAAGAGGGCAACAGCTTTGACCCTGCCAAACGGTACGTCACCTGGTGGGGCTATAAATTTTTCCGGATGACCCAGGCAAAAGAGGCGGCCGCAAACGTCCTGGGGAAAATTCCGCTTGCAGGCAGCGTCGCCATCGGAGTCATTCTGTTCCTGGTCTTCCTGTCCATCTTTGCGGACGGGAACCCTGTGGTCGCCGCTGTCAGAACAGCCATGAACAAATGGTTCTGGAGCTATTGCTCCTGGCTGGTTCCGGATATGGGAACGGTAGCGGACATCCTCCTGTGGTGCCTGGGAGCCCTGGCATTCGGCATTGCAGCCATGCCGCGCTCCCGCTCTTCCTTCCCGGAACAACACCCCGTGCGTCCGGGCAGCCCCTGGCTCCCGCACCTCCCCGCCGTTTCCCTGCTGTTCATCAACCTGGCCTTTCTGGTCAACAACGGCACGGACGTGGCGTTCTTATGGCGGGGGAGCGTTCCTGACGGCATCTCCCAGACCGCCTATCTGCACGACGGGGCGGACTCCATCATGCTGGCGGCCTTTCTTTCCGCCCTGGTGCTGCTGGTCCTGTTCCGTCCGGAAGGCTCCGTGCGGGCGTCAAAAACGGGAATCGTCCTGGGCTTCATCCTGGCGGCGCAGACCGGACTGCTCGCCGCCAGCGTGGGCATGAGGCTGTATTTCCAGATAAAAGATTTCGGCTTCTCTCCCAACCGCGTCACGGCCGGCATCTATTTGCTGATGGGAGCCTGCTTCCTGTACCTTCTCTTCCGCTACATGGCCGGTCATGGAAACTGGCTGCGTTATGGAAAACTCTGCGGCGCCACAGCCCTTGTTTTCCTGGCCCTGACCGGGCTCCGCAGTCCGTCCCAACTGAGCGGCGACCTGAACCTGATGACGATGGACAGGCAGCCGGACTGGTATTTCAGCGATGGAGACCTGCCGCGCTTTGAACTCCGGGACAACATCCCCTTCGCCATGGCCGTCTACCGCCGGCTGGGAGGGGATACGGAAGCCGGAGCCAACGTTTACGCCATGACCCGGGAAGCCCTCCATGCCGAAAGCCGCATTTGGAACTGGCGTTCCCGCAACCTGCGGAAATGGAGACGGGACCGGCAGAGGATGCAGTTCCGGCAGCTTCCCGAACCCACGGCACAAGCCACCTACGGCACGGATGCGTGGCGTCCTTCCTCCCGGCCCACCGGAATGAGGCCGAACTGACGGAGGGGCCGGTCCCTGCGGCGCGGGGAAGATTTTCATCTCCCCGGCTTGTCAAGGAGCCGTATTTTTTGCATCATGCTTCTCCGTTATGCAGAAACGACGCGTCGTCATCCTGGGCTCCACCGGTTCCATCGGAACCAGCGCCCTGAAAGTCGCCCGGGACATTCCGGACAGAATGGAAATCGTGGGGCTGGCCGCCGGAACCAGCGTGGAGGCCCTGGCCCGCCAGGCGTGCGAATTCAACGTCCGCAACGTATGCATTTTTGACCCGTCCGGGGCGGACAAGCTGGCGCGCGCCCTTCCCGGCGCCCAGGTGGAAACGGGCGAGGAAGGCCTGTGCCGCCTGGCGCAGCTTCCGGAGGCGGACATGGTGCTGATCTCCATCGTGGGGACTGCCGGCCTCAAGCCCGCACTGGCCGCCATTGAAGCAGGCAAGGACCTCGCCATCGCCAGCAAGGAAATTCTGGTCATGGCCGGCCAGATTGTCATGGAAAAGGCGCGCCAAGCAGGTGTGCAGGTGCTTCCGGTGGACAGCGAACATAACGCCATCTTCCAGTGCCTGAACGGCAGCCACGGCGGACCGGATGCCGTTTCCCGCCTGATTCTGACGGCGTCCGGCGGCCCCTTCCGCACCTGGAAGAAGGAAGACCTGGAGCACGTCACGCTGGAACAGGCCCTCAAGCACCCCACCTGGAGCATGGGCCGGAAAATCACCATAGACTCCGCCACCCTGTTCAACAAGGGGCTGGAAATGATTGAGGCCCGCTGGCTGTTTGACGTTCCCATGGAAAAGGTGGACGTCATCGTTCACCCGCAGAGCATCGTGCATTCCATGGTGGAATACCGGGACGGCACGGTGCTGGCCCAGATGAGCAGCTCGGACATGTGCTTCCCCATCCAGTACGCCGTCACGTGGCCGGACCGCGTTCCCAACTCTCTCAAGCAGCTCAACTTTGCGGAGATAGGCCAGCTGGTGTTCGAGGCGCCCCGTCCGGACGCCTTCCCCGCCCTGGACCTGGCGCGCAGGGCCGGCGCCAGCAGCAGCACCCTGGCCGCCGTCTACAACGCCGCCAATGAAGTGGCGGTGGACGCCTTCATTCAGGGAAAACTCACCTTCCCCGGCATCTGGAAACTGGTGGAAGCCGTCATGAACGACCACACCCCGGCAGATCCCCGCGGAGAGCTGGCCCCCATCCTGGAAGCGGACCAGTGGGCCAGGCGGCGCGCGGCGGAACTGATTCCTTCCCTTTCCCGCCCTTCCTGACGCCATGACCGCCCGGACTCCCGCCGGAGCGCCCCCCGGGCGGCGCGCATCACCATCCTGGACATCCTCCGGGCGCTGGCCCTGCTGGGCATCGTCACCGTCCACGCGCACGACCACTTCAACCTGTACCTCCCCATGCCCCCGGCGGAGGGATGGCAGGCCGCGGCCAACAGCGCGGCGGACTGGGCCTACGAACACCTTTTCGTCAGCAAATCCTTCCTTCTCTTCTCCTTCCTGTTTGGCCTCAGCTTCTTCATCCAGCTGGACAGGCAGGAACAGAAAGGCGTCGACTTCCGGAAGCGCTTCATGTGGCGGCTGGCGCTCCTGTTCCTGCTTGGGCTGGCGCACACCCTTTTTTATGACGGGGACATCCTCACCATCTTCGGCGTGCTGGGTTTTGCCCTGGTGGCCCTGTACAAACGCGGTACGCCTCTTCTCGTCATCCTCTGCCTGCTGTGCCTGATGCAGCCCGTCGCCTTCATGGACACGCTGTCCCGCGCCGGACTGGCGGACCTGTGGCCGCATTCCTCCGGCTGGTTCCACCCGGCCTCCCCGGCGGCAGGCCCTTCGCGTGAATTCCTGTACGCCCACGGCAGCTGGGGGAAGCGGCCCTGTGGAACCTGACGCAGGGCCAGGCGGGCAAATGGCAGTTCTTCCTGCTCAGCGGCCGCATCTGGCAGACGCTGGGCCTCTTCATCCTGGGCATGCTGGCGGGGAGATGGCAGGTCTTTGTGGACGCTCCGAACAAGCGCCGCCTGTTTCTGCGGATGCTTGGAATCTCCGGAACCCTGTTTCTGGCTCTGCTGGCGGCGCGCCTACTCCTCACCTCCCGGCTGGACTCCGCGTTGGGAACGGACGCTGGACACCTTCTGCACCAATGGGAAAACCTAGCCTATACCGCGGCCTTCGTCTCCGCCGCCGTCCTGCTGTTCACCCATCCCGGCCTTCCCCTGCCATCCAGGCTGCTCAGCAGCACCGGAAAATGCACGCTGACGTGCTACGTCTCCCAAACGCTGGTATTCACGTTCCTGTTCTTCGGGTGGGGGCTGGGACTGGCGCAGGGCATGGGACCGTGGGCTTGCCTGTGCGCCGCCGTTGCCGTCTTCCTGCTTCAAGCCTGGGCCTGCCGCCTCTGGCTGAGCCGCTTCCTGTACGGCCCCCTGGAATGGCTGTGGCGCACCGCCACCATGTGCCGCATGCAGCCGTTCCGCAAGCGCATGCCATAGGAAGGGCGGCTCTTCTTCCTCCCTGCGTCTGTTAAAGCCCGGTTTCCCCGGAAGAAGGGGGAATAAAGCGCATGGCCTCCTGCGTCCGGTCCGCGATAAAGCCGTTCCTTTCGTAAAAAGGCACTCCTTCGCGGTAGGAGGTGAGCACCACGTTCAAATACCCGGCATAGCGCTTTTTGCACAGCTCCAGCAGGCGGGAGCCGACGCCGCACCCCTGGTACAGCGGATGCACCAGCAGGTAATGGACATACGCCGTCATGGTTCCGTCATCCATGGCGGCGATCAGTCCCGCCAGCCTGCCGCCGTCCCAGGCGGAAAACACGGTCCCGTAATGGAGCAATGCTTCCGCCAGGCGTTCCGGATGCCGCCCGGATTCCCATTGGACGGAAAGGAACAATTCCTCCAGCGCCGCCGGGGAAATTCTTTGGTGTCAGTGTAGGAAAGAACCATGGAAAAAGGCATTTGTCCGTAAAAAAGGCTTTCCGCCCTGCAGGGCGGAAAGCCTGAAAAAGAGGGAAAAGCGCTTCACTCGTCGTCTTCCGCGTCAAAGGCGGAATCTTCCGAATCAAAGTCCTCATCCAGGTGGGCGGTGAATTTCTTCACGCGCTGCTGGACGGGCAGCGGGGAGAGCACCATGTGCATGGTGTTGCCGGCCAGGCGCGGAGCCTGGTCCACCTGCGCCATGGTCTTCAAGTCCGCAATGACCTTGTTGAACATGTCATAGCCAAGTTCCTGGTGGGCGTTCTCACGGCCGCGGAAGCGGAGCTGGAAACGGACCTTGTGGCCGTGGTCCAGGAAGCTTTCCGCACGGGCCAGCTTCACGTTGTAGTCGTTCGTGTCCGTCCCGATGCGGAGCTTGACTTCCTTAAGCTTGATCGTGCGGCTCTTGTTGTTTTTCTGGAGCTTGGACTGCTGGTACTTGTACCGTCCATAGTCCACCACGCGGCACACGGGCGGATCGGCATTGCCCGCCACTTCCACCAGGTCCAGGCCCAGGGCCTTGGCCTTTTCCAGCGCGTCGCGCGTATTCATGACGCCGAGCTGGTCGCCGTTGGCGGTCACCACGCGCACGCGGGGGGCGCGGATGCGTTCATTCACACGGGTTTGATCACCGCGCTCACGGCGGCGATTACCATCATTATTCTTCGTTGGCTTGATTGGCACGTCCGGATACTACTAAACTAAATAAAATAACTTGGCAACTCAAATCATGGGGGAAATATGACGCTCCGCAATTTCCCTGACCACAACGTCCGCAAACTGTTCAAAGGGCATCGCCCCCAGGTCTCCCTTGTCCCGGTGGCGGACGGAAACGGTGCCTTCCTCCGCCTCACGCTGGCCGAGCACCAGCATGTAGGGAACGCGGTCCAGGCGGGCGTTGCGGATCTTCGCGCCGATCTTGTCCGGCGTTTCATCCACCGTCACGCGCACTCCCCTGGCGGCCAGGGCGGCGCGGTGCGCGGCGGCCACGTCCATCACCTTGTCGGAGATGGGGAGCACGCGCACCTGTTCCGGTGAAAGCCAGGTGGGGAATTTCCCTTCAAAGTGCTCAATCAGCAGGCCCGTGAAGCGCTCCATGGAGCCGAAGGGCGCGCGGTGCACCATCACGGGGCGGTGCGGCTTGTTGTCCGCTCCGGTGTAATGTAGGTCAAACCGTTCCGGCAGGTTGTAGTCCACCTGCACGGTGCCCAGCTGCCATTCGCGCCCGATGGCGTCGCGCACGATGAAGTCGATCTTGGGGCCGTAAAAGGCGGCTTCCCCGGCTTCCTCGCTATAGTCCGCGCCCAGCCATTCCGCGGCTTCCCGCAGGGCCTGTTCCGCCTTGTCCCAGTTTTCCGGAGAGCCCACGTACTTGTCGCTTTCCGGGTCGCGCATGGAAAGGCGCACGCGGTAGTCCGTCATGCCCAGGGTGCCGAAGATGGTTTTCACAATGCCCAGGCACTGGCGGATTTCCCCGGCCAGCTGGTCAGGCGTGCAGAAAATGTGGGCGTCGTCCTGCGTAAAGCCGCGCACGCGGGTCATGCCGCCCAGCTCACCGCTCTGTTCCCAGCGGTACACGGTTCCGAATTCCGCCAGCCGCACGGGAAGGTCCCGGTAGGAATGGGCGTCATTCGCGTAAATCTTGATGTGGTGCGGGCAGTTCATCGGCTTGAGCATGTAGCCCTCAATGGTGCCGTCAGCCAGCCCGTTGAACAGTTCCGCGCAGGAAGCTCCTTCCTGGCTCAGCTTTTCCATGGCGTCCCGTTCCGGGATGGGCGCGTACTGGCTTTCCTGGTAATACGGGAAGTGGCCGGACGTGCGGTACAGGTCCAGCTTGCCGATGTTGGGGGTGTACACCTGGGAATAGCCCAGCTTGTCCAGCTCCTGCGTAATGAAATCCTGAAGGGAGCGGCGGATGAGGGCTCCTTTGGGCTTCCAGAGAATCAGGCCCTGGCCCACGGCCTCGTCAATGCAGAAGAGACCCAGTTCACGGCCCAGCTTGCGGTGGTCCCGGCGGCGCGCTTCCTCCAGCCGTTCCAGGTGCTCGTCAAGCTGGGTGCGGTTCGGGAAGCAGGTGCCGTAAATGCGCTGGAGCATGGGACGGTTCTTGTCTCCCTTGTAGAAGGCGCTCGCCACGCTCATGATTTTGAACGCCTTGCAGTTGCCCGTACGGCCCACGTGCGGGCCGGCGCACAGGTCCGTAAAATCTCCGTTGCGGAACAGGGAAATCTCCTCGTCTTCCGGAATGTCGTTCAGCAGGTCAATTTTAAACTGGGAAGGCGTATTGCGCGGCCCAAGGGCGCCCAATTCCCCGGATTCCGCCATCTTCATGGCCTCCGCGCGGGAAATAACTTCCTTCTGGAAAGGCTGGTTTTCCTTCACCACCTTCTTCATCTCCTCCTCAATGCGCTCAAAATCCTCTGTGCTGATGCGGTGGTCCAGCTCCACGTCGTAATAAAAACCGTTATCCACGGCAGGGCCGCCGGCCAGCTGGGCGTCCGGCCAGAGGCGGCAAATGGCCGTAGCCAGAACGTGCGCGCAGGAGTGGCGCAGCCGTTCCAGATCAGACATCTGATGGCGTTCTTCAAGAGTCTTTCTTTCCTTGTGTTCGGACATACGCGCATTAGTTAACCTCCCCCAGGCACTGTTGGCAAATGCAAAAAACCCTCCTCTCCAAAAATTCAAGGCATGAACGCCGCGGAGACTTTCCGGAAGAGAACGAACACTCTCCCCTTTTTCTTCTTTACGGTTGCCGCACTGGAAAATCCGGTATAACAAGAAATTCATGCTGAATGTCATCTGCCATACCTTGGGAGCCGCTCTTCTTCTGCTTGGCATACGGATCATTCTGCAGGACTGGTACGTTTTCATCTCCCTTCATTTCACCAAGTCTGAACGAAGGAACAGCTTTTCCTTCACACCATTCGCAGGAGGAATCCTCGGTTGCGCCGCTCTCTAGCTTCTTCCTCCTACCCGAGAAATGGGCATCCGATGGCTTCCCATCCTTCCGGATTCCGGTGTCATCCTGTACAGCGTCCATCTGGTTAAACAATTCTTCAAGTTTCTTTTTCGTCGTTCCCCATAAGCATTTTCTCATTTTGCACCATCGCGGGGAGAACAGGAAAAAACGGAATGCAACCATTTACCTTCCATCCGCTATTCCTCCCTCAACGAGTGATTTACACCTGCGGCCGTTTATGCCATAGTGGCGGCCAGCGGTTATGAAAATCCTCCCCCTCTCCCTTCTCTGCCTCTGCCTGCCCTGCGGCCTCTCCCGGGGCGACCAGCCGCCGGACGGCTCCCCCGTCCGCTTCCAGATCAGCATGGACCAGGCCGCGGAACACAAGGCTCCGGAACCGGACCCTGTTCCGGACCAGAGCACGCCGTTCAATGCGGCCAAGCTGCTGCTCCGCGCCCTTCAGGAAAAAACTGACTGGAAAAACGAACCGTACAAATCCCTGCCCGCCACCTCCCCCTTTGTAGGCCAGCTCAAGCTGAAAAGCATCCTTTCCCGCATGGAGGCGGTCCAGGCGTATGTAACCGGAGCGGCCCCGGAACGCCCCCCTTTTGTGGATGAAGCCTCCATCATCACCCAGGGAGACCTGGCGATGGCCTACATCCTGCTGCCGGACAAGACAAACCCGTACGTCTATGCAGCCACTGCGGTGGCCCTGGTGAAAAAGGGCGGCCAGTGGAAGGCCTCCCTGACCCCAGGGAGCTTTGACAATACGTTCCTTCCCTTTGACGACCAAATCCGGGAGGAAGCGAAAAAAATATCAGCGGAAGCCAAGAAGAAAATCTTCGGCCTCGCCCACCAGTACTCCGTGGCCGCCGTCAAAGCCGCCCTGGAGCACATCAAGCGGTTCCGTGTGGAAGCCGTAAAGGGGAAAACGGACGACGAACTCAAGACCCTGCTCATCCGCACCGTGAAAGGGGATGACCCGGCACGCATTGCCGCCCTGCTCGTTTCCCCGTACTACATGGAATCCGCCATCACCCAGAGCGCCCGGCTCACCCCCGTGGTCAAGGCCATGCGCCTTCAGGACAGGAGGGAGGAAAGCCGCTACATCCAGCCCACCAACCTCAGCTTCATGACCTTTCCGAACACCATCCTGGTTCCCCTGCGCCCCCATCCGGACGACCAGACAGACCCGAACAAACGGGATGAGGACCAGCAGGAGGAGGCCAATAAAAACAACGCGAAGAAAAGCGGCAAGGATATCCACAGCATTGCGGCCATGACCATCCTGCCCCCGCGCATGAGCATGCCGGACACGGACAAGCCCGCTCTCATTTACCGCTATGCGCTGGAGAAAATCAAGGACCCCACGGATGGCTTCCCCGTTTTCAAAATGTATCTGACGGACGCCTTCACTTCATGGAACCTGAAAGCGGACGAATCCACCACCGCCCGCATCATGGCGGATTTCCACCGGACCTACCCCCCCTGGCCTTTCCCACGCCGGAAGAGGCCGTGACCGCCGCCGGGCGCGCCCTGGCGAACCGGGACAGCCTGGCCATGATACGCATGCTGGCTCCGGCCAAATTCGCCTCCGTGAAGGAATTTGAAGACGCGCTCTCCCAGTTGAAAACGGTCATGGGCAGGATTCCCGCCCCCCGGACCGAGGTGAAGGAAAAAGGCGCTCCCGTCGTCAAGGCTGCCTACGTTCCCGTCACCAGAGACGGCGCCCCCGGCATCAAGGCCACCATCGGCGTGCGGCCCGCTTCCAGAAACGGATTCTCCGTCAACAACCTGTACCTTACCAAAACAGACAGCGGCTGGATGGTCACCGGAGCTGATGTGGAGAACCCGCTGGCGCTGGACGAACAAAAAAAACCCTGAAAACCGCCCGGGGAACGCCCGCCCCTCTATCACACAACCTTTTCCATTATCACACCATGATGAATCTACCGATACGGCCGCGCCGCAACAGAAAATCCGCCAACATCCGGGGTCTCATCCGGGAAACCTCCCTCTCCCCGGAACACCTCATTTACCCGGTCTTCGTCCATGAAGGAACCGGGAACCAGCCCATTTCCTCCCTGCCCGGCTGCACGCGCTGGAGCGTCAAGGGCCTGGTGGAGGAAGCCAAGCGCCTGATGGACCTGGGCATCCGCACGCTGGACCTTTTCCCGGCCATCCCGGACGGAAAGAAAACCCCGGACGCCTGTGAAGCCTGCAACCCTGACGGCCTCATTCCGCGCACCATTTACGCGCTCAAGAGCGAGGTGCCCGGCATCACCGTCATGACGGACGTGGCGCTGGACCCCTACAATTCAGACGGTCACGACGGCCTGGTGGAATTCCGCTCCGACGGCACGATGGAAATCCTCAATGACGACTCCGTGGAGGTCCTCTGCCGCCAGGCTTTGTGCCACGCGGACGCCGGGGCGGACATCGTCTCCCCCAGCGACATGATGGACGGCCGCGTGGCCGCCATCCGCGCCACCCTGGATTCCGAGGCCCTGGACGACGTCTCCATCATGGCCTATACCGCCAAGTACGCCAGCGCCCTGTACGGGCCGTTCCGCGGCGCGCTGGAAAGCGCGCCGAAGGAGGGGGACAAGAAAACGTACCAGATGGACCCCGGCAACATCCGGGAAGCCCTGAGGGAAGCGCAGCTGGATGAAGCGGAAGGCGCGGACATCCTGATGGTGAAACCCGCCACGCTGTATCTGGACGTGATGGCCGCCATGCGGAAGCACGTGACGCTGCCGATAGCCGCCTACCACGTCAGCGGGGAGTACCTGATGATCAAATCCGCCGTGGCTTCCGGCTGGCTGGATGAACGGGAAACCGTTCTGGAGACTCTAACCTCCATCCGGCGCGCCGGGGCGGACATGATCCTCACGTATTACGCCCCCCAGGCCGCCGAATGGCTTAAACAACGCTGACGCCGCACGGCCTCCGCACAGGAGGTGGACGTACGGTCCAGAATACCGCTCTCCGCATGTCTACCTCCACAAAAATATTTGTCGGCATCGTGATCGTCGTCGTCATGGCGCTCACCTCCCTCTGGGGCGTCTATGCCCCCACCTTCTCGGAAGCCTACGTACTGCCCGTACAGATGACGACGGCGGACGGCGCCCCGCTGGGCAACTTCCAGTGCCGCCCGGTGGCCGCGGAAAACGGGAAGACGCTCCTGGTCTTCCGGGATACGGACTTCCTGCGCCAGACCACGGGGAACATGGTCCATTCCAAGATCATCCTTTCCTACAAGGGCACGCCGTTCTTTGAAGGCATCGTCCCCGGCCCCATGGAGGCCATAGAAATTCCCTCCGGGAGCCTTCCGCCCCAGTTCCAGGCGCTCCAGCAGAACTGACCTGGGCTGCTCCGGAAAAGAAAACCTCCGAACCGGGAACCGCCCTGTTATGGCATTGTTACTGAAAGGGCGCAGGTTTCTCTATACAAACAGGGAAACATTGTGGTTTTATAGAATCAAACGATGAGTGATTCAGCCTATACCATTCTGATTGCGGAGGATGACGACAGCATCAGGCACGCCCTGACGGACGTGCTGACCGCATCCGGCTACGAGGTGCTGGCGCTGGAAGAGGGCCTGGCCGCCATCCGCGCCGTGCGGGAACGCAACTTTGACCTGGCCCTGCTGGACGTAGCCATGCCGGGAGCTGACGGCTTCCAGGTGCTCCAGGTCATGTCTGCGGAGCGCCCCGGCACGCCCGTCATCATGCTCACGGCGCGCGGGGAGGAGGAGGACCGCGTGCAGGGGCTCAAGCTGGGGGCGGACGACTACATCGTCAAGCCGTTCAGCATCCGGGAGCTGCTCGCCCGCATCGAGGCCGTGCTGCGCAGATCCCCGGAACGGCCGCGCCAGCTCCGGGAAATCCGGATCCCCGGCGCATCCCTGGACAGCGCCAACCGCCTGCTCACCTTTGAGGACGGAAAGGAAACCTCCCTGACCGCACGGGAATTCGAATTCCTCACGTACATGGCCACCCACCCCAACCGCGTCATCACGCGGGACGAACTGCTCCGGCGCGTGTGGGACGTGGACCCGCGCCTGACGGATACGCGCTCCGTGGAAATGACCGTCATGCGCCTCCGGGACAAGCTGGGGACCGTCGCGGCCGCCCCGCTGGAAACGCTCAGAAGCCAGGGCTACCGCTGGAACTCATCCTTCGTCTCCTGACCCGTGAACCGGCGCATACGCATCACTCTGCTGGCAATCAGCCTGCTGCTGGTCATCGGCACGCTCGGATGGCTCACCCACGTTCTGCTGGTGCAGGCGGAGGAAACGGGCCGCTCCGAACAGCGCATCAGGGTGGAGGCCCTGGCTCATGAAGCCAAGCTGGAAATGGACCGCCTCCTGACCTCCTTCATCACCTTTGAACAGGCCCGCGGCTACTTTGAATACCAGCCCTTTTACGCCTACAAGCGCCCTTATGACCAGCGCATGGGCTCCCCGGAACCCGGAGAGGCCGCCCGCGGCTCCAACCTCTCCTCCTACCTGCCGGACTACGTCACGGCCTATATCCAGATTTCCCCCTCCGGCCATGTAACCGGACCCGCGCTGGACCCGCAGCTTGCCGAACATCTGAATGAGCAGAAGGACCTCTACCAGCGGCTGAACGGCAAGGTCTCCGCCCTCACCTCCGTGCCGTCCAGCGGCAACCTCTGGACGGACATTCGGAATGAAATCCTGCATGAAGCCCCGGAACCTGAGCCGACGGCATCCGGCACGCCGGCCCAGGTGGAAACCGTCACCTCCTTCGTCCCAGTGGAAGACGGGGGAACCTCTATATCCTGCGCCAGGTGCACACCAGCCGCGGCGTCTATTTGCAGGGGGCCCTGATGAACATGGACAACCTGAACCGGCGGCTGCCCGGCCAGGTAAAGCTGTTGCTTCCCCACAGCCGCCTGGCTACCTTCAATCCCTCCGCCCCGCCTCCCGCAGAAGCGCGGCAGACGGGCACGCTCCCCTTTGCCAACGCCCCCCTGGTCTTTCTGCCGGGAGACACCGGAGCCGTCCCCCTCCAGGACCACAAGAAAATGCTGACCTGGACGCTCACGCTCATCTGGAGCATGGTACTGCTGGGCGCGGCAGGCGTCATCTGGCTCATGCTGGGCACCTTCCGCCTGGAGCAGCGCCGCGGGGACTTCGTCTCCGCCGTCACCCATGAACTCAGGACGCCGCTCACCTCCTTCTCCCTGTATACGGAAATGCTGGAGGACGGCATGGTGCCGGAGCAGAAAAAGCCGGAATACTACGCCAACATGCAGCGGGAATGCCGCCGCCTGGAACACCTGATTGAAAACGTGCTCTCCTACTCCCGGCTCCAGCGGAACGCCATCCGCCGCACGCGGGATACGCTCACCTGCCAGGAACTCTTTGAACCCATTGCGGAAAAAATAGACCGCCGGCTCCGGGAGGCGGGCATCAGCTTCTCCTTTGCCCTGGCGCAGCCCATCCGCATCCTGCCCATTCATACGGATGCCGTCTCCGTGGAGCAGATCATGGACAACCTGACCTCCAACGCCATTAAATACGCCAAGGGGGAAAACGCCAAAGTCCAGCTCACCGTCCAGGCGGACCGCCACAACATCGTCATCCGCTTCCGGGACAACGGCCCGGGCATCTCCCCGAAAAACCGCAAGCTGGTGTTCAAGCCCTTCCGGCGCACGAAGGACGCCTCCGACAGCCGCAAGCCCGGCGTAGGCCTGGGGCTGGCGCTGGCCAAGGATACGGCACGCTCCCTGGGGGGGACCTGAAACTGGAATTCGGCACCTTGGGGGAGCCAGCTTCCTGCTGACACTTCCCAAATCCTGACCCCGCCAAGGGGCCTGCACGTCTCCATCTGCTTCCCGGCCCGCACGGAACCATCTTTCCTCTTCCATCGCATCCCCTTCCCTTGCCCGGCTGTTCCACAAAACATCCCGCCCGGGAAAATCCTGTCCGGCATGCTATGCGCTTGCCTTCACGTGACGGATATGTGACATTGAACCGCAACGCACGGCGGGACGAAAAATTCCCGTTCCACGCAGGAATATCCGCCTTCCCTTCCGGCGCGGCGGAGCGCAAAACGCATGGACATGCTATCATGAGTAAAAGGATTTTGATCACCGGAGGAGCCGGCTTCATCGGCTCCCACCTCAGCGAACGGCTTCTGAAAGAAGGCCATGAAGTCATCTGCATGGACAACTTCTTCACGGGCAGCAAGCAAAACCTCCTTCACCTGGCGGACTATCCCGGATTTGAAATAATCCGCCATGACGTCACCGTTCCCTGCGTGATGGAAGTGGACCAAATCTACAACCTGGCCTGCCCCGCCTCCCCTCCCCATTACCAGTTTGACCCCATCCACACGGTTAAAACCTCCGTGCTGGGCGCGCTGAACATGCTGGGCCTCGCCAAACGGTGCAAGGCCAGAATCCTCCAGGCTTCCACCAGCGAGGTATACGGCGACCCCATGGTCCATCCCCAGCCGGAAACCTACTGGGGCAACGTCAATCCCGTGGGCGTCCGCTCCTGTTACGATGAAGGCAAAAGATGCGCGGAAACCCTGTTCATGGACTACCGCCGCATGAACGGGGTGGACATCCGCATCATCCGCATCTTCAACACCTACGGACCGCGCATGAACCCGAACGACGGCCGCGTGGTCTCCAACTTCATCGTGCAGGCGCTGAAAGGGGAAGACATCACCATTTACGGAACGGGCAGGCAGACCCGCAGTTTCCAGTACGTGGACGACCTGGTGGAAGGCATGGTCCGCATGATGAACACGGAAGGCTTTTCAGGCCCTGTGAACCTGGGAAATCCCGTGGAATTCACCATGCTGGAACTGGCGGAAAAAGTCATTGAAATGACGGGTTCTTCTTCCAAAACGGTCTTCCGTCCCCTGCCCCTGGACGACCCGGCCCAGCGCAAGCCGGACATCCGGCTGGCGGGAGAAAAACTGGGTTGGAAGCCCAATATTCCGCTGGAAAAAGGCCTTGAAAAAACCATCGCCTACTTCCGGAGCATTCTGTAGCGTTTCCGAGGCGCCGCATGCTTATGCGGCAACTTAATCATTATTGGCGAACTGATTTCATTAAAAGGCGTGGCTTACAGCCGCGTTCCTTTCGGTTGCCGCATAGGCAAGCGGCGCTCCAAGGAAGCAATCCGGAAATTCCGGGAAGCTTCCCATGCGGTCCATGAACTCCGGCATGCCGAGCGGCTCATTACCCGTTTTTGGCTGGTGCGGTAAAACGGTTCGGCTAAAATGAATTGTTATGAAACATGCCGACGCCCACGGAATCTATTCCACTCAAGCCACTGTCCGCACTTATGAAAGCGGTGCGGACGGCCTCATGAAACCGGAAACGGTTCTGCACTGGTTTCAGGAAATAGCGGAGGCCCACGCCTCCTCCCTCGGCTTCGGCTATGACTTTGTGATGTCCCGCGGCCTGGCCTGGGTGGAAGTGCGCCTAAACACGGCCATCAGCCGCCTCCCCCGGTGGAAGGAAACGGTGGAACTCCGCACCTGGACCGCGCAGGAAACGCCGCTGCTGGCGCGCCGCAATCTGGAAATAAGGGACGCCCTGGGAAACCAAATCGTCACGGCAAGCTGCCTGTGGGCCGTCATTGACGTACGCCGCAGACGCCCGGTGCCGTTGAACAGGCACATTGATGCCTTCCCGGATACTCCGTGTGAAGAAACGGTGGCTCCGGCAGCCATGGATACCTCGGGCCTTCTGCCGACCATCCGGGAATGGATGGCGGAACGCCGCGATACGGACTTCAACCGCCACATCAACAATGCCGCCTACCTGGTCTGGGCGCTGGAATCCCTGCCGGATTCCTGGCTGGAGAACCATGAATTGACGGGAATCCACCTGCATTTCAAGAAGGAAACCCATGCGGGAGAATCCATGAAATCCCTGCTGTTCCGCCAGGACTCCCTCACCTCCCACCACATCATGCACGGAGACGAACTGCGGGCGGAAGCAGTGCTGGAATGGAAAGCCGCCGCAATCGCATAAAAAAGGCCCTATTCCACGCCTTCCGGATTTTTCTGACATCAGACAGCGGACGAGGGCGCGCAGGAGTATTCTGCGCCGTTTTATAGAATCGGAAGGGGCGTGCCGTGTGGAGGGCAGAGAGCGGCGCAGGGAGAGTAGTGGACAAAATGGACTTGATGGACAGGATGGACACCATTTTTTTTTCTACTCTGTCCTTTCAGCCCACACGGCCTATTACTCCGGAGGACGCTATTTCCTTACACAAGCAGGGCCGCCCCGGCTCTTGTCCGCAACGGCCCTGGAAGTCCGGAGAGCAGAGCGTCTCCGCTCCACTCTCAACTCTCAAACCTCAACTCTCCTTAAAAGTCATACCGGTAGCCGATACTTCCGTTCACCGAGTTGGCTCCGTCCCGGAAGTCCGCGTTCCCGTTGATGAAGACCGTTCCCTGCGTTCCCACCGGCACGCTCAGCCCCGCTCCGATTTGCAGAGCCGTCGTTCCAACCTTGGCCCCACGCACGCTCTGCATGAAGCCGGGGTTGCCCAGCAGCGCCACATTGGTTTCTCCGCGGCGGTCGCCCATGTCCTGGGCCGCGTTCACCCGGAACTCAGCCAGCGCTTCTCGACCGAAGATGTTGCTGCCAATGAGCCCCATCCAGCGGCCGCCCAGCGCAACCGTTCCCGTCGTCCATTCCTGCTTGCCTACATTCAGGCCCGCGTTCCCCGCTCCCGTTTCCGTGTAGCCGTCCATGCGCGTCGTCACTACCGAGGCGTTGGCCAGGGGCTGCAGGATGCTGCTCTTGTCTTCGTTGAGGTACACGTCGTAGGTCAGTTCATACATCGCTCCAAAGCCCCACCCGCTGGTGTTGCCCTGCGTCCTGTAGCTGCCTTCCCCGTAGTTGACCGTGCGGTTGAGCTTCGCGTCGTTCCAGCCTCCCGTCAGAATCAATGTGTGCGCCCAGCGCTTGCTCTGGTAGCGGCCGAAGAGGTTGGCGTAGTAGCTGTCCAGGTGGCCGTCCGCGCTGTCCGCCGCGCTGGCCGTCAGGTCGCCGTAGTTGGCCGTGAAGGCCGCTCCCATGGTAAAATGGTCGCTGAGGTCCACGTCCATGCCCACGGTGCCGCCCCAGGTGGTGAGCTGGTAGCCGCTTTCATCCCCCCTGGTATCCAGCTTGGCGTAGGAGCCCGTGCCTTCCATCCACATGTGGAAGTAGGGGAGGTCTTCGTTGATGTAGGCGGGGTTGACGCCCATGAGGGTGGTGCGGTTCCTGATCCAGCCCATCTGGTCGCGCAGGGCGTCCTTCTGGGCCGTGCCCAGCGCGTTGACCGTGCTGCCCGCTACGGCGGCCAATGCCCTGGATGCTCCCGCCAAATCAGGATTGCTCCCCGTAACCATGGTGCTGATGGCATTCATGACCTGCCCGAGCCGGGAAGTGGCGTCCAGGTTGTTCCTGGCTCCCCACAGAAGTTCGGAACCTGCTCCGGAATTATGGGAATTCACCGCAGGCTTAAAAATATTATCCTGCTGTACCGTGGCGTTCAGCACAATATTGTTTCCTTCCCGGACCATGGTCGCATCCTTGTAATACACGGCAAAGAGTCCGGAAGTACCCACGGACATGGATTCCCCTTCCGCCATGCCGTCAATCGCGTCCGCGGTCATCAGCACCACTCCGTCCAGGTTGTCATACGTTCCCAGGCCCGTGTTGCCGGTCATGTTGGCAAGCGTAAAGCCGGCGCCGTTCCCGATAGTAATGGAATCCGCCGTCAGCATGGCGGAGCCGAAAGGATCGGCCGCGCTCAGGTTATACACGAATTCCGTCATGGAACCGCTCTGGAAGTCAACGCTGCCGACGTTCAAGGTGGTATTGGGGTCCCCTGCTCCATTCCCGATGGCCTCAATGCGCAGGGTGCCGGAAGCGCCTACCGTAACGTTGCGGTAGTCAAGCGCGGGAGCGGCGGACGTGCCTTTCAGCACCAGGGTGCCCCCTCCGTGCACGCCCAGGTCATACGTGGAGCTTCCGGTCTGCATCACCTGGGTTACCTTGCCGGAGACGTCAATGCTCCCTTCCCCGTCCAGTGTGCCGGAGAAAGAGCCGTTCACGGCGGATGCGGAGGTGACGGACAGTGCATTGCCATTCAGGGCCAGCGTTCCAGCGCCGGAGAGGGCCAGAATGGACTTCTCCCCGGTCCCGGACAGGCTCAGCGTTCCGTTCAGCGTCACGGAGGTTCCGAACAGGCCGGCTTCCCCTGCCAGGGTGAGGGAAGAACCTTCCTGAACGTTCAGGCGGCCTGCTCCGGAAATGGTGGTCGCCTGGTCCAGGGTGGAATCCCCGGCAGTCTTGAGCGTTCCGCCCGCAGAGATTTGCAGGGAGCCGCCCTCCGCGTCATCTGCCAGGGTGGCCGTCGTGGTCCCTCCGATCACGACGCGGACGGGTTCATCCGCAGAGGCGGAGGACAAAGTCAGCGTGCCGATATTATTGGCGCTCCCGTTCAGGGCCAGCGTGCCTTCCCTGGCAACCACCGCATTGGAGGTATTGACATTGCCATTCAGCACCAGGGTCTTTTCTCCCGTCTTGATCAGGTCCGCGCCGTCACCGTTCACGGTAAGATTGCCGTTGAACACGGAGTCGTCCAGATCGTTCGCAAGTTCGATATCCAGCGAACCGTCCCCGGCGGCATTCACCACCAGGTTGCCCGTGCTGCCGGTGCCGGAGGAAAGATGCCGGATGATGGTCTTGTCCGTATTGGCCGCAGGCACGTCAAAATTCAGGGTGAGGTTTGTGTCCACAATCACCTGCGCATAGGAATTAAGGGCCGGAATTTCCGTCACCGTGGAACCGTCCACGGACGAAATGTAAATCTGGTCCGTTCTGCCGGAAATGATGATGCTGCCGCCTTCCACCCCCTTGATGCCGAATCCCAGGCTTTCCAGCGTGGCATTGAACGTAAGGTGCTGGTTGAGCCACGCCACCAGGTCGCTGGAAGGCAGGCCGGTGATCGTTCCGTCGGTCAGCAGAATGCCTACGGATTCCAGTTCGCGCATGGCGATCAGGATATCCGTATCAATGTCCATGTGCAGCGTGAGGTCGGAAGCGTCCCCGCCGAAGGAAACGGTGCCCGTGGCCGTGTCATTGAACTGGAGCAGGCTCTTCTGGTCCCCGGCAGCGGCATACGTGGTATTGTTCGCACCCACATGCAGGGAATTATTCCCCGTCAGCGTCAGATTTCCCGTCAGGCCGGTAATGGCCGTTCCCGCCGTGGCGGTATTGATGCCGCCCACCTTGTCCCCGGACAGGCCGCCCAGGTCAATATCCCCGGAATTGGCCTCCGCATTCACGGTTACGCCGCCGGCAGTGGCGTAGGCTCCTGCATGTTGCAGCCCTCCCTTGGTAATGGTGATGTTGTTGGCAATCGCCTGGTTGTTCATGTCCAGAACGGAACCGCCGTTAACGGAAACATTCCCGGTCCCCAGGGAACCGGCGCCCAGCGCCTTCACCGTGCCGCCGTTCAGGGTGGTTCCTCCCTGGTAATTGTTAGCGGCGTTCAGTTCCAGGACCGGGGACCCGCCGGCCCTGTTCACAATCAGAGCTCCTGCCCCGGTAATCTGCCCGACCCAGGAGCCTGTGCCCTCTCCATTGCCCAGCTGAACCGTGCCGCTGGTAATGGTGAGCGTCCCCGTAGCGGTATTGTCCTGCGTCAGCACCAGCGTTCCGGTTCCGGCCTGTTCCACCCTGGCGTTCAGGGCGCCTTCCGCTCCTACGGTGGCGTTCATCAGAACGAGGTCATTGGTGTAGGAGAATTTGAACAAGCTTGTTCCGCCGTCAGCCTTTAACACCACACCATCCCCGAAAAGCTTGCCATCATTCAGGGTCGCCGCCGTATTGTTGCCGAATGCCCAGGTAAACAGGGCATTGCCAGTGCGGGTGAACGCCCCGTGGAACCCGGTCATGTCTCCCGTCAAGTAGGCGAAGGCATCCCCCAGTGCGGTGGTCACCGTACCTGAACCGGTGAATGCCCCGCCAAAGTAATAGGACTTGCCGCTCCCTCCGTTTAGGTAGGTTCCTTTCTCCAGCACATTGATCGTTGCCATGACGGCGGTATCCGCCGTGTTGACGGCATCCATCCAGAAACCGCGTCCATTCAGGGTTAACGTCCCCCTCCCCATGCTGGCGGCGGTGGCAAACTGGAGGTCGCGGGCATCATTTGTACTGCCCGGATTATTATTCAACCCGGATGCAACCAGTTCCCCGGTAAAGGATGAATTGTCTCCTGAAATGTAAAAACGGGATTTGGCCGCCTGGTTGTCCAGCTCAATCCGGCCCGCTCCGCTCATGCCGTTGATGACGATGTTGGCGCTGTTTCCGGAAGGCATTCCATCGATGGCGCTGGAAATGGCGAGGGTTCCTCCCGCATTCACCGTGACTCCCGCGGAAAACCTCGTTTGAACACTTCCGGAGGCAATGGACACGGAACCTCCGTCCACCGTCAGAGCGCCCGCATACACGGCGGCGCCAAGATTCAAGGTGCCGTCTCCGGATTTTTCCATGGCCATCGCCTTGTAATTATCCACGGAAGCCCACGTTACGGCGTTCCCGTTGGTATCCACTTTAATGGAGTTCTTGCTCGTGGAGGAAATCTGTCCGGAAATATCCGCCGTCACGCCAGCGCCATACTGGAGGATACCGCCGTCAAACGACAGACTGCCGGCGCCGAGGGCGGCGTCATCTCCCATTTCAAGCGTGCCGCCGCCCAGGATCACCTTTCCGGTATAGTTGGTATTGGCCGTATTGATGGTCAGCTTGGCGTTGCCGGTCTTTTCCAGATTACCGTTGCCTTCCAGAGAGCCGCCCCCTGCCGCGGCATCCCATACATAATCCGTCGTATCCGCCTGCACCATGATAATCGTGGGAGAGACGGCGCCATCAATGGTCACCGTCTGCGGGGCGCTGCCGCCAATGTCTCCCATGACGACTCCGAAATTATCATTGTAAACGCCGTCGTCCTTCCACGGGGAAGCGGCGGGAGCAGTGACGGACCAGATTCCGTCGCCCCCCTTCCATTCAAGCAAAGCCACCTGCGCCACCACCAGGGTAAGCTTGCCGTTCCCCGTGCTCCAGGAACCCAGAAGATTGTCGCCCAGGACAAAGGAACTGGCAGGAACTCCGGTGACGGTGCCCGCGCTGATCAGGTCATAGGAACCCTCCGTCCAGGCCACGCCGTCTATCGTTCCCTGCCCCAGAAGCAGTTCGCTGTTCACGGTCAGCGTTCCGGTCACATTAAGCAGAGACGCGCCGGAAGCCGGAAGAGCGGAGAAATTCAGGAGGGACGAGTTTCCCAGCGTCAGGTTTCCCGTAATCGTGCCGGACGCGCCCAGCGTCAGACTGCCAGCAGCGGCAATACCAAGAGTTCCACCATTCATGTTCAGGGAACCCGCGGCGGCAAGAGTCACATTGGAAAACTGCGTGGCGGCGTTTACCGTCAGGCCAGATGAACCACTCACGGTCAGCGTATTATTGTAGGTAGCATCATGCTGCGCTTTCAAATTGCCTCCATTCAGGTTCACCATTCCCGAACCCAGAGCAGTAGCATTATTCAACTGCAATGTTGCCCCTCCCGTAACCATCCAGTTCGCTGTCATGGCCTGACGGTTCCTGTTGACGGATTGATCAGTTACATTCGTCGTCTGTGCGGCCGAATTCAAAATCAGCGTACCAGAATACCCCACACCTCCCACAGTAATTGTGGGGGGATCAGTAATCCCTTCCCCAACCGCAAGCGCTCCATAAACGTTCATGGTCTTGCCTGCAGCGATCTGGAACAAGGTATTCGCATAAAATGAAACGCCCTCCCAGGCCGTACCCGTTGATCCTAACGAAAAATCCTCCCCGATGTTGAAAACCGTCGCCTGCCCTTCTCCCGGAGCACGGAAATTGACGACGCGGGAACCGCCGTCGCTGGAGGATACACTGAATCCTGAAGCACCTGCCGCCACATTAATGCCACCCAGCGACAAGCTATTGAACTGGGCCTTGACGGCCTTTTGAACATTATCTCCATATGGTCCGCTGAATTGCATAATATTGGCACTGGTTCCGGCCCACACGTTTGCATAATTGGTCGGCGCCGGATTCCAGTTGGCATTTGTATGGATCCAGCCATCCGTTCCGCCAAGCCATGTATAGGTTTCCGCCAAGGCATGCGGTGAGGAAACGGCGGCCATGCAGGCAATCAGAGAGGACAGGAGACCCAAGGGAAGGTGCAGCTTCATAATTTTTAATGAAAATGAACGTGAAAATACCTCCTGAACCTGACAGGAGGCTTTTTATCATCATTAACGGATTAAAAATCCTCCTACAAGCTTAAACGTTGATTCCGTAGGCGTTGCAACTCTCCTGGAAGACCGTTTTCATGCTATATCTGGTCCGCAATCAGGTATGTTCGTGGTGGTATCCTTATCAGTATAAACATGCAAGCAGGTTCATTCTGGTATATTGGCGGCTTTTCCGTTCCCTAGCGGATTTTTAATCCGCCTTGCGAATCATTCCGGATGGAATCAATAATCCATTTTAACATCATTTATTCCACTATATGATATCAACTGCGCTACTGCACCATGCCGGCAGAAGCGCCGCACAGCATGCAATGTTCCGTGACGCAGCAGGGCCGTT